>NZ_JBWLUQ010000001.1:2500-2715000 GCF_056504635.1 Blautia sp. HA8986
CGTAGGGAAACCAAGTCTTAAGAGGGCCAGAGTCAGTAGGAGTAGACCCGAAACCGGGTGATCTATCCATGTCCAGGTTGAAGCTGCCGTAAGAGGTAGTGGAGGACCGAACCCACATCCGTTGAAAAGGGTGGGGATGAGGTGTGGATAGGGGAGAAATTCCAATCGAACCCGGAGATAGCTGGTTCTCCTCGAAATAGCTTTAGGGCTAGCCTCGGTGTGAGTCTTGCGGAGGTAGAGCACTGAATTTCCTAGGGGGCGTCAAAGCCTACCGAAGAATATCAAACTCCGAATGCCGTGTAGATATCACCGGGAGTCAGACTGCACGAGATAAGTTGGGCGGTCAAAAGGGAAAGAGCCCAGACCTACAGTTAAGGTCCCAAAGTGCGCGTTAAGTGGAAAAGGATGTGGGATTTCGAAGACAACCAGGATGTTGGCTCAGAAGCAGCCATACATTCAAAGAGTGCGTAATAGCTCACTGGTCGAGAGGTCCTGCGCCGAAAATGTCCGGGGCTGAAACGCGCCACCGAAACTAAGGAATCCGAAAGGATTGGTAGAGGAGCATTGTATATGGGAAGAAGCAGTACCGTAAGGAGCTGTGGACTGTATAGAAGAGAGAATGCCGGAATGAGTAGCGAGATAGAGGTGGGAATCCTCTAGGCCGAATATCCAAGGTTTCCAGGGTAAAGCTGATCTGCCCTGGGTGAGTCGGGACCTAAGGTGAGGGCGAGAGCCGTAGCCGATGGACAACAGGTTGATATTCCTGTACTGCAGTATAACAGAACTGTGGGGACACGTAAGGAGAGCGGGAGCCGGGAATGGAAAGTCCGGTACAAGCGAGGTACCAGTATGGTAGGAAAATCCGCCATGCAATGGGAAGACGTGATGTGGAGCGAATTTTAGTAGCGAAGCCCGTGAGCCATGCGTCAAGAAAAGCCGCTATTGTTTATACTGTACCCGTACCGTAAACCGACACAGGTGGATGAGGAGAGAATCCTAAGGCCGGCGGAAGAAGTATTGCCAAGGAACTCGGCAAAATGGCCCCGTAACTTAGGGAGAAGGGGTGCCTGCGAGAGCAGGCCGCAGAGAATAGGCTCAAGCAACTGTTTAGCAAAAACACAGGTCTATGCGAAACCGAAAGGTGAGGTATATGGGCTGACGCCTGCCCGGTGCTGGAAGGTTAAGAGGAGAGGTTAGACGTAAGTCGAAGCTTTGAATTTAAGCCCCAGTAAACGGCGGCCGTAACTATAACGGTCCTAAGGTAGCGAAATTCCTTGTCGGGTAAGTTCCGACCCGCACGAAAGGCGTAATGATTTGAGCGCTGTCTCGGCAATACATCCGGTGAAATTGAAGTGCCAGTGAAGATGCTGGCTACCCGCGCCAGGACGGAAAGACCCCATGGAGCTTTACTCCAGTTTGGCACTGGGGTCCGGTGTTGCATGTACAGGATAGGTGGGAGGCTGAGAAACGGTAACGTCAGTTGCCGCGGAGCCGCTGTTGGGATACCACCCTTGTGATATTGGGCTTCTAACCAGCCGCCGTGATCCGGCGGTGGGACAATGCCAGGCGGGGAGTTTGACTGGGGCGGTCGCCTCCGAAAGGGTATCGGAGGCGCCCAAAGGTTCCCTCAGAATGGACGGAAACCATTCGAAGAGTGCAAAGGCAGAAGGGAGCTTGACTGCGACACCGACGGGTGGAGCAGGTACGAAAGTAGGGCTTAGTGATCCGGTGGTATTAAGTGGGAATGCCATCGCTCAACGGATAAAAGCTACCCTGGGGATAACAGGCTTATCACTCCCAAGAGTTCACATCGACGGAGTGGTTTGGCACCTCGATGTCGGCTCATCGCATCCTGGGGCTGTAGTAGGTCCCAAGGGTTGGGCTGTTCGCCCATTAAAGCGGTACGCGAGCTGGGTTCAGAACGTCGTGAGACAGTTCGGTCCCTATCCGGCGTGGGCGTAGGATATCTGAGAGGAGCTGTCCTTAGTACGAGAGGACCGGGATGGACGGACCGCTGGTGGACCGGTTGGCTTGCCAAAGCCATGGCCGGGTAGCCAAGTCCGGAAGGGATAAACGCTGAAGGCATCTAAGCGTGAAGCCCCCCTCAAGATGAGATATCCCATTCTTAAAGAAGTAAACCCCCTTGAAGACGACGAGGTAGATAGGGCAGGGGTGGAAGTGTGGTAACACATGGAGCTGACTGTTACTAATCGGGTGAGGGCTTGACCAAGAAACGCAGGTTAAAATTGATTCGAAATACGATTAACAATCATCACCAAACCATGTATGTAGTTTTGAATATACAATCGTGAAAAGTGGCTTAAACAGCCACTTTTTTTGTGCTATAATAAAAAAATGATTTATCATCAATTTCCCTGTCGACTGAAAAAAGTTTCTTTGTCTACAGTAAAACGAAAGGATTTATTTATGAAAACATTATACGTATCAGATCTTGACGGAACTCTTTTACGAAAAAATGAAACTTTATCTCCATATACAATAAAAACAATCAATGCTTTAACTTCTTCAGGCCTGTTTTTTTCCTATGCAACAGCCCGATCATTAAATACATCGAAAAAAGTAACAGAAGGTCTTAACACACATTTTCCGCTAATTATATACAACGGGGCATTTGTGAAAGATAATGTAACAGAAGAAATCCTCATTGCCAATTATTTTGAAGATGATATATATGAGGTATTGAAAGATCTTTTTGCACACAAAATATATCCGATTATATATTCATATCAGAATGATATTGAAAAATTTTCTTACATACCGGCAAAGGCTACAAGTGGAATGAAGGCATTTTTGAACAGCCGGAAGGGCGACAAACGTACGAATATTGTAACTACAGAATCTGAACTGATGTATGGAAATCTTTTTTATATCACCTGCATTGATAAGTCGGAAAAGCTTGAACCATTTTATCATAAATACAAAAATAAATATCACGTTGTTTATCAGCAAGATATCTATACAGGCGAGCAGTGGCTGGAAATCATGCCGCAAAAAGCATCCAAAGCGCAGGCTGCTTTGCAGCTAAAACAAAAACTGGAATGTGACAGATTAGTTGTTTTTGGTGATGGAAAAAATGATATTGATATGTTTGAAATAGCGGATGAAGCCTATGCAGTGGAAAATGCAGTAAAAGAACTGAAAGATATGGCAACCGGAATCATAGAATCCAATGAAAACGACGGAGTAGCGAAATATCTCCAAAAAATATCTATTTCCAAACCAACTGTTTTATGATATCATATAGCTTAACCTGCGGAAAATGGAAGTTATAAGACATGAATCATATTGAAGAAAAAATCATTCAGATTATAGATGAACACAGAGAAGAAATCATAGCCCTTGCGAAGGATATCCAGAGTCATCCGGAGCCGGGGTTTTATGAAGAGAGAACAGCCGCACACGTAGCGGCTTTTTTGCGTGGTCTGGGACTTCGCGTACATGGAGGACTTGCACGCACAGGGGTTCGTGCAGAGTGGATGGAACAGGACGGACCAAACATTACTATTATCGGAGAACTTGACGCAATTGGATGCAAGTCGCATCCGATGGCTGATCCCGTAAACGGGACAGCACATGCATGCGGACACCACGCACAGATTGCAGCCATGATCGGCGCAGCATTGGCACTGACCAATGAGGAGGTTCAAGCCTCTCTGTCTGGGTCCGTATCTTTTTTTGCCGTTCCGGCGGAAGAATATATAGATGCAGACAAACGTGTACGCCTTCGAAAAGAAGGAATCGGCTTTCCGGCATCTGGAAAAAGCGAGCTGATCCGTCTGGGAGAATTTGATCATTCAGACATTATTATGACAACTCATGTGCATATGATGCCGGTGGAAGAAGATTTTTATCTGGGAAATGCAGCCTGCAATGGATTTTCAGCAGAGCGCGTTACAGTAAGAGGAAAAGCAGCGCATGCAGCCATTGATCCCTGGGATGGAGTCAATGCATTAAGTATTACTTCAAGTGCGATTCAGATGATGGGCTTGATGCGTGAAACTTTCCGGGAGGAAGATCATGTGCGTCTTCATAATGTGATACGCAAAGCCGGTGATGTGATCAATGCAGTTCCGGACGAGGCCGTGATCGAGACAAAAGTCCGTGCAGCATCCCTGGAAGCGATCCGCGCCACTCAGGAAAAAATGGACCGGGCTTATGATGGTGCAGCCTACGCTTTCGGCGGTAAGATTAAAAGAGAGCCTTTGCAGGGATATATGCCGGTCATTCACAGGGGTGCAGATGAAGTTATGAAAGAATCTGTGGAACTTCTGGATGCTACATACCGATGCTCCAGGCCTTCGGATTTCAACAATGCTTGCACAGATGTAGGAGACCTGACTCATCTATTCCCTGTACTGAATTTTACATTCGGAGGATTTGAAGGAAAACTTCACGGAGCAGATTTCCAGATCACAGATGAAGAACTGGCATATATTAAACCAGCTAAGCTTCTGGCTCTGACAATATATCACCTTCTCCGTGATCAGGCAAAAGAAGCAAAGAAAATCTGTCGGGAATTTAAACCTGTATTTAATAAAGAAAGCTATTGCCAGTATATACGGGATAATTTTTCTGAGAATGAGTAATTAAGCGGATATTCGTAAGTCATGAAGGCTATCATAAGTTCGTTTAAAAAAAGACAAGGAGAATTAAATGTCCGAAATTTCATTAGAACTCAAAAACATAAAAAAGAGCTTCCAGGATGGGGAGGACGTCCTGGATGGCATCTGCCTTACGGCAAAAAAAGGCGAATTTGTTACACTGCTGGGATCTTCCGGTTGTGGTAAAACCACTACATTGCGCATTATCGCGGGGCTGGAACAGCCGGATTCCGGGCAGGTTTTTCTGAATGGGAAAGATGTGACAGGACTGGAACCTAACCGCAGAAACGTGAACACAGTGTTCCAGAATTACGCACTTTTTCCACATATGAATGTGGCGGACAATATCGGTTATGGGTTGAAATTAAAGAAAACGCCAAAAGCTGAGATCAGCCGCAGAGTAAAGGAAATGCTGGAACTTGTGCAGCTTACAGGATTTGAAAAAAGAAAGCCATCGGAACTTTCCGGCGGCCAGCGGCAGCGAGTAGCGATTGCCAGGGCATTGGTGAATAACCCGGAAGTCCTTCTTCTGGACGAGCCGCTGGGGGCACTGGATTTGCAGCTGAGGCGAGCCATGCAGCATGAGCTGAAGCACCTGCAGAAGAAGCTTGGAATTACATTTATTTACATTACCCACGATCAGGAAGAAGCCATCAATATGTCGGACACGATCGCAGTGATGAACCACGGACGTTTTGAGCAGATCGGAACACCGGATGAAATATATAATCATCCGAAAACCAGCTATGTTGCGACTTTTGTAGGTAATGCAAATATTCTGAAAGGTGTTGTAAAAGAGCCGGCAGATAATAAAGACCATCAGATCACAATAATAACAGAAAGTGGAGAAGTGCAGGTTTTGCCAGTATTAGAAGAAAATATGCCGCAGCCAGGTGAAACCGTCAGGATCGCGGTACGAAGTGAAAATATCCGCTTTGAAGAAACCGTAAAAAACATACAGGGTAATCTACAGGAAAAAGAAAACGAATGTGCAGAGAAAAATGCACATGAAGGCACACAGAAGCACATGGATAATACAAACTCAACTGGTAATATTTATGGTCTCACCGCCATAGTAACAGAAAAAACGTTCGCAGGCGGTCAGCTTCGTGTAGTATTGAAAACAACCGAAGGCCAGGAGATCATAGCAAGCCGCTACGGTATCGACACAAACGTAAATGTAGGTGAAACAGTACGCTGCTGTTTTAAGCCTTCCGATGCGGTTCTTGTAGACAGACCCGAAGCAAACGCAGAAACAAACACGCAGAAAGCTCAGAGAGATAACCAAAGCACAACAGGAGGCACCCATGCGTAAGCGTGGCGCAGGCTCCGTATGGATGATCCTGCCATTGTACATTTTTACCCTGATCTTCGTAGCCCTGCCACTCCTGTATGTGATCGCCTTAAGCTTTTCCACAGCAGACGGCGGATACGGCGTAAACTGGAAATTTACTCTGGATAATTACAAACAGATCCTGGAGCCTGTATACCTGCAGACTTTTACAGGATCTTTTCGCCTTGCCATCACCAGTACACTGATCATCTGTCTGATCGGTTACCCTTTCGGCTATTTTATGGCGAAACTTTCCGAGGGAAAAAAGAAGCTTGCCATGCTGTTTCTGATGCTGCCTTTCTGGGTGAACTCCCTGATCCGGCTTTATGGCTGGATCATCATTCTCCAGAAAAAAGGTCTTCTGAACTATATTTTAATGAAACTGGGGCTGATACAGGAACCACTGAAGATTCTGTACAGTTATCCTGCTATTGTTATCGGCATGGTTTATGTTTTGCTGCCGTTTATGGCTTTATCTGTATATTCCAGTGCGGAGAAGCTGGACTGGTCATTGATCGAAGCCGCCAGAGATCTTGGAGCCGGCAGATGGCAGGCATTCTGGAGTGTTACCTTTAAGCTGACACTGCCAGGACTTCTTTCCGGAGTGATCCTCACGTTTATCCCATCCATGGGCCTGTTCTTTATTGCAGATATCCTTGGCGGAAACAAGATCGTACTGGTTGGAAGTCTGATACAGGAGCAGATGACAAGAGGAAACAACTGGCCGTTTGCAGCGGCACTTGCTGTTGTATTGATGGTACTTACCACACTTATGATCGTGGTGTATCGTAAGATCACTAATGTAAAGGAACTGGAGGGAATCGGATGAAAAAGAATTCAAAGCTTTCGGGTTTATATCTGGGAATCCTGTTTTTTCTCATGTATCTGCCTATTGGAGTGGTAGTTGTATTTTCTTTTAATGAAGCAAGACTTCCGGTTCGGTTCACCGGATTTTCAATGAAATGGTATCAGGAACTTTTTCAGGACAGAGACATGATCCAGGCATTGAAAAACAGTCTGATCCTTGCGGTATCCAGCTGTGGGGTATCTGCGGTGATCGGAACACTGGGGGCTGTAGGACTTTCCAGGATCCACTGGAAAACAAAAGGAGTGATGGAGTATATTTCCATTCTGCCGCTGATGATCCCTGAGATAATCCTTGGAATGGTGCTGATGGCGTTTTTTTACATGCTGCATCTGCCATTTGGAATGCTGACACTTCTCATCGGACACACGGTTTTCTGTGTACCCTATATATTAATGGAAGTAAAAGCAAGGCTTGTGGGAATGGACCCATCTCTTGAGGAGGCAGCCAGAGATCTTGGTGCAGGTTCTTTCAGGGCATTTTGGGACATTACCCTGCCGCTGATCATGCCGGCTGTCATATCCGGCTCTCTGCTGGCCTTTGCCATGTCCATGGATGATGTGGTGATCAGCATTTTTGTTACAGGTCCGCGTGTATCCACGCTGCCGATAAAAGTTTACACACAGATGAAAACAGGCGTTACGCCGGAGATTAATGCACTTTGCACGATCATGCTGGGAGCGATCCTTCTTGTGCTGGCTGTGTATCTGATCCTTGGAAAACGCGGGAAGGGGAATAAGAGATGAGCAATAAACTGATCGAGTTAAAGAATCTCACAAAAAACTTTGATGACCAGCAGGTGCTTCGTGGTATCAACCTGGACATCCACGAAAACGAATTCCTTACGCTTCTGGGACCCAGCGGCTGTGGAAAAACAACAACCTTAAGAATTATCGCAGGCTTTGAGGAGCCAAGCGGCGGAGAGGTGCTTTTTAACGGTATTGAGATATCCAAGCTTCCTCCATATAAGAGAGAAATCAACACTGTATTCCAGAAATACGCACTGTTTCCGCATCTCAATGTTATGGACAACATCGGTTTCGGCCTGAACCTGAAAAAAGTGGATAAATCCGTGATCGAGCAGAAAGTAAAAAGAATGCTGAAGATGGTAGGTCTGGAGGGCTTCGAAAAAAGAGATGTCACCCTTCTTTCCGGCGGCCAGCAGCAGCGAGTTGCCATTGCGAGAGCACTTGTCAATGAGCCGAAAGTCCTTCTTCTGGATGAGCCGCTTGGTGCTCTGGATGCAAAAATCCGCAAGCAGATGCAGATCGAGCTGAAAAAAATCCAAAGAGAAGTAGGAATCACATTTATCTATGTCACCCATGACCAGGAAGAGGCACTTTCCATGTCTGATACCGTAGTTGTCATGAACAATGGTGAAATTCAGCAGATCGGGAGCCCGACAGATATCTACAATGAGCCGGAGAACCGTTTTGTGGCAGGCTTTATCGGAGAGTCCAATATTATAGAAGGAACTATGATCAAAGATTTCCTGGTGGAATTTGATGGCTTCCGGTTTGAATGTGTAGATAAAGGATTCGAGGACAACGAAGCCATTGAGGTGGTTCTTCGTCCGGAGGATCTGGATATCGTGGAGCCGGATCAGGCCAAGATCAGAGGTACCGTACGGAACATTACGTTCAAGGGCGTTCATTATGAGATACTGATCGAGACGGAGCTTCGCACATACATGGTACACACTACGGATTACGCAGCAGTAGGACGTGAGGTTGGACTGAAATTCGGTCCTGAGGACATCCATGTTATGTGCAGAATGGGAGGATACTAATGAAACAGTTTAAGCATCTCATTAAGCCGTACATCATCTGGGCAGCGATTCTGATCGTTGTACCGCTGATCCTGATCGTGCTTTATGCCTTTACATCCGATGGAAACGAGGTACTTACCCTGCATTTCACATGGGCGAATTTTGGGAAATTTCTGGAAACTACCTATTTAAGTGTGATCCTGAAATCTTTTCGCCTGGGCATCCTGACAACATTGATCTGTCTTGTATGCGGATATCCCCTAGCATACATTATTTCAAAATATTCCGAAAAGGTGCAGAGCTTTCTCATACTGATGGTTACGATCCCCATGTGGATCAACATGCTTCTGCGTACTTATGCATGGATGAACATTCTTTCTGATAATGGTCTGGTGAACAATCTTCTGAAAATGCTGGGAATCTCACCGATCACCATGATGTATACAGATTTTTCCGTTATCGTAGGTCTTGTCTGTAACTTTATGCCGTTTATGATCATTCCGATCCATACATCTTTAAGTAAAATGGACAAGTCACTGATCGAGGCGGCGAATGACCTTGGGGCAAATCCGTTCCAGACTTTCTGGAAAGTAACTTGGAAGCTTTCCATGCCGGGTGTTGTCAATGGTGTTATGATGGTATTCCTTTTGTCCATCTCAACTTTCGTAATTCCGAAACTTCTCGGCGGCGGCCAGTACATGCTCATCGGTAACCTGATCGAGTCGCAGTTTATCTCCGTCGGCGACTGGAACTTCGGAAGTGCCATCTCTCTGATCCTGGCTGTGATCATCCTGATCTTTATGAGCCTGATGAAGAAGATGGACAAACAGGACGATTAAAGGAGGCAGGAGATGAAAAGAAAAAATACCATATTTTCAAAATTATACGTAGTGCTGTGCCTGGCGTTTTTTTACCTGCCCATCCTTGTGACGATGATCTTTTCCTTTAACTCATCCAAGTCGCTGACAAGATTTACAGGATTTTCCCTGCGCTGGTATGGTGAGCTGATAAATAATATGGAAATCAGCAAGGCAGTATATGTTTCCGTGTCTATTGCGATCCTGGCAACGATCATTTCCACAGTACTGGGAACCATCACGGCTATCGGCCTTTCGAAATCCAGAAAAGTGCTCAAGGAGCTGGTTCTCACAATTAATAATTTTCCAATACTGAATCCCGAGATAGTAACAGCTATCGGCCTGATGCTTCTGTTTTCTTCTCTGGGAATGACGAAAGGTTATCTGACCATGCTTCTGGCGCATATCGCGTTCTGTACGCCGTATGTTATCACGAGTGTATATCCGAAAGTGCGAAGCCTGGACCCGAATCTTGCCAACGCTGCAATGGATCTTGGAGCAACTCCATATCAGGCTCTGACGAAAGTTATCGTGCCAATGATCAAAGAGGGGATTTTTGCGGGGGCGCTGCTGGCATTTACCATGTCCTTTGACGATTTCGTAATTTCCTACTTTGTTTCAGGAAACGGAGTAAAAAATATCTCCATTGTTGTATATAATATGACGAAGCGTATCAATCCGACCATCAATGCTCTGTCTACCATCGTTATCGTAGTCATTGTGGTGGTGCTGCTTTTGGGAAATCTGGTGCTTCCAAAGCTCCAGGCTTCCGCTGCAAAAAAGATGAAGCCACGTACAAGAAGGATCGTGGCAGCAGTGACAGCAGTGATTTTTGTGATCGTTATGGGAAAGTGGACGATCGTAAGCCAGGGAAGCCATATACTGCGAGTTTACAATGCCGGTGAATATATGGACCTGAGCCTGCTGGATAAGTTCGAAAAAGAATATAACTGCACTGTTGTGTATGAAACCTTCGAATCCAACGAGATGATGTATACCAAGCTTGCCAGCGGTGAGACCTATGATGTTCTGGTTCCGTCCGATTATATGATCGAGCGTCTGATCAAAGAAGAATATCTGCAGGCTATTGACTGGAAAAAGATCCCAAATAAGAAAAATCTTCTTCCGGAAGTGAAGAACAAGGACTATGATCCGGGAAACCGTTATTCCTGCCCGTATTTCTGGGGAACTGTAGGAATCCTTTATAATAAGAATGTAGTATCTCAGGAAGACCTGGATAAGGAAGGCTGGAATATTCTTAAGGATGAAAAATACAAAGGAAATCTTTACATGTATGATTCTGAGAGGGATTCCTTTATGATCGCTCTGAAAGCACTGGGATATTCCATGAATACCAAGGATCTGGATGAGATCCAGGAAGCTTATGACTGGTTGATCGATCAGAGAGATACCATGGATCCGATCTATGCAGGAGATGATGTGATCGACAATATGATTTCAGGAAACAAGGCGATGGCAGTTGTATATTCCGGAGATGCCTCTTATATTATCAGCGAAAATCAGGATCTTGACTATTATACTCCGCAGCAGGGAACAAACACCTGGTATGATGCAATGGTCATCACAAAGGACTGCAGCGAGGTAGATCTGGCACACGAGTTCATTAATTTTATGCTGGATGACGAAAATGCACTTTCAAATACTGAAGAAGTAGGATATACTTCTACTGTGAAGAGTGCATTCGAGGAGATGAAGAACGGAACTTACGAGGGAATCGATTCCTATATTCCGAAGATCGACAATCCGAAGAATGAGATCTTCGGATACCAGAAGCCAAAGATCAAGCAGAAATTTGCAGAGCTTTGGACGAAGGTAAAAGCAAAATAAGACAACGTCAGTGTGACAGAATTAAGGAGGTTCTATGAGAGCGAAAAAAGCAGCAGCAGTTATGTTATGTGCAGCACTTACGGCAGCTATGGCAACAGGTGTCAGCGTCAGTGCGAAAGATAAAGATGAACTGGTACTTTATACCTGGGACGGAATGGTTCCGCAGGAAGTGCTGGATGACTTCGAAAAAGAAACAGGCACTAAGGTTGTTTACTCTAACTTTGATACAGATGAGACTATGCTTGAGAAGCTTTCCCAGGCAAAGGGGGGTGATTATGATGTGGTAATTGCGGATGACTACATTATTGAAAGTGCAGTGAAGGAAGGCCTTGTTCAGAAGCTTGACAAAGATGCAATTACCAACTGGGGAAACATCAATCCGCTTTTCCAGGGACAGTTCTATGACCCGGACGATGAGTATACGGTACCGTACGGTGCAGGAATCCCGCTGATCGTTTATGATCCGGACCAGGTAGATATTGATATCAAGGGATACAAGGATCTCTGGGATCCGTCTCTTGAGGACAGTGTTGCCATTATTGGAGCTTATCGCGTTATTTGTGGAATTACACAGCTTTCCATGGGTGAGAGCATGAATGAAGATGATGTTGACGTGATCGCCAGGACAGGAGAGAAGCTTCAGGAGCTGGCACCGAATATCCGCCTGATTCAGGATGACAATACACAGAATGCACTGCTCAACGGAGAGGCAAGTGTGGCATTCCTTTACACTTCACAGGTTACACAGGCATTGAAGGATAACCCGGATCTCAAGGTTGTTTATCCGGAAGAGGGACTTGGATTCGGAATCCTTGGAACCTTTATCCCAAGCGAGGCACCGAATGCTGAGGCAGCCAATGAGTTTATCAACTATCTTCTTCAGCCGGAAGTAACAGCCAAATGCATCAATTCTGTTGGATACTATAATACAAATAAGGCGGCAGATGATCTTGTAGATGAGAATCTGGTTGTTCCGGATGATGTGACAAAAGGTGAAAGCATTGAGAATGTAAGCCAGGAAGCAGAGCAGGAATACAACAAGATCTGGACAGAATTCAAAGCTGCCTGCGATTAAAGCATAAAGAGCAGTAAGGGGGTTTTTAAGGTGGAAATATATAAGGGCACATCCGCCTTTGCCGGAATCGCCATAGGAAAAATACTGTATTATCACAGAGGCGAATATCAGATCCGCCAGTCCATGGTGGACAATGTAAAAAAAGAGCTGGATCGTCTGGATCACGCAAGAACAGCGGTAAGAGAGCAGATCCAGCACATGTATAAAAATGGCTACCCGCTTCCAAAGGAGCAGGAGCTGACACTGAAACGTCAGCTCAGGCTTCTTGGCGCAGGCAGTTTTCAGCGGGCAGTGGAGAGCATGATCACAACAGAGAAGGTCAGTGCAGCTTATGCTGTCCAGACTACAAGGGATGAGCTTGCCAATGTATTCCGTAATTTGGAAGATGAGGCAGTTAAGGAACAGATTGAGAACATCCGTGAGGTATCTGAACTTCTGATCGGTGCAATGGGAGGTTCCCATGCGCGGATCAATCTGGGAGACGAACCGGTGATCCTTGCATCAGAGCAGCTTTCTCCGAATGAACTTCTGGAGATGAACAAATCAAGCCTCCTGGCAGTAGCCATGCACCAGGGCTCCATTATTTCCCATGTTTCCATTATGGCGAAATCCATGGCGATTCCCACACTGGTGGAAGTGGAGATCCGGAAGGAATGGGACGGACATCAGGCCATTGTGGATGGCTATACAGGAACACTGTATATTGATCCGGAGCCGGAACTCCTGAAGGAATATGAGATCCGTCATCAGGCAGATACAGAAGAGCGGGAAGAATTGCTGAGACTTCGAAATCAGAAAGATGTCACAGCAGATGGAAAAGAGATCAGGCTTCTGGCTAATATCGGAAATCTGGATGACCTGAACACAGTGCTCTATTACGGAGCAGCAGGAATCGGACTTCTCCGCAGTGAGTTCCAGTATCTTGGAAGAGAGAATTATCCGAGAGAGAATGAGCTTTTCCGCGCCTACAAGAAAGTTGCAGAAGATATGGAAGGCCGTCCGGCAGTAATCCGTACCGTAGATCTGGGAGCAGACCGCCAGGCAGACTATATGGCTATTCCGGATGAAGTAAATCCTATGATGGGAAATCGAGGAATCCGTCTCTGCCTTGACCGGAAAAAAATGTTCAAAGCACAGCTTCGTGCTATTTACCGCGCCAGTGCTTATGGAAATATCAGTCTGATGTATCCGATGATCACATCAGAGGAAGAGCTTGACGAGATCGAAGAACTAATCCGGGAGGTTAAGAAAGGCCTTGATGAAAAAAATATCCCGTATAAAAATATCCGAACAGGTATCATGATCGAGACACCGGCAGCTGTAATGATCAGCGAAGAACTTGGAAAACGTGTGGATTTCCTGAGCCTTGGAACCAATGACCTGACTCAGTACACACTGGCTATGGACAGACAGAATCTTCTTCTGAAACATAAATATAACGACCATCACCCTGCACTGGTAAAAATGATCCGTATGGTAACAGAGGCAGGGCACAGATCCGGCTGCAATGTGTACATATGCGGAGAACTGGCAGCAGATTCCAATCTTACAGAGGAGTTTATCCAGATGGGAATAGATGGACTTTCTGTTGTGCCCGCATGTGTCCTGCCTGTAAGGAAGGCGATACGTTCTGCATATGCAGATGAGGTGAACAGGACGGAAGAAAGCAGAGAAGATAAATAAGTATTTTTCCGGTGAGCAGAAATATGGAAAGCAGACCAGGAATTGCGAATATCCGCCTGACTTATGAATAAAATAAAGAATCCTGAGAAATCTATTTATATATAGATGATCTCAGGATTTTTTGTTTTTATATCATATGTATTCTTTATTTAAGTCCAAGCACATGTGCAGTCTCTGCGATAAACTCAGGAGTGGTACCGCAGCATCCGCCAACAACAGAAGCACCGTTATCCACAAGTACCTTCATATAACCTGCAAAATCAGCAGGTGTCATACTGTAAACAGCATTGCCCTGATCATCGATCTGCGGCATTCCGGCATTCGGTTTGGCGATAACCGGAATGGAAACATTTTCTTTAATATTGCGTACAACAGATACCAGCTGGTCAGGTCCGACAGAGCAGTTGATACCAACAGCAGAAGCACCTGCAGCCTCAAGAGACATGGCAGCCTCCACTGCATTGCCGCCGCTGAAAATACTTCCGTCAGCTTCCACAGTTACTGTGCAGATGATCGGAAGGTCGCAGACACTCTGGCAGGCATCTACAGCAGCCAGTGTCTCCTCAATATTGATCATAGTCTCAGCAACGATCAGGTCAACACCGGCATCGCGGAGAAAACCGATCTGTTCCTGATAAGTCTCAAAAGCTTTCTCATAGGTCATATCACCGGCCGGTGCCATCATCTTGCCGGTAGTGGTGATATCACCTGCAACATAAACACCCGCAGGTGCGATCTCTCTGGTATAGCCGGCCAGAGTGTGGTTGATCTCTTCAATCTGACCCTCAAGTCCATGCATGGTAAGATTCACACGGTTTCCGCCGAAAGTCGGCGCATAGATAATATTGCTTCCTGCTTCAATGTAGCCCTTCTGGAGAGCCTGGATCACATCCTTGTGCTCAATAACCCAGCTCTCAGTGCAGACCCCTCTTGGCATTCCTGCTTTCATCAGGTTGGAGCCTGTGGCACCATCCAACAGCAGGATATGGTTCTCTGCCAGCTTCTGAAAATCCTGTTTCGTCATGTCTTATATCCTCCTTATGGCAGCCAATCACGGTTGGCAAAATGGGGTGCTGGACCGCGATGCGGCCAGCAGCAAATATGGCTCCTCCTGTAACAGCTGCACTCATTGCCGTGGGTTTATTTTAACACAGGAAAGCGGAATAATCTATCCTGTTTTGATCTATCAGGGATAAAATAGCAAAGAAATTGGGTAAAATGTACATATTTGACGTGTTTTACGTCGAATAAAGAACTTGCACAATAGGATGGTGGATTGTATAATAATGATTAGACATGCCTGGAGGGCAGGGCTGTCATCAGATAGAAGATAAAGGTAAAGGTGAAGAAAAATTATGATTAAAGTTAAACTGAGTGATTGGAAGTTTGATCATCAGATGGATGAGGCTTATAAGGCACTTCGTACCAATATCCAGTTTTGCGGAGCCGATAAGAAGGTCATTGCACTTACCAGCTGTACTCCGAATGAAGGTAAGAGTAGTGTGGCATTCAATCTGGCTGCATCTCTTGCTGAGAGCGGCAAGTCCGTTCTGCTTATTGATGCGGATCTCCGTAAATCTGTTATGATGGGGCGGGTATCTGTTGATCAGGAAGTCATGGGACTTGCACATTATCTGTCCAAGCAGGCCAAGCTTTCTGACGTGATCTGTGCTACCACCCTCCCTAAGTTTCACATTATTTTTTCCGGTATTGTTCCGCCTAACCCGGCAGAGCTTCTGGGAAACAGATTATTTAAGGACATGATCCGTGTGGTAAGAGACGTATATGATTATGTTATCGTAGATACACCGCCGCTTGGAATCATTATCGACAGTGCCATTATAGCAGATTCCTGTGACGGATCTGTGATCGTTATTGAGGCAGGCACCATCAGTTATCGTTTTGTACAGGAAGTAAAGGATCAGCTTGCCAAGAGTAACTGTCCGATCCTCGGAACGATCCTTAACAAGGTAGACTACAGCAAGGCAGGTACTTACGGCCATTACGGAAAGTACGGCAAATATGGCAAATATGGTAAATATGGCAAGTACGGTTCCTATGGAGACTATGGCGAGAGCAGCAAGTAAACAGAGCATCAGAACAGAAATGAGCAGGTTATTTTAATGAAGGGACTTTATGATATTCATTGTCATATTCTCCCCGGGGTAGATGACGGCGCAAGAAACACGGAGGAATCCCTGTGGATGCTGAACAAGGAATATAATGAGGGAGTGCGGCATGTAATCCTGACACCGCATTTTCGGTATGATATGTTCGAACCGCATCTGAATATTGTAACCCGGCAGTTTATGCAGCTGAGAAGAGCAGCCATGAATATTGGAGAAGAAGGCATGCGTCTTTATCTGGGGTGTGAGCTTCATTCCAGCATGGACATGGTAGAATGTCTTAAAAAAGGGCGAAGGCTTACGATGGCTGGGTCCAGATATGTGCTTGTGGAATTCAGTAACGGAGATGAGAAGAAATATATCGAAGAACGGGTCAGAAGTCTTCTGATGAATGGATATATTCCGATCATCGCTCATGTGGAACGTTACAAGGCGACACGTAATGATATTGGCTTTCTTACGGAACTGAAGCAGATGGGAGCATACATCCAGGTCAATGCGGACACCATCAGCGGACAGGATGGCTTTGGTGCCAGAACATTTGCGAAGAAAGTCATGAAACAGGGCCTTTTGGATTTTGTAGGATCAGATGGCCACAGAAAGACAGAACGAATTCCGGAAATCGGCAAATGTGTCGCAAAAATGGAAAAGACAATGGGGAGCGAATATGTAAAGAAGATCTTTATCAGAAATCCCCGGAAAATCACAGGGTAATGGAGAGTAGAAATGGAAAATCAGACTGTAAACAACAATGACGAAGTAGAGATCGATCTTGGAGAAGTATTTCATCTACTGCTGAGCAAACTGGGTATCATCATTTTATCCGGTATTGTTTTCTGCCTGGTAGCTGTTATGGGAACCATGCTTCTGATCACACCGAAGTATGAATCCACAACCAAGATCGTTGTCCTGTCCAAGCAGGACAGCAGCACACTGACCAATCAGGATATCCAGACCAGTACATCACTGACCAAGGATTATGTAGAGCTTATCAAAAGCCGTACAGTTACAGAGGGCGTGATCGCGCAGCTTGGCCTGGATATGACACATGAGCAGCTTCTCAGTAAGCTGTCTGTAGACACACCGACAGATACACGAGTAGTATCTATTACGATTACAGATACGGATCCGTATACTGCGGCAGAGATTGCCAATGCAGTCAGAGATATCGCATCCAAGCATATCCAGCAGGTTATGGATATCAAAGCTGTAAACGTAGTAGAGACTGCAAATATTCCGGATTCTCCGTCAAGTCCAAGTGCTGCAAAGAACGGCATGCTGGGCGGAATGTTTGGAATTCTTCTGGCAGCAGCTATTGTCATTATCGTATATCTTACCAATGACACAGTGAAGACACCGGAAGATGTAGAGAAATATCTTGGATTAAGTGTACTGGGAACAATTCCCTATGTATCCAAATTAGGAAAGAAATCCAAGAAGAAAAAGAAACGTCACGCATAAAAATAACAACAACTGAAACAGGCGTTGGGAAAGGTGCGGGAGAAGCAGAACTATGAAAAAAATTTTAATTGTTTTACTTGTGATCGTTTGTATAGGTCTTGGAGCAGGCGTGATATATATCAAAGGTTCAGAGGACAATGAGGGACCGAAGATCACATTTTCAGAAGATAAAGATACCAAATATACATCAGGTATGACGACAGAAGATCTTCTTAAAGATGTAAGAGCTCAGGATAATAAAGATGGTGATGTTACAGACTCTCTCACTGTAGAGACCATGTATCCGAAGAATGATGGCAAGCAGATCACAGTCATTTTTGTTGCCAAGGACAAGAGCAACAACGTAACCAAGAAAGAATTCACAATGGAAGCTGAGGACGGAAGTGCAGAGAATCCTGATCTTGGACTTGTGGATAATGAAGATCTTACTGATAATGCAGATCAGGCAGAGAAGCCGGATGCAGATTCCGATACAGAGGATACTTCAGAGGAAGACAGCACAGATTCTTCAGATGATGCTACAGACTCCA
Source organism: Blautia sp. HA8986 (assembly GCF_056504635.1). Taxonomy (NCBI): domain Bacteria; kingdom Bacillati; phylum Bacillota; class Clostridia; order Lachnospirales; family Lachnospiraceae; genus Blautia; species Blautia sp. HA8986. Next base: position 20,669 of record NZ_JBWLUQ010000001.1, read on the forward strand.
CAGAAGGAGATCTTACTCCTGAGGAACAGGCTCAGAAAACAGAGGAAGACAAAATTGCACAGCTTTCCCCTCAGGCTCCCAAGCTGTATCTGACCACATATTATGTGGAAGTACCGGTAGGTACAGCTCTGGATAAATTAAGCTATGTCAAGGATATTCAGGATGATACAGAGACAAGAAGTGATCTTTTCAAAAAGATCCAGATCACCGGAGATGTAAATACCGCAACACCGGGAACCTATGAGCTTACATATTATGTAGTAGACAACCAGGGAAACAGCTCAAACGGAGCAATTCTCACGGTTGTAGTGAAATAAAAATCCAGATACCCTCTCCGACAGATACAGAAAATATCGGAGAGGGAAATCAATAAAGGCAAAAGATAAATGTAAGTGAGGGAAGGCGTAGAAAAGAATATGTACCAAAAAGAAAACAGCAGTTGGGTAAAACATGCGGACTTTACCATATGTGATATGCTGTGTCTGCAGCTGGCGTTTATTCTGGCCTACTGGGTTCGGAACGGGATAAACCAGCCATATCACACAGAGCTTTACAGAAATGTAGCAATCGTAATGATCTTCATACAGCTGATGGTCACATTTTTTAATGAGAGCTTCAGCGGTGTACTGAGAAGAGGAACTCTGGTAGAGCTGAAGAAGACATTTGAGCAGTGTACGCTTGTATGTCTTCTGGTTTTGGCATATATGTTTCTCTCCAGGATCGGCAGTGACTATTCAAGAATGATCCTGCTGATTACATATGTACTTTATATTGGATTCAGCTATTGCTGCAGACAGATTCTTAAGAAATTTCTGAAAGACAGAAGATATGAAGAAGGTGAGAAGAGATCCCTTCTGATTGTCACTGTCAGCAGCAATGCGAAGAGTGTTGTAGAGAATATCCGTAAGAATAACTACGGAAATTATCATCTGGCAGGAATCGCACTTATGGACTGTGACAAGAAATCAAATTCCATAAACGGAATACCGGTAGTTGCAGGACAGGATGATATTATCGAATATATCCATAAGAACTGGGTAGACGAAGTATTTTTTGCAGTACCGAAAGCAATCGACATCCCGGAACAGATCGTTAAGGACTGTTCTGCAATGGGTGTAGTAATTCATATGCAGCTTGCAACAATGAAATCACTTGGCAAGAATCAGATCGTGGAAGAACTGGCCGGATATCCTGTACTTTCAAGCAGCATCCGTATCGTAACACCACGTCAGATGTTTGTAAAAAGAGCGATGGATATCGCAGGCGGCCTTGTAGGCTGTCTGTTCACAGGAATCGCAGCAATCTTCCTGGTTCCGGCCATCAAGATCAAATCCCCCGGTCCTGCATTTTTCTCACAGGTCCGCATGGGAAAGAACGGACGCCCGTTCAAGATCTATAAATTCCGTTCCATGTACATGGATGCCGAAGAGCGAAAGAAAGAGCTCATGAAGCAGAACAATGTAAAAGACGGAATGATGTTCAAAATGGACGATGATCCACGAATCATCAAAGGAGTAGGGCACTTTATCAGAAAGACATCCCTGGATGAATTTCCGCAGTTCTGGAACATTCTGAAAGGAGACATGAGTCTTGTAGGAACAAGACCACCGACAATGGACGAGTGGGAGAAATACGAACTCCACCACCGCAAACGTCTCGCCATCAAGCCAGGCCTCACCGGTATGTGGCAGGTAAGCGGACGAAGTGACATCACAGATTTCGAGGAAGTAGTAGAACTCGACACCAGATACATTTCCGATTGGAGCCTCAAGCTCGACGTGGAAATTCTGTTTAAAACAGTAATGGTTGTATTCCGCGGAAGCGGCGCGAAGTAGGAATAATTTTAAGACTGAATATAATGAGCCGAACTGCGGATGGAGCAGTTCGGGGATATAAATAAATTAGATAAGTTATAAATATAAAAGAGGAAATAAAGAAATGCACATTATTCTATTCATTTCGATCGTGCTCATTATTTCATTTCTGATTCTTCTTTTTGCCTTGGCGAAACGAAACCCGGACGAGAAGCAGACAGAAGATAAAGAGCAGGAAGAATACATAAGAGATTATGCAGAAACAGTACGAGAAACCGTAGGAACTATGAAGAAATTAGAACACTGGAAAGTAATTGCAATCTATCTTGTTATTTATGATATTGTTGCAGTTAATTTTTCTTATTTTATGGCACTGCTGATAAGATTTGATTTTCGATATTCATCAATCCCGGACGGATATTTTTCGGCGTGGAGAAGTTTTGCCCCAATATATACCATCATTATGCTGGTTACATTTGGATGCCTGCGTCTTTATAACAGCGTCTGGAGATTTGCAAGTTTTAATGAGCTAATCAAGATCACTTTTGCAACGGTCATTACCGGTGTTTTACATATTGCAGGAATTACAGCTATTTATGGAAGAATGCCGGCATCCTATTATCTCATTGGAATTATGCTGCAGTTTTTCCTGACTGTAGGAGTGCGATTTTCTTACCGCTTTATTCTTCTGGAAAGAAACAGAAGAGAGAAGAGTGAAAAAGAAGAACGCAGTAAAAATGTCATGATCATCGGAGCAGGAGAAGCAGGAAGAACAATTGTAAGAGAGCTTCAGAATGCGAAGGAAACCAATGCGAGAGTAAGATGCATCATCGATGATAACCCGAATAAATGGGGACGATATATGGAAGGTGTACCTGTTGTTGGAGGAAGAGATGATATTTTTCTGAATGTAGATAAATATCATATCAATCAGATCCTTCTTGCGATTCCAACAGCAACGCCACATCAGAAAAGAGATATTTTGAACATCTGTAAAGAGACAGGCTGTGAGCTGAAACAGCTTCCGGGTGTATACCAGCTGGTAAACGGAGAAGTATCTTTAAGTAAGATGAAAAAAGTTGCAGTTGAAGATCTTCTTGGACGAGACACTATCAAAGTAAATATGTCTGAGATCTTTCAGTATCTGAAGGGAAAAAGAATCCTGGTAACCGGAGGAGGCGGTTCCATCGGAAGCGAACTTTGCAGGCAGATTGCAGGACATGAGCCGGAGCTTCTGGTAATCTTTGATATTTATGAAAACAACGCCTATGACATTGAACAGGAGCTGAAAGCAAATTATCCGAATCTGAATCTGAAAGTTCTGATCGGTTCGGTTCGTGACAGCAAGCGAATCAACTGGGTATTCGAGAAATATAAACCTGAGATTGTATACCATGCAGCAGCCCATAAGCATGTACCTCTGATGGAGAACAGCCCATGTGAGGCAATCAAAAACAATGTAATCGGTACCTATAAAACAGCCTATGCAGCAATGCTGAACGGCTGCCAGAGATTTGTACTGATCAGTACAGACAAAGCAGTTAATCCGACCAATATTATGGGAGCAAGCAAACGTCTCTGTGAGATGGTTGTACAGAGCATGAATACCATCAGCCACAGTGGACACGCAGACTGGCTGCCACACCTTGGAGAACACATCAGCGGGACAAAAGAAGCTTTGCGTGATAACGAAGGAAGAGCTTATGTAAATGATATTTCCACATCTGACAGGAAACAGGGAACCGAGTTTGTTGCGGTACGATTCGGAAACGTTCTGGGAAGTAACGGAAGTGTTATTCCGCTGTTCAAACGTCAGATTGAAAAAGGCGGCCCTGTGACAGTGACCCATCCGGATATTATCCGTTACTTTATGACAATCCCAGAGGCAGTAAGCCTTGTACTTCAGGCAGGAACCTATGCAAAAGGCGGTGAGATCTTTGTCCTGGATATGGGAGCTCCTGTAAAGATCGATACCCTGGCCAGAAACCTGATCAAGCTTTCCGGCTACACACCAGACGTAGACATCCAGATTACATACACAGGCCTTCGCCCAGGCGAAAAGCTCTACGAAGAAAAACTCATGGCAGAAGAAGGAATGGCCAAAACACCGAACGATCTGATACACATTGGCAAGCCAATCGAAATGGACGTACAGGAATTCTTTAAACAGCTGGAAATTCTGGCAGCCTATGGTTACGCAAACAGCGACAAGATAAGAGAAATTGTGGCTGCGATAGTACCGACTTACCATTCCGCAGATTCTGATCTGAAGATACATCAGAAGGTTTATGAGGAACTGATGAGTGAGGCGGCTGTGGCTGCGGAGAAGAATTGAGAAGTAATAAAAATACATAATTAAAAGCACATATAAAGGGGTAATGAACCATGTTCAAAGAAAATAACAAATTTCAGAAATTTGAATCAAAAGTCTGGTTAAGCAGTCCAACAATGCACGGACCGGAAATTAAATATGTGAAAGAAGCATACGAGACAAACTGGATGTCTACAGTAGGAAAAAATATCAATGAAGTAGAAAGAATGGTATGTGAGACTATTGGTTGTAAATATGCTGTAGCTTTATCAGCAGGAACTGCATCTCTTCATCTGGCTATGAAACTGGCCGGCATGGAAGCTTATGGCATGCCGAAAGTTGGACATGGTGCATTGGAAGGAAAAAAGGTATTCTGTTCTGATATGACTTTTGATGCAACAGTTAATCCGGTTGTATATGAAGGAGGAGAACCGGTATTTATTGATACAGAATATGATACCTGGAATATGGATCCGGCAGCTCTTGAAAAAGCCTTTGAAATTTATCCGGATACAAAAGTTGTAGTTATAGCACATCTTTATGGAACACCAGGAAAAGTAGATGAATTAAATGCAATTATTAAGAAGCATAATGCCATTCTGGTAGAAGATGCAGCAGAGTCAATGGGAGCTACATATAAGGGCATTCAGACAGGAGCATTTGGAAAATATAATACGATTTCATTTAATGGAAATAAGATCATCACAGGAAGTGCAGGAGGCTGTTTCCTGACAGATGATGAAGAATCAGCTAATAAAGTACGTAAATGGTCTACCCAGGCCAGAGAAAATGCTGCATGGTATCAGCATGAAGAATTAGGATACAACTACCGAATGAGTAATGTAATTGCGGGAGTTGTACGCGGACAGCTTCCATATCTGAATGAACATATTGCACAGAAAAAAGCAATCTACGAAAGATATAAAGAAGGATTCAAGGGATTGCCAGTATCTATGAATCCAATGGATCTGGAAAATTCTGAACCAAATTACTGGCTTTCATGCCTGATCATTGATAAAGATGCGATGTGCAAGCAGGTACGAGGCGAACAGGATGTTTGCTATGTAAAAGAACCAGGAAAAACCTGTCCAACAGAAATTCTGGAAGCAATTTCTTCAATCAATGCAGAAGGGCGTCCAATCTGGAAGCCAATGCATATGCAGCCGATTTATCGTTTGAATCCATTTGTTGTCAGAGACGGAAATGGTCGGGCAAGATCGAATGCTTATATTGCAGGTGAAGCTGCTGATGCAGGAATGGATATTTTTACAAGAGGATTATGTTTGCCAAGCGATAACAAGATGACCGTGGAGCAGCAGGATAGGATTATTGAAGTGATTCGGGCTTGTTTTGAGTAAAAATATTGGGGAGTGTAAATTGTGTCAAAGAAAAAGATAATTGGAATAACTGCTGCAACTATAACGGCAGGCGTTACAGTTACATCACATATTATGAAAAATCATGCAAAAAAAGAAACATACAAAGCAGAAATGATAAAGCCAGTACCGGCTCGTAAAATGAATTTTTACGAAAAGTATGTTAAAAGGGCATTAGATATAATCTGTGCATCAGCAGCTATTGTATGTTTTAGCCCAATTTATTTGGGAGTTGCGGCTATCGTCAGAATAAAGCTTGGAAGTCCTGTTTTATTTACACAGGATCGTCCGGGCTTAATCGGAAAAGATGGAAAAGAGACAATTTTTAAAATGTACAAATTCCGTACTATGACAGATGAAAGAGATGAAAATGGAGAATTACTTCCTGATGAGGTAAGACTTACCAAATTCGGAAAATGGCTTAGAAGTACAAGTTTGGATGAGTTACCGGAGGCTTTCAATATTTTGAATGGAGATAGCGGTATAATAGGGACAACCAAGAAAAACCTTGATTTTACAAGGGTTTCGCTGGCTTAGTCGAATCTGGTTATGATGATTTTTCTGCATGGTTGTGTCGGGTGAGTAGCGGAACTATGAAAATTGAATGGTTTCTTGGATGCTTATTTTGACCCACATTATAAGCTGAAAAATTATGATAAGGAGGTTTGACCTAGCCTGCGGATGCTCTTCAAAAAGAACATTCACAGGCTAGTTGTCGTGTTAGAGAAGCCTTTAAGACTGTTAAAAACAAGTAACTATTTCATTCTGTTATGAAGGAGGATGCATTATGCCACATTCAAACAAAAAAATGATTTCGTTCTTTTTGACAACAAAATGTAACCTGTGCTGTCGGTATTGTTACAACGCAAAGGAAAGAAACTGTATTGTTGAACAGACTTTAAATTTTGAAATCGCAAAAAATGGGATTGATTGGTATTTCAATAATAACCCAAGTCGCCATATAAGATTTTATGGTCCAGGAGAACCTACACAAGAATTCGAAATGCTAAAGAGAATTACAGAGTATGCTAAAAATCATCCTAATAGGGGATCAGATGTTACTGTAGAAATTCAGACAAATGGTGTATTCACTGAAGCAATTCGTAACTGGGCATTAGAAAATTTTAACATCATGTGGATGTCCTTTGATGGAATGAAAGAGATTCAGGATTATAACAGACCTTTAAATCCACAATATGCTCATCTATACAATGGACGTACATCAGCAGAAGTTCTTGAAGATAATGTAAGATGGCTTATTGAAAATAAGAATGACCGTAATCTTATGGTAGGAGCAAGGGTCACTATTACGGATAAGAACATCAGTAAACAGATGGAAATGATTGATTATTTCTATGAATTGGGAATCAGGTATGTGTGGACTAATCCTCTTTTCTATACTGTTGGGCGAGTTCCTGTATGTCAGGATATTAAGAAAAAAGAAGCGTACCATTTTGATATGGATTTGTATTTATCAGAATATATAAAAGCTTTTTACTATGCAAAGGGCAAAGGAATGTTTTGGGGAAGCTTTTTGTCAATCAATTTTGATGGAGAATCTCCTTATCATTGTAGATGTTGCACACCATTAGAAGCTCCGCATTTAACTCCTGACGGATACATATCAGCGTGCGATATGGTTGTATTGGGAGCAGAGGCATATCATATGTCCCCATTTATTGCAGGAAAATGGAATGAAAGTTCTAATGAATTTGAGTTGGATTATGAGAAAATACAACGCTTAAACATGCGTAAATCAACAGAAATGTTACATTGCAAGTCATGTCCGGCCCAACTACATTGTGGTGGGTATTGCCTTGGAGAAACTGTAAATGAATCTGGAAAACTTGATGGTCAAAATGTTGTAAAGTGCAATGCTGTTCGTAAGTTGTTAAAGGAAATTGGAACAAGTGAACCATATAAATATTTACACCCATAGGAGGAAAATTTAATGAAAAAAAGTGCATTAGTAATGGGATTTGATAACAGTGTAATTGCTAGAGAAAGTATTCTTTTATTAATTAATGAAGGATACTATGTTGTTGCAGGATATGAAGGAGATTCTATTAATAGAGAAAAATTCGTTGAGGACAATGGTATATCTTCCGAATTAGAATTTGTTCAGATTAATTACTCATCTGGCGAAACTGTAAATACTTTTATTTCACAGGTTTCAAATAGGGAATATACAGCCATTGTAAATTGTTATGCGACGTTAGCGGAAACTGCGGACAAAGGATTAAGACATGAATTTTTTGATTTTGACTATATGGAATTTTCAAGAGTCATGAATGCAAATGTAACGGCCATTGCGGCAATTGTAATTGGTTTAAAAGACAACATTGTTGAAAATGGTTGCATAGTTAATGTTACCAGCAGTGCGGCTTTTGAAGGAGCTTTTGCAACTATTTCGTACAATGCTAGTAAAGCTGCTATTGAAAATTTAAGTAAATCCCTTGCAAATAATCTGGGACCATACCGGAATATTAGAGTTAATTGTGTTGCGCCTGGATGGATTCCGCAAAGTGAATCAGTGGTAGAGGGAAATATTGTGGAATTAGCGAATAAATGTACGCCAGTCAGTCAATATGGAAAAGCTAAAGATGTTGCAAAGGCTGTGCTTTCACTGATTGATAATGAATATGCGAATGAGACTACCTTAAAAATTGATGGCGGCATAACCAGTAGCTATATGATGTATTTGCTGGAATCAGCAGATTTATCAGGACATGAAACAAAAGAAGTTATGAATCAACTTACAAAACTTGTGGATTCAGTGAAGTCAAGTGTTAAAAAGGAAATTAACTAATTATGAGCGCACAAAAAGATAAGCAAAGTAAAGCCCAGACTATACAGACAGTTGTATTTGTATGTCAGATTATTAGTACGCTTATTATTCCACTTATTTTGACAAAGTGGAATAGTATGACGATTGATCAGGGCATTGCTATTTTAGTTGCAGATGTTTCTGTTTTATTTTTGACAAGTGAGTTTTCCAATAAGTTTATTTTAGATGAATATGAGGAAAAAACGGATGGAGAATATGCGGACTTAAAAGATGAATATGCAAATCTGAAAAATGAACTGTTAATTATTGAAGAAAGCCTAAAACTAGATGATTTGTATAAACGGATTTACATGCTGGAAAATTCAGAACAAAAAGAAATATATCTCAATTCTATGAGATTATACATTAATACTATGAATGACAGGATAATGGGGGCACGTTCTGGTGCATTGTCAAGACACGATTATTATGGTGAGCTTACAAAGGCTGGGGATTCAATTATTAACGATCACAGTATTAATGGGACGAATTTTTCAGGTGAAATCTGGGCGATGACATTTTGGCAGGACGATGAATTGGATTTCAGCGATGCATATGAAAACGCATGGGTCAAAAAAATGGAATCAATGGACAACGAGGGAATTAAGACACGTAGACTGTGTGTTATGAAAAACAAGAAAGATATATTGCGTCGTGAAGTTGTGGATGAGTCTGTTAAAGATTTTTTAATTCGTTTGAAATATTACTGTCAAGAGAACGCTATATGTAAAAATACTACAGTTTTTGCGATTGATTCTATAGACACTTTGACAGTTGAACAGCAGGAGTGGATTGGAAAAGGTTTTTTTGCTACTAAACTTTCCAATGGAGAATTACGTCTGATCAGAGGTGTTAGTCTGGATAACAGAAATGCAACTACATTAGGTGGGGAAATTGATTTTGATGAAAGACGAGTAAAAGAGATTAGACATCTATGGGAGCGTTTAATTGAAGAAAGCGGAAGCCAAAGTATAAATGAATACCTTTTGAGAGTATCTTCTATGGCTGTAAAAGATGAAATGAAAAAAATGAATTTTGAAGGATGTAGTGCAAGCGGTGCAGAAGGAAAATAGTAAATTACAGTTTAATAGTAACAATGATTCTGATGAAATATCTATAAAGAAAATGGGAATTTCAGATTTTGATAATATTAAAGATTTTGTTGTTGAACAGCATAATAATCTTGAACGAGAGGATTTCTTCATAATTGAGGATATTGACACTGAATTACCAGTAATTCTTAGCAATGGTATTGTGGTTGCGATAATGCAGAATGATAAAATATTGGGGTTGCAGGCTATTGATTTGAGCTTGAAAAATAGCTTGGCTTTACAAGAAATTCTACAATCAGTTTATACAACCAATGGAGAATTATATGAGCTTGGGTGGACGATGGTACGGAAGGAATGCAGAGGAAAAAACTATGCCAAAAAGTTGATAGAACATGTGTGTAGTTATTTAGGAGATATATCTGAATATACATTAGTTGCCACAGTACACCCAGCGAATACCATTGCGCTAAAAGTCTACATGGCTTATGGTATGAAACCGATTTTTCAAACTCAATATTATGGTTATGATAGAACCTTTCTGATTAAAAAAGTAACACAAATAAAGTAAGTGGCTTTATAGAAAAATATGGGTAATAACAAGTGAATATATAGGGAGTGATGCATATGGAAAAGAAATTATTGATTGTTGCCTCAGAAAGATATGGAGATTATGTAAAGGAAATAGCAGAGTCAATGGGTTGCTTTGAGGAAATCTCCTTTGTAGATAATGACAGAGAAGAAGCTATTGGAAAACTGGAGGATGTGGAAAGTTTTTATCCGGAATATAACTGTGCAATAGCTGCATGTGACGATGGAACAGAAAGACTTGAGTGGAATAAAAAGTTGGAGACACTTTACAATATTCCAGTTTTATTTCATATGGATTCTACGATTTCTCCATCAGCTAATTTAATGCCGGGCTGTATTGTTGAACCAAGAGCTGTTGTTGGCTGTGAAAGTACTATTGGGCAGGCAACGGTCATTGGTGCCAATAGTGTAGTAGAGCCATATTGCCTTGTTGGAGATGGCTGTACATTAAAATCAGGAACAATTGTGAAATCAACAAGTATGGTTGCAATGAACACAAGCACAGAACAAGGAAGTGTTCTGTTTACATCATTAACAAAGGAATGATGAGGATTAATAATTATAGGAAGGATGAAACCGCCCTGATTTTCGTGGGGGGGGTACACGATGAATAGTACAAATGAAATAAAGATGGATATGAAACAGGCAAAACAAAATAATACGCCAAACATACGCTGGACGCTTGTCGGGTATGATTTGATTGTATATGCATTAGTAGCAGTTATACTCCTAGTGTTATATGGGGGAATGGATAAATTATCAACTGTTGGGATCTTCCAGCAAGTAGGTCTTTCTGTTCTGTGTATTTTCACAGCACGTCTAATAGGTAAAATTTACGGGCAAGTATGGAGATATGGTGGGATTCAGTGTTATATCCGCTTGCTGTTTACTGACTCTATCGCTTTTGTGGCGTATCTATGTCTGGAACTCCTGCTTCCAGTTCAAAAAATTACATTTGCAAGATTACTTTCATTGGTTAGCTTGAATTTATTAGGAGCATTAGCACTTCGCATGATGTATCGCTATGCATACAAATGTGGAAACCAGGAGACAACACGAGGAAAAATTCTTTCTATATTATTACATATATTTTCAGGTATTGAAGCTGGAAATGAAAAAGAAGTACAGAAGATTAAAGTTGCAATTATTGGTGCTGGACGAGTTGGTGTGAGTTTGGCAGAAGAACTTTTGAATAATTCAGAAGCAGCGTATGTACCAAGATGTTTTATTGATATTAATAAGGAAAAAGTTGGACGAGATATACATGGAATTCCGGTTTGGTCTGAAACAGAAGCAACTTTTAAGAAGTTAGGCGAATTTGAAGTACAGGAAATAATTTTTGCAATCCCATCAATGGACGCAGATAAGAAAAAAGCTCTTTATGAATATTACAAGAATGCAGGATACAAATTAAAAGTTTACGATTATCCGACTATGTATGCGGCAGGAGGAAAGCGTCATCTGCGAGAGTTTGATATAGAAGAACTTTTATTTAGAAAACCGCTGGTTGTTTCGGATGAACGTACCAATGCATATTACAAAGATAAAATCGTACTGATCACAGGCGGTGGCGGTTCTATTGGGTCAGAGCTGTGCAGACAGTTGGCCAAGATGAATCCGAAGAAGATCATTATCTTAGATATTTATGAAAATGGTGCATATGATGTTCAGCAGGAATTGAAGATAGCATATGGAAATAAACTGGATTTGCAGATTGAAATTTGTTCCATCACTCATAGAAAGGCTCTTGAAAGAGTATTTGAAAAATATCATCCACAGATCATTATCAATGTAGCTGCTCACAAGCATGTCCCATTGATGGAGCATAACTGTGTAGAAGCCATTTACAACAATGTATTTGGAACACAGAATCTGGTGGAGCTTTGTGAGGAGTATGGTGCGGAACGCTTTATGATGGTATCCACGGATAAAGCGGTTAATCCGACAAATGTTATGGGTGCAACTAAGAGAATGTGCGAGATGATTGTCCAGAGTGCAAGCACACACGGAAAAGTAAAATACAGTGCAACACGATTTGGAAATGTACTTGGCAGTGCCGGATCAGTTATTCCGTTATTTAAACGCCAGATCGCTAATGGCGGACCGGTTACAGTTACAGATAAGCGAATCATCAGATATTTTATGACAATTCCGGAAGCATCACAGCTTGTTCTTCAGAGTGGTGCGATTGCCAATAATGGAGAACTGTTTGTTCTTGACATGGGACAGCCAGTAAAGATTATGGATCTGGCAGAGAACATGATTCGACTGTCTGGTGTACAGGGAATTGAAATTGTTGAAACCGGATTAAGACCGGGAGAAAAGTTATATGAGGAATTGCTAGTTAAAACAGAGGAATTGGATAAAACAGACAATAGCCTGATCTTTATTGAAAGAGATACAGCATTAAACAAAGAAGAAATATATAGAAAAATTGACGTGCTTAGAAACGCCTGTGACACAGGGGATGATCTGATTGCAAAAGAAGCATTAAGATCGGTTGTTCCAACATTCAAAACACCAGAAGAAGTAAATAAAGAAATTGCTTAATATAAAAATGGATGAAAAGAGGTAGGAGTCATGTTTAAAGAAAGTAATAAATTTGAGAAGTTTGAGTCTAAAGTATGGTTAAGCAGCCCGACTATGCATGGTCCGGAGATTGAATATGTGAAAGAAGCATATGAAACAAACTGGATGTCAACAGTTGGGAAAAATATCAACGAAGTTGAAAGAATGGCATGTGAATATATCGGATGTAAATATGCAGTTGCATTATCTGCCGGAACAGCATCATTGCATCTTGCTATGAAATTAGCTGGTATTGAAGCATATGGTATGCCAAAAGTTGGACATGGTGCATTGGAAGGAAAGAAAGTTTTTTGTTCAGATATGACTTTTGATGCCACTGTAAATCCTGTTGTTTACGAAGGTGGTGAACCGGTATTCATTGACACGGAATATGACACATGGAATATGGACCCAGTGGCACTTGAAAAAGCATTTGAAATTTATCCGGATACGAAGGTAGTAGTTGTTGCTCACCTTTATGGAACACCAGGAAAAGTAGACGAATTAAATGCTGTTATCAAGAAACATAATGCAATTCTGGTAGAAGATGCTGCGGAATCTATGGGAGCTACATACAAGGGAGTACAGACCGGTACATTTGGAAAGTATAATACGATTTCCTTTAATGGAAACAAGATTATCACCGGAAGTGCAGGTGGATGTTTCTTGACTGATGATGAAGAAGCTGCAAACAAAGTTCGTAAATGGTCTACGCAGGCAAGAGAAAATGCAGCATGGTATCAGCATGAAGAACTGGGATACAACTACCGTATGAGCAATGTAGTAGCTGGTGTAGTTCGTGGACAGTTCCCATATCTGAATGAACATATTGCACAGAAAAAAGCAATCTATGAAAGATATAAAGAAGGATTAAAAGATTTGCCAGTATCTATGAACCCAATGGATCTGGAAAATTCAGAACCAAACTATTGGCTTTCCTGCTTGATCATTGACGAAGATGCAATGTGTAAACAGGTTCGTGGCGAGCAGGATGTTTGCTATGTAAAAGAAGTGAGAAAAACTTGCCCAACTGAAATTCTGGAAGCAATTGCATCTATTAATGCAGAGGGAAGACCAATTTGGAAACCAATGCATATGCAGCCAATTTATCGTTTGAATCCGTTTGTAGTAAGAGATGGAAATGGACGTGCCAGATCAAATGCGTATATTGCAGATGGTGTAGCTGATGTAGGAATGGATATTTTTACAAGAGGATTATGCCTGCCAAGTGATAATAAGATGACTGCAGAGCAGCAGGATAGAATTATTGAAGTAATAAAAAAATGTTTTGAATAACATTTTATACAGAGAATGAAAGGAAAAATAGTTATGGGAAAAACGGTATTAGTTACAGGGATAGGTGGACTTACACCACGTTCAATTACAGGAATTATTAGAGAAAATCATCCGGATTATAAAATTATAGGGTGTGATATTGAAAAGAAAGCTATGGGCTTTTTTATGAAAGGCCTTTTGGATGAATACTATATTTGTCCACGATGCACTGATTCGGAATATTTTACATGGATTGAAAAACTTGTAGAGGCTAAACATATTGATTATGCTTTCGTTCAGCCGGAAAGTGAAATTGTAGAATGGGGAGCTTATTACGAAAGAGAAGGCAGATTCCCATGCCCAGTGTTTATGGGAAGTAAGCTGTTATCGGAATCATTGAGGGACAAGTCTATAATAGCTGATCTTCTGGAAGGTACAGATTTTATACCGAAAACAATTAAAGTTACTCAGGAAAACCCACGATTTGAGGATGTTGAAAATGAAATAGGATTTCCATGTTGGATTCGTGCAACAGAAGGAACTGGCGGGTTAGGCTCTTTGCGTTTGGATGACATTAGCAGCTATAGAAGTTGGTTATTTATAAATGCGAATATTCCTAAATTTACAGTAAGCGAATTCCTTACAGGAAGACATCTGGCAAATGAAATGCTTTATTACGATGGCGAATATGTAAAAGGAGCTGCACTGGAATGTGCTGAATATGTTATGGCAAATACAGCTCCATCGCATGTTACTGGAAATACGCATTTTGCACGTTTCCTTAATGAAGATAGAATTAATAAATTCTGTGACGATTGTATCAAATATTTGGAGAAAAAATTAGATGTACCAGCACATGGAATTTTATCATTTGATTTAAAAGAAGATAAAAATGGAGAAATGAAGGTTACGGAAATCAATATTCGCCATATGGCATATGCTGGTGTTATGGCTCATGTTGGATTTGATCTGATTGAGGATACAATCAGAATCATGGAAGATGGAAACTGCAATAATGTGGTAAGAGATCAGTATCATCATTACGATAAACCCTACATATTTCTCAGAGATGTTGATGTTGAACCTATTATTTTGGAAAGCGAAGAAATCTTTGATGATCCCAAGGTTTACTTCAATATTAAATAAGTGGAAGATAAAGGGTTACATATATGTATGCAAAATGTTTTAAAAGGGTAATTGATTTTACGTTAAGTTTATGCGCATTGATTGTTCTTTCTCCATTACTTCTTGTTCTTATTATTTTAGGGGCGATTTTTATGCAGGGAAATCCGTTCTTTACGCAGGAGCGTCCTGGAAAAGGTGAGAAGGTTTTTAAATTAATAAAGTTCAGAAGCATGGATAATCGAAAAGATTCAAATGGGAATCTACTTCCGGATTCTATCCGATTGAATAAGTATGGACGTATTTTGCGTGCCACATCTTTGGATGAGCTACCGGAGTTGATTAACATATTAAATGGTGATATGTCGATTGTGGGACCAAGGCCTTTAAGAGTGTACTATTTACCTTGGTATACGGAAGAGGAAAAGCATCGGCATGATGTTAGACCTGGCTTAACAGGTTGGGCACAGGTTAATGGTAGAAATAATTTGGATTGGGATAAACGGCTGGCACTTGACGTCGAATATGTCAAAAATATATCTTTTGCTTTTGATGTAAAGATTATTTTTATGACGGTTGCTTATGTATTTAAGAGATCAGATGTAAATGTTGATAGTGTTGATGAAGGACGTTTAGACGAAATCCGAAAAGCTAAAGCGGAAAAGAAATGAATGTAATTAAGAAAGAGTAGAACTATGAAAAATATATTATTTTTGAGTTTTATAAAATATAAAACAATTAATGTACATGACTTTTATGCTGATATTCTTAGAAATTATGTGAAAGATGGACATCATGTATATGTTGTTACACCGGTAGAATCAAAATATGGGATTGAAACTTCTGTATTAAAGGAAACTGGATGTGACATTTTACAGGTAAAAATTGGTGGATACTTTAATGTTAATTCTGTTAGAAAGGGAATAACTCTAATTGAAATCGAATATCAGGTTATAACTGCTATTAAGAAATATTGGTCTTCTGTGAAGTTCGATATGGTGCTTTATGCAACTCCTCCAATTTCTTTTGCTAAAGTGATTCAATATATTAAAAAAAGAGATAATGCGGTTAGTTACTTGATGTTGAAAGATATTTTTCCACAAAATGCAGTTGATCTTGGAATGATGAGTAAGACAGGGGTAAAGAGTATACTGTATAAATATTTTAGAAAACAAGAAAAGCAGCTTTATTGTTATTCCGACAGAATTGGTTGCATGAGTCAGGCAAATGTAGATTATGTGATTAAACACAATCCAGAAATTAATTCGAGCAAGCTTGAAATTTGTCCAAATTGTATTGAACCACAGGATATGAGCATTTCTATTGAAGAAAGAAATGAATTGAGAAGAAAATATAATATTCCGTTAGACAAGACAGTATTTGTTTATGGTGGAAATTTAGGAAAACCACAAGGAATACCTTTTATCATGGAATGTCTTAAAAAACAGAAAAAAAACAGTGATGCGTATTTCTTGATAGTCGGGGGTGGTACTGAATTTGAAAAATTGCAAGAATTTTTTAATACTGAAAAGCCAGAGAATATGAAGCTAATGAGTAAATTGCCAAAAGATGATTATGATCGAATGGTTGCGGCTTGTGATGTGGGACTTATTTTCTTAGACCATAGATTTACCATTCCTAATTTTCCAAGTCGCTTATTAAGCTATATGCAGGCAAAACTTCCAGTACTTGCAGCTACTGATCCAAATACAGATATTGGTGAAGTAATTTCTCAAGGTGGTTTTGGATGGTGGTGTGAAAGTAATGATACTGAAGCGTTTTCTGAATTGGTTAAGAAAGCGTTAGAGGCAGATTTGAACGAAATGAAAACGAATGAAACAAAATATTTAATGGAAAATTATACAGCAAATATGATATACAAGAATATCAACAAATCAATTGGATGGAAATAATGTTTGAGCTTGGTAGTGCTGGAGATGTTTCAAGTATGTTGATATTTGAATACAATAATATGTTTGGTGAGGTATCAAAATGAAAATATTAATAGTAATGGGAGGATTTTTTCCAGGGCAAAAGTACGGAGGTCCTCCTGTGAGCGTAAATAATTTTTGCTCTCTTTTTCGGGAAGATGAATGCTATATAGTCACTAAAAATCATGATAAAGATGAAAGTGTACCGTATGAGGGAATTGATTCTGGAATTTGGACGAAGAGAGATAACTGTTATGTTAAATATGTAAGCGATGAAAGTTATAAAAAATCTGAATTTGAAAAAGTAATATTGGAAATAAAACCAGATGTGCTGTATCTTCAGGGATTATTCCAAAGCTGTGTTTTACCTTGTTTAGAACTGGCAAAACAGTATTCTTTAAAGGTTGTGTTAGCACCTAGGGGAGAACTGTGTGCTGGAGCATTAAAAAAGAAATATAAGAAGATACCATATATTGCATATTTAAAAATGAAAAATCTGGTGAGGAATATAGCGTATCAATCTACGAGTGAAGAAGAATCAGCAGCAATTATAAAATATTTAAAAGCTGATAGCGAAAAAATTCATTTTCTGACGAATATCCCTTCAATTCCGGAAAAGCAATATATACATGAACTCAAAAAAAGTGGTGAGGGAAAATTTGTATTTGTTTCAAGAATACATCCAAAGAAAAATTTGATTAGTGCAATTGAGTATATGAAAGATATTAAAGGAAAGGTTGTATTTGATATTTATGGACCGATAGAAGATGAGGAATATTGGAAACAATGTAATCAAAAGATACATGAATTGCCTCAAAATATAACAGTTAATTATTGTGGATTGGTAAGCCATGAAAAAGTTCACGAAATATTTAGCTTATATAATGCATTTTTATTTCCTACGTTTAGTGAAAACTATGGACATGTAATTGCGGAAGCATTATCGGTTGGAACAGCAGTAATAATCAGTGATCAAACTCCATGGTCGGATATTAATGAAGCAAAAGCAGGATGGGCAATTCCGTTGGACAATAGAGAAAAATTCGTAGAAGCTATCCAAAGTGTTATAGATCAAAAACCTGATGATAATAAGAAGCAAATAAAAGCTGTTGAGAAATATATAAATAATAAAGTTAATTTAAAAGAAATCAGGCAGGAATACAAAAAAGCATTTGACTTATAGCTCTTTGGGTTTTGGAGGCAGTTTATATGACGATAAGAAAAAATGCATGGGAACAATTTGCTTTTTTAGATATACCATTGTTTTTATTGGGAATGAACTACATGCTCTATAATGCATTGGCTATGGACACAATGAAAACAATATTTCGTGTAGGAGCAATCTGCTTATTACTTGCTGGCTGGATTTTAAAAGGGAAATTTATAGTTGATAAGAAAGCTTTTTTTGCAATGGCACTTGCGATGGTATCCTTAATGTTAAATGGAAGTATGGCACTTAACTTTGTTGTAATTGTACTATTTGCTATATGTGCTAGTTATTCGTTAGAAACAATTGTAAAAAGTGCATTTAGAATAAATGTTTTCTTGGTACTAGTTATGATAGTGCTTATGGCACTGCATATTGTAAATAACACAAGCTACGTTTCTACAATGGGAAGACTTAGATATACATTAGGATTTGAAAATCCCAATGTTGCGGCTTTATTTTATTCTTCAGCAATATATCTATTACTTGTTTCAAGAAAAAAATTAAAAGGGATTGTTGTTATTTTTGCTTTTTTAATGACAGGAGTTGTTTTTTATTATACTAATAGTAGAACGTCACTGTTAGCATTGCTGGCATTCGTTGCATTAGAAGGTATGTACCTTTTCTTTGAAAAAAGAAATATGGAAAATGCTTTAAGAATATTTGGAAAGTGTTCGATTGCGATTATAGATATGTTATTTATACTAAATTTAGTTAGTGTTTTTATTATTGATAAATTTATGGTATTTGATGCGCTGCTAAGTTTTAGAATTAGTACATTTTCAAGAATGATTAATAGTTCTGGAATAAAGTGTTTTCTGCTAGGAGGAACTACTGCAACGGTAGATAACTTCTATTATATGTTGCTATTTCAGTATGGAATTTTTATTTATATTTTCGTAGCGATTTCTACGCATTTTGCTATGAAGAAAATGGTAACAAGTAGAAATAGTAGATACATATCATTACTTGTAGGACTTTTTTTGGTAGCAATGATGGAAAGCAGTCTGATAAGACCAGAAATATTAGTTGCGTTAGTTGTATGGAAAATTATTTTATCAGGAAATAATGAATCTTTGATAGAGAGCAATACGGAAATAAACGAGGAAATAGAATAAATGAGTAAAAAAAATAGTATATGGGTTGGCATATTACATATGGGATTGGGGACTGTATTAGCACAGATGATAAATATTGTTGTACAGCCAATTTTGACACGTGTATTTCCTGCTGAAACGTTGGGTATCTATACTTATTTGATTTCACTTGCAACTATGATTATTCCAGTGGCGTCATTGAAATTAGACATGTTAATTGTATCTGAACCAAATGAAAAAGAAGCTCAGTATATAACGGATGCATGTATAATTATCAATATTTTGATTTCATTAATATACGCAATTGTAATTATATTTGGATATCAAGTATCAGATAATAATATTTTTAATAAATATGGGATCATCATTTACGTTGTTCCAGTATTAGTATTTACTAATGGACTTAGATTTTTATTCATTAGTTATTTAAATCGGTATAAAGAGTACAAAACGATTTCTATAATTGCAATCATCAGGGAAGCTATTAGGGCTGTTATTCAAGTAGGGGCAGGTTTTCTTTCTTTAGGAGTATTTTCTTTATCTATGGGATATGCAGTTTCACCGTTGTTTGGACTAAATATTCAGATGAGAAATTATCTGAAAGAATTGAAAGAACGTCCACGTATTAATTTAAAGAAATTTAAAGAAATTGTATTGGTAAAAGGGAAAAGACAAATACTTTTTCTAGTACCAGCTCAGTTTATAAATAGTTTTTCGGCTTCACTTGTAACAATTTCAATTACGGCACTTTTTTCAGCAAAGATATTAGGATACTATTCAGCCGGAGTAAGAATATTAGATATCCCTATAGTTTTTATTACGTCTAATGTTAGTAAAGTTTGCTACCAAAGAATTAGTGAAAATGTTGCAAATAAGAAACCAGTATTAAGGACGCTAATGTCAGTAATAATAGTGCTATCTGCAGTATCTATTATGGGATTTGGAACACTTTATGTTATAGCGCCTAGACTTTCTGAGATTGTTTTTGGACAGGGCTATAGAGTGGCAGGAGAATATATTCGATGTTTATGTGTGATGTATGCAGTTAGGTTAGTGGCAACATCTTTTGCGGGAGTGTATACGGTATTTAAAAAACAGAATTTTGAATTATTTTTGAATATTTTATTAATTGTATCAGCAGGAGTAAGTTATGTGGTATGTAGCATGTTTAACTTTGAAGTAACTACATATTTAAAATTTATGAATACAGGATATACAATAGTGTATTTGCTGATGCTGTTGGGTTATATAGTTATGTGTAAAAATTATGATAAAAAAATAAGGAGTGTAGAATAATGAGTACATTTACTAACAAAACATTAATGATAACTGGCGGAACTGGTTCATTTGGAAATGCTGTTTTGAATCGATTCCTTAAAACAGATATTGGAGAGATTCGTATTTTTTCACGAGACGAAAAGAAGCAGGATGACATGCGACACGATTTCCAGGCGAGAATGCCAGAAGTAGCAGATAAAATCAAGTTTTATATTGGAGATGTTCGTGATTTACAGTCTGTAAGAGCTGCAATGCCAGGTGTAGATTATATCTTTCATGCAGCAGCTTTAAAGCAGGTGCCATCATGTGAATTCTTCCCGATGGAGGCAGTTCGTACAAATGTCATTGGAACAGAGAATGTGCTTACAGCAGCGATTGAGGAAGGGGTTGAGTCTGTTATTTGTTTATCAACAGATAAGGCAGCGTATCCGATTAATGCAATGGGAATTACAAAAGCAATTGAAGAAAAAGTTGCAGTTGCAAAATCCAGAATGTCTGGAAAAACAAAGATTTGTTGTACCCGTTATGGAAATGTTATGTGCAGTCGTGGTTCAGTTATTCCACTTTGGATTGATCAGATCAAGCAAGGAAATCCGATTACATTGACAGAGCCATCTATGACACGTTTTATTATGAGCTTGGAGGAAGCTGTTGATCTTGTATTGTTTGCATTTGAGCATGGCGAGAATGGAGATCTTCTGATTCAGAAAGCTCCAGCTTGTACAATTCAGACACAGGCAGAAGCAGTGTGCGAGCTGTTTGGTGGAAAGAAAGGGGATATTAAGGTAATTGGTATTCGTCATGGAGAGAAGATGTATGAAACTCTTCTTACAAATGAAGAATGTGCGAAAGCTGTTGATATGGGTAATTTCTATCGTGTTCCGGCCGACAATCGAGGTCTGAATTATGATAAATACTTCAAAGACGGCGATGAGAAGAGAAATACTCTGACAGAGTTTAATTCTAATAATACTAAGAGATTAAATTTGGAAGAAACAAAAGAAAAGATTGCTTCTTTGGCATATATTCAGGCTGAACTTGCAAAGATGGAATAGTAATAAATTATATGACGGAAGGGGGAGTGCATGATGAGCGAAAATTCAAATTTTGATGCGAATGTAGAACGTATATATGATAATCTGGAATTGTTGGAGAAGGGACATGTTTATGAATTGCAAAAAACTCCGGGAATATCGAAATGTGCTACATTAGCAAATCGAATAAGAGATGATGTAGATGTGATTGTTAAAGCACTTGATGAAAAGGAGGATATGGAAGCTACAGATGAAGAGCAATTTAACTTGCTTGCAAAGTTGTTAGGTGGGTTATATGCGGAATTTTCATCACTGGCTAAAAAACAGCCGGATGCTTTAACGAATGCATTTAAAACGAGTCAGGTCAATCGTGTACTTTCTCCTCTGAAACAGATAATGGCATCGGAAGATTCTACACAGTATTTGGATTTATTACAGGAAGCTGATGATGGACAGGCGAATGGAAAAGGAAGAAGTTCATATAGTGATGCTGTAATTATAATGAGCCAGTACAAAACTGCCTGCGATGAGTTTAGATTAAAATACTTTAACAAAGGCTGGGACATGTTGTGGCAGAGATGAGGTGTTTTGAAAAATGCTGTTATCAGATTATTTGAAAATAGGAGAAGTATTGGAGAACATAGGTGTATTTGATCCAGTTCTGGATAAGGATAATGCTTTTTTTATTAATATCCAGAGATTGAAAGAAACAACTACTCCAGAATTTGAAGGCTCTTATGATAGAATCAATGATTTTTTTCGGAAAATCATAAAATTGTTGGATCGTGCGGAACAGAAAAGTTTAAAAGATACATATTTCCGGGCTGCATTTGACATATTCAAATTTTCAGAAGTAAATGGCATTTGTCTGGGTTTTGGAGAAAAAGCACCCGGATCAGGATTTGGACCTAAAATATCAAAAATGGTATTGGAAACAGCGTATGATATAGTTAAGGCTGGAATTGAAGATCCGGAGTTTTTTCAACTATTACCATTGTTCCAGGACAATGTTGGACCTGATCGTTTAAGCGACATGATTGCAACATTGATTTTACCAGACATACAGGCATATACGGAGAGAGTGAACCAACAACTTGGAATTACAATAGATAATTATCCGGATAAGTTGTTTAATAATGGATTATTATGCAACCCGGCAAAAGGATATGAGGTACTCTTGCTTCCGACAGAAATATTGCATAAATTGCCGGTAGCAAAATCATGGGAAGAAATAGATTCAGTCATTGTAGAGAATAATACAATTCGTGCTATGATGAATAATGAGGTAGCAGAACACTGGACACAATGGGCTGCAACTGATCGCAAATATTATTTGCGGGAGAAAATATTTAAGGATTCAGAAAAGTGTAAGCAGGTTATCGAAGCGTATCGAGAGGAAAAACTGGATGCATACAATCCGGAAGAACAGATTGATTATTTTCTTGCTAAATTATGGCAGAGAATAGAGAAAAGTGGAATATCATGGTTGTCAAAACATAAAAGCAGGGAAATTGACAGCAAAGCTGCTTCACTTGAGATTTTAAATTTTTTCAAAAATTGGGTAGAATATAATAGAGGCTGGGAAGTCATATTAAGTGCCGGAACTCAGAAGCGTGAAAAAATTGTGCAGCGAGTGATTCACTTATCTGGTATAGCCTATATTCAGGCAAATAATTTAAGCCTAAGTTGTGAAGCTGATGAGGGTAGAGGACCGGTGGACTTCAAAATTAGCCGAGGACAGGATATAACGGTTATAGAAGTAAAATTATCTTCTAATGGTCAGTATATGCATGGATATGACACGCAGGTGGAGGAATATGCAAAAGCTGAACAGACGGATAATATGATTTATGTATTAGTTGATGTTGGAAATCCAGTAAAGGTAAAAAAACTTCTTGATCGCTATAATAGAGATATAGATGAAGGTAAAAAAGTTCCAGAAGTAATTATGATAGATTCAACAAGTAAAGAATCTGCAAGTATCACATGATTACTATAATGAAGTGAATAACGTATATTGATAGAATATTCAAAGAAAGAGAGTGCAAATGGCAATGGGAACATATGATAATGTGAAATGGAAAGAAAATGGAAAATTAAAATTGTTAATTATTGTAGGAACCAGACCGGAAATTATCCGCTTGGCTGCTGTGATTAATAAAACTCGTAAGTATTTTGATGTGATTCTTGCGCATACCGGACAGAATTATGATTATAATTTAAATGGTGTATTTTTTAAGGACTTAAAGTTGGAAAATCCGGAAGTATATCTGAACGCTGTCGGAGCAGATCTTGGAGAAACCTGTGGAAATATTATTGCACAGAGTTATAAGCTGATGGTGGAGATTAAACCGGATGCGGTGCTGGTTCTTGGAGATACGAATAGCTGTCTGTCAGTAATTGGTGCGAAGAGATTGCATATTCCGATTTTTCATATGGAGGCAGGTAATCGTTGTAAAGATGAGTGTTTGCCTGAAGAGACAAACAGACGTATTGTAGATATTATTTCTGATGTGAACATGGCATATTCTGAACACGCACGCAGATATTTAGCGGATTGTGGTTTGCCAAAAGAGCGTACTTATGTAACTGGTTCGCCTATGGCAGAGGTATTGCATAATAATCTGGCAGAGATTGAAGCATCAGACATTCATAGCAGACTTGGCTTGGAAAAAGGGAAATATATTTTGCTGTCAGCACATCGTGAGGAAAATATTGATACAGAAAAGAATTTCTTATCTTTATTTAATGCAATCAATAAGATGGCTGAGAAGTATGATATGCCAATTTTATATTCATGCCATCCAAGAAGCAAAAAGAGAATTGAATCCACTGGATTTAAACTTGATTCGAGAGTAATTCAGCATGAACCACTTGGGTTCCACGATTATAACTGTCTGCAGATGAATGCGTTTGCAGTAGTGTCAGATTCGGGAACATTACCGGAAGAGAGTAGCTTTTTTACATCAGTTGGACATCCATTCCCGGCTGTATGTATCCGCACATCAACAGAACGTCCGGAAGCATTAGATAAAGCATGTTTTATTCTTTCAGGAATTGACGAAAAAGGATTGTTACAGTCTGTTGATACTGCAGTTGAAATGAACAGAGCAGGAGATTATGGTGTTCCAGTTCCAGATTATATTGAAGAAAATGTTAGTTCAAAAGTTGTAAAAATTATTCAGAGCTATACTGGTGTTGTTAATAAAATGGTTTGGAGAAAAGAAGTGTAAGTGGAATGTTGCGCTGATTCTATAACAAATGGAATAAGGATGTGAGTTGTATGAATATTTTGATAACAGGTGCGAAAGGCATGGTAGGGACTGCCTTAGTAAATAATTTAAAAAATATCCGGGATAACAAAAATAGGACAAGACCGAATATCTCAGTAGAAAATATTTATGAGTATGATCTTGATTCAACGCCAGAAGAATTAGATCAGTATTGTCAGAAGGCTGATTTTGTATTTAATCTGGCGGGAGTAAATCGTCCTGAAAATCCGGAAGATTTTATGAAAGGGAATTTTGGATTTGCTTCTGATTTACTGAATACATTAAAGAAGTACAATAATAAAGCAACAATTATGCTTTCTTCATCAATACAGGCTACACTTGCAGGACGTTTTGGAAACTCAGAGTATGGACGTTCAAAAAAAGCAGGCGAGGAATTGTTTTTTGATTATGCAAATGAAACAGGAGCTAAGGTTGCCGTATACCGTTTCCCTAATTTGATGGGACATTCCAGACCGAAATATAATTCTGCAGTATCAACTTTCTGTTGGGCGGTAGCAAATGATGAAGAATTTACTGTAAATGATAGTAGCACAGAATTGGAATTGCTGTATATTGATGATTTAGTAGAAGGTATGTTTGATCTGATAGAAGGCAAGGAGAAGCACTGCGAATTTGATGGTGTGGAAACGGTTATAAAAGCTGATGGAAAATATTGTTGCGTTCCAGTAACACATAAAGTTACATTGGGAGAAATCGTGGACTTATTGCAGCAGTTTAAAGAACAGCCAACGACACTTATGATGCCTAAGATGCCAGAAGGCTCTTTTGCAAAGAAATTGTACAGTTTGTATTTAACATATCTTCCAACAGAAAAATTTAAATATGTATTAAAAATGAATGTGGATGATCGTGGTAGTTTTACAGAATTAGTGCATACTCAGGATTGCGGTCAGGTGTCAATTAATATCAGCAGGCCGGGAATTACAAAAGGACAGCATTGGCATAATTCTAAATGGGAACTTTTCATTGTTGTGGCAGGACATGGCTTAATTCAGGAACGCAATATTAATACAGGAGAAAAGGTGGAATTTGAAGTAAGCGGAGATAAAATTGAGGCTATACATATGATTCCAGGCTGGACACATAATATTATCAACTTGAGTGAAACGGAAAATCTTGTGACTGTTATGACATGTAATGAGATTTTTAATCCAGAAAGACCGGATACATTTTTTGAAGAAGTATAGTATTTGGGGAGGTAGAAGTAAAATGAAAATAGCAGTAGCAGGAACTGGATATGTGGGACTTTCTATTGCCACATTATTATCTCAAAATCATGAGGTAATGGCAGTAGATATTGTTCCGGAAAAAGTAGAGAAAATTAATAAAAGGATTAGTCCGATTCAGGATGAGTATATTGAAAAATACCTAAAGGAAAAAGAGTTAAAGCTGACAGCTACGTTGGATGCAGAGGCTGCGTATAAGAATGCGGATTTTGTAGTTATTGCTGCACCTACAAATTATGATAGCAAGAAAAATTTTTTTGATACATCAGCAGTAGAAGCTGTGATTAAGTTGGTTATTGAATATAACCCAGATGCAATTATGGTAATTAAATCTACAATTCCAGTAGGGTATACCGCAAGCATTAGAAAAAAATTCCACTGTGATAATATTATTTTCAGCCCAGAATTTTTACGAGAGTCAAAAGCATTATATGATAATCTGTATCCATCAAGAATTATTGTGGGAACAGATCTTGAGAATGCTAGACTTGTAAAAGCTGCAAACACGTTTGCTGGATTATTACAGGAAGGTGCTATTAAAGAAAATATTGATACTTTGATTATGGGATTTACAGAGGCCGAAGCAGTGAAGTTGTTTGCTAATACATATCTGGCTCTCAGAGTTTCCTATTTCAATGAGCTTGACACTTATGCTGAAATGAAAGGATTGAATACACAGCAGATCATTAATGGTGTGTGTCTTGATCCAAGAATTGGTTCTCATTATAACAATCCGTCATTTGGATATGGTGGTTATTGTTTGCCGAAAGATACCAAGCAGCTTCTGGCTAATTATGAAGATGTTCCGCAGAATATGATGTCTGCTATCGTTGAATCTAATAGAACACGAAAAGATTTTATAGCGGATCGTGTTTTGCAGAAAGCAGGATATTATGCTTATGGAGACGAAAATACATATGATGCTTCTATGGAAAAAGAGGTTGTAATTGGTGTATATCGTCTTACTATGAAATCAAATTCAGATAATTTCCGACAGTCTTCTATACAGGGAGTTATGAAACGTGTTAAAGCCAAAGGTGCGTCAGTTATTATTTATGAGCCAACATTGGAAGATGGAAGTACTTTTTTTGGCAGTCGGGTTGTAAACAATTTGGAAGAATTTAAAAAGCAAAGTCATGCAATTATTGCAAACAGATATGATATTTGTTTGAATGATGTAAAAGACAAAGTGTATACACGAGATATTTTTTTTAGAGATTAAAAGATAAGTTATAAATTAAATGAGAATATACAGGATAATCGTCACACAGAATCCAAATTGGGGAGCAAAAGGCTTCTTTTGGTTTTTCATATTATTAATTTTGCTTGTAGGAAATTTGTTTCGATTATACAAAAAAGACAGAATTCATTTTTCTCAATGTCTTGCAGGAATTTTTCTATTCATATATTTATGGACAGTACTGGAATCTACGGTTTTTACGCGGATTCCATATGCACAGCCACAATATGAACTGCATCTTTTCTGGTCCTGGAAAGCGGTTTTTCTGTATCATGACAGAGAGATGCTTAAGGAAAATATTTTGAATTGCTTGTTGCTATTGCCTTATGGATGTTTGATTCCGGTGGCATTGGGAAGAAAAATTGGATGGAAAGAAGGCTTGCTGATCGGTTTTGGAACATCATCAGTGATTGAAATCTTGCAGCTGATTACCTGTAGGGGATTATTTGAATTTGATGATATTGTTCATAATGGATTAGGATGTATGTTAGGTGTTTTACTGATTTCATGGTTTTGCCAGAAAAATATTAATATACACGAAGGAGAGAACTAAAATGGGAAAATACTTCGGAACAGATGGCTTCCGCGGGGAAGCAGGGGTTTCTTTAACGGCTGATCATGCGTTTAAGATCGGGCGTTTTCTGGGATGGTACTATAATGAGCTTCGAAGAAGAGCCGGGGAGACGGCAGCTGCGCGGATCGTGATCGGTAAGGATACACGTCGTTCCAGCTATATGTTTGAATATTCGCTGGTTGGCGGCCTGGTGGCTTCTGGTGCTGATGCGTATCTTCTTCATGTTACAACTACGCCATCTGTAGCTTATGTGGCCCGTACAGATGGTTTTGACTGTGGCATTATGATTTCAGCCAGTCATAATCCTTACTATGATAATGGAATCAAGCTGATCAATGGTCAGGGTGAAAAAATGGAAGAAGAGACCATTGCACTGGTTGAGGATTATCTGGATGACAGACTGCAGCTTTTTGGTCAGAAATGGCACGAGATTCCGGCTGTAAAAGGGAAAGAGATTGGCAGAACCGTAGATTATGCAGCAGGGCGAAACCGTTACATTGGTTATCTGATTTCTCTTGGAGTGTATTCTTTTAAGGGAATGAAGGTTGGTCTGGATTGTGCAAATGGAAGTGCCTGGAATATAGCAAAAGCTGTTTTTGACGCATTGGGTGCAGAGACATATGTGATCAATGCCCAGCCAGATGGAACGAATATTAATAACAATGCAGGTTCTACTCATATTGAAGGACTGCAGAAACTTGTAGCTGATAATGACCTGGATGTTGGTTTTGCCTATGATGGAGATGCGGATCGCTGTCTTTGTGTGGACGAGAAGGGAAATGTTGTCAGCGGTGATGCCATCCTTTATGTTTATGGCCGTTATATGAAGGAGAGGGGAAAACTTCTGACAAATACAGTTGTTACTACTGTGATGTCCAATTTCGGGCTGTACAGAGCTTTTGATGAAGCTGATATCGGGTATGCGAAAACTGCTGTTGGCGACAAATATGTTTATGAATATATGATGCAGAACGGGTGCCGTCTTGGAGGGGAGCAGTCCGGCCATATTATTTTTTCCAAGTATGCATCGACGGGTGATGGTATTCTTACAAGCCTGAAAATGATGGAAGTTATAATGGCAAAGAAGAAAAAACTCAGCGAGCTTACTGCGGAACTGAAGATTTATCCGCAGGTGCTGGAGAATGTACGAGTTCTTGATAAGGTGGCTGCCCAGGCTGATGAAGATGTGCAGGCAGCAGTGCAGCGGGTCGCAGATGAATTGGGTGATGCAGGCAGGATCCTGGTGAGGGAGTCCGGTACAGAGCCGCTGCTCCGTGTGATGGTTGAAGCTGAGAGTGAGGAACTTTGCAGAAAATATGTGGATCAGGTTGTGGATGTTGTCCGTAGAAAGGGACATGCAGCCGAATAAAATATGATTATTTCTGAAGAGAAATGAATTTAGAGTACATGGGTGATAAGAGGAGTATAAAGTTATGTGTGGAATTGTTGGATTTACAGGAAAGCAGCAGGCAGCACCAATTCTTCTGGATGGTCTTTCTAAACTGGAATATAGAGGCTATGATTCGGCGGGTATTGCAGTTCGTGACGGGGAAAAGGATACTGAGGTGATCAAGGCGAAGGGGCGTCTTAGGATTCTTGCGGAAAAAACAAACGGCGGGGAATCTGTTCCGGGTATGTGTGGAATCGGACATACCAGATGGGCAACTCATGGTGAGCCTTCTGAGCGGAATGCGCATCCTCATATCAGTAATGATGGAAATGTGATTGCTGTACATAACGGGATCATTGAGAACTATCAGGAGCTGAAAGAGAAGCTTTTGCGTAAGGGATATTCTTTTTATTCTTCTACGGATACAGAAGTTGCAGTGAATCTTGTAGCTTACTATTACAAAAAATATGGGGAATCTCCGGTTGAAGCAGTTCGTCATGCCATGGTACGCATCAGAGGTTCTTATGCGCTGGCATTGATGTTCCGTGATTATCCGGAAGAGATTTTTGCAGCGCGAAAAGACAGCCCGATGATTCTTGGTGTGGAAGATGGAGAGTCTTATATTGCTTCGGATGTTCCTGCAATTTTGAAATATACAAGAAATGTTTACTATATTGGTAATCAGGAACTGGCTTGCGTGAAGAAAGGAGAAATCACATTTTATAATCTGGACGGCGAGGAGATCGAGAAGGAGCCAAAAGTTATTGAGTGGGATGCAGAGGCTGCGGAGAAGGCAGGATTTGAACATTTCATGATGAAAGAGATTCATGAGCAGCCGAAGGCAGTTGCAGATACATTGAATTCCGTTATCCGTGATGGCAAGCTGGACCTTGCTGAAATCGGACTGGAAGAAGAGGTGATCCGAAGTATCAGCCAGATTTATATTGTGGCCTGCGGCTCTGCTTATCATGTGGGAATGGCTGCGCAGTATGTGATTGAAGATATGGCCGGTCTTCCGGTTCGTGTGGAACTGGCATCAGAGTTCCGTTACCGTAAGCCGCTTCTGGATCCGAATGGACTTGCAGTGATCATCAGTCAGTCCGGTGAGACTGCTGACAGTCTTGCTGCGCTTCGAGAATGCAGGGAAAAAGGAATCCGTACACTGGCGATCGTAAATGTTGTGGGTTCTTCTATTGCCAGAGAAGCGGACAATGTATTTTATACTCTTGCAGGTCCGGAGATTTCTGTTGCTACGACTAAGGCATACAGTACTCAGCTGATCGCAGCATATGTGCTGGCTTTGCAGTTTGCAAAGGTCAGGGGAGAGATTACAGTGGAACAGTGTGATTCTTATGTAAAAGAGCTCCAGACAATTCCGGATAAGATTCAGAAGATCATAGAGGATAAGGAGCGTATTCAGTGGTTTGCAGCCAAGCAGGCTAATGCGAAGGATGTTTTCTTTATTGGGCGTGGTATTGATTATGCCATCAGTCTTGAGGGTAGCCTGAAGATGAAGGAAATCAGTTATATTCATTCAGAGGCTTATGCTGCAGGTGAGCTGAAGCATGGCACGATTTCCCTGATCGAAGATGGTACACTTGTGATCGGTGTTCTGACACAGCCGGAGCTTTATGAGAAGACAGTGAGCAATATGGTAGAGTGCAAGAGCCGTGGTGCTTATCTTATGGGTCTGACAACTTTTGGAAATTATAATATTGAAGATACTGCAGATTTTACTGTTTATATTCCAAAAACAGATCCGCATTTTGCAACATCTCTGGCTGTAATTCCGTTACAGCTGCTGGGATATTATGTGAGTGTGAATAAGGGACTGGATGTAGATAAACCCAGGAATCTGGCTAAGAGTGTTACGGTAGAGTAAGAGGACAGGATGGCTTGTTCGAGCTTGTCAAAATAAATCCATAGACAAAGAGATCGTGTTGTGCTAATCTGAAATAAATCTGCTATTTGAGAGAGGAGTGGAGCACGGGCTATGAGAAGATGGAAGCTGTCGGTAGGAATTGAGAACTTCCAGGAGATCCGGCAGGCTGGATTTTATTATGTTGATAAGACAAGGCTGATGAACAGCTTCTTGAGCAGTGGGGGAAGGTTCCTGTGTTATTTCTCTCATTGCAGAATGTAGACGGGTTTACATTTGAGGATGCGAGATATCATCTGACAGAGCTGGTGGGCAGAGAAGCATTCTTGGGAAGACGATCAGTATTTTTGATAAAAAAGCACGAGATGGTGAGAAAGAGATTTTTTACCATGGAATTCTTCTGGGACTTTTACGAAGTGATCCAAACTGGCTGGTTCAGTCCAATGTGGAGTTTGGAGATGGTTTTGCAGATATTTTGATGGAACCGGAGGTATACGGATGCAGGGATCATTATTGAACTGAAGTATGTACAGACATTTGCCGGTTTGGAGAAGGCATGTGAGAGGGCTATGAATCAGATAAAAGAACGAAGATATGATGAGCATCTGCGTAATGATAGCCGAAATAAGATTCTGGCATATGGAATTGCTTTCTGTAAAAATAGATGTAGAGTGGTTGTTGAGAATATTTCTAAATATACCAGATTATAATTAAAAATGTGTAAGTGCCTCAAAATTGTTTGGGGCACTTACATATATTACTGTCTATTATTTATATTCCGCTGAATAATATTAGTATATACAGCGAGAAGGACGATTTTATCTTTTTTATCCTCGATAGAAGATATTATTTCATATATTTGCGAGGCTTCTTCTGTCCGGGTTGCAAATCTTCGGTTTAAAATATTTATGATTTTTTCGATTTGAGGATTTAAACGTTGGATAGTTGCTTTGTATTCCTCCGCAGGCATTTTTAATAGGTTGGTTGCCTGAAAATATGGAATTTCAGGGATTTTTTCAGCCAAAAAATATAATAAAATGGACTGAGATTTTATGTCCTGTGGAAATATATCAGATTTAAATACCACATTATAAATTTTAGAATAAAAATCTTGTTCATTTAAATTATCTAGTGTGAGGCTATGGATATATGCACTTAATAAAGAAAAATAGTGGTTCTGAGTTTCTTCGATATCTGTCTCAGCGATATATTTGTAATTTTTATCATCTTCAAATTTATACCGAGATACCTCTTCTAATAATTCCTGCAAAATAGAAGCAGGGTTATCAAGCTGTGATTCTGATAAAAAATCCATATATAAAGCATAATATATATCATAGATATTACCAGTTGCGTTACTGCATTTAATTTGAATCATTTCTCTTACATTTTTCATTATGCTAAATCCTTTTCTTCATAAATAATATTTTTTATATCGTCCAGTGCATCAAAATCATATTTTATTTTTCGAGCCATTAAGGTCACATCACCACCGTTGTCTTCTTTACTGTTTATCGGGATACCAGTTATTTCGTAGCGCTCTTTTTGTATTGTTTTATCAGGAGTATGAAGAACGGTAATGGTGTTGCCAGGAGCAATTTTTATGTTTGTAATTTCATTTTTGATATTGGGGTCATTGTATTCCAATAGTTTTTTTATAGTATCTTTAAAGGAATTTTCAGATGCTGATGCTTTTAGGTGGAATTTCAGTTGTTTTAATAATTCATCTCTATTTGTAGATACTGTTGTTTTGGCTCGTAATTGTCGGCTTAAATATCTGCCATTATCGCTTAATCTATATAATTTATATTTGCCAGCTTTACTGGATATTATAAGATTAGTAGAAGCTGCTTTTTTCATTATTTCCGATAAGGTAGATTCTTTTAAATCTAAATTTTTGCATATTTCTGAATGACTCATAATTCCATGGGCTTCTAATAGCAAAATAATATCTTTTAAATGCTTAACAGATAAAACCTGTTTTTGGTAAATTTGGGCTGTCAGATTTTCTTGCTGTTTTTCATGTAGAAAATCTTTGAATGTTTTTATGACGCCCATTAAAGTTCCTAATTGAAAAATAGCATCCTCTTTTGATGCCGTTGGTAAGTGATGTTCAAAATAATTCAATTGTGAGTTTCCGTAACGAAGGATTTGGCTAAGTGAAGAATTATCGGAATTATACCATTCGTTTATAACATATTCCTTATTATCAGAGGCATATTGGATTAGAGTAGTGTATTCTTGTTTCTCCAAAGATTCTGATAGATTTGTTTGGGTATGCATCCAGATTTCTTTGCGCATAAAATTTTCCTCCTTTTTAAGTGATTGATGATATAAATTTATTCGAATCTTTCATTGGATATTATGAGTTATATTTTCTTTTGTAAAAGATTCGGTTGTTTTTGAAAGTTCGAAATCCAGAGGGATTTTAACTTTAAAAACACAAGCCTTTATATTTTGGCATGAGAAGTTACAGCTACATTTACTGCCAAAAGTGATGGTTTGTGTTGTACCTGCAATTCCACATCCACCAATAGCTTTTTCGTTGGAAGCAACTGCTCCACAGCAGTTACCCCATATAATGGTAGTTCCGTAACATTTTAAAGCAGGTAAAGCATTGATAAAATCCTGTTCACCTCTGGAATAAGAAGGTACGATCAGTAGCGTTGCACCCAAACTTCCACATAGAAATTTTTGGATTCGATCCTGATCAGATAAAAATTCTGCGCATATTACAATAGCGATTCTATGGACATTCGGAATATGGATCAGTACAGTAGACCATTCTTGGATTTCCGCGAGAGCTTCCATTTTGTGGTTTTTTTTATCAACGAAAGGAATATGCTTTTCCTGATGACCGATAATCTGCCCGTCTAAACTGACAATAGTGGAACGATTATAATTATCTGACCAGTAGCTGGGGAGGATAGTTAACAATGGAACATTTTTGCCAGATGCTAATCTCAAATTGGAACATTCCCATAGAAAGGAATTATATTCGCCATCATTTTTCTCGGAAAGAGAAGTTCCTAACAGTTCTGGTGTGAAAAAAATATCGACATTCATATCTCCGGCTAAATTCCAGTCATTTTTAAGCCGTTCTAGTAGTTCTTCAGCGTGGTTCAGTGGCTTGACGAGTTCTCCATTATATTTTATACCGTTGCGTTCTATTGGCTGATCTTCAAGTTGTAATAGATCTTTACGATCAGATATTGGAGAAAACCCAATGGAAAAGGAACAGTCGTCTTTTTCAGTTAAAAAAGTATCAGATATAATTATGTTTTTTATAATGTTTTTATTGTCATATGAGACATAGCTGCAATGTTTAAGCAAGCCATTTATACCTTCAAAAATGTCTCTATTGGAAATATTTTTTTCAAAAAGTTCTTCATTACGAATGATATGCGGTGTTGCAATTGGAAACTTGGGATTGATCCAGATTCCCGTCTTATTATAGTTAGTGTTCAGAGAATCTACAACTGCATAATCATCCTTGGATATTGATACAAGACTAGCAAGTGAAAAATATGCACGTTTTCCGGCAATATTATTTTCATCTCTGGTATAAGTGATTCGGAAATCTAACCACAAGCAAAATGAGATGGCCATGATTTGCTGACGGTTTGAATCTTTTTCTTCGTGGATAGTTTGTAAAAAATCATCAATATTATGCAGAAGTGAGTAATTATAATCATTCCAATAGGCATCTAGGGTTGTTGTTACAAAAGTTGAAATTTCTTCATAATCCTGAGATGCGAATATCTCGTTGAACGTTTGGGGGATTTTAGTGACGATCTGTAACGCTGCTGCCATAATGTTCATATATTTCTGAGTGGATTGAATAGATGCCATTTTTTTCACCTCCAAATTTACTTTATTATAACATAATAAATTAGAATTGGCAATGAACAGTTCAATTTCAGTTCAATTTTATGAGATGTTAATTGATAAAAGAGGAATATTGTGCTATCATATTCATATATGTCAGCTTGGAATGAGAGATTTCTAAATATAGATAAAGAAGGAAGAATATGGCAGCTGTTAATGGAAAAAGAGAGATAGATGAAAAAGAATATAAAAATCCATGCACAGATTGTCATGATAATAAAATAGAACAAAATGATCTAGAGGAACTTAAAGCTGTAAAAATTAATAAGATTAACAGAAAAATAAAGACACTTAGAAAAAAAGCAAAAGAAAATAAAAAATCAGATGAGAAAGATTGGAAATCTACATATTTGGAGTGGATTGCTGTTCTGCCGGTAGGCGGATTTCAACTGTTAGCAGATGTATTAGTAAAGAATATTTGGAAGAGTTTAGCTATATTGTTGTTGGGGATATTTATACTAAAAAAGATTGAGCATATAATAGAAAAAATTTCTAAAAAAAGTATTGGTAAATGGAAAAACAGAATATTAAACTGTGAAATAATTATCCATTTTAAAAATGAGAAAATTAGGAAAGGAATTTTTCAGGAGGATATAGGTTTCACACAATATGAAATAGAATGTCAAAAAGAAAGAAAAGCAGCATCTTGGGAATGTATCCAGGATTTATTTGCATTTCAAAATAGGGTAAAAAGAATTGTGCGCAGGGCGATAGGACTAGCTGTTTTTGTAGTTGGTCTAAATGTGGCAATAGTAGGATTTAATAATTTAGATGCATCTGAAACAATAGAACAAGGCGATAATATGGCGAATAAAGATAATGCCGATAGTTACAAAGCTGAACAGAAACAAAAGGGAAAAACTGAAGAGAGAACAGAAGTAATAGCTGAAGAGGAAACAAATGAAGAAGAGGAGGTTGATGAAACAGAAGAGGCATTTAATCTGTTATGGAATTTATATCTGAGTGATCTGCAAATGGATGAAATTGTTAGTCCAGAAAATGCATTATCTGAAGCAAAGAATTTTTGTGTACAATGGATTGATAATGAACATTTTAAAGAGATAGATCGATGGCTATATACTGATATGGAAGTATATGATCTGGAAAGTTTTAGAAATGTGACTTTAAAAGAAAGAAATCTTTCGATAAATGATAACGCAAATGGAAGTATTCTTTTGAAATTGGGTAAGACTTACAGTAGTTCTATAGATGAATTTTTGGAGTCTTGCGGAGGTGTTAATATAACAGAAAGAACGATAGGAATTGCCTGCCTTAGAGGCACAGATATTTATATGAGTGCATTACGGCATGGAGTAAGCAGAAAGTCAGTGAAGGAAGAATGCTATAAGGGCGCAGCTTTGCTTCTGAGAGAGTTTGCAGATGAAGTATACGAGAAACAAAAATACAGGGAACTTGATAAATTGCAGAAGGAAGAACAGTCTGCAAAAGAATTTGTCCTTTATACATATTCAGCAGTATGTTATGAAAATGCAGCAGAGTATGGAGATGCTTTATGTAAGAAAGAAGCAGAAAAGATGAAAGCAGCTGCGAAAGACAACTGGGCATCATTTAAAAACTGGGTACCGTAGTCAAAGATTTGCAGCGAATAATTACAATATTAATATTCCTTGCTTTTACCTCAAAAAAAGCGTAAAATAATGAAGATGTTTAACTTAAACACTAAGACAAAAATGGAGGTTTGCATATGAGAAAAATGGGTAAGCATATCCCAGGGATGATCGTGACGCTGGTGGTTTTGATCGCTGCGATCGTGTTTGCAGTTATGCTCCTGAATATGAAAGTAGTCCCGACCAAGTTCCTGGCTGGTATTGGTTTGTTTATGCTGGTGCTGGTTTTGATCGTTGGGGCTCTTGTCTGGAGTACTGATGGTAAGATAAGGTTTGTTGTAGGTGTGATGCTGGCAGCTGTTTTTGCGGCTGTGTTCATTCTTGGAAGTATGTATATTTATAAGACACATTCCGCACTTGCAGGGATTTCCGGTGTAAATACT
This sequence comes from Blautia sp. HA8986, assembly GCF_056504635.1. Classification (NCBI taxonomy): domain Bacteria; kingdom Bacillati; phylum Bacillota; class Clostridia; order Lachnospirales; family Lachnospiraceae; genus Blautia; species Blautia sp. HA8986. The sequence continues at coordinate 57,650 of NZ_JBWLUQ010000001.1, forward strand.
GAGGTGACTGAGGTTGGTATTTATGTCCGTGCAGATGATGCTGCGGATTCTGTTGCCGCTACAGCAGATTATGTGTATGGTGTGCTGACAGATCTTGACAGAGAGAACTCTGATAAGGCGATCCAGGAAGTTGATTCTGAGGTTGGCAAGAGTGTTCAGGTTCAGGAGTATACAGGACTTACAGAGCTTGTAGACGGGCTTCTGAATGGCCAGACAGGTGCGATCGTACTGAACAGTGCATATTTAAGCGTTATTGAAGAGATGGATGGATATTCCGATGTTTCTTCAAGAATCAAAGAGCTGACAGTGAAGAAGGTGGAGACAACTATCGAACCGCAGGAGACTGAGAATGAGACAGCACAGAATACCAATGATGGTTCTGTGTATACGATCTTTATCAGTGGTATTGACAGCCGAAGTGGTCTTGTGGCGAAGAGCCGAAGTGATTCCAATATTATTGCAACTGTGAATACAAATACAAGACAGGTATTGCTTGTTTCCACACCTCGTGATTATTTTGTTCCGCTTTCTATTTCAGGAGGACAGAGGGATAAGCTGACACATGCTGGTATCTATGGCATCAATGTATGTATGGATACTCTTGGAATGCTTTATAATGAGGATATCAATTATTATTTCAGGATCAACTTTGCAGGTTTTGAGCAGCTGATCGATGCACTGGGCGGTGTTACTGTTTATTCTGATTATGATTTTGATTCCAAGAATGAGACAGGATATCATTTTAACCAGGGGGAGAACTTACTGAATGGTGAGCAGGCACTGGTGTTCAGCCGTGAGCGTTATGCTTTTACTGAGGGAGACCGTCAGCGAGGTAAGAACCAGATGGCTGTTATCAAGGGCGTGATCAACAAGGCTCTTTCACCGGAGCTTCTGAAAAATTATTCGTCTGTTCTTTCCAGCATTCAGGGATGCTTTGAGACAAATATCTCTTATGAGGAGATCGCGAGACTGCTTCAGCAGCAGCTGAATAATGGCGGTTCCTGGAATATTGTAAGCTACAGTGTAGATGGCAGCGGTGATACACAGAAGCCGTACTCCATGAGTCAGAAAGCTTATGTTATGATTCCGGATGAGTCTACAGTTCAGAAGGCTGAAGAGATGATGAAGAAGGTTCGTAATGGAGAGTCTGTTTCTCAGGAAGAGGCTGATGCAGCTACATCTGCAGCAGATAATGATGTGCAGGCAACAGCAGAAGGCAGCACAGCTGCTGCTCAGGGAGAAACAGCCAATGCCACACAGGACGGCAGTGCAGAGACACAGCCGGCAGATGGTACTGTGCAGCAGTAATATAAATGTAGCTTGGATGGCAATAGTATAAGGCTGCATTAAAGAAATCATAAAATTAGATAAATTAGATAACAATAATACAACAGCCCGGGAAGCACAAATAATTTCCCGGGCTGTATTTATATTATTGTATACGTATTACAGAATTTCTTTCAGATATCTCTCCAGTGCGTCCTGCCATGTAGGAAGGGGCTGGAAGCCGTTTTTCATAAGTTTGGACTTATCCAGGCGGCTGTTAAATGGTCTGACTGCTTTGGATACGCCGTATTCTGCAGTTGTGACAGGAGAAACTTCTACTTTCTCGTATTCTTTGTGGCCGAGGGCAGCAGCCTGGCGGAAGATTTCTTTTGTGAAATCATACCAGCTGATGTAGCCGCCTTCGTTGGTTGCGTGATAGTAGCCATATTTTTCTGTTTCCAGCATGTCTACCAGAAGGCGGGCAAGGTCGAAGGTATAGGTTGGTGTACCGATCTGGTCGCTGACAACAGTAAGTTTGTCATGAGTTTTTCCGAGGTTTACCATGGTACGGATGAAGTTCTTGCCATTTTTGCCGAATACCCAGGCAATACGCACGATAAAGAATTTATCTACAGTGCCGGATACAGCAAGCTCGCCGTCCAGTTTAGTCTGGCCGTATACGTTCTGTGGGGCGTAGTCCTTGCAGTCAGGATCCCATGGAGCAGTTCCCTGACCATCGAAAACATAGTCAGTGGAAATGTACATCATCTTAATGCCAAGCTCTTTGCAGATATCTGCAATGTTCTGGGTTCCCACAACATTGACAAGACGTACTTTTTCGCGGTTCTCCTCATCCTCGGCAGCGTCTACAGCTGTCCATGCGGCACAGTGTACCACAGCGTCCGGCCTCACTTCGCGGATCACTTTTGCGACAGCATCTTTATCTGTGATATCAAGCTGTACATACGGCATGGCAGTAACTGGTGTACCGTCAGCAATGCCGCTGTAGGAAGGAGCGATGTCACTTCCTACACCTTCATGGCCACGTTTGGAGAGTTCATTCATTACGTCATGGCCAAGCTGGCCGCCAACGCCTGTTACGAAAAATTTCATGCTTTAACCTCCTCACGGTTTCCATACATTTTTTCGTAGTAGTTCTGGTACTCGCCGGAGATGATAGTTTCCCACCACTCTTTATTATCAAGGTACCATTTGATCGTCTTTTTGATACCGTCTGCGAATTTTGTTTCAGGGAGCCATCCAAGCTCGTTGTGGATCTTGGTCGGATCGATAGCGTAACGCATATCATGGCCTTTACGGTCAGCTACATGTGTAATCAGGCTCTCAGGTTTGCCGAGCTCTTTGCAGATCAGTTTAACGATGTCGATATTTTTCATCTCATTATGTCCGCCTACGTTGTAAACCTCACCTACGCGTCCTTTGTGGATGATCAGGTCAATAGCGCGGCAGTGGTCTTCAACATAGAGCCAGTCACGGACGTTCTCACCTTTTCCGTAAACAGGAAGAGGCTTGTCATTCAGTGCATTGGCAATCATAAGAGGAATCAGCTTTTCCGGGAAGTGATACGGACCATAGTTGTTGGAGCAGCGACTGATGGTTACAGGCAGGCCGTATGTTCTGTGGTAAGCAAGAACAAGAAGGTCAGCACCGGCTTTGGAAGAGCTGTACGGGCTGCTTGTGTGGATCGGAGTTTCCTCTGTAAAGAAAAGGTCCGGTCTGTCAAGCGGAAGATCTCCGTAAACCTCATCAGTGGAAACCTGATGATAACGCTGGATACCGTATTTACGGCAGGCATCCATAAGAACAGCAGTACCTTTGATGTTTGTGTCAAGGAATACTTCCGGGTTCTCGATGGAACGGTCTACGTGGCTCTCAGCTGCGAAGTTTACTACGATGTCCGGATGCTCTTCTTCGAAGAGTTTGTAAACCGCATCACGGTCTGTGATGCTTTCCTTTACGAAGCGGAAATTCGGTTTGTCCATAACCGGTGCAAGAGTGGAAAGATTTCCTGCATAAGTCAGGCAGTCCAGGCATACGATGCGATAGTCAGGATGAGCCTCCATCATATGAAAAATAAAATTGCTTCCGATAAATCCGGCACCGCCGGTAACGATAATTGTCATGTGAAAAAATCTCCTTTTATAATATTATTCAGTGAAGTGCGTCCAGATATTTGCCATCCAGAACATCCTTCAGATACTGTCCATACTGGTTTTTCTTGAGGATTTCATAAACCTTGAGAACATCATCCTTTGTGATCCAGCCATTTAAGTATGCGATCTCCTCAAGGCACGCGATCTTACGGTGCTGATGCTGCTCCATGGTTTTTACGAAGTTAGTTGCCTCAACAAGGCTTTCATGTGTACCGGTATCCAGCCATGTAAATCCCTGTCCCAGAAGCTCAACATTCAGCTGACCTTTCTCAAGATAAATGCGGTTCAAGTCTGTGATCTCAAGCTCGCCTCTTGCACTTGGTTTCAGATTCTTTGCATACTCAACAACTTTGTTGTCGTAGAAGTAAAGACCTGTTACGCAGTAGTTGCTTTTCGGCTGTGCCGGTTTCTCTTCAATGGAAACAGCTTTTCCGTTCCGGTCAAATTCTACGATTCCGAAACGCTCCGGATCATCTACATAGTATCCGAAAACAGTAGCACCCTTGCCTGATTCAGCATTGTCAACAGCTGCTTTCAGGCGTTTTTTAAGGCCGTGTCCTGCAAAAATGTTGTCGCCAAGAACCATGCATACTGTGTCATTGCCGATGAATTCCTCACCGATGATGAAAGCCTGAGCCAGTCCGTCCGGGCTTGGCTGTACAGCATAAGTAAGGTTTACGCCGAACTGATGTCCATCTCCAAGAAGCTCCTCAAATCTTGGTGTATCCTGAGGTGTGGAAATGATCAGGATATCACGGATGCCTGCGTTCATAAGAACGGACATCGGATAGTAGATCATCGGTTTGTCGAAGATCGGCAGAAGCTGTTTGGATGTTACCATGGTAAGCGGGTAAAGACGTGTTCCAGAGCCGCCTGCTAAAATAATTCCTTTCATATCGTTTCTCCTTTACATTGTGATGTGCAGCATTGACGTACCTGCACTTTTTACTGTGACCTCATTATAAAAGATGACGTAAGGTCACTTTCAAGAGACTTTTTTCATGTTTTTTATTTTTGTCTATTTTTCACAAAGAAATACGCCGGCATCCTTGGTAATGCGGAAACCTTTGGCAGTTTTTTTTGTAGCAAAGGCTCGGAATTCTTTGTAATGGTCAAGAATATACTGATTCTGATTGCCATGACAGGAGAGAACATAGGAAATCAGCGGCTCCGCATCCTGGACCAGGAGAAAATCTTCATAGGAGAGCCATTTTGCATCCGGGAAAAAAGGCTCCAGGATTTTCCTGCCGTTTTCTCTTCCGAAACGTTCATAAAGTTTATCAGCGGAGAGAACGATACGGTCGTCAAAATCTTCTACAAGCTGGCTGACTTCCTGCATATGGGCTTTCCCGTAGGCACTGCAGAGAAAATGTCCTCCAGGGGAAAGCACGCGGCATACCTCTTTCAGAACGGCAGGAATATCATCACAGTAAAAAAGCACATGATTGGCAATCACCAGATCAAAGCTTTCATCTTTGTAAGGAATCTTTTTGCAGTCAAAAGCCCGGAAAGCAAAGCGGGTATCAGAAGAACCGATGGCACGTCTGGCATCTCGGAGCATCCCGCTGGAAATATCGGAAAGTGTAATGGAAATATCTTCCGGGATCAGAGCCAGATTGTCAGTCCAGAGAGTTCCGTCACCGCAGCCCAGTTCCAGGATACGAAGTCTCGGTTTAATGTGGCACTGCTGAAAAATCCATGGAAACCAGCCCTGTTTGTTTTGTGAATAAAGGCTGTGGAGGTTGATCCTGGAGGAAATATTGGTGGCATTCTGATACTGGTTCTTGAGGCTTTTTTCCATGCCTGTAAGGTGGATCAGGTTCAGCATCTGACTCCAGTCGATGGTGTGCTGTTCCTGGATTGCCTGCGCTGTATCCTGGATGGCTTTTTCCACAAGCTGCATCTGCTCAATCCGGTCGCGCACAAGTCTGAGCTGGATATTCAGGGAATTGAGCATGAAATGGTAGTCAGAATCGCCGATCGTCATTTCACGGATATCATCCAGGGAAAAACCAAGGTATTTCAGAAGCAGGATCTGCTGGAGCCTTGCAAAATCCTCATCTGTATAAAAACGTGCACCGGATTCTGTGACCAGAGAAGGTTTCAGGATATCCTGTTTATCATAATAGCGGACTGTGCGCAGGGTAACATGAGCCATGCGTGCAAATTCGCCGGAAGAGTAGTAGCCGTCTTTTTTCATAAAAAATAGAATCCTTTCTGAGAAAATAACAAACATCCTGTCATAGAAGTCATAAAAGAATTATAATTCAGATCCAGAAGCCGTACAAGAGTAAAACGTATAAGAGTAAACCGTACAGGAGAAAAACAGCATTGACAAAATTCTGCTGGTTTGTTAGTATATCGTTTCGAAAAAAAGGGAACCCCGGAATCATATTTCCGGGATAAGCGTTCGATATAAAAAGGAGTAATTTTTATGCGAAACCGTACTCTGGATATGGTAAAGGCGATCTGTGCTTATGCAGTTGTGCTTCTTCACGTCCATTTTCCGGGAAATGCCGGAATTATAGCCAATGTACTTGCCAGATTTGCAGTACCTGTGTTTTTTATGGTATCCGGATATTTTTGTTTCCGTGGCGATGATACGGAATTTATAAGAACCGGAAAAAAGATCCGGCATGTTCTGAAGCTGATGTTTGTGGCATTTCCGGTCTGCTGTCTGTGGGAGCTGATTCAGAACCACATCGACGGAGCAAGCCAGAAGGAATGGCTGGAAGCACTGATTTCAGGGGAGCATATCCGCCAGTTTCTTCTATATAATAACAGCTCTCAGGTGAAATGGCATCTGTGGTTTCTCCCGGCACTGCTCTATTGTTATCTTCTTTTTGCCCTGGCAGCAAGATTCCGGATTTGTAAGCAGGTATATGTTCTGATACCGGTGCTTATTCTGATCCATTTCGGAATGGAGGAATTTTCGACCTTCCTGTTCCCGGAAAAGCATTTCCGTGTTATGCAGTTTCGCAACTATCTGTTTACCGGATTTCCGTTTTTTATGTGGGGACATCTGATACACAGATATCAGGAAAAGCTGGAAGCCTGTTTTGCAGGAAAAAAAGTGTTTCTTTTGTATGGCATGGCAGCTGTCGGCGGGATCATAAGTCTGCTGGAATATCGGTATTTTGGCAAACTGGAATTGTTTCTGGGCTCCGTACTTATGGCTGTTGGTCTTTTTCTCATTGCGATCATGGGAAAGGATTGGAAAGTGCCCGAGCTTCCGGCAGCCATCGGTCAGAAATATGCATTTTTTATTTATCTGTTTCATCTCTGCGTGGCTGATATCCTGAAGGATGTGGCTGTGGCAGCTGGAATTGAGAAAAATCTTTTATATCTGTGGATGAGACCGGTGATGGTCTGTATTCTTGTGACTGCTGTGGCGGTAATGTATGGATATGGAATGAGGATCTGTCGGAAATAGAAGAGTTTATGGTATTTTCATATTTATGCGCTGTGATTTTGTACCAAAATATGCTAAAATATCCTTTATTGATAAGTCACAGCACCCACCCGGAGGATGCGGGGAAAACGACTGGAATATCCTGCTTCAGGGTAAAAAATACTGAGACATGAAAGACAAAGGAGATTTTTATGGATTTACAAAACAGAGCGGAGGCCGGCAGTGACGGACACGATGAGAGTGTACTGAATCCGGAGATACCCAACGAAACTGATCTGACGAAGAAGGAACGCCGCCGGATCGAAAAAGAGAAACTGAAGGGAATGGGAACAGGGAAGAAGATTCAGTATATCTGGATGTATTATAAGATACATATGCTGTGCGTGCTTCTTGCCATTGGCGGAGTCTGTCTGGGAGTGAATATTTATCGTCACGCACAGATGAAGACGGTGCTTTCCATTGCAGTGGTGAATGCAGGGAATTTTGACTCTGAGAAGGTGGAAGAGGATGCTCTGAAGACACTGGGAACAGAGGATAAATATGCAGAAGTCAGTGTGGCGCAGAATCTGATGACGGACGAGACAGGAGAGGATTTTGATTACTATGCCAGGATCGCATATGTGACGGAAATCCAGAGTGCTACCGTTGATGTCCTGATCATGCCGAAGGAACTCTATGAACATGAGAAAGACAGCGGAATGTATGCAGATCTCAGGGAAACGTTTGGAGATGAGGTGTTTGAGTCTCTGGGCGCTGTGGATGATCAGCATCTGGAGCTTGACGGCAACAGTAGTGTTGCTCAGGAATTTGGCCTGAGATATGATCCGGTGTGCATCTGCCTTCCGGGTAATGTGAAGAATAAGGATAATGCGTTGAAATGGATCCAGTCTGTTCTGAAATGACGGATCCATATGCTTAGCTGAGTACAGAGATAAATAAGGCCTCCGGTTCGTAACACAGGAACCGGAGGCCTTATTATATATGAATATTACAGTGTATCGTTACGTTTGATGTAGCCAGGCTCATCAGCAGGACTGATGATCTCCTTGGCATGTGTGATCTTGACATGCTTGTCTACGACCAGATTTTCGATATGGACATTCTCACCGATGGTGCAGTCCGCAAGAACGACACAGTTCTTGATAACAGCGCCCTTTTTGATGGTACAGCCACGTCCGACAATGGAATTCTCTACAGTTCCCTCGATCATGGAGCCGTTGGAGATAACGGAGTTGGAAACATTAGCTGTGTCAAAATAATGGGTCGGACAGGAGTTGTTGGTGCGTGTATAGATCGGCCAGTTATCATGGAAAAGATCCGTTGCAGTTTTGTAGTCGATCAGATCCATATTTGCATCGTGATAGCTCTTGAAATTAGTGATCGATGCAAAATATCCGCGATGAGATATACCACGCACATCCAGCTCACCGTCTCTGCAACCGGCATTGATCACGTCTGCAAGGGTATAAAGAGAGGAAATCTCTTTTGCCTTATGGATGAGGCTGATGAAAAGCTCCTTGCTCATTACGTAGGTATCCATGAAAATGTTGCGGTTCTTTGCATTGCCGTGGTTGTGCTCAATGGAGAGAACACCCTTCTGACGGTTCAGGTTCAGGATGTGGCAGTTCAGATGGTTCTCCTTGGCATTATCAACGGAATGATAAAGCATGGTCACATCCGCGCCGGATTCGATATGGGCATCGATCAGCTTGGAGTAGTCGGTGGTGTAGATCATGTAATTCGGAGCGATAACAACATACGGATAATGAACTGCTTCGATGCACTCCAGATTGGAGTAGTAGTTGTCGATATCGGTGTTATAGATATCGTTGACTCCGGAATGCTCTGAAAAGAGGATCTGGAGATTACCGCTCTTGGAGTTGATGTTGTAGTGACGTCCGGTTCCGAGATGTTCCACAAGAGAACGGGGTTTGTTCTTTACATAGACCTGAATGTACTCAATCCCGCTGTTGGTCATATTTGAGATCGGGAAGTCGATGACACGATATCTTCCGAGAAATGAAAAGGCGCCGATCGCACGGTAGTCCTGAAGCCCCTCCACATGGATATTTCTTTCTGAGGAATTCACGATTCCAAATGCTTTAAACATATTACTCAGCCCCCTTTACACGTTTTGATACAAGTTCGATGTGCTCACTGTCTTTGGAACCGACACGAGCGTTGGCACCGATCACGACTCCGCCTGCAACGAGAGCACGCTGGACAACGGCACCTGCCTCGACAACAACACCCGGCATCAGGACACTGTCGATGATCTTGGCACCAGGACCGACCTTGACGCCTGTGAAAAGTACGGAGTTGGTGATCTCACCCTCCACAACACAGCCCTGAGTGATGAAAGCAGTGTTGATCACAGCGGTATCACAGATATACTGTGGAAGAGATGTAGCATCCTCAGTGTAGATCTTCCAGGTAGGATCGTTAAGATCCAGTTCACTGTTAGGACTGAGAAGATCCATGTTTGCTTCCCAGAGGGAATCAATGGTTCCTACATCCTTCCAGTAGCCTTTGAACTTGTAGGCGTAGAGTGCCTTGTCCTGTGCAAGGAGTGTAGGGATGATGTCTTTACCGAAATCGTGATTGGAATCTGGATTTTTGATATCTGCCAGCAGGAGCTTGCGCAGAAGCTTCCAGTTGAATATGTAGATACCCATGGAGGCAAGATTGCTCTTCGGGTGTTCCGGTTTCTCTTCAAATTCCACGATGCGGTCATCTTCACCGGTGTTCATGATACCGAAACGGCTGGCTTCCTTCATGGGAACCTCGATAACTGCAATAGTCGCATCTGCCTTATGCTGGATATGGTCATCAAGCATCTTTGCATAATTCATCTTATAGATGTGGTCACCGGAAAGGATCAGAAGGTATTCCGGGTTCTGTGAGTCGATGAAATCAATATTCTGAGAGATCGCATCAGCTGTTCCACGGTATACATCCAGACCGGCATCAGCCTTTTCACGTGGAGGAAGTACATAAACTCCGCTGTCCTTGGCATCAAGGCCCCAGCGGCCACCGGCTGCTACATAGCTGTTCAGTAAAACTGATTCATACTGTGTCAGTACACCTACGACATCAATGCCGCTGTTGGCACAGTTACTGAGCGGAAAATCCACGATACGGTATTTACCGCCATAACCAACGGCTGGCTTGGCAACTTTATTCGTCAACTCGTGAAGACGACTTCCTCTTCCACCGGCCAGGATCATTGCTAACATACTGTTTTGTTTCATGGCGAATCCTCACTTTCATTTCTTGTTTACCGCCAGGAAAAATTTAACCATCAAAACGATAAACTTTGTTCATATTATACACCTTTTTGAAATGAAAATCTAGTTTTTTGTGCAAAAAAACGTTATTTTTGTGTTGAAATTTTTAGCAGATAAGTAAAATTCATGGCATGATTTGTCGGATAAGAACGAAACATACAAAGTCAGTCCACAATGCCGGAGAAAAAATCAGAAACATTCAGGTCCGGATATGCTTGCGCATAAGAGGGAAAAAGTGTATTCTGAAAAAAATAACGTAAAATATAGCAAAATACTTCGGGAGGAAATGTGATGCAGGAAGAAAAAATTTCCAACTATGTGAAGCTCTGCATGGAATGGGCGGATAAATTTATGCAGATGGATCGGAAGGATCTGTTAAGACGGGTTCCTGAGCTGAAAGAAGAAAAAGGATATCTGACGATAGAGCATTTTGGACGAAAATATGGGATCAGTGAAAAGGATGGAAGTATCTGCAGCCTGGATGGGGATCAGGAGCCGGGCACAACGGAGATGCTAAATATTTATACACTCCTTGGCTACGCAAAAGAAGGCGCTTTTTTTATGGACAGGTGGGTTCCTTTTGCAGATCTTCGCAATGCCAGGCCTTTTGCACCAGCATACAAGATCGGTGAGACGGATGTGTTCAGTGCAACATTTTCCGGCCATGCGAAGGAGCTGCGGGAAGCTTTTATAAAACTTGGAGGAAAAGGACTTCCTCAGGGAGATGTGGGCTATGAGATCAAAGCGTTCCAGTGCATTCCACTGCGGTTCTTTTTCTGGGATCGTGATGAGGAGTTTGAAGCAGAAGGAAACATTCTCTTTGATTACAGTGCAACGGATTTCAATCACGTGGAAAGTGCAGTATCCATTGCTGACGTAGGAATCAAACGTCTGGCAGAGATTGCAGGCTTGCCTCTCCGGGGAAAAAATTTCCACATGCATTAAGATAACAGCCAAAAGCGAGGCAAAGCTGCTTTTGGCTGTTTTAACCAGTGACAATAAGAGGTTCATTATTTCTTTTGAACACTCTTTTCTACAAGGTTCAGCACTGCGTACAGACCCATAGCAATGATGCACAGGATCACAATGGACATCAGCACCCAGGTGAGCTTAAAGGTCTGGCTGCCGTAGATAATAAGATATCCAAGGCCTCTTCTGGCACCGATGAATTCGCCGATGATCACGCCAACCAGACAAAGGCCGATATTTACCTTCATAACACTTAAGATCAGAGGAACAGAAGCTGGCAGAACGATTTTTGTCAGCTTCTCTTTTTTATGTCCGCCAAGAGTTTCGATCAGTTTCAGTTTATCCGGATCAGCCTGGCAGAAACCGGAATACAGATTGATGATGGAGCCAAAGATGGCAACGGATATACCGGCTACAACGATGGTACGTTCATTGGCACCGAGCCATACAATAAGAAGCGGCGCAAGAGCTGATTTCGGCAGACTGTTGAGAACCACAAGATAAGGTTCCAGAACCAGGGAAGTCCGTGGAGAGCACCAGAGAAGGACTGCGGTTCCCACACCCAGGAGCACAACAAAAAAGAAACTGACAAGAGTCTCTGTCAGCGTAACTGCAATATGGAAAAAAAGCGACTGATCCCTGCACATGGTGAGGAAGGTTTTTGCAATCAGGGATGGACTGCTGAAAATAAAAGAGTCGATCCATCCGCGTGCGGCGGACACTTCCCAGAGTCCCATAAACAGGACAAAGATAAGGATGCGCGCTGCAAAAATCAGGTGTTTTTCTTTTTTCTTCTGGGATAGATATTGTTTCTGTCGGGTGGAAATTTCAGGCATTTTTGTTCAGCTCCTTCCATATAAGATTGAAATATTTTTTGAAATCAGGAGCATTCCGGGAAGTCAGAGGGGTACGTTTTTCCACAGAAAGATGGATATCCACTACTTTTTGAACTGTGGCAGGACGGGCGGAAAGAACCAGCACCTGGTCAGCCATGCTGATAGCCTCAGAGATATCATGCGTCACCAGAATGGCAGGCTTGCCTGAGCTTTTGAGGATTTTTCCGATGTCGTCACTGACATTCAGCCGTGTCTGGTAATCCAGCGCAGAAAAGGGCTCATCCAAAAGTAAAAGTTCAGGCTCCAGCACAAGGGTGCGGATCAGTGCTGCGCGCTGGCGCATACCGCCGGAAAGCTGGGAAGGTCTGGCATCCCGAAAGCGGTCAAGACCGTAGGTGTGAAGAAGCTCTTCTGCGTGTGCAAGCTTTTCAGGGGTGAGTTCTCCACGGATCTCAAGGCCAAGGAGGATGTTTTTATAGATGCTGCGCCATTCCAGAAGATGGTCCTTCTGGAGCATGTATCCAATAGACGTACTGCCGGAAGAAACTGTTTTTCCCTTTAGAGTGATGGAGCCGCATTCAGGTTCGATCAGGCCGGCGATAAGGTTAAGAAGGGTGGATTTTCCACAGCCGGAAGGTCCTACAATGGACAGGAATTCACCAGGCATCAGGTCAAAGGATATATGGGAAAGGGCGGGTGTCTCGCCGGATAAGGTGTGATAGGAAAGACACACATCCCGTACTTTTAAGACAGGATCCATGAATATTTGCCTCCGTTTCATATTTGATGGTATAATATTATCATATGTCTGAATCATAAGAAGGCGCACGGATAAGAGAATGTTCCGTGGTGCCGGGGATAGATTCGGCAATATAGAAAATGATGATTACAGTTTACAGGTAATATATTCAGAGTATTGCTGGTCATGCAGCAAACAGTAATGAATACGATGGACGGAAAGGAGATCCGATTTTGAATAAAAGAAATTATCAGAAAGAGCTGGATAAGCTGATCGAAAATGTTCGGAAAGAAGGCAGAACCCCCAGACTTTTTCTTCACGCCTGCTGTGCGCCGTGCAGCAGTTATGTGATGGAATACCTGTCACAGTATTTTGAGATCACCATATTTTTTTACAATCCCAATATTGCGCCTGAAGAAGAATATGCTCACAGGGTGGCAGAGATCCGCCGGCTGATCGGAGAGATGGAGTTTACCCATCCGGTGTCTCTGGTGGAAGGACATTATGATCCGAAGGAATTCTATGATATGGCAAAAGGTCTGGAGGATGTGCCAGAGGGAGGGGAACGCTGCTTTAAGTGCTATCGTCTGCGTATGGAAGAGGCGGCGAAAATTGCCAGGGACGGCGGTTATGATTATTTTACCACCACTCTTAGTATCAGTCCTTTGAAAAATGCAGAAAAGATCAACGAGATCGGTGAGGAGCTGTCAGGGATTTATAAAGTCACTCACCTGCCGTCTGATTTCAAGAAGAAGAACGGCTATAAGCGTTCCATTGAATTATCCCATGAGCACGAATTATACAGGCAGAACTACTGCGGATGTGTTTTTTCAAAAAGAGAAGCCCAGGAGCGGGACAGGCAGAGAAACGCAGAAAATGTATAAGTATGAAAATCTTTGCATTTTTATGAAAGTATGGTACACTAACACAGAGAAGTGCAGAAGAATTTTTGCCCGACAAAATATTTTCTGCAGCAAAAAAGAAAAGTGAGGAAGAATAATATGGCACAGTTATGGGGAGGCCGTTTTACAAAAGAAACGGACAAGCTGGTTTATAATTTTAACGCATCGATTTCCTTTGACCGGAAATTTTACAGACAGGATATCCGCGGAAGCAAGGCACATGTAGCCATGCTTGCGAAACAGGGGATTCTGACAGAAGAAGAAAAGAATCAGATCACAGAGGGACTGGACGGAATCCTGGCAGATGTGGAGGCAGGCAAGCTTGAGATCACATCTGAATATGAGGATATCCACAGCTTTGTGGAGGCAAACCTGATCGATCGTATCGGAGATGCAGGAAAGAAGCTTCACACAGGAAGAAGCCGTAATGACCAGGTAGCTCTTGATATGAAGCTTTATGTCAGGGATGAGATCGATGAGACAGATAAAGAGCTGAAAGACCTTCTTCTTGCCCTGCAGAAGATCATGGAAGAGAACGTGCACACCTATATGCCCGGATTTACTCATCTTCAGAAGGCACAGCCGGTAACTCTGGCTCACCATGTGGGTGCTTATTTTGAGATGTTCCGAAGAGACAGAGACAGACTGTTCGATATCCGTAAGAGAATGAATACCTGTCCTCTTGGAGCAGGAGCACTGGCAGGAACTACTTATCCGCTGGACCGTGCCTATACTGCAGAGCTTCTTGGCTTTGATGCACCGACCAGAAACAGCATGGATTCCGTATCTGACCGAGATTACGTGATCGAGCTTCTCAGTGCGTTTTCTACCATTATGATGCACCTGAGCCGTTTTTCCGAGGAGATCATTCTGTGGAACTCCAATGAGTACCGTTTCGTTGAAATCGATGATGCATACAGCACTGGCAGCAGTATCATGCCGCAGAAAAAGAACCCGGATATCGCAGAGCTTGTCCGCGGGAAAACAGGCCGTGTCTACGGTGCGCTGACATCTATCCTTACAACCATGAAGGGAATTCCGCTTGCATACAACAAAGACATGCAGGAAGACAAAGAGCTTACTTTTGATGCTATTGACACTGTAAAGGGCTGTATCGCTCTGTTTACAGGCATGGTTTCTACTATGCAGTTTAACAAGGCGAACATGGAGGCAAGTGCAAAGAGAGGCTTTACAAACGCTACAGACGCAGCAGATTATCTGGTAAATCACGGAGTTCCGTTCCGTGATGCTCATGGTATTGTAGGAAGATTGGTTCTCCTTTGCCTGGACAGAGGAATCTCCCTGGATGAGCTTCCGCTCTCTGAGTACAAGGAGATCAGCCCTGTGTTTGAAGAGGATATCTACGAAGCTATCAGCATGAAGACCTGTGTGGAGAAACGTGTAACATTAGGTGCACCTGGACCGGATGTGATGGAACAGGTGATCGCTCAGAATAAAGATTATCTTAAAAAAAATTAAGATAATGCTTGCATTTTTGGAAAAATTGGTATAGTATTTACGGAAAAGACAAATGTGTGCCATAGAGGGACACAAGATGAGGAGAGTTTTATTATGAGTGAAAAGCTTAAAGTCGGTATTTTAGGTGCAACTGGAATGGTTGGTCAGAGATTTATTTCTCTTCTGGAGAATCATCCGTGGTTTGAGGTGGTTACTGTGGCAGCAAGCCCCAGAAGTGCAGGCAAGACCTACGAGGAGGCTGTAGGCGGCAGATGGAAAATGGATACTCCGATGCCGGAGGCAGTGAAGAAGCTGGTAGTTATGGATATCCACGAGGTAGAGAAGGTTGCAGCTACTGTTGACTTTGTGTTTTCCGCAGTTGATATGACGAAAGATGAGATCAAGGCTATCGAAGAAGAGTATGCCAAGACAGAGACACCGGTTGTTTCCAACAACAGTGCACACCGCTGGACACCGGATGTTCCGATGGTAGTTCCGGAAATCAACCCGGAGCATTTCGATGTTATCGAGTTCCAGAAGAAACGTCTTGGAACAACTCGCGGATTCGTAGCTGTTAAGCCGAACTGCTCTATCCAGAGCTACGCACCGGTACTTACCGCATGGAAAGAATTCGAGCCATATGAAGTAGTAGCTACTACATACCAGGCTATTTCCGGAGCAGGAAAAACATTCAAAGACTGGCCGGAGATGGAGCACAATATTATCCCGTATATCGGTGGTGAGGAAGAGAAGAGTGAGAAAGAGCCGTTAAGACTCTGGGGTAAGATCGAGGACGGCGTGATCGTTCCGGCTACCACACCTGTTATTACATGTCAGTGTGTACGTGTTCCGGTTCTCAATGGACATACAGCAGCTGTTTTTGTTAAATTCCGCAAGAAACCAACAAAAGAGCAGCTGATCCAGAAACTTGTTGAGTTTAAGGGAGCTCCGCAGGAGCTTAACCTTCCAAGTGCTCCGAAGCAGTTTATCCAGTATCTTGAGGAGGATAACCGTCCGCAGGTACAGATGGATGTAAACTATGAGAACGGAATGGGAGTATCTGTAGGACGTCTTCGTGAAGATACTGTTTACGATTACAAGTTCATCGGACTTTCCCATAACACAGTAAGAGGAGCTGCAGGCGGAGCTGTTCTCTGTGCAGAGACTCTGAAAGCTAAGGGATATATCCAGGCTAAATAATCAGGTAAATCTTCATATGAAATAAAAAGTATCAGCAGAACGGGATATCGGAGCTTTTCGGTGTCCTGTTTTTGCGTCTCAGAGGAAACTTCTGAAGGGGTCTGCAAAGAGAATGCCTGTGAAGTGTCCGTGCGACAGGAGCGTATATTAAGGAGCAGAAGTAAATGCGTAAGAAAGAAATTCGAACGGTAATTACCTTTTCTACCACAACAGCAGCTATGAAGATGGAAAAAACGTCTAAGGAGTCGGGATTTTCGGGAAGGCTGATTCCGATCCCGTCTGAGATCAGTGCCGAATGCGGGCTTGCCTGGAAATGCGAGAAGCAGTCTGAGGAAGAGACAGAGATTTTTTTGCAGGAAAAAGAGCTTGCATGGGACGGAATCTACCGGGTTCTGACTTAACTGAATGCAGAGTGAGAATATCCGCCTGACGGAGATAGTGTTTGTTGTGTGTAACAATACATGATTTTTCGGAAATTTTCTCATTTTTGTTGTGAACTATTTGATAAAGTGTTACAATATGAAAAGCAGATTTCCGTAAAGCGTGCTGCTGTGAACAAAGAAGCAGCAGCAAAGTGCCACGCTTGCTAAAAAAATGTGGAGGTGCTATTTATGAACAGGGAGGATGTAGAGAAACTGTCAACCGCTGCGAAAGGTAAGATCAATCTCCTGAACAGCAACTTTGGAAAATACTTTATGCGGGCGATCATGGCCGGATTTTTTATTGATGTGGCGATGATCTACAGTAATGTTGTGGGAAATGTATTTTCCAAGACATTCCCGGAATGGGGGAAATTCCTTGGAGCCATCGTGTTCTCCATCGCGGTACTTCTGATCGTGATGGTAGGCGGAGAGCTTTTTACAGGTAACAATCTGGTAATGGCGTTTGGTGCGTATGACAAGAGCGTATCATGGAAAGACGTTGGCAAGGTATGGGGAATCAGTTATATCGGCAATTTTGTGGGATGCCTGATTCTGGCATGGATTTTTGTAGGTGCCGGAGCGTCCGGTACTGCAGATTATTTTGCCGGCTTTATAAACGGAAAACTAAGTATTCCGGCAGGACAGATGTTTTTCCGTGCAGTGCTTTGTAATTTCTTTGTCTGTCTTGCAGTGCTTTGCGGCATTAAGCTTAAGAGTGAGTCAGGCAAGTTTCTGATGATCGTGATCTGTATTTCAGGTTTCGTTGTCAGCGGATTTGAGCACTGTATTGCAAATATGGGCATCTTTACAGTTGCGTATTGTATGGTTCCCGGATTGTCTGTCGGTGCCATGCTTAAGAGTATGGTGATCGTAACATTAGGAAATATAGTTGGCGGAGCTGTGCTTCTTGCATGGCCGCTTAGAAAGATGAGTGCAGATAAATAGTATGGCAAAGGCTTTATACATAGCAGAGAAGCCCAGCGTGGCACAGGAATTTGCGAAGGCTTTGAAGATTAACGGTCAGAGAAAAGACGGATATCTGGAATCCAGCGATTCTGTAGTGACCTGGTGTGTTGGACACCTGGTTACCATGAGCTATCCCGAAAAATATGATATCAAGTATAAAAGGTGGAGTTTTGATACCCTGCCTTTTTTGCCGCGCGAATTTAAATATGAAGTGATTCCCGGGGTCAGAAAACAGTTCGAAATCGTAAAAGGACTGCTGAACCGACCTGATATAGAGACCATTTATGTGTGTACTGATTCAGGGCGTGAGGGAGAATATATCTATCGGCTGGTGGCGCAGATGGCAGGTGTAAGTGGGAAAGTCCAGAAAAGAGTGTGGATCGATTCCCAGACAGAAGAGGAAATCCTTCGAGGAATCCGGGAAGCAAAAGATATCTCAGAGTATGATAATCTGGCA
The DNA here is from genome assembly GCF_056504635.1 of Blautia sp. HA8986. Lineage (NCBI taxonomy): Bacteria > Bacillati > Bacillota > Clostridia > Lachnospirales > Lachnospiraceae > Blautia > Blautia sp. HA8986. The sequence continues at coordinate 75,738 of NZ_JBWLUQ010000001.1, forward strand.
GCGTCTGCCTATCTCCGCGCAAAAGAAGATTACCTTATGGGGATTAATTTTTCCAGAGTGCTGACTCTGCGCTATGGAAACAGTGTAACGAATTATCTCCATTCCAAATATCAGGCGATCGCAGTTGGCCGTGTGATGACCTGTGTTCTTGGAATGGTGGTGCGAAGAGAACGGGAGATCCGTGTCTTTGTGAAGACACCGTTTTACCGTGTCTTAAGCAGCATTGCTCTTGCGGGAGAGAATTTTGACGGAGAGTGGAGAGCTGTGGAAGGTAGCCGGTATTTTCAGTCCCCGTATCTTTATAAAGAGAACGGCTTCAGGAAAAAAGAGCATGCACAGATGCTGATCGATCAGCTGATGGTGAACCAGCCCCTTTCCTGTATTGTGGAAAAGGTGGAACGAAAAAAAGAAAACAAAAATCCGCCGCTTCTTTTTAACCTGGCGGAGCTTCAGAATGTGTGCTCAAAGCTGTTTAAGATCAGTCCGGACGAGACACTCCGGATCGTACAGGAGCTTTATGAGAAAAAGCTGGTGACTTATCCTAGAACGGATGCCAGAGTTCTTTCCACGGCAGTGGCCAAGGAGATATACAAGAATATTTCCGGTCTTCGAAATTATCAGCAGGCCGGTGCTGCGGCAGCAGAGGTTTTTGGGATGGAATCCTGGAAAAGCATTGCAAAAACCAGATATGTGAATGACAAGCAGATCACAGACCATTACGCGATCATTCCTACCGGTCAGGGATTGAACGCGCTTGGAAGCGTGTCTCTTACTGGACAGCGTGTGTACGAGACTATTGTACGGAGATTTTTGTGTATTTTTTATCCGCCGGCCGTTTATCAGAAGGTGAGTCTTGTGACGAAGCTGGACGGTGAGGCATTCTTCTCATCCTTTAAGGTTCTGAAGGAAGAGGGGTATTTAAGAGTTGCCGCGAATTCTTTTGCCCGGAAAAAAGTTTCTGACGGTGAGAAAGACGGTAATGGAGAGGAAGAAGAGGTTTCCTGTGATACCGTGCTTCTGGATGCGTTGCAGAAGCTGAAAAAGGGTGATATACTTCCTGTGAACGGCTTAAGTATCAAAGAGGGTGAGACTTCACCGCCCAAGAGATACAATTCCGGTTCCATGATCCTTGCCATGGAAAATGCAGGTCAGCTGATCGAGGATGAAGAGCTTCGTGCTCAGATCAAGGGCAGCGGGATCGGCACCAGTGCTACCCGTGCTGAGATTCTGAAGAAGCTTTTTAACATCAAATATCTGGCACTGAATAAAAAGACTCAGGTGATCACTCCAACGCTTCTTGGGGAAATGATTTTTGATGTGGTAAACTGCTCTATCCGGCAGCTTCTGAATCCGGAGCTTACTGCAAGCTGGGAAAAGGGGCTCACCTATGTGGCAGAGGGGAGTATTACGGAACAGGAATATATGGATAAGCTGGAACATTTTGTGCGGGTAAGGACCCGGCAGGTTGAGGCCAGCAATTATCAGTATAACCTGCGGCAGTTTTTTGATGCGGCCGCTGTAAATTACAGGAAGCAGGAGCGGGCTTCCGGACAGGGAGGAAAAAAATCATGATGAAAGATTTTACCATCAGCAATATGCTAGATCTGGGCGAGACCATCGCTGCAGAGCTTTTTGAGGGAAAGACCTATCCGTGGGAAGTTCTTCCGGAGATCGGAGATTTTATCATTAAACTGGGAAAAACTCTTGACCCGGCTGAGTATGAGGAAAAAGGCGAGAATATCTGGATCGCAAAATCAGCTGCTGTTGCACCGACAGCAAGCATCACAGGTCCGGCGATCATCGGTAAAGACGCTGAGGTGCGCCACTGTGCGTTTATCCGCGGCAAGGCCATTGTTGGCGAGGGCGCAGTAGTTGGTAATTCCACTGAGCTTAAGAATGTAGTACTGTTTAATAAGGTACAGGTTCCGCATTACAACTATGTTGGAGATGCAGTACTTGGATACAAATCCCATATGGGAGCCGGATCAATCTGTTCTAACGTAAAATCCGACAAGAAACTTGTTGTTGTGAAAGACGGAGATGAGAAGATCGAGACCGGACTTAAAAAGTTCGGAGCAATGCTTGGAGATCATGTTGAGGTTGGCTGCGGTTCTGTACTCAATCCGGGAACTGTGATCGGAAGAAATTCCAATATCTATCCCCTGTCACCGGTAAGAGGATGCGTTCCGGCAGATTCTATTTATAAGAATGCCAAAGAGATTATTAAGAAAAAGTAAGTAAAAGAAGATTTCTTTTTTACTGAAGTGATTCGTAAACAGAGAACAGGCCCGCAAAGCGGGCCGTTTTTTTGTTCAGTTTAAATTCTATCGGCATAGTGTCTCCCTGGAAAAAGGCCCCATTCCCATTCTGTCAAGAACAAAAATTCCCCGAAAAGAAATTAACACTATGACAAAAACAAAATCCGCCTGATCACCACCAGTCCTATAATATGGACCGGATAAAACCAGTAGAAGAAGTATTTCGCCGCTTTTCCGCGGATAAATCCTCTTTCTCCATTGTACATGTTAATGGACAGAAAAGCGAAACAGGCCCTCCATTCATAATAGAGCCAGCAGCTTCCCAGGATCGCCTGTCCCGGTTTATCGTTTCTCATATAATACATGATCAGCAGAAAAATATATCCCCGCCATCCGTAATCTGCTTTCAGAAAAACAGAAACAGCAAGCAGTCCCAGGATACAGAAGAGCTGCATTGTTTGTTTAGCCTGAAAATGTTCGATTGCACAAAATGCCAGATACCCAAGGAAAAGAGTGAAAAACACATTCTGTTTTTCATAACGCAGAGTGTTGGTGAACATCAGGTTCCACGGGATTTCAGAAATCAGTGAAAAAATAAAAAGATTCATGCCATACCGGAAACGGTCATGGGTATGCAGAAATCCCTCCAGAAGGAGAAAACAGAAGATTGGAAATGCCACCCGGCCGATATCACGAAAAATCAGATACACACTGTATTCTCTTCCGAAAAGTGTAAAAAGAGTTTTAAGGGCAGGTTGATACATACTTAAAAGAACTGCGCCAATATGATCGATCAGCATAGTAACAACAGCGATCACTTTCAGCGTGCTTCCGCTGAGAATCCGGTATTTTTCTGGAAAAACAGATTCTGCTGACACATTCATAAAAAATACACCTCCAAGGTCAGACTTGCTAATATATTATCACAGATATAGAACAGTTGCCAGAAATATTTGACAGTTAGGTATATAATACCTGAAGAGATAACTTCCAATAATATACCTTTTATGGCAAAAAATTATCAAATATGACTGGACGAAACAAAGGTTTTGTGAGAAAATACCCATAGGGTGTTATCGAACTTTTTTTCTCAATAACATCGGTCAATCTATACTTGAAAGGAGTTTTAAAATGATTTATTCACGCGAAGTAGAAGAAATGTGTCCAGTGGCACAGGGCGTACATCATGGTGCCGCTCCGATCCCGGAAGAAGCAAAATGGGTTCAGGCAAAAGAAGTAAAGGATATCTCCGGATTTACACACGGTGTAGGCTGGTGTGCTCCGCAGCAGGGTGCCTGTAAGCTGTCCCTTAACGTAAAAGAGGGAATCATTCAGGAGGCACTTGTTGAGACAATCGGATGTTCAGGAATGACTCATTCTGCAGCTATGGCAGCAGAGATCCTTCCGGGCCTTACAGTAATGGAGGCACTGAACACAGACCTTGTATGTGATGCAATCAATACAGCTATGAGAGAGCTTTTCCTTCAGATCGTATACGGACGTTCCCAGTCTGCATTCTCTGAGGACGGACTTGCAGTAGGCGCTGGTCTTGAGGATCTTGGAAAAGGACTTCGTTCTCAGGTTGGTACAATGTATGGAACTCTGAAAAAAGGACCTCGTTACCTTGAAATGGCTGAGGGTTATGTTACAGGTATCGCTCTTGATGAGGACGATGAGATCATCGGATATCAGTTCGTAAGCCTTGGAAAAATGACTGACTTCATTAAGAAAGGTGATGACCCGAACACAGCATGGGAGAAAGCAAAAGGTCAGTACGGCCGTGTTGCAGATGCTGTTAAGATCATCGACCCAAGAAAAGAGTAATTACATTCGTAAGGTGAAAAAATCAGGAGGTTACAGGAAATGGCTTTATTTGAATCATATGAGAGACGAATTGACAAGATCAATTCTGTTTTAAACAGCTATGGAATCGCTTCTATCGAAGAAGCTGAGAAAATCACTAAAGACGCAGGTCTGAACGTTTACGATCAGATCAAAGGCATTCAGCCGATCTGCTTCGAGAACGCTTGCTGGGCTTATACAGTAGGTGCAGCAATCGCAATCAAAAAAGGCTGCAGAAGAGCAGCTGATGCAGCAGCAGCAATCGGAGAAGGACTTCAGGCATTCTGTATTCCGGGATCTGTTGCAGACACACGTAAAGTAGGTCTTGGACATGGAAACCTTGGAAAAATGCTTCTTGAGGAAGAGACAGATTGCTTCTGCTTCCTTGCAGGACATGAGTCTTTTGCAGCAGCTGAGGGTGCTATCGGTATCGCTGAGAAAGCAAACAAAGTTCGTAAAAAACCTCTTCGTGTTATCCTGAACGGTCTTGGTAAAGATGCTGCTCAGATCATCTCCCGTATCAACGGCTTTACATATGTAGAGACAGAGTATGATCCATATAAGAACGAGGTTAAAGAAGTATTCCGTAAATCCTATTCAGAGGGACTTCGTGCAAAAGTTAACTGCTACGGCGCAAACAGCGTTCCAGAGGGTGTTGCTATCATGTGGAAAGAGGGCGTTGACGTTTCCATCACTGGAAACTCCACAAACCCGACTCGTTTCCAGCATCCGGTAGCAGGAACATACAAAAAAGAGTGCAACGAGAAAGGTAAAAAATACTTCTCAGTTGCTTCCGGCGGTGGTACAGGACGTACACTTCACCCGGATAACATGGCAGCAGGTCCTGCTTCCTACGGTATGACTGATACACTTGGACGTATGCATTCTGACGCTCAGTTCGCAGGATCTTCTTCCGTACCGGCTCACGTAGAGATGATGGGTCTCATCGGCGCTGGAAACAACCCGATGGTTGGTATGACAGTTGCTGTAGCTGTTTCCGTACAGGAAGCTGCTGACGCTGGCAAGTTCTGATTTCGGATAACGAAAAATAGTGGAAAAGGCTGTAAACTCAAGGGTTTGCAGCCTTTTTTTATGCAAAAAGTGATGCAATTTTGAAGAATTTGTGAAACAAATTTCAGAAGAGTTCATAAAATAAAACAAAGCTGCAGTGTCAGGTTATTTATGGAAGCATTTGTGAATTATATTAAACCGGAATTGCTGATCACAGCAGTTGCTTTGTATTTTATGGGAATCGCACTGAAGGAAGCCCAGGCTGTGAAGGACAAATATATTCCGTTGATACTGGGAGGTGCGGGGATTCTTATATGTGGGATCTATGTATTTGCCACCTGTTCCTGCACAGGTGGCCAGGACATTGCCATGGCGGTATTTACATCTGTAACTCAGGGAATCCTGGTAGCAGGACTTTCTACATATGTAAATCAGCTGATCAAACAGTTGGAAAAAGATGAATAACTGTATATGATAAAGAGAAAGCTGAAAAAAAGAAAAATAAACAGAGTCTATATCAGAAACAACAGGGAAGTATCCGGAATTCCGGACACTTCCCTGAATATGTTTTATCAGGCATTCTCAAGTGCCTGATCCAGATCTTTGATGATATCCTCCGCGTTTTCAATACCAATGGAAAGACGGATCATTCCAGGAGAAACTCCTGCCTCAACCAGCTGTTCGTCGTTCATCTGGCGGTGTGTATGGCTGGCCGGATGAAGGACCATGGTAATAGAAGCGGCAACATGGGTAGCAATTGTGGCAAGCTTCAGGCTGTCCATAAAACGGACTGCTGCATCACGGCCGCCGGTCAGCTCAAAGGAGATAACGCCGCAGGTTTGGCCATTTTTCATATATTTCTGTGCCAGTGCATGATATTTGTCATCTGGAAGACCGGCATAGTTTACGTGGGAAACTTTTTTATGGGCATTCAGGTACTCAGCGATCTTCTGTGCATTGGAACAGTGACGTTCCATACGGAGCGGAAGTGTCTCCAGTCCAAGATTCAGAAGAAAACAGTTCATTGGAGACGGAATAGAGCCGAGATCACGCATCAGCTGAGATGTAGCCTTGGTGATATAGGCTTTTTTACCAAACTGTTTGGTGTATATTACACCGTGGTAGGATTCATCCGGCTCTGTCAGACCATGATACTTATGTCCGTAAGCATCCCAGTCAAAGTTTCCGCTGTCAACAATGGCACCGCCAACCTGAACAGCATGTCCGTCCATATATTTGGTAGTAGAGTGAGTAACGATATCAGCACCCCACTCGAACGGGCGGCAGTTTACCGGCGTAGCAAAAGTGTTGTCCACAATAAGCGGCACGCCGTTCTGGTGTGCAACGCGTGCAAATTTCTCAATATCAAGAACAACAAGAGCAGGGTTGGCAATAGTCTCTGCAAAAAGAACCTTTGTATTCGGCTTAAATGCAGCTGCGATCTCTTCCTCGCTGGCATCTGTATCAACGAATGTGCAGTCAATTCCCAGCTTCTTAAAGGTAACAGCAAGAAGATTGAACGTTCCACCGTAAATTGTGGAAGCAGCAACAACATGGTCGCCTGCTTCACAGATGTTAAATACTGCATAGAAGTTAGCTGCCTGTCCGGAAGAAGTAAGGATCGCAGCAACACCGCCTTCCAGATCGGCAATCTTCGCAGCGACTGCATCATTGGTTGGATTCTGGAGACGGGTGTAGAAATATCCATCTGCTTTCAGGTCAAATAACTGTCCCATCTCATCTGTTGTATCATACTTATAGGTAGTGCTCTGGTAAACTGGAAGTGCACACGGCTCACCTTTGGAAGGAGTGTAGCCGGAATGGATACATTTGGTTTCTAAATTATAATCGCTCATAGGGGTAATTCCTTTCTGAAACATCTTATTTCCGTAGAAAATGAAATGCTCTTGTTCATTTTTTATAAATCTATCTACGATTATAACTCTTTATGTGTGAAAACACAACAATATTCTCCGTAAACTATAGTGGGGTATAAGGGAAAAGAAAAAAGCGCGTTCTGGTGCACACATCAAAACGTTACATAATTAACACAAAGAACAGGGAAGATAGCACTTGCTGTTAGCTGTATAATTAAAAAACATCTAAAAACTCTTGAAAAATCAACAGAAAATTGTAAATCAAGTAACGAATTGTGAAAACGCATAAAATTGAATCAGAAAATTTGTATAAAAAGGATATTGCGTTCACGTGCACAAAATGATAATATAACATCATCAAGAACAGAAACGAAAAACAAACAGAATAATAAAATGAACGGAGGAATTTAAAATGTTAAGAGTTGGAGTTATCGGATGCGGTGGAATGGGAAGAGATCATATCAGAAGACTGACAGAGAAAATCCAGGGAGCGGAAGTGGTAGCTGTCTCAGATGTATTTGAGGAAAGCGCAAGGAAAGCAGCCCAGATCTGTGGAGCAAAAGTTTATGCAGACAGTAAGGAGCTTATCAATGCAGAGAGCGTAGATGCAGTATTTATCGTATCTCCGGGCTTTGCACATGTAGATTCCCTTATTCAGGCAATCGAGGCCGGCAAGAGGATTTTCTGTGAGAAACCATTATGTACAACTGCTGAGGATTGTCTGAAAGTGGTAAAGGCAGAGGAGGCAGCCGGCAAACATCTTATCCAGCTCGGATTTATGAGACGTTATGATAAGGGATATCAGCAGATCAAGGAAGCACTTGCAACCGGTGAATACGGTGAGCCGCTGATCCTTCACTGTACACACAGAAATCCGGAGGTAGGAACCAATTATAATACACCGATGGCTGTGCACGATACCGCAATACATGAGATCGATGTTCTTCACTGGCTTGTAGATGACGAGTATGAATCCGCACAGGTAGTAATGCCAAGAGTGACAAAATATTCTCACTCCGAGCTGAAAGATCCGCAGATCATGATGCTCCGTACAAAAAAAGGCGTGTGCATTGATGTGGAAGTATTTGTAAACTGCAAGTTCGGATATGACATCAACTGTGAAGTTGTATGTGAGGATGGCGCGCTGAAAATGGCACAGCCGGCTTATCCGTCTATCCGTAAAAATGCAGCAGTATCCAGTGCCATTGACACAGACTGCTTCGTAAGATTTAAAGACGCTTATGATAAAGAAGTTCAGGACTGGGTTGACAACGCAGAGGCAGGAGTAATCACAGGACCGAATGCATGGGATGGATACCTGGCAGCGATCACTGCAGATGCTCTTGTAAAAGCGCAGGAAACCGGTCAGATCGAGAAGATCGTCACAGCAGTTGAGAAGCCGGAATTTTATAAATAAATATATATTACGAACTCCACCTCATCAAGTGTGAGTTATCATACCAGCTTATTGTCGCAGGCTTTCCCAATGCGCCTGCGGCGGCAGTCACCGGCAGAGTCCGATTCCGCTACAGTTTTACAGAAGCTGCAGCGGAAATCCTCCGGTGAGATCGATCAGAATAATCGACTGAAAAGTAAAAATATATGGAGGGTATTGAAGATGAAATTAGGATTTAATGAAGCAACTGCACTGGAATGTAAAGGACAGTCTCTTATGGCAGACCTGGAGATGTGTGAGAAATATGGCTTTGATTATATTGAGATCCGCTTTGACTGTGTAAAGGATTATCTTAAAGAGCATACACTGGAGGAACTGGCAGACTGGTTTAAGAACCATCATCTGAAACCATGGGCATATAACACTCTGATCTTCTTTAACCAGAGAGATGAGGCAGGGGAAAAAGAGATTGACGACGAAGTTGATTTTATCCTGAAGGTTTCCGAAGCTATCGGAATGAAAATGCTGATCACAGTTCCGAGTTTTGATGTAAAAGATAAATCTGTAAGTGAGATTAAAGAAGAAGCAGTTGCGCGTCTTCGATACCTTTCTGACAAAGTGGGCTCTGATATGAAGATCTCCCTGGAGTTCTGTGGTGCACCGAACTGCTCCATCAACCAGTTTGGGACAGCTTATGATGTAGTAAAAGCAGTGGACAGAGATAATGTAGGCGTTACTGTGGACACTTTCCATTTCCATGAGATGTGTTCACGCCTGGAAGATTTAAAAGCAGCAGATGGCAGGAAGATTTTTGCATACCATTTAAATGACTGTGAGGATCTTCCTCTTGGCTCCTGCGGAGACGATAAGAGACTGTGGCCGGGTGAAGGTGTTGTAGATCATGCGGGAATCGCAGCAGCACTGAAGGAGATTGGTTTTGACGGTGTATGCACTATCGAAGAGTTCCGTCCGGAGTACTACGCAATGAGCCATGAGGATAATGTGAAAAAAGCTGCAGAAGTCACCAGAGATTTTGTACAGAAATATTTCGGATAATTCATTCAGAAAGGTCCGACCTTAAACCGATAGGAGGTAGATACTATGGCTGGTAAGGGAATCCCTGAATTGTTGAATTATAAGCAGAAAGGGAAAGACTTGAATGAATTCATCAAGGTTCCGTTGTCGGAAAAACTGGCATATTGCTTTGGCGATCCGGCACTGACCTTGATGTATACCATGACTACAACTCTGCTGATTTATTTTTATACTAATGTTGTTGGAATATCAGCAGGTGCAGTAGGAATGATCATGCTTTTGTCTCGTATTTTTGACGGATTTTCCGATGTGCTGATGGGAACTGTTATCGACCGGACCCATTCCAGGTATGGAAAGGCAAGGATCTGGATTTTAAGACTTGCAGTTCCATATGCGCTGGCAGCGGTGCTTCTGTTCACTATGCCGCCGATAGGAAATATGGGAAAGATCATTTATGCTTTTGTTACTTATAATATCATGAATACGGTTGTATACACTGCTATCAGCCAGCCGTTCCATGCACTGGGCTCTCTGATGAGCCGTGACCGCCGTGAGCGTGATGTGATCTGTAACATCCGCATGGTATTGTCTATTACGGCAAGTATGATCATTACTGCGTTTACGCTGCCGCTGATCAATATCGTGGCAAATATTACAGGCAATCAGCAGATGGCCTGGATCCTGGTAACTGCTGGCTATGCGATCATTTCTGTCGGTGTACTTGTGAATACTTACATGGTCTGTACAGAGCGTGTTTCAGCAGCAAAACAGGAAAAGGAAGATATTCCTTTTGCGGAAGCATTTAAAGCAACTGTTACCAACCGGTATTTTCTCATTGCTCTGGGGCTGATGATCTTTTATACCGCATATCAGATCATTATCGGAACGGACCTTACCTATTACTGCCAGTATGTACTTGGAAATGTAGACCTCGTCATGCCTCTTTCCGCAGCTGAGAAACTGGCAACTGTGGCAGGAATTGCCCTTCTGCCGAAGGTGCTTCCGCGCTATGGAAAAAGAAATCTCATCTGTGCCGGCTGTATCCTGGGGGTTGCAGGACAGCTTCTGTTTCTGATGAACATTACCAGCGTTTCTCTTGGCGTTGTAACCTGTATTATGAGAGGAATCGGAATCGCACCGTTTTATGGCGTGCAGTATTCTCTTCCAAGTGATGCCATTGAGTATGGCCAGTGGAAAACCGGCAAGCGTGTGGAGGGTCTGATGTTCTCGTCTATGAGCATGGGCCAGAAAGCAGGTTCAGGACTGACTTCTGCTATTATGGGAGGAATTCTTTCGGCAGCATATTTTGATGGAACAAAGGCAACAGCAGCGGAGCAGTCGGCTGAAGCCATCCGTGTGATCAAGGGATTTTATCTGTATGTTCCGATAGCAATCTGGGTGGTGATGTTTGTAATCGCAGCCTGCTATCAGTTGGATAAAGTTTATGACAGGATGATGAGAGAGCTGATCCAGAGAGAAGCTGGAGAAAAAACTGCATCTGTACAGGGCGAGATCCAGTCCATGCCATTACCGGAAGCTTCCGGAAACCGGATCAACGTGGCAATCGGAAGACTGTATGGCAGCAGTGGAAGAAAGATTGCCGAGGATGTTGCAAAAGCACTGGACTGCAAGGTTTATGACCGCCAGATCATCTGTCTTATGGCAGAAAAGTTCGGTATGGAGAAAGCAGATCTGGAAAGCGTAAAGCAGTATCTGGATTCTTACAATTATGAGGATTGTGAGCTTACGTTTTCCCCGTATGGACATTCATCGGCAGGTGCGGCAGCAGATTATACAGGTGTTCAGATGTTTGAAGTGCAGAGTCGGATCATCCGTGAGCTTTCTGAGAGAAGGCCAGGTGTATTTCTGGGAAGATGTGCCAACTATGTGCTTCGTGGAGAGCCGCATACATACAGCTTTTTCGTTTATGCAGATGATGATTACCGGGAAAAAGAGGGACAGGAATATTATAAAGGTCAGTCTCTTGGAGAGCTGAAAAAACGTGATCAGATCCGAAATGAATACTATGAGAAGTTTACCGGAATCCGCAGAGACGATCCCCATTATTATGATATGGTGATCAATGTATCCAAAACAGGAGCGGCCGGAGCTGCCGGTCTGATCCTGGATTATATCCGAAATAAAGAAGAGGAAAAAGGAGGGAATGCATCATGAAGATCGCATTTGACGTAGATGTTCTTGCAAAGCAGATGGATATCAACCGTATGGTTCATCAGGTTGCAGATTGGGGGTACAAATATATTGAACAGTCTCCTCATCCGAGAATCAATCCATTCTATAAGCATCCGCTGTTTTCGAAAGAGTGTGAGCAGGAATACAGACAGGCTTTGAGGGAAACCGGTGTAGAGATTTCTTCTTTTATCGTAGTATACCGTTGGTCCGGTCCGACAGAGGAACAGAGGCAGTTTGCGGTTGCAAACTGGAAGCGTATGATACAGATCGCAGGAGATATGGGCGTAAAAGTTATCAATACAGAGCTTTCCGGTGATCCGAACCAGCAGGAGATCTGCAATGGTATGTGGTTTAAATCCATGGAAGAGCTGCTTCCGCTGATTGAGCGTGAGGGCATCCGCGTAGAAATCCAGTCCCATCCGTATGATTTTTGCGAGCTGAATAATGAGACTTGTGATATGGTGAAATCGTTCCGTTCTCCAAACCTTGGATACGTATATTCTTCTCCGCATGGATTCTTCTATGATGAAGGAAAAGGTGATGTGCGTTCCATGCTGAAATATGCAGGCGATGAGCTGACACATGTGCTCTTTGCAGATACTTTTAACCAGACTATGGACTGCAGATATATTCTGAATCCACCGTGGCTTAATGGACGTGGAAAAGCAGATGTGACTGTACATCAGCATTTGGCTATGGGCGAAGGAGATGTGGATTTTGACGGGATTTTTGAGACATTGAGAGAAATGGATTTCGCCAACAAGCAGCTGAAACCAGATGCGCCGAAAGCCGGCGGCGATAGTATTGCCTGCGTTTCCATGTTTGGATTCCCTGAGAAGATGGATAAACAGGCACCGGAAGCAAGAGAGCGGATTGAAAGAGAACTGCTGGGTAAATAATGAATGCGTGCAGGAACACGGTTTCCAGGATGAAAGTTTCATTGTGGAAACCGTGTTTTTTGCTGCCTTTTTTACAAAAACTTTACATATATCAAACAACTGTCTTGTCACATGTAAAGGACTGTGGTATTATGTGTAAGATGTTTTGAAAAAGCTACATGATAATAAAAAAGCAGATCAGAAGTATCTGCATAATAAAGACCAGAAAGCAAAAGCAGGAATTCAAAAAAATCCTGCAGGAAAGGTGAAAGATAATGACAGTTGCAGAAGAAATCCAGAAATTAAAAAAAGAAAAAGATGCCATCATCCTTGCGCACTACTACGTGCGTCCGGAAGTACAGGATGTAGCTGATTATATAGGAGATTCTTTTTATCTGAGCAAGATCGCAGCCAGCGCGAAAGAGAAGATCATCGTGTTCTGCGGCGTAGGATTTATGGGAGAAAGCGCAAAGATATTAAGTCCGGACAAAACCGTTCTGATGCCTGCAATGGATGCAGACTGTCCGATGGCCCATATGGCAACAGAGGAAGGCATCCGTAAAGTGCGTGAAGAATATGATGATGTAGCAGTTGTCTGTTACATCAATTCCACAGCAGCACTGAAAGAGCTTTCAGATGTATGTGTTACTTCCGCAAATGCAGTAAAGATCGTGAAGGCACTTCCGAACAAAAATATCTTTTTTATTCCGGACAGAAATCTTGCACACTTTATTGCAGAGCAGGTTCCTGAGAAGAATTTTATTTATAATGAAGGATTCTGCATTGTCCACGAATTTCTGGATCCGGAAGAAGTAAAAAAAGCGAAAGAGGACCATCCGGATGCACTGGTTCTGGCTCATCCGGAATGTCCGCAGACAGTTTTAACACAGGCTGATTATATCGGAAGCACATCCGGGATCATTAAATATGCGCAGGAAAGCGATAACAAAGAATTTATCATCTGCACAGAATGCGGCGTTCAGTACAAGCTGGAAACCATCTGCCCGGATAAAAAATTCTACTTCACAGAAACGGTTCCGGTCTGCAAAAACATGAAAAAAGTACTTCTGGAAAAAGTTCTCCATGTTCTGAAAACAGGAGAGAATGAAGTGCATGTAACAGATGAGACTCGTGAAAAAGCAAAGAAACCGCTGGAACGGATGCTGGAACTGGCAAAATAAACAGAGACAGAGAGGCGAAATGCAATGAAAATTAAAACAGATGTAGTGATCGTCGGAACAGGTGTTGCAGGAATGTTCAGTGCGCTGAAACTTCCGCGGGATAAAAAGATCGTGATCATCACAAAAGAGGATATGAGAAGTAGCGATTCTTTCCTGGCACAGGGTGGAATCTGCGTGCTCCGTGATGAAAATGATTACGACAGTTATTTTGAAGATACCATGAAGGCAGGACATTACGAAAACAGAAAAGAATCCGTAGACATTATGATCCGAGGCTCCAGGGACATCATTAATGACCTTGTTGGATATGGTGTGGATTTCAAGATGGATGGAGATGATTTTGCCTATACAAGAGAAGGTGCACATTCCAGGCCGAGGATTCTTTATCATGAAGATATCACAGGAAAAGAAATTTCCGAAAAGCTTCTCCAGCAGGTGCTGAAGCTTGATAATGTAACAATTCTGGAATATACTACCATGCAGGATATTCTTGTGGAAAATGACAAATGTGCAGGCTTAAAGGCTGTTTCCGCGGAAGGTAACAGAGATCGTCTGAAAGCAATGGAAGCTGGAAATGCTGTGAAAATCCAGGAGGAAATCCAGCCAGGCGGAGAGATTCAGGTAGAAATTTATGCACAGGATACGATTCTGGCAAGCGGTGGAATCGGAGGAAGATATGAGCATTCCACCAACTATCCACATCTCACAGGTGATGCCCTTGATATTGCGAAAAAACATAATGTGCGTCTGGAACATCTGGATTATGTGCAGATCCATCCGACAACGCTGTATTCCAAGAAACCAGGCCGAAGATTTCTGATTTCAGAATCAGTCCGCGGAGAAGGTGCAGTACTTTATAACAGTAAAAAAGAGCGGTTTGTCAATGAACTTCTTCCAAGAGATGTAGTAACAAATGCAATCCGGGAAGAAATGAAAAAAGAAGGAACAGATCACGTATGGCTTTCCATGGAGAATATTGATAAAGATACGATCCTGAATCATTTTCCGAATATTTATCAGAGATGTCTGGAAGAAGGTTATGATGTGACAAAGGAATCTATCCCTGTTGTTCCTGCTCAGCATTATTTCATGGGAGGAATCTGGGTGGATTCTGACAGCAAGACCAGTATGGACCGGCTTTATGCAGTGGGAGAGACCAGCTGCAACGGTGTACATGGAGCGAACAGGTTGGCAAGTAATTCCCTGCTGGAAAGCCTTGTGTTTGCAAAACGCGCGGCGAAAGCAATATCCGCAGAAAAGAAAAGTGCTGCAGGTGCGGCGTGAATGCAGCCTGCAATATTAAATATCCATATTATGAAAGACGGGAGCAGCCTTGTTTCAGAGAACGGGGCTGCTATGATAATTAAGAAAGAGAAGGTATTGTAAAATGAATAAAATTACAATGACACTCCAGGTAGATCATCTGATCCTGGAGGCTTTAAAAGAAGATATTTCAAGCGAAGATGTTACTACAAACTCTGTTATGAAAGAAGCAGTTCCGGGAGAGGTAGACCTGATCTGTAAAGAGGATGGAATCATTGCGGGACTGGAAATCTTCAGCCGTGTATTTACGCTTCTGGATGCTGATACAAAAGTAGAGCTGTTCTGTAAAGACGGTGATGAAGTAAAAAAAGGTCAGAAAATGGGAAAAGTTACCGGAGATATCCGCGTGCTTCTTTCCGGCGAGCGTGTAGCACTGAATTATCTGCAGAGAATGAGCGGAATCGCAACTTACACACATTCGGTTGCGTCTCTTCTTGAGGGAACAGGGATCACTTTACTGGATACCAGAAAAACAACGCCGAATATGCGTATTTTTGAGAAATATGCAGTTCGCGTAGGCGGCGGACAGAACCACAGATATAATCTTTCTGATGGAGTTCTGCTGAAAGACAATCACATCGGAGCGGCAGGAAGCGTTGCAAATGCTGTAAAAATGGCACAGGAGTACGCTCCTTTTGTCCGCAAGATCGAAGTTGAGGTGGAAACTCTTGCTCAGGTAAAAGAAGCTGTTGAAGCTGGAGCAGATATCATCATGCTTGACAACATGACTCCGGAAATGATG
The DNA here is from genome assembly GCF_056504635.1 of Blautia sp. HA8986. Lineage (NCBI taxonomy): Bacteria > Bacillati > Bacillota > Clostridia > Lachnospirales > Lachnospiraceae > Blautia > Blautia sp. HA8986. The sequence continues at coordinate 91,474 of NZ_JBWLUQ010000001.1, forward strand.
AAAGAAGCAGTAAAACTCATTGACGGAAGAGCGAAAACAGAATGTTCCGGAAATGTTACAAAAGAAAATATTGCAAAGATCAGGGATGTTGGTGTAGACTATGTATCAAGTGGTGCATTAACACATTCCGCACCGATTCTTGATATTTCACTTAAGAATCTTCATCCGCTTTCCTGAAGATCACGGAATTTTGCAAAATACCGAGTGCTGTGACAGGAAATATCCGGAATATCAGAAAAAAAGAAGCGAGAATTGTCGGAAGCAGAGGCATAACAGGTAATATCTGAACCGGGTGGGAGATATCGCGAGAATGAAGGAGACAGATATCGGAATAAAAAGTACAGGTACAGCCAGGAAAGGGGAACTTAAATGACTGGTTCAGAACGCAGGACAGCGATCATGGATCAAATTAAAAACAGTGACCGGCCGGTCTCGGGAAGTGCTCTGGCCAGAACATTTCAGGTCAGCAGACAGGTGATCGTGCAGGATATTGCGCTGATACGCGCAGAAGGGAACGACGTGATATCCACCAACAGGGGATATATTTTCAATGCTCCTCATACTGTGAGCCGGATATTCAAAGTGCATCATACAGATGCAGATCTGGAGAATGAGCTCTGCGGGATTGTGGATCTTGGCGGAAAAGTGATCAATGTAATGGTGAATCACAGAGTTTACGGACATATTGAGGCAGAACTGAATATCAGATCCAGACGCCAGGTTGAGAACTTTATGGAGGACATCCGAAATGGAAAGTCCAGTCCTTTGAAAAATATTACGTCTGATTATCACTATCATAAAGTAGAGGCCGAGTCAGAAGAGATTCTGGATATGATCCAGGATATGCTGAAAAGACGAGGCTTTCTGATCGAAGCAGAATAAATAAGAATACAGATATAAGAGCTTTCACATATGGCCCAAATACAGCAGTGTGTGGGAGCTTTTTTATGTATGTGAAAAAACGCAGCCTGGTATGCCATAGCCAGGCTGCGTCTGAAAAGATTATTTTATTATTGATGGAATTTATCCCATATAAGCTGTTACAAAATATTCTTTTTTGTCTTTTTCATAAGGAATCACATTTCCGGAAACCTCGGTTCCGTCTACGTTCAGATGGGTAACGCCCTTCTGGATGTTGGACGGATTTTTAATTTCGATGTGGTATACAGCATCGCGGAAAGTTCTGGTAATTGTAAAGTCGCCGAAGCTTTCCGGGACGCATGGATCAATGCGTAAGCCTTCATAATCCGGACAGATTCCAAGGATTGCCTGGGAAAGATTTACGAAAGTCCAGGCAGCAGTACCGGTAAGCCAGCTGTTCTTGGCTTCTCCGTGGCGGGCTGCATCAGCACCGGCTACCATCTGGGAGTAAACGTAAGGCTCTGTGCGGTGGATCTCGCTGATATCTTCAATGCAGGATGGGCAGGTCTTGCTGTAGATCTCATATGCGCGGTTTCCGCGGCCGATCACCGTTTCTGCAATGGAAACCCATGGATTGTTATGGCAGAAGATACCTGCATTTTCTTTATATCCTGGCGGGTAGGAGCTGATCTCACCAAGGTTCAGATAATATTGGCTGTAAGCCGGCTGGAGGATCATAACACCGTATTTGGTGTCAAGACGTTCTTTTACAGAATCGAGAGCTTTTTTGGCAAGGCCTTCTTCTACACCGACACCTGCCATAACGCAGAATCCCTGTGGTTCAATAAAGATCTGACCCTCCTTACATTCAGAGGAACCGACTTTTTCGGAATTTGCATCGTATGCACGGAGAAACCATTCTCCGTCCCAGCCTGCATCCAGAATTGCCTGGTACATATTCTGTACTTCTTTTGATACTGTTTCGGAAAGCTGGTCATTGCCGTAGATCTTGCTGATCTTTGCAAATTCTTTTCCGTATTTTACAAACATACCTGCAATAAATACAGATTCTGCGACCGGTCCCTCGGACGGGCCTGTTGTCTGGAAAGGTTCTCCTGGTTCAGAGGAGAAACAGTTCAGGTTCAGGCAGTCATTCCAGTCAGCACGTCCGATCAGCGGAAGCTTGTGTGGGCCAAGATGGTCTGCTGTGTACCGGAAGGAACGACGGAGATGCTCAAACAGCGGCTCCTCAGTACCTGGTTTGCAGTCAAACGGAACCTGTGCATCCAGGATGGAGGTATCACCTGTCTCTTTCAGATAAGCAGCAACTGCAGCGATCAGCCACAGCGGATCATCGTTGAAACCGCTTCCGATATCCAGATTACCCTTCTTGGTGAGCGGCTGGTACTGATGATAAGCACTTCCGTCTGCAAACTGTGTTGAAGCGATATCCAGGATTCGTTCTCTTGCTCTTGCCGGGATCAGATGAACGAAGCCGAGAAGATCCTGGCAGGAATCACGGAATCCCATGCCACGGCCGATTCCGGATTCATAGTAAGAGGCAGAACGGGACATATTAAATGTTACCATACACTGATACTGGTTCCAGATATTGGCCATACGGTTGATATGAGGATTGCTGCTCTGTACAGTATATCGGGAGAGAAGCTCCGTCCAGTACTGGTTCAGCCGGGCAAAGGCCTCAAGAGCCCGCTCCTCAGTGTGGAATTTCCGGATCAGCTCATGTGCGCCGCCTTTTCGGATCACACCAGGCTTTTCCCATTTGTTGTCTGACGGATTTTCGCAGTATCCAAGCAGGAATACGAGAGATTTCTTTTCTCCTGGCTTCAGGGTGAGATTGATCTGGTGGACTGCAGCCGGATACCATCCGCTTGCAACGGAATTGCGGCATTTACAGTCGCGGACAGCATCCGGAACTGCATTGCTGTTTCCAAGCCCCAGGAAGTCATCACGGCTGGTATCGTAACCGTCAACAGGTGTGTTTACGGTAAAGAAGCTGTAATGGTTGCGGCGCTCGCGGTATTCGGTTTTGTGATAAATGGTGCTTCCTTCGATCTCGACTTCGCCAATGCTTAAGTTTCGTTGGAAGTTGGTCATATCATCCATGGCATTCCAGAGACAGAACTCCACATAAGAGAAAAGAGAGAAATTCTTTTCCTCAGAGGAGGTGTTCTCCAGCGTGAGAAGATTGACCTCACAGGCGGCATCTACAGGTACAAACGCCAGAAGCTCTGCTCCAAGTCCGTTCTTATTGCTCTTGAAGCGGGTATATCCCATTCCGTGTCTGCATTCATAGGAATCAAGCTTTGTGCGGGACGGCATAAATCCAGGATTCCAGATGGTTCCGTTATCGTTAATATAGTAATATTTTCCGTTTGAATCGTTTGGGATATCATTGTAACGGTAGCGGGTGATGCGGAGTAGCTTGGCATCTTTATAGAAGCTATAGCCTCCGCCGGTGTTGGAAATCAGGCTGAAAAAGTCCTGGGATCCAAGATAGTTGATCCATGGCAGTGGGGTGCGTGGAGTGGTGATGACGTACTCGCGGGCTTCATCGTCGAAATGTCCGAATTTCATATAAATCCTCCTTTGAAAATGAATTACCGGTTATTATTGATTTGGGAAAATGAAAAGCAAGAAAATTATGCTACGAAAACGTATAAGTTTAGAATATTAGATGATTGAAATTGATAATTTCCATTGACATACTCAGTATAGCGAATAAATATAAGAAAATCAACCGATTTTTCGTAAACGAAATCAACTTTTCGTGATTCGAAACGTAGAAAAGCAGAAGCACTATTGTGAAAAACTAAATTTCGCGAAAAATTTCGCTATCCGAAACGGTTCGGGATTAAAAAGTATAAAAATGCACAAGGATATTTTCGTACATTACTAATGAAAAATGAAATATATCTAAAAAAACGAAAAAATAGCTTGATTTTTTGTACAAATAAACGTACAATAAAGCTACGAAAACGATTTAGGAAAAAGCAAGAAAGAGAGACATGCCTATGGTTTCCATGAAAGAAATTTCCAAACGGTGCAATGTCTCGGTAGCAACAGTCAGTAAAGCTTTAAACGGGTACACAGACATTGGCGAAGAGACAAGGAAGTTCATATTAAAGACAGCTGCAGAGATGGGCTATTTTCCCAACTCATCAGCCAGAGCATTAAAGACTAAGAGAAGCTATAATCTCGGAGTACTGTTTGTGGATGAAGCATTAAGCGGATTGACGCACGATTATTTCAACCATGTGTTGGAGAGCTTCAAACGGGAAGCAGAGGAAAGGGGGTACGACATTACCTTTACCAACGGAAGAGTTTCGGGGAGGAAGATGAGTTATTATGAACACTGTCGTTACCGGGGGGTAGACGGAGTGATCATCGCCTGTGTGAACTTCTATTCTGATGAGGTTCAGGAACTTGTACGTTCAGACATACCGGTCGTTACCATTGACCATGTTTTTGATGGAAGGATTGCAGTTGTTTCTAATAATATAAGTGGAATCGAGAAGCTTGTGACCTATGTATATGAACAGGGGCACAGACGGATCGCTTATATCCACGGAGAAGATTCTTCCGTTACAAGAAACCGTGTGACATCTTTTTACAGGACACTCCAGAGTTTCGGAGTAGAACCTCCGGAAGAATATATCAGGGAGATTCCGTACAGAGATGCTGACCGGGCGGCCGAGGAAACGGCGAAATTACTGAATCTCGAAACACCGCCTACTTGTATTCTTTATCCGGATGATTATTCGGCACTTGGTGGAATCAACGAGATCCGAGACAGAGGGATGCGGATACCGGCAGATATTTCCATCGCTGGTTACGATGGGATCATGGTTGCTAGGATCCTGGATCCGAAGCTTACAACGCTTTGTCAGGATACGGAAGCAATCGGAAAAATAGCAGCAGATAAGCTGATCGATCTGGTGGAACATCCGAAAACAACACTGATTGATCGATACGTGATAGAGGGAACGCTTTTCAGAGGAGCATCCGTGAAAAATATCAATCAGTGATCAGTGCGATTAAAAAGAGAAGATGAATAATAGGGAGGTAGCAGCATGAAGAAAAAAATGATGAGCCTTGTACTGGCAGCAGCAATGATGGCAGGTATGACAGTAAGTGCAGTTCCGGCATTTGCAGAGGAAGCAGAGACTCCGGATAATGAGATCACCGGTGATTCCAGTGCAGAAGATGCGTTCGTTATCTGGGGATGGAACGATGATATCAAGAAAATCCTTGATGGGCCATTCAAGGAAGCTTATCCGGATGACTATAAGAGGATCGTATTTGTAAATACAGGTGGATCTGATTATTATCAGGGAAAACTTGATCCGATGCTTGACGATACCAGCAATGAGCTGTATCCGGATCTTATGGGTCTTGAGGTTGACTATGTGCAGAAATATGTAAACAGTGACTGGGTTAAATCCGTTGCAGATCTTGGAATCACAGAAGATGATTACAAGAATATGTACAAATACGATCTGGATCTTGGAACTGATGCGGACGGCAACGTAAGAGCACTGTTCTGGCAGGCAACTCCTGGATGCTATCAGGTTCGTGCAGATCTGGCAGAGAAATATCTTGGAACAACAGATCCGGCAGCTATCGCAGAGAAATTTAAAGATCTGGATACCATCCTTGCAACAGCAAAAGAAGTAAACGATGCTTCCGGTGGAAAATGTAAACTGTTCTCAGGCTATGATGAGCTGAAACGTTCTCTTACAAACTCCAGAAGCCAGGGCTTCTATGATGATAATGATGTGATCACACTGGATGACAATATCACAACATATCTGGAAACAGCTAAGAAACTTTATGATGATGACCTTACTTACAATACAGACCAGTGGAGTGCTGACTGGTATGCAAACATGGACGGTGACGGAGAATCCAGCAATGCAGCACTTGCATACATGGGATGCCCGTGGTTCACATACTGGTGCTTAAGTGACACATGGAAAGAGAATACGATTCTTGTTCCTGCACAGAATAAGTGCTACTGGGGCGGCACAGGCCTTGCAGCTACAACTGAGTGCTCTGATCCTGACCTTGCAGCAAAGATCATGAAATACTTTACCTGTGATACGGATGGAATGGTAGCGATCAATGCGCTGAATTCTGACTATGTAAACAACACAGAAGCAATCAACAAGATTATCGAGAGTGGTGCATCTGCAGACGGAAACGGATTCCTCTATAAAGATGCAGGACAGAATTTCATGGAGTTCTTCCTCCCACTGGCAGACGGACTTGATGCTTCTATGGTAAAAGCAGAAGACCAGCAGATCCTGTCACTTCTGGATACTCAGACAAAAGCTTATGCAACAGGCGAGAAGGATCTGGATACAGCAATCTCTGATCTGAAAGCTTCCATCCATGACACATACTCTTACCTGAAAACTGAGTAAATAAAGGAACAGGGACGATATCTGATTGTAACTGAATTGAGAGATAATTAAGCGGTGCCGCTTCTTCTGAAAAAGAAGGGGCGGCACATTTGACAGGGGAAATTATGGATAAGAAGAAAAAGAAAAAAATCAGCTACGGCAAATACGGGTATTTTTTCATAGCGCCGTTCTTTATCACATATCTGTTGTTCCAGCTCTGGCCGCTGATAAATACATTTTATTACAGTACCCTTTCCTATTATAAGCGGAACGGAAGAGAGTTCGTGGATTTTGCCGGAATCCAGAATTTCCTCAATGTACTTGGCCTTGCAGCAGGTGAACGGCCCTATGCCCTCAGTTACCTGAAAAACACACTGATCATGTGGGGCTTCAACTTTGTTCCGCAGATCCTGGTATCTCTTCTTCTGGCAGTATGGCTGACAGACCAGAAGGTAAAAGTTAAGGGAACCGGTGCAGTGAAAGTTATTGTATACCTTCCAAGTATTATCACAGCGGCATCTGTTTCCGTATTGTTTAAAGCATTGTTTTCCCAGTACGGACCGATCACCCAGACTCTTAAGGACTGGGGAGTGATCGCGAAAAATTTCGATTTCATGTCCAGCGTAGCAGGAAGCCGCGGACTGATCTCCGGAATCCTGTGGTGGATGTGGTTTGGAAATACTACATTGCTTCTGATTTCCGGTGTGCTTGGAATTGATCCGGGATTATTTGAGGCGGCAGATATTGACGGGGCGACCGGATTTGAGAAATTCCGTTATATCACACTTCCGCTTCTGAAGCCGATCATGCTTTATACACTGGTAACATCTGCTATCGGTGGTCTGCAGATGTACGATATCCCGGCACTGTTTAATGTACCGGAGACCGGTCTTGTAGGACTTCCGGATGATAAGACAACTACAATGGCTATGTATATCATGCGTCTCTACAACAGTGACGTTGGTAAGGCGGCAGCAGTTTCTGTTATACTTTTTGCAGTAACGCTGATCGTCAGCTTGATCCTTTTTGCATCTATGAGTGACAAGGATGATAGAAGGATGAAGAAGGCCAGAAAGGCAGGTGGAAAGAGATGAGTAAAACAAAAGACAGCTACAGTGCTTCCCTGAAGCACAGAACACAGGTCAGGACAATCATCTGTATCCTGTTCTGCGTCATTGCACTGGGACCGTTCCTCCTCCTGGTAATGAATGCGACAAGAAGTTCCGATGCCATCAAATCCGGAATTTCACTGATCCCTTCCACCCATTTTCTGGAGAACTGGAAGAACCTGATGATTAAGCAGAATGGTATGCAGATCACTCTGCAGAGAGCAGCGCTGAACTCCCTTACCATCACAGTTCCGGGAACGATCCTTTCGGTATATTTTTCTTCTCTGACAGCTTATGGAATCTTTGTTTATGATTTTAAGCTGAAAAAACTTGCATGGGCGTTTATCATGGCGATCATGATGGTACCGAGCCAGATATCCATTATCGGTTTTTATCGTTTTATGCTGGATCTGAAGCTGGTGGATACATACATTCCACTGATTATCCCGACGATCGCAACGCCGGCGGTGGTATTTTTTATGAAGCAGTATATGGAAAGTACTCTTTCTATTGAGATGATCGAGGCGGCCAGGATTGATGGTTCCGGTGAGCTTCATACCTTTAACCGGATCATCATGCCGATCATGAAACCTGCAGTTGCAACACAGGCGATCTTCCAGTTTATCGCACAGTGGAACAACCTGTTTACACCGACTATCATGCTGACTTCTGATTCTAAGAAGACGTTGCCAATGTTTGTACAGCTGTTAAGTTCCAATCAGTTCCGTACAGATTATGGCGTAGTTTATGTGGGACTGTTTGTTACAATTATCCCGTTGATCGTGGTTTATCTGATCCTGTCCAAGTATATTGTTGCAGGTGTGGCTCTCGGTGGAGTAAAAGGTTAAAATCGGCGCGTATGATAAGTGTGAAATCTGTAAAATATGAAAAAGAAAAGATGTACAGAATGATGAATTTCTGTTAGAATAAGAAAAGTGATTATAAAAATAAGAGAAGGAATCCTGCGTGCCAGGGTTCCTTCTTGCACCCTGTGGAAATAAGGGGATGAGGTGAAAAACCGGTTGTAGTCAGAAGTACTAAGATAACATGGAATACAGCCGGATATGTGTGGAGGGGGAAATGGATTATCAGAGTATGTTTACATTTATGCTGGAGATGGCAGGAACTATTGCGTTTGCTGCTTCCGGAGCTATGGTGGGAGCGCAGCGGGGAATGGATATTTTCGGGGTCTGCGTTCTTGGAGTGGTGACTGCAGTGGGAGGAGGAGCTACCAGGGATATTATCCTGGGAATCGTGCCGCCGGGAATGTTTCAGGATCCGCTGTATACCATTGTGGCAACAGTGACGTCCTGTATTGTTTTTGCAGTGATGTACTGGAAACAGGAGCTTCTGGAAGGCGGGAACCGGCTGGTCTATGATAAGGTGATGCTGGTGATGGATACGGTTGGACTTGGCGTGTTTACTGTTATGGGTGTTGATAAGGGGATTTCACAGGGATATATGGGAAGAACTTTTTTTCTTGTGTTTCTTGGGACTGTCACAGGAGTTGGCGGCGGTCTGATCCGTGATATGATGGCAGGAGTACCGCCATATATTTTTGTGCGCCATATTTATGCCTGTGCATCTATTGTAGGTGCCATTGCCTGTGTTTGGATATACAGGCTGTGGGGTGGAGTGCCGGCTATGGTGATCGGAACGGTAGTGGTGATCCTGATCCGGTATCTGGCAGCGCATTATCGGTGGAATCTGCCGAGATTGAGAAGAGAATAATATATGAAAAGATCCGGAACATTTAAGGAATTGTTCCGGATCTTTTCTGGCTTTTATTTGGTTTATATTGCGTAGAAAGATTTTATCTGTTTTGATTATAAGAGGATCATGCGTCTGTATCCTGCAGAGCCAGGAAGCCTTCCTCGCCGGTACGGATCTTTACTACGTTTTCGATGTCGTAAACGAAGACTTTACCATCACCGATCTGGCCGGTATGAAGAACTGCCTTTGCAGTATCAATAACCTTCTGAACAGGTACGAGACTTACAACGATTTCGATCTTAACCTTCGGACGGAGGTTCATGTCAACCTCAACACCACGATAGTAGGTTGGAGCACCCTTCTGAACACCACATCCCATAACATTTGTGATAGTGATACCGGTTACGCCGATCTCGTTCATGGCCTGCATAAATTCATCCAGCTTGTTCTGACGTGTGATGATAACAACTTTTGTCAGTTTGTGTACGCCGTCTGCCGGAATCTCAGGAACAGATTCAGCAGGAGCAGAAGGAGCGTGTTTTACAACAGGGGCTTTTACGGAAGTTCCCATTGGAGTCGGAGCCTTTGTCATGGTATCCTGTACAAAGAATCCATCGTATGCACTTGCAAGGCCATGCTCTTTCACATCCAGACCTGCAATCTCTTCCTCAGCGGAAACGCGAAGACCGATGGTGTGTTTGATCACCTGAAAGATAATTGTCATAGTAACAGCAACCCATGCGATAGTAATAGCCATACCAATAAACTGAACACTGAAGCCGTGGAAACCACCGCCTGTGAGGAGACCTTTCCACTCGGTACCTGCACCGTCAGAGAAAAGACCTACAGCAAGAGTTCCGAAAGCACCGTTGAGACCGTGAACACCAACAGCACCAACCGGGTCATCAATTTTGAGAACTTTGTCAATGAATTCAATACCAAATACTACAATGAATCCGGAAATGATTCCGATGATAGCTGCAGATGTAGGAGATACGGTATCGCAGCCTGCTGTGATGGCTACCAGTCCTGCAAGAGAACCGTTGAGTGACATGGAAACATCCGGCTTTTTGTAGCGGATCCATGTGATCAGCATAACCGTTACAGTTGCAACGGCAGCTGCAAGGTTTGTTGTTACGAAGATTTTTCCGGCGCTTACAATGGCATCGCCTTCCATGCTGACAGTGGATGCACCGTTGAAACCGAACCAGCAGAACCAGAGGATAAATACACCAAGTGCACCAACAGTAAGGTTATGTCCCGGGATCGCTCTGGATTTACCGGATTTGGAATATTTTCCGATACGAGGTCCGAGGATGATGGCACCGATTAGTGCAGCAACACCACCTACCATATGAACGGCACAGGAACCTGCGAAATCATGAAATCCCATCTGGCTGATAAATCCGCCGCCCCAGATCCAGTGGCCGGATACAGGGTATACAACGAGGCTGATCAGTAAGCTGTAGATACAGTAGGAAATGAATTTGGTACGTTCTGCCATGGCACCGGATACGATAGTTGCAGAGGTAGCACAGAATACTGTCTGGAAGATGAGAAATGCCCAGAAAGGAACTCCATCCGGAAGCATTGCGTTTCCGTAGTTTGCCTCTGAGGCGATTCCTCCGATCTTACCGAAGAAACCGTTTCCTGCACCGAACATGATGCCGAATCCAACCAGCCAGAAGACCGGAGTTCCGATACAGAAATCCATCAGGTTTTTCATGATGATATTACCTGCGTTTTTTGCTCTTGTGAATCCTGTTTCAACCATTGCAAAGCCAGCCTGCATGAAGAAGACCAGTGCGGCACCGACGAGGACCCATAATGTGTTTGCTGAAGAATACATAGTAACACTCCCTTTCCCAATTTTTTCTTTCCTATTATATAAGATATATACAGAAAGGATTTTTATAATACCGGACAGGAGAAAAACAGACAGAATTTATCCAGTATCAGTATAACGAAAAAGCGCAGGAGAGAGGAAATTCTCTTCCGCGCCTTTACGAAATCAAAATAAGTATATGTAAAACAGGGGATATCTGTATCGTGTGATTAATGGATGAGGAAATCGATAATGAATTATGAAGTAGAGTTCATAAGGGATATCCCCTGTATTTACCGTATGAAATTGTTATCTGATATCAGTTGTCAGATAGAGAATAACAGCTCGTCATAAGTCGGATATGGAAGTAACTCATCCGGGATCAGAGCCTCTGCCTCATCAGCGGATTTTCTTAAAGCTTCCATGTCTTCCAGAACAGTTCCCTGATAAGCCTTAGAGCATGCAAGTACATCGTCAGAAGAAGCAAGAGCTTTTGCTGTATCTGCTTTCAGAGTTTCCAGATCCGTTGCCATGGTGTCTGCAAGTGTACTCAGTTTGGAGATCAGAGCAACTTCGCTTGCTACAGAAACGTCAGCTACTACAGATTTCTTTGCAGCTGCAGTATCTGCAAGCTTTTCAACATATGTATATACAGAAGGAATTACCTGTTTCTGGATCATCTCAGCAAGAGTGTTGGACTCGATGTTGATGGTCTTATAATAGTTTTCAAGCCAGATCTCGTAACGGGAGAAGAGTTCTTCCTTTGTAAAGATGCCATGCTTTGTAAACAGCTCAATGTTCTTCTCGGCAATGAAATGAGGAAGAGCATCAGGAGTTGTTTTCAGGTTGTAGAGACCGCGTTTCTCAGCCTCTTCAACCCACTCGTCTGTATAGCCGTTTCCGTTAAAGATGATGCGTTTATGCTCTTCAATGGTTTTCTTAAGAAGTGCATGTACTGCGCTTTCCATTTCTTCTTCCGGAACATCCTTAAGAGCTGCGCTGAATTCAGCAAGAACCTCTGCAACAGCAGTGTTTAGTACGATGTTCGGGTTTGCAACAGATGCCGCGGAACCAAGCATACGGAACTCAAATTTGTTTCCTGTAAATGCAAACGGTGAAGTACGGTTTCTGTCTGTGGTATCCTTTGTGAAGTGAGGAAGTACCTTTGCTCCGATATCCATCTGTACTGCATGCTTGTTGTTGAAGAAGGTATCATTTTCAATGGATTTCAGTATGTCTGTCAGCTCGTCTCCGAGGAAGATGGATACGATCGCAGGCGGTGCCTCGTTTGCTCCGAGACGATGATCGTTTCCGGCACTTGCAACGGATACACGGAGAAGATCAGCGTAATCGTCAACGGCTTTAATAACAGCTACCAAAAATACCAGGAACTGTGTATTCTCTGCCGGTGTTTTTCCAGGATCAAGAAGGTTTACACCTGTGTCTGTGCTCATGGACCAGTTGTTGTGTTTACCGCTTCCGTTGATTCCCTCAAATGGTTTCTCGTGAAGGAGGCAGACCATGTTGTGCTTGTCAGCAACTTTTTTCATAATTTCCATGGTCAGCTGGTTGTGGTCGACAGCAACATTTGTGGTATCAAATACAGGAGCCAGCTCGTGCTGTGCAGGAGCAACCTCGTTATGCTTTGTTTTGGCCGGAATGCCAAGCTTCCAGAGCTCTTCGTCAAGATCATGCATGTAAGCAGCAACACGAGGTTTCAGAGCTCCGAAGTAATGATCCTCCATCTCCTGTCCTTTTGGTGCGGAAGCTCCCAGAAGTGTACGTCCGCAGAAAATCAGGTCTTTTCTCTTTTTATAGAGATCCTTGTCAACCAGGAAGTACTCTTGCTCAGGTCCTACTGTTGTGTTGATATGACGAACCTCTTTGTTTCCAAGGATGTGAAGAATACGAACTGCTTCTTTGTTAAGTTCATCCATGGAACGGAGAAGAGGAGTTTTCTTATCAAGTGCCTCTCCGCTGTAGGAACAGAATGCTGTAGGAATGTAAAGTGTCTTATCTTTGATGAATGCTGGTGAAGTAGGATCCCATGCTGTATATCCTCTTGCTTCGAAAGTAGCACGAAGACCACCTGACGGGAAACTGGATGCATCCGGCTCACCTTTTACCAGCTCTTTACCGGAGAAATCCATGATCACCTGTCCATCACCTGTAGGGGAGATGAAGCTGTCATGTTTTTCTGCTGTTACGTTTGTCATCGGCTGAAACCAGTGTGTGTAATGTGTTGCACCGTTTTCGGTAGCCCATTCTTTCATTGCAACTGCTACGGAATTTGCAACATCCAGCTCCAGATGAGTTCCGTTTTCAATTGTTTTCTTTAATGCTTTGTACATGTCCTTTGGCAGTTTGCTTCGCATCACTTTGTCATTGAATACAAGACTGCCATACATTTCCGGGATACTCTGTGCCATATAGGTACACTCCTTTCGATTTCACTCATTCATTATAATTTTTAATTATCTTATAAGGACCGCTGCCGGAATGACCGGTATTACGGGCCGAAAAAAACAAAAAAAGCGCTTCAGATACCTCTCGTATCCAAAGCGCCTTTGCTTTATGTGTTGCAGTATACACCAAAATTAAAGATTGTCAAGAGCTTTTTTAAAAAAAATCTAAAAAATCGATCAGGGCGATCGGACTGTCGGAAAATAGGCAGGGTTGACAAATCTTGTCCTTTTATTATAATCTGATATCGTAGTTATACATTCGAAAAGTCAGTGATCGCCATAAGTGATCATGGAAAAAGAAGCTTTTTGACCAGTTACAAAGATACACAATACGGAAAAACAGATGGAGGAAAATATGTCAGGAGTAAAGGAAGAATGTGGCGTATTCGGGATTTATGATCTGGATGGAGGGAATATTGCACCATCTATTTATTATGGTCTTACTTCGCTGCAGCACAGGGGACAGGAGTCCTGCGGAATGGCCGTTTCAAGGACGGACGGAGAAAGAGGAAACGTACAGTTTCATAAAGATCTCGGACTGGTAAGCGAAGTTTTACGAAAAGATGTTGTACATAATATGAATGGTGACATCGGAATCGGACATGTTCGTTATTCCACCACCGGAGAGTCTGTTGCGGAGAATGCACAGCCGCTGGTACTTTCTTATATTAAGGGAAGTCTGGCATTGGCGCATAACGGAAATCTGGTTAATACAGAAGCTCTGAAATGGGAACTGATCCAGACAGGAGCGATCTTCCATACAACGACAGATTCAGAGGTTATTGCTTTCCATATTGCAAGAGAGCGTGTTCATTCTGCAACAGTAGAGGAAGCAGTACATAAAACAGTAGAGAAGATCAGGGGCGGATATGCGCTTGTGATCATGAGCCCGAGGAAGCTGATCGGTGCCCGTGACCCGTACGGACTGAAACCACTTTGTCTTGGAAAGAGAGACAATGCTTATGTTCTGGCATCTGAGAGCTGTGCACTGACATCTGTAGGAGCGGAATTTATCCGTGATATTGAACCGGGTGAGATTGTCACGATCACCAGGGACGGACTGAAATCTAGCAAACTGGCTGAACAGAAAAAGCATGCTCATTGTGTTTTTGAATATATTTATTTTGCAAGACTGGACAGCACCATGGATGGCGTAAAAATCTATGATGCAAGGATTCGTGGAGGAAAATCTCTTGCAAAGTCCTATCCGGTGGAAGCGGATCTGGTAACCGGTGTACCGGAATCCGGACTTCCGGCAGCAAAAGGCTATTCGGAGGAATCCGGGATTCCGTTTGGCTTTGCATTCTATAAAAACAGTTACATTGGAAGAACTTTCATTAAGCCTACACAGCAGGAGAGAGAGTCAAGCGTTCATCTGAAGCTGAGCGTTCTGGAATCAGTGGTGAAGGGTAAGAGAATCGTTCTGGTGGATGATTCCATTGTCCGTGGAACTACCATTGCCAATCTGATCCACATGCTGAAAGAAGCCGGAGCCAAAGAAGTACATGTACGTATCAGCTCCCCGCCATTTTTACATCCCTGTTATTTCGGTACGGATGTGCCGTCCAATGATCAGCTGATCGCGGCACAGCATAGCACGGAAGAGATTCGCAAGATGATCGGTGCGGATTCTCTTGGCTACATGCAGATTGATTATCTGGAAGGCATGGCGGGTGGACTTCCGCTGTGCAAAGCATGCTTTGATGGTAATTATCCGATGGAGATACCAGAAGAAATCAAACAGGATTAATGAACTATATGGAATTAATCTCACAGTTAAAAATGATGGATTGAAAAATGAAAATATGAAAACTGCACAATAAATATCTAAGAAACCCGGATTTTATCATATAAAATTCGGGTTTCTATAGGAAAAATGTCCAAAACGATAAAAAATATCAACTTGACAAATCTGACAATATGAGACATAATGTGGGACAACCAGATGAGAAAAGGCCGCTGGTCTGGAAAATACAGGAAAACAGCGAGGCCGGAATAATGCCGGTTTTTACCGAGATAAAAGAGAGGATGATATTTATGTCTAAAAAAATTAGATTGAATGCGACAGAGGATGTTAAAGAATTTGTTAAGGCTGCAAGTAAATGTGATTTTGATGTAGATATTTCATATAACAGAATTTTAATTGATGCAAAATCTATCCTTGGGATACTCAGCATGGATCTGACCAAGGTTCTTACAGTAACCTGTCATGGTGAGGACCATGAGTTTAATTGTTTCCTTCAGAAATATGCAGTTGCCTGACAGACAGTGCAGAGACAGACAAGATATAAAAGACATAAAAAGAAAAGACAGACGTGGCTGCAGAGACAGGAAATCAGATGGAAATCCTCGGCAGGCGTCTGTTTTTTATTTGTAACCATTTCATAGGAAGAAATTCCGCAGATTATATGAAAAATCAGTTATTGACAAATAAAAAAAAATAGTTTATAGTAAACCATATTTTATATGAAAGATAACTGACAAAGGCGTCAGGAACGGATACCACAGGGGAATTCTCGCCCCTTGGAACCTGTTCCGGACGCCTTTTTGTTGTGGAACACAAAATGGAGGAGGAAATCGAAGATGGCAGTAAAGTATGTTTTTGTAACGGGTGGAGTTGTTTCCGGTCTGGGAAAAGGAATTACCGCAGCGTCTCTTGGGCGCCTTCTGAAAGCCAGAGGGTATCAGGTGACCATGCAGAAATTTGATCCCTACATTAATATTGACCCGGGAACTATGAACCCCATTCAGCATGGAGAGGTTTTTGTAACCGATGACGGTACAGAGACTGATCTTGACCTTGGACATTATGAACGTTTCATTGATGAAAGCCTTGACAAGAATTCCAATGTGACAACCGGTAAGATTTACTGGTCTGTTCTTCAGAAAGAGCGTCACGGTGATTTTGGCGGAGGTACCGTTCAGGTGATCCCGCACATTACCAATGAGATCAAGAGTCGTTTTTACAGAGCAAAATCCGCAGACGAAGACAGAATTGCCATCATCGAGGTTGGCGGTACAGTCGGTGATATTGAGAGCCAGCCGTTCCTGGAATCCATCCGTCAGTTCCAGCATGATGTGGGGCATGACAATGCAGTCCTTATCCATGTAACTCTGATCCCATATCTCCGTGCTTCCGGAGAGATGAAGACCAAACCGACCCAGGCCAGTGTAAAAGAGCTTCAGGGAATGGGAATCCAGCCGGATGTCCTGGTATGCAGAAGCGAGTATCCTCTTACCGAGGATATCCGTGGAAAGATCGCCCTGTTCTGTAATGTGCCTGTAAGCAATGTGCTTCAGAATCTGGATGTGGAATATTTATATGAAGCGCCTCTTGCAATGGAGAGAGAAAAGCTTGCAGACGTGGTACTGCAGAGCTTAAGACTTGAGAACCGCAAACCGGATCTTACAGACTGGGAGAATATGGTGGAAAATCTCCGTCACCCTGATAAAACGGTGAAGATTGCCATGGTTGGTAAATATACACAGCTTCATGATGCATACTTAAGTGTTGTGGAAGCACTGAAGCATGGAGGAATCTCCTGCCGTGCAAAGGTTGATATCGTGTGGGTAGATTCTGAAGAACTCAATGAGAAGAACCTGGATCAGACCCTTCATTCCGTAGATGGTATTCTGGTTCCGGGAGGATTCGGAAACCGTGGTACAGAAGGAATGATCCTTGCGGCGCAGTATGCAAGAGTTCATAAGATCCCGTACCTTGGAATCTGCCTGGGAATGCAGATGGCTATTGTGGAATTTGCCCGCCATGTGCTTGGGTATGAAGATGCCAACAGTATTGAGCTGGCACCGGAAACAACGCATCCGGTCATTGCCCTGATGCCGGATCAGGAGGATGTGGAAGATCTTGGAGGAACCCTTCGTCTTGGAAGCTATCCGTGTGTGCTTGCCGAAGGCTCCAGATCCTATGAGCTTTTTGGAAAGAAAGAGATCCAGGAACGCCACAGACATCGTTATGAGGTAAACAACGCATTCCGTAAGGAACTGGACGAAAAGGGAATGTCCATTGTGGGAACATCCCCGGATGCTCATATTGTTGAGATGATCGAAATTGCCGGACATCCGTTCTTTGTGGGAACACAGGGACATCCGGAATTTAAATCCAGACCAAACCATGCACATCCTCTGTTCCGTGGATTTGTGCAGGCGGCAGTTGATAAAAAGACGGCAGAAGAAGCTGCAATGAAAGGATGAGAAAAATGAGAGAAGTAGCAAATCAGCAGCAGGGCCTCTACCGCCCTGAATTCGAACATGACAACTGCGGTATCGGAGCCGTTGTTAATATAAAAGGAAAGAAAACACATGATACAGTTGCCAATGCTCTTAAGATCGTAGAGAATCTTGAGCATCGTGCTGGTAAGGATGCAGAAGGAAAAACCGGTGATGGTGTCGGTATCCTTCTTCAGATTTCCCATAAATTTTTTAAGAGGGTCTGTAAAAAAGAGGGCTTTGACATTGGTGGTGAGAGAGAATACGGTGTAGCCCAGCTCTTTTTCCCGCAGCAGGAGATCAAACGTGCCCAGGCAAAGAAGATGTTCGAGATCATCGTGGAAAAAGAGGGACTGGAGCTTCTGGGATGGCGTACAGTGCCGGTTTTTCCGGAGGTACTCGGCCATAAAGCGAAAGAGTGCATGCCGTGCATCATGCAGGCATTCGTTAAGAAGCCGGAGGATGTGGAAAAGGGCCTTGCCTTTGACCGTATGCTTTACATCGCACGCCGTGAATTTGAACAGAGTAATGACAATACCTACGTGGTTTCCATGAACAGCCGTACCATCGTATACAAAGGTATGTTCCTGGTAGGACAGCTCCGCACCTTTTTTGGTGATCTTCAGAGCCAGGATTACGAGTCTGCCATTGCAGTGGTACATTCCCGTTTCAGTACCAACACGAACCCGAGCTGGGAGAGAGCACATCCGAACCGTTTCATTGTACATAACGGTGAGATCAACACGATCCGTGGCAATGCCGATAAGATGCTTGCCCGTGAGGAAAACATGGAGTCTCCGTATCTGAAGGATGAGCTGCACAAGGTTCTTCCTGTAGTTAACCGCAATGGCTCTGACTCCGCAATGCTTGACAATACCCTGGAATTCCTAGTTATGAGTGGAATGGATCTTCCACTTGCAGTGATGATTACAATTCCGGAGCCATGGGCAAACAACGATACGATCTCTCAGGAGAAGAGAGATTTTTATCAGTACTATGCGACCATGATGGAGCCATGGGACGGTCCTGCGTCCATTCTGTTCTCAGATGGTGATGTGATGGGAGCAGTTCTTGACAGAAACGGTCTTCGTCCATCCAGATACTATATCACCTCTGATGGTTATATGATTCTTTCCTCAGAGGTTGGTGTTCTTCCTGTAGATGAAGAGAAGATCGTATTAAAAGAACGTCTTCATCCGGGAAAAATGCTTCTGGTTGATACCGTTCAGGGTCGTGTCATTGACGACAATGAGCTCAAAGAAAAATATGCGAAAAAACAGCCTTATGGTGAGTGGCTGGACAGCAATCTGGTACAGCTTCATGATATCAAGATCCCGAACCAGAGAGTTGTCGAGTACACACCGGAGGAGAGAGCACGCCTTCAGAAAGCATTCGGATATACTTATGAGCAGTACCGTACTTCCATCCGCAACATGGCATTAAACGGCTCAGAAAGCATCGGAGCCATGGGACATGATACTCCGCTTGCAGTATTTTCCAAGGAACATTATCCGCTGTTCGACTACTTTAAACAGCTTTTCGCACAGGTAACAAACCCGCCGATCGATGCGATCCGTGAGGAAATCGTTACTTCCACAAGTGTATATGTAGGAAAAGACGGAAATCTTCTGATCCAGAAGCCGGAGAACTGTCAGGTGCTGAAGATCAACAATCCGATCCTGACCAACACCGATATGCTGAAGATCAAGAATATGAAAAAGGACGGCTTCAAGGTTGTAACAATTTCTACATTATATTATAAGAGCACAAAGCTTGAACGTGCCATTGACCGTCTGTTCGTAGAGGTTGACAAAGCCTTCCGTGAGGGAGCAAACATCCTGGTCCTTTCTGACCGCGGTGTTGATGAGAACCATATGCCGATCCCGTCCCTGCTGGCGGTTTCCGCAGTACATCAGCATCTTGTAAAAACAAAGAAGAGCACGTCCCTTGCCCTGATCCTGGAATCCGGTGAGCCAAGAGAAGTTCATCATTTCGCAACACTTCTTGGTTATGGCGCAAGTGCTGTCAATCCATACCTGGCACTGGATACCATCCATGAACTCATCGATACCCATATGTTGGACAAAGATTACTATGCAGCGGTTGATGATTACAATCATGCGGTTATCAGCGGTATCGTAAAGATCGCTTCCAAGATGGGCATTTCCACCATCCAGTCCTATCAGGGATCTCAGATCTTTGAGGCAATCGGAATTTCCCAGGATGTGATCGACCGCTACTTTACAGGAACAGTAAGCCGTGTAGGCGGAATCACACTGGAAGATATCGAGGATAACGTAGAAAAACTCCACTCTGAGGCATTTGACCCGCTGGGACTTGCCACAGACCTTACTTTAGACAGCGTAGGTGCTCACAAGATGAGAAGTCAGGGCGAGGAGCACAGATACAATCCACGTACTATCCATCTTCTTCAGCAGTCCACAAAACAGGGCAGCTATGAGATGTTCAAAGAATATACAAAACTGGTAGACGAAGAAGGTCATGGGAACTTAAGAGGACTTCTGGACTTCAAGTTTGCAAAAGAGCCTCTTCCCATCGACCAGGTTGAGAGTGTTGACGACATTGTAAAACGATTTAAGACAGGTGCCATGTCCTACGGTTCCATTTCCCAGGAAGCTCATGAGACTCTGGCTATTGCAATGAACCATCTCCATGGAAAATCAAATACAGGTGAGGGTGGTGAAAGTGATGAGCGTCTGGATTCCGCAGGAACAGACAATGACCGCTGCTCTGCGATCAAACAGGTAGCAAGCGGACGTTTCGGTGTTACCAGCCGTTACCTGGTTTCTGCAAAAGAGATCCAGATCAAGATGGCACAGGGTGCAAAGCCTGGTGAAGGTGGACATCTTCCTGCAAAGAAGGTATATCCGTGGATCGCAAAAACCCGTCATTCTACACCGGGAGTCAGCCTGATCTCTCCGCCGCCTCATCATGATATCTACTCTATCGAGGATCTTGCAGAGCTGATCTATGACCTGAAAAATGCAAATAAATATGCGGATATTTCCGTAAAGCTGGTTTCTGAGGCTGGTGTTGGTACTGTAGCCGCCGGTGTTGCAAAGGCCGGAGCACAGACTGTTCTGATCTCCGGATATGACGGAGGTACAGGAGCAGCGCCAAGAAGCTCCATCCATAATGCAGGACTTCCATGGGAGCTTGGACTTGCAGAAACACATCAGACACTGATCATGAACGGACTTCGTAACCGTGTACGTATCGAGACAGACGGTAAGCTGATGAGCGGTCGGGACGTTGCCATTGCAGCACTTCTCGGTGCAGAGGAATTCGGTTTTGCAACAGCACCGCTTGTAACTATGGGCTGCGTGATGATGAGAGTCTGCAACCTGGATACCTGTCCGGTTGGTGTGGCTACCCAGAATCCGGAGCTTCGTAAGAGATTCCGCGGAAAACCGGAGTATGTGGAGAACTTCATGCGCTTTATCGCACAGGAGCTGAGAGAGTACATGGCACGCCTTGGTGTTGCCACCATTGATGAGATGGTAGG
The DNA here is from genome assembly GCF_056504635.1 of Blautia sp. HA8986. Classification (NCBI taxonomy): domain Bacteria; kingdom Bacillati; phylum Bacillota; class Clostridia; order Lachnospirales; family Lachnospiraceae; genus Blautia; species Blautia sp. HA8986. The sequence goes on from NZ_JBWLUQ010000001.1 coordinate 112,626, forward strand.
CCGTACAGACCTTCTTACAGTTTCTGACAGTGTGCAGGAGCCGCATAAGGGTAAGGTTGATTTAAGTGCCATCCTGAACAACCCATATGCAGGAAAGGGTAAAGTAACCTTTGATCCGAAGGCTGTATATAATTTCAATCTTGAGAAAACTCTGGATGAAAAAGTTCTGGTCAGAAAATGTGCACCGGCGATCCAGAAGGGTGAGAAGGTTTCTGTTGATGTAAACGTTACTAATACAGATCGTGCATTTGGTACCATTCTCGGATCTGAGATCACAAGAAACCATAAGGACGGACTTGCGGAGGATACTGTAACTGTAAACTGTACAGGTGCAGGCGGACAGAGCTTCGGCGCCTTTATCCCGAAGGGACTGACACTGAAACTGACCGGTGACAGCAACGACTATTTCGGAAAGGGACTTTCCGGCGGTAAGCTGATCGTTAAGGTTCCGGAGAAGGCCGGATACAAGGCTGAAGAGAACATCATCGTCGGAAACGTAGCACTCTATGGTGCAACCAGTGGAACTGCATTTATCAATGGTGTTGCAGGTGAGCGTTTTGCAGTACGTAACTCCGGTGCGGTTGCAGTTGTTGAGGGCGTTGGCGAGCATGGCTGCGAGTACATGACAGGTGGCCGTGTGGTAGTTCTTGGAAAAACAGGAAAGAACTTTGCAGCAGGTATGAGCGGCGGTATCGCTTATGTTCTTGATGTGGATAACGTTCTTTACAAGAACCTCAATAAAGCAATGATCTCCATTGAAAAAGTGAATAATAAATATGATAAAAAAGAGCTTCGTGATCTTATCGAGGCTCATGTGGAAGCAACAGGCTCCGAGATCGGTAAGAAGGTGCTGGCTGATTTTGATTCCTATCTGCCTCACTTCAAAAAACTCATTCCGGATGAGTACAAGAGAATGATCACATTAAGTGCAAAGCTGGAAGAAAAAGGTCTGACCAGCCAGCAGGCACAGATGGAAGCGTTCTATGAGAGCATCGGCGTGAAACATTAAGGAGGATGAGGAAATGGGAAAGCCAACTGGATTTTTAGATTATGAAAGAGAAACGGCAAAGGTTCTGCCGCCAAAGGAACGTATTCAGAATTTCAACGAATTTCGAGTTCCGTTAAATAAAGAAAAACAGAAACTTCAGGGAGCACGCTGTATGGCCTGCGGCGTCCCCTTCTGCCAGGCAGGTATGATGATTGGCGGAATGGCTTCCGGCTGTCCGCTGCACAATCTGGTTCCTGAGACAAATGATCTTGTGTACACAGGAAACTGGAAGCAGGCATTCCTTCGTCTGAACAAGACACATAGTTTTCCGGAGTTTACATCCAGAGTGTGTCCAGCACTTTGTGAGGCTGCATGTACCTGTAACCTGAACGGAGAGCCGGTCAGCACAAAGGAGAATGAGAAAGCTATTATTGAGACAGCCTATGCAGAGGGATGGGTAAAGCCGCAGATTCCGCCTGTCCGCACAGGAAAGACAATCGCAGTTATCGGAAGTGGTCCTTCCGGACTGGCAGCAGCGCAGCAGCTGAACCGCCGTGGTCACAGCGTAACAGTATTTGAGAGAAACGACCGTATCGGAGGACTTCTCCGCTACGGCATTCCGAACATGAAGCTGGAGAAAAAGGTCATTGACCGCAGACTGAAGCTGATGGAAGAGGAAGGCGTGAAATTTGTTACCAATATCAATGTTGGTGTTGACATTACTGCAGAACAGCTTCTGAAGGATTATGACCGTGTTCTTCTCTGCTGCGGAGCTTCTCATCCGAGAGATATCAATGTTCCGGGAAGAGATGCCAAGGGAATTTACTTTGCAGTGGATTTCCTGAAGCAGGTAACAAAAAGTCTTCTGGATACAGATTTTGCAAAATTCCCATATGAGCTTGCAAAGGGCAAAAATGTTCTGGTTATCGGTGGCGGAGATACCGGTAATGACTGCGTGGGAACCTCCATCCGTCTTGGCGCAAAATCTGTAACACAGCTTGAGATGATGCCGCAGCCTCCTGCAGCAAGAACTCCTTCCAATCCATGGCCGGAGTGGCCGAAGGTCCTGAAAACCGATTACGGCCAGGAAGAGGCTATTGCAGTATTTGGCCATGATCCTCGGATCTATCAGACAACCGTTACCGAGTTTATCAAGGACAAAAAAGGAAATGTCTGCAAGGCCAAGATCGTAAAGCTGAAAAGTGTAAAGGATGAAAAGACCGGAAGATTTAACATGGTACCGATTGAAGGCAGCGAGGAAGTAATTCCGGCAGATCTGGTTCTTATTGCGGCCGGTTTCCTTGGCAGCGAGAAATATGTGACAGATGCTTTCCGTGTAGCACTTACACCAAGAACCAATGTGGAAACAAAACCGGAGCAGTATGCAACAAGTGTAGACCGTGTATTCACAGCAGGTGATATGCACCGTGGACAGTCTCTTGTTGTATGGGCGATTCATGAGGGACGTGAGGCTGCGAAGGCAGTTGACGAATCATTGATGAGCTATTCATATTTACAGTAAAATAACAGATACCAGGGGCAAAAGGTCAAAAAACTGTTCGTGTTTCCGCGATAAAGCTTTTGAACTTTTGCCCCTTTTAAAAAATGGTTGACAAAGAATTGACCGATTGCTATAATTACGTCCATGAACAAGGGTGTTCTTCAGGAGCGGAAGCTCTCTGAAGTGCACCCTTTTTCTGATTTTGAGGGTAATTATTTTGTGTGATGAGGAAATAAAGGAGAGAATACTATGGGGAATTATACCAGAGAAGAGATTCTTGCAATGGCAGAGGAGGAAGACGTAGAGTTCATCCGCCTCCAGTTTACGGATATGTTTGGAACTCTGAAAAATATTGCGATCACAGCAAGAGAGCTTCCAAGAGCCCTGGATAACCAGTGCGTTGTATATGGCTCTCATATTGCGGGCATTGTGGGAGAGAAGGAGCCGGATCTGATCCTGTATCCGGACTATGATACCTTTTCAATTCTCCCATGGCGTCCTCAGCAGGGAAAGGTTGCAAGACTGATCTGCGATATGCGCCGTGCAGACGGATCAGAGCATGAGATGAGTTCCAGATACATTCTGAAAAAAACAGCGCAGGCAGCAGAAGAGGCAGGCTACACCTGCTATGTTGACCCGGAATGCGAGTTTTTCCTGTTTCATATTGATGATAACGGAATGCCTACAACGGTTTCTCACGAAAAGGCCGGATATCTGGATGTAAGTCCGGTGGATTTAGGCGAAAATGCAAGACGTGACATGGTACTGACTCTTGAGGATATGGGATTTGAGGTGGAATCCTCTCATCATGAGACAGCACCTGCACAGCATGAGATCGCCCTTCATTACGGGGAAGCACGTGAGATGGCAGACGAAGTTATGACCTTTAAGATGGCAGTAAGAACTGTAGCCAAACGTCATGGACTTCATGCGACATTTATGCCGAAGCCAAGACGGGAAGTAAACGGTTCAGCCATGCATATCCATTTTTCACTGTTTAAAAATGGAAAAAATATTTTCGTGGATCAGGATGATCCGTCCAAACTCAGTGAAGAAGCATGTTTCTTTATCGGAGGTCTTCTGGCACATAGCCGGGAGATGGCTCTTGTCACAAATCCGCTTGTAAATTCCTACAAACGTCTTGTGCCTGGATTTGATGCACCGACAGAACTGACCTGGACGAGAAATAACCAGAATTCACTTGTAAGGATCCCGAGAGTTAATGGTGCTGATACCAGGATCGAGCTTCGAAGTCCGGATGCTGCATCCAACCCGTACCTTGTTTTTGCGGTATGCCTGGCAGCGGGCATGGATGGAATCCAGAAGAAGATCTATCCTACAAAAGCTTCTGATCGTTCTCTTTCAGAGTCGGATCAGAAGGAACAGGGTATCGAGAATTTACCGGAGAACCTGCGGGAAGCGATCACGCTGTTTGAGGACAGCAGCTGGATGAAGGAAATCCTTGGGGAGACTTTCTGCAAACAGTATGCACAGGCTAAGAGAAAAGAATGGCTGCGTTATTCCCAGGAGATTTCCGATTGGGAGATCGAGGAGTATCTGTATCGGATCTGATGAACGAGGCATAATAGGACGAAAGAGAGTGGCGGCTTATGAACACGAGTATCGTGATTGCATTACCGAAAATAGAAGATGCAAAAAAGATCCGCACAGTCCTTAACAGATATGGATTCACGGTAACGGCGGTATGTAATTCGGGTGCAAATGCCCTTGCCAGTATCTCGGAGCTTGATGGCGGTGTTCTGCTTTGCGGTTATCACCTTCAGGATATGTATTACCGTGATCTTCTGGACTATATGCCGGATTATTTTGAAATGCTGCTTATGGCCTCCCAGGGAGTGATCAGCGAGGCACCAACCTCCGTTTTATGTGTGGGAATGCCTCTGAAGGCCGGAGATCTGGTAAATACGGTGAGCATGATGCTTTCCCAGATAGAAAGGCGCTGGAAAAAAGATAAGAAAAAGCCGAAGCAGCGTTCATGGAAAGAGCAGAATTATATTTCAAATGCAAAGATGCTTTTAATGGAAAGAAATCATCTGAGTGAGGATGACGCATACCGCTATATCCAGAAATGCAGTATGGATTCCGGAACCAATATGGTTGAGACAGCCCAGATGGTTCTGATGCTTTTATATGATTCTGTGTAAAAAACAACAAAAAAACAACAGAGCGGACAGAAATGATCTGCTCTGAATGCCTGATATCACACCGGATCGGGGAAAATTCCGCAGGGGATTTCCTGATTCGGTGAAACTACTTTGAATTGGAGGATGAGGGAATGGAATTTATGGATGGAATCTGTAAGACTAGAGAATGTGCCTGGGATGTGCTTCTTTCCGAGAGCATGAAAGACCAGGAAGCAACAGTGGAAGGTGCAATACACAGCATCCGTAATATGGGTGATGTGGCATTTGTGATACTTCGAAAAAAAGAAGGGCTTTTTCAGACTGTATATGAGAATGACAAGACAAATGTTTCCATTCATGATCTGAAGGAGGCAATGTGTGTGCGTCTCACAGGAACTCTTCATGAGGAAGAAAGAGCGCCTCACGGAAGAGAGCTCCGCATCAGCCATGTGGAGATCCTTTCCTCACCTGCAGAGCCTCTTCCACTGGCTATCGACAAATGGAAGCTGAACACTTCCCTGGAGGCAAAGCTGAATTATCGTCCTATCGCCCTGCGTAATGTGCAGGAGCGTGCAAAATTCAAGATCCAGGAAGCTCTGGTGCGGGCATTTCGTGATTATCTCTATGAAAAGGGATTTACCGAGATCCACACACCGAAGATCGGAGCCAGAGGTGCAGAGGGTGGTGCAAATCTGTTCAAGCTGAGCTATTTCCATAAACCGGCTGTTCTGGCACAGAGCCCACAGTTTTATAAACAGATGATGGTAGGCGTTTTTGACCGTGTATTTGAGACCGGTCCTGTATTCCGTGCAGAGAAGCACAACACAAAACGTCATCTGAACGAATATACAAGCCTTGATTTTGAGATGGGCTATATCAACGGATTTGAGGATATCATGGAGATGGAAACCGGATTTCTTCAGTATGCGGTAGAACTTCTTAAGAAAGACTACGCTCATGAGCTTTCCATTCTGAAGGTGGAGCTTCCGAAGGTGGACAAGATCCCGGCAGTACGTTTTGACAAGGCCAAAGAGCTGGTAGCTGAAAAATATAAACGCAAGATCCGCAACCCATATGATCTGGAGCCGGAGGAAGAAGCGCTGATCGGAAGATATTTCAAAGAAGAATATGATGCTGATTTTGTTTTTGTCACACATTATCCGTCTAAGAAGCGTCCGTTCTACGCAATGGATGATCCGTCAGATGAGAAATTTACATTAAGCTTTGACCTTCTGTTCAAGGGACTTGAGGTAACTACAGGCGGACAGCGTATCCATGATTATCAGATGCTGAAGGATAAGATCGCAGCCCGTGGCATGGATGAAGAGGGTATGGAGCAGTATCTGGATACCTTCAAGCATGGAATGCCGCCTCACGGAGGACTTGGAATCGGACTGGAACGTCTTACCATGCAGATCCTCGGAGAAGAAAACGTTCGTGAGACCTGTTTGTTCCCACGTGATATGAACAGACTTGAGCCGTAATAAGGAGAAAAAAGATGGCAAAGATAATCGATGATGAAACAATGGAAAATGTCTGCATTCTTGCGAAGCTTTCTCTGACAGAGGATGAAAAGGAAAAAGCAAAAGAGGACATGCAGAAGATGCTGGACTATGTAGACAAGCTGGATGAACTTGACACTTCTTCCGTAGAGCCCATGTCCCATATTTTTGAGGACGAAAACGTATTCCGTGAAGATATTGTGACAAACGGAGACAATCATGAGGCGATGCTTGCCAATGCACCGAAACAGAAAGAAAACCAGTATCAGGTTCCGAAAACAATTGGATAAGACAGGAGACAGGACATGGATTTGGGAAAATTAACCGCATTACAGCTTGCGGAAAAGATCAAGCAGCATCAGATAAGCGTCCTGGACGGTGTGAAATACGTATTTGATCAGATCGAAGCAAAAGAAGACAAGGTCCACGCTTATCTTGATACTTACAAAAAAGAAGCCTATGCAAGAGCCAAAAAGGTACAGAAGGGCATTGAGGACGGAACTTATACCGGACCTCTTGCAGGTGTACCTGTTGCAATTAAAGATAATATCTGCATCAAGGGAAAAACAACTACCTGTGCATCAAAGATCCTTGAGAATTTTGTGCCGCAGTACAATGCCGAGGTTATTGACCGCTTGGAACAGGCAGGTCTTGTGATCATCGGAAAGACAAACATGGATGAGTTTGCCATGGGAAGTACCACAGAGACATCCGCTTACGGCGTCACCAGAAACCCGTGGGATCTGGAGCATGTTCCGGGCGGCTCCTCCGGCGGCTCCTGTGCGGCAGTGGCAGCAGGAGAGACTTACCTGGCACTGGGTTCTGATACCGGCGGTTCCATCCGTCAGCCAAGCTCCTATTGCGGTGTTACCGGAATCAAACCGACATACGGAACAGTATCCCGTTACGGACTGGTTGCCTATGCATCCTCTCTGGATCAGATCGGACCGGTAGGAAAGGATGTTGCAGACTGTGCGGCACTTCTTGAGATCATTGCCGGACACGATGCCAAGGACAGCACCTCCATGAAGAGAGAGGATCTTGATTTCTCTGCTTCTATGACGGATAAGATCGTGGGAATGAAATTCGGCGTGCCGAAGGAATATCTCTCAGAGGGACTGAACCCGGAGGTAAAAGAGGCCTTTATGAATACGCTGAAGAGCCTTACCGAGATGGGCGCAGTGGTAGAATTTTTCTCCATGAAGACAACAGAATATATGATCCCTGCCTACTACATCATTGCCAGCGCAGAGGCCAGCTCCAATCTGGAGCGTTTTGACGGTGTGAAGTACGGCTTCCGTGCAAAAGAGTACGAGGGACTTCATGATATGTACAAGAAGACAAGAACCGAAGGCTTCGGCGAGGAAGTAAAGCGCCGTATCATGCTTGGCTCCTTTGTGTTAAGCTCCGGTTACTACGATGCTTACTATCTGAAAGCACTTCGCACAAAAGCCCTTATCAAAAAGGAATTTGACCAGGCCTTTTCAAAATATGACGTTCTTCTTGCGCCGGCATCACCCTTTACAGCACCGAAGCTGGGAGAGAGCCTGAAAGACCCGCTTGCCATGTATCTTGGCGATATTTATACGGTAGCAGTAAACCTGTGCGGACTTCCCGGAATCACAGTTCCATGCGGAAAAGACGCAGCAGGACTTCCAATTGGAATCCAGATGATCGGTGACTGCTTCAAAGAAAACAACCTGTTCCGCGCAGCACATGCCTATGAGAAAAAACGTGGTGATTTCGGAACAGCGATGAAAGGGGGAGAAAAGGCATGAAACAGTATGAGACAGTCATAGGACTAGAGGTGCATGTGGAGCTTGCCACAAAAACAAAGATCTTCTGCGGATGCTCCACAGAATTCGGAGGCGCACCGAACACACATACCTGTCCGGTCTGCACCGGTATGCCGGGATCTCTTCCGGTCCTCAACAAAAAAGTGGTAGAGTTTGCCATCAAGGCAGGTCTTGCGGCAAACTGTCATATCCATCAGTACTGCAAGTTTGACCGTAAGAACTATTTTTACCCGGATAATCCCCAGAATTACCAGATATCTCAGCTGTATCTGCCGATCTGCTACGACGGAGCTGTTGAAATCGAGACTTCCGCAGGCAAAAAGACTGTACGTATCCATGAGATGCATATGGAAGAGGATGCCGGTAAGCTGATCCATGATGAGTGGGAAGACTGCTCTCTTGTTGACTATAACCGAAGCGGAGTGCCACTGATTGAGATCGTATCCGAGCCAGATATGAGAAGCTCTGAGGAGGTTATCGCATATCTGGAAAAGCTCCGCTGTACCATGCAGTATCTGGGAGTTTCTGACTGCAAGCTTCAGGAGGGATCCATGCGTGCTGATGTCAACCTTTCTGTCCGTGAGGTGGGAAGCGAGACTTTCGGAACAAGAACGGAGATGAAGAACCTGAACTCCTTCAAGGCTATTGCGAGAGCAATTGAGGGAGAGAGAGAACGTCAGATCGAGCTTCTGGAAGAAGGCAGAGCCGTTGTCCAGGAGACAAGAAGATGGGACGATAACAAAGAGTCTTCCCATGCCATGCGTTCCAAGGAGGATGCCAAGGATTACCGTTACTTCCCGGACCCGGATCTTCCGCCGATCCACATTTCCGATGTATGGATCGAAGAGCTGCGTACTTCCATTCCGGAGCTTCGTGAAGCCAAGATGGAACGTTATCAGAAGGAGTATGAGCTTCCGGCCTATGATGCAGGAATCCTTACCGAATCCAGACATCTGGCAGGACTTTTTGAGGAGACAGCGGTTCTTCTCGGAAATCCGAAAAAGGTGGCGAACTGGTTTATGGTGGAGGTTCTCCGCCTGACAAAGGACAAGGGCCTTGATCCTGAGAAAGTAAACTTTACACCGAAGCATCTGGCAGACCTTCTTTCCATGGTAGAGAAAAAAGAGGTCAGCGCACAGAATGCCAAGAAAGTATTTGAAAAAGTGTTTGACGAGGATATTGATCCGGTTGTATATATAGAAGAGAATGGTCTTAAGATCGTAGAAGACACAGGCCTTCTCACTGAAACTGTGAAAAAGATCGTAGATGCAAACCCCGGACCGCTGGCAGAGCTTCTGGGCGGTAAGGATAAGGTTATGGGATTTTTCGTAGGACAGCTGATGAGAGAACTGAAAGGCAAGGCAAATCCTGACAGCGTCAGAAAAGCACTGGCAGAGGAAATTGAGAGAAGGAGATAAAATACTATGGTTACAGTAAATCAGAATTATTTAAAACTTCCGGGAAGCTATCTGTTTTCCAATATCGCAAAGAAGGTAAGCGCATATAAGGAGGCCAATCCGGAATTTAAGGATTCTGTGATCAGTCTTGGAATTGGTGATGTGACACAGCCACTTGCACCGGCGATCATCGATGCCCTTCATAAATCCGTAGACGAGATGGCACACGCAGAGACCTTCCACGGATATGCTCCGGATCTCGGATATGAGTTCTTAAGAAGTGCTATTGCAAAAAATGATTATCAGTCCAGAGGATGTGATATCAGCGCAGATGAGATCTTTGTTTCCGATGGAGCAAAGAGCGATTCCGGAAATATTCAGGAGATCTTCGGACTGGATAACAAGGTTGCAGTCTGCGACCCGGTTTATCCTGTATATGTAGATACCAACGTTATGGCCGGACGTACTGGTCTTTATAACAAGGAGAGAGAGAACTTTGACGGCGTGATCTACATGCCTTGCAAAGAGGAGAATGGTTTCCTTCCGGAGATCCCGGCAGATGAGGTGCCGGATCTGATCTATCTCTGCTTCCCGAACAATCCGACCGGCGGTGCGATCACAAAGGCTTCTCTTCAGGAATGGGTCAACTACGCCAACAAAAACGGCTGCGTGATCATCTATGATGCAGCATATGAGGCATATATTTCTGAGGAGGATGTTCCGCACAGCATTTATGAGTGCGAGGGTGCAAGAACCTGTGCCATCGAGCTTCGAAGCTTTTCCAAAAATGCAGGCTTTACAGGTGTTCGTCTTGGATTTACTGTTGTTCCGAAGGAACTGGTGCGTGATGGCGCAGAGCTTCACAGCCTTTGGGCAAGACGCCACGGAACCAAGTTTAACGGTGCTCCGTACATTGTACAGAGAGCAGGCGAGGCTGTTTACTCTCCGGAGGGAAAAGCACAGCTGAAGGAGCAGATCTCTTATTACATGCGTAATGCAAAGACTATCCTTGAGGGCCTTTCCGCAGCAGGATTTTCCGTGTCCGGTGGAAAAAATGCTCCATATATCTGGCTGAAAACACCGGATCAGATGACCTCCTGGGAGTTCTTTGATTATCTCCTTGAGAAAGCACACATCGTAGGAACACCAGGTTCAGGCTTTGGTGCACACGGCGAGGGATATTTCCGTCTGACTGCATTCGGAAGCTATGAGAATACACTGGAAGCAATTGAGAGAATTAAAAATCTGTAATCTATAACAATGAGGATTGCGAAAATTCATCATATCGTTTATAATTGTACGGGAAGTGAAGCACAGACCGCAGAGAGTCTGGGTTCATAAAAATTCACAATTTACGCAATCACGAAAGGGGATTTTATCATGGGTATCAGAAGAGTAGAAAATATGTGCGGCGGTAAAGGTCATGTGATCATCAAAGACATTCTTGAGGGAGACGAGCTGAAGGGAAAATGCGGACTTTACGCACAGGTTACCATCGAAAAAGGATGTTCTCTGGGATACCATGAGCATCATGGCGAGACAGAAACCTACTATATCTTAAGCGGTGAAGGCGAGTACGACGATAACGGCGTGAAACGCCCGGTAAAGGCCGGCGACATCACCATCACACCAGATGGAAAAGGACACGGCCTTACAAATACAGGTGATACAGATCTTGTATTTATGGCACTGATTATCTTTGACTGATCCATATAGACGAAATATAGAAAACAGAAGTATGATAAGGGGCGGCCTTTTTGGTAAGGCTGCCCTTTGTAATTGAACGAAATGTACCAATTGTATAAATAAAAAATATTTTTTATATTTTTTAGAAAAAAGTGTTGACATATAGAGACACCTTTGCTATAATATCACATGTCGCGAGGGAGAAAATAAAAAATCCCAAAGAAATGCGATATGCGGAAGTGTCGGAACTGGCAGACGAGCAAGACTAAGGATCTTGTGAGCATTGCGCTCGTGTGGGTTCAAGTCCCATCTTCCGCATTTTATGAAAGTGGGAACGGTGAGAGATCACGGTTCTTTTTTTATATGTATTGTCTGTGCTTTAACCGAATGTGTCCACTTTTATCTGTTTGTCGAAAAGTATATAGAGAAAGCACCGTATCGCGGAGTCTGGAATATTCCGGCCTGTTTGTGATACGGTGCTTTTGTTTTTAGATGTTTAGGTGTTTGATTATTTTACTTTTACGGAAGCTGTTTTGCTCCAGGTAGAGTAATAGTTCTTTTTGCTCACTGTTTTCACTGTGCGGATTCGAACATAATATTTTTTGCCTCTGGTCAGTTTTTTCAGAACTGCTGATTTTGAGGCGCCTTTTACTGTGATCGTTCTGGCACTCTTCATGCTGCTTGCAGTGCTGTACTGGATCTGATAAGAGGTAATGGATTTTACCTGCTTCCAGGATACAGTTGCCTGGCCTTTTGCTGAGGACTTCAGAGAAAGACTGCTGACAGGAAGCGGGCGTACAGAGATGCTGATTTTCGCAGAAACAGCGTTGTAATTTTTGCCCTGTGCTGCAGTGATGGTAACAGTGGCCTTTCCCGGACTTAACGGAATGATGCTGGTTCCGGATATCTTTACGATTTTACTGTTGGAAGATTTCAGGGATATCTTTCCATCGGTTTTTTTACGCTTGATCACTGCTGTCTTGCGGCTGCTTTGTGTCAGTGTGAGTGCTGCTGCGGTTGGAGTGAGCGTAGCTTTTGCACGTTTGATCCGGAAGGTAACAGTTTTGACACCTGAATAAGCTCCGATGCCTGTGATCGTTACTCTGGCAGTGCCTGCATTGATATTACTGGTGTAAGCAACGGAGTAATCGGTACCGTTTGTCAGGACTTTATCATTGCAGGTGACTGTGACAGATGGTGTAATGGCCTTTCCGTTGTAAGTGAAGGAAGCAGCGGATAGTTTTACATCTGCAGTACTTAAGTCAGTGGCGGCAATGTTGAAAGTTTTGGAGATGGAGCCTGTATAATTGCCGGTTCCGGATGCAGTGACAGAAGCGGTTCCGATATTGGTATTATTTTTGTATGAAAGAGTATAGTCGGTTTCTTCTGACAGATGTTTCTGGCCAATGGAGATTGTGACCTCCGGTTTCTTTTCGGTTCCGTCATAGATAAATGAGGATGCGGAAAGCGTAATGGAGGCTTTTGAAAGGTCAGCCGGATTAATGGTGAAACTTTTGGCTGTGGAGCCGGAGTAGCTGCCCTTGCCTGTGATGATAACAGAGGCCGTGCCTGCGTTTATATTGTTTGCGTAAGCAATGGTGTAATCTTTATCAGCTGAGAGCAGTTTGCTGCCTGCTTTCACTGTGACACCTGGTTTTTTCTCCGTGCCGTCATAAGTAAAGGCTGAATTGGAAAGTGTAACAGTCACACCGGTGAAAGTAGCGGCAGTGATGGTAAAGTCTTTTGTCTGAGAACCGGAGTAATTGCCCTTGCCTGTGACAGTGACAGAAGCAGTACCTACGTTTGTGTTGCTTTTGTAGGAAATGGTGTAGTCTTTGTTGAGCGTTAACTGTGTGTTTCCGGTTTTGACAGTGACTTCCGGTTTCTTTTCTGCACCGTCATAGATGAAGGAAGAAGCAGAAAGAGAAACAGTGGTTCTGGTAAAATCGGCCGGGTTAATGGTAAAGCTTTTTGTCAGAGAACCGGAGTAGCTGCCTTTGCCGGTGATGGTAACAGAAGCCGTACCAGCGTTTATGTTATTTTTGTAAGAAACAGTGTAGTCAGTGTTTGCGGTAAGCAGTTTGCTGCCATTCTTTACAGTGATCCCTGGCTTCTTTTCTGCTCCATCATAGGTGAAGGAAGAGGCGGAAAGAGAAACGGAAGTTTTTGCAAAGTCAGCGGCGGTAATCGAGAAGTTCTTTGAAACAGAACCTGTGTAATTTCCCTTTGCTGTGAGGGTAACGGAAGCAGTACCAACGCTTACGTTGTTCTTATAAGAAACAGTATAGTCAGTGTTTGCAGTGAGCTGCCTGTTGCCAATCTTAACTGTAACACTCGGTTTTTTCTCCGTGCCATCCCATGTGAAGGAGGAAGCAGAGAGCGTAACGGAAGCCTTGGTAAAGTCAGCTGGATTGATTGAAAAAGCTTTTGTTATAGTACCGGAATATTTTCCCTTGCCGGTGATAGCAACAGAGGCAGTACCGACATTGATATTATTGCTGTAGGAAACTGCGTAATCAGTACCGGAAACCAGTAATTTGCTGCCGGATTTAACTGTGATCTCCGGCTTTTTCTCTGTACCATCGTAAGTGAAGGAGGAAGCAGAAAGCTGTATATCACATTTGCTGAAGTCACTGGCTTTGATCTGGAAAGTTTTTGTAACAGAGCCGGTATAGTTGCCCTTACCTGTTGCAATGACGGAAGCAGTACCGGTGTTTACGTTATTTTTATAGGAAAGAGAATAATCGGTGTTATATGTAAGCTTTGTATTTCCGTTAGTGATCGTCATATCCGGGCATTTCTCAGAACCGTCATAACTGAAAGAATCCTGGGAAAGAGCTGCTGTATATTTGCTGATATCGGCAGGTTCGATCTGGAAAGTTTTGCTTGCGGAACTGTAAAAGTTTCCTGTACCGGAAATTGTAACGGAAGCAGTACCGGCATTGGTATTGCTGCGGTAGTACAGATGATAATCCTGATCTTCTGTTAAGGTGTTGCCGTTGCATTTAACAGTAACCAGGGGCTTTTTTTCTGTACCATCATAAGTGAGGGAAGTATCAGAAAGGGTAATGTCGCAGTTGCTGATGCTTCCCCGATTGATATAAAAAGCTGTGGTAAAATAGCCGGAATAGTTACCGATACCTGTAATGCCGGCACGGGCTCTTCCGATAGAAGTGTTGTTCTGATATTCCACCGTATAGTCTTTGCCGCGGGTCAGTGCTTTTCCATGGTCTGTGATGACCACATTTGGCTCCTGAGGCTTGCCGTCATAAATACAGTTTTCAGGAGAAATTGTACAAGTGGTAGAGCTGCTGTAGATTCTGGCTGGCTGAATGGTATATTTTTTTGTAACAGAACCGGTATATTTTCCGATTCCGGTAAATGTTACAGTGAAAGTGCCTGCATTGACCTGATCGCCTTTGTAAGTCGCTGTATAATCAGTACCTTCTGTCAGAGTAAGGCCGGAACGATATATTTTGACTTCAGGATCTTTTTTTGTGCCATCGTAATATCCTATATAGCCGTGAGAAAAGGTGAAAACATCTTCACTCAGCATGTCCACATACAATTCAGAAGTAAATACAACGGACGGGTTATATTTGGACTGTATGGTAAGAATGGCTTTTCCTGATTTTTTCGGAGTGATCACTGCAACACTGTTGCTTGTCTGCTGTACAGTGAGTATACTGTTGTCTGAGCAGGAGATCGTGCAGTCCGACAGATAGTCATCACCGGAATCACCGGAAAACCAGGTTGACCAGTCTACTGTGTAAGTGAGATCTTTTGTAAGAAACTCACTTCCGTTTAGTGTATGGTAGCTGGAATTGGAAGGGGTGATATAGGCGGAAATTTTTGTTGGAACTGCTGCCTTGGAAGTGATTCCGCATACACGGCAGGTTTTATCTACCTGATTATTCTCGACAGTTGTTCCGTATACATATTTATGACCATTCTCAATTCTTGTTGCATGGTTGGAGGAGAGATCAGAAAGATTGATCTCATAAAATGTGTTATGGTTGTTTTTCCATGCATACCAGATCAGCTTACCATTAATAATAGAAGGAACACAGTCGGAAAGATTTCCGGCCATCTTGTAAGTGGAGCCAACCTGCTGGCCGGTTCCGTCGATCGCTGTGTAGTAAACATAGCCCTGACTGAACCAGAGAAGCACAAAACTGTTGCTGCCTGTTTTTACCAGATGAGGAGTGGTGGCACTGTCACTGGTGCCTGCGTAATTGGAAAAATACCGTACAACAGGAGTTCCGCCGGATTTTGAAACGGAAGCTACAAAAACATTTCTGGAATTATCATCTGCGTCATAGTTTCCGGCAGCCAGATAAGAGGAATCAGAATATTCAAAGCCACCCTGAGATGCACCGGTATAGTTATTTCCGATTGAGCCTGGGAAAGTCATGAGATCAAATTCCTTACAGGTGTCGGTGTTGGAACCCCATGTTCTCTGTGGGACAAAAGATCCGTTGCTGATATCGGTCCGGTACTGAAGGACTGTAATAGCACGTGGGTAGGCATCGCCATGATCTGAACCCAGAAGTGTACCGTTGTCGATCTGGATAAACTGGTTAAAAGAGTGGCTGACATATCCGAGATCTGTATTCATAACACTTGTAAATGAATCAGCAATGGACATATTGGAAGTATCCACGGAAAAAGTCACATTAGCCTGGTGGCCATTGTACATTTCATGGCAGGTGCGGACAAAAAGATATTTTCCGTTTACAGCCATACGAGCAGAACCTGCATCAAAAGGATAGGTGGTATTGGCACCAAAAAGTCCGCAGGAACCTAAAGCCTGCCAGGTTTTTGAATATTTGTAGACACGGTAAACTTCTTTGTTGTTGTCTTTTTCAGTATTGTTCTGACCGGTGAGAATATAATAATTATCACCGGTTTCGTAAAAACCTCCAAATTCAGGAAGCGTAAGATCCAGAGTCATAGTCTTTTTTAGATTGTATCCGGAGTCGTAATATTCGATCAGAATCTTGCCATCAATGGCTCCGCTCTGAACGCGCATAAGATAACCATCCGGACTTGTAGTAAGATAAGATTCCACAGGTGCAGACCAGTTAGTATAATTCTGGCTCTCCAGGTTGCTGCCTTTATATACCGTACATGTGGTAGAGACGGAAGAAGATATCGGGATATCTGCTTCAGCAGCAGTGCCTCTTTTTCGGGCCATCTGAGTTTCCAGTGAATCATCCAGGATACCGGCCAGAGCCTGTTCTGCCTCTCCGGAAGAAAAATCATCATTTCCCTTGGAATCGGAAAAATCATCCTCTTCGCCGGCACTGAAAGGATCAGTGCTATCTGCGGAAGGATCATCTGCTCCGTTTTCAGCAGGTGCAGGATCATCGGGTGATTGGAGCAGGTCATCGGCTGGTTCTTCCAGGGTGTCTGTGCTGTCGGGAGAAGAAGCTTCATCTGTTGCTGCTGGCTGATCCTGGGAAGTATCTGCAGGTGCTTCTGTATCAGTGATATCATCCGCAGAAAAAAGCTCTGAGGAAAGATCAGCTGCACTGACAGGAGCTGAAGTGCCAAGTATGCAGGCAGAAAGAAAAATCGACAGTATCTGTGCTTTTTTGTTTTTCATATGTACCTCCTTACAGATTAGATATAAGCGGATATAAAATCCAATTATATTTTACTACAAAGAAGAAAAATATGCTCGAATAATGTTGGAAAAGGCAGAAAAAAGGCAGAAAAAAGGCAGAAAAAACAGGAAATTGCAACAGAATCAGAAATTATGAAATTTTTGAAAAAAAGTGTTGACATATAGAAATCACTTTGCTATACTATCACTTGTCGCGAGGGAGAAAATAAAAAATCCCAAGGAAATGCGGTCATGCGGAAGTGTCGGAACTGGCAGACGAGCAAGACTAAGGATCTTGTGAGCATTGCGCTCGTGTGGGTTCAAGTCCCATCTTCCGCATTGGAAATTTCCAAAGAAATGCGATATGCGGAAGTGTCGGAACTGGCAGACGAGCAAGACTAAGGATCTTGTGAGCATTGCGCTCGTGTGGGTTCAAGTCCCATCTTCCGCATGACTTTAAGGCAGAGCTGTGAATAGCAGCTCTGTTTTTGGCTATACAATTATATAAGCGCAGGGCAAATGCCTTACAGTATTTGTGCCCGTTTTATATACAATATAAGAATTTTGGACATCTTCAGTTCGTATCGGACGATAAACCCAATGTTTTTTGAATTTTTTTTGAAAAAAGAGGAATTTGCGATTTTATGTAGAATATAATTAATAGAGGGTATTTTTGTCGCCGCTGTTTGTCAGACTGTGGAGGAAATGCTTATGAATATCAGGGAGAGCATGGAACTAAGAGAACAAGAGCTTTTAAGCCCATTTGCTTCTCACAGCACAGATACCAGAGGCCGGGACAGACCGGAAGAGGAATGCGATGTGCGGACTGCGTACCAGAGAGACAGAGACAGAATTCTTCACTGCAAGGCTTTTCGACGCATGAAGGATAAGACACAGGTATTTTTGGCACCTCAGGGAGATCATTACCGGACCCGGCTGACACATACGCTGGAGGTATCCCAGATCGCCCGGACCATTGCCAGGGCACTTCGGTTAAATGAGGACCTGGTAGAAGCTATTGCGCTTGGACATGATCTTGGGCACACGCCCTTCGGACATTCCGGTGAGAAGGCTCTGGAGCAGGTACATCCGGGAGGCTTTGCCCACTATAAACAGAGCGTCCGGGTCGTGGAAATACTGGAGAAGAATGGAAACGGACTGAATCTTACCTGGGAAGTAAGAGATGGGATGAAGAACCACCGCACCAGCGGGAAACCGTCCACGCTGGAAGGACAGGTAGTGCGTTTTTCTGACAAGATTGCCTATATCCATCATGATATGGACGATGCCCAGAGAGCGGGAATTATAACAGAAGATGATATTCCTGTTACAATGAGAACTTTTTTGGGCTATACCACGAGAGAACGGCTGAATACTTTCGTACATAATATTATAGAGAACAGTTTGGATAAGGACAGCATCAGCATGTCGCCAGATGTTTATGAGGCGATGATGGATCTTCGCTCCCTGATGTTCCGGAATGTCTATGAGAATCCGGTGGCTAAAAAGGAAGAAGAGCGGGCAATGAAGATGCTGACTGAATTATATGAATACTATACAGACCATCCGGAAGCCATGCCAGAGGAATACAGGGAACTGGCGAAATGCCGGGGCGTTCCCAAAGAACAGGCTGTATGTGATTACATTTCGGGAATGACAGACCAGTATTCCATGAAGAAATTCAGGGAACTCTACATACCGAAATGCTGGGAGGTCTATTAAATGGAAAAGAGGGATAAATATGCGTTATTCAGATGACATCATAGAAGAGGTCCGGATGAAAAATGATATTGTAGACGTGATATCCCAGTATGTGAAACTGACAAGAAGGGGAAGCACTTATTTTGGACTGTGTCCCTTTCATAATGAGAAGACACCTTCCTTTTCCGTAACACCATCCAAGCAGATGTATTACTGCTTTGGCTGCGGAGCAGGAGGAAACGTATACAATTTTGTCATGGAATATGAGAATTATTCTTTTGGAGAGGCACTTTCCCACCTGGCTGACCGGGCAGGCGTGGAACTTCCGAAGATCGAATATTCCAGGGAAGCAAGAGAAAAAGCAGAACAGCGGGCAACACTTCTGGAGATCAACAAGCTGGCCGCGCAGTATTTTTACTATCAGTTAAGGAGAGAGAGCGGAAAGACAGCCTATGGATATCTTTTAGGCAGGGGGCTTTCCGAGGAGACGATCCGAAAATTCGGTCTTGGATATTCAGATAAGTACAGTGATGATCTGTATAAATATCTCAAGGGCAAAGGATACAGTGATGAACTTCTCCGTGAATCAGGATTGTTTAATGTGGATGAGCGGCGGGGAATGTATGATAAGTTCTGGAACCGTGTGATCTTTCCCATCATGGATGTGAACAACCGTGTGATCGGTTTCGGAGGCCGTGTCATGGGAGAGGGTAAGCCGAAATATCTGAACTCGCCGGAAACGAAGATATTTGACAAGAGCCGTAACCTGTACGGCCTGAATGTGGCAAGGACGACGAGGAAGAATTATCTCATCCTCTGTGAGGGATATATGGATGTGATCGCCATGCACCAGGCGGGCTTTACCAATGCGGTAGCGTCCCTTGGAACAGCACTGACATCCGGGCATGCAAGCCTTGTGAAGCGTTATACCAGGGAAGTGCTTCTTCTGTATGACAGTGACGGTGCAGGTATCCGGGCTGCGCTCCGTGCGATTCCGATCCTTCGGGAGGCGGGTGTGACGTCCAGGGTAGTAAGCCTGAAACCGTGGAAGGATCCGGATGAGTTTATTAAGAATGAAGGGGCGGAGGCGTTTGAAGAGCGGCTTAATCAGGCGACAGACAGTTTTATGTTCCGCGTGCATGTTGCAGAGCAGGATTTTGCAATGGATGCACCGCAGGGACAGAATCAGTTTTTTGAGCGGTGCGCCCAGATGCTTCTGGAACTTTCTGATGAACTGGAGAGGAATCTTTATATAGAAGCAATTGTGAAGGAATATGGCCGTTATGGCGTGGGAACGGAGGATATCCGTAAACGAGTTAATACCCTGGCCATGAAAGGAACACCTGCTGAGAAAAGGATTCAGCCGAAATCCGGAATACCTGAGACAAAGAAGAAGGAATCTGCTGCAGATAAAGCCCAGAAGCTGATGCTGACCTGGCTTGTGAATTATCCTGGGATTTTTGAACAGGTGGAGAAATATATATCACCGTCAGATTTTGTGGTTCCGCTGTATAAGCAGGTTGCCGAGATGCTGTTTGATCAACATAAAGAGGGAGAGATCAATCCCGGTAAACTTCTTAATGCGTTCACAGACAGTGAGGAGCAGAGAGAGGTAGCATCGCTTTTTAACGCAACGATCCATCTGGAGAATGAGGGAGAACAGCAGAGGGCTTTTTCCGATGCACTTCTCCGGATTAAGGAAGAAAGTCTGAAAGAAAAGAACCGTACCTGGAATCCGGCTGATATGGCAGGGCTTCAGGAACTGATAAAAGCAAAAAAAGAACTGGAAGACCTTGGAAGAAAGCGGCAGCAGCTGCATATTTCTTTCAATTAAGGATAAAATATAAACACTATATGGAGGTATAGAGCACCTATGGAAATGAATATGGCAAAATTCAGCGAGAAACTTGTAGAGCTTCTTGAACTTGCAAAAAAGAAAAAGAATGTGCTGGAATATCAGGAGATCAGTGATTTTTTCAAGGATTCCCCACTGGAAGTCGAACAGATGGAGAAGGTTTTTGATTTTCTGGAGGCCAGCGGTGTGGACGTTCTCCGTATCACAGATAACGGTGGTGACGAACTCCTCCTTGATAACGACATAGATATGGAAGGTATGGATGATGAGGAAGAGGTAGAGCTTGATAAGATCGACCTCTCTGTTCCGGAGGGTGTCAGCATTGAGGATCCTGTCCGCATGTACCTGAAAGAGATCGGTAAAGTCAGCCTGTTAAGCGCAGACGAGGAGATTGAGCTTGCGAAGAGAATGGAGAAAGGTGATGAGGCTGCCAAGAAGCGTCTGGCAGAGGCGAACCTTCGTCTTGTTGTCAGCATTGCGAAACGTTATGTAGGACGTGGAATGCTTTTTCTTGACCTGATCCAGGAAGGAAATCTTGGTCTTATCAAGGCTGTTGAGAAATTTGACTACAGAAAAGGCTACAAGTTCAGTACCTATGCGACATGGTGGATCCGTCAGGCCATCACAAGAGCCATCGCTGATCAGGCACGTACCATCCGTATCCCGGTGCATATGGTTGAGACAATCAACAAACTGATCCGCGTTTCACGTCAGCTGCTTCAGGAGCTTGGACGTGAACCTACGCCGGAAGAGATTGCAGAGGAGATGGACATGCCGGTAGACCGTGTACGTGAGATTTTAAAGATCTCCCAGGAGCCGGTGTCTCTGGAAACCCCGATCGGCGAGGAGGAAGACAGCCATCTTGGTGATTTTATCCAGGATGATAATGTTCCGGTTCCGGCAGATGCAGCTGCATTTACACTTCTCAAAGAGCAGCTGGTAGAGGTATTAAGCACGCTGACAGACCGTGAGCAGAAGGTACTCCGTCTTCGTTTCGGACTGGATGACGGTCGTGCCAGAACTCTTGAGGAAGTTGGAAAAGAATTCAACGTTACAAGAGAGCGTATCCGTCAGATCGAGGCGAAAGCTCTGCGTAAACTGCGTCATCCCAGCCGCAGCCGCAAGCTGAAGGATTACCTTGACTAAAAATAATATATCCGCACAACTTTCCATGCGTCTTCTGGCTATTGCCAATATGGTAACAGAAGGAAACCGACTGGCAGACGTAGGATGTGACCATGGCTATCTGTCGATCTATCTTGTCAGTAAGAAGAAAGTACCGTCGGCCATTGCCATGGATGTCCGTCCGGGACCGCTTTCAAGAGCTAGGGAAAATATCTCCCGTTATGGCCTTGAAGACTACATAGAGACCCGTTTAAGCGACGGGCTTATGAAAATGGAGCCGGGAGAGGGAGATTCCCTTGTGATCGCCGGCATGGGCGGTCCTTTGATGGAGAGGATATTAAATGATGGAGTGAAGGTCCGGGAGGGGTTTCAGGAACTGATCCTGCAGCCTCAGTCGGACCTTCCTCATTTCCGGCATTTTCTTGCTGAGATCGGCTGGGAGATCGTAAGCGAGGAAATGATAAAGGAAGATGGGAAATTCTATCCTATGATGAAAGCTGTGCGTAATGAATCCGGGAAAAAAATCTCATATACAGAGGAAGAAGCCTGGTTTGGCCCCCTTCTTCTGAGGGAATGTCATCCTGTTTTGAAGGAATATCTTCTTCGGGAGGCAGCAATCCGTGAAAAAATCCTGGCGGGGCTTTTAAGTGCGCCATCTGAATCTGCGAAAGCCCGCCTTGCTGAAGTAAAGGAGGAAATGGAGCTGATAAAGTCAGCCCTGAAACGATATGAAAGTATATGAACTGATCGAATGGCTGAATGAACATCATCCGCAAAGGTTTGCGGAAGACTGGGATAATGTAGGTCTTCTGGTAGGAGATGACCAGAAAGAAATTTCGCATATTTTTCTTGCACTGGATCTCACAGAGCCTGTCCTTGATGAGGCTGTGAAAACAGGGGCAGACATGATCCTCACTCATCATCCGATGATCTTTTCCGGGATCAAGAAGATCAATAACCATACATTTACGGGAAGAAAGATTTTGCGTCTGATCCGTGAGGATATTCCGTATTTTGCCATGCACACCAATTATGATGTGATCGGTATGGCAGATTTAAGTGCAGATTATCTGAAGCTTCAGGAAACAAAAGTACTCACTGTTACTGATGAGTCCGGGGAACAGCCGGAGGGATTTGGAAGAGTTGGAAAACTGCCGTATCCGATGACTCTCGGAGAATTCGGAACATATGTAAAAAAATGCAACGGACTTCCGGATGTGAGAGTTTATGGAGAGCTTGACCGGAAGATCGAGATGGTGGCGATCTGTACAGGAAGCGGAAAGAGTATGCTCCGTGATGTGATGGCAGCAGGCGCGGATGTATATGTGACAGGCGATATTGATTACCACACTGCGATCGATGCCATGGCAGATGGCCTAGCTATTGTAGATGCAGGACATTACGGAACGGAGTATATTTTTGCGGAGGCTATGGCAAAGGAACTGAAGGAGGCTTTTCCGGAGCTTAAGACAACTTGCGCCAGCGTAAAAAACCCATATATTGTTTTATAAATATAAGCTTGTGGAGGTGATCGTTATGGAAACGACAATGATTAAAGTGACCATAAACGGAGAGACAAAAGAATATCCCAAGATGACTTCTTATTCCGAGATCGTTAAAGACTATGAGGGTACAACAGAGTATCCGGCAATTCTTGTAACTGAGAACGGAAAGCTCCGTGAGCTGCACAAGAAGGTGAGACATGACTGTACCGTAGGTTTTATCACTGCAAAAGACAGCGCAGGGCGAAAAACATATCGGCGAAGTGCTGTTTTTATCCTTCTGAAAGCGATCTTTGATGTGGCCGGAAAGGAGAATGTGGATCATGTTGTGATTCATTATTCCATCGGAAATGCACTGTATTTTACCATGAAGGGGAGTGCAATACTGAATCAGGAACTGATTGATAAGGTGAAAGTGCGGATGCGTGAACTTGTTGACCGGAGGATACCGATCTGTAAACGAAGTGTCAGCACAGATGATGCAATTTCCATGTTCCACAGGCATCATATGTATGATAAGGAGAAGCTGTTCCGTTACCGCCGGGTATCAAGGGTGAATATTTACAGTCTTGAGAATTTTGAGGATTATTTTTACGGATTTATGGCACCGGATACCGGGTATGTGCAGTATTTTGACCTGCAGCTTTATGATGAGGGATTTGTACTGATCCTTCCGCGACAGAAGAATCCGGATATGCTGGAGCCTTTTGAGCCACAGGATAAGATCTTTCATGTGCAGAAGGAATCAGAAGAGTGGGGGGATAAACTGGAGGTTGCTACAGTTGGAGATCTCAATGACCGGATCACCAGAGAAGGTGTACAGAGTCTGATGCTGATCCAGGAAGCTCTTCACGAGGCGAAGATTTCTTCGATTGCGGAGGAAATCCGGCGGAGAGGAAATGTGAAATTTGTGATGATTGCAGGGCCTTCATCTTCCGGAAAAACAAGCTTTTCACACAGATTATCAATCCAGCTTTCAGCACATGGACTGAGACCACATCCCATTGCTGTGGATAATTATTTTGTGGACCGAAAGCATACGCCGTTGGATGAATTTGGTGAAAAGAATTATGAGTGCCTGGAAGCAATCGACATCAAACAGTTCAATCAGGACATGCTGGATCTTCTTGCAGGAAAAGAAGTGGATCTTCCGACCTTTAATTTTAAGACCGGATTCAGGGAATATAAAGGGGATAAACTGCAGCTTGGAAAGGAAGATATCCTGGTGATCGAGGGAATTCACGGACTCAATGACAAACTGAGTTATGCGCTTCCCAAAGAGAGTAAATTCAAGATTTATATCAGTGCACTGACCCAGTTGAATATTGATGAGCATAACCGTATTCCGACTACAGATGGAAGGCTGATTCGAAGAATTGTCCGTGATGCGCGTACACGTGGAACTTCTGCAAAAGAGACCATTGCAAGATGGCCGTCTGTAAGAAGAGGTGAGGAGCAGAACATCTTCCCGTTCCAGGAAGAAGCAGATGTAATGTTCAATTCTGCTCTTGTGTATGAGCTGGCCTGCCTGAAGGTTTATGCAGAACCGCTGCTTTTTGGAATTGACAAAAATGAACCGGAATATCAGGAAGCGAAGAGACTTCTGAAATTTCTGGACTATTTTGTGCCGGTGCCATGTGAGGGAGTTCCGTTTAATTCGCTGCTCAGGGAGTTTATTGGCGGCAGTTGCTTTAATGTATAGGAGGGTTTATGAAAAAGAAAGTACAACTGACAAAACTGGCTCCCAATTGTGGCTGTGCGGCAAAGGTTGGACCGGGGACTCTGGCCGGAGTTCTTGGAAATCTGCCGAAGTTCTGTGATCCAAACCTTCTGGTTGGGACAGATACTTCGGATGACGCCGCCGTTTATAAAGTTTCTGATGATCTGGCAATGATCCAGACACTGGATTTTTTTACTCCTGTAGCAGATGATCCTTATGATTTCGGACAGATCGCAGCAGCCAATGCGTTGAGTGATGTGTACGCCATGGGAGGAGTGCCGAAAACTGCTTTGAATATTGTGGCATTTCCGAAAAATATGGATGTGGAGATCCTTGGAGAAATCCTTCGTGGTGGAGCCGACAAGGTGATGGAAGCAGGAGCAGTTCTTGCAGGCGGACATACTATTCAGGATGATACACCTAAGTACGGGCTTAGCGTAACGGGATTTGTGAATCCGAAGAAATTCTGGAAAAACTATGGAGCACAGACAGGGGATAAACTGATCCTCACAAAACCGCTTGGTGCAGGAATTATAAATACAGCTATCAAAGCAGACCTGGTATCAGAAGAAGCAAGAACAGCAGTACTTGCCTCCATGAAGCTTTTGAACCGGTCAGCCTGTGAAGCTTTCCGGAAATTTGAGATTCATGCCTGCACAGACATAACAGGATTTGGTCTCGGCGGACACGCCACAGAAATGGCCGCAGCCAGTGACAGGACCATTGTGATAGACACAGAGAAGCTGCCGTTATTTCCGGATGTGGAGATGTATGCGTCCATGGGACTGATTCCGGGAGGAGCCTACAGAAACCGGGAATATGCCAATAAAACCGGAGTGAAAAGTTCAGCAGTGCTCTGGAAAGAAGATGTGGTATTTGATCCACAGACTTCCGGTGGTTTGCTGGCAGCAGTTCCGGAAAAAGATGTCCCATATATTATGGAAGAATTAAATGCAGCAGGTCTGCAGGCTGGGGTAATAGGAGAAGTAACAGACAGACAGGAGTGGACGCTGGAACTTAGATAATCGTGTTGCTGCTCCTAATGGGATGGAAGCGCGGGTGTTCTGAAAAAATTCCGGCTTTACAAGTCTGTATACCTGTGCTAAAATATCAACTGCGCAGCCAGTCCAGGTGATCGCGGCTGAACAGACGAAAGGGTTCAGACGAGGAAAGTCCGGGCTTCACAGGGCAGGATGCCGGATAACGTCCGGTGGAGGCAACTCCCAGACCAGTGCAACAGAAATAAACCGCCCCGTTTATACGAGGTAAGGGTGGAAAGGCAGTGTAAGAGACTACCGCCGCTGTGGTAACAGAGCGGGCACATGTAAACTCCATTCGAAGCAAGACCGAGAAGAAAGCCATACGGCGGCCCGTCGTGCTTTCAGGTAGGTCGCTGGAGCCTTCTGGCAACGGAAGGCCTAGATAGATGATCACTCAACGACATAACCCGGCTTATCGGTCTGACTGCGTATAATAAGCACATTAATTAAAAAGCAGCTGTATTCCATGAATCAATCGAAACTGATTTACAGAATGTCAGCTGCTTTTTTTATACAGTCAATTACTTATTACGTTTTCCTCTATACTTCTCCTCGCAGTACTTACAGCGGTAAATCTCTTTCTCCTCATCTGCAAGAACAAAAATCTGATCCAGTCCCTGCTCGATGGAAGTGATACAACGGGGATTCTTGCATTTGATCACGTTCACTACCTGTTTCGGCAGCTTCAGTTCTTTTTTTGCAACGATCTTCTCATCTTTAATAATGTTTACAGTGATGTTGTGATCGATAAAACCAAGAATATCAAGATCCAGATCCTCGATCGGGCATTCTACTTTGATGATATCTTTCTTGCCCATTTTCTGGCTGCGGGCATTCTTGATGATAGCTACAGTACAATCCAGCTTATCCAGATTCAGGTCATGATAGATAGTCATTGCCTTGCCGGCTTTGATATGATCCAGGACATAACCTTCACGAAGAGCACCTACGTTTAACATGGCAGTTCCACCTCCAGTAATGTAAGAATCAGGGCCATACGGACATAAACACCATACTGGACCTGTTTGAAATAAGCGGCACGCGGATCAGAATCCACTTCAACAGAAATCTCATTAACACGCGGAAGCGGATGAAGGATATACATATCCTTCGGAGCAAGTTCCATCTTCTGTTTATCCAGAACATAGAAATCTTTCATGCGGATATAATCCTCTTCGTTAAAGAAACGCTCCTTCTGAACACGGGTCATGTACAGGATATCAAGAGCTGGAAGTGCGTCCTCGAGACGTTCCTCCTCGACGAACTCGATATTGTTGCGCTTTAGTACATCCTCACGGATATAGCTTGGAATACGAAGCTCTTCCGGAGAGATCAGGACGAATTTTACGTTCTCATAACGCACCAGTGCCTCGATCAGAGAATGGACAGTACGTCCGAATTTCAAATCACCGCAGAGACCGATCGTGATATTATCAAGTCTGCCTTTGAGGGAACGGATAGTTAAAAGATCGGTTAATGTCTGAGTAGGATGCTGGTGGCCACCATCTCCAGCATTGATCACCGGAATATTGGATGCCATAGAAGCTACAAGCGGAGCACCTTCCTTCGGGTGACGCATAGCACAGATATCTGCATAGCAGGAAACAACGCGAATGGTATCGGCAACACTCTCGCCCTTAGATGCTGAGCTGGAATCGGCGGAAGAAAAACCAAGAACCTTTCCTCCGAGATTCATCATGGCTGCCTCGAAACTTAAACGTGTACGTGTACTTGGTTCATAAAACAGTGTCGCAAGCCTTTTATCATCACAGGTGTGCGCATACTTTTTAGGATTTTTCCCGATATCATCGGCGAGATTCAGAAGCTTCTCAAGCTCTTCAACCGAGAAATCCAACGGACTCATTAAATGTCTCATGTTGTACCTCCAATTATTTACTGGAAAATCAGATTCCCTTCCAGATATCATAATATATAAACGTGAGTTTTTCAAGATGATTTCCGAGGATTTTGTCGAAGAAGCCATTCAAAGAAAAGACCGGTGATGAACCACAGAGGTGCATAGTCCAGTCGGATCACGCCTTTATATTGCAGCGGAACATGAGAATAATCCCAGGGGCAGATATGAAGTTTCCGGTAAAAAGAACCGCTTAGGAATTCCACCAGAAAAATCCCGCAGCTGTAGAAAACTCCGCGTATCATAACCGGAAAACGGGCAAGCTTATGATAGGCAGGGCGGATGACAGCGGCCAGA
The DNA here is from genome assembly GCF_056504635.1 of Blautia sp. HA8986. Taxonomy (NCBI): domain Bacteria; kingdom Bacillati; phylum Bacillota; class Clostridia; order Lachnospirales; family Lachnospiraceae; genus Blautia; species Blautia sp. HA8986. The sequence goes on from NZ_JBWLUQ010000001.1 coordinate 140,403, forward strand.
CCGTACACCGGAAACATCAGAAGAGATGTTTTTCCCATCATGGTAAAGTGACCGGTAAAAAGAGAGTGCAGTCCGGTCCAGATGATTTCCAGGCACCAGCCTGTAAAACCGCACAGAAAAAAATCCTTCTTTTGCATACCAAAACCTCTTCTCGTAAGCAAATTTTTCACACACATTTAACATGGAAAAGCATCTTTAATAGTATCCCCTGCCTTGAAAAAAATATACGTGTGGTTTATAATGAACGAAACACACGCGGAAGGAGAAACAGACAATGAATTATGAAGAAAGTCGCGCCTATATCAGAGCCGCAGAACTGAAGAAAGGCATCGTTCTGGGACTGGATAATATGAGGGAGCTGATGAGGCGTCTTGGTGATCCGCAGGATGAACTGAAATATGTTCATGTAGCAGGAACCAACGGAAAAGGGTCTGTGATCGCATATCTGTATTCCGCTTTATCAGGTGCAGGCTACCGGGTCGGAAGATATATTTCACCGGCTGTCTATTCCTACAGAGAGAGGATGGAAGTAAACGGAGAGCCTGTCAGCAGAGAGAAATTTGCAGCATATGTGACAAGGATCGCGGAAGTGATCGATGACATTGTGAAGGAAGGCAAACCGCATCCATCAGTATTTGAAATTGAAACAGCAGCCGCATTTCTTTATTTTCAGGATGAGAAATGCGATATTGTATTAATGGAAGTTGGCATGGGCGGCGATCTGGACGCCACCAACATAATCCGTACGACAGTTCTTTCCATTCTGGTATCTATCAGTATGGATCATACGGCATTTCTTGGAAATACCCTGAGTGAAATCGCAGAGAAAAAAGCCGGCATTATCAAGCCGGACAGTCATATGGTAACAGTGAAGCAGCAGCCGGAAGCAGAAGCTGTGATCAGAAGAATATGTGAGGAACAGAATGTACCATACGAGGTGGCTGACCGGGATGACGCGGAAGTTCTGGAAGCATCTATGACAGGACAGACTTTTCTTTATAAAGGAGAGAAGTACACGATATCCCTGGCAGGTGCATACCAGAAGGAGAATGCGGTGGCAGCACTCCGGGCACTGGAGATCCTGAATGAGCAGGGATATCCCACAACACAGGAGCAGAGGCAGGATGGCCTGAAACGCACCACTTGGCCTGGAAGATTCGCACTTCTTGGAACGAAGCCGGATTTTGTTGTTGACGGAGCACATAACCCTGCTGCGGCAGATATGCTGGCAGCATCTGTTGAGAGGTATTTTAAAGGCAGAAGGATTATCTACATCATGGGAATGTTCCGTGACAAGGATTACCGCAAAGTCATCCGGAAAACAGAGAAGTACGCAGATACCATTCTGACTATCGCGGCACCTGATAATCCCAGAGCACTGTCCCCCGGGGAGCTGGCAGATGCAGTGAGGGAGTTCCATTCGGATGTAAGGTCATATGATGATATTGAATCGGCAGTGGCAGAGGCTTATCATCTGGCAGGAACAGAGGGTGTGATCATTGCCTTTGGTTCTCTGGCATTTTTGGGAGACCTTACAGAAATTATCAAGAAACATAACGGAGGAAATAATGACTGATTTGGAAAGATACAGAGACGAGATCGATGAGATTGACAGCGAGATCGTGCGTCTCTTTGAAAAACGAATGAAGGTGAGTGAAGAAGTCGCTGAATATAAGATCAAGACAGGCAAGCAGGTTCTGGACCCGGTTCGTGAGAGTCAGAAGATCCACACACTGAAAGAAAAGGCGCACGGAGAGTTCAACAGTCTTGGCGTGCAGGAGCTTTTTCGCCAGATCATGGCAATCAGCCGCAAGAGACAGTACCAGCTTCTGACAGAGCACGGAATTTACGGAGAGCGTAATTTCACAACTGTAAAGCACGTTCCTCTTGAGAATGCCACAGTTGTTTTTCAGGGCGTGGAAGGTGCATACAGCTATGCAGCAATGCGTCAGTACTTTGGTAAAAAGATTGAAAGCTACCATGTAAAAACATGGCGTACAGCCATGGAGGATGTAACTAACGGAAAGGCAGACTACGCAGTGCTTCCTATTGAGAATTCCACCGCAGGTATTGTGGCTGATATCTACGATCTTCTCATGGAATATAAGCTCTATATCGTAGGCGAGCAGATCATTCGTGTGGATCATGTGCTTCTTGGGCTTCCGGATGCAGAACTTGGTGATATTACAAAGGTTTGCTCCCATCCCCAGGGACTTGCACAGTGCAAGGCATTTCTGGAGGAGCATTCATCCTGGAAAAAGAAAGAAGTGGAGAACACCGCAGGAGCAGCCAAGATGGTCAGTGAGACAGGTGACAAGAGCGTTGCAGCTATCGCAAGCCGTGAAGCAGGTGAGGTGTTCGGCCTGAAAGTCCTGGCAGAAAACATTTGCAGGGAAAAAGCGAACTCCACACGTTTCATCATTGTAAGCAGAAAGCCGGAATATGAGGAAAAAGCCGGAAAGATCAGTATCTGTTTTGAGCTGCCTCATGAAAGCGGAACTCTTTACAATATGCTTTCCCACATTATTTACAACGGACTGAACATGACAAAGATCGAGTCCCGTCCGATTCCCGGAAAATCCTGGGAATACCGATTCTTTGTTGATTTTACGGGAAGACTTGGTGAGAGTGCAGTGGAGAATGCGTTAAGAGGAATCGAAGCGGAGGCGAATGTGCTTCGCGTACTTGGAAATTATTAAGATACAGAGGAGTTAAATTATTATGTTGGCAAGAATTCAGGAATGTGTCCTTTACCGTAATTTTTCAGACGGTGAGATACTGGACAATATGGCGGAGATTATCAATCTTTATGAGTCCGATGAGGAAGCTCTCAGGGCAAAAGAGAATCAGTTTTTTCAGTGTGTGAACGGACTGGTGGAACTGGCAGGAATGTACGGATTTTCCGGAAATATCTGGCATACATATCTTACATTCCTTCTGGTAAACCATGAAAATGCATTCAGTATGGCAAGTGAGATTCGCGGAGCCATCAAAGGCAGCATCAATGACCTTGCAAAAAATGATTTCCGGATATTCAAAGAGCTGTACGATTTCGACATCACTGTTTTTGACAAAGTATTTGGAACCGCATGCTGCAGGGTAATCTGTGATTATCAGACACCGGATGAGAACAGCAAGCTCTTTAATACAAGGATCCGTGACCGTATCTGCCAGATGAGCAAGACACTGGCAGCAGCTTCCACAACTGAGGAATTCATGGATGATATGATTGCTTTTTATAAGGATTTTGGTGTAGGTAAGCTTGGTCTTCACAAGGCATTCCGTATCGGACATGATGAGGATGGCAAGGTAGAGATCCAGCCGATCACAAGAATTGCACATGTGAAGATCGATGATCTGGTAGGCTACGAGATCGCAAAAAAGAAACTTATCGATAACACAGAGGCTTTTGTCCAGGGAAGAAAGGCGAACAACTGTCTGCTTTTCGGTGATGCAGGAACCGGTAAATCTTCCAGCATCAAGGGTATCCTGAATCAGTATTATGATCAGGGACTTCGTATTATTGAGGCCTACAAGCATCAGTTCCAGGATCTCAATGAGGTGATCGCCCAGATCAAGAACCGTAATTACCGTTTTATTATTTACATGGATGATCTTTCCTTTGAGGAATTTGAGATCGAGTATAAATATCTGAAAGCAGTAATCGAGGGCGGACTTGAGAAGAAACCGGATAATGTCCTGATCTATGCAACGAGCAACAGACGTAATCTTGTACGCGAGCGCGCAACTGACAAGCTGGAGATCGCAGATGACAATGATCTGCATTCCTCTGATACAGTACAGGAGAAGCTTTCCCTTGTATACCGTTTTGGTGTCCGCATCTACTTTGGAAAGCCGGATAAGAAGCAGTTTCAGGAAATCGTCCGGACACTGGCAGCCCGTTATGGAGTTACCATGCCGGAAGATGAGCTTCTTCTTAAGGCAAACCAGTGGGAAATTTCTCACGGAGGCCTGACAGGACGTGCTGCGCAGCAGTTTATAGATTATATTGTGGGAACAGAGGAAGAAAAAAAGAAATAGTCCACCCGTGTTGGGGGAAAGGATGATGAACTATGGCTGTGACAACCTTTGCGGCAATTGATATAGGATCCTATGAAGTCAGCATGAAGATATTTGAAATGTCCAGGAGAATCGGCTTCAGGGAAATTAATGATGTCCGTTACCAGCTGGAGCTGGGACGGGGAACATATGCAGCAGGACGTCTGGAGATGGAGACTGTAGACGAGCTGTGCGAGATTTTGAATGATTTTAAACGCATGATGGCAGACTTTGGGGTGGAAAGCTGGCGTGCGTGTGCAACAAGTTCGCTCCGCGAGCTTAAGAATCCGACGATCATTCTGGAGCAGATATATCAGAGAACAGGTATAAGGGTGGAGATCTTAAGCAATGCGGAACAGCATTTTCTCGGATATAAATCCATTGCAGCTATTGAATCCGGATTCAAAAAAGCGATTCAGAAGGGAACGGCGATTCTGGATATCGGAGGCGGAAACCTGCAGGTATCACTATTTGATAAGGACGCATTGGTGCTGACGCAGAGTATCCGTATGGGAAGCCTTCGTATCCGGCAGCGGCTGAAAGACCTGGAGAAAACAACTCCACATTATGACAGGCTGGTAGAGGAATTTATCCGCAACGATCTCATGAGCTTTCAGAGACTTTATCTGAAGGACAAAGAAATCTCCAATCTGATCCTGATGGGGGATTTTCTCACAGATACCATATTCCAGGAGAAATCCGGGGAAAATATAATCACAAAGACGGAGTTTCTGAAGAAGTATGACTCCATCGTAAATATGTCAGATTATGATCTTGCGGATTCTATGGGGCTGGAGCCGGAATATGCTTCCCTGATCATTCCGAATATGGTCATCATCCGTAATTTTATAGAACTTTTTCAGGCAGAAGCTTTGTGGATACCTGGAGTTTCCCTTTTAGATGGAATTGCTTACGATTATGCGGAAAAAAATAAATATCTGAAAAGTGCCCACAATTTCGAAAATGATATCCTGGTAGCTTCCAGAAACATTGCCAGACGCTATTCCAGCGGAAAGAATCATCTTACAGGAACCTGTGACCTGGCACTGGATATTTTTGACAGCACAAAAAAGATTCACGGCATGGGAAAAAGAGAGCGACTTCTCCTGCAGATCTCAGTGATCCTTCATGACTGCGGAAAATATATCAGTATGACGGATGTGGCAGAATATTCATACCAGATCATTATGGCAACGGAGATCATCGGGCTTTCCACTGAGGAGCGTCAGGTGATTGCCAGTGTGGTGAGGTATAATACAAAGGAGTTTGGCTGCTATGAGGAGATCAATAGAGAGACTGCCATGAGCCGGGAAGAGTATCTTCTGACTGCCAAGCTGGCGGCAATTTTGAGGCTGGCTAATGCTATGGACAGAAGCCACTACCAGAAGGTAAAGGCTCTCAATGTGAAGCTGAAGGACAGAACTCTTTATCTGATCATAGATTCTGTGAAAGATGTTTCCCTGGAACTTGGCTTGTTGAAAGATAAGACGGAATTTTTTGAGTCAGTGTTCGGAATCCGGCTTGTAATGAAGCGGAAAGGCAGAGCATAACGGAGGAGGTTTTGGGTATGAAATTTAAAGAATTTGAAAAACCGGAATATTTTGTAAACAGGGAATTAAGCTGGATCAAGTTTGATGACAGAGTTTTAAGTGAGGCCAGGGACAAAAGTCTGCCTCTCTTTGAGAGACTGAAATTTTTAAGCATCACATCCTCCAATCTGGACGAGTTCTATATGGTCCGTGTGGCATCCCTGAAAGACCAGGTCCATGCAGGATACAAGAAAACAGACATTGCAGGAATGACATCAAAGGAACAGCTGAAGGCCATCAGCCAGCAGACTCATGACCTGGTTCATGTGCAGTACAGTACATTAAACAGGTCTCTGGTTCCTGCCCTGGAGAAAGCAGGGCTTCATGTGATTTTTGAACATGAGGCATTTTCCGAGAAACAGAAAGAGTTCGTGGATCAGTATTTTGAGGATAATGTATATCCGGTCCTCACGCCGATGGCTATGGACTCATCGAGACCTTTTCCTCTGATCCGAAATAAGACACTGAACATCGGAGCACTCCTTTCCAAAAAAGATACAAAAAAAGGCAAAGAAGAGATTGATTTTGCTACAGTGCAGGTTCCTTCCGTACTTCCGAGAGTGGTAATCATCCCTTCTGAGAAGAAAGGCCATACAACAGTGACTCTTCTGGAACAGATCATTGAGCGAAATATTGATAAGCTGTTTTTGAGCTATGATGTAATCTGTGCGCATCCATACAGAATTATGCGTAATGCAGATCTTTCCATTGATGAGGATGAGGCTGAGGATCTTCTGGTGGAAATTCAGAAACAGCTGAAAAAACGTCAGTGGGGTGAGGTGATCCGTCTGGAAGTGGAAGATAAGATGGACTCCAGACTTCTGGATATCCTGAAAATGGAATTTCAGGTTCATGGAGATGATATCTTCTTTATCAATGGGCCGCTGGATCTTACCATGCTGATGAAGGTTTACGGTATTGACGGCTACGATCAGTTCAAAGAGCCGAAATATAAACCTGCAGCAGTGCCTGCATTCCAGAATGATAAAGATATTTTTCAGGTGATCCGTGAGGGCGATGTGTTTCTCCATCATCCGTATATGAGTTTTGACCCGGTTGTGAATTTTGTGCGCCAGGCTGCAAAAGATCCGGATGTGTTGGCAATCAAGCAGACACTTTACCGTGTCAGCGGCAATTCTCCTATTATTGCGGCACTTGCACAGGCTGCCGAGAACGGTAAGCAAGTTTCCGTTCTGGTAGAATTGAAAGCACGTTTTGATGAGGAGAATAATATCGTCTGGGCGAAGATGCTGGAAAAAGCAGGCTGTCATGTAATCTATGGTCTGGTCGGCCTGAAGACCCATAGCAAGATTACCCTGGTGGTGCGCAGAGAAGAGAACGGAATTCGCAGATATGTGCATCTGGCAACCGGAAACTATAACGATTCCACAGCGAAGCTTTATACAGACTGCGGTATTTTTACCTGTGATGAGCGGTTCGGTGAGGATGCAACTGCTGTATTTAACATGCTTTCCGGATATTCAGAGCCGAAACGCTGGAACAAGCTGATCGTTGCGCCGATCTGGATGAAAGACCGTTTTGTAAAGATGATCGAGAGAGAGGCAGAGCATGCGAAGAACGGAGAGGAAGCTCATATTGTGGCAAAGATGAATTCTCTCTGTGATCCTGTGATCATGGCTGCTTTGTATTATGCTTCTTCCTGTGGAGTGAAGATCGATCTTCTGGTGAGAGGTATTTGTTGCTTGAAAGTGGGAATCCCGGGTATCAGCGAAAATATCCATGTGCGTTCTATTGTCGGCAATTTCCTGGAACACAGCCGGATCTTTTATTTTAAGAATGGCGGATCAGATGAGATATACATGGGAAGCGCGGACTGGATGCCACGTAACCTTGATCGTCGTGTGGAGATCGTTTTTCCTGTGGAAGATGAGGCCATCAAGGAAGAGATCCTACATGTGCTGGATCTGGAATTCCGCGATAATGTAAAAGCTCATATCCTGCAGCCGGACGGAGCTTACGAAAAGCCGGATAAACGGGGGAAAGTTCTGGTTAATTCTCAGATGGAATTCTGCCGCGAAGCCACAGAGCATGCCAAGGCTGTGAAGAAAGAGAAGAAAGAAAAAAAGAGAGTCTTTGTTCCGGCCGAACCTGCGGAGGATGTGGAAGAATGAAAAAATAAGAACGATATGTGCTTGAATACCAGACCGTATTGTGCTATACTGTGAGCATCATACGAGAAGGGAGGATAGATTTTATGACAGACAGAGAAATGCTGGAGATGCTAGTTGAAGGCCAGAAGCAGATATTTCTACGTTTGGACGGTGTTGACAGCAGGTTGGACGGCATTGATAATCGATTAGATGGCATTGATAATCGATTAGACGGCATTGATGTAAGACTTGATGGAATTGACAGAGAATTGCTTGCTATCAAAAATCGTCAGGATACACTGGAGGGACGTCAGAGATTGCTGGAGAAGAAATTTGACCATCTGGTTAATGTAGACATTAAGCATCTGAAAGACACGCAGGATACTATTGTAGTGCTGCTGCAGGCGAAAGGCATAATTCCGCAGATACAGGAATCTATCCACGTCTAAGCAGAAATCGTACATAAGAGAAATAATCAGATAAGATACATAAAGAAAAGGACAGTGATATCATATACACTTACATATGATACCGCTGTCCTTTATTAGATAATAAAGCTACATCAATAACATTTCTTACAAGCTCCATACCCGGCGGCTTCTGCCTGGGAACGGGTCATCTCTGTGGCATTATCAGGATTCATATTTCCGCAGTTTGGAATCCTGTGATATTTGCTTCCTGTAGCAGAAATCCATACCATATCCCCGACTGGCTCCGGATCAGCCTGAACATTTGCAGAAGAATCTGCGCCAGCCGCAGCATCAGAAATATAATCGGAACTGGCTGAACTGCTGCTGCCATAAGCAGAGGAAGGCTGCGTACCGATATCTGTCTCATCTCCGGCTGAATAATCATTACAGGGATTCTGGTTCCATTGGATATCGTTTCCGTCGCTGACAGCAATGACAGTGCCCTGCTCATCCGTCCGGAATACCTGGATTCCCATATCAGAGAGTTTATCCATAGTATCCTTATGAGGATGTCCGTAGGAGTTTCCTGTGCCGCAGCTGATCACTGCATATTCAGGAACTGTCTGCTGAAGGAGATCCCAGGTAGTGGCAGTAGCAGAGCCGTGATGTCCTGGAACGATCACATCACAGGAAAGATCAAGGCCAAGATCACAGATCGCTTCCTCACCGGCAGATTCAGCATCTCCTGTAAAAAGAAAATGATTAATTCCGTTTTCCAGTCGGATAGCAACAGAATTGTCATTATCATTGCTGCTGATGGACTGAGGAGAAAGAACTGTAAACTTACCGCTTCCAAAAGAAAAATCCGTACCAGGATCAGGATGCTGGACGTTAAGTCCTTGGGAAGAAACCTCGTTTTCAAAAGACTGATAGATTTTTGTATCCTGCACATAATCCGCGCCGATCACATTTTTTACGGAAAAATTGTCCAGGCATCCAACGAGTCCGGCTACGTGGTCCTCATCGTAATGAGACGAAATCATATAGTCAATGGTGGAAACATTTTGCTTCTGCAGATAGGAAACAACGAAACTGGAATGTCCCCGGTCGCCTCCGTCATACAGAAGATTTTTTCCCTGGGACTGAACCAGAATAGAAAGTCCCTGTCCCACGTCGAGAAAATGAACAGCCATTGTCGTGTCAGCAGAAGCGGCCTCAGCTGTATAAGCAGCAGAGGGAACTCCTGCGGCTGTCAGCAGAATAAGCAGCAGCGAAAGCAAAAATGTCTGCAGCTTTCTGCGAAAAGAAAGTTTGTGATGCATGAGAAGTCACCCCTTATCTGAAGTATTTTTACAAAAAAATTATAAAACAGAAGAGAAAAAAATGCAAAAAAATAATCAGAACACATATTCTGATGACATTTTTGATGATACTCTTGTTTTTCATCACTTCCAGAGCAATGAAAAAAGCAGTTAGAATAAGGTTTCTAACTGCTTCTACGCAATAGCCAGTACGGGAATCGAACCCGTGTTTCCGCCGTGAGAGGGCGGCGTCTTAGCCCCTTGACCAACTGGCCATATTCATTATTTATTGTCGTTTGATTGCGACTTTCAGTTGTTTCTCTCAACCGACTTCGTTAGTATATAACACTTTCTTTCAAAATGCAAGTACTTTTTTTGCTTTTTTGAAAAAATTTTTTATATATATTTATTGAACATTTTTGACAATTTTTTTGACGGAAAATTGTATTGATGTTATGATAGAACACAGAGAGTAAAAAGAAAAGATTATGAACGGTTAAAAGAGGAAAAAAATGACTTACAAAACAAAAAAAAATACAGGACGGAAGCTGGAAACGGTTTTGCTTTTTGCTACGTTTGCCGTTTTTGTACTGCTGTTTCTGATATTCTGCGAGGGTGGGATCTGGCAGAAACAGGAACAGGTGCAGCCGTTGTCCGGTGGATGGTATTATATAGAAGATGGAGTACGAAAAGATATCACCCTTCCGGCAGAACTGCCAGCCCAAAAAGGAGAATCACTCATCCTTTATAATGAAAATCCGGGCGAAGATAATGCAGAGATGACGGTGATAACTACAGGCGCACAGTATGACCTTGTGATCCGTCTGGACGGAAAGATCCTGTACCAGTATAAAGAAGCACTTTTTGCACGGAATACCCAGATGAAATCCAAACTGGACTGCATTGCACCTCTGGGAAATGACACGAAGGGAAGAGTACTGACTTTAAGCTACCATACTCCACAGCGCGGAAAGTACAAGATCGATCAGGTCTACATAGGAACTGGCAGAGCAGTGGCACTGTACCAGCTGAAAAAAGAAATCATTCCACTGGGAGCGGCAGTTGTCATGATCGTATTATGTGCAGTTGCGTTGTGTATTTTTCTCTATTTGAGAAATCGGAAGATGTCAGGTGGCCGGTTCCGGGATGTAGCTCTGTTTCTTGGGATGTGCAGTATATGGCTGGTAACAGATTCTTCTATGGCACAGAGCTATAGCAGCAGTCCTGATGCTTTATGTCTGGTATCTTTTTACATGTTTATGCTGTTTGCCGTGCCGATGATCCATTTTCAGCAGAAGATGGGGAACATGTCAAGATACAAGATCCTGGATATCGGAATCCAGGCCTTTTACTGTAATGCACTGGTGCAGGGAATCCTGGTGCTTTTGGGGATCGCACAGTTCACAAATATGCTGTTTGTTACCCACATCCTGCTTTTTACGTGGGTACTGATCCTGGCAGTGCTTCTGATACGGGAGTACAGGCAGGAGAAGAGAAAAGAACTGCTCTTTCTTCTTATAGCCTATGTTATTGTAGGGGCAAGCGGATTAAGCGCACTGCTTCTGTACTGGCTGTTTGAGATTCCTTATTATGGTGCGATCTTTGAACTGGGAATTCTGGCATTTCTGGTACTCCTTATTGCAGATGTTGTTATGGAAATGGCAGATAATATCCGTTACCGTATGGAAACCCAGGCCTACGAACGTCTTGTCAGAGAAGATGGACTGACAGGGTTTGAGACAAGAACAGGATTTGAAAAAGCCCTCGAAGAGATGGTCGTTCACACTGGAGAATATCAGGATATTCTTCTTATTTATATTCATATTGATCATCTCCGCTTTACAAATAAGGAATTCGGGCGGGGACTGGGAGATGAACTGGTAGCAGCTTCTGCCAGATGTATTGAGAATGTTTTTCGGGAGAAAGGCACCTGTTATCGTATTGGAGACGATGAATTTGCGGTGCTTGTCCGTGATCCGGAGAAACCGGAATGGTTCTGGCTGGAACAGCTGAAAAAAGAAGCAGGAAACAGTGAGAAATCTGGCAGATGCCGTGTTTCTTTATCTGCAGGGAGCAGCTGTCTCAGAAAACCCGATGGAAGCTATAAAACCATTGGGGACTGGAAATATGAGGCAGACCAGAAGCTTTATGAGAACAAAAAGAAGGAGGAAAAAAGTGTATACTAATTATTTTCAGGTAACAGCGCTTGTCCTGATAGCATTGATCTCGGCCCACTATTTTTCTCATAAAAGACTGAGCAATGTAGAAAACCGGCTTTTTGCGAATTTTCTGGCTCTGGGTGGTATTTATGTGGCGCTGGATCTGATCTGCGGATTTTTTGCAGAAAAAGGATGTGGGACAAGGCGGCAGACAGCAGAAGTTGTTTTTACTCTGTACTATCTCTGTACGGTGATACTTCCCTATATGTTTTTCTGCTATGTACGTATTATCACAGGAAGACAGAAAGAGAAATATAAATGGCTGAAAACTGCATGGTTCGTTGTACCGGTAGGCATGTGCCTTGCTGTACTTCTGAACATCAGGATCAGATGGCTGTTTGATTTTAATAAAAATGGTCTGCTGACGAAAGGTTTTTTTCATGACATGATCTATATTTATATAGCATTTTTTGCTCTGATCATTGCATATTTTACTGCACGTTATGGAAAAACAGCAGAGGAGGAGATCAGGCAGACGATCTGGAGATTTCTTGGAATTGAGACAGGCTGTCTTGCTGTTCAGCTTCTGACAGGAAGATGGCTGCTTACTGGTTTTGGAGTGGCGGCAGGATTATGGCTTATTTATCTGACTTTGAACAATCCCGGAGATTACACGGACAGTATGACAGGGCTTTTTGACAGGCAGTATTTTGACAAATGGATCGGAGAAAAAATATACAGGAAAGATAGTTTTCATCTGCTGGCTGTTGATGCCTGCAATATGAAGCAGATCAACAGGATTTATGGTACAAGTGCAGGTGACCAGCTTTTGATCCAGCTGGCAAAAGGGATTCAGGAGATCACAGGATCTCTCCAGGTGTTCCGCGTTACAGGAAACAGTTTTCTGGTAGTGCTGGATTCCCTGTCTGATTACGAAAAAGCCAGAGATGAAATAAGAGAATTTCTGAAAAAACCGTTCCATATAGGAAAAGAAAATGTGACGTTGCATGCAGCAATCTGCGGGATCATGAATGCTGAGAAAATGGAAAAAGAAGATATTCTTCTTGCATATATTGAATATATGGGATCACTTTCCCAGAATACGGAAGAAACGGTGCTGATTCAGTCGGACAGCAGACTCCTGGAAGGATTCCGGTATGAACAGGAAGTGGAGCATTTTTTAAGGAAGGCAGTAGAAAAGGATCTGTTTGAGGTATATTATCAGCCGGTTTACTCCATAAAAAAACAGAGTTTTATTACACTTGAGGCACTGAGCCGTTTGAAACATCCTACACTGGGGATGATCCCACCGGATGTTTTTATCGGGATCGCAGAAAAACAGGGACTGATCTCAGAGGTTGGAAAACTGCAGCTTCGAAGAGTCTGCTGTTTTATCAAAGAGCACGAGTATATTATGCAGAACATCTGGAATGTGAAATTTAATCTGTCTCCTTCTGAACTTATGAAGCCTGGATACAGCCGCGTGCTTATCGGGATCATACAGGAATATGGTCTGAATCCTGCGTATTTTCAGTTTGAGATCACAGAAACGGTAGCTACGGAATACAGTGAGAGTTTCTGTACAGCTATCGAGGATTTTGCGGAAGCAGGAATACATATGTGCCTGGATGATTTCGGTTCTGGTTATGCCAATCTGAATGCTGTGCTGCGGATCCCGTTTTCGGCAGTAAAAATGGACAGATCGCTTCTGATGAACGTCTGTACGGATAAACAGGCGGCACTTTTTTATCACAGTATTGTAATGACCATGCAGCATATGGGCTACAAGGTGATCGCAGAAGGTGCAGAGACAGAAGAGGAAGTAAAGCTTCTGGAAAAATGGGGCGTGGATATGATCCAGGGATATTATTTCTCGAAGCCCTTAGATAAGAAAAAACTTCTTGAAAAAATTTCGTGACAGCTCTGTTTGACTGACAAATAAAGAAATATTGAAGAAACAGGAAACATACTTTTTTAAGGATAATATGTTACTGGCTGTGGAAAGAACAGTAACGCTAGCATTCCCGAAAAGAGCAGTGTTTCCTGTTTTTGCTTGCAGTTTCGAGGCTCTTTTGATAGAATAGATAAGCTGTTGCAATAAAAAAACAATTGAAAATAATAAATATTTTTGATATAATACAAACAAATGTTCGAAATAAAAAAGAAAGGAATCAGTGGAATGGCAAAGAAAGACACTTATGATGCGGGCAGTATCTCTGTCCTGGAAGGCCTTGAGGCCGTACGTAAACGTCCCGGTATGTATATCGGAAGCGTGTCCAGAAAGGGACTGAACCATCTGATATACGAGATCGTGGATAATGCGGTGGATGAGCATCTTGCAGGATACTGCAGCCGGATCCATGTAGTTCTTGAGAAGGACGGTTCCTGTACAGTAGAAGATAACGGACGTGGAATCCCGGTTGACATGCATGCCAAGGGAGTATCAGCAGAGCGTCTTGTTTTTACAACCCTTCATGCAGGCGGTAAGTTTGATAATTCCGCATACAAGACAAGCGGCGGTCTTCATGGTGTGGGATCATCAGTAGTAAACGCTTTGTCCACATATCTGGACATTAAGATCAGCCGTGACGGTTATATACATCATGACCACTATGAGAGAGGAATCCCGACTATTGAGCTGGAGGAAGGCCTTCTTCCGAAACTGGGGAAGACGAAAGAAACAGGAACCTGCGTCAACTTCCTTCCCGATCCGGAGATCTTTGAGAAGACTCGTTTCGGGGCAGCTGATGTGAAGAGCCGTCTTCATGAGACTGCTTATCTGAATCCGGAACTTACCATCCATTTTGAGGACAGAAGAGGCGAGACACCGGAAGATATCGAATATCACGAGCCGGAAGGAATCGTTGGTTTTATTCGTGATCTGAATAAGAATGCACAGCCTCTTCATGAAGCGGTATATTTCAAAGGTGAAGCAGATGGGATCAGTGTTGAGGTGGCTTTTCAGTTTACTAATGAGTTCCGTGAGAATGTTCTTGGATTTTGCAACAATATTTATAATGCAGAGGGCGGTACCCATCTCACAGGATTTAAGACAACTTTTACAACAGTTATGAATACTTATGCACGTGAGATCGGTGTGCTGAAAGATAAAGATCCGAACTTTACAGGAGCAGATATCCGAAACGGCATGACAGCAGTTGTATCTATCAAGCATCCCGCGCCCCGTTTTGAAGGACAGACCAAGACCAAGCTTGACAACCAGGATGCGTCAAGAGCTACAGGTAAAGTTGTGGGAGAACAGCTTGTGCTTTTCTTTGACCGAAATCTTGAGACATTAAAGACGGTACTTTCCTGTGCAGAGAAGGCAGCCAAGATTCGTAAGACAGAGGAGCGTGCCAAGACCAATCTCCTCACCAAGCAGAAATATTCTTTTGACTCCAATGGCAAGCTTGCTAACTGCGAAAAGAAAGATCCGTCTCTCTGTGAGATCTTTATTGTAGAGGGAGATTCTGCCGGCGGCTCTGCCAAGACAGCCAGAGACCGTAACTACCAGGCAATCCTTCCAATCCGCGGTAAGATCCTTAACGTAGAAAAGGCTACCATTGATAAGGTTTTGGCCAATGCAGAGATCAAGACAATGATCAATGCATTCGGCTGTGGTTTTTCCGAAGGATACGGAAACGATTTTGATATTACCAAGCTTCGTTATGATAAGATCGTGATCATGGCCGATGCGGATGTGGATGGTGCGCATATTTCCACCCTGCTTCTGACCTTGTTTTACCGTTTTATGCCAGAGCTTATTTATGAGGGGCATGTGTATATCGCTATGCCGCCTCTTTATAAGGTGATGCCGAAGAAGGGGCAGGAGGAATATCTCTACGATGATAAGGCTCTTGAGAAATACCGTAAGAGCCATAAACCGGGAAGCTTCACACTCCAGAGATATAAAGGCCTTGGTGAGATGGACGCCCAGCAGCTGTGGGAGACTACCCTGAACCCTGAGACAAGAATGATGAAGCGAGTGGAGATCGAAGATGCCCGCATGGCCTCCGATGTGACAGAGATTCTGATGGGAAGCGATGTTCCGCCACGTAAGGCCTTTATCTACGAGCATGCTACAGATGCAGAGCTGGATATTTGATTGGGAGAATAAACTATGAATACAAAACAGGACAATATCATCCGCACCGATTATGCGGAGATCATGCAGAAATCATATATCGATTACGCCATGAGTGTTATCATTTCCAGAGCACTGCCGGATGTACGTGACGGGCTGAAGCCGGTACAGCGCCGTACCCTTTATGATATGTATGAGCTTGGCATCCGTTACGACCGCCCGTACCGTAAATGTGCCCGTATTGTTGGAGATACCATGGGTAAATATCATCCTCATGGAGACAGCTCCATTTATGATGCCCTTGTAGTTATGGCACAGGAGTTCAAGAAAGGCCGAACTCTGGTGGACGGACATGGAAACTTCGGTTCTATCGAGGGAGACGGAGCCGCAGCCATGCGATATACAGAGGCTCGTCTGGAGAAGCTGACCCAGGAGGTTTTTTTGGAAGACCTGGATAAGAACGTTGTGGACTTTATGCCGAACTTCGATGAAACAGAGAAGGAGCCTGTAGTACTTCCGGTGCGTATTCCGAATCTCCTTGTAAACGGAGCAGACGGAATCGCCGTTGGTATGGCTACCAGCATTCCGCCGCACAATCTTGGCGAGGTGGTAGATGCAGTCAAGGCATATATGAAGAACAATGATATCAGCACTCGTGGGCTGATGCGTTATCTCAAAGGCCCGGATTTTCCGACAGGCGGTATCGTAGTAAATAAGGACGACCTTGTAAAGATCTATGAATCCGGAACAGGAAAGCTCCGTATCCGTGGACGGGTGGAAATAGAGAAGCTGAAGGGTGGCCGTCAGCAGCTGGTGATCACAGAAATCCCATACACCATGATCGGTGCCAACATCGGGAAATTCCTCAACGATATCGCAACTCTCGTGGAAACCAAGAAGACCACAGATATCGTGGATATTTCCAACCAGTCCTCCAAAGAAGGGATCCGTATCGTTCTGGAACTGAAGCGTGACGCAGATGTTGAGAACCTTACCAACATGCTCTACAAGAAAACCAGACTGGAGGATACCTTCGGTGTCAATATGCTGGCAGTTGCAGACGGAAGACCGGAGACACTGGGCTTAAAGCAGATCATTGCCCATCATGTGGACTTTGTATTTGAAGTCAATTCCAGAAAGTACACTACACTTCTTGCAAAAGAGAGGGAGAAAAGGGAAATCCAGGAAGGCCTTATCAAAGCCTGCGATGTCATTGACCTGATTATCGAGATCCTCCGTGGCAGCAAGAGCCGCGACCAGGTAAAGAAATGCCTGACCGACGGTGTTACAGAAGGGATTAAATTCAAGACCAAAACTTCTGAGAAAGCTGCAAAATCTCTGAAATTTACAGAGAGACAGGCCACAGCCATTCTGGATATGCGTCTCTACAAGCTGATCGGTCTGGAAATCGATGCCCTGATGAAAGAGCATGAGGAAACCATGAAGAACATTGCTGCCTATGAGGATATCCTGAATAATTATGATTCCATGGCAGCAGTGATCATGGGAGAACTGGATCAGATCAAGAAGGAATACGGCAGTAAGCGTAAGACTTCTATTGAGAATGCAGAGGAAGCTGTTTACGAAGAGAAGAAGATGGAAGAGACAGAGGTCTGCTTCCTGATGGACCGTTTCGGGTATATGCGTCTCATTGACAAGAATGCCTACGAGCGTAATAAAGAAGCTGCTCACGCAGAGAGCCGTTATGTCTTTACCTGCATGAATACGGACAAGATCTGTATCTTTACAGATACCGGCAAGCTCCATACAGTGAAGGCGGAAGATATTCCTCTGGTACGTTTCCGTGATAAAGGCGTTCCGGCAGATAATCTGGGTAATTATGACAGTACTTCCGAGCAGATCCTATACGTAGCTCCGCTGAGCCAGGTAGCAGCCTCCACAGTACTCTTTGTTACAGAGAACGGCATGTGCAAGCTGGTAAAGGGAGAAGAGTTCCGTGCTTCCAAGCGTACCATTGTTTCCACCAAGCTTGCAGAGGATGACCGCCTTGTATTCGTAGGAGCAGCCGACGAGATGGATCAGGTTGTGTTCCAGTCTGAGAAAGGTTACTTCCTCCGTATCATGAAAACCGAGATCTCTGTCACCAGGAAAAACGCCATGGGTGTCCGCGGCATGAAGCTTACCGGCGAAGACCGCATCCACCACGCCTACCCTCTGGAAAGCCGCCAGGAGTATGCTATTACCTACCACGACAAACCATATGTACTCAACAAAGTCAAGCTCGCCAAGCGAGACACCAAAGGTGTGAAGCCGAGAGTGTGATCATCATCCCACCAGCTAAATTACAATAATCCTGTAATCCAGCCGGTGGGATTTTTTTACCCTCTTGACATCCCCGCAGCCCATCTCCTATAATACTTATTAGTCTGAACTAACACAGCCGCAAATATAAATTAAGTTCAGAACAGAAAAAACATGAAAAATGATCAGGATTTCACAGAAGAACTGGGCCACAGCATGCCCTCTTCCAAAAGAGAAACCGAAGAAGACATGCTGGAAGAGCTCTGTTCTCTTGCAAAAAAGGACACCCGGATCACCATTCCGGAGATCTGCGGGCGGATGGAGATGACCCGGAGGGAAGTGCTGGCCTATCTGAAGCAGCTCTCCGCACGGGGCTATGTAAAAACAGAAGAAAAAAACTCCTACGTTTGTCTCACAGATGTAGGACGGATTTTGCGGACATTCAAAATAAAAAAGAATGTGGAGGTAACAGACAATGGCAAAATCATTATTTGAGGAACTGGGCGGCAAATACGAAAGGCAAGGGGATTATTTGATACCGTGCTTAACTGTACCCGCCGAAGAAGAACAGGCAATAGGCATCTGGGGGCAACGGCATTTAGATTATCTAAAACAGTACCGTAAAGTTACATACACCAATCTTCTTACAAGCGGCAGGCTAAACGCCTACCTTGCCGACATCAACAGACAGGCACAGGAACGCTTTGAAAGGCTCATAGAGGGTATGAAACAGGCACAGGGCATAACGGAACAGCTAAAGGCAGAAAACGCCTTAGAATGGACAGGATGCCTCAATAACATAAGGGCTTGTGCGAGGGAGATTGTGGAAAAGGAAATTATTTTTGCATATTTAGTTTGTCAGCTTGACAAATAAAGGGTTAAGGAATATAATTAGATTCAGTATTATACAAGGAGTTAATAAATATGCGGCAAGGTATTCTTAAATAAACTGTCAATTTGATAGTGGGAACAAAAAGTAGCAGTCTCGTTTCACTTTTAATATGGGGCTTAGTTTTTTGTACCCAGTTTAAGAATACTTTTATCATGTAATTTTATATGCCCGAAAACATATAAGTGTTTTGGGGCTATTGGAGTTATTTACCCAGTGATAGGAGTATTTATCACTGGGTATTTTTATGCCCTTTTTTGGGTGTTGATAGGAGGAAAATCACATGAAAATAATTAACTTAGGCATTCTGGCTCACGTTGACGCAGGAAAGACAACATTAACGGAAAGTTTATTGTATACCAGTGGTGCAATTGCAGAACTAGGGAGCGTAGATGAAGGCACAACAAGGACAGATACAATGAATTTGGAGCGTCAAAGGGGAATCACTATCCAGACAGCAGTGACATCTTTTCAGTGGGAGGATGTAAAAGTCAACATTATAGATACGCCAGGCCATATGGATTTTTTGGCGGAAGTATACCGTTCTTTATCCGTATTAGACGGAGCAGTATTATTAGTTTCTGCAAAGGATGGCATACAGGCACAGACCCGTATACTGTTTCATGCACTACAGATAATGAAGATTCCGACAATTTTTTTCATCAATAAAATTGACCAAGAGGGGATTGATTTGCCAATGGTATATCGGGAAATGAAAGCAAAGCTTTCTTCGGAAATTATAGTGAAGCAAAAGGTTGGGCAGCATCCCCATATAAATGTAACGGACAATGACGATATGGAACAGTGGGATGCGGTAATTATGGGAAACGATGAACTATTAGAGAAATATATGTCAGGGAAACCGTTTAAAATGTCAGAACTGGAACAGGAAGAAAACAGGAGATTCCAAAACGGAACGTTATTTCCCGTTTATCACGGAAGCGCTAAAAACAATCTGGGGATTCGGCAGCTTATAGAAGTAATTGCCAGTAAATTTTATTCATCAACGCCTGAAGGTCAATCTGAACTATGCGGGCAGGTTTTTAAGATTGAATATTCAGAGAAAAGGCGGCGTTTTGTTTATGTGCGTATATATAGCGGAACATTGCATTTGAGGGATGTTATTAGAATATCTGAAAAAGAGAAAATAAAAATCACAGAGATGTGTGTTCCGACAAACGGTGAAATCGTCCCGGCTGACCATGCCTGTCCGGGAGAAATTGTTATTTTAGCTGATGATACTTTGAAACTGAACGATATCCTGGGAAATGAAAAACTCCTGCCTCACAAAACACGGATTGATAATCCCATGCCATTACTTCGGACAACGGTAGAGCCGCAAAAGCCGGAGCAAAGGGAAGCCCTGTTAAATGCCCTCGCAGAGATTGCTGATACAGACCCTCTTTTGCATTTTGACATTGATACTGTTACCCATGAGATTATGTTATCTTTTTTGGGGAATGTGCAGATGGAAGTCATTTGTGCCATCCTTGAGGAAAAATATCATGTGGAGGCAGAAATAAAAGAGCCTACTGTTATATATATGGAAAGACCGCTTAGAAAAGCAGAATATACCATCCACATAGAAGTCCCGCCAAATCCTTTCTGGGCTTCTGTCGGGTTGTCCATAGAGCCGCTCCCTATTGGAAGCGGAGTGCAGTATGAAAGCAGAGTTTCACTTGGATATTTAAATCAATCGTTCCAAAATGCGGTTATGGAGGGGGTTCTTTATGGCTGCGAGCAGGGGCTGTATGGATGGAAAGTGACAGACTGTAAAATCTGTTTTGAATATGGATTGTATTATAGTCCTGTAAGTACCCCCGCAGACTTTCGGCTGCTTTCCCCTATCGTATTGGAGCAGGCTTTAAAAAAAGCAGGGACAGAACTATTAGAGCCATATCTCCACTTTGAAATTTATGCACCGCAGGAATATCTCTCACGGGCGTATCATGATGCTCCAAGGTATTGTGCAGATATTGTAAGTACTCAGATAAAGAATGACGAGGTCATTCTGAAAGGAGAAATCCCTGCTAGATGTATTCAAGAATACAGGAACGATTTAACTTATTTCACAAATGGGCAGGGAGTCTGCTTGACAGAGTTAAAAGGATACCAGCCAGCTATTGGTAAATTTATTTGCCAACCCCGCCGCCCGAATAGCCGTATAGATAAGGTTCGGCATATGTTCCACAAGTTAGCTTAACAGCTTGCAAAAGTCATATAAAATGAGATTTGAAAGGAGAATGTAACTTCATGTTTGCTAAAAATTCAAAGGCATATTCTGTCTACCTGCTGTTCCGATTTGTCTGTTCCCTGGCGGTTTCTATGTCCACAGTGCTTTCCATCGTGTACCACCTGGAGGTGGTGCAGCTGGATGCTTTCCAGCTTGTCCTGGTAGGGACGGTTCAGGAGACCTCCTGCTTTCTGTTCGAGATGCCCACCGGTGTGGTGGCGGATTTGTATAGCCGTCGGCGCTCGGTGCTGATTGGAATGTTCCTCTACGGCCTGGGCTTTCTGATGGAGGGTGCGCTACCGTGGTTCGCGCCGGTTCTGCTGGCCCAGGTTGTCTGGGGTTGCGGTGATACCTTCATCACCGGCGCTCTGGAGGCGTGGATTGCCTCGGAGGAAGAGGACAAACCCATAGACAAGGTGTTCCTGCGGGGCAGTCAAATGGGGCAAATCGGCGGCGTTCTGGGCGTGGTGCTGGGCACACTGCTGGGAAACATAAACCTGCAAATGCCTGTCATCTTGGGGGGCAGTTTGTGCTTGTTGTTGGGGCTGGTGATGGTTCGCATCATGCCAGAAACCAACTTCTCCCCTGCTATTGAGGAACGGCAGGGCTTGCTTAAAGACTTTGTCTGCCTGTTCAAGCTCAACCTGGGCTTTGTGAAAGGCGCACCTGTGTTGCTGGCGCTCTTAGCAATCACACTATGCGGGGGACTTGCCAGTGAAGGCTTTGACCGGCTCTCCACCGCTCATTTTCTGGATGACACGGTAATACCCGTTATCGGGCCGCTGAACAGCGTCACTTGGTTCGGTGTTATCAGTCTTATCGGCAGCGGCTTAGGTATTCTGGCTTCTCAGTTGCTCATCGCCCGCATGGAGAAAAAAGGGACTGTCAGCCGAACCAGTGTGGTCATGTCCACCAGCGCCGGGTATATCCTGTTCCTGGTTCTCTTCGCGGTGGGGCGGAGCTTTTGGTTCATGTTGTTGGTGTTCCTGCTGGCGGGGCTTATGCGCACCATCAAGGAGCCTGTGCTGGCCGCCTGGATGAACGACCAAGTGGATGAGAAAATGCGCGCCACAGTCTTTTCCACCAGCGGACAGCTGGACTCTTTCGGGCAGATCATCGGCGGGCCTATTGTGGGGCTGGTAGCCCAGCAGGTGTCCATACCCTGGGGGCTGGTCTGTACCGCTTTCCTGCTGTTGCCCGCGCTGTTCTTAGTGCCGGTGGCGGGAAAGAAGCGGGATTGATATGGCATAGTTAAGTTTACTGACGAGCGGGAGATTACTTCCGCTCGTCTTCATTTAGTAGCGCAAAATTTGAGGACTCTTTATTTCCTTATTCGGTATAGCGGAGGCGGCTGTCAATTCGACATAATTTTCTTGTGATACTTTACCGTACATGAGCATTTGTTTCGTATTTGAAAGAACAAACTCACCAAATAAAAAAAACGATATTCGGGTGGGTTATTTTGTTATACCCTAAATTACCCTCTGAATTTGTTTTTAAATTTGGAGGGATTTTTTTATGTCCTTTTTTCGGGCAGTTATCTATCTGCTCATACGAAGCAAAATTTATCAATACATAGCATATCAGAGAACGGCAGGAAACCAGTTAAAAAAATTTCTGCCTATGCAACGGCACTTCCTGCCTTGAATGTAGAAGTACAATCTCCATACAACAGAATTAATATTTCCCATAACCGTAAAGGTCATAGAGCCTTTGCGGTTTTTCTTTTGTCGATTTTTGTTGGAAAGTGCCATAGGGCTATTAGTGGTGTTAGGTGTCGTTCGCCACCTCTCCATCTGGATTTTGAACATTTCAAAAATTCAGATGGGAGGTACTTACAGTGAAATACGCACCGAGAAAGGTATATATCAAGGAAAGCGGCAGATATGTGGAACTGTCCTATACGGATTTCTGCCGCCGCAGGGAATCCGACCAGACCTATATGGACAAGCTGTTTATCCCCATTCAAGGCTGTCTGCTTGAAGTCGTGAGGGAGCAATACACGGACTTCTACCGAGATAAGGAACGGTGGCGTTATCTGAAAAAATTAGATACGAAGAACAGCCTGCTTTCTCTGGATGGATTTACGGACAGCGAGGGGAAGCCTTTAGACTTTATCGCTGATGAAGCGGCAGACATTGCGGAAACCGTTGTCAATGCGGTTATGGTGGACAGGCTGAAAGCCGCCCTGCCTTTGCTGTCGGATAGTGAACAGGAATTGATACAGGCAATCTTTTTTGACGGACTTTCTGAGCGTGAAGTCGGGGCGAGGTTCGGCATAACCCAGAGCGTTGTGAACAAACGCAAAGCCAGAATCCTAAGAAAACTAAGAAAGATAATAGAAAATTAAAATTTAAGGCGTTCAGCCCCCTTGTTTTTTCCTTTGGGAAAATGAGGGGGTTTTTCTCTGCCCTCTCAATCAATTCTGATTGGAGGAAAAGAAGCATGGCATATAACCACGGACGGGAGGACAGGAAATGGCGTATCTGGAAAGAAGCGGAGGAAAAGCTGCTGCGTGAGTGCGGCGTTGATGAAGCGACCATTGAGCAGATACGCATTGCGGACAGGGCAGACTTCAATTCCAACAGGCGGTTTTACCGATGGACGAATGACATTGCGGAATACCTTGAGGACATGGCAGACAGGGAGCGGCAGACGGAAGTGGGTACGGTTGCGGAGTTACTGGACGAGATTGAGAGCGAAAATCTCTATCAAGTATTAGTCGCGGTGGACGGGCGTACCTTGAAAATCGTCCTGCTGAAAATGCAGGGGTATTCCACAAAGGAGATTGCCCCGCTCGTGCATTTGACGACTGGTGCCATCTATGCGAGGTTAGACCATCTGCGGAAGAAGCTACGAAAATTTTATAGCGTCTAAAACAGCCTGCCGTCCTGCGGGCTACTGGGTGAGGGATGGAAATCCCCTCACTTATTTTTTGCAGGAGGCAAGCGGGATGGCATACAGAGTTAAGGCGTACACGCTTCGGGAGGAATCCACGGAAAGCGGCACAAGGTATTTTATCAGCTTTAAGGACGGGCAGGGCAAATCCCACGAGTTGGAAGTGTCGGAACAGTTCTTTATGGAGTTTCGGCAGATGGAACGCAGGAACAGGAATCTCCTCCAATGGGACGAGCGGCACAGGGAGTTTTCGGAAGTATGGGACGAAACGCTGAACAGGCGGGCGTTGAAGCTGCCTAAGAGCATAGAGGAACAAATGATTGAGGCAGAACGGGCAGAACTGCTCTGTAAGGCGGTTGACGGACTGCCAGAGATACAAAGGCGGCGTTTCCTGCTCTACTACGAGTATGAGTTCAATTTTTACCAAATCGCCGCTATGGAGCATTGCACCGCTTCGGCAATACAGAAATCTGTTGCGATTGCAAAGGAGAAAGTAAAGGCGGAAATGAGGAAGTATCTCCAACCGTGACCGACACCGCCCGAAAAAGAAATCTGTTTTTTATTTGTGTGGGATTGGCGGCATTACATACTCTCACTTTTTCTTCGTGGGAGTAAATCTATTTTTAAGGAGGTCAACGCCTATGTGCAACGAAAACAAAAACACCGCCCGAAAGGAGGAAAGCCATGCAGAAGTTACAGACAGTCAACGCCGAAACGCTCCTTTATGAACCGCTTGAGAAGCCGTCCTTTGTGGTGGACAGCCTTATCCCCACAGGCTTGTCGCTGTTCTGCGGCTCACAGAAGATAGGAAAGAGCTGGCTCATGCTGAAGCTATGTTTATGCGTGTCGCAGGGACTTCCCTTGTGGGATATGCCGACAATGGAGGGCGACGTGCTTTACCTCTGCCTTGAGGACACGTTCTGCCGTATACAGGACAGGCTGTTCCGATTGACGAACGAAGCGAGCAGGCGGCTTCACTTTGCCGTGGCAAGCTGCAAGCTGTCAGACGGTCTTATCGTGCAGCTTGAAGATTATCTGAAAGATTACCCAAACAGCAGGCTTATTGTCATTGACACTTTGCAGAAAGTCCGTACAGCTTCAAAAGACAATGCCTACGCAAGCGACTATGGGGACATCTCACTAATCAAAGACTTTGCCGACAGGCATTCATTGGCGGTCATTGTCGTACACCACATCCGAAAGCAGAATGACAGCGATGTGTTCAACAAGGTGTCTGGGACGACAGGCTTAACGGGGAGTGCGGACGCTACCTTTGTTCTGGAAAAGGAGAAACGGGCATCCGACACCGCCAAGCTGTATGTGACGGGCAGGGACACGCCCTATCAGGAATACACGCTGCGTTTCCGTGATTGCAGTTGGGAACTTGTGGAGAGAAAAACGCAGGAGCAGCTTGCGAAAGAAACGATACCAGACGTCCTTTTTCGGTTGGTGGATTTTATGAGGGATAAGGAAGAATGGGCAGGCACGGCAACGGAGCTGTTAGCCGCTATGAGGGAAACGGAAACCATACCCACGGTGATTACGAAATGGCTGAATGAATACCGCACCACATTTTTAAGCGAGAACCGTATCTGCTACCAGTACAGCCGCAGGAAAGACGGCAGGCGGATTGCCCTTGCAAGGAGGGCGGGTGACAGCGGTGACGGTGGTGACAGCGATATTGGGATACCCCCTGTTACTGTCATTGACGCTTAAAGCCGTGTAAAGCTGGCGACTCTGCCCTGCGGGTGACAGCGGTGACGGCGGTGACAGTGATTTTAGGATACCCTGCCGCTGTCATCCCTGCGGGAGAACACCCCGTAAACGCAAAGTGCAGGCGTAGGATTTACCCGCCCTTTTCGGCGTGTAAAACCACCCCTGCGGTCAGAAAAATCCTTCCGATTTTTCCGACTGCGTTTACAGGGTGTAACACACTACACTTTGCCCTGCAAAGTCGTGTGCCAGACGTTCCCTCTGGACTCCCTTATGGCAGGTCTTACGCCCTGCTTATCCTACGCTCCACGCTTCGGATAAAAGAATGGCAGCATGACGGTGACGGCTCTTGCGAGGGGGTATTCCAAAAACACCGTCATCATCGACATGACCGTCATGCAGGGAATAAGGGTGACAGTTGAGGCAGTCGGTAGGGGGTATCCCAAAACTGCTGTCACCGCCGTCACCGCTGTCACCCAAAGGGCAGTTTACCCGCCGAAGAAAGGAAGATGATGAATTATGCCCTATGCAATCCTGCGTTTCCAGAAACGCAAAGCGGGCGGCGTTGCGGCTTGCGAACGCCACAACGAGCGTAAAAAAGAAGCCTATAAAAGCAATCCAGATATAGATATGGAACGCTCGAAAGATAACTACCATCTTGTGAATCCGCCGAGGTACACCTACAAGAAAGAGATTAACCGCATGGTAGCCGAAGCAGGGTGCAGGACGAGGAAAGATAGCGTGATGATGGTGGAAACGCTTATCACGGCTTCGCCAGAATTTATGAACAGCCTGCCGCCCAAAGAACAGAAAGCGTATTTTACGATGGCTCTGGATTTCATTTCAGAGCGTGTCGGGGAGAAAAATATCCTCTCCGCAGTCGTCCACATGGACGAGAGAACGCCGCATATGCACCTCTGTTTTGTGCCGATTACACCAGACAATAAGCTGTCTGCCAAAACAATTTTAGGCAATCAAAAGAGCCTGTCCGAATGGCAGACCGCCTACCATGAGCGGATGTCCTCACGGTGGAATCAGCTTGAAAGAGGTCAGTCCTCAATGGAAACGAAGCGGAAACATGTCCCCACATGGCTCTATAAGTTGGGCGGCAGGCTTGATAAACAGTATGAGGAAATTGTGTCTGCACTGTCCGACATCAACGCCTTTAATGCAGGGAAGAAGCGTGACAAGGCTCTGGAACTGATTGCGGCATGGCTCCCAGACGTGGAGAAATTCTCAAAGGAAATCAGTAAGCAGAGTGCCTATATCAATAGCCTAAAGGAGCAAATCGGGCAGGAATCAGACTATGCGGGGCGTATGCGTGATGAAAAGTATGAGCAGGAACTAAAGGTGCAGAAAGCGAACCAGAAGATATTTGAGTTGCAGAGAACCAACGAGCAGATGGGGCGGCTGCTCTCAAAGATACCGCCCGAAGTGTTGGAAGAATTGCAGAAAAACCATAAAAGCAGAGCGAAAGAAAGGTAGATATGTGAATGAAGAAACAGGATTTTAAGGTGTTAAAGACCAAAGACTTGTACCCGTTTCCCGACAATCCGTTTCATGTGGCAGAGGATGAAACGCTGTCAGAGTTAGCGGAAAGCATCAAGGAATTTGGCATTGTCACGCCGATAATCACACGCCCGAAAGAGGACGGGGACGGTTATGAAGTGATTGCAGGACAGCGGCGTGTCCGTGCTTCTGAACTTGCAGGGATAAATACCGTGCCTGCGTTTGTCCTGCCCTTAGACCGTGACCGAGCCATCATCACCCTTGTAGACAGCAATTTGCAGCGTGAGAATATCCTGCCATCGGAGCGGGCGTTTGCTTACAAGATGAAATCCGAAGCCATGAAGCGGCAGGGTTTCCGCACAGACTTAACCTCGTCACAAGTTGTGACGAAGTTGCGGACGGACGACAAGGTGGCACAGGGCTTCGGCGTGGGCAGGATGACCGTGCAGCGTTTTATCCGCCTGACGGAACTGATACCGCCGATTTTGCAGATGGTGGACGAGGGGAAAATCGCCCTCACGCCTGCGGTGGAACTGTCCTTCTTGAAGAAAGACGAGCAGGAAAACCTCTTTGCCACGATGGAGAGCGAAGAAGCAACGCCCTCACTCTCACAGGCACAGCGGATGAAACAGTTAAGCCAGAGCGGGCGGCTTGACATGGATACGATATTTGCGATTATGACGGAGGAAAAGGGCAACCAGAAAGAAACCTTGAAAATCAACACAAGCAAGCTGAAAAAATACTTTCCGAAGAACACAACGCCGAAGCAGATGGAGGAAACCATCATCAAACTTTTGGAGCGTGAGTTGCAGAGGAAACGCAACCGTGACAGCCGCTAATCTTCTTTTTTCGGGAAGTAAATACAGAGAGTTGAGGTATGGAGAATGAGAGAAATCCAGTATGAAATCGTAAAGGAAATCGCAGTATTGTCTACGGGCGACAGTGGCTACACAAAGGAAATCAATCTCATTTCATGGAATGGGAAAGAGCCGAAGTATGACATCCGCAGCTTTTCCCCGAACCGTGAAAAGTGCGGCAAGGGAATCACGCTGAACGCTGATGAAGCGGCGGCACTCCTTAAAGCATTACAGAAAGAATTAAACAGCGAGGATTAATGGTATCTGATTGGCAGGGCGGGGACATTTCCAAACTCTTCCCTGCCCTGTCTGGAAAGGAAGATTTAAGTATGGGCGAGGATAAGAAAGCAGATAAAAAGAGAAAGCGTATCGTGCCAAAAGCACCAGTGCAGATGATAATCAGCCGTGAATATGTCGGCACACAGACCGTTACAGAAGCGTTTGTCCCGATTATCTCCGAGGATATTCGGAAGAAGATTGCCGAGGGCGACACCTTCGACAATGAGGGGCTGTCCGCTTAGAATGTACGCAATGGGACATGAAAACAGATAGGACAGATACGGAGGTTTTACAGTATGGCAGGAATCAAAGAAGAAAAGAAAATCTATTTAGTCGGCATTTATTGCCGCTTATCTAAAGACGATGGTACGGATAACGAGAGTGCGAGCATTGCGACACAGAAATCCATCCTCACGGATTATGTGAAAAAGCAGGGATGGCACATAGCAAAAACGTATGTGGACGATGGTTATTCTGGTACAAATTTCCAAAGACCAAGTTTCCAGAATATGATAAAAGACATTGAAAGCGGTCTGATAAACTGCGTGATTACGAAAGATTTATCCCGTCTGGGGAGAAACTATCTTGATTGTGGGTTATATCTGGAAGTTTTCTTCCCAGAGCATAACGTGAGGTATATAGCGGTCAATGACGGCGTAGATACCTTGAATAAATCTGCTATGGACATCACGCCTTTCCGCAACATTTTAAACGAAATGTATGCCGCTGACATATCTGTTAAGATAAAATCGGCATATCGGGCGAGGTTTCAACAGGGGAAATTCATGGGAACTACCGCCCCTTATGGCTATATCAAAGACCCTGCCGACCACAACCATCTGCTGATAGATGATAAAGTGGCACATGTTGTAAAAGAGATATTCGACCTTGCATTAAAAGGGAATGGAGTTGCCAAAATTTGCAGACATCTTAATAAACAGCATATCCTACGCCCTGCCGCTTATGCGGCGGAGCGTGGCGAAACAGGCTTTGAACGTCATTTTGAGGGGAACGAGGACAAACGCTATATTTGGAGTGGGAACAGCGTGAGGAGCATTTTAAGAAGCCCGATATATGCGGGAAATCTTGTAGGCTACAAACGGATTGCCGCCAATATGAAAAGCAAGAAACGCCCCTCTAAGCTGCCCGAAGAATGGGAAGTGATACCCAATACCCATGAGGGAATAGTCACGCAGGAGGAATTTGATATTGTCCAACAGCTTATTACAAGTCGTAGGCTTCCACAGAACAAGGGAGGATTTGTAAATATTTTTGCAGGCGTTATCAAGTGTGTGGACTGCGGATGTGCTCTGCGGGCAATGAACGTACACAGGAGGAAACGCCCAGAGATTATCGACTGTGTACAGTATTCATGTAATAATTATGCAAGAAACGGAAGAAGCGAGTGTAGTGCCCACAATATAGAAGCAAGGGATTTATTCAATGCCGTTCTTGCCGACATCAACTGTTTTGCGGATATGGCAGTGAATGATGAAAAGGCGGTCAGGGCCATAGAAAAGCGGCTCACGGAAACAGACCAGAGCAGGGCGAAAGCATTAGAGAAAGAACGTAAGAAGCTGAACAAACGCCTTGCGGAACTGGACAGGCTGTTTTCCTCTCTCTACGAGGATAAGGTCATGGAGCGTATTACCGAGCGGAATTTTGAGATGATGTCGGGGAAATACCAGAAAGAGCAGCTTGAAATTGAAGCAAGGCTGAAAGAGGTGACGGAAACTCTTAATGAAAGCTACGAGAAATCACGGGGAATCCGTGACTTCCTCGCCCTTATCCGAAATTATCAAGGCTTAAAAGAACTGGATGCAACAGTTATAAACGCACTCATAGACAAGATACTTGTTTCGGAGCGTGAGAAGATGGCAGACGGAACAGTGAAGCAGGAAATCAAGATTTACTATAAATTCATCGGCTTTGTCGATGAATTACATATCATACCTACAAAACGGTGGGCAGCAATGCCCGCTAAAAATTGTACGGTGTGCGGCGTTGAATATGTCCCGGGCTCTGGTGCATCAAGGTATTGTCCTGCTTGTGCCAAGAAGATACGGAGGGAGAAATCAAACGAGAGCAAACGCAGGAGCAGAGAACAGAAAAGGATAGCATGTATGAACTGTCCGCAAAAAATGACCGACTGAACTGGGACGCATCCGCGGAGAAGAATGCCGCCACCGTCATGAAACCTTCACCCAGTTTCTGGAGTATGTAGGTGTAAACAGCGAAACCGCAGAAGAAGACGCCTGCCGCATGGAGCATGTAGTAAGCGAAGAAACCGTGCAGCAGATCCATAATTTCATCAACTACGGAAGCACCTTTGAGCGTGTCATGAAAAACACAGACCTCCGGTATTACTACGAACCGGGAGACTACACCTTCATGATGGGCATCTACTACATGGAAAAAACCTGCCCGAGAAGGCTGACCACAGAATTTAAAGACTACCGGGAGCAGATCTGCCTCCACGTAAAAGAAGAGGACAGCTACTTCGAACTCCTTTGCACAGACCAGACAAAGAACCGTCTGGACCTCTGGTACCAGGACCCGGAGACCGGCTGGATGAAAGCTGCCGAAAAAGACGGAAACCCACTGATCCCTACCAGCGTATTTCAATATTTTCTCCGGCATCACGACCCGGTCATAGAGGGAACCGCTCTTGTGGCATTTGCCAGAGAAGACGAGAAACCCATGGAATGGAATAGCCGGGAGCTGGATGTACATATCTGGTAGGAGGAAGATTATGGAAAAAGAAAACACCGAAGGACTGCTCCACCCATCCATGCTGCAGATCCGATATCTGACAGAGCTCGCAAAAATTGGCAAAAAACGAGGCAGCGTGGCGCTGATCGCCGATACCTGCGGAGTCAGCCATGGCCCGGTAAGCCGCTTTTTTAAAGAATGCATTGGTGCAGGATACCTGAGTGAAGGCTATGAATTTACCGAAAAGGGTACCCGCGCACTGAAAACATACCAGAGGATCCTGAAAGAAGTCGGCGCCTATCTGGAACGGATCGGGATCGCGGCATCCGAGATCCCCGAAAAAACAAGACAGCTCATTGAGAACGTAGATTACAGCCTTCTCATGACAATGACCAGAAATTCCGGCCAGGTAAAGGAATCCCGAAATCAGACAAATGCAGAAAAAGGAAGCCTCTATTATCTGGATCATGTGCTGGAAAAAGGCCGCTTCGAAGTAGGAATTGCCATTTATCAGCTGAACACAGAAGGCACAACGAAGCTTTCCATGGCAAACAACGGGTTCGAGCATCTGGCCTGCATCCGGAACAATACCCGAGGAAGCTGGCTGGAATTGACCACCCGTGAGATGCACGCCCATTCCCGGATCGACGGGGCAGATATGCGGGGAAGGCTCTCATCCCTGAAATACGTAGACCAGGGCCAGCTCTACGAAGCCGCCATCCGGGAGGGCAAAGTTCGCATTCCCCTAAGTGCCTGCCGCTTCATGAAGACCCACCTGGGAAACGTAAAGGGAATGGTCTCCATCACCGTTACCTGCAGCGTAGGCAAAGCCCATATGCCGGAGAGCACCGCACTTCTGATGTTCTGGCTGTAGAAAATAATCAGACCGATTAAAAGCCGAAATGAAAAAAAATCGGCTTTTTTTTGTGCCAAAAATCCGGAAATGCCCATGTTTACGGGATTTTTGAAAAATATAAATGGTTCCCGCAGGGAACGGAAAACGAAAAAATAGTTGACCCAAACTAACACTTGTGATTAAATGACAGCAGAGAGTTAGACATGGGTAACAGGAGAGAATGTGCCCTGGCCTGCTTAAAAGAAGGGTGTGCGACACCTTACCACATAAGGAGGAAAGAAATGAGAAGAAAGAATTTATGGCTTCGCCTGTCATCCTGTACGATGGCAGCCCTGATCGCAACAACATCCATCGTGCCGGTATCTGCGGCAGAAGTGGAATTTCAGGATGAAGCTTCCGCAGAGGTAGCAGAAACACCGGAAACTGCAGAAGCACCTGAGGAAGATGCAGCAGCAGAGAAAGTACAGGAAGCAGCTGGCGATGAGGCAGAAGCTGAGGACGTGACACTTGCTACCGGCGAGAATGCAGAGCAGACCGAGACAGAAGACGCAGCAGAAGCTGAGCTTTCTATCGAAGACGGATTCTCTGACGGAGAAAGCGATGGGGCACTGGTGCAG
This sequence comes from Blautia sp. HA8986, assembly GCF_056504635.1. Taxonomy (NCBI): domain Bacteria; kingdom Bacillati; phylum Bacillota; class Clostridia; order Lachnospirales; family Lachnospiraceae; genus Blautia; species Blautia sp. HA8986. The sequence goes on from NZ_JBWLUQ010000001.1 coordinate 172,941, forward strand.
GAGAGCCCGGCAGCTGAACTTACCGGTACGGTACAGACCGGATTCGGAGCTGCAAACACCAATCTGGAAAAAGGTACTTATAAAGTAACCATATCCATGATGAAGGCAGACGATACCACAGCAGCATCCATGGCAAACGCCTGCATCGCAGGAAAAGGAACTCTGGTAGTAGCAGAAGACGGAAGCGCTAAACTGACCGTACCGATCCAGGCCATCACCATGATGGGACAGACTGTTTATGCAACAGACTGGAAGGTATACAAGGGAGCTGTAGGAACGGAAGCGACAGCAGCAGAGTATACAACCGATAAAGACGGAAATGTAAACAGCATTACATTCGCAATCCCGGATAAAGCCCAGGACGGCGTATATGTAACCATGACTATGGCAGCAGGAAGAACACAGGACGCATTTCTGAAAGCTGATTATGCAAACGCAGAGAAGGATGCCGCAGCAGTAGACACATCCGCACTGGAGGCAACCATCGCACAGGCAGATGCCCTTGATGAGATGGCATACACCAAGGCATCCTGGGACGGAAATAAGGATGCCATTGATGCAGCTAAGACAGCAGCCAAAGCAGCACTGGAGAAAAAAGAATCTCAGGAGGCTGTGGATGCGGCGAATACTGCACTGGCAGATGTAGTAAGCAAACTTGAAGCAGCTGGTGACCCGGCAGAACTTCTGGCACTTCTTGACCAGGCAAAAGCAATGGTAGAAACAGATTATACTGTAGAAAGTGTACAGCAGTGGTGGAAAAATCTTCAGACTTCGATCACAAATGCGGAAACAGCAATCAATGGCCGTGAGACAGAAAAGGTTCTTGCAAGCAAGAAAAGTTCTCTGAACACTCAGATAGGACGTCTGGTAAAAGCTTACGATACAACAGTATTATTACAGAAGCTTACAGAAGCAGAGGCACTGAAAGAGGAAGATTATACGGAAGACAGCTGGAAAGAGGCAGGCCTTGCAGCTGTGATTCAGAGAGCGAAAGATGTCATTGACAATCGTGGAAGTAAAGATGAGGTAAAAGGTGCTGCCAATGAACTGGAAACAGCAATGGATAAACTGATAGCAGTTTCCATGGAAGTGACAGTTGGACGTGGAGATTTCGTAAAGAAACTCACACCTGGAACCTACAGCCTTCCGATCGATCTTCTGAATGCAGGACATATTGATGCTACACAGCAGTATACAACCAAAGATTACATGAAACATACATCCATGGCATCCGGATGCTTCACAGGAGATGCAACTCTGGTAATCCATGAAGATGGAACTGCAACTCTTACAACTGGTTTAGGAGCAGTTACTTCTGATGCTTTGGGATCTGCACAGTCCGGTGGTGCAGATGACTGGTCCATTTATGAAAATACTCAGGATTTCCTCAATGGAACTGCAAATTCTGCTAAAGGTGCCCGTTATAAAGCACATGTAGATAAATTGGGTATCCTTGGAGGAAAGAGAAAACCGACCAAGATTAGCTTTACTGTGCCGGATCTGAAACAGAACATAGTTGCAACCCGTATGCACATTGAGATCATGGGCATTTATCAGGATGCCTGCATTGGTCTTGACTGGAATAATGTAAAGAAAGTAAGCGATGATACAAGTGCAACTTCTACCGTAGAAAAAACTTACGAGATCGCACCGGATGTACAGACACAGCTTGAGAACATGAAAGCAGGAAGTACTGTAAAACTGGATGCAGATGTGACTCTCAGTGATGACTTGATCATCCGTGGCGGTACCCTGGATCTCAATGGTCATGCACTGAACCAGGCAGACAACCTGATCCGTATCAAAGGTGATGTAACGATCATCGACAGCAGTACGGAAAAAACAGGTAAGCTCACCCGTGAGAAATATGTAAGCAATACGAATTCCAGTGCTTCCATTACTGTAGAAAAGGGATCCTTGTCTGCAGAAGGTGTTACGATTGACGGACAGATTGGAAATGCAATGTCTTATAATTCACTGAATTATCTGGCTGGACTTCCTCGTGTTGCGGTATCACTGAAAAACTGTGCACTGGTTAATACATTACAAGCTGTAGGCAATACTACAAGTGATAAAAATGTATATTTTAAAAATATGTCCAACGGAATTGATGTGACAGTAGATAATTGTACATCTGATAAGGGAATGGAAGTTTCCGGCTGTGTGGGAGAAAAAGTTTCGGTTACAAATTCAACACTGTGGAGCTATAGTCAGTATAGTAATGAAGGTGGTGCTGCAACATTTACCGGTAATACAGTAAGTGGTAGTGTTACTATTAAAGCAGATGAACTCACGGTCAGAGCTGATAAAATCAGCAATGGTATAACCTTTAGTGGTAATGGTGATGTTACACTGGAAAACATGGATGTTTCAACTAATGACCCCCGTGGAGCAGCTGTTAAATCATACGGAACAGGAACTGTAACAATCAAAAGCGGTGTTTACACTTCTGAAGGTAAGAGAGGCTATGCAATCAATTCGTCTGGAGCACCGGTAGTAATCGAAGGTGGTTATTTCAAGAGTGCGAATAAGCTTGTAAATAATAATTCATACAAAACTCCTGCAAATAAAAAACTGGGAGAAGTAACAGAAGGTGATTATGCCGGATATTATACACTGGTAGATGATCTGGATGGAACTGTTGCAGATCCGGTAGCAACCATCTACAATGCAGATGGCAGTGAAGCAGAGAAACTGGGAGAGGATAAAGCAGACCTGATCGTTTCTTTTGCCGGTGAAGGACAGACAGTAAAACTGAACAAAGATATCAGCACAAGTTCTGAAACAAACTACAAGAATATGACACTGGATCTGAATGGACATACACTGACACTTGCAGAGGGAATGGTTTCTTTCAGTGGAACTTGCCGTGTGATTGACAGTTCTGCAGATAAGAGTGGAAAATTGGTGGCTAATGGATGGGCATTTACTTCTCAGCAGAATTTTGACTCTGGCCTGATTCTTGATAATGTAACTTGTGAAACACCAGTGCTTCAGTATGTTTCTATTGGTAAATTATACGTTATCAATGGTACTAAAATTATTGGAACAACAGTAATTAATCCGGCAATAGGTTCCGGCGCTGCATATGTTCAGGATAGTACATGGACATTTGGAGCGCAGGATGAAGACGGAAATGCTGTAGATGGACAGGCCCTTCTTGAAAATACAGTAAGAGCTGCCCAGTATACAATTACCAAGAACGAAGATGGTTCTTTCTCAGTAGCATCTACAAATCTTGGTAAAAACATGAGAGCTTTTGAAGCTCTGGATGCTTCTGCTTACACCAAGGTAAGCTACAAGGCAGCAAAAGATCTCTATGACACACTGGATGGAACAATCGATGAGGATATCACAGAAGAGCAGATCAAAGCATTCAACGATGCAGTAACCGCTCTTCAGCCGGTAGCTACAGAGACTTCTATCAACGCTCTGAAATCTGCCATTACAGCAGCCAAAAAGTTAAAAGCAGCAGACTACACCGCAGCATCCTACAAGACATACAAAGCAGCCATCACAGCCGCAGAGACAGTCCTGAATGGTGAAGATTTCTCCGATGCAGAGGTAACAGCAGCAACCAAGGCTCTTACTGATGCCAAGGCAAAACTTGTCAAGATGAAAACACAGTCTATCACCGTTTCTGTAAAGAACACCAAAAATGTGGTTTCCAAGAAATACGGTGACAAGGCATTCTCCCTTGGAGCAAAAGCGAAGACTACTTTAACTTACAAGTCTTCCAACACAAAGATCGCAACCGTAGACAGCAAGGGTAAAGTTACCATCAAAGCTGCCGGTACTGTAAAGATCACCATCAACGCAAAAGCAACCAGCACTTATAAAGCAGCAACAGCCAAAGTGCTGACCATCAAGATCGCCAAGAAAGCTCCGACCATCAAAACAAAGATCGGAACCAAGAACCTTTCTTACAACGCTCTGAAGAAGAAAGCACAGGTATTCACACTTGGCACTTCTGTAAACAGCAAAGGTACTTTAACTTACAAGAAACTTTCCGGATCCAGTGCAGTTTCCGTAAACAGCAAGACCGGCAAGCTCACAGTTAAGAAAGGCCTCAGGAAAGGCACTTACAGAGTAAAAGTTCAGATCAAGTCTGCAGCAAAAGGCAACTACACTGCAGGAAGCAGAACTGTAACCGTAACTGTAAGAGTTAAATAATTTACGGATCTTCGGATCAACAGATTCCACTTATGTGAAATCCCTCGGCTTTTTCTCCTGAAAGCCGGGGGATTTTGTCAATATCGATTAAAGGCCGAAATGAAAAAAAATCGGCCTTTTTTTGTGCCGAAAGTCCGGAAAAGCCTGTATTTAAAGCATTTTTAAAATTTTAAAACCGTTCCCGTAAGGAACCAAAGGCGAAAAAACAGTTGACTGAGACTAACAATCGTGGTTACAATGCCAGTATAGAGTTAGCCTGAGACAACAAGCGGCTATTTGTCCGGGCACAAAAGCACAAATAACAGAAAGGCAGAGAAAGAATGAAAAAGAAAGTAATCGCAGTTCTTCTTGCCTCCATGATGGCAACTTCCATGGTTCCGGTAACGGCCATGGCAGAGGATCAGCCTGACGTAGTGAGCGCAGAAGAGACACAGGACCTGTCCGAAGATACAGAGACAGAGGATCAGGGATTTTTTGAAGAAGAAACCGATGTGCAGGAAGCGGAGACAAAAGCTCCGGCAGAAGAGGAATCCCAAGAAGAAGATTCCCGGGACGCTGTAGAGCTGGAGAAGAGCGAAGATGCAGATTCTCTGGATCTTTCCCAGGATACGTTAGAGAGCGATTCTGATGAGGCAGATCCTTTCGGCCTTACCGATGGAACCGCACCGGCAGCAGAAGCAGCCGGAACTGTGACTTTTAACGGAGTTGCTTTTGATACTGCAAAAACCTACATCGTTCCGCTGACTCTGAAAAATGCCCACAATCTGGAGCAGGACAGTACGGCAGTTGCATGCCCGGGTAAATTCGGAACCCTGACATTTGACGCAGACGGAACTCCGAAGATTTCCACAAACCTTCGAAGCGTAACCGTGGGAACGCTTACCGATTATGCCTATGATTTCAAGATCTATCAGGGAACAAAGCCGTCTGGGGAGACGGTGGCTGCGGATATCGTGGCAGCACAGACGGTAGGCAAGGCAGACGGAAACGGAAACCATGAAGTTCCGGAAACCATCTCCTTTGCCATTCCGAAAGATGCGTACAACACAACAGGCGTATACTTAAGCATGTATGTAGATGCCATGGGCTATGCGCCGGATGCTTATCTTCAGATCGACTATGCAGGCGCAAAGGAATCCGGGGATCCGTCTCTGAATTTTACTACAGAGATCAGCACAGCCGAGGTGGAGCAGTTTGGTAATTACAATGTTACCTCCCAGGTGACGGTAAAGGATGGCCGTATTACCGATGTTGCTCTTGCAGGAAATGATTTCAAGGGAACCCATGCGGACGATAACCAGATGTACCTGAACAAGGCCATCAATGGTCTTGGCAGCACAAAGGGTATGAAGGAAAAGCTTACCGGCCTCTATATGAACGATGCCCAGAAGCTCAACGATCTGGATACTGTTTCCGGAGCAACCTATTCTTCCAACGCCATAAAGAACGCCACCATGAATGCCCTTGGTGTAAAGATCGAGCAGGAAGTGATCCCGGATGCCCCGACAGAAAAACCGGCGCCAGGACTTTACTACATCGAGATGAAAGACCGTACAGACGTGGTTGACCATGGACTGGTTGGCGAGAGCAAGAAAGTCGGCGCATACCTTCGTGTGGACAATGATGGGAAAATGTGGCTGACCTACAAGATGGTTTCCGGAACGACCGGAGAGCCGCTGTATGTTCTTGGCTATAACGGATATTATCCAAACGGTGATACTACACAGCCTCTTACAAAAGAAGGCGTAACATATTCCACAGAGAGCACAACAGCTCCGACCATCGGTGACTGTACGGTTGTTACGGATATCACAGTTCCTCTTGACGGCATCAGCCAGACCTATGTGAACAACGTATATCTCTATGTGGAAGCTATGAAAAACCTTAACGGCGAAGTTTCCGGTGTATACTTTGACGCAGGTAAGTTCAACATCAATTCCACCATTACTCTGTACTGGGATACTCTTTATAATCTTTCTGAGGATTCCGGCGCAGCAGAGCTTGCAAAGCTTTCCGATGGTGTATACAAGCTTAGCGGTGAGATGGTAAAGGTAAACAAGGTGGATATGTCCATGAGCAACAATGCCATCAACCACAACATCAAACTGGTAGTAAAGAACGGTGTTCCATATGTGAACATGAACTTCAACAGCCTGACCATCACTTCTCTGAAGGGATATCTGAAGGATCTGAACTACTATGCAAGTGGCTATGAGGTTTCCAAGACAGGAGAGCCAAGCGGAACTCTGGTTCCGGTAACTGTAAATTCTCTTCAGAAGTTCTCCAACGGAAAGACTCTGAAGGATGATTTCGGAACGGATTATCCGAATGATATTACGTTCCCGCTGTGCGAAGAGGCTCTGGAAGGAAACAATGAGATCCCGCTTCAGGTATTTGTTCCGATCATGGATGCCATCACTCCTGGCTCCGGAAAACAGAACGTTTATCTGCGCCTGGATTACTCCACACTGAAAAAGACCACAGATGCAGATGCAGATTTCGCTGAGACTGAGAAGGCTCCGACAGATCCTTCCACCATCAAGAAACAGGCAGCACAGACCATCACAGTTGCAGTTAAGAACAGCAAGAACGTGGTTTCCAAAAAATACGGTAACAAGGCATTCTCCATTGGAGCAAAGGCAAAGACAGCCATGACTTACAAGTCTTCCAATACAAAAGTTGCCACTGTAGACAGCAAAGGTAAAGTGACTATCAAAGCTGCCGGAACCGCAAAGATCACCATCACTGCAAAAGCGACCAGCAGTTACAAAGCTGCCACAAAGACCCTGACTGTCAAAGTTGCCAAGGCAGCACCGGTCCTGAAGACAAAGATCACATCCAAAAATGTTTCCTACAGTGCACTTCGTAAGAAATCGCAGGTGTTCACTCTTGGCGCTTCCGTGAGCAGTAAGGGAACACTGACCTATGCAAAAACAGCAGGAAGCTCTGCATTTACCGTAAATAAGACAAACGGAAAGATCACGGTAAAGAAGGGCCTGAAGAAAGGTACCTACAAGATCAAAGTGAAGATTTCCGCAAAAGCGACTGCAAACTACAATGCAGGAACAAAGACAGTTCTTGTTACTGTAAGAGTGAAATAAGCTCTGAAAAATTGATAACCTGACAAATTTCCCCCTCATCCGGCCCATGCTTCCCCTGGCATACGGCAGGACAGAGGGGGATTTTTTGCAGAGGGTATGTTATACTTGATACAGCGGAGGAGTTTTTACAGATCGATACAGACAGGAGAAGGGATTTTATGAAGATTACGATAACAGCGGTTTCCGTACCTGCCCTCCGGCAGATCCAGGCATTCCGGAAACGTTATGAACAGCAGTACCCGGAGGATGATCTGACCATCGTCTGTTTCTATGTTGCGGGACAGGAACAGCGATACGTTCTGGAACCGGAAAGGATCATACAGGATATTGCCACGGCAGATGTGGCGGTGGTGGATACCATGGGGGCTTCTGAAGAGCTTCAGGAGATCGTGGCAAAAGGTCTGAAAGCCTGTAAAGGCCATCGGATCGTCATTGGAAACGCACTTCGGGACTATATCCGCCTGGGTTCTTTTTCCATGGGTGCCATGGGAAAAATGATGAAAGGTTCCGGCGGGAAAAAAGATCCCGGGAATGTGTCCGGAACGTCCGGCACCGATGACGCAGAGGTATCTGGCAACGGTGAGAAAAAATCCTCCGCCGGTGCACTTACAAAAATGCACCGGATGCGGCGGATGGCAATGATGATGGGAAATGTGCTGCCTTTTGGAGTCACCCGGGATATGAAGAACGTGTTTCTTCTGATCGATTACTGGCAGCAGGCCACCAGGACAGATATGGAATCTTTTATGCATCTTATCCTCCGGCAGTACGGCGGACGAAAATTTCTCCCGAAGGAGAAACCCTGTACCATGGAGTACGGCGTCTATCTGAAAGATCCTTTTTCCATGGAAACCTGGGATACACCGGCGAAATTCTGGAAGAAGGCGGCTTTTGACAGTCAGCGGGAAATCGTGGCCCTGCTTTTTTACGGACATTCCTATCCCAATGATTTTCTGCCGGTAGTACAGGCTCTGGCAGAGAAACTGGGAGAGAGGTACAATCTGCTTCCCATTGCATTTTCCCAGAATGAGGACGGGGATCTGAAGAAACTGCGGGCATTTCTCACGCAGAAGAAAACACCGGTTTCGGCAGTGGTCAATCTGATGCCCTTCCGCCTGGGTGCAGGGCCCATGGGTGGAGATGCGGTGCAGGCGGTGGAAATCCTGAAAGAACTGGATGTTCCCTATTTCAAACCCTTCTGCCTGACCAGAGTTTCCGGGGAGGAATGGGAGCGGGTGGATGCCGTGAATCCCGGAGAGTTTCTTATCAGCATCCTGCTTCCGGAGCTGGACGGCGGGATCCTTACATTTCCGGTAGGGGTTATGGGAAGTGGAAGCACAGAGGGAGAAGAATCTGTCTTTCCACAGCTGGAACCGATAGCGGAGCGAGTCGATACCTTTGTGGCGCGCCTTTTCCGGATGCTGGAACTTAGAAAGAAAAAACGGGAAGAGAAGCGGCTGGCGGTGATCTTTTATAATTATCCCCCGGGGGAGAGCAATGTGTTCGGAGGAGCATTTCTGGATACCTTTGCCTCGGCATCCAGACTGCTTGAGGGGCTGAAAGAGGCCGGCTATGATACAGAGGGACGCTCTCCCGAAGAGCTTCAGGAAGTGTTTGTCACAGGCGGACACTGCAACCTGCCTCAATGGTGCGAGGAAGGGGAAGATGGGATCACCTGGGAGTTTGAGGGAGAAGAATATCCCATCCGGGGGATCTGTGTGGGAAATGTTTTTCTGGGACTGCAGCCCCTTCGCGACCCGGAGGGAGAAAGCGGAGATCCGGGAAGATATCACGACCGGAACCGGAAGCCTTCCGGGAAATATCAGGCCTTTTATCACTGGATCCGTGAGGGATTTCAGGCGGACGCCATGATCCACTTCGGCACCCACGGCACACTGGAATTTCTGCCCGGAAAAGATAACGGCATGACCGGAAGCTGCTGGCCGGATCAGCTGGTGGGAGAGATCCCACATTTCTATTACTATTATATAGGAAATCCTTCGGAGGCCATGATCGCCAAGCGCCGTTCCCTGGCAACGCTTGTAAGCTATCAGGCACCGGAGCTTAAAAAGAGCGGTCTGTATGGAGATTATCAGGAACTCAGGGAAATGATCGGAGAGTACCGGGAGAGCATCCAGAGTGCACCGGAGCGGTGCGGGGATCTTCTTTTGAACATCGCAAAAGCAGGGAAGAGCTGCGGATTTCTGGAAGGAGATTCCGGAGAAAACTGCTCGGAAAAAGATCTGGATCTTCTGGAAGAGAGGCTTTATGAGTATGAAAACAGTCTGATCACCGATGGTCTTCACGAGATCAACGAGACAGAACTTAACGGGCTGGTACATGGACTGGACGGCGGCTATGTTCCGGTGGGAACGGCAGGAGATGTGGTAAAGAATCCGTCGATCCTGCCTTCCGGGCGGAATCTGGTGCAGTTTGACCCAAGGCTGGTGCCCACCAGAACGGCCTGTGAGCGGGGAATGAAGGCGGCGCAGCTTTCGGTGGAGGCTTATCATGAGAAGACGGGGACGTATCCGGACACTACGGCGCTGATCCTCTGGGGACTGGAGACTTCCAGAAGCCAGGGTGAGACCATCGGACAGATCCTGTATTATCTGGGCATCCGTCTGAAAACGGAAAAGAGCAGTTACGATGACCGGCTGGAGGTGATCCCCACCGAGGAGCTGGACCGGCCACGTATGGACGTGGTGATCCACATCTGCGGATTTTTCCGGGACATGTATCCAAACCTGATCGATAACTTAAATGCCATGCTCCGGCAGATCCTCCGGCTTGAGGAAGGTCCGGAAAAGAGTTATTTTACGGCAAATACCAGAAAGATGGCAGAAGAGCTCCAGAGATCCCATCCCGAAATGGAGGAACGGGAAGCCTGGGATCTGGCATCCTGCAGGATCTTTGGCCCCAAAGAAGGGGAGTATGGAACCCGGCTTACGGATGTTGTGCGAAAAGGCAGCTGGAAGGATGCGGCAGAGATCGGAAGTTCTTTTACCGAGGATCTCTCTTACGGGTATTCCTTCCGGAGGCGAGGAGTGAAAGCCGAAGAAGTACTGGCCGGACAGTATGACCATGTGGATTTTATTTCCCAGGTGCGCAACAATGTGGAGTATGAGCTGACAGATCTGGATCACTATTATGAATTTTACGGCGGACTTGCCAGAGCCGTGGAGAACAAAAAAGGCAGCAAACCGGTCATGCTGGTGGCTGATACCACCGGTGAGGCGGTGAAGGTGCAGGATCTTAAGAGTTCTCTGGAGCGTGGGATCGCCACAAGGCTTCTAAACCCCGGATGGATTCAGGGGATGATGCGCCACGATTATCACGGTGTGCAGCAGATCGCGAAACGGTTTGAGAATGTGATGGGGTTTGCAGCCTCCACCGATGCGGTGACAGGCGAGACCTTTTCCCGGATGACCCGGTGCTATGCCGGGGATGAAAAACTCCGGAAACAGATGCAGCAAAGCAACAAATGGGCATATATGAAGATGATGGAGCGGCTGATGGAAGCCAGCAACCGGGGCTATTTTGAGGCAACAGAGGAAGAACTGTCCCAGATCCGTGAGGCATATCTGGAGGCAGAAGGAGAGGCGGAAGAATGATGCGGGAAAAAACTTATGATTATCCATTTACGGCCATTGTAGGCCAGGAACCTATGAAGGAGGCCATCCTTATCAATCTGGTGAACCCGTCTGCAGGCGGGGTGCTGATCCGTGGACAGAAGGGAACGGCCAAGACCACTGCGGTGCGTGCCATCCCGGGACTTATGAAGGACTGCCGGGTGGTGGAGATCCCTGCCAATGCCACAGAAGACCGTGTGGCAGGAACCATCGACATCGAAGCCGCACTGAAAGACGGGGAAAAACAGTTCCAGCCAGGTCTTCTGAAAGAGGCAGACGGAAATATCCTCTATGTGGATGAGATCAATCTTCTGGACGACCATATCGTGGATCTGTTACTGGATGCGGCGGCAACGGGGCGCAATACCGTGGAGAGAGAAGGGATTTCCTGTACTCATTCAGCCCGGTTTGTGCTGATCGGTTCCATGAACCCGGAGGAGGGAAACCTGCGGCCGCAGCTTTTGGACCGTTTTGGCATGGTGGTGGATGTGGAAGCAGAGACAGACGTGGATAAGCGGGTGCAGATCATTGAGAACCGGATGGCCTATGAGAAAAATCCGGGGTATTTCTGCCGGAAGTACAAAGAGTCTCAGGAAGAGCTTTCCGAGAGGATCCGCAGTGCCAGAGAGTTTCTGCCGACGGTGCGTGTCCCAAAGGAGCTGTTAAGGCTGGCGGCACAGATCTGTGTTGCCTACGGCACTGACGGCCACCGGGCGGATATCGGAATGATCCGGACTGCACAGACCATTGCCGCACTGGAAGGCCGGAAAAAGGCTTCCCGGGAGGATCTTGAGCGGGCTGCCCGGTATGTTCTGCCTCACCGGATGCGGAAAAATCCTCTGGAAGACGGACAGATGGATCCTCAGGTGATGGAAGAAATTCTTTCCGCCGGGAAAAAGAGCTCCAGGGAGCCGGAAGCTTCCGGGGAGGGTGACTAGATCCGGGGAAAGGAAGACGGGCAGATTCTGAGGAAGTATTCCTTCCGGTAAAACAGAGCGGAAGAGAGTATTCGGTACTGGAAGTTCTGGAGGGGATGAAACAGGAGATCTTTCTGAAAAGAGAGCAGAAGCACCGGAAAGAATGGCTGCCGGGTGGGAAGCACAGTGGTTCTCTGGTGATCCCCTCCGGTCAGGAAGAGATTTTGCGAGCCGGGGAGGTGGATCTTCCGGCGTCCGTCCGGGCGGCGCTGGAGAGCGGTAGGATCCGGGGAGAGGACCGGGAGATCAGAGCGTGTGATCTCCGGCTGAAACGCTTCCGGAGAAAAAATAAGGTGTCTGTTTTATTTCTGGTGGATGCCAGTCGTTCCCAGGGTGCAAAAGAGAGGCTTTCTTTTGCGAAAAGTGCGGTACTTTCCATTCTGCGGCGGGCGTACAGTGACAGGGACCGGGCAGGAATGGTGGTTTTCGGGAACCGAAAAGCAGAACTGATCCTGACTTTTACCAGAAGTGTGGATTTTGCGGCAAGGCCTATGGAAGAGCTGAAAGCCAGAGGGAATACCCCTCTTGCCATGGGAATCCGAAAGGCTCTGAAAGTTCTGGAGGCGGAAAAACGGAAGAATCCGGAAGAGACCGGGATTCTGGTGATGCTCACTGACGGCAAGGCCAATTTTGACACCCGGGAGGGAAAGCCCTGGTCTCTTGCCCTTGAGGCGGCTGAGGAGCTGAAACGAAAAGGCGTGCCGGTGTTGGTGATCGATACGGAAAATTCCGTGTTCGGCATGGGGCTGGCCAGACAGTTATCCGATGCGGCAGGCGGGAAATATGTGAAGCTCTGACCAGAGGATCTGTGTGAAAAAAAGCCGGATATCCAGGTGTATCCGGGATCTTGATTAAAGACCGAAATGAAAAAATTTCGGTCTTTTTTTTGTCGAAAAATCGGGAACATGGCGGATTTAAAGGATTTTTGAGATCATCGAACCGTTCCCTGTGAGCACGGTTTGGACGATAGTATGTTGACATTAACTTTTCCTCATGATACGGTTAATCATGGCTAACAAGTGCTCATAGGAGGATGATGGGTATGAAGATAAAAAAATTTAAGCGAAGCAGTGCGTTTTTTATGGCGGCTGCACTGTGCCTGGGGAGCACATCCGGCGTTTATGCTATGGATGAGAGTGAACTTTCCAGGATCATCGAAGAGGCGAAGAACACAGATACTTCCGGGTATACACCGGAGAGCTGTGAGAGCCTTCAGGCTGCTCTTGAAGGAGCGGAGAACCTTCTTTCAAAAGAAAATGTAACAGAGGAAGAGCTTGGGGCAGGCGGAATGATGCTTCAGGCAATCCTGGAAAATGGTCTGGTGGCTCAGGCGGACAAGTCTTCTCTGACGGCGGTTCTTTCGGAGGTGGCTGCATACACAGACGACACACAGGATGGATATGAAGTACTGGATCAGGTACGTGCCCAGGCTCAGGCTGTGCTTGAGGATGGTAATGCCACCCAGACAGAGACCGACGGCGTGGCATCCGCAGTGGCCCAGGCAGAGGAGAACCTTGGGGGCGGTATCGACAAGACTGTGTTAAGTGACCTGATCACCCAGGCGGAAGCGGTGGATACTTCCGGCTCAGATGACGCTTCCGTACAGCAGTTAAAGTCTGCCATTGCGTCTGCAAAACAGGTGGCTGCAAACCCGTCTGCCACACAGAGCCTGGTGGATAAGCATATCCAGCTTCTTCAGGCGGCTGCGGAGGCACTTTATCAGAAGACGGACTCCAATACGGTTTATGACGGGGTATACCAGATCGGCGGACTGCTCCACCATGCTACCGCAGATCAGGTTTCCATGGGAAACTCAGCGCTGGTAAAACCCTTCCAGCTGATAAAAAAAGGAAATGATATCCATCTGCGGATCGAATGTACGTCCCTGACTACCAAGCTTGGCAAGCAGAATTTTACCGGCTATCTGGCAAGCATGTGGTATTTTCCGGGATTTACCAGTGAAGATACCCTGCCTTATGCGGCCGCAGAGGAAGGCCAGGCTGTAGATACCGGTGAGACGCAGAATGCGGCGGAGACAGAAGCTGAAGATCCAGAAGAGGCGCAGAGCGCAGCGACGGAAGCTGCGGAGGAGAGTTCTCAGGCACAGACAGAGGATGCAGCAGAAGACGAACTTTTTATGGACGGAGAGGAAGCTTCCGGGGACAGCGATGGTGCAGCGACTGGAGAAGAGGCTTCTGCGGCTCAGGAAGAAACACAGTCTCTGGATGAGAATGAAGTTCCGGCGGCAGAGGCTGCCACAGCAAAAGCAGTGGGTGTGGAATCCTACTATGACATTTATGATTCCTACAACGATCCGAAAAAAGGCACCGATGCCACAGTAAAAGGGAAAAAATATCCTCATTACATAACCATTCCGGTAGAGCTGAACCAGAGCATCGTATGGACCAGGATCTATGTTCCGGTCATGGAAGCCATCAATGCAGGTGGCGGAAAGCAGTATGCGAAACTGTATCTGGACTGGAATGACCTGAAACAGATCAGCGGAACGGAAACGGACAAGGCGGCCCTGAAAAAACAGATCACAAACGCTCAGAATGTCCAGAAATCCCTTAAACAGGACAGCCAGGGCTATGCCGGTGAGCAGCTTGCCATGCTTGCAGATGCCATTGCGGCAGCTCAGGCAGTTTATAAAAACATGAACATCGACCAGACCGTTGTGGACAATGAGGTAAAAGCCCTTACCATGGCGGTAAATGCGGTGACCAAGGTCAAGGTAGATTCTGATAAGAGTGAGCTTAAGAAAGCCATCGAGACCGCGGACAGTTATCTGAATGAGACGGATGTAGAGTATGAAACATCGACCCGTGAGGCGTTACAGCGGGCAAGAGATAAGGCCAGTCAGGTCTATGACAATGAGGAGGCTTCTCAGACAGAAGTCAACAAGTGTGTCACTGCCATAGACAATGCCATCCAGGGACTGATCATCCAAGGAACGGACCGCCGTGAGATCAAAAAAGCGCTGACAAAGGCGGAAACTTATCTGAAAGATACAGCCCATTATACAGCCGCAGATATGGATGTGCTCCGTTCTGTTTATGAGACGGCAAAGGCGGTTTACGGGAACAAAGAGTCCAGCCAGGAAGAAACCGATGCCCAGACCGGTATCCTGGATTATGTGATGAAAAACATGAAGAAGGCTTCCCAGACAAAGGTGGATAAGACCGGACTTCATGAGATGCTTCTTACGGCTTCCAATATGGCAGGCAGGGAAGATACCTATACGTCTGACACACTGAAGACATTAAACTCTGCGATCACTGCCGCAAAGACGGTTTATGATAACAGCAGTGCCACCCAGAGCCAGGTCAATACACAGATCAAAAAGCTTTCCAAGGCAGTCAGCGGACTGAAGAAGAAGTCTTCCGGCAGCAGTTCGAACAGCAGTAATAATAACAACAGCAGCAACAATAACAACAACAGCAATAATAACGGCAGCAACAGCAGCCTGGATGTGAAGAACCTGGCGGACGGTGTGTATTCCGTCACAGGCTCCATGGTAAAGATTGACAAAACATCCGCATCCATGTCCAACGAAGCCATCAATCACACCATCAAGCTGACGGTAAAGAAAGGAAAATATTCCATTACCATGGACTTCAAGGGTCTGACCATCAACGGACAGCTTGGATATCTGGGTACCCTGAAATATTTTAAGACCGGCTACAAGCTGGATAAATATGGCGCACCATCCGGTTCTCTTGGCAATGTAACGGTGGATTCCTATCAGAAATACACCAACGGCAAGCTGGTTACGGACAATTTCGGAACCAATTATCCGGATGTGGTCACATTCCCGCTGATCGATGAGGCAAAAAATGATGGTTATGTGCCGCTTCAGGTTTTTGTTCCCATTATGGATTCCATTACCAAAGGCACCGGAACCCAGCCTGCCTTTCTGAAACTGGACTGGAGCACCCTGAAAAAGACGGACAGCAAGGATCCTGGTTTCGAAAATGACGATAACAATGGTGACGGAAGCAACAGCGGAAATAACAGCAGTAACAATGGAACGAACAGCACCGGAAACGGTTCTCTCAGAGGAAATAATGGCAGCTTAAGTACCAACAGCAACGGTTCCTTAAGTGGCAGTACTTCCAAGGCTGGAGGAAGCTCCTTAAAGAGCAGCGGTTCCCTGAAATCTTCCGGAACCACCACCAAATCCACATCCACAAAGAAATCAGCAGGAACTACTGCGCTGAAATCCGGAAAGAGCATCGGCAGCAAATCGGATTCCAAAGATACGGGAACCACAAAGCTTATCAGCAGCGGCCTTTCCGATGCGTCAGATCAGGATCAGGAGACAACCACTTCCGGCGAAGCTTATGCAGATACCGAGACTGGTACCGGGGAATCTTCCGGAAATATGAGAAAAGTGGCAGTTCCGGTATCCGTCAGCGCGCTGGCGGCACTGGCAGGTGTTTTCTATAAGATCAAGAGCAGAGGGGGAAGCCTGAGAAAGAAGGCAGGAAAGAAGAAATGAGAGAGAAAAACTGGAAAAAAAATCTACTGACCTGTTTTGGAGCGGCAGTACTCTTCGTGGCGGCAACTCTGGGATTTCCGGTAACTTCCGTCCACGCGGAGTCGGGAAGTGTGTATTCCTGTACCATTAACCGGTGTTATTCCCATCCGGTGACAGGAGAGATCGAAGACTCCGGCGGTGAGGCATCCTACGCCACCGGACAGGGTATGGTAGAAGGTGCGGTTTATGCAAGTGGTCTGATGGAAGTGACGGACTCCGGCAATTATTATCTGACGATCCGCATGAGCCTGATCGATTATACCTCCGGCCACAGTTTCAGCGTACAGAATGTAGGAGATTCCGGCTGGTCCGGCACAGGCGTCGCGGTAACCGCAAATGGTTCAGACAGCAACGGGACCACCTCCGATATCTGCATCCAGGTTCCAAGCGAGAACTGCATCGTCCGGGTCAGTATGTATGTAACCCCGATGGGAAGAAACGTTACATTTTATCTGTATCCAAGTGATTATTCCGAGGGAAACAGTGTGGGTATGAATCCTGCTTTTGTAACAGAAGAAGCAGCATCTGCCGAGGCTTCCGGAAGCGGCGGGGCAGTTGCCAACAGTACCCTGGATACGGGAAGTGCCCAGGGAGCCGGAGCCTCTGAAACAGCGGATACCCAGGAAACGGACGGAACAGAAAGTACGGATGAGGCTGCGCAGAGAACTGCAGAAAGCGGCTCCACGGAAAATGCTTCCACAGGAAATACGGATGCAATGAATTCCGGGAACACTGTAGCGGCAGCACAGAAACAGGCAGCAGCTTCCAAAAGTTCTGACGAGTCCGATACAGATAAGGAACTGAACAGCGCCCAGGGATTAAATCTTTCCACAGCGGAAGAGGACAGCATCACTTCCGGGGAAAAGAAATCTGACGGCGAAAGCAGCGTAAAGATCAATACGGTCTTTGCCATTGCTCTGGCAGTGACAGGATCCGGTCTGGTTCTGATCCTGGTAACTGCACTGATCATCTGGTACTTCCGTAAGAACTGGCGCAGATGGGGCGGAGAGGATGATGACGATGATGAATATTAAATCCTGCATCAGCAGAGGAATTTTTGTCACAGTCCTGGCGGCAGCGTCCCTTCTTCTCACCGGCTGTGTGGATCAGCACCCGGAAGGCACGAAGACAACCGCACAGACAGAAACGGTGGAGTCCATGCTGGAGATCACGGACCCTGTGGAAAAACAGGCAGTGGAAGTGGCAAAAGCTAAGGTACGATCCATGGAGGGATCCCCGAAGATCGTAGCTACTTCTCCGGCAGTTGCGGATATCTGTGACAAACTGGAACTGGATCTGGTTGGGGTATGCTCCAGCAGCATTTCCACCATCCCGGAGCGTTATAAAGCTGTAACCACCGTGGGTACAGCCATGAGCCCGGATATGGAGATCGTGGCTTCCCTGAAACCGGACTGGATTTTAAGCCCGATCTCTCTTCAGTCAGACCTTGAACCCAAGTACGAAAATATCGGCGTGGACTGGGCGTTTTTAAATCTTCGCAGTGTACAGGGGATGTACCGTTCCATTCAGGAACTGGGAGAGATTTTTGACAGGGAAGAGCAGGCAGGCACGCTGGTAAAAGAGTTCCGGGATTTCTACGAAGAATACAAAAAGAAGAACGAGGGAAAAGACCATCCCAAGGTGCTGATCCTGATGGGACTTCCGGGCAGCTATATCATTGCTACCGAAAATTCCTACGTGGGAAGTCTTGTGGCTCTGGCTGGCGGTGAAAATGTTTATACAGATACAGATCAGGAGTTTCTTACGGTAAACACCGAAGATATGAAGACCAAAGAACCGGATATCATCCTCCGTGCGGCTCACGCACTTCCGGATCAGGTCGTGGAGATGTTTAACGAAGATTTCAAGACCAACGATATCTGGAAACATTTCGACGCGGTAAAAAATGGCAGGGTGTATGACCTGACTTATGAAAATTTCGGAATGAGCGCAACCTTCCGTTATCCGAAAGCACTGGATGAGCTGCAGCCGATCCTTTATCCGGAAAGTGACGAGGATCTGGAAAAAGCGAAAAAGAACAGTGAAAACGCGCAGAAAAATGCAGAGAAATCCAATGCGACCCAGAAATATGAAGACGCGCAGAAATCCGGCACATCCGGAAAAACTGCAGCCGAAGATTCCCAAAAGACCACAGAAAAGGAGAGGTGACAAAAATGGATGAAAACAGAGAAAAAAGAAAGCGGCTCCGTGCAGTGCTCTCCTTTGTGCTCATGGCGGTGCTTCTGATGGTATTGTTTTTTGCAGCCATCAATATCGGAAGCCTGAAGGTTTCCTTCGGAGAGCTGATGAGAGGACTTTTTGTGGAGCGTATTGACGAAGTGGCAACCATCTATGATCTTCGTTTTCCGCGTATCATCATTTCCATGCTGGCAGGAGCCGCCATTGCGGTTTCCGGTGTTCTGTTCCAGGCGGTCCTTAAAAACCCACTGGCAGACCCTGGTATCATTGGTATTTCCAGCGGTGCCAGCTTTGCGGCAGTTCTGATCACAGCTTTTGCACCGGGACTGTATTTCTTTACTCCGCTGGTAGCGTTTTTTGGCGGCGTGGTCGCCTTTTTGATGGTTTACTGTCTGTCCTGGAAGGGCGGCTTAAGTCCTCTTCGTATCATCCTCACCGGTGTGGCAGTAGATGCATTGTTTGCCGGACTTTCCAGCGCTTTTAACAGCATGAGCGGTGGAAATATGTCCGGCGTGGCTTCCATCGTAGAAGCCAATATCACCCAGAAAACCTGGGATGATGTGACAACACTGGTTCCTTATATTGTGGCAGGGCTTTTCCTGGCATGCCTGTTTATCGGAGAGTGCAACCTGATGTCTCTGGAAGATAAGACAGCACGAAGCCTGGGACTGAACGTCAATGCCACACGAATCGTGATCTCCCTGATCGCGGTACTTCTGGCAAGTATTTCCACAGCCATCGCAGGTGCCATCAGTTTCCTTGGGCTGATCGTGCCACATATCGGAAGGATCCTGGTGGGAAGTGACCACAGGGCACTGGTTCCGTTTTCCGCACTTGCGGGAGCCTTTACCTTCCTTCTGGCAGATACCATCGGAAGGACCATTGCAGCTCCCTATGAGATCAGTGCGGCAGTTGTGATGAGCGTGGTAGGTGGTCCGTTCTTTATCATTCTCTTAAGGAGGTCAAAAAAATATGGTGACTGATACACAGAATACGGAAAAAAAACGACCTGCCATGGAGGTAAAGAATGTATGCTTTTCCTATGGTAAAAACGAGATATTAAAAGGCGCGTCCCTTAAGATAGAAAAAGGCAAGGTGACTACCATTATGGGAGCCAACGGATGCGGTAAATCCACACTTTTTTCCCTGATGACCAAAAACCTGGACCCTGCAAAGGGAAAAGTCCTTCTGGGAGGAAAAAACATCGCAAGGTTGCGTCTGAATGAATTTGCCAGAAAAGTGGCCATTGTACATCAGTACAATACGGCGGCGGATGACATCACCGTGGAGCGTCTGGTTTCTTTCGGAAGAACGCCTCATCTTGGTATGATGGGGATCCGTGGAGAAGAGGATGAGCGGTATGTGAACTGGGCCATGGAAGTGACCAATGTTTCCCAGTTTCGTGAGAGGGAATTATCCAGGCTTTCCGGCGGACAGCGCCAGCGTGTATGGATCGCCATGGCGCTTGCACAGGGAACTGAGATCCTTTTCCTGGATGAGCCGACTACATATCTGGATATCCGTTATCAGATCGAGATTCTGGAGCTTGTGCGGAAGCTGAACCGGGAATTTGGCATGACCATCGTCATGGTCCTTCATGACATCAATCAGTCGATCTATTTTTCCGACAAGATCATCGGTCTCGCCGGTGGAAAAGTCATCGTGGAAGGCGAGCCGGAAGAAGTGATCACAGAGGAAAGCATTCATGAACTTTATGGCATTGATCTGAAGGTAGCACGGGTGGACGGCCGGAAATTTGTACTGACAGTATGAGATACCATCGGGATAAGAACCCGGGAAAGGAAAGAAAATGAGAAATCCATTGAAAATATTCTGGATCCTGCTGGGGTTTCTTTGCCTTGGACTTGGCACCATCGGAGTTGTCCTTCCGATCCTGCCTACGGTTCCCTTTTATATGGCAACGCTGTTCTGCTTTGCAAAAAGCTCGGAACGGCTCCATACCTGGTTTATAGGAACAGACCTTTATAAAAAACATCTGGACAGTTTTGTGCAGAAAAGAGCCATGACGCTTGGAACCAAATGCAAGATCATCGGCATGGTGACCGTAGTTATGGTCATCGGATTTATCTGCATGAAAAATGTGCCTGTGGGAAGAATCTGCATAGCCGTTGTGTGGGTATGCCACATTCTGTATTTCTTCCTCAGAGTAAAAACTGTGGAGCCGGAGGTGTGAGCAGCCAATGATCAAGACAAGACTGGTGGGACTTTTATCCCACGCAAAAAAATATATCGTGTATACGATCCTGTGGCAGTGGCTTGCCCTGCTGTCCCAGGTGATTGCCGTTTTTTCCATTGCAGGGCTGCTGGAAAAAGTGATTTACGGTTCCGTTACTTCAGAAAGTGTAAAACGGACAGTTCTTACGCTGATCCTGGTTGTTGTAATCCGCTTCTTCTGTGAGCGGATGGGCGCAAGGTCGTCCTATCTGGCCTGCGTGGATGTAAAGCGGATCCTCAGAGAAAAAATTTATGAAAAAATGCTGAAGCTGGGTGCTTCCTACAGAGAGCAGGTTTCCTCCTCTGAAGTGGTGCAGGTTTCCACAGAAGGTGTGGAGCAGCTGGAAACCTATTTCGGAAAATATCTCCCCCAGCTGTTTTACAGCCTGATCGCACCGGTAACACTCTTTGTGATCCTCTGCCGGGTGAGCTTAAAAGCCAGCGTGGTACTTCTGATCTGTGTGCCGCTGCTTCCCATTTCCATTGTGGTGGTACAGAAGATCGCCAGGAAGCTTCTTAACAAATACTGGAGCATTTATACAGGACTTGGAGATTCCTTCCTGGAAAATCTTCAGGGTCTGACTACCTTAAAGATCTATCAGGCAGACCAGCAGAAAGCAGACGAGATGGATGCGGAGTCCCAGCGGTTCCGCCAGATCACCATGAAGGTTTTAACCATGCAGCTGAATTCCACCAGTGTGATGGATATTGTGGCTTACGGCGGTGCGGCCATTGGTATGGCGGTGGCGGTGACGGAGTTTCTACATGGGAATTTAAACCTTTCCGGAACCCTCTGCATTGTGCTTCTGTCCAGTGAGTTTTTTCTGCCGCTGCGGCTGCTTGGATCCTTTTTTCATATTGCCATGAACGGTATGGCTGCCAGTGATAAGATTTTCCGGATATTGGATATTTCAGAGCCGAAAGCCGGAGAGAAGACTCTGCCGGAGGGCGGTCTGGATATTTCTTTTCGGGATGTGCATTTTTCCTATGAGAAGGACCGTGAGATCCTTGGCGGGATCGATCTTCAGGTTCCTGCGGGAAGTTTTGTTTCCCTGGTTGGAGAGTCCGGCTGTGGTAAGAGTACCATTGCGGGAATCCTCTCCGGAAAGAACCGGGAGTTTTCCGGTGATATCCGTATCGGAGGAGTTGCCCGCGGGGACGTTCGCGAAGATGACCTGATGGAACATGTGGTTCTGGTGCGCCACAACAGTTATCTCTTTAAGGGAACAGTTCGTGAAAATCTTCAGATGGCAAAAACGGATGCCACGGATCAGGAAATGCGTGAGGTCCTTAAGAAGGTCAATCTCCTTGGATTTCTGGATACCCAGAACGGGCTGGATACGGTTCTTTTGGAAAAGGCGGGAAATCTTTCAGGGGGTCAGTGCCAGCGCCTTGTGATCGCCAGGGCACTTCTTGCGGATGCCCCTGTGTACATTATGGATGAAGCCACCTCCAACATTGATGTGGAAAGTGAAGAGCTGATCATGGATGTTATTCATGAGATGGCAAAAACCAGGACTGTACTTCTGATCTCCCACAGACTTGCCAATGTGGTACAGTCCGATCAGATCTACTTCCTGAAGAACGGTGAGATCAGAGAATGCGGAAAGCATGAGGAGCTGATGACCCTGGGTGGCGATTACTGTCATCTGTATGAGAGCCAGAGGGCACTGGAAAATTATGGGAAGGAGGGAAATGTGTGATGAGTGACAATAACGCACGTGAAATGGCTGAAACTCAGAAAAATATATACAGGCAGAAGACAGATATGGCCATGGCGGGAACAGATACAGCGAAAAAGCGAAGAAGTGCCATTGCTATCATGGGAAGTCTTATTGGTCTGGTGAAACCACTTCTACATATTATGGTGGCGGCAATCATACTGGGAACCGTTGGATATTTATGTGCTATTTTCCTGACCATCCTGGCAGGGCAGGTGATTCTTCACGGGCTGGCAGGAAATGCTGCAGGTGCGGAGATTTCTGTGATCTCAGAAGCTGCAATGAAGAGCACCTGGCTTTCCGGAGCTTCTGTGAACAGGATCCTTGCCGTGATGATCCTTATTGCGGTGCTTCGTGGTATCCTTCATTATATGGAACAGTATTGTAATCATTTTATTGCCTTTAAGCTTCTGGCGATCATTCGCCATAAAGTATTTGCCGCTCTGCGAAAGCTCTGTCCTGCAAAGCTGGAAGGCCGTGACAAGGGTAATCTGATCTCCATTATCACTACGGATATCGAGCTTCTGGAGGTTTTTTACGCACATACCATTTCTCCAATAGCTATTGCAATGCTGACTTCTGTGATCATGGTGATCTTTATCGGAAGATACCATGTGCTTGCCGGAGTACTGGCACTGGCGTCATATCTGATCGTAGGTGTGGTCATCCCCATGTGGAATGGAAAGTGTGGAAGTCAGAAGGGTATGGAATTTCGTACAGAGTTTGGCGAGCTGAACAGTTTTGTACTGGATTCCCTTCGGGGTCTGGATGAGACGATCCAATACAACCAGGGCGAAAAACGTAAAGGCCAGATGTCTGACCGTTCCCGGAAGCTTGCGGGAATGCAGGAAGAGTTAAGCCGGATGGAAGGTTCCCAGAGATCCTTTACAAATCTGATGATCCTGCTTGCTTCTTTTGGAATGCTGGCACTGACGATCTATCTTTATGGAAAAGGTGAGATTGGTTTTGACGGAATCCTTACCTGTACCATTGCCATGATGGGATCTTTTGGTCCGGTTGTGGCGCTGTCCAGCCTTTCCAATAATCTGAACCAGACTCTGGCGAGTGGTGAACGTGTGCTGTCCCTTCTGGAGGAGAAGCCGCTGGTGGAGGAGATTCCGGATGGAATCGAGTTTCATGCAGTTGGAAGGTTTAATGATGTGGAGAAACAAAATGAACCGGAACGGATAACAGCTGGTATGCATGTTAACGGTTGGGAAAAGGATGGAGCATATAGCTCTGATTCGGAGAAGATTGAAAATGAATCTGTTGTTGGATTTTCAGGTGCGGAAGCAGCTCATGTAACCTTTGCATACGAAGATGAAACAATTCTTGACGACTACTCCCTGAAGCTTTCCCCTGGCAGGATTACTGGTATCCACGGTTCCAGCGGCTCCGGAAAATCCACACTGCTGAAGCTTCTTATGCGTTTCTGGGATGTGAATAAAGGAATGATCTCCGTAGATAACAGAGATGTGCGGGAAATCCCCACCCGTCATCTCCGCGACCTGGAAAGCTATGTGACACAGGAAACCCATCTGTTCCACGATTCCATCGCAAATAACATCGCCATCGCGAAGCCGGGAGCTACCCGGGAAGAAATCATGGCTGCCGCAAAAAAAGCCTCCATCCATGACTTTATCATGACTCTTCCCAAAGGATATGACACAGAGGTCGGAGAACTTGGAGACACCCTTTCCGGTGGCGAGAAACAGAGGATCGGCATTGCAAGAGCCTTCCTCCATGACAGTCCCCTTTTACTTCTGGATGAACCAACTTCCAATTTGGATTCCCTCAACGAAGGCATCATCCTCAAGTCCCTGAAAGAAGACACCACCCGCCGCACTGTAGTCCTGGTATCCCACAGAGTCTCCACCATGAATGTGGCAGATGTGGTGTATGAGATGGAGAATGGGCGGCTGTCGTAAGGGTGGAAAAGGTTTTTCCAGAATTAATACTTGCAATTAACAGACATTGGTGTTACAATGAACGAAACTAAGAACTTGTTGGCATAGGAGTGGGCGAGAGCCCGCTCCTATTTGTTGAGAAGGAATTTGTTCAGAAATGTTTACAACAGCAGAAAGAAGAAAGGCAGGTGGGAGCATGAGCAGACGGGAAGAATATGAACAGAAGGCAGAGGCGATCCTTACACCGATCGTAGAGTCCAGAGGCTTTGAGCTGGTAGATGTGGAATATGTCAAGGAAGCAGGATGCTGGTATCTCCGCGGCTATATTGACAAGCCGGGTGGGATCACAGTAAATGACTGCGAGGATGTAAGCCGTGCATTCAGCGACATCCTGGATGAGCAGGATTTTATCGAAGACAGCTATATTATGGAGATCAGTTCACCGGGACTTGACCGGCCTCTTAAAAAAGAAAAAGATTTTAAGAGAAGCCTTGGCAAGCTGGTGGAGATCCGTACCTACCGGCCGATCGAGAAACAAAAAGAGTTCTGCGGCATTTTAAAGGCATATGATAGTAACAGTGTGACAATCGATGAAGACGGTACAGAACGCACCTTTGATAAGAAAGATATCGCTCTGATTCGTCTTGCAATTGAATTCTAAGAGAATCGAATCTGTAAAAGTTCAGGAGGAAAAAAAGGAAAATGAGCAGAGATTTAAGAGACGCGCTGGATATTCTTGAAAAAGAGAAGAACATCAGCAAGGATACACTGCTGGAGGCAATTGAGCAGTCACTGATCCAGGCATGTAAGAACCATTTCGGAAAAGCAGACAACGTTCACGTTATGATCGATCCGGAGACATGCGATTTCAGTGTATATGCAGACAGAACTGTAGTAGAGCATGTGGAAGATCCGGCACTTGAGATTTCTCTGGTGGATGCACAGAAAACAAACACCA
Source organism: Blautia sp. HA8986 (assembly GCF_056504635.1). NCBI lineage: Bacteria > Bacillati > Bacillota > Clostridia > Lachnospirales > Lachnospiraceae > Blautia > Blautia sp. HA8986. The sequence continues at coordinate 198,384 of NZ_JBWLUQ010000001.1, forward strand.
ACGCGGAGATTGGCGATATCATGAAAGTTGAGATCCAGTCAAAGGAATTCGGACGTATCGCAACACAGAATGCGAAGAACGTGATCCTTCAGAAAATCCGCGAGGAAGAGCGAAAAGTTCTCTACGATCAGTACTACGGAATCGAAAAAGAAGTTGTAACAGGTATCGTTCAGAGAGTAATGGGCAAAAATGTCAGCATCAACCTTGGTAAGGCAGATGCAGTACTCACAGAGAACGAGCAGGTAAAAGGCGAGACATTCCAGCCAACAGAGAGAATTAAGGTATACATCCTTGAGGTTAAGGATACACCGAAGGGACCACGTATCCTGGTATCCAGAACACATCCTGGTCTTGTAAAGAGACTCTTTGAGTCCGAGGTTGCTGAGGTAAGAGATGGTACTGTTGAGATCAAGAGCATTGCCCGTGAGGCAGGTTCCCGTACAAAGATTGCGGTATGGAGCAATGATCCGGATGTAGATGCTGTGGGAGCATGTGTTGGTATGAATGGCGCACGTGTAGGTGCGGTTGTCAACGAACTTCACGGTGAGAAGATCGATATCATCAACTGGGATGAGAACCCGGCTATCCTCATTGAGAACGCGTTGAGCCCTGCAAAAGTTATCGCAGTTATGGCTGATCCTGATGAAAAAACAGCTCTGGTAGTAGTACCGGATTATCAGCTTTCCCTTGCGATTGGTAAAGAAGGACAGAATGCACGTCTTGCAGCAAGACTGACAGGATTCAAGATCGACATCAAGAGTGAAACACAGGCAAGAGAGTCCGGTGATTTTGATTACGATGAAGAGCATGAGGACGCAGAGGAAGAACTGACAGAAGAAACTATTTCCGAAGATTTTGAGGAAACAGAAGAAATTGCAGAAGAGACAGAAACAGAAGCTGAAGAAACAGCAGATGGAGATGCCGAGGAATAATGAAAACGAGAACCAAGATTCCCATGCGTCAGTGTACCGGCTGCAGGGAAATGAAAAGCAAAAAGGAAATGATACGAGTCCTCAAAACATCAGAGAATGAGATCATCCTGGACGCTACTGGCAAGAAGAACGGACGCGGCGCATACCTTTGTTTCTCAGAGGAATGCCTGGAGAAGGCCATCAAGAACCATGGTCTGGAGCGTTCTTTGAAAATGGCAGTCCCGGATGAAGTGTATCAGAACCTCAAGAAGGAGTTCGAATCAATTGAAAAACAATAAGGTTTTATCACTTATCGGACTGGCAACAAAAGCAGGAAAAACAGTGAGCGGAGAATTCTCCACAGAGAAATCCGTAAAAACAGGAAAAGGTTTCCTGGCACTGGTGGCAGATGATGCCTCCGAAAATACAAAAAAGAAATTTCGGAATATGTGTACCTATTACGAAGTTCCGTTATATTTCCTTTCAGACAAAGAGAGCCTGGGCAGAGCAATGGGCAAGGAATTCCGTGCCAGCCTCGCCGTGCAGGACGAAAATTTTGCAAAGGCAATGATCAAAGAGCTGGAAAAATAATCCGGCAGATAAAGCTTTGATGTCTGTAAGGAGGTTTGACTTATAGTAATGTTAAAAGATAAATTTAGCAAATCGGGAAAGGAGCAAAATAGACAATTGGATACTCCAAAAACAGAAGAAAAAACAACAACGGTGAATACAGAGGGTAACAAGTCTGAAGCACCGAAAAAGAAAAAAAATATTATCCGTGTATTTCATGCACAGAATGCCAGCGATGGCGGTAAAGGAAGAAGAAAACCGGCAGCAGGCGAGAGAAAGGGACCGGCACGTCCACAGAATGGCGGTCAGAGAAGCACAGGAACAAACACAAGAAACGGTGAGTCCGGTGAGCAGAGAAACGGCCAGGGAGGCCAGAACCGTTCCCAGGGCGGAAGACCGCAGGGTAGCCGTCCGGAAGGAAGAAGAGACGGAAACCGTGACGGAAGAAGTTTCGAGGGAAGAAGAGACGGAGGAAATCGTTTTGGCGGAAACCGTTCCCAGAATGGTGAGGGACGTCCGGCAAGACAGGGCGAGGGAAACAGAGGCCCACGTCAGAATGACGGAAGAGGCGGAAGCCGTTTTGGCGGTGGAGCAAACCGTGGCCAGGGAGGTCAGGGCGGAAGCTTTGAAGGAAGAAGAGACGGAGGAAACCGTTTCGGCGGTGGAGCAAACCGTGGCCAGGGAGGCCAGGGCGGACGTTCCGAAGGCGGAAGAGGCGGAGATAACCGTTTCGGCGGAGCAAACCGTGGTGGCCAGGGCGGCGGACAGCGTCCGGGACAGAGAAGAAGCGGTGGAGCTTCAGATACTGTATTCACACCGGAGCTGACCAAGACATCTAAGGACAGCAAGCGTGAGCGTGACAGAGAGAACAAGAACAAAAAGAAAGATTTTGAGAAAGCCGGTCAGAGTGGACGCAGACCGAATCAGGGTGGACGCAGACCGAATTCCAGAATTCCGAAAGCACTTCAGAAACCGAATCCACAGCCAAAGCAGGAAGAGAAGAAGCCGGAGATCAAGGAAATCACCATTCCGGAGAAGCTTACCATCCGTGAGCTTGCGGACGCGATGAAGATGCAGCCGTCCGTGATCGTGAAGAAACTTTTCATGGAAGGTGTTATGGTAACAGTAAACCAGGAGATTGACTTTGATAAAGCTGAGGAGATCGCACTTGGTTTCGATATCATCGCTGAGAAAGAAGAGAAAGTCGATGTGATCGCAGAACTCCTCAAAGAGGATGAGGAGGATGAAGACGATATGGTTCCAAGACCTCCTGTAGTCTGTGTTATGGGTCATGTTGACCATGGTAAAACATCTCTTCTTGATGCGATCCGTAATACAAACGTAACAAGAGGCGAGGCCGGCGGAATCACACAGCACATTGGTGCTTACGTGGTAAATATCAAGGGCCAGAAGATCACATTCCTGGATACACCGGGACATGAGGCATTCACAGCTATGCGTATGCGTGGCGCAAACGCCACAGATATCGCAGTCCTTGTAGTAGCAGCAGACGATGGTGTAATGCCGCAGACAGTCGAGGCGATCAGCCATGCAAAAGCAGCAGGCGTTGAGATCATCGTTGCTATCAACAAGATCGATAAGCCAAGTGCAAATGTAGAGCGTGTAAAACAGGAGCTTTCCGAGTATGAGCTGATTCCTGAGGACTGGGGCGGAAGCACCATCTTCGTTCCTGTATCTGCTCATACAGGAGAGGGAATTGAGAGCCTTCTTGAAATGATCCTTCTTACAGCAGAGGTTTCCGAGCTGAAAGCCAATCCGAACCGTGAAGCAAGAGGTCTTGTTATCGAGGCTCAGCTTGACAAAGGTAAAGGACCGGTTGCCACAATTCTTGTACAGAAGGGTACTCTCCATGTGGGAGATTTCATCGCAGCAGGTGCATGTAACGGTAAAGTACGTGCAATGATGGATGATAAGGGACGCCGTGTAAAAGAGGCCGGTCCGTCCACACCTGTTGAGATCCTTGGACTTGGTGATGTTCCGAATGCAGGTGAGATCCTGATGTCCTTTGAGAGCGATAAAGAAGCCAAGAACTTTGCAGGCGCATTTGTTACAGAGAATAAGAGCCGTCTTCTTGAGGAGACAAAAGGCAAACTTTCTCTTGATAACCTGTTCGACCAGATTCAGGCAAGCGATCTTAAAGAGCTTCCGATCATCGTTAAAGCCGATGTACAGGGATCTGTTGAGGCCGTTAAACAGAGTCTTACAAAACTTTCCAATGAGGAAGTTGTGGTTAAGGTTATTCACGGCGGCGTAGGTGCCATCAATGAATCTGATGTCAGCCTTGCTGCAACATCCAACGCTATCATCATCGGATTTAACGTTCGTCCGGATACCACAGCAAAACAGCTTGCTGAGCAGGAGGGCGTAGACCTCAGGCTTTACAAAGTAATCTATCAGGCAATCGAGGATGTAGAAGCAGCCATGAAGGGTATGCTGGATCCTGTATTTGAGGAGAAGGTAATCGGTCATGCAGAGGTTCGTCAGCTGTTCAAGGCATCTGGTGTAGGAACTATCGCAGGAAGCTATGTGCTTGACGGTACGTTCCAACGTAACTGTAAGGTTCGTATCACAAGAGGCGAGGATCAGATCTACGAGGGCGAGCTTGCATCCCTTAAGAGATTTAAAGATGATGTCAAGGAAGTACGTGCAGGATATGAGTGTGGTCTTGTATTCAATGACTTCAACGATGTCAAGGAAGAAGATAAAGTCGAAGCGTATATCATGGTAGAGGTACCAAGATAGGAGTGACTCTAAATGAGAAAAAACAGCATTAAAAATACACGTGTGAATGGCGCAGTTCAGAAAGAACTCAGCACCATCATACACGGGGAAATCAAAGACCCGAGGATTCATCCAATGACTTCCGTAACGGCAGTGGAAGTAGCACCGGATCTTAAGACCTGCAAAGCCTACATCAGTGTGCTGGGCGAACAGCAGGCAAAAGATTCCACACTTCGCGGCCTGAAGAACGCGGAGGGCTATATCAGGAGAGAACTGGCCAGAAGACTGAATCTCCGCAATACACCGGAAATTCGTTTTATCCTGGATGAGTCCATTGAATATGGTGTCAATATGTCAAAGAAAATCAATGATGTAATGAATGGGATGGAAACAGAGGAATAGGTGGAAAAAATGAAAAACATTTCAGAAATACTGGAAAATGTAAAAACAGTGGGCATCGGCGGCCACATCCGTCCTGATGGAGACTGCATCGGTTCCTGTATGGCTCTGTATCTCTATCTTCGGAAATATTATCCGGAGATAGAGACAGATATCTATCTGGAAGATCCGAAGTCTGTGTTTAATTATATTGACGGAATGGATGAGGTTAAGACAGAAGCAGAGGCAGATAAGGTTTATGACCTGTTTATTACCTGTGATGTCAGCGCGCTGGACAGACTTGCTGTTGCCCGGAAATATTTTGACACAGCAAAAAAGACAGCCTGCATTGATCATCATGTGAGCAACAATGGATTCGCTGACATCAATCATGTAAAAGGTGATATTAGTTCTGCAAGTGAAGTTCTTTACGGACTTCTGGATGCAGAGAAGATCGATCGTTCTATTGCAATCCCGATCTACACGGGAATGGCACATGACACCGGCGTGTTCCAGTATTCTTCCACAACACCGGAAACCATGAGGATTGCCGGTGAACTGATGAAAACAGGATTTGATTTCAGCAGGATCATCGATGAATCCTTTTACCAGAAAACATATCTTCAGAATCAGGTCATGGGCCGTGTTCTGGCAGAGAGCATTCTTCTCCAGAATGGCAGGTGCGTGGCCGGATATCTGAAAAAGAGAGAGATGGATTTCTATAGTGTGGAAGGAAAGGATCTGGAAGGAATCGTAAGCCAGCTTCGTCTTACTGCAGGTGTAGAGGTTGCGATCTTTATCTATGAGATAGAGACACAGAGATTCAAAGTCTCTCTTCGTTCCAACGGAAAGGTGGATGTGAGCAAAATCGCTGTGTTTTTCGGAGGCGGCGGGCACGTACGTGCAGCCGGCTGTGACATGCAGGGTTCCATGTACGATGTGATCAACAACCTTACCGCTGAGATTGAGAAACAGCTTACAGAGGAGTAAAGATAAGATCATGGACGGAATACTTGTGATCCGAAAGGAAAAAGGTTATACCTCTCATGATGTAGTTGCAAAGTTACGTGGAATTCTCCACATGAAAAAAATCGGCCACACAGGAACTCTTGACCCGGCGGCAGAGGGAGTGCTTCCTGTTGCACTTGGCAGAGGAACCCGTCTGGTGGAGCTTCTTACCGAAAAAGAAAAAACATACGAGGCAGTCTTAAGACTGGGTGTTTCCACAGATACCCAGGATATGACAGGAGCAGTTCTTTCTGAGAAGCCGGTAACTGTTACAGAAGAGGAAGTCCGTGAGGCTGTGGAATCTTTTGTGGGGGAGCAGATGCAGATTCCACCAATGTATTCTGCACTGAAGGTAAACGGAAAGAAGCTTTACGAGCTGGCCAGAGAAGGAAAAACCATAGAGCGTAAGCCACGCCCTGTGGTTTTTTATGAGATAAGGATCCTGGATACGTCTCTGCCACTGGTACGTATAAGCGTCACTTGCAGCAAGGGAACCTATATCCGCACACTTTGCAATGACATAGGAGAAAAACTTGGCTGCGGCGGTGCTATGGAGGAGCTTCTTCGGACAAAATCCGGGAATTTTACACTGGAAGAGAGCCTGACGCTTTCCCAGGTAGAAGAAGCGGTTGCTGAAGGAACGATCCTTGAAAAAATCGTTCCGATCGAAGCTGTGCTTTCTATGTATCCTGCTCTTACGTGTACAGTAGAGGGAGACAGATTTCTTTGCAACGGAAATCCTCTCCCGGAAGAAATGGTACAGGGAGGAAGCAGGCAGAAAAACGTCCGCATGTATAAAAGCAGCGGGGATTTCACAGGAATATATGGCTGGGATGAGCGAAAAGAGAAATACGTACCGGTCCGTATGTTTTTTGTGTGATCTGTAATGGACATGGCAGGAGTAAATATGGAATACTTGAAGATTGACGGAGAATTTCCGCGCCTTTCCAAAAGTGCGGTGACATTGGGAAAATTTGACGGCATACACCGCGGCCATCAGAAACTGGTGGAAAACATTCTGGAGCAGAAAGAAAAAGGTCTTCAGACAGTGCTTTTTTCCCTGGGAATCGGCAGTCAGATGATCTTTACAAAAGAAGAACGGTGCCACATCCTTGAAAAGGCAGGAGTAGATGTTCTGGTAGAATGTCCTCTTGATGTCCGGATCCGCCATATGAAAGCAGAAACTTTTATAAAAGAGATCCTGGTAGGAGATCTTCAGGCTGAGCATGTTGCAGTAGGTGAAGATTTCCGGTTCGGATATGAGCGGAAGGGAACACCGGAGCTTCTTGCTGAAATGGGAAAGAAGCTTGGCTTTTCCGTGGATATCATTCCGAAAGAAATGGAAGGCCGACGAAAGATCAGCAGTACTTTTATCCGCGAAGAACTCAAAAGAGGAAATATGGAAAAGGTCAACGATCTTCTGGGATTTTCCTATTTTGTGGACGGTGTGATCGAACATGGCCGGGGAATGGGACATAAAGTTCTTCTTCCGACAACAAATATCGTTCCGGTAAAAGAGAAGCTGATGCCGCCAAACGGAGTCTATGATACAGTGTCCCATTTTGGAAACCGAAGCCTTTATGGAATCACCAATGTGGGATACAAGCCTACAGTAGGCGAGAGATTCCTTGGCGTGGAGACATATCTTTTTGAATGTGAGGAGGATCTGTACGGGGAACCTTGCAGAGTAGAGTTTCTTCATTATTCAAGACCTGAGAAACGTTTTTCTTCTATAGAAGCACTGAAAGAACAGCTTCTGAAGGACGCAGAAAAAGGAAAGGCCTATTTTGCAAAAAACTTTTCGAAAAAACAGTTTACAGGTCAGTAACCGTGTGCTATACTGTTCGAGGTGAAAAAAAGCCAGTATTCAGAAGCCGGAATCTCCGACCACTTCTTAATACCCGGCGTTTAATTTAAAATTTCAAGGAGGAAATAACAATGATTTCTAAAGAGAAGAAAGCAGCAATCATGAAAGAGTATGCAAGAACAGAGGGTGACACAGGTTCACCGGAGGTTCAGGTTGCAGTTCTTACAGCAAGAATCCAGGAGCTCACAGAGCACCTTAAAACACACCACAAAGATCATCATTCCAGAAGAGGTCTTCTGAAAATGGTAGGTCAGAGACGTGGCCTTCTTGCTTACCTTAAGAAAACAGACATCGAAAGATACCGTGCACTGATTGAGAAATTAGGTTTAAGAAAATAATTGCTACGGGAGGGGCGGATGATTCCATCCGCCCCATTTTAACATGTGTGACAACACACACGGAATTACCACAGGAGTGATTTCCGAGACTACTGAAAAGCCCATTTCCGGTTGAGATCTTTTTCCAGGGGAAGTGGTCTTTTCAGTTGTTTCGGACTCCTGTTAAAATTCAGTATATTATCAGAAAAGGAGAACGAATATGTACAAAAGTTATTCCATGGAACTTGCAGGAAGAACACTGACTGTAGATATCGGACGTGTTGCGAAGCAGGCTAATGGTGCTGCTCTTATGCACTATGGTGACACTACAGTTCTTGCTACAGCTACCGCATCCAAAGAGCCGAGAGAAGGAATTGATTTCTTCCCGTTAAGCGTTGAGTATGAGGAGAAGATGTACGCAGTAGGAAAGATCCCGGGAGGATTTAATAAGAGAGAAGGTAAGGCAAGTGAGCATGCTATTCTTACTTCACGTGTTATTGACCGTCCGATGCGTCCTTTGTTCCCGAAGGATTACAGAAACGATGTAACACTGGTAGACATGGTTATGTCTGTTGACCCGGAGTGCAATCCGGAGATCCCGGCTATGCTTGGTTCTTCTATTGCAACCTGTATTTCCGATATCCCGTTCGATGGTCCATGTGCAACTACACAGGTTGGTATGATCGACGGTGAGTTCATCATCAACCCGACACTTGTACAGAAATCTGTTTCTGACCTTCAGCTTACAGTAGCTTCCACAAGAGAGAAAGTTATCATGATCGAGGCCGGAGCTAACGAGATCCCGGAGGACAAGATGATCGAGGCCATCTACAAGGCTCACGAAGTAAACCAGGAGATCATCAGATTCATCGACCAGATTGTTGCTGAGTGCGGAAAAGAGAAACATTCCTATGAGTCCTGTGCAGTACCGCAGGAGCTCTTTGATGAGATCAAGAAGATTGTTCCTCCGGAAGAGATGGAGGTTGCTGTATTCTCTGATGACAAACAGACACGTGAGAATAATATCAGCGAGATCACAGACAAGCTGAAAGAAGCTTTTGCAGATAACGAAGAGTGGCTTTCTGTTCTTGGCGAAGCTGTATATCAGTACCAGAAGAAGACTGTCCGCAAAATGATCCTCAAAGATCACAAACGTCCGGACGGCCGTGAGATCAGACAGATCCGTCCTCTGGCAGCTGAGACAGACATCATTCCGAGAGTTCATGGTTCTGCCATGTTTACAAGAGGACAGACACAGATCTGTACAGTTACAACACTGGCTCCTCTTACAGAGGCACAGCGTCTTGACGGACTGGATGAGTTTGAGACATCCAAGAGATATATGCACCATTACAATTTCCCGTCCTATTCTGTAGGTGAGACCAAGCCTTCCAGAGGACCGGGACGTCGTGAGATCGGTCACGGAGCACTTGCTGAGAGAGCACTGGTACCGGTACTTCCTACAGAGGAAGAATTTCCATATGCGATCCGTACTGTATCTGAGACATTTGAGTCAAACGGTTCCACATCCCAGGCAAGTATCTGTGCATCTACTATGTCACTGATGGCTGCCGGCGTACCTATCAGGAAACCGGTTGCAGGTATTTCCTGCGGACTTGTTACAGGTGAGACAGACGATGACTACATTGTTCTTACAGATATTCAGGGCCTTGAGGATTTCTTCGGAGATATGGACTTTAAGGTAGCCGGAACACATGACGGAATCACAGCAATCCAGATGGATATCAAGATCCACGGTCTTACAAGACCGATCGTTGAGGAAGCGATTCGCAGGACAAAAGAGGCAAGAGAGTATATCCTCACAGAAGTTATGGAGAAATGTATCGACAAACCTCGTACAACTGTTGGTGAGTTTGCTCCTAAGATCATTCAGATCCAGATCGATCCTCAGAAGATCGGTGATGTTGTAGGTCAGAGAGGAAAGACTATCAACACTATCATTGAGCGCACAGGCGTTAAGATTGATATCACAGATGACGGTGCAGTTTCTATCTGCGGAACAGATCAGAGAGGCATGGATGAGGCTAAGCGCATGATCGAGATCATCACTACTGATTTTGAGGCAGGACAGATCTTCACAGGTCGCGTAGTCAGCATCAAAGAGTTTGGTGCTTTCCTTGAGTTTGCACCTGGCAAGGAGGGAATGGTACACATTTCCAAGATATCCAAACAGAGGATCAACCGTGTTGAGGATGTTCTCACACTTGGCGACAAGGTCAAAGTTATCTGCCTTGGCAAGGACAAGATGGGAAGAATCAGCTTCAGCATGAAGGATGTACCGGAAGAAGCATAAATTATGAGATATCACAATATTACCAAGGACGATATGTTAAACGGGGACGGACTTCGAGTGGTACTCTGGGTAGCCGGCTGTTCACACGGCTGCAGGGAGTGCCAGAATCCCATTACCTGGGATCCGAACGGAGGTCTTCCTTTTACGGACAGCGAGCGCGCTGAGATATTTGCAGAGCTGGACAAGGATTATGTCAGTGGGATCACTTTTTCAGGAGGAGATCCCCTGCATCCTTCCAATATCGCTGAGGTAACAGCTCTTGCAAGAGAGATCAGGGAGAAGTATCCGGATAAAACGATCTGGCTGTATACAGGTTCTCTCTGGGAGGAAATCCAGGAGTACGAGATACTCCGCTATCTGGATGTATGTGTGGATGGCGAGTTTCAGGTTGATAAGAAAGATGTTCTTCTGAAATGGAAGGGCTCTGCCAATCAGCGCGTGATCGATGTACAGGCATCACTCCGTGAGGGCAAGGCTGTCCTGCAGGTGGAGTAATCTTAAAGATTTCCGAAAATTACCCGTTGGGAGTTAAATAGCACATGAAGAGAATTGCGAAATTTCACAAAGTAAGCTCTGAACAGTTTTCAAAAGACTGGAAAGATACTTTTGGAGAAGTATCTGATGCAGAGCTCCAGAATATCTACGATAGTCTGCGCCTTCCAAGGAGAGCCACAACAGGAAGCGCGGGATATGATTTCTATGCGCCTGTGGATGTGACGATGAAGCCAGGCGAGATCGTAAAGATTCCTACAGGTATCCGTGTGGAGATGGAAGAAGGATGGGTTCTGAAATGCTATCCGAGAAGCGGACTGGGATTCAAGTTCCGTCTGCAGCTGAATAACACAGTGGGAATCATTGACAGTGACTATTTCTTTTCTGATAATGAAGGTCATATCTTTGCGAAGCTGACCAATGATACCAGGGAGGATAAGACTATCCGGATTCCGGCAGGAACCGGTTTCATGCAGGGAATCTTCGTGGAATATGGAATCACAGTAGATGATGATGCAGATGCTGTGAGAAACGGCGGTTTTGGAAGTACTACCGCAAAAGCATAAAGAAAAAATATAAAAAGTAAGCCCGGGAGGAGAAGAGAAATCTTCAGCTTCCGGGCTTTTTGAATACAAATGTCTGTTTTGCATGGCAGCTTTACTGTCTGCTGCAATTCATGGCCTGCTTAGCTAAGTGGTGCGTTAGCTTCCTCATCTGCACGTGCTTTTTCAATGACTGCGTTGAAAGCATCAGCAGCTGCAGCATATTCAGCATCATCCTCAATGTTGGCAAGCATCGGATCGCCATCTGCTGTACGGGAGAAGCTGTAAAGATAAACTTCACCGGTTTCATTCTGCCCGTTCTCATCCAGCGGGAGAAGTGCAATATATTCCCTGTTCTCTACAGGAAAGATAGTAAGGATTGCACATTCTACCTCTGTGTCATCATCCATGGTAAGGGTGATGGTGTGATGTGCCTCGTCTACTTTACTTTCACAGTTGGCTGTACAGGAAGCGCAGTCACTTGGTGCACATCCGCTCTTATTAAATTCGTCGCTCATAATAAATCCTCCGTTCTGATACTGTCATTTAAAGAAGACAGTATGCATGATATAAAGGATATTTTAACAGATATAAGGAAGAACAGCAACTAAATATTTTGGATCAGGAAAGAGTTTTATGGTAATTGTAAACAAATATTTTTTGCTTAATCGGCCAATGTGAGATATAATAAAAACATAACGAAAAAATTAGGAGAAAAATATAAAATATGAAATTAATTTCCTGGAATGTAAATGGAATCCGTGCCTGCATTACCAAAGGCTTTGAGGATCGTTTTCATGAGCTGGACGCAGATGTATTCTGTCTGCAGGAGACGAAGTGCCAGCAGGGGCAGGTAAAACTGGAACTGCCTGGATATTATCAGTACTGGAACTATGCCAACCGCAGAGGCTATTCAGGAACAGCTGTTTTTACAAAAAAAGAACCAGTTTCTGTGGCAATGGGGATTGGCATTGAGGAACATGACAAAGAAGGCCGCGTGATCACCCTGGAGTTTGAAGATTATTATCTTGTCACTGTGTATACACCGAATTCCCAGAGTGAGCTTCGAAGACTTGAATATCGTATGGAATGGGAAAGGGATTTTCTGGCATATCTTCTGAAGCTTCAGGAGAAGAAGCCTGTGATCTGCTGTGGAGACCTTAATGTGGCACATCAGGAGATCGATCTTAAGAATCCCAAGACAAACCGTAAGAATGCAGGCTTCACAGATGAAGAGAGAGCCTGCTTTACAAGAGCTCTTGAGAGTGGCTTTGTTGATACGTTCCGTTATTTTTATCCAGATACCGAAGGGGTTTACTCCTGGTGGTCATACCGATTCCGAGCACGAGAGAAGAATGCAGGGTGGCGTATCGACTATTTCCTTGTTTCCCCATCACTCAAAGACAGACTTCAGGATGCGAAGATCCACGGAGAGATCATGGGATCAGATCATTGTCCGGTAGAGCTGGATATTGAGTTGTAGCAGTTTCGGAAAAAAAGGAAGGGAGTGATTGCCTTGGCAAGCCGCAGACTTGGGCGTGTGGAGAAAGGACAGCCGCTGTTACTTGGAACAAACAAAACAGAAGGCGGCTATAATTTTGCAGTGGAGGCTTCAGAGGATTCTGAAGTGGCTCTGCTTCTGTATAAAAAAAGAGGAACGGCCGCACCTGTGGAAATCATTTTTCCAAAAGAATTTCGTACCGGCCGTGTGTGGGCACTGAAGCTTGCAGATGTTTCACTGAAAGATTATGAGTATAATTACAGGATTAACGGAGAGATTGTTCAGGATCCATATGCTTACGGGATCTGTGGACGAGAACATTTCGGTGCTCCGTATGACCCGGAAAAGGAAGTACGCTGCCGTTTCCTCATGGAGGATGTTTCTGGGTGGGGTGATGAGAGCGCACCGGATATCGAATATGAAAACATGATTCTGTACAAGCTTCATGTGCGCGGATACACCAAGCTCGCCAGAAAAGCAGTTTCCCACAAGGGAACTTTTCTGGGACTCACAGAAATGATCCCATACTGGAAAAATTTAGGGATCAATACTATTGAGCTGATGCCGGCCTACGAATTCTGTGAGATTCCTGCAGGAAAACAGGAGAAGGTCAGCGAGCATATCAAGACCCGCCGTAGGGAGAATGTGGTGAATTATTGGGGATATACGCCGGGATTTTATTTCAGCCCGAAGAGTGCTTACTGCAGCACCAGGGAGCCGGAGCAGGAATTCCGGTATCTGATCCGGGAGCTGCATAAAAACGGCATAGCCTGTATCATGGAATTTTATTTTCCGGAGGAGACAGATAATCTGATGGCACTTCGTGCATTGCAGTTCTGGAGAGCTTTTTACCATGTGGATGGTTTTCATGTGCTGGGAGGCGGTGTGAACCGGGAGATGCTTCTCCGTGACGGAATTCTTTCCGGGGCAAAACTGATTTTCCAGGGATTTGATTTTGACCATTATTACAGAGGAAAAATTCCGGGCAGACGCTGTGGCGCAGAGAGTAATATGAACTTTCTTCAGGATATGCGCCGGTTTTTAAAGAGCGACGAGGGTATGGTGGAAGCTGCTGCATGGCATATCCGCCACAACAGTGAGAATCATGGTGTGATCAATTATATGGTATGTCAGGACGGATTCACCATGAATGATCTGGTAAGCTACAATTATAAACATAATGAAGCCAATGAAGAAGGAAATCAGGACGGAAGCAGTTACAATTATTCCTGGAACTGCGGAATCGAGGGAGCAAGCCGAAAGATTTCCGTACGTCAGATGAGAGAGCGTCAGATCAAGAATGCGTTTCTTATGATGCTTTTAAGCCAGGGCGTTCCCATGATCTACAATGGTGATGAGTTCGGCAATTCTCAGGGTGGAAATAATAATGCTTACTGCCAGGATAATGCAACAGGCTGGATCGACTGGAAAGGTCTTGCCAGAAACCGTGGCTTATATGAATTTGTAAAAGATGCTATTGCTTTCCGTAAAGAACATCCCGTGCTTCATATGCCGGTAGAACTAAAGGGCGTGGATTACCTTACAAAGGGTTTTCCGGATGTATCCCTCCACGGCGAACGTGCCTGGTATTTAAGCTATGAGAATACCAGCAGGCTTCTGGGACTGATGTACTACGGAGCTTATGCAAGAGAAAAAGAAGATAAAGAGGCAGCCCCGGATGATTTTATCTATGTAGGATATAATTTCCACTGGGAGAACCGGAGTCTGGCACTCCCCAATCTTCCGGAGGGCATGTGCTGGAAAAAAATCGCAGATACTTCTCTTCATGGAGAGGGTTTCCATGTGGAGGATAAAGAAGAATACAGAAAATCAATTGAAATAGGCCCGCGTGCCATTGTGGTACTTCTGGGCAGACAGGAGGCGGAGAAAGATGCATTCGTGGCACCCGTGGCTGCACTTCAAGACGATCACGAGGCATAAGTTTCTGGTGATGAAATACTGTTTCCGTATCGGATTATACAAACAGGGACTGCTTCATGACCTGTCCAAATACTCCCCCACGGAATTTCTGGTAGGATGTAAATATTATCAGGGAACAAGAAGCCCCAATAACGCAGAGAGAGAGGCAACAGGCGTATCCATGTCCTGGCTGCACCACAAGGGAAGGAACAGGCACCATTTTGAACATTGGGTAGATTATTCCCTTGACGGTGAGCATGTGATCATGGGAGCCAGGATGCCGAAGAAATATGTAGCTGAGATGGTCATGGACCGCATCAGCGCGTCCAGAAATTATCTGGGTGATGCCTATACCCATCATGAACCGCTGGATTATTTCCTGAAAAGCAAGGAGAAGCTCTGGTTCATCCATCCTCAGACAAAGAAAGAACTGGAAGGTCTCTTAAGGATCCTGGATAAATATGGGGAAGACAAGGCACTTTGGTATATCCGCAATGTATATCTTTGTGATACCAGAGGAAAGAAAAGCTCAGGCCATCTGAAAAAGTCCCGAAATCACAGATAGGGGTGTATTTTTCGGAGGTTGTCTGATATAATATTCTGATATTGGGAGGAAGAATGAATGGATACACCAACAATTGCGAAATACTATAGAGAGAAAGAACCCATGGAACGGCTGAAGCTTCTGGAGCAGTCCATTGCTGCAGAGGAAGATCCGGAAGGAAACAAGATCCGTAAGGAACTCTGGGAGATCCGCTACAGTGATAAATCTGAAGCAGGAGATACCAGAGCTGACGGATATCTTGGACTCTGGATGACCATGGAATTTAACAGGAATTCCGGTTCCAGATTCTTTGGAACAAGAAGTGCGAAGAAAGAGATCGGCAAGTATCTTACGAAACTGAAATTTCAGGAAATCCAGGAGAAGGGCGGACTTTATGAGGAGCTTCTTTACAGAGAATGCTGCCATATGGTACTGGTATATATGGATCTCTGCCAGACAGATAAATCCTACAACACTACCCTTTGCGGACTGATCCACATTAAGGAAGACAGTGCCAAGTCCAAGCTTCAGAGAGATATCAGGGAGACCGCAGTAGATCTTCCGGGTACTCTTGGTATGGAATCTGAGCTTGGGATCATCACAAGAGCTGCCAGAGAAATCTACAGGCAGTATTATCCTAACGAGGGAAACATTTAGGAAGTATTTTGCTTTCCGTTTCAGGCTGTCTGAATACTCAGGCAGCCTTTTATGCCGAATAATTCAGGAGGTAATTAAATGAATCCAAATCATCTGAACGCATATGAGGTCCTGAAAGAGGAAGACCTTCAGGATATTCATTCCAAAGGCTGGCTTCTACGCCACAAAAAAACAGGAGCCAGAGTAATGCTCATCGAGAATGACGATGAGAACAAGGTTTTTAATATTGCATTCCGTACACCGCCAAAGGACAGCACAGGTGTGGCACACATTTTGGAACACAGTGTACTGTGTGGCTCCAGGGAGTTTCCACTGAAAGATCCTTTTGTAGAACTGGTTAAAGGCTCTCTCAACACATTCCTGAATGCTATGACTTATCCGGACAAGACCTGTTATCCGGTGGCAAGCTGCAATGACCGTGATTTCCAGAACCTGATGCATGTATATCTGGATGCGGTATTTTATCCGAATATCTATAAAAAAGAGGAGATTTTCCGCCAGGAAGGCTGGAACTATCATCTTGAGAACAAAGAAGGACCTCTGAAATACAATGGTGTTGTCTATAATGAGATGAAGGGAGCATTCTCTTCACCAGACGATGTTCTGGAGCGTGAAATCATGAACTCTCTGTTCCCGGATACTACTTACGGCTGTGAGTCCGGCGGAGATCCTGTGAACATCCCGGATCTGACATATGAGAATTTCCTGGATTTCCACAGACGTTATTATCATCCGTCCAACAGCTTTATCTATCTTTACGGAAATATGGATATGGAGGAGAAGCTGGCATTTATTGATGAACATTATCTTTCCGCTTTTGATGCCCTTGCCATTGATTCCCAGATCAAGGATCAGGAGTCCTTTGTCCGGGTAAAAGATATCCGGAAAAATTATCCGATTGCGGAGAACGAGGGAGAAGAGGACAATACTTATCTTTCTTACAATATGGTTGTGGGACAGGCGAAGGATATTAATTTAAGCCTTGCTTTTGAAGTTCTGGACTATGCACTTTTAAGTGCACCGGGAGCACCGCTGAAACAGGCTCTTCTGGATGCGAAGATCGGTAAAGATATCTACGGTTCTTTTGAGGACGGCATCAAGCAGACTTATTTCTCCATTGTGGCAAAAGGTGCCAACTTAAGCCAGAAAGAGGAATTCGTGAAAGTGATCCGCGATACCCTCACAAAGATTGCAGAGGAAGGCATTGACAAGAAGGCAGTGAAAGCCGGAATCAACTATTATGAGTTCCGTTTCCGTGAGGCAGATTTCTCTTCCTATCCAAAGGGACTGATGTACGGGCTGGATATCTTAAGCAGCTGGCTTTATGATGATGAGAAACCATTCTGCGAGGTACAGCTTCTGGAGGGGTTTGAATTCCTCAAGAAGGCAGCAGAAGAAGGATATTTTGAGGAACTGATCCGCAAGTATCTTCTGGACAATACCCACGGTTCCATTCTTTCTCTGGTACCGGAGCGCGGCCTCGCTGCAAAAAGAGATCAGGAGCTTGAAGAGAGGCTGGAGAATTATCGCAGCAGTCTTTCTGATGAAGAGCTTACCAAGATGGTAGAGTGCACAAAAGCACTTGAGGCTTATCAGGAATCTGAGGAAAATCCGGAAGCACTGACCTGTATTCCGATGCTTTCCAGAGGAGATATCAAGAAAGAGATCACAGGCCTCACCAATGAGGAGCATTTTGTGGATGACAGTCTGTTCCTGTATCATGATGTATGCACCAATGGTATCGGATATGCAGATCTTCTTTTTGAAATCCATAACTTTGATACAGATACTGTTCATTATCTGGGACTCTTAAAATCAGTTCTTGGAGCAGTGGATACAGAGAATTACAGTTATGGTGAACTGTTTAATGAAGTAAATGCAAGAACCGGTGGAATTGCTTACGGAATAGAAGTTTATGACAGTGCCATAGATACAGATGCTTTCCGTGCCATGTTTGCAGTAAGGGGCAAGGCCTTATATCCGGAGATGGATTTCATGTTCTCCATGATCCGGGAGGTTCTTACAACTTCCAGACTGGATGACACCAAGCGGCTCTATGAGATCATTGCCAGAGTGAAATCCAGGGCACAGGCCAATCTGGTAAGTGCAGGACATTCCACAGCAGTTCTCCGAGGCGCTTCCTATGCTTCTCCGATGGCTGCATTCCAGGATGAGATGGCAGGAATCGGATATTATCAGTTTATCGAGAAGTTGGAGAAGAATTTTGACAGCTGCAAGGATGAAATCGTCAGAAATCTCCGCAGAGTAATGGAAGAAGTCCTTCGTCCTGAGAATTTCTGCGTAAGCTATACAGGAGAGAGAGAGTCTCTGGATGCAGTAAAAATTCAGACCTCAGAAACCCGAAAAGTCCTGTTTAACGGACAGAAACCGAAAGCAGTTTCACAGCTGTTCTGTACAAAGAAAAATGAGGGATTTAAGACTTCCGGCCAGGTTCAGTATGTGGCACAGAACGGAAACTTCCGCAAAAAAGGCCTGGAGTACACAGGTGCACTTGAAATCCTGAAAGTGATCTTAAGCTACGACTATCTCTGGATCAACATCCGTGTCAAAGGCGGTGCGTACGGCTGTATGAGCGGATTTAAGAGAAGTGGAGAGAGTTTCCTGGTATCTTACCGTGACCCGCATCTTAAGAGAACACTTGAGGTATATCAGGGCGTACCGGATTATATCCGCGCATTTGAGGCTGATGAGCGTGAGATGACCAAATATATCATCGGAACCATCAGCAACAAGGATGTTCCAAGAACTCCGCAGATGCAGGGAAGTGTTTCCAAAGCAGCTTATTTCTCCAAAGTTACAGAGGAAATGCTCCAGAAAGAAAGAGACCAGATCCTTGGTGCGCAGAAAGAAGATATTCAGGCACTGGCTGCTCTTGTGGAAGCAGTACTTGCAGATGAGCAGATCTGTGTTGTGGGAAGTGAGACAGCGATCTCCAAGGCAGAAGATGTATTTATGGAAGTAAAGCCGCTGATCAGCTGCTGATACTTTTTATGTAATTGATCAGATCTGCTGTCCTGTTTAACAGACAGCAGATCATAAGAGGAGTATGAGAGGATAAAGAATGGAAAATAATTTTAAATCAGGTTTTGTTGCGATCATCGGAAGACCGAATGTTGGAAAATCCACACTGATGAACCATCTCATCGGACAGAAGATTGCGATCACATCCAATAAACCCCAGACAACAAGAAACAAGATCCAGACTGTTTATACCTGTGATGAGGGTCAGATCGTATTTCTTGATACCCCGGGTATCCACAAGGCAAAAAACAAGCTTGGTGAATACATGGTGCAGGTTGCAGAGAGAACCCTGAAGGAAGTGGATGCTATCATGTGGCTGGTAGAGCCATCTACTTTTGTGGGTGCAGGAGAGCGTCATATTGCGGAGCAGCTTCAGAAGGTAGGTGTTCCGGTAATCCTGATCATCAACAAGATCGATACTGTGAAAAAAGAGGAACTTCTTCCGGCCATTGATACTTACCGCAAGATCTGTGATTTTGCAGAGATCATCCCATGTTCTGCACTTCGCGGAAACAATACACAGGATATCATTCCGAGTATTTTTAAATATCTTCCTTATGGACCGATGTTTTATGATGAAGATACAGTTACAGATCAGCCACAGCGTCAGATCGCAGCAGAAATCATCCGTGAGAAAGCACTTCATGCACTGGATGAGGAGATTCCGCATGGAATCGCAGTTGCCATTGACCGGATGAAGAAACGGCCGGGCAGAAGCAATATCATTGATATTGATGCAACGATCATCTGCGAGAGAAATTCCCACAAGGGAATCATCATCGGCAAACAGGGTTCCATGCTGAAGAAGATCGGAAGCAATGCCCGTTACGAGCTGGAGCGGATGCTGGAAGCCAAGGTCAATCTGAAGCTCTGGGTAAAGGTGACTAAAAACTGGAGAGACAGTGATTTTCTGATCAAGAACTTTGGATATGACAAGAAAGAAATCTGAAAATGAGTGATCTGATTACAGTGCAGGGAGTGGTGCTTTCTGCCATGCCGGTAGGAGATTATGACAAGAGAATCGTTCTTCTTACAAGAGAGAGGGGGAAGATTTCCGCTTTTGCCAAGGGTGCGAGACGGCAGAACAGTCCGTTTATGGCAGCAGCCAATCCCTTTGTATTCGGAAGCTTTACTCTTTTTGAAGGAAGATCCAGTTATAATCTGAACCAGGTCAGTGTGCAGCATCATTTTGTGGAGCTGGCTACCCGGCAGCCTGGGATTTACTACGGATATTATTTTCTGGAGCTTGCGGATTATTTCGGCAAGGAGGGAACAGATGAGAAGGAGATGATGAATCTTCTCTATGTGACTATCAAAGCCATTTTGAACCCTCATATAGAAGACCGGCTGGTGCGCTGTATCTATGAGCTTCGGACTATGGCGATCCAGGGACTGATGCCGCAGCTGTTTCAGTGTGCGGGCTGTGGGAGAGAGCTTACGGAAGAAGAAACCGGAGATGTTTTTTTCTCCCAGGATGAGCACGGGATCCTGTGTGCAGATTGCAGCAGGCTGGCCATGGACCGGAAGCGGATCTCGGAGGCTGCCCTGTATGCAATGCGTTATATAGCAGTTTCGCCGCTGTCCAAACTGTATACGTTTACAGTGCGGGGTGATGTGCTCCGTGAGCTGGAACGCCATATTTACCGGTATACAGAGCTGAATACAGACAAACGGTTTAAAAGTCTGGAAATTCTGGAAATGATGAGATAGATCACTGCCGGTTGGGGAATGGCCGTAACGATTTATTTTACAAAAGCAGTACAGGATGTAATACATATGGAAATATCCTTGAAAAATCATGAGGATACTAGTATAATAAGACCAAAAAATGTAAAAAAGCAGCTTTTTCCGGAGCTTTCCGGGCCGTATTTTACGTGACAGCTGCAAGTCAAGAGGAGAGAAATCATGGAAAAAACAATGGAAAAGATCGTAGCTCTTGCAAAAGCCAGAGGCTTTGTTTACCCGGGTTCCGAGATCTACGGCGGCCTGGCAAACACATGGGATTACGGAAATCTCGGTGTAGAGCTTAAAAATAACGTAAAACGTGCATGGTGGCAGAAATTCATTCAGGAGTCTCCGTACAACGTAGGTGTTGACTGTGCCATCCTTATGAATCCGCAGACATGGATCGCTTCCGGACATCTTGGTGGATTCTCTGATCCTCTTATGGACTGTAAAGAGTGCCACGAGCGTTTCCGTGCAGATAAGCTCATTGAGGACTTCTGTACAGAGCATGATATTGCCATTGAGGGAAGTGTGGATGCCTGGTCCCAGGAGAAGATGATGGACTTCATCAAGGAGCACGAGGTAGGATGCCCGAGCTGTGGTAAACACAACTTCACAGATATCCGTCAGTTCAACCTGATGTTCAAGACATTCCAGGGTGTTACCGAGGATGCCAAGAATACTGTATATTTAAGACCGGAGACAGCACAGGGTATTTTCGTAAACTTCAAGAACGTACAGAGAACATCCCGTAAAAAAATTCCGTTTGGTATCGGCCAGATTGGTAAATCCTTCCGTAACGAGATCACACCGGGTAACTTCACATTCCGTACCCGTGAGTTCGAGCAGATGGAGCTTGAGTTCTTCTGTGAGCCGGATACAGATCTTGAGTGGTTCGCATACTGGAAGAAGTTCTGTCTTGACTGGCTGAGTGCTCTCGGACTTAAGGATGATGAGGTTCGTTACCGTGACCATGATAAGGAAGAGCTGAGCTTCTACAGCAAGGCTACCACAGATGTGGAATTCCTGTTCCCATTCGGATGGGGTGAGCTCTGGGGAATCGCTGACAGAACAGATTATGACCTGACACAGCATCAGAATGTATCCGGTCAGGATCTCACATACTTTGACGATGAGAAGAAACAGAAATATATCCCATATGTTATCGAGCCGTCACTTGGAGCAGACCGTATGGTACTTGCTTTCCTCTGCAGTGCTTATGATGAGGAAGTTCTGGATGCAGAGAAGAATGATGTCCGTACAGTCCTTCATTTCCATCCGGTACTTGCACCGGTTAAGATTGGTGTGCTTCCGCTTTCCAAGAAGCTTAATGAGGGTGCTGAGAAGATCTACCAGCAGCTTTCCAAGAAGTACAACTGCGAGTATGATGACCGTGGAAATATCGGTAAACGTTACCGCAGACAGGATGAGATCGGTACTCCGTTCTGCATCACTTATGATTTTGAGTCTGAGAATGACGGCGCAGTTACAGTACGTGACCGTGACACCATGGAGCAGGTACGTGTGAAGATCGATGAGCTTGATGCATACTTTGCTGATAAATTTACATTCTAAGTAAATACAAATAAAAAATCTCCGGCTATTTTCTGACCGGAGATTTTTTTTCGACAAGTCTGTTTTTCATCCGCCAATTTCTTGGCGACATTCCGTATACATTTTTGAAAGCCCGGGAAAAATGCAGCTGATTAGGATATCCGACTGCATTTCCGATATCTGCTATGGACAGAGCTGTGATCTTAAGAAGCTCTGCAGCTTTGGTCATGCGATAGCTGATCAGGAATTCCTGGGGAGAACGTCCGATGGTATCGTGGAAGATCTTTCCGAAGTAGCTTCGGTTCAGGCCGCAGAAGGCTGCGATATCCTCGATGGAAATATCATTCTGGAAATTCTGTTCAATAAAAGAGAGTGCTTCCTTGATATAAAAATCACGGATGCTTCCATCCTGTTTCATGCGGACAGTTTCAGCAGAGCGCATAAAGTAATCCAGAAAAAGCCAGGTATGTCCGATAAGATGAAAGGGTGATTCCTGGGAATTATGGCTGATATAAAGCATTTCCTCCATCATTTTCTGGCGGAGATCCGCAGAGTGGCTGTGGTAGACCGGCTGATCAGGACTTAAGCCTGCAGTTTCCACGATCTCCTTTGCCCGGAGCCCGTCAAATTCCACCCAGGTGTACTCCCATGGAAAGTTGGTATCTGCTATATAGGTGTTGATCTGACCGGGAAAAAGCATGAAGCCCTGGCCGCTTTTTACCTGATAGGTAATGGTCTCTCCAGAAGAGTTGTCTGCCATTAGAGTTCCTGTACCGGAGATAACATAATGAAAAATATAATGGTTGCGCGCAGCAGGGCCGAATGAATGTGCCGGAGCGCAGTGCTCCCAGCCATATTGATATAATCCAATGTCAACAAAGTTTTCATTTGGAAAAACGGAGAAGAGAATGTCATTCATATTTTTATCCTTTAGGTGTATGATTTTATCTGATTTCAGTAACATTATATATTAAAACAGCAGGAAACATCAACACATGTATAAAAATGCAATTACAAAAACAGCCTGTAAAATGTACAAAAAAGAGAAAAATAATAGATGAAACTTTGTGAGAAAATTAAGTTTCTCGAGAAACCTATTGATTTTCGATAAATCAGGAATATACTAATTTTAGATAAAGGCAGTGATATAAGCATGAAATATATCAAAATGCTAGATGATCTTGATAAAAACAGAGAAAAGTTGTATTTTGATATAAAACAAGAAAAACGCTGCTATTTATGCAAGCATAAAGCTATGTTAAAATAGCTTTCAGAAAAAAGAAAACTGAGAATAAGTATTGGAGAACCCGAAATAACCATTTCAGCTAAAACGGGTGATATCCGACTTATCAAATAAAGGGAAAAGGAAGGAGCATAACAAGATGCGCAACAGAAGTAAATGGATCCTCTGTATGGGACTTGCCTTTACCATGGCAGCTTCCGTTACATTGAGCGGATGCAGCACAGGTAAAAAGGACAGCGGAAAGACAGAGATTGAACTTGTGCAGTATAAACCGGAAGCGGTTAAGGCATTTGAAAAACTGGAAGAAAAATTCAATGCCACTCATGATGATATCCATCTCACCATCGAATCACCAAACGATGCTATGACTGTATTGAAAACCAGATTTATCCGTGAGGATAATCCGGATATCATCGGAATCGGAGGCGATGTAAACTTTTCCAATTTTATTGATTCTGATATGCTGATGGATATTTCCGATTATCAGGGACTGGATTCGATCAAAGATGCATATAAAGAGATTGATAAAGCATTGGAATTTGTTCCGGAAGACGGAGTTTACGCTGTTCCATATGTGGCAAATGCTGCCGGAATCCTTTACAACCGTGAACTTTTCAAGGAGCATGGCTGGCAGATCCCGACTACATGGGATGAGTTTATGAGCCTTTGCCAGGAAATCCAGGATGCAGGTATCCAGCCACTTTATTTTGGATTTAAAGATACCTGGACCTGTCTTGCACCGTGGAATTCTATTGCGGTAGATCTTGCACCATCTGATGTATGCCGTCAGGTAAATCGGGGAAACACTACTTTCGAAAAAGAATATAAGGAAGTAGCAGACCGTATGCTGGAGCTTATCCAGTATGGACCGGAGGATCCTTTTGCCTATGATTACAATGGAGCCTGCACTGCTTTTGCAAAAGGGGAGGCTGCCATGTATCCCATCGGAAGCTATGCGATCCCGCAGATCCAGAGTGTAAATCCGGATATGGATATCGATTCTTTTGTGACACCGGCAAGCAATGATCCGTCAGAAAACAAACTGAATTCCGGAGTTGATCTTCAGTTCTGTGTGATGAATGACTGTGAGAATAAGGAAGCTGCATATGAAGTACTGGATTTCCTTCTTGAGGATGAAAATGTACAGACATATCTGGATGACCAGAAAGCAGTTCCCTGTAAAGAGGGTGATTTCACACTTCCATCTACTCTGGATGGTATGAAGGAATACATAGAAGAGGGCAGAATGGCAGATTACCAGGATCATTATTATCCTACAGAGATGGCTGTGGATGCACAGATCCAGACCTTCCTGATGAAAAAGGATAAAGATGCATTCCTGAAAAAATTTGATACAGACTGGACAAGATATAACCGTGACATTATCCGTAAAGTACAGGATTATGAGAAGAAAAACGGGGAAGGAGAGAACTGATCATGGGAAAAAAATCTATGAGTGGAAGAAAGCTGACCTTTCTTCTGATCACCATTCCGATCGTGGCATTATTTTTCTGCTTTAACACACTGCCTCTGATCAAGGGTGTGATCTACAGCTTTACAAACTTTAAAGGCTATGGAAGCTATGATTGGGTAGGGCTTCGAAACTATAAGGATCTTTTTACAGACAGCCGTGTTGGCGGTTCCTATCTGTTTACCTTTAAGCTGGCCATCGTGGCAACCATTGTAACAAATGTACTCAGCCTGATCCTGGCACTTGGACTGAACAGCAAGATCCGATTCAAGAGTGCACTGCGTGGAGCTTATTTTATTCCGAATGTACTTGGTGCACTGGTCGTAGGATATATTTTCAATTATTTCTTTACATATATCCTGCCTGCATTCGGAAAGATGATCGGAAATAAAGCATTATCTTCCAGCATGCTTTCCAGTACGAGCCTTGCATGGGTAGCCATCGTGATCGTTTGTGCATGGCAGTCCATCGCAATGAATACCATTATCTATATTTCGGGCCTCCAGACAGTGCCGGAGGATGTATACGAGGCAGGAGCTATTGACGGTGCTACCGGATTCAGTAAGTTCCGTTACCTGACATTCCCGCTGATCGTTCCGTTTTTCAGTATCAACATGGTTCTCTGTGTGAAAAACTTCCTGATGGTATTTGATCAGATCATGGCTTTGACAAAGGGTGGTCCTGCACAGAGTACAGAATCCATTTCCTATCTGATCTATAACAATGGTATGAGTGGCGGTCAGTTTGGATTCCAGAGCGCTAATGCGGTTATATTCTTTATTGTGATCGTGATCATTTCTGCAGCGCAGTTGACTATCACAGGGAAAAAGGAGGAGCAGCTGTAATGAAAACGAAAGTAAGAGAAAAAGCGAACTGGCCGGTTACGATTCTTCTGATCCTCGGCCTTATCACAGTGGTATTTCCGCTTTATATGACAATTGTGATCGCATTCAAGCAGCCGACAGAGATGACCAACAGTGTAGCCGGGATCCTGTCTCTGCCACAGAAATTCAGTCTTGCCAATTTCAGGGAAGCTATGGAGGTAACAGACTTCTGGCATTCTCTTGGAAACAGTGTGATGATTACTGTGATAACAGTGGTTCTTGCTATTGTAATTCATTCACTTTTAGGTTATGCTATAGCCAGAAATAAGAGAAGTAAATTTTATAAATTTATCTATCTTTATGTAGTAAGCGGTATGTTTGTTCCGTTTGCTATCCTGATGATGCCGCTTGTAAAGCAGACTGCTGAGATGGGGCTTGATAACAGAGCCGGTGTGATCATTCTTTATACGGTATTTTATATGCCAATGAACGTGCTTCTTTACTCCGGATATCTGACAAACATTCCAATGGCCCTTGAGGAGGCTGCCTGTGTGGATGGAGCCAGTACCTGGAAAACATACTGGAAGATCATTTTCCCGATCATGAAGCCGATGCATGCCACAGTGGCAGTTCTGACAGCACTTGGAACCTGGAATGATGTTATGACTCCGCTGGTTATCATGTCCGGATCTACGGGTGGAACCACTTTGCCTCTGGCACAGCTGAATTTCCAGACCCAGTTCGGAACAAACTATAACCTTGCGTTTGCCTCTTATCTGCTTGCACTGCTTCCGATCCTTCTGTTTTATCTGATCTGCCAGAAGCACATTTTAAATGGTGTTGTAAACGGTGCCGTAAAATAAAAACACGAGAAAAAGGAGGATTCACATATGGGAATCATCTACTGCGAGAAAGACAGAACATTTACATTACAGACAAAAGAGACCACATATCAGATGCAGGTGGATCAGTACGGATTTCTTCTTCATCTCTACTATGGCAAAAAGGCAGAGGGATGCATGGATTATCTTCTGACCTATTATGACAGAGGCTTTTCCGGAAATCCTTATGATGCAGGAACAGACAGAACCTATTCCATGGACTCTCTTCCACAGGAACTTTCCTGCTATGGAAACGGAGATTTCCGCAGTGCATCCCTGATGCTGGAAAACGGTGACGGAAGCATGAGCTGTGATATGCGTTACAGGAGTTATACCATCCGTGATGGCAAATACAGCCTTCCGGGTCTTCCGGCTGTTTATGCAGACAATGATGAGGCACAGACTCTTGAGATCGTACTGGAGGATCCTGTTACCGGCGTGGAAGCCATGCTTCTTTACGGTGTGCTTCCGGAGCTGGATATCATTACAAGAAGCGTCTATATCCGCAATCAGAGCAGTGAGAAGATTTATGTGAACAAGGTGATGTCCGCAGAGCTTGATTTTCTTTACGGAGATTATGACCTGCTTACTTTTTACGGAAGACATGCCATGGAGCGGAATCTGCAGAGAGTACCGGTGGCTCATGGAAGTCAGATGATCGGCAGTGTCCGTGGCACATCCAGCCACCAGTATAATCCGATGATGATCCTGGCAGAGAAGGACACAACAGAGGATAATGGAGGCTGCTATGCTATGTCCTTTGTATATAGTGGAAATTTCCAGGGTGAGGTTCTTAAAGATCAGTACAATCAGACAAGAATGCTCCTTGGTGTACAGGAGGAGTGCTTCCGGTATCCGCTGGAAGCCGGGGAGACCTTCTATGCACCTGAGGTGATTTTAAGCTACACAGATCAGGGAATGAACCGTCTTTCCCAGAATCTGCACAGCTGTATCCGTCATCATATCTGCCGTGGTAAATATAAGACAGAGGTCCGTCCGGTGCTGGTAAACAGCTGGGAGGCAGCATATTTTGATTTTACAGGGGAGACTTTATATAATCTGGCAAAAGAGGCAAAGAGCCTTGGTATTGATATGCTGGTTCTGGATGATGGCTGGTTTGGAAAACGTGATGATGACAACAGTGGTCTTGGGGACTGGTATGTCAACGAAGCCAAGCTTGGAGAGACTCTCGGCGGACTTGTAAAGAGAGTCAATGACCTTGGTGTGAAATTCGGTATCTGGATCGAGCCGGAGATGATCTCCGAGGACAGTGATCTTTACCGTGAGCATCCGGACTGGGCACTCACAATTCCGGGAAGAAAACCCGTAAGATCCAGAAATCAGCTGGTACTTGATTTCTCCAGAAAAGAAGTTGTAGACGGAATTTTCGGACAGATCAGTGCAGTATTGGATAATGCCAACATTGAGTACGTTAAATGGGACATGAACCGAAGCCTGATGGATGTATTTTCCGTAATGACCAAGGATCAGGGACGTGTAATGTATGATTATGTCCTGGGATTGTACGATTTTCTGGACCGTATGGTGAATCGCTATCCGGATCTTCTGATCGAGGGCTGCAGTGGCGGCGGCGGAAGATTTGACGCAGGTATGCTGTATTACACACCGCAGATCTGGTGCAGCGACAACTCCGATGCTATTGACAGGCTTCGGATCCAGTATGGCACTTCCTTCGGATATCCGGTATCGGCCATGGGAGCACATGTATCTGCAGTGCCGAACCATCAGACAGGAAGGATCACTCCGTTACATACCAGAGGTGTGGTTGCTATGTCCGGAACCTTTGGCTATGAGCTGGATCTTCTGAAGCTTACTGAGGAAGAAAAAGACGAGGTTCGAAGCCAGATCAGGGAATTCCGAAAATATGCACCACTGATCCAGAATGGACGGTATTATCGTCTGACAGATCCGTTTAAGAGCGAGATCTGTGCGTGGGAGATCGTTGGAAATTCTCAGGAAGAAATTCTTCTCAATGTTGTCATGGAAGAGATCCATGGAAACATGACTGTGAATTATGTGCAGCTTCGCGGCCTTGAGGAAACTGCAATGTACAAAGAACAGTCTACAGGAAAAATCTATTCCGGTGCTGCACTGATGCATGGCGGAATGCCGCTTCCTGCAGAGTTTGGGGAGTACAGAGCTTATCAGTATCATTTTGTGAGAGAATAAGAGTGTATTGAGACAGTAAGATAAATAAAAAAATCCGTCATACAGACAGCTGAAATAGCCGATGTATGGCGGATTTTTTATATCATAGCTCAGTGTACGGTAATCTGATAGCTCCTGATAAATTCCTCGTCCGGCTTCAGCACATTGATATTTGCTTTTTCAGAGAGCGGTTTTTCAAAACCACAGTCATCACAGCGTCCCATCCATGGCTCCAGGCATACGAAAGGTGCACCAGGAACTGACCAGATACCGAAATTAGGGAATCCCTCACTGGTAAGTGTCAAGTACGGAGAACCGTCCGGGAAGAGAATGCCGGCTTTCTGGATCTGGCCGTTGTCAAAAACAAGGGCGTCTTTATCAAACATATGGGGATCAATGGCGCAGGTTCCGTTTTCGAGAGGGAGGGTATGTGGCTCATCGGCAATGACAGTTCCTACGGAGGTATCGATAAGAAGATAGGTAAGAGCGTTCTGTTCTTCAAAAGCAAGACGGTAATCGCTCTGTGATTCGCCCTCACGTACAGGAACGCGGAATGCCGGATGGCCGCCGATGGTAAAATACATGGTTTCAGAATCTTTATTAACTACTTCCCAGCATACATCCAGATCATGCTCCTTCAGAGTGTAGGTGATCTTCAGAGCAAAGGCAAACGGATAAACCTTCAGGGTTTCTTCAGAGGACTTCAGGACAAAGGTCAGGGAGGTGTCCGTGATATCTGTGCAGATGAATTCACTGTCTCTTGCAAATCCGTGCTGTCTGGAAGGATATTCCTTTCCGTTCAGACGCCAGATATCTTTATAATTGCGGCCTACATTAGGAAAAAGCACCGGCGCATGACGTTTCCAGTAAGCCGGATCTGCCTGCCAGAGAACTTCGCGGTCATTTACTTTGTCGTAGATACCGGTAAGCTCGGCACCGTGGTCAGAAACGGAAATCTTAAGAAAACTGTTTTCAATTGTTCGTGTCATGATAAACCTCCTGTATGACAGCATTCAGGCAATATTACTCCGGAATTGCTGTATGTTTTTTTCTATTTTAGCACATTTTACAGACGATAACGAGAAAAATACAATCCATGAAAAATATAACTGGAAAATCTGTCAGATTTACCAAGAGAAATTGCTGTTTTTTGGAAGAATAACCTTGACTAATGAAGGATAAATCTATACAATAATTATGTGCGTAGAAAACATAATTTTTTTATGTTTTAAAGAACAATAATTAGGAGGAAAATGTAAAATGGCAAAATGGGTTTACATGTTTACAGAAGGTAATGCTACTATGAGAAATCTTCTGGGCGGCAAAGGTGCCAACCTTGCTGAGATGACAAACCTCGGTCTTCCTGTACCGCAGGGCTTCACAATCACAACAGAGGCCTGCACACAGTACTACGAGGATGGCAGATCCATCAACGATGAGATCATGGCTCAGATCATGGAAGCAATTACCAAGATGGAAGGAGTTACCGGTAAGAAATTCGGTGACAAAGAAAATCCTCTGCTTGTATCCGTTCGTTCTGGTGCGAGAGCATCTATGCCTGGTATGATGGACACAATCCTCAACCTTGGTTTAAATGAAGAAGTTGTTAACACTCTTGCTGAGAAATCCGGCAATGAGCGTTGGGCTTGGGACTGCTACAGAAGATTCATCCAGATGTATTCTGACGTAGTTATGGAAGTTGGTAAGAAATACTTCGAGGAGCTCATCGATGAGATGAAGATCAAGAGAGGTGTTAAGCAGGACGTTGAGCTTACAGCTGCTGACCTGCATGAGCTTGCTGACCAGTTCAAAGCTGAGTATAAATCCAAAATCGGTGCTGATTTCCCAACTGATCCGAAGGAGCAGCTGGTAGGCGCAATCAAAGCCGTATTCCGTTCCTGGGACAACCCACGTGCGAACGTATATCGTCGTGACAACGATATCCCATATTCCTGGGGTACAGCTGTTAACGTACAGATGATGGCATTCGGTAACATGGGTGATGACTGTGGTACAGGTGTTGCCTTCACACGTGACCCTGCTACAGGTGCTAACGGTCTGTTCGGTGAGTTCCTTACCAATGCACAGGGCGAGGACGTAGTTGCTGGTGTTCGTACACCTATGCACATCTCCGAGATGGAGCAGAAGTTCCCGGAAGCATTCGTACAGTTCAAACAGGTTTGCGAGACACTTGAGAAACATTACAGAGACATGCAGGATATGGAGTTTACTGTAGAGCATGGTAAACTGTATATGCTTCAGACACGTAATGGTAAGAGAACTGCACAGGCTGCTCTTAAGATCGCTTGTGACCTCGTTGATGAGGGAATGAGAACTGAGGAAGAGGCTGTTGCAATGATCGATCCTCGTAACCTTGATACACTTCTTCATCCGCAGTTCGATGCAGCTGCTCTTAAAGCTGCTACACCGATGGGTAAAGGTCTTGGTGCTTCTCCAGGAGCTGCTTGCGGTAAGATCGTATTCTCTGCAGAGGACGCTGTTGAGTGGGCTGCAAGAGGAGAGAAAGTTGTTCTTGTTCGTCTTGAGACATCCCCAGAGGATATCACAGGTATGAAAGCTGCTCAGGGTATCCTGACAGTTCGTGGTGGTATGACATCTCACGCAGCTGTAGTTGCTCGTGGTATGGGATCCTGCTGTGTATCCGGATGCGGCGATATCGCTATGGATGAGGAGAACAAGAAATTCACACTTGCTGGTAAAGAGTTCCATGAAGGAGATGCAATCTCCATTGATGGTACAACAGGTAACATCTATGACGGACTTATCCCGACTGTAGATGCTAAGATCGCTGGTGAGTTCGGACGTATCATGGGATGGGCTGACAAGTACAGAACAATGAAAGTTCGTACAAACGCTGATACTCCTGCTGATGCTAAGAAAGCTCGTGAGCTTGGTGCAGAGGGAATTGGTCTTTGCCGTACAGAGCATATGTTCTTTGAGGGCAACAGAATTGATGCATTCCGTGAGATGATCTGCTCTGAGACAGTAGAGGAGAGAGAAGCAGCACTTGCTAAGATCCTTCCGGAGCAGCAGGGAGACTTCGAGAAACTCTATGAGGCACTTGAAGGAAATCCTGTAACAATTCGTTTCCTTGATCCGCCACTTCATGAGTTCGTTCCTACAGAGGAAGAGGACATCAAGAAACTGGCTGATGCTCAGGGCAAGACTGTAGAGCAGATCAAGACAATCATCGCTTCCCTTCACGAGTTCAACCCGATGATGGGACATCGTGGATGCCGTCTTGCTGTTACTTATCCAGAGATTGCTAAGATGCAGACAAGTGCTGTTATCCGTGCAGCTATCAACGTTAAGAAGAATCATCCGGACTGGAACATCAAACCGGAGATCATGATTCCGCTTGTTGGTGACATCAAAGAGCTTAAATATGTTAAGAAATTCGTTGTAGAGACAGCAGACGCTGAGATCAAAGCAGCTGGTTCTGACCTTGAGTATGAGGTTGGCACTATGATCGAGATCCCGAGAGCAGCTCTTACAGCTGATGATATCGCTAAAGAGGCTGACTTCTTCTGCTTCGGTACAAACGACCTTACACAGATGACATACGGATTCTCCCGTGATGATGCTGGTAAGTTCCTTAACGCATACTATGATGCTAAGATCTTCGAGAACGATCCATTTGCTAAACTTGATCAGGTTGGCGTTGGTAAGCTCATGAAGATGGCAATCCAGCTTGGAAAACCGGTTAACCCGAAACTTCACGTAGGTATCTGTGGTGAGCACGGTGGAGATCCGTCTTCCGTAGAGTTCTGCAACGAGATCGGACTTGACTATGTATCCTGCTCACCGTTCCGTGTACCGATCGCTCGTCTTGCAGCAGCACAGGCAGCAATCGCTAAAAAGAACGCCTAAGCTGAATAAAATCGTTCTGATGTAAATCAGAATATGAGAGGCCCTGACGGTCTGGAGTTTTCCAGACTGTCAGGGCTTTTTTGCAGATATTTGATAGTACACGACTTCTCGAATGAAATTAAATTGAACCAAAGAAGCGTTATAGTTCAACTGTGAATGTCTGAATAATTATCATAACGAAATAAGCCTTCACCTGCTGATACTGTTCTGTGATATGAACAGAATGATCATCAGATGAAGGCTTATTGTCTGATTAAGATTCAGTTAAAACAATTTACGGGATGCAGATTCCTTATTTGTAAACGGCCCTGCACAGGTAAGGACATCTCTATGCTCACCAGAGAAATCCTGGTTAAAAATTATCGGAGAACCATCCGGATTTTCATATTTCTGTTCCGGTTCAAAAGCTATTCCAAGAGTTTCTGTGGAGATAATGCCGTCAGCATTTTCCGGGAGAAAATCATAGAGATTGGTATGAAGATACCAGCCACCGTCTTTTTGCTCCAGGGAGATGCTGACAGTATTTTCTGTGTCTGAAATGGCATCGGATTCTTTTTTCCAGGGGCGTGCACCGTTGAAATAGCAGTTGCCGGACGCCCACACAGGAAGGTGTTCATAATAGAGATCACCCACATCAGATCCCATTCCGCAGTAGCCCTCGAAATTCTTTTTCCATTGTTCAAAAGTCGGATATTCATCATATGGAGAAGTACCGGTGATCATATTGCAGTTATCCCACATGTTGCCGTCGCTTCCCATAAGTTCAGATAATGCTTTCATGCAGGAACGGATTTTTTTCTGAATGAAAATGTTATTGTAAAATTTCATATCTCCATGAAGGATGGTCATAAATCCTGCAATCTGAGTTCCGTGGTGTACATGGTATGGCGTGTACCGAGGAGACGGAATGATGGGAGCACCATTATCTGTTCCAATCCCTACAGAAACAAGCGAACCGCAGATCAGATTATGCACAAGTGCAACGCCCTGTGTAGCGAGCTTCAGGGAACGGTCGGAGAGCATCAGATTATGGTCTACCAGGGTAGGTCCATGAGATACCTCGATAAAAAGATCCTCGCCTACACTATTGTATGCTTTTTCACAGTCTGTGAAATCATCCGGCAGACAGTTATGATGAAAAAGATTTCCGGTAACGCGTGTTCCTTGTGCCTGCCAGTCCAGCCAGATTCCTCTGGTGCAGTTGTGGATATGGTTTCTGCGGATGATCACATCGATAGCTGCGTGCATTTTG
Organism: Blautia sp. HA8986; assembly: GCF_056504635.1. NCBI lineage: Bacteria > Bacillati > Bacillota > Clostridia > Lachnospirales > Lachnospiraceae > Blautia > Blautia sp. HA8986. The sequence continues at coordinate 232,199 of NZ_JBWLUQ010000001.1, forward strand.
ATACCGCCGATCTCTGCGCCGGCCAGGTTCTGCTTGTTGTTGATATGGTGGATGTGATTATCTTCAATAATGGAAAAAACACCTCCCAGATGTCCGACAATACCGGTCTGACCGCAGTGATGGATGTCACATCTTCGGATGATGTGGGAGCCGATATGTTCTTTGTCCCATCCTTCATAGGAAGCCTGGCAGATGCAGTCACGTTCTGTCTGAGTTCCATCTTTATATTTCCATTTCAGCCATTTGTTGTTGTTATTCGGTTGGAGATATTTTCCAAGAGAAATTCCGCTGCATTTGGCTTCATAGATCTCGCAGTCTTCAATGATCCATCCTTTGGACCAGTGAGGGCCGACCATTCCTTCCTGGTAAGCGGTTGGAGGAGCCCATTGAGTGGCTGCCTGGCTGATCTTAAAGCCGGAAAGAGTAATGTAGCCGATTCCCTCACTGGAAGGATAAAAACAATTCTTTCTTACGCTGATCTCTACATTTTCTCTGTTAGGATCTTTCTCCTGGAAGTTGGCGTAAAGAATTGTCTGATCTTTTTCTTCATCCTGCTCAGTATACCAGGTGTACAAAGAGAAGTCAGGATCCCAGGAAGTCTGGCTTTTTAACGGATTTTTTACCTGCTCAAAGTCTGTGACTTCGTACATGGATTTTTCATCAAGAAAAACATCTCCTGTGTGCGCGATCATGGAAGCAATGAACCAGTCACCGGACACCAGGGTGGTGAAGGGATTGTAATCACTGAAAACTCCGTTTGGGATCGTTGCTTTCCATATATTTCCTTCTACATGGGACCAGCTTTTTACAGGTTCGCTGCCCGTGATATGGGCCTGACCTTTTTGGGCGGAGCGGTAGGTGATCCGTTTGGTGGCAGTTCCGGCATTGCGCGGATCAATAGCCTCCCTGTAGATACCAGGTGCAACAAGAACTTCATCACCTGGAAGAGCTTTGGCGGCAGCTTCTGAAATAGTTTTGAATGGGGATCTTTCGGTTCCGTCACCTGGACGGAGAGCAGAACCATCAACATAAATTATCATTTCCAAACCCTCCCGATCATTAGTATATAAAGAATTATATCAGAAAATGTGAAATGCAGGAACTTGTTTCCGGTGGTTTACGAAGAAAAAAAATCATGGTATCATATGTACATGATAAAAATGTGCAGTGAGAGAACATAATTATAAAGGAGACATTATGAACCAGGAATCACAGACACCGCACAAGAGACGTGTGCGTTATAAAGGAAAATACCCGAAGAAATTCGAGGAGAAATATAAAGAGCTTCAGCCGGAGAAGTATAAGGATACCATTGAACATGTGATCAGTAAGGGCAACACACCTGCGGGAATGCACATTTCCATTATGGTAAAAGAGATCATTGATTTTCTGGATATCAGGCCGGGGCAGATTGGATTTGATGCGACACTTGGATATGGCGGTCATACGAAAGCCATGCTGGAATGTCTGAAAGGCCAGGGGCATATATACGCCACAGATGTGGACCCGGAAGAATCAGCCAGGACGAAGAAACGTCTGGCGGATCTGGGATTCGGGGAAGAAATGCTGACAGTGAAGCTTCAGAATTTCTGCACCATTGATGAGATTGCAAAAGAAGCAGGCGGTTTTGACTTTATTCTTGCAGATCTTGGAGTATCTTCCATGCAGATCGACAATCCCAGGAGAGGTTTTTCCTTCAAGGTGGACGGTCCGCTGGACTTAAGGCTGAACCAGGAGGCAGGAATCAGTGCAGCAGAGCGTCTGGATACGATTTCCAGAGAGGAACTTGCAGGAATGCTGGATGAGAATTCCGATGAGCCTTACTGCGAGGAAATCGCCAAAGCAATCACCGATGAGATCCGAAGAGGGAATCGCATAGATACCACTACAAGGCTCCGCGAAGTCATCGAAAGAACATTATCCTTCCTTCCTGAGAAGGAGCGGAAAGACACTGTGAAAAAAACATGCCAGAGAGTCTTTCAGGCTTTGCGTATCGATGTAAACCGGGAATTCGAAGTTCTTTATGAATTTATGGAGAAACTTCCGGGAGTGCTGAAACCAGGTGGAAGAGTGGCAATACTCACTTTCCATTCAGGAGAAGATAAGCTGGTAAAGAAAGCCTTGAAACAGGGGTATAAAGAAGGTATTTATTCCGATTACGCCAAAGATGTGATCCGTCCGTCTGCCCAGGAATGTGCCCAGAACGGCAGAGCCAGATCAACGAAGATGCGCTGGGCGATAAAAGCATAAAGGATGATTCATAAGCCATGGCAAAAAGATGTGCCATGGCTTATGCTTTGAAGAAATTACAAATTCCTGGTTTGTATTTTAGAATAATTCCATACAAATTGAAAAATCATTGTGTTATCATGTTAAACAATTACGGTGACTCAGAAACATTACAGATCAGATAAAGGTTTTTCGGGACACTACGAATTGGAAAGGAAAAAAACATGAATATCACACTTGAAACAGCAGCAGATAAGCTGGTAAAAGAAATTTTCGGTGTAAAATCCGGAGAAACTGTGATCATTACAGCAGATGATGATTCGGATGCATCTGTTGTAGAAGCAGTAAAAAACAGTGCGAAAAATGCAGGTGCACATGCTATGGTAATTTCAGTGCCCACACCAGGGGGAGTGGGAAAAGCAGCAGACCCGGATCTTCCGGTCGACGCGTTAAGCGCAGCACTTCTTTGTGCAGATGTATGGATCGAGTTTAATCATCAGTGGCTTCTTTATTCCACACCGTTTGAGCGTGCAGAGGCAGAGAATAAAAAAATGCGTTACATGTGCCTGGTAGATTTCAATCCGGATCTGATGATTCGTACTATCGGCAATGTGGAGACAGAACAGCTGAAAAAATTCATGCTTGCTATCACTGAAAAAACAAAAAATGCGAAGAACATGCGTGTCACAACTCCGGCAGGCTGCGATGTTTCATTTGAGATCGATCCAGCCCATTACACAGCATGTGACTGCGGAAATGCAACTGTACCTGGAATCCATATGCTTACGGGCCAGATCAATGTTGTGCCGCAGTTTGGAAGTATCAATGGAGTGATCGTTTTTGACGGATCAGTGACACCGCCTTTTGGAACAACACCGGATGCTCCGATCCGACTTACTATTGAAAACAGTAAAATCGTAAAAATTGAAGGAGGCCGTGATGCAGCCATTTTTGAAGAGCATCTGAAAAGCTTTGAAGATGAAGGAATGTTCAAGCTTGCGCATATTGCGTATGGTTTTAATCCAGGCGCGATCCTTACAGGAAATATTGTGGAGGATGAGCGTGTATGGGGCTCCACAGAATGGGGAATCGGGTATGTCAGTCCGTTTGATGCACCGCCACATGGACAGGATGCAAAATCTCATTGTGATGGTATCTGTCTGAATTCTTCTGTATGGCTTGATGGTGTACAGATCATGGATGCGGGCAAGATCACAGATCCATATCTGAAAGAACTGGCTGCGTTTAGAGAATAATATGAATATATCTTTATTGCAGGTTTTAAATGCACCTTTGTTTAAAAATATAAAAATTCTGTCCGGGAAGACAGGTCTTGACAGGATCGTAAAAAGGGCATCTGTTTTTGATGCGCCATTTAAAGAGGATGTTCTGGAAAAAGATATCCTGGCACCTGGAGATTTTTTTATTACATCCCTTTTGCAGTTCCAGCCGGGATCGGAAGAACTGATGCGGGTTCTGGAGCTTCTTGTAAAAGGAAATTGTAGCGGACTGTGTGTGATGATGGAAGAGCGTGCAGAGCTTTTTTCAGAAGAAATGCTCGTTTTCTGTGAAGAAAAAAGGTTTCCTGTTATCTGTATGAGGGAAGATATTTCTTATGCAGAGGTTCTTGGTGTTATCAATCAGTGTATCCTGGAGGAACAGACAAATGTACTTAATCAGCTGAAGCTGGATAAGATCCTGGCATCGAGGACTTTGCCGCAGGAACGTATGAAGATCCTTTTCAGTATTAATCCGGGGATCAGGGAGTATGTTCAGGCTGTCTATATTCGGGATGATCAGAGAAAAAGCTCACGGAAAAAAGCAGCCGGAGAAGTATGTTCGGCTTTTGATATATTCATTCCGGCGGATAATTATGATATCTGTATTTTAAGTGCGGATTCCATGAGGGAGCTGGAACAGCATAGAATTGTGGTGTGTGAACAGCTTTTGAGAAGTTGCCATAAAAGCAGACTTGGCATTGGCAGACCTTATGCCAGGTACCGTGTAGAACGGACAATTCTGGAAGCCGGGGATGCGCTGGATATGGCGCAGGCGTCAGAACGGAGATTACAGATTTATGATCCGCTGTCTCCGCAGCAGCTTCTTCTCCCTATCCGGGGAAGCCGGGAAATGCAGGAATTTTATGATGAATTTTGCCGCGAAATCGCAGCAAAAACTACAGAAGAAGGCATGAAGGATATACTTCTTACAACAAGGGCATATGTACAGTGCAATGGAGATTTTAGAGAAACTGCCAGAAAACTGAAACAGCATGAGAATACCATCCGTTATCGCATCAACCGTCTGAGAAATTATCTGGATGTAGAAGAGCAGCCATTGCTTTTTCATGAGATCATTTCTCTGGCTGTGCGGATCGAATCCATGCTGGAGATAAAAAAAGAATAAAGAGGTATGAGAGTGGAACAGGAAAAGAAAGCAGGAAATGTGGAATCTGTCACACTGGAGCAGGTTCCGATGGAAGAAAGAAAAAGCTGGGCAGACGTTGCCATGATTCAGGCAGGAATCATGATCTGTGTGCCAAGTCTGATGTTGGGAGGAATCCTGGCAGAATCCATGCCGATGTCACAGGCTATTTGGTCAGGAGTAATCGGATATGCAGTGATCGTGGCACTGATGATATTCTGCGGGATTATGGGAAGCGATCTCGGAGTACCGACATGTGTTGTTGCATCCGGTGTTTTTGGAAAACAGGGCTCATCAAAACTGATCTCTGCACTGTTCATGATCTCCATGATTGGCTGGTTTGCAGTACAGAATGGTGTGTGCGGATCCGCGTTTTCCAATCTGATCGAAACTGGTACAGGGGTAAAGATCCCGATTCCGGTATCAACAGTTGTGTGGGGCGTGATCATGCTGGTCACAGCAGTATATGGAATCAATGCCCTGGACAAACTGAACAAGATTGCCATTCCTGCACTTGTGATCGTTACTGTGATCGGATGTGTGGCAGCAATTCAGCGTTTTGGAACAGGAAATTTAAGTATGGTGATCGAAGATCCGTCTATGAGTTTTGCAGACGGCGTAGTGCTTACGATCAGCTTCATGGCTACCGGCGCCCTGAATGCACCTGATTTTACAAGATATCAGAGAACAAGAAAAGATACAGTTCTTTCTTCTGCTATCGGTGTAATGCCGGCAGGAATGGCTATGCTGATCCTTGGTGCAGTGATGACAAGAATTGCACAGCAGTATGATATTTCTCTTGTATTTTCTGAAATTGGACTGTCATTTCTTGGTATGGTGGTGCTGATCCTTGCAACATGGACAACCAATACGACGAATGCTTACAGTGCAGGTCTGAATGCAGTTATGGTATTTAACCTGAAAGAAAGCGGACGTTCTGTGGCTACCGTTGTTCTTGGAGCTATAGGAACTGTTCTGGCAGCTGTTGGTGTAGCCGGAAATTTTGAGGGATTCCTTACACTTCTCGGAAATGCGTTTATGCCGATCATTGCTCTGTTTATTGTGGAATATTGGATACTTGGAAAAGGAAAGGCAGAGAGCTTTACACTTCGTGAAGGCTGGTCCGTGGCAGGAATTGTAACCTGGGCATTAGGTTTTGCAGCTACATTTCTGACTGTGGGAATTTCTTTTATCAACGGAATGCTGGTTTCCGGAATCCTGTATCTGATATGGAGACTGGTGAAAAAAGGTGAAAAATAAATGATTAAAGAATACATAGAAAAAAATACAGCAGAGATGGTCAGACGCTTAAGTGAACTGGTGGCTATCCCCGGGGTTTTTGAGGCTACACCTTCTAAAGGAGCTCCTTTTGGAAAGAATATCCGGAGATCTCTGGAGTATGTCCTGAATATGGGGCAGCAAATGGGATTTCAGGTAAAAAATTATGACGGATATGCAGGAGAGATCACAGCCGGAAAAGGAAGCAGGATGATAGGAATCCTCTGTCATACAGATGTAGTCAGTGCCGGAGAAGGCTGGAATACGGAACCTTTTGATCCTGTGGAAAAGGACGGAAAACTTTATGGAAGAGGAACTTCTGATGACAAGGGACCGCTGGTAGCTTCCCTGTTTGCCATGAAATATCTGGCAGACAATCAGATGATCCCGGAAGATGCCTGCCTTCGGATGATCGTGGGAACAGATGAGGAAGAGAGCTGGCGGTGTATACGGTATTATCTGGATCATGCGGAAACACTTCCACAGGTCTCTGTAGTACCAGATGCCAATTTTCCGCTTTTATATTGTGAAAAAGGACTTCTTGATTTTGATCTTACTTCTGCGGAGACTTCGGATGAAAAGGCAGAGATACAGATCGTGGAATTAAAAGGTGGCCGCAGCAGAAATATTGTCCCTGATGAAGCTAGCTGCCTTCTGAAATGTGAAGATCCGGAAAAAACAGCAGAAAATCTTGAACTTCCGGAACAGGTGACAGTGGAAATTGCAGATGGATTCCTGAAACTGTCCGTCAGAGGGATCAGTACACACTGCATGAGCCCGGAAAAAGGCTTCAACGCAGTTTCCTGTCTTTTGGAAACACTGGGACAGTTCGGGGAAAAACTTTCCCATGCTTCTTATATGAAGCAGTTTCATCAGGCTGTTGGAATGGACTATGACGGAGCACGTCTGGGCTGCGCCATGGAAGATCCGGCAGGGGTACTGACTTTTAATGTGGGAACTGTAAATATGGATGAAAATGGCAGGATCCTTCTTCAGTGTAATATCCGTTATCCTGCATCTGTAGAATACAGTGATATCAGAGAGTTACTTGAGCGACAGCTGAAAAAATATGGTTTCCTTTATAATGAAATTGATTATCTGGCACCAGTGTACCATAAAAAGGACTCATCTCTGATTCGGTGTCTGATGTCAGCTTATCAGGAAGTAACGGGAGACATGGATACAGAGCCAATGGCGATCGGAGGAGCTACTTATGCAAGAGCACTTCCAAATGCTGTGGCATTTGGACCTCTGTTCCCATATGAGGAAGAACTGGCACATGAGGCAAATGAATTTCTGAGTATTGACAGTTTTCAGAAAATGACGGAGATTTTTGTAAAAGGCCTTCATAAACTGATGACAGAATACAGATAAAAATATCATATAATAATTTACAAAAATATCCTGGAATGCGTTGATATCCGGGATATTTTTTGATATAATACATAGGTTTACAAAGAATAAATTCTGAGATTTTAGGGAGAGGAGCTGAGCGAAAAATGGGAAAAGACACAACCAATGATATGACTGTGGGAAACCCGGTGAAGCTGATCATCCGGTTTATGATCCCTATGTGTCTTGGAAATATTTTTCAGCAGTTTTACAACATTGCAGATTCTATTATAGCAGGACAGTTCCTGGGTGTGGATGCGCTGGCTGCTATTGGAAGCACCGGTTCGCTGATGTTTTTTGTAACCGGATGGCTGAATGGACTGAGCAGTGGTTTTGCCATTCTGGTGTCCCAGTGGTTCGGGGCAAAGCAGTATGATAAGATGCGCCATTATGTAGCCATGTCTATTTATCTTGCAGCGGCTTTTGCCATTGTGATGACTATTGGACTGGAGGCTTTGAATGAGCCGATCCTGAGGCTGATGAATTCACCGGAGGAGCTGATGGGTTCTGTAAAAGGATATATGGGGATCATCTATGCAGGTTTGATTGTAACAGCTGCGTATAATTCCCTGGCGGCTTTCCTTCGTGCATTGGGAGATTCCAAATCGCCACTGTATTTCCTGATTATTTCAGCGGCCATTAATGTGGCACTGGATATTGCATTTATTGTAAAAGGAGGAATGGGAGTTGAGGGCTGTGCCTATGCAACGGTTATCGCACAGGCGATCTCAGCAATCTGCTGCCTGATATTTATCATCAGGAAGTTCCCGATTCTGCATCTAAAAAAAGCAGATTTCGAGATTTCATTTACCAGTTTCCGTTATCTTCTGGCACTGGGTATTCCAATGGGACTGCAGTTTTCCATCACAGCCATCGGAACTATCATTGTGCAGGGAGCGGTAAATATTTATGGATCTGTATATATGGCAGGATTTTCTGCAGCAGGAAAGATCCAGAATATCATTGCAACGGTATTTGTGGCTTTTGGAGCGACTACTGCGACTTATGTGGGACAGAACCGCGGTGCAGGAAGAATGGATCGTGTACATGAAGGTATGCGTTACACCCAGATCATGATCCTGATCTGGAGTGTTGTGACTATGATCGTAATGTTTTTCTTTGGAAAATATATGACATGGCTGTTTATTGACCGTTCCCAGACAGATGTGATCAATGTCTCCGTTACATATTTCCACACAGTATTCTGGGCATATCCGTTCCTTGGAAGTATTTTCCTTTACAGAAACGGTCTGCAGGGACTGGGATATGGCCTTGTTCCAATGCTGGGTGGTGTGTTTGAGCTGGTGGCACGAAGTGCTATCGTTATGTTTGTTGCCGGAAAAACAAGCTTCGCAGGTGTATGTCTGGCTGATCCGGCTGCATGGATCGCCGCACTGATTCCACTGATTCCGTATTACATCTATGTAATGCGGAAATGGAAGAAAAACGAAAAACAAACCGTTAAGGTTTGAGAAATAAATTTTGGGGCTTGCAATTATGGGATATGCAGTTATAATGATACTATAACTGCAAAGAATCCCGGCTGTTCCGGAATTCCGGTTAAAAACGAAGATCCAGAAGGGAGAATATAGATCATGGAAATCACAAAAGAAACAACAATGGGTGAAATGCTTGCATACGATGAGAAGATCGCATACATTCTTATGCAGGAAGGAATGCACTGCATCGGCTGCCCGTCTTCTATCGGTGAGTCTCTTGAGGAGGCATGCATGGTACATGGACTTGATGTAAACGCAGTACTGGCTGACATCCATCATTATGAGGAGACCAAGAACCAGAAATAACAATCTATATTGAACGTACAGATTACGGACCGTAAGGGATAACGACTGTGCATGTTTATTAGGCATGCCTGTTGTTATCTCTTTTTTTGTCTTTACTGTTGGGAGGAAAAATCATGTATATAATGATCGATAATTTTGATTCATTTGTTTATAATCTGAAAGCATATTTTCAGGAACTGGGAAGAGAGATCCTGGTGAAACGCTGTGATGAGATCACTTTGGAGGAACTGGAAGAACTGAACCCTGAAGGAATCATCCTCTCTCCAGGTCCGAAAAGACCCTGGGATGCAGAACTTTGTGTAGAAGCGGTAAAAAGATTTCAGGGCAGGATTCCGATTCTGGGTGTTTGTCTGGGACATCAGGTTCTGGGACACTGTGCAGGCGCAGTAGTAGAAAAGGCAGCCGTCCTATGCACGGGAAAGTTACAGAGATCCACAACTACGGAACCGGTGTATTCGCAGAGCTGCCGGAAAAATTTAAGGTAACAAGATATCATTCGCTGATCGTCCGCGGAGACAGCCTGCCGGAAGAATATCAGGTAGATGCAGTTTCGGAAGATGGAGCGGTGATGGGAATTTCCCATAAAACACTTCCTCTGTATGGAGTGCAGTTCCATCCGGAAGCTGTTCTTACAGAATATGGGCACGAACTTCTGGAGAATTTTTGTAAGATCGCGGAGCAGTTTCAGGAAGAAAAAGAAGAACTGACAGAGAAAACAGCATAAGGAGTAAAACATGTATAATAATCAGCGTATCATAAAAGAACTGAAACCATACATTCCGGCAGCAGATATCTTCCGCATCTACGAGAAAGAAGCAGGGTGTGCTTTTCTGGATTCTTCCCTTGTAAATGATCTGGGGCGGTACTCTATTATAGGAAGAGCTCCCTATCTCAAACTGGTAAAAGACGGAGACGCATTTACAGTTAACGGAAAACCTGAAACGGGAAAAACATTCGAAGATTACATGCGGGAATATCTTAATACACATGAGGATAAGAATGAATGTCCGCTGCCGATCGTATCCGGTGCGATAGGATATTTTTCCTATGATTATGGAAGAGAACAGATGGGAGTTCCTACAGGAGAAAAAGATCTTGTGACGATCCCGGAAGCAGTACTGACATTTTATGACTGTTTTATCGTGGAAGACTGCAGGGAAAAAAGAACTTATCTTGTGACCAACGGAATCACAGGGAATGCCCCGGAGCTGATCCGGTCAATGGAAAAAGAGATTCAGGAAAATGTGAAATTTGGTAAGATATCAGTATCAGAGGCAGAGAAAAAGATAACTGATCCGGTTTCTCACCGTGAGAAATTTAAGATTCAGGTTCACCCAAACTTTGAAAAAGAAGAGTACAAACAGGCTGTAGACCGAATGATCCGTTATATCATAGAAGGAGATATTTACATCGCTAATATGACTCAGCAGCTGACCATTGAAAGCGAAAAGCAGCCTCTGGATGTTTTTTATGACCTTCGAAAAAACAATCCTTCACCATTTGGCGGATATATGGATTTCGGAGATTATCAGATCATCTGTGCATCTCCGGAACGTTTTCTGAAAATGAAAGACCGTCATGTAAATACCCGTCCGATAAAAGGAACCCGAAAACGTGGTGCAACACTTGAGGAAGACGAAATGCTCCGGAAGGAACTGGAAGATTCCGGAAAAGATAAAAGTGAGCTTCTGATGATCGTAGATCTAGAACGAAATGATCTGAACCGGGTATGCACGCCTGGAAGTGTAAAAGTAACAGAACTTTTTACAGTGGAAGCTTATGCAACGGTTTTTCATCTGGTATCTGATATAGAAGGAACACTTGCAGATGACAAAAACGTTATGGATCTTCTGGAAGCTGCATTTCCGGGCGGTTCCATCACAGGTGCACCGAAATACCGGGCTATGGAGATCATTGACGAGCTGGAGCATGGTAAACGTAATCTTTACACAGGTTCTATCGGATATCTGACACTGGATGGAAGCTGTGATTTCAATATTGTGATCCGTACAGCACTTCATAAGGAAGGAAAATATCATCTTGGTGTTGGGGGCGGGATCACTGCAGAGTCAGATCTGGAATTTGAATATGAAGAAACTTTGCAGAAAGCCAAAGCAATCCTGGAGGCGTTGCAGTAGCAAACGCGGATGATCTTATTGGACAGTACAGGAGCACAATGCGTGGATATAAGAAAAGAGGAGAACATATATGAACGTGATACTGGACGAATGTTTTCAGTTTGGTCTTGGAGCTTTTGAAACAATAGGGATCGAGCAGGGAGCCCCCATACTTCTGGAAAAGCATCTGAAAAGACTGGAGCGTGCAGCTGCATTCCTGAATCTAGGTGATCTTGCAGAGCGGGGCATCACAGCGCAGAAGATCGTAAAGTATCTGGAAGAACAGAAAGCGCAGAAAGAAGTACAGGATGAATTTGGAAATCTGGAACACTGCGGATTAAAGGTGATGCTCACAAAAGAAAACGAAGTTTTTTCTCTGCGTGCCAATCATTATACACCTGAGAAATATGAGAAGGGTTTTTACATGGATATCAGTGAGGTAAAACGAAATGAAACTTCTCCGTTGGTATATCATAAGACTATGAATTACGGAGACTGTATCCTGGAAAAAAGAAATGCTGCGGCTGCTGGAATAGACGAGAGACTTTTTCTTAATACAAAGGAGCAGATTTCGGAAGGAACTGTGAGTAATGTTTTTTTTGTGCGAAAAGGTGTGATCTGCACACCGGAAGTCAGCTGCGGTCTTCTTCCCGGAATCCTGCGGGAGTATCTCTGTGAAAGTGAAGAGGTAAGAGAAACAGATATCTATGTTCGGGATCTGAAATGGTATCAGGAATGTTTTGTGACCAATTCTCTGATGGGAATCATGCCGGTACGTCAGATCGGAGGAGTTCGGTTTGAAGAGGATACGGTGACGAAAGAGCTGATGAAAAAATATCAGAAGAATATTTATCTTCACTGTATATGAATGAACGTGAACGAAATGGGTAAAAATTAGAAAAATAAATATGTTGATTTATTGATATAACTGGAATGACAATAAAATACAGTCAAAAACATTCAAATAAGATCAGAATAAAAGTGTGTTGACCTGGAAAAACTAGGTATGATGCACTTTTTTTGTGCAAACTCAACCAAAATCAGTCATAAATTTTGTGAACTAGTTTGATTGACTTTGAATGAATTTGGAAGTATACTAAGTTCAACAAATGAGAAACAACAAAAAGCGGTCAGAAAGCTGCAATTATAGAAATATGGGAGGAGAAAAAATGATCTGCACAGTTACTTTTAATCCATCTCTGGACTATATCGTTTCAGTGGAAGATTTTAAACTTGGACTTACCAACAGAACCAGTTCCGAGCTGATGCTTCCGGGCGGAAAGGGAATCAACGTTTCCACAGTGCTGATGAATCTTGGAATCGAGAATACAGCACTTGGCTTCATGGCTGGATTTGTAGGAGATGAGATTGTAAGAAAGCTCAGGGAAATGGGAGTGAAATCCGATTTTATCAAAATCCCGGAGGGCGTTTCCAGAATCAATCTGAAACTGAAATCCATTGACGGAACTGAGATCAACGGAATGGGACCCAAGATCAGCAGTGATAAAGTTCAGGAGCTGATGGAGAAGCTTGATACCCTGAAAGAAGGAGATGTACTTTTTCTTGCAGGAAGCATACCATCCTCCATGCCGGATGATATGTACGAGAAGATCATGGCGAGGCTGGACGGAAAAGGTGTAATGATCGTTGTGGATGCAACAAGAGATCTTCTTGTGAATGTACTGAAATATCATCCGTTCCTTGTGAAACCCAACAACCATGAACTGGGAGAAATCTTCGGGGTGGAACTTAAAACCCGTCAGGATGTGATACCTTATGGAAAGAAACTCCAGGAAAAAGGTGCCAGAAACGTATTAATTTCCATGGCCGGTGAAGGTGCTGTCCTGGTAGCAGAGGACGGACAGGTATTTGAGAAACCGGCACCAAAGGGAATACTGGTAAATGGTGTAGGAGCAGGAGATTCCATGGTAGCAGGCTTTATGGCAGGCTGGATGGAAAAACAGAATTATGAGCACGCATTCCATATGGGAATTTCCGCAGGAAGCGCAAGTGCATTTTCTGAAAATCTTGCCACAAAGGAAGAGGTTCAGGCTGTATATAAACAGGTAACAGAGGGGTAAGGAAGAAAGGAGAAGGAAAGATGAGAATCACAGACCTGCTCGATAAACGGAGCATTTCACTGGATGCAGCACCGAAGAGTAAATCCGAAGCTTTGGATATGGCCGTTGATCTTATGGTAAAGAGCGAGAAGATCAGCGACAGAGAAGCTTATCGGAAACAGGTATACTTAAGAGAGGAAGAGAGCACAACAGGAATCGGTGAGGGAATCGCCATTCCTCATGGAAAATGTGACGCAGTAAAGAAACCGGGACTTGCAGCCATGGTTGTAAAAAACGGCGTGGAGTTCGAAGCTCTGGACGATGAGCCGGTTACACTGCTTTTTCTGATCGCAGCACCGAATACAGAAGACAATATTCATCTGGATGTACTCAGCAAACTTTCTGTAATGCTGATGGATGACAATTTTACAGAGTCCTTACGTAATGCAGGGTCTGTAGACGAATTTATGGAGATCATCGACAAGGCAGACGATGAGAAGAAGGATATTGATGAGAGACTGGCAGACACTGGAAGTTCCGAAGGAGCCAGAGCCAGGTTGCTGGCAGTTACTTCCTGCCCGACAGGTATTGCCCACACCTACATGGCAGCAGAAGGACTGGAAAAAGCAGCCAAGGCGAAAGATTGCTTCATTAAAATAGAAACAAGAGGCTCCGGCGGAGCAAAAAATGTACTTACTGACAAAGAGATCCAGGAAGCAGACTGTATTATCGTGGCAGCAGATGCCAAAGTTCCGATGGATCGTTTCGACGGAAAGAAAGTCATCGAATGTCAGGTTTCCGATGGAATCAGCAAAGCAGACCAGCTTGTGGAACGTGCGATTTCCGGAGATGTTCCGGTATATCATGCGGCAGCAGGCAGTCAGAGTTCTTCCTCAAATGCAAAAGCAGGCGGCGGAGCAGGACACAAGATCTACATGCAGCTGATGAACGGTGTATCTCATATGCTTCCGTTGGTTGTTGGCGGCGGTATTCTGATTGCTCTTGCATTTCTGATCGATGGCTTAAGCGTAGATTTAAGTTCCCTTCCGGCAGACCAGAGAGCAAACTTTGGTACTATCACACCAGTAGCAGCTGTTCTGAAACATATTGGTGATACAGCATTTGGCTTCATGCTTCCTGTGCTGGCCGGCTTTATCGCAATGGCAATCGGTGACAGACCTGCACTTGCAGTTGGTCTTGTAGGCGGTATGATCGCAGCAAACGGAAAGTCCGGTTTCCTGGGAGCTCTTCTCGCAGGTTTCCTTGCAGGATATCTGATTCTTGCACTTCGTAAAGTTTGTGATAAACTTCCGGAAGCACTGGAAAAAATCGCACCTGTACTGATCTATCCGGTTGTTGGTGTCCTTCTTATGGGACTTTGCATGACATTCATCGTAGAGCCGATCATGGGCGGCATCAACACAGGATTAAATAATGCCTTGACAGGTATGGGAAATTCAAGTAAAGTAATTTTAGGACTGGTTCTTGGCGGAATGATGGCCATTGATATGGGTGGCCCATTCAACAAAGCAGCATATGTATTTGGTACAGCTGCAATTGCAGCAGGTAACTACGATATCATGGCAGCAGTTATGGTAGGAGGTATGACTCCTCCGTGTGCGATCGCACTTGCATCTCTGCTGTTCAGGGATAAATTTACAAAAGAAGAGCGTGAGGCAGGACCAACTAACTTTATCATGGGACTTGCATTTATCACAGAGGGAGCGATTCCTTTTGCGGCATCTGACCCGATCCATGTACTTCCGTCCTGTATCGTTGGTTCCGCAGTAGCAGGAGCAATCTCCATGTTCTTTAACTGTACACTGATGGCACCTCACGGTGGAATCTTCGTATTCCCGGTTGTAGGCAATGCGCTGATGTACCTGGTTGCACTGGTAGCCGGAACTCTGATCTCAGCAGTACTTCTTGGTGTGCTGAAGAAGAAAGTCGCTTAAAATAAAAAAATAATCTGGAGGATAAAGAAATGAAAGAATTCAAGTATGTAGTAACAGATAACGAAGGAATCCATGCACGTCCGGCCGGAGAGCTTGTGAAGCTTGTAAAAGGTTTCGAGTCCAAGATCACAATCGAGAAAGACGGCAAGACAGTAGAGTGCAGAAAACTTCTTGCACTTATGGGACTTGGCGTAAAGAAAGGTCATGAGGTTACTTTCACATTCGATGGTGCAGACGAGGATGCAGCATACGAGGCAGTAAGCAAATTCATGCAGGAGAACCTGTAATCCCTGAATGAAGAATAAGAAACATCCCGGTCTGGTGATCGGGATGTTTTTTTGAAGGAGGAAAAGAAGATGCTGACGGAACAGAGATATGAAATTATCCTCGATCTTCTCAGAGAAAAAAAGAGCGTTACAGTGACGGAGCTGAAAGATATTCTGGATGCCTCAGAGTCCACAGTCCGAAGAGATATCACGGCACTCTATAAAGCAGGCAGGCTTACCAGGGTTTTTGGCGGTGCGGTAGCTCTGGAACATACAGTGAACGCCTATGAACCTACAGTAGCACAGAAATCCGAACTGAACACTGAAGAAAAAAAGAAGATTGCGGCTTATGCGGCATCTCTGATACAGCCGGAGGATTTTGTGTATCTGGATGCCGGAACCACCACGGGATATATGCTGGAGTATCTGGAAGGCTCAGGAGCTACTTTTGTGACCAATGGTGTTTCCCATGCGAGAACGCTGGCACAGATGGGAGTCAGGGTACTTCTGCTCGGTGGAGAACTGAAAGGTTCTACAGAAGCTGTGATCGGAAGCCAGGCCATGCAAATGCTGAAGAATTACCATTTTACCAAAGGATTTTTCGGAACTAACGGAATGACACAGAAAGAAGGCTTTACAACACCGGAGGCAAATGAGGCACTGGTGAAACGTACCGCTATGGAGCAATGCCTGGAGAAATATGTGGTATCAGACAGCTCCAAGTTCGGACAGATCAGCGCAGTGACATTCTTTGCATTTGAGGGAGCAGAGATTCTGACAGAAAGCTGTTCAAGAGAATATAAAGACTGTCGAAATATTCAGGTTGTATCATAAGCAGACAAAACGGTTCAGGAGAGGTGAAAGGAATGGAAAATAAAAAGAATTCCGAGTATCCTGGAAAAGGGGAAACAGATATGAAGATAATTGCAAGGATCAGGAGTGATTTTCCGACGAAATTCGGGATTCCCCGCCAGAGCGGCCGCGTGGAGGGACTGACAGCCCGGATCGTTTTTGAACCGGAATACAGAGTACGTGAGGCTGTGAAAGGTCTGGAGGACTTTTCACATATTTGGCTGATCTGGGAATTTTCGGAGGCTGTACGTGAGAAATGGTCTCCCACGGTACGGCCGCCACGCCTTGGCGGAAACGGGAGGATGGGCGTGTTTGCCACCAGATCTCCATTTCGACCTAATTCTATAGGTCTTTCCTGTGTAAAACTGGAACAGATCGATCTTAAGTGTAAGGAGGGACCGGTACTGGTTGTGTCAGGGGCAGATCTTATGGACGGTACGCCGATCTTTGATATCAAACCGTATATCCCAGCAGCAGACTGCCATCCGGAAGCACTGGGAGGATTTGCGGAAAAAGTAGAACAGCATTTTCTGAAGGTGGAGATTCCACAAAAATGGGCGGCCATGATCCCGGAGGAGAAGCTGGAAGCATTAAAGGGAGTTCTCAGGGAAGATCCAAGACCAGCCTACCAGAAAGATTCCCGTAGGATCTACGGAATGCCTTTTGCAGGGATGGATGTTCACTTCCAGGTGAAGGACGGTGTACTTTCTGTATGCGGCATTACAGAATATAAAAATAATTAAAATTACCTTTGACAAACTTTTTAAGACATGGTATTATAATAAAGAGTTAGCAAGTGCTAACTCGATATTTTAAACCATGAGTTAGTTTGAAATAACCATATAAAAAGTTCAGGAATCAAAGGAGAGTGAAATTATGAGCGTTGTAATTGTAGGCGGTAATGAAAGAATGGTATGTCAGTATGAGGATATCTGCAAAGGGTTCGGATGTAAGGCAAAAGTTTTTGCAAAAGAAAAAGGAGCCATGAAGAAAAAAATCGGTGTGCCGGATCTGATGATTCTTTTCACAAGTACAGTTTCCCACAAAATGGTTAACTGCGCAGTAGAAGAAGCAAAGAAAAAATCAATCCCCGTATGTCGCTGCCATACAAGCAGCGCTGCAGCTCTTGAGAATATCCTGAAGCAGTACTGTGCATAAGAAACAGGTTTTATGAGCCTTTTCTCTTGTATAATTTGACTTTTTTTGCAGAAATTGGCGGAAAGACTTGCAAAATCATGAGTTTTTCAATAAAATAGCCATAGGTTTCTGTGGTAAAGCGTTGCAGTGAGATATGAACTGAAAAGCAACGCAGGAAGTCGAAATGCTGCCGTTTGGAAAATGAACAGCAGTATCGAAATTACAGGTGAGAGGTGTTATCATGAAAAAAGTTGTAAAATTCGGTGGAAGTTCTCTTGCAAATGCAGAGCAGTTTCAGAAAGTCGGCGATATCATCCGCAGCGATGAGAGCCGCCGCTATGTTGTTCCGTCAGCTCCGGGAAAGAGATTTGACGAAGACATCAAGGTAACGGATATGCTTTACGGATGCTATGATGCAGCTTCCAAGGGAGAGGATTTCTCCGATAAGCTGAAAGCGATCAAAGAGAGATATTATGAGATTATCAAAGGTCTTGGCCTGACGCTTTCCCTTGAGGATGAGTTCAAGAAGATTGAGGAGGATTTCCGTGCACAGGCAGGAATCCAGTATGCGGCATCCAGAGGAGAGTTCCTTAATGGTAAGATCATGGCTGCATATCTTGGATATGATTTTGTAGATGCGGCTTCTGTGATCCGTTTTGACAAGAACGGTAATCTGGAAGCTGAGGAGACCAACAAGCTCCTTTCGAAAAAACTCAGCAAATGCCAGAGTGCAGTAATCCCGGGATTCTACGGTGCATGCGCAGACGGCACAGTTAAGACATTTTCCAGGGGCGGATCTGATGTAACAGGATCCCTTGTTGCAAAAGCGATCCACGCAGATATCTATGAGAACTGGACAGATGTTTCCGGTTTCCTTGTAACAGATCCGCGTATTGTACATAATCCGGAACCGATCGAGGCGATCACATACAGAGAGCTCCGTGAGCTTTCCTACATGGGAGCTACCGTTCTTCATGAAGATGCGATTTTCCCTGTCCGTAAAGAGGGAATCCCGATAAATATCCGCAACACAAACAGTCCGGAAGACAAAGGTACTCTTATTGTAGAGAGCACCTGCAAGAAACCGAAATTTACTATCACAGGTATTGCAGGTAAGAAGGGCTTCTGCTCTATCAATATTGAGAAATCCATGATGAACAGCGAGATTGGCTTTGGCCGTAAAGTTCTTCAGGTATTTGAGGATCAGGGTATCAGCTTTGAGCATGTACCGTCCGGTATTGATACCATGACAGTATATGTTCATCAGGATGAGTTTGAAGAGAAAGAACAGCAGGTCATCGCAGGCATTCACCGTCTGGTACAGCCTGATTTTGTTGAGATGGAGTCCGATCTTGCACTGATCGCAGTTGTAGGAAGAGGAATGAAATCTCAGAGAGGCACAGCAGGAAGAATTTTCTCTGCCCTTGCTCATGCCAATGTAAATGTGAAGATGATCGATCAGGGATCCAGTGAGCTGAATATCATCATCGGTGTAGAGAACCGCGACTTCGAGAAGGCTGTCAGAGCAATCTACGATATTTTTGTTCTGACACGGATCTGATTCTGTTTACAGGATCATAGCAAGAAAGGGTTCCGATAGCTGTTGAAATTTTATCAGGACAGCAGAAGAATTGAACATTTAAAATCCGCTGCAGGGGATACGGAAACGTAAACTCCGGAGCGGATTTTTTATGTTATTTTCCAAAAAAAATCCAAACAAATCTGACAGAATTTCCAAAAAAAAGACAAAAGATATTGTACATTGTGTCGAAACCCCAAAATCGCTTGAAATAAGGCTCTCTGCGTCCTCAAAATTCGACTGGCAACAGTTTGGCAACACCCCCTGTTGCATGTAAGAAATGTCAAAAAGAGACAGTGCCAATAGTCAGCAGTAATTGGTGATGTCTTTCAATCTGTGGAAAGATATGCGGAAAAAGAGGTGATGTGAGAGGAAAAACAGCAGTATTTAAAGAATTTGTTAATTTATATGGTTAAGTACAATGTGTACACACATTTATATATAAAGGCTAGGAGAACAGCGTGCAGCATTCTCTTAGCCTTATTTTTTAATTCACATATAATTAGTATTGCACCAGACAAAAACAGCGGAACAATCTATGAGTTAAATTATTTGAAAATAATTGTACATTCTTCTGTCTGCGTTGTTTTCTGATTATATGTATAGACGGTCAAAAAGGTATTTCTTTTTGTAATTTTAAATGTTTTTCCGTTCTTGACCCAGATTCCCATTTCACTACCTTTTGGATTGTTGATTTTACGGATTCCTGAGACATACCATCCGTTCTTGCTATTAACTTGTAATTTTATGTTTTTATTTTTGTATTTGTTGTAACTCAACGTATAGTTTGCGTTTTTGTTAAATTTGGATGTCAGGTTCAGAGAACCGATTTTGAGAGATGATAATGGGTTTACATATTTTTTTACTGTAACTTTTTGTTTGTAAATATTTTTTCCGCACTTGTAGGAAATAATAGCAGTTCCTGTTTTTTTTGCTTTCATAAAATATGAAGAAAAAGAGACAGGATTTTTCTGATACAGAGGATAGGCTTTTCTGGAAACAAGGCTTACCACTGAAGTATTAGAGGATTTGTAAGAAGAAACGCCCTGGTTCATGTAGACGTCAGTGTTTAATGCTGTTTCATTTGCTGTAGCAAATGCTCTTCTGCTTGCGGTGTAGGACAATGATTTTGAGGAATACAGGGTAAGTACCTGGGCTGGCTTGGAAATGGTTTTTGCCTGTACGCATACAGAACCTGACAGAATCAATGTCAAAGCAAGAAGTGTGATTAAAAGTTGTTTAATGTGTTTTTTCATACCTAAATTCTCCTTTGCAGTATATTTATAGTATCATTATATTCCTGTTTTACACATTTTCAAGTGTCAAGACGTAATTATTAAAAAGATGAGAAAATCCAGCATATTACTGTTGAAATCCAAAAGAAAGGAGAAGCAAATATGCGGAAAATCAAATTTGGATAAATCTACAAATATAAAGAGTATATAAATTTTTGCGGGTTATTTTTCGGAGCGTAACCTTTTCCGCAAAAATTTGAATTGTGGATTTCTTTGTGACATAATGGATTTGTAAGCAAAAAGAACTCGCGAGTGAAACCATAAAAACTGTTTTCCCGGAAGGGACTTATTGATAGAGGAGGTACATTTATGTACGAGAATTATGTTGAATTAAATAATAACATCGTGAAAATCTGTGATTGTTTTACTGCCCCAGAGGATGCAGGAGATATAAGGGTAGGAGGGGAAATCAGCAGGATTGTCCGCAGAGCATTTCTTTATAGATTCATGAGTTATGTAACAGATGATTGTGAGAATAAAGGAATGGATGAAAAGGAAATAAATTCTGTGAACCAGGGAGTTATTTAGTATCTCCATCGCGACCTTTAGAATTTACTATCATGAATGCAAAAGAGATGAAGAAGGGCGAGACATCCCTGGAAGGAGATGCGGTACGGAAAAAGAAGGATATTTTATTTAATATGTTCAGCCTGTATGCGCAGCGTTATATCCTTCTGGATATCTGGAAGGAGGATGCAAAAGAGAGTGATTCTTCAAAAGAACTTTTGGAAAAAGCGCAGAAACTGTTTGCATATTCTGAAAGTGAAGATGACCCAAGAGACAAAAGAGCACAGGAGATTTACACAGACATTTCCGATTATCTCGAAAATCAGCCGATGGAGTTTTGGGAAACCGTGGATTGCCGGAGAGGGAAACTGGAAGATTTATTATGTGAAGCATATGATAAAGTCTATGGAAAATAAGTTCCCGGATTTCGGGGTGTAATAAGAAGGGAGAGCAGTTGTGTGGGCTGTTCTCCCTTTTTGGTGGAATCAAATTGCAATGAATTAATAATTCCGCCCTTGGTTTTCGCTTACAGTCTTTTGCGTAGATTGCTCCATCCGCTCCAGCAGATATCCGGCCCGGCCAGCCAGGTAGAGGGTATGGTTCAGGGCATAATCGGTTTTATGTAAGATTCGGTCAAATGTCTCGGTTTTTACCTTGCCGGTCCGTTTACGGATATGGTCAGAAGTCCGCTGTCCGTAAATATCAGACCACCTTTTTCTACGTTCCCGGAAGTCGGCCAGGTGTGAGACATCATCCGGTATCTGACCGCATAGTTTTTCATATCGGCGGGTATGCTCCTGTATCTGTTCCTCGCAGGCGGAAATCTTCTGGTCCAGCATCTGCAAGTCGGATTCCATCTGTGCCAGCATCCTGGCCTTGGTTTCGTAGTCTTGGATATCGGAAAAGCCTTCCTCGTTCAGAATCCTTCCCAGCCGTTCCTGACGGAAGCGGATGCCTTCTTCCTCTGCCTGGATTGAGGCTTCTATCTCATCAGGACGGCTGCTCCAGGCAGGGAAATTTCCTTCCAGTTCTTTCTTGAGTGTGGAAATGTTTTTTTGAGCCTGCCGGTCTCGTTCCTGGACATTCTCCCGGGCTGCTTTTACACGGATGACTGATTCCTGGAGAGACTGCGCTGTTTTCTGGATATATTCCTGTTGTGTCTGGAAGTCCTCCAGGTCATACCGGGCAGAGAGGATTTCCCCCCGCAGCCAGCCCATGCGCTCTGCAATGGATTCGTAGAGTTGGTCATTCTTTTGTTTTATCTCTGCTTCCAGTTCATTCAGAGTCTGGCGGATTTCCTGATTCTTTTTATTTAGTTTTTTGATATCTTCATTAATCTGATATTGCTGGGAATTGGTCTGTTTTGCCCCATGAGGGCCAAGATGGATGCCGGCGATATCATCCAGATCCTGTGCTTGATAAGAGCGGCAGTCCACCCTTTCTGGTATGCCTGCACGTTCCAGGGCCTGGTTTACATGTTCTTCCCAGGATTTCCGCCAGGAAAAGATGGCATCCGTGGAGTTCCAGTACTTCATCTTCGGATTCTCCCGTCCGTAGGGAGTGGAGCGGGGATTGCTGGATGCCCTCACCAGGTTTTCCAGGTAGGCCTCAGAGGGTGTCAGCCAGATTTTTTCCCGGCCTTTGAAGTACGGGTACTGTTTTTCCCAGCCATCCGCCTTGGCCTGGATAAATTCCTCGGCGGTAAAGGCTGCGGTCTCTCCCTGGCGTTTGCAGAGATATTCTTTCTGTGTCTTTGGCTGCCAGTTCCCATTTTTATCCAGGGGCCGCATGGTCAAAAGGATGTGTGCATGAGGGTTCTGGAAAATCATGTCTTTTTCATCCTTCGTTGGCTGGCCGTTCCGGTCAACAGGGATATGCTGCTCATTGGTGACAGGCGGATTGTGGATGCTGAAATCGGCGACCATGCCCTGAGAAACAAAAGCATCCTGGACAAATCCCTGTACCAGTTGGAGGTTTTCCTCCGGTGTCAGTTCATTTGGAAGGGCAATCATGACCTCTTTGGCGAGTCTGGCCCTCCGGTCTTTTTCTGCCTCTTCTACAGAGTTCCACAGATATCCCCGGTCCTGAAACTCTTTCGGCGCATGTTCCGGCAGCACGATTTCGCTGTGTGTCACCCATTTTTTCTTGGTGTAGTCCTCCATGATTCCGGTGTACTGATTTTCTATTTTACTTGCAGAACGGTAGGCGGCTGCGGCCACAACACTTTTTCCGTCATTCCGTTTGATTACCTGCATATGGAATTGAAAGATTGCCATAGATAAAATCACCTCGTTTTTTATTTTTCAATATGGAGAATCCGGGGCAGGATAAAATTTTTTTCATTCTGTTTTTTATCTTCTCTTTTTTTCTGCATACTGTAAGTGCTGGTAAGGAAGAAACCTTATCAACGAAAATAAAACATAAGGAGTTGAGAACATGAGAGGAAAGCAACTTGCAGGAGCCACGGACCAGAAACTGCGGGTCCTGCTCACCTATAAGGGGTCAGCCCCGGCCGATAGTGAGATTCAGGATGATTACATATCTCTTAATCTGGAGGCTGACGGGAGACCGGAGCCGGCAGCCGCGGCAGTGGTCAATTTTCCGGTGATGGAAGGAGAAAGAGTCTTGTTCATCCATTCCCTGGATGCAGGTGATAACAAGGCAAGGGAGCACCTGCTGGGCGTGATAGAGGATTTTGCCAGGAAGAGGGGATATCCGGCTGTTTACATCCATACCGGGAAACAGAAGAAGCATTTTTTAAAGAAGAATGGATTTAAAGGGATTTCGGAAAAACCGATTGCCAGGAAGGTCCTGGAACCATGAAAGACTGGCTGTACCGGTTTTGGAAATATCTGAGGACGGAGATACAAAATCCCCGTCCCGGGATAAAAAAGGATATATGGAAATGGATAAACCGTATCTTTTTCAGCGGAATCTGGCTCCAGCCTTTTGCGATGGCGGGGTTAATCCTGTTCTTTCAGAAAGTTTTGGGCGGGGATGTGTCGTACCTCATCCTGTTTGTCTTATCGTTCCTGCCATCTGTCTATGTATGGTCAGAGAACCAGAGGCAGGCTGCGGCCGGAAAGAAGGATTTCAGTATTGAGGATGTATTCCACGAAAAGCCTCATGAATTTTCAAGCCCGTTAAAGCAAAAGGCGATGTACCCAAGGATTGCGGAAGATTTCCTTTTTGACCAGCCACAGGGCGTGGTGTTTGGAAGGACAGAGGAAGGATATTTCAAAAAAGAGCAGAAATATCTGTGCAAGCCGATGGATGCAGCACATTATAAAGATGGCCATGTATTCGTGATTGGTGGGTCTGGCAGTGGCAAGTCCTCTGCCCTGGTCATCCCGTCATTGCTGGCCAGCCAGAATGCCGGTGGATTTTATGTTGACATCAAAGGAGAACTCTGGCGGAAGTCCCGAAGGATGGATGCGGAAGATGTGGTCATCATTGATTTCCAGGACCGGGGGAAATGGGGATGGGATGCGTTGTATCTCCTGAACCACAAAGGAGGACGGGCCACGGACCAGGATATCCGGGAGACTATGGAGGAAATCGCAAACAGCCTGATACCCATATCGGCCAAGGATACAGACCAGTTCTGGAAACAGTCGGGCCGCTCGCTTTTGGTCGGAGAACTGGTTGGCCTGTATAAGCAGAAAAAGATACATAACCTGTCAGAACTGGTGAATGAGATACTGTCCCGGGATGCCAAGGAACTGGTGGAGGAATTACTGGACGGGGCAGCACCGAGGGCTACAGAGACGAAGTTTCTTTCCTCGTTCCGGAACCTTGCGGAGGATACGATGTCGGGAATCGTCCAGCAGGAGCAGGAGTCTTTAAAAATCTTTATCGATGAAGATATCCGATATGGAATGGAGACCAATACCCGGCAGGCAAACCCGCAGATGCTTGAGGAAGGAAGGGCAGTCTTTCTGGCCATCCCGGAGGAAAAACTGGAAGTGTACTACAATTTGGTAAATCTTATTATCGCCCAGGTGTTTGGTAGCCTGATAAAGAGGCCGGAAGGGAGCCGGCCAGTTATGGTCGTGATTGATGAGATGGCCCGGATTTGTGCCCGGGGCCCTGTGCCATATTTACATTCAGGAATACTGCTCACTGGAAGAAGTCGGAACATCACCTTGATTTTGATAACCCAGAGTTTTGAAGCCCTGGAAAACGCTTATACGAAAGCCGATATCCAGTCGATGATTGCCAATAGTGCATATCTGGTCTGTTTGGATGTACGGAGTCCTTCCACAGCCAAGACCATCTGCGGGATGGCTGGCACTTACAAGGAAAGGCAGACGACCTGGAGCGGTTCCGGGAAGAACCGGAGCGTCAGCATTTCATACCAAGACAAGCCAATCCTGGAGCCTTCGGATTTGTCCAGGCTGGTGAAACAGGATGAGGTCGTTATCATATCCGCAGATTACGGGTATTGCAAAGCCAGGAAGTGCTCATACTTCAACGATGCCGTCCTGGGGCCGATGTCTGAGAAGGTGCAGCGGTATAATCAGGAGGCTATGGGGATAGAAGGGAAAGAAGAAATAAAAGAAACAAAAAGACCAATACCAATCCTTCCGGAACGGCCGGAGGATTGTAGAGAAAAATTAATGCGGCTGGCAGAGAAAGGATATGAGACCCTGAGGGAGTCTATCCACCGCCAGCATGAAGGAGGAAAGGAGAAATGGAAAAAGAAGACAAAATCAGACTGCAAAAAGCAATAGAGAAGAGCCTGGGGGAGCAGTGGGAAGTAAAGCCCATCACAGTCCCGAAAGTAAACGGCCCCAGGGATGGATTACGTTGCAGGCATGAAGGGGATAAACATGCCCTGGTCATATATCCGGACGATTATGCAGGGATGCTGGCATCCGGGGAGAGTATGGCGGATATCGGGAGGTACGCAGCGGGCCTGGTAGAGGAAAAGAGGACAGCCCTGCCGGAAATCACGGACCTGCCATACGCGGAGGACTTCCGGAAAGGACTGTTCATTCAGTTGGTGAATGCGGATGCAAACAGGGCACTCCTGGAAAATGCAGTATATGATTCTGTGGAGGATATGGCGGCAGTGGTGCGCTGTAAGGTAGCCGAGGAGGGAGCGTTGCTATATTCCTTCCGTGTGACGAAAGACAGCCTGCCGTTATTCCGGATGGGCCAGAGTGAGGTTCTGGCCGAGGCATATAAAAACACGGCAGCGCAGGAGTTCCAGTTGCGGAATACTGCCGATATCTTGCGGGAGGAACTGGAAAGACAGATAGAAGCGGGGGAAGTGACAGAGATACAGAGGGAAGTGATGGAAGAGATGCTCGCCCAGGAATCCCCGCTCTATGTCCTGACAAACCAGGAAAAAGTAAACGGTGCCAATGTGATGCTGTGCCCGGTTGCTTTACAGAAGGTGTATGAAGAACTGGGTGAGCCTTATTACATCCTTCCCAGTTCCATCCATGAGGTCATGGTCGTAAGGAAAAGTGAGGACATGGACATCGGGAGGATGAAGGAGATGGTGAAGAAAGTGAACCTGTCCACGGTAGAGCCGGAGGACCTGCTCTCTTACGAAGTCTTCCGTTATGACGGCAGGAAACTATCCGTTGCCAGGGAAGATGTCCAAAAAGTATCGGAAACCGTAGACAGGGTAAAGCACCACAAATGGACGATGTAAGGAGGGAGATATGGGAAAAGAAGAAAACCTGACAGAGGCCGTCCGGAGATATCTGGAACTGAAGCCGGGATTTTTCCAGGTGGATGTGAGGACCGGGGACGGAAGGCTGATAGAGGGAAAGAAAAGCATGTGAGGGGCTCAAAATGCCTCTCATTTTTTATGCAGAAAATGTGGCTGGTTGATTTACAAAGGGGGAGGGCAGGAGTAAAATAATGGTATATCTATGAAACAGACAGGAGGAAAACAGGATGAAAAGAAAGAGGATTTTTAGTTGTTTCCTGACGGTCATGCTGGTATTGGTGATGGCTATGCCGGTATTCGCTGCATCTGGAAAGACACCTTCGGCAGTATCTGTAACGAAGGCTGCGGCTGCTAAAAACTCCGTGACAGTTACCTGGAAAAAGTCAAAGTATGCAACTTCTTACCGGATTTATTACAAACAGGCCGGTGCGAAGAAGTGGACCACGCTGGCAACTATCAGCAGTAAAAATCTGAAGTATACGCATAAATCTTCTAAGAAGTACCCGCTCAAGGGTGGTAAAAAATATTCCTATACAGTCAGGGCATACAACAAGTATGGCAGGAAGTGGAGTTTTTACGATACGAAAGGCAAGACCGTCACTATTCCGGCCGTACCATCCGTTGTAAAAGCCAGCGCGAAAGCAAACAGTTATAAACAGGTGACTGTGACATGGACGAAATCCATTAATGCCACAAATTACGTTGTTTATTACCGTCCATCCGCATCAAGCAGATGGACAAAGATTAAAAGCGTAAGTGCGAAGACACCGAAATATGTTCACAAATCCAGTAGCAAATATCCGATTAAGGCGGGCAAAACTTATTATTATATCGTAAAAGGTTATAATAAAACATTCAAAACTTATGGTGGATATTATAAAGACGGAGCTAAAGTTAAAGTCCCTAAAAAGACAGTTTTAAATCCTACTGTAACTCCGTCTCAGCCTCCTGTCACGGTAACACCAACACCAACGAAAAAGCCTACCGCCACACCGCAGCCGACGAAAAAACCTACTCCAAAACCGACACAGAAACCAAAGCCGACGGCTACTCCTGACACAGAAAGCCCGGAACAGGTAAAAAAAGACATAAAAGAAGTTATTCGGTTAACGAATAAAGTAAGAAAGAAATATGGGAAGAATGCAGTAAAAGAAAATGCAGCTTTGGATGCTGGTGCTGCTGTAAGAGCGAAAGAAATTTATACAAAATTCAGTCACGAAAGACCTGATGGAAGGAGGTCTTCGTCTGCCTATCATGAAGCCGGAGCTGGTAATATTGTTGGGGAGAATATTGCCGGAAAAAGCTCTCCGGAAGGAGTAGTAGAAGCTTGGGAACAAAGCCCTGGACATCTTGTGGCAATGATAGACAAAAGAGCCACGCATATCGGCGTCGGATACTACAAAGGTTATTGTGTCCAGGTATTTGCACAAAACCCTGACCAGAAATTCACGCTAACAGTCGATGCTAATGGCGGATATTTTCCGGATAAAGATAATGCTGAAAAATACACAATACAGGTGCCAGCAGGGATGACTCTAGAGGTTAAAGATATTTCAAAACCGGCAAAAAAAGATAGTGAAATTATTAGTTGGACATTAATTTATGACGATGGATATGAAATAACTTCGCCTATAGAGAAGAACAATAAATTGCATATGACAGAAAATCTGAAGTTAAGAGCAGATTGGGCAGACAGCAATTCATCCTATTGATGATATAAATACACAGAAACGCACCACCGTATGGCGGTGCGTTATTTGATAATTTGTCAGCAAAGTTAAGCTCTACAAACGTGTATCCTTCCCTGCATACGACGGCTTAAAAACAAAAATATTTACCCGCAAAAATGAGATTGGTTGACAATTCCGATTCCTCTAATTGAACGATACAGTTTAGGCTCTCACCACCCTTTCCGGTGGGGAGAGCCTTTTTTGAAATTTTTTTGTCTTTATTTTTAACGTTTCTTTTCTTTACAACAGCAAATTGTTTACAGTAACCAAAGAAAGGACCGTTTAAAATGTCGTTATCGACGGGCGTGAAAACCGCGGCCAGGCTTGTTGTCCTGCTTGCCATCACACTGCTTGCCCCGGCAGTCTTTCAGTCCACCACCCCGGCGGCTTCCAAGCGAACGCCCACAAGACCTACTACTTGCTTAAAATCTTTTCTAAAACTTCCCTGATTTCCGCTTCATTCATAGTCAAAGCATCCGGCAAAAATTCCAGCACCATCTTACCGATATCAACCAGGCGTTTTGTGTAGTTCTTTTTCTCAAGAGCACGCTGGCGGTTCTCTGCTAATTGCTGGCGGTGAAGAGCCTGTTTTGCTTTTAACTGTTCTATTTCTGCAAGTTGCTGTTCAATCGCATCCATTTATCTGCACCTCCTTTTCTGCACGGTCTCTGCGGCTTCGGTTATAGCCTGGACCGTTTTTTCTTTTTTTGTAAGTTTCTGTTCTACTGCGTCAATCATCTCGTTTGAAGTACTGCGTATGGTTTCCAGGCTGGCTTTCAGTTCCTTTACGTCTTTGCCGGAACTCCAACTGGAAATATAGCCGAAAGAATATTCCGAAGTGTCCAGGCCGAGATACTGGCAGACTACAAAAGCAATGGATTCTGCCTGCACCTCTGCGGTGTGTTTATCCGGAAGGTCTGCCGAATGGAGTTTTTCATGGGCCATTTCATGAATCAGGGTCTTGAGAGACTGTGCTTCGGAAAGGCTGCTGTCTATGACGATTTCTTTTTGGATGAGGTCATAATATCCATTTGCATCCTCGGATATTGGTTGGAAGTGGATTGGAACCGGGCAGATGTCAAGGAGAGCATCCTTTATCTGTTTTTGTCTATCGTTCAGGCTACCTTCCAGGGAGTGGCAGAGTTCCGGTAGTGGTTCGCCCTCCGTCTGCTTGATGTCAAAGGTATATCCAACCTTAAAGAATGGAATGATTCTTTCAACAACTTCCTGCTTGACACTTCCATCGGGAAGAGTGACAGGTCTGCCGTTTTCGTCTCTCACATCTTTTAAGGCCTGAGATTTAATGATTGAGGGGCAGATGATTTGGATTCCGGATTCTCCCTTTTTGACCTGACGGTTCAGAGACTTCCAGCAGGTATAACTTGCACACAGCGTGGCATCCGGTCTTTGTCTGGCAATCAAAATCTGGTTATTCAACGAGTAATTGTGGAGGTGCGACATCTTGGAAAGAAAAGCCCTGTACTTGTCCCCATCCATAAAATCTTTGATGGACTGCTCCAGGCCCGCAGTCAGTTCATTCAGGGCTTCCTGCCTGGATTTGGATTGTTTTTTATCTGTTTTTTTCATATAATATTGCCTCCTTTGGATTTGGGTAATATTAATATGAAGAAAAGATGATGGGGATAAAAAAATTTGCGGGTTTTGGTGTGGAGGGATGGGAGAAGAAAAAAGAGATGGACAGATTTGGGTAGCAATATGTATTTTGAAAGGTTCCGTTTTGTTCTGAGGTATGATATAATCGTTCTGTTGTCCAACCGAGACCCGGCAACGGGAGGAGGTGAGAACTATAAGCGAAATAATAATTACCTTTATCGTTACCGTCGCGGCAGGTGTGACTTGCCATCTCATCTGCAAATGGTTAGATAGGAACGACTAGGACAACAATAGCCTGATGGATACTTGACCATCCTAAAAAACAAGAAGAAGCCCTCGGTTGTAGTGCAAGTACAGCCGGGGGCTTCGTTCTTTGCTATAAGCGTTTAATAATTACCTTTTGCCTACTGGCATTATATCATATGCAAATCTGAAAATCAATATACCGATAAATGGGAAATCGGGAATCATCTGTATCACATATCGTGAAATATCACAAAAACTTTTAGTGTAAATTTGCTTTTGTTTTTTGAATTTAAAAACGGTTCTGGGGTGACGGCTGGAAGGCGGCAGGGATAGACACAGCCGGAGGTGGTGGATAGTACACCATAATAATGGTGAGTATATGCGCCCTTCCTCTTAACAAATCTGTGAAAAATCCTTCTTTTTTAGGGGTATTGGCAGTCGTTCCGGCTGTTATAATCTTGAAATCCTGGTTAAAGATGGTGGCTCCGGAAGCATTTTCCATGGTGGTCCCGGAAACGCGGTGATGGTGCTTTAGGAAGTTCGGTGATGGTGGTTCCGAAAATGCAGCGATGGTGGTTCCGGAAATGAGCGATGGTGGTTCCGGAAATGCAGCAATGGTGGTCCCTCAAATATCAGTATGGTGTTTTTATCTTATCCAATCAATCCTCTGTAACATTGTCAAGAGCCTCCGATTCTGTAGCATTGAAATCCTGGGCTTGCTGTTGGTTAAAGGTCTTGATACATTCAAGCGCAAGGTTATACCACCGCTTGGAGTTCTTCTCTGCATTGTCTGCGTTTTTCTCAGCATAATAAATTTTTGCGGTCAAATTGCTGGTCTCTATCAGAAGTTTATTGTATGCGTTCTGTAAGTCTGCAAGTTGTTTCTTGAGAAGTTCATTTTCGGTCTGTAGAGCAATCAGTTGACGGTCAGGGGACGCCTTGTGCAATGGCATCCATATGGATTCGTCTAAGGGCTTGGTGTTTGCTTGGGGTGATGTTTCCTTTGATGAAGGTGTGGTGGCTGCATGGTTTTCCTGTGCGAAGGCATCCTCGGGAGTATTGGAAATATAATCCTTGAAAGGCTGAAATTGGTGGGCTTTTTGGGGATTAGATTTATTCTCCTTAACATAAATGAGCATATCTTTGAGTTGTTCCGCAATGTTGTTGGCATCGCTATCAATCTGTGCCTGAGGTCTCCGGTGCTCGTTCAGAAATTCTACAGCGAAGTCGTCCAGGTATTTAGTCTTGTTCCTTATCTGGATATGGCCTCGGAGTTCAGTATCCTGATATTTAATAACCTGGCGTCTGACCGCTTCATATGTGATTCCCTGGCTGTTCGCATACTGGGGAAGAGTGGTCCCGATTTCATTATCACAAGTCCATGAATGGGTGTTTTCCATAAGTTTTTGTTCCTTTCACAGTACTTTTTTATTTGGTGAGTACATTGTAGCATATGGTAGTGCGTAAATCAATATAAATAATAGTTGCGCAATGTAGTACGTGCAAAAATAAAGAAAATATAAAGAATAAATGGATTTTTGTAAATATGTTGACACAACGTAGCACGAAGCGTATTATAAAAATAAATCACGAAACCACAAACTATCAACATGATTTTTACGCATATTGATTTTATCTCATGAAAGAACAGGAGGAGAAGATTATGAGTGAGAATTTAAACATAGATGTAGCAGCAATGCTGAACCAGTTGCCGCCGGAAATGCAGAAACAGATGCAGACTTTCATTAATATAATGAAGGGAGGGCAGAATGCAGTTGTTCCACAGGCAGGACCGCAAAAAAAGAACTTTGAAAGTCTGTATAAAAAGGACTATTCCTGTATCACCAGTAAGGAGGACATCCTGTCGGATGGTCTCTATGATGAAGTTTATGGAGGTCTTTACGAGGACTACCCAGGAAGTAAAACGGTTGCCCGGGCCGATATCTCTACTGTAGAGTATATATTAAGCGAAAAGGCAAAAGCGATTGGAGGAACAGAACTGCAAAGATTTTTCAAAAGAAGAAGTAGTGAGGAAAGGAAGAGAAGAAAAAAGGAATATGAGGAAAAACGCCGTAAAAATGCAGGAACAGCAATGGACCTAGCGGTACAGACCGATTTTTCAGATTTGCCGGAGTTCAGCACTGGAAATAAATTTGTTTCCCCTGAATGGCACGCAGATAATAATTCTATCTATACATTAGAAGAACGGGGCCAGCAGACAAAAATATTAAAAGCATCAGACCATCCGATTCTTATTAATAGGGAATTGAGAGCCATTGATGGAAGCGATAAAAATAATAAAAGAGTCGAGTTATTACTGAAACCGGATGACAAATGGATTACAGAAATCGTAGCACTGGCGGATTTATACGACCCAAGGACGGCATCCAAGATATTAAATGGCCTTGGTATGGAACTGACACCGGATATGATAACACCCATGATTAAATACTTGCAGTCCATGTCTGTGGAATCAAGAAAGCGTGGGGCACTCGATACGGTTGAAACAGTGAGCACTCTGGGATGGAGTGAAGATAAGAAAAGATTTCTTCCGTATACAAACAGCGGATTCATTTTTGACAGAGAGTCAGAGTTTCCAACATTGATAAAAGCATTGACTCCGGCAGGAGACCGGGAGGCATATTATCAGAAGATGCGGGAGTTGCGGGCGTCTGGGCAGGTCCATTTGAACTTTGCTATTGCGGCGGCGTTATGTAGTCCGATTTTAGGGATGCTGACAGAACATCCAGAGGGATTCATCTGCAATATCTATGGAAAATCCAGAACAGGAAAATCGGTTGCCAGCAAAATTGCAACGGCGATGTTTGGAGACTGGCGGCCGAAATCCGGATATGTATGCGGCCCAAATAATACGGTTAATGCAATGGAAATCCTGATGAACGTATTAAAAAGTGTACCTTTGATTATAGAGGATACCAATAATATGTCTAAGTATCAGCAGGGCCAGTTACAAGTGCTGATTATGAAAATCGCCGGTGGAATTGGCAAAGCCAGAGCGACAAAGACCCTTTCACTGGTGATACCGATGGCATGGACAATCGCGG
Organism: Blautia sp. HA8986; assembly: GCF_056504635.1. Lineage (NCBI taxonomy): Bacteria > Bacillati > Bacillota > Clostridia > Lachnospirales > Lachnospiraceae > Blautia > Blautia sp. HA8986. The sequence continues at coordinate 265,436 of NZ_JBWLUQ010000001.1, forward strand.
CACTGGTAACTTCCGAGTATCATATAACAAAACAATGTGGAAATGGCGGTTCCATCAACCGTGTGCTGTCCTGTTCATCTCCGAAGGTGTATCCAAAATGTGCGCCCTGGTCATCAGAGTCAGGGGTTCCGATGGCGAAACAGATTACCGCATTTTTTGTAGAGAATCGAGGCTGGGCTGGTATTGACTACATAAAGATTCTCCAGACCCTGGGTGAAAAGGGCGTTAATCAGATTATTGATAAAAAAATGGAAGAACTCAGCCTGGAACTTGAGAAAGCAGGCAAACCAAACAGTCAGTTGTCCGTGCTGGCAATCCTTGCTACAGCCGATGAACTTGCGGCAGAATATCTTTTTAAGGACCATATAAAGATGTCTGTGGCAGAGTTGCTTTCATTTGTGGAAAATGATTCCGAGATTGACCAGAACGAAAGAAGTTACAATATGCTTGAAGACAGGATTTCCATTAATGCAGAAAGATTTGAAGGACTTTCCAGGATTGATATGAAGGTGATTGACGGAAGGGAACGGGAGATTCAGGCAGGTGTAGAGCAGAGAGGTGAGAACTGGGGAATTTATCATGACTACGAATATGATGAAACTAGAAAGAGAATGATAAAATGGGTCGCTATCAAATATGAGGTTTTGAAAAAATGGATTGTGGAGGAAGACGATGGGGACATCAAGATGTTCCTGGATTATCTGAGAGAAAAAGATTTGCTCATTGCCGATAAGAATAAAAATACGACAAAAGTTTATTCGGAAAGATTCGGGATGCGTTTAAGTTACGTCAAAATCATTCTCACTGATGGGGAAGAGGAAGTGAAAGAAGAAAAGAAAGAAGAAAAGAAAGAACCAAAGAAGCAGGATAGTTTTATGAAGGCTGCTGATGATTTAATCAGTATGAGGGATAAAAAGGAAACTGCGGAAGATGAGTTTATCGGGGATGACGAAGATATCCCGTTCTTTTAAATGATAACAGGATGAAAAATATTCCGGCTGAAACGGCCGGGATATTTTTTTGCCGCTGTGCCCCTGGGGTGCCGCTGTGAGGGTGGCGGAAATATCGCGGAGAATTGGCGTAAAATGGCCATTTATGTTTCGGGCCGCTGTGTACCGCAAAAAATTGGGGCTGTTGGAGAAAATATGAGTGTGTGTGAAATATTTTTCATGCACACGATTTTTTTATGTAAGGGTTGAGGTTTTAGAGCGGCAGAGCGGCGGTATGGGATAAGGATATAAAATATGTATTGTATTTTAATAAATATACTATATATAGATATATAAATGGCAAATATGCACTATATATTGAATGAACGTGTATATATTGACGCCGCTGGGCGGAGTGGCAGTAGAGCGGCAGGAGTGGCAGGGTGTAGTTTGAAGATGTAAGGATATCTCGTTCACCGGTAGTGTATCGGTATCGGCAGGATATGAGGCCTTGTACGAAAAAACACTTTCGCAGCCGATAAGTTATCGGGGAACCGGTACTGTATCACAGCCGCAGAATTGGTTTTCGTGCCAGAGAACCACAGCCATCCGGTAGGGATAACCTGACAACGGCGCAGGCCGCCAGTAACTCCAAGTCTGCCAGTGGAATTGTCTATGGGAACAGGCCGTCCGGGTAAGGCGAAATGCTCCCGCAGGTGTTGATGAGTACAAGGTATACAGCCCTGCCATTCGTCGTAAACCTTCTTATATATAAGCAACTTCCCGGGCGTTATCATATATATTCCAGCCACAAGAACCATCATATCTGGCAATCGTATCCGGCACATCTATAAAATCATATCTATCCATAATCCTGTCCGCAGCCCTTATCATCAGGTTGCACCAGGCTCTTTTCATCCACAGCCGCCATCACAGGCCGGTTCAGGAGTCCTTGCTGGCACGCTTCGTCAATCATTTCCCGATGCCTTTAGCATATCACTGTCATCTTTGCCGCATCCTGCTCTCATATATCGCCGCCACCGCTGCGGCAACCTGTCATGACCTGCCCGCTACAATCTCTGTATTTCTTCCCTGTCGCCGGTCAACATCTCCGCAGGCATTATCCCAGGGCGTCCCGGGGCCGCCGTTCCCAGCCAATCGTTCTTCCATATCCCTCCCGATGCCATAATGCGTCCAGCCGCATCCTCTGTTTCTGCTCCTGCCTTCCGGTTCTCAAATCCTATCCAGCCCGCAAATCTTCCCGCGTTTCAGCCTTCTCCGATGCCATTTCCACCAGCCGAAAAATAATCCGCAAAAAAATACGCCTTCGGATTTCCTCAACATATAAAGGATAACGGAAGGGAAAAGAGAAAACCGGGAGGTGAAATCCATGAAGACATAAGAACATTCCATCATGCGGATGCCGGAAATGTGCCGCGGTACAACAAGGGCTAAGAAAAATCAACGATAATCCACACGACTGCATCAATTTTCCAGCAGGCTATATATGTAAAGAAAAAACAAGGAGGATAGGACCATGAGAAAGATTTTACATGGAAGATTATATGACACAGACACAGCCAGATATATTGGCAGTAACCAGAGCAGTTGTTACAAAAATGACTACTGCTATTTTGAAGAGGAATTCTATAGGAAGAAAACAGGAGAGTTCTTCCTGTATGGCGAAGGAGGCCCGGCATCCAGATATGCGGAACGTCTGGAAAGCGGCGGCTGCATCGGCGGGGAGCAGATTATCCCACTGTCAGAGGAAGAAGCAAGGGAATGGGCGGAAGAGAACCTTACTGTTGAAAAATATGAGGAACTTTTCGGAACCTTTGAAGAGTAAGAAGTGCTTTTATAAGAAACGATTTTATAGCAGAAAGGAAGATACCGATATGAGACCATTAAGAGAAGTTTATAGCGACATTACAAACCTGAAATGCAGAAAGGAAATCCAGAAGGCCTATGATGTGGTAAGGGACAGATACCAGGTGTTTGCAAAGAAGGCTCAGGAGATTGTAGAAGACACGCAGATGGCTATGATGCTGGACAGGATGCAGGAACTGGTACAGCAGGGCAAAATGATGAACATGTTGTCAGAGGAAGAGGTCATGGAGGAAAGCCAGAAACGGCTTGATAAGGAATGCACACAAGAACTGGCTGCCGTCAGGGAGGCCAATACAGAGTTTATGAGGGTATGGGGAAAAGCACTGCTGGAATACCCGGAAGAGAGCGTGAGAATCTGTCAGTTGGGATGGAATGTTGGCGAAGAATTGAAAAGAAACGATATCCGGTATCGGAATAAAGATAAGATGTGGAATGGCCCGGATGAGGAATGAATCCCGGATATCTGGAGACTGGGGCGGGCTGGACCGGCAGCCTGCTCCCGATGAAAAGATGGACCCGCAAAAAAACAGACGGGATGATTCTTTTAACATATAGATGATACAACCGGTAAGGAATCAGGACGAAAGGAGATTTTACATATGGAACAGAAACATACTACCTGGCACGGAGCGGAACTCAGCCTTGCAGCGATAAAGGCTGGCTTCGTAGACTATTTTGCTGCGGCAGAAGCAGTTGACGCAGAATACTACGACATCGATGCCGAAGATGAGGGGACCTGGGAATTGGTAAATGGCGATGACCTGTATTTCAGGGACAGCGAGGGTGAGGCCTATGGTTCGGAAATGGCTATGGAAAGAGTCCGGGACCTGGAGGCGATGATTGTCGGGGCCGAAGAGGACCAGGACACTTCCAGGTGGGAGAAAGACATAGAACTGCTGACGACGAGATGTGAGGTCATAGAGCCGTGTGAGTATTACCAGGTGCCAGAGGAAGGGGCAAGGATACTGCTGGATGAATCCGAGGAACTGGTCTATTACAACGCAAGGCTGGAGGTCTATGTATGGGGTATCTGCCACCTTGGGCTGAATTGGAAACGGGTGCTCACGACTATCCTGGTCCGATAAGAGTTATAGACCGGTAAAGACACTGGCAGGCTGCACAGACGGCCTGCCCGGATAAAAATGTTACATACCAAAATTTATACGTAAAAAGGAGATTATATTATGATGAAGAATCCAAAAGAATGCGTTTGTATCCAGAAAAACCAGACATTTTTTGTGCTGAATGAGTTGACCATACCAGAATGCAAGGACGGCAGCGAGCCGCTGACCTTCCATCACGATACGTTCAGCCGTTTTAAATTTGTCCTTATCAGCAAAGAAAAGAGACCGGCCACAGCCAATGTGCCGGTAAATGAACTTCCGGCCATCTTCCAGAAAATCCGGAACCTGAGCCTCCGGGATATGTTATCGGTACAGAAACAGAAATCTGAGCCGTCAAAGAGCCCGGCATACACGACTACGATTAATGCAGGAACATTAAAAGGAAAGACTCCGGCAGCACTGCTCCTGGAGGATGCACAGACTAATAAGAGACTGTTAATCAACCAGAAGAACTGGCTTGAGAGCAATTTAGGCAGGTATCCAAGGAACGCGGCACAGATAACAGCAATCGAGGATGCCTTGAGACTATACGAAGCAGGACAGTTGGATGCGGAGGAATCCAAGGCTGGATTCCAGGCAGAGACGGTCTACAGTTCCGGCATGAGGCCCCTTATCCGGCGGAAACACGGCGATAAATACTTTGTGTATGAAATCTCTATCCGTTGGGACGGAGCCTCTGAGAAGCCGGTAGAAATTGATATCCGGAATTACTATGCACCGGTCGCGAGGACGGAAAAAGGCCTTTTGAATGTAAAAGCAAAGGAGCGTGAAGGGGAAATCCGGAATGTGATATCCCTTACCCTGGAAGAGTGGCTGTGGGGGGAACATATGCTGGAAAGCAATATCCGGACCTTTGAAGACCTGTATGCACGGAATCATTACAAGCAGGCATACGAGGCAGAAAAGGAACTCAGGGAAGCACTGAGGAAGGATAGGGCATCATAAAAAGTTGGCACAGAGGGCCTGGAAACGGGCTCTCTGTACCGTATTAAATAGAGAGCCGGGTTATACCGGTTCTTTTTTATTTACATTAAAAGATGTGTTCATAGATATTTTGAAAAAAGACTCGCAAAAAACTAAGGCCATACCATTTTTTCAGCATGTTGTCTTCAAACAATAGAACGGAGGCAACTTTTATGGAACTTACTGTTGAAATGATGAAAAAGTTATTAGATTCTGCTATAATTAATAACGAGGACGTAGAGAGAGCCCAGATAGAAACAATTAAGGAGGCTCTCATGAATAAATATGGCATAAAAGCACCAAAACTTACACAGAGAAAAAATAGAAAAGGATATGTATGTAATATTCCGGGAAAATATGTTATTCCAGGTGGACCTAAAAGGCCACAAGTCAGTGGCAGTACACAGGCGGAGTGCCTAAAAAATTTTTATGATTACATAGAAAAATCGGTGGTAGGGACATATGATAAAAATATGACTCTGCAAGATGTGTGTGAAGAATGGCTTAGAAAAAAGAAAGGTGAGATAAATGAAACAACACTGGATAGGTATGATTCCATCTATCGTAATCATCTTAAAGATACCGAGTTCTCTAATCTGACATTAAGAAAGATAAAAAAATTTGACTGTGACGACTATATTAAAACGTTGTATCATAAAAAACTTGCATATAGAACGGTAAAAAACATAAAAACTTTAGTATCTCAGGTGATGCATTATGCTATTATGCGGGAATATATGAATACAAATTATATGAGTTATGTAAAAATCAATGCTAATTTGTGTGCTGTTAATGAATACAAAAAGGAAGCCTGGACTGACGAGGAATTATGCATTATCCGGAAAAAATCACTAGAAGAATGGAATGAACATAAGAAATATAGATTTTCTGCCGTTATTATGTTATCTGCTACAACTGGATGTAGAATAGGTGAATTACTGGCAGCAGATTGGTCTGATATTGATTTTGAAAAGAAAACGTTTACTATTAATAAAAATTATGTCAATTATAGAGATGTAGATACAGGAAATTATGTTACACAAATCAATCATGGGAAAAATGTTGCTAGTAGGAGAAGTATAGACCTGACGGATGAGGCTGTTTTTTGGTTTAAAGAAATGAAACGCCGTAATGACCATTTGGGATTATATAGCGAACATGTTATAGTATCACGAAAGGGGGCTCGTCTAAAACACAGGGCTATTGATGCAAGAATAGAAACATTCTGTAATGCGATACATATACCGTATAAGGCATCTCATACGGGTAGACGTACTTATGCTACTGCACTTAAAGACTATGGGGTTCCGATTAGCGAAATTAGTGCAGACCTGGGACATAGCAGTATTTTAACTACACAGGCAATTTATTATAAACGTAGAAATTCACGTGAAAAAGCATTGGGTCAAAAAAATGCAGCGTTTGTGGCAACACTTGGCAACACCCCATCATTGGAATAAACCCGCATAATATAAGAAAAAATGGCCGAAAAACAAAAAATATTGTACATTGTGTCGAAAAATGTTTGATATGAAATAAACAGTATTGACAAAAACTTAACTTTTGTGTAAAACTATCACATACCAATTATTTCAGAAAGGCAGGCAGTTAACGATGGAGCAGCAGATTAAACTGGACGAGAAAAGTGCTCAGGAGTTTGTCAGCGCAGCCAGCAAGTGTAATTTTGATATTGATGTATTTTACAATCGTATCATTATTGATGCAAAGTCTATCTTAGGACTTCTCAGCTTGGATCTGACACAGACACTGACAGTGAAATGCTATGGTGAGGACGAGAAATTTAAACAGGTTCTTTCCAAGTATGCAGTGGGATGAGGAAAATATGAAAAAAGGGAAACAATAATAAAAGGGCGCAGTTCACGAAAGAAAAAGCAGAACATGCGTCCTTTTTTATTATATGAAGGGACGGTTCCAAGGATTTTATGGTATAATCTCTGGAAGAGAAAGGCTGATTTCCGCATGACAGAATATGAAAGCGGACAGTATCTGGCAGGAGCGAAATTAATGGAGAAAGAGCGGGTCCGGATTTCTGTGAGAAATCTGGTCGAATTTATACTTAGAAGCGGGGATCTGGATAACGGCCGGGGTACCGGGGATAAAGAAGCCATGCTGAAAGGCGGCAGGATCCACCGAAAGATCCAGAGAAGCATGAAAGGGGATTATCAGTCAGAGGTTTCCCTGAAAAGAGAAAATGAATATGAGGATGTGATCATCCAGGTGGAAGGCCGCGCTGACGGGATATTTACAGAAGAAGGACAGGTCTTTATTGATGAGATCAAGGGAACTTATGGAAATATTCAGGCCATGGAAGCACCGATTCCTGTTCACCGTGCACAGGCGATGTGTTATGGCCTGATCTACGGGGAGAAGGAAGGCCTTAAGCGGATTGGAATCCAGATGACATATTCCCATCTTGATACAGAGGATACCAGACGATTCCGGGAGGATTTTTCCATGGAAAAATTGCAGGACTGGTATCAGAAACTGCTGGATGCTTATCATAAATGGATCGCATACTCCATTTCATGGAAAAAACAGAGAAATGATTCCATGACAGACCTGCAGTTTCCTTTTCCGTACAGAGAAGGTCAGCGGGAAATTGTCAGTGGTGTGTATCATACTGTTTCCAGCGGCCGTACACTTTTTGTACAGGCTCCTACAGGCGTTGGAAAAACCATGTCAGCTGTTTTTCCGGCTGTACGTGCCATCGGAGAGGGAAAAGGTGAGACGCTTTTTTACCTTACAGCCAAGACGATCACAAGAACAGTAGCAGAGGAGGCTTTTCGTATTCTGCGGGAGAAAGGCCTGAAATTTAAAGTGACCTCCATTACAGCCAAAGAGAAGCTGTGTTTTCTTGATACGCCAGAGTGTACCCCGGAGAAATGCCCTTATGCAAAGGGGCATTTTGACCGTGTGAATGATGCGGTTTATGAATTGTGGACAACGGAAGAAGTATATTCCCGGGAAGTGATCCGGGAACATGCTGAGAAATGGCAGGTATGTCCTTTTGAGATGTGTCTGGACCTTTCCATCTGGACAGACGGAGTGATCTGCGATTATAATTATGCCTTTGATCCCAATGTACATCTGAAGCGGTTCTTTGGAGATAACATTTCGGGGGATTATATTTTTCTTATTGATGAGGCTCATAATCTGGTGGAACGCGGCAGGGAGATGTACAGTGCCGATATATACCGCGGGAATATTGTAACACTGCACAGAAAAGTCCGAAGATTATTTCCGAAGCTTGCCAGGACTCTGGATAAAGCTAACCGCCAGATGCAGGAGTTGGAAGATAATCTGGGAGAGAATGGAAGTGAATACCAGGTGCTTGCAACCCCGGGTCCTCTGCCCCTTACATTTCTTACAATATCCGGCCAGCTGGAGGAGATTCTTGAAGATAAGAATATGGAGGAAGAACTTCGTAAGGAGATTTTGGAATTCTATTTTACAGTGAGGGATTTCCTTAATGTATCGGAACTTGTGGATGAGAACTATGTTGTATACACAGAGAAATGCGGGGAAACGGATTTCAGGCTTCGGCTGTTTTGCGTGAATCCGGCAGTAAATCTGGGAGAATACCTAAAAAAAGGAAAAAGTACGGTATTTTTTTCCGCAACACTTTTTCCTATGCTGTATTATCGAGAACTTCTTACAACAGATCAGGATGCTTATGGAATTTATGTAAGATCACCTTTTCCAACAGAGAACCGTCAGATCATGATCGGCTGTGATGTAAGCAGCAAATATACACGAAGAAATTACTCAGAGTACCGTAAACTTGCAGAGTACATTGCCAGATGTGTGTGGCAGCGTCAGGGAAATTATATGATATTTTTTCCGTCATATAAATTAATGGAGGATGTATACCGGGTTTATGAGGAGGGATTTTCCGCAGCTTGGGTTCGCTGTATCCGGCAGAGCTCTGATATGACAGAGCGTGCACGTGAAGAATTTCTGGAAGAGTTTCAGAGCAGAGAAGGGACGCTTGTGGGGTTTTGTGTCCTTGGAGGGATTTTCTCCGAGGGAGTGGATCTTACAGGGGAGAGTCTGATCGGTGTAGTGATCGTGGGAACAGGACTTCCGCAGATTGGCAGTGAGAGAGAGATTTTGAGGGAATATTATAACAGGAAAAACCATGCAGGATTTGATTATGCCTATCGTTATCCGGGAATGAATAAAGTGCTCCAGGCTGCCGGTCGTGTGATCCGCACAAAAGAAGATAAAGGTGTGATCCTGCTTCTGGATGACCGTTTTCTGGGACGGGATTATGAGGAGATATTTCCACGGGAATGGAGAGACCGGAGCATCTGTAGACTGGACACTGTAGAGGGAGCACTTAAAAATTTCTGGAAGCGGTTTACTTGACAGAATGGGGAAATCCGATATACTTATAGAGTCTTTAAAAGAGATAGTTACTGAATAATCAGAATGATGAAAGAGAAGTATATGAGACATAAAAAAATATACAAAGCACTGGCAATCTGCCTCACTGCGTCAATGCTCACCCAGACTGTGACTGTGGCAGGAGCACAGCAGACAACACAGGGAAGCCTTGGTTCTGTTACAGAGGAGTCCCAGATACTTCCCATTCCCGATGGAAGCGGGAAATATATATTAAAAAGCAGCGGATTTTACTGCCTGAATGAGGATGGTACAAGCGATAGTACACCAGCTGTTCATTATTTCAATCATTTTGTCATCGATGGAACTGTGTTTGACGGTTATTATTATCATGATGAAAACGGCAGATTTGCAGCAGGAAATTCTTATATGGTTCAGTTAAAGAATCTTACGGCAGTGTCCGATGATGGAAACGGCGGGGAGATTTCTTTTGATGGACTCTATATGGTGAATAATCTGGGAAAATTAAGTGCAGCACCTCAGGTACGCTATATGGATGATCTTGTGGTGGATAAGACGACTTACAATGGCTTTTATTATTTTAATAAATACGGAAAAATGGTTACAGATAAGGGAATCCATGATTTGCAAATGAGTTCGGCAGGTCAGATGTTTGACGGCTATTATTACTTTGGCGGTGAGAACGGAGCACTGGTACAGGAAGCGGTAGAAACACCGGAAGGATTTCCTGTTGATGAGAACGGCAAGGTGGAAACCAGGAATCTGGGAATGAAAGGTCTGAAAACAAGGATTACAGAACTTCTGGACAGTTATGAAGGAACCTGGAGCGTTTATGTGAAAGATCTCAAAGCGGATAAAAAGTTTGAGCTTAACAGCCAGTTGCTGTATTCAGCTAGCCTGATCAAGGTTTTTGTGATGGCGCAGACTTATGCAAATATGGATGCTGTGCTTCAAAATGAAGCGGCTAAACTGAAGAAAGATGTTTCAGATCCGGCTGTATCAGCGAAGGTGAATGACCTTCTATGGAATATGATCACAGTCAGCGATAACGAGTCCTTTAACGAACTGGTGCGGCTGCAGACAGCTACTGGTGTATTTAAGGACGGTGCAGAAGCTGTGAATGCTTTTCTTGCAGAGAATAAATATGCAGATACATCGGTGCAGCATATTCTGAGCCCGTCAGCTTCGAAGGATGCAGGGCTTGGTGGAAGAAACACCACTTCTGTAAAAGACTGTGCGCAGCTTCTGGAAGGGATATACAATGGAGAATGTGTATCAAAAGAAGCATCAGAGGCGATGATGAACCTTCTCATGAACCAGCAGGTAACGACCAAGATTCCGAGTGGTATTTCCGCATCTGTAGAGATTGCCAACAAGACAGGAGAGACAGACACAGATCAGCATGATATTGCCATTGTGTATGGTGAGAAGACAACATATATTCTCTGTGTGATGTCAGAGAACTGCCAGGCAGGAGATGCTGTTTCCCATATTCAGGATATTTCCGGCATTGTTTACAATTATCTGAACATGCAGCTTGACCAGAAATGATATGTGAGCTAAAATTATAGCGTTCTGTGAAAGCAAAGATTTATTTCTGACGAGCTGATTTCATGGACTATTATTAAGAATACCTGAGCAGTTACAAGGACAGCTCACAAAGAGAGGAGAATGTATTATGACAACAGTACATACAGACAATGCACCGGCAGCGATCGGACCATATTCCCAGGCTATCATCCATGGAGATACTCTTTACACATCCGGGCAGATTCCGGTAGATCCGGCAACAGGTGAAGTTGTCGGAACAACGATTGAGGAGCAGGCTGATCGTGTGATGAAGAATCTTGGAGCAGTTCTTGAAGCTGCTGGTACCAGCTATGAGAAAGCTGTCAAGACTGTATGCTTCCTTGCGGATATGAATGATTTTGCTGCATTCAACGAAGTATATGCGAAATATTTTGTAAATAAGCCGGCACGTTCCTGTGTTGCAGTGAAGACACTTCCAAAGAACGTTCTCTGCGAAGTAGAGGTGATCGCAGCTGTATAAATGAATGATCTGCCTGATATCAGGTGAATCGTAGGATAGTATAGTTTCCACATCCGGATACCATAGAATTATACAGAAATCCCCGTTGATTTCGAAAATATTCGTTGTTTGTTGATAAAATGATGAATGTTTTTGTGGTGACGGGGATATTTTTTTAAAAAAAATACACAAAAAACCACAGAAAAAATCATAAGATAGTATAATAATACAAATGGATAACAGAGGTTATGTAAAAATCAGGGCGTTAAAATATAATCACTTAATAAAGATGAGTGCAGATTATTGAGAATAAATTGAATAATTAGGAGGGAACGCCATGATTATCATAGGTGAGAAACTGAACGGTTCCATTCCGTCAGTTGCAAAGGCAATCGCTGAGAGAGATGCGGATCTTATCAGAGAGAGAGCTAAAAAACAGGCGGAGGCAGGAGCTACGTTTCTTGATGTATGTGCTTCTGTAGAAGAGGACGTAGAGGTAGAAACCTTAAAATGGATGATCGACCTTGTACAGGAAGTAACAGATACACCAATCTGTGTAGACAGCCCGAGTGCAAAATCCTGTGTTGCAGCAATTCCGTTCTGCAAACGTCCGGGACTTGTAAATTCCGTATCCCTTGAGGGAAACAAGATCGACACGATTTTCCCGGTGATCGCGGATACTGACTGGGAGTGTGTTGCACTTCTTTGTGACAACGATGGAATCCCGGATTCCGTAGAACGCCGTATGAAAGTTTTCCACGGAATTATGGAGAAAGCAAAAGAATATAATATTGCACCAAGCAGACTTCATATTGACCCGCTGGTTGTTACCTTATCTACAGATCAGACAGCACTGACTGTATTTGCAGAGTGTTGCCGCCAGATCAAAGCAGAGTATCCGGATATCCACATCACAAGTGGTCTTTCCAACATCTCCTTTGGTCTTCCTACAAGAAAGAATATCAACCAGGCATTTATGGTACTGGCTATGAACGCAGGAATGGACAGCGCGATCGTTGACCCGACCAATAAGAATATGATCGGAATGATCTACGCAACAAATGCTCTTCTTGAGCGAGATGAGTACTGCCTGGACTACATCGACAAATTCAAAGATAAACCTGCACAGGAGGCAGCTCTAGTGGCAGAAACAAAAGAGCTGACACCGGCAGAGGAAAAAATGCAGGCCGTATTCAAAGCAACAGAAAACGGCAAGAACAAAGAAATCGGAAAATGTGTTCAGGAAGCTCTGGATGCAGGCTGTGACCCGACAGCAATCCTTAATGATGGAATGATCGGTGCCATGGCAGTTGTTGGTGAGAACTTTAAAAAAGAGATTATTTTCGTTCCGCAGATGCTTGCAGCAGCACGTGCCATGAAAGAGGGCGTTGAGGTTCTGAAACCGTACCTTGCAACAGGTGAGGCCGGAAGCGCAGGAAAGATCATTCTTGGTACGGTAGCAGGCGACCTTCATGATATCGGTAAAAACCTGGTTGGTATGATGTTCGAGAGTGCAGGATTCGAGGTTATCGATCTTGGTGTTGATGTTCCGATTGAGAGATTTATCGAAGTTGTAAAAGAGAACAAAGATGCGACCATCGTTGCACTTTCTGCTCTTCTGACAACGACAATGCCATCTCTTCGTGATACGGTAGCGGCACTTCTGAAACAGCCATTTCGTCCGCGTATCAAGATCATGGTTGGTGGTGCACCGATCTCCCAGGAATTTGCAGATGAGATCGGAGCAGATGCTTACACAGAGGATGCAGCTTCTGCAGCAGAGCAGGCCAAGAAATATGCAGATTCCGGTTTCTGTGCAAAAGCAGCAGCTGGTGAGTTCCCAGATGTAGAAGTAGCAGAGGAAGAAGCACCGGCAGAAGAAAATGAGGAAGAAGCTCCAGCAGTTCATGTAGAAAAACCACTGGAGGTTAAATTTGATAAATCTACTGTTGATATCAGCAAAGTAAAACTTCCTGGACCAGGAGAAGGATACAAGCTCAACTGGAAAGAGACAAAAGAGAAATTTACAAATTACTGGCAGCATAAGAATACCGGCCGTCCGCTGATGTGCGTAATCGCAAGACGTCCTGAGGTTGAGCAGTTTTCAGATGGAACACCTGTTGAGGGTGGTTATCTGGATCAGATCTGCCAGGGTAAATATTACAACATGCCGAAAGAACTGTACTGGAAAGACATGGAAGATAAGTACCAGAATGCAGAGCGTATCGTAGCTCGTTACCGTTACTTCTGTGATACACACGCATTTCTTGGAGAGAGCTTCCCGAACCTGAATATTGACTTTGGACCTGGTTCCACAGCAGCATACCTTGGTTCTGATATCGGATTTAAAGAGGATACTGTATGGTTCAAGAAATGCCTGGATGGCTGGGATGGTGTTCCGAAGCTTACATTTGATCCTGAGAACAAATGGTTTAAAAAACATCTCCAGCTTGCAAAAGACTGCCGTGCTCTTGCAAAAGATGATTTCTATGTAGATATGCCTGACCTGATGGAGAACATTGATGTACTTGCATCCTTACGTGGTGCACAGGATACTCTGTTTGATCTTCTGGATGAGCCGGAAAAAGTTGGCCAGCGTATCCAGGAAGTTACAGATGTTTACTATGACTACTATGATCGATTCTACGATGTAATTAAAGATAAAGACGGCGGCAACGCTTACACCGTATTCCAGATCTGGGGACCGGGAAGAACTGTAAAACTGCAGTGTGACTTCTCTGCAATGATGGCACCGGAAGACTTCCGTAAATATATTCAGCCATCTCTTCGTACACAGTCTGAGAATGTTGACCATGTACTGTATCACCTTGACGGACCGGCTGCAATCAAACATATGGATGCACTGATGGAAATCGAAGGTATTGATGCACTCCAGTGGACAAGCGGTGATGCCGGCCCTGACGGAACACTTCCGGATTGGGATGTAATTTATGACAAAGCTATCGCAGCAGGAAAATCCATCTGGGTAAAAGTATACTCCGGTGAATTTGAAGACTGGATCAGAAACGTTGACCGTATTGTTAAGAAATATGGCTCCCACAGCCTCTTCCTTCTTTTCCCTGAGATGTCTATGGAGCAGGCCGTATACCTTCTTGACTATGCAGACAAGAACTGGAGCGATGTAAAAGGTACTTTCTGTGAATCCCTTGGCAGATAAGATCTGACAGACAGAAAAATCCTTACCAATGATAATAAAATCCAATCCTGATTAATGAAAATCCTATAATGTAAACCGAAATCCCCTGTCCGGAAATAATCCCAACCGGACAGGGGATTTTACTGTGTTCTCCCTGATTGATTTTTAAATAAGAAAGCAATATATTTATACCGTGAAGTCTGGAAAGTGTTGATTTTAAAGCATTTCTGGATGTGTGGGATGCTTTGAAAATATGATTTTGTGACAATCTTGTGACAAACGGTGGAAAAATCACAGATTTACAAAGACGAAGCATATTGATTTCATGATCGGCATATGCTATAATGCCAGTAGGCAAAAAAGATATGATGATGTTCCATGTGAACAAAGAACGAACCCCCGTATGTACCACCAATACATGCGAGGGTTCTTCTCTTTTTATTTTAGTGGTTGAGCATCCACTAGGCTATTCGTTGTCCTTGTTATGACTGTCTAACCATTTGCAAATGAGATGGCAAGTCACACCTGCCGCAACAGCCACCAAAAAAGATATGACTATTTCCATGTGTTCACCTCCCCCCGTTGCCGGGTCTCGGCTGGACAACGCAGTCAGTATAACACAACTTAGAACAGAATGGAACATATAAAAATACCCGGTGCAAATTAATGTACCGGGAGGTTTTTACGAATTAAAAATAGTTCTTTTTTCTATTCCTGTAAAATTGATAATCATTCTCATAGTAAGAAGGAGAATGAGGCAATTCCTTTTCGTATTTTTCTAGAAAGTTAGGTGATAATTTGTAATCATAAAATTCCGCAAGTTTTATTAAAAATCCCTCTAGTATCTTTTCGGGTGAATAGCCTAGAATAATATTGGAATTATCAATTTCGCGGATTTCTTCAAGACGATGGGAGATGATTTTTATTATCTTTTTGCGAGGAATATCAAAATAGTGTTTTTCAATAAATTCAAGTAGTTGTTGAATCATATTTTGAGCTAAATCTGGATCATCTCCACAAGAATCGTAACGATTAATTTCATCTGCTATTATTTCGTCAAATAGATATACTATTCGATTTTTTAATATTCTTTTATCTGCGATTTCTTTTCTATAGGCATATGTATAACATGAATCGATAAGAAACCAAAAAAAATAAAGCAGCTCATAAAGAATTATGAAATTGTCATGGAGCACGATGAACGAATTGCCGGAAAAATCAGATACAATGAATTTTCACATCAGCCTTACCTATATGGTAGTGTGCCATGGGAAGAAGAGGATAATTGTCGAGCATGGAACAGTGGTGATAATTCAGCCCTGTTTTCGATGATCTAGTGCGATTATGGATTGAATAGTCGGCAAGATTTTTTCGATGCGATGAAGAATGTAGCTATGCGTCATAAATTTCATCCAATAAAAGATTTGCTTAATTCTTTTCAATGGGATGGAAGAGAGCATATAAGAAGCTTGCTGCCGGAATATCTTGGAGCAGAGGATTCTGATTATACATATCAGGTTATGCGCCTTTGGATGTTGGGTGCTGTTGCAAGAATCTTTCGGTCGGGATGCAAATTTGATTATTGTATGATTTTGCAGGGAGCACAGGGAGTAGGAAAGTCTACGTTGCCGAGGCTAATGACACTAGATGACAGCTGGTTTTCAGATAGTCTTGACAGCCTTGATACAGACCGAAGTGCACAATCATTAATAGGGGTTTGGATTTGTGAGTTGGCAGAATTAAAAAGCCTTGCAAGAACAACAGGCGGAATGGAATCCGTAAAGAAATTTTTGACGGCAACGCAAGACCGGTTTCGTCAACCATATGAGCGGCGAGCCGATACATATTTGAGATCATGCGTATTTATGGGGACAACAAACAAAAGTGACTTTTTGAGCGATCAGACGGGAAATCGCCGATTTTTGATTGTAAAAGTTGGAGAGCAAAAACCAGAGAAAAACTTGTTTGATGAATCTGCCATGGAAGATATACGCCAATCATGGGCGGAAGCTGTTTATATCTGGAAGAATGAAAAACCTACGCTTATACTTCCAGAATCGTTAAAACAAGAAGCAGAGCAGGATCAGAACGATAATATGGCTGATGATGGAAGCAGCGGAATTATAGAAGCATATCTTGAAGATCAGACAAAAGTTTGTGCTATTCAGGTATGGCAGGAAGCGTTAGGGCAATCAGGAACGCCACCCAAAGCCTGGTATGCTGATCGTGATCCCAACACCAACGAACCAAAAACGACAGTACAGATGTTTTTTACAGTATATTATGCTGAGAAGGGCGACAAGATGCTTCATCATTTTCAAGGTAAGATAGACATTGGTAGCGGAAATGGCGGCATCATCAGTCAATTAAAGATGCAGAATGAAATGAAGTTGACGGATGAAAGCTGGATCAGCTATCAGCAAGGAAAAGGCAATGAAGAATATCAGAAGTATATGGAAGATCTGACGGATATGCAGAATCATGTACTGCCGTATTTGCAGAGCTTTTGCAGTCTGGAAGAAAAAGGTGTGAAGGAGAAACAGAACAGCAGGTAGCAGAGAAAAATGAGAGCAGAGAAGCTGTGCCGAGAGCTGGTGTTGAAATAAATACAGCAGTTAAGGACGCAGGGAAAGCTGAAAGAAAGGCAATAACAGAGAAAAAGGCAATGCCAGGAAAAGAAAAGAAACCGTCAATCCATGAACGCTTGGAAATCAATAAGAGAATCATCCAGGAAAAGATAAGCTGGAGAGAGGAGCTGATTTGGGTGTAAGGACAGTGTAGTATAAGCACAATGAGTCGGAGGTCACGGATGATAACGTGGCTTCCGGCTTTTTTGTTTTGAATGATAGTGCTTCAAATTTTTATGTGACAAATGAAACAACCTATGATATTATAAAAACATATAAGCGAAAATAACTTTTGCGGAAACGAAAGTATCTTTATATTATTTATACGCATACTTCCTATTATGGGATTAAATGATTGCAAAGTTGAATACTAATATTTTTTCATTATTACAGGTACAATAAGAACATGTAATAGCGGAAATGAGGTATAGTTACTTGCAGATAGAGAAGTATATTGCGGATAAAATAACATCTTTGTGTGAAAAGCGTGATATCAGTAAATATAGATTATCGCAGCTGTCGGGAATTTCTCAGTCGTCACTGGGAAGAATCATGGCGCAGGAAAACCTGCCGTCGCTGATCACACTTGAAAAAATATGTACAGCATTAGGCGTGACATTATCACAGTTTTTTCAGGAAGGTAATTCAGAGAATCTGACAGAAAAACAGAAAGAAGTTCTAGGGATATGGAACGATCTGAGTACAAATGAGCAGGAAACAGTAATGTCAATGCTGCGTGGACTTCGGAAGTAGAAGAACAGTTCGAGTATATGTATCGGCTGTTCTTTTTTTATTTTTGAACTTTAAAACGGTAATGTTTTTCTTGTGTACAGTAGAGTGCTATATATAATAAAACCAGTTTTTTTGCATAAGTATTAAAGCTATAATATGGAAATCGGCAAACCAGATAATTCTGTCCTACAATCGGCAAAGGGACTGTATATAGAAATCTCGACATATTGGTAGAAGAAGGTAATTTAAGAAAAGTGGAAGTTCCGGATGGACCTAATCGGTTCGACCTTGCATTAAAGAACCATTACCATGTGAGGTGTGTAAACTGCGGTGAGATTTCAGATGTGGATATGGATGAAATATTGGGCTTGCTAGAAAAAATTCATGATACACATGGAACGGACTTTTTAGGATATGACATATTATTTAAAGGTATTTGTCCGAAATGCCAGATAAAGGATGGGCAAATCTATTAAGCATTTATGCAAATGATGGCATGAGATTTTGAAATAGTAGTAAAGAAAACGGAGGTAAAAGAGATGGCTGCTAACAAGTACACAGGAACACAGACAGAAAAAAATTTACAGGAGGCATTTACAGGAGAATCACAGGCAAGAAATAAGTATACTTATTTTGCATCCGTAGCGAAAAAGGAAGGCTACGAGTAGATGTCAGCATTATTTTTAAAAACAGCAGACAATGAGAAAGAGCATGCTAAGATGTGGTTCAAGGAATTAGCAGGAATTGGTGATACAAAAGAAAACTTAGCTGCTGCTGTAGAAGGAGAGAACTACGAGTGGACAGATATGTATGATGGCTTTGCTAAAACAGCAGAGGAAGAAGGTTTCCCTGAGCTTGCAGCAAAATTTAGAGCAGTAGGAGAAATTGAAAAGCACCATGAGGAGAGATATCGTGCACTTCTTAAGAACATTGAAACTGCGCAGGTGTTTGAGAAGAGCGAAGTGAAGGTATGGGAATGCCGCAACTGTGGACATATTGTAGTTGGAACGAAAGCCCCTGAAGTCTGTCCGGTATGCGCGCATCCACAGAGCTACTTTGAGCTTCACGCAGAAAATTACTAGAATAGAATTAAGAAAGGTGTCTGAAAAGAAAAACTTATGAACAATATAAAAGAACGAATCAAGATATTCTCAGGAGCGCAATTGAAATATATCGCTTTTTTATCGATGTTCATTGACCATACGAATAAGGCATTGATCTATCCAAATCTGGATGGAGGAGCATTGAATCGATTGAGTGATTTTTTTGATATTTTAGGAAGAATCGCTTTCCCGATATTTATCTTCCTTCTTGTGGAAGGATATTTCCACACAAGCACTAAATGGAGATATTTAGTTACACTTCTTGTATTTGGAGTGATATCAGAGGTTCCGTTTGATATGTGCACATCGGCTAGATTTGTTGAAATCAACTGGAACAATATTATGTTTACACTGGCACTTGTGCTTGCTATGATCTGGGTGATCGATGTACTGAAAGAAAAGATGGCGTCACTACCGAAGGCTTTGTGGTATTTCGTATCATTTCTCATTGTAGCGGTGTTGTGCATTGTAGCAATGAATGCAAGTCTGGACTACGAACATCATGCGGTACTGATCGGTTATTTCTGTTATATTTTTCATGAGAGATGGGCACTTGGAATTCCGTTTTGTTACATCTCTATGTTTAAAGAGCCGTGGGCTCTGCTTGGATTTGGACTGACACTTACTTACAATGGAGAGCGTGGAAAACAGAATAAGTTAGTAAATTATCTTTTCTATCCGGTGCATTTGCTGATTTTAGGAATCATAAGAATATATCTTGGAATTTAAAAAGAGGGCGTAAATGTGAATGCATTTACGCCCTTTCGCTTCTATATTTGAGGAAGCCTTTAGTATATTTTCATTTCTTCATACAGATTCGATTTATTTCGATTAATGACAGCTATGACAGTGCATCAAGCAGCGGAATGACTGGTGGAATGAATGTAGCATTGCAGAATCTGGTATACAATATGTATAGCCTGGATTGTCCAAGAAAATTTCATCAGCAATGCAGACAAGAACAAAAAATGGCACACGCCTTCCGGTAAATGCCAGATATGGCTATAAAAAAGGAAAAGATGGAAGGCTGGAAGTTGATCCGGAAGCCGCAAAAGTCGTGAAAATGATTTTTCGGATGGCAGCGGAGGGAACAAGTTTTGCAGATATTACAAGGGAATTGAACAGACAGGCGATTGCCACTTGTGATGAGCAGAAATTATCAAGAGGGGATCAGGTGCAGTTCCAGAGGTTTGACACGATCAAAAAGAAACACTGGAGTGCTACGACAGTAGCGGCAATTGTCCGGGATGAGATTTATATTGGAACCAGAATCTGGGGCAAAACACGTTGCAGTATGCATACTGGCCATAAAGCAGTTCTGAATGATGAAACAGAATGGGTTCGCCTGGAAAATCACCATACGGCAATTATAGACAGGCAATTGTTTGAAAAAGCAAATGAAATGCATCCGAAAAAGAAGAGAAGTGTTGCGAAATCACGCACCAATTTTACTCTGGAAAGACGTAAAAAACAGCCGGCATTGCTGCTATGTGCCAACTGTGGGCATTCTTTACTAAAAGAAACAGAGCATCTGCTGAAATGCTCAGATGCCCGAACCAATGGAGATCCTGTGTGCTGAAGTCTGGTGATTCGTAGAGAACCGATGGAGGAGAATATCCTTGGGCTTGTCCATCAGTATGCAGCGTCAATGTTGGAAAAAGAAAAGAAAGTATCTTCCAAAAGGCAATGTGAATACAAAGAGATCAATACTACAGAATTGCAAAAACAGAGCCGACAGTTGACCTCGGAAAAGATGAAACTCTATGATGATTACAAAGATGGTCGTATAGATCGTGATTTGTATAAGCAGAGAGCTGAAAAGATAAGTGTACAGCTGGAGAAAATCAAACGAAAAATAGAAGATGCGGAGAATAGCAAAAAGCTTCTTGAACAAAATGAACTTTCTGATAAAATAAAACTAAAAGATTTCTTGGGAATTCAGAAGTTCGATACAGAGAAGCTGCGTGAGATTATCAAGGTGATCCGTGTTCATAGTCAGGATGAAATTGAAATCGAATGGAATTTTGACGATATTTTTTCAGAACAGAGATAACTTGAGCAGGACAAAAATAACTTATCAGAAGATAATAAAGGTGCTGGGACTACCTGATGGAAGCGTCAGATAGTCTTCGGCAGAAAAAAATAAATTTTTTTTGTCCTATACTTGACACATCCACATATGCTGAGACATACGTTTTGCACCAGATGTGCAGAAGCTGGTCTAGATATCAAAGTTTTACAAATGATCATGGGACATAGTGACATAAGCATTACAATGAACATATACAATCATGTAGATGCTGCAAGAGTACAGAATGAAATGAAAAAGCTTGAAAATGTAATGTAATAATCAGAGCCATTCCCTTTATTGGGCGTGGCTTTTTATTATGACAATTTTTGTGACAAATTTTGTGACAAACAAAAGAAAATAGACGCAACCAGACGAAACATTGTTTGGCGTAGAAACACCGGAAATCCTTGAAAATAAAGGATTTTTGCTATATGATGAAACAAGTTGAACTCTATCATTGCGTAATAAATAAAAATCCTGTATAATACCAAACTGTAATATTGTATCATTCAGCGGAAAATAAAATACGCTGTGAATTATCAAGATAAGTCAGGAGGATATAAATACATGCGAGTCGATGCGGACGATTTTGCCCGACCTTGCAGCTGCGGGAGGGAGCACCACATAGACGTTAAGGAAATCATTATTGAATCGGGAGCTATCGGGAAACTGGAAGAAGAGATGTCAGACGGAAATCTGAGAGAATATATTTCCCCGCTTCTGATCTGTGACACCAGCAGTTACAAAGTAACAGAAGAACTGATGGAAGATATCTACGACCGGTGTCAGGTACTGATCCTGGATGCCGAAGATCTTGAAGCAGATGAGAGAGCTGTGGAGATCGTGGAAAATTATATGGAAGAGGATATTGATCTTGTACTTGCGGTAGGTGCAGGTACTATTCATGACCTCAGCAGATTTGTTGCCCATCAGTACCGGATTCCTTTCGTTTCTGTGCCCACCGCAGCCAGTTCAGACGGATTTACTTCTACAGTGGCAGATATGACGTGGAATGGCGTGAAGAAAGCAGTGACAGCTGAGGCACCTCTTTATGTTTTTGCAGATACGGATATTTTTGCGAAAGCACCGAAGAGACTTACAGCAGCAGGTGTGTCGGACATTTTGGGTAAATATATTGCCCTGGCTGACTGGAAGATATCCAGTCTCCTTACCGATGAATACTACTGTGCAGAAGTGGTAAATCTGGAAACAAGAGCACTGCGGATGGTGAAGGATAACCTGAAGGAGATTGCAGCAGGAGAGGAAGATGCCTGTGAGAAGCTGATGTATGCACTGGTACTTTCAGGGCTTGCCATGCAGATGACCGGGAATTCCAGACCAGCATCAGGAGCAGAGCATCATCTTGTTCATCTTTGGGATATGGAAGTTCTTAACGGACATCTGGATGCACTTCATGGGGAAAAAGTTTCAGCAGGAACCATGGTTGCCCTTATTGAATATAAGAAGATTGCAGATGCTATCCGCAGAAAAACCTGTAAAGTGCATACTCACATAGAGGAAGACCGGGAATTTCTGCAGAGCACATTCGGGAAAAAAGGTGTTCTCAATGCTATCGAGAAGGAGAATGCACCGGAACTTCTGGATGCGATCAGCACAAGACAGCTCAGTGATGCACTGCCGGAGATCATGCAGATCATTGATGCGCTGCCAGCTGTGACAGATATGCAGGAAATGATGAGCAAGGCCGGGTGCGTAAGCAGAGTCCGTGATATCGGATTGCCGGGAGAAGCGGTTTCCGACAGTCTCCGACTTGCACCGTATACAAGAAGAAGGATGAGCCTTCTGAGACTCCGTAAATTATTGATATATTAAGTACAGATAAAAGACTTCAAAATTTTTTTGCAGGAAAGGCAGGGATGAACGGTTTGATGAGAGTAGGAATGGGATATGATGTACATAAGCTGACAGAAGACAGAGATCTGATTCTTGGCGGAGTGAACATTCCCTGGGAAAAAGGTCTTCTGGGACATTCTGATGCAGATGTACTGATACATGCCATTATGGATGCGCTTCTGGGAGCAGCAGCTCTAGGCGATATCGGAAAACATTTTCCGGACACAGATCCGGCATACAAAGGAATTTCCAGTGTGAAGCTCCTGGTGCATGTGGCAGGACTTTTGAAAGAGAATGGTTATGCAGTAGGAAACATCGATGCAACCATCATTGCCCAGAAGCCGAAGATGGCACCGCATATTCCAAAGATGAGAGAGAACATTGCACAGGCACTTGGAATTGAGATATCACAGCTGAATATCAAGGCAACCACAGAAGAGGGCCTTGGTTTTACAGGACAGGGAGAGGGAATCTCCTCTCAGGCAATCTGCTCCCTGTATAGAATCGGGAAATTGGAGGAAGAGTAACATGAAGATTTTTAACACACTGACAAGGAGAAAAGAGGAATTCGTACCTCTGGAAGAGGGCAAGGTAAAGATGTATGTCTGCGGACCTACTGTATATAATCTGATCCATATCGGAAATGCCCGCCCTATGATCATTTTTGATACGGCACGAAGATATATGGAATATAAAGGATACGAAGTAAACTATGTATCCAACTTCACGGACGTAGATGACAAGATCATCAAGAAAGCCATTGAGGAAGGAGTTTCCGCAGAGGAGGTCTCCACACGCTATATTAAAGAGTGCAAGAAAGATATGGCAGACATGAATGTTAAACCGGCTACAACAGCGCCGCAGGCTACGCAGGAGATCCAGGGAATGATCGACATGATCCAGACTCTCATTGATAAAGGCTACGCTTATCCGGCAGCAGATGGAACTGTATACTTCCGCGTAAAGAAATTTAAGGAATACGGTAAACTCTCTCACAAGAACCTGGATGATCTTCAGTCAGGATTCCGTTCCCTGAAAGTATCCGGCGAAGATCAGAAAGAAGATCCGCTTGATTTCGTACTCTGGAAACCGAAGAAAGAGGGCGAGCCTTCCTGGCCGTCACCATGGTGTGACGGCCGTCCTGGCTGGCATATTGAGTGTTCCGTTATGTCCAAGAAATATCTTGGCGAGGAGATCGATATCCATGCAGGTGGAGAGGATCTGATTTTTCCGCATCATGAGAATGAGATCGCACAGAGTGAGTGCTGCAATGGCAAAATTTTTGCAAGATACTGGATGCACAACGGTTTCCTGAACATCGATAACCGCAAGATGTCCAAATCTCTTGGAAACTTCCGTACAGTCCGCCAGATTGGTGAGCAGTATGATCTTCAGGTGCTTCGTTTCTTTATGCTGAATGCACATTACAGAAGCCCATTAAACTTCAGTGCAGATCTGATGGAAGCTGCAAAGAACTCTCTGGAGCGTATCCTGGAGGCAGCAGGCAAACTTAAGGACCGTAAAGACAATGCAGCCAAAGAGAGCATTACAGAAGAAGAGCTTGAACTTCTCAAAGAAGCAGAAGGCTTTGTTACCAAGTTTGAAGATGCCATGGATGATGATTTTAACACAGCAGATGCCCTGGCTGCAATCTTCGAGCTTGTCAAATTCGCAAATACAAATGTAGATGAGAACAGTTCCAAAGAGTTTGCAGGCGGTCTTTATGAGGAGCTTTTCAAGCTCAGTGATGTACTTGGTCTGAAGATTGAGAAGAAAGAGGAAATCCTTGACAAAGAGATCGAAGATCTGATTCAGGAGCGTCAGGCTGCAAGAAAAGCAAAAGACTTCAAGAGAGCAGATGAGATCCGTGATGAGCTTCTCAAGAAAGGTATCATTCTTAAAGATACAAGAGAAGGTGTGAAATGGCAGAGAGCTTAAATCGTCTTAAAGAGCTGTTTGCTCTTAAAGATACAGATCTTCGGACTTATTCACCGCTGACGCTGGCTTATATCGGGGATGGTGTTTACGAGCTTGTGATCCGGACAATCCTTGTAAAAAAAGCAAACTGTCCGGTAAATCGACTTCATAAAAAAGCCAGCAGCCTTGTAAAAGCGTCTGCTCAGTCTGGAATGATGGAAGCGATTGAGCCGCTTCTGACAGATGAGGAAAAAAATGTTTACCGCAGGGGAAGAAATGCTCATTCTGCTACTATGGCGAAACATGCTACTATGGCAGATTACAGACGTGCCACAGGTTTTGAGGCACTGATGGGATATCTGTATCTGAAAGAGGATTTTTCAAGGATACTGGAACTGGTCCGCGCAGGACTTGAGAAGGAGGAGTTTAAAGTTGACTGAGATGATAGAAGGAAGAAATGCGGTTCTTGAGGCATTTCGTTCCGGTAAATGTGTAGATAAACTTTTTATACTGGATGGATGCCAGGATGGTCCGGTGCGTACTATCGCAAGAGAGGCCAGAAAGCATGATACGATTGTGAAATTTGTTCCAAAGGAACGTCTGGATTCCATGAGTGAGACTGGTGCACATCAGGGAGTGATCGCTCAGGTAGCAGCTTATGATTATTCCACAGTAGAGGATATCTTGAAGAAAGCAGAAGATAAGGGAGAGGCTCCTTTTATCATTCTTCTTGATAATATCGAAGATCCTCATAATCTTGGAGCTATCATCAGAACTGCCAATCTTGCAGGAGCTCATGGCGTGATCATCCCGAAACACAGAGCTGTAGGTCTGACAGCTACAGTAGCGAAGACTTCTGCAGGTGCATTGAATTATACACCGGTAGCCAAAGTAGCCAATCTTGGACAGACCATTGATGAGCTGAAGGAAAAAGGCATCTGGTTCGTTTGTGCAGATATGGATGGTGAAGTGATGTACAGACAGAATCTGACAGGTCCGATCGGTATTGTGATCGGAAACGAAGGAAACGGCGTCAGCCGTCTTGTGAAAGAAAAATGTGACTTTACAACTGCGATCCCGATGAATGGAGATATCGATTCCCTGAACGCTTCCGTAGCTGCAGGAGTCCTTGCTTTTGAGATCGTAAGACAGAGAATGTCAAAATAAGCATATAACAGCAGAAGCTGTGCGGAGAAAAAATGTGCCGATATAATGAAACAGCGGATGAAACACTGATCAGAAGGCTTCGGGCCGGGGAATCCGCTATTGCAGATTATCTTATGGAAAAGTACAAAGGACTGGTCAAAAAAAAGGCCCGTGCCATGTTCCTCATAGGAGGAGATACCGATGATCTGATCCAGGAAGGTATGATCGGACTGTTTAAGGCAGTGCGTGATTACCAGCCGGACAGGGAGGCTTCTTTTCAGTCCTTTGCTAATTTGTGCATTGACAGGCAGATTTACAGTGCAATCAAAAGTTCCAACCGCCAGAAGCATCAGCCGTTGAACACATATGTATCATTGAGCAGCAGTGAAACAGAAGAAGATCTCAGAGATACTTATGCAGAGCATGATAATCCGGAGTCGATCCTTATTGACAGAGAGAATGTAAGTGCTTTGGAGAATGAGATGGAAAAGAGTTTAAGCTCTCTAGAAAACCGGGTGCTGCATCTGTATCTGGAAGGAAATAGCTACATTGAAATCGCAGAGATCCTGGGGAAAACACCTAAATCTATTGACAATGCACTGCGCAGAATCCGTAAAAAAATAAAAAAATATTTCTGAATAATTCTTCTTGATTCTCTTTCATTTTGAGAATAAAAGTATTACAATAAAGGGTAAAAGAAGCGGAAAAAGAAAGGAGACCAAGACCATGGCAAAGATCAATAAATATTGGGGACTGGTTGCTGTAGGCGCACTGACAGCTGCGGCAGCAGGTGCAGTTGCAGCACTTGTGACAAGAAAGAAAGCGTATGAAGAAGATTTCGAAGATGATTTCGATGATCTTGACGATTTTGAAGAAGACGACAAGAAAGAAGAAAAAGAAGAGAAAGAAGTTTTCCAGGACTGGGATAAGACAACATCTGAGACTGTAGATGCAGCGAAAGAAGAAACATCGGTTGAGGATAAAGCTGAGGAGGATTCCGAGGAAGGATCTGAGACAGAGGAATCTTTAGAAGAAGCAGCAGAGACGGAAACTGCTGAGAACGGAGACGAGACAGACAGCACAGAGGAATAAAAAAAGAAATCCCACAGAAATTACCGATAAAAGCGGATTGATTCTGTGGGATGTTTTTTTAGAGCATTTAACCAAAAAAATAAAGCTGCTGACGGGAATCGAACCCGTGACCTCCGCCTTACCAAGGCGACGCTCTACCGACTGAGCCACAGCAGCTTGTTTTGCGATGTTTGCACCGCTCACAGTTGTTTATATTATCAGATGAAAGGCATATTGTCAACAGTTTATTTTGAAAAAAATTCATCAGGTATTAGGCTGCTAAGTATTATGTGAAATATAGGATAATTAAAAAGATACCGCAAGAGCATCTGTAATGATGTTTTGCGGTATCTTTTGAGAAATAAACAGTTGTTATTTGAAAACAATCTGGGTTTCAACGCAAGCGTTTGTTTTCTGATTGCGTGTATAAATGGATAAAATATAATTTCCCTTTCCACCTGTTGCACGTACTTTAGCAGAAGTAAATTTGCCGGCATGCTTGTAATCACCGTAAGCGGCATAAAAAGATTTAGTAACAAATCCTTTTTTATCTTTTATCTGGACACGATCAACAATCCAACCTTTTTTAGGAGTTAATTTGAAGGTCTGGGTTTTTTTGGAGTAGGCATTATAACTCATATAAATTTTATCAGTTTTATTAAATCTGCTTCCGGAAATACGGGTATTTCCAAGTTTTGAAGAAGAAACCGGGTTCTGATAATTTAAAATAATAAATGGATATTTATCAGTTTCCTTAAATGTTGTTTTGTAGGAATCATAGCTGTTCAGGTATGTGGTGGTAACTGTTGTTTTTCCGGCTTTTGTTGGATAGAAAGAATACCAGTAGTAACCATAAAGATCTTTTCGGGTAGTTTTTACTTTTCCGATTTTTTTGTTATAGGCGAATTTGACTTTCTGTTTCGGGTGAAAAGAGCCGACCATTTTGCTGCAGCCAATACGAGGCTGAAGATAGACATATTCTTTTGCCATTGTTTCAGTGACAGTCTTCGCAGACACCGGAACAGCAGATAAAACTACTACCAGAGCTACAATAAGTGTCAGAAATTTTTTGAAGTGCTTTTTCATAACTTTTTCCTCCTTAGAATGTATGAAATTTAATACATATTTATTATATTCCTGCGATATAGTAGTGTCAATAATGTACGATCATGACAAAACACGAGTAAAAATGTAAAAACATAAGAAAACTTTTAATTAAATACAGTTTTTGTGGGTTTCAAAAACTCAAAATTTATGATAAGATAAAACATCAGGATGATATTTAGGAGGGAGATCAATGGACAACGAGACAGTTTCCAAGAATTTTATTGAGAATATTATAGACAAAGATCTTGCAGAAGGTGTGTACGACACTGTGCATACACGTTTTCCGCCGGAGCCGAACGGCTATCTTCATATCGGACATGCGAAATCCATACTTTTAAACTATGGACTGGCTCAGAAATACAACGGAAAATTCAATCTTCGTTTTGATGATACCAATCCTACAAAAGAGAAATCAGAATTTGTAGAATCCATCAAGGCTGATGTGAAATGGCTCGGAGCAGACTGGGAAGACAGACTTTTCTTTGCATCTGACTATTTTGACCAGATGTATGAAGCGGCTGTGAAGCTTATTAAGAAGGGTAAGGCTTTTGTATGTGACCTGACAGCAGATCAGATCCGTGAATACAGAGGAACCCTTACAGAACCAGGTAAAGAGAGCCCGTACAGAAACCGTACAGTAGAGGAGAACCTCCAGCTCTTTGAAGAGATGCGCGAAGGTAAATACGGCGATGGAGAGAAAGTTCTCCGTGCGAAGATTGATATGGCGTCACCGAATATGAATATGCGTGATCCGGTTATCTATCGTGTGGCACGTATGACACACCATAATACAGGTGATAAATGGTGTATCTACCCGATGTACGATTTTGCTCATCCGATCGAGGATGCTATTGAAGGCGTAACACATTCTATCTGTACACTGGAGTTTGAGGATCACAGACCGCTTTATGACTGGGTTGTAAAAGAACTGGAGTATCCGCATCCACCGAAACAGATTGAGTTTGCGAAGCTTTATCTGACCAATGTTGTTACCGGTAAACGCTATATCAAAAAACTTGTGGAGGACGGCATCGTAGATGGCTGGGATGACCCGAGACTGGTTTCCATCGCTGCACTTCGTCGACGTGGATTTACACCGGAATCCATCCGTAAATTCGTAGAACTCTGCGGTGTTTCCAAGGCTAACAGCTCTGTTGATTATGCAATGCTTGAGTACTGCATCCGTGAGGATCTGAAGCTGAAACGTCCGCGTATGATGGCAATTCTTGATCCGATCAAGCTTGTGATCGATAACTATCCGGAAGGACAGGTAGAGTATCTGGAAGCCCCGAACAACATGGAGAATGAAGAACTGGGTACCAGAAAGATTCCTTTCAGCGGAGAGCTTTATATCGAGCGTGATGATTTCATGGCTGAGCCGCCTAAGAAATATAAACGTCTTTACATTGGAAATGAAGTGCGTCTGATGAATGCATATTTCGTGACCTGTACAGGATATGAGGCAGACGATGACGGAACGATCCGTGTGGTACACTGCACATATGATCCTGAAACCAAGGGTGGAAATGCTCAGGATGGCCGTAAGGTAAAAGGAACCATTCACTGGGTAGAAGCATCCAATGCAGGTAAAGTTGAGGTGAGACTTTACGAGAACATCGTAGATGAGGAAAAAGGTGTTTACAATAAGGAAGACGGATCTCTCAATGTAAATCCGAATTCCCTCATTGTAACAAGTGCTTACGTAGAGCCGGAACTTCTCAAAGCAAAAGGCTATGACAGCTATCAATTCGTCCGCAACGGATTCTTCTGTGCAGACATTCACGATTCCCGGGAAGGTGCACCGGTATTTAACCGTATCGTTTCCCTGAAGAGTTCTTTCAAACTGCCGAAAGCCTGAGAAAACAAATAAAGATTAACAGATACGCCGGGATGTATATTTCCCGGTGTATTTTTTTGCCGGTTGCACCTCTCCCGGAAAAAGGTTATACTGGTAACACAGGAAAGAGAGGAACACATAGATGAAAAAAATCGTACTTGCTTCCGCATCTCCGCGGAGACGGGAACTTTTAAGCCAGGTCGGCGTAACATTTGAAGTGATGCCAGCTGATGGCGAAGAACGAATCACCAGCACAGAACCTTCAAAAGTCGTGGAGGAGCTTTCCTATCAGAAAGCTATGTTCACAGCCAAAGCTCTGGAAAAGCAGAATGGTCATGTGCCGGAGGGTTTTGCAGTGATCGGTGCCGATACCATTGTATCCTATGAAGGCAGAATTTTAGGAAAGCCTTCCGGCAAAGAAGATGCAGTCCAGATGCTCCGTATGCTTCAGGGAAATACACATCAGGTTTATACAGGCGTTACGATACTGGCAGAAGAAAACGGCAGCTGGAAGTCCCTTACATTTTTTGAATGTACAGATGTGATTTTTTACCCGGCAACAGATGAGGAGATCACAGCATACGTAGAAAGCGGAGATCCTATGGATAAAGCAGGAAGCTACGGTATTCAAGGGGCCTGGGGAGCCTATGTGAAAGGAATCCGGGGAGACTACAACAATGTGGTAGGCCTGCCTGTGGCAAGACTGATCTACGAGACGAAAAAAAACGGAATAAACCTGAAAGGATGAAAAAATGATAAAAGCGTGTATATTTGACCTGGACGGAACACTTGCAGATACACTGGAATCCATGGCTTATGTAGCTAATGAGATCATGGAAAAATTCTCACTGAAACCTCAGCCGACAGATAATTTCCGGTATTATAGCGGCGAAGGTGCAGACATGCTGATCAAAAGATGTCTTATTGATGCTGGTGATCCGGAGCTCATTCATTATGAAGAAGTAAGAGAGCTCTATCGAAAAAAATTCGACGAGGATCCTTTATATAAGGTGGTTCCATACAAGGATATGCCTGAGACAGTTGAGGAACTGAAGGCAAAGGGAATGAAGCTGGCAGTCTGCTCCAACAAGCCGCATATCGCCGCACGGAAAGTAGTGAAGGCTATGTATGGGGACATTTTTGACGAAGTTATGGGACAGCAGGAAGGAATCCGCAGAAAACCGGCACCGGACGGCCCTTTAAAGATTGCGGAAAATTTCGGGGTAAAACCAGAAGAATGTATGTACATCGGGGACACCAAGACAGATATGAAGACAGGTAAGGCGGCGGGCATGTATACAGTTGGCGCACTCTGGGGATTTCGTGACAGAGTGGAACTGGAAGGAAACGGCGCAGATGTAGTTGCCGGTGGCCCGAAGGATCTGCTTTCTGTATATAAGGAGAAGAATCATGATTAAGATGGTGTCCAGTGATCTGGACGGAACCCTTCTTACAGGTGGCAGCCAGACGATTCCGGAGGAGATTTTTTCCCTGATAAAAGAACTGAAAGATATGGGGATTCTTTTTGTGGCAGCCAGCGGAAGACAGTATGCCAATATGCGGAATCTTTTTTTACCGGTAAGGGATGATATGGCATTTATCAGTGAAAACGGCGGTCTTGCAATTCAAAATGAGAAGCTTCTTTATTGCGACAGCTTTGATAAAGATCTTGTAATGGAGATCATTGAGGCAATCCATGAGAAAAAAGACGCTGAGTTTTCCTGCTCTACAAAAGATTTTTATTATATCATGCCAAAAACAGAGCATTACCGTCATCTGATGGTGGAAGAAGTAAAAAATCAGTGCAGAATCATAGAAAGCCTGGATGAGATCACAGACCCCTGTATGAAGGTGGCAGTTTATGAACGCAATGGAATGACAGAAGAGTCTATCCGTTACTGGAGAGAACGGTTCGGGGATCGCTGTACAGTTGTTACATCGGGATTTGCGTGGGTGGATTTTATCCCGTTTACTACCAACAAGGCTAAGGGAATCCGGAAATACCAGGAAATTCTTGGAATCGGACCGGAGGAATGTGTGGCCTTTGGTGACGAATACAATGATATTGAAATGATGAAATCTGTGAAATACAGCTTTGCCATGAAGCATGCGAAACAGGGTGTACGTGAGGCGGCAGCCTACGAGACAGAAGAAGTTGCGCCGGTGCTTCGAAAACTGATACAGGCAGGCGGAAATATAAAGGAGATATTTTGATATGTACAAGAAAGAATATGTTGAGACATTTCTGAAAAACCAAGGCCGGCTTTTTGATGAGCCGGTAGCAGATGATTTTGAGGAGGCAGAGGCATTCCTGGAGGACTGTATGGCTGTTGTTCTGGATTCCCTTAAAGATGTAAAAAAATACTTGGACGGAATGGGAGCTGACGTGGAGGGGCTTTCCTTTAAAGAGCTTGAGGAAGAGAGCGAAGTATTCAAACTTCCGGATGGTAAATATCTTATTGTGGAAGGCTGACTAATCCTTCGTAAAGCGTGAATTACATTGCAGAAAATTAAATATGATAAACTTGCATCAGCAAACAGAGAGCTCTGCGTATGAATTAGAGATACGGGGAGAAAAAATTGATGTAAAGGAGGAAGGAATATGAGGAAAAACAGAGTACTGGCAATTGTGATGGCTGTGCTTATGGTGATGACTCTGATTCCGTCTGTGGTGTTTGCGTCAGCAGCTCCGTCAGGAGCTTTGGATGGAACACTTAAGATCAAGGGGAGCGCAGCTGTTGGAACAACATTAAGCGCCGATTATTCAAAAGTGAAACCGGAGGGGATCACAGATGATCTTGTAGATTTTTCATGGTCACTGAAAGATGGAGATCTTCTTACAGAGGTCAGCACAGATAAGAGCTATAAGATTGATGAGACCGCAGTTGGACTTCCGATTGTCCTTAAGATAACAGGAAAAGAGGATAAAGGAATCAGCGGAAGCCTTACAGCTACAACATATGAGGTTTCTGAGACAGAGGAAGAAGCTAAGGCTTTTGCTGAGCGGAAGAAAGAAGAAGCCAAAGATTCCGGAAAAACGGAAAAAGCAGCAGATTCAGAAGACAGCAGTTCAGAAACAGATCCTGCAGACAGTGCTGATACAGAAGCTGCCGGTGAAACTTCCGGTGAGACCGAAGAAAACAGCGGATCCCAGAATGACAGCAGTGAGGAAGCTGGCACAGATTCCCAGGAATTTTCTTATTCCGCAGAAATAACTACAGAAGATGGAAGCGGTATTCTGGATTTTGGCTCTGCAGAAGAGGGATATACAGTAATTCCGGATGCGCAGTATGTTTCCATTAAGAATACCGGAACTGGTGAACTGAACTTCAAAAACATGTCGCCGGATCATTTCATGGTGGCGGATATCGATGACCAGCCACTGAAAGCCGGGGAGACCACAACTGCATGGATAGTACCAAGAGAGGGACTTTCTGTCGGAGAATACAAAGATACTATTACTTATGAAACAGAAGAAGGAGTAAATATATCTTTTGAAGCTGATTTCACAGTAAAAGAGGCTCAGAACACAGATCCGGGAGAAATACCGGATTCCGGAAAAGATCAGGAAAAAACATATAAGCTCAGTGTGGCAGATGATAATTCAGAGCTTACTTTTGATACCCTGACAGAAGGATATGAGGAACTGGAAACACGTACAGTTACCATTTGTAATGATGGATCAGAAAATGTAACACTTGTACAGCCGACAGCAGATCATTTTGATGTTACACCGGTAACTTCAGTGGAAACAGAGGGAAATATCCAGCTTGCATCCGGAGAAGAGCAGATGTTTACAATACAGCCGAAGAAGGGTCTTTCTGCTCAGAGCAATCCTTATGAAGATGAAATTGTTTTTTCTGTCGAAGAAGATGAAGCAGCCAGAGCAACAGTAACTGCCAGGGTGAGCGTAAAGGAAGCTGTTAAAGAGGAGCCATCTGTGAGTGTGGATCCTGCTGAATGGGATTTCGGCAGCCTGGAACAGGGATATGATACAGCTCCGGAGGCAAAGACGATCACTGTCACCAACACAGGCACTGTGGCTGTTCGTCTGGCACAGCCGACAGCTGTCAATTATGAAGTAGGAACGATCACGTCAGAAGTTATCAATCCTGATGAGAGTGCTTCATTTACAGTACAGCCGAAAACCGGCCTTTCCGCAAATCAATACAATGGCAGAATCAGTGTAAAAGATATTGATGGCAATACACTGACTTCGGTTTCTGTATCTTTTGCAGTGACAGAACCACAGCCTGTATACGATCTCTCCATCAGTCCGGAGAGCCTTGAATTTGGAACTTCTGAAGAAGGATACAAGAATGCACCGGCAGTGCAGACTGTTACAGTAACAAATACAGGAAATACCAGCATTACGCTGAAGCAGCCAGGGAGTGATTATTATATCATTGGAGAGCTTTCTGCATTGGAGCTTTCCACAGGCAGCAGTGCAACATTTACCGTACAGCCTAA
Source organism: Blautia sp. HA8986 (assembly GCF_056504635.1). Classification (NCBI taxonomy): domain Bacteria; kingdom Bacillati; phylum Bacillota; class Clostridia; order Lachnospirales; family Lachnospiraceae; genus Blautia; species Blautia sp. HA8986. Next base: position 299,846 of record NZ_JBWLUQ010000001.1, read on the forward strand.
GAACGGACTTACTCAGGGTGAATATCTGGAAGATATCAGTGTTTTCAACAGTGGAAACGTAAGCTGCTATGTGAATGCTCATTTCAGCGTTTCCAAGAAAACAGTTACTGCCAATAATCTTACAGGAATCAAAAAGCCATCAGACATCAAGGATCTTCCTAATGGAACTGAGAAATCTCAGAAGGCACTGAAACTTCCATCAACAGTGAAGATCACAACAACAAAAGGTGAAACGAAAGCATCTGTAAAATGGGATGTAAAAGGTTGTTCTTACAACCCGTCTTCTGCTGACAGGCAGATTTTTAATGTCAAAGGTACTGTTATACTTCCGGATGGAGTGAAGAATCCGGATAATATCAGTACTGTTATTGCCGTGAGTGTCACAGTAAAAGCATACAAAGGTACTCAGGCCAAAGAAACAGAGAATAAGATCACAGGTATTGATGCCAATGGCAAGTATGATACAAACAGCAAGATCACATTTACAGCGGTTGGCGCAGGTATGGATAATGAAAGCCCGAAGAAGGGAGATACAAGATATCTGCCGGGAAGCTGGAAGATCACAGAAACACGTACCTGGGATGCAGCTCCGTATACTGCTACTTTCCGTGTAAGCAAAGCAGGACAGTATACTCTTGCTGTTACGTTTAAGCAGCAGAAATACAATGGTTCAAAATGGGAGAATACAGGAAGCGAATCTTCCAAAAAAGTTACTTTTAATGTATCACAGGCAGCTAGTGTGACTGCAACAATTACACCAAATCCTTCTGTTACCGGAACAAATAAGAAATCAGCAGTACAGACAGGAGATAGTACACCAATCGTTCCATTTGCGATCATTCTTGTAGCTGCAGCTGCGTGCATTGGCGGAATCCTTGTGTACCGAAAAAATAAAAAATAAAACAGATAACGGATAAACCAGCATCCCTGCATGAAAAATGCAGGGATGTTTTTGATATGTAGAACAGAAGATGTGAAAATTGTTACTAGCACTCAAAATTGGCGAGTGCTAAATTTTGCTTGACTTTTGCAAAAAGTCGTATTAGTATATATTTATTAAAAAAACAGAAACAAGTTTCCGGTTCGCCGGAACATAAGGAATAAGAACAAAAGGAGAGTGACATACATGTCAGCAAAACATGGAAGTTTATCAATCAACAGTGAAAATATTTTCCCTATTATCAAGAAGTGGTTATATTCAGACCATGATATTTTTGTAAGGGAGATGATCTCAAACGGATGTGATGCGATCACCAAACTGAGAAAACTGGAAGTTATGGGTGATTACACATTCCCTGATGGTTACAAGCCAGCTGTCAATGTTATTGTAGATCCGGATCAGAAGACTCTGAAATTTATTGATAATGGTATCGGTATGACAGCAGATGAGGTAGAAGAATATATTACCCAGATCGCTTTTTCCGGTGCTACAGAGTTCCTTGAGAAATATAAGGATAAGACAACAGATGATCAGATGATCGGACATTTCGGACTTGGATTCTACTCTGCATTTATGGTAGCAGATGAAGTACACATTGATACACTTTCCTATAAAGAAGGCTCCGCACCGGTTCACTGGACCTGTGATGGCGGTACAGAGTACGAGATGGCAGATGGAAATAAGACAGTACCGGGGACTGAGATCACACTTTTCCTGAATGAAGAGAGCCTGGAGTTTGCCAATGAATACCGTATGAGAGAGGTTATTGAGAAATACTGTTCTTTTATGCCGGTAAACATCTACCTTTCCAAAGCTAATGCAGAGCAAGAATATGAGACAATTGATGAGGCAGATCTCCGTGAGGATGATGTGGTAGTTGAGCACATTCATGAGGAAGCTAAGACGGAGGAGCAAGAGAACGATAAAGGTGAGAAAGAAGTCGTAGAAGTATCTCCTGCAAAAGATAAAGTAAAGATCAATAAACGTCCGGTATCCTTAAGTGATACCAACCCGCTGTGGATGAAACATCCGAATGAATGTACAGATGAAGAGTATAAAGAATTTTACCGCAAGGTATTTATGGATTACAAAGAGCCGCTGTTCTGGATCCATCTGAACATGGATTATCCGTTTAACCTGAAAGGTATCCTGTATTTCCCGAAGATCAGAACAGAGTATGATTCCATTGAGGGAACTATCAAACTTTACAACAACCAGGTATTTATCGCAGATAATATCAAAGAAGTTATTCCGGAATTCCTGCTCCTTCTCAAAGGTGTGATCGACTGTCCGGATCTTCCACTGAATGTCTCTCGTTCTGCCCTGCAGAATGATGGTTTTGTAAGAAAAATCTCCGAGTATATTACCAAGAAAGTTGCGGATAAGCTTACTGGAATGTGCAAGACTGACAGAGAATCCTATGAGAAATACTGGGATGATATCAGCCCGTTCATTAAATTCGGATGCATCAAAGATGCTAAATTCGGAGAGAAGATGAATGATTATATTCTCTTTAAGAACCTGGATGGCAAATATCTCACTCTGAAAGACTGCATTGAAGAGAACAGGAAAGAAGAGATAAAAGAGGCAGAGAAAGAATCTGAGGAGAAGGCATCTGAGGAAAACAAGAAGGAGGAAGCTCCGAAGACAGTTATCTATTATGTGACAGATGAGGTTCAGCAGAGCCAGTATATCAATATGTTCCGGGAGGCAGGCAAGGATGCTGTGATCCTGAAACATGTGATCGATTCTCAGTTTATTTCTCATCTGGAACAGCAGGATCAGACTGTACAGTTCAAGAGAATTGATGCAGATCTGACAGAAGAACTTCGTGAGGACGGCGAGACAGATGAGACTACAGTTAAGACGTTGACAGATGTATTCCGCAAGAACCTCGGTAAAGATAAACTGGAAGTGAAAGTTGAGAAACTGAAAAACGAAGGAACTGCAGCGATGATCACTCTTCCGGAGGAGAGTCGCCGTATGCAGGATATGATGAAGATGTATAATATGTACGGAATGGATCCGAACATGTTCGGCGGACAGGAAGTACTGGTACTTAATGCTAATCATCCACTTGTAAAATTCGTAGCTGAGAATCAGGAATCCGAGCATGTTCCGGTGATCTGTGAGCAGCTTTATGATCTGGCTATGATGAGTCATAAACAGCTTTCACCAGAAGAAATGACAAAATTCGTCAAGAGAAGCAACGATATTCTGATGGTTCTTACAAAATAAAATGATTTTTTCGAAAGTCTCTTGTCCGGTGATGGACAAGAGGCTTTTTTATGTCGAAAAAAGCAGATATTTTTTATACAATATGCGTATCTTTAACACAATTTCTGCGATTTGATGTAATATACTGCGCATAACAGAAAAATAAGGGAATGAAATAAAATTTGTAGCATATCAGCCTTCGAATATTATCTTAAGTATATATATAAAATAAATTTTCAGAAGAAAGCGAAAAATATATATAAAAGTCGTATTATATATGAGGGAATATTCGAAAAAAAAGAAAAGCGGAGGAAAATGTATGAAAAAAATATACGGTTTAATAAGAAAGCTTGGTGCGAATTCAAAATATAAAGGGTATTTTTTTACAGCAGATGCCATTCGCATGACAATGACCTATCAGGAGAAACCTCTGCGGATCACAAAAGATATCTATCCGAATCTGGCTAAAAAGTATAAATCCACACCTACCAATGTAGAGCATGATATCCGTACACTGGTAAATGTCTGTTGGGAAGGAAATCGAAAGTTCCTGGAGGAGATAGCAGGATATTCACTGAACTACAAACCAACTAACAGTGAATTTATTGATATGCTGGCATATTATCTGCTTGAAATGGAAGAAAGTGAAAGCGCCTGATCAGAGCTGCTCAAAGAGTATCTGGTTCTGATCAAGGAAATGGAGGATCATGTCATCCCATAGCTGTTCCGGACGTTTATCCATAGAGAAAGTCCGGAGAGAAAGTCCGGTAGTACAAAGGAGACTATTGTTTTTGAACTGAAGGTTCAAAAATAAGCCGTCAATTTGTTCAGAAGAAATTCCCATATCTGTATTTCGCACTGCGGCTTCCACACCGCTTCGACTTAAATGAAGTACAATCTTGAAACTCAGCGGGGTGCGCTTCCCACGTATCACAGACCAGCAGAAAGGTCGGATATCCTTCCAAAGTGAGTGAGTCCGTCCATGTTCTGTGATTTTATTCAAACTGTCTGTATCAAAAAAATCTTTCAGAAGTCTGCCGTCAATACTAAAAGTATTAAAAGTAGTTATGGAGGCTTCCGTCAGACAGAATTTGTCAAAAACTTCTCCTATAAAAAGTTTGTTGGTAAAATCCCGGATATCGGTGATCTTCAGTGCCAGCATGTTACACTTCCTTTCGTTTGTAATCGCATGTAGGGATATTATAGCTCAGATAAAGAAAAAAGAATAGACTTTTTAAAAAACTCTTTTCAAATACGTGTTTATGTGATACCATAGATGTGGTATTAAATACTACATATAATGGAAAAGAGGACGATATAATTGAGTTATAAGATTACGATAGATAGCTGTGGAGAACTTTTGAATGAATGGAAAGAGGACGAGAGAGTAGAATCTGTACCGCTTACCTTGATGGTAGGCGATGAGAGTATCATAGATGATCAGACCTTTGATCAGAAGAGCTTTCTGAAAAAAGTTGCGGAGTGCCCGGAATGCCCGAAATCTGCATGTCCGTCTCCGGAATGCTATATGAAGGCATATGAGAATGAAGCAGAACATATTTATGCTGTGACTCTTTCTTCCGAGCTGAGTGGTTCCTATAACAGTGCAGTATTGGGGAAAAATCTGTATCTGGAAGAACATCCTGAAAAGAAGATACATGTTTTTAATTCCAAGTCAGCATCCGGTGGCGAGAGTCTGATCGCTATGAAGATCATTGAATGTGAGAATAAGGGACTTTCTTTTGAAGAGGTTATTAGTACAGTAGATGAATATATTGAAGAAATGAGCACTTTTTTTGTACTGGAGAATCTGGAAACCCTGCGTAAGAATGGCCGTCTCAGCAGAGTGAAGGCTCTGGTTGCCAGTGCATTAAAGATCAAACCTGTAATGGGATCCACACCAGAGGGGAATATCTGCCAGCTGGATCAGGCCAGAGGCATGAACAAGGCTATCGTCAAGATGGTAAATCACATTGGTGAGAAAGGAATCAATATCCAGTCCAAGACAGTTGCTATTACACACTGCAACTGTCCGGAGAGAGCAAGGATGCTGGAAGAAGCCATTCGTGAGAGACTGAACCCGGCCAATATCGTAGTGATGGATACTGCAGGCGTCAGCAGTATGTATGCCAACGATGGTGGAGTGATCGTAGCAGTATAATAACGTGAACTCTTTACTTTTCTTTTGGAAACAGATGTGCTATAATAGACGAAGTATTTGAACCGGCAAAGGAGAAAGACAATGAGCCAGAAGAAAGTTGATAAATATAAGAATAGCAAATCTACACGTACCAGTGCCATGAAGAAAGAACGTGCGGAGTTTGTTCTTGAGATGGCAGCATGGATTCTGATTGCAGCTTTATTTGTAGGATGGATTGGCTATTCTGCTTATACGAAGATCCAGGCTAAGGAGAACAGTGTTAAAGTAGATACAGTAATGGATACTTCTGCACTGACCGATTACATTTCCGGTCTGTCCACAGACAGTGCAGAATAACAGGATCGCCTGGAAAATAAGCAGCGGTCAGCGAAGAACAAATATAAGAAAATCCCCGGGGTGTTCAGAAATTATCCTCCAGAGAATGGTTTGTTTTTGGGGAGGATGGTTCAGCATTCCGGGGGATTTTTATATTTAATGCAGGGAATAATGTAAAGCGGCAATGGTAAAACAGCAGTAAATATCAGAACGGATCATATATTAAAAACGGGACTACTCATATGAGCAGTCCCGTTTGACTTATACGTTTCTTATGGTTATAGATTTATCTGATAAATTATAACTTTGTAACGTTAGCAGCCTGCATTCCGCGTGCGCCTTCTGTTAAGTCGTAGGATACAGCCTGTCCCTCCTCGAGAGATTTGAAGCCCTCACCGTTGATAGCGGAGAAGTGTACGAATACGTCCTGTCCGTCCTCACCTGTGATAAAACCATAACCTTTTTCTGCGTTGAACCATTTTACAGTTCCCTTGTTCATTTTGTGTTACCTCCATAGAAATAAAAAAGTTAAAATAGCCTTCTGATGATAATAAAAAATCACCAGATTTTACAGACTATATTCATGTAAATATAATCTCTAAAAACTAGTGATTTTACATTAAATATCTTGCCATGTTCTGATTATATAACCCGTGTTTTGAAATGTCAAGGAGAAAATTCCAACAATTTCCGCGCCCAAAAGCACTCAGAAATCCTTTGTAAAAAAATTCTTTATAAAAAGAGAATTTTCGTGTATGATATAATAGAATATATTATAAATACTACTATAAGAAGATGAGAGGAGAACATAAATGGGGATTCTGATTCAGGGAGGCCGGATCGTGGATGCGGCCACAGATACAGATAAAACAGGCGATATTTATCTGAAAGACGGAATCATCACGGAGATTGGACAGAAACTGAAGAAGAAAGACGGCGACATAGTAATCAATGCAAAGGGACTTTTGGTAATGCCGGGAATCATTGATCTTCATGTACATTTCCGTGATCCGGGACAGACACATAAGGAAGATATCATGAGCGGTTCTGCAGCAGCAGCCCGCGGTGGTGTGACAACCGTAGTTGCCATGCCCAATACAACTCCCACCATCGACAATCCGGACAGAGTAAATTATGTACATAACAAGGCTGCACAGGTATCAGGTATCCATGTACTTCAGGCCGGGGCTGCCACGAAAGGCGAGAAAGGAACAGAACTTGCAGACATCAAAGGAATGGCAGAGGCTGGAATTCCGGCTGTTTCCGAGGATGGAAAATCTGTAATGAATACAGCACTTTGTAAGGAAGCTATGAAGATTGCGGCGGAATGTGGTATTCCGTTTTTTGACCACTGCGAGGATATCGATCTCCGCGGTGATGGATGTATGAATGATGATGAGAATGCCAGAAGACTGGGACTTCCGGGAATCTGCAATGCAGTGGAAGATACTATCACAGCAAGGGATATCATTCTTGCGCTTGAAACAGGCGTACATCTTCACCTCTGCCACTGCTCCACATACGGAGATGCCCAGATGATGAAGTTCGTAAAAGAAAAAGGCTACGACAACATTACAGCAGAAGTATGCCCGCATCATTTTATTCTTTCTTCTGATGATATTAAGACAGATGATCCGAATTATAAGATGAATCCGCCTCTTCGTACACCGAAGGATGTGGAAGCGCTGAAACAGGGCCTTAAGGACGGTACGATCCAGGTGATCAGTACAGACCATGCACCGCACAGTGCCCAGGAGAAAACAGGATCCATGAAGAACACACCATTTGGCATCGTGGGAATTGAGACAAGCCTTCCGCTTACCTACACAGAGCTGGTTGAAAAAGACGTGATCACCCTAAAGCAGATGGTAGAGAAGATGTGCCTGAATCCTGCGAAGATCTTAGGTCTTGAAAGCGGTACTTTGCAGAAAGGTCATCCTGCAGATGTGATCATCGTAGACACAGAGCATGAATATGCTATTGATAAGAAAAAATTTGTTTCTAAAGGACATAACACACCGTTTGACGGCTGGAAAGTAAAAGGAAAAGTTCTTTATACTATCTGTGACGGAAAAATTGTATTTAAAAACCAGGAGGAGAAATAATTATGATTAACAAACTGATCAGCAACATCCGAAAAACAAACGCACCAATCGTTGTAGGACTGGATCCTATGCTGAACTATATTCCGGAACATATCCAGAAGAAAGCTTTTGCAGAATTCGGTGAGACACTGGAAGGTGCAGCAGAGGCAATCTGGCAGTACAATAAGGGAATCGTAGATGCAACATATGATCTGATCCCGGCAGTAAAGCTGCAGATCGCAATGTATGAGCAGTTTGGAATCCCGGGACTGGTTGCATACAAGAAAACAGTAGATTACTGTAAGGCAAAAGATCTGGTAGTAATTGGAGATATCAAACGTGGTGATATCGGTTCCACATCTGCAGCTTATGCAGTAGGACATCTTGGCCATGTGCAGGTTGGCTCCAAGAAATATGCAGGTTTTGACGAAGATTTTGCAACAGTCAATCCATATCTTGGATCTGATGGTGTGAAACCTTTCATGGATATCTGCAAGGAAGAGAAGAAGGGTATCTTTGTACTGGTTAAGACATCCAACCCGTCAAGCGGTGAGTTTCAGGACCGCGAGATCGACGGTCGTCCGCTGTATGAGCTGGTTGGTGAAAAAGTTGCACAGTGGGGTGATGAGCTCATGGGTGACGGCTACAGCTATGTTGGCGCAGTTGTTGGAGCAACTTATCCGGAAATGGGTAAAGTATTAAGAAAGATCATGCCAAAAACATTTATCCTTGTTCCTGGATACGGTGCACAGGGCGGAAAAGGTGCAGATCTTGTTCATTTCTTCAATGAGGACGGACTTGGTGCTATCGTAAACTCCTCCAGAGGAATCATTGCTGCATACAAACAGGAAAAATATAAAGAATTTGGCGCAGAGAATTATGCAGATGCTTCCAGACAGGCTGTAAAAGACATGATCGCAGATATCAGCGGCGCATTGGAGAACAGATAAAACAGGAGGCATCATATGAGCACATCAGAAATCAAAAAAACAAAAAGATCCTGTAAGATCATCAGTCAGGAATGTATTGGAAAAGATATCTACAGTATGTGGCTGAATGCAGGTGAGATCGCGAAGAACGCAGTTCCGGGACAGTTTGTCTCTCTTTACAGCCGTGACGGAAGCAAGCTTCTTCCCAGGCCGATCAGTCTCTGTGAGATTGATAAGGAAGAAGAAAAGCTGAGACTGGTATACCGTGTTACAGGCAGGGGAACCGGTACAGAAGAATTTTCCGGACTTCATGCAGGGGTACCTATCGAGACACTTGGGCCTCTTGGAAACGGATTTCCGCTGGATGCAGTCAAAGGAAAAAAAGTATTTCTCATGGGCGGAGGAATCGGAATCCCGCCAATGCTTGAGACAGCGAAACAGCTGGATGCAGAGAAAACAATGGTTCTCGGGTACAGAGATGAGCTGTTTTTAAATAAAGAATTCGAAGCTTACGGTGACGTATATGTGGCAACAGAGGATGGATCTGCCGGAACAAAGGGAAATGTTATGGATGCGATCCGAGAGAATGGTCTTGAGGCAGATGCGATCTTTGCCTGCGGTCCTGCACCGATGCTCCGCGCAATCAAGGCTTATGCCCTTGAGAAAGGGATTCCGTGCTGGATTTCCATGGAAGAGCGAATGGCCTGCGGTGTAGGTGCATGTCTGGCCTGTGTGTGTAAGTCCAAAGACGTGGATTCTCACTCTCATGTACACAATAAGAGAGTCTGCAAGGACGGACCGGTATTTTTAAGCACGGAGGTAGAGTTATGAGCAAAATGAATGTAAATCTTGCCGGCGTAGAACTTAAAAATCCGGTGATGACAGCTTCCGGAACATTTGGTTCCGGAACGGAGTACAGTGAATTTGTAGATTTAAATAAACTTGGTGCAGTTGTAACAAAGGGCGTAGCCAATGTACCATGGCCGGGAAATCCAACACCAAGAGTAACAGAAACTGCTTCCGGGATGCTCAATGCCATCGGGCTTCAGAATCCGGGAATTGATGTTTTCTGTGAGAGGGACATTCCGTTTCTCAGGAAATATGATACAAAAATTATTGTCAATGTCTGCGGAAAATCCACAAAGGATTACTGCGAGGTTGTAGAACGTCTTGGAAATGAGCCGGTAGATATGCTGGAGATTAATGTTTCCTGTCCGAATGTTAAGGAAGGCGGAATCGCTTTCGGTCAGAATCCAAAAGCTCTTGAGGACATTACAAAAGAAGTAAAAAAATATGCAAAGCAGCCGGTGATCATGAAGCTGAGCCCAAATGTAACGGATATTACAGAGATGGCAAAAGCGGCAGAAGCCGGCGGTGCAGATGTTCTTTCTCTGATCAATACACTGACAGGTATGAAAATCGATATTAACAGACGTACTTTTGCCCTGGCGAATAAGACCGGTGGAATGTCCGGCCCGGCTGTAAAACCAGTAGCAGTCCGCATGGTATATCAGGTTGCCAATGCAGTATCTCTTCCGATCATCGGAATGGGTGGAATCGCAACTGCTGAGGATGCACTTGAATTTATCATGGCAGGGGCAACAGCAGTTTCTGTAGGAACAGCTAATTTTTTCAATCCTTATGCAACTGAGGAGATCGTGGAAGGAATCCAGACATTCCTTGAAAAACAGAATGTGGAAGATATCAATGAGCTGATCGGTGTTGTGAAATAATTGTGTGCTGTCAGCAGAATTGCAATTCTGTTACACATATGTTAGAATAAACCCGATATCAGTGATGTGCTTATGTTTATTATATAGCAGAACGGAATACAGATTCGCTCTGAAGCATATGAGAAAATATGGAGGATTATACAAATGGAACAGTATAAGCAGGAATTTATTGAATTTATGATCGACTGCAATGTCCTGAAATTTGGAGATTTTGTTACCAAGTCAGGAAGAAAGACCCCGTTTTTTGTAAATACAGGATTTTACCGTACAGGAGCACAGCTGCGCAAGCTTGGACAGTATTATGCGAAGGCAATCGAGAGCAAATTCGGCCTTGATTTTGATGTGCTTTTCGGACCGGCTTACAAGGGTATTCCCCTTTCTGTAGCAGCAACAATGGAGATCAGTGAGATGTATGGTAAGGATATCCGTTACTGCTCCAACCGTAAAGAAGTCAAGGATCACGGAGATAAGGGAATTCTTCTTGGAAGCCCGATTCAGGATGGAGATAAGGTTGTGATTATCGAGGATGTTACAACAGCCGGAACTTCCATTCAGGAGACACTTCCGATCATCAAGGCACAGGGAGACGTAAATCCTATCGGTCTTGTTGTTTCTGTTGACCGTATGGAGCGCGGACAGGGAACCAAGAGTGCCCTGAAGGAGATTGAGGAGAAATATGGCCTTGAGACAACAGCTATCGTAACTATGGCTGAGGTTGTAGAGCATCTCTATAATAAAGAGTATAAAGGTCGTGTTGTGATCGATGACAAGCTGAAAGCTGCCATTGATGCATATTATGAGGAATATGGTGCAGAATAATAATGCACTATACAATGCCTATGTAATAAGAGAGCCGCGGATTCCGAATGTCCGCTTGAACTGGGAGGACACAGCTCATGAATGAAAAAATATATAAAACCATGGCGAGCAGCGGGGCAGGAAGCCTTGCACTTGGTATTGTCGTTCTGGTGACGGGGCTTGTCACAGGAATTCTGATGATCGTAAACGGTGCGAGACTGCTCAAAAGAAAATCAGACATATTGATATAAAGAGATAACTGAAAAGCCGCACGCAGCTTCGTGTGGCTTTTCGGATTATTTAAGCAGGGGAGACTATTGAATAAAGGGACAAAACGCAGGGTGAAAAAACTCGGCACAGTTTTTTTTGTACTGTATGTTCTTATCCTGGTATACCTTCTGTTCTTTTCGGAAGGATATGGACGGGTAGCACAGGCGGAGAGAGAATACCGTTATAATCTTGTCCCGTTTGTGGAAATAAGACGTTTCTGGACATACAGGGAACAACTGGGAATGTTTGCGCTTTTTACAAACATTTTCGGGAATGTGCTGGGATTTGTACCCTATGGATTCGTTCTTCCGGTGATTGCCAGAAGAATGAGAAACGGATTTTTTATCATTTTATCTGGATTCTGCATCAGCCTGAGTGTGGAGGTGATCCAGCTTATCACAAAGGTTGGATGTTTTGATGTGGATGATATGATACTGAATACTCTGGGCGCAGCACTGGGATATGGAATCTATGCAGTCTGCGAAATTTTTAGGAGAAAACATAATGGCAAGAAGATATAGATATGCATTTGCAAAAAAGAGAGAAACGGCCAGGGGTAAGCTGTCAGTCGGCCTGGCAGCTGCTTCCTTCGGGCTATTTGCTGCGGCAGTGGTGCTTGAACTTTTTCTTGATGGAAAAATGGGCGGGCTTATCGGAGGTACAGGCTTTTTTGCAATGCTTCTTTCTGTATACGGCTTCGCAATGGGGCTTTCAAGTTTTTCAGAAGAAAACCGAAAACACAGAACCAGCATGATCGGGTCCATCTTAAACGGTGTGATCATGGTTATTTGGCTGGGACTTTTTTTATCAGGAGTATGATCAGATGGATGAAAAAGAACGTTTAAAAAAACAGCTTGATTTTATTCTGGAAGTAGATAAAGTCAAGAATATCTTTCGTCAGACATATCTTGCTGACGGAAACAGAAAAGAGAATGATGCGGAACATTCCTGGCATCTGGCACTGATGGCAGTGCTTTTGAAAGAATACTCCAATGAAGAGGTGGATCTTGGAAAAGTAATTCCTATGGTACTGACTCATGATCTTGTAGAGATCGACGCAGGAGATACCTATGCCTACGATGAAAAAGGTGCGCAGACAAAAGATGCAAGGGAGCGCAAGGCGGCAGAGCGGATTTACGGGATTCTTCCGGAGGAACAGGGAACATGGCTTAAAGAACTCTGGGAGGAATTCGAGGCTTACGAAACCCCGGAAGCGAAATTTGCCCATGTTCTGGACAACTGCCAGCCGCTTTTCCTTAATGATGCTTCTAACGGAAAGAGCTGGGAAGAACATCAGGTAAAAAAGAGCCAGATCTACAAGCGGAACAGGAAAACAGGAGAAGGTTCAGAAGCAATCTGGGAATATATGAAAGAACTGATCGACAAGCACATTGCCATGGGGCACGTGATCGATGATGAGAAATAAGATGGGAGATGAGAAATTGGACGAATGTATGAAAGAGCGTTATGAATTGGCGGAAACAAGAATCCGTGAGATCATAACGGAAAACACAGTAAAAGAGCCATTTGGAACTTTTTTCCGAAAAATGGCAGAGTTTCTTTCTATGGCAGCAGATGTGATGGATGAGGATGATGCAGAATTTTCCATCAAAGAGTTAAAGGAACGCAACTATCGGTTTTATAAAGATATCCTTCCGGAGAACTATGAGAACAGCTATGGCAATCCGGCTTATGCTGTAAAAAAGCTGGGAGATTGCGGAAAAGCATTCAGTTTTCTGTATGCGGAGCTTATGGGAGTAACGGCATATTCCCATGAAAAACGACTCTGGGATATGACTGTATCCATGGAATTGTTTCTGGAACTGTATTCTGCATTCTGTGAGGAGGAGCTTCCGGAAGCTTCTACAGTAGAAGGAATCTTACGTTCCTATGTAAATGATTACTGTCAGGATATGATGGAGCAGAGAATCCGTGAAGGCGTTGATCCAAAGATTGATTTTGCAGCAGATATTATCATGAATTCCGATCTTTCTGATCTCAGATATCTGTATAAATATGGAGAATATGTTTCAGAGAATGAGATCGGCGTGGCAGAATTCCTGAATTCTCTTTCCCAGGATGAGATTGACAAGATGGCATCTACTTATACAGAAGGATACAGGATCGGTTTTATCACGGGACGCAAGGATATCACGAAGAAAAAAACAGTAAACATCCGCTACAGTCTTGGGTTTGAGCGAATGGTAAAAGCTGCTATCATTCAGTTCAGGAAGATTGGACTGGATCCGGTGATCTACCGTCATGCAGTACATGCGGTAAATAAGAGAGGCTCTGTCCGTGTGGGATATACTGGCGGCGTGGCAAATCCTCAGTATGATTATGATCACCGTCAGGACAGTGCACTGTTTCTGGATGGAGATTTTGTGCAGCGCAAACTTCGTGCAATGCAGACATCCTACGAGAAATATAAAGATCTGGCCAATGTACATGGCGGTCCGGCCTGCATCGATACTTTCGGTGAAGCTCCGTTTTCACCGGTAAGCAAACCCGAAGCCTATACATTAAATGAAACACAGCAGAAACTGCAGACAGAACTGGATAATGAGTCAGGACAGATTGTAAACCGCTACATCAAAGGCGATGAGAGAAGTTTTACCATTATCGCATATCCTGTTCCTGAGATCGGCGGCAATTATGAAGAAATCTTCCGTGAGATCGTGAAGATCAATACACTGGATTATCATCTCTACCAGGAAATCCAGCAGACGATCATCAATACACTGGATACCTGTGAGTGGGTGGAGGTTAAGGGACGTGGAGATAATGACACAGATCTTCTGATCCATCTGCATGAGATTTCTGATCCGGAAAAACAGACAAATTTCGAGAATTGTGTAGCTGACGTGAACATTCCGGTAGGTGAAGTATTTACTTCTCCGCAGCTTGCAGGAACAGGCGGTATCCTTCATGTGAAAAAGGTATATCTCAACGGACTTCAGTTCCGTGACCTGAAGCTTGTTTTTGACTGTGGACAGGTAATTGATTATACCTGCTCCAATTTTAAGACAGAGGAAGAGAACAGAAAGTATATCGAGGATAATATCCTTCACCATCATCCGAAGATACCGATGGGTGAATTTGCCATCGGAACCAACACTACAGCTTATGTGGCTGCAATGAAATATGGAATTGCTGACAAGCTTCCGATTCTTATTGCAGAGAAGATGGGACCGCATTTTGCAGTGGGTGATACCTGCTATAGCTGGTCAGAAGACACACCTGTATATAATCCTGATGGAAAAGAGATCATTGCCAGGGATAATGAGATTTCTGAGATGCGTAAAGATGATGTAAGTCTTGCGTATTATGGATGTCATACAGATATTACCATTCCATATGATGAGCTTGGCAGTATCCGCGTGATCGATGATGAGGGCGAAATGATCTCTATTATTGAGAACGGAAGATTTGTGCTCCCTGGAACAGAGGAATTGAATAAGCCTTTTAATCATCTTCCATTAAATAAAAATATAAGTTAATTAGTAAATTTACAGTTTTCCCGTTCGTATTGACAGAAAATGAGATTGTACGTAGAATAACCATAACAGCCGCAGTCAGTAAAGCGGCAGACAACACACAAACGAATGTAAGATGTACCACGAAAGGAGAAAAACATGGCAAAAGTAGGAATTGTAATGGGTAGTGATTCAGATATGCCAGTTATGAGTAAAGCAGCAGATATTCTGGAGAAACTGGGAATTGATTATGAGATGAAGATCATTTCCGCACACAGAGAACCGGATGTATTTTTCGAGTATGCCAGAACAGCAGAAGAAAAAGGCTTCAAAGTAATCATTGCAGGCGCAGGAATGGCAGCTCATCTTCCGGGAATGTGCGCGGCAATCTTTCCAATGCCGGTCATCGGAATCCCGATGCATACCACATCACTGGGAGGAAGAGATTCCCTTTATTCCATCGTACAGATGCCAAGCGGTATCCCGGTTGCAACAGTAGCAATCAATGGCGGTGCCAATGCGGGACTCCTTGCAGCGAAGATCCTTGCAACTTCAGATGAAGAGCTTTTAGGCAGATTGAAAGCCTACAGCCAGGAGCTGAAAGAGCAGGTAGAGAAGAAGGACGCAAGACTTCAGGAAGTTGGATACAGGAATTATAATAAATAATAAACAAAAGAGTGTTGCTATAAGGAGGAAATTATGGATTACAAGACTTCAGGCGTAGATATAGAGGCTGGTTACAAATCAGTAGAACTGATGAAAAAACATATTGCCAAGACAATGAGACCGGAGGTACTTGGAGGAATCGGAGGTTTCTCAGGTGCATTTTCCATGGAGAAATTTAAAGACATGGAGGAACCGACACTTGTTTCCGGAACAGATGGATGTGGAACGAAGGTTAAAGTAGCCATGGTCATGGATAAGCATGATACTATCGGAATCGATGCGGTAGCAATGTGTGTGAATGATATTGCATGTGCAGGTGGAGAACCACTGTTCTTCCTGGATTACATTGCCTGTGGCAAGAACTATCCGGAGAAAATCGCTGAGATTGTAAAGGGTGTTGCAGAAGGCTGTGTACAGTCAGAAGCTGCTCTTATCGGCGGTGAGACAGCAGAACATCCCGGACTTATGCCTGAGGATGAGTATGACCTTGCAGGATTTGCAGTAGGAGTCGTTGACAAAAAAGATCTTCTTACAGGAGAATCCCTGAAACCGGGAGATGTACTCATCGGCATGGCTTCCACAGGAGTTCACAGTAACGGATTTTCTCTTGTACGTAAAGTATTTGATATGACAAAGGAATCTCTGGATACCTATTATGAGGAGCTTGGCACAACACTTGGTGAGGCTCTGATCGCACCGACCAGAATCTATGTAAAAGCATTAAAGAGTATCCGCAATGCCGGTGTGAAGATCCATGCCTGCAGCCATATCACAGGCGGCGGATTTTATGAGAATATCCCGCGTATGCTGAAGGAAGGTACAAGAGCAGTTGTTAAGAAAGACAGCTATCCGGTACTTCCGATCTTCAAACTTCTTGCAGAAAAAGGAAATATTGATGAGCATATGATGTATAATACATACAACATGGGACTTGGAATGATCCTTGCAGTAGATCCGGCAGATGTTGACAAAACAATGGAAGCTATCCGCAGCACAGGAGACAAGCCGTATGTTGTAGGAAGTATTGAAGCAGGTGAAAAGGGAGTGACCTTATGTTAAAAATCGGAGTTCTTGTTTCCGGCGGCGGGACCAATCTCCAGGCAATCCTGGATGCAATTGATGCCGGAGATATTACCAATGCAGAAGTGGATATCGTGATCAGCAATAATGCTTCTGCCTATGCGCTGGAGAGAGCCAGAAAGCATAATATCGAAGCTTTGTGCATTGCGCCGAAGGACTATCCGGACAGGGAAGCTTTTCACAGAGCACTTCTTGCAAAACTTCAGGAGAGAGGAGTGGATCTGATCGTTCTTGCCGGATATCTGGTTGCTATTCCGCCTATGATGGTGGAAGCTTATCCGAATAAGATCATTAACATTCATCCGTCCCTGATACCGTCATTCTGCGGCAAAGGTTATTACGGACTTAAAGTTCATGATGCAGTGCTTGCAAGAGGCGTGAAGGTAACAGGTGCTACTGTACATTTTGTAGATGCAGGCACAGATACAGGTCCGATCATCCTTCAGAAAGCTGTAAAAGTGAAAGATGGAGACACCTCTAAGGAACTTCAGAGAAGAGTGATGGAGAAGGCTGAGTGGAAGATCCTTCCGGATGCTATTGATCTCATTGCAAATGACAAGATTACAGTGACAGATGGGATCGTTTCTTTAAAGTAATCACAGGATAGATGAAACAAAGGAGTAAACAGATGAAGATATTAATCGTAGGAAGCGGTGGAAGAGAACACGCTATCGCATGGAGCGTTGCAAAAAGCCCGAAGGCAGATAAGATCTACTGTGCACCTGGAAATGCAGGAATTGCAGAGTATGCAGAATGTGTGGATATCGGGGCAATGGAATTTGAAAAACTGGCTGCATTTGCCAAAGAAAAAGAGATTGATCTCACCATCGTCGGAATGGATGATCCTCTTGTTGGCGGTATTGTAGATGTATTTGAGACACAGGGACTTCGGGTGTTCGGACCTCGCAAGAATGCAGCAATCCTGGAAGGCTCCAAGGCTTTTTCCAAAGATCTTATGAAAAAATATGAGATTCCGACTGCTGCCTATGAGAATTTCGATGATCCGGAGAAGGCACTTACATATTTAAGAACAGAAGCAAAATTTCCGATTGTTCTGAAAGCTGACGGACTTGCACTTGGTAAGGGCGTTCTGATCTGTAAAGATCTGAAGGAAGCTGAGGACGGCGTAAAGGAGATCATGGAAGATAAAAAATTCGGAAATGCCGGAAATACCATGGTCATTGAGGAGTTTATGACAGGCCGTGAAGTTTCCGTGCTTTCCTTTGTTGACGGAAAAACGATCCGCACCATGACTTCCGCACAGGATCATAAACGTGCACAGGACGGAGATCAGGGACTGAACACAGGCGGTATGGGAACTTTCTCTCCAAGCCCGTTCTATACAGAAGAAGTTGATGAGTTCTGTAAGAAATATATCTATCAGAAAACAGTAGATGCCATGGCAGCAGAGGGACGTCCGTTCAAAGGAATCATTTTCTTCGGGCTGATGCTTACTGCAGATGGCCCGAAGGTTCTTGAGTACAATGCAAGATTCGGTGATCCGGAGGCACAGGTCGTTCTCCCGCGTATGGAGAATGATATCCTTGAGGTAATGGAGGCCTGCGTTGACGGTAAATTGGATCAGATCGATCTGAAATTCCAGGATAATGCGGCAGTATGTGTAGTTCTTGCAAGCGACGGTTATCCGGTGAAATATGAGAAAGGTATCCCGATCCATGGATTTGAGAATTTCAAGGACAAGGACGGATATTACTGCTTCCATGCAGGAACCAGATTTAAAGATGGCGAGATCGTTACAAACGGCGGACGTGTTCTTGGCATCACAGCCAAAGGAAAAACTCTCAAAGAAGCCAGAAAGAACGCATACGAAGCTACTGAGTGGATTGATTTTGCAAACAAATATATGCGTCACGACATTGGAAAGGCCATTGACGAGGCGTGAATCATAAATTCGTTATTGTCCTGTCCATTCTGCAACAGTAACATAAATTCTACAACTATTAGCACACAGCTTGACGAAATTATAGATTATATTGTAAAATAATGTTAACTATGAATGCCATAAATAGTTATCAATAATAAAAGCTGGATGCTGACAGAACACGATAAGAACGAACCATTTTCTTTGATGCAGTGTCACATCCAAATGATGAGGCAGAGAGGACAGGAAAAATGGGAATCAGTGTAGAAGAAGCAGTTCAGGAACTCAGAAACAGGGAGGAAGTTTTTGTAGCATATTCTCAGGCTACCAAGCTTCCGTATGTTACCTGCGATGAGGAGACATTTAATGATCAGGCAAGGATTTTTGCAACAGAAGAAGAGATTAAAGAATATGGAAAACAGCTCCTGGAGGACAAGATTCTTCTTATGGGCATGAAATACGAAAAGAAAGATTTTCCGAGACTGTACGGTACTCTGTATGCGATTGGCGTAAACAGTGTGATCTGGACAGATGGGGACAAGCAGATTGAAGTAGAGATTCAGAGGATCGCAAGTCAGAGAGATATGAGTAAGATCGAACCGGCCAAGAGACCGCTTCTCAATCCTTCTCTTGAGCTTTCCGGCATTTACTTCATGCAGGAGCTTCGCCGCCCGGTGAAACAGGAAGAACATAAGAATATCCGTGAGCTGGAGGAAGAGCTGATCGCAAACCTCCGAAAAGCGGAATTCTTGATTGCCATCAATGCAGAACAGGAAGAAAACGGAAAACTTCATATTCCATATCTTAAGAACAAAGATGACAAGATCCTTCAGCCTGTATTTACAGATGTTATGGAATTTGAGAAATTCGGAAGAGGAAAGAACCTCCGTGTTGCGAAAGTAACCATGGATAAACTTCCGGGCTTGATGATTCCGCAGGCGAGTGCTTATGTGGTAAATCCGCTTGGATTCAATCTGATCCTGAATAAAGAACAGGTGGAGAAGATCGCAGGAGTCGCCAAATAAAAAATTAAATCACAGCAGGCTGCCAGGATATGAAACTGTGCAGCCTTTTGCTGTTATAGAGGAGAGATTGCCCGATGGTGATAGAAATTGATTTTAACAGTGATGAGGCGATCTACATGCAGATCACCAATCAAATCATAATGGGGATAGCCACATCCAGGCTTCATGAGGGGGATGCTCTGCCTTCTGTACGGCAGCTTGCGAGCATTGCAGGGATCAATATGCATACGGTAAATAAAGCATATGCACTGCTTCGTCAGGAAGGCTTTGTAACCATTGACAGACGAAAAGGAGCAGTGATCTCCATTGATGCAGATAAGGTAAGAGCCCTGGAAGAGATGAAACAGAATCTCACAGTAGCGATGGCCTGGGGCTGTTGCAAGAATGTAACAAGAGAAGAGATCCATCAGCTGGTGGATGAGATTTTTGATGAATATGACGCAGACAGATAGGAGGAGACATCATGCAGGAACGATTTACAAAGCAGGCACAGAATGTTCTTGCTCTGGCGAAACAGGCAGCAGGCTCCTGCGGACATAGTTATATCGGTACTGAGCATTTGTTGGTAGGCCTTTTGCAGGAAGAAGAGGGCACAGCAGGCAGAGTGCTCGAGGAATTCGGTATCCAGGCAGAGAATGCCCTGGCACTGATCGATAAACTGATCGCACCGCCGGGAAATACAGCTGTTACCCAGAAACCGGGATTCAGCCCGAGAACCCAGAGAGTTCTTGAAAATGCGTATGCAGAAGCTGAATCTATGCATTTTGAGAAAGCAGGAACCGAGCATCTTCTGCTGGCTATGCTGAAAGAAACAGACTGTGTAGGCACGAGACTTTTGTATACAATGGGAGCGAATATCCAGAAGCTGTACGCAGCAGTGCTTGCAGCAATGGGAATGGACAGCGATGCCATTGCAGAAGAATTTCAGGCAGTAAAAGCGGCCCGGAACAGAAACGGCAGCACAACACCAACGCTTGACCAGTACAGCCGGGATCTTACTGAGATGGCGGAGGAAGGCAGACTGGATCCTGTAGTGGGAAGAGATAAAGAGATCGCCCGCCTGATCCAAATCCTAAGCCGCAGGACCAAGAATAATCCATGTCTGGTAGGAGAGCCAGGTGTTGGAAAAACAGCTATTGTGGAAGGCCTCGCACAGCGGATCGTTACAGGAATGGTTCCTGATACAGTGAAGGATAAAAGAGTAGTTGTACTGGATCTTTCCGGAATGGTTGCAGGAAGTAAATACAGAGGTGAATTTGAGGAGCGTATCCGAAATGTCATTGATGAGGTAAGAGAACAGCAGGGGATTCTGCTTTTTATCGATGAGATCCACACGATTATCGGAGCCGGAGGCGCAGAAGGTGCACTGGATGCTTCCAATATTCTGAAACCGTCACTTTCCAGAGGAGAGATTCAGCTGATCGGAGCTACAACTCTGGAAGAATACAGGAAATATATAGAAAAAGATGCTGCACTGGAGCGGCGTTTCCAGCCGGTAACAGTGGAAGAGCCAACAGAAGAAGAGGCCGTGAAGATCTTAAGAGGGCTGCGCCCGTATTATGAGAAGCATCACGGCGTTGAGATTCTGGATGAGGCTCTGGAGGCAGCAGTGAAGATGTCCATCCGTTATATCAATGATCGTTTTCTTCCGGATAAGGCCATTGATATTATTGATGAAGCGTCATCCAAGGTACAGTTGGCAGGATATCATCCGTCCCCGGAGGCGGAAGTCCTGGAACGCAAAATCCACGATATTCTCAAAGAAAAAGAGCAGGCAGTTGTAAATGCTGACCTGGAAGGTGCAAAAGCGGCACAGGCAAGACAGAATGAGGCAGAAGAAGAACTTGAGAAGATCCGCAAAAAAGCTGAACGCAGAAATAAACGGAAATCTCTAACAGTAGGAGAGGCAGCAGTTGCAGATATTGTATCGGATTGGACGAAGATTCCCGTACAGCGTCTCACAGAAGGGGAATCCCGCCGTCTTGCAAACCTGGAAAAAGTTCTTAAGAAGCGTGTGATCGGGCAGGATGAAGCAGTGTCTGCAGTGGCCCGTGCAGTGAAACGAGGCAGAGTCGGCTTAAAAGATCCTTCAAGACCAATCGGTTCTTTTCTGTTCCTTGGTCCTACAGGTGTCGGAAAAACAGAGCTTTCCAAGGCACTGGCAGAGGCAGTCTTTGGAAGTGAGCAGGCTATGATCCGTGTGGATATGTCTGAGTATATGGAGAAACACAGTGTTTCCAAGATGATTGGATCACCGCCAGGATATGTAGGCTATGAGGAGGGTGGACAGCTCAGTGAGAAAGTACGTAGAAATCCATATAGCGTGATTCTTTTTGATGAGATTGAGAAGGCACATCCGGATGTGTTCAATATCCTTCTGCAGGTGCTGGATGACGGACATATTACAGATGCCCATGGAAGAAAAGTTGATTTTAAGCAGACGATCATCATTATGACATCCAATGCAGGTGCACAGATGATCATGGAGCCAAAGCATCTTGGGTTTATGTCCGGAGATACCGAGAAGCAGAATTACGACAGAATGAAGTCTGGTGTTATGGAAGAAGTACGCCGGATGTTCAAACCGGAGTTCCTCAATCGAATTGATGAGATCATGGTGTTCCATTCTCTTAATAAAGAAAATATCCGCAAGATCGTTACGATTCTTCTTAAAAATCTTGAGAATCGCTGTCAGGAACAGCTTGGTATTACATTGAAGGTCACAGGTGCGGCAAAAGATCTCATTGCAGACGCAGGTTTTGACAGCAAGTATGGTGCAAGACCTTTAAGAAGGGCTATCCAGACGAAGATCGAAGATGAGATGGCAACGGAAATTCTTGAGGGACATATTAAATCCGGAGATGCTGTGCAGGTAAAAGTAAAAGATAAAAAGATCTGCTTTGCAGTGACAGATTCCGGGGAATAAAAAATCACAATTATGAAAAGTATAAGAATTTTGTCACTTCCTATAGCCAAAAAATACGAAATAAGTTATAATTAAACTTACAAAATTTACAACAAAAGAATTTCAGGAGGACATAAGATCATGGCAGTGGTACAGGAATTGATCCGTACAGAAGACAACGGTACTATCAGTTTTGGAGATTATGAGTTAAATCAGAAATCCAAGCTGTCAGATTATCAGTATCAGGGAGATATGTATAAAGTAAAAACATATAAGGAGATCACCAAGCTTGAGCGCAATGGAATGTTCGTATATGAGTCCGTTCCGGGAACAAGTGTATTCCACCTTCAGCAGGATGGAACTGCAATGAGCTTCGAGGTACAGGGCTTTGAGGATTCTCAGATCACAGTAGAGCTTGAGGCTGAGACTGAGTATCAGGTGTTTATTGACGGAGCGAGCACAGGTACCATGACTACGAACCTGGGCGGTAAGCTTTCTTTCAGTGTTGAGCTGGATGCGGACACCAAAGCTGAAGTAAAAATCGTAAAATGCTAAAAAATAAAAAAACAGTATATTTCTGCCAGGAATGCGGATACGAATCTGCCAAGTGGATGGGACAGTGTCCTGCATGCAAGGCATGGAATACTTTTGTGGAGGAGACAGTTTCTGCAAAGAAAGTATCCTCTGGCAGTACAAACACAACACAGAAAAAAACTGAACCCGTAATTCTGAAAGACATCAGCCTTTCTTCTGATGAACGTCAGAGCTGTGGGATCGGTGAACTGGACAGGGTGCTGGGAGGAGGAATTGTTCCTGGCTCCCTCGTTTTGGTGGGCGGAGATCCCGGTATCGGTAAATCCACCCTGCTCCTTCAGGTATGCAGGAATCTTTCAGCTCAGGGAGTATCTGTATTGTATATTTCCGGTGAGGAATCACTCAGACAGATCAAGCTCAGGGCAGACAGGCTTGGAAGCTTTAATGACAGACTCAAGCTCCTCTGTGAGACAAATCTTGAGAATATCAGAGAGATCATAGAACGGACAAAACCAGATGTTGCTGTTGTGGATTCTATCCAGACTATGTTTCATGAAGATATTACTTCCGCACCTGGAAGTGTTTCACAGGTGAGGGAATCTGACTAATGTTCTGATGCAGATTGCCAAGGGAATGGGAGTTTCCATTTTTATTGTGGGACATGTGACCAAGGAAGGAAATGTGGCAGGCCCACGTGTGCTTGAGCATATGGTGGATACAGTTCTGTATTTTGAAGGAGACAGGCATGCTTCCTACAGGATCTTGCGTGCAGTGAAAAACCGCTTCGGGTCTACCAATGAGATCGGCGTTTTTGAGATGCAGAATACAGGTCTTGAAGAAGTAAAAAATCCTTCGGAATTTCTTCTGAACGGAAGGCCGGAGAATGCTTCCGGTTCTGTTGTTGCGTGCTCCATGGAAGGCACAAGACCGATTCTGGTGGAGATTCAGGCTCTTGTCTGCCAGAGTAATTTTGGAATCCCCAGACGTACGGCAGTTGGAACAGATTTTAACCGCGTAAATCTGCTTATGGCAGTTCTGGAGAAGAAAGCAGGTGTTCATCTTGCATCATCGGATGCATATGTGAACATTGCAGGTGGAATGAAGATGACAGAACCGGCTATTGATCTTGGTATTTGTCTGGCCATTATTTCCAGCTGCAAGGATATTGTGATCCCGGATAATGTGATGGTCTTTGGTGAGATCGGCTTAAGCGGTGAGGTACGTGCAGTCAGCATGGCCGGACAACGTGTGCAGGAAGCGAAAAAACTGGGATTTGAAACTGTGATCCTGCCGGAAGTAAACAGGGCAGCGACTGAGAGCATCAAAGGGATACGTCTGGTATACGTAGCAGGGATCCGTGATGCAATCTCATATATAATAAAATAAGAGGTTGGAAAGTATGAGAAAGATTTTGTCGGTTATCATTCCAGTCTATAACATGGAAAAATATATCCGCCAGTGTCTGGAATCACTGATGATCAGAGAAATTCTGGATAAAATAGAGATTCTGGTCGTACTGGACGGATCAACAGACCGGTCAGAGGAAATCGCACTGGAGTTTTCCAAGGCACATCCGGAATCTGTCCGGGTGATCAGTAAACCTAATGGTGGTCACGGATCGGCCATTAATACAGGAATGGATAACGCAGCAGGCGAATATGTAAAAGTTCTTGACAGTGATGACTGGGTAAACAGAAAAGGCTTCATCCGGCTGGTAGAGGGACTGGAGAAATATGATACAGATATTGTCTGGAGTAATTTTTTCTGGGTCTATGAACCAAGCGGAAAGAAAAGCATCCAGAACAGACATCCGTTCCCGGGAGTAGAATATGGTAGAAAATATGATTTCAGGGAAATAGCGGAAAAAACATTTGTCAAGATGCATTCTATGACAGTAAAGACAGATCTGGTTCGCAGGACGGGAATGAGGATTGATGAAAACTGCTATTATGTAGACGTGGAATTTGTAATGTATCCGATTCCGGAAGTAAAGACAATCACATTTCTGGATGAATTTGTATACATGTACAGGCTGGGACGTCAGGGGCAGAGCATGACACTGGAAAAAATGCGCCAGAATCACCGTAATCATGAACGTGTCCTGAAAAGTCTGTTGAGATATTACCGGAATCTCAAAGCAAGGGATACTGACAGAGAGTATCTTATCTATCTGGAAAAAGGAATCGCCAATGTACTTAGCAGCCATTTTAAAATATATTTGAGTTTCCCTTGTTCAGCCAGAGTATGCCGCAGATTGCGCAGAATGGACGGCACGATTCGGGGCAGATATCCGGAAATCTATAATGCTGTCGAAAATAAATTCGTATGGGCTATCCGAAAGAGCGGATATCTGTTATACTATCCGGGGCATTTTATCATGAGGCTTAGGGAGAAATTGAATGAAGTATAAAACAATACAGACGCTGATGCTTCCGGACAGTGAAGAGGAAAATTACGGACTTTATTATCAGGGGACTGAAGGCGTCAGGCTGATCGGCGGTGAGGAGAAATCCTTATATATACCGGAAAATGGAAATGTAGAGCTTTTTACATATTTTAATGGATTTTACCCGAAGCAGTGGGCTCAGTACGCAGAATTAAACGGGCTGCATGTAAAGGTTACGGTGAGCGGAAGCTGCAGTATAAGTCTGTGCCATACAGATGGAAAGAGAACTGTTGTGAACGGTGAGGAAGAATGTCTGGCGGGAGATGAAGAGCGGACAGTGACTTTTGAAGTACCGGATCCGCAGCACTCCAAAGTTTTCTGGATTTCTGTGAAAGGCCTGAAACAAGGTGGATATCTTAGAAATATAACAGTTCAGACAGAAGTGGAAAGACTGCAGGAAGTCAATTTGGCAGTAGTGATCTGCACCTGCCGCCGTGAAAAAGAAGTCATAGGAAATCTTGAGAGGATTTCCAGAATGGACATAAAAGAACGTCCGGAGATTTTTCTCATAGATAATGGGAATACTCTCACAGAGGATATGGTCCCGGAATGGGTACATCTTGTTCCGAACAGGAATTGCGGCGGAGCCGGCGGATTTACAAGAGGTATGATAGAAGCTTTGAAAGATCCTGCATTTACCCATGTGATCCTGATGGATGATGATATTATCCTTAATCCGGATGTTCTCAGAAAAACAGGTTATTTTCTTTCTGCTGTAAAGAAAGAATGGCAGGATGCGCCTTTGGGAGGAGCTCTTATAGAAAGGGATATTCCGTGGAAACAATTTGAGTGCGGAGCTTTCTGGAACAGAGGAAAGATCCAGGGCTGCGGACAGAATCTGGATCTTCGAAGGAAAGATTCGCTTCTGAAGAATACAAAGGTACAGAACTGGGAATACGGCGGTTGGTGGTACTGTGCCATACCGGTATCAGCTATCCGGGAAAAGGGTCTTCCGCTGCCTTTGTTTATCCACAGGGATGATATCGAGTACGGCATCCGCCTGGGAAAACTGATGACACTGAATGGCATTGGAGTATGGCATGAAGCCGTTATCAAGAAACTACCTCAGATGGGAGAATATTACGATATCCGGAATATGGCTATCGTAAATGCGATTCATTATGATGACTGGGATAGTCTCCAGTGGAAGAAATTCCTTATCAAATGGGTTGCGGGAAATCTTCTGCGGGGCAGATACTCTTATATTTATCTGAATATCTGTGCTATGATGGATTTCCTGAAAGGTGAAAAATGGCTGGAAAAAACAGATGGAGTAGAGATCCACGCAAAAGTAGCTGCAAGAGTTCCTAAACTGCAAAAAACGGGTCACACGGAAAAAAATGTGTTTTATACAACTCCGGATGTCAGTGTATACACTGCAGCCAAAAAGAAACATATCGTTTATGAAGATTCCGCAGGATTTTGCCTGAAGGCAGATAAGAACCTGCCGGAAACAATACGTCTGAGCATATATTTATTACTGGCATTGAGGAAAACAGACAGGTATTTTGAAAAATCCAGGGAGAGCTACAGAAGGAACTGGAAGAAACTGATAACAGAAGAATTCTGGAATAAATATTTGGAGATTGATAAGAATGAGTAAAAATTACAAACTGCAGAATATCCTGTTCTGCGACAATGACAGGCTGGAAGCATACTGGGAGATGTTTTTCAAAAGCAGCCGCCCGGTGTATGACAGAGAAAAGAAAAACATCGTTTTAGGTGCGGGACAGGTAATTGATTTCTGTACTTACTTTAACTCTATTTCACTTCTGAAATGGAAAACCTACACATACGCAGAGAAGCTGATTCTGAAACTGCGTGTAAAAGGTGAGATGGAGATCCTTCTTACAGGCTATGAGAAGAAAGATACACAGTACATCCGTAAAGTTCTCCGCAGAGCAAAGGTTTCCGCAGCTGAGGAGCAGGAGATCAGTCTTGAATATCCGGAAAATGATCTGATGGTTGCCGGCTTCGAGATCCATACACTCGGTGTATGTGTGATCTATGGAGGCGAGTATGCTACAGAGGTTGAGGAAGATCAGATGCGTCATGTATCTCTTCATCTTTGTACAACAACATTCAAAAAAGAAGATTATATCCTTCCGAACATTCAGCTTCTGAAAGATACTGTACTTGCCGGTAATGATAGTATTGCAGAAAATCTGTGGATCCATGTGGTAGATAATGGACGGACACTTCCGGCAGAAGAGATCCAGACAGAGCATGTAATGGTACATCCGAACCTTAATGTAGGTGGTGCCGGCGGATTTACAAGAGGTATGCTGGAAGCTATGGATCATAAAGAAAAACCGACCCATGTTCTTCTGATGGATGATGATGTTATGATTCTTCCGGAGAGCCTTATCCGTACCTATAATCTTCTGAAGATCATTCGTCCGGAATATGAACACCATTTTATCAGTGGAGCTATGCTTTTCTATGAAGAGATGAATATGTTGTATGAGGATGTCGGATTCATGGATCATGAAGGAACTTACGGTCCTCTGAAAGACAGAGTGGATACAAGAAAAATTGAAGATATCCTTCGCTGTGAGGAAATCATCCATCAGCCTAAGAATGCTTATGCCGGATGGTGGTATTGCTGTATTCCGGCTGAATTTGTACGCAAAGACAATCTTCCGCTTCCTGTATTTGTTCGTGGAGATGATGTTGAGTACAGCCTTCGAAACAAGGCGAAATTTATCACACTCAGCGGAATCTGCATCTGGCATATGGGCTTCACAAACAAATTCAACGGTGCAATGGAATTCTACCAGGTTCACAGAAATACCCTGATGCTTCAGGCTGCCAGCGGAGTTTGCCAGAATGCAGATATTATGACACGTATCCATAAGCTGATCCGTGTAAATCTTCTCCGCTTTAATTATGACGGAGCAGAGCTTCTTCTTGATGCAGTTGAGGATTATATGAAGGGGTACAAATTCTTCATGAAGAACCAGGGCGAGAAGCTTCTCAAGGAGAAATCCCAAAAGAATGAGCAGATGGAACCGCTTTCCAATTTCCCGGAAGCACCGACAAAGGTTTACAGTGTGTATGCAACGGATCTTCCGCGTAAACCATGGGAAACCTTCCTGTATAGAATTACTTATAACGGACATTTCTGGCCGGAGAAGCTTCTGAAAAAAGAAACAGTTCCGGTTGCCTATGACTGGTATTATTCACCACACAGATACTTCTTCAGAAGAAGACTTCTTGCAGTAAACCCATACCTGAAGATGGGTGCATACAGAGAAATGGACAAGAAGAGATTTTTCGAGCTATTCAGCAGAGAACGCAAACTTTTCAGTCGTTACAATAAGATTCACGTCCGTTTGGAAAAAGAATACAGAAACCACAGAAAAGAGTTCACTTCAGAAAGTTTCTGGAGAAAATATTTGGAGATAGATAAATGAGTGTAAAACATATAGGGGATTTAAAGAAAACAGAGTGCTACGGCTGCAGTGCCTGTGTTTACAGCTGCCCGTTTGGGGCAATCACAATGGAAAGGGATAGCGAAGGCTTTCGCTATCCTGTTGTAGACGAAGAGAAATGTACAGGCTGCGGAAAATGCAGAAAGATCTGTCCATCCATCTGTCCAAAAGATATGAGCAATGCACCGGAGCCGGAGAGTTATGCGGTCTGGGCGGATGACAAGCTGCGAATGGATAGTACTTCTGGCGGTGCTTTTACCTTAATCGCAAGAAACATCCTTGCGCAGGGCGGTGTTGTCTGCGGTGTTGTTATGGACGAGAAATTTCATATTTTCCATACGATTGCCACAAATGAAAAAGAAATTGAGCCAATGAGAAGATCTAAATATGTGGAGAGTGATCTTGGAGATATGTTCCCGCGTATTAAAGAACTTCTTGAGAAAGGTACAAAAGTCCTTTTTACAGGTACTCCATGTCAGGTTGCCGGTTTAAAAGCATACTTGGGAAATAAAAGAGAGGGACTGATTGCAGTAGATCTTATGTGTCATGGTGGCACATCTCCTAAGGTTTTTGAAAGATATCTGGATGAAACTTTTGGAAGAGAAAATGTAAAAAGATTTTATTTCCGTACTAAATATTATGGATATAATGGAACTACCTGTGCGGTTGTCTTGAAGGATGGACAGACATATATGGGATCAGGAGAACTGGATCCGTTTGTGAAAGGATCTTACAGAAGCCTGTTTCTCAGAAAAAGCTGTGAAGACTGTAAATTTGCGTCTATGCCTCGCCAGGGAGATATTACGATTGGTGATTGTTGGGGAATTGCTAAATACAAAGCTGAATTAAGTGATGGAAGAGGAACTTCTCTGATTCTTGTAAATAATGAAAAGGGACGCAAGATTGTAGAAGAAATTAGTGCAAATACGCAGGTTTTTGAAAAAGTACCGTTGGAAGCAGTTACCTGGAAAAACCGTTTCAAAGAGCATATGCAGGCACATTCTCAGCGCGACCGTTTCTTTGAAATGTTAAACTATACAAGTATGCATAAAGCGGTTAAATACTGTATGGAAAACCGTTATGATGTTGGTGTTCTGGGAGTATGGTTTGGCTGTAATTATGGAAGTATTGCGACTTATTATGGTTTGATGAAACAGTTGCAGGGACTGGGCCTTTCTGTTCTTATGATCGATAAACCAGGTTTTGTAGGGATAGACAGGGAAGTTGCCGAAGAAAATCATAGTCGTGTTTTTGCAAATACTCATTTTCATGTAAGCAAACGCTATAAATTAAATGAATTGCGTATCTTGAATCATATTTGTGATTCCTTTGTTATTGGTTCTGACCAGGTATGGAATCATGGTATTGCAAGAAACTTTGGAAGAAGTTTTCTTATGGATTTTGTACGTGATGAAAAGAAGAAAGTTGCAGTTGCAGCATCTTTTGGACATGATCGTGATTTTCGTTCAAATAGGGAACGTATTATTGCAAGTGAGTACTTTAAGCGATTTGATGCAATTTCTGTACGAGAGGAATCTGCTGTTGGTATTATGAAGAGAGTATTTGGGGTGGATGCTACCCGTGTTCTGGATCCGGTATTTTCTACAGACAGACAGGTGTATGATGATATTGCAGCAGAATCTACACGTAATGAAACAGAACCATATATGCTTACCTATATTCTGGATCCGACACCTGAAAAGAAAGAGGTAATTCGTCATCTTTCTGAAAAGCTGGGACTTAGAACTATTCATATTCTGGATGGCACGCCATGGAATTATGAGTCTAATAAAGAAAAGCTGGGAATGGATACAATTCTTGAGAATGTTACTTTTCAGGATTGGGTTTACTATTTTAAAAACAGCAGTTATGTTCTTACAGATTCCTGTCATGGAATGAGCTTTGCGATTATTTACCATAAGCCATTTGCTGGAATTGGAAATGCACACAGGGGTATGACCAGATTTGCTTCTCTTACAAAACTTTTCCATGTTGAGGATCGTTTTGTAACTAATCCTCTTGATATTATCAAAAATGATCACTTCCTTGAACCAATGGACTATACTCAGGTAGAGGAGATCCTGGAAAAAGAAAAAGCATTTTTCCAGGATTGGCTAAAGAACGCTATGTTCTCTGAGAAGACAGTTAAGACATACCAGGCTTATCCTGCCAAAATAGAAACTACAGAGGCAGCAGATATTCACGTCAAGATAAATGAGCCGATTCAGGTTAAGCAGACTTTCCTGCGCAGAGTTTATTATCATTTGCCTGTGAAAGTACAAAATAAAGTGAAACCTATTGTTAAGAATTATTTTAAGAAAAAAGCTCAACAGTAATTAAGTTAGCTTATGTGAGAATCTTCTTTAGATGGATATTAATTATGCAGCCGCTGTACTTTTGGGTATAGCGGCTGTATATGGTGAGAAAGGAGTATGAAACAGTTATGGGTATTGGTAATATCGGAAACATGATGAAAGTTATGAATGCATGGAATACATTTAAAAAGAACCATCCTAAGTTTCCTGCATTTTGCAGTGCAGTGTCAAGGCGTGGGCTTCGTGAGGGCAGTATCCTGGAAGTGACTTATATAAGCCCTGAAGGGGAGAAGCTGACAACGAATATAAAGGTGCAGCAGAGTGATATAGAGCTGCTTAGGGAGCTTTCTGGGGGGAATTGAGTGTGGTTTATGGAAGGACGTCGCTTTTTTGTGGCGTCTTTTTTGTTTTAACGAATGTACGCCGTGGAGCTGGGGTCTGTACGGGCAGGGCTTCGTCGGGGGAAACTACTAGGACTCCGTGAATCGGCTAAAACCATTTCCAAAAATCCTGAACTCGCTTCTGCGTCGCTCAGACAGCAGGAGTTTTGAAAATAACGCCGCTCCCCGCAGCCCAAGTAGTTTCGACCCTCCTGCAGAGTTGCCCGGCCAGACCCCAGCTCCACGGCTGGTAGTCAATTCGGTGAAGGACGGATGCGGACGCGATTGCGCCCTGTCCTGGGTTGAGGGAAGTAGTGTGGGGGTGAAGCGGTATTGGTATAACGATACGGTCAGAATAGTGTGACGTAAGGAACATCCTCGGCACAACGTTCTATATTGAATACCGCAGCATACAGACAAAAGTCAATAGTGTTACATATCGAAGATGTAACACAAGTTCCGTGCCCAACGGGGTGGGAGCGCGAGGGAGGGCGTTCGGGCTTCGGAACTCTGAGATCGCCTTCCCTCGCACTGTCCACATTGGAAATGTGACGTGCGTAGCCAGTGGTCCCTCCATGCCAATGGAAATTAACAAATTTAGCCAAACAAACAAAATAATCAAAAAAATTTGAATTTTATGGTTGACAAGCATAACTCCCAGTGGTATTATAACTGAGCTGTCGCAAATAATTGTTTTTGAAAAACAAACAATTAAAAAGAATTTCAGAAAAATGAAATTCATAGTTGACAAAAGACAGAAGATATGATAAAGTATCAAAGTCGCCAACAAAGCGGCAACAAAATCTTAACTCAAAAATGTTTGAAAAAAACTTAAAAAAGTGCTTGACAAACAAAAAGAGATGAGATAAAATAAACGAGCTGTCTGAGAGACAGACGCAACAAACCTTGATAACTAAACAGTGAAACACATACGATTCTCGAAAATTTCTTTACATTTAAAGAACGGTTCGGGTGAATGCGAAAGCATGAACCTGCTCCGATGAGCGGAAGCGAGTCGGAGTTACGACCTATTTAGCAGTAAAACGAGAGATAGCCAAACGGTTGTCTTGAGTAAATGAATCAAACATTTTATCAGAGAGTTTGATCCTGGCTCAGGATGAACGCTGGCGGCGTGCTTAACACATGCAAGTCGAACGGGAAACCTTTTATTGAAGCTTCGGCAGATTTAGCTGGTTTCTAGTGGCGGACGGGTGAGTAACGCGTGGGTAACCTGCCTTATACAGGGGGATAACAGTCAGAAATGGCTGCTAATACCGCATAAGCGCACAGGACCGCATGGTCTGGTGTGAAAAACTCCGGTGGTATAAGATGGACCCGCGTTGGATTAGCTAGTTGGCAGGGTAACGGCCTACCAAGGCGACGATCCATAGCCGGCCTGAGAGGGTGAACGGCCACATTGGGACTGAGACACGGCCCAGACTCCTACGGGAGGCAGCAGTGGGGAATATTGCACAATGGGGGGAACCCTGATGCAGCGACGCCGCGTGAAGGAAGAAGTATCTCGGTATGTAAACTTCTATCAGCAGGGAAGAGATTGACGGTACCTGACTAAGAAGCCCCGGCTAACTACGTGCCAGCAGCCGCGGTAATACGTAGGGGGCAAGCGTTATCCGGATTTACTGGGTGTAAAGGGAGCGTAGACGGATGGACAAGTCTGATGTGAAAGGCTGGGGCTCAACCCCGGGACTGCATTGGAAACTGCCCGTCTTGAGTGCCGGAGAGGTAAGCGGAATTCCTAGTGTAGCGGTGAAATGCGTAGATATTAGGAGGAACACCAGTGGCGAAGGCGGCTTACTGGACGGTAACTGACGTTGAGGCTCGAAAGCGTGGGGAGCAAACAGGATTAGATACCCTGGTAGTCCACGCGGTAAACGATGAATGCTAGGTGTCGGGGAGCAAAGCTCTTCGGTGCCGCCGCAAACGCATTAAGCATTCCACCTGGGGAGTACGTTCGCAAGAATGAAACTCAAAGGAATTGACGGGGACCCGCACAAGCGGTGGAGCATGTGGTTTAATTCGAAGCAACGCGAAGAACCTTACCAAGTCTTGACATCCCCCTGACCGGAACTTAACCGTTCCTTTCCTTCGGGACAGGGGAGACAGGTGGTGCATGGTTGTCGTCAGCTCGTGTCGTGAGATGTTGGGTTAAGTCCCGCAACGAGCGCAACCCCTATCCTCAGTAGCCAGCATATAAGGTGGGCACTCTGTGGAGACTGCCAGGGATAACCTGGAGGAAGGCGGGGATGACGTCAAATCATCATGCCCCTTATGATTTGGGCTACACACGTGCTACAATGGCGTAAACAAAGGGAAGCGAGCCTGCGAGGGTAAGCAAATCCCAAAAATAACGTCCCAGTTCGGATTGTAGTCTGCAACTCGACTACATGAAGCTGGAATCGCTAGTAATCGCGGATCAGAATGCCGCGGTGAATACGTTCCCGGGTCTTGTACACACCGCCCGTCACACCATGGGAGTCAGTAACGCCCGAAGTCAGTGACCTAACCGCAAGGGAGGAGCTGCCGAAGGCGGGACCGATGACTGGGGTGAAGTCGTAACAAGGTAGCCGTATCGGAAGGTGCGGCTGGATCACCTCCTTTCTAAGGGAAAAAGTAGAGAAGATGTGTTTTACTGTTTAGCTATCAAGCTGAAAGATTTCTGGTGCCGATGCGGTTGGGGGACACACCCGTTCCCATCCCGAACACGACGGTTAAGACCCAATCGGCCGATGGTACTGCACTGGAGACGGTGTGGGAGAGCAGGTGGGCGCCAGATCAAAAAGAAAAACAGGAGAGATCCTGATGAGAATAAAAGCTGGTTTTACCAGTGATCAGAGTTTACAAAAACAGTTTGTGAGTTCTGATGGCTGATAAAACATCAGTCAGCATTGTACCTTGAAAACTGCATACATGAAATTTGATTAAGTTAATCAAATATCCTTAAACGCAAAGTATTAAGAAATTAATGCAAACGCAAAGATAGGAAGACATCGATTTATCTGTTATGAACAGAGTAATCAAACACCGTTGTAAAACGCGAGAGCGTGATACAACAGAGAATCAAGAGACCGCATCACCTACGCTAGGGTGATGAAGCGAAAGGTCAAGCAATAAGGGCACAGGGCGGATGCCTTGGCACTAAGAGCCGATGAAAGACGTGATAAGCTGCGAAAAGCTTCGGGGAGGAGCAAATATCCCGTGATCCGGAGATTTCTGAATGGGGAAACCCGCATGAGCAGACCTCATGCATCCATACGCCAATCCATAACGTATGGAAGGGAACCCGGGGAACTGAAACATCTAAGTACCCGGAGGAAAAGAAAGAAACATCGATTCCGTAAGTAGCGGCGAGCGAACGCGGAGGAGCCTAAACCGGTGTGCGTGCATGCCGGGGTCATGGACTGCATTTAAGATTCAGCGAAGTTAACAGAACGGTTTTGGGAAAGCCGGCCGGAGAGGGTGAAAGCCCCGTACGTGAAAGCCAAGCTGACTGAGCAGGATCCGGAGTACCACGAGACACGAGGAACCTTGTGGGAAGTAAGGGGGACCACCCCCTAAGGCTAAATACTACTTAGTGACCGATAGCGCATAGTACTGTGAAGGAAAGGTGAAAAGGACCCCGGGAGGGGAGTGAAAGAGAACCTGAAACCCTGTGTCTACAAGCTGTGGAAGTGCTTTATATGCACAACCGCGTACTTTTTGTAGAACGGTCCGGCGAGTTACGCTTACTGGCAAGGTTAAGCACTTCAGGTGTGGAGCCGTAGGGAAACCAAGTCTTAAGAGGGCCTTAAGTCAGTAGGAGTAGACCCGAAACCGGGTGATCTATCCATGTCCAGGTTGAAGCTGCCGTAAGAGGTAGTGGAGGACCGAACCCACATCCGTTGAAAAGGGTGGGGATGAGGTGTGGATAGGGGAGAAATTCCAATCGAACCCGGAGATAGCTGGTTCTCCTCGAAATAGCTTTAGGGCTAGCCTCGGTGTGAGTCTTGCGGAGGTAGAGCACTGAATTTCCTAGGGGGCGTCAAAGCCTACCGAAGAATATCAAACTCCGAATGCCGTGTAGATATCACCGGGAGTCAGACTGCACGAGATAAGTTGGGCGGTCAAAAGGGAAAGAGCCCAGACCTACAGTTAAGGTCCCAAAGTGCGCGTTAAGTGGAAAAGGATGTGGGATTTCGAAGACAACCAGGATGTTGGCTCAGAAGCAGCCATACATTCAAAGAGTGCGTAATAGCTCACTGGTCGAGAGGTCCTGCGCCGAAAATGTCCGGGGCTGAAACGCGCCACCGAAACTAAGGAATCCGTAAGGATTGGTAGAGGAGCATTGTATATGGGAAGAAGCAGTACCGTAAGGAGCTGTGGACTGTATAGAAGAGAGAATGCCGGAATGAGTAGCGAGATAGAGGTGGGAATCCTCTAGGCCGAATATCCAAGGTTTCCAGGGTAAAGCTGATCTGCCCTGGGTGAGTCGGGACCTAAGGTGAGGGCGGGAGCCGTAGCCGATGGACAACAGGTTGATATTCCTGTACTGCAGTATAACAGAACTGTGGGGACACGTAAGGAGAGCGGGAGCCGGGAATGGAAAGCCCGGTACAAGCGAGGTACCAGTATGGTAGGAAAATCCGCCATGCAATGGGAAGACGTGATGTGGAGCGAAATATAGTAGCGAAGCCCGTGAGCCATGCGTCAAGAAAAGCCGCTATTGTTTATACTGTACCCGTACCGTAAACCGACACAGGTGGATGAGGAGAGAATCCTAAGGCCGGCGGAAGAAGTATTGCCAAGGAACTCGGCAAAATGGCCCCGTAACTTAGGGAGAAGGGGTGCCTGCGAGAGCAGGCCGCAGAGAATAGGCTCAAGCAACTGTTTAGCAAAAACACAGGTCTATGCGAAACCGAAAGGTGAGGTATATGGGCTGACGCCTGCCCGGTGCTGGAAGGTTAAGAGGAGAGGTTAGACATACGTCGAAGCTTTGAATTTAAGCCCCAGTAAACGGCGGCCGTAACTATAACGGTCCTAAGGTAGCGAAATTCCTTGTCGGGTAAGTTCCGACCCGCACGAAAGGCGTAATGATTTGAGCGCTGTCTCGGCAATACATCCGGTGAAATTGAAGTGCCAGTGAAGATGCTGGCTACCCGCGCCAGGACGGAAAGACCCCATGGAGCTTTACTCCAGTTTGGCACTGGGGTCCGGTGTTGCATGTACAGGATAGGTGGGAGGCTGAGAGATAGTGACGTCAGTTGCTATGGAGCCGCTGTTGGGATACCACCCTTGTGATATTGGGCTTCTAACCAGCCGCCGTGATCCGGCGGTGGGACAATGCCAGGCGGGGAGTTTGACTGGGGCGGTCGCCTCCGAAAGGGTATCGGAGGCGCCCAAAGGTTCCCTCAGAATGGACGGAAACCATTCGAAGAGTGCAAAGGCAGAAGGGAGCTTGACTGCGACACCGACGGGTGGAGCAGATACGAAAGTAGGGCTTAGTGATCCGGTGGTATTAAGTGGGAATGCCATCGCTCAACGGATAAAAGCTACCCTGGGGATAACAGGCTTATCACTCCCAAGAGTTCACATCGACGGAGTGGTTTGGCACCTCGATGTCGGCTCATCGCATCCTGGGGCTGTAGTAGGTCCCAAGGGTTGGGCTGTTCGCCCATTAAAGCGGTACGCGAGCTGGGTTCAGAACGTCGTGAGACAGTTCGGTCCCTATCCGGCGTGGGCGCAGGATATCTGAGAGGAGCTGTCCTTAGTACGAGAGGACCGGGATGGACGGACCGCTGGTGGACCGGTTGGCTTGCCAAAGCCATGGCCGGGTAGCCAAGTCCGGAAGGGATAAACGCTGAAGGCATCTAAGCGTGAAGCCCCCCTCAAGATGAGATATCCCATTCTTTAAGAAGTAAACCCCCTTGAAGACGACGAGGTAGATAGGGCAGGGGTGGAAGTGTGGTAACACATGGAGCTGACTGTTACTAATCGGGTGAGGGCTTGACCAACTAGCCGAGGAAGCGGGCAGGATGTAACAGAAATGGGGCGGAACAAGCTTGCTTGTGGAGAACCATTTATGGTACAGACTGAACATTTGGAAGCAAATGACATCGAGCAACGAAGTTGCGAGATGACCACCGCTGGAGTAGCCTAAAGAACAGGCGATGCAGCTTTAGCTGCGAGCCCGTGAAAAAAGGTGAATCGGTACGCAGGTTAAAATTGATTCAACAAAATGATTAACCATCAACAAGCATGTATGTAGTTTTTAAGGTACAAGCCTTAAATTAAATATTTAAGTATTCCTCCTTAGCTCAGTCGGTAGAGCATGCGGCTGTTAACCGCAGTGTCGTTGGTTCGAGTCCAACAGGGGGAGTTTTTTTGTGTCTGTAAACAAGGAGCTGTTTACAGGCATTTTTTACAGGCTGGAAACTGTTTCGAAATCATGCTAGAATGAGATTGATTTGGTTAAGAAAGAATAAAATATGAGAAAGAAGCAGAAAAATGGAATTATTTGATATCATAGATGAAAACGGTGATCCCACCGGACAAACTATAGAAAGGAGTATTGCTCACGCAGAAGGAATCCCTCATCGTACTGCTCATATCTGGATCATCCGCCGAGGAAATGAAAAAACAGAGATTCTTCTTCAAAAAAGATCCAGAAATAAGGACTCCTTTCCTGGAAAATTTGATACTTCATCTGCAGGTCATATACAGGCAGGTGATGAGCCAATGGAATCAGCATTGCGGGAACTGGAAGAAGAACTGGGAATCCATGCAGAACCAGCTGATTTGCAGTTTGCAGGAAAATTCCCCATATCTTTTGCCAGAGAATTTCATGGAAAATTATTTCGGGATGAAGAAATTGCTTTTGTTTATATCTATGACCATCCGGTAGAGATCGATCATCTTACACTTCAAAAGGAAGAAGTAGAAGAGGTACAGTGGTTTGATTTGGAAGAAACGTATCAGCAATGCAGTCAGCACAGAGATAAATTCTGTGTTCCGTTGGGAGGTCTGCAGCTTGTACGTCAATTTATAAAAAGTAACAATAATACAATAAAGGAGTGAAAGATCATGAGAAAAGATTTCGGAGCAAAGCCTTATACTTATCCACAGCCGGTATTAATGATCGCCACATATGGCGAGGATGGAAAACCGGATGTTATGAATGCAGCCTGGGGAGGAATCAGCGATGATAAGGAAATTTCCATCTGTGTCAGTGAAAATCACAAAACAACTGAAAACATTCTGAAAAAAGGTGCTTTTACAGTGAGCATGGCAGACGTGGAGCATATGACCGCCTGCGATTATGTAGGAATTGTTTCCGGAAACAAAGAGCCGGATAAATTTGAAAAAGCCGGATTTACAGCAGAAAAATCTGATAAAGTAGATGCACCTATTATCAAAGAGCTTCCGATCTGTGTGGAATGTAAGCTGAAAAGCTACGACAAAGAAACCTGCCGGCTGATTGGTGAGATCGTAAATGTTAGCGTGGATGAGAGCGTTCTGGATGAAAATGGAAATGTGGATGTCTCAAAAGCAGCACCGATCACTTTTGATCCGTTTAACAATGCTTATATCCGTCTTGGCGAAAAAGTCGGTGATGCTTTTAAAGCCGGAACGGCATTGAAATAAATATTATCTGCTGAAATATAGAAAGTCTCTTTCACAGGTACAGATGAAAAATTATCTTCTGGAAGAGACTTTCCATTTGTTATAAATATTCTTTAATTCAGAACTCCCAGTTCTTTAAAAGCCTGAAAAATACCGTCCTGATCATTACTCTTTGTTACAAAAGAGAAATGTTTTTGCAGCTCAGAAGGTGCATTTCCCATCAAAACTCCATATCCTACTGCCTCCAACATTTCCAGATCATTATAATTATCTCCGAATGCAATAGTACTGGAAAGAGGAATTTTTCGAAGATCGCAGAGATATTTTACAGCTTCTGCTTTGTTTATGCCGCCAGCCATGATCTCAAGAAGAGAATCGGAAGATCTTGCAATAGATAATTTCGGAAAATATTTGCGGAGAAGTGTTTCTGACGATGACATATATTCAGGATCGCACATACACAGGATTTTATCTATCATAACTGTATCTGAGAGAGAATGAAGTGATCCCTCCATGGAGATAGTTTCCACAACCGTTTCTTCATGGATCACATGAGGATCTGTCCGGTCTTTTACGATCCAGTCTTCTGCGGTAAAAACATTCCAGGTCACGTGAGGGCATTTTTTTTCGATCACATCAATGATTTTGGAAGCATCAGAAATAGTTATTCCTTTTTCATAAAGGATATTTTGATCTTCATCCAGGATCAGTGCACCACTGAATGCAATGGTGCAACAATGAAAATTATTTTTTTCTATAATAGGACGGATGCCGGAGGGGCTTCGTGCTGACGAAATAGTAAACAGAACACCCTGATCTGTCAAAGTATGAATGGCGGAGCTGGTCAGCGGAGATATAACATGTTCTGAGGTTAGTAAAGTGCCGTCGATATCGCTGAAAACAGCCTGTGGCTTAAATGAAGATGATGGTTTCATATCCGAAATCCTTTCTGTAAAAGATGAGTATCGGTGTTTCTGCATATAAAAATAGCACATAAATAACAAAATAAAAAGGTTTGTTTATGTTTTGTTCATGATATAATAAAGGAAATAATGTTTAAGGACAGAAAAATTGACTACTCAGAGATTATGTAAGCTTTGTAGAAAGGATATAAGGATCTGTTTTTCTGATAAAGTTAAAGAGTTGATAAGAGTGGAAGGACTGTCCGGCTTTTTAAAATCAAAAAGAAGCAGGTTGATGGGAACAGGAATGGATGAGAACCTGTCTGATGCTGAAAGAAAAGAGGAAGAATTATGGGAATGAATGAAACGCCGTCAGCAGACCGTGTACATATCGGTTTTTTTGGCAAAAGAAATGCAGGAAAATCCAGTATTGTAAATAAGGTGACAGGCCAGGAGCTGGCAGTGGTATCAGATGTAAAGGGAACTACTACGGATCCGGTAAGTAAGGCCATGGAACTGCTTCCCTTGGGCCCGGTGGTGATCATAGATACACCAGGTATTGATGATGAAGGCCATCTTGGAGAGCTTCGCGTCCGCAAGGCGAAACAGGTGCTGAACAGAGTGGATGTAGCAGTTCTTGTAGTAGATGCCACTGTGGGAAAAACCAGTGTGGATGAAGAATTGATCCGTATTTTTAAAGAGAAGGAGATTCCGTATCTGGTTGTTTATAACAAGGCAGATCTGCTGAAAACGAAAGACGGGAACCGGCTTTCTTCAGAAAATAAATTAAACCAGAACGCAGAGCAATCTATTTATGCCAGCGCCGCTACCGGTCAGAATATCTACGAGCTGAAAGAGAGGATCGCTTCTCTGGCAGTAACGGATGAACTGAAATTGCGTCTGGTAGGGGATCTTCTTGAACCATCAGATTTTGTGATTCTTGTAGTTCCCATAGATAAAGCTGCACCAAAAGGGCGCCTGATCCTTCCGCAGCAGCAGACCATCCGTGATGTGCTGGAAGCCGGAGCAGCAGCGATCGTGATCAAAGAGGATGAGCTTTCCAATACCCTGGAAAACCTGGGTAAAAAACCTAAGCTTGTGATCACAGACAGCCAGGTTTTTGCCAAAGTCAGTAAGGAAACACCGGAAGATATCTGGCTTACGTCTTTTTCTATTCTGTTCGCTCGATTTAAGGGGAATTTAAAAGCTGCAGCAGCCGGTGCAGCAGCGATCGACCGGCTGAAAGACGGAGATAAGATTCTGATCTCAGAGGGATGTACCCACCACAGGCAGTGTGATGATATCGGAACAGTCAAGCTTCCACGATGGATCCGTAATTATACGGGGAAGGATCTGGAATTTGAGTATTCCTCCGGAAGAGATTTCCCGGAGGATGTGACGAAGTACAGTCTGATCGTGCATTGTGGCGGATGTATGCTTAATGAGAGGGAAATGCGTTACCGTCAGAAATGCGCACTGGACCAGGAGATTCCCATCACCAATTACGGAATTGCCATTGCCTACATGCAGGGAATCCTGAAACGTTGTGTGGAAATGTTCCCGGATGTGCTGTCTGTTCTGTAAAAGCAGCAGCCATACTGAATCAGCAGAATAAAGGAGTTGCAGACACAATGATCGATCAGACACTAGCACAGGCCCTGCAGAAAGAAATCCCAATACTTACAGCCCAGATCCGAAGTCTCTATGCAGAATTCGATAAAAAATTTCATCTTAACGGAGCGAAGATTCCTATAACGTTTGGCATGGAGCCGGATCTTCTTGGATCGTATACAAGGGGCAGTTACCACGAAAAAGAGCATTTTCATTTTTCCCTGTTGTTTATCGGCTATGCGGTAAAAAATCCGCTGAAAAAAGAGGACAGGATGGATCTTTACAAACATGAATATGCTCATTACATGCAGCATAATTTTCACATTCCCACAGAATACCGATGGCAGCACGGAACTCACGGAAGCGCATGGAAATACTGTTGTTCCCTGAC
Organism: Blautia sp. HA8986; assembly: GCF_056504635.1. Taxonomy (NCBI): domain Bacteria; kingdom Bacillati; phylum Bacillota; class Clostridia; order Lachnospirales; family Lachnospiraceae; genus Blautia; species Blautia sp. HA8986. Next base: position 341,957 of record NZ_JBWLUQ010000001.1, read on the forward strand.
CGGTGCAGCACCAACGCCATATTATAAGGCAGGGGAAGCTCTGATGAAACACGATTACGAGAAAAAACTTAGAAGCCCGATTCATGACCGGACGGTAACAGTGCGAGATACATATCGGAGAGAGCAGCAGCACAGGAACACACAGAACAGCATTGTGCGCTATGAGATAGGAGAGGATATCAGCCATCCGAAATTCGGAACCGGGAATATTGAGCATGTAGAGCAGCTTCCGGGTTCTGTAAGACTTCATATCCGGTTTGGAAAAGAACTGAAAGTGATCGATCAGAAGTGGCTTCTCCGGACAAAATACAAGAAAAATTGAAACTGAGCAAGTAATGAATGCGGATGATTTTATTCGCTTGACTCAAAAAAGAAATGGACATTATTCTGGATATTACAAAGTAATTTTTTAAGACATAAAAAATTCTCCGGTACAGGGAACCTGCTTTCCGGAGAATTTTAAAGTCAGTTTATATTACTCAGCGACCCTCACAAACTGGCTGTTATACAGATCATTGTAGAATCCACCCCTAGCCATCAGTTCGTCATGGCTGCCTTGTTCGATAATGCTACCGTCTTTCATGACAAGGATCTCATCAGCATTGCGGATGGTAGACAGACGGTGTGCTACGATAAAGCTTGTTCTGCCCTGCATCATCCGGTCGAAGGCTTCCTGGATCAGCATTTCAGTTCGTGTATCAATACTTGAAGTTGCCTCATCAAGGATCAGCATCGGAGGCAGGCACAGCATAACACGGGTGATGCAGAGAAGCTGCTTCTGTCCCTGGCTTAAGCTGTCTTCATAAAGAATGGTATCCAGACCATCCGGAAGACGGCGGATAAATTCCCAGCTGTGAGACATTTTGGAAGCCTTGATCACTTCCTCATCAGAAGCGTCCGGTTTTCCGATGCAGATATTATCACGGACTGTTCCCTGCTTAATCCAGGTATCCTGAAGCACCATACCATAGCTGCTTCGAATGGCATGTCTGGAAACTTCTGTGATGGGTTTTCCATCTACGGAAATGCTTCCGCCGTTCACATCGTAGAATCGCATCAGAAGATTGATAAATGTTGTTTTACCGCAGCCGGTAGGACCTACAATGGCAATTCGTCTGCCTGGTTCTGTGTGCAGATTGAAGTTTTCAATCAGAGGTTTGTCCTCCTCATAGCGGAAGGAAACATTCCGGATATCCACAGCACCTTTTACATCATTAAGAGTTCCGGCAGGATCCGTGCTTTCCGGCTGCTCCTCCAGAAGATCAAAAATTCTGGTTGCACAGGCCAGAGCATTCTGAAGCTCTGTGATAACGGAACTGATGTCATTAAATGGCTTCATGTACTGATTTGCATAGGCAAGAAGTACGGAGAGACCGCCAACAGTAAGATGTCCGCCGGGGATCAGAAAAGCACCTGCAAGAGCTACACCTGCATAGATGATATTGTTGACACATCGTGTGGACGGGTTGGTTAGACTGCTGTAAAAAACAGCCTTCTGGCTGGAATCACGGAGTTCTTCGTTGATCGCAGCAAAACGTTCGGAAGAACGATTTTCGTAACCAAAGGCCTGAACCACTTTCTGATTTCCGATCATTTCCTCGATCAGTGCGGTCTGACGTCCACGGGCATCACTCTGTGCACGGAACATCTGGAATGAATGGGAGGAGATGAATTTTGCCACAAAAAAGCTTACAGGTGTCAGGACAATGACCATCAGTGTGATCCAGACATTTTTGGAAAACATGAAGATCAGGGTTCCGATGATAGTGATGATACCGGAAAATAACTGTGTAAACCCAAGGAGCATACCATCGGAAAGAATATCTGTATCTGCGATGACGCGGCTGATGATATCGCCGGTGCTGTGTCCGTCCAGGTAGGACAACGGAAGCTTCTGGATATGGCGGATAGATTTTGCACGGATATCCTGCACTGTGCGGTAAGTCATGCGGTTGTTGATAATACTCATCACCCATGTGGCAGCACCGGAAAGTACGATCATCACAAGAATTCTGGAAAGATAGAACCACATCCTTGAAAAGTTTACTTCATGGGTAGCTGCAACCTCATCAATGGCATAGCCGAAAAGTACAGGTACATACAGCTGCAGAATTACAGTGACAGCTGCAAGGATAATGCTTAATACAAGAAGAAAACGGTATTTTCCAATAAAGCGGAGCACCTTTAAGAAGGTTGCCATGCTATTTTTTGAGGTAATGTCTTTTTTGCTCATGCAAGAACCTCCTTTCCGGTAGTTTTTTCATATTTGATCCGTTCTTCCGGAAACTGTGAGAAAAAGATCTCACGGTAAGTTTCACAGGAATTTACCAGCTCCTGATGGGTACCTTTTCCTGCAAGCTGGCCATCGTCCAGTACCAGAATCAGATCGGCCTGACGGATACTTGCTGCTCTCTGGGAAACCAGGAAGGTGGTAGTGTTTCCGCCGAGCTGGTGGAGAGATTTCCGAAGTGCCGCATCTGTGGCAAAGTCAAGAGCACTGGCACTGTCATCCAGGATCAGGATCTCTGGTTTTTTCACAAGGGCGCGGGCAATGGTAAGTCTCTGGCGCTGGCCACCGGAAAGGTTCCGGCCGTTTTGTTCCAGACGGAAATTAAGCTGGCCGTCTTTTTTCTCCACAATCTCACGGGCCTGTGCTGTTGTAAGAGCTTCCCACATTTCCGCATCTGTGGCATCCTCACGACCCCAGCTTAAGTTATCGCGAATGGTTCCCTGGAAAAGAGCTGCCTTCTGAGGAACAACGCCGATTTTTTCACGGAGCTCCTTCCGGGAGTAGTCCTTAACGTTCTGGCCGTCAAGAGTGACAGTCCCTTCATTTGCATCATAAAAACGTGCGATCAGATCCACAAGGGTAGATTTACCGCTTCCGGTACCACCGATGATTCCGATAGTAGAGCCTTTTTTTGCTGAAAAAGTGATATCAGAAAGACTGGGTGCGCCGGTTTCTTTGTAGGAGAAGGTCACATGATCAAATGCAACAGCACAGTTATCCTGAACCTTGGATACAGCAGAAGTATTTTCCGGATAATTCATGGTAGAATTTACTTTCAGGATTCCGGCAACACGGTCTGCACAGGCCATGGATTTGTTCAGGGTGATGATAAGGGAAGCAAGCTTGATCAGCTCTACGATCATCTGTGCCATGTAGTTGTAAAGAGCAACAACTTCACCTTGTTGCATGTTTCCGAGATTAACCTGAATACCCGCAGTCTGAATCAGAATAACAGTTGCGATGTTGATCAGCACATAGGTAGCCGGATTTAACAGCGCGGAGATCTTTCCGACGAACTCATTAAGTTTTGTAAGTGCAAGATTGCTCTGGTCAAATTCTGAAACTGCGTCTTCCTCACGGCAGAATGCTCGGATGACACGGACACCGGTAAGATTCTCCCTGGTAAGTCGTGTTACGGTATCCAGGCGGCCCTGCACTTTTTTGAATAGCGGGATACTTAAAAACATGATCACAAAGACAACGAGGAACAGTACCGGGATGGCCACAACAAAGATCAGTGCACAACGTACATTGATAGTAAAGGCCATGACCATGGAGCCAAGAACGATAAACGGGCTTCGAAGTAGAAGACGAAGTCCCATATTCACACCGTTCTGTACCTGATTCACATCATCGGTAAGACGGGTGATCAGTGTGTCCGTTCCAAGGGTATCCAGCTCTGTGTAGGAAAGCTTCTGGATATGGTCAAATACAGCCTGACGTACTTTTGCAGCAAAACCTACGCTGGCTTTTGCTGCAAAAAACTGTGCAGTAATGCTGACTGCAAGTCCTGCGGCAGCCATCAGTATCAGAATAAAAAATCTCTGCACGATATAGCCGTGATCATTACAGGCGATTCCCACATCAATGATCTGGGCGATAACGATAGGCACAAGCAGGTCAAATACAACTTCCAGAAACTTGAAAAAAGGAGCCAGAATGCTTTCTTTTTTGTAATCTCGAAGATATTTTGCGAGTGTTCGCATTTCTTTTTCTTCCTCCGTTTCCTTATTTTTCTTAAACCTCTGTTATTATACTCCTATGGCGATAATACGTATAATATTGTTTTTAATGTATGGTAATATAATTTTACTATTGCCGTGGATGAAAATCTGTGGGATGATAGAAGTATGGTTTTTCGGATAATTGCGGGGAAAGATATTCATAGTATTTACAAAGTATTGCAGATATATCATTTTTTAACCGAATTAAGGAAGTCCTCTGTGGGACGGCGAAAAGCAATAAGCAGCAGATGGGTTTTGCCTGTGTTATATACCGGATAAAGAAAGAAGGATTTATATATGGAAATCAGACAGCTGGAATATTTTCACGAGATTGCAGCAACAGGAAGCATTAATGAAGCTGCAAGGAGACTGAATATGTCGCAGCCGCCGCTGAGTTATCAGATCAAGCAGCTGGAAGCGGAACTGAATGTGAAGCTTTTTGAGCGAACCAGGGCAGGAGTGACACTGACGGAAGCAGGCAAGCTTCTTTATGACAGGACAGAGAACATTTTGAGCTATGTCCGTTCTACAGAGCTGGAAGTATCCAAGGCAGGGAAAAAACAGGTTTTACGTATCGGGATCACGCCAACCACAGTGACCACCATTATGCCTTATATTTCCAGATTTTCAAGGGAAAACTCCGATGTAAACTTTGAGGTAAGGGATGCCATCACCTTTACGCTTCTGAATTATCTGATGGATGGGATCATTGATGTTTCGGTAGTACGGACACCTATCAAGCTGGATGGTTTAAATTATCTGGAGCTGGTTGAGGAACCCATGATCGCGGTTCTTCCTCCGGAGATTCCTGAAAATGAGACAAAAAAAGAGGGCATCAGCCTTAAGGAGCTGACCGGATGCCCTCTCATTATTTACCGGCGGTACGAAGAATTTCTGATGAAAGCTTTTGGAGAAAAAAATCTCCTGCCGGATATTTTCTGTGTCTGCGATGATCCCAGAGACGCCATGCTCTGGGTGCAGGAAGGTCTTGCAACCGCCGTTTTTCCAAGATCTATGGAAGATCTCTGTACAGACCTTCCGATCCGGATCATTGAAGAAGAGAAGCTGAAGACCAGGATCCTTCTTGCCTGGAAAAAGGATCGCAGGTCTTCTGCTGTGATGCAGGATTTTATCAATATCTGTCAGGAATATGCAGGAAATCAGTCTTTGAGATGATCTTCCTTCCAGTGTTTCCATTTCTGAACAGCTTCCGGATTCTGCTTTTCCAGCCGTTCTTCCAGCTTTTTCCGGCGTTGTTCCAACCGTTCCAGAACTTCAGGATGCTCGGCAAGGATTTTTTCTTTCAGCTTGCCACGGCGCTTTTCCAGAAGCTGAAGGATCAGTTTCCGGTCGGAAGTTAATTCTTCAGGCAGCTCATCCATATGTAATTCAATTCTTCGAAGCAGTTCATCCTCATCCAGAACACCAAGGCCGTGCCAGTTATCCAGAAGCTCTTCCAGACCTTCTTCAGAGAGTCGTTCGATATCCGGGATTTGGTGCAACTGTTCAATAATGTGATGGACAGATTCTTCGATCTCTTTTACTGCATCGTCACCAAAGGCCCAGGCAAACTCTTCCAGGGTATTTTCTTCTTCTGCCGGAAGAAAAGCGATACTGCGGCGCAGAAGCTTTGCCTCGTCTTCCTTTGGAACATCCAGTTCATAAGGGGATTCGATCCCTGCGTCATGCAGAGCAGCAAGAATGGTACGGCGAACCATACCGTCCTTGATCATATGACCGATCCCGAACTGACGCAGCTGGTCATTGATCTGGGTGGAATGCTCTGTGAGGTAAAAACGGATTCCACGTTTCTTCAGGCTTGCGGAGATAGCCTCCAGACGGTCTGCTGCTGTGACATCGATGCTGTTGATAGCACTGGCATCTATGATCACTACCCTGGTGTCTTTTTGGATGCTGTTCTCAATATCTTCCTGAAAAATCTTTATATTTGCAAAAAACAGGTTTTCACTGAAACGGTAGATCACAACGCCTTTAATAGGGTAGGCGAAACGATTTCTGGACAGATCAAAATAAGCATCTCTTCCCGGGATCATACCACGGAAGGAGCGCGGCGGGTTGGTGGCCTTCAGGATCACAGCTACGAAAGAGAGCAGGATACCAATGATAACACCGTAAATGGTTCCAAGACAGAGCACACTGAAACCGGCAGCCATGAAGATGTAGAATTCTGTACGGCTTACTTTGAAAAGACGTACAGCCAGATGAGTTTCCACTACATCCATCAGCGCAGAGATCACAATGGCAGTAAGCACAGGAACCGGGAGATATCCGATAAAACCGGTGAAGAAAAGAAGGATCACAGCCATGGTGATACCGGCAGTGATGGAAACCGCCTGGGATTTTCCACCGTACTGTTCGTTGAGGGAAGTACGGGAAATACTTCCGTTTACGGGGCAGCATCCGACTGCAGCAGCAGCTATGTTTCCGGCAGCACATGCCAGGATCTCCTGGCGATCATTCAGCTTGTAATCATTACGGAATGCAAAAGTATTTTCTGCAAGAAGTGTTTCGGCCATAATGACGACAGCGACCATGAGACCACGTCCTGCGGCCTGGGTGAAATCGATATTTCCAAAATCCGGGATCACCAGGGAAGGAAGACCACGTTCCACAGACTGGAGAAGTACCACACCTTTTTCATCCACATGAAAAACAACGGTGGAGAAAACCCCCAGTGCCATGATTACAATAGCCATGGGAAATTTTGGCGCAAGCTTTTTAAACAGCCGGATCAGGATCAGGGCACCAAGTCCCATAAAAAGAGAGAGCCAGCTGATATTTTTTGCGGCAGCAAAGATATGCTTTGCCAGCTCCAGAAGCTCGCCTGAGCCTGCGGGACTTCCCATGAGCTTGGGAATCTGCATAAGAATGATCGTAACAGCAATGCCACTGATAAAACCACCCATAACGGGTGTAGAGATGAAATCCACAATCTTATCTGCATGGAGCAGGAAGAATATGAACAGCCATAATCCGGCAAACAATGCAATAGCAGGAACATAATCCATGGCAGCTTCAGACTCTGCGGCAATGCCAAGAGTAGACAGTGCACCGCCTACAATAGCAGCAGGAGCAGCATCAACTCCGAAGATAAACTGTCTTGAAGTGGAAAACAGTGCAAAAAGCAGGATCGGGAAAACAGAGCCGTACAGTCCATACACCGCCGGAATCCCGGAAATCTGTGCATATCCCATGGAGATAGGAATGGAAACTGCGGCAATAATGATACCGGAAAAGATATCTTTGGGAAGGTATTCTTTACGGTAACCCCACAGTGTGGAAAACAGGGAAAGCTTCATATACTCACATCCTTTTCTGAAAAAATATGTTCTATTATATACCAAACAGCTCTCCGGGGAAAGAGCAGGTTACTTTTTACTGATGAAAAATCATGGACAAAGAATATCTGCCATATTATAATAAATGCGAAATTGCAGAGATGCTGTATAACAAAAAAGATCATCAATGAAAGGTTAAGATATAAATGAAAAAAGCGATCATAGCAATGAGCGGCGGTGTGGACAGCTCCGTGGCAGCTCTTCTTACAAAGGAATCCGGTGACGAGTGCATCGGTGCTACCATGAAACTTTACAACAATGAAGATATTGGTATCCACAGGGAAAAGACCTGCTGTTCCCTGGATGATGTTGAGGATGCCAGAAGCGTAGCCTATCAGATGGATATGCCTTATTATGTATTCAACTTTACCGCAGATTTCCATACAGAAGTTATGGACAGGTTTGTGGAGGCCTACGAAAACGGCTGTACACCTAATCCATGTATAGACTGTAACCGATATCTGAAATTTGATAAAATGTTCCACCGTATGCAGGAAATCGGCTACGATTATATTGTAACCGGACATTATGCAAGAGTGGAGTACGATGAGAAACGTGACCGCTACCTTCTGAAAAAAGCAGTGGACGACACTAAGGATCAGTCATACGTTCTCTATATGTTGACCCAGGAACAGCTGGCACATGTAAAGCTTCCTCTTGGAGGTCTCCGGAAGGATCAGGTCCGTGTTATTGCCGAAGAGCATGGCTTTATCAATGCCAGAAAACATGACAGTCAGGATATCTGCTTTGTGCCGGATGGCGATTATGCGAAATTTATTGAGAAGTACACAGGCAAAAAAACACCGGAGGGTGATTTTGTAGATAAAGAGGGAAACTATATCGGACGCCATAAGGGAATCATCCATTACACTATCGGCCAGCGTCGCGGTCTTGGAATCCCGGCAGCCAGCCGTCTTTATGTTTGTGAGATCTCTCCGAAAACCAATACTGTAGTATTAGGTGATAACAGTGATCTTTTCAGCAGTGAACTGGAAGCTGACAGTGTAAATCTGATCTCTGTGGCAGATTTAAGTGAGCCTAAGAGAGTTACTGCAAAGATCCGCTACCGTCATAAAGAGCAGCCTGCAATTGCATGGCAGACACCGGATGGTATCCTTCATGTGAAATTCGATGAGCCTCAGAGAGCCATCACAAAAGGCCAGGCAGTAGTAATGTATGACGGAAATGAGGTTGTAGGTGGTGGCGTTATAAATAAAATCTATAACTAGTCATAAATAAAGGCGAGAACCTAAACAGATAAACCCCATTGACATACTAGGAAAAGGGTGATATGATTGCATCATCAAAAAACGGAGCACACAAAACAAAGTGAGCAACGTGATGATCAGGAGGAAATCATGAAGGTTTTACAGAAGTCAACAAGGGTGTTTATCGAAGAAAAGCGAATGTGTTGTTGTCGCTGATAAGCAGATGATCATAAGATAAGAAATTACTATTTTACCGAATATAAGAATAAAAGAAAAGAGGACAAACACATGAGCAAAATTACAAGAGATCAGAGAAAATTCAAATTTGAGACATTACAGCTTCACGTAGGACAGGAAAATCCGGATCCGGTTACAGATGCAAGAGCAGTACCGATCTATCAGACATCTTCCTATGTATTCCGCAACTGCGATCATGCAGCAGCACGTTTCGGACTTGCAGATGCAGGTAACATTTACGGACGTCTTACAAACCCGACAGAGGATGTATTCGAGAAGAGAATCGCAGCACTTGAGGGTGGTTCCGCAGCACTTGCAGTAGCATCCGGTGCCGCAGCTATCACATACACAATAGAGAATCTTGCACAGCAGGGAGATCACATTGTATCTGCAAAGAATATCTATGGTGGAAGCTTCAACCTTCTTGAGCATACGCTTCCAGCATACGGAGTAACAACAACATTCGTAGATATCTTCAATCTTGAGGAAGTAGAGAATGCGATCCAGGAAAACACAAAAGCTGTTTATATCGAGACTCTCGGAAACCCGAATTCTGATGTTGTAGATATCGAAGCAATTGCGAATATTGCTCACAAACATAAAATTCCGCTTGTTGTAGATAACACATTTGCAACACCATACCTTGTAAGACCGATTGAGTACGGTGCAGATATCGTAGTTCATTCTGCAACAAAATTCATTGGCGGACATGGAACAACAATTGGTGGAGTTATCGTAGAGGGCGGTAAGTTCGACTGGGAGGCATCCGGTAAATTCCCGTCCCTTACAGAGCCAAACCCAAGCTATCATGGCATAAGCTTCACAAAAGCTTGCGGACCGGCTGCATTTGTTACAAAGATTCGTGCGATCCTTCTCCGTGACACAGGAGCAACAATTTCTCCTGTAAGCTCTTTCATCTTCCTTCAGGGACTTGAGACACTGTCTCTCCGTGTAGAGCGTCATGTGGAGAACGCACTGAAGGTTGTACAGTATCTGAATAATCATCCTCAGGTAGAGAAGGTTCATCATCCGTCTGTAGCAACAGAGGCAAGCCAGCAGGAGCTTTACAAGAAATATTTCCCTAACGGCGGCGGTTCCATCTTTACATTCGAGATCAAGGGAGATGCACAGAAAGCTAAGGATTTCATTGATAACCTTGAGCTGTTCTCACTTCTTGCAAATGTCGCTGATGTGAAATCTCTTGTTATCCATCCGGCTACTACAACACACAGCCAGTGCACAGAGGAAGAGCTTCTTGACCAGGGAATCAAACCAAACACAATCCGTCTTTCCATCGGAACTGAGAATATCGATGATATCATCCAGGATCTTGATGAGGCATTCAAGGCAGTTCAGTAATTCATGATAATTAAATAAGAAGAACACCTTCTAAATCAATAGCACAGAAAAATCTGTCCCGGGACGTATGGTTTATACAGTCCCCGCGGACAGATTTTTTCATATTTGAAGCAGGAAGCTGCATATCTATATTCAGGCAGACTTCACAAGCTCTTCCAGTGTTCCGAAGGTATATCCCATTTCTTTCCATTTTGTCAGCAGCTCATCCAGGATCTCTGCATTGGTGGAAGAAGTGCTGTGCAGCAGTACAATAGCACCCGGGTGGATCCGTCCCAGAAGTTTCTGGAAGGCTTCTTCTTTTGAGGGCTGTTTATCCTGATACCAGTCAACATAAGCCAGACTCCAAAAAAAGGTACTGTATCCCAGATCTTTTGCCATCTGGAGATTATCCGTGCTGTAGATTCCCTGCGGTGGACGGTAAAATTTCGTCATTTCATTTCCGGTTGCATCTTTATAAAGAGCTTCCACATCTTCCAGCTGTTTCTGAAAAGCTTCTTTTGTGGAGATGCCGGACATATCCGGGTGGGTCATGGTATGGTTGCCGACTGTGTGGCCAGCATCTGAAATTTCCCGGATCAGTTCAGGTTTTTCCCGGATTAGTGTTCCCACAACGAAGAAAGTCGCGTGCACCTGGTGTTTATGTAAGGCGTCCAGGATTGCAGGCATATTTCCATTCTCATATCCTGCATCAAATGTGAGATAGATGATTTTTTCATCTGTATCCTGTGCATACCAGGCATTATACTGCTTCAACTCTTCAATAGAAGCATTGCCTGAAGGTCTTGTTCCCTCCTCCTGGAAACCAAGTCCCCAGTTTTCACTTTGAGCAGACAGCGATGCAGAAGAAGGCTGGCTGTTTTCTTCTGAATTTTGGCTGGCGGCTGAACGGGAAGTAAAATGATAGGAGATTTTTCCCACAAGACTGCCGAGAGCAAAAGCCATGATAAAAAGAAATATAAGACGGTAAATTTGCTTTAATTTCATAGGAACCTCGGAAGAGCGGAGTTATTAATAAAATTATGAGAAGTGAAGGAAGAATATAACAAAAATAAGAGCCATCAGCGATTCATTTCTTCTGCCGATGACTCTTTTAATTTTCAGTATCCAATGGAATATACCTCTCATTTCTTAGATTTAAAACTTATACGGAATTAAAATTTACGTTCTCGGTGGTCCGTACCTCCTTGGTTTAATTATGAAGGAAAATCTTTAAATCTTCTGGTGGACTGTACCTCTCTTTCTTAGATTATTGGAAGTAAGTTATGTTTTCGGTGGGTTCACGCTCCTTTTTGATTTGTTTTTTGTTTTCCGTTTGTTTTATTTGATGGTTATACTATAACAGATAAAAACGGAGTTGTCAACACTAAATTTGAAAAATAATAAAATTAAATTAAAAAAGAAAAATAACAAGAATATATTATGCAAAATATTCAGATAATAATAACATGCAATCATAGAGGAAAGGATTTTGTTCGCAGGTGGTCGGATGATAATATCTGTTAAAGGAAAGCATGGCAACGTAGTCATCAGTTTTTTACACAGCGTATAGACAGGCTGTATTTCGGATAAGATATCTTTATGAACATAAGAAAAAACATAAAGAACTGTAAAGTGTGCAGAGAACCATGATCAGTCAGCATTATCACAAGAATATTATTTTCAAGGAGGGAAAACAAAATGCTACGTTATCTGCCTGTTCGAAAAATTCACGCGAGACAAGTCCTGGATTCCAGAGGAAATCCTACTGTAGAAGCAGAAGTAACAGTAGGAGAAGGAATCGTAGGGATCAACGGATTTACGGGAAGAGCCATGGTGCCGTCAGGAGCATCTACAGGAAAATTCGAAGCAGTAGAGCTGCGTGATGGAAACCGTGAAGAATATCTTGGGCAAAGTGTAAAAAAAGCAGTGGAAAACATTAATACCCGTCTGGCGGATGCCATCATCGGGGAAAATGCCTTGAACCAGGCATGGATCGACCGTCTGATCCTTGATACGGATGGCACGGAAAACAAAAGCAGCGCAGGAGCCAATGCCACTCTTGCCGTATCCCTGGCAACTGCCCGTGCAGCAGCAGGAGCTTTAAGGATCCCGCTGTATCAGTATCTGGGAGGCTGTCATACAACAAAACTTCCAGTACCTATGATGAATATTTTAAATGGCGGAAAACATGCGGATAATACAGTAGACCTTCAGGAATTCATGATCATGCCTGCAGGGGCCGGCTGTCTGGAAAAGGGAATCCGCATGTGTGCGGAGATCTACCAGCATTTAAAGCTGCTTCTCAGGGAAAAAGGTCTTTCAACAGCAGTAGGAGATGAAGGTGGTTTTGCCCCGGATCTTGCTGACTCCAGAGAAGCACTGACATTGATCGTCCATGCAGTGGAAAAAGCAGGCTACAAACCAGGCGATGAGATTTCCATTGCCATAGATGCAGCTTCCAGTGAACTTTATGATGAGGAAAAAGGAGTATATTTTTTTCCGGGGGAAAGCCGCATGAAAGGGGAAAAAATTACCGGGATGCCAGAGAAATGACAGCATATTATGAAGAACTGGTGGAAGAGTTTCCCATTGTGTCCATTGAGGACGGACTCTGTGAGGATGACTGGGATGGATGGAAATATCTCACAGAACATCTGGGGAAAAAGATTCAGCTTGTTGGAGATGATCTTTTTGTTACCAATATCAAAAGGCTTCAATGTGGAATCCAGCTGGGAGTTGCCAACGCGATTCTTATCAAGGTAAATCAGATCGGAACCCTGACAGAAACTCTGGATGCGGTGGAGATGGCCCAGCATGCAGGATACCGGGCCGTAATCTCCCACAGATCCGGTGAAACAGAGGATTCCTTTATCGCAGATCTTGCTGTAGCCTGTGGCGCAGGGCAGATCAAAACAGGCGCACCCTGCAGGTCTGACAGGAATGCGAAATATAATCAGCTGCTGCGGATCCATGAACAGCTGGGAAGTCTTGGCAGATTTGAAGATCCCTTTGTCCGGGAAAAACCCAAAAAGCCCTGCACAAAATAAACGGAAAACAGTTGAAATCCGGTATCAGCTATGGTAAAATAACCTCTAGTTGATTAGGAGGTGTAACCGCGTGAATATTTTGAAGATTATTCTGACTGTAATTTATGCAATAGATTGTATCGCTCTGACTGTTGTCGTACTGATGCAGGAGGGTAAGCAGCAGGGTCTTGGCTCTATCGCCGGAGTAGCTGATACCTATTGGGGTAAGAATAAGGGACGTTCCATGGAGGGTGGTCTTATAAGAGGAACCATTATCATGGGAGTTATTTTCTTTGTACTTTCAATTGTACTGAACATTATCTGACCGACAGTTTATCCGGTCAGAATGTGGGAACACTCTTGCTGCGTTAGCATGCAGAAGGAACTCTGAAAGGAGTCTTCTTTTGTTAATCAGCAGGAGTGTTTTTGCGTTGATATAAGATCCGCGGGGAAATCCTTTCTGAAAATTACTGAAGTAGAATTATTATGAAACAGGAGAAATTGTGAAAAGATCAAAAAAATTTGAAAAAAGAAAAAAATTCGTGATGGAGCTGTTGGGAGATCCGCTGTACAAGCCTATGCGCCTGCGTGAGATCGGTTCTCTGCTCCGATTGGATAAAGGTGAAAAAAAAGAACTTTTTGAGGTGCTGGATGAGCTTTGTGCCCAGGGAAAAGCTGAAGTTGACAACAAGGGCAGATACAGCAAAGCCTCCGGCAGACATAAAGAAAGAGGAAAAAAGAAAGACCGTTTTAAATCCGAGAAGAAGGACAGAAACAGCCGTGAAAGAGATCGCAGAGAAGAATATCGCGAGGAACATCATTTTTCTGAAAAAGACGGAACTATTATGGAAGGGACCTTCATTGGTCATTACAAGGGCTTTGGTTTCGTAGAAGTGGAAGATCAGGAGCAGGACATTTTTATTCCGGAGAATGATACGGGAAGTGCCATGCATCAGGATAAAGTGCAGATCCTTGTGCGAAACGGGCATAAAGAAGGCAAGCGTCCGGAAGGCGTTGTGCTGAAAGTTCTGGAACGTGGAATGCCTTCTATTGTGGGAACATATCAGAGCAGCAGGGACTATGGTTTTGTGATCAGTGACAACCCCAAGTTTTCCAAAGATATTTTTATTTCCCGAAAGAATTCCATGGGAGCCAAAGACGGGGATAAAGTAGTGGTTGAGGTAACAGATTATGGCTCCAGAAACAGAAAACCAGAAGGAAAAGTGACAGAAGTCCTGGGAAATTTACGTTCACCGGGAACCGATATTCTGGCAATCGTGAAGAGCTTTAATATTCCAAGTGTATTTCCAGACAAAGTACTCCGTCAGGCAGATCGTGTGCCGGATCATGTGCAGGAAGCAGATATGGACGGAAGGCTGGACTTAAGAGATTTTGTTACTGTTACGATTGACGGTGAGGATGCCAAGGATCTGGATGATGCCATTTCCCTGACAAAAGAAAACGGAATCTACCATCTTGGCGTGCACATTGCAGATGTAAGCAATTATGTTCAGGGTGGCAGTGCTCTTGACCGTGAAGCACTGAAACGGGGAACTTCCGTATATCTGGCAGACCGAGTGATCCCTATGCTTCCGGAGCGGCTTTCCAACGGGATCTGTTCTCTGAACCAGGGGCAGGATCGTCTGACCTTAAGCTGCCTCATGGATATCAACGAAAAAGGTAAGGTTATTTCACATAAGATTGCGGAGACAGTGATTTGCGTGAATGAGAGAATGTGTTATACAGATGTTAAGAATATCCTGGAGGATACTGATGATGAGGCGAAGAAGCGGTATGAATCACTAATCCCGATGTTTTTCCTGATGAAAGAGCTTTCAGGACTTCTTCGCAGTCGCCGTCATACAAGAGGATCCATTGATTTTGATTTCCCGGAAAGCAAAATTATTCTCAATGCAGCAGGTAAAGCCATCGATGTACAGCCATACGAAGCTAATGTTGCAACCAGGATCATTGAGGATTTTATGCTTCTTGCCAATGAGACTGTTGCACAGGAGTATTGTACCGGAGATTATCCTTTTGTATACAGAACCCATGAAACTCCGGACCCCGAGAAGATCGAGAGCCTTCTGATGCTTCTTCATAATGAGGGAGTTAATATTCAGAAATCCGGTCAGGAGATCACGCCGGGAGAGATCCAGGAAATTCTGGAAAGCATAGAAGGCCTGCCCAATGAGGCGCAGATCAGCCGCATGACGCTGCGTACCATGAAACAGGCAAAATATACAACGGAATGCAGCGGTCATTTTGGTCTTGCTGCCAAATATTACTGCCACTTTACTTCACCGATCCGAAGATATCCGGATCTTCAGATCCACAGGATTATCCACGACAGACTGCGTGGAAGGCTGGTGAGGGAAGGTCGTGCTGAACATTACAAAGAAATCCTGGATGAAGTGGCACGCCAGTCCAGTGTGTGCGAGCGGCGTGCAGATGAGGCAGAAAGAGAATCTGACAAGCTGAAAAAAGCTGAGTACATGTCCTATCACCTGGATGAGGAATATGAGGGGATCATTTCCGGCGTTACAGGCTGGGGACTTTATGTGGAACTTCCAAATACTGTGGAAGGACTGATCCATATCAATACATTACGTGACGATTATTATGTATATGACCAGGATGCCTATGAGCTGCGGGGCGATATGACCGGCCGGATTTTCCGTCTTGGGCAAAAAGTCCGTGTACGTGTGGCAGATGCAGACAAGATGCTGAAAACCGTAGATTTTGTTCTGGTTGAGGAAGACTGAGGGAGCAGAAAATGGCAAAAAAATCAGGAATGAAACTGATCGCGAATAACAAAAAAGCGTTTCATGATTATTTTATCGAAGACACCTATGAAGCCGGGATCGCACTTGCAGGAACAGAGGTAAAATCCCTCCGCTCCGGTAAATGCAGCATCAAAGAGGCTTTCGTCCGTGTGGAGAACGGAGAAGTGTATGTATATGGAATGCATATCACTCCTTATGAAAAGGGAAATATTTTTAATAAAGATCCGCTTCGCGTGCGCAAGCTCCTGCTGCACCGCTACGAGATCAACAAGATCGAAGCAAAATTAAAAGAAAAAGGACTGACACTAGTACCGCTTAAGGTCTATTTCAAGGACAGTCTGGTAAAAGTGGAAATTGGCATGGCCCGTGGTAAGAAACTCTATGACAAACGCCAGGATATTGCCAAGAAAGACCAGAGAAGAGAAGCAGAGAGAGATTTTAAGGTGAAAAATCTCTATTAAAAATGAGGGGGAATGTACCGTGGATAACGGTCAGGAAAGAAGAAAAAAGACAATAGAGGATTCTATGACAGAGCAGGTTCATCTGATCATGCAGCAGCATCTCAATGGAAGCGGAAGGCTTTTTGGCGGAGCCCTGATGCAGTGGATCGATGAGGTGGCAGGTATTGTGGCCATGCGCCACGCCGAGACACATAGAGTTGTGACGGCAGCTGTTGATAATTTTCAGTTCAAACGCGCTGTTTATGAGGGAGATATCCTGGTCTTAAGAGGATATGTGACTTACGTAGGAAAAACCTCCATGGAAGTCGAAATCGATACTTATACAGAACTGCCGGATGGCATGCGCCAGACAGTAAACCGGGCATTTTTTGTGATGGTGGCAGTGGATGAAGATCAGAAACCTGTACAGGTACCGGATCTTGTCATTTCCACAGAGGCAGAAAAAGCCAGGAATGAGGCTGCAAAAATGCGCCGTACCATGCGAAAACAGCGAAGAGAGAATGGATTCTGATATCAGATGCCGCAATTTTTCGCATAGTCTGAAAAAACTAAAAATTGTGTGAAATTCCGAATGGTCAGGTTGACAAGAAAGTGATACTCTGCAATAATAGGAAGAGATAACTAAAAAGAAAGACAGAACCATTTTATATGGAGGAGATATAATGAAGAAACGCTATTTGATCTTTGCCGGAATCCTGGCAGCGAGTATGTTTGCGGCTGGCTGTGGAAATAAGCCTTCCGTAGCACCGGAGCAGAAAGTGGAAGCAACAGCAACACCGGCAGTAACCGAGGCACCGAAGTCAGATGTAGTGGAGATGAAGACTGCAACAGATGATACAGCGAATATCAAGAATGTGATGGGAACCAAGAGTGAAACCACTACAAGTATTGTATTTACGAATAAAATGGGATCTACCATTTCAGCAATTTATGTCCGTCCGACCAGAGACGACGGGGATGACAGTGATGAGACCTGGGGTAGTGACCTTGTAAACAGTAAGTTTACATTGGCCGACAACGACAAGGCTGTTTATTATATGGAGAAAGATCAGAAGGATGATAACGGTGACACAGCGACCAGTTTTGATGTGCGCATCACATTTTCTGATGAGGAGCAGAATGAGTGCTTTTTCCGTCAGCTTCCGCTTACTGCAATCTCACAGATCAGCCTGTGCATGGATGGAGAAGGTGAAGACGGAATCCCTTATGCTACATATCTGACAAGCGGAAGCACCAAGGAGGTTTCCACTTTGAAGGATGTGAAGGCAAGACTTGGAATCGAGGATGACAGCGCGGAGAGTGACAGCACAGATTCCGTCAGCGACAGCACTGATGTTACACCAACTCCGTCAGCAGATGATGAGAGTGGTAATTCTGATGGCAGTGGTAATTCAAACAGCACGGATAATTCGGACTCCACACCGTCTGCAGATTCCACATCAAACCAGCCGTCAGCAGATCCTACTTCAGCACCGTCTGATAACAATAATGGTGACAACAATAGTGGTGATGATCTGGCTTCTGTGGCGGCAGGATATATCGGTCAGTCCATGTCAGCTCTTGAAAGCGCATGCGGCAGTCCGAACGGCAGTGATTATGAAGATGAGCCGGAATCCGGCAAGACCGGTTATTATTACTATGATACGTTTACGGTTTCCACAACTTTTGATGATGATGGCAATGAAGTTGTATCCGGCGTATGGTAAAGGAGAATAAACATATGAAGAGAGTGTTACTGAAATTAAGCGGAGAGGCTCTTGCAGGAGAGCAGAAGAGAGGTTTTGACGAGGCAACTGTCACAGAGGTAGCCAAACAGATCAGGACTATTGTTGATGAGGGACTTCAGGTAGGTATTGTTATCGGAGGCGGAAACTTCTGGAGAGGACGTACCAGCGGAGCCATGGACAGAAGCAAGGCAGACCAGATCGGAATGCTTGCAACGATCATGAATTGTATCTATGTATCTGATATCTGCAGATATGTGGGACTTAAGACAGAGGTATTCACACCATTTGTATGCGGTGCATTTACAACTCTTTATTCTAAAGATGCAGTGGAAGAGAGCTTTGCAGCAGGCAAGGTAGTGTTTTTTGCAGGCGGTACAGGACATCCTTATTTCTCCACAGATACAGCTACTGTACTTCGTGCAGTTGAGATCGGTGCAGATGCTATCCTTCTTGCGAAGGCGGTTGACGGAATCTATGACAGCGATCCGAAGGTTAATCCGGATGCCAAGAAGTATGACGAGATTTCCATTGATGAGGTAGTTGCGAAGAAACTGGCAGCTATGGATCTGACAGCTTCCATCATGTGCATGGAGCAGAAGATGCCAATGCTGGTATTTGCTCTCGATGAGAAAGACAGCATTGTGAATACCGTTCACGGCAAGTTCTCCGGAACTAAGGTAACTGTGTAATCAAATTAATAAAATAACCATACAGGGAGATATGTGAAATGGATGAGAGAATTCAGGTATACGAAACAAAAATGGGAAAAACACTGAATGCTTTGGAGAGCGAGCTTGCAACGATCAGAGCCGGACGTGCGAATCCGCATATTCTTGATAAACTTACCGTAGATTATTATGGAGCACCAACTCCGATCCAGCAGGTTGCCAATATTTCTGTACCAGAGGCACGTATGATCCAGATCCAGCCATGGGAATCCAGCATGATCAAGGCAATCGAGAAAGCTATCCTCTGCTCTGACCTTGGATTAAACCCAAGCAACGATGGTAAGGCAATCCGTCTTGTATTCCCGGAGCTTACCGAGGAGCGCCGTAAAGAACTGGTTAAAGATGTTAAGAAAAAAGGTGAAGGCGCCAAGGTCGCAGTGAGAAATATCCGTCGTGATGCAAATGACGCTTTCAAGAAACTTGCAAAACAGGATGTATCCGAGGACGAGATCAAGGAGCTTGAGGACAAAGTTCAGAAGCTTACAGACAAGTACATCAAGGAAGTTGACAAGGCAATCGAGAACAAGTCTAAAGAGATTCTGACCGTATAATTGCAGGAATACAATGATTAAGAGGGCTTCTTCGAAGAAGCTCTCTTTCTGTATGGAGGAAAAAATATGAACGTACCAAATCATATCGCGATTATTCTGGACGGAAACGGAAGATGGGCCAGGGAACGGGGAATGCCGAGAACCTACGGACATGTGAAAGGCTGTGCCAACCTTGAGAACATCTGCTACGATATCAAAGATCTGGGAGTGAAATACTTAACGGTCTATGCTTTTTCCACAGAGAACTGGAAGCGTTCCAGAGATGAGGTTGAGGCACTGATGAAGCTGTTTCGCAGCTATCTCAAGAAATGTATCAAGATTTCCAGGAAAAATAATATGAGGATGAAAGTCATTGGAGATATTAAGGCATTTGCACCGGATATTCAGCAGAGTGTCCGTGAGCTTGAGGAATACTCCAGGGATTTTGACGGAATCTATTTCCAGCTGGCATTAAATTACGGAAGCCGTGATGAGATCCGCCGTGGAATGCAGAAGATGGCCCAGGATGTAAAAGATGGAAAAGTAGAGCCGGATAGTATTACAGAGGATACGATTGAAAGCTATCTGGATACAGCAGGTGTTCCGGATCCGGATCTGATGATCCGTACCAGTGGAGAGCAGCGGCTTTCCAATTTCCTTCTCTGGCAGCTGGCTTATTCCGAGTTTTATTTCACACCGGTAGCATGGCCGGATTTCAACAAGGAAGAGCTTATTAAGGCTATCGAGAAATATAATCAGAGAGACAGACGTTACGGCGGTGTTAAGGAGGAGTAATTTATGTTTAAGACAAGACTGATAAGCGGTATCATCCTTGTCATCATTGCCCTTGCAACGATCATTTCCGGCAGCTGGATATTGTTTTTTACACTTCTGACTGTTTCACTGATCGGAATGCGTGAGCTTTACAATGTGATGAAGGTAAGTGATGAGCATGTTACTGTGCTGGAGCTTGTGGGATATCTTGGAGCAGTGCTCTATTATATTGCCATGAAGTTTGATTTTGGAAACTTTGGAATGATGGCAGTTATTGTAAGTATGATCCTTATCCTGTTCGTTTATGTATTTGGATATCCGAAATACCGCGCTGAACAGGTAATGGCAGCATTCTTTGGTGTTGTATATGTTGCAGTGATGCTTTCATTTATTTACCTGACCAGAAATCTTCCGGATGGCAAATTCCTGGTATGGCTGATCTTTTTATGCTCCTGGGGCTGCGATACCTGTGCGTACTGCGTGGGAATGCTTATCGGCAAGCATAAGATGGCACCTGTCTTAAGTCCGAAAAAATCCATTGAAGGAGCTGTGGGCGGTGTTGTGGGGGCTGCACTTCTGGGAGTGATCTATGCAGCAGCAACACAGGGGAAAATGGCTGAGTATGCCCTGATCTGCGGAGTTGGGGCCCTGATCTCCATGGTAGGCGATCTGGCAGCTTCGGCCATCAAAAGAAACCAGAACATCAAGGACTATGGAAAGCTGATCCCTGGTCATGGTGGAATTCTGGATCGTTTTGACAGCGTGATCATCACAGCACCTGTTATTTATTATCTTGCAAAACTGATTCTTGGAATTTAGGAGATATTGAAATGAAGAATATTGCAATATTAGGATCTACCGGTTCCATTGGAACCCAGACGCTGGATGTAGTGCGGAAGAATAATGATCTTCGTGTAGTTGCAGTCAGTGCAGGTAGGAGTGTGGAAAAGCTGGAGCAACAGATCCGTGAGTTTCATCCCCTTCTGGCAGCAGTCTGGGATGAGAAAGCAGCTGAAGATCTGAAGATCCACATCGCAGATACAACAACAAAGGTTGTCAGCGGGATGGACGGTCTTCTGGAGCTTGCATCTATGCCGGAGTCCGATATCCTTGTTACGGCTATTGTTGGAATGATTGGAATCCGCCCGACCATGGAAGGAATCCGTGCAGGAAAAGATATCGCACTTGCCAACAAAGAAACACTTGTCACAGCAGGTCATCTGATCATGCCTATGGCAAAAGAGTACGGAGTTTCCATCCTGCCTGTTGACAGTGAGCACAGTGCAATCTTCCAGGCAATTCACGGAGAAGAGAAAAAAGAGATCCACAAGCTGCTGATTACAGCTTCCGGTGGACCATTTCGTGGACGTACCACAGATTATCTTAAGAACGTGACAGTGGCAGATACTCTCAAACATCCGAACTGGGTAATGGGACAAAAGATCACTGTAGATTCTGCAACACTGGTAAACAAAGGCCTTGAAGTTATGGAAGCGAAATGGCTTTTTGATATGGATCTGGATCATATACAGGTTGTGGTACAGCCGCAGAGTATTATTCATTCCATGGTGGAATTTAAGGATGGAGCCATTATGGCCCAGCTTGGAACACCGGATATGCGTCTCCCGATCCAGTACGCACTGTACTATCCTCACAGACGTTATCTGGATGGAGACCGTCTTGATTTTACGAAACTTCGCGAGATTACTTTTGAGGTTCCGGATATGGAGACATTCCGTGGCCTTCCAATGGCTATCCAGGCATCCGGAGAAGGTGGCAGTATGCCAACAGTCTTCAATGCAGCCAATGAGCTGGCAGTAAAGAAATTCCTGGAAGAAAAGATCGGATTCCTGGATATTTATGAGATTATTGCACAGTCTATGGACAGACACAAAAAAATCGCTCACCCGGATCTGGATGAGATCCTTTCTGTAGAGCAGGATACTTATCAGTGGATCGAAAGCAGGTGGTAAATTGAGATTTGTGATAGCTGTTATAATTTTCAGCGTTGTAATACTGATTCATGAGCTGGGACATTTTCTTCTGGCAAAAAAGAATCACATAGAGGTACTGGAATTTTCTCTTGGCATGGGTCCGAGAATTTTAAGCACTGTAAAAGGCGGTACCCGCTATTCCCTGAAGCTTCTTCCCCTTGGCGGTTCCTGTGCCATGGCCGGAGAGGACGCTGAGGATGATGGTCCCGGGACGTTCAATTCAGCTTCTGTATGGGGCAGGATCGCAGTTGTTGCTGCAGGACCGGTTTTTAACTTTTTGCTGGCGTTTGTGCTTTCCGTGATCATTGTAGGCTGTATTGGTTATGATCCGGCTACAGTACTGGAAGTTACGGAAGGCTCCTCCGCTGAGAAGGCAGGTCTGGAAGCTGGCGATGTGATCACGCAATATCAGGGTTATCATATTGATCTTGGGAAAGATCTCTACGTATATACTTATCTGAATGAACTGCAGGAGGAGGACACCATCCACCTGAAAGTAAAGCGTGACGGAGAGATAAAGGAAATTTCCTATAAGCCGGATGTAAATGTACGTTATCTTCTGGGCTTTAACCGCTCTGATGCAAATTCCATGACAGTGGAATCACTGATCAAGGGAATGCCGCTGGAAGAGGCAGGTCTGGAGGCAGGAGATGTAATTACCAGGATCAATGGGGTGGAAGTACCTGATGGAGCGGCTTATGAAAAATATCTTGAGAAACATCCCCTGTCTGATCAGCCGGTTACAATCACTTATGAACGAAACGGGCTGGAGTATGAGGCAGAAATTACACCAAGAGAATACAGAACTCCTGTGACTGGTTTCGGGTATAACACTTACAGCGAAAAAACTTCCGGTTTTAATGTGCTGAAATATGGTGCTGTGGAAGTAAAATATATGATCCGCACCACGATTCTGAGTTTGAAAGAGCTGGTAAGCGGCCATCTCGGGATGAAGGACTTAAGCGGTCCGGTTGGTGTGGTAGATGCCATTGGTGATACTTATGAGCAGTCCAGGAACGAAGGAACACTAATGATCTGGATGAACATGCTGAATATGGCAGTTCTTCTTTCTGCCAACCTTGGTGTTATGAACCTGCTTCCCATTCCTGCACTGGATGGAGGAAGACTGGTATTTCTGCTGGCAGAAGCCATCCGCAGAAAACCGGTCAACCGTCAGATAGAAGGAATGGTCCATTTTGCAGGACTGATGCTTTTGATGGCGTTGATGGTTGTGGTGATGTATAATGACATTCTGAAAATATTCTGATATCTGGAGAAATAAGGTGAATATATGGTGCTGTATGATCTCATGGAAGATGATACAGCACTTTTTCTATTATTGTGGAGTATTTATTGTATAATAGACGCATTGGGCAAAGAAATTCATGGCGAGCTGCAGAAACGGATGAGTCAGCAGCGCAGATGAACTTGATGATATTCAGGATGAAGAGGATTACTGGGAGGAAGCATAGTAAAAAATATGGCATTTTTTGATTTTAGGCATATACTGACAGAGAGTTAATGTGTATTGAGATACAAAAAGGAGTCTCTGTTTATGAAAAATCATTCTTATATTTCCATGCAGCAGGATACCCCGGATCAGGGACAGCTGCAGGTGACGGTGTGGGATGGAGTAAATAACCGTCCTGTTGAAAATGCAAGAGTACGGATTTCATACACGGGTATGCCGGACAATATCATCGAAGAAATACGTACGGATTCCTCCGGAAAAACGCCTCTTCTGGATCTGGCGGCTCCGCCTTTGGAATACAGCATGAAACCGGTAGAGCAACAACCTTATTCAGAATATACAGTTCAGATCAGTGCAGATGGTTTTGAACCAAAAGAAGTGGCAGGAACAGAAGTACTTCCTCATTCAATCTCTTGGCAGGGTGCATCTCTCAGGCGGCAGCAGGGAAATGGGGAGGATTATCAGCGGATCGTTATCGGGCCGCACACCCTGTTTGGAGAGTATCCGCCTAAAAATCCGGAAGCAGAGATTAAGCCGGTAAATGAATCCGGAGAGATCGTTTTGAGCAAAGTGGTGATTCCGGAGTACATCGTAGTCCATGATGGTCCGGCAGGGGACACCAGTGCCCGGAATTATTACGTACGTTACAAAGATTATATCAAAAATGTGGCCAGCAGCGAGATCTATGCGACCTGGCCGGACGATACGATTCGTGCCAATGTCCTGGCAATCATGTCATTTACATTAAACCGGGTATATACAGAATGGTACCGGAACAAAGGCTATGACTACACCATCACTTCTTCCACAGCATACGATCATAAATGGATCAATGGCCGGAATATTTTTGACAGCATCGACAGGATTGTGGATGAGCTTTTTGAAAACTATCTTTCCAGACCGAATGTGCGGCAGCCTATCCTGACGCAGTATTGTGATGGCAGACGGGTGCAGTGCAGGGATCGTGGCTGGATGACACAGTGGGGAAGCAAGTCTTTGGGAGATCAGGGATATTCTGCAATTGAGATCATACGGAGCTTTTATGGAAATGATATGTATATCAATGTAGCAGAGGCAGTTTCCGGGATTCCTGCATCCTGGCCGGGATATGACCTGACAATTGGTGTTACCGGGGAAAAAGTGCAGCAGATTCAGGAACAGCTTAATGCTATAGCAAAAGCCTATCCCGCAATTCCAACTGTGACTGTGGATGGTATTTACGGCCCCGCGACAGCTGCTTCCGTAAAAAAATTCCAGAATGTGTTTGGGCTTCCGGCTTCCGGAGTGGTGGATTATCCTACATGGTATAAGATCCAGGAAATTTACGTGGCAGTTACCAGGATAGCGGAATTGCGATAATACAGATAATAGTTATAAAAAGATACGCATAAAAAATATAATTGCAGATTTCAAAAGGAACAAAAATTTACAGTTTTTGAAAAAAGTATTTGACCTTTCAGAATAAACCAGGTATAATGGCTGTTTGTATATTTGAATGCAGATCGCAAAACGATCGTGTTCATGAGCATATGGCAGAGCGGAATGCGAATGTCCGCTTTATAAAAGGAGCGATGAAAAATGACATTTTATCAGGAACTGCAGTTAAGCTCAACAGGATCCAAACAGCTGATACGGAATACCACAGACAAAAAAGAAAAAAGAAGGCACATTCTGATCTATAATTTTAAAGTATATCTCGTTATGGCCTTCTGCGTAGCTGTTGTTACGTTATACAGCAAGATAACAGGAAATGACAACAGTGTTGTAGGCGTAACTGTACTTTTGGCAATGCTGGTCTTAAGACAGGCAGATTTTGGGATACGAACCACGCATGGACTTTTATCCATTGCCGGGATTTTTGGGATTTTGATCGCAGGTCCCAGACTTTCCAACATGGTTTCTCCGATACCGGCGTTTTTGATCAATGCAGTGAGCATTCTGCTTCTGATGATTCTTGGATGCCACAATGTAATTATGTATAACCATTCTACCTTTGTACTGGGATATCTCCTGCTGATGGGATATGATGTGACGGGAAAAGCTTATGTATTGCGCGTGGAGGGGCTTCTTGTGGGAATGGTTCTCTGCATGGTGATCTTTTACAAGAATCAGAAGAACCGTCCGTATCGCAGGACATTTCCGGATCTGTTTCGGGAGTTTAATCTCTGTTCTTCCAGAGGCAGATGGTATTTAAGACTGACACTGATTGTTTCAAGTGCCATGTTGATCATGTCCCTTCTTGGACTTCCGAGAGCTATGTGGGCAGGAATCGCCTGCATGTCCGTATGTCTTCCGTTTACAGAGGACTGCAAGACCAGAGCAGGAAAAAGAGGTATGTTTAACATTGTGGGATGTCTGCTTTTTGTTGTGCTCTATCTGGTGCTTCCGAAATCCATGTATCCTTACATTGGAATGATCGGCGGAATCGGTGTGGGATATTCCGCAGGCTACGCATGGCAGACGGCGTTTAATACTTTTGGTGCGCTGTCCATTGCAGCAGGGCTTTTCGGAATGCCGGCAGCAGTGCTGCTTCGTATCGGGGCGAATGTATTTGGGGCTGCTTATACAATGCTCCTGAATAAGCTGGGAGATAAGATCGTACAGCAAAAGCACGTTGTCAACGTGAGTCAGATGTGATAGTATAAAATTCATAAAGGCAAAATAATGCATCGCAGAGCCAAAGGCCGGGTGCATTATTTTTTTGGACAAAAAGGAGTCTCAGAAGATGAATATGTTAACAATTCTATTACAGCAGATTGGGATGTTCGTGATCTACATTATCACGGGCATTATCCTGATCCGCACGAAAGTGCTGACAAGAGAAACCCTGGAGGTGATTTCCAGATTTGTGATCAAACTGGCACTTCCGGTTATGATCTTTATCAATACAGTTGACGGTGTAGACCGCAGAACATTTTTTTCATCCTTATCGATTCTTGCGATTGCAGCATCTATGTACATTGGGCTTTTGATCCTGGGAAAAATATCCGGAAAAATATTTCGGCTGAAAGGTGATCATCTGCAGCTGTACCGGGCGATGGTCGTATTTGGAAACGTAGGATTTATGGGAATTCCTATTATTACCAGTATTTATCCGGAAAAAGGAATGCTGTACATATCTGTTTTTACGGTCATTGACCAGCTGATGCTCTGGACCCTGGGTGTGAAGCTCACATCTCCTGCAGAAAAAGAAAGTGGGAAATTTAATCCCAGGAAACTCATTAATCCTGTCGCAGTGGCAATTATACTTGCCATGCTCTGTGTGCTGACCGGGATCCATTTGCCATTGATCCTGGATACTGCACTGCAGAAAATGGGAGCTACCGCAACACCCCTTGCCATGATCTATCTGGGAGGAATCTTTGCCTGCATTGATGTGCTGAAATTTATCAAAGTACCGGATTATTATGGAATCGCTTTGATAAAGATGGTGCTATTTCCCATACTTTTCTATGTTTTGCTGGGATTTTTCCCGATTCCTTCAGATATCCATATGACAATGGCACTGGCTTCTGCCATGCCGGTAATGTCTTCTGTGGTAATGATGGCCAATGCTTCAGGTTCTGACGGAGATTATGCAATGGGAGGAATCCTGGTTACTACAGTATGTTCTATTATAACACTTCCGGCTGTATCCTGGATCTTTCAGATGATCGGTTAAAAGTATTGCTACGGAAAATATTTTGCCGTATAATGTGCAGTAGCAAAAGGTTACTGCGCATTTTTGTGAGTGTAACGTAAAACGGCCTGATTTCCGGCCGGTCAGAGGAGAAAACAGACATGTACGAAGAGACAACAGAGAAACTTTTGGAATTTATCAGCAGCAGTCCAACTGCTTTTCATGCGGCAGAAACAATAAGAAAACGTTTTCTGGAAGAGGGCTTTACAGAACTGAAAGAGGAAGAACACTGGGAGCTGGAAAAAGGCGGAAAATATTTTGTCATGCGAAATCATTCTGCGATTATCGGTTTTTCTATTCCAATGAATGATTCCGGAAGATACCATATTATTGCGAGTCACAGTGATTCTCCGTCCTTTAAGATCAAAGAAAATCCGGAGATGTCTGTAGGTGGAGCTTATGTGAAGCTGAATGTGGAACGGTACGGTGGAATGATCCTTTCCACCTGGTTTGACCGTCCTCTTTCTGTGGCAGGCCGAATGATCGTGCGCAAAAACGGCAAGATCCTGGAGAAGCTTATAAACATTGACAGAGATCTTGTGATGATTCCGAGCCTTGCCATTCATATGAACCGGGATATTAACGGTGGATATCATTATAATGTGCAGAAGGATATGCTGCCTCTGTACAGCGGAAATGGTGAAAAAGGAAAGTTCCTGGATATGATAGCGGCAGAAGCAGAGGTTCGTCCGGAGGATGTCCTGGGGCATGATCTGTTTTTGTACAACCGTATGTCTGGAACTGTATGGGGAGCCAGAAATGAGTTTGTATCAAGTCCGAGACTGGATGATCTGCAGTGCACTTTTGCATCCCTGGAGGGATTTTTGCAGGCAGATAAAAAGAAAAATATTGCAGTCCATTGCGTTCTTGACAATGAAGAAGTAGGAAGCACCACCAGGCAGGGTGCAGCATCTGCATTTCTCAAGGATGTGCTGTACCGGATCAATCTGGCACTTGGCGGGGATCATGAGAGCTACCTTATGGCACTTGCGGAGAGTTTTATGATCTCTGCAGATAATGCACATGCGCTTCATCCAAACTATACAGATAAGTCAGATCCTGTGAACCGCCCGACAATGAATGGCGGAATCGTGATCAAATATAATGCAAATCAGAAATACTGTACAGATGGAATTTCAGCAGCAATCTTCAAGGAACTTTGCAGGGAAGCGGAGGTTCCATATCAGACATTTGTAAACCGTTCAGATATTGCAGGTGGTTCCACACTTGGAAATATTTCCAACACACAGGCTGCCATGAATACAGTGGATATTGGCCTTCCGCAGTTGGCTATGCACTCAGCTTATGAGACAGCAGGAGTGAAGGATACAGAGAGTCTGGTTCGCGCAGCAAAAGTATTTTACAGATGATATGGGAGACATGAGAAATGAGAAAAAAAGCGGTTTTTTTTGATGCAGACGGAACGATCTGCGATATGAAAAAAGGTACTCCGGACAGTGCAATAGAGGCAGTGCGTGCATTGATAGATAATGGACATGAAGCCTGGCTCTGTACAGGAAGAAGCCGTGCCTTTGTTCCATGGTATCTGGAACAGATCCCTTTTACAGGGATGATCACTGCCTGCGGATCTACCATAGAGAAAGACGGGAAGAGGCTTTTTAATAAAGAAATGACACCGGAAATTGCAAAACTCTCCGTGGAAGTATTAAGAAAATATGGTCTGATCCCGGTGATGGAGGGTGCAGACTATATGTATTATGATAAGGACGAGTATACGGATGAAGTAAACTGGTATGCAAGCCTGATCACAGAAGCACTGGGAGATAAGTGGAGACCGATCCGGGGTAATGAAGACTGTATGCAGATCAATAAGATCAGTGCAAAAATGACGGCCGGCTGCGATGCAGAGGCTGCACTTGCCGTCTTAAGTGAGTATTATGATATCATCCGTCATGAGGGCAGCAGCTCTTTTGTTGGAAATACTATCGAGCTTGTTCCCAAGGGCTTTAACAAAGCTGTTGGCATTGCTGCAGTGATACGCCTGTTTGATATTCCGTGGGAAGATACTGTGGTATTCGGAGACAGCAACAATGACCTGGCTATGTTTGAATATGCGGCCACCAAGGTTGCTATGGGAAATGCTTCCCCGAAGATCCAGGAGCTGGCAGATCATGTTACGTCCGATATGTTCCATTATGGAATCAGGGACGGTCTCCGGTATCTGAAACTGATATAGACTGAATATTTGTACAAAATGCAGAAATAAAAATGCTGTAAGAACTGTTTGGAAGCAGACAGCTCTTACAGCATTTTCTGTATGAAACGGGCTATGTCTTTAGCTGGTAGTTATGCTCCGTGTTACGCAGAGTGGCAATGTTTATATCCTGCTGCAGATAAGCCGAATCAGATAAGCCCAAGGTTCTTACAGATAAACAGCCATAAAGTCAATGTAAACGCACTGAAAACTGTAGTAAGAAGAACAACTCCGGAAGAGAAGGAACCTTCATGATCCATATTTTTTGCCATAACAAAACAGGTTACTGTGCTGGCAGAACCAAGCATGATGATAATGGAAACCAGCTTATCCTGTGTGAATCCGCAACGGATGGCCAGCGGGAGAAAAAGTGCTTCATAGCCGACAAGCTTCATAAAAGTGCAGGCAACAGAAGCCTTCAGTCTGGAGAATGCTTTACCAAAACGGAGAGAACCTCCCATGGCCATCAGACCAAGGGGTGTGGCTGTTTTTGCAAGGTTTCCGACTGTGGAATCCAGAATCTTCGGAAATGGGAGACGGAGCAGAGACCATAATGTACCGGCTGCAATTCCAAGAATAATTGGGTTGGTGATGATGCCTTTTAAAGTACGCTTCAGAACAGCACCATTCAGTTTACCCTGACCTGGTTTGAATATGGAAAGAATCACAACAGCCATAACATTGTAAAGAGGTACACTTGCAATGATCATCAGCGGAGCCATTCCGGCGTTTCCATAAAGGTTCTGGATAATGGCGATACCCAGGATCGCAGCACTGCTCCGGTAAGATGCCTGGATAAATTCACCGCGTATATCTGAAGGATGAAGGAATCGGGACAGAAATACGGAGATGATAATGCTTACAGAAGTGATACTAAAACAGAAGGCCACCATCCTGAAATCCCAGGCTTTGTAAATATCGATCTTGGCAATATCCTGAAAAAGAAGCACAGGTAAAGGTACAACAAATACGAATTTATTCATACGGCTGACAAATGCATCGTCAAAAAGTCCGATCCTCCGGAAAAAATATCCGAGAAGCAGCGTAAGAAAAATCGGAACAGTTACATTCAGACAAAAAACAAGATTTTCCATAAAGAAACCCTCCCATGGGTAAATATCTTCACTTATTATATCGAAACCATGAAAAATGTCAAACAAGGTATACGGAACGGAAAATTTCTGGTATGATAAAGTGTGTCCCGAAAAGGATGCAGGGGTTGAGAAGGAGAAAGGAAAGAAAATGAGATACGGAAAGATACGGATCGAAGATGGATTTTTTGTGTTTAACAGGCACATGATGCTGAACAGCCTTCCATGCAGGGATATTGTCTGGGCGTATATGCGCCGGGAAGGTGCGGATAAAACCGGAGAGAAACAGCTGATCATCAACTATCTGGTAATCATAACACGACGTCAGAAACGTTATAAATTCGATATGACTGAACAGGAGGTCCAGGATTGTCTCCGGCTTCTTAAATTGCTGAATCCTGATATGGCCGTAGGATTTCCCAAAGGCAGCAGGCTTCCACTGAAGAATCTTCCCAACACCAGGGATCTTGGAGCACTGATGACAGAGAATGGTTCACATATTCTTCCGAGAAAGCTTCTGCGCAGTGGCGAGATTTATCATGCTTCCATTACAGATACCCGGATCCTTGCAGAGGAATATAATGTAAAAACAGTGATCGATTTCCGTTCAGCAGCTGAAGTAAAGAAAAAACCGGACGATATCATGGCTGGTGTGGAATATTACCATATCCCGATCCTGGATGAGGAGAGCGGAGGAAGAAGCTTTTTTGAACAGGTGATGTCCTGCTATGGGGATACTGATAAATATATGATAAACAGATACCGCAGTTTTCTGAATGATGAGTATTCTCTGAAACAGTATGCACGTTTTCTTGATGTACTTCTCCATGTAAAGAACGGGGCAGTGATCTTTCACAGTGGAACAGGAGAAGACAGAGCCGGAGTCGGAACCGCACTGCTGCTTTTGGCACTGGGCGTACCGAAAGAGACAATACGAAGAGATTTTATGCGTTCCAATCCATGTCTGGAGGAAGAACTTAAATATATGCGCAGGCTTTACCGGGCTTACCGTCCTGAGAACAGTCAGAAGTTTGCCAATCTTACTGCTTTTTATCAGGTAAAAGAATCCTACATTAATATCATATTTGATCTCATTGAGAATGAATACGGAGGGGGAGAGAGATTCCTTCGTAAGAAGCTTTATCTGACTGCGAAAGCAACAGAAGAGCTGCGCAAAAAATATCTGATCTGATGTAAACTCTTTATTAATTTGAAGGTGTCTTACGAGAAATTTTGATTGACAAAATTTTCGAAGTTGCTATAATGGTAAGAAAGCAAAGATTTATTAGATTAAAGCGTTACTTGACGAAGTCAGGTTTCTTTACATAACGTTTTGAAAGCAGGTGTATTATGGAAAAGAGAATACTATCCATTCTTGTGGATAATACCTCAGGAGTCCTTAGCCGTGTGGCTGGTCTATTCAGCCGCCGTGGATATAATATTGACAGCATTACAGCAGGTGTGACTGCAGATCAGAGATATTCCCGCATGACAGTTGTATGCGAGGCGGATGATCAGATGATACAGCAGATTACGAAACAGCTTGCCAAACAGGAGGATGTGAGAGATGTCAAGGTTCTGGAGCCGGATGACAGTGTTGCCAGAGAATTAATGCTGGTGAAGGTTGCCGTAAAGCCGGAACAGAGGCAGGGAGCACTTTCAGTTGCCGATATTTTCCGTGCCAAGGTAGTGGATGTAAGTAAGGATTCTCTGATCATGGAGATGACAGGAAGCCAGAACAAGCTGAAAGCTTTTATTGAACTGATGGCTGACTATGAGATCCTTGAGCTTGCAAGAACAGGAATCACAGGGCTGTCCCGCGGCAGTGATGATGTGAGATTTCTGTAAGATACATATGTTTGCTAGGAGAGCAGGCACTCTCTTAACGATAAATAATTTTTATGAAGAAGATGTGATGAACATCAGAGGAGGAACGCAAAATGGCTAATAAGATTTTTTATCAGGAAGACTGTAATTTGAATTTACTGGATGGTAAAAAAATTGCAATTATTGGATACGGAAGCCAGGGACATGCACATGCTCTGAACTTAAAAGATTCCGGATGCGATGTCATTATTGGTCTGTACGAAGGCAGCAAATCATGGAAGAGAGCTGAAGAGCAGGGCTTTAAGGTATATACAGCAGCAGAGGCTGCTAAACAGGCAGATATCATTATGATCCTTATTAATGATGAGTTACAGGCTAAACTTTACAAAGAGTCCATCGAGCCGAACCTTGAAGAAGGCAATATGCTTATGTTTGCTCATGGTTTCAATATCCATTTCGGATGCATCAAGCCACCGAAGAACATTGATGTAACAATGATCGCTCCTAAGGCACCTGGCCACACAGTAAGAAGTGAGTATCAGGCTGGAAAAGGAACACCTTGTCTTATCGCTGTAGAGCAGGACTATACAGGAAAAGCTCAGGAGCTTGCACTTGCATATGGTCTTGGTATCGGCGGAGCAAGAGCTGGTCTTCTTGAGACAACATTCCGTGTAGAGACAGAGACAGATCTTTTCGGTGAGCAGGCTGTACTTTGCGGTGGTGTTTGTGCACTTATGCAGGCTGGTTTCGAGACACTTGTTGAGGCTGGTTATGACCCAAGAAACGCATACTTCGAGTGTATCCATGAGATGAAACTGATCGTTGACCTGATCTATCAGTCAGGATTCGCAGGAATGAGATATTCTATCTCCAACACAGCTGAGTACGGCGATTACATCACAGGACCGAAGATCATCACAGAAGATACAAAGAAAGCTATGAAGAAAGTTCTTTCCGATATCCAGGATGGTACATTCGCAAAAGACTTCTTACTCGACATGTCCGATGCAGGTGCACAGGTTCACTTCAAAGCTATGAGAAAATTAGCTGCTGAGCATCAGTCTGAGAAAGTCGGCGAAGAGATCCGTAAACTCTACAGCTGGAACGGCGAGGACAAACTTATCAACAACTAAGCAAAAATTATTACAAAGTAATAATTTTTGCGCTACTCGAACGAAGCGAAGCGTAGTTTGAGTCATTGTTGAACAATAATTTTTGCGCTACTCGAACGAAGCGAAGCGTAGTTTGAGTCATTGTTGAACAATAATTTTTGCGCTACTCGAACGAAGCGAAGCGTAGTTTGAGTCAATTGCGGACTTTAGAATCCCATCGGATGTTTATATATTGAGCATCCGATGGGATTTTTTTATGATGATTATAAAATTTTTATACAGTTGATGAAGGATTAGTTTATCAGAGATCAGTATTTGCTACTTCACCAAAAAACGGAGCAATCAGCGGAGAGTCCACATCTTTCTGTCGGCAGACAAATCCAATTTCCCGTGGTGGAAAAGAAAAGCCTACAGGTACCTCAACCAAGGTACCTTCTTCCAGCTCTTTTTCCACAAAATCCCGGATCACACAGGCAACACCAAGACCGATCTCTGCAAACTGGATCAGAAGATCCATAGTTGTTACTTCCAGGATATGGCTTAGTTCTACAAGATGATCTTTCAGCTGTGTGTTCACAGTTTGCCTTGTAATATTATCCTCATCCAGCATCATAAAAGTTGCAGTCTGAAGCAGTGGCTCACCGGGGTACAATTTCTTCTGGTTCTGAAGATACTGCTCTGTGCATACAAATGTATCCCGAATCTGAAGGAGAGGCTGAAAAAAATATCCCCGGAGTTTCTGTGGTCGTCCGATCAGACCGAGATCAATTTTTTCTTCATCCAGAAGCTGCAGGGTCTGATAGGTGGACTGGCAGGAGATGGTAATACGCACATGAGGAAACTGATCTATATAATCCTTCAGATGGGAAAGAAGTACGTATTTGCTCAATGTGGAGCTGGCTCCCAGCCGCAGCTTAGGAATATTTCTGGAACGGTTATGGCGGATTGAATTCTCACCTTCATCCAGAAGCATGAGAGCAGCTTTTACCTTCTCGAAAAGAAGCTCTCCGTCAGGAGTTAAAGTTACACCTCTGGAATTCCGGTTAAAAAGAACAGTATCCAGATTTCGTTCCAGCTTCTGTATAGCCTTGCTGATCGCGGGCTGACTGATATAAAGATCCCTGGAACTATGGGAAATACTGCCTGTGCTGGCAACAGTGTAGAAGATGTGGTAGAGAGAAAGATTTTCCTGCATATGGTACCGTTACTGAAAACTTATAAAAAGTTATAAACTTCTATGTTTCATTCCTACTTCAACGAGTATGCTTTTGATGATATAAATATCTATCTACTCACAAGTTCTTGTACTCTCCATAGGCGTAAATTCCGGATTAACGTACCCGTACATATTTGCACTAACGTTTTAGTGTTAGCTTGCAAATCTTTCTCCATAAGCCTTGAGATTTATAGATGCCTGAAAATCTCTATCAATGACATTTCCACAATCACATTTATAAATTCTGTCAGATAATTTCAAGTCTTTTTTAATATTTCCACAACACCTGCAAAGCTTTGATGATGGATAAAACCGATCAGCCACAATAAGCTGAATCCCTTTATCGCTGCACTTGTGTTCAAGCTGCTTTCTAAACTCAAAAAAACCCTGATTCTGAACTGCTTTTGATAAATGTCTATTTTTCATCATTCCACTAACATTCAAATCTTCAATACAAATAAATCTTGGTTTTCGATTTACAATTTCAGATGTAGTCTGATTCAAATAGTTCTTACGGATATTTGTTAATCTGTGATTTCGTTTTAATAAAAGTTTTTCCTTTTTGATTACATTATTTGTTTTGCAGTAACTTTCTCCTTTCTTATTTTTCTCGTAAGAGCGAGAGATACTACGCTGTAATCTGCGTTTCTGTTTTTCTAGTTTCTTTACTTTCTGACTTTTATTGATGTTCTTATACTTAGCTCCATCAGAGCAAATAGCCAGATCTTTGATTCCTAGATCTATACCAATTCCATCATCATTAAGTTTTTCTATGCAATCAGGCAATTCTACACATACGCTGATCCACCAGTTCAATCCGTCAAAGGATATTCGCGGATTCATATATTTAGCATCTGTAGGAATACGACCATGCTCTGCAAGTCTTACCCAATTTAGTTTTTGTTTATTTCTTTTCCTGCCCGAAGAAAATCCTTCAAACTTAACATGAGTATTGCTGAATTGTATCTTAATATTATCCTGATAGAACTTCGGTGTTGATTTCTTTTTAGACTTAAACCTCGGATATTTTTGCAAACCTTTAAAAAAGTTCTTATAAGCAGTGCAGGCATCTTTGATTGCCTGTTTGGTTACATTATTTGAAATACTCAATAACCATGCGTATTCATCAGAATGTCTAAGCTTTGTAAATTCTTTTCTGAGTTCTGCATCTGAAATGAATTTTCCGCCTTTTTCATAGTTTTCTATTTCCCTTGCCAAAGCCCAGTTATAAGCAAATCTTGAAGCACCTGCGTACTGAAACATCTTAGTTTTCTGTACATTGTTTGGTATCAACATTGCTTTTATGGCTTTTACCATCTACTTCCTCCTGTATCAGTTCCCGGATAAGTTTCTTAGCTTTATTCGCTCGTTTTCCTTGTAATTTGCAACTGAATACTGTGATTATCTGAACCAGATCTTCAACAAGTTCCTGCTGTTCGGATTTTTCAGTATTATCAATAATCTCAATCTCACAATTATAAAGCGAAGCGGTATATTCTATCAATTCAAAACCAAATCGCAATAGCCGGTCTTTATATAAAACAACAACCTTTTCAACCTTATTTTGAGATATTCGCCTGATCAATTCCTGGAGTCCTTTTTTCTTATAATTAATTCCGGAACCGATATCACTTATTATCTCAAATGGCTGTCCTTTTGCCAGAAGATATGTCTTAACATTATCAATCTGTCGTTCCAGATCATCTCTCTGTTTATGGCTGGAAACGCGACAATATCCAATTGTAATGCGATTTTTAGGCTTTACATTTATTACCTGGTTGAGTTGCTCGTCAGAATAATATCTATAGCCGCTTACTGTAGTATGATGCGGATGAAGTTTTCCATTGGCATCCCAATTTCGTAATGTCTGGGCGGATACGCCTATAATTTTTGAAAATTCATGTATAGAATAATATTTACTCAAAGCATCAGCTCCTTTCAATAATATTCTGCTCTAATATCTTATAAAACTCAACATGTACTTATATGATTTTATAATTTATATTTAAACTGTTAATAACCTCCTGTGACATAGTGAACGAAATAACATAAAACTATTATAACATATCACCCCTAAGATATCGCCAGGAAAAAGTGGTTGCATTTCAAAAGCATTTCTGTTATAATTTCAAATGTTGCGGGGTATGGCGTAGCTTGGTAGCGCGCACGGCTGGGGGCCGTGAGGTCGCAGGTTCAAATCCTGTTGCCCCGATAAAGAGTAAGTTTAATATGGAACAGTAAAAAAGCCTTTCAGAAAGTTAATCTGGGAGGCTTTTTGCATTACCAAGGAAAATGTGAAAACTGTCGCTAAATGTTGTATTAAGCGACGAACTTCTGAAAAATGCTGATAGTATCCGTGTTATTTTTTAAATATACAGAATGATATTGACTGCTTATTGACCACGAATAAACCATTCTGATAGCAGTTTTAGTTGAAAATTAAAGGTTTACGGGAAATTCAAATGACCACTTATTTTGACCATTTTCGATGGAGCATAGATGAGATGATTAAGATAATATACAAAAATGTTTACAAAACAGCAGAAAAAACGTCATAATTGGTCTGTTCTGCATAGCCTGCATAGCTTGACAAGGCTAAAAGTGAATGTTATCATTACATGTAGTTCAAAATTTTGGACTTATAACTTGAAAAATCCGAAAAAAATAACTGTCGCTTAATACAACATTAAGCGATAAATAAATAAAATTGGATAAGTTATATAAATAAATACGGAAGGAATATAAAAATGCCATCCACCACAGGCTACAGCATAACCACCAGAAAGCTGCGTCTTTGCTGTGGGCATCCGAACTGGCTTAGGAAGACACAGGAACTCTATAACGAGATCGAGAGCTTTTATTATGATCTGCTTTTGAAAAGAGAGGAATTGTGGGAACTGAGCAGTCAGAAAACCATGCGTGCACTGGAAGTACTTACCATTATGGGACGAGATAAAAAAATCCCGGAGGTACCAATACCCTGGGAAAAAGTTCCTCTGTATTTTCGGCGGGCAGCCATTAACAGTGCTATAGCAGCAGCAAAAAGTCACATATCCAGACAGAGTATCATTCCAGGCAGGAAAGCAGAAAAGCTTCATTCAGCAGTTACCTATTATAAAGGAATGTACAGAGATTTTTCCCATAAGGAAATCACGCTGAAGGTCTGGACAGGTGAAAAATGGCAATGGATGCGCTGCCGTCTTTATGGAGAAATATTTCCGGAACAGGCTGAGCTGATGTCACCGTCAGTAACCTATGAGAAAAAATATCTCATGCTCCATGTACCTGTAAAAGAATTCACAGCAGATACAGCAAGTGTAAAACAGCGTATACAGGAAGGACGCAGGATCTGCGCCATCCAGTTTACAAATGGAGATGCTTTTGCTGTAGGTACTGTATGTGATGGAGCTGGCAAAGAAATTGCTGTGAAATTCTGGAGCGGAGGCAAAGAATATACTCACCGATGTAATCAAATCCAGAAAAAGATCGAGAAAGCCCGAAAGTCTCTTGGTGAAGAGAAGCAGCCGGGAGAAAACAGGAAACACTGGATGCGGCTGAAACATCTGTCTGAATATTATGCCCATGAGGTCAGCGCACAGATCATTAAATTCTGCCTGAAAAATCAGGTATCAATGATCATCCTTCCGAAATATAAAAAGGAATACACGGACTATGTAATGATCGGATCAGGAAACTGGAGCACACTGCATTTAAGCACCGGAATCCGCCGCAATCTGACATACAAAGCCTGGAAAAACGGCATTCTGGTAATCGAGACCTATGCAAAAGGAATATCTGAGACCTGTGCCAGCTGTGGTGCACCGATCGTATCAGTAAACCGCAAAGCCGATGAATATATCTGCCGGAACGGTCACAGGGGAAGCAGAAGTCTGAACAGTGCCAGGAATTTAAGCCGTAAATGTATTCAGCAATTGGGAAAACAGGTGGTATAACCACTGTTTTATAGAAGCGCAAGCACAACTCAGCAGCTGCTACAGGCAGCTCCTGACAGGTTGAATACCGCCTGTCGTGTCTTTCCGATAAAGGGAAGAGTCGGCAAAGAATTTCTGCAGAAGTTACGGCGCAGGCCGTGACAGCAGATAAGAGTATTCAAAGTTATGAAAAAAAGAAAGTATGAAAAAGCAAAGGATAAGGAAAGCAATGAAGACAGAATACAAGAAACTGAAAAATCTTTTTCTGCGCCAGAGTTGTCAGGACGCATGGGAGGACTATGCGCGGAGCATCCGCAAAGTTAATTTTCCCAGGTGGGACTATGTGATCCTGACTTCATCAAACGAAGAGCAGGCCAGATCCTTCCGCAGCCAGATTGCAGACAGACTGGAACAGGGCGTACTGCCTGGATGGACAAAATACTTCGTATTGCCGGATCCGGAAGGAAAACGTGTAGGTTCCGGAGGAGCAACATTAAATGTACTCCGATTTCTTTCCGAAGAAGAAGGACTCCATGGAGATTTCCATAACAAAAGAATCCTGGTGATCCATTCCGGCGGGGACAGCAAAAGAGTGCCGCAGTATTCTGTATGCGGAAAGCTTTTTTCCCCAGTACCAAGAGAACTTCCGGATGGAAGAGGTTCCACACTGTTTGATGAATTTCTAATCAGCATGGCAGGCGTTCCGGCCAGATTTAAAGAGGGAATGCTGGTGCTTTCCGGAGATGTGCTCCTCCTTTTTAATCCTTTACAGATAGATGCCCAGTTCCGCGGAGCTGCGGCAATCTCCATGAAATCCCCGATCGAAGTAGGCGTGGATCATGGAGTGTTTTTAAACGATGGAAATGACCACGTAAAAATGTTTCTGCACAAGCAGCCGGAAGAAACGCTTCGTAAACTGGGAGCTGTGAACGGACAGGATTGCGTGGATCTTGATACAGGGGCTGTACTTCTGGATGCCGAAATCCTTGGCGCGCTTTTTAATCTGATCGCGGATAAAACAGGCAAAAATACGGACCCCGATAAATATGAAACTTTTGTAAATGAGAAAGCAAGAGTCAGTTTTTACGGAGATTTTCTGTATCCACTGGCTGCAGATTCCACATTTGAACAATATCAGAAAGAAAAACCGGAAGGTGAATTCTGCGAAGAGCTTTTTTCCTGCAGGGAAAAAATCTGGGAAGTATTAAGTCCGTATCAGATGAAGCTGATCTGCCTTTCACCGGCTGAATTTATCCATTTTGGAACAACAAGAGAACTTCGAGCTCTGATGACAGAAGAAGTGGCAGACTACGAATTTCTGGACTGGAAAAAACATGTGTTTACAAATGCCAGCAGCTGTGCCGGAGCTTTGCATACAGCACTGATCGCACCGGAAACAGAAGTTGAGGAAGGAACTTACATTGAGGACAGCTGTCTGGAAGGCAGATCCCATATTGGAAAAGGGGCAGTGGTATCAGGACTTTTTCTTAAGGATATCTGTGTGCCGGAAAATACGGTGTTCCATGGTGTAAAGCTGAGAGATGAAGCTGAAGAGCTTTGCGGTGCACAGGCAGGCAGATGTGTGATCCGAACATACGGCGTGGTGGATAATCCGAAAAAAACACTGGAAGAAAAAGGCAGCTTTCTGAAAGGAAACCTTGACAGCTTTCTCAGAGAGAACTCCCTGACTGTAAAAGATGTGTGGACAGGAGAAAATCATGCTCTCTGGAATGCAAAGCTGTATCCTGTATGCCGGACATTCCAGGAAGCAGCAGAAGCAGGAAAGCTTCTTGTAAAAATGAGCGAAGGACAGGCAGATCCGGCGCAGGTTCAGAACTGGAAGAAACAGACCAGACTAAGCCTGGAAGAATCATTCCGTTATGGAAACACTGAAAACATCCTTTCCTGGAAAAAAGATCTGGAAGCCCGTATCCTTGTAGCACTTTTTCTGGAAGAAATTAAAAAAGGCGGACATTACATCCCTGCCTTGAAGATCTTCGGAGAAAAAGAAATCAGGGAGCGGCATTATCAGCTTCTGATGGAAGCAGCAGAAAAGGCAGATTTTTTCCAGAGGATAAGAATTCTGTATGCAGTGTCACGTTCCATGAAATTCACGAAAAAGTGTTTTGCAGGAAAAACTTACGACATGCTGGAACAGGAGTGTTTTTCCCAGATACAGAAAGAAATCGCATCTCAGACGCAGCTGGATGGAAAAGGTAACTATCAGATTGCAAAGGAGTATGTAAAAGTAAATCTTCCGGTACGAGTAAACTGGGGCGGCGGCTGGTCAGACACACCACCATACTGTAATGAACACGGTGGAACTGTTCTTAATGCAGCAATCCGGTTAAGAGGCTGTGAACCAATTGAAGTAGAAATCCGGAGGATCCCGGAATTACATATTGAACTGGCAAGCACAGATACCGGTGCTTACGGAACAGCAGAAACAGCAGAAGAAATCCAGGATTGTCATAATCCATACGATCCTTTTGCACTGCACAAGGCAGCTATTATCGCCTGTGGAATCCTTCCACTGGAAGAAAAAGCAGACCTGAAAAGTGTTCTGGAAAAAATGGGAGGCGGATTTTATCTGTCCACCTGTGTTAAGGGTGTGCCAAAAGGCTCCGGTCTTGGAACAAGCAGCATCCTTGCAGGTGCCTGTGTCAAAGCTTTTGCAGAATTTCTGGGAGAAAACTGGGATGACAGCCAGATCTACGATACAGTCCTGAATCTTGAGCAGATCATGAGTACAGGCGGCGGCTGGCAGGATCAGGTCGGCGGCCTGACCCCCGGAATCAAATTTATTACATCCAGACCAGGAATCCGCCAGCATCTTAAAGTAGAAAAAGTGGAAATTTCCGAAAAGACAAAACAGGAGCTGCAGGAACGATTTGCACTGATCTACACAGGTCAGCGGCGCCTGGCCAGAAACCTGCTCGAG
Source organism: Blautia sp. HA8986 (assembly GCF_056504635.1). Lineage (NCBI taxonomy): Bacteria > Bacillati > Bacillota > Clostridia > Lachnospirales > Lachnospiraceae > Blautia > Blautia sp. HA8986. Next base: position 383,623 of record NZ_JBWLUQ010000001.1, read on the forward strand.
AAGTAGTAGGAAACTATATCGGAGGCCGGAAAGAATCCCTGGAAGCTTTGGACGAGATGCAAAAAGTAGCAGCTTTGATGAAATTTGCCTTGGAAAAAGAAGACATCGACGAATTCGCAAACCTTCTGAACCAGCACTGGGAAATCTCCAAAAAACTGGATGCAGGCTCCACCAACACCTGTATCGATCAGATTTTCGGCGTATGCGAAGACCTCATCGATGGAAAATTTATCTCCGGAGCCGGAGGCGGCGGTTTCCTGCAGGTAGTGCTGAAAAAAGGCATTACACAGGAGATGCTGCATAAGAGACTGAGAGATGTGTTCCAGGATTCCGGGGTGGATGTCTGGGATGTGGAGTTTGTGTGAGGGACACGGATTTTTATAAATGCAATAAAAATTAGAAGAATATTTTCTTGAAAAACAACGGAGAATATCAGGATAAGGCAGACTTTATCTATTCTTTGAACGCCGGTGATGTTCAATGGTGTGTGAATGCTAAAGGTATCAAAGGCGTATCCTGCCCGTTGAATGTCTACCTCAAACTTTCAGTGGCGGCATGATGGTCTACGGTGGCGTATAAAACTCATGCAAAATACCCTTACTGCGAGCCTGTTTTATTGCAGAGTAAGGTAGTGACATGATACCTTCATTTTTCCGAAGAATTAGAGGTGGAGGTTGAAAATGTTGAAAAGCCCAAAATCTATTTTTCTGGAAAAGTTTATTGCAGAGAAAAGACGGACATGATAACTGCATTTTTCTGGAGAATTAGAGGTAGTGAGGGGGAGATGATTGTTCATGTTGCGACACGAGGAAGAAATGAACTTGTACAGTTTTAACAAAGTGAGTTGGTGTACGGGTTATGACAATAAGGGTCAACACTTTGAAAAATGGGTAAGTGCGACTGCGAGTTATGACAATAAGACACAGCACTTTGTTGGTGAGTTGGTATGAAGGTGTCTACCATAAAGTTTCAGTTGAAGAAAAATAAGTGAGTGGCCCATGACAGTACGGCGAGTACGAGAAATAGCGCCTGCATGTGACTCCCAGCCTGAGCTGCTACTGGCAGATCGCCCAGCATCGTAATGACCTCACCTTTGAAGAATGGATGGATCTGGATGTGAAATATGTCAAGGAGCGTAGCTTCTGTGTGGACTGGAAAATCAATTTTAAGACCTTCAAGGTGTGTTTACTGGGGCATGGAGAGTAAAAGGCTTACATAGATTTGCGGAAAGAAAAAAGACGAGGAGTATTTGAGGGATGAGGAAAAATAAAATCAGAGTATTGCATGTGGCACAGGCCGCAGGTGGCGTAGATCGCTATATCCGAATGCTTCTCAAGTATTTGGACAAGGAGAAGTTTGAGAATATATTGGTTTGCTCACAGGATTATCATGCGGAAGATTATAAAGGTTTGGTAGATTCCTTTGAACAGATTGAGATGAGCAGAGCCATTGGAGGTAACGACTTAAAGGCAATCGGACAAGTTCGGAAACTAATAAAAAAATATACCCCTGATATCGTTTATGCGCATTCCAGTAAAGCTGGTGCAATCGCTCGTGTGGCAAATATTGGTCTGAAGAATCACTGTGTATACAACCCACATGGGTGGGCATTTAATATGCGTTGTTCAAATAAGAAGAAAACAATGTATGCTGCAATTGAAAAATTAGCTGCACCATTCTGTGATAAGATTATTTGCATTTCAGATGCAGAAAAACAGTCTGCGTTGGATAAGAGCATATGCAAAGCAGGCAAATTGCAGGTTATTTTTAATGGTGTGGATGTAGATGCTTACAAAGCTGGGGCACATGGAGTAGTTAAAAGAGCAGACTTGGGTATTCCAGATGATGCTTTTGTCGTTGGCATGGTTGGGCGTGTAAGTCCTCAAAAAGCGCCAGATGTTTTTATTAGGATGGCAAAGCTTGTGAATGATAAAATTCCAAACGCATATTTTATCATTGTGGGAAACGGTATGTTGGAAAACGAAATCAGAGAATATGCAGAGGAGCAAGGATTTTCTGAAAGGTTACATATTACTGGTTGGGTAGATGATCCTATGAGCTATGTCGAACTTTTTGACGTTGGATGTTTGCTGAGTCGCTGGGAAGGATTTGGTCTTGCACTTCCGGAATATATGATGGCAGGAAAGCCAATTGTGGCTACCAGTGTAGATGCTATTCCCAATATCATTAAGGATGGCGAGAATGGTCTACTTGTTAATGTTGATGATGTGGATGGCGCAAGCAAGGCAGTAAACAGAATTTTTGATGACTCCGTGCTAAGAAGAAAGTTGATTGAGCATGGATATAGCGACGTTGAATCAAGATTTGATGCAAAGCGTGTATCAGTTGAGCATCAGACTGTGTTTGAGAGCCTTTATAATAAATAATTAGATTTTAAGTATACTGTATATCGAAAAAAAACATGAAAGATAGATGATTAAGGTAGCGAAGAAGTGAGTGTAGGAGTGGGATAATGTCAGAGGAAAAAATAAGGGTACTGGTTGTTTCATATCTACCATGGAGAAATGATGTCAGTGTAGGAAATACACTGTCCAATATCTTTGACGGAATGCAAGATAAAATAGAATTTTCTAACATCTATTTCAAAGGTGGAAAGCCGCAGAACAATGTGGCTCAAAAATATTTTTACATTCCAGAGAAAGAATTGGCAAAGAGCATTTTAACAAGGAAGAGCGTTGGACGAAAGGTATCTTTGGATAGTGTATCAAATAATAATGTGACAGAGAATAACGGTGCCTATAATAAGGCGCGTCAATTGCGATGGGAGTCATTGCTTTTGGCTCAGGATATGATTGGTATTTGGGGCAAGTGGCATTCAAAAGAACTTGATTCATTTGTTGAAGAAATAAAACCGCAGCTGATTTTCGGACCATTAGGTAGGGTTCCTGCGTCAAACATTTTAATGTCATATCTTCACGATAAATATTCGATTCCAGTTATTGCATATGCTTGGGATGACCACTATTCGCTACACAAACAGGCTGTATCTCCCTTTTTCTGGGGAAAAACATTCTTGGAAAGAAAGTATATAAGAAAATGCGCGCAGAGAAGCGAATTCCTATACACCATTACAGAAGAGATGAGGGAAGAGTACAGCCAGTATTTTGACAAGAAATGCAAGGTTTTGTATAAGGCATATGATTTTAGTGGAGATCCTGAAATAAAATCCGAAGTAAAATATCCGATATCCATTATATATATGGGAAATGTCGGTGCAGGGCGTTGGAAAGAACTTGGAAAAGTTGCACAAGCAGTAAAGGCTATAAACAAAAACGAAAGAAAGTGCCTTTTAAGAATACATACAATGTCACCACACACGGATGAAATGGAGAAGGCACTCAATATTGAGAATGCTTCAGCTCTTTTGGAGCCGGTTCCTACGGCAGACGTATTGAAAACTATGCATAGTGCTGATATTTTGCTCCATGTTGAACCAACGGGAAAGAAAGAATGCAATTTTTTCAGGTTGTCTTTTTCGACAAAAATTGTGGATTATCTTTATAATGCTCGATGCATAGTTGCAGTTGGAGGACACACAGCAGCTATGTCGTATCTGAAAAAAAACGATGCAGCTGTTGTGACAGAAGATGAGGGTAGAATACAAGAAGAACTTGAAAAGCTGATTGATAACCCTAAGAAAATAGAAGAATACGCTTATAAGAGCTGGGAATGTGGAAAAAGAAATCATCAGAAAAAAACAATACAAGATATGATTTATTCGGATTTTATGCAGGCAGTGAATAAGGAAAATATGTAGTAGAGGTAAGAATGAGAACAGATAAATTAAATTTAGCAATAAAAAAGGCGATGGGAGAATCATCGAAAAAAGTTTTGACGAAATTATTGTTTCCGTTCAGAAACAATTTTATCTTGTTTAATATTTCAAATCGAGCAAAAAATGAACAAGTGAATCTAGATTATTGGGACGAGTCAAATAATCTAGGAGATACTTTGTCCCCTGTTGTTGTCAACTATATGCTTGGCTTAAAAAAAATAAAACCGGATGTAAGAATTGATGAGAAAAAACATCTATATGCAATTGGCAGTGTGCTCACAGCAGGAATTCAAGATGCCACTGTTTGGGGCAGCGGTGTCCTTAATGCAAAACTGACATATAGATTGGAAAAGAGAAAATTGGATGTTCGAGCGGTTCGAGGACCGGTTACACGTGCAATTTTGATGGACTATGGATATAGTGTTCCAGAGGTCTATGGAGATCCTGCAATCATAATGCCAGAAATTTATAAGGCAGTTCCTTTAAAAAATAGAAAAAAATATGGTCTAATAACACATAAGGACTATGTTCTTAATGAAAAATATGAGGAGAACAAGATTGCACGATTAAACATATGTACTGATGATTATCAAGATTTCCTTAATCAATTAGTAAGCGTAGATGTTGTAATATCCTCAAGTTTGCATGGCATTATTTTAGCAGAGGCATATGGGGTTCCGGCGGTTTTATTGAAACCCCAGATAGATATTGTTAAATATTATGATTACTATTATAGTACGGGAAGAATTAATTTCCCTATGGCGGATTCAATAGAGCAGGCGATACAAATTAAACCTGTGGAATTGCCTGAGTTGGATACTATAAGGGAAAAATTAAAAAAGAGTTTTCCATACGATATATACGGAGAGGAACAAAATTAATGATTAGTTTGATTATAAAAGATGGGCTTGGAAATCAGCTCTTTCAATATGCATATGCAAGATATTTACAATATTTATATGAACAAGAGGGACAAAAAGAAAAAATTGCAATTAATTCATACTATATTGATCATTTTGATTTTAGAAAAGCATCTCTCCATAATTTCGTTCTAAACGATGATGTTGAGTTCATGAAAAAAAAGAAACAAAAAAATGATATGGAGATTTTTAAAATAAGAACATTATTAGCTAATGGATTTGATATTATACCTTGGAAAATACTTAAGACTTCCAAACCACTCGGAGAGGAAAAATTCATTAAGCGTTCTAAACATGGTGTGTATTATACATATAGATCTCAAACGGAGTTCAAGACCCTTCTTGCACGAAAAAAGAATAAATATGTTTTTGGCTTTTTTCAAGGGGAGGCAAACTTTGCTCCCATTAAAGAGATTATAGGAACAGAATTTGAGATAAAGACTGCACCAAGTAAAGAAAATGCTGATATGCTTAGAAGAATAGGCTGCACAGAATCAGTTTGTTTACATATTCGTCGCGGAGACTATTTGGATCCAAGATGGAAGAATCTCCAGATTTGTACTTTTGAATACTACAATAATGCAATTAATGAAATGTTGAAAAAAACAGTAAATCCAACCTTCTATATTTTTTCAAATACGCATGATGACCTTGCGTGGATCAAGGGTAATTATCATTTTACGAATAACATTGATAATAGAAAGTTGAATTTTGTGTATGTTGATCTTGGAAACCCCGACTACGAAGAACTTAGATTGATGAAATCTTGCAAGCATTTTATTATTTCAAATAGTACTTTTAGCTGGTGGGCGGCTTATTTATCAGCCTATAAAGATAAAATTGTTCTGACACCTGAAAGATGGAATTTATCGCTTGAAAATGATGTGTCCATATATTTGGATAATTGGATTAGAATTCCAACGAAATAGTTGCTTGGCAGGAGAAATTATGAAAGAATCATATTTTGAGGATAGAGAAAAATCGAAATCAAAAATTGCACTAACAGTTTGGAATTATCTTATAATTGTGTGCATTGTTACGGCATTCTTTACTGCAATTTATAATAAGTCCAGTGGTTTGGTTGATAATCTTTTTGTACTACCAATTGCATATTTTGTGTCATTGTGTTTTTCGAGAAAAGCCTTTAGGAAGCAGCCGGGGTTAGCTCTTGTAATTATTGAAGTGACGATGTTCTGTCGTTTTATAATGATACCAATATTATATGCATTAACTGATAATTATAGCGGAGTTAGGATTAGCAGTCAGTTAAATGAAGCAGTGTGGTACATGGCGTATGAAGAGATTGCCGTTGGTGCAATCATGCATTTCTGGTCCTCAATAGTACATAAACAGAGTTCGTTAGATCGAAATACTGAAACTGAGGAGAAATTTGTTCGCCCTCTTACTGTTACAATAATATTATTTTGGTTTTTTATTATAGCTGTGAATTCTAAGTTGAGAGGATATTTATTTAATTTTTCACTTTTAACGCGAAGCGAGATGGGAATTATGGGCTATATAACTACACAAGAATATTATTCTGACATACCTGGCATTTATAAGGCCTTTTTTCATATTGGTTTGTTGGTGCTTTTCACTGTTTTAATTGATTTGATTGCCCGTTATGTGACAACTAAGTGGATAAAAGTACTTTTTCTTGGATTGATATGCGTTGGGTTTATTTCTAGCATGTGGACAAGTGGATTTTCAGTATCAAGATGGAATATGCTTATTGCAGTAATTGTGTCGGCGTATGCGCTTATTCGTGTTTTTCCCAATAAGACCAAGGCAATAGTGACAATAGGCATTGTTGGGATACTCATGGTGGTACTCATGGGATCAGTTCTTAAAATTATGTCATTTGGTGAAACTAATGTAAAAGTATCTGATGCTACTGGAAAGTATTTTACGGCTGAATATTTCGATGAATATTTTGAAGGCATTACCCCGGTTGCTAATGGAATGGTGACAGCTGAACAATATAATAATGAACGCGGCTTAGCAGGAATTTTAGTCGATTGTTTCTTTAATTTTCCATATGCAATGAAAATTTTAGGACTTAGTGATTTCAAAACAGCTACATCATACTTTCAAAGCTCAGTTGGAAGGGCAGACTTTATTATTCCAGTCATAACTGAATCTGTTATGCAATTTGGTAAAATACTTTCACCATTGTATTCTTGTATTATAGTTTGGCTGGCACTATGGGTTGATTTGAAGAGAAGTCGGTCAAGAACTTTATATCGAAGATTGTTTTATACAGTTATAGTATTCTGGCTATCTTTATTTATGGCTGTAAGTACTAATACTATAGAAGCAAATATATGGTATGCAGTTATTGGAATTTGGTTGATTGCATTAGAAGAAAAATTTAGGTTTACAATTTCACATAGATTACGTTGAGTGGAGAAGTATAATGAGAATAATGTGGACAGTGTTTGTCACATTTCCAGAAGTGGCAGACAAAATAGGAAGAAAGTCGGAATATGCGTGTACATGGGCGCGCGCGTTGGCTGCAAAATTAAGATATAGAGACGATATTGAACTTGCAATTGTTTCAGTTGCAGATGAGGACAGTGTAAAAAAGTTTCGTGTTGATAATGTGGATTTTTATTTTCTGCCTAATGGAAAAGAAGTCATGAGAAGTGGTGGCGGAGAAAAAATACGAGAGTCTTGGAAATATATTATTTCGGACTTTAAACCGGATTTGGTACATATTCATGGAAGTGAATCAATGGTTCCTTATGAATTGATTAAGATGAAGCCTAACGTACCGCTTTTTCTTACGCTACAAGGAATTTTGTCTAATTACTATAAAGATGCGTATGCTGGGATGGAGATGAAAGACATTATTAGAACCTATTCATTGAGGGATATTGTCAGACATTCTGGTATTATATGGGATAGAAAGAAAGAAATTAGACGTAGTAGATATGAAAAGGAAATGTTGAGAGGCATTCAGTATGTAGGCGGAAGAACTACGTGGGATAAAGTTTCCTCTTTAGCAGTTAATCCTGAAACAAAATATATTTATGCACCAGAATTAATCAGACCAGAGTTTTATCAGGCAACACGTTGGGATGTCAATAAAATCAGACATCACAGGATTTTTATGCATCAAGGATTTAAGCCAATCAAGGGACTTCATATTCTTTTGGACGCAATGAAAATCTTAAAAAAACGGTATCCAGATGTTGAATTGTATATGTCTGGAAAAAATGTAATGAGAAATTCAACTGTAAAGGAAAAACTTCTTCAACCAGGATATGTTAAATATTTATTTGAAAGAATACGAGCCAACGAGTTGCAGGAGTGCATACATTTTACGGGAATACTTGACGCGGAACAGATAGTCAACGAATTAAAAAAGGCGAATGTAATGGTTTTGCCGTCCGCGATTGAGAATAGTCCGAATTCCTTGTGTGAGGCTCAGTTAGTTGGAATACCGTGTGTTGCCAGTTTTGTAGGTGGAGTTCCAGAGATGCTTCGCGATGGAAAAGATGGGTATCTTTATACATTCAACGAGCCATTAATGTTAGCAGAGTATATATCTAGAATTTTTGATTCAGACTCTTTGGCTGAGCAATTTTCTAAATCATCGTATGAATGGATTAGAAGCCGACAGGGTGAAGATGCTGTAGTAGATAAAACAATAAATAATTACAAAGAGATTATAGACGATTGGAAGAATAAATTGTGAAAAAGAGAGATGAACAAATAGATGTAGCAAGAGGAATTGCAATCTTACTTGTAGTTTTAGGACATAGCTTTTATTCTGTCGAAAGTCCATTGAATAAAATTATATTGACGTTTCATATGCCCCTTTTCTTTTTCCTCTCAGGTTTAGTTGCGAAAATTGGAGATAAAAGAACAGGGGGCAGGTTCGTTCTTGGTAAGTTGAAAACAATTCTTTTGCCACAAATCTTATTAGGGTTGATTTCATACATATACTATGGATTGTTTACTGTCGTGATGAAAGGTAAAAGTTTAGCTGAAATTGATTTTCTATATCAATTTTGGAGATATTGGTTTCTTCAAGTCCTTTTCATAGTAGTAATTTTATTTTATTTTATTTCGCGGATGGTGCGTATTACAAGCATAAAATACCAGATGATACTTGGTGGGTTATGTATTGTTTTAGGAGTGTTGTTTGAATATAAAATAGAATGGCCTGATGAATCACTTTTTTATATAAATGTTGTCCCAATGGCGTTTTTCTTTTATTTGCTAGGATTTGCGTGTAGAGGTTTTTTGCCAAGTCAATTAAAACGAATTTGTAACCGGAAAGAAAAGAAGATTCTATTATTGATTGGTGAATTATGGATATTGTTGGTTTGTGCATTATGTAATTCTAGCGTTACAATGTACAATAACAATTATGGAAACTTTCCCGTGTTTATAATTGGAGCCTTAAGTGGAATCACGGTTGTTTGGATAGTTGCAGATTTTATGCGAAAAAATGTGTTCTTTAATTGGTGTGGAAGGAATTCTATTATTATATATGTGTGGCAGTTCGTGCTAACTCAATTCTTTAAAAATGTAATAGAAATGTTTTTCACAGTGGCACATTTTGAGTGCCCGGATATTATAATGACATTATCTGTTTTTATAGTATGTGTTCTGGTGGTGATTCCTATTGTTATATTTAGTAATCGTTTTATTCCAGAACTATATGGCAAGAAAAGAATTAACTAATTTGAGGGTATAAGGATGAATGATATATATGATTTAATTCAAGCGGAGTATGAGAAAGATAATTATAAGATTGAATACAATAACTGTAAGAATGGATTGGCGTATATTTATTGCTCCAGTAATGCCTTGTATGAAAAAGATAATCTTCAGTCATTTAAAGATAAAATAATTGGAGGAAATCGTTATGAGTGGTCTAATTTACGAGCCGAGTGTAAACCTGAATTAGAGATATTCATTCGAGATATTTGGCTTTCTTGGTATGTTAAAGGAATTAATAGTAGGGTTAATACTTATGATAAGCTGATTGATTTTATTAGAAGTATAACAAAAGGATACACTATTCGATGTGTAGGGGCTTCATCAGGTGGATTTATAGGTTCAATTCTTGCAATGGAATTGAATGCAGAAATATCATATTCTTTTGCTGGGCAGTTTTCATTAAGTCACCATTTTGATCATTTAGAACAAAATCCGTACCTTAAAGAATACTGCACTACTGGAGAAAAGAAATACATTGAATATTACACACGAATTCCAGGCTCATCAACGAATATCTTTTATATGTTTCCAAATCGTTCCAAGCAGGATCAAGAACAGTATGAGTTGGTTAAAACAATGAATCAATTACATACGATAAAAATAAATATAGATGAACACGGAGTAGCGATATATCCGTTTGCACTTCCGAAATATCTTTCCTATAATCTTCATGAAATTGAAAAATTAGCGGGGGGGGGCAGCATGTCCAAAATGAATGCCTCAATAAAAATTGGAGGATGGTCAAATTTCATTAGATGGGCGACAAAAAAGATATTAAAGATGATTAAGAGGTGATAGTTTATTTATGGAAAGAAAAGAGAAGTCTATTGGAGTCAATGCATTATTGAATGGATTGAAAACAATATTATCAGTTATATTTCCACTTATAACATATCCTTATGCTGCACGTGTTTTGCAAGTCGAGAATATGGGAAAAGTGGATTTTTCAAATTCTGTTGTGAGTTATTTTGTGCTGATTGCAGGCTTGGGAATAGCAACATATGCAATCAGAGAAGGAGCAAGGGTACGAGATAGCAAAGAAGATCTTGAAGCATTTTCCAGTGAAATGTTTTCAATCAATATAATATCTGTTGCGATTTCAATTATTGCTCTTGTTATTGTGGTCGTTGCTGTTCCTAAGTTTCACTCGTATATACCTTTGATTGCCGTTCAGAGTTTGGCGATATTTGGTAATCTGATTGGTGTGACATGGCTTTATTCGATTGTCGAAGATTATGCATATATTACGGTGCGTTCTCTCGTGGTACATATTATTGCTTTAGTGTTGCTGTTTTTGTTTGTTCATAATGAATCTGATTATGTTCCATATGCAGCAACAACAGTTATTGCTAATGCAGGTGCCAATATTTTTAATTTTTTTCATGCTAAAAAATATGTAAAGATACGTTTCACAAGAAATCTTAACTTGAAAAAGCATATTAAGCCAATCATGATAATTTTTGCATCTACGGTTACAACGACAATATATGTTAACTCAGATAAAACAATACTTGGCTTCTTGTCTGATGAATTTCATGTGGGCTTGTATTCAACATCTGTTAATGTTTATACTGTGCTGAAAAGCTGTATAGCGGCAGTTATTCTCGTGGCGTTACCAAGATTATCTAATTATCTTGCAACAAATCACAAGAAAGAGTATGAAAAAACAGCAATTGATATTTTTAAGATGTTCATGATGATATTGCTTCCAGTGATGGTTGGAATATTTGTTACATCTGATGCTGTAATTGAAATTATCGCTGGAGCATCATATGCAGAAGCTGCAACATCGTTAAGAATTTTAAGTGTGAGTTTGGCGTTTTCAATGATTGCAACGTATTATACTAATGCTGTTTTACTGCCAATGAAACAAGAAACGGTCGTTTTAAAAGGAACTATAATGAGCGCAGTTCTGAATATTGTTTTGAATTTTGCTTTAATTGGAACTCTCAAACAAAACGGAGCTGCATTTACGACTCTTTTAGCTGAAGTACTAATGTGTGTTTATCAATACTTTTATGTGAGGAAAGTATTAAGAATAAAGGTTTCTTTGCACTATGTAATAAGTCTGCTTATTGGATGCATTGGGATTATTATTGTTTCTGCTGTTTGTGATGTTTTTTTGACTTCATTTATCGTAAATCTTATTGTGAAAATTTTAATGTCGATTATAGTATACATCACTGCACTCTTGGCATTAAAAAATGATGCAGCACTTTCTATGGTTAATGGATTCTTGATAAAGATAAAAAAATAAGGAGAGACAGATGTATGCTATAGTAGATAAAATTTGTGTCAATATCATCTCGACACTTTATCAATATTTATTTGTATCTATAGTTATGGCGGCACTTTTTATGCTTTTGTATACAGAGTGGAAAAAGATTGGATTGAAAGCAGTGCTTAGTAATTGGATGAACGAATTTAAAAAATCCAAAGAATATAGAAGAATTTATATATTGGCGGTATACACTTGCTTAATTCTTTTTAGAACCATATTTTGTCGTCAGATTTGGGGGAATCCAATAGGAAATGTCCTGGGAAATTGGAGTTTTCATTTTTCTGACGGCACCTTAAGCACAGAATTAATAGAGAATGTTTTTCTGTTTATTCCGTTTTCAATGCTTATGCTTTGGGCATTAAAAGATAGAATTCTCAAAGGAAAGAAGGGATTTTTGCAAATCTGTTATAGGACAATTAAGATTTCCATTTTATTTTCGCTCAGTATAGAAGTGTGTCAAATTATCCTTCGTGTCGGAACTTTTCAAATATCTGACTTAGTGACTAATACAGCTGGGGGATTGATAGGTGGAATCATATATTGGGGTTGTTATAAACTAAAAACTTCAAGAGCTAGTTCGAGGACACACATATCTATGGAATAATAGATAATAGAAAAAGCCGTGTGAATAAATTCACACGGTAGCTGCTCAAATCTTCACACACCTCTCCGTGGTGAGCAGCAGGCAACGATCAATTCTGATTGGCTGAGATGTGAAGAACGAAACTTATGGTAAAACAACATTGTTAAGATATGAGAGAGAAAAATATGAACACAACATTACTTATTATGGCGGCCGGTATCGGTAGCCGTTTTGGAACAGGAATCAAACAGTTGGAGTCGGTGGATGCTTCAAATCATATCATCATGGATTACTCGATTCATGATGCAATTGAGGCAGGCTTTAACCATGTGGTATTTATTATCCGCAAGGATATTGAGAAAGAGTTTAAAGAGGTTATCGGTGACCGTATTGCAGCTATTTGCTCCGCTCATGATGTAACTGTAGACTACGCTTTTCAGGATATTAACGATATTCCGGGCACTCTGCCGGAAGGCCGTACAAAGCCGTGGGGAACTGGTCAGGCAGTGCTTGCCGCAAAGAAGGTCATCAAGACCCCGTTTATTGTGATCAATGCAGACGATTATTATGGCAAGGAAGGTTTCAAGGCGGTTCATGAGTATCTGGTGAATGGCGGGAAATCCTGCATGGCAGGTTTTGTGCTGAAGAATACACTTTCCGACAATGGTGGCGTGACCCGTGGTATCTGCAAGATGGATAAGGAAAACAATCTAACTGAGGTTGTGGAGACCAAGAATATCGTAAAGACTGTAACTGGAGCGGAGGCAGACGGCGTAGTCGTTGATGTGAATTCTTTGGTTTCTATGAATATGTGGGGATTAACTCCAGAGTTCTTGGAAGTCCTGGAGCAGGGCTTCAAAGAGTTTTTCAAGAAGGAAGTACCAGGAAATCCGCTGAAAGCAGAGTATTTGATTCCTATTTTCATCGGTGATCTGCTGGAGCAGGGAAAAATGTCCGTGAAGGTTCTGAAGACTAATGATACATGGTACGGCATGACCTACCATGAGGATGTTGCAGCTGTAAAGGATAGCTTCAAGAAAATGTTGGAAGACGGCGTGTACAAAGTGGATTTATTTGCTGATTTGTAATAGAAGAGTTTTGCTTGAAAGATTACAGAGTAATATTTGAATGCATCTATTTGAGGGCTACATAAATGAGTGAGGCAATAGGAACACGGGAATTTGCTGAAAAATACGGCGTGACGCAGGCTACAGTTTCCAAGTGGTGCAGAGAAGGTAAAATTCCAAACTGTAATCAAGATGGAAAAGGATCACCGTGGCATATTCCCAAGGATGCCGTTCCACCAGTTGGATATAAGCGAAGGAAAAAGTGATATTGGAAAGGAGCAGTTTATGGACCAAGAACTATTTAACCCACAGTCTTCTTCCGTAAGTTCCTCCCGAATCCTTTACACCCCATCAACCTTTGCAAGAACATCGCTGCTCCATCTGCAGGAGGTCGGCTCCTTGCAGGCTGTTCACCCACATATATCCCAGAGAGAGGATTTGGTATCGTTTCTTTGCTTTATCGTTCTGTCTGGCGAGGGAGAACTTTCCTACGAGGGGCAGACCTATCAGTTGAGCGAGGGAGACTGTGTGTTCATTGACTGCCGAAAGGCCTACAGTCATTCCACCTCGGATGACCTTTGGTCGCTCCAGTGGTGCCACTTCTATGCACCGTCCCTTCCGGCTGTATATGAAAAATACAAAGAGCGAGGCGGTCGGCCTGTGTTTCATCCAGATGATTTAACACCATTTACATCGCTTCTAACAGACCTCTATAACTTAGCTTCCTCATCTGATTACATACGAGATATGCGAATTAATGAGAAGCTAGGGACTTTACTCACCTTACTGATGGAACAGTCTTAGCATCCAGAGAGTATTACAATATCTCGGAAGCGGCTGGAACTGGCAGCTGTGAAGGAGTATCTGGACGAGCATTACACGGAGAAAATCGCACTGGATGATCTGTCTGAACACTTCTTTATCAATAAGTTCTATCTATCAAAAATTTTTAAAGAATCCTACGGAACTACGGTCAACAGTTATCTCATCTCGAAAAGAATCACCAGAGCCAAGCAGCTGCTTCGCTTTACGGACATGACTGTGGATGAAATCGGTGCGGCAGTAGGAATGGCGGATGCAAACTACTTCAGCCGGATGTTCCGAAAAGTAGAAGGCATAATCTGTATATTTTTGGTCATTCTCTGGATGTTACAGATAAAGATATTTTGAAGATGTTTATTTGTAATGATAATGTTCAGACAAAGATTTTTTATTACCGGGAAAATGAAGATGATAAACGTGCATTAGGAAAATTAATAAAGAATCTTATATTAATGATGGGACAAGATGAATTAATAAAGAGAACAGGAGGAGTAAACAAAACTATTGAATTTATACCTCAGACAATAGAATAAATGATAAACAATAAAAGTGTTTTGAGTGGTGTGAATCGGAATATAAAGGGTGTGTAAAATATGGGAAGATTTGTCAATCCGGATAACAGTGCTTTTCGGAAGGCTTTAAATTCGGAGATATATGTTGATAAAACCGGGCTTTTGGAATATACGAATCTTGGATATGATTAGGTATACCATAAGGCATTTGTACCAAACGAGGAACTCCGCCAGGAATTATCGAAAGCAGTACGGAGAAAAACAGAAAGCTGACAGAAGTGCGAAACCTGTGTCAATGTAAAACCAGGATTCCACTCTGCCAGCTTTTTCTGTCAGTACAATTTTTGAGACTATTGAAGCAATATAAAAAATTATACGAGTTTATTTAATTTTTCAATAATACTCAGAAGTTCCTCCCTGGAAAATCCGCCGAAGCTCATCAGTGCGCGCAGCGGCATGGAGTCGGTCATGGCCAGGGTCATTTCTTCGGAGATGGCTTCAGAAGCTGCTTCGGAGGCAGATTCTTCACCGTCGTTCATGGCAGAGAGATAGGATGCAGTAAGTTCTTTGGCTGTTTCGGAAGTTTTCGGGTTGCGGAACAGTTCACCGAGGGTAGTGTTCATGTGAACATGCATCGGGATCTCCTGGCTGCTGTTCAGCTGGATTTTGCCTTCCAGACGGATATCTCTGGAAGATGCGCCGATAAGGAGCTTATATTCGCCGTTTGCTGCAAACCAGTCGTGAAGATCTGTGTTGTACCATGCAAAGCTTCTTTTATCCAGTTCCATGGTTACAGTTTTGGTTTCGCCTGGCTCCAGGGTAACTTTTTCGAAGCCTTTGAGTTCTTTTTCCGGACGGATCGCGGAATTGGTGCAGTCTTTTACATAGAGCTGCACAACTTCCTTTCCGGCCATATCGCCTGTGTTTGTAACATCAACGGAAACAGAGATGGTATCTTTTTCTGTCGGGTTCCCGTTGGAGATATTCAGATTGCTGTAAGCGAAAGTTGTGTAGGAAAGTCCGTATCCGAACGGATATGCTACATCCATTTCTTTTGTATCATAATAACGGTAGCCTACGAATACACCTTCACGGTATTCGACCTTCTCGCCGCCGCCGAAGTTCAGATAAGAAGGGTTGTCGGACAGCTTAAGAGGCATGGTCTCTGCAAGTTTACCGCTTGGATTTACTTTTCCGTAAAGGATGTTTGCAACAGCAGCACCGCCTGCCTGGCCGCCGAGATATGCCTCCAGAAGGCCTTTCACATCACTAAGCCAGGGCATTTCCACAGGGGAACCGTTGTGGAGAACGATTACTGTGTTTGGCTGAATTTTGAGGATCTCAGCAATGAGACGGTTCTGGCAATTCGGAAGTCTCATGTGGGAACGGTCATATCCTTCGGATTCAAAGCTGTCCGGAAGTCCTGCGAAGATCACAGCTTTATCAGCCTCGCCTGCTGCTTTAAGTGCTTCTGCTGCAAGTGTGTCATCGTAGAGATCTTTGTCTGCAGGGAAACCTTCTGCATAGATAACCTGTGCGTCAGAAGGAACAGAATCCAGCGCATTTGTAATTTTGAAACAGTTGATATGGGAGCTTCCGCCGCCCTGGAAACGTGGTTTTTTGGCAAAACCGCCGATGAAAGCAATTTTTTCATTGGTTTTCAGAGGAAGGATCTGTGCATTGTTTTTCAGAAGGACCATGGATTCCTCGGCAATGCGTTGAGCTTCCTCATGATCCTTTTCCATAGTGAATTCCTGCGGAGCGCGGTTATCAGCGTATTCAAAGATGATGCGTAAGATACGCTCTACAGCCTGATCCAGTATTTCTTCCTTCAGAGAACCGTTCTTTACAGCCTGTACGATAAGTGCGTCATTGGCACCGTTTGAGGATGGCATTTCCAGCTCAAGGCCAGCTTTCAGGCCTTTGACACGGTCATTAACTGCGCCCCAGTCAGACATTACATAGCCTTTGAAGCCCCAGTCACCGCGGAGGACATCTGTGAGAAGCCATTTGTTCTCAGATGCAAAAGTGCCATTGATCTGGTTGTAGGAGCACATGAAGGTGTATGGCTGAGCTTTTTTTACAGCTGTTTCAAATGCCGGAAAATAAATTTCACGCAAAGTACGTTCATCAGCTTCAGAGGAATTGCTCATACGGTGGTATTCCTGGTTATTTGCTGCAAAATGCTTGATGGAGGTTCCGACATGCTGGGACTGTACTCCGTTTACAAAAGCGGCCGCGATTTCGCCTGCGAGATATGGGTCCTCGGAATAATATTCAAAGTTTCTTCCACAGAGTGGAGAACGCTTGATATTTACAGCTGGTCCGAGAACTACGGATACATCATTGGCCTGAGCTTCCCTTCCGATAGTCTCGCCCATTTCTTCCATCAGCTTACGGTCAAAAGAGCAGGCACTTAAAGCAGCAGGTGGGAAGCAGACAGCCTTGATACTGTCGTTCATTCCGAGATGATCGCCTTTGTCATCCTGTTTACGAAGTCCGTGAGGGCCGTCGCTGACCATCACTTCCGGGATACCTAAGCGGTCTACATGTTTCAGATGCCAGAAATCAAGGCCTGAGCACATGCCGGCTTTTTCTTCCAGGGTCATCTGGCTTATGATTTTTTTCAGATCATGTTCCATAAAAAATACCTCCGAGTTGTTTTTTCTTACTATAGACTATAGCATATTATATTGATAAAATATAATAAAAACTTGCTGAAAATAATAAAATATTGCAGTTTTGCAGGTGTGACTCCGGCAAAGTACAGGAAGTATAATTTATTGATAATATTTTGTGGCAAGCCAGAGTAGAAATATATCTGGCTTTTACGGAAGAATTATAGTAATATACGTAAGAAGACCGGGCAGGTCTGTCAGATAAATCTGTGAGAGCTGTTCGTTTAAAAAGAGAGAGGACATACAATGAAAGACATCATAGCAAGTATTATTACAAGTGTACTGACAGCTTTATACCAGCCTTTCTGGTTTTCCGTGATCCTGTCTGTACTGGTATTGTTTTTTTATCTTTTTTCTTATCATAATGAGACAGGAGGGAGAGGGATCAGGGGTGCTTTTTCAGTGTGGTGGCAGTTTTTTAAGGGCAGTGCTTTTTTTCGAAAACTGTTTTTCCTGATTTTTTATACAACCATGATCTTGTTCCGTACGCTGCTGAACAGGGATATGTGGATGAATCCACTTTCTGATGTGATGGGAAACTGGTGGATCTGGAAATATGGAAATGATGGTACCAGAAATCTTACAACGGAGTGTATTGAGAATCTGATGCTGTTTATTCCTTTTACGATTCTGCTGTTTTGGACTGCGGGTAAGTGTATCCTGAAAAAAACAACTTTCCGGAATGCGGTGTGGACGGGATTGAAGATCACGTTTGTATTTTCGCTGTCAATTGAATCTCTGCAGCTGTTCCTGAGACTTGGAACATTTCAGGTTTCTGATCTGACATATAATACTCTTGGTGGAGGTATCGGCGGAGCCGTTTACTGGATGGGATATCGATTGACCGGAAAACGAAAATTTACATTGACAAATCAGCTGTAACATGTTACCCTAGTACCAGTTTCAATAAGTAAAATGCACTGATGAGGAATAGTACACAGCGAACGGAGCACAGAGAGCTGCTGGTCGGTGAGAAGCAGCGGAAGGGATTTGTGGAACTCGCCTCGGAGCATCTGTCCGAAATCTTTTTATAAGAGAGTAGACACAGACGGTGTCCACCGTTATCAGGAGAGGATATAAGAATGTCGCTGACATTCCGTATCTGTTAAGTGTGTGAATTTTTATTCATGAAATAAGAGTGGTACCGCGTAGGACAGCAGTTGTCTTTCGTCTCTTGCAGAATCTGCAGAGCCGGAAGATTTTTTTATGCCTGAAAGTAAAAAATCAAACGATTAATTGGAAACAGAAAATGGAGGAAAACAAAAATGATGACACCATCTAAGTACAAACGTCAGTATTACATGCCGCCTGTTAAATGTATGAAATGGGCAGAAAAAGAATATGTAGAGAAAGCCCCGATTTGGTGCTCTGTAGACCTTCGTGACGGAAACCAGGCACTTGTGATCCCGATGAGCCTGGAGCAGAAGGTTGAGTTTTTCAAGCTTCTTGTAAAGATCGGTTTTAAAGAGATCGAGGTAGGTTTCCCGGCAGCTTCTGAGACAGAGTATGAGTTTCTTCGTACACTGATCGAGCAGAATCTGATTCCTGAGGATGTAACTATCCAGGTACTGACACAGGCCAGAGAACATATCATCCGTAAAACATTCGAGGCTGTAAAAGGTGCTCCGAAAGCAATCGTTCATGTATACAATTCCACATCTGTATCTCAGAGAGAGCAGGTATTTAAGAAATCAAAAGAAGAGATCCTGAAGATTGCAGTAGACGGTGCTGCACTTCTGAAGAAGCTTGCAGATGAGACTGAGGGTAACTTCCAGTTTGAATACAGCCCGGAGAGCTTCACAGGAACAGAGCCGGAGTATGCACTTGAGGTCTGCAACGCAGTTCTGGATGTATGGAAACCAACTGCTGATAATAAGGCGATTATCAACCTGCCTGTAACTGTTGAGCATTCCATGCCGCATGTTTACGCAAGCCAGGTTGAGTACATGTGTGATAATCTGAAATACCGTGAAAATGTCATCGTATCCCTTCATCCGCATAATGACCGTGGCTGCGGCGTTGCAGATTCTGAGATGGGACTTCTCGCAGGTGCTGACCGAATCGAGGGTACTTTGTTTGGAAATGGTGAGCGTACAGGTAATGTAGATATTGTAACACTTGGTATGAATATGTATTCACAGGGCGTTGATCCTAAGATCGATTTCTCTGATATGCCGCATATCTGCGAGGTTTATGAGAAATGTACAGGAATGCAGATCTACGAAAGAAGTCCGTACAGCGGAGCTCTTGTATTTGCAGCGTTCTCCGGTTCTCATCAGGATGCCATTGCAAAAGGTATGCACTGGAGAGAAAACGGCGATCTGGAACACTGGACAGTGCCGTATCTGCCTATCGATCCGACAGATGTGGGAAGAAACTATGATGCAGATGTTATCCGTATCAACAGCCAGTCCGGAAAAGGCGGCGTAGGATATATCCTGGAGACAAAATTCGGCCTGAACCTTCCTCCGAAAATGCGCGAGGCTATGGGCTATGCAGCGAAAGCAGTATCCGACCACAAGCACAAAGAGCTTCATCCGGATGAAATCTTCAGTCTGTTCAAATCTACTTTCGAGAATGTGGTTGAGCCGTACAGCATCAATGAGGTTCATTTCCAGCAGAAAGACGGCGGCATTGTAACACGGGTAACTTCTACATTCCGTGGAAAAACCATTGTCACAGAGGCTGCCGGAAATGGTCGTCTGGATGCAGTCAGCAACGCACTGAAGAAAGCTTACGAGCTGAAATATACACTGGAGACCTATCAGGAGCATGCGCTGGAGCAGAGTTCCACATCAAAGGCTATTGCTTATGTCGGAATCCGTAAACCAGACGGAACTCTTGCATGGGGTGCTGGTGTTGACCCGGATATTATCCGTGCGTCCATCGATGCGCTGGTAACAGCGATCAATAACCGCTGAAAATAAAAAAATATTGTCAAAAACAGTCGGGCAAAATAGCTTGACTGTTTGAAGCTGCAATACTATAATCAGAGCTGTAAAACAAGAGAAGAAATTGTCCTGACAGGCAGATAGAAGTACATTTTTCGGAGATCACGTGCACGATATTCGAAGGAAATGTGAAGTCTATCTGCCTGTTTTTGTGTGAGAGAGAAACATTTTGCCAGGATAAAACCGGTTCTGCGATTCAGAGAGAAACAGCATGTATGTGGATAACCAAGTAATTCCATGTGGATTCAATGTGGAATGAATGTGGAAGAACTGTGGATAACACGAAAATACCTCCGAAGCATGCAGAAATAGGCAAAAAAGCTTGACATAGCTGCTTTTATTAAATATAATTTTCTCATACATTACAGAAATGTTACAGATAAAGTGATGAAAGCAAAAAAAACGTAACGATTCGTATTCTTTTGGAAACAGATAATAATGGGGCTATGAGATCTGATTCCGGAATGATCGTTGCAGAAAATTCAACGCAAGGAATGAGATTATGAAAAGTAAAAAAGATTTACGTGAGGATGCCATAGGACAGGACGATCGTAAAAATGAAAAGGTCAGAGGAAATTCCGTGCGCAGTTTTGCAGTGCTGACTCTGTTCGCGGTGCTGGCGATGGTTATTTCTCTGGGGACAAAAGTGTTTAGCGAAAATAGCAGCGGCAAGGTTTATGCAGCTTCTGATACGAAGGTCGTTTCTTCGGATTCATCGGATGAGGAAGTGGCAGTTCCTACCGGAATTGCAGGAGTTGTTACCGGAGTTTCGGATACACTGTCATCCGGCAGCACTGTCACCAGGATCGGAAGCTCCTGTGAGCAGGTGATCGTAGGACAAAGAGTAAAAAAAGTCGAAAAAACTGCAGCGGATCTCAATGTAAGTTCTTCTATGGAGAACAAGGTAAATGAACTGGATGCAAGATCTATTACACTTGCTGAGAATCCTACTCTGATGTCAGATGAAGATTATGACACACTGCTGCGCATTGTAGAGGCAGAGGCTGGAAGCGAGGATATCAAGGGACGCGTTCTGGTAGCCAATGTGATCATGAACCGTGTAAAGAGCGAGAATTTTCCGGATACAGTAACAGAGGTTGTCTGGGATAACAGCGACGGAGTTCCGCAGTTCTCACCAACCTATGACGGAAGGATTAATGAAGTTACAGTTTCTGATGAGACAAGGGAAGCTGTGAAGCAGGCTTTGAAAGGAACAGATTATTCAGAAGGGGCACTTTTCTTCATTCAGAAATCTGCAGCAGAAGCTCATAATGTGAAATGGTTTGAGAAGGATCTTAAGAAACTTTTCAAGTATGGAGTTCACGAATTTTATACATACAAATAAGAAGTGTATGTTAAGCACAGAAAATACCGCCGGCACCTTAAAGAGGCCGGCGGATTTTTTTCGGGAATTCAGCGTGCGGAGTTACCGGAAGGAATCTTTTTTAAAAGGTGGTGGCATTTTCCGTAATTCCATGCTATAATGTGGTGAAGTTCGAAAGAAACTAATATTTTACAAATAGAAAGGCGGAACACCAATGCAGGTATTGTACAAAAGCACCAGAGGAAAAGAGCAGGCAGTTACAGCGTCTATGGCCATACTGAAAGGCCTTTCTGAGGACGGCGGACTGTTCGTGCCTGACAGCATCCCCAAGCTTGATGTGCCAATGGAGAAGCTGGCACAGATGACTTATCAGGAAACAGCATATGAAGTTATGAGCCGTTTTCTTACAGATTTTACAGAGGAAGAGTTAAAAGACTGTATCAATAAGGCATATGACAGCAAATTTGATACAGAGAAGATCGCTCCTCTTCATGAGGCAGGCGGGGCTTATTTCCTGGAGCTGTTCCACGGCGCTACCATCGCATTTAAAGATATGGCACTTTCCATCCTTCCACATCTGATGACAACAGCTGCGAAGAAGAATAACGTCAAGAATGAGATCGTGATCCTCACCGCAACTTCCGGCGACACAGGTAAAGCAGCAATGGCTGGCTTTGCAGATGTACCGGGAACCAGGATCATCGTATTTTATCCGAAGCATGGTGTAAGCCCTATTCAGGAGAAGCAGATGGTAACTCAGAAGGGGGCAAATACTTATGTTGTGGGAATCACAGGCAATTTCGATGATGCCCAGACTGCAGTTAAGAAGATGTTCAATGATCATGAGATGGCAGCAGAGCTTGACAGGGCAGGATTCCAGTTCTCCTCTGCAAACTCTATCAATATCGGACGTCTTGTTCCGCAGATCGTATATTATGTATATGCTTATGCAACACTGGTACATGATGGGAAGATCGAGGACGGCCAGGAAATCAATGTGGTAGTTCCTACCGGTAATTTCGGAAATATCCTTGCTGCATACTATGCAAAACAGATGGGGCTTCCGATCCATAAACTGATCTGTGCATCCAATGAGAACCGTGTTCTCTATGATTTCTTCCGTACAGGAACATATGACAGAAAACGTGACTTTATCCTTACAACATCTCCGTCCATGGATATCCTGATCTCCAGCAACCTGGAACGCCTGATCTACCGTCTCGCAGGTGAGGATGCTGAGAAATGTGCAGAGCTTATGAAATCTTTAAGCGAGGGCGGTGAGTACACGATCACGGACGAGATGAAAGCACAGCTTCAGGATTTCTACGGTAATTTCTGCAGCGAAGATGAGACTGCCGAGGCAATCAGCGAGACATATAAAGGCAGCAATTATGTGATTGATACGCATACAGCAGTTGCAGCCGGCGTATATAAGAAATATGTAAGCGATACAGATGATCATACACCGACTGTTATTGCTTCCACAGCAAGTCCGTATAAATTTACAAGAAGTGTAATGGAAGCTCTTGGAGAGGAGCATAAAGATCTGGATGATTTTGGTCTTGTAGATGCACTTTCCAGCCTTTCCGGAGTTCCGGTTCCGCGTGCAGTTGAGGAGATCCGTACTGCTCCTGTACTTCATGACAGAGTTGTGGATGCACCGGATATGCCGGATGCAGTAAGAGATATTCTTGCTATTGTTCACTGAACAGTAACCATTAAATAATAAAAATCAGTAAGATCGTGTATTTTCTGTTGAAAAAGCACAAATACTGGTTTATAATAAAAACAACGAAAACCGAATCCTGGAATGTTCGATCCCCCTTTTCTTTTTGAACCTACATTGACATTTTGGGAATCCAAGATCGCAGATTGGATGTCAGACCTCACGTTGTGGTAGGCAGAAGATACTGTTGAGGATACCCACCTAGCATCTGCTAGGCGTCAAAAATAAGGGAACGGCATCCTGGGATTAATCGGTTAAAGACATAGAGCCGGTTAATGGCTCTTTTTTCATATATGGGAGGAATTATAGTATGGGTGTTTCTGAAAGAAAATTTGGAACACTTCCCACAGGGGAAGAAATAAAGATATATCATCTTGAGAATAAGTCAGGAGCATATGCAGAGGTGCTTTCGTTTGGCGCGATTCTGGCGAAGATATGTGTTCCGGATAAGAACGGAGAACTTAGAGATGTGGTTCTGGGATATGATGATATCGAAGGCTATGAAGTGAACGGATGCTTTTTCGGAGCGATCATCGGAAGAAGCGGAAACCGTATTGAGAATGCCAGATTCTTTATTGATGATAAAGAAGTGGTTCTTGCTGAGAATGAGAATCATAATAACCTGCACAGCGGCCCGGATGGTTTTGAGAAGAAGCTCTGGGAGGTAAAAGAAATCTCCCAGGAGAAGAACAGTGTGGACTTTTTCCGTATCAGTCCTGACGGAGAGAACGGATTTCCGGGAGAGTTTACTGTTGTTGTGAAATATGAGTTTACAGAGGAGAATGAACTGAAGATTATTTACAGAGGACGTTCTGATGTGGCTACTGTAGCTAATATGACCAACCATTCCTACTTTAATCTGAATGGAGAGGGAAGCGGGAATGTGCTGGATCAGGAAGTCTGCATCCATGCGAAATATTTCACTCCTGTAAAAGACAGCCAGTCAATCCCTACAGGGGAATATGTATCTGTTAAGGGAACACCGATGGATTTTAATGTTTCCAAACCTATCGGAAGAGACATTGAGGCTGATTTTGAACAGCTGAAGCTGACTGGCGGTTATGACCACAACTATGTGACAGACAATTATGCAAGGGGAAATGTACGTGCCATTGCCAGTGCATACTGTAAGGAGTCAGGTATTGGAATGGAAGTTTCTTCAGATTGTCCGTGCGTGCAGTTTTATGCAGGCAACTTTATTATAGACGAGAAGGGGAAGAAAGGGCATGTTTACCATCAGCGTGACGGATTTTGCCTGGAAACACAGGTTGAGCCTAATGCAGTAAATGTGGAAGATTTTCATTCTCCGATTCTGCGTCCGGGAGAGGAATACAGTTCCGAGACAATTTATCGGTTTTTTGTAAAATAAATGCTGCCGGTCTGGAGGAAGGCAGTGAAAGAAACAGAGGTATGAGGAGCAATGCAGATACGTGTAGCCGGAGAAAATGATGCAGCAGTACTTGTGGAGATCTATTCTTACTATGTAGAGAAGACAGCAGTCACATTTGAGTATGAGACGCCTTCCGTGGAGGAATTCGCGGGAAGGATCCGTGATATCCAGAAGAAATATCCATATATTGTGGCAGAAGAGAACGGAGAGATCCTGGGGTATGCCTATGGTTCTGCCTTTCATCCGAGGAGTGCCTATGGATGGTGTGCCGAGATGTCCATTTATGTGAAGCATGACAGAAGGGGAATCGGTGCAGGTGGAAGGCTTTACCGCGCTCTGGAGAGTCTTCTGGCTGAGATGGGAGTGCTCAATCTGAACGCCTGCATTGCAGTTCCTCAGAAAGAGGATGAGTACCTTACCAATGCCAGTGTGGATTTTCATAAACATTTTGGATACAAGAGAGTGGGAATGTTCCACAGATGCGGCTACAAATTCAACCGCTGGTATCATATGGTATGGATGGAGAAGATGATTGGTGAGCATAAGAGTGTGCAGCCGGAAGTGAAACCTTTTCCGGAGATCCAGGATAAAATCTGTTTTGATCGCTTTTCCTGGTAAAAAAAGAAACTCGAGGGGGTCAGCATGGACGAGGATAAAAAGAAGCGAAATGTGATTCAGCTCATGCTGGGATTTGTGAGGCGGGCCAACGGAGATCATGTCAGTGCATATGCTGCCCAGGCGGCGTACTTTCTTATTATGTCGTTTATTCCGTTTATCCTGTTTCTTACAACACTCATCCGCTATACACCATTAAGCTACAATGTTGTCCGGGATGCAATCGTAGGATTCGTCCCGGGAAATCTTCAGACATTTGTGCTGAGTATTGTGGTTGAGGTATATAAAAGAAGCACTGCGATCGTACCATTGTCTGCTCTGATGGCACTGTGGGCATCCGGAAAAGGAATGCAGGCCATAACTAATGGCCTGAATACAATCTATCATGTGAAGGAGACACGAAACTGGCTGATGAACAGGATATATTCTGTTTTTTACATGCTGCTGTTCGTTTTGGCCATTATTGTCAGCCTTCTGATGCTGGTTCTCGGAAACAGGATACAGGTGGCAGCGCAGAAAACAATTCCTATTCTTGGAAGTCTGATGGCGAAGATTATGGGAGCCAGAACACTGCTGGTGTTTGCAGTTCTTATTGTGGTTTTTCTGGTTCTTTATAAGGTGCTGCCTAACAGGAAGGCAACTTTTAAGAGTCAGCTGCCGGGAGCTTTTATCATTGCAGTGGCCTGGCTTATTTTTTCCTACGGATTTTCCCTGTATTTTGAATTTTTTCCGAATTTCGGAAATATGTATGGAAGCCTGACAGCACTGATCATGGTAATGCTGTGGCTTTACGTGTGCATGAACCTGATTCTTTATGGCGCAGAGATCAACGCGTACTTTGAAAATGAGTTCCGCAGAGCACAGAAATCTGTCAAAATACTGCTTGCCAAAAGAGAAGCGGAGAAGAATGCTGACGAATCCAAAGATTCCAAAGAATCCTGATTTGCGCTTGACAGAAAGCAGACCTTGTGGCATAGTATTAAAAGACAGAAAAAGCTGTGAAGGTGCTAGAGAGGATTATTTTCTCACAGAGAAGGGAAGTCATCGGCTGTAAGCTTCCCCGGGTTCAGATGATCCTTGAATTTCCCACCGGAGCTTCCTCTCTGAAGTAGCAGTAGGAGATGACGTGTGCTGCGCGTTAAGCAGTCAGGAGATGCCCGTGATTTTTTTACGGGAAACTGGGTGGTACCGCGGATATTCCGTCCCTTTTATAAGGGACGGTTTTTTTATTGCCTGATTCCGGATTTTTCAGATCAGGCTGTGTATCATTTGAACATTTAAATTTTAAAGGAGAAATAAGACCATGGATATGAAAGAAAGACTTCAGGAACTGGCTGAGAACGCCAGAAAACGGATCGAGGAATCCGAGGGCCTGGATAAGCTGAACGATGTGCGTGTTGCATATCTTGGAAAAAAAGGTGAGCTTACAGCAATCTTAAAAGGTATGAAAGATGTCGCTCCGGAGGAGCGTCCGAAGGTTGGTCAGCTTGTCAATGAGACAAGAGCAAAAATCGAGGAGCTTCTGGAAACTTCCAGGAAAGAGTTTGAGGAAAAAGTCCGTGAGGAGAAGATGAAAGCAGAGGTTATCGATGTAACACTTCCTGCAAAGAAGGCAAAGATCGGTCATCGTCATCCGAACACTATCGCTCTGGAAGAAGTTGAACGTATCTTCATTGGAATGGGATATGAGGTTGTAGAAGGTCCGGAGGTTGAGTATGCAGACTATAACTTTACAAAACTGAACATCCCGGAGAATCATCCGGCAAGAGATGAGCAGGATACTTTCTTTATCAATGATTCCATTCTGCTTCGTTCCCAGACATCACCGGTTCAGGCACGTGAGATGGAGAAGGGCAAGCTTCCGATTCGTATGATCGCACCTGGACGTGTATTCCGTTCTGATGAGGTGGATGCAACACATTCTCCTTCTTTCCATCAGATCGAGGGTCTTGTTATTGATAAGAACGTTACTTTTGCAGACCTTAAGGGAACTCTTCAGGAGTTTGCAAAAGAGCTGTTCGGACCGGAAACCAAGACAAAATTCCGTCCGCATCACTTCCCGTTCACAGAGCCAAGTGCAGAGGTGGATGTATCCTGCTTTAAATGCGGCGGAAAAGGCTGCCGTTTCTGTAAAGGTTCCGGCTGGATCGAAATCCTTGGCTGCGGTATGGTTCATCCGAATGTTCTCCGTATGTGCGGAATCGATCCGGATGAGTATACAGGATTTGCCTTTGGTGTAGGTCTGGAGCGTATCGCACTTCTGAAATATGAGATCGATGATATGCGTCTTCTGTATGAGAACGACAGCAGATTCCTGAAACAGTTCTAAAACAGCTGAAGATCCTTATAGTAAATATAGAAAAAAGAAGGGACAACCAAAATGAATACTTCATTATCTTGGATTAAAACATATGTGCCGGATCTGGATGTAACGGCACAGGAATATACAGATGCCATGACTTTAACAGGTACAAAGGTAGAAGGCTTTACAGAGCTGGATGCAGATCTTGACAAAATCGTGATCGGTCAGATCGACAAGATCGAGAAACATCCGGATGCAGACAAGCTGATCATCTGCCAGGTAAATATCGGAACAGAGAGCGTACAGATCGTAACAGGTGCTCCGAATGTAAAAGAGGGAGACAAAGTTCCGGTTGTTCTTGATGGCGGACGTGTTGCAGGCGGTCATGACGGAAAAATGACTGCTGGCGGAATCAAGATCAAAAAAGGCAAACTTCGCGGCGTGGAGTCCTGCGGTATGATGTGCTCCATTGAAGAGCTGGGAAGTACAAGAGAGATGTATCCGGAAGCACCGGAGTACGGAATCTATATTTTTCCTGAGGATGCAGTAGTCGGTGAGAGTGCTGTTAAAGCACTTGGTCTTGACGATGTGGTATTTGAGTATGAGATTACTTCCAACCGTGTGGATTGCTACGGTGTTCTTGGAATCGCAAGAGAGGCAGCAGCAACTTTTCAGAAGAAATTCTGCCCGCCTGTTGTAGAGATTAAGGGAAATGATGAAAAAGCTTCCGATTATGTAAAGGTTACTGTGCAGGATCCGGAGCTCTGCCCGCGCTACTGTGCAAGAGTTGTAAAAAATGTCAAGATCGGTCCGTCTCCGAAGTGGATGCAGAGATGCCTGGCTTCCAACGGAATCCGTCCGATC
The DNA here is from genome assembly GCF_056504635.1 of Blautia sp. HA8986. Taxonomy (NCBI): domain Bacteria; kingdom Bacillati; phylum Bacillota; class Clostridia; order Lachnospirales; family Lachnospiraceae; genus Blautia; species Blautia sp. HA8986. The sequence goes on from NZ_JBWLUQ010000001.1 coordinate 412,188, forward strand.
AACAATCTGGTTGATATTACAAACTACGTAATGGAAGAGTTTGGACAGCCGATGCATGCGTATGACCTGGATACTATTGCAAACAAAGAGATCGTTGTACGTCGTGCGGGAAAGGATGAGAAATTTGTTACACTGGATGGCCAGGAGCGTACTATGGACGAGAACGTTCTGATGATCTGCGATGGTGAGAAAGCAGTTGGTATTGCCGGTATCATGGGTGGTGAAAACTCCATGATCACAGATGATGTGAAGACAGTTCTTTTTGAGGCTGCATGCTTCGATGGAACAAGTATCCGTCTTTCTTCCAAGAGAATCGGTCTTCGTACAGATGCTTCCGGTAAATTCGAGAAAGGTCTTGACCCGAACAATGCACAGGCAGCTATTGACCGCGCATGCCAGCTGATGGAAGAGCTTGGCGCAGGTGAGGTTGTCGGAGGAATGGTTGATGTCTGCAATGAGACAAGAGAGCCATCCAGAGTTAAATTTGAGCCGGAGAAGATCAACAAGCTTCTTGGAACCAGTCTTACAAAAGAAGAGATGATCGAATATCTCGGACGTGTAGAGCTGGCATATGACGAGAAGACAGATGAGATCGTTGCACCTACTTTCCGTCAGGATATCCACTGCAATGCAGATGTTGCAGAGGAAGTTGCAAGATTTTACGGTTATGATAAGATTCCGATGACACTTCCGACAGGAGAGGCTACAACAGGTAAACTTCCGTTCAAACTTCGTATCCAGGAAGTTGCAAGAGATATTGCCGAGTACTGCGGATTTTCAGAAGGAATGTCCTATTCTTTCGAAAGCCCGAAGGTATTTGATAAGCTCTGTATCCCTGCAGACAGTGATCTTCGTAAAGTTATCACTATCAGCAATCCGCTTGGAGAGGACTACAGCATCATGCGTACAAGTACGCTGAACGGTATGCTTGCATCCCTTTCCACTAACTATAACAGACGTAACAAAGATGTTCGCCTTTACGAACTTGGAAATGTTTATCTTCCGAAGTCACTGCCGATCACAGAGCTTCCGGATGAGCGTACCATGTTTACACTTGGAATGTATGGAAAAGGTGATTTCTTCGACATGAAAGGTGTATGCGAGGAGTTCTTTGAGAAAATCGGCATGAAGAAAAAAATTAATTATGATCCGAAGAGCGCGAAGCCGTTCCTTCATCCTGGAAGACAGGCAAATATGATTTATGAGGGTAAAGTTGTCGGATATTTAGGAGAGGTTCATCCATCTGTTGCAGATAACTACTCCATCGGTGAGAAGGCGTATATTGCAGTGATCGATATCCTGGATGTTCTTGAATTTGCAGGATTCAACCACAAATACACCGGAATTGCAAAATATCCGGCTGTAACACGTGACTTAAGCCTTGTAGTTCCTCACGAAGTTCTTGCAGGACAGATCGAGGAGATCTTTGACCAGAGAGGCGGAAACATTCTGGAGAGCTATCAGCTGTTTGATATCTATGAAGGTGCACAGATTGAGAAAGGCTTCAAATCCATGGCTTATTCACTGGTATTCCGTGCTCATGACAAGACTCTTGGAGAGAATGAGATCTCAGCAGTAATGAAGAAAATCATGAACGGACTGAACGGACTTGGAATCGAGCTGAGAAGCTGATGCTGATCTATATTGTAAGACATGGCCTGACAGAGTGGAATAAATTAAAAAAGCTCCAGGGCGCAGCGGATGTTCCTCTTGCGAAAGAAGGGATTCTCCTTGCGGAAAAAACAGGCGAGGCTTTAAAGGATGTAAAGTTTGATATCTGTTTTACCAGTCCGCTTTCAAGGGCAAGGCAGACGGCAGAGTGCGTTCTGGGCGACCGAAATGTTCCAATCATACCGGACAAGCGTATTCAGGAGATTAATTTCGGTGATCTGGAAGGCGGCTGTGTGAGAGATGCAGAGGGGAATTATATTGATCCGCAGGTTGAGACATTTTTCCGTGATCCTGTGAATTTTAAACGGCCGGAAAATGGAGAGGATATCTTTGATGTGATTGCCCGCACAAAAGATTTCTGGGAAGAAAAAACTTCAGATCCGTCCCTTGCGGATAAAACGGTTCTGGTTGCTTCCCACGGATGTGCAGTCCGTGCACTCCTCCAGAATATCTATCATGATCCGGAGAATTTCTGGCACGGATGCGTGCCGCCGAACTGCTGCGTCAATCTTGTAGAAGTGAAGAATGGGAAAACAGTACTTCTGGAAGAAGACAAAGTTTACGCATAAATAGTACTGAGAAACGCAGAATAACTGTAGTGGTTGTTCTGCGTTGTTTTTTTGTGAAAAATATACAGGTTGCGATTGACTAATTACGATAAAGCGAGATAAAATATACAGAAGAAACAAATATTTCAGAAAAATAAAAGTTAAACTCTCCTAATTCTATAAGTATACAGAATTGCGCGTTAATTTAACCGAATCAAGTAAGTCCCCTGCTTCAATTGCGAGGAGCAATAAGCAGTGGGTGGGACTTACTTGTATCAGGAGGGGTACAAGCCCCTCCTGATAAACTGCGGAGCAGTTATTCGGTTATGAGCAAGTAGCGAAAGCGGATTGCGAATATCCGATTGACAAGATTACACAAGGAGAGAGAATAATTACCGACAGTGACGTGACATATGAAATGGGGTGAGTATATGCAGTCATTAAATGAGACCAATGCAGGTGAAAGTTATACCATCAAATGGATGACCGGAATGCCGGAGGTCATGGATCAGATCAGGCAGTATGATGTCAGGGAAGGCAAGAGTGTGCAGGTGATCAGCCGGATCCTCGGAGGCGTGATTGTTGGTGTCAGAAGGACGAAGAATCCTGATCAGTGATGATGCAGCCTGCAGGATCAAGGTGTGAATGTTAAATAAGCGGCGGATACTTTTATCCTCGCGGGATATTGCCGGTGAACAGTAACAAGGACAGTTCTTTTTGAAGGGGAATTGTCCTTTACTGTTGTTTTGTGGGATGTGTTATGATACTATGGTACAAAAGACAGACTTTTTTCGAAAATATAGCAGTAATTTATGAAAATGCTATAGAATAAGGGGAGGCAAATTATGGGAAAAAAGTTTATGAATACAGTGCTGTTTCTGGCAGTAGCCGCGGCAGCCGCGACGCTCACTGCTTATGTGGGTAAGGGGTCCGGAAATGTATTATTTTATAATTTTGCTTTTCTGGGGATCATGGTGATCATATATGCTGTGGGACTTTTTGCCGGGTTATACCGGATGGATAATCTGACAGCAGCTCTGAGGCATGGAGCAAGTGAGATCACAGAAGTGTTTCAGCTTCCGGGAAGGGCCAGAAAAGAAGAAATCAGTCAGTTACGGGGGCTTTTTGGCGACAAATATCTGGATAAGAAGATGGATGATTTTGTCGACAGCATCAGCCGGACAGAAGAAGGAATTGCTGAGGTGGAGGACTTCGTGAACATTGATGATGTGGATGTTCATATTCACAAGCGTCTTCTGGAGATGGCTCCGGATATTTTTACAAGCCTTGGTATTCTTGGCACATTTATTGGTCTTGTGTGGGGACTGAAGAATTTTCAGCCTACGGATTATGAAGTGATGACAACTTCCGTATCTGCACTGGTAGATGGAATCAAGGTTGCGTTTCTCACTTCTATTTATGGCGTTGCGCTGTCTGTTGTGTATACATTCGGGATGAAGAGCGGATATTCTTCCATGTCCCAGGCTATGCAGGACTTTCTGGATCGTTTTCATGCACTGGTACTGCCTACTGCAGAGAATGAATCATGGAATCTTCTTGTTTCCAGCCAGAAGACACAGACTGAGGCCATGAAACAAATGGCAGAACAGTTTTCCGTGCAGATGGCAGACAGCTTTGAGAAGGTGATCACACCGACATTCCGGAAGATGAACGATTCCCTTGATATGCTGACTGCTTCTGTGACTAAAGGGCAGCAGGATGCTATCCGCGAGATTCTGGATACATTTTTGAGTGAGATGCACGGATCTTTTCAGATGCAGTTTGAGGACTTTAATGATGCTCTGTCAGAACTTAAGAAAGCACAGAAGGATAATACAGAGTATACCTCCGAGCTCTATAAGACCATGAGTAGCCAGCTGAGCGAAACCTTTACCAAACAGGAACGAGCTATGCGTGATGCTATCACAGAGATCGATGAGATGCAGAGTAAATATATGAAGACTGCAGACCGTATTATCCGTGATAACCAGATGATCCAGCAGCTTCAGAAGAAAGAGTATGAGAAGCTTGCAGAGCATATGCACGAGAATGAAAAAGCATCGTCTGATCTTTGGAAGTCCTGCAATGAGTCTATGCGCCAGTATGTGGACAGTGCAGCGGAGGGCATGAAGACTGCAGCAGATTCCAATAAGATCAGCGCAGAGCTTCTTCGTGAAGATAAGAAGATGATCGGGAATTTTGAGACTAAGATGAATGAATTCACTGAGAGCCAGAAAATGGTCAGTGCAACACTGGATGAGGTACGCAGACTTCTTTCTGAGATCAAGACTGCGAAGAATAATCGTGATATTCATCTGGTTGCCGGTCAGCCGTGGGGATATGGAAGCGGTGTCGGGGTGCAGGAACTGAAGGAGAAACTTGACAGTCTGGAAGATCTTTTGGATGGCCAGGGTGCGAGACAGGAGGCTCTTCTTGATGAGATTGAGAGGAGTATCCGTGAGATGACAAAAGTAGCCCAGAAGGGACGTTTTGGCTTATTTAAATAAAGGAGAGAATTGTTAATGCGCAAAAAACGAAGGTCAGAGGATGGAGGCTTCAATATCTGGCGTTCTTATTCGGACATGATGGCAGGTGTTCTGCTTCTTTTTGTGCTGATCATGTGCGTTACCCTTTTTCAGGCACAGAAGAGCTATGATGACAGCCTGAAGGAGAGGGATGAAAAAATTGCTCTTCAGGAAACGTATACGGAAGAACTTCTGGAGAAACAGAAGACTCTTGATGAGCAGGCTGGTACTTTGAAAAGTCAGGATGAACAGATCAAGTCCAAGGATGAAACGATCAAATCTCAGGATGAAAAGCTTTCTTCTCTGGCGGAGAGGCTTACAGAACAGCAAAAGACCCTCGAGGAACAGCAGAAAACACTTAAGGAGCAGCAGAAGAAGTTGGCTTTGCAGAAAAAGAAACTAAGTGCCCAGCAGGATACTCTTGAGGAGCAGCAGTCTGCACTGGATGAAAAGACAGAGCTTTTGGCAACTCAGCAGCAGAAGATCGATAAGATCATTGGTGTGAAGGCTGAGGTTGTGGAGGCTTTGCAGAAGGAATTTTCAAAAAAGAATCTCAATGTTGATATTGATTCCCAGACTGGTGCGCTGACATTGAACGCTAACGTTATGTTTGATTATGATCAGGCTGAACTTACGGATTCCGGTAAGATGACGTTGTCTATGGTGTTGCCTACATATTGTAAGGTTCTTCTGGCTGATTCTTATAAGAAGTATCTTGGCGAGATCATTATTGATGGTTATACAGATACGGATGGTGATTACAGCTATAATCTGGAACTGTCACAGAAGAGGTCTCTGGCTGTGGCTCAGTATCTTCTGGATATTGAGGGGGATTTTTTGAAGGATAAGCAGATTCAGGAACTTCAGGATTGCCTGACTGTTAATGGACATTCCATGTCAGATCCTGTTCTGGATGCAGATGGGAATGTGGATAAGGATGCGTCCAGGCGTGTAGAGGTGAAGTTCCGGCTCAAAGATGAGGAAATGATCCAGGAGCTGAACAAGATCATGCAGGCAGATGGGACTTCTGAAAGTAAGGATAGCAAGGCCGGTACAGATAAGAAGGCGAAAAAAGATGATAGTAAGGATTCTTCGACAGATTCTGGTAGTGCGAAGTCAGATAGTAAGAATAATTGATGTGTGAAGTGGAGAGGTTCCGGACTGCGGCGTTTGTGGTCTGGGGCTTCTTTTTTTGTATTAACGAACGTACGCCGTGGAGCTGGGGTCTGGCCGGGCAGGGCTTCGTCGGGGGAAACTACTAGGACTCCGTGAATCGGCTAAAACCATTTCCAAAAATCCTGAACTCGCTGCGCTCAGACAGCAGGATTTTTGAAAATAACGCCGATCCCCGCAGCCCAAGTAGTTTCGACCCTCCTGCAGAGTTGCCCGGACAGACCCCAGCTCCACGGCTGGTAGTCAATTGGGTGAAGGACGGATGCGGACGCGATTGCGCCCTGTCCTGTGTTGATGAGTAGTGTGAGGGTGAAGCGGTATTGGTATGATGGTGAGATTAGAAGAGTGTGACGTGAGGGGGTTCCTCGGCACAACGCTCCATACGGAATATCGCAGCATACAGACAAAAGTCAATAATGTTACACATCGAAGATGTAACACGAGTTCCGTGCCCAACGGGGTGGGAGCGCGAGGGAGGGCGTTCGGGCTTCGGAACTCTGAGATCGCCTTCCCTCGCACTGTCCACATTGGAAATGTGACGTGCGTAGCCAGTGGTCCCTCCATGCCAATGGAAATTAACAAATTTAGCCAAACAAACAAAATAATCAAAAAAATTTGAATTTTATGGTTGACAAGCATAACTCCCAGTGGTATTATAACTGAGCTGTCGCAAATAATTGTTTTTGAAAAACAAACAATTAAAAAGAATTTCAGAAAAATGAAATTGACAGTTGACAAAAGACAGAAGATATGATAAAGTATCCAAGTCGCCAACAAAGCGGCAACAAAATCTTAACTCAAAAATGTTTGAAAAAAACTTAAAAAAGTGCTTGACAAACAAAAAGAGATGAGATAAAATAAACGAGCTGTCTGAGAGACAGACACAACAAACCTTGATAACTAAACAGTGAAACACATACGATTCTCGAAAATTTCTTTACATTTAAAGAACGGTTCGGGTGAATGCGAAAGCATGAACCTGCTCCGATGAGCGGAAGCGAGTCGGAGTTACGACCTATTTAGCAGTAAAAACGAGAGATAGCCAAACGGTTGTCTTGAGATTGAATCAAACATTTTATCAGAGAGTTTGATCCTGGCTCAGGATGAACGCTGGCGGCGTGCTTAACACATGCAAGTCGAACGGGAAACCTTTTATTGAAGCTTCGGCAGATTTAGATTGTTTCTAGTGGCGGACGGGTGAGTAACGCGTGGGTAACCTGCCTTATACAGGGGGATAACAGTCAGAAATGGCTGCTAATACCGCATAAGCGCACAGGACCGCATGGTCTGGTGTGAAAAACTCCGGTGGTATAAGATGGACCCGCGTTGGATTAGCTAGTTGGCAGGGTAACGGCCTACCAAGGCGACGATCCATAGCCGGCCTGAGAGGGTGAACGGCCACATTGGGACTGAGACACGGCCCAGACTCCTACGGGAGGCAGCAGTGGGGAATATTGCACAATGGGGGAAACCCTGATGCAGCGACGCCGCGTGAAGGAAGAAGTATCTCGGTATGTAAACTTCTATCAGCAGGGAAGAAAATGACGGTACCTGACTAAGAAGCCCCGGCTAACTACGTGCCAGCAGCCGCGGTAATACGTAGGGGGCAAGCGTTATCCGGATTTACTGGGTGTAAAGGGAGCGTAGACGGATGGACAAGTCTGATGTGAAAGGCTGGGGCTCAACCCCGGGACTGCATTGGAAACTGCCCGTCTTGAGTGCCGGAGAGGTAAGCGGAATTCCTAGTGTAGCGGTGAAATGCGTAGATATTAGGAGGAACACCAGTGGCGAAGGCGGCTTACTGGACGGTAACTGACGTTAAGGCTCGAAAGCGTGGGGAGCAAACAGGATTAGATACCCTGGTAGTCCACGCGGTAAACGATGAATGCTAGGTGTCGGGGAGCAAAGCTCTTCGGTGCCGCCGCAAACGCATTAAGCATTCCACCTGGGGAGTACGTTCGCAAGAATGAAACTCAAAGGAATTGACGGGGACCCGCACAAGCGGTGGAGCATGTGGTTTAATTCGAAGCAACGCGAAGAACCTTACCAAGTCTTGACATCCCCCTGACCGGAACTTAACCGTTCCTTTCCTTCGGGACAGGGGAGACAGGTGGTGCATGGTTGTCGTCAGCTCGTGTCGTGAGATGTTGGGTTAAGTCCCGCAACGAGCGCAACCCCTATCCTCAGTAGCCAGCATATAAGGTGGGCACTCTGTGGAGACTGCCAGGGATAACCTGGAGGAAGGCGGGGATGACGTCAAATCATCATGCCCCTTATGATTTGGGCTACACACGTGCTACAATGGCGTAAACAAAGGGAAGCGAGCCCGCGAGGGTAAGCAAATCCCAAAAATAACGTCCCAGTTCGGATTGTAGTCTGCAACTCGACTACATGAAGCTGGAATCGCTAGTAATCGCGGATCAGAATGCCGCGGTGAATACGTTCCCGGGTCTTGTACACACCGCCCGTCACACCATGGGAGTCAGTAACGCCCGAAGTCAGTGACCTAACCGCAAGGGAGGAGCTGCCGAAGGCGGGACCGATGACTGGGGTGAAGTCGTAACAAGGTAGCCGTATCGGAAGGTGCGGCTGGATCACCTCCTTTCTAAGGAAAAAGTAGAGAAACAAGATGTGTTTTACTGTTTAGCTATCAAGCTGAAAGATTTCTGGTGCCGATGCGGTTGGGGGACACACCCGTTCCCATCCCGAACACGACGGTTAAGACCCAATCGGCCGATGGTACTGCACTGGAGACGGTGTGGGAGAGCAGGTGGGCGCCAGATCAAAAAAAGAAAAACAGGAGAGATACCTGATGAGAATATATAGCTGGTTTTACCAGTGATCTGAGAGTTTAAAAAGCTAGTTTGTCCTTTCAGATGGCTGATAAAACATCAGTCAGCATTGTACCTTGAAAACTGCATACATGAAATTTGATTAAGTTAATCAAATATCCTTAAACGCAAAGTATTAAGAAATTAATGCAAACGCAAAGATAGGAAGACATCGATTTATCTGTTATGAACAGAGTAATCAAACACCGTTGTAAAACGCGAGAGCGTGATACAACAGAGAATCAAGAGACCGCATCACCTACGCTAGGGTGATGAAGCGAAAGGTCAAGCAATAAGGGCACAGGGCGGATGCCTTGGCACTAAGAGCCGATGAAAGACGTGATAAGCTGCGAAAAGCTTCGGGGAGGAGCAAATATCCCGTGATCCGGAGATTTCTGAATGGGGAAACCCGCATGAGAAGACCTCATGCATCCATACGCCAATCCATAACGTATGGAAGGGAACCCGGGGAACTGAAACATCTAAGTACCCGGAGGAAAAGAAAGAAACATCGATTCCGTAAGTAGCGGCGAGCGAACGCGGAGGAGCCTAAACCGGTGTGCGTGCATGCCGGGGTCATGGACTGCATTTAAGATTCAGCGAAGTTAACAGAACGGTTTTGGGAAAGCCGGCCGGAGAGGGTGAAAGCCCCGTACGTGAAAGCCAAGCTGACTGAGCAGGATCCGGAGTACCACGAGACACGAGGAACCTTGTGGGAAGTAAGGGGGACCACCCCCTAAGGCTAAATACTACTTAGTGACCGATAGCGCATAGTACTGTGAAGGAAAGGTGAAAAGGACCCCGGGAGGGGAGTGAAAGAGAACCTGAAACCCTGTGTCTACAAGCTGTGGAAGTGCTTTATATGCACAACCGCGTACTTTTTGTAGAACGGTCCGGCGAGTTACGCTTACTGGCAAGGTTAAGCACTTCAGGTGTGGAGCCGTAGGGAAACCAAGTCTTAAGAGGGCCAGAGTCAGTAGGAGTAGACCCGAAACCGGGTGATCTATCCATGTCCAGGTTGAAGCTGCCGTAAGAGGTAGTGGAGGACCGAACCCACATCCGTTGAAAAGGGTGGGGATGAGGTGTGGATAGGGGAGAAATTCCAATCGAACCCGGAGATAGCTGGTTCTCCTCGAAATAGCTTTAGGGCTAGCCTCGGTGTGAGTCTTGCGGAGGTAGAGCACTGAATTTCCTAGGGGGCGTCAAAGCCTACCGAAGAATATCAAACTCCGAATGCCGTGTAGATATCACCGGGAGTCAGACTGCACGAGATAAGTTGGGCGGTCAAAAGGGAAAGAGCCCAGACCTACAGTTAAGGTCCCAAAGTGCGCGTTAAGTGGAAAAGGATGTGGGATTTCGAAGACAACCAGGATGTTGGCTCAGAAGCAGCCATACATTCAAAGAGTGCGTAATAGCTCACTGGTCGAGAGGTCCTGCGCCGAAAATGTCCGGGGCTGAAACGCGCCACCGAAACTAAGGAATCCGAAAGGATTGGTAGAGGAGCATTGTATATGGGAAGAAGCAGTACCGTAAGGAGCTGTGGACTGTATAGAAGAGAGAATGCCGGAATGAGTAGCGAGATAGAGGTGGGAATCCTCTAGGCCGAATATCCAAGGTTTCCAGGGTAAAGCTGATCTGCCCTGGGTGAGTCGGGACCTAAGGTGAGGGCGGGAGCCGTAGCCGATGGACAACAGGTTGATATTCCTGTACTGCAGTATAACAGAACTGTGGGGACACGTAAGGAGAGCGGGAGCCGGGAATGGAAAGCCCGGTACAAGCGAGGTACCAGTATGGTAGGAAAATCCGCCATGCAATGGGAAGACGTGATGTGGAGCGAATTTTAGTAGCGAAGCCCGTGAGCCATGCGTCAAGAAAAGCCGCTATTGTTTATACTGTACCCGTACCGTAAACCGACACAGGTGGATGAGGAGAGAATCCTAAGGCCGGCGGAAGAAGTATTGCCAAGGAACTCGGCAAAATGGCCCCGTAACTTAGGGAGAAGGGGTGCCTGCGAGAGCAGGCCGCAGAGAATAGGCTCAAGCAACTGTTTAGCAAAAACACAGGTCTATGCGAAACCGAAAGGTGAGGTATATGGGCTGACGCCTGCCCGGTGCTGGAAGGTTAAGAGGAGAGGTTAGACGTAAGTCGAAGCTTTGAATTTAAGCCCCAGTAAACGGCGGCCGTAACTATAACGGTCCTAAGGTAGCGAAATTCCTTGTCGGGTAAGTTCCGACCCGCACGAAAGGCGTAATGATTTGAGCGCTGTCTCGGCAATACATCCGGTGAAATTGAAGTGCCAGTGAAGATGCTGGCTACCCGCGCCAGGACGGAAAGACCCCATGGAGCTTTACTCCAGTTTGGCACTGGGGTCCGGTGTTGCATGTACAGGATAGGTGGGAGGCTGAGAAACGGTAACGTCAGTTGCCGCGGAGCCGCTGTTGGGATACCACCCTTGTGATATTGGGCTTCTAACCAGCCGCCGTAATCCGGCGGTGGGACAATGCCAGGCGGGGAGTTTGACTGGGGCGGTCGCCTCCGAAAGGGTATCGGAGGCGCCCAAAGGTTCCCTCAGAATGGACGGAAACCATTCGAAGAGTGCAAAGGCAGAAGGGAGCTTGACTGCGACACCGACGGGTGGAGCAGGTACGAAAGTAGGGCTTAGTGATCCGGTGGTATTAAGTGGGAATGCCATCGCTCAACGGATAAAAGCTACCCTGGGGATAACAGGCTTATCACTCCCAAGAGTTCACATCGACGGAGTGGTTTGGCACCTCGATGTCGGCTCATCGCATCCTGGGGCTGTAGTAGGTCCCAAGGGTTGGGCTGTTCGCCCATTAAAGCGGTACGCGAGCTGGGTTCAGAACGTCGTGAGACAGTTCGGTCCCTATCCGGCGTGGGCGTAGGATATCTGAGAGGAGCTGTCCTTAGTACGAGAGGACCGGGATGGACGGACCGCTGGTGGACCGGTTGGCTTGCCAAAGCCATGGCCGGGTAGCCAAGTCCGGAAGGGATAAACGCTGAAGGCATCTAAGCGTGAAGCCCCCCTCAAGATGAGATATCCCATTCTTATGAAGTAAACCCCCTTGAAGACGACGAGGTAGATAGGGCAAGGGTGGAAGTGTGGCAACACATGGAGCTGACTGTTACTAATCGGGTGAGGGCTTGACCAAGAAACGCAGGTTAAAATTGATTCAAAATACGATTAACAATCATCACCAAAACCATGTATGTAGTTTTCAAGCTACAAGGAAAGAGTAAAACAGGTAAGTAAACCATTTAAAATTGGTTCATTTACCTGTTTTTATTACTCATTTTTTCTCAAAAACCTCATGATCATACATATTTACACCCACTTCCCCATGTGCTACAATAGGTAAGACCAAGGGAGCCGGACAGGCTGAGAGGAAGCACAAGCTTCGACCTTTGAACTTGATTTGGGTAATCCCAACGTAAGGAGGAGAGAAAGAATATGTTTGATTTTCTTGTGACTGCCGACGGCGGTCTCACAACGGCAGGTTACACTGCATCTATCGTAGCAGTTCTGGTACTTGTAGTTCTTATAGCTGCATTACTTCAGAAGAAAACATCCACTTTAAAACTTACCACACAGCAGCTTGTTACCTGCGCGGCAGCACTTGCCCTGGCATATGTAACATCTTATATTAAGCTGTTTAAACTGCCATTTGGCGGATCTGTAACTTTGTTCAGCATGCTGTTTATTGTTCTGATCGGTTACTGGTACGGTGTTAAGGTTGGAATTCTTACAGGCCTTGTATATGGAATTTTCCAGTTCCTGCAGGAGCCATATGTGCTTTCATTTTTTCAGGTATGCTGTGATTACATCTTTGCATTCGGAGCAATGGGACTTTCCGGATTATTTACGAAATCCAAAAAATATGGCCTTCTGAAAGCCTATATTACAGCCATACTGGCAAGAGGTGCATTCCACGCGCTAGGTGGATATATCTACTGGATGGATTATATGCCGGATAATTTCCCGAAATCCCTGACTGCATTGTATCCGATCATCTATAACTACAGTTATATTCTTCTGGAAGGTATATTGACCATTGTGGTGATTTCTGTCCCGGCAGTATCCAGTGCACTTGGAAGAATGCGGGCAATGGCAACCGGCGGAAATCGTCAGCCGGCAGCGCAGAAATGATATAATCAAATAATAAAAAAGATCGCAGGCTCATCTTTAAAAGATACATTGTATAATCAGAAAAGATGAATCCGCGATCTTTTTTATTGAATGATCTTATCCGCTTGATTTATCGATAACATTTTTTGCAGGCAGTGTAACCACGTTGCTTTGCCTGACTGAGAGTAACCTTACACGTACGGTTTGGATTCATATTTCCACAGTTGGGAATTCTGTGATATTTTTTGCCTGTGGCAGGAATCCATACGGAGGATTGGACCTGTGGTTTGGAAGATCTTTTAGCTTTTTCATTTGTAAAACTCCTTCCATAGAGATATGTTATAAGCTTATTATAATAGAAGATATTGAGAAAACAATAAAAACCATATATTTCGAGAAAATTCGATATGATATCAATATAAAAGTTATATAAAACAAACCAAAAACACAAAGAATACTTTTATCTTAAAGCAAGTTGTGCTATGATAAATCAGGCAGAGAAAACATTCGATTTGCGGCAGATATCATATATCTGACAATATAAAAAACAAAAGAAAAAGCAGCGATACAACTGCGAAAAGGAGAAGAAAAAGATGGCTAAAAAGATTGAAAGAAATGATCCGTGCTGGTGTGGAAGCGGAAAGAAATATAAAAAATGCCATGAAGCATTTGATGAAAAGATGGAGCTCATGAAAAAGAAGGGATATGCGGTTCTTGACCATGATCTGATTAAGACACCTGCACAGATTGAGAAGATCAAAGAGAGCTGCAAGATTAATATTGCAGTTCTTGATTATGTTGCAGAGCATATCGGACCAGGCGTAACCACACAGCAGATCGATGACTGGGTACATGAGGAAACGGTACGCCATGGAGGAATTCCGGCACCACTTAATTATGAAGGTTTTCCAAAGAGTGTGTGTACCTCTATCAATGAAGTGGTATGCCACGGAATACCGGATGAGGAGATCGTTCTGAAAGAAGGAGATATTGTCAATGTAGATGTTTCCACGATTTATCAGGGATATTTTTCTGATTCCTCCCGTATGTTCTGCATTGGCAAAGTAAGCCCTGAGAAGGAGAAGCTTGTCCGTGTAACAAAAGAATGCGTAGAGCTTGGCCTTGAGCAGGTAAAACCATGGACTCCGATCGGAAATATGGGAAGTGCAGTGCACAAACATGCAGTTGAAAATGGCTACACTGTAGTCAGGGAAATAGGTGGCCACGGAGTAGGCCTTGAATTCCACGAAGATCCGTGGGTAAGCTATACATCAAAAGAAGATACCGGCGTACTTATGGTTCCGGGAATGATCTTCACAATCGAGCCGATGGTTAATATGGGATCCGATGAGATCTATACAGACGAGATCGATGACTGGACTGTACGTACGGAAGATGGCCTTCCGTCAGCACAGTGGGAGATCATGGTACTTGTCACAGAGACAGGACATGAGGTACTCTGCTGGTAAAACCCCTCGAAAATCCAGGAAAAAAGTTCTTGCATTGAGAACTTTTCTAGTGTATAATCACTTATGTTGTGAAAAAAGATGGTCCTCTGTTACCATATGGGTATTAAGAACATCCAGTATAATTAAGGAGAGAAAGACATGAACGAAATTATTAAGAACATTGAGTCCGCTCAGCTGAAAGCTGAAGTACCGCAGTTCCGCGTAGGAGACACAGTAAGAGTACACGCACTTATCAAAGAGGGAACACGTGAGCGTGTTCAGATCTTCGAGGGTACAGTACTTAAGAGACAGGGAGGAAGCACAAGAGAGACTTTCACAGTTAGAAAGAGCTCCAACGGTGTTGGTGTTGAAAAGACATGGCCGCTTCATTCCCCACACGTAGTTAAGGTTGAGGTTATCCGTCGTGGTAAAGTACGTCGTGCTAAACTGAACTACCTGAGAGATCGTGTAGGTAAAGCAGCTAAGGTTAAAGAGCTTGTAAAATAATTTCATATGTAAAGAGTTGGGGACAATAACATTTGCTATTGTCCCTCTTTTTACATCAGCAGGCATAAAATCATATCCGATATTTTTATGCTGTACAGGGGACTGAATATGAGATTAAAAGAAAAAATAAAAATTGACAGTCTGAAGGAAAACATAACTGTGTCTGAAGCAAGAGAGAAACTTCGCGATGACAGGACACGAGGGATTGTCAAATGGATATTTGAGATTGCTGTAACCATCGTTTTTGCGATTTTGGTGGCAATTTCCGGATTTCAGAGTGTGACGCTGCAGGAGAGTGCCATGGAACCCACTTATTCCGTAGGGGAGAAATTTTTTGTAAACAGGGCTATTTATAAATTTGGTTCTCCGAAGCGCGGTGATGTGATCGTGTTTAAGACAAGTGCCAGCGATGATGCAGCACTCCACATTCGAAGAGTGATCGGACTTCCGGGGGAGACTGTCCTTATCAAAGATGGCCAGGTGTACATCAACGGAAAAGTGTATGATGAGAACGGAGCTTATGCGGATATCACCAATGCAGGGCTTGCAGAAAGCTCTATCACACTGGAGAGCGGGGAATATTTTGTTCTGGGAGATAACCGGAACAACAGTGAGGACAGCCGTTTCAGTGATATTGGAAACATAAGCAAGAAATATATTGTAGGAAAACTGTGGTTTACAGTTTCTCCGAAGAGTAAAATTGGTTTTATAAAATAAATGAGGTGAATTATGAACGTACAGTGGTATCCTGGACATATGACCAAAGCGAAACGTCAGATGCAGGAAGATATCAAGCTGATCGATTTGATCATTGAGCTTGTAGATGCAAGGGTTCCTCTTTCCAGCCGTAATCCGGACATTGACGAACTTGGAAAAAACAAGGCGCGGATGATCCTTCTTAACAAGGCTGATCTTGCTGATGAGAAGCAGAGTCGCGCATGGATGGAATATTTTAAGGAAAAGGGATTTTATGCAGTCAGCATAGACTCCAGGAATAAAGGTTCCATGAAAGCTGTTTCTGCAGCTATTACAGAGGCCTGCAAAGAGAAAACCGAGCGTGACAGAAGACGTGGGATCAAGAACCGTCCGGTACGCGCCATGGTAGCTGGAATCCCAAATGTAGGTAAATCAACATTTATCAATACATTTGCAGGAAAAGCCTGTGCAAAGACTGGAAACAAGCCGGGTGTTACAAAAGGAAAACAGTGGATCCGTCTGAACAAGAGCGTGGAGCTTTTGGATACACCAGGTATCCTTTGGCCGAAATTTGAGGATCAGGAAGTTGGTATGCGTCTTGCGTATATCGGTTCCATCAAGGACGATATCCTGAATATTGAGGAGCTTGCACTTGGACTGATCGGATATCTGCAGGAGTTTTATCCGTCATCTCTTTCAGAGCGATATGGTCTGGAAGGAGAACAGAAGCCTCTGGATATTCTCACAGCTGTAGCGAAAGCAAGAGGATGTCTTAAGAAAGGTGAAGAACTTGATTATGAAAAAGCTTCCCGTCTTTTACTGGAAGAGTTCCGGTCCGGAAAACTTGGCAGGGTAACGCTGGAGTTTTCTGGAAAGCTGGAGGAAGCATAATGGAAACAATGAAAGATATCAAGGCGCGTTTTGCGTCGGCGAAGGAGGGCGAATATAACGCCCTTTTTCAGCATTATGAAAATGATGAGAGAAGCGGCGTACAGAAGCTGATCCAGCAATACCGCAGAAAGCTTGATGCCTTGGAAAAAGAGCGCGGGCGCATAGAAATCATGAAGGAATATGAACATAAATATGAGCATTTGGGTTATCTCTGTGGCATTGATGAGGTAGGAAGAGGTCCTCTTGCAGGACCTGTGGTAGCCTGTGCAGTGATTTTGCCGAAGGACTGTGATATTCTCTGGCTTAACGATTCCAAGAAGCTTACTGCGAAAAAGAGAGAAGAGCTTTACGATGTGATTCTGGATGAGGCAGTTTCTGTTGGAATCGGAATGGCAAGTCCGGAAAGGATTGATGAGATCAACATCCTTCAGGCAACTTATGAGGCTATGCGCCAGGCTGTAAGCAAACTTTCTGTGCAGCCGCAGCTTCTTTTAAACGATGCTGTCACCATACCAGAAATTACCATTCCGCAGGTTCCGATCATTAAGGGCGATGCGAAAAGCGTGTCAATAGCAGCGGCAAGCATTGTGGCAAAAGTGACCAGGGACCGGATGATGGAAGAGTATGATAAGGTTATTCCTGAATATGGTTTTGCATCTAACAAAGGATATGGTTCAGCGGCGCATATTGAGGCATTGAAGAAATATGGCCCAAGTCCGATACACAGAAGAACTTTTATTACACATTTTGTATAAAAACAGAATTACAGAAGATACCCACATTAAAATAGAAAGGAATTTTTTTTCTGGTAGAAAACAGAAGAGCGAAAGGTGTTTATTATGAGGAAATGGCGGCGGAATTTCTGAAAAAGAAAGGCTTGCGGATCATGGAGAGGAATTTTCGCTGCAGGAACGGTGAGATCGATCTGATTGCCCGGGATGGAAGATATCTTGTATTTATAGAAGTGAAATACCGGAAGGACCGGAGAAGCGGAAGTTCTTTTGCAGCAGTGGGGAAACAAAAACAGCGGACTATCCTCAAAGTCGCGCTGTTTTATCTTATCAGGAATGGATTTCAGGATGACATTCCCTGCCGTTTTGATGTGGTAGGGATTGACGGAGAAGAGATCCGGTGGATCAAAAATGCGTTTGAATACAGGCAAGGGTAATAATACAGATTCGTGAAGAATGGGCACGGATATGCTCATATTGCAAATGAAAGGGTTGGTATACAGAATGGAGATTAAATGGTATAAGAACAGACAGCTGATGAACGTAAATCAGAGAGAAGGAGTTACCTGGCTTACATATCCGGCTTTTGAGTCACTTCCAGGAGTGGTGCATGGTTTCAGCACACGTCTTGGCGGCGTCAGTAAAGGTATTTATGAATCCATGAATTTGAGCTTTACAAGAGGCGATGACGAAGAAGCAGTAAGGGAAAATTACCGCAGGCTTTCCGGCGCGATGGGATTTTCCATGGAGGATATCGTAACGTCGGATCAGACACATACCACCAATGTACGTGTAGTAACAGAAGAAGACAGAGGGAATGGTATTACGAAACCAAGACCATATACAGATGTGGATGGAATGATCACCAATACACCGGGACTGGTACTGGCAACTTTTTATGCAGACTGTGTGCCGTTGTTCTTCTCTGATCCGGAGAATAAGGCTGTTGGACTTTCCCATTCAGGATGGAGAGGAACTGTTGGAAAGATCGGTAAAGTAACTGTGGAAAAAATGGCAGAAGAATTTGGAACAGACCCGTCACAGCTTTATGCAGCTATCGGTCCGTCTATCTGTCAGGAGTGTTATGAAGTCAGTGAAGATGTGATCGAACAGTTTAAAGAAGCTTTTGATGAAAAATACTGGGATGTCCTTTTTTACGGGAAGCCAGATGGCAAATATCAGCTCAATCTGTGGGAGGCCAACCGCAGGATACTTCTGGATGCAGGTATAAAAGAAGAGCGGATATCCATGCCAGGTATCTGTACCTGCTGTAATCCGCTCTTTCTATATTCGCACAGGGCTTCTCACGGGAAGCGTGGAAACCTGGGAGCATTTATTACTTTTCGTTGACTTTCTTCATGAGATCCATGATCTTCTCGTTACTGGAACGAACTTTCTCAACAGATACATCATGGTTGATGATGTCCATGATGCTTGCAAGATATTTGCTCATATTAGCTTCGATGTAATATGGACGGTCAAGAAGATCAGGAACACGATAGTTAAGGTTGGTTGTGATAACTCTGTCAAGCCAGCCTTTTTCGTAGTATTCATCGAATTTGGAAACGCCGTCTGTGAACAGACCGTAAGTGGTGCAGACAAATACACGTCCTGCCTTACGCTCTTTCAGCTGACGGGCAACATCCAGCATACTCTCTCCGGAAGAGATCATATCGTCGATGATGATAACATCCTTGCCTTCTACAGAGTCGCCAAGGAATTCATGAGCTACGATAGGATTCTTTCCGTTGACTACAGTGGAGTAATCGCGGCGTTTATAGAACATACCCATATCAACTCCAAGAATATTGGAAAAATATACAGCACGTGACATGGCGCCTTCATCCGGGCTGATGATCATAAGATGGTCATTGTCAACTTTGAAATCCGGAACATTCTTAACCAGTGCCTTCAGGAACTGATAAGTCGGGAAAAAGTTGTCAAAGCCTTTTAACGGAATGGAATTCTGTACACGTGGGTCATGGGCATCGAAAGTAATGATGTTGGAAACGCCCATTGCACTTAACTCACGAAGTGCAAGTGCACAGTCAAGAGACTCTCTCTTGGTACGTCTGTGCTGACGTCCTTCATAAAGGAATGGCATGATAACGTTGATACGGTGTGCTTTACCGGTGGCGGCAGAAATGATTCTCTTCAGATCCTGATAGTGATCGTCCGGAGACATGTGGTTCTCATGGCCGCATACGCTGTAAGTAAGACTGTAGTTAGTTACGTCTACCATAATAAAAAGATCTGTTCCGCGGACGGATTCCTTGATGTAACCTTTACCTTCACCGGTTCCGAAACGAGGACACTCGCAGTCTACAAGGAAAGATTTTTCTGCATAGCCCTGAGGGATGATTGCGGACTTTTTGGCTGCTACAAGTTCTTTACGGAATTTAACCAGCTTTTTGTCAACCTCCTCGGCCAGTTCGCGGCATCCGGCAAGTGCGGCGATGCGGATCGGGGCAACAGGCATAGACTTCTCCAGCAATTCTATGTTTGGCATAATATTCCTCCTAAGTATATGTCATAAAAAAATTCTCAGTCTATTTATAACATCAGATACACATGTCAGTCAAGGTGTTTTCTCAAAGTGTTGCTTTTTGGCTGCAAAGTTGTTATTATAATAGGTGCTATCCTCAGGTGATATTCCGCGTGCTGTTGGCTGCATTACGAACAGTAGCATTATATACGGGATAGAAAAGGGAGATAATGATGAAATTAAGAAAGCATATGATTTCCAGGGTGCTGCCCGACAGTATTGCCGAGGAGCTGGGGCTGGAACCGGGAGACAGACTGATATCTGTCAACGGACAGCCTGTGGAGGATGTCTTTGATTACCGGTATCTTATGAATGAAGAGCTTGTCGTACTTCTGGTGGAGAAGCCTGACGGTGAGGAATGGGAGCTGGAAGTAGAGAAGGAATATGAGGAAGACCTTGGAATAGAATTTGAGAACGGGGGACTGATGGATGATTACCGCTCCTGTTCAAATAAGTGCATATTTTGCTTTATTGATCAGATGCCGCCTGATATGCGGGAGACGCTGTATTTTAAAGATGACGATTCCAGGCTTTCTTTCCTGCAGGGAAATTATGTGACACTTACCAATATGAGTGAGAGGGATATCGAACGTGTGATCCGGTATCATCTGGAGCCGATCAATATTTCGTTCCAGACCATGAATCCGGAACTCCGGTGCAAAATGTTGCATAACCGTTTTGCGGGAAAGGCTTTGGAGAAGGTAGATACCCTGTATAATGCAGGAATCACCATGAATGGCCAGATCGTACTGTGTAAGGGAGTAAATGACGGAGATGAGCTGGATCACAGCCTTGAGAAGCTTTCTGCTTATGCGCCGATCCTTCAGAGTGTTTCGGTTGTGCCAGTAGGACTTACGAAATACAGGAAAGGCTTGTATCCGCTGGAGCCTTTTAACAAAGAAGATGCAGAGAAGGTTTTGGAACAGATCCACCGTTGGCAGAAGATCATGATGGAGAAGCACGGGATACACTTTATCCATGCTTCTGATGAATGGTATATCCTGGCAGGCAGAGAACTTCCGGAGGAAGAAGAGTATGACGGCTATCTTCAGCTGGAGAATGGTGTGGGAATGTTGAGACTTCTGGAAACAGAGGTGAAAGAAACCCTGGAGGATCTGAAAGGAGATGGCCGTAAGGCGACAGGAACTGTTGCTACAGGTAAACTTGCAGCTCCGTTTATCAGCCATTATATAAAAGAAATACAGAAGAAATTTCCCGATGTACAGATTCAGGTCAGAACAATTGAGAATCGCTTTTTCGGTGAGAAGATCACAGTATCCGGCCTGATCACAGGACAGGATCTTAAAGAACAGCTTTCCGGGATCGAACTCGGAGAGAAACTTCTCATTCCATGCAGTATGCTGAAAGGTGATGAGGAGATATTTTTGGATGATATGACGCTGGAAGAACTTTCTGATGCACTTGAAACAGAAATTGTAATTGTAGACACAGGAGGAAAGGATCTGGTAGAGGCTGTGATCAATCCTCCGGAACATAAAAAAACAAGAAGGAGACAGATTTATGAGCAAACCAGTAGTAGCGATAGTGGGAAGGCCTAATGTAGGTAAATCCACTTTATTTAACGCTCTGGCAGGTGATAATATTTCCATAGTAAAGGATACACCAGGAGTAACACGTGACAGAATCTATGCAGATGTCACATGGCTTGACAGAACATTTACCCTGATCGATACAGGCGGTATCGAGCCGGACAGCAGTGATATCATCCTTTCCAGGATGAGGGAGCAGGCACAGATCGCCATTGATACAGCAGATGTGATCATTTTTATCACAGATGTGCGTCAGGGGCTTGTGGATTCCGATGCCAAAGTAGCAGATATGCTCCGCCGCAGCGGAAAGCCGGTACGCCTTGTGGTTAATAAGGTAGACAGCCATCAGAAATATATGATGGATGTCTATGAGTTCTATAATCTTGGAATCGGTGAGCCGATTCCGGTTTCAGCAGCTAACAGACAGGGACTTGGAGATATGCTGGATGAAGTGATCAGAGAATTCCCGGATAAGAGTGAGGAAGAAGATCAGGATGATATTCCGAAGATCGCCATTGTAGGTAAGCCTAATGTGGGTAAATCCTCCCTCATTAATAAACTTCTTGGTGAGGAGCGGGTGATTGTATCCAATATCGCAGGAACCACACGTGATGCCATTGATACCAAGGTTACATGGAACCATAAGGATTATGTATTTATCGATACAGCAGGACTTCGCCGTAAAGGCAAAGTAAAAGAAGAGATTGAGCGTTACAGCGTTATCCGTACAGTAACTGCAGTGGAGCGTGCAGATGTGGTAGTTGTTGTGATCGATGCTTCTGAGGGAGTTACAGAGCAGGATGCCAAGATCGCAGGTATCGCGCATGACAGGGGTAAGGGTATCATTGTAGCGGTAAATAAATGGGATGCCATTGAGAAGAACGACAAGACTATCTACAAGCATACAGAGAAAATCCGTCAGATCCTTTCCTTTATGCCATATGCCCAGATTATTTTTATCTCTGCAAAAACAGGCCAGAGACTTCCGAAACTTTTTGAAAATATTGATATGGTCATTGAGAATCAGACACTTCGTGTTCAGACAGGTGTTCTCAACGAGATCCTTTCCGAGGCTGTAGCTTTGCAGCAGCCGCCGTCTGACAGAGGACGAAGACTGAAGATCTTCTATATGACTCAGGTTGCAGTAAAACCGCCGACATTTGTTATCTTTGTAAATGACAAGGAACTTATGCATTTCTCCTATGTAAGATATCTGGAGAACAAGATCAGGGATGCTTTCGGATTTGCAGGAACTTCTCTGAAATTCATCATCCGCGAGCGCGGGGAAAAGGAATAAGCTATGGAACGTATTATTTGTCTTGTTATTGGTTATGTGTGCGGACTTTTTCAGACAGGCTATATTATAGGAAAGGTTCACAAGACAGATATCAGAGAACACGGCAGCGGAAACGCAGGAACTACCAATGCGTTTCGTACTTTCGGAAAAAAAGCGGGAGCACTTACCCTGTTGGGAGACTGTCTGAAATGTGTGCTGGCGATCATGATTGTAAGAATTATTTATGGCGATTCCATGAGCAGCATCCTTCCGCTTCTGACATTGTATGCGGCGCTGGGATGTATCCTCGGACACAATTTCCCGATTTCCATGGATTTCCGCGGCGGCAAGGGAATCGCAGCTTCAGTTGGTATGATCATTGCCTTTGACTGGCGGATCTTTCTTGTGTGTGCAGTGATCTTTTTTGCACTGTTTTTTACAACGCATTATGTATCTTTGTGTTCACTCAGCGCATATGCGGCAGCATTTATTCTGGTTCTTGTTTTTGGAAAGATGGGAAAATACGGGATGGATCAGCCACATACGATCGAGTTGTATGCTGTAATGGCGGTTCTTACAGGAATGGCTTTTTACAGACATCGTGCAAATATCGGCAGGCTTATTCACGGAACGGAGAACAAGGTGTTCCTGAGCGGTAAGAATAAAAATAAGAGGTAAGATTTATGGCAAAAATCAGCGTACTTGGTTCAGGAAGCTGGGGGATGGCTCTGGCTCTCCTTCTGCATAATAACGGCCATGAAGTACTTCTCTGGTCAGCAAGGCCGGAAGATGCCCGGAAACTCCGGGAAAAAGAGAAAATTCCAGCAGGCTTCCAGGTGTGGTGCTCCCTGATGCAATCGAGATCCTGACAGACCTGGAACGTGCACTGCGGGACGCAGATGCAGCAGTGCTGGCTGTAGCTTCTCCATATATCCGAAGCACAGCACACAAAATGGCACCTTTTGTCCGGGAGGGACAGAAAATCGTCAATGTTGCAAAGGGTATCGAAGAAAAAACACTGAAAACACTTAGTGAAGTGATCGAAGAAGAAATCCCGCAGGGAGATGTGACAGTACTTTCCGGGCCCAGCCATGCTGAGGAAGTCGGAAAGGGTATTCCTACCACCTGTGTAGTTAGTGCACATACGAGAGAAACTGCGGAGTATCTTCAGGGTATTTTCATGAGTCCGGTATTCCGTGTGTATACAACACCGGATATTCTTGGAGTTGAACTTGGCGGAGCACTTAAGAATGTGATTGCCCTGGCAGCGGGTACTGCAGACGGACTTGGGTATGGTGACAACACAAAAGCGGCACTGATCACCAGAGGAATCACAGAGATTGCAAGACTTGGAAAGAAAATGGGAGCACAGATGGAAACATTCTACGGTCTTTCAGGAATCGGAGATCTGATTGTTACCTGTGCGAGTGTACACAGCCGCAACCGAAAAGCAGGTTATCTCATTGGACAGGGAAAGACAATGGAACAGGCCATGGACGAAGTTCAGATGGTTGTGGAAGGTGTTTACTCTGCAAGAGCTGCAAGAGAGCTTTCTGAGAAATATGAGGTAGAAATGCCGATTATTACAGAAGTGAATAAAGTGCTTTTTGAAGGGAAACCGGCATCGGAAGCAGTTATGGATCTGATGCTGCGTGATAAAAAAGTCGAAACACCAATGCTTCCGTGGGAATAAAGATCTGAAATCCGGAAGCGTTTGGAGTATAACTATAGAAGTATAATTATAAAGGATATCTGTATGGATCGAATATATACTGTCCCGGATGAAAGGTCAGATTTCAAAATCTGATTTTGGGGACGCATATAGCAGACCAGCCGGATATCCTTTTTTATATTTAATGTCTTATATTATATCATGTTTGTCAAAACTGAATGTCTCGGAGATCTTCCGGGACATGAGATACATGCAGATTTTCATTCAGTGTATCAATGATAGCCATATCTTCCTCTTCAATATTAAAATCAAAAATATCACTATTGCTCCGGATGCGTTCCGGATTTATAGATTTCGGAATCACGGAGATTCCCTTCTGGACAGCCCAGCGAAGTCCGATCTGTGCAGGAGTTCTTGCATATTTCGTTCCAAGGACACACATCACATCATTGTCAAAATAAGCACCTCTTGCCAGGGGAGAGTAAGCCTGTACCTGGATACCAAAAGCCCTGCAGTATTCAATCAGTTCAGAAGGAAAACACAGAGGATGGCATTCGATCTGATTAACAGCAGGAATGATACCGGAAACTTTACGTAGCTCTTCCAGATGGCGGATGTCGAAATTGCTGACACCAATGCTTAAGGCACGGCCGGATTCCAGGATATTTTCAAGTTCCTTCCAGGTGCTTAAGTAGCAGCCGGGAACAGGCCAGTGGATCAGATAGAGATCAACATAGCTGAGTTTGAGACGATCAAGACTTCGTGAAAAAGCTCCCTGGACATCTCCCAGCCGCTGGGCAGTGTTCCAGATTTTGCTGGTGATAAAAAGATCTTTGCGGGGGACACCGCATTTCGCAATGGCACGTCCTACACTTTCTTCGTTCTTATACACAGAAGCAGTGTCGATCATGCGGTAGCCTGAGGAGATCGCAGAGGTAACGGCAGCTTCAGCCTGTACGTCATCGGGCAACTTATATACACCAAGCCCCAGAAGGGGCATTTCTCTGTCGTTGTTCAGAAAAACAGTTTCTTTCAAAATAATTCCTCCTATTGTTTGTTCTGTTTCCCAAGTTTTTGCTATTATAGCACAAAAATATGAAAGAATCACATCAAATATATTACAAAAGTGATAAAGCTTGAATGCAGAAGCAGAGCGTCAGAAGACAATAGCTGCTGGTTTGGAAAAACTAACTTCGTTAAAATAGAAACAATCGGGTTAATTAGCTGTCAAAGTTTTTGAAAAAACAAGAAATAAGGGACTGAAAATTGGCTATTTTTTATAATAAATTCCTTGATAATGAAAGGAAAAAGATGTATAATGAATTTAATTGATAAATTCTTGTCATGAACGTGTCCGTCATACGGATACAGGAAAGGGGTATATATGCATTTAATCAAAGATGAGAATGGCAATCTTGTACAGCATGGCCATGCTGACAGCCACGAACATACACATGAGCATACTCATGAAGATGGTATGACTCACAGCCATACACACAGTCATGCGGAAGGAGAGGGACATTGCCATACACACGGTGATGGACATTGCGGATCCTGTGAGTCCGGTGACTGTAAGAATGAGACAGTAGCACTTCTTACCTATATGCTGCAGCATAATGAGCATCATGCAGCAGAGCTTGACCAGATGGCTGATAATCTTAAGAAGCTCAATATGGATGCAGCTGCCAGGACAATCAAGGAGGCAGTATCTGACTTTCAGAAAGGTAATATGAGACTGGGTCTTGCCCTTACACTTGTTAAGGAAGAACTGAAATAAATCTGACAGAGTGATTTTGACAGCATAGCGGAAGACAGAAACCGCTAATTGGAGGAATTGAATATGTGTCTTGCAACTGTATATAAAGATGAAGATAATTCGGTGATTTTTAAAAATGTGAGCCGGATCGATGTAGATGGAAATAAGCTGATTCTTCGTGACATCATGGGAGATGAGCGCGTGGTAGAAGGCAGTATCCTTATGGTGGATCTTGCAAATAGTATCGTTAAACTACAGTGTGACTGATTTTTGCATCGGATGACTGAAATGTGAACTGAGACAATGATAAAAATCATTTCTATAATAAAAGGTTAAGACGTGGAGGAACGATCAATGAAATTATCAGATGCAATGAGAGAAAAAATGTTGCTTTCCTTTGAGCTTTTTCCACCAAAAACAGAAAAAGGCATGACAAATCTGCCGGGAACCATCGAGCATCTCATGAAGTACAAGCCAGAGTATATTTCCTGTACATACGGTGCAGGCGGAGGAAATGTCGGAGCCAACAGAGAAGTATGCCAGATGATCAGAAATGCAGGAACAATTCCTGTAACACACTTCACAGTAATCAAGAATACAAAAGAAGGAATTAAAAAACAGCTTCAGCAGTATCTGGCTGAAGATGTTGACCATATGCTTGCGCTTCGCGGTGATATTCCGCTTGGCGAGACAACAACATGCGGCGATTTTAATTATGCGACAGACCTTGTTAAATTTGTGCGTGATGAGTTCGGCGATAAGTTTGAGATCGCAGTAGCCGGTTCACCGGAAGGACACATCGCATGCCGCAGTCTGGATGCAGATATCGCTGTTTTAAGACAGAAACAGGATAACGGAGCTGACTACATTATGACTCAGCTCTGCTGGGATATGGAGCAGTTTAAATACTGGCTGGACGCGATTCGTGAAGCTGGTGTTACAATGCCTGTGGATGTTGGAGTTATGCCGATTCTTGATCAGGCTGCCACCATCAATATGGCTCTTTCACGTAACGGTTGTGTAATGGACAGTGAGCTTTGCAGACTTATTTCCAGAAACTGGCTGTTCCCGAATCCGTTCAACGCAAAAGATGCTGACGGAAAACCGTTTGATATGTTCTATGAGGACAAGCTTAAACGTTTTAAAGAAGAAGGAATTGAATATACTATCAGACAGA
This sequence comes from Blautia sp. HA8986, assembly GCF_056504635.1. Taxonomy (NCBI): domain Bacteria; kingdom Bacillati; phylum Bacillota; class Clostridia; order Lachnospirales; family Lachnospiraceae; genus Blautia; species Blautia sp. HA8986. Next base: position 439,329 of record NZ_JBWLUQ010000001.1, read on the forward strand.
TTGATGAATATCGTGCACTTGGTGTTGACGGAATCCATCTTTATGCATTAAACAAGTGGAAGGATGTATCCGAGATCATTGACAGATCCGGACTTCGGACACTTATCTAATTATCAACAGAATAAATAAGAATTCCGGCACGATGCGGAGGTGTCAGAACAGTATCAGGCACCTCCCTTATGCGCCGGCATAACAGATATTAAATCAGGAGGTGCCCGTTTTATGGCACATGTTATTGCAGTCGCAGGAAAAGGCGGCGTTGGAAAAACTACATTATGCGGAATGCTGATCCAGTATCTCTGCGAAAAGAAAAAAGGACCTGTACTGGCGGTAGATGCAGATGCCAATTCAAATTTGAACGAGGTTCTTGGCGTAGAAGTAGATACAACTCTTGGCGATGTACGTGAGGAGATTGCACATGCTGAGATGACAGAGAAAAGCCCGATTCCAAAAGGAATGTCCAAGGCAGATTATGCAGAGGTACGTTTCGAGGATGCTCTTGCTGAGGAAGATGATTACGATCTTCTTGTGATGGGAAGAACACAGGGAAAAGGATGCTATTGCTTTGTAAACGGTCTGCTTCAGGCACAGCTTGCCAAATACCAGAAGAATTATCCATATATTGTTGTGGACAATGAAGCAGGAATGGAACATATCAGCAGAGGAATCCTTCCAAGTATGGAGACAGCGATCCTTGTAAGTGACTGTTCCAGAAGAGGAGTACAGGCAGTCGGAAGAATAGCAGAGCTTATTAAGGAATGTGATATGAAGCCTTCCAGAGTGGGTCTTATTATCAATCGCGCACCAAAAGCAGAACTGAATTCCGGAATTCTTGAGGAGATCCGGAATCAGGGACTCGATCTGATCGGTGTGGTACCACAGGATGAAGCAGTTTATGAATATGACTGCGATGGTAAACCAACCGTTACTCTTCCTGAGGACAATCCGATGAGAAAAGCAGCTTTTGAAATTTTTGATAAATTAGGTTTATAATTAATATAAACCTTTTTTTAAAAAAGAGAATAACCCATGGGTGGGGATGGGTTCCTGCCCAGGGGCTTATTATAAAAAAAGAAAAAATAAATAGATGTGCTATTAAAGGAGGTCTATAATGAGTGAATTCAAATTAACTACAGTGGAGGAATTTGAAGCCGCTACAGCCCGTCTTCTTGAGACAGGTGCAAAGGTAGGAGCAGATGCATGGCAGATCCGTGCAAAGAACCAGACTCCGCACTGTAAATTCGGTGAGCAGGGTATCTGCTGCCGTATCTGTGCAATGGGACCGTGCCGTATTACACCGAAGGCTCCAAGAGGAGTCTGCGGATGTGATGCTCATGGTATCGTAGGAAGAAACTTCCTTAAATTTACAGCTGGTGGTGCAGCTACTCACTCCGATCATGGTCGTGAGATCTGTCATACACTGTACTGCGCAAAAGAGGGCGGAAATTATCAGGTAAAAGATCCTGAGAAACTTCTTCGCATTGCTAAAGAGTGGGGCGTAGAAACAGAAGGCAAGGATATCTATGATCTGGCTCATGAGATGGCAGAGATCGGTCTTATGGAATATGGTAAACCGTTCGGATATCAGAGATTCCTTGACAGAATGCCAGCAGGACAGAAAGAAAAACTGATCGAGAACGAAATCGCACCACGTGCTATTGACCGTGAGGTTGCAAGTTCTCTGCATATGTCTCATATGGGATGTTCTTCTCTTCCGGAAGCACTTGTAAAACAGTCTCTTCGTTGCGGCATGGCTGATGGATGGGGCGGTTCCATGATGGGAACAGAGTTCTCTGATGTATTATTCGGAACCCCGAAGCCGCTTGACACAGAGGCTAACCTTGGAGTAATGGTTGAAGAGAACGTAAACATTGTTGTGCACGGACATGATCCGAGTCTTTCTGAGATGATCTGTGAGTATGCAGACAGCAAAGAAATGATCGATTATGCAAAATCCGTAGGAGCAAAAGGAATTACAGTTTCCGGTGTATGCTGTACTTCTAATGAGGTAGCTATGCGTCGTGGTGTTCCGATGGCTGGTAACTTCCTGCAGCAGGAGAACGTAGTACTGACAGGTGCCTGCGAGGCGATCGTAGTTGACGTTCAGTGTATCTTCCCTGCATTAGGACCTCTGAGCAAATGCTTCCATACCAAATTTGTTACAACTTCTCCGATCGCTCAGATGCCGGATTCTGAATTTATCAGATTCAACGCTGAGACAGCCGGAGAAAATGCTAAAGCAATCGTTAAGATGGCTATCGATAACTTCAAGAACAGAAAACCTGAGCTTGTACATATCCCACAGCTGAAACAGAAAGCTACTGTTGGTTACTCAGTAGAAGCGATCGTTAAAGTTCTTGATGGTGTTACAAACTCTCAGGTTGACGTAACAGGAACAACCAAACCATTACTTGAGTGCATCACTTCCGGTGTTATCCGTGGTGCTGTCGCTATGGTTGGATGTAACAATCCTAAGATCCGTCCTGACTATGCACATATCGAACTGATGAAGAAGTGTATCGCAAATGATATCATTATCATTGCTTCCGGATGTTCAGCACAGGCAGCTGCAAAAGCTGGTCTGATGGACAAATCTGCAAGAGATCTCTGTGGTGCAGGTCTGAAACGTGTCTGTGAGCTGGCTGACATCCCGCCGGTACTTCATATGGGATCCTGTGTAGATATCTCCCGTATGATGATTCTGGCTGCTGAACTTGCAAAAGATTCAGGACTTCAGATCAATCAGCTTCCGGTAGTAGGATGTGCTCCTGAGTGGATGTCTGAAAAAGCTGTATCCATCGGTAACTACGTAGTTGGTACCGGTATTGATACATTCCTTGGTGTTGATCCATATGTTTCCGGTTCTTCAGAAATGTGTGAACTTCTTACAGAGGGAACAAGAAAATGGACAGGTGCTGCTTACACAGTAGAGACAGACATCGAGAAATTAGTTGATCTTATGATCGAGAGAATTGAAGAGAAGAGAACAGCATTAGGAATCTAATCCGTTGCAATCTTTAAAATGTTATAAAAGGTGGAAGACGTAAAATGAAAATAGCAGTAACCGGTAAAGGTGGAGTAGGAAAGACCACTTTCGCAGCAACACTTGCAAGATTATACGCAGATGAGGGAAAGAAAGTCCTTGCAGCAGACGTGGATCCGGATGCAAACCTGGGTCTTGCCCTTGGATTTGATGAGGAAACATTGGACTCTATTGTTCCGATCTCAAAAATGCGTAAGCTTATAGAAGAACGTACCGGAGCCAACAGCCAGAATCAGTTTTATAAACTGAACCCAAAGGTAGACGATATTCCGGATACTTATGGAAAAACCTGTAATGGCGTAAAGCTGCTTGTCCTTGGGACTGTGGAAACAGGTGGAGGCGGATGCGTCTGTCCTGAACATGTGATGCTTAAAAGAGTGATCAATAACCTTGTGATCCACAGAGGTGATGTGGTGATCATGGATATGGAAGCCGGCCTGGAACATCTGGGCCGGGGCACCACGGAGAGCATGGATGAATTTATTGTAGTGATCGAACCAGGGGCAAGAAGTGTTCAGACTTATAAAAATGTCAAACGTCTTGCAAAAGATCTGGGAGTTTCCCAGGTCAAGGTCGTGGCCAATAAGGTAAGAAATCCGGAAGATGAGGAATTTATACGGAATAAGATCCCGGCAGAAGATCTGCTTGGAATGATCCACTACAATACAGAAGTTATAGATGCTGATCGTCAGGGAAAATCTCCCTACGATTTCAGTGAAACTGTAACAGCTGAAATCAGAAAAATCAAAGACAAAATTGATCAGAATTCAATTCTGTAAAAATAGGAGGTATTACAGTGACTTTATTTGATAGAGTATTCGGCGGAAACGATGCTGTATATGGTTTAACAGAGGGTGCTATTGACGGCGCGATCGCTCAGTATGGCGAAGACAAAGCTGTCAGCTTCCCGAATACCGCTTACAGCCTTCCTTGCTACTATGCTGTAACAGGAACAAAAGTTACAACATTAAAAGAATTAAAAGAAGCTCTTGGCGTTGTAAAAACACTTATGACAAGAGAGAAAAGACTGAATGATGCATTTATGTCCGGTGTTGCTACAGCACTCTGCGCAGAGTTCATCGAGGTTCTTAAATATATCGACGGAGCAACTCCTTATGAGGAGCCATGCTATGGCCATCTTGGTGATGCTGTTATCCGTGAGCTCGGTGTACCGCTTGTAACAGGCGATATCCCAGGCGTTGCAGTTATCCTTGGTGCTGCTCCTACTACAGAAGAGGGTGTTGCCCTTGTAAAGAGCTATCAGGCACAGGGTATCCTTGTAACACTGGTTGGAGGAATCATCGACCAGGTTGCTGAAGCCGGAATGAAGACAGGCGCTAACGTACGTGTTATTCCTCTTGGAAAAGATGTTACATCTGTTGTTCATGTAGTTTCCGTTGCGATCCGTGCAGCTCTGATCTTCGGTAATGTAACACCTGGAGATGCAGGAACACTTATGAAATACACAATGGATCGTGTACCGGCATTCGTTAACGCATTCAAACCTCTGGATGATGTGATCGTAGCATGTGGCGCAGGTGCTATTGCACTTGGTTTCCCGGTTATTACAAATGAGACAGAGAATATCTTCCGCGTACCGAAGAGCCTTATCGTTCAGGAGGACGTAAGCAAATTCAACGCTACTTCCCTTGAGGCACGTGACATTAAGATCAAGATCACAAATATCGATATTCCGGTTGCTTTCGCATCTGCATTCGAGGGTGAGATCATCCGTCGTAAAGACATGCAGGTTGAGTTCGATGGTTCCCGTGTAGACTGTGCAGAGCTTGTACATACCTGCGATGCTTCTGAGATCGAGGATCACAAGATCACAGTAATCGGACCTGAAGTAGACGAGATGGAATTCGGCAGCAAGAACAGCATTGCATATGTTGTTAAAGTTGCAGGTAAGAACATGCAGGCTGACTTTGAGCCGGTTATCGAGCGTAAATTCCACAACTACATCAACTGTATCGAGGGTGTATACCATACAGGACAGCGTGATATGCAGCGTATCCGTATCAGCATTGACGCATTTAATGCTGGATTCAGAATCAAACATATCGGTGAAGTTCTTTATGCATCTGTTAAAAATGAGTTCGATGCAGTTGTTGATAAATGTGAGGTTGTTATCTATACAGATCCTGCTGAGTGTACAAGAATCCGTCATGAGGTTGCAATCCCGATCTTTGACAAACGTGATGAGCGTCTTGATACTCTGACAGATGAATCTGTTGATGTATATTACAGCTGTATCCTTTGCCAGGCATTCGCACCAAGCCATGTATGTGTAGTAACACCGGAGAGACTTGGACTTTGCGGTGCGGTTTCATGGCTGGATGCAAAAGCTACTCATCAGCTTGACCCGGCTGGTCCTTGCCAGATCATCACAAAAGAGCGCCCGATCGATGAGAATCTTGGTTCTTATGAGGACGTTGATGAGGCAGTTCAGAAATTCTCCCAGGGTGCTCTGGAACACGTTACACTGTACTCCATCATGCAGGATCCGATGACTTCCTGCGGATGCTTCGAGTGTATCTGCGGTATCGAGCCATTCTCCAACGGTGTTGTTATTGCCAACCGTGAGTATGCAGGCATGACACCACTTGGAATGACATTCCCTGAGATGGCATCCATGACAGGTGGTGGAGTTCAGACACCTGGATTCATGGGACATGGTAAACATTTCATTTCCTCCAAGAAGTTCATGAAGGCTGAGGGCGGTATCGAGCGTATCGTATGGATGCCGAAAGAACTGAAAGAGTTCGTAGCTGACAGACTTAACAAGACTGCAAAAGAGCTTTACGGAATCGACAACTTCACAGATATGATCGGTGATGAGACAATCGCGGAAGATCCAGAGACACTGGTAGCATTCCTTACTGAGAAGGGACACCCGGCACTGGGACTTGATCCGATGATGTAATTAAGTAAGGAGAAAGGATGCAAAAGCGTTCTTTCTCCTGAAAAATGTTAAAAAGTTTGTTGATTTTTTAACGGAAATACGCGGCTACACCTTGCCAATAACTGGTATGGTGTAGTATAATATATAAAGCTCTGTAGTTTTTAATTATTATTTTTAAGGAGGCTAACGAAAAATGCCGTTTAATCAGAAACCACAAAAGTTCAATGCAAAGATTAATGCTGTCACAATCGGAAGCGGAGATAAGACTGTGACAATTGGTGGGGATTGTACATTCCCGTTTTATTCCTTTGACGCAGAGTCAGAGAACTGCCCGAAGATTGGTGTAGAGATCTCTGATATGGGTCTTGAGGGCGTATCTGAAGGTATCAAAGCTTACTATGAAGGCGCTACTACAATGGCTGACATTGCTAAGAAAGCAGCAGCTATGGAGGGTGCTGACTTTGTTGCACTTATTCTTGAGGGCGGCGACCCGAATGGTGTTAACAAATCTATCGATGAGCTGATCGCAGTTGTTAAAGAAGTTGCAGATGCAGTTGACTGTCCACTGGTTGTAGAGGGCTGCAAGAATGTTGAGAAGGATGCAGAGCTCCTTCCGAAGGTTGCAGAGGCTCTTCAGGGCAGAAACGCTCTGATCCTTTCCGAGAAAGAGGAAAACTATAAAGCAATCGGTGCAGCAGCAGGTCTTGCTTACAATCAGATCGTAGGCGCTGAGTCTGCCGTTGATATCAACCTTGCTAAACAGCTTAACGTTGTTACTACACAGCTTGGCGTAGATGCTAAGAAGATCGTCATGAATATCGGTAGTGCAGCAGTTGGTTATGGATATGAGTACGTAGTATCTACTATGGACCGTATCAAAGGTGCCGCTTTAGGCCAGAATGATAACATGCTGCAGATGCCTATTATTACACCTGTATCCGCTGAGACATGGAATGTTAAAGAGGCAATGGCTTCCGAAGCAGACATGCCGGCATGGGGACCACAGGATGAGCGTGGAATCGACATGGAAGTTGAGACAGCAGCTGCTGATCTTGCAGCTGGTTCTGATGCAGTTATCTTAAGACATCCGGAATCTGTTAAGACAATTTCCAAGCTGATCAAAGCACTTGCGTAATAAATAGGAGGATAAAGAGCTATGGCACTGAATGGTATTCAGATCTTTAAATTAACACCAAAGAAAAACTGTAAGGAATGTGGATGCCCTACATGTATGGCTTTCTCTATGAAAGTTGCACAGGGCGCACTGAAAATTGAGCAGTGTCCTCATATGTCCGAGGAAGCACTGGCTTCTCTTTCTGAGGCAACTGCACCGCCAATGAAAACTATCAAGATCGGAACAGGCGATGGAGAGTTTACACTTGGTGGAGAGACTGTTCTTTTCAGACATGAGAAGACATTTGTAAGCAAAACAAGATATGCCGTATCACTTTGCACATGCATGAGTGATGAAGAAGTAGAAGCAAAACTTGCAGAGATCCCACACGTTGATTATGATCGTATCGGTGAGAGAGATGCATGTAGAGCTTGTATATGTAAACTGCGATGAGAATGCAGATGCTGCAAAATTCACAGCACTTGTAGAGAAGGCTAAAGGTCTTGGAAGAACACTGATCCTTGGCTGTACAGATCCTGAAATCGCAAAAGCTGCCCTTGAAGTATGTAAGGACGGCAAACCGGTTCTTAACGGAGCAAACGCTTCCAACTACGAGGCAATGAGCAAGGTTGCTACAGATGCAGGTGTAGTTCTCGGTGTATCCGGTAAGGACATCAATGAGTTATATGATACTACAGCAGCTATTGAGAAACTTGGCAACAAGAATCTCGTACTTGATACAACAGGAGCTGACATCAAAGAGACTTTTGCAAATACTGTACAGGTTCGTCGTGCAGCTCTTAAGAATCAGGATAGAACATTTGGTTATCCTTCTATCGTTAACCTTGTTAAACTTGCGAAGGGTGACAAACATTTACAGGCAGCACTTGCTTCCATGTTCACTATGAAATATGGTTCCATCGTTGTTATGGAGCAGATGACATATGCAGAAGCACTTCCGCTGTTCGGTCTTCGTCAGAACGTATTTACAGACCCACAGAAGCCAATGAAGGTAGAACCGGGTATCTATCCTCTGAACGGAGCAGACGAGAATTCTCTCGTTGTAACAACAGTAGACTTCGCTCTTACATATTTCGTAGTGTCCGGCGAGCTGGAGCGTTCCGGTGTTCCGCTTAACCTGGTGATCAATGATGCAGGCGGACTTTCCGTACTGACATCCTGGGCAGCAGGTAAATTCTCCGGAAACAGCATTTCCGAGTACATCAAAGAGAATGTTGAGCCGAAGGTTAAATGTAGAAGACTGGTTATTCCTGGTAAAGTAGCAGTTCTTAAGGGCGATCTTGAGGCTAAGCTTCCTGGATGGGAGATCATCGTAGGACCAAGAGAAGCAGTACAGCTTGTGAAATTCTTAAAAGACCTTGACGCGTAAACTTAAGGTTTAAGAAATCAGCTGTCAGGCAATACCGCCGACAGTTATAAGCGGCTGTGTAGGATTGCTGCACAGCCATATCCTACTAATATGTAAAGGAGAACACGAGTATGGCAAAATTTGTAACAATTGGGGAGAGACTTTCAACAACAGCACCGGCAGTAAATAAAGCATTTACTGAGAGAGATCCTGAGCCGATCATCAAAAGAGCAAAACAGCAGCTTGATGCTGGAGCTACATATCTTGATGTAAACATCGGACCTGCTGAGAACGATGGTGAGGATCTTATGAAATGGGCGGTACAGCTCCTTCAGTCCGAGTTTGACAACGTTCCGCTTGCTCTGGATACAACAAACCAGAAAGCAATTGAGGCCGGTATTTCCGTATACAACAGAAGCAAAGGAAAACCGATCGTAAACTCTGCAGATGCTGGTGACAGAATCACTAACATTGATCTTGCAGCAGCTAATGATGCAATCTGTATCGCACTTTGCTCTTCAGGAATGGTTGCAGCAGACAACGATGAGCGTATGATGCACTGCCAGAACATGCTTGAGAGAGGTCTTGGCCTTGGTATGGAAGCAGAGGATCTCTGGTTCGATCCGCTTTTCCTGGTTGTAAAAGGAATGCAGGACAAACAGATGGAAGTTCTTGAGGCAATCAAGATGTTCTCCGAGATGGGTCTGAACTCCACTGGCGGTCTTTCCAACAACAGTAACGGTATGCCAAAACATATCCGTCCGATCATGGATTCTGCTCTTGTAGCTATGGCTATGATGAATGGTCTTACATCTGCGATCGTTAACCCTAACGACCTTCGTCTTATGGAGACAATCAAATCCTGTGACGTATTCAAGGGTAACACACTTTACGCAGATTCTTACCTTGAGATCTAATTTGGCGTGTGAACAAAACAGGAGCGCTGTTTCAGAGGCTGGGGGCTTCGGCCTTCAGCCTCTTTTTTATTAATATAGTTTAGTCTAACTCCCAACGCCACAGGTGGAAGACGAATAACTTTTACGAGGCGAGAAAGGTGGTTGCCGAATGTTTAAGGTGACTTTTGCTTTTGAAAATGGCAGTACGGTAGAAGCATTTGCCAATGCGGGGGATAATTTACTGGAGGTTGCTCGTGGTGCCAATGTGGCTATCGATGCACCATGTTCCGGAAACGGAGCCTGTGGAAAATGTCGGGTACAGTTAAAAGGCGGAGAACTGGACTCAAAGAAAACTCTTCATATTTCGGATGAAGAGTACAGTGCCGGATGGCGTCTGGCCTGTATGAGCAAGATCAGTGCTGATGTCGAGGTGCTTGTGCCGGATATCGCATCCGCGTATAAGAGCAGAATGAAGGTTGCTGACTTAAGCTCAAAAGAAGAAATCGCGATTTTTGAAAAAGCCAAGCATGATGTTGAATTGGCTGGCATAGAACTTACAAACAGTCTTGATGTTGTAGAACTTAAGATGGATGTTCCGACACTGGATGATACCATGCCGGATAATGAGAGACTGACCCGTGCACTTCAGAAATATATGAATTTAAAGCGTGTCAGAATACCATATGCAGTACTTAAGAAACTTCCAGACGTACTCCGTGAGAGTAAATTTTCTGTGAAGTGTGTAGTTCGTACAGCACCAAATGATATGTATGTATACGATATTTTTGACAGTAAAAAAGATGTTGTGATCGGTGGTCTTGCTGTAGATATCGGTACTACAACAGTTTCTGCAGTTCTGATCAATATGGAAACAGGAGAGATCCTGGCTAAGAGTTCTTCCGGTAACGGTCAGATCCGTTTTGGTGCGGATGTTATCAACCGTATCATCGAATCTCAGAAACCTGGCGGAAAGAAGAAACTTCAGGATGCAGTAATTAAAGAGACTATCAATCCGATGATCCATGAAATGTGCAGAAGCATTCATTTCCCGGAGGAACAGATCTACCGGATGTGTGTTGCTTCCAATACAACCATGAATCATCTGTTTGCAGGGATCAATGCGGATCCGCTTCGTATGGAACCGTATATTCCTACATTTTTCAAAACAAATTCTCTGTTTGCATCGGATGTGGGAATTGAGATCAATCCGGATGCACATATTATCATGGCTCCGAATATCGGAAGCTATGTAGGCGGAGATATCACTGCAGGTACATTGGTAAGTATGATCTGGAACAGACCGGAATTCTCCCTGTTTATAGACCTTGGTACAAACGGAGAGCTTGTATTCGGTAATTCCGATTTTATGATGAGCTGTGCATGTTCCGCTGGTCCTGCCTTTGAGGGTGGAGATATCAGCTGCGGTATGCGTGCTACAGACGGTGCTATCGAGGCATGTACTATTGATAAAGAGACTATGGAGCCGACTTATAAGGTTGTGGGTGAGCCTGGAACAAAGCCGGTAGGACTTTGTGGATCAGGAATCATTGATGTGATCAGTGAACTCTTTATGACAGGTATCATTAATCCTAAGGGTAAATTTGTCCGTGAGGGCAAGAGAGTCCGTCACGATCATTATGGCATGGGAAGCTATGTGATCGCCTTCGAAGAGGAAGCTGGCTCTGCCAAGGATGTTGAGATCACAGAAGTAGATATTGATAACTTTATCCGTGCCAAAGGTGCTATTTTCTCTGCAATCCGTACTATGCTGAATTCTCTTGATTTCGATGTTTCCATGATCGATGACGTATATGTTGCCGGTGGAATCGGAAGCGGAATCAATATGGCCAATGCAGTGCATATCGGAATGTTCCCGGATATCCCTCTTGAGAAGTTCCATTACATTGGTAACTCTTCTCTGACAGGAGCTTATCTGATGCTTCATTCCACATCGGCAGAGAAAAAGACTTACGAGCTGGCATCCAATATGACGTATCTGGAGCTTTCCACAGTTCCTACCTATATGGATGAATTCGTAGGTGCATGCTTTATTCCACATACAGATACAGGACTTTTCCCATCTGTTACGGAAGAACAGCAGAAGAGATAAGACAGACTAAAATGGCAGAGGTAAAACATGGCTTTTAGTATAAATGATTTGAACTATGAAAAAGACAGCAAGGAAAGAATGCCCTGGGAGCATTATACAGAGGAGTTTGGAAAGGCAGATCCGGCAGAAATTGCCGGACGTCTCTCCATTCCTTATGATGAGGAGAAGAAAGAACTGACTCTGAAATTTCTTGGGACGGTTTATCACATTTCCTGGCCGGATTTTCAGGTAACTCATGATAAAGATGATATGGGATTTTATCCTCTTGAGGAAATGCACTATGCGAAGATCCTTACCATCCGTTTTCTGCTGAACGGGAATATTTCCCAGGGAAGCGGAAAGTTTAAAACCTACCGGGAGATGCCCTGGGGAGAGGTATATCTCCGCCAGTTTGATGGAAGATGTATCAAGCGGCTGGCTTTTACATACGGAAACAGGCTGAAGGATTTTAAAGGGATCATGGAGCATATCCATGCAGTTCCTGTAAAGCATGGAGATATTTCCTATCAGGTAGAGATTTTTTCCGGATATCAGATTCAGATGATTTTGTGGGAAGGTGACGATGAATTTCCACCGTCCTCACAGATCTTGTTTTCCGATAATTTTCCGGTTTCCTTTGCAGCTGAGGACATGGCTGTTATGGGAGACGTTATCATTGGGTCTTTAAAGGCGTTTCTGAAATGTCTTTAAATTTAAAATAGTTAAGAACAGGATGGGACCTGTTTTTATAGAGATGCAGTTTTAAGGGATTAAAAACTGTAAAAATACCTAAAGGGAGGTAACATTATGGGATTCAAAAGTGACATCGAAATTGCACAGGAGTGCGAAATGCTTCCAATCACACAGATTGCAGAGAAGGCAGGTATTGACGACAAATATCTGGAGCAGTACGGAAAGTACAAAGCAAAAATTGATTACAATCTGTTAAATGAGAGTGACAAAAAAGATGGTAAGCTGATTCTTGTAACAGCTATCAACCCGACACCGGCAGGAGAAGGAAAAACAACTACAACAGTTGGTCTTGCTGACGGAATGCAGAAACTTGGAAAGAACGTAATGGTTGCACTTCGTGAGCCGTCCCTGGGACCGGTATTCGGCGTAAAAGGCGGTGCAGCAGGCGGCGGTTATGCTCAGGTAGTTCCGATGGAGGATATCAACCTTCATTTTACAGGCGACTTCCATGCTATCGGTGCAGCTAATAACCTTCTTGCAGCAATGATCGACAACCATATTTTCCAGGGCAATGAGCTGAATATTGATCCGAGAAAGATCACATGGAGACGTTGCGTTGACATGAACGACCGTCAGCTTCGTAATGTAGTAGACGGCCTTGGCGGAAGAACAAATGGTATGCCGCGTGAGGATGGATATGATATCACAGTTGCATCTGAGATCATGGCAGTTCTCTGTCTTGCAAGTGACATCAAGGATCTGAAGGAGAGACTTTCCAGAATCATTATCGGATATACCTATGGTAAAGTTTCCGAGCAGAAACCAGTAACAGCAGGTGATCTTCATGCAGAGGGTGCTATGACAGCACTTCTGAAGGACGCCCTGAAACCGAACCTTGTACAGACACTGGAGCATGTTCCTGCAATCGTACACGGCGGACCATTCGCTAACATCGCTCACGGATGCAACTCCGTAACAGCTACAAAGATGGCTATGAAGCTTGCTGATTACGCTATCACAGAGGCTGGATTCGGTGCTGACCTTGGTGCTGAGAAATTCCTTGACATCAAGTGCCGTATGGCTGGTCTTACACCAAGTGCAGTTGTTATCGTAGCAACCGTACGTGCGCTGAAATACAACGGCGGTGTTGCAAAAGCTGATCTTAACAATGAGAACCTTGAGGCTCTTGAGAAGGGTATCCCGAACCTTCTGAAACATGTTGACAATATCAAGAACGTTTACAAGCTTCCATGTGTTGTTGCAATCAACGCATTCCCGACAGATACCAAGGCAGAGCTTGACCTGGTAGAGGCAAAATGTAAAGAGCTTGGTGTTAATGTTGCACTTTCCGAAGTATGGGCAAAAGGCGGCGAGGGTGGCCTGAAGCTTGCTGAGGAGGTTATCCGTCTTGTTGAGGAGCCGAACGATTTCACATATGCTTATGAGCTTGAGGGTTCCATTGAGGATAAACTGAACCAGATCGTACAGAAAGTATATGGTGGTAAGAAAGTTGTTCTTACAGCGAATGCTCAGAAACAGGCAAAACAGCTGGAGGCACTTGGATTTGGTAACTGCCCGATCTGCGTAGCTAAGACACAGTACAGCCTGACAGATGATCAGACAAAACTTGGTGCACCGAAAGACTTTGAGGTAACAGTACGTAACCTTAAGATCTCTGCTGGTGCAGGATTTATCGTAGCTCTTACAGGTGAGATTATGACTATGCCAGGTCTCCCGAAAGTACCGGCTGCAACTAAGATTGATGTAGATGAGACAGGAAAGATCACAGGTCTCTTCTAATCACAACATAAGATTATGAAACAACCGGAGGGGGCTTTTTATAAGGCCCCCAATGGGCTCTCAGGAGTGCTAAAATAAGAATATAAGGAGGAGAGTCCTATGGGATTTTCTACAAGTACTTGTACTGAATTTGTCGAGGTATTAAGCTCCAAGGCACCTGTTCCAGGCGGCGGCGGTGCATCTGCCCTTGTAGGTGCTGTTGGTACAGCTCTTGGAAACATGGTTGGAAGCCTTACTGTTGGTAAGAAAAAATATGCAGATGTAGAAGAGGAAATGTGGGAGCTGAAAAAGAAATGTGATCAGCTTCAGAAAGATTTCCTTCATCTGATTGAGAGAGATGCGGAAGTTTTTGAGCCTCTTTCCAAGGCTTACGGAATGCCAAGAGAGACAGAGGAAGAGAAGGCTGAGAAGGCTCGGGTAATGGAAGCTGCCCTCAAGGAAGCATGCTCTGTTCCTATGGAGATCATGGAGAAATGCTGCGAGGCTATTGAACTTATCGTTGAGTTCGGATCAAAAGGTTCCAAGCTTGCAATCAGTGATGCCGGTGTAGGTGCTGCATTCTGCAAAGCAGCTCTTAAGGGAGCAAGCCTGAATGTGTACATTAACACAAAATCCATGGCTGACCGTGCGTATGCAGAGGAATTAAATAAAAAAGCAGACGCTATGCTTGAGAAATATACAAAGATTGCAGACGAGACATTTGACAGTGTTCTCGGAAGATTGAAATAGGAGGAACCAGACAAATGGCAAAGCAGTTATTAGGTAAAGAAGTTACAGCAGCTCTCAATGAGAAGATCAAAGCTAACGTTGCAGAGCTTCAGGCAAAAGGTGTAGATCCTACACTTTGCATCATCCGCGTTGGTGAGAACCCAAGCGATATTTCCTACGAGAGAGGTGCTACAAAGCGCTGTGAGACTCTTGGTGTTGCATGTGAGAAGATCCTTCTTCCGGAGGATGTCTCCCAGGATGAGCTTCTTGCAACAATTGATAAAGTAAACAAAGATGACAAGATCCACGGAGTTCTTCTGTTCCGTCCGCTTCCGAAACATCTGGATCAGGCAGTGATCGAGAATGCACTTGCAGCAGAGAAAGATGTTGACTGTATGACAGATCTTTCCATGTCCGGTGTATTCACAGGCAAGAAGATCGGATTCCCACCATGCACACCGCAGGCCTGCATGGAGATCCTTGATCATTACGGAATTGACTGCACAGGCAAAAAAGCTGTTGTAATCGGAAGAAGCCTTGTAGTTGGCAAACCGGCTGCAATGATGCTTGTTAAGAAGAATGCGACAGTTACTATCTGCCATACAAGAACTGTTGATATGCCGTCTGTTGCAAAAGAAGCTGATATCGTGATCGTTGCAGCAGGCCGTGCTGGTGTTGTCGGTGCTGATTATGTCAGAGAGGGACAGACCATTATCGATGTAGGTATCAATGTTAATGCAGAGGGTAAGCTTTGCGGTGATGTTGATTATGCGGCAGTTGAGCCGATCGTTGATGCGATCACACCGGTTCCTGGCGGAGTTGGAAGCGTTACAACTTCTGTTCTTGTAGGACACGTAGTTGAAGCAGCAATGAGAAAAGCGCAGTAATAAAGGATTGATTATTGATATATGTACAGATTCCGAAATAGTTTTTGTTTACGGATGATGATGCTTGCAGGCGTTCTGGTGATCGGAACGCCTGTGGGTGTTTTTGCGGAAGAAGTGGATCATTCCATGGAGGGACAGATCTCCAAGCCGCAGTCATCCGGAGAGAGTGATATAGATAGTTTTGTGGATGATTCCACAGATAATACTTACGGATATTATACGATCATGGGATGTACCACAGCGACTGAGGAGGATATGGTGGCGCAGTATGAGGCGCAGAATGTAGAGTATCCTTCCGGTATCCTGACAGAGGGCGGTGCACCGGACATTGATACGTTTTGCACAATTGTGATAGAGGAAGCGGATACGGAGGGTGTCCGTGGTGAAGTTGTATATGAACAGGCAATGCTTGAGACCGGGTGGCTTCAGTTTCAGGGAGATGCCAGTGCCGGGCAGTTTAATTTTTCCGGACTTGGGACTACCGGCGGCGGTGTTGCCGGAAATTCTTTTCCTGATGTCAGGTCCGGGATCCGGGCTCAGGTACAGCATTTGAAGGCTTATGCGTCTTCAGATGAACTGAACCAGGCCTGTGTGGATAACCGTTTTCAGTATGTGACCCGGGAAAGTGCACCTTATGTGGAATGGCTTGGGATTCAGGAGAATCCTTATGGTGGTGGATGGGCCGCCGGGAGAAGCTATGGATATAAGCTTAGAAGCCTTCTGGCAGATCTGAAAGGTGAAGAATATACCTGGCCGGAGAGCACAGAGACTGTGGAGAAATGATAAAATGGAGATATGTGTCTTGTGTAAGATGCATGTCTCTTTTTTGTTCACAAAAATTATCAGAAAAGTGATTTTTAACATTGGAAAAATGGAGAAATATGGTAAAATAAAAAGAAAAGAGCACAGGGAGGAAAACTATGCGAAAAAGAAAAATTTTCAGTGTATTAATGGCAGCTGCAGCATCTGCGTCCATGCTTTTTGCACCTGTTGTTGCGAAAGCAGATGGAACAGAAAGCTGGGTACGCAATTATCAGTCACTTGTAAATGCTGCAGGAGGAAATTGTACAATAGCACCGGAAACACCATTTGGATGGCCTGAAGAAAATACAACGGTAAAGCTTGGAGCCTTTGATATTGGCTGGGATTCTTGGGTTATTCCTAAACAGATCACAGTAAATCAGAAAGGTGATATGGGATATACCAAGGATGTGGCAGTGATCATACAGGGAAAATGGTTTACAGATGGTGGAACGTATCATGGAAATGTAATTATTGATAATGGTGGCTCCATGACTGTAAAAAGGGCAGATATGTCTGGTGGATGGAATTGGTACGACAATATTACAGTAAAAAATGGAGGAACATTAAATGCAGATGGATCAACAGTAATTGGATATAAAGGAACACTTAATTTAGAAAGAAAGGCAACTGTTAAGTCTACTGACAGATGGTCTCTTCGAATTCAGGGCGGCACTCTGAATGCGAATGATTCTACTATAACTGGAGCACTCTGTGCAGAAGATCAGCAAGAATTAAAAACTGTAATAAATGGAAAATTAACTGTTGATAAATTCTATGGCGGTGCACTTACATTACCAACCGGAACAACTTTAACTGTGAAAGATTATATGGATTTATCACATGATGGAGATAACGAGCAGTTTGTGGTAGAAAAAGGAGCTGTGCTCAATATAGAGGAGGAGCATAGTATATTAAGTCATTCCTGGAAGCTAGGACATCCGGCCAGAATATTAATTAAATCTGGTGGAACTGTAAATATGCAAAGAGTTAGCCTGGGACAAGGCGTGGAGATTAAAATAGAAAAAGGAGGAGTCCTTAATCTGAATAAAGGTTTTTCTACTACATCTGGCAGGGAAATCACAGGTTCAGGAACTGTAAACATTAAAGGAACAGAAGTTACCACAACAGGGAAGCGTACAAACGAGGCTTTTGCGCGTTCTTTAACTATAAATCATAAAGGGGATCATTGTTATGAGTACTATTATGATGCTGCTGCGCAGGAAAAAGGATATGGAATGCAGTATTGTCGTTACTGTGGAAAAGAGCAGAAAATAAAAATCGCCACCCCAACTCCGAAACCATCTGCAGAAGCAAAAAAAGGCATAACCTTCAAAGTATCCGGTCTTACCTACAAGATCACAAAAACAGGAACAGGCCGCAGCGTATCTCTCACTAAAGGAGTTTCCAGGGCAGTAGTTTCAGTTCCTTCAAAAGTAACCTACAAGAAACGCAGCTACGCAGTGACCTCTATTGCTGCAAAGGCATTCTATAATAACAGGAGGCTTACAACAATAACAATCCCGGCCTCTGTAAAGACCATTGGAACCCAAAGCTTTGCAAACTGCACAAAACTGAAAAAGCTCAATGGCTTCACAAAAGTAACAGCAGTAGGAAAACAGGCATTCTATAAATGCACGGCATTAACTCAGATCGGAAGCAAGGCATCAACCATCACACTGCCGGCAGTGCAGAAGCTTTACAGCGGTGCTTTTCAGAACTGCAGTAAGATCAGCCGGATCACAATCAGCAGTAAGAGCTTAAAAACAGTGGAGAGCAAAGCAATCACCGGAGTCAATAAAAAAGCAGTAATACGCGTGCCGGCATCAAAACTGACCGCTTATAAAAAAATATTCAAAACTTCAACCGGATATGTAAAAACCATGAAAATCACAAAATAAAGAAGATGTGCGTCTGAACAAAAACGGACGCACATCTTTTTGTGTCAAAAGTATTTAATTCAATTCCAGATTTTCAAGCTCCTGAGATGGAATCTTAGGGTCTGAGCCATCTACATATTTCTTGAGTGCTTTGGAGGTTTTTGCGAAGCCGGCATTGGTTCCGGCACCGCCGATGCAGCCTCCTGGACAGGCCATTCCTTCGATCATGCAGTTTTTGATCTTGCCGGCTTTGGCCAGAGTGAGGACTTTTTTGCACTCAGCGAGGCTTTCTGCGTGTTCGATGTGGACGGGGACATCAGGATAATATTCCTTCAGACAGGCTTCAATAGCACCTGCTACGCCGCCTGCGATGGCATATCCTCTTCCGGCAGCTGTTGCAGTCTGGGTTTCTTCCGGGATGTCCTCGCATGCAGATGGAATGATATCTTTGGCATCGAACATTCCCCAAAGTTCTTCGAAGGTGATAACGAAATCTACATCACTTCTTACGGAATGGCGCATGGCTTCCAGCTTCTTGGAGGCGCAGGGGCCGATGAATACTACTTTCGCATTGGGGTGCTCTTTTTTTACAATGCGGGCAGTTGCCACCATCGGTGTCAGCTCCTGTGAGATGTTGTCGATCATAGCCGGGAAGTATTTCTTCGCCATTACAGACCATGACGGGCAGCAGGAGGTAAGCAGGAACGGGAGATTGCCGGTGGCTACTTCTTTTGCATAATGATGGGCCTCGGAAATACAGCCGATGTCTGCGCCGAGTGCTACTTCATAAATATTGGAAAAGCCAAGCTGAGTTAAAGCAGAGCGGAATTTACCGGGAGTTACATCTTCACCGAACTGATTGATGTAAGCTGGTGCAACTTCTGCAATGATCTCAGTTCCCTCACGGAGGGCATGTGCCAGCTGGAAAATCTGGGATTTATCAGAGATGGCACCGAATGGGCAGCTGACCATACACATACCGCAGGATACACATTTATCCTGGTTGATGGAAGCGCGTCCCTGCTCATCGCTTTCGATAGCTTTTACACCACAGGCACGTTCGCAGGGGCGTTCTTTATGGGCAATGGCATCATAAGGACAGACCGCTTTGCATCTTCCGCAGTGGATACATTTGTCCTGATCAATAAAAGATTTCCCATCAACCATGGAGATGGCTCCTTTAGGACAGGTCTGAATGCATGGATGGGCAACACAGCCGCGGCACATATTGCTTACTTCGTATTTATTGGATTCGCATGCAGAACATGCAGAAGGGATTACCTGCATAAGAGGTGGTTCGTAATATTTCTCATCAATATTGCTTGACTTTACGCCGTCAGTAAGATGGACAGAACGGTTCTCCGGGCGGAGGGAAAGTCCCATAGCCAGACGGACACGTTCACTTGCAACAGCTCTTTCACGATAGATGCTCTCGCGGTATTTCGCGCGTTCCTCTACAATATTGTAAGGGATGGATTCAATATCGTGAATCAGGGATTCGTCCGTGGATTCAAATCCGATCTTCGCAATTTCTGTAAAAATCTTTCGCCGGATCTGTTTAACTGGTGTGTCGAGATTTCGCATAAATGTTCTCCTTTTCAAAAAATGTTTAAAATATTTTCCACGCACTTTTTATTCATCTTATAGTAATTGAGAAATAAAATCAATAACAGGAAATGTTTTTTAACAGAAACAAAAAAGAATATTTGTTTCTTTATTGTCATGAATGTTAAAAAATGCACATTTATTGAAAAAAATAGATGCAAAACAAGTAAGGCGTTGTAAACTTTTTGATATATTCTGAAAAAAGCAAAAAAATTACTTGTGAAAAATGACGATATAAGTTATAATTAAAAGCACGAAAATAGTGCAATATAATGATAGGCACGTAAATGAGACACTGACAGAGTGTTAAATCATTAACTTGTGGTAGGAACAGGTTAATCAAGTGGAAAATCTATGAGAAACAAGGAGGGAACCGAATGTTAGACCAGACGTATTACAGGAAAACGGATGAGATCATCGAGCATTACGGCCGGAAAGCTGCATCACTGATACCGATCATGCAGGATATCCAGGCTGAGTACCGTTATCTCCCGGGAGAGCTTCTTACTTATGTTGCGGAACAGATTGGTGTAAAAGAAGCGAAGGCGTACAGCGTAGCTACTTTCTATGAGAATTTTTCCTTTGAACCGAAAGGCAAGTACATCATCAAGGTATGTGATGGAACTGCCTGTCATGTACGTAAGTCCATGCCTGTAAAGGAAGCAATGCTTAAAGAACTCGGACTGAACCATAAGAAACACACAACCGATGATATGCTTTTTACAGTTGAGACAGTATCCTGTCTTGGTGCATGCGGACTTGCACCGACCTTAACTGTAAATGATGAGGTTCACCCGAAAATGACACCTGAGAAGGCTATTGAGCTTTTAAATGAATTGAGAGGTGAGAACGTATGAGTATAACCAGTATGGAAGATCTGAAAAATAAACAGGCTGAGGTTAAGAAGAATCTTGATGGCTATACCTGCCGTGTTCTCGTCTGTTCCGGTACCGGATGTATCGCTTCCGGTGCTCAGAAGATTTATGAAGAAATGTCAAGACTCTGTGAAGGTATCGAGGGTGTTGCAGTAGAAATGCAGAAGGATGTTCCACATGTGGGCATCGTTAAGACCGGATGCCAGGGACTCTGCGAACTTGGACCTCTTATGAGAATTGAACCGTATGATTATCAGTATGTACATGTACAGGTGGATGACTGCCGTGAGATCGTTGAGAAGACGATCATCTGCGGACTTCCGGTTGAGCGTTTGTTCTATCGCCATAATGATGAAGCCTGTCCGCATCCGGATGATATTCCGTTTTTGAACCAGCAGACCAGAATCGTTCTTGAAAACTGCGGTAAGATCGATGCGGAATCTATTGATGAATACATTGCTGTAGGTGGATTTTCAGCCATGGCAAAGGCTTTCTTTGAGATGACCCCTCAGGGTGTTATTGATGAGATCACGAAATCCGGTCTTCGCGGCCGTGGCGGTGCCGGATTCCCGGCAGGCAAGAAATGGTCACAGGTTGCACGTCAGCCCGAGAAGGTTCGCTACGTAGTATGTAATGGTGACGAGGGTGATCCCGGAGCATTTATGGATGGTTCCGTAATGGAAGGTGATCCTTACAAGATGATCGAGGGTATGGTCATTGCAGCTTACGCAGTAGGCGCAGAAGATGGCTATATCTACGTACGTGCCGAGTATCCTCTTTCTGTACAGAGACTCCGGATGGCCATTGAACAGGCAGAATCCTATGGCCTTCTTGGTGACAATATCCTTGGTTCCGGTATTAATTTCCACTTACATATCAATCGGGGTGCCGGAGCATTCGTATGTGGTGAAGGTTCTGCCCTGACCGCATCCATCGAAGGCAACAGAGGTATGCCTCGTGTTAAACCGCCGAGAACTGTTGAGCAGGGTCTGTGGGGCAAGCCAACTGTTCTTAATAACGTAGAGACCTACGCTAACGTACCGAAGATCATCCTTCAGGGTGCTGACTGGTTCCATACCATCGGTACAGAGGGAAGCCCCGGAACAAAGACATTCTCACTTACCGGTTCCATTGAGAACACTGGTCTTATCGAGGTTCCTATGGGAACAAGTCTTCGCCATATTATCTATGATATCGGCGGCGGCCTTAAGAGCGGTGCTGCATTTAAGGGAGTGCAGATCGGCGGACCATCCGGTGGATGTCTGATCGATGACCAGATCGACCATCCGCTTGATTTTGATTCTGTTAAGAAGCTGGATGCTATCATGGGATCCGGCGGACTTGTTGTTATGGATGAGAATACCTGTATGGTAGAGGTTGCACGTTTCTTCATGAGCTTTACACAGCGTGAGAGCTGCGGTAAATGTGTTCCATGCCGTGAGGGTACGAAACGTATGCTTGAGATCCTTGAGAGGATCGTTGAAGGCAAGGGTGAGCTTTCCGACCTGGATGAGCTGGAAGAGCTTGCAAACATGGTTCAGAGCATGGCTTTGTGCGGCCTTGGCAAGAGTGCACCGCTTCCGGTCATCAGTACCCTGAAGCGTTTCCGCGATGAATATGTAGAACATATCGTAGATAAGAAATGCCGGGCGAAAGTCTGCACGGCACTCCGTCAATTCCATATCAATCCTGAATTCTGTATCGGCTGCGGCAAGTGTGCTAAGAACTGTCCGGCAGGCGCGATTTCAGGAAAGATCAAGCATCCACATGTAATCAACAACGACGTATGTATCAAATGCGGTTCCTGTAAGGATAACTGTAACTTTGATGCGATTTATGTGGAAGCATAGAAGGGAGGATATCTTATGGGTACAATGACAATTGACGGAAGAAAAGTAGAATTTACCGACGAAAAAAATGTCCTGACAGTCATCAGGAATGCCGGTATCAATATCCCCACACTGTGCTATCATTCAGAGGTTTCCACATTTGGTGCCTGTCGTCTCTGTACAGTTGAGGATGACAGAGGCAAGACATTTGCGTCCTGTTCCGAGCAGCCGAGAGACGGAATGGTTATTTATACCAACTCCGGTCGTATTAAGAAATATCGTAAACTGATCGTGGAGCTGCTTCTTGCAGCACATTGTCGTGACTGTACAACCTGTGTAAAGAGCGGCGAATGTATCCTGCAGGAGCTGGCACATCGCCTTGGCGTGCGGGATATCCGTTTTGAAAATACAAGAGAACAGCACGAGATCGATGACAGTTCACCGTCCATCATCCGTGATCCGAACAAATGTATCCTCTGCGGCGACTGTGTACGTGCCTGCGAGGAGCTTCAGGGAATCGGAGCTCTTGGATTCGCATTCCGTGGAACAGAGGCCATGGTCATGCCTGCATTCAATAAAAAGATTGCTGAGACACAGTGTGTAAACTGTGGTCAGTGCCGTGTTTACTGTCCGACAGGTGCGATCTCCATCCGTACACATATGGATGAAGTATGGGATGCACTGGCTGATAAGAATACTCGTGTTGTTGCACAGGTTGCACCGGCAGTTCGTGTTGCAGTTGGTGATCATTACGGACTTGCCAAAGGCAGAAGTGTTATGGGTAAAATCGTTAACGCGCTTCACAGAATGGGCTTTGACGAAGTATACGATACCACATTCAGTGCCGACCTTACCATCATGGAAGAGACCAAGGAGTTCCTAAACAGAGTGGAGAAGGGTGAGAATCTTCCGCTTCTGACTTCCTGCTGTCCTGCATGGGTGAAGTTTATCACTGATCAGTATAAGGAATATGTTCCGAACATTTCTACCTGCCGTTCCCCACAGGGAATGATGTCTGCGGTTATCAAGGAATACTTCCGTGATCCGGAGCATGCAGCAGGCAAGAAGACTGTTATGGTTTCTATCATGCCATGTACTGCCAAGAAGGCAGAGGCGATCCGCCCCAACAGCTTTACAGATGGTGAGCAGGATACCGATATCGTTATCACAACTACCGAGCTCCTTCGAATGATCGATAACTTTGGTCTTGATTTTGCAACACTGGATCCGGAAGCATGCGATATGCCGTTTGGATTTGGTTCCGGTGGTGGTGTTATCTTTGGTGTTACCGGCGGTGTTACCGAGGCAGTTCTCCGAAGACTGAGCCCGGATCACAGTAAGGAAGCCATGCATGAGATCGCAGAGTGTGGTGTCCGTGGTGAAGATGGAATCAAGGAATTTACCGTGCCGTATAAGGGAATGGATATCAATGTATGTGTTGCCAGCGGCCTTGCAAATGCAAGAACTGTTATGGAACGTGTAAAGAACGGTGAAGCAAACTATCACCTTATCGAGGTTATGGCATGCCGCCGTGGATGTATCATGGGTGGAGGTCAGCCGACCAGATCCGGTGACAGAACCAAGGCAGCAAGAGCAAGGGGACTGTATAATGCAGACAATACAATGATCATCAAGAAATCGGATGAGAACCCACTTGTTCTGGAGCTTTATGAGGGTCTTCTTAAAGGTAAGGAACATCACCTGCTCCACAATGAATTCTATATTAAGGAATAGTGAATAATTGATGCTGTCCGCAGAGTGAATAATAACGGTTAATGAAATAAACTGCTGTCTGCAGATGAACAGTAGCATATAAGAAGCCTCCATAGCATATACTGTGATATACGGGAGCTGTCCGTCGGGCAGTTCCCGGGATTTACAGGCCAATATATGCAGGGAGGCTTTTTTATATGGAAAACTTTCAGGTTTACCATGATATCCAGGCCCGGACCGGCGGGGATATCTACATAGGGGTGGTGGGCCCGGTGCGAACAGGAAAATCCACTTTTATCCGCAGATTTATGGAACTGGTGGCTCTGCCTGCTATCAGTGAAGAGAAAAGGGCAGAGCTTCAGGATGAGCTGCCTTTAAGCGGAGCCGGAAAAATGATTACAACAGTGGAACCGAAATTTATTCCAAAAGATGCAGTGGAAGTTACCATAGGTGAGAACCAGAAGATCCGCGTAAAACTCATTGACTGTGTAGGATTTCTGGTAAAAGACGCATCTGGAAATGTGGAGGAAGGCCGTGAGCGGATGGTTAAGACTCCATGGATTGAAAAAGCGATCCCTTTTCATGATGCAGCCAGGATCGGTACGGAAAAAGTCATCGGTCAGCATTCTACCATAGGAATTGTCATTACTGCAGATGGAAGCTTCGGGGAAATTCCAAGAGAGAATTTTATCCCTGCAGAGGAGCAGACTATAAAAGAACTGAAGACACAGGGCAAGCCATTTCTGATCCTGGTAAACTCCCAGGCTCCCTACAGTGAAGAAACTGGAAAAACCGTGCAGGACATGGAAGAAAAATATGGGGTCTCCGTTCTGGCAGTCAACTGCGAACAGCTTCGAAAAGAGGACGTTACCAGGATTCTGGAAAAAATCCTTTACGAATTTCCGGTTAGTGAGATTGAACTATTTGTTCCGAAATGGGTGGAAATGCTTTCTCCGGAACATGAAGTAAAGGCAGCGTTATTAAATGAGATCCGGGAAAAAATGACGAAGCTTACTCATGTGAGAGATATAAACAAGGATTCTGTACAGCTGGAAAGCCCTTATGTGGAAGATACACTCCTGGAGAAAGTCAGTCTTTCTGATGGAACTGTGCGTGTCCGTATTTCTGTAAAAGACGGCTATTATTACAGGATGCTCAGTGAGATGAGCGGCATTCCCATGGAAAGTGAATACGAACTGATCCAGACAATGAAAGAACTTGCAGGTATGAAGGAACAGTTTGTAAAAGTACAGGCAGCACTGGAAGCGGTGAAAGGAACCGGCTATGGTGTGGTAGTTCCGGAGCTTTCCGAGATTACCATTGAAGATCCGGAAGTGATCCGCCAGGGAAATAAATTTGGGGTGAAGATCCGCTCTAAGAGTCCGTCCATTCATATGATCCGTGCAGGGATCGAGACAGAAATCGCGCCTATTGTGGGAACAGAGCAGCAGGCAGAAGATCTGATCAAATATATCAGGGAAAGCCCGGAACGTGGAGAAAGCATCTGGGAAACCAATATATTCGGGAAATCCATCCAGCAGCTTGTAGAAGACGGGATTCGCAGCAAACTGGCCATGATCAGCGAAGAAAGCCAGGTGAAGCTCCAGGATACCATGCAGAAGATCGTCAACGACAGCAAAGGCGGACTGGTATGTATTATCATATAATTGTTTAACCGAATAAACTGCGGAGCAGTTATTCGGTTATGAGCAAGTAGCGAAAGCGGATTGCGAATATCCGATTGACTAAAAAAAGGACGTTTCTCAGCAGACGTCCTTTTTTCCGTGATGTTTCTTCCATTCCGTGATAAACTGCAGCTGTTCCAGGTCGGAAAGCTCCTGTGAGGCAGCGTCGTTTCCGGCAGCAGCACAACAGAAAAGGATAAAGATCTGAATTCCGAAGAATATAAGAAAAAACAGAAACATAAAGAACCCTCCTGACATTTTTGATTGATATCTGATCACAGTTCCGAAATATTTAGGGTTTTCCGGATAGTGATAAGTATGGGAGGAAAAAGTGAATTTTATACATTATATGACAGAAAAACGAAAAAATTACATATTATGAATGAAGTTGCAAAAAAGCATGGCCCTGAATAGGCTAAAGAGAAACCATCTGTCCGGCAGGAGATTTTTTGCCATGCGTAAAAAAGTGTATACAGGAAAAGGAATTGGTGTGGCTGTGCTGGACACCGGAATTTTTCCTCATATAGATTTCGGCAGCCGTATCAGGGCTTTCTGTGATTTTACAAAAGGAAAAACAGGACCTTATGATGATAATGGACATGGAACCCACGTAAGCGGGATCCTGGGAGGGGATGGAGCTGCGTCAGATGGCAGATACAAAGGAGCTGCACCTGGATGTAGCATCATTGCCCTGAAAGTTCTGGACCGGTTCGGGAACGGAAGCCGGGAAGATGTGCTCAGGGCTTTCAGATGGATCGTGAATTTCGGACAGATCTATAATATCCGTGTTGTGAATATTTCTGTTGGAACTACTTCCAGGAGTAGAAACGAACAGCAGGATCTTCTGCGTGGAGTGGATGAGCTCTGGGATCAGGGACTTGTGGTGGTGGCAGCTGCCGGAAACCAGGGGCCTGGGTCAGGAACTGTAACTGCACCGGGAAGCAGCCGTAAGATCATCACCGTAGGTTCCAGTGATATGCTCCAGGGAAATAAGGCTGTTTCCGGTAGAGGACCTACATTTGAGTGCGTGTGCAAGCCGGATCTGGTAGCACCTGGAAACCGGATCACAGCCTGCACACCCGGCTATCCTTATTCCTATGGGATCAAAAGCGGAACATCCATGTCAACTCCAAGAATTTCCGGTGCAATAGCCTGTCTTCTGGAAAAAGAACCTCAGCTTTCCAATGTGGAAGTAAAAATGTTGTTAAAAGAAAGCACGGATGATATGGGACTTCCCAGAAATCAGCAGGGATGGGGTAAATTTAACTGTGAAAAACTAATGAAATGTTAAATTATTATATAATTTCTATAAACATGTTATGGTAAAGTATAAAAGCGTTGACGGAAATAGAAAATATGAGTACAATGTACAGTAAAAGTGCAAAAGAAAGACTCTAAAGGAGAAAATATTATGGAAAAAATTAAAATGCAGACACCTTTAGTTGAGATGGACGGAGATGAGATGACACGTATCCTGTGGCAGATCATCAAGGACGAACTTCTCACACCATATCTTGATCTGAATACAGAATATTATGATCTTGGTCTTGAGCACAGAAATGAGACAGATGATCAGGTAACTATCGATGCAGCAGAGGCAACCAAGAAATACGGTGTTGCTGTAAAATGTGCAACCATCACTCCGAATGCAGCCAGAATGGAAGAGTATGACCTCAAAAAAATGTACAAGAGCCCGAACGGAACCATCCGTGCCATTCTTGATGGAACTGTATTCCGTGCACCGATTGTAGTAAAGGGCATTGAACCATGTGTAAAGAACTGGGTAAAACCGATCACACTTGCCCGTCATGCTTATGGAGATATATACAAGAACACAGAGTTCTATATCAACAAACCGGGAGATGCTTATCTTGTATTTGAAGGTGAGGACGGAGAAGAACGCAAAGAGCTGATCCAGCATTTTGACGGAGCAGGTGTCCTTCGTGGCATGCACAATCTTGATGATTCAGTTAAGAGCTTTGCAAGAAGCTGTTTTAACTATGCGCTGGATACCAGACAGGACGTATGGTTTGGAAGCAAAGATACCATCTCCAAGACATATGACGGCAGATTTAAAGAGATCTTCCAGCAGATCTTTGATGCAGAGTTCAAGGATAAATTTGAGGAAGCAGGACTCACCTATTTCTACAGCCTGATCGATGATATCGTAGCACGTGTCATGAAGGCAGACGGTGGATTTATCTGGGCATGCAAGAACTATGACGGTGATGTTATGAGTGATATGGTTTCTTCTGCATTTGGTTCTCTTGCAATGATGACATCTGTCCTGGTATCTCCGAAGGGATATTTCGAGTACGAGGCTGCTCACGGAACAGTACAGAGACATTACTACCGTCATCTCGAGGGAAAAGAAACTTCCACAAACTCCGTTGCAACGATCTTTGCATGGACAGGTGCTCTCAGAAAGAGGGGAGAGCTGGATGGAAATGCAGCACTTGCTGATTTTGCGGGAAAACTGGAAAAAGCAACTCTTGACACTATCGAAAGCGGAAAAATGACAAAAGACCTTGCTCTTATCACATCCCTGAAAGATGTACAGGTACTGAACAGCAGGGACTTCATCCTGGCTGTAAAGGCAAGACTTGATGAGCTGATGGCATAAGATCTGATCAGAGAAAGAAATTATTCTGATGTGATAAAAAAACTGCACCGAAGATCCTGAAATATGGATCACGGTGCAGTTTTTTAACCGAATCAAGTAAGTCACCTGCTTCAATTGCGAGGAGCAATAAGCAGTGGGTGGGACTTACTTGTATCAGGAGGGGTACAAGCCCCTCCTGATAAACTGCGGAGCAGTTATTCGGTTATGAGCAAGTAGCGAAAGCGGATTGCGAATATCCGATTGACTATCAATTACAAAATTAAACCGATGCGTTCATGGCAGCCTGTACATGATCAACAAGGATCTGTCTGATCTCTGGGTATTCTCCAAGACCCTTTAATACTGGTGTAACCTCATATCCACCGGAAGAAAGAAGATTCATCCAGGAATCCGGATCATCCCCTGCAAGGTCGTTCTGTGCGTGATCTCCGGCTACGATCATAAACGGAGCAAGTATGATCTTCTTTGGCTTAAAAGTATCAGCAGCACGGAGAAGAGAGTCCAGTGCAGGATAAGCTTCCACAGTGCCAAGAAAAATATTCTTGTGTCCCATATCCTGGAAGCGATAAGCCAGTGCTGCATAGACAGTGTTGGAATAATGTTCTGTTCCATGTCCCATAAGAACAAGGGCTGTCATTGAATCCATATCCTGAAATTCATCTGCTACAGCTTTCACAACAGCCTGGTTGTCATTCTCTGTGGTAAGAAGCGGGTTTCCAAAAACAATGCTTGCAAACTGATCTTTAAAAGAAAGGGCATCTGCCTTCATCTGATCATTCTCAATACCGTTGATCACATGGGTGGGCTGTACTACAACATCTGTGATCCCATCGCGGAGCATCTGCTCCATGGCTTCTTTTACAGTATTTATAATGATCCCGTCGCGTTTTTTGAGCTTGGAAATGATCATCTTGCTTGTCCACGCACGGTAGGTTGGACAGGCCGGGAATGCATCGGCAATATCGCGCTCAATAGCATCAATGGTAACTTTACGCGTATTCTCGTAGCTTGTGCCGAAGCTGACTACAAGGATCGCTTTTTTTGAAGCTGAATTCATACTGGGATTTCCTCCATCCTGGAAAATATTGATTTTTATATTTTTCCGCAAAAATATAAAAGAATTATACAGATTTCTACCTGATGAATATTATAAAAGGCGGGCACAGGATTGTCAATCATAGTTGACTTTCCAGCCGGAAATGTTTATCATTATATAAGACTGCGAAATATGCGAAATGTACAGGAATATACGTGTGAGAGAACGGAATTTCGGCAGAAAAGACATAAATTTTGCTGGATTTATATTATAGAAACAAAGGAGAAACATAAGACATGAGTATATTCATGCTTGGAATTGACCACAATATGGCACCTGTGGATATCAGAGCTCTTTTTGCCTTTACCCGGAAGAATACCGGGGAGGCACTGCAGCAGCTTCATAAAGAGCCGGGGATCTGCGGGTGTATTATTCTGTCAACCTGCAACCGCCTGGAGTTGTGGGTAAGCACAGATGATGATGAAAAGCCGGAACTGTATCAGTGGCTTTGTTCATTGAAGGGAGTGCAGGGAGAAGAATACCGGAAATATTTCATCAGCAGGGAGAATGAAGAGGCAGTGGAGCATCTTTTTTACCTGACCAGTGGTCTGAAATCACAGATTCTGGGAGAAGATCAGATTCTTACCCAGGTAAAAGAAGCCTTAAGCTTTGCAAGGGATGAATTTACCACAGACAGTGTTCTGGAGGTGCTTTTCCGTATGGCTGTTACAGTTGGCAAGAAGATCAAGACGGAGGTTCCTTTTTCCCATGGAAATCCTTCCGTGATCCATCAGGCCATCCGATTTCTGGAAGAGGGCGGATATCACATCCGCAATAAGGTCTGTATGGTGATCGGAAACGGCGAGATGGGTAAGATGGCGGCACAGACATTAAGAGAAGCAGGAGCTGATGTAACGGTCACCATCCGTCAGTACAGAAGCGGTGTGGTAAACATCCCGGTTGGATGCAGCAGGATCAATTACGGTGAGAGAATGGATTATCTGCCGGAATGTGATCTGGTCGTCAGTGCAACGGCAAGTCCGAACTATACACTGACAGAAGAGCTGTTTGAGGATGTGAGACTGGAGCGGCCTATGATACTGATCGATCTGGCTGTGCCGAGAGATATTGATCCGGAGATCGGAAAGAAAGAGAATCTGACGCTTTATGATATGGACAGTTTCCGTGTCAGCGAGACACCGAAAGAGCTTGCAGATAATCTGGAGGCAGCCGGTGCGATCGTAAAAGCACAGATGGATGAGTTTTTTCAGTGGCTGGACGGACGGGATATTATTCCGCGTATCCAGGAGATCAGAGCTGATGCAGTGGAAGATCTGAATTTAAGGATCGAGAAGATTTTCCGTAAGACTCCGATGGAAGACTCAGACAGAGAAAAATTAAAAAAAGCAGTGGATACTGCGGCCGGAAAAGTTGTGAACAAGCTGATCTTCGGACTCAGGGACAGCCTGAACCAGGATGCTTTTCTGGAATGTGTGGAAGGACTGGAGAAACTTTATGAAGAATAAACCTTATTTCCCCATGTTTATAGATTTGTCAGATAAGAACATCGTTGTGGCAGGAGGCGGCAAGATCGCCACAAGAAGAGTGCGTACACTTCTGAAATTTACAAGAAATATTACTGTGGTGGCACCGAAAGTTACACAGGAACTGATGGATATTGGAAAGGCAGGAACAATAACCTTACATAACCGGCCTGTGAAACGTTCTGATTTTGCAGCCGCATATATGGTGATCGCAGCCACTAATGACTGGAAATTAAACGATGAGATCCACCGTGTCTGTCGTGAAGAGGGTATTTATGTGAATGTAGCCTCCGACAGAGAAGCCTGTGATTTTTATTTCCCGGGTGTTTATATGCGGGATGAGATGGTTGTAGGTGTTACGGCCAGCGGCCTTGACCATAAGAAAGCGAAGCGTATACGGGAAGAGATACAGAAAGCACTGGAAAAAGTATTAGAGGAGCAGGACGATGAAGAAGAATAAGATCGTGATCGGAAGCAGAGAGAGCAAGCTTGCAGTGCTCCAGAGCGAAATGGTCCGTGACTATATAAAGAAACAGAATCCGGAACTTGAGGTGGAAATACTTACCATGAAGACCACCGGAGATATCATCCTTGACCGCACCCTGGATAAAGTAGGGGGAAAGGGTCTCTTTGTAAAAGAACTGGACAAAGCACTGATGGACGGAAAAAGCATTCTTTCTGTACACAGCCTTAAAGATATGCCAATGGAAGTACAGGAAGAGCTGCCGCTTCTGGCATTTTCCAAAAGAGAAGACCCGAGAGATGTGCTGGTACTTCCGGAGGGCGTTACAGAGTTAGATAAGAATAAACCTCTTGGATGCTCCAGCTTAAGACGAACTCTGCAGCTGAAAAAAATATATCCGGATATGGAAGTGAAGAGTATCCGCGGAAATCTCCAGACAAGACTTCGTAAGCTGGATGAAGGCCAGTACAGCGGCCTGATCCTGGCAGCGGCAGGACTTAAGCGACTGGGACTTAAGGCACGCATCAACCGGTATTTTACAGCAGATGAGATCATTCCGGCGGCAGGCCAGGGAATCCTTGCTGTGCAGGGCCGTAAAGGGGAAGATTACGGATTTCTTGATGGTTATTGTGATGCAGACGCCTGGGCAGCAGGAAGTGCGGAGAGAGCGTTTGTGAAACTTCTGGATGGTGGATGTTCTTCACCTGTGGCAGCTCATGCGGAAGTTTATGGGGAAGAGATTTATCTCCGCGGTCTTTACTACAATGAAAAAGACGGTTCCTATGTAACAGGAACTCTGCGTGGACAGAGAAAAGATGCAGAGAAACTTGGCAGAGAGCTTGCAGAAACTCTTCGGGAAAAAGGAGAAAATAAAGAATGAAAACAGGAAAAGTTTGGCTTGTAGGTGCAGGCCCTGGGGATATCGGTCTTTTTACATTAAAAGGTCTTAAGGTTCTGGAGCAGGCAGATGTGGTTGTTTATGACAGCCTTGTGGGACAGGGCGTACTGTCACGGATCCCGGCAGAGGCGAAGCTGATCAACGTGGGAAAACGTGCCAGCCATCACATCATGCGCCAGGAGGATATCAATCAGGTGCTTCTTGAGGAGGCGCAGAAAGGACATCGCGTAGTACGACTGAAAGGCGGAGACCCTTTTCTTTTCGGAAGAGGCGGCGAGGAGCTGGAGCTTCTTGAGGAGAACGGAATCGCTTATGAGGTGGTTCCGGGAGTTACCTCTTCCATCGCAGTTCCTGCATACAACGGAGTTCCGGTGACACACAGAGATTTCTGTTCTTCTGTGCACATTATTACGGGACATAAGCGTGCAGGAAAGGAGTACGACATTGATTTTCGCGCTCTTGTTGACACAAAAGGTACCCTGGTATTTCTTATGGGTGTGTCCGCACTTCCGGATATCTGTGCAGGACTTATGAATGCAGGAATGGATAAAAATATGCCGGCAGCGATCCTCCAGAAGGGAACCACAGCAGGACAGAAACGCATCGTGGCTACAGTTTCCACTCTGGAAGAAGAAGTGAAGCGTCAGGGAATCGAGACGCCGGCTATTATTGTTGTGGGCAAAGTCTGTACACTGGCTGAGAAATTCGGCTGGTATGAGGAACTTCCTCTTGCAGGCTGGAAGGTTCTTGTCACAAGACCGAAGGAACTGATTTCCAGAACAGCAGACAAACTTCGTGAAAAAGGCGCGGAGGTACTGGAACTTCCGGCTATCCGTACTGTGCCAATGGAGGATCAGAAGCTCCTCCATGAAGCTTTTGCGAAGCTTGAAACATATCAGTGGCTGGTATTTACAAGTCCTACGGGAGTAAGAGTATTCTTTGAGGAACTGATCCGTTACGGAAAAGATATCCGTGCTATGGGAAATATCCGTCTGGCAGTGATCGGAGAGGGAACCAAAAAAGCTCTGAAGGAGCGTGGCCTTCTTGCAGATTTCGTGCCGTCTGTATATGATGGCGCCACCCTTGGAAAAGAGCTTGCAGAGATCCTTTCCGGAGGAGAGAAAATCCTGATTCCCCGTGCTGAAAAAGGAAATGAGAAGCTTACTGCATTTCTTATAGAGGCGGGCGCATCTGTTTCTGATATTCCGACTTATCAGACCGTTTATGAGGCGAGTCAGCTTATTGACGAGAAGAAGGAATTTGAGAACGGCGAGATCAGCTGTGCAGTATTTACAAGTGCTTCCACAGTGAAAGGCTTTGCGGAAGGAACAAAAGGACTGGATTATTCAAAAGTCAAGGCAGCCTGCATCGGAAAACAGACCAAAGCAGCAGCGGAGAGTTTTGGAATGAAAGCATATATGGCAGAAAAAGCCACCATTGACAGTCTTGTCAAACTGGTGGAGGATATGAAAAGGAGCGAATGATCATGGAATTGACAAAAAGACCAAGAAGATTAAGAAACGGAGAGTATCTTCGCAAGATGGTGCGTGAGACAAGAATGGATAAATCTTCTCTTATGTATCCGATGTTCGTAATGGAAGGCGAGAATAAGGAAGAAGAAATTCCGTCCATGACAGGACAGTACCGCTACAGTCTGGACCGTCTCCCATATAAGCTGGAGCAGCTTGCAAAAGCAGGTGTCGGAAGTGTTATGCTTTTCGGTATCCCGGATCATAAGGATGAAACAGGAAGCGGCGCATACGATCCGGAAGGAATCGTACAGAGAGCACTTCGGGTTGCAAAAGAGAAATTCCCGGAGCTTTATTATGTAACAGATGTGTGCATGTGTGAGTATACTTCCCACGGCCACTGCGGCGTTCTCTGCGGACATGATGTAGATAATGACAAGACTCTGGACCTTCTTGCAAAAACAGCTCTTTCCCATGTAGAGGCAGGTGCTGATATGGTAGCTCCTTCTGACATGATGGATGGCCGTGTTGCAGCAATCAGAGAATGCCTGGATAAAGCAGGACATTACACAACACCGATCATGTCCTATGCTGTAAAATATGCTTCTGCGTTTTACGGCCCGTTCCGTGAAGCAGCAGATTCAGCTCCGGCCTTTGGCGACAGAAAGAGCTACCAGATGGATCCGCACAACAGCAGAGAGGGACTGAAAGAGGCCCTCGCAGATGTGGAAGAGGGTGCTGATATTATTATGGTAAAACCGGCTCTTGCATACCAGGATATGATCTGGCAGGTAAAAGAGGCAACAAACGTACCGGTTGCAGCATACAGCGTCAGCGGTGAGTACGCAATGGTAAAAGCCGCAGCAGCAAATGGCTGGATCGATGAGGAGAGGATCGTAGGCGAGATGGCTACCGGAGCATTCCGTTCAGGAGCACAGGTTTATCTTACTTATTATGCAGAACTTCTTGCAAGACTTATGGATGAAGGGAGAATCGGCTGATGACAAGATCAGAACAGTTATTTGAGCGTGCAGTAAAAAGGATCCCGGGCGGCGTAAACAGTCCGGTAAGATCTTACGGAGCTATTGGTGAGGCACCTCGTTTTATTGAAAAAGCAGATAAATGCTATATTTATGATGTAGATGGCAACCGTTATGTAGATTATATTGATTCCTGGGGACCGATGATCCTGGGACATAATTTCCCGGAGATCCGCGAGAGCGTAATCAAGGCCTGCGAGAATGGCTTAAGTTTCGGATGCGCCACAGGTATTGAGGTGGAGATCGCAGAGTTCATCTGTGAGCACATTCCTCATGTAGATATGATCCGTATGGTAAACTCAGGAACAGAGGCTGTTATGAGCGCCATCCGTGCAGCAAGAGGATACACAGGAAAAGATAAGATCATTAAATTCGCAGGATGCTATCACGGACACAGTGACTGCCTTCTGGTAAGCGCCGGTTCTGGTGTGATGGCAAGCGGAATTCCGGACAGTGCAGGCGTTCCGAAGGGATGTACACAGGATACCATGACAGCAACCTATAATGATGCAGCCAGTGTGGAAGCACTTCTCAAGCAGGAAGAAGGAAATGTGGCAGCAGTGATCGTGGAAGCTGTAGGAGCCAACATGGGTGTTGTTCCTCCGAAACCAGGATTCTTAAAAAGACTTCGTGAGCTCTGCGATGAGCATAATTGTCTGCTGATCTTTGATGAGGTTATCACAGGCTTCCGTCTTGCTTTCGGCGGCGCAGCAGAGTATTTTGGCATCCGTCCGGATCTTGTAACTTACGGAAAGATCATCGGAGCGGGTATGCCGGTTGGTGCATACGGCGGACGTAAGGAGATCATGGAGCTTATTTCTCCATGCGGCCCTGTATATCAGGCAGGTACATTAAGCGGAAATCCGGTTGCCATGGCAGCAGGATTCACACAGCTGAAATACCTCTATGAGCATCAGGATATTTATAAAGAGCTGAAAACAAAAGGTGAAAAGCTTTACGGCGGATTAAAGAAGATCGTTGAGGAAAAAGGTCTTCCATATCAGGTAAATTATGATTCTTCCCTGGCAAGTATTTTCTTTACAGATCAGGAAGTAAAAGATTATGTTTCTGCAAAAACTTCTGATCTTGATCTTTTTGCGAAATACTTCAAGGGAATGTTGAAACGTGGTATTCATCTTGCACCATCACAGTTTGAGGCAATGTTCCTTTCCACAGCACATACAGACGAAGTTATTGATGAGACTCTGGAGGCAATGCGTGGTGCACTGGGAGATCTGTAAAAAACAGCAACTTTGCATAAAAAATTGCACAAAAGATAACAGGATGATAACTTGTCCTTGTAGGAACTTTGTGATAAAATAAACATAAAAATACGCAGCGAATGTGAAAGCAGGAGGCCAGAGCTTATGGGAAAAAAGAAGTACGTGGCTTACGTGGGAACTTATACCCATGGAACCAGTAAAGGAATTCAAGTATACGACGTAGATGTAGAGAACGGAACACTTACAGAGCGCAGTGAGGTAGAAGTCAGCAATGCTTCTCACCTGGCAGTTTCCAAGAACGGCAAATATCTGTACTCCATCGAGGATGAGGGTGTAGCCGTATTCCGCAGAGATAAGAACGGTGATCTTTCCCGTATCAACAGTGTTGATATCAACGGAATGAGAGGATGCTATCTTGCAACAGACGTAGATGGAAGATATCTTTATGTGGCTGGTTATCATGATGGTAAGGTAACGGTTGTACATACACATAAAGACGGACGTCTTGGAAGCGTTATGGACGGTGTTTTCCACAAAGGACTTGGAAGCGTGGCAGAGCGTAACTTCCGTCCGCATGTAAACTGTGTCCGCCCCACACCGGATAACAAATATCTCTGTGCAGTAGATAACGGTATCGATCAGGTGAAGATATACCGTATCAACAAGAAGAAAGATAAACTGGAGCTTGTTGATATCCTTCGCTGCCCGAGAGAGAGCGGCCCGCGTATCATCCGTTTCAGTGATGACGGAAGATTTGCATATCTTCTTTTTGAGCTGAGCAATGAGGTTAAGGTATACAGCTATGACGGAAGCGGCAAGAACCCGGAATTCGAGCTTCTTCAGAGTATCACTACTCTTGGAAAAGAGGACGCAAATGATGCAATCCATAATGCCGCATCCGGTATATCCATGTCTGCAGACGGTAAATATCTTTTCTGTACAACAGCAGGCGAGAATACTGTCACAATGTATGCAGTAGACCAGGAAACAGGCCTTCTGACAAAGAAATTTTCACTTCCGATCAGTGGCGATTATCCGAAAGACCTGATGATCTTCCCGGACAACAAGCACATTGCAGTTGCTAATCATGGAAGTAACAGCATAACAGTATTTACTGTTGATTATGAGAAAAATATTATCATGATGAATGAGAAGCCAAGAAAGATCGAGACACCGAACTGTATCCATATCTGGCCTGTGCCGGATGAATGGGAGGATCCGGCAGATCCATTAACTTCTGCTGAAAAGTAAAACAGAATATAATATAACAGAATAAAACAGACTCAGGGACGAGTGGTAAGACAGCCGGTTCTGAGTCTGTTTTTCTGTTTTTATCTGTGATAAAATTCATGGATACGGTCCATGCGTGCGCTCATGTTGTTAAAGAGTGCGTCTGTGATCGTAAGTGCTGCCATAGCCTCCACAACAACTACTGCACGAGGGACGATCACCGGGTCGTGGCGTCCTTTGATCTCAAGCTCCAGATTTTCGCCCTCACTGGTGACAGTGGACTGAGGCTGGCTGATAGATGGGGTAGGCTTGATGTGGGCACGAAGGATAATATCACTTCCGTCACTCATACCACCCATGATACCTCCCGCATGGTTGGAAGTCTTGGTAATGATGCCGTCTTTCAAGGAAAAACCATCGTTGTCAGCGGAACCGGTCAGTTTTGTTACCTGAACTCCGTCACCGATCTCAACAGCTTTTACAGCACCGATGGACATGATCGCATGGGCAAGAGTTGCATCCAGCTTGTCAAAAACAGTATCGCCAAGCCCGGCAGGAACATTTCTGATCCGGCATTCTATGATGCCGCCTGCACTGTCCTGATTTTTGAGGCATTCTTCAAGATAGGCAGAAGCTTTCTCTGCTGCGTCTGCATCCGGCATGCAAAGTGCATTATTTTTGATCTCATCTTCTGAAAAAGACCGGATCTCCACAGGTCCGATCGATTTTGTATAAGTGGTAAAAGTAATGCCAAGTTCATTAAGCAGCTTGATTGCAATCGCACCGGCTGCCACCCGTCCGGCAGTTTCTCTTCCTGAAGAACGTCCGCCGCCCCGGTAATCACGGAACCCGTATTTCTGGTCAAAAGTATAATCTGCATGTCCCGGCCGGTAGGAATATGCGATATTTCCATAGTCTCTGGAACGCTGGTCTGTGTTGCGGATGAGAAGAGAGATCGGAGTTCCGGTAGTTTTTCCCTCGAAGACACCGGAGAGGATTTCTACCAGATCACCTTCCTTACGTGCTGTTGTATAGCGGCTCTGACCTGGCTTTCTGCGGTCAAGGAACACCTGGATATCTTCCTCGCAGAGAGAAAGACCTGCCGGGCAGCCGTCAAGAACTGCACCGATAGCCTTGCCATGAGATTCGCCCCAGGTGGTAACTACGAATTTTTTTCCGAATGATGACTGACTCATTTGTATAACTTCCTTTCGTTGGAATTCTGGAATCATTATATAGGAAGCCGGAAAAAATGTAAAGAAGAGGAGAATGCTTACGTAAAGATTCTGTGAAATTATAAAAAAGCTTTTTTAAAATGAAAATGTATGAATTGACAAAGCTATTTTGACTATTTATAATAAAAAAGAATTTTGCCCTGGCAAAAGCAAAGCAAAAGAAGGGAAGTGGAAATCGTGGTAAGGATTTATAAGACAATAGACGGGGCCATCCACCAGATACAGGAACCGGAGGAAGGCTGCTGGATTGCACTGACGAATCCGACGGCAACAGAAATTTTTGAATTTTCCGAGAAGTTTGATATAGAGGTTGACGATCTGCGATCCCCTTTGGATGAGGAAGAACGGTCACGTATCGAAGTTGAGGATAATTATACACTGATCCTGGTAGATGTTCCTATGATCGAGGAACGTAATGATAAGGACTGGTATGGAACCATTCCTCTTGGTATCATTGTTACCGGTTCCATGATCATTACCATCTGTCTGGAGGACACGCCGGTTCTGACTAGATTTATGGAGGGAAGGGTCCGGAGCTTTTTTACCTATATGAAGACACGCTTTATCTTCCAGATTCTTTACAGAAATGCAAGTATGTACCTGCGTTATCTGCGTATCATCGATAAGAAAAGTGAGCAGGTGGAGGAGAAACTGCATCTTTCCACAAGGAATGAGGAGCTGATCGAGCTTCTGGAACTGCAGAAATCCCTGACATATTTTATCACATCTCTGCGGTCTAACGAAGTTGTGCTGGAGAAGCTTCTGAAGATAGACAGCATCAAGAAATATCCGGAGGACACAGATCTTCTGGAGGATGTTATCACTGAGAACAAGCAGGCGATCGAAATGGCCAATGTGTACAGTGGAATCCTGAACGGAACCATGGATGCTTTTGCATCGATCATTTCCAATAATATGAATATCGTCATGAAAGTACTGGCGATCATTACCATTGTTATGAGTATTCCGACTATCGTGTTTAGTGCCTACGGAATGAACGTGGCAGGTTCCGGTATGCCGTTGTCTCACAGTCCCTGGGGCTTTTTGCTCATCATAATTTTTTCTGTAGCAATCAGTGCTGTTGCGGCTATTATTCTTTCCAAGAAGCGCTTTTTCTGATTTTTCAAGAGTTTTCTGAAAGGAGATTTTAATGAAATTTATCAACAAACTGGAACGTAAGTTTGGAAGATTTGGTATTCCCAATCTGACAGTTTATATTATCGGATGCTATGTGCTGGGGTATTTTCTGGCTATGCTTGCTCCTGGAGTTCTGGATATGCTGAGTCTTGATATGTCCATGGTAATGAGAGGACAGATCTGGAGACTTGTGACATGGGTGATTTATCCGCCTTCCAGTGTAGGAGGAACCGGTAATCTTGTGATGTTCCTTCTGGCAATCTTTTTCTTTTATTATCCGATCGGTACTTCACTGGAGCGTACGTGGGGAACATTCCGGTATACTTTGTATATTTTTTCAGGACTTTTGTTCACTGTGATCGCGGCAGTTCTTCTGCATGCGTTTACAGGTGGTTATGTGACAATGAATGGAATTACGTATTCTCTTGGCGGCAGTATTTTTACCACCTATTATATCAGTCTTTCCATTTTTCTGGCTTATGCAGTCACATATCCGGATCTGGAGCTTTTGCTTATGTTTGTCATCCCTATCAAGATGAAATGGATGGCATTTATATACGGACTTTTTATTGCATGGGATATTGTATCCTATCTTAGAGCAGGACTTTGGGTAGGCGTTGTGCCAATCGTGGCATCGCTTTTAAATTTTGTGATCTTTTATTTCAGCACAAGAGATATGAACCGCTACAATCCGAAAGAGATCCGCAGGAAGCAGCAGTTTAAGAAGGCTATGGCTCCGTCCAGAACGGGTTATGGACCGGATGGAATCGCAAAGCATAAATGTGCGATCTGTGGCCGTACTGAGAAGGATGATCCGAATCTGGAGTTCCGCTTCTGCTCAAAGTGCAAAGGAAATTATGAATATTGCCAGGATCATTTATTTACGCACAAACACGTACAGTAAAACGTAAAAAAGGGAGGATATTCAATTATGAAAAGAACAAAGATCATCTGTACACTTGGACCTTCCAGCAACAACAGGGAGACTCTGAAAGCTCTTATGGAGAATGGAATGGATATTGCCAGATTCAACTTTTCCCATGGAGATCATGAGGAGCAGAAGGGCCGTGTGGACATGATCAAAGAGCTTCGTGAGGAGCTTGATATACCTATAGCCATGCTTCTTGATACAAAAGGACCTGAGATCCGTACCAGACTTTTAAAGGACGGACAGAAGGTAAAACTGGAAGCAGGAAAACAGTTTGTACTTGGAATTGGTGATTTTGAAGGTGACGACAAGAAAGTTGCCATCACATATGAGACACTTTACAAAGATGTAAAACCAGGAAACAGAATTCTTATTGATGATGGTCTGATCGAGCTGGAAGTTAAAAAAATCAAGGGAACAGATATCATCTGCAGCATCTTAAACGGTGGAGAGCTGGGAGAGAAGAAGGGTGTAAATGTTCCTTATGTAAAGGTTAATCTTCCGGGAATCACAGAGCAGGATAAAAAGGATATCCTTTTTGGTATCGAACAGAAATTTGATTTTATCGCAGCATCTTTCGTCCGTTCCGCTGAGGTGATCCGTGAAATCCGTAAGCTTCTGAATGATAACGGTGGACAGGATATCGGCATTATCGCAAAGATCGAGAATGCAGAAGGTGTAGAGAACATTGATTCTATCATCGAGGCTTCTGACGGAATCATGGTTGCCCGTGGAGATCTTGGAGTTGAGATTCCGGCAAGCCAGGTACCGCATATCCAGAAAGAGATTATCCGTAAATGCAATGATCATTATACACCGGTTATCACAGCAACACAGATGCTGGATTCCATGATCCGTAATCCTCGTCCGACACGTGCTGAGGTAGCTGATGTTGCCAATGCGATCTATGACGGAACAGATGCGATCATGCTTTCCGGAGAGACAGCAGCCGGTAAATATCCTATTGATGCGCTCCACATGATGGCAGAGATCGCAGAGATGACAGAGCCGCATCTGGATTACAAAGTGTTTATTGAGCATCGTTCCATGGATGGAAGAGAGAAGATTTCCAGTGCAGTAGCACTTGCGGCAGTACGTACTGCAAAGAACCTGAAGGCCAATGCCATTGTAACACCGACTATGAGTGGAAATACAGCAAGACTGATTTCTAATTTCCGTCCGAAGGTTCCAATCTATGCGATCACGCCGAACTCAACCATCCAGCATAAGCTTCAGCTGATCTGGGGCGTAACACCTCTGAAGGGATATCAGAGAGATACCACGGACCATATCATGTCTCAGGCCATGAATGTTGTCCGCAGCCGTCATCTGATCCATAAAGGCGACCTTGTTGTATTCACAGCGGGAGACCCTGCAACAAACATGACAAACGGTCATGGTGCAGTCACAAATATGATGCACGTGATCGAGGCAGAATAATGTTACTGTTCTGCAATTGCAGACAGTGAGCAAACGAAACAGGAGATGCAGTTATTATGAAAAAAGTACCATTTGTGACACTTGAGAAACTGAAAGAGATTACTGAGAAATATCCGACACCTTTTCATCTCTATGACGAGAAGGGAATCCGCGAGAATGCAAAAGCTCTTAAAGAAGCTTTCGCCTGGAATAAAGGATTCAAGGAGTTTTTTGCAGTAAAGGCAACACCGAACCCGTATCTTATCAATATTCTTCAGGAGTATGGCTGTGGCTGTGACTGCTCCTCTGCAACAGAGCTTATGATGGCCAAAGCTGTAGGCTGTAAAAAAGGTGACATCATGTTCTCCTCCAACGATACACCGGAGAAAGAGTTCAAATATGCAGATGAGATCGGCGGTATCATCAACCTTGATGATATTACACATATTGAGAGTGTAGAGCGCGCTCTTGGAAAGATCCCGGAAGTGATCAGCTGCCGTTATAATCCGGGTGGAGTATTCAAGATCAGCAATGGTATCATGGATAATCCAGGAGATGCCAAGTATGGTATGACTACAGAGCAGATTTTTGACGCTTTCCGCATCCTGAAATCAAAGGGAGCGAAAGAATTCGGTATCCATGCATTCCTTGCCAGCAATACGGTAACTAACGATTACTATCCGATGCTTGCAAAAGTAATGTTCGAACTTGCTGTAAAGCTTCAGAAAGAAACAGGTGCACATATTAAGTTCATCAACCTTTCCGGTGGAATCGGAATTCCTTATAAACCGGATCAGGAGCCGAATGATATCCGTGTGATCGGTGAAGGTGTCCGCAAGGTTTATGAAGAGGTACTTGTTCCGGAAGGAATGGGTGATGTGGCGATCTATACAGAGCTTGGCCGTTTCATGATGGGACCGTATGGCTGCCTTGTTACAGAAGCAATCCATGAGAAACACACACATAAAGAATACATAGGTGTAGACGCCTGCGCAGTAAATCTGATGCGTCCGGCTATGTACGGAGCTTATCATCATATTACAGTTATGGGCAAGGAGAACGAGCCATGTGACCATAAATATGATGTAACAGGATCTCTCTGCGAGAACAATGATAAATTTGCCATTGACCGTATGCTTCCGAAGATTGATATGGGAGATCTTCTTGTGATCCATGATACAGGTGCTCATGGTTTTGCAATGGGATATAACTACAATGGTAAACTGAAGTCTGCTGAAATTCTTCTTCATGAGGATGGAAGCTTCGAGATGATCCGCCGTGCTGAGACACCGAGAGATTATTTCGCAACATTTGACTGCTTCCCTGTTTTTGAAAAACTTCTCCAGGACGAGGATGAGCTGAAATAATATATAGTTATACGATATGAAAATATGAAAAAGACCGTCTGTGCATATGGTTAATTATGCGTGGACGGTCTTTTTTTGCTACATGAAAAAATATTTATGAGTTTTGGCTGCCTGACATTTCTGCCAGTGCTTTTCGGAACTCGAAGAAGAACAGGATTGCAGTAAATGTAACTGCCAGGATATCTGCCACCGGTTCTGCCATATAAACCGCATTTGTCTGATTGCCGCGGAAAATATGAGGCAGAATATAGATCAGTGGGATGACCAGCACAAA
This sequence comes from Blautia sp. HA8986, assembly GCF_056504635.1. Taxonomy (NCBI): domain Bacteria; kingdom Bacillati; phylum Bacillota; class Clostridia; order Lachnospirales; family Lachnospiraceae; genus Blautia; species Blautia sp. HA8986. Next base: position 483,107 of record NZ_JBWLUQ010000001.1, read on the forward strand.
TTTCCGGACAATGGCCACGATAATGGAATCCTTGGCTCTGCCGAGAGAGATGAAGGTCATCTGGCATGCAATCTGGACTCCGAATATAAATACTACAGCCATGTAGATACGGAGAGATGTTTTTGTAAAGGCAAGTAGTGTGCTGTCCGAAGTGAACATTCCGGCGAAAATTTGTGGGAAGATCATGATGATCATCCAAAGGATCACAGAATAGGTGACGCTTGTTTTCAGAAGGAGTTTAAAAGTGGAACGTACACGGTTCTCGTTGCGTGCACCGTAATTATAGCTGATGATCGGCTGTGCACCTTGTCCAAGTCCCTGAAGAGGAAGCATAGCGAACTGCATAACGCTGGTAAGGATGGTCATGGCTCCTACAGCAACATCTCCTCCGTATTTCAGGAGAGAAGAGTTATAGCAGACAGAGATGATGCTCTCACTGAGCTGCATAACGAAAAGGGAAGAGCCAAGAGCCATACAGGGCAGAAGAATATCTGCTTTCAGCTTCATGGTTTTTCTTCGAAGACGGAGAAATGTCTTTTTTCCAAAGAGAAAAGACAGCACCCAGATACAGGAAAGTGCCTGGGAGATCACGGTTGCAAAAGCAGCACCACGTACACCCATATGGAAGCCGAAGATGAATACGGGATCCAGGATGATGTTAGCGACTGCACCAATGAGAACAGAGAGCATTCCTGTTTTTGCGAAGCCCTGAGCAGTGATGAAGTTGTTCATGCCAAGTGTAAGCTGTACAAAAACAGTTCCGATCGCGTAAATGTTCATGTAACCAACAGCGAAATCAATAGTGTTGGTACTTGCACCGAAGGCCATGAGAAAGCTGCGGTTTCCCATAAGCAGGATCACGGTCAGTATTACGGAGATGATGATCTGCATGGTGAAACAGTTTCCCAGGGTACGTTCAGCTTTATCGGTATCATTTTTTCCCATAAATATGCTGGCTCTGGGAGCACCACCGTTTCCGACAAGAGCAGCGAAGGCAGACACTACCATGATCAGCGGCATGCAGACACCGACACCAGTGAGTGCCAATGCGCCATCACCGGGAATGTGTCCTATGTAGATGCGGTCAACAATGTTATAAAGCATGTTGATCAGCTGTGCAGCTACGGTAGGAAGTGCAAGGCGCAGAAGCAGGTGGCCAATGGGCTCAGTACCTAAAAAACTTTTGTCTTTTTCCATTCATTTCAGTCCTTTCGTGAAATTGCTACAGTTAACTTTTATATAACAAAAACCTGACAGATCACTCCGTCAGGTTTTCCTGATAATGCCGCTGGCCGGACTCGAACCGGCACGGATTGCTCCGCTTGATTTTGAGTCAAGTGCGTCTGCCAATTCCGCCACAGCGGCATAACCATTTATTATAATATCATAGGAACAATGGGAATGCAAGGAATTTTTTTGAAATTGCGATAATATATGCAAAAAATTCAAATTCTAAAAAGTTTATGAAATCGAAGTGTTTTCCTTGAAATAGACTGAAAAAAGTGGTACAGTGTCTTACAAAGCTGTATCACATGATATAGCACTGTGGATATAGCAATATACTATAAGATAACGGAGGAGACTACATGAATCTGAATTCCAAAAAACCAGAGAAGCGGCCTTTGTATGTATATTACATCATTGCGGTCGTGATCATTATTCTGCTCAATGTTTTTGCTCTTCCTGCCATTTCAGAGAGAAGTGTGAAAGAAACGGATTACACTACCTTTCTGAAAGCTGTAGACAGAGGAAAAGTATATGAAGCAACCATTAATTCCGATTACATTTACTATACTATGAAGGTAGATGGAAATGATGTTTACTGTAAGACGGTATCCGTAGATGATAAGGATCTTGTTTCACATCTTTATGATGCTGGTGTAAGCATTGAGGGAACAGCACCGCAGAGACAATCACTGCTTTTGTCACTGATCGCAGGTTATATTCTCCCGATTGCTGTTTTTATTCTTCTTGGACGTTGGCTCAGCAAGAAGATGATGAGTTCCATGGGTAACGGTGGTCCGGGAGGCATGATGTCTTTTGGAAAGAGCAATGCCAAAGTCTATGTGAAGTCCTCCACAGGAATTAAATTTTCCGATGTGGCAGGAGAAGACGAGGCTAAGGAGCTTCTTTCAGAGATCGTAGATTTCCTGCACAATCCACAGAAATACAGAGAGATCGGTGCATCCATGCCAAAAGGAGCACTTCTTGTAGGCCCTCCGGGAACTGGTAAAACACTTCTTGCCAAGGCTGTTGCCGGTGAGGCGGAGGTTCCGTTTTTCTCCATCTCAGGTTCTGAGTTTGTGGAGATGTTTGTTGGTATGGGTGCTGCCAAGGTCCGTGACCTCTTTAAACAGGCTAATGAGAAAGCTCCCTGCATTGTGTTTATCGATGAGATCGACACGATTGGTAAGAAACGTGACGGCGCGGGAATGGGCGGTGGAAATGATGAGCGTGAGCAGACACTGAACCAGCTGCTTACAGAGATGGATGGTTTTGACGGTTCCAAGGGTGTTGTGATCCTGGCTGCTACTAACAGACCGGATTCCCTTGATCCTGCACTTCTCCGTCCGGGACGTTTTGACAGAAGAATCCCGGTTGAACTTCCGGATCTTCGGGGACGTGAGGAAATCCTTAAGGTTCATGCCAAGAAGATCAAGATCGCAGATACCGTTCGTTTTGATGAAATTGCCAAGGCAGCAGTTGGTGCTTCAGGTGCCGAGCTTGCCAATATTGTCAACGAGGCCGCACTTCGTGCAGTCCGTGATGGACGTAAATTTGCCACACAGGCAGATTTTGAGGAGAGTATTGAGGTTGTTATCGCAGGATATCAGAAGAAGAACCGTGTACTTTCCAATAAGGAGAAACTGATCGTATCTTATCATGAGGTTGGTCATGCCCTGGTTGCTGCCAAGCAGACGGATTCTGCGCCTGTCCATAAGATCACTATTATTCCCCGTACTTCCGGTGCACTTGGATATACCATGCAGGTGGATGAGCAGGAGCATTTCCTGATGACTAAGGAAGAACTGGAGAATAAGATCGCTACGTTTACAGGCGGACGTGCTGCAGAGGAGCTGATCTTCCATTCTATTACAACCGGAGCATCCAATGATATTGAGCAGGCAACCAAGCTTGCGAGAGCGATGATCAGCCGTTATGGTATGAGTGACGAGTTTGATATGGTTGCTATGGAGAACGTAAGCAATCAGTATCTGGGCGGTGATGCAAGCCTGACCTGTTCTTTTGAGACACAGACACTTCTGGATAAAAAGGTTGTGGATGTTGTTCGGAAGCAGCATGAGAAGGCTACGAAGATCCTTACGGATAATATTGGTAAACTTCATGAGATCGCCAAGTATCTTTATGAGCATGAGACGATCACAGGAGAGGAGTTTATGAAGATCCTTGAGGATAAACCGGTGGAGATCGAAGCTCCGCAGGAGAATACAGAAGCGTAATTATCAGTTACATTAAAAAATACAGCAATAAAAAAAGTTCGGAATCGGATGGCAGGAAAGAAATACCATCCGTATACCGGACTTTTTTATTATAATACATATCTGTCTGGAAATTTATAATTTACCAGATTTCAGGATGTACCTTAGAGCAGGTGAGTGCCAGGGAACCAGACCCGATGTGGCAGGAGACGCTTAAGGAAAGAGGGAAGATATTAATTTCACCGATGTTCGGAAAATTAGCGAGAGTTTCTTTTCTGAATTCCTCGGCAGCGGTAAGGTTGTGAGAGTGGATGACATCCAGATTGATCTTTTCACCGAAACGGTTGGAAATGTCGTCTCTGATAGCTTTGGTCATGGTGCTTTTTGCCTGGATCATGGTGCGGGCTTTGGAAAAGGCATCCAGCTTTTCACCCTGGATCTGGAGTATTGGCTTCAGACGGAGCATGGTTCCGATTGCAGCGGCAGCAGGGGTGATACGACCGCCCTGCTTGAGAAATTTCAGTGTTGCTACTGTGATGTAGATACTGGAATCAAAGCGGGTTTCTTCCAGCCAGTCACCGATCTCGGATGCTGAGAGGCCGTTTTTGGCCTGCTGGATGGCTTCAATGGCAGAATAGCGTAATGTTCCGGAAATTCGCTGGTTATTTACAACGCGTACGCGGCCATCGTAATCTTCGGAAAGCATCCTTGCTGTCTGCATAGAGCTGGAAAGTCCGCTGGACATGGGGATATGTACGATCTCATCGTAATCTTTAAGGAGCTTATCCCAGAGATCTGTAACAGATTCCGGAGTCGGCTGTGAGGTAGAAACGCGGCATCCCGGATTCTGCTCCAGATGCTGGAAAAACTCTGCCTGATTCATATCAATATCTTCCAGATATTCTTTATCATCTATAAAAAATGGCATGGGGAGCATATGTACTCCAAGTTCACGGGCCTGGGCTGGTGACATACCGCAGTTGCTGTCTGTAACAATGGCAATGGATTTCATAGTTGTAATCCTCCTTGTTGGAATATTTTGTGATCCGTACAGATAACCCAGTGAGGATTCTGCACAGCTGTTTTCAGTATACCACAGGAAACCACCCTTGTCATTCACAGTTTAATTCGCTATAATGATAAACAATGTTACTGGTTACTGTTTATTTACAGCAGCCGAATAATTACGAAGCAGTAAAGAGAGGGAATCATATGGATTGTCGTATTGCAGAAGAAATGGTCAGTAAATATATCAATCATACGCTGCCTTTAAATGATCTGGAGGATTTTCTGGAGCATATTGAGAACTGTTCCTCCTGCTACGATGAACTTGCCACATATTTCATTGTGCATAAAGCCATGCAGCAGCTGGATGAGCAGAAGGAAGATTCGGTTCTGGATTTCAGGAAACTTCTGGAGGAGGATATCCGGAAATCCAGGAAATATATTCGCAGGAAGAAATTTCACAGAGCTGTAGCAGCCGTTGCGGTCTGTGCTCTGATCGCTGTGCTTGTGGTCTTTCTCATTTTCGTGATCCTGGAAATTAAGGAGGGAATTAGATTTTGAGTGAAAAAATATTACTGATCGACGGACACAGCATTTTGAACCGTGCGTTCTACGGGCTGCCGGATCTTACCAATGCCGAGGGACGTCATACAGGAGCCGTATATGGATTTCTGAACATTATGTTCAGGATTATGGAGGAGGAAAATCCGGAATATCTGACAGTTGCTTTTGATCTGAGTGCACCTACGTTCCGCCACAAGAGATATGAAGCTTACAAGGGGACTCGTAAGCCTATGCCGGAAGAACTCAGGGAACAGGTTCCCCTGATCAGAGAAATGCTTACTGCGATGGGAATCAATATCATGTCGCTGGAAGGATATGAGGCAGATGATCTTCTTGGTACGGTTGCCAGAAGGAGTGAAGCGAAGGGGATGGATGTTACCATTCTTTCCGGAGACAGAGATCTTCTCCAGCTTGCCACAGATAAGATCCTGATCCGTTTGCCGAAGACAGTCCGGGGTAAGACAACCATTGAAAACTACCACACAGCGGAAGTTTTTGAAAAATATCAGGTAACACCGCCGCAGATTATCGAGCTGAAAGCATTGATGGGCGACAGTTCTGATAATATTCCGGGAATTCCAGGAGTAGGTGAGAAGACAGCCACCAAAATGATCGTTCAGTTTGGATGCATTGAGAATGCACATGAGCATCTGGAAGAAGTGAAGCCAAACAAGGCAAGAGAGTCTCTTCGGGAGCATTATGATATGGCACAGCTTTCCAAAGAGCTTGCTACTATTAATACAGACAGTCCTCTTGAATTTTCCTATGAGAAGGCAAAAGTTGAAAATCCGTACACACCGGAAGCTTATGAATTGTGCAAGAGACTGGAATTCAAAAATATGCTGAACCGTTTTGACACATCTATAGCAGCAGATTCTTCCATGGATCTGGAGTTTTTTACCTGCAATGATCTCTCAGGGGTGGAGACTCTGTTTGAAAAAGCTGCGAATAAGAAGCAGGTGGGAATATCCATCCTTGCAGATCCGGAGCAGGTATATACGGTAGGACTTGTCCTTGATGAAAAAGATATTTATCAGATTTCGGTGGGAGGACTTCTTACAGGAGAATATCTGTGCGGAAAAATTGCAACTCTTGGGGAACATACAGTAATCTGCGCCATGGATATCAAGGCAGTACTGAAGCATGCGGCACTTGCTGACCCGGCGAAGGTTTTTGACGCAGGTGTTGCCGCATATCTTCTAAATCCTCTGAAATCTTCCTACACTCACGATGATATTGCCAGAGAATATCTGGATGGCATGATGCTTCCTGCAAAAGAGGACCTTCTGGGAAAAACATCACAAAAGAAGGCCTGGGAGGATGAGATGGAGGGCCTAGGCAATTATGCCTGCTATCAGGCTTTTGTGCCTTATATGGCACGTAAAGTCCTTCTTGAGAAGCTGGATGAAACAGGAATGAGAAAGGTTTATGATGAAATTGAGCTTCCGTTGGTATTTACGCTGAATTCCATGGAGAAATGGGGGATTTCCGTCAAAGGAGAGGAACTTAAAAGTTACGGAGAGAAACTGAGTGTGCGTATTCAGCAGCTGGAGAAAACAATCTGGCAGGAGGCAGGGGAGGATTTTAATATCAATTCCCCAAAGCAGCTTGGAGTGATCCTTTTTGAAAAAATGGGACTTCCAGGTGGAAAGAAGACCAAGACAGGCTATTCTACTGCGGCAGATATCCTGGATAAACTGGCACCGGATCATGCCATTGTGAAGGATATTTTGGAATACCGTCAGCTTACCAAACTGAAATCCACCTATGCGGATGGGCTTGGAAATGTGATTGGAAAAGACGGACGAATCCACTCCACTTTTAATCAGACGATTACAGCCACCGGTCGTATCAGCAGCACAGAGCCGAATCTTCAGAATATTCCGGTACGTATGGAACTTGGAAGACTGATCCGCAAGGTTTTTGTGCCGGAGGATGGATATGTGTTTCTGGATGCCGATTATTCTCAGATCGAGCTTCGTGTGCTGGCCCACATGTCCGGGGATGAGAAACTGATCCAGGCATACAGAGAGGCAGAGGATATCCACCGCCTTACAGCATCCCAGGTGTTCCATGTGCCCCTCGATGAGGTTACACCGCTGCAGAGACGAAATGCCAAGGCTGTAAACTTCGGAATCGTGTATGGAATCAGCTCTTTCGGACTGAGCCAGGATTTGAGTATAACCAGAAAAGAGGCAGCAGCCTATATCGAAAAATATTTCGAGACATATCCGAAGATCAAGGGATTTCTGGATGGCCTTGTAAAAGAAGGCAGGGAACACGGTTATGTAACGACTATGTTTGGCAGAAGAAGACCGGTGCCGGAACTGAAATCAAGCAATTTCATGCAGCGTTCTTTTGGTGAGCGTGTAGCTATGAATTCCCCGATCCAGGGAACTGCGGCAGACATCATCAAGATTGCCATGAACCATGTTTATGAACGAATGAAACGAGAAGGCTTAGAGTCAAGGCTGGTGCTTCAGGTACACGATGAGCTTCTGATCGAGACCAGGAAGGAAGAAATCGAAATTGTTTCCCGCATTCTGGAAGAAGAGATGAAGGGAGCTGCCCATCTTGCAGTGGAACTTGACGTGGATATGCACCAGGGTGATAGCTGGTATGAGGTGAAATAAATGAGAGTGATCGGAGTAACCGGCGGAGTAGGTGCCGGAAAGAGTACAGTGCTTGGAATATTGGAAAAAGATTTTGATGCTTATGTGATCCAGGCAGATCTTTTAGGCCATGTTCTGATGGAACCAGGCGAAGAATGTTATGATGCAGTGATCGCATTGTTTGGAAAAGAAATCATAAAAAAAGATAAAACTATTGACCGCAGACGGATTTCTGATGTAGTATTCACAGATAAGGATATGCTTTTGAAATTAAACGGGATCATTCATCCGGCTGTGAAGCAGAGAATCCTGCACCTCATCGGCAAACAGAGAGAGGCAGGAAGAGGAATCTGTGTTGTGGAAGCAGCTCTTTTTCTGGAAGAAAGATATCAGGAGTTCTGTGATGAAGTCTGGTATGTATACACAGAGGAGGAGATCCGGATACAGCGGCTGATGGAAAGCCGAGGCTATTCCAGGGATAAATCTCTTGGCATTATCCGAAACCAGGTATCCGATCAGGTGTTCAGGGAGAATACAGACTATGTGATCGAAAATAACGGAGATCTGGAGGATACCCGGAGACAGATCAGAGAAGGGATAGAGAAAAATGAGACTTTGTAGTATTGCCAGCGGAAGCAGCGGCAACTGTATCTATGTGGGTTCGGAGGAAGCACACGTACTGGTGGATGTGGGAATCAGCGGAAAGAGCATTGAGAAAGGTCTGAATTCGCTGGAGCTTACCGGGAAGGATGTGGACGGAATCCTGATAACTCACGAACATTCCGACCATATCAAGGGACTAGGGGTGATCTCCAGAAAATACGGAATCCCCATCTACACCACAGGTGGAACAGCAGATGCCATGCTTCGGATGAAATCCCTGGGAAAAATGCCGGAAGGGCTGATCCATGAGATCCGGGAAGACGAACCTTTTGAGATCAAGGATCTGACAGTGAATCCTTTTACCATTCCTCATGATGCTGCCCAGCCGGTAGGTTATCGTCTGGAGTGTGGGGAGCATTCAGTTGGAATTGCCACAGACCTTGGGAAATACAATGATTATATTGTTAAGAATCTGGAGAATCTGGATGCGGTGCTTCTGGAAGCAAATCACGACATCCGTATGCTCCAGGTTGGTAAATACCCATATTATCTGAAACAGAGAATCCTGGGAGACAGAGGTCATCTCTCCAATGAGAATGCAGGAAGGCTTCTCTGCCGGATCCTCCATGATAATCTGAAAGCTGTTTTTCTCGGCCATTTAAGTCGTGAGAACAATTATGAAGAACTTGCCTACGAGACAGTCTGCTCGGAGGTGACACTTGGTGACAACCCGTACAGATCCAGGGATTTCAGAATCCAGGTAGCAAAGCGGGATCACATATCAGAAATAATCACAGTGTAGAAAGGAAAAAACGATGAAGAAGACAATTATCACAGTAGTAGGAAATGACACAGTAGGAATTATCGCAAAGGTTTGTACATATCTTGCAGAAAATCAGGTAAATATTCTGGATATTTCTCAGACCATCGTTCAGGGGTATTTCAACATGATGATGATCGCAGATACAGCGAAATGTGAGAAAGATGGCGGCACACTTGCCGGCGAGCTTGAGAATCTGGGCAAAGAGATCGGCGTAGTGATTCACTGCCAGCATGAAGATATTTTTAACATGATGCACAGAGTGTAATAAAATAACAGTGTAGTGTATCAGTTATTTTATTAAATGAATTATATCTATTTTACATCATTCATCAGGGAGAAAATAAAAAATGATCAATATTTTTGAGGTAAACGAGACAAATAAAATGATCGAGCAGGAAAACCTGGATGTGCGTACTATCACTATGGGTATCAGCCTTCTGGACTGCATCGATCCTGACCTGGATGCACTGAATCAGAAAATATACGAGAAAATCACCACAAAAGCAAGAAATCTTGTGGCAACAGGTGATGAGATTGCGAAAGAGTACGGAATCCCGGTCGTAAACAAAAGAATCTCCGTAACTCCTATCGCATTGGTTGGCGGAGCTGCATGTAAAAAAACAGAAGATTTTGTAACGATCGCAAAAACACTGGATAAATGTGCAAAGGAAGTTGGGGTTAACTTTATTGGAGGATATTCTGCACTGGTAAGCAAAGGAATGACTCCCGCAGAGGAGCTTCTGATCCGTTCTATTCCGCAGGCTATGGCAGAGACAGAACGTGTCTGCAGTTCTGTAAATGTTGGTTCCACAAAGACTGGTATCAACATGGACGCTGTAAAACTGATGGGCGAGATCGTTCTTGCTACTGCAGAAGCTACCAGGGAGCAGGATTCCCTTGGCTGTGCCAAGCTTGTGGTATTCTGCAACGCACCGGATGATAACCCGTTTATGGCAGGTGCTTTCCACGGTGTTACAGAGGCTGACTGCATTATCAACGTAGGTGTCAGCGGTCCCGGAGTTGTTAAGAAGGCACTGGAACAGGTTCGTGGAGAGGACTTCGGAACACTTTGCGAGATGATCAAGCGTACAGCATTTAAGGTAACACGTGTTGGACAGCTTGTTGCACGTGAGGCATCCAGGCGTCTTGATGTACCGTTCGGTATTGTGGATCTTTCCCTTGCACCGACACCGGCAATCGGTGATTCTGTAGCAGAGATACTGGAGGAGATTGGCCTTGAGAGAGCCGGTGCACCAGGAACAACAGCAGCACTTGCACTTCTGAACGATCAGGTTAAAAAGGGCGGCGTTATGGCAGCAGCGGCTGTAGGTGGATTAAGTGGCGCATTTATTCCGGTCAGCGAGGACCAGGGAATGATCGATGCTGTAAACGAGGGCGCACTTACTCTGGAGAAGCTGGAGGCCATGACCTGTGTATGCTCTGTAGGACTTGATATGATCGCAGTTCCAGGAGATACCAAGGCTACTACACTGGCAGGTATCATTGCAGATGAGTCTGCCATCGGTATGGTAAACCAGAAGACAACAGCAGTACGTCTGATCCCGGTTATCGGTAAAGGTGTTGGTGAGACTGTTGAGTTCGGAGGCCTTCTTGGTTATGCACCGATCATGCCTGTAAATTCCTTCTCCTGCGATGCATTTGTACAGAGAGGCGGAAGAATTCCGGCACCGATCCACAGCTTCAAGAATTAATCGTTACTGTTCACTCTGTGACCAGCAACACGCTTCGCGATGCACAGAAATCATGCTGTGCATGATTTCGCGCCGCAATTCTCGGGTTTTCTGTGACCTTTGCTCACAAAAAACGCCTCGCGGGATATTACCAGTGAACAGTAACAATTAATCCTGAAATAATTTCATTTCGGGGTTGACAGAGTTACGTTGATGTGCTAAAGTAAACACAACTTAAAAAACAAACCAGTGAGAAAGAGAAGTAGACATTTCAGGAAGCTTCACAGAGAGCGGTGATGGTGGAAATCCGCAGGGGACCAGATGTTGAATGGACTTTCGAGGGCGGCCCGAACTATTTATCTGTACAGTAGGCGCCGACGGGAACCGAACCCGTTACCAATGAGGAGTGTATGTTAGTACACCGGAAAGTGGGCGATTCGTCAATTTGAGTGGTACCGCGATAATAAAGAACTTTTATTACCGTCTCAAGCATAATATAAGCTTGGGACGGTTTTTGTGTTACAGGAAAAAGCTTCTGTTGCATAAAAAAGTTGTTCCGGATGAGAGCCTGGATTCCGAAGGGAAACAGTGCTCTGGATAAGCAGACCGCAGGTGTACAAAAGTTAAGTAAAGCGGATTTAAGAAGGGAGAACAAAACTATGAAAAAAAGAATGTTAGTAATCGCAGCAGCAGTAGCAGCAACAACTATGATGATGACCAGCCCGGTTATGGCAGAGGATTTTAAAGTGGGTATCTGCAATTATGTAGACGATGCTTCTCTGAATCAGATCGTAGATAATATCCAGTCCCGTCTGGAAGAGATCGGCAAGGAAAAAGGCATTACATTTGATGTATCTTATGATAACTGTAATGCAGATGCCAGTGTTATGGAACAGATTATTTCCGATTTTCAGGCTGATAATGTTGACCTGATGGTAGGTGTGGCTACACCGGTAGCAATGCGTATGCAGTCTGCTACAGAAGGAAGTGATACACCGGTTGTTTTCTCAGCAGTATCTGATCCGGTTGGCTCCGGCCTTGTAGATTCCCTGGATGCTCCCGGAGCTAATATAACAGGAACCAGTGACTATCTGGATACTTCTTCTATCATGAAACTGATCCAGGCACAGAATCCGGATGTAAAGAAAATCGGTCTTCTTTATGATGTAGGACAGGATTCCTCCACAACAGCTATCCAGGAAGCAAAAGATTATCTGGATAAAGAGGGAATCGAATATGTAGAGCGTACCGGAACGACTACAGACGAAGTTCAGCTTGCAGCAGATGCACTGATTGCTGACGGTGTGGATGCCGTATTTACACCTACAGACAACACCATCATGACAGCAGAGCTTTCTATTTATGAAAAATTCATCGACGCAGGAATCCCGCACTACACAGGAGCTGACTCCTTTGCATTAAACGGTGCTTTTGTAGGATATGGTGTTGATTATGCAAACCTCGGACAGAAAACAGCCGATATGATCGCAGATATCCTGGTAGATAACGCTGATCCGTCCAAAACAGCTGTTGAAACATTTGATAATGGTACTGCAACAGTTAATACAGAAACCTGTAAAGCACTTGGCCTTGATTTCGATACAGTAAAGAAGGCATTTGAGCCTCTTTGCACACAGGTAAATGAAATCACAACTGCAGAAAGCTTTGATGAAGTAGAAACAAAATAAAGAAGCTGCTCACCTTTGTGAGCAGTTATGAAATAAATCCAATTGGAGGAAATCACTGTGACGATTGCAACTATGCTCTCCCTCGGGGAGACTGCCCTGAAGCTTGGACTGATCTGTTCACTGACAGTTCTTGCTCTGTTTCTTAGTTATTCCATGCTGAATGTCTGCGACCTTTCTACAGATGGCTGCTTTACCTTCGGAGCTGCTGTAGGAGCCGTGGTTGCTGTAAGCGGACATCCGTTTCTGTCCATTGCGGCAGCTATGGCAGCAGGTATTGCATCAGGATTTGTAACTGCGATCCTGCAGACAAAGCTGGGAGTAGACAGCCTGCTTGCAGGTATTATTGTAAATACTGCATTATATTCCGTAAATATTGCGGTCATGGGAGGTTCATCCCTGATCAATATGAACCGGACGACTACAGTATTTACCATGATGAAGGATGTACTTTCAGGTACACCTTTAAAAGGCAGGGAAGATATCATGATTGCGGCTATTGCAGTGATCCTTGTGATCGTATTTCTGGTATTTTTCCTGAAAACAAGACTTGGTCTGGCAATCAGGGCAACAGGAAATAATTCTGACATGGTAAAATCTTCCTCCATTAATCCGGTATTTACAACTGTGATCGGTCTTTGCGTGGCAAATGCATTTACAGCACTTTCCGGATGTCTTCTGTCTCAGTCACAGAAATCGGTAGATATCAATATCGGGCAGGGAATGGTTACCATCGCGCTGGCCTCTCTGCTGATCGGAGGCACACTCCTTGGTCGTGGAGGAATTTTTGTGAGAGCGGTAGGAATGGTGCTTGGTTCCTTTATTTTCCGTCTTGTATACACCATTGCACTTCGTTTCAACATGCCGGCATTTATGCTGAAACTGGTATCTTCTGTGATCGTTATTCTTGCAATTTCCGGCCCGTATCTTAAGAAGCAGTGGCCGCAGATACGAAGAAGAATGACTCATGCAAAAGGAGGCAGATGATCCATGTTAAAAATCAGCCATATTTCAAAAACATTTAATCCGGGAACTGTAAACGAAAAAAAAGCAATAGAAGATCTTTCCCTGGAACTGAAAAAAGGCGACTTTGCTACGATCATCGGTTCCAATGGTGCAGGAAAATCAACACTCTTTAACGCAATCTGCGGTGATTTTCTTACAGATGCAGGGTCGATCGAACTGGACGGCAGGGATATCACATTTATGCCGCAGCATGCACGCGCAAAAGAAATCGGCCGTCTTTATCAGGATCCCATGCGCGGAACTGCACCAGGCATGACGATCGAAGAAAATCTTGCACTTGCAGCTGGCAAGGGCGGATGGCTTTCTCATACGACCCGGCAGGAAAAAGAGCGTTTCCGTGAGGAACTGAAGAAGCTGGACATTGGACTGGAAGAGCGGATGAGCCATCCGGTAGGTCTTCTTTCCGGCGGACAGAGACAGGCACTGACACTTCTGATGGCGACAATGAACCCTCCAAAACTGCTTCTTCTGGACGAGCATACTGCAGCACTTGACCCGGGAACTGCTGAGAAAGTTTTGAATCTTACCAGAAGGATCGTGGAAGAACATCAGCTGACCTGCCTGATGATCACACACAATATGCAGTCTGCGATCGATCTTGGAAACCGTATCCTGATGATGGACTCCGGTAATATCGTGCTGGACATCGGAGGAGAGGAAAAGAAAAACATGACCGTGGACGGTCTTCTTGAGAAATTTAAGACAGGAGCCGGCAAAGCCCTGGATAATGACCGTATTCTATTATCTGAATAAACTGAAAAATAATGAAGAACCATTACCGATTGCGTGCAGAGTGGAAAATGAACAGCTGCTTTGCATAGGTGATGGTTCTTTTTTTACTGAAAATTCTTGAGTATGCCACGTTACCGTGGTAAAATAAATGAAATCGCTTTGCGATTTCGTTTATAAACATGTAGCAGAGCAGAATGCTTACAGGCTTAGACGATTATAATTTATTATGGAAGAGGGACGAATGATATGCAGTTTTCAAAAAGACTGGACAGATTTGGAGATGAAATTTTTGCAGCTTTGAACAACCGGCGCATGGAGCTGGAAGCACAGGGCATGAAGATTTATAATATGAGTGTGGGAACCCCGGATTTCAAGACTCCGGAATATATCAAGAAAGCCGTAGCAGAAGCGGTTATGGATGACAACAACTGGAAATACAGCTTACGTGACTTGCCGGAGCTTCTGGACGCTGTCTGTACTTATTATAAGAAACGTTTTGATGTGGAACTGACACCGGACATGGTGATGACTGTTTATGGAAGCCAGGAAGGAATGGGACATCTTGGCATGGCGCTATGCGATGAGGGAGATACAGTACTTCTCCCGGATCCGTGCTATCCCGTATTTGCAGCAGGCAGCCTGATGGCAGGGGCAGTTCCTTATTATTACCCGCTTGTTGCAGAACATGATTTTCTCCCTTATGTGAAGGGTATTCCGGAAGAAGTAGCAAAGAAGGCCAAATATATGGTAGTATCCCTGCCGTCCAACCCGGTAGGAAGCATTGCTACCCCGGGACTTTACGAAGAAATCGTGGAATTTGCAAAAAAATATGATATTCTGATCATTCATGACAATGCTTACAGCGATATCATCTTTGACGGAGCTTTCGGCGGAAGCTTCCTGGCAACTCCGGGAGCGAAAGATATTGGCGTGGAGTTTTTCAGTCTTTCCAAATCATTTAATGTCACAGGTGCGAGACTCAGTTTCCTGGTAGGCCGTCCGGATGTGATCGCAGCACTTCGTAAACTGAGAAGCCAGATTGACTTCGGTATGTTTCTGCCGCTCCAGAAAGCTGCCATCGCAGCACTGAATGGCCCGCTGGAAAGTGTAAAAGAACAGTGCCAGATGTACCAGGAGAGAAGAGATGCACTCTGTCAGGGACTTCGCGATATTGGCTGGGAACTTCCTAATGGAAAAGGCACCATGTTCGTCTGGGCGAAGATCCCGGGCGGCCGCACAGACAGTATGGCTTTCTGTATGGAACTGATGGAAAAAGCCGGTGTCATTGTAACCCCGGGAGCAAGCTTCGGTCCACACGGGGAAGGATATGTACGCTTCGCTCTTGTCCTTCCGCCAGAGAAAATCCAGGAAGCAGTGGAAGTGATCCGGAAGAGCGAGTTATAGTCAAGTGGAGATTCGCAACTTCGCAGGGGACTTCCTTGATTGGTTAAATGATCCGAAGTGGCTTTTTCATCTCATGGATAAAAGGCAGGCCTGTCTTGTGGCAGAGAAGCATTTCGTAAAGATTGGAAGCCTCACAGGTTTCATGAAAAAGCTGAAGTGCATTTTCATCAAGGATTGAAGAGGCATCCGCTGCCTTGGTAATTAATGGGATTGAGGAATTCTTCTTGATCTGGCTGAGAAGCGGAGCACTGCTTTTTCGAAAACCAAGTACCCGGGCATAGGGAATATGTCCGGGTGCTTTTGTTTTTTGATTAAGAAAGATTCGGACAAGGCTGCGGCAAATAGCAGAACGGGTAATATCCCGTGTTTTCAGAAGATCCGCAAATTGGGAAAAACCTTCATATTGATTACGGGATTTCAGTATACGTCGGATCAGTGCATCCGAAAGATCCGGATACATTTGTAAAGTTTCTTCGGATTCCAGAAGAAGTTTGTAATGCAGAGGAAGATCCAGCGCTGAGTCAGAAAGCCATGCTCCTTTTTCGAGAGAATCCAGAAATCCGGAAATAGAAGCAGAAGGAATCAATCGGGAAAAATCAGCAGACTGCCCGGCTTTTTCGGACTTTTTCATAAGGTTCCGGATGCCGGAAGCAGAGGGAAACTTTTCATCAGAAAGAAGAGAAAAATCCGTATCATGATAACCACTTCCTTTTCTTAAAAGTGCATGAGGAATGATCCGGCTGTTAAGACGGAGAAGTGCCTTGCAGTATTCGATTCCCAGGATATTGTTAGGAGAAGAAAGGACGAGCTCAATATGTTCTGACGAAGTACCCAATGTATTTAGCCCGGAAGCGATTTTTTTCTGAATGTAACCGATCAATGCACTGCTTCTTGCAGCAGGAAAACTCATTCCGGCACGAAGATTCTGCTGAAGGAGATTACGATATTCAGACGGTTCTTTCACCAGGATCTCTGCAACATCCATAAGAATCTCTGTATCTCCGCATTCACTTCCGAAACATAATTCGTCTATAACACCAAGCCCGTCAAGAAGGCTTACGCCACCTGCGGCAAATCCTTCTGCACTGGCCGTTGCTGTCTGCAACGGCATTTCCAGAACCAGGTCAGCACCACCAAGAAGAGTCATCTCAGCCCGGACATGTTTTTCCATAAGGGCAGGAGCACCTCTCTGTACAAAATCTCCGCTCATGGCGATTACAACATAATCAGCACCAAGAGTTTCTTTTGCATAGCGGATCTGATATTCATGCCCCCTGTGAAATGGGTTATATTCTGCAATAATTCCAACAACTTTCATAAAAAAATACCTGCCGTTTCTGAAAATTCAAATCTTGAAATAAGCTTTTATAATATAATAATGGTGCTATTTTAACATAAGCAATGTAAAAAGTTAAGCGGCATTCGAAATCTGTTTTGCTGCCATAAAACCGAATGCTGCTGTACGCTCTGTACCCGGCAACACCCTTTGTAAGATACAGAAATCACGCAATTCATGATCGTGAACCGAAATCCTCGGGCCATCTGTGACCTTTACCATAAAAAACACCTCGCAGAACATTGCCGGTGAATAGTAACCATTGCACTTCAAAAAATACGCAGTATAGCCATTTTCTGACAATGAAACGCTTGAAAAGAAAAGGGTAAGGGGGTATAATAAACACAGTGTAGTGCCCGAACAGACACTAGCGTTTTTGTTACATCAAGAAAGGAGCCATTTAATCATGGGATTTGTTGAACTGCTTAAGAAAAGAGCAAAAGAAAGCGTAAAAACAATTGTACTGCCAGAGACAGAGGATATGAGAACTCTTGAGGCAACTGACAAGATTCTGAAAGAGGGAGTTGCCAAGATCATCCTTATCGGTAAAGAGGAAAAGATCAACAAGAAAGCAGCAGAGGGCGGCTTTGATATTTCCGGCGCACAGATCGTAGATCCTGAGACATCTGACAGAACTCAGGCATACATTGATAAATTCGTAGAGCTGAGAGCTAAGAAAGGTATGACACCTGAGAAAGCGAAAGAGATTCTTCACACTCAGTACCCATACTATGGCGTAATGATGGTTAAGATGGGCGATGCAGACGGTATGGTATCCGGTGCCTGCCACTCTACAGCAGACACACTCCGTCCGTGCCTTCAGATCCTGAAGACCAAACCAGGAACAAAACTTGTATCTGCATTCTTCCTGATCGTAGTTCCGGACTGCGAGTACGGCGCAAACGGTGCATTCGTATTTGCTGATTCCGGTCTGAACCAGAATCCGACTCCGGAGGAACTTTCCGCAATCGCAGCATCTTCCGCAGAGTCCTTTGAACTTCTTGTTCAGGAGGAGCCGATCGTAGCTATGCTTTCTCACTCCACCAAGGGAAGTGCAAAACATCCTGACGTAGATAAAGTAGTAGAGGCTACAAGAATCGCAAAAGAGGAGCATCCGGAGCTTAAGCTTGACGGAGAGTTCCAGCTTGATGCAGCTATCGTTCCAAGCGTAGGCGCATCCAAAGCACCAGGAAGCGAAGTAGCTGGTAAAGCTAACGTACTGGTATTCCCTGACCTTGATGCAGGTAACATCGGATACAAACTTGCTCAGCGTCTTGGTAAAGCAGAAGCATACGGACCTGTTACACAGGGTATCGCAAAACCTGTAAACGACCTGTCCCGCGGATGCTCTGCAGATGATATCGTAGGTGTTGTAGCTATCACAGCAGTACAGTGCCAGGCAGAGGATAAATAATTATTGAAAATCAGGAGAGTAAAATCATGAACGTATTAGTTATCAACTGTGGAAGTTCTTCATTAAAATATCAGTTAATCGATTCCGAGACAGAGAATGTACTTGCAAAAGGTCTTTGCGAGAGAATCGGTATCGACGGAAGACTGGTATATCAGAAAGCCGGCTGTGACAAAGAGATCACAGAGGCAGCTATGCCAACACATAAAGAAGCGATCCAGATGGTACTGGATGCTCTTACAAACGATAAGACAGGTGCTATCGGAAGCCTGAAAGAGGTTAACGCTATCGGACATCGTGTCGTACACGGCGGCGAGAAATTCGCTTCTTCCGCAGTGATCACAGACGAGATGATCAAAGCAGTAGAAGAGTGCAATGACCTTGCACCGCTTCACAACCCGGCTAACCTTATCGGTATCCGTGTATGTGCAGAACTTATGCCAGGTGTACCGCAGGTAGGCGTATTTGATACAGCTTTCCATCAGACAATGCCGGCTAAAGCATATCTCTATGGACTTCCGCTTGACTTCTACAAGAAATATAAAGTAAGAAGATATGGCTTCCACGGAACATCCCACAGCTTCGTATCCAAGAGAGCTGTTGAGTTCCTTGGCCTTGACAAAGATAACTCCAAAGTTATTGTCTGCCACCTTGGAAACGGATCTTCCATCAGTGCAGTTGTAAACGGCAAATGCGTAGATACAACAATGGGTCTTACACCACTTGAAGGTGTTGTTATGGGAACACGTTCCGGTAACATCGATCCGGCTATCATGGAGTTTATTGCCAAGAAAGAGAATCTGGACATCGAGGGCGTTATGAACGTACTCAACAAGAAATCCGGTCTTCTTGGACTTTCCGGCGGACTTTCCAGCGACTTCCGTGACCTCAATGAGGCAGCTGAAAGCGGAAACGAAGATGCAGCTAATGCAATCGATGTTCTCTGCTACGGCATTGCTAAATTCGTAGGCGGATATGTTGCAGCAATGAATGGTGTTGACGCTATCGTATTCACAGCAGGTATCGGCGAGAACGCTATTCCGGTACGTGAGAAAGTTGTAAGCTATCTTGGATACCTTGGCGTAACACTTGACAAAGATGCTAACGGACATCGCGGCGAGGAGATCGTGATCTCCACACCGGATTCCAGAGTTAAGGTTGCTGTTATCCCGACTAACGAGGAGCTTGCAATCTGCCGTGAGACTGTAGCACTGGTATAATCAGAGTTACCTGACATTATCAGGCACGCCACAGTTCGGGCACATGACCGGAGATTTATATTGGAATTATCGGGGGCTGACTATCAGAAGTTCAGCCCCCGTAGTTTCCTCATCAAAAATTTAAAAAAATGTAATATTTTCCCGAAAATAACATTGACAAATCACAAGAGCATATGTATAATAAATCGAGTGTGGATAGGAGAGACTTATGCAGATTCAATTATTAGACATTTCTTCCTCTGATGGTAAGACAATCCAGGAGTCGGCAATCCCGGAACTGGAGAAGATTGATTTTCAGATGGGGAGTTTTCCGGTACTTGCGAAAGAACCAGTGGAACTTACGATCACCAACACAGGTGATAAGGTTCTTGAACTTACAGGAACCGGTAAGATTACAGTAGGGATTCCCTGTGATCGCTGTCTTGAGACAGTTTCAGTAGAGATACCGCTGGAATTCAAGAAGAAGCTTGATATGAAGCTTTCTGATGAAGAGCGTGTCAACGATCTGGATGAGAGCAGCTATCTCACAGGTATGAACCTGGATGTGGACCGGTTGGTCTATCTTGAGGTATTGATAAGCTGGCCTTTGAAGGTCTTATGTAAAGAAGATTGCAAAGGTATCTGCAGCCGCTGCGGGAAGAACCTGAACGAAGGTCCCTGCGGATGCAAGGAGGAGCCGAAGGATCCCCGCATGGCAGCTATCAGTGATATATTCAGTAAATTTAAGGAGGTGTAACCTATGTCCATTTGTCCTAAGAACAAATCTTCCAAAGCTAGACGTGACAAGAGAAGAGCGAACTGGAAAATGAGCGCTATGAACCTTGTTAAATGCAGCAAATGTGGAGCTCTTATGATGCCGCACAGAGTATGCAAAGCTTGCGGAAGCTACAATAAGAAGGAAATCATCAAAGTTGAGGACTAATCCTTCCAACTTATGCGATGCAGAAAAGAGTCTGGTATGCTTAATGAAGTATACCGGCTTTTTTTTATACTTAAAAAAATGAATCGTGAAAACTATATAACGAGGGGAAAAGGAAATAAAAAATATATGAAAACAAATTTACAGAAAGAAAATACCGCCAAAGTAAATCAGATCACAGAAGGCGTGATCTGGAAGCAGCTTCTGCTGTTTTTCTTTCCGATCCTGTTCGGAACATTATTCCAGCAGGTTTATAATACCGCCGATACTGTAGTAGTAGGGCGGTTTGTGGGAAAAGAAGCACTGGCAGCAGTAGGTGGATCTTCCAGCATGATCGTGAATCTGATCGTTGGATTCTTCGTGGGCCTGTGTTCCGGAGCAGCTGTAGTGATCTCTCAGTATTATGGAGCAAAAGACAGCAAAAATCTAAAAAAGGCACTTCATACTTCCATGATCTTCTGTCTGGCAGCCAGTGTGGTCGTAGGCATGGCAGGTTTTATCCTGGCAGAGCCGATCCTGCACCTTATGAAAACACCGGCAGAAGTAATCCCGGATTCTGTGCTGTATCTCCACATCTATTTTGCAGGAACTTTTTTTAACCTGGTATACAATATGGTATCCAGTATCTTACGTTCAGTAGGAGACTCAAAAAGACCCCTGTATGTGCTGATCATCACCTGCCTTCTTAATATTCTTCTGGATGTGATCTTTGTGGTGAGCTTCCATATGGGTGTTTTGGGTGTTGCACTTGCAACAGTAAGCTGCCAGGCAGTCAGTGCCATTCTTGTTACCTGGTTTCTGATGCGGGCGAACGATATTTACCGCCTAAAGTTCCATGAGATCCGGTTTGATGCACATTCTCTGGCAGCAGTTCTCCGCATCGGACTCCCGGCAGGACTGGAATCTGTAATGTACAACATTGCCAATCTGACCATTCAGATATTTGTCAATGAGCTTGGAACAGATACCGTGGCAGCCTGGGGAACCCTGGGAAAAATTGATGCTGTATTCTGGATGGTGTGCAATGCTTTTGCCATCTCAATTACCACCTTTGTGGGACAGAATTACGGTGCCGGAAAATACCGCCGTATGCAAAAAAGCGTCCGTGTCTGTATGATAATGGCTTACATTACCGCCTTTATTGTAAGCGGAGGTATTTTTCTGTTTGCAGAGCCTATTTACCGTCTGTTTACCACAGATCAGGGAGTTGTGGACATCGGTGTTCATATGATCCGTTTCCTGATCCCGTCCTATGCCCTTTATGTAGTGATCGGTATTCTCTCCGGTGCACTCAGGGGAGCAGGAAAAGTGCTGATACCCATGATCCTGACCTGCGGAGGAGTGTGTCTGATCCGTATTATCTGGCTGTTTGTTTTTGTTACTAGGCATCCGGGGATCAATAATATCATGCTCAGTTATCCGGTATCCTGGGTGATCACGGCAGTTCTGTTTGTAATCTACTATTTCAGCCATTTTCCGGGAATACGTAAAGAAAAATAAAAAATTATTTAACGAAATCCGGACAAAAAACAAAGAAGATGGCGGAAAGCAAGCAGTTCTTGACGGGAACAGAAAAATTCGCTATCCTATCATGGAAATGATTTTTTCATGAACGGAGAAGATAAAGCATGAATATTTTGAACATAGAACACATTCATAAGATTTTTGGTGACAAAGTGATTTTTGATGATATTTCCTGCGGTATTGACCAGGGCGAGAAGATCGGGATCATCGGCGTGAACGGGACAGGAAAGACCACTCTGCTCCGCGTGATCGCGGGAGAAGAAGAACCAGATGAGGGACAGGTGATCACCCAGAACGGGATCCGCATCAGTTGGCTTCCCCAGACACCGGAATTTCCTCAGCATATGACCATTCTGGACTATGTGGCAGAGGGAAAATGGCAGAAAGACTGGAGTACAGAGAGCGAGGCACGCCGTATGCTGAATACTCTGGGGATCACAGACCAGAATATCAATATGGATAATCTTTCCGGCGGAGAGAAAAAACGAGTGGCTCTGGCCAGAATGCTTCTCAACCCTGCAGATATCCTGATTTTGGACGAGCCTACCAACCACCTGGACGGAGAGATGGTAACGTGGCTGGAGGATTTTCTCCGGGGATTTCGGGGAACTGTGATCATGGTAACGCATGACCGTTATTTCCTGGACCGCGTAGCCAACCGTATCCTGGAAATCAGCCATGGCAAACTGTATTCCTATGCTGGTGATTATTCCAAATTTCTGGAATTGAAGGCTCAGAGAGAAGAGATGGAGCTTGCCAGTGACCGGAAACGCCGCAGCGTTCTCCGTATGGAACTGGAATGGGCTGCAAGAGGATGCCGTGCCAGAAGCACCAAGCAGAGAGCAAGGCTGGATCGCCTGGAAGCTCTGAAAGCAGGCAAAACTCCTGTGAAGGATTCCAGCGTGGAGATGGATTCCATTGAAACTCGCATGGGCAAAAAAACTGTGGAATTCCACCATGTAAGTAAAGCAATCGAGGGCCGTACGCTGATCAGTGATTTTGATTATATTGTGCTTCGAAATCAGCGCCTTGGGATTATCGGCCCTAATGGCTGCGGTAAATCCACACTCCTTAAGATGGTAGAAGGAATGGTAGCCCCGGATTCCGGTGAGATCCAGATCGGTGAGACCATCCGTATCGGGTATCTCGCCCAGAATGTTCCGGATATGGACGGGAGACAGCGAGTGATCGACTACATACGCGAGGTGGCAGAGTATGTTCCGACGAAAGAGGGAAGGATCACTGCCTCCCAGATGCTTGAGAGATTTCTTTTTGACCCGGCTATGCAGTATACTCCGGTTGAGAAGCTTTCCGGAGGGGAGAAGCGAAGACTGTATCTTCTGAAAGTCCTGATGGAAGCTCCCAATGTGCTTCTTCTGGATGAGCCTGGAAATGATCTGGATATCCCGACCATGACCATTCTTGAGGACTATCTGGATTCATTTTCAGGCATTGTGATCACAGTATCTCATGACCGCTATTTCCTGGATAATGTTGTAAACCGGATCATGGCTTTTGAGGGAGAGGGCAGACTGGTACAGTACGAAGGGGGATATACTGATTACCTGGAGGCGAAAGCACGGAAAGGCCAGACTCTTGAGACCCGTGCTGATATGCCTGGCAGTACTCAGGCAGAGAACGAACCCCAGGAAAAAAAGAAATCTTCCGCAGATACCTGGAAGCAGAACAGGAAACAAAAGCTGAAATTTACCTATAAAGAACAGAAAGAATTCGAGACCATCGACGAGACGATAGCAGCACTGGAGGAACGTCTGGAACAGCTGGACAAAGAGATGGCTGCCAATGCCACCAACGCAGGGAAGCTCCGGGAGCTTTCTGATGAGCAGCAGGAGACTCAGCAGAAGCTGGATGAAAAGATGGACCGATGGGTATATTTAAACGATCTGGCAGAAAAGATCGCAGAGCAGGAATAGAAATATAGAATATCTGTTGGTTTGTCAGAAGAGATATCAAATGCTTAATAGAACAGAATATTTATCTGATCATATAAATGGAGGGCTCCGGCTCTCCATTTTGCTCTTTATTTAGCACAAATCAGCATAAAATCTGATAGTGAATTCGCTGTGAAATACAGGAAAGATATTGACTTCCCAGGCAAAATTTTAGTATCATAGAAAATGGTACGTAAAAACAGGTACTCTGCAGTGAAAATCCTTGTACTGCAAAGTCTGAGGATTTTCACTACAGTGTACCGCGAAACGTCCGAAATGGTTTTCGGGCAGAGAAAGGAAAAAAACATGGCAGAAATGGTAAAAGTCGTAGTAGACGCAATGGGCGGTGACAATGCCCCTGTGGAGCCGGTAAAGGCAGCAGTAGAAGCCGTAAAAGAAAAACAGAACATCCAGGTTATCCTTACAGGACAGGAAGATGTGATCCGAGCAGAACTTCAGAAATATTCAGATTATCCCGGGGACAGGATCCGTGTGGTACACGCATCTCAGGTCATCGAAACAGCAGAGCCTCCGGTAATGGCAATCCAGAAAAAGAAAGATTCTTCGATTGTAGTAGGATTAAACCTTGTAAAAAAACAGGAAGCAGACGCATTTGTTTCCTCAGGAAGTACAGGTGCAGTCCTGGTAGGCGGCCAGGTGATCGTAGGCAGGATCAAAGGAATCCAGAGACCACCCCTTGCTCCGCTGATCCCTACAGCCAAAGGTGTTTCCCTTCTTATTGACTGTGGAGCCAACGTAGATGCCAGACCGAACCATCTGGTGCAGTTTGCGCAGATGGGTTCCATTTATATGGAGAATGTAGTAGGAATCAGGAAACCAAGAGTAGCGATCGTCAACAACGGTGCAGAGGAAGAAAAAGGCAACGCCCTTGTAAAAGCAACGTTTCCTTTGTTAAAAGAATGCAGGGACATTAATTTTATCGGAAGCATTGAGGCCAGGGATATCCCGGCAGGCTATGCAGACGTAGTTGTGTGCGAGGCTTTTGTCGGAAATGTTATCCTCAAGCTGTACGAAGGCGTGGGAGCTACCATGATGTCCATGATCAAACAGGGCATGATGTCTGATTTCCGAAGCAAGATGGGAGCTCTGATGGTGAAACCGGCTCTTAAGAAAACACTGAAGGCTTTTGATGCCAGTGAGTATGGCGGAGCCCCTCTTCTCGGCTTAAAAGGTCTTGTGGTAAAAAGTCACGGAAGTGCCAAGAGCGTAGAAATCCGTCACGCGATTTTCCAGTGCGAGCAGTTTAAGGAAGAGAAGATCAACGAAAAGATCGAGGAATTTATCGCAGCTGAGCAGAAAGCCCAGGCAGAAGCCAAAGAGAAATAGATCAGAAACCATAACACAGACAGAAAAGGAGGCGAACAGTCGTGGAACTGGAAATGCTGAAAACTATAATCGGAAAAACCCTGGAAAGAAACGTGGATACCATCACAGAGAAGACTACTTTTGTAGATGAACTGGGAGTTGACTCCCTGGATTTCTTTCAGATTCTTATTGATCTGGAGGAGACATATGATATTCAGATCGACCAGGAGGAGGCCGAGGAGATCGTAACCGTCGGTGATGCAGTGGAGACTCTTCGCCGTGCAACGAAGGGATATAAAAATGGAAAATAATTTAAAAAAACTGGAACAGACCATCGGATATCAGTTTACTGCAAAATCTTTACTGGAACAGGCTATGACGCACAGCTCCTACGCAAATGAAAAACACCTTGGAAAGCTTGGATGCAACGAGCGTCTGGAGTTTTTGGGTGATGCTGTTCTGGAACTGATCAGCAGTGATTTCCTGTACAAAAAATTCCGCAGCAACCAGGAAGGTGAGCTTACCAAGAAACGTGCCAGCATGGTCTGTGAGAAGAGTCTTGCTTATTGTGCAAGAGAGTTCGGTCTTCCGGAATTTATCCTTCTTGGAAGAGGTGAGGAGATGATGGGTGGCCGAGGCCGCGATTCCATCGTGTCTGATGCCCTGGAATCCCTGATAGGAGCCATGTATCTGGACGGCGGTTTTGAACCGGCGCAGGCCTTTGTCATGAAATTCATCCTGAATGATCTGGAAGACAAGAGAATTTTCTATGACAGCAAGACTGTTCTTCAGGAGATGGTGCAGGAGGGCGGCAACCATCCGGTAGAATACCGCCTTCTCAAAGAAGAGGGACCGGATCACAGCAAGAGCTTTACTGTGGAAGCCCTGATCAATGGTGAGAGCATGGGAACAGGAACCGGTCACACCAAGAAAGCAGCAGAACAGGCTGCTGCGCTTGAGGCAATTCGCAGGATAAAATAACAGCAGGTGGCCAATGTATCTAAAAAATATAGAGGTGCAGGGATTTAAGTCCTTTGCACAGAAGATCAATTTTGAATTTCATAATGGAATCACCGGTATTGTAGGCCCTAACGGAAGCGGAAAGAGCAATGTTGGCGATGCAGTCCGCTGGGTTCTTGGAGAGCAGAGTGCCAAACAGCTCCGTGGCGGAAACATGCAGGATGTTATTTTTTCCGGAACAGAACTCCGAAAACCCTTAAGCTTCGCATCTGTGGCAATTACGTTGGATAACAGTGACCACAAGCTTCCTGTGGATTTTGAAGAAGTGACTGTCACCAGAAGGCTTTATCGCTCCGGGGAGAGTGAGTACCGCATCAATGGAAGCTCCTGCAGGCTGAAGGACATCAACGAGATGTTCTACGATACCGGTATTGGAAAAGAGGGCTATTCTATCATCGGTCAGGGTCAGATCGATAAGATCCTGAGCGGAAAGCCTGAAGAACGCCGTGAGCTTTTTGACGAGGCAGCAGGAATCGTCAAGTTCAAAAGGCGAAAGAACACAACTCTGAAAAAGCTGGAAGAAGAGCAGCAGAATCTTGTCCGTGTCACAGATATCTTAAGCGAGCTTACCAAACAGCTGGAACCACTGGAACGCCAGTCTGAGACAGCAAAGATCTATCTGGCAAAAAGAGAAAACTTAAAAGAGCTGGATGTAAACATGTTCCTTCTGGAATATGAACATACAGGCAAGTTGCTTAAAGAACTGGAAGAAAAGACCAGGATTGCCGAGGGGCAGTTAAAAGAAGCTCAGGATGCCCACAGCCGCACCAGGGATGAATATGAACGTCTGGAAAAATCCCTGGAAGAACTTAATGAGCATATGGATGCTCTCAGGGAAGCCAGCCGTGACCGGGCTATCCGCAGGCAGCAGCTGGAAGGCGAGATAAACGTTCTCCATGAGCAGATCCTTGCAGGAGAGCAGAATGACAGCCATTACCGAAGCCGTCTTTCCACCATTCAGGAAGATACGAAGAAAAAAACAGCAGATAAAGAGGCACTGGATGAGCAGAAGGCAGATTTACAAAGCGGCCTTAAAGAGACCAGCCAAAAGCTGAAAGAAGAGCAGGATAAACTGGAAAATATCCAGAGCAATATCGAAGAATGTACTCAGGCTGTTGAGGATGGAAAAAATGAGATCATCGAGATTCTGAATTCCCGTGCCAACACAAAAGGTAAGGCGCAGCGTTTTGATGCAATGATGGAACAGCTGGATATCCGTAAGGCAGGGATCAGCCAGAGGATTCTTTCTTTGAAAACCCAGGAAGAGGAACAGCAGTCAGCTATCAATGAGGCGAAAGCAGAGTACGATGCCATCACAGAGGCCATTGCAGCAACCAATCAGGAAGGCAGCCGTCTCACAAAGGAGATACGCGAAATCCAGGAGAGCATGAAGCAGCAGAGCACACAGCTGGAAGCAGGACAGACTGCATACCACAGAGAAGCATCCAGGCTGGAATCTCTGCGAAATATCACAGAACGCTACGATGGCTACGGAAACAGTATCCGTCGTGTCATGGAACAGAAGGATCAAGTGCCGGGTATCCGCGGAGTTGTGGCAGATATCATCCACGTAGAGAAAAATTACGAGATTGCCATTGAGACAGCACTTGGCGGCAGCATCCAGAACATTGTTACAGACAATGAGCAGACAGCCAAGCAGATGATCGAATTCCTGAAGAAAAACCGTTATGGCCGTGCAACCTTCCTTCCTTTGAACAGCATTTCTGCAAGAGGGGATTTTAACCAGAGAGGTGCCTTAAACGAGCCCGGAGCCATTGGTCTTGCAAGTGGTCTGGTAACAGCTGACCGGGAATACGCAGGACTGATCGGATATCTTCTTGGCAGAGTGCTTGTAGTGGATAACATCGATCATGCCATTGCCATTGCCAGAAAATACCGCCACAGCATCCGTATGGTAACTTTGGAAGGTGAATCCCTAAGCCCAGGCGGTTCTATGACAGGTGGTGCGTTTAAGAACAACAGCAACCTTCTTGGCCGTCGTCGTGAGATTGAAGAGCTTGAAAAAAAGGTAAAAGAGCTGGCAGCACAGTACAATGCCATCCGCCAATCCCTCGTGGAGAACCGAACGAAGCGTAATGAGATGCGTGATACCGTTGCATCCCTGCAGCAGAAACTGCGGGAACAGTCCATTCAGCAGAATACAGCCAGAATGAACATTGAACAGCTGGAGAAAAAAGCGGAGGAGATCCGCGGCGGATACGCCAGGATCGAGAGAGAACAGGAAGAGATCCGCATCCAGACAAAAGATATGCAGGCAGATAACGCCCGTATCACCCAGGAACTGGAAGACTCCAAAAAAGATGAGGAAGAGCTGGAAACTTTCATCGAGACCCGCCAGAAAGAGCTGGAAGACTGGAAGAAAGACGAAGCTGAAGCATCGGAAAAACTGGAAAAGATCCGTCTGGACTCATCTGCAGCCCAGCAGAAAGAAAGCTTTGTCAAAGAGAATATAAGGCGACTGAAAGAAGAAATCGAAGTTCTTTCCCAGGAAAGAGAAGAGATCTTGGATTCTCTGGAAATAGGAAGCCAGGAAACAGCTGAAAAGAGAAAGACTATCGAAAACGTCCGTAAAGAGATTGAAGGTTTTGCCGCAAAAGAAGAAGCTGAGAACAAACAGCTCGCAAAAATGCAGCAGAAAAAGGAAGAAAGCACAAAGAGCCATAAAGAATTTTTCGAAAAACGGGATGAGCTTTCCAACCAGATCAGTCTTCTGGATAAAGAATGCTTCCGTCTGAAAACTCAGGCAGAGAAGATCGAAGAGAACCGGGAGGCCCGTATCACATATATGTGGGAAGAATATGAGATCACTCCGAACAACGCTCTTACATACCGTAAGGAAGAGATGAACGACCGCCATGTGATGAAGCAGCAGATCCATAAATTAAAAGATGAGATCCGCGCTCTTGGTTCCGTTAATGTCAATGCCATTGAGGATTACAGGGAACTTCTGGAACGCCACACCTTCCTGAACGGCCAGTATAATGATCTTCTGGAAGCAGAGAAAACCCTGGAGCAGATCATTCAGGAACTTGATGAGGGAATGCGTAAACAGTTCAGTGAGAAATTCGGAGAGATCCAGAAGGAATTTGATAAGGCATTCAAGGAGCTTTTCGGCGGAGGTCGAGGAACACTGGAGCTTGCAGAAGATGAAGATATTCTGGAAGCAGGCATCAGGATCATTTCCCAGCCTCCAGGCAAGAAGCTCCAGAACATGATGCAGCTTTCAGGTGGTGAAAAAGCACTCACAGCTATCGCGCTTCTTTTTGCCATCCAGAATCTGAAGCCTTCACCGTTCTGCCTTCTGGATGAGATCGAGGCAGCCCTGGATGATTCCAATGTAGGACGTTTTGCAGGATATTTACAGAAGTTGACGAAAAACACACAATTTATTATAATAACACATAGACGTGGTACCATGAATGCAGCAGACAGGCTTTATGGAATTACCATGCAGGAAAAAGGGGTATCAACGCTGGTATCTGTTGACCTGGTAGAGAACCAGCTTACCCAGTAGCAGAAGGGATGAATCAGTATGGCAGAAGAAAAAAAAGGATTTTTTAAACGTCTGGTAAGCGGACTTACTAAAACGCGAGACAATATTGTTGCCGGTTTTGATTCCATTTTCAGCGGCTTTTCCAGCATTGATGATGATTTTTATGAAGAGCTGGAAGAAATCCTGATCATGGGAGATATCGGTATTAATGCTACCACCTCCATTCTGGAGCATTTGAAGGAGCAGGTAGCTGAGCAGCACATTAAGGAGCCGTCTCAGTGCAAGCAGCTTCTGATCGACAGCATAAAGAAACAGATGCAGGTGGAGAGTACAGAGTATGAGTTTGAGAAACGTAAATCCGTGATCCTGGTGATTGGTGTCAATGGTGTAGGTAAGACTACATCTGTAGGCAAACTGGCCGGCAAGCTGAAAGACCAGGGCAAGAAAGTTATCCTCGGAGCAGCGGATACTTTCCGTGCAGCAGCAGGCGAGCAGCTGACACAGTGGGCTAACCGTGCGGGGGTTGAGATCATCGGCGGCCAGGACGGCGCAGATCCGGCATCTGTTGTCTATGATGCAGTGGCAGCGGCAAAAGCCAGAAATGCAGACGTTCTGATCTGCGATACAGCAGGAAGACTTCACAATAAGAAGAATCTTATGGAAGAGCTCCGCAAAATTTACCGTATTCTGGAACGAGAATACCCGGAAGCGTATCTGGAAACGCTTGTAGTTCTTGACGGAACCACAGGCCAGAACGCACTTTCCCAGGCAAGACAGTTTGCAGAGGTAGCCAACGTAACCGGAATCATTCTTACCAAACTTGATGGTACAGCGAAAGGCGGAATTGCAGTAGCGATCCAGTCTGAGCTTGACATACCAGTAAAATACATCGGAGTAGGCGAGAGTATCGATGACCTGCAGAAATTCGACGCAGACGCATTTGTAAACGCCCTCTTTGACGTAGAAGAAAGGAGCTAAATATACAGATGCTTACATTAGAAAGCTTTGAAGAAGCGGCAGCAAAAGTAAAAGAAGTGACACAGGAAACAAAGCTGATATACAGCAGCTATTTTTCTGACATGACAGGCAATAAAGTTTACCTGAAACCGGAGAACATGCAGAGAACAGGTGCTTACAAGGTACGTGGCGCATACTATAAGATCAGCACACTTTCTGATGAAGAGAGAAACAAAGGACTGATCACAGCATCCGCAGGAAACCATGCACAGGGCGTTGCCTATGCAGCACATAAATACGGAGTAAAAGCAGTCATCGTTATGCCGACTACCACACCTCTGATCAAAGTAGAGCGCACCAAAAGCTACGGAGCAGAAGTTATCCTTCACGGAGATGTATACGATGAAGCCTGCGCACACGCACTGCAGCTTGCAGAGGAAAAAGGCTATACTTTCATCCATCCGTTCGATGATCCGGCAGTAGCAACCGGACAGGGAACTATCGCCATGGAAATCGTACAGGAGCTTCCTCTTGTAGATTACATCCTTGTTCCAATCGGCGGCGGCGGACTTGCAACCGGTGTATCCACCCTTGCAAAGCTCCTCAACCCGCACATTAAAGTTATCGGTGTTGAGCCGGCAGGCGCAGCATGTATGAAAGCATCCCTGGAGAAAGGCGAGGTCGTAACACTTCCTCATGTAAACACCATCGCAGATGGTACTGCAGTACAGACTCCGGGAAAAAATATTTTCCCATACATCCAGGAGAATCTGGACGATATTATCACCATCGACGATGATGAGCTGATCGTAGCGTTCCTCGACATGGTAGAGAACCACAAGATGATCGTAGAAAATTCCGGTCTTCTCACTGTAGCAGCACTCCGCCACCTGGACGTAAAGAAAAAGAAGATCGTCTCCATCTTAAGCGGCGGAAACATGGATGTGATCACCATGTCCTCCGTAGTACAGCACGGTCTCATCCAGCGTGACCGAATCTTCACCGTCTCCGTCCTTATCCCGGACAAGCCAGGCGAACTCGTACGCGTAGCCAGTGTCATCGCCGAGAACCAGGGCAACGTTATCAAACTGGATCACAACCAGTTTGTAAGCACAAACAGAAATGCAGCCGTAGAACTTCGGATCACTATGGAAGCATTCGGAACAGATCACAAGAACCAGATCGTAGCAGCACTCGAGAAGGCAGGATGCAAGCCGAGAGTTGTGAGAGCGATACTGTAAGAAATAAGTAGTAATTAAATAAAGTATTGATTTGACCGGACTGTTTAAAATAACAATATTAACAGTCCGGTTTTGCAAAATATTAATTGAAAAATCTGAGGAAAAGGGGAAGCAAATGATAAGTAAATGGAAAAAGAAGCTTCGCAGAGCCTCTGACCGTAAATGTCAAAAGGGGATTATACTCAGAAGAAGAAAAAATAAACGCAGAAGAAATTTGAAAGCACTAAAGGGTGCGGAAATATATCCTAACAGAGTTTTTTATTTTCTCAGGGAAAAAGGATTTGGAAAAGAAAAAATCATAGGAAAAAAATTGGGTTATAAAAAAGTTCTAAAAGTTCCATCTATATTTTCAATTTCTGAAAATCCAGAGGGAACAATTGCTTTTCTCCAAAAATTATATTATTATGGTTCTAGATTAGATATAAAGGAAATACATATTGACCACAGTGAATGCTATTGTCTGGAAATTGCTGCAAGTACAATTATGGACGTGATTGTTCTGGCTATTAAAGAATACCATAGAAAAAATAAAAAGAATATTGAATTTAGTGGAACAATTCCTGCAGAGGGAAAAGTTAAGGATGTATTTATGGCAAGTGGTTTGGCTGCACATATGGATTTGAATATGGATGCAGGAATATTAATGAATTGGCATAATATTAAACGATTCAAGCTGATCAGTGGATATCATTATTCACAGATTTCGGATATTACAGCAACCAAGTTGGCAGAATATATAATTGAATGTATGAATACACAGGGATATACATTGAATGGGAAGGGAAAAAATATTCTTGGAACTTTGTTTGGTGAGGTGCTGGATAACTGTGAAATACACGGTGGGGAACAGACGACATGGTTTGCATTGGGGCATTATCAGCAAAACGTCCAAGTAGATAGCTATGGAGAAGTTCAGCTTGTCATTTTTGACTTTGGAAATACAATATATGAACAATTGAAAGAAAAGACGACTTCATCGAAAACAAGAGAGAAGCTTGAATTTCTTTCCAAAGAGCATGAGAAGTTTTATAATAAAAACTGGACAGAAGAAATGCTCTATACACTGTTTTCGCTTCAAGAAGGAATTAGTCGGCTAAAAGATGATAAAGTAGAAGGAAATCGGCGGAGGGGAACAGGAACCGTTCGTTTGATTAATAATTTCCAGTTAATTGGTCAGACAAATGAAAATAAAACTCCTTTGATGTCGATTACATCTGGGCATACACATATTTGTTTTGATGGAACTTATAAATTGAAATCTCAAATGGTTGAGGATAAAGAACTTGGAAATGAACAACGGAGAATAATAGCATTTAATGATAAAAATGATATTTTTCAACCGCCGGATGGCAGGTATGTAAAGTATATAAATACATTTTTCCCCGGAACAGTAATTTCATTGAAATTTTATTTTGACAGAGAATATTTGACACAAATTATGGAAAGTAAACGGTAGGAGGTATTACGTAGTGGAAAAAATAAATTTGTTAAACTTTAGAAGTAATGGCTCTAAAATTTTTTCTGGACGCGATAAAGGAATTGATGCGAGAAAAAAATTAAAATTAAATGAACTGGATTCGCAAGAACAGAAAATTGAAGTAATTGTGCCTAAGGATACATGGTCAATAAATTCTTCTTTTTTTGGTGGATTATTTGAAAGTAGCATAATAAATTTGAAGGAAGATGGATTTCGAAAAAAATATATATTTAAATTTGATGATGGAGCTGCCTTGTCTGAGGAATTGCAACATAATATTGATGAAGGAATTTATGAATCTCTAAAGGATATTTAAGAGAGGTGATGCATAGTGACACAAAATACGGCAGCAGTTATTCAGGCAATTACAAGTATAGTTAATCTTATTTTTGTTGGTGGAATTTTTATTTTTGAAAGAAGAACTGGCAAAAAGAGTATTAACAATGAAAAAAAAGAATTTTGGTATAGACAAACTTTGCTAAGTCGTGGTTTGGATCTTACAGGGGAATGTTTCGATGCAATGGAACAACTTTTACGATCATCAGAAGAATTTATAAATGGGTGTACACCTGAAAATGAAAAGAAAATAAAAGAAATAATAGGTAAAATACAGCACCAAATATATATACTGAGAAATGGTGTTGTGAGTTATGCGAAATTATTTGATATAGCTCTTTTTAAACAATTAAAAGAAGAAGTAGAACGATTAGAAGATGGTATTACACAAGGAATAGAAAGTTGTTATTTGGCTGCTGGGAATAATGCAAAATTTGCTGACAAAGGTATAGAAACAGAACTTTCAAATCTTCAAAAGCATAGATATATGATTATTTCAAAATTGTATGATTATGATACAAAAGTATAAATGGAGAAAATAAATTAAGAAAGAAAAAGCCTTGGAGATACAGTTGTTCTAAAGCTTTTATAGGTTGATATAGCGGAAAAGACGAAAATAAATGAAACCTAAATTGAATTTCTGGAATAACAAAATGAGTCTAGAAGTTAAAAGCGAAATCTCTGTAAAAAATAAAAATGAAGAAATACTATGGAATTAATTGTTGTCTAAAGCGCATGACTGCGCATATCCTAAGTTACAGGCGTATCCGTCGATATTTAGCCTTGTCGCCTAAAGCGACCGAGGAGCATGCGACTTTAGTCATGTGAGATCCACTGGATTAGTGGATTTTTATATTCGTAGTCGATATACTATTGACATAATAAAAAAAGATTTAGCATATGAAACGGGATTGAAAGAAGAACTATGTGAATCAATGGCCGGGATGATTAAAGAAAATTATCAAACGTTGCAAATGGGACTTATTATGAGTTATCTGAGAAAAAAGTTTGATGAAGATGAAGAAGATTGTAATGGAAAAAACAAAAATTAAAATAGGCTTAAAAAACAACAGAAAAGCTGCAAAAGTACAGAATAAATGAAGGGGGAACGTGTTTGAAAAAGTATATTAATAATGCAGCAAAAAATACAAATCAGAAAGTAAATGAAGTCTTTTTGTTCAGGCAGATGGCAGGGGCATTAAATACTCAAACAAGTCATAGTGTTTTTGTGAAAGAGGCACATGCAAAGATGTATGTAAAATATCAATTGGATCCGAAAAGGTTTGCAATGCTTTCTGGTTCTAAACCGATAATAAAAAAAGTAGAATTGGGAGATCTGATCATTCTTACATATGATGCTAAGGTAAAACTATTAAGAATGAGCATTATGCAGGCGAAATACAAATCGATACCGTATAGAAATTTTCTGGATCTGTATCTGAATCTGTATCAATGGGAACTGTTGAATTTTAAACCAACTTTGGTATGGAGTAATCATGGTATTCCGTTTAATATACTTAATTTTCAAACTCGGTTTAAGAGTATAGCATCATATGGAATATTTTATAGAGACAATTGCAAAAACGAAATTGATCTGTTATATGTGATTCCTGAATTATTGAAGTATAAAAATCGTGATATATATAAAGGTATAAATAAAATAATTAAAAATAAGCAAAAACTTCCTAAGACAAGAGACTATAGCTTTGGATTTCAATGTCCGCAAGGTCTGAATAATCAACCAGTTCCTTCTTGTCAGAGGGGATTTATCCCACAGGAAACAATTTCCACCTGTTCAATAGACTCTTTTAAGGATGAAATTCTGAATTGGAGAATAGGTGTACCAATATTGCCTGGAGGAAACGATGAAATTCTCATGTGGATTTTGGGTATATTAAAAAAAATAAGAGATGATTTCAATGTTGATCATACAATACAACAAATGATAGATGACATACTAAGAGACTACAGTAATGGTGGTAAAAATTATATAAAGGATCTGAAAATACCAGAACATATTCCACCTATATTTCTAACAGGTGTAAATCTTCCATATAATGAAATAGAAAACAATGATTAGAAGAGATAGCTGCACCTAAAAACAATATTGCCAATCATAACTAACCCGTGCTATACTATACACGGTTATCATGCAATAACAAAAACTTACGACCGGGCTGTTGCATATAATGTAGCAGTCCGGATTTTTGTGAAGAATACTTTTTTATAGAAAGAAAGGACAGAATCAATATGTGTGGAATTGTAGGATTTACAGGTAAGCACCAGGCTGCTCCGATCCTTTTAGATGGACTTTCAAAACTGGAATACAGAGGATATGATTCAGCAGGAATCGCAGTACGAAACGGCGATGGCGAAACAGAAGTGCTGAAAGCCAAAGGAAGATTAAAAGTTCTCGCTGAAAAAACAAACAACGGAGAATCCGTATTAGGAACCTGCGGAATTGGTCATACCAGATGGGCGACTCATGGTGAGCCATCTGAGAACAATGCACATCCTCATATGACAGACGATGGAAACGTTGTAGCAGTACACAATGGAATCATTGAGAATTATCAGGAACTGAAAAACAAACTTACACACAAAGGTTATACCTTCTATTCCGAAACAGACACAGAAGTAGCAGTCAAACTGATCGATTACTATTATAAGAAATATGAAGGGACACCGGTGGATGCTATTACACATTCAATGGTTCGCATCCGCGGTTCCTACGCACTTGCTATTATGTTCAAGGATTATCCGGGAGAGATTTATGTTGCCAGAAAAGACAGTCCTATGATTCTTGGTGTTGCAGATGGAGAGGCATTTGTAGCATCTGATGTACCGGCGATTCTGAAATATACCCGAAATGTATATTATATCGGCAATCTGGAGATGGCGCGGGTGAAAAAAGGCGAGATCACATTCTACAATCTGGATGGAGATGAGATCGAGAAAGAACTGAAGACCATCGAATGGGATGCAGAAGCAGCAGAGAAAGCGGGATATGAGCATTTCATGATGAAAGAGATCCACGAACAGCCGAAAGCAGTAATGGATACTCTGAACTCCGTACTTAAAGATGGAAAGATCGATCTGACAGAAGTTGGCATGGGGGAAGAAACCATTCAGAAGATCCAGCAGATATACATCATTGCCTGCGGTTCTGCTTACCATGTAGGAATGGCTGCTCAGTATGTATTGGAAGACCTTGCCCAGATCCCGGTAAGAGTCGAGCTTGCATCTGAATTCCGCTACCGCAAAATGGCTCTCAACACCAACAGTCTTGCAGTGATCGTCAGTCAGTCCGGTGAGACAGCAGATAGCCTTGCAGCACTTCGTAAATGTAAGGAAAAAGGCATCCTCACACTGGGAATTGTCAATGTAGTAGGCTCATCCATTGCCCGTGAAGCAGATAATGTGTTCTATACACTGGCAGGACCGGAGATTTCCGTGGCAACAACCAAAGCATACAGTACACAGCTGATTGCCTCTTATGCACTGGCGATTCAGTTTGCAAAAGTACGCGGAACTATCACAGAAGAAGCATATGATAATTATATCACCGAACTTCAGACACTCCCGGATAAGATTCACAAGATTCTGGAGGACAAAGAACGAATCCAGTGGTTTGCAGCCAAACAGGCCAATGTAAAAGATGCTTTCTTTGTAGGAAGAGGAATAGATTATGCGATCAGTCTGGAAGGCAGCCTGAAGATGAAAGAAATCAGCTATATCCATTCTGAAGCCTATGCAGCAGGAGAACTGAAACATGGAACCATTTCCCTGATTGAGGATGGAACCCTTGTGATCGGTGTGCTGACTCAGCCAGACCTCTATGAAAAAACGATCAGCAACATGGTAGAATGCAAGAGCCGTGGAGCATATCTTATGGGTCTGACAACATTTGGCAATTATAACACCGAAGACACAGCAGACTTCACAGTATACATCCCAAAAACAGATCCACACTTTGCCACATCCCTTGCAGTCATTCCGCTTCAGCTCCTCGGTTACTACGTAAGTGTAGCCAAAGGACTGGACGTAGATAAGCCGCGAAATCTGGCCAAGAGTGTTACAGTAGAATAAAATATAAATTTGCAATATAAAAAGCGTCTCGGATTTTGTCTGAGACGCTTTTGGACATTTATATAAAAAAAGTCGCTTAATATCCTCATAAGCGACAAAATCTCTTAAAATGCTTTTAATTAGCTGTTTGGGAATGTTGGAATTTAAAAATCTGACCACTAAAAGACTGCGATTAGTAAAATGGAAATTCTTTTACAGACTTATTTTATAAGGAATTTTGAATATTAGAGTTGACCATTTTTAGTGACCACTAATGTTACTAACACGATAAACAAAGGATCGTTTTTTATAGAAATTCTAAGATTTGACTGGTTTATTGACAATATTTATTTAGAAATATGATTCAAAAGTTACACTTTTGGTAGATTTTGCGGCATTTGCTCGTCTTGACAAGGTATAAGATGCGTGATATCCTTATTCAAGGTTAGTCGTATGCCTGTCGCTTATGAGGATATATTGCGACAACCGAAAAAAATAATATTAGATAAGTTATTAAATTTATTTTCTTGCTGGCGAGCTTCAAGAAAAAAAGCAAAGGAAGAGATGTCATGAAAACAGGATACAGTATTAAAACATGGCGCATGCGTCTCTTTTGTCCGGAGCAGGACATGCTTGCAAAAACAGAGCAGCTGTACCAGGAAACAGTGGATTTTTATTACAAAATACTCCAGACAAGACAAGATATCTGGAAGGATAACCTCCTTTCAATTCAGAGAGAACTGGAACTGTTGACAGTACCAGGCCGGGATGGAAGAGTACCCCTCTATACACCACCTCACGGTAAGCTGCCTGTATACTTCCGCAGATCCGCGATGAATAAAGCTGGAATTGCTGTGAAATCCGCAGCTGTAGTTGGAGAAAACCAGAAAAAAGAAATCGTTTTTCCGGAAAAGATCGATGCTTCTCTTACTTTTTTCAAAGGAATGTACAGAGATATTTCTGATACATCTATAAAGCTGAAACTCTGGGATGGAAAGAAATGGAAATGGATTTCCAGTCAATTGGAAGGGCGTCCTTTTCCGGTAAATGGCACAGTGCTGTCACCATCTCTCAGTCACAATGGAAAACTCCTTATGCTTCATGTTCCTGTAAAACAGGAAAATTCCGATGCACGCACAGCCAAAGAACGCGTACAGACAGGCAGCAGGATATGTAGTGTGCAGTTTACAAATACAGATATTTTTGCCATGTGCAGCATACAGGATGTCCAGGGAAAGCAACTGGCAGCAAAATCCTGCAGAGGTGGAAACACATACCGCTATCGAGCAGAACAGGTTCTGAAAAAGCTTGAGAAATCTCAGAAATTCACAGAAAACGATAATGTTCCTCATGCAGATCAGAAACATTATTTGTACCTGAAACATTTGAACGAGCATTTTGCTCACAAAGCAAGCCGTGAAATCGTGGATTTTTGTAAAGAACAAAAAGCAGATCTGATAGTGCTTCCTGTATATGGAAAAGATTTTTCCAGGATGGCCATGTACCAGAGTGGAAATTACTCACCCTTTCATCTGAGCACCAGAATCCGTACTTATCTCATGTACAAGGCCTGGGCAGAAGGAATCCTGGTTCTGGAACTCCGCGCAGAAGGAACCGGCAAAATATGTTCCATCTGCGGTGCAGAAGGAACTCGTTCCGGAAAAATCTTCATCTGTAAAAACGGACACCAGCTAAATCGTTACCTGAATGAAGCCCGAAACTTAGGACTCCGAAGCAGGGAAACATTCCGCAAAAACGGATTTATCAAGACATAAGCGGCAGCAATGCCCTTATATAGATTCTGAGCAATCAGTAGAAAGAAGGTCGCCATCGACGACCCTCCAAAGGCTGAATACCGCCAGACGGCCCTGCGAAGGCGTCGCCAAGAACTGCCCTTCGGGTGGGGTATTCGAAGTTATGAAATCATTGACAGATGAGTAAAGCTGGGATGGTTTTGTGGCTGGATTAGAGCTGAAAAAATAAAGAAGATTCGTGCCTATTGTTACTGGAATGTTTCACATTGCAGTAGTAATGGGCATGATGTTTGAAAGAGCGTTTAGAAAAAATGTCATAACAGGTTATACGGGTGTCGACTGCATAAAACAACACTTCGGTTATAGCAGTGTAGAGACGTGTCTACTCAACGGATGTTTTATGGAGTAGAAAACAAAGGAAATATGATTGCTGCGCCGATAGGGTGCGACAGCAGAAGAAAATACTTGGATGATTGTATGATGAACATACGGGGAATTAGAGAGAAATACTATCTGTGAAGAGCAGATGTGTAGATATATATAAAGGAGCAGAGGGGACAATATTGGTTGGAGAACACTATGAAAGATAGATTTGCAGTGTCCATATTCGGACAAAAACGACTGTCCCGTGAGGGCGGGATAGAGATTGTTGTAAAAGAACTATGCACCAGAATGGCAAGAGATGGATGTCAGGTTACCTGCTACAACAGATCTGGTCATCATGTGAGTGGTGCAGAGTATGACAATATAATTGAATATGATGGAATCCGACAGAAATTTGTCCCAACCATTGAAAGAAAAGGTCTTGCAGCGGTGAGCTCCTCTTTCTTTGCAGCCTTGTACAGTGCTTTCGGAAAATATGATGTAGTACATATCCATGCAGAGGGACCGGCCTTTTTCTCGTGGCTACCTAAGATTCTGGGGAAAAGAGTTGTGGTTACCATTCACGGCATAGACTGGCAGAGGGAAAAATGGAAGTCAGGATTTGGCTCTAAATTCATCCGGCAGGGTGAAAAGAATGCTGTAAAGTATGCAGATGAAATCATCGTTTTGAGCAAAGGCGTTCAGGATTATTTCAAAGATACCTATGGTAGGGAGACACATTTTATTCCGAATGGTGTGAACAGACCAGAAACCCAAGAAGCTGGTTTAATAACAGAAAAATTTGGACTGACAAAAGATTCCTACATATTATTTCTTGGTCGACTGGTACCGGAAAAAGGTATCCGGTATTTGGTTGAAGCGTTCGAGGATGTCAAAACAGATAAAAAATTGGTTATTGCTGGTGGCTCTAGCGATACGGATTCTTTTATGGTGGAACTGAAAGAGCTGGCAAAGGATGATGATAGAATCATTTTTACCGGATTTGTTCAGGGGCAGATGCTTGATGAATTATATAGCAATGCGTATATCTACACATTACCTTCTGATCTGGAGGGAATGCCTTTGAGTCTGCTGGAAGCTATGAGTTATGGCAATTGCTGTTTGGTTTCTGATATTCCAGAGTGCGCTGAGGTTGTGGAAGATAAGGCATTGATTTTCAAAAAATCGGATGTGGATGAACTTAGAGAAAAGTTACAAGATGCTTGTGATCATCCAGAAAAAGTTATGGAGATGAAGGCACAGGCAGCTGACTTTATCTGCAAAAAATATAACTGGGATGAAGTTGTAAAGGAAACGATGAAACTGTACAGGAGAAAACAATAGATGAGAGTATTGATAATAAATAATCTCCTCTAACCGAATGCAGGTAGTGAGATGTACATAGTGAGGACACTGGAAAAATGGCGTATTTACGGCACTTTTCGACAGATGGGTAAGGCTGTGAGAGCAGTTTTTATCTCACTACCTAGGTTCAGCAACAGCAGATGATTTTATCATAAGAACTTTCAGTATCACTACCTGCGTTTGTATGGAGCACTCTGGTTTATGAACAACACATTGGAAGTGCTTCATCTGAACAGAGGTAGTGAAATAGAACATAAAATAAGGAGAAATATAACGTGAGGACGTTGATTTTGAATAAATTTCTGCACCGAAACGGCGGATCAGAGACGTACATATTTAAATTGGGTGAGGCACTGGAGCAGCACGGACACGAGGTTCAGTACTTCGGAATGGAGCACGAAGGCCGTTGTGTTGGCAACCGGGTCAATGCTTATACATCTGATATGGACTTCCACGGTGGTAGCAAACTGAGCAAGCTGACCTACCCGATCAAGACCATCTACAGCAAGGAAGCAAGAGTGCAGCTGCGGAAAGTTCTGGACGACTTCAAGCCGGATGTCTGTCACTTGAACAATTTTAACTACCAACTGACTCCTTCCATCATCTTGGAAATCGTGAAGTGGCGCAAGGAGACCGGAAGAGATTGTAAGATCATCTTCACGGCACATGACTACCAGCTGGTCTGCCCGAACCACATGCTGAACAATCCGAATACTCACCAGAACTGTGAGAAGTGCCTCGGCGGCCATTTCGTGAACTGCATGAAAGGTAAGTGCATCCACGGTTCCACGGCGAAATCTGCCATCGGCATGATGGAAGCCGAGTTCTGGAAGTGGAAGGGCACCTACAAGTACATTGACACCATGATCTGCTGCTCGGAGTTCATGAAGCGCAAAATGGACAGCAATCCTCTGTTTGCAACGAAGACTGTGGCAATGCACAACTTCATCGACAAGGTGGAGTGGAAAGAGACGGAGAAGAAGGATTACGTCCTCTACTTTGGCCGTTTCTCTGAGGAGAAAGGCATCGGCACACTGATCAAGGTCTGTAAGGAACTGCCGGATGTACAGTTCATCTTCGCCGGCACTGGTCCTCTGGAAGAGACAGTAAATGGTATTAAGAATATTAAGAACGTTGGCTTCCAGAAAGGAGAGGCACTGGAAAAGCTCATCCGTGAGGCACGGTTCTCCATTTATCCTTCTGAGTGGTATGAGAACTGCCCGTTCTCCGTGATGGAATCCCAGATGTATGGCACACCGGTTCTGGGTGCGAACATCGGCGGTATCCCGGAACTGATTCAGGTCGGTAAGACCGGCGAGCTGTTTGAGAGCGGTAATGCTGAAGATTTGAAGAAGAAAATCGAGAAGCTCTGGGGCGATAAGAAGCTGTGTGCGGAGTACAGTGCGAACTGTAAGGACATCAGCTTCGATACCATTGATGAGTATTACGAGAAAATTATGAAGGTGTATCAGTAAAACTGGTACGTGAGGAGAGAATTTGTGGCTATAAAAGCGGATCGATATGAGGGAATTGACGGTTTGAAGGCATATGCCATCATTGGCATTGCACTGATGCACGTCCTCGCAAATGGAGAGTATGGGATAGGAGGATTTGTGTTTGAACGGCTAATACCATCATTCACAAACCTCGTTTTCCTTTTTATGATGGTCAGCGGCTTTGGAATGTGCTGCGGCTATTACCAGAAAATTATTGACCAGAAGATTAGCGTAGAAGATTTCTACAAGAAACGGTACATCAAAATATGGCCGTACTTTGCACTGCTTTGTGCGTTAGACTTTGTGATTTCGCCGAGCAAGGTATCCATGTTTGAGGTTTTTGCAAACCTAACTTTGTGTCAGGGACTTCTGCCGAATGTGAAGATTTCGGTCATTGGTGTGAGCTGGACACTGGCAGTTATCTTTGTGTTCTACATGCTGTTCCCGTTCTTCTGCTTCCTGATTAGAAATAAGAAAAGAGCGTGGAGTGTGGCGGTTGTAGCACTGTTGTTTAACTGGTTATGCACTAATTACTTCAAAGCAGGGAGGACTAATATCGTCTACGATGCAATTTATTTTATCGCAGGCGGTCTGATCTTCCTCTATCGGAAAGAGCTGGCCGAGTTTGCATCGAAGTACAAGATTGTTGCCGCGGCAATTCTGCTGATTGCCACAGTTGCTTATTTTGCTTTAGGTGACAATACGCTCACGATGCTGTTCTTCTGTGTAGCAGCACTGATCTATACCCTCGGTTGTAGAACGGGGGGGGGGACTGGTCAATCCGGTTGCCAAGTTCCTCGGTGGTATCAGCTTCGAGATTTATCTGTGCCACATGGTAATTTATCGTGTGCTTGAGAAGCTACACCTTGTTCATCTATTTGAAAATGGTCTGCTGGCATATATCTTCACAGCTGTTGCAGTCATCTGTGGTTCGGTTGTGTTTTCGGTATGTGCCAAGTGGTTCTTAAATAAAGTCGAAACATTCT
Source organism: Blautia sp. HA8986 (assembly GCF_056504635.1). NCBI lineage: Bacteria > Bacillati > Bacillota > Clostridia > Lachnospirales > Lachnospiraceae > Blautia > Blautia sp. HA8986. The sequence goes on from NZ_JBWLUQ010000001.1 coordinate 526,957, forward strand.
TAAAAGAGAGAGTTAGGAGAGTTAATCATGTCTGAAGAAAAGAAGTTAAATGGTACGGTCATCGTCACTTACCGCTGCAACGCTCGTTGCTCCATGTGCAATCGTTATAAGGCACCTTCCAAGCCGGAAGAGGAAATCAGCATCGAAACTATTAAGAAGCTGCCGAAGATGTACTTTACCAATATCACCGGCGGTGAGCCGTTCATCCGTACTGACCTGAAAGATATCGTGCGTGAACTGTACAAGAAGTCTGACCGTATCGTTATTTCCACGAATGGTTTCTTCACCGACCGTATCGTTGACCTGTGCAAGGAGTTCCCGCAGATCGGTATCCGTATTTCCATTGAGGGTCTGGAGCAGACCAACAATGAAATCCGCGGCCTGCAGAACGGCTACCAGCGTGGTTACGGCACGCTGAAAAAGCTGCGTGAGATGGGCATGAAGGACGTTGGCTTCGGTATGACCGTTCAGGACAAGAATGCTCCTGACCTGGTTCCGCTGTACAAGATCTCCGATGAGATGGGCATGGAGTTTGCGACTGCCTCTCTGCACAACAGCTTCTACTTTGTTGAAGCGAAGAATATCATCCATGACCGTCCGATGGTTGCTAAGAACTTTGAAAATCTGGTTAACGAACTGCTCCGTAGCAACAGCCCGAAGAAGTGGTTCCGCGCTTACTTTAACCACGGCCTGATTAACTACATCTATGGCCAGAAGCGTCTGCTGCCTTGCGACATGAGTTTCGACACCTTCTTCATCGATCCGTATGGCGATGTTATGCCTTGCAATGGTACCAAGGATAAAGAGGTTATGGGCAACCTGAACAATCAGACCTGGGATGAGCTGTGGAACAGCCCGGAGGCTGAGAAGGTTCGTGCAAAGGTTCGTTGCTGTGACCGTGACTGCTGGATGATCGGTTCTGTTTCTCCGGCTATGCACAAGTACATCTGGAAACCTGCTACCTGGGTTCTGGTACACAAGTTCAAGGCACTGTTCACCAAGCATCCGTACAGCATGTATGAGCTGAAGATTTGCCGTGATTATCGTGATGGCAAAGTCACTAAGGAAGACCTGGACAAGTGCAGCACCTGCGATATGAACTGTGTAATCAACAACGGTCTGAGTGAGGCAAGTAAAGAGCAGCTGAAGCATAAGACCGGTGAGGAAATCGTGGATGCTGATATTGCACAGCAGATGGAGACGAAGTAATGAGTGAAAAGACAGCGGTAAAAGTCAGAGAAAAATGGGTTGATGATGTAAAGGTCATCGCCTGCATATTGGTCGTATTGGGACATTTCTTTCAGAGCATGACGAAGGCAAATATCCTGCCGGAGAATGACTTGTATAAATGGTTCAACACGACGATTTACTACTTTCATGTGCCGCTGTTCTTTATTTGTAGCGGATACCTTTATCAAAAGTACAGCAAGGTAAAGGGTTTTAAAAGCTGGAAAAAGAATATGGCAAAGAAGGCACTGGCACTCGGTGTACCATATGTGACGTTCTCGACAGCCACATGGGTATTGAAAACAGTATTCTCTGGCAGTGTGAATGATCAGATTGGCGGTTTAGGTGATACGTTGTTGCTTCATCCTACTGCGCCGTATTGGTATCTGTATGCATTGTTCTTTATCTTTCTCATCACACCGACATTCACGAATGTGAAAATGGCTGCTGTAGGATTAATTGTTGCATTTACGGCAAAGCTCCTCATTTTAGGGGGTATAGGGATATACGCCGTATCGACCGTTCTCACAAACGAAATTTGGTTTGTAATAGGAATGAGTATCTGTGTATTTGATGTGCAGATACGAGGAAAGAAATTGCAAGGAACGGTGATTGGTTTATTGTTCCTTGGACTGAGTATTGTGGTACACATGGCTAATGTCCAGAATTAAGCAGTGTCATTTGTACTGGGATTGATGGCTTGCACCGCAGTAATTCTTTTAGTGGCAACATACGAAGAAAAATCTGGGAAAGCTATGGGATTTTTTGCAAAGTACACTATGCCAATTTTCCTGATGCACACGTTATTTGCGGCACCGATGAGATCTGTTCTGCTGAAGATAGGTGTTACGAATGCAGCAATTCATATTGCACTAGGACTTGGAATCAGTTTTGCAGGACCGATTGTAGCTGCGTGGATTATGAAGAAAACAAAATGGTTAGAGTTCTTTCTGTATCCGAATAAGGGTCTATTGTAGCATGAAGCTCTGCCAAAAAAGATTGCAGACACAAGGAAACTGTATTTAAAGCGGCTGGAGTTTACCAAAAGGATGAAGGAGTAAGGAGGAATCATGAAAGTAGCTGTTATTACTAGACACGCGATAACGAATTATGGCTCGCTTTTGCAGGCTTTGGCTACGCAGACGGTAGTGGAAAATATGGGGCATTGCTGTGAAATCATTGATTATATAAGAGATGACGAACATTATTCCCAGCATGAAAAAACTATTTTAAAGCGTAAGCCGGGGTGGAATAACAATCTGATAAAGAGAACACTGTATCTTCTTTTACGTCAGCCAGAGAGTGTTTTAGCGGGAAAAAGATTTGAAAAAGCTCAAAGAAAGTACTTAAAACTGACAGAACGGTATCATACTTTAGAGCAACTTTCCAACAATATACCTTCGGCCGATGTGTATATGACAGGAAGTGATCAGGTTTGGGGACCAACAGAAAATGGATCGTATGATAGTAGTTATTGCTTGTCCTTTACCAAAGATACTGATAAAAGAGTTGCGTATGCTGCGAGTTTTGGACATACCGAGATGACCGCAGAATTAAAGCAATATTATAGAAAATGGCTGAGCAGATATGAATATATTGCGGTTCGAGAAGATAGTGCTGTTACAATAATAAAAGAATTTGGTATGGACGCATACCAAGTAATTGATCCAACATTATTGTTGGGTGCCTCTTTTTGGAATAAGTATTTATCACCTATTAAAATCGAAAACTATGTGCTTGTATATCAGCTTCATAATGATGAAAAGTTGGGACGATATGCAAAACGCGTAGCAGATGAAATGAATTTGCCACTTGTTAGAATTTCTGCATCATTTCATCAAATTACTAGAGAGGGCAAGTTTGTCTGGTGTCCAGAGATGGGGCAATTCCTTTCGTATATAAAAAATGCGACTTGCATGATAACGGATTCTTTTCACGGAACAGCTTTTGCAATCAATTTCAACACGCCATTTGTGGAGGTACTTCCCAATAATAATACGGGAACTCGAAATATGAGTATTCTCCGTATGACAGGGCTCTCACATAGGATACTTCGTGACGAGGAAGATATTCAATTAGCAAAAAACAAGGTTGACTTTACTGAAGCAAATGAAGTGTTAAAAGAAAAAAGGATAGAATCTTTAGAAATTCTAAAAAAAATGATTGAGGAATAAATTAGAGGTATCATGGAGAATGACTTGAAAACAGTTTGCGAATTAAATAAATGTACGGGTTGTATGGCATGTGTAGAAGGTTGTCCGAAAAAAGCGATTGAAATCAAGGACAGATTGTCTTCCTATAACGCAATTATTAAAGAAGATAAATGCATAAAATGCAATAAATGCTATGGCGTATGTCAACAAAATAATCCGGTATTGAGCAGGAAACCGATTGAATGGTATCAGGGATGGACGAATAATCAGGAAGACAGAAAAAAGTGTTCGTCTGGTGGACTGGCTACTGCAATTTCTTCTGCGTTTGTAATCAATGGCGGCGTAGTTTGCAGCTGTTGCTTTAGAAATGGAAAGTTTGGCTTTGAATTTGCTGAAAAGACTGATGAACTACAGAAATTTGTTGGATCGAAGTACGTTAAGAGCAATCCAGAGGGCATTTACAAGAGCGTAACAGAAAAACTGAAAAGCAGTCAGAAAGTGCTGTTTATTGCATTGCCGTGCCAAGTGGCGGCATTAAAAAAATTTGTAGGAGAGAAACTTGGAGAAAATCTTTATACAATAGATTTGATATGTCATGGTACACCATCGCCAAAACTCTTGGACAAGTTTTTAAACCAGTATAATTTTGAACTGGATGCTCTGCAAGACATACAATTCAGAGTTAAAGCAAAATTTATGGTTTATGGCGATTATAAAGGTATCATCACAAATGGCGTGAGCGATAAGTACTCGATTGCATTTTTGAACTCGTTAACATATACGGAAAACTGCTATAGCTGTCAATACGCAAAGATATCAAGAGCATCGGATTTGACTTTGGGCGATTCGTGGGGAAGTGAGCTGTCAATAGAGGAGCAAAAAAAAGGCATTTCTCTTGTTCTGTCGATGACAGATAAAGGAAGTGAATTGCTTCAAATGGCAGATATACATTTGCAGAGTGTCGATTTGACTAAAGCTGTAGCTAATAATCATCAGTTGGAGCACCCGTCAGATCTTCCGAAAGGAAGAGATGTGTTCTTTAAAAAATTGCAAAAGGGAAAATTCAACAGACTTGTATTTCAGCAACTTCCAAAACAATGTTTACGTCAAGATGTAAAACAGCTATTATTAAAACTTAAAATTATTAGGGGGGGGGTAAACTGAATTATAGTTTACTTGTCCTACCCACAAGTAGTATAAAGTAATAAATGTATAAAGAATTGAGATGATGAAAGAGCTAATGGAGCGTCAAAAATTTTTTTTAAGTATTATTATACCGCTATACAATCCGGTTTTTTGTGAATTTAAGAGATGCATTGATAGTATGACTGGCATAACGATTCCCCATGAAATTGTGGTAGTGGACGATGGATCAGACGATGACATTTCGTATGAGTGTGAAAATTATATAAAAGATTCTGCCGTAATAAAGTTTGTAAAAAAAGAGAATGGAGGCGTGAGTTCGGCAAGAAATTTTGGTATAGAGAAAAGTTGCGGAAAGTATATTTTGTTTTTAGATGCTGATGATGAAATATCGACGGAATTTGTTGAATATTTGAACAATAATTGTGACAAAATTGTTGCTGATTGGGTTCTGTGTGGTATAAAAGTAAAAGATATTGAAAAGAAAAAAGAATTTTATCGGACAATTGTTGAAAAAGACATATTCCATAGCAATGAGGATATCTTTAATGTAGACTATGGATATGTTTTACAGTTGCGTGCGGAAAGCAAAGAACTCTGTGAATGTTGGGCAAAATTCATCAAACGAGATATCCTGAAAAAGTATGATGTTCAGTTCAAAACAGGGATGTTATCTGGAGAGGATGCTTTGTTTAACACATGCTTAATGCAGCATATTGTTACGATACAGTGTATTCCAATTTATGGATACATTTATTATTATATACCACGGCTTGCTCCAAGAGTTGTGGATGATCCAATAAAGCGATGGCTCTATTTGTTTGAGGGAGAAAAAGAATTAGAAAATCTCATTCACGAGAAATGTGACACGGAAACAGCTCAAAAATTGATAAAAGAGAAGAAAAGTATCACAACAGTTGAAATTGTTCAGGATTGTTTTATTTTAATAAAGGCAAAACGCTTGAGTGCAAACATAAGAAAAGGACTATTCAACGTAATAGACGAGTATGGCCTATTCGATGAGCTTGATATATGCGATTGTACAAGTGTAAAAAGAAAATTGTATTATATACTGCTCAAGGAAAAAAGGTGGACTGCAATGAGAGCAATTGTTAACCTCAAACAGGCTCTGAAAAGATAGAATGGGAGAAAAGTGTGAGCGTATATTTAATAGGATTTTTTGTTTCAACATTAATTATTAAAGCAACAAATGTAATCAAAAAGAATCAGAGATTCGTTTTGATTTTAGTTGCACTTCTAATACCTTGCTTAATTGCAGGCTTGCGTGACAAATGCATTGGAACAGATGTGCAAACCTATCTTTCGCAAATGACCGATGCGGCAATTTCTGCGGAAAATTTTTCTGATTACATGACGACAAGATGGTTTATGATTTGGCGAAATCTTTATGTATCAGATTATGAAATAGGTTTTAGCACGACTGTATATATTGTTGCAAAGCTGTTTAGGAATATATATGCAGTTCAGTTCGTTATTCAAGGATTGGTGATTGTTCCAATTTGTTATTCTTTATATAAAAATAATCAAACACAAAATAGCCTGTGCTGGGTAGGGATTCTAACATATTATTTTATGTTTTTTAATTCGTCACTGAATTTGATGAGACAATCAATTGCAATGGCTTTTATTTTTTTGGCTTTTACTTTTTTTGAGAATAAAAACAATAAGATGTGCTGTTTCTTTACCATTGTAGCGGTGTTGTTTCATACAAGTGCTGTTATAGGAATATTGATTTACTTTATTTACAACTATGTAAATGCAGAGAAAAAAGTGGATGTAAGCGAAAGTGTACATGACGAACAGCGCAAAAATATAAATATGATGGTAGTTATACTCGTTGGATTTGTGATTGTTGTCGGTACGGGAATTGCAACTAAAATATTATCTTCCATTGGTTTGTCAAAATATGTGGGATATATCAGTGGAAACATTATGTTTATGCCGAACCAAATCTTGAGCAGATTGCCAGCAATTTTGATTTTACTATATGCAATGTTATATGCCAAAAGAAAAAACCGCACGTTTCAAAATTTTCAGTTTTATTTCACAATGATGATTTTTGACGTGTTGTTAGCTCAGTTTACGAGTGTGAATTCTTTTGCTGGTAGAATTGGTATGTATTTTTCACAGTTTGAGATGCTTGCTTTTCCTGCTATTTGTTATGAAACACGAAATAAAAAAATCATACAATTTTGCTTGATCGGATATATGCTTTTTTATTGGTGGTTTTTTTATGTGTTAAATGGTGTGAATGCTACGGTTCCATATGTTTTGGGGGTGTGAATTATGATTGGTTTATTGACGCTTAATCCTGTAATGTACAATTATGGAGGATTTTTACAGGAACTTGCATTGCAGGATACATTAAAGGAAATTGGATGTGATGTGGAAATAATAAACTATAAGCCATCGGAGGAAATGAATACTTTTAGCGTCAAACGAAATATTCGGTATTTGACGATGGATAAGGTTAAGCAAAAATTGCATCGTGCAAGGAACACGAATGAAATAAGCGATGACGTCGAAAAGAGTATTAAACTAAGGCATGCTGCGTTTGATAAATACAGAAATCAGGAACTGAAACTATCTTTGCCAATTACATACAATCAGTTAAAATCCGGAAAGTTAGTATATGATAAATATGTATGCGGTAGCGATCAAATATGGAACCCTGATTACAACATCCCTTCTTTTTTTCTTGATTTTGTTGATGATAAAAAAAGAAAAATAATTTATGCGGCCAGTTTTGGTAAAGAAACATTGAAGAAATATGAAGCAAAACGCTATGGAGAATTTTTGAAAGAACTCCAGTATGTTTCAGTTAGAGAAGAAACAGCACAGAAACTGGTTTCAAAAATATCCGGCAGAGAACCAGAATTGGTTCTTGATCCTACTCTTTTGCGTCCATATGAATACTGGAAGAAGAAGGCTGATACATCTAAGAAAAAATACACAAACTATATCTTTTGCTATTTTCTTAATTTGACTAAAGAAAAAATTGAGGAATCACAAAGATATGCGGAAAGAAATAATTGTAAGATAGTGATGATACCGTATTTGCATGACCGGGAAGATGAGATGTTCGGAGATATTCAGGATACAAATGTTGCTCCTAATGACTTTTTAAAGCTGATTGAAAATTCAACAGCCGTCTTGACGGATTCGTTTCATGCAACGGTTTTTTCGCTGATATTTAATAAGGAGTTTTGGGTGTTTGGTCGCAATTCTGGTTCATATAATATGAATACAAGAATTGATAATATTCTTAAATTATATAACGCCACAGAGCGTTTGATAAAACCACAAGAACTCGCAGTTAAGAAAAGAACTGATTGCTTATACAATACTGAATCTGTGGAAAAAGCAAAAGAACACTCTCTTGTTTTTTTAAAACAGGCACTTCAAAAATAATGGGTAGAAAGAGATGACAATAAAAATCGATCAACGTAAAGCTGGTGTAATTCTTTCATACGCCGGAGAATTAGTTAAAATATTAGTAAGTCTTGTATATACTCCGATTATGCTTCGCCTTCTGGGACAAAGCGAGTATGGGTTATATCAATTAGTATATTCGGTTGTTTCCTATTTGAGCCTGCTTAGCTTGGGCTTTGGCAGTTCGTATCTTCGTTTTTATTCAAGATATAAAGCGCAAAAAGATGAAGACGGCGTAGCAAGATTGAACGGAATGTTCATGATTATCTTCTGCTCGATTTCCGTTATATGCATTCTTTGTGGAATTGTAATGATTGGAAATATACGAAGCATCTTTGGAACAGGACTTACGGATAGCGAATACGATACGGCAAGGATTTTAATGGGATTGCTTATTATAAATCTTGCAATGACATTTCCGAATAGTGTGTTTAACTGTTCAATAACTGCTCATGAGAAATTTTTATTTCAAAAGCTCTTGATCTTGTTACAAAACTTATGCAGCCCATTCTTGACACTTCCTTTGTTGATTATGGGTTATGGATCAAAGGGCATGGTTTCCGTAACAACCTTTTTGACATTCCTTTTGCTGTTGTCTAATATGTTCTACTGCTTTAAGAAATTACATATTAGTTTTAAATTCCGTGGACTTCAGATTGGATTGCTGAAGGAAATGTGGGTGTTTACATTCTTCATCTTCCTGAATCAGATCATTGATCAGGTGAATTGGAGCGTAGATAAGTTTCTTCTTGGTCGATTGGCAGGAACAACAGCAGTAGCAGTTTATGGTGTTGGTGGACAGATTAATACACTGTACTTGCAGTTTTCTACTTCGATTTCCAATGTGTTTGTACCAAAGGTAAATCGAATTGTGGCTGAATCGGATGATAATGAGCAACTAACAAAGCTATTTACCAAGGTTGGTCGTATTCAGTTTATTGTATTAGGTCTGATTCTGTCAGGATTTGTTTTCCTAGGGAGTCCGTTTATAAAAGTGTGGGCTGGAGAGGGGTATAGTACTTCTTATGATGTTGCATTATTGCTGATTATCCCGGTAACAGTTCCATTGGTGCAGAATCTTGGTATTGAAATACAGCGTGCAAAGAATATGCATAAAGCGCGATCCATTGTTTATCTGTTTATCGCTATTGCTAATGTTTTTGTCAGCATTCCTCTAATTAAGATTATGGGACCGGCTGGTGCTGCACTTGGAACAGCAATTTCTCTTATTGCTGGAAACATTATTTTCATGAACTGGTATTATCATGCTCGCATTGGCATGAATATGTTTTACTTTTGGAAAGAAATTGCTAAATTTATTCCTGCGTTAATCGCACCGGGTATTGTTGGAATTCTTATTATGAGATTTGCTAATGTTACTGGTCTCATTAAACTTGGGATGTTTGCGATTATTTATACTTGGGTATATGGAATCTCAATGTACTTCCTTGGAATGAATGCCGAAGAGAAGCAGCTGGTGATGGGACCAATCAAAAAGATTCTAAGGAAATAATGAAATGGAAAGAAAAAGAGAGTATTGGCAAAGTATCAGAGGCATTTGTCTTTATGTCCGGGTACTTCGTGCCTATAGAATAGATTTGTAATAAGGATTTCAGCTATAAAGAGTGGATTTTAAATCGGGGGGGGGCGACTGTGCGTACCCTTTGTAATCTGGTCTTTGTTTTATAGTGGAATATCTTTGGCAAAAGATATTCACCACGGTGTGAGGGTATATTGGCTCGGATATATTTACAGATTTATAGTTGGAAAATCGGCCACACCTTTTTACTACATTGTCGTATTGATTCAACTTACAATCATTACGCCGTGGCTTGTTCATGTTGTAAAAGAAAGTAAAACGATTAAAAATCTCTTGTGGCTGATTACGCCCTGCTATCTTCTGTATGTATATGCGTGGAATTTTACGACTGGATCTTCGCCACGCCTTTATGAAACACTGTTTCCAGCATGGTTTGGATTTTATTATCTAGGAATCACTGTAAAATGTGGACTAAAACTGAAATGTAGTGGATGGGAAGTCTTGATTGCATGGGCAGTTAGCTGCGTAGAGGCACTCGCGTTGAGAAAACTTGGCATGAGTATGGGATTCTATACTAGCCAGATTACTGTTGGATCTTTCCTATATTCGGTTGCGGTAATCGATTGGATGTTCAAACAATCTGATACGCAAGGCGGAAATACAAAGCTACTGGGAAGAATCGGTGACTGTTCGTATGGAATTTTTTATGTTCACATAGCAGTGCTAACAGTAATTGGAAAATTCATACAGAGTGACGATTGGTATTTGTATTGGAGCCTGCGATTTGCGATGACCTCGGTTATTAGCTTTGCCATTATATTAGCTGGACAAAAGATTCTTAAAAAACAAAAGAAGTTATTGCGATTTATAGGGTTCATATGATATTTGGACTAGAGGGGAGGATATTAAGGATGAAACCGTTAAAGGTTTATGCCGGTTATAATACGGATAAAGATGTTAGATTGAGTAGTTCTTCTGGCGCGGTATTTTCCTCACTGGCAGAGTATGTATTGGAACAGCAGGGTGTTGTATATGGCGTTGCCATGGCAGAGGATTGCTACTCAGCCGAGTTTATTTCCGTCACAAGCAAGGAACAACTGACAAAACTGCGTGGTTCAAAGTATTTGCAGGCGAAAGTTGGTAATACATACAAGTCGGTCAAAGAGGATTTGATGTCAGGAAAGCTTGTGCTTTTTAGTGGAACCGGATGTCAGGTAAATGGCCTTAAAAGTTACCTCGGCAAAGAGTACGAGAATCTGATTTGCGTTGATGTTATTTGTCATGGAGCCCCTTCTCCGGCGTTGTGGAGAAAGTATGCTGAGCATCAGGAACAAAAGATAGGTGGAAAACTAAAAGGCATTAACTTTCGCTGCAAGGATGATAGCTGGACTGACTTTGGAATGAAAGAAATTTGCAAGAGTATTCCAGATGGCGAAACAAAGAAATTATATATTTTCAAAGACAAAGATGCCTATATGCAAATGTTTTTGAGAGATTATTGTTTAAGACCCTCTTGTTATGAATGCACAGCAAAAAATGTAAAAATGTCTGATCTGACAATTGCAGACTTCTGGGGCATTAATGATGTGGCTCCTGATATGAATGATGGCATGGGTACCTCTTTGGTGCTCATTCGCACAGAAAAAGGAAAAGATGCCTTTGAGAAAATTAGAAGTAGCATGAAACTGCAAGAAGTATCTTATGAAGATGGTGTGAGAGGTAACCCGGCTGAATACAAATCGTGTGCTAGACCAATGCAGAGAAATACATTCTTTGATGATATGCAAAGCATCAGTTTTGAAGAACTTAAACAAAAATATGCTGCTCCGATTAAGGTCTCTTTTATGACAAAAGTCAAACGAAAAGTTAAGAAAACAATCAAAAAAGTACTCCGAGTAATCGGGGGGGGGCAGAGAGCATAAACACAATGAAGAATATGGACTACTCTTTGTATTTTGTGTTTGATTGTCAGGAGAAGAAAGATGAAGGAAGTACCGGTACTATATAAAAGAAAAGAAGAATGCTGCGGTTGTACGGCTTGTTATGCCATCTGTCCGAAAGAAGCTATATCTATGGTGGAGGACGAAGAAGGCTTTGAGTATCCGCAGATAGATGAAAGCAAATGTGTTCGTTGCTATCAGTGTTTGAAAGTCTGTCCGTTCAAAGAAGCACGAGCATAGGAAGGAGAGATTATGAAAACAACATTACTTATCATGGCCGCCGGAATAGGTAGCCGATTTGGAACAGGAATAAAACAGTTGGAGCCGGTCGATGATGCAAACCATATCATTATGGACTATTCAATTCATGATGCAATTGAAGCAGGTTTCAATCATGTGGTATTTATCATCCGTAAGGATATTGAGAAAGAGTTCAAAGAAGTCATCGGAGACCGCATTGCCACTATTTGCTCTTCTAATAATGTAACTGTGGACTATGCTTTCCAGGACATCAACGATATTCCGGGAGAACTTCCGGCAGGCCGTACAAAGCCGTGGGGAACTGGACAGGCTGTGCTTGCTGCAAAAAATGTGATTGATACCCCATTCATTGTGATCAATGCAGATGATTACTATGGCAAGGAAGGCTTCAAGGCTGTACACGAGTATCTGGTGAATGGTGGTAAGTCCTGTATGGCAGGCTTTGTGCTGAAGAACACGCTGTCCGATAATGGCGGCGTGACTCGTGGTATCTGCAAAATGGACGAGGATAACAACTTGACTGAGGTTGTGGAGACCAAGAACATCGTAAAGACTGCCGATGGGGCAGAGACAGATGGTGTGGTTGTTGATGTGAATTCTCTGGTATCCATGAATATGTGGGGTTTGACTCCTGATTTTCTGGATGTGTTGGAGGAAGGCTTCAAAGAGTTCTTTGAGAAAGAAGTCCCGGGCAATCCGCTGAAAGCAGAGTATTTGATCCCTATCTTCATCGGCGAACTGCTGGAGCAGGGAAAGATGTCAGTGAAGGTCCTGAAGACCAACGACACCTGGTACGGAATGACCTACCATGAAGACGTCGCTGCCGTAAAGGACAGCTTCAAAAAAATGTTAGAAAATGGTCTGTACAAGGCTGACTTGTTCTCTGATCTGTGATATACTGGGAGCGGTAGCTCCCTACGCTGCTCGATAAATAATCCCACACCTCTCCGTGGTGAGCAGCAGGCAACGATCTTATGACCGGCGAAGATGTGAGAAAAGATAGTCGAAAATGAATCATACTACCCAAAAGAATAGGGGGGTGTATTATGGGAATCTTGTCACTGTTTCAAAGAAAACAGAAAAATACACAAGCAATTTCAAGAAGTAATGTTTCTTTGGAAAGGACAGCAGATAATATTCTTAACCAAAGAGGAAAGCAAATAGTAGATGGGCTTAACAAAACCACAGCTAGTACCGGTACGCCGATGGATAAATTGCATGGTGGGGCAAAAAGAATGGCTCAGATGTCAAACATAGGTGGCGGTTCAAAAGCAACTGGTGGAGGTGGCGTTGATGAAGGAATGAAAGCAATGCTACAATATACACAGGCCAATACTGTGAAAAAGATGGTATTGCAGGGCGAGAAGAAAAAAATTTCAGGCAAGAAGTAAGGTCGCCCTCACCCCAACACAGTGCTATACTTAAACAACTATAAAAGGAAAGAGGTTATCACCTATGCCCAGAACGAAAGGCAGCAAAAACCGTCCCAAAACCAATACTACCAAAGACTACGCATTCCAGATTGCAGAGAAGCAAGAATCTATTACTTCCCTGACTGCTGAGATCGCATCCATCACCGCCAACATTGACACGTTGAAGGCTGATCTGAAAGAGAAGAAGTCTGCTCTGAAGAAGGCCGAAAAAGAAGTGGCAGCTTTGGAAGCGAAGAAGGCAAAGGCAGATGCTAAGGCCGCTGAAGAAGCTAAGAAGGCTGAAGCCGAGAGTGTGGTTAAGATATTATTAGCCAGCGGTGTGAGTGCGGATGAGATTCTTGAGAAGCTGAAATAAAACCTACGCCGTGTGGACAAACTGAACTCCAGGAGTTCACACGGTATATTTTGAGGGGTTCTATATAGTTTGTAACGAAAATAAAAGAAGAACAAAATTAAAAGAAACGGAGTGTGACACAAAATGAACTTATCAAAAATACACCACATCGCAATTATCGTATCTGACTACGAAGTAGCAAAGGATTTTTATGTGAACAAGTTGGGATTTTCTGTCATCAGAGAAAACTACCGCCCGGAGCGTAAGGACTGGAAGTTGGATCTTCGTGTCAATGAATACACAGAGCTGGAGATTTTCGCTGAGGAAAACCCGCCGAAGCGTGTGAACCGCCCGGAAGCCTGCGGGCTACGTCATCTTGCGTTCTATGTTGATAGCGTAGAGCAGACAGTGAAAGAGCTGGTGGAGGTAGGAATTGAATGCGAGCCGATTCGGGTTGATGATTACACCGGCAAGAAGATGACTTTCTTCCATGACCCGGATGGACTGCCGCTGGAGCTGCATGAGTAAAATGAAGAAAACAAGAAAACCTGGTGGCGGTCGGAAGAAGCTGAAGCCGGAGTACGATGCAGGGAAAAATCTGAAAGAGCAGATTGCTGCTGCTGTGGCGCTTTATGATTCTGAGATGTCCTTGCAGGCCATCGGCGATGCGCTGAACCTAAACCCTATCAAAGTACGAAAGCTCCTCATCACGGCCGGTGTGTATGAATCGGATGTGGCGGAAAAGGTAAAAAACACTTTTGAAGAATACCGTGAAACACAAGACTACAAAACCTCCATACTCTCAACTGCAAACACCCTGAAACTTTCCAAAGCCTCTGTTACCTCGTACCTACCATATCAGAAAGGCGTGTATTTCCCAAGTACTGCATCAAAAGAGAAAATCAGTGTAGGAGCAGAGCGGCAGCGGAGATATAGAGCAATGAAGCGGTGGAGGGATGAGCCAACAGAAGAGAGTTTCTGGGGAGTGGTTCTGGCCTATGCTGGTGTGAAATTCAAAACCTACTCTGGATTGCCATTTACTTATGAGGTGCGGAAAGGCAGGAACGGCGAGTACACGAAAGAGCTGTGGATCGACCGCCGGGAGAAGAGTAAAAGTCTAGCGTGGAGTTCAGTGCTGCTGGCGCTGAAGAATATTAAAGGGGATGTAGTAGACCGCCCGAAAGCTTTGGGCGATATCCGGGGCGTAACTTACATCTACGGAATGTTCTATCGATTCGGGCTGATCAATGTGCCAGACGAAGTGAAGGAAAAAATGGGGCATCCAAAAGACCGCAAAAAATAGGTTGCTATGTACAGAAGTGTGCGGTAATATGTGCCGTAACTGAGAATATGAATCTCAGTTGGGAAGGATGGTAGCATTATAGAAAAACTGAAGGAAATGCTGGAGGAGTATTTGAAGAAAACAGAGCCGGAGTATTACCCACCGGTGGAGAACCTGCTGGATCTGATCTACGAGCATTACACGGAAAACAACCCAGTAGAGAAGAACACAGTTGCCGGGAAAACTGCAAAGGCCAAGGAAAAGGAACTGGAAGAGTGGCTGAGAGGGCTGGATAGAATGGATAGGCTCGTAGATGACTACGTCGGAAATAAGATTCCGCTTTGGGAGAAGATCACGGACCGGCAGGGAACGGTGTGCTGTGCATGGGAGAAGACCGCTTTTGAGGAAGGCCTGAAAGTCGGAATTCGGCTCATGATGGAAATAAAGTGAACTCCTGGAGTTCAAAAAAAGCCTTCGCTTTGTTGCGGCGAGGGCGTGTGTTCTTATTTTTCAGGCTTTTCAGCTTTTTTCTTCTTCGGTGCAATTTTGTGGCCTGAGTAGATTGCCATGCCCATGCAGACCAGAGAGCCACAAGCAAAATACTTGTGAGCCTGCATCAGTTTCTTTCAGCCCGTGTAGAAGCATCCTGCCATGCAGGCAAGTGCGCCGAGTGACCAATATTTATGTGCTTTCATTTTGTGTGTCCTCCTTATCTTCTTTCTGTATTTTGAGCAATTCCTCGATTTCCGTTTTACTCGCCGGCCGTACTACCTTTTTATTATCGTGTGCTACCGTTCCACAGTCAGGACAACGGTCAGGTAGCTTCTCTGCAGAGAAGCAGTAGCGGCAGGCATCGCAAAAGTAGTAATTCAAGTCATATTCACCCCAATCTCTAATATATCTTCAAATGCAATAATGGTCGGCAGCTCTTTGCCGGTATCGTTTATAAATCCTGTGTAAATTCGCAGTTCTTTATTTATCGCATCCACAGCATCCAGTATTCCGGCTATATTCTCATAGTAGCCGTCCGTGAAATATTTTATTGTGAGCTCTTGTCCTTTCCGAAGCTGGCTGATCTTTTGGTTCAGAGTTTGCTTGCCTTCTTCAGACAGCTCGATTCTATTTCCTTTGAGATGATCTCTGCCTTCAGAAGCAATCTCATCCTCATAGCCTCGCAAGGCGGCAAATGGAGAGAAGATTTTAGCACGATTGGACATCGGCATCCGGGGATGATTATGTGGCGGTTCCGGGCGGGAAGCATGGAGTATTTTGCCATACTTACTTTGGACGGCTCTGCCTTCCGGTGTGTTCTTGTAGTCCATGTTCTCCCTCCTTACTTGGCCTTATGGCCTTCTATCTGCTGATTTCTTTCCCTCATTGTTGCGCCGTCCATATAGTTGGTTTCTTTTAGTACGGCGTTCTTGCCGAACTTCTTCTTGAGACCCAGCATCGCATTCTGCAGCTTTTTCTCTTTTTCCAGTTTGGTGGTGTCTGTGAACAGATCAACTTGGAAAAATCCCTCATCTTTGACCACACGGTTGGCGGCTATTGTGATCCGTCTTACGGTCAGTGTTTACGGTCACTTCGGTAAGGCAGAACTGACGTGGGAGGAGTAAAAAAGAGCCTATCCGAGGATAAGCTCTCAAAGTGAGTGATATTCTACGCCGTAAGGCCCCGTCACTCCCGGATGATTAAGCATCATGCCATTGGTCTAGCTTGGGAAACAGTAAGAGTCAGTCCAAGATGCCGGAAAATGTTTAACAAAGTTCCAAGATTAGGAGTTGTTTTGCAAGATTCAATTCTTGCAACAGAGGACTGAGGAATGCCACACATGGCAGCAAGATCACGCTGGCTTAAGCCAAGTGCGTTTCGCTGCTCGACCATTGCGGTTACGATGGCTGCGATTTCTTCAGTTTCTTCCATGTCTTTTGCAATGACAGAATCGACTGCTTTTACGTGTTCTTTGTAATCGTTCCAAGTTTTCATAAATCACCGTTCTCCTTTAGCATCGTTCATTAGTGTATGGTCTCCTAAGTTATCTTATTCATTTGTTCAATATTATGACAGCATAAATGCTATCAAATTTCAATAGGAGGAAAAAGAAAAATGCCGTACAGACCAAAGACACCGTGCCATCACCCTGGCTGCCCAGAGCTGGTGGAAGCCGGCTGGCTCTACTGTGAGAAGCACCTGCCTCTCCATCCAGAGGTGACCCGCCCGGCAGCGAAGCGTGGATACAACAGGCGGTGGCAGAAAGTCAGAAAGTCGTATCTGGAAGCTCATCCACTTTGTGTGCAGTGTGCCAAGCAGGGCAAGTACGTCCGGGCAACGGTTGTGGATCACATCATTCCACACCGTGGTGACCAGAAACTTTTCTGGGATCAGAACAACTGGCAGTCGCTCTGCAAAAGCTGCCACGATAAAAAGACGCTGACCGAAGACATCAACCCGACCTACACCTACTGAAAAAGCAATGTTCAAAGCTTGGCTGCACGGCTGAGATGATAAGGGATATGGCCTTTTCCTTATGCCTTCAGTGCGGTACGGCAATCGTACCAAACCATAAAGGCAGTTGGTCGATGAATACGAGGCTTGGAAGGAAGCCAACCCCAACGCATAACAACACCCAAAAGGTACACGCCCTGAAAAAGGGCTGTGCCTCGCATCCAATATGTTTCTGAATTTGGAAAACATTACACTGAATAAAATAAAAGTTTCCGAAATGGGAAAATAATTTGATGTTCTGCGTATAATATGCTATACTGAGAAAAAAGGAGGAATGCAGATATGGTTGAACGAAAAGAATATCTTGACCAGCTTTGGGCATGGAAAGACGAGCAGCAGATCAAGGTCGTGACCGGAATCCGCCGCTGTGGAAAATCTGTACTTCTGGAACAGTATCAGCAGAGACTCTTAGCGAATGGAGTTACACCAGAACAGATTATTTCTATCAATTTTGAAAATCTGGATTACGAACCTTTAAAAGATTATATGAAGCTGTACAATTACCTCAAAGAACGTTTGTGTGCAGATAAGATGACATACATCTTTTTGGATGAGGTTCAGGAAGTTCCATCATTCGAGAAAGTGGTTGACAGCCTTTATATCAGAGACCATGTGGACGTTTATATCACAGGCTCCAATGCATATATGCTGTCAAGTGAGCTTGCAACGCTTTTGTCAGGAAGGTACACAGAGATCAAGATGCTGCCGCTTTCTTTCCGTGAGTATATGGCGGTGACAGGTATGGAAAAAGAGGAAGCTTTTGCAGAGTTTATGAAAACTGGTGGAATTCCGTATGTGGCAGTAATGAACCGCACGGATGAAAAAATAGATCAGTATTTAGAGGGAACCTACAATACCGTTATTGTAAAAGATATCGAGCAGCGGCAGGCAAGAAGGGAAAAAGAAGGTGGAAAACGAAAAATCACAGACATTGCGTTACTAAAGACAATTGCCAGGTATCTGGCAAGCGTTATCGGCAGCCCGGTGTCAATGAAAAGTATAACCGACTATCTGACCTCAGCGGGTAGAAAAGTATCCCAAAACACAGTCAGCGATTATGTGGAAGCCCTGACAGAGTCTTTTATTTTTTATCCTGTGGAGCGATTTGACATTGTGGGGAAGCAGCTCTTAAAGGTTAACAATAAGTTTTACATGGTAGATATGGGAATCAGAAACCACATTCTTCCGAGAAAACGATATGATCTTGGATTTACCATTGAGAACATTGTGTATCTTGAACTTTCACGAAGGGGCAGCAAAGTCAACATCGGAAAATATGGTTCTACTGAGGTCGACTTTGTGACACAGAAGGAAGGTGTGCTTACCTATTATCAGGTAACTGCTGATATGACGGCGGAAGAAACTTTTGAGAGAGAGATGAGACCGCTGCGGAGCATTCAGGATAATTATGAAAAGATTGTCCTGACACTGGATCGTTTTTCACTCGGAAATTACGATGGCATAAAAGTTGTGAATGTCATCGACTGGCTTTTGGGATGAGGAATCTGCATATGAGCGATGTGGAAATTAGTCAAAAACAGCAGATTGATAGTAATGATCAGAAACCGGATGGCAAAAGTGTCACGGAATCTCTTACCGGGATTCTGAAAGAAGATGACCTTGATGCGAGAAAGGCAAAAAGGCTGAAAGAAAAATACGAAACGGCGTAAATAGAACATAAGATCAAGGACTTCTTCGGAGGTCCGTTTTCTTTGCGAAAGGAACGATAAATATATACATCTTTATTGTTTTTGCTGCCTGTGATTGCAATATTTTTCTTTCAGCCAAAATCTTTTGTTGTAATCTGGGAATTGATGTGGCATAATAAATGGGAAAATGTTAAAAATAAGAAAAATCCAGATTAAGAAAATGCAAAATCGCATTTTCGGGAGAACACTGCTTCTGCTGCGAGCTGGCAGAATGCGAGTATGACAAAGGAGAAAATTATGGCAATTTTTTCAATGATCTTATCTTTGTTATGTGGAGTATCATTATTTCTTTTTGGAATGTCCCTGATGGGCGATGGTCTGAAGCTGGCGGCCGGTAATAAGCTGGAAGCTTTTCTGTATAAGATGACCAATACTCCGCTTAAGGGTGTTGCACTTGGTACTGGTGTTACCAGTGTGATCCAGTCGTCTTCTGCGACGACGGTTATGGTAATTGGTTTCGTAAACTCCGGTATGATGAAGCTGAAACAGGCGATCGGTATTATCATGGGAGCTAATATCGGAACCAGTATCACAGGTTGGATCTTATGTCTTTCTTATATTGAAGGATCCAATGGAATCGCAAGTATTCTTTCCACAGCAACAATCTCAGCTGTTGTGGCTGTAGTTGGTATTATTTTCCGCATGTTCTGTAAGCGAACCTTACATAAGAATATTGGAAATATCATGCTTGGTTTTGCCATTCTGATGACCGGAATGCAGATGATGAGCGGTGCGGTTTCTCCGCTGCGTGAGAGTCCTGTATTTATCAAGATGCTTACGATGTTTTCCAACCCGATTGCTGGTATTCTTGTTGGTATTGCTTTTACAGCTGTACTTCAGAGTGCTTCTGCGACAGTCGGTGTACTGCAGGCGCTTTCTGTGACAGGAATCCTGACATTTGCCAGTGCATTTCCGATTGTTCTTGGTATTGGTGTTGGTGCCGCATGTCCGGTTCTGATCTCCGCGGTCGGAGCTAATAAGAATGGTAAAAGAACAGCTCTTGTATATCTGATCAATGACCTTTTCGGATTGATTCTGTGGTCAGTTGTCTTTTATACAGCTAATGCGATCGTACACTTTACATTTATGGATATGACCATGACACCTGTAGCAATCGCACTTTTGAATACAGTGTTCCGTCTGGCAACAGTTATTGTACTGTTCCCGTTCATTCCGAAGGTCGAGAAGCTGGTATGCTGGCTTGTTAAAGATAACCAGGAGGATCTGGAGGATGAGGCTGATTTCGATCTTCTTGAGGAGCGTCTTCTTAATTATCCTGCTCTTGCGATCGCGCAGTGTCACCGTGTGATGAACGGTATGTCCAAGAAGCTTCGCAAAAATGTCAACAGGGCGATGAATCTTCTGAATGATTATCAGCAGGATAAATATGATAAGGTTCAGCGTAAGGAGGATCTGATCGATAAATATGAGAGCCGTCTTGGCGAGTATCTGATCCAGCTTACAAAGCGTGAGATGAATACTGCTCAGACAAGACAGGCTTCCCTGTATCTGCATACCATCAATGACTTTGAGCGTATTGGAGATCATGCTTCTTATATTGCTCATATGTCCAGCGAGATGCACGATAATCATACGAATTTTTCACAGGAAGCATGGGATGAATTAAATATTGTTATGGAAGCTGTCCGTGAAGATATTAATATTACCTGCAATGCTTTTATGAAAGATGATAAAGAGATGGCACAGAGAGTTGCACCTCTTGGAGCTGTGATCACAGGTCTTTGTGATGTGCTGAAAATGCGCCATGCAGAGCGACTCAGCCAGGGTAAATGCGGTCTGGAAGAGGGAACTGTATTCAGTGATATCCTCAACAGTTTCTGCCGTATTGCAACACATTGTGCAAGTGCTATGGTTGCGTTGAGGAAGAGTGATGAGACGGGATCAGATATCCATATCCATGATTCCAAGATTTATCCGACGAACAGCACGGAGTATTATCAGTATTTTAAAGAATACGGACAGAAATACGATATTGGAAGTCAGGAAGGCCATATGCTTAGTATGGAGCCGGAAGAAGTAGAATAATAGTAAAATCAAAGGGACAGTTCAGTTTGGCTGTCTCTTTTTTTGAGAATGGAGGGTATCGGAGATAACAAAAATGTCAAATATTATAGAAATCACAGATTTTAATGCCCCGGAGCTGGATGTTTATGCCAGAATCTCTGAAGTACAGCTTTTGAACCGGGCAGAGCCTGAGAAGGGAATTTTTATTGCAGAGAGTCCGAAGGTGATCGAACGCGCATTGGATGCCGGATGTAAGCCGATTTCGTTTCTTGTGGAGCATAAGCATATTGAAGGTGAGGCGAAGGAGCTGATCTGGCGGTGTGGGGATATCCCCGTTTATACTGCTGCGTTCGATGTGCTGACACAATTAACAGGATTTAAGCTTACCAGGGGAATGCTCTGTGCCATGCACAGACCTGCACTTTCGGAAATTGAAGAAGTATGTGGAAATGCACGTAGGATCGCAGTCCTGGAAAATGTGGTAAATCCTACAAATATAGGTGCGATCTTCCGTTCTGCAGCTGCCCTTGGAATGGATGCGGTACTTCTGACACCGGGATGCAGCAATCCGTTATATCGCCGTGCGATCCGTGTAAGCATGGGAACTGTATTTCAGATCCCCTGGGCATTTTTTGATGAAAAGACAGACTGGAAAACAGAGGGAATCCGGAAACTTCAGGAAATGGGATTTAAGACGGCGGCTATGGCCTTGAGAGAAGATTCTGTTGATATTGATGACCAGAAACTGCTTGCTGAAGAAAAACTGGCAGTTGTCCTTGGTACAGAAGGAGATGGTCTTGCATTTGAGACCATTGCGGACTGCGATTATACGGTGTGTATTCCCATGGCTCATGGGGTTGATTCACTGAATGTTGCAGCTGCCAGTGCAGTTGCTTTCTGGCAGCTCGGAAATCCGGATTTTTGATCCACAGGAAAAGAAGAACAGGCGTAAACTCTTATTTTTCTGCCTGATTTTCCGATTCCATATCCATCAGATGGAATGAAAGCAGCAGATACAGGATTTCATCTCTGTCTGTAAGATCAGAATCCAGAAATGCCCTGATCTTATCCAGACGGTAAAGAAGTGTTGTTCTGTGGATGAACAGAGCGTTGGCTGTATGGGCAATATTCTGGTTATGTTCCAGAAAACACCGCAGCGTATCATAAAGATGAGACTGTCCGGCCTCATCTTTATATTTCAGGGAGAGAAGCTTTTCATGGCAGATCATGTAAGCAGGAAGTTTTCTGGTAGCCTGTTCCAGAATATAGGGCAGTGCAATAGAATTAAAATGGTGGATACTCTCGGCAGGGTTCTTGCGCTTGCCAACCTGCAGTGCAACAGAAGCCTGGGTGTACTGGCGGTGAAAATTGAAATGTCCGAGCATTTTTCTGCTGTATCCGGCATTTAACATACTGCTCTTGATGAAACCTTCAATCTTGTCTGAAATCTCACGGACAGTCATGGTGCAGAGATCCAGATTGATAAAAAGCACTGCATTTCCCTTATATTCGGTAGCGCAGCTGGCAGGGATGGTATTTTCCAGATAATTGCAGATGGCGTTAAGTGTCAGGTTCTTCTGATCAATGAGACCGGTCTGGATCAGAATACACTGATACATATGGGAAGAAAGCCACCCTACATTACTTAGCTGCTGGCTGATTTTTACATAATCAGCACCTGGATCTGTCATAATGGAAATGAAGATCTGGTGCAGTGGAAAAGATTTATCCCGGTTATGCATGATACCTGTGGAAAGTGCGTGAGATACCATCTGGGCCAGATATTCCAGAATGAAGCCAAAAGTATCATCCAGAGGAGCTTCCCCTTCAGAGAACATCAGCCTGTATACAGCTTTATCATTATTGGAGATGTTCACACAGAGAGCTGGAACAGTGAGATCATTCCCTGGATAATAGAAATATCCTGTTTTGTAAAAAGCTTCTTCGTAGTTGAGATCCTGTTTCAGGCTGTCAACCAGAGCCCAGGAATTTTCGCTGGAGCCCAGAACGGAATTGGAGAGATCTCCAAGCTCCCATTTTTTGGAGGCAATGATCGTGAAATCCATGCCGATCAGCATCATGGGATTGGGGATGATACAGTCTGTCAGTTCCATAAGTTCCATTATGGAAGCATTTCTTAGACGGGAATCGATAAGGGACTGGTTCCACTGGTCATAAATAAGAAAGATTTCCTGCAGTTTATTGAGAATCATATTAACAGGAATGTCCTGAGGAATCACACACAGATTCGGCTGGGACAGTTCGTAATCATGATATGATGCTCCGACAATGAGAAAAAGGATATTCTTAGGATGTCGGAATGTCAGCCGAAAATCCGGTTCTGAAACAAGATAGATGCGGCCATCCTGAAGAGGGGTGGCCTTTTCGAAACAGGCGGGACAGGAGAGAACCGGTTCTGTATCCAGCCTGGATGTATGTATTGGAAATGATTTCTGCAGATGATAGCAGATCAGTTTGGAACTGAGTTTCAATGAAAAACCTCCTTCCTATACTTTATAGGAAAATATTTAAATAATAACCCTATTATGAGGAATTGTGATTCTTATAAAATTCAGTATAATAGAATCATAAAGAAAAAACAAGTGCAGAAATAAAGCTTTTTCATGGGGCGTAGCGTGATGAATATGTAGAAAAAGTCTTTTCCTGCATAATAACGTAGCGGAGGTGCTTTTTATGTTGACAAAAAGACAGAATATGATGGAAGTAATCCGTGGGGGGAATCCGGATCGTTTTGTAAAACAGTATGAAGGACTGACATTTGTACTGAATACTCCTTATCAGGTAGAATATCCGATGATGCCGGAAGCACCTGGAGCACCAACAGTAAAATGCGGCTGGGGTTACTATAATTCCTGGCCAGCCGGAACACCTGGAGCATTCCCGCTTCATGATCCGGAACATCTGGTATGCCCTGATGTGGCAGAATGGAAGAAATATGTAAAGGCACCGGATATCAATTATACAGAAGAGGACTGGAAAGCATGTCAGGAGACGGTTGCAGGAATTGACCGCAATGAGACAATGGTGGCTACGCTGATCGCACCGGGGGTTTTTGAGATGTGCCATTATCTCTGTGAAATCCAGAATACCATGATGAATTTCTATGAAGAGCCGGAGGCTATGCATGAGCTGATCGAGTACATTACAGAGTGGGAACTGAAATGGGCTGAGCAGATCTGTACTTATATGAAACCGGATGTTATTTTCCATCATGATGACTGGGGTACACAGAACTCCACATTTATCAGTGTGGATATGTTCCGTGAGTTTTTCCTTGATGCTTACAAGCGTATCTATGGTTACTACCATGACCATGGCGTGGAACTGATTATTCATCACAATGACAGCTACAGTGCAACCCTGGTTCCAACTATGATCGAGATGGGGATAGATGTATGGCAGGGATGTATGTCTGTAAATGATCTTCCGAAACTAATCAAAGAATATGGCAAGGACATCACATTTATGGGTGGTATTGATAATGGCAAAGTTGACCGCTTTGACTGGACACAGGAAATGATCCAGGAAGCTACAGATCAGCTTTGCAGAGATTGCGGTAAGCTTCATTTTATTCCATGTACCACACATGGTCTGAACTTCTCCTGTATTCCGGGTGTTTATGAAGCTGTAGATAAAGAGATTGATAAGATGACAGAGGAACTGTTTTAAACAGGATTCTGCGGATATTTCTGATGAAGCTGTATAGCCGCATATATAAACAGTTATATATAATATATATAATAGGAAGAAATGCGTAGGCAGGAAGCCGGAAAAGTATGAAGAATTCCACCAGTGGATCACTTTTCCGGCTCTTTTTGCGCTTTTTTTGAAAAAATATTTTTTGTAAAGCAAAAACGCTTGACAGATATGCAGGAATCGTGTATGATAGCCAAGGTGATTACAGATGGAGAAATTTGTAGAGCAGACTTTTTTATTTGATTTTTATGGAGAGCTTCTGACAGAGAGGCAGCGGCAGGTGTACACCAGTGTTGTGTTTGAGGATTATTCCTTAAGCGAGGTTGCCGAGGAACTCGGTATCAGCAGACAGGGCGTGCATGATATGATCAGACGGTGTAATCGTACGTTGGAAGAATACGAAGAGAAGCTCCATCTGGTCGAGAAATTCCTGAACATCCGCAGTCAGGTTATGGAAATCCATAAACTGGCAGGTAACTACCACGCCGAAGATATTGCGGCGATTTCCAAAGTGATATTAGAGGAGTTATGATCAATGGCATTTGAGAGTTTAACAGATAAACTGCAGAATGTATTCAAGAAACTGAAGGGCAAGGGCCGGCTTACAGAGGCTGATGTCAAGACAGCACTGAAGGAAGTTAAGATGGCACTTCTTGAGGCCGATGTTAACTTCAAGGTTGTGAAACAGTTCACGAAATCCGTTCAGGAAAAGGCAATCGGACAGGATGTTATGAACGGCCTGAATCCGGGACAGATGGTTATCAAGATCGTTAATGATGAGCTGGTAAGCCTGATGGGAAGTGAGACAACAGAGCTTCCGGTCAAACAGGGTATGGATATTACAGTTCTCATGATGGTCGGTCTCCAGGGTGCAGGTAAGACTACTACTGTTGCCAAGCTGGCAGGTAAACTGAAATCCAAGGGAAAGAGACCACTGCTTGTAGCCTGTGATGTTTACCGTCCGGCAGCGATCACTCAGCTGCAGGTAAACGGTGAGAAGCAGGGCGTTGAGGTCTTTTCCATGGGAGATAAGCAGAATCCCGTGGATATTGCGAAAGCAGCTATCGAGCATGCGAAATCCAATCAGCAGAATGTTGTGCTGATCGATACTGCAGGTCGTCTTCATATTGATGAGGATATGATGCAGGAGCTTGAGAATATCAAGGCGAATGTAAATGTGGATGCGACTGTGCTCGTTGTTGATGCCATGACAGGACAGGATGCGGTGAATGTAGCGCAGAACTTTTCTGACAAGGTTGGTATTGATGGTGTGATCCTTACCAAGATGGATGGTGATACACGAGGTGGAGCTGCACTTTCCATTAAGGCAGTAACAGGTAAACCGATCTTCTATGTTGGTATGGGAGAGAAGCTTTCTGATCTGGAGCAGTTCTATCCGGAGCGTATGGCTTCCAGAATCCTTGGCATGGGCGATGTGATGAGTCTGATCGAGAAGGTGGAAGCATCTGTTGATCAGGAGCAGGCACAGGAGATGCAGAAGAAGCTGAAGAAAATGGACTTCGACTTCAACGATTATCTTACCAGCATGGAACAGATGAACAAGATGGGCGGTATTTCCAGTATCCTGAATATGCTTCCTGGAATGGGCGGCAAGATGAAGGATATCGAGGGCATGATCGATGAGAAGGCTATGGACAGAACCAAGTCCATTATCCTTTCCATGACACCTCAGGAAAGAAGTAATCCGAATATTTTGAATATATCCCGCAAAAACCGTATTGCCAGAGGTGCGGGCGTGGATATCACAGAAGTGAATCGACTTGTGAAGCAGTTTGAGCAGAGCAAGAAGATGATGAAACAGATGCCGGGCTTAACAGGCGGCAAGATGAACATGGGAAAAAGAGGCGGCTTTAAGCTTCCCTTTTAAATAAACAAATATAAATTTTCAGAAAGATAATTGGAGGAAAACAAAATGGCAGTAAAGATCAGATTAAGAAGAATGGGACAGAAGAAAGCACCTTTCTATAGAATCGTAGTAGCAGATTCCCGCTGCAAACGTGACGGAAGATGTATCGCAGAGATCGGAACATATGATCCGAACCTCGACCCAAGTGTATACAAGATCGACGAAGAGGCAGCTAAGAAATGGCTTGCAGCTGGTGCTCAGCCTACAGAAGTAGTTGCCAAGCTTCTTAAACTTGCCGGAATCGAGAAATAATACCTGGCAGATCAGATCTGCGGGACCCGTAAGGGCAGAGCAAGGAGGTATGTAATGAAACAACTTGTAGAAGTAATTGCAAAATCTCTTGTAGAAAATCCGGATGAAGTAGTCGTTACTGAGACTGAGAAAGACGATGCCATCGTTGTTGAACTGAAAGTCGGACCGGCCGATATGGGCAAGGTCATCGGAAGACAGGGAAGAATTGCCAAGGCAATCCGTACCGTTGTAAAGGCGGCTTCTTCAAAAAGCAGCAAAAAAGTGATTGTAGATATTCTGCAATGAAAAAGAGAGACAGGAGCTGTGGATTCCATGGCTCCTGTTTTCACTCTGAAAGGGAGCGAAAATGGAAGATTTATTAAAGGTAGGAGTTATTACAACGACTCACGGTGTTCGTGGTGAAGTAAAGGTTTTTCCAACCACAGACGATGCTGAGCGTTTTCTTGATATAGAATATGTGCTTCTGGACACAGGAAAAGAACTTCGCAGACTGAATATTAAGAACGTGAAGTTTTATAAGAATCTTGCAATCCTGAAGTTTGAAGGCGTTGATAATATCAATGATATTGAAATGTACAAAGGCCGTGATCTGTGGATTCCGCGGGAGGAGGCACAGGAGCTTGGTGAGGATGAGTATTATGTCGGTGATCTGATTGGGATGGATGTACTTCTGGAGAACGGGGAGAAATTCGGAGTGCTTCGTGACGTGATGGAGACAGGTGCCAATGACGTATATGTGGTGGAACAGGTAAATGGAGATGAGATCCTTCTTCCTGCTATCCACGAATGTATTCTTGACGTTAATGTTGATGAAAATACCATGACTGTACATTTGATGAAAGGGCTTGTTTAAATGAATTATCATGTACTTACGCTTTTTCCGGAGATGATCGAGAATGGGATGAATACAAGTATCACCGGCCGTGCGATAGCCAAAGGGCTTCTGACGCTGGAAGCTATCAATATCCGAGATTTTGCTTTTAACAAGCATCAGAAAGTAGACGATTATCCATATGGCGGCGGTGCAGGAATGCTGATGCAGGCAGAGCCTGTATATCTTTCCTATGAGTCCATTGTCAACCGGATCGGAAAAAGGCCGCGTGTGATCTTCCTTACTCCACAGGGAAAAACTTTCAACCAGAATATGGCAAAGGAATTTGCGCTGGAGGATGATCTGGTTTTTCTCTGCGGCCATTATGAGGGGATTGATGAACGCGTTCTTGAAGAGATTGTGACAGATTATGTTTCTATCGGTGATTATGTACTTACAGGCGGAGAGCTTCCTGCCATGGTAATGATGGATTCGATTTCCAGAATGGTACCAGGTGTTCTGAATAATCAGGAATCCGGTGAGACGGAATCTTTTTCCGGAAATCTTCTGGAATATCCGCAGTACAGCCGCCCGGAAGAGTGGCATGGAAAAAAAGTTCCGGAGGTGCTGCTTTCCGGACATCATGGAAATGTGGATAAGTGGCGGAGAGAACAGTCCATCATCCGTACTGCCAGGTGGAGGCCTGATCTGCTGCCCAAGGCTGACCTGACTAATAAAGAGTGGAATGA
This sequence comes from Blautia sp. HA8986, assembly GCF_056504635.1. Classification (NCBI taxonomy): domain Bacteria; kingdom Bacillati; phylum Bacillota; class Clostridia; order Lachnospirales; family Lachnospiraceae; genus Blautia; species Blautia sp. HA8986. Next base: position 555,418 of record NZ_JBWLUQ010000001.1, read on the forward strand.
GATCCGCAGACTTCGTAAACAGTGGAAAGAGGAAGTGGAAAAATAATTATGAAAACATCAGATTTTTATTATGACCTGCCGCAGGAACTGATCGCTCAGGATCCGCTGGAGGACAGAAGTTCCTCCAGATTGATGCATCTGTCACTGAAGGACGGAAGCATTGAGCATCGTCATTTTACAGATATACTGGATTACCTGCATAAAGGTGACTGCCTTGTGATCAATGATACCAAGGTTATCCCGGCGCGTCTTTATGGCCATAAGGAGGAGACAGGAGCTCTTATTGAGATCCTTCTTCTGAAACGCCGTGAGAATGATATCTGGGAGTGTCTTGTTAAGCCGGGCAAAAAAGCTCGTCCCGGTGCAAAGATCACATTTGGTGACGGAATCCTGAAAGGCGAGATCATTGATATCGTGGATGAGGGAAATCGTCTGATCCAGTTCCATTATGAAGGAATTTTTGAGGAGATTCTGGATCAGTTAGGTGAGATGCCGCTGCCACCGTATATTACTCATAAATTAAAGGATAAAAATCGTTATCAGACTGTATATGCAAAAAATGAAGGTTCTGCTGCTGCACCTACAGCAGGACTGCATTTCACACCGGAGCTTCTTGAAAAAGTGAAGGAGATGGGGGTAAATATTGCCCATGTAACTTTACATGTAGGTCTTGGAACTTTCCGTCCTGTAAAAGTAGATGATGTTGAAAAGCATCATATGCACTCTGAGTTTTATATTGTGGATGAAGATCAGGCGAAACTGATCAATGACACAAAGAAAAACGGCGGAAGAATAATTTCTGTAGGTACTACCAGCTGCCGTACGCTGGAGTCTGCAGCTGGTGAGGATGGGATTGTAAAGGCCGGAAGCGGCTGGACAGAGATTTTTATCTATCCGGGATATAAATTCAAGGCAATTGACGGACTGATCACGAACTTTCATTTACCGGAATCAACGTTGCTGATGCTGGTTTCTGCCTTAGCAGGAAAAGAGCACATAATGGCAGCTTATGAGGAAGCTGTGAAGGAGAGATATCGTTTCTTCAGTTTTGGCGATGCGATGATGATCGAATAAAAAAGTATATACAAATCGTAAAATTACAAAAACCGGAAAAGTTCTGAATACGAGCTTTCCCGGTTTCTTTTTTATTTTATAACTTTATAAGATTTTTACAGGGCTATTCTTCACTGTCGTCGGTGAAATCAGAATCATCGCCGTAGTTGGAATCATCATCTGAGCTATAATCTTGGTCATCGGATGTATCGTCTGAACTGGTATCATAATCAGAATCATCGCTGCTTGCAGAGTCACCAGAGTTATTGCCTGAAGAGTCTGCTCCGTCCGAAACATCTGCACTGCCGGAAGAGCCGCTATCTGTGCTGTCAGTAGAATTGCTGTCGGAACTGTCGGTACTTCCTGTTGTACCGGAAGAAGCAGAAGAATCAGCTGCCGGAATTGCTGCGCTTCGTTCCTGGATCTTCGCCTTGATACGGGTAGCCTCATCACCGGTAGCAGGAGTTGGCTGATAGTTGTTATATCCATCAGCAGAGGAAATGGAGCAGGGGATGATATTGGTTACGTTATCTTCCTGCACACCTTCAGAAGTAATGGTAAACGTCTGCTGGAAGATCATAGTATCCATATCACTTGGAGAGCTGTTTCCTCCGAAGCAGAAGTTTCCGAGGCTGTAGACGATATTTTTGCCTTTATAGGTCTCAATTCCCTGAAGTACATGTGGATGATGGCCGCACACCAGATCAGCACCTTCATCAATAGCCAGACGCCCAAGAGTCATCTGGTTGGTATCCGGGACAGTTTCTGTTTCATTTCCCCAGTGGAAGATCACAATAACAAGTTCTGCACCATCCTTTTTGACTTTGGCAATATTATCTTTCAGCTGCTGTTCCCGTCCAAGGTGATCGTTCAGTTCATAGATTCCCACAAGACCGACCTTGATGCCTTTTATATCCATGACTGCTGTATCATCATATCCAAAATGTGTAATTCCTGCGTTATCAAGAGCTGTCATGGTATCGGTATAGCTCTGGTCGCCGTAATCATGGCTGTGGTTATTGGCGGTATTTACCGCTTCTACAGAACCGCTGTTAAGGATCTGGGCATATTCGGCAGGAGCTTTAAATGCGAATGTTTTGTCCTCGCGGGTATCGGAATCTGTAAGTGTTCCCTCGAAATTGGCAATGGTCAGGTCATCGGCTTCGAAGATGCTTTTTACATTTTTGAAGAAATAATCTTTTCCGTTATTATCATAATAAGCAGTAAAACCGGTATCATAATCAAAAGTTTCATCAGTTCCAAGTGTACAGTCGCCGACTACGCTGATGGTAAGAGAAACAGGTTCTTTAGCTGCGGCAGCTTCCGCCGGGGCTTTTTTTGCTTCGGCTTCTGCCTGGGCTTTCTGGAGTGCTGCTGCCTCGGCTGCCTTTCTGGATGAGCAGGCGCGTGCGGAAAAGATAATGACCAGAAGCAGTACCAGAAGAATGCCACCTCCTGCAAGTAACATTTTCTGGCGGCGAACCTGCTGATAGCGGGAGTTGTGGGAAATCGCTTTTCTGAGGGATGCTGCAGAATTATGTGAAGATGAATGTCTGTCTGCAGCAGAAGAGTTCTGGTGGGAAGTGCCGGAAGAGGCAGTTCTGTGTTGCCGGGCTCCTTCCTTGCCGGAACGCTGCTGCCGTGCTTCGCGTGCACGGAGAGCTTCCTGGCGGGCATGTTCCGGATCATGGCCATGAACCGGTCGTCTTCGATTATCGTTTGGCATATTTTTTCTTTCTCCTTCATATGTAAAGATACATTTATTATAGAAAGAATTGGAAACAATGTAAAGGAAGAATCCCGGTCTTTTCAGAAAAAGGCGTTTTTGTTATAATAATGCTGCAAATAAATATTACAGGGAGATTACAGAAAAATGGTACTATATATCGGAAATCATACAAGTTCGTCCAAAGGCTACGCTGCCATGGGCCGTCAGATGCTGAAAAACGGCGGGAATACATTCGCGTTTTTTACCAGGAATCCACGGGGCGGCAAGGCGAAAGAGATCGATCAGCAGGATGTGGAGAAGTTTCTGGAGTTGGCCAGGGAGAATCAGTTCGGGAAACTGGTGGCACACGCCCCTTATACCATGAATGCCTGCGCGGCCAAAGAAAATCTGAGAGATTTTGCCAGGGAGGTTATGGAAGATGACCTGAAGCGTATGGAAAATACGCCGGGGAATTATTATAATTTTCATCCGGGAAGTCATGTAGGCCAGGGAACAGAAGCGGGGATCACCAAGATTGCTGAGATCCTTAACGAAGTGCTTACAGAAGAGCAAAGTACGACAGTTCTTCTGGAAACCATGTCTGGTAAGGGTTCTGAGGTGGGGGCAACATTTCAGGAACTGAGGGAGATTATTGACCGTGTGGAGAAAAAGGATAAGCTGGGTGTCTGTCTGGATACCTGTCACGTGTGGGATGGAGGGTATGATATTGTCCATGACCTGGATGGGGTGCTTCATGAATTTGACCAGGTGATCGGACTTTCCAGACTGAAAGCGGTTCACCTTAATGACAGTATGAACGGTCTGGGCAGCCACAAAGATCGTCACGCGAAGATCGGTGAAGGAGAGATCGGACTGGATGCGCTTGTAAATGTAGTGTGTCATCCGGCATTAGAAGGAATTCCGTTTATTCTGGAGACACCGAATGATGATGAGGGATGGAAAAGAGAAATTGCACTTTTGAGAGAATGATATGCTGTGAAAGGAGCTTGATTCATGAGAAAGTTTAAATTTTTTCTTTTGGCAATAACAGGAGCTGCTGTGCTGATGCTGGGCGGCTGCAAGGAGAAAGCAAAATATGACGAGTCTGCTTTCCAGGATGACCTGGAACCATTGACAGATGATGAGCTGGAATCCATGGATGAGAATACCGATGATGAGATGACAGTGGCAGATGAAGATGAGATGGCCCAGGGAGATCTGGAAGCGGATGAGACAAAAAATAAAGAGAGCAGTTCGGATGCTTCCACAGACAGTACAGAGAGCCAGAAGAAGCTGGATGAGAAAGGCACTTATACTGATAAGGATGATGTGGCTGAATATATTTATGAATATGGACATGTTCCATCAAATCTGAAAGCGGAAACTTATGATAATGCAGATAATATGTTTCCTGTTGAGGATGGTGTTACTTACCAGCAGTGCAGCCTGGATACAGATGGAAAGCAGAAGATCATTTTTACCCAGGATGGAAAGCGTGTGTATTATATCTCGGATGATGGGGAATCGTTTGAAGAGATTTATTAAGGAATAAATATTTGCTTAATTATGAATAAAAAACCCGGATACAGATACTAATTAATCTGTGTCCGGGTTTTTTAATATCCAATAATTTGAAAAAAATCAGTGACTCATCACTGAACCTGATTTTTCAGTTCCTCGCCGTTCATAAATGCACGTGCATTTTCCAGTGTTGTCTCAGCGATATTGGTCAGTGCCTCTACTGTGAAGAATCCCTGATGGGAAGTCATGGTAACATTTGGGAAGGACAGCAGACGCTGGATGGTGGAAGTCGGGAGAATGCTGCTGGACATATCCTCGTATACATAAGCAGATTCTTCTTCATAAACATCCAGACCAACAGCAAAGAATTTATGGTCACGGATTCCTGCAATAAGATCATCGGTTTTGATCAATCCGCCTCTGGAAGTGTTGACCAGGATCACACCGTCTTTCATTTTTGCAATAGTTTCAGAATTGATCAGATGCTCTGTTTCCGGAGTCATCGGACAGTGAAGGCTGATCAGATCACTGGTTGCAAGAAGTTCGTCCAGTGAAACATATTCCAGAAAATCCAGGCTTTTATTTGGGAAAAGATCATAGGCAATGACACGCATGCCAAAACCGCGGCAGATCTTTGCCATAGCCTGACCGATTTTTCCGGTACCGATAATACCGGCTGTTTTCTGATAAAAGTTCACACCCATCAGGCCGTTCAGTGCAAAATTGTTTTCACGGCATTTGATATAGGCTTTATGTGTATGGCGGTTGGCTGTCAGGGCAAGAGCCATAGCGTGCTCGGCAACTGCTTCCGGGGAATAGCCAGGGACACGGACAACCTGGATTCCGCATTTAACTGTTGTTTCCAGATCAACATTGTTGTATCCGGCACAGCGCATCAGGATCAGCTTTACACCCTGACGGTGCAGTTCTTCAATTACCGGTGCGCCAAGGTCAGCATTTACAAATGCGCAGATGGCATCATAGCCGTGGGCAAGAGCTGCTGTTTCCTCATGGATGTTGGCTTCAATAAATTTGATTTCAATGCCTGGATAGGACGGAAGCAGCTTCTCAAAAAATTCCTTATCGTAGCTCTTGGTGTCATAAAACAAAATTCTCATAATAGTTGCTCCTCTCTGGAATAATATTTTTTCGGACAAAATAATATCATGGCTTTATCAATTTGAAAAGGGGTAAACTGGAAGAAAAAAGGATAAACTTTATCAAATATTATTCAGCCAGGCTGTAAAGATCGGAATAAAACTCCGGATAGGAGATATTGACACATTCTCCGTTTCTGATCATGAGAGGTCCGTCACAGAGAAGGCCTGCCACTGCAAAGGACATGGCAACACGGTGATCAAGGTGAGAATCGATCTCAGCTCCATGAAGCGGTTTGCCGCCGTTGATGATCATGCCGTCGTCTGTTGCCTGGATATCTGCTCCCATTTTCTGAAGGTTTTCTGTCATAACCTGGATACGGTCGGATTCTTTTACACGAAGCTCCGCTGCATCACGGATTACAGTGGTTCCCTTTGCAAAAGCAGCCATTACAGCGATCATCGGAAGTTCGTCGATCAGGGTAGGAATGATAGCACCCTCTACTGTGGTCCCGTGGAGAGAAGAAGAGCGGATCAGAAGATCTGCGGTAGGCTCGCCTTCTTTTGTTTCGTTCAGCAGGGTGATATCTGCCCCCATGGCTTTGCACACACGAAGAATACCGTCACGGGTAGGATTGGTTCCGACATTTTTAAGAAGGATCTCACTGTTTGGAACAAGAAGTCCGGCTGCGATAAAGTATGCGGCAGAAGAAATATCGCCAGGAACCAGGATTTCCCTTCCGTACAGAGAAGGATCCGGTTTAACAGAAGCTGTTGTTCCTTCTGAAGTTACATCTGCCCCAAAATAGTTCAGCATGATCTCAGTGTGGTTTCTGGAAAGAACAGGTTCTGTTACGCTTGTGATACCATCAGCGTACAGTCCTGCAAGAAGTACGCAGGATTTTACCTGTGCAGAGGCCACCGGTGAATCATAATGGATAGCCTGGAGTTTTTTTCCGGAGATCTTGAGGGGTGCACAGCCATTTCCGTTAAGACTTACAATATCTGCACCCATCTGAGAGAGTGGGGTCATGATCCTTTTCATAGGACGTTTCCGGATAGAAGCGTCACCGGTAAGCTCGGAAATAAAATCCTGTCCTGCAAGGATACCGGAGATAAGACGGGTGGTAGTTCCACTGTTTCCTACATCCAGCACATCGTCTGGAGCTGTAAGGCCATGTAGACCTTTACCGCGGACGAGAATCTCGCCATTGTTGTTTTCGATATTGATTCCCATTTTCCGGAAACAGGAGATGGTGGAGAGACAGTCTGCACCTTCCAGAAAATTAGTGATCCTGGTGGTTCCTTCTGCAAGGGAGCCGAACATAACAGCTCTGTGTGAGATGGATTTGTCACCTGGGATGGCAAGTGTGCCGTTTAATTTGTTTACTTTTTTAATTTCCATAATGAATACCTGCCTGTAATGTTAGTTTTCGTTTCAGACACCAGGACGGATCGTGTATGATTTATAAAAAGCTGTTTTGGTGTCTGACATTCATCAGCGTTCGCAGATTTTGTAGTTACGTTTATTAAGAAGAATTTTCGCCTGCTCTAAAGCCTGGTCTGTGTAAAACTCGATCTTCAGAACGCCGTCCTCAAATTCACGGTTATGGATAATGCCGATATTCTTGATGTTGACCTTCTCTGTTGCAAGTATGGTTGCGATAGTCGCGATAGCACCGGCTTCATCAGCCACATCAATAAAAAGGACATAAGAGCGAGGAATCAGGCTGTTGTCCAGAATATCAATGGAATCGCGGTAGTCCTTGGAGCTTGCGAACATATCAAAAATATTGTCAGATTCTTTATTATCGATGGAACAGCGGATCTGGATCAGCATACGGATAAATTCATCCAGAACTGTGGAGATATTCTTCTGATTTTCCAGGCAGATCTGCTCCCACATGATCGGAGACGAGGAGGCGATACGTGTGATATCGCGGAAGCCGCCTGCTGCGATCATCTTCATGTATTCTGCATCATTGTCCAGAAGTTTAACAAGGTTGACAAGAGCAGAAGCTACGATATGAGGAAGATGGCTGACGCCGGCTGTGATGAAATCATGTTCTTCCGCAGTGATCACAAGGGGGATAGCACCAAGGGAAGAAATCAGTTCTGTAAAATCGGATATTCGATCCAGAGGAACCTCGCCTCCTGGAGTGATAATATAGTAAGCATTCTCAAGAAGATGATCACTGGAATTAGAAAAACCGCTGCGTTCGGATCCTGCCATCGGGTGTCCGCCGATAAATCTGGAATCTAATCCAAGCTCAGTTACCTTTTCGTGGATGATACTCTTGACGCTTCCCACATCTGTGAGGATACAGTTCTCGCCAAGGGAGTCTTTCATCTTCTCCATGTATTCCACATTGAATTCTACTGGTGCGCAGAGGAAAATGTAATCGCAGCTGCGGAAACGTTCGTCCTCAATATCACATATACCGTCTATGATATTACTGCTGACTGCTTCTGCCAGAGCTTCTCTGTCTGTGTCAAAAGCCAGCAGATGGTAATCCGGATGAAATTTTCGGATGGTTCTGGCAACGGAACCGCCAATGAGTCCCAGGCCGATAAAACCTATGGTTTTCATATTACTTCAGAGTCCTTTCAGATTACTTTTATTCTTTAAAAGTGTAAATCACGAATATATTGTAAAAGAAAGTGTGAAAAATGTCAATAAATGTATCAAAAGAGAAAGCTTTATGAAAGGGAATTTTGAAAAAGAATGTGTTTTACAGAAAACTTCTTGTTAATATCAGAAGCACGGACGTATAATATAGAAAAACTAAAAACAGAGGAGAGTTTGTTATGAAATACCATTCAGTCATGGATCTGCACACCCACACAGTTGCCAGCGGACATGCTTACTGTACGCTTCGGGAGATGGCGAAAGCTGCTTCGGATAAAGGACTTGAGCTTCTTGGCATCACGGAACACGCACCGAAAATGCCCGGAACCTGTCATAAGTTTTATTTCCAGAACATTAAAGTTGTTCCAAGAGAAATGTATGGCATCCAGCTTCTGCTGGGCTCAGAAGTAAACATTCTGGATGCGGCAGGAACTGTAGATCTGGAGCAGAAAACACTGGAAAAGCTGGATGTGGTGATCGCAAGTCTTCACGTTCCCTGTATCCATCCGGGCAGCAGGGCAGAGAATACAGAAGCTTATCTTAATGCCATGAAGAATCCATACATTAATATTATCGGCCATCCGGATGACGGAAGATATGAGATTGATTATGAAGCACTGGTACAGGGAGCGAGAGAATACGGAAAAGTCCTGGAGCTGAACAATCATTCTATGGATCCGGACTGCACCCGCGAGAATGCAGTGGAGAATGACACTGTTATGCTGAATTACTGTAAAAAATATCAGGTTCCTGTTGTCATGGACAGTGATGCCCATTTTGACCTGCTGATCGGGGAATTTGATCTTGCCAGAGAATTGCTGACAAAGCTGGATTTTCCGGAAGAGCTGGTGCTGAACCGTTCAGTTGACGCTGTGAAGAAATATGTGAACCGTAAGTTTTGATCAGACGTTTCATACACATATTCCAACGAATTGACGGTATATCAAAAAACTTTCTGAAAAAAAGTTGTCAAAATTGAATAAAATACTTGAAATTTGCATGGAAATTTAGTAAAATGTGAACATATTAAGTAAGACAAACAGGGAGGTATTACATATGGACGTTTTCAGAACAGACCGAATCAGAAATGTAGTCCTATTAGGTCATGGTGGCGCAGGCAAGACAACACTGGCTGAGGCAATGGCTTATCTGGCAGGTATGACCAGCAGACTCGGACGTGTTGAGGATGGCAATACTGTCAGCGATTATGACAAGGAAGAAATAAAGAGACATTTTTCCATCACAACTTCTTTGATTCCGGTACCATGGGATAAGATGAAAGTAAATGTGCTGGATACACCTGGATATTTCGATTTTGTGGGAGAAGTAGAGGAAGCAGTTAGTGCAGCAGATGCAGCGATCATCGTTGTTTCCGGTAAGGCCGGTGTTCAGGTAGGAACACAGAAGGCATGGAATCTCTGCGAGAAATATAAACTTCCGCGTATGATCTTTGTTACAGATATGGATGTGGATGATGTCAGCTATCGTGAGGTCGTGGAAGAGCTGACAGAGCTGTATGGCAAGAGAATCGCTCCCCTTCATTTTCCGATCCGTGAGGACGGCAAGTTCGTAGGATATGTCAATGTTGTGAAACAGGCCGGAAGAAGATACATTGACAAGGCCGGCAAGGAAGAATGCCCGGTTCCTGATTACCTGACCGAATACCTGGAGAAATACCATGAAACTCTGATGGAGTCTGTTGCAGAGACCAGCGAAGAATTTATGGATCGTTATTTTGAGGGAGATACATTCTCTGTAGCTGAGGTTTCCGCAGCTATTGCAACGAATGTACAGGATGGAAGTATTGTTCCTGTATGTATGGGATCACCTGTGAACCTTCGTGGCGTATCCAACCTTCTTGATGATATCTGCGGATATTTCCCGAGCCCGAGCGGACGTTCCTGTAACGGTATCGCACAGAAGACCAATGAGATCTTTGAAGCCAACTATGATTTTGCCAGGGCGAAATCTGCTTATGTATTTAAGACCATCGCTGATCCGTTCCTTGGTAAATATTCTCTGATCAAGGTATGCTCCGGTGTTCTGAAATCCGATGATACACTTCTTAATGTAGAGAAGGGAACAGAGGAGCGTGTAAATAAGCTTTATGTTATGGAAGGTTCCAAACCGATCGAAGTTCCGGAGCTTTTTGCAGGTGATATCGGTGCCATTGCCAAGCTTGGCAGCGTGCAGACAGGCGACAGCCTTGCAACTAAGGCGAACCCGATCCTTTATCCGAAGGCAGTTCTTTCCACACCATATACATATAAGAGATTTAAGGCCGTAAAGAAGGGCGATGAAGATAAGATCGCTCAGTCACTTGCCAAGATGATGAGTGAGGACAATACTCTTAAGGTTGTCAATGACAGTGCCAACCGCCAGAGCCTGATTTACGGTATGGGCGACCAGCATCTTGACATCGTAGTAAGCAAGCTGAAAGAACGCTATAAAGTAGATGTTGAACTTTCCAAACCGAAGGTTCCGTTCCGTGAAACGCTTCGTAAGAATTCGGATGTAGAAGGCAAACATAAGAAACAGTCCGGCGGACATGGACAGTACGGCCATGTTAAGATGCGTTTTGAGCCGTCCGGTGATCTGGAAACTCCTTATGTATTTGAGCAGGTTGTTGTCGGCGGTGCAGTTCCGAAGAACTACTTCCCTGCAGTTGAGAAGGGACTTCAGGAATGTGTTCAGAAAGGACCTCTTGCTGCATATCCTGTAGTTGGCGTGAAGGCTACTCTTTATGATGGATCTTATCATCCGGTTGATTCTTCTGAGATGGCATTTAAGATGGCGACAATCCTTGCATTCAAGAAGGGCTTCATGGAGGCTTCTCCTGTACTTCTTGAGCCGATCATCTCCATGAAGGTGATTGTTCCGGATAAATATACAGGTGATGTTATGGGCGATCTCAACAAGAGACGTGGCCGTGTTCTTGGAATGAATCCGGATCATGAAGGCAATACCATTATCGAGGCAGATGTTCCGTTGCTTGAGATCTATGGATATTCCACAGTGCTCCGTTCCATGACAGGCGGAAGCGGAGATTTCTCCTATGAGTTTGCACGTTATGAGCAGGCTCCGAATGATATTCAGGAGAAAGAGATCGCAGCACGTGCAAGCAAGGTTGAGGGAGCTGACGAATAAGAAGGTATACAAGAATATCTTATGAGGGTAGGATATAGAGTTGACAGGCTGCAGCATTTGCTGTAGCCTGTTTTTAACTGAATATATTAAAAGAAAGAGAGAGGATAAAATAATGCTGGTATGTGATTATATCGTAAAACAGATTGACGGAGATTACGCTCATCTTCAGCGCGTGGATCAGACGGAAGAAGAATTGAAGGTCGTTGCAAGAGCACTGCTTCCTGCAGAGATCTATGAGGGCTGTGAGCTTCATTATGAGCTGATGCAGTATTCAATGAAATGATAAGGCTGCAGGATATCGCGGATATGGCAGGGGTCAGTCGTACAACCGTATCCAATGTGATAAATGGAAATACAAAACGGGTTTCGCAGAGTACCATTGACCGGATCACAGCGATCCTGAAGGAGCAGAATTATGTTCCTCACATGGGATCTGTGATGCTTTCCGGACATGGATCAAGGATCATAGGAGTAGTTCTCGGTTTTTCTTTTATCCATGGCATGCAGTCTCTGCAGGATTCATTTGTGGGAGAGATCACCGGAACGCTGCAGGTGGAAGCGGAGAACAGAGGCTACTACATCATGCTCATTGGCGGGGAAAAGATCGATAATGTGGTAGATATGGCATCCCGCTGGAATGTAGAAGGCCTCATCATTATAGGATATAACGAAGAACAGTATCACCAGCTTTCCAGAAAGCTGAATAAAAAGATGGTATTGATCGATGCCTATCCGAAAGGCGAATATAGCTTTCAAAATGTAGGAGTAGATGATTATTCCGGAGGATATCAGATCGGGGAATATCTGTATTCCTGTGGATACCACCGGGCGCTTTTTATTGCGGAGACAGAAGAGGACAGTGATTATGCCAGGTGGCTTGGATTTAAACAGGCAATGGAAAGAAATGGCGGCTTCTGCAGTCGTTCCCGTTATGTGGTGGTTCCCCAGGAACCCCGGCGCAGACTGAAAAAATATGAAGAGCTGCTGCCACATTTTCTGGAGACAAAGGCACTGGCATTTTCTTCTGATTACACAGCTGTGGAAGCTATCAATTATTTTACAGACAGAGGAATCAGGATTCCGGATCAGATTTCCATTACCGGCTTTGATGATAATTTTTATGCGCAGATCGTCAGGCCAAAGCTGACCACCATTCATCAGGATATTCATCAGAAAGCAGTTCTTGCCTTACGAAAGCTGCTTCTTATGGCAGAGGGAAAGGAACCTGTCGAAAAAAATGTAAAAAGCCCTGTCTGGCTTGTAAAGAGAGATTCTGTAAAAGAGTAGCAGGATCTCTTTTTTTATTTTGTGACGACTTTTCCTGGGGCATCAGCGGGATGGAGCGGGAATTCTTTCACCGGACAGTAGTGACTTATTGTTAAAACTGCATAAAAAAAACGGAAAAGTTTGGCAGAAATTTAAGTTTCACGAGAAACCTATTGATTTTAAAGGGCGGATAGGATATGCTGATTTCAGAATCAAACAGAAAAAAGGAGGCCGTTTACCATGAAAAAAAACTGGTGGAAAGAAAGCGTGGTATATCAGATTTATCCGAGAAGTTTTAAGGACAGCAATGGAGATGGAATTGGTGATATTCCCGGAATTATAGAAAAACTGGACTATCTGAAGGAGTTGGGAGTCAATGTTCTCTGGATCTCACCCATGCTGGAATCCCCGCAGGATGACAATGGCTATGATATTTCCGATTACCGCAGGATCTATAACGAATATGGAACCATGGAGGATTATGAAAAGCTTCTTGAGGAAGCACATAAACGTGGCATTAAGATCCTCATGGATTTGGTTGTAAACCATACTTCCGATGAACACAACTGGTTTATTGAAAGCAGAAAATCCAAAGATAATCCTTACAGGGATTACTATATCTGGCGGAATCCGGTCAATGGAAAAGAACCAAATAACTGGGGAAGTGTATTTGGAGGACCTGCATGGGAGTATGATCCTCAGACAGAGATGTATTATCTTCACCTGTTTTCCAGAAAGCAGCCGGATCTGAACTGGGAAAACGAAAAGGTTCGTCAGGAAGTTTACGATATGATGAATTTCTGGTGTGAAAAAGGAATCGACGGTTTCCGAATGGACGTGATCAGCATGATCTCCAAGGATCAGTCATATCCGGATGGAGAAATGAACGGAGGATTATACGGTGATTTCGGTCCTTACTGCGTCCATGGCCCGAGGATCCATGAGTTTCTCCAGGAAATGAACAGAGAAGTTTTATCCAGATATGATGTGATGACAGTTGGAGAAACCTCTGGTGTGACTATCGAAGAGGCACAGAAATATGCTGGTGAGGATAGAAATGAGCTGAACATGGTGTTCCAGTTTGAGCATGTAGAGGACCAGGGATCAGACCATGGTAAATGGACTACCGAGAAATACGATTTCCGGGAATTTAAAAAGGTTATGATCAAATGGCAGGAAGAGCTTGCAGGAAAAGCATGGAACAGTCTGTTTCTTGGAAATCATGACCAGCCAAGAAGTGTTTCCAGATTTGGAAATGATAATCCTGCATACAGGGAAACTTCAGCCAAGATGCTGGCAACCTGCCTTCATATGATGCAGGGAACTCCTTATGTTTATCAGGGAGAAGAGCTTGGAATGACCAACGCTTATTTTACAGAGCTTAAGGATTACCGGGATATCGAAAGCATTCAGTATTTCCATGAATATACAGAAGCCGGTATTTATACACCGGAATACATGATGAAGTGCCTGATGCTGAGAGGACGTGACAATGCCAGAACACCGATGCAGTGGGAGGATTCCCATCAGGCCGGCTTTACGGAGGGAACGCCATGGATCAGGGTAAACTCCAATTATAAAGAGATCAATGCTAAACAGCAGCTTTCAGATCCGAATTCCATTTTCCACTATTATCAGAAGCTGATCCGTTTAAGAAAAGAAAAACCGGTGATCGTTTACGGTGCTTTTGAGGCACTTTACAGAGATCATGATCAGATTTTTGCATATACCAGAACACTTGAAGGAGAGAAACTTCTTACAGTCTGCAATTTCAGCGAACATGTGGCAGAAATGGAAATTCCGGAAGAATTTCAGAAAAAAGCAGAATGTCTGATCACAAATCTTGGAAGAAAGGATTTTGGAAAGAAAGTGATCCTGAAACCTTATGAGGCATTTGTTCTTTACAGAAATCAGGAGGATGAAAAATGATTAAAAAATATGTATATGGAGAGCCTTTTGAGACTGAGGCACTGACAGAAAATATTGAAACAGCAGAAGGAATACCAGGGTATGGAGAAATCTGTACAGATAATGGGTTTTCATTTACATATATCATGGATGAAGAGGATATCGTCTACGGATTGGGGGAATCCAACCGCGGCATCAACAAGAGGGGATTCATTTACACCAGTAACTGTACCGATGATCCGGAACATACAGAAGATAAACATTCCCTGTATGGTGCACATAATCTTATCATTGTGTCAGGAAAAGAAACCTTTGGAATGTTCTTCGACTATCCGGCAGCAATTACCTTTGACATTGGCTATACCAGAATGGATACCATGAAGGTAACCTGCGAAAATGCAGACCTGAAGCTTTATGTGATCGAGGGTGAGAGTCCCTATGATATTGTAAAGCAGTTCCGTCATGTGATCGGAAGAAGCTATATCCCGCCGAAATTTGCCTTTGGCTTTGGACAGAGCAGATGGGGCTATACTACAAAAGAAGATTTCAGGAAGGTTGCAGCCGGGTATCGTGAAAATCATATTCCTATTGATATGATCTATATGGATATCGATTATATGCAGTCTTATAAGGACTTTACATTAAACGAAGAGAATTTTCAGGATTTTCCGGAGTTTGTGAAGGAACTGAAGGATCAGGATATCCGTCTGATTCCTATCATTGATGCCGGTGTCAAGGTAGAGCCGGGATACGATGTTTATGAGGAGGGTGTTAAAAACCGTTACTTCTGCCAGAGAGAGGACGGCAGTGATTTTGTGGCTGCTGTATGGCCGGGAGATACCCATTTTCCGGATGTGCTGAACAAAGATGCCAGAAAGTGGTTCGGTGATAAATACCGTTTCCTGATCGAAAAAGGAATCGATGGTTTCTGGAATGATATGAACGAGCCGGCGATCTTCTATTCCACAGAGGGAATGAAAGAGGTTAAAGAGCTTGCCGGGGAATTTGCAAAAGATACGGAGGGAAAGATCCATATCTGGAAGATGCAGGATGCGCTTCGCAATGCTGCAAATAATCCGGAAGATTATAGGAGATTTTATCATAATGTAGATGGCAAAAAGATCCGCCATGACAAAGTCCATAACCTGTTTGGCTATAATATGACCAGAGCAGCAGGAGAGGCTTTTGAACGGATCGATCCGGAAAAACGTTTTCTGATGTTTTCCAGATCATCCTATATTGGTATGCATCGTTACGGTGGAATCTGGACCGGCGATAATAAATCCTGGTGGGCTCATATCCTTCTGAACCTGAAGATGATGCCATCTCTGAATATGTGTGGTTTCCTGTATGCAGGAGCAGATCTGGGTGGATTTGGCGCAGATACCACAAGAGAGCTGCTGCTTCGTTTCCTTGCACTTGGAGTATTTACACCGCTGATGCGTGATCATACAGCGATCGGTACCAGGGAGCAGGAATGCTTTCAGTTTGAAAATGTGGAAGATTTCCGTCATGTGATCGGTGTAAGATATCGTCTTGTTCCATATCTTTACAGTGAGTATATGAAGGCTGCACTGAACGATGATATGTATTTCCGGCCAATGGGCTTTGTTTATCCGGAGGATAAGATTGCCGTACATGTGGAGGATCAGCTGCTGCTTGGAAATGAGATCATGATTGCTCCGGTTTATGAGCAGAATGCAAGAGGTCGTTATGTATATCTTCCGGAGGAGATGAAGTTTGTGAAATTCCTTCCGGACGGAACTATTGCGGAGGAGATCCTGGAAAAAGGTGTACATTATGTGGAAGTGGCGCTGAATGAGATCCCACTGTTTATCAGGAAGGGAAAATGTATTCCTGTTGCAGAAGCTGCGGAATGTGTGGCAGCTCTTGATACAGAAAATATGCAGCTTCTCGGATATGAAGGCGCGGAGTATACCTTATATGAGGACGATGGGGTTCATAAGGATTACGACAGAGAAGATAATTACCGTGTCCTGAAAAAATAAAGCCAGCATGTGAACAGCTGATAAAAAAAGCCGTAAGTATATGTGAAAGTTTCTTAAACATATATCTTACGGCTTTTTTACTATTATTACTTTACATAATATATTTTATGTAAAGCAATCCTGCATTATATATAAATAATACTTCAGGCAGATCTGTTTTTATACTTCTTCCTCAACCCTGATAACGTTTTTCAGTACAGAGCAGCAGGCCATATCACCGATAACATTGACACAGGTGGCACCCATATCACACAGGGTATTGATACTGATATAAACACCGAGAACTCCGGCAGGAAGTCCGGCCATAGTTGCCAGTGCTGCGAAGGATGCGATAGCACCGCCTGGAACACCAGGAGTACCAACGGAAAGCAGTACGTTTGCAAGAAGGATAATGATCATAAGTGAAATACTTACATGGATCCCGCAGGCATTTGCAAAGAACATGATCATAAAGGACATCAGGATAGATACTGCATCCATGTTAACGGTAGCACCAAGAGGAATGGCGATGCTGGTGATTTGGTTGGATACCCCCATCTCTTCTTCCATACACTGTTTACTTAATGGAATGGTGGCGGAGCTTGAGCAGGTTCCGAAGGCATTAAGTGCTGCAGGCAGGATTGCTTTCAGGAATTTCAGCGGACTCTGTTTGCCGATCAGCTTTACAGAGAGACCATACACTACAATAGCGAAGCCAAAGAATGCCACATACAGAATGACAAGCTGTGTTGCAAGGGAAATGATCGTCTCAGTTCCGTTGGCTTCCACAACCGGTACGATGGTACAGAAAACACCGATGGGTGTAAAGTACATGATAGTTGTGATGATCTTCAGGCATACTTCATTGATGGAATCGATCAGATTCAGGAATGGAGTTCCTTTTTCACCAACTGCGATCAGTGTGAAACCGATGATCAGGGCAAATACCAGAACCTGGAGCATGTTTCCGTCGGCAAATGCGGCGATCGGGTTGGATGGGATCAGGTTTTTCAGGGTATCGAGAATACTACTCATTTCTGTAGCCTGAATATCTGCCGTTGCCATCTCGAATTTTACGCCCTCACCGAGATGGATCAGTCTTGGGATGATCAGTCCGCACAGGCTGGCAAGTGCTGTTGTGCAGAGAAAATAGATCATGGATGCGGCAGTGATCTTGCCGGTAGTACGTGCATTTCCGATGGAACAGATTCCAATGACAATGGAACAGAAGACCATGGGAAAGATCATCATGTTCAGGGCATTCATGTAGATATTTCCGATCAGACTGGTCACAGTAAGAACCGGTTCAAACCGTCCGGCCAGAAAAAGTCCTGTGAGGATACCCAGGATCAGTCCTGTAAAGATCGCACCGGTAATATGCTTCCGGTACCAGGAATAAAAAGATTTCATTTATGCGTTCCCTCCTAAGAAAAATATGTATGATATGTATAATATAGGAAAATACATGCTGGAAATTATACCACGTGAAAAAAGAAGCGTCAATAAAACAGGTCAGGATCGTCGGGTTACGCATATTTCGACGGAAAAGGGCTGTTTTTGGATTTCTGTTTGACAAATACAGCATAAGTAGTTAAAATTAAAAGCAGTGTGTGAAAGCATTAAAGTATTAATACTGAGTAATTTGTCAGGAGGAATAAAAAATGGCTGCACCTTATAACCATAGAGCCATCGAAGCGAAATGGCGCACAAACTGGGAGAAAAAACCGGTAAATGTCAATGACGGCAAGAAACCGAAATATTATTGTCTGGATATGTTCCCGTATCCGTCCGGAAACGGTCTTCATGTAGGACACTGGAGAGGCTATGTGATCTCCGATGTATGGAGCCGTTATAAAATGCTCCAGGGTTATTACCTGATCCACCCGATGGGATGGGATGCTTTTGGTCTTCCGGCTGAGAACTATGCCATCAAGATGGGTGTTCATCCGGCAGTATCTACAGCAGCAAATATTAAGAACATCAAACGTCAGATCAACGATATCGCAGCAATCTATGACTGGGATATGGAGGTTAATACAACAGATCCGGAATTTTATAAATGGACACAGTGGATCTTTGTGAAAATGTTCAAAGAAGGTCTTGCATATGAGAAGGAATTCCCGATCAACTGGTGTCCTTCCTGTAAGACAGGTCTTGCAAATGAGGAGGTTGTAAACGGATGCTGCGAGCGCTGTGGTACAGCAGTTACCAAAAAGAACCTCCGTCAGTGGATGCTCCGCATCACAAAATATGCAGACAGACTTTTAAGTGATCTGGATAAACTGGACTGGCCGGAGAAGGTTAAAAAGATGCAGACAGACTGGATCGGCAAATCCTACGGCGCAGAGGTCGATTTCCCGGTTGAAGGAAGAGATGAGAAGATCACTGTCTATACAACAAGACCGGATACTCTTCACGGAGCAACTTTCATGGTACTTGCGCCGGAGCATGCTCTTGCGAAATCTCTTGCAACAGACGAGACAAGAGAGGCTGTAGAGAAATATATCTTTGATGCTTCCATGAAGTCCAATGTAGACCGTCTCCAGGATAAAGAGAAGACAGGTGTATTCACAGGTACTTATGCGATCAATCCGCTGAACGGCGAGAAGCTTCCGATCTGGCTTTCCGACTATGTTCTGGCAGATTATGGTACAGGTGCTATCATGTGCGTACCTGCTCATGATGACCGTGACTTTGAGTTTGCAAAGAAATTTGATATTCCGATCATCCAGGTTATCGCAAAAGATGGTAAAGAAATTGAGAATATGACAGAAGCTTACACAGAGGCTTCCGGAACTATGATCAACTCCGGTGAGTGGAATGGAATGGAGTCTTCCGTACTTAAGAAGGAAGCACCGCATATCATCGAGAAGCTTGGCATCGGACGTAAGACTGTCAACTACAAACTGAGAGACTGGGTATTCTCCCGTCAGCGTTACTGGGGCGAGCCGATCCCGATCGTACACTGCCCGAAATGCGGTGCTGTACCGGTACCGGAGGATCAGCTTCCGTTAAGACTTCCGGAGGTAGAAAGCTATCAGCCTACAGGAACCGGAGAGTCACCTCTTGCAGCTATTGACGAGTGGGTGAATACCACATGCCCATGCTGTGGTGCTCCTGCAAAACGTGAGACAAACACTATGCCTCAGTGGGCAGGATCTTCCTGGTATTTCCTCCGTTATGTAGATAGTAAGAATAATAAAGAACTGGTTTCCAAAGAAAAAGCTGACAAATATCTGCCTGTAGATATGTATATCGGTGGTGTAGAGCATGCTGTTCTTCACCTTCTGTATTCCAGATTCTATACTAAGTTCCTGTATGATATCGGAGCTATTGACTTCGATGAGCCGTTTGTCAAGCTGTTCAACCAGGGTATGATCACAGGTAAAAACGGAATCAAGATGAGTAAATCCAAAGGAAATGTTATTTCACCGGATGATCTTGTAAATGATTACGGATGTGATTCCTTACGTATGTATGAGCTGTTCGTAGGACCGCCGGAACTGGATGCAGAGTGGGATGACAGAGGAATCGATGGTGTATCCAGATTCCTGAAGCGTTTCTGGACACTGGCTCTTGACAGCATTGAGAAGGATATCCCGGCTACCAAGGAGATGGAGAAGACCCGTCATAAGATGGTATACGATATCACCAGTAGACTTGAGGCCTTCAGCCTGAATACCGTAGTGTCCGGATTTATGGAATACACAAACAAACTGATCGCTATCGCAAAGCAGAACGACGGTGCTGTTGACAAAGAGACTATCGAGACAGCTACCATTCTTCTTGCTCCGTTTGTTCCTCATATCGCTGAGGAGATCTGGGAGAAGCTTGGACATGAGGATTCCATTTTCCATGCACAGTGGCCGGCTCACGATGAGGAGCTTATGAAGGATGATGAGATCGAGGTTCCGGTTCAGATCAACGGCAAGACAAAGGCTGTTATCAGTATTCCGGCAGATATCTCCAAGGAGGATGCAATTGCAGAGGGAAAGAAAGCAGTTGCAGATAAGATTTCCGGAAATATCATCAAAGAAATCTATGTACCGAAGAAGATCATCAATATCGTAGTAAAGAAATAAGATTAATTAAAAACACCCGAAGCAGCGCGGAAGATATTTCTGCCTTTGCCAGGGTGTTTTTTTGATAAACATCATGAAATCAGTAAGTGTGCACAAAAATAACAAATGTTATTTAGATGAAATGTCAAAAATATTTAGGCATTTTAATAGATTTGCCTAAATTTTGGTCATACCAATTATATTGTCTATTGTTATTCAAATGGAAAAAACGTACAGTAACACCATGAGTCAGGCAAAGACAATAAGAAAGCTTTGTTACTCGAAATGCAGTGTGACGGAATGAAGATGTCCGTTTAGCTGGATTGCATATCTACATTGAGAGAAATAAGGAGAGAGACAGTATGAGCGCAATGAACACACTTAAGAAATTCGGACTGGAACAGGCATTCAACTATGTTTATAAAGATCCGGATAAAAATTTTATCAAGATCATGGATTGGGCAGATAAATTTTCCGGTGGTGGATTCCCTACACAGAGAGCAATGATCCGCGAAGCCATTTCTGATCCGGAACATCCATATTATCCGTTTATTCATAGATTGGTAACTGACATTGATCCGCATGTTATGAAAACTCTGGCTGCAAACTTCTTTATCAATGCGAATCTTGCTGGCTGGAAGAAACAGGATGAATGCCGTGAGAAATATGGCTGTAATATCCCGTGGGCGATTCTTCTTGATCCAACAAGTGCATGTAATCTGCACTGTACAGGATGCTGGGCAGCAGAGTATGGAAACAAGCTGAACCTCACCTACGATGAGATTGACGACATCATCCGCCAGGGTAAGGAGCTTGGCGTTTATATGTATATTTACACAGGCGGAGAGCCACTCGTAAGAAAAAAGGATCTGATCCGTCTTTGCGAGAAACATAATGACTGTATCTTCCTTTCCTTCACAAATGCAACATTGATCGATGAGGATTTTGCAAATGATATGCTTCGGGTAGGAAACTTTGTTCCTGCAATTTCACTGGAAGGATTTGAGACTGCAACAGATGGCAGAAGAGGAAATGGTGTATACCAGAAGGTTATCAAAGCCATCAATCTTCTCAGAGAGAAGAAGCTTGTTTTTGGTATCTCTGCATGTTATACAAGCGCAAATTTCGAGTCCATCACATCGGAGGCGTTTTACGACAGTCTGATCGATCTTGGAGCGTACTTTATCTGGTATTTCCATTATATGCCGGTTGGAAATGATGCTTGCACCGGAGTTGCTCCCCACACCTGAACAGAGAAGAGAAACCTATGAGCGCATCCGTAAATACCGTGCAACAAAGCCGTTGTTTGCCATGGATTTCCAGAATGATGCAGAGTTTGTGGGAGGATGTATTGCAGGTGGACGCCGCTATCTCCATATCAATGCAAATGGTGATATCGATCCATGTGTATTTATCCATTATTCTGATTCCAATATCCGTGAGAAATCACTTCTGGAAGCACTGCAGTCTCCGATGATGATGGCATATCATGACGGACAGCCGTTTAATGACAATATGTACCGCCCATGTCCGATGCTTGAAAATCCGCAGAAGCTGAGAGAAATGGTAGAAAAATCCGGAGCACATTCCACAGATCTTCAGTCACCGGAGAGTGCAGAGCATCTCTGTGCGAAATGTGACCGGTATGCTGAAAACTGGAAACCGGTAGCAGAGGAAATGTGGAGGGAAGACCAGGAGAGAAAGGCAGAGAAGAAAGTCGGCTGATCCTGAAACTTAAAAAAGCAGAACTTATGAAAGAGCACGGTACCGGAAACAGGTGCCAGTGCTCTTTTTTTGAAAACGGAGTGATCAAACCATGAAAAAAATGATTGATAACATCAGAAAATATCTGCCGGTGGTGCTCATTCTTGTGCTGCTTCTTTTCTGCATCTGTTATAAGAAAGATCTGTCTGTGGAAAAGATCCTGCGCTATACGCCGAAGGAACCTGTTAAGGCAGCATTACTTATGCTTGTGTTTTATGCCGTGAAAAGTGTCTCCTTTGTATTCCCCATTGCAGCTCTGCAGCTGGCTGTAGGACATCTGTTTCCTACAGGAACTGCACTTCTGGTGAACTTTCTGGGAAGAGCAGTTACACTGGCACTTCCTTACTGGATGGGACGTTTTTCCGGCTCTGCCATGGTGGAGAATCTTACTTTCAAATATCCGAAGCTGAAAACAGTGGTGGATTACCAGAACGGAAATCCTCTGTATATCTCTTATTTTATGAGAACGCTGAATTTTTTGCCCGGGGATGCAGTGAGCCTGTTTCTGGGTGCGGTGAAGATCCCATTTGGAGTATATATGCTAGGTGGGACGCTGGGAACACTTCCAGGAGTTATCCTTGCCACGATATTTGGAGCAAATATCAAGAATCCAGGATCACCGGCATTCTGGCTTTCCGCGGTGCTTCTTGTGATGATCAGTGTATTTTCGATCCTGATACATAGGTATATTTCCCGGAAGAAAAAATGACAGTGCTTTCGCTTCCTTCTTTTACTGAGCGAAAAAATGTAGTATAATGCAGACAACAAAGAAAAGAGGGGAAGGAACATGGGGATAGATCATAACAAAAGATTAAAGGAGCATTTATATTATTACAGTGCAAGAATCAGCCGGGATATGTCAAATCTGATCAAGTGGCTGGTTCTTGCTGTTGTTACAGGATGTATCGTAGGGGCAGCCAGTACACTGTTTTCTGTTACACTGAAGGCAGTAACCGGTTACAGGAAGGCTCATGAATGGATTTTTCTTTTATTGCCGTTATCCGGACTTATTATTGTATTTTTGTATGAGAAGCTTGGAAAAGAGGACGGAGGGACCAACCAGGTTCTTTCTACTGTGCGTTCCAGAGATGATGTGCCGATCCTTTCTGCACCACTGATCTTTATCACAACGGCACTGACTCATCTTACCGGTGGTTCTGCGGGACGTGAGGGGGCAGCGATCCAGCTTGGAGGAAGTATTGCCAATCAGCTTGGAAGGTGGATCCATCTGGACGAGGAGGACCGACATGTAATTGTCATGTGCGGCATGAGCGCGGCGTTTTCAGCGTTGTTTGGAACGCCGATGGCAGCGGCAGTTTTTGCGCTGGAGGTGGTAAGTGTGGGGGTGATGTACTATGCGGCGCTGATGCCGTGTATGATCGCATCGCTGGTTGCCTCCGGATTTGCGGCAGGAATGGGTATTACACCGGAGAGCTTTCACGTGACGGATATTCCCGCGCTCACAATAGAAAGCGGACTGAAAATGGGTGTTGTGGCGCTGGGATGCGCAGTTGTCAGTATTGTATTCTGTATTGCATTGAATGGCGCTGCAGGCTTGTATGTCAAATGGTTTAAAAATAAATATGTTCGCGTGGTGGCTGGAGCATGTCTGGTCATTGCAGTCACCTTTATGCTTAGAACAAATGAATATATGGGAGCAGGTGCAGAGCTTATAGAGAGAGCGGTGGAAGACGGACAGGCAGATACTTTCGCTTTTTTCTGGAAAATGGTGCTTACTGCACTGACTATGCGCGCAGGATTTCGTGGGGGAGAGATCGTACCTTCTTTCTGCATCGGAGCCACCTTTGGCTGTGTGATGGGAAATCTTATGGGGATTTCTCCGTCAATCTGTGCAGCCTGCGGAATGGCAGCAGTTTTCTGTGGTGTAACCAACTGCCCGATCACATCGATTCTGATCGCTTTTGAAATGTTTGGATTTAAAGGGGTATCTTTCTATCTGATCGCAGTATCCATCAGTTATGCAGCATCGGGATATTATGGTCTTTATAAGGATCAGACCATTGTGTACTCCAAATATAAAGCAAAATATGTGAACCGGCATACCAGGTTCTGATATAGGGCGAAATTTGAAGGGACGTGTGTATACAGGTGTAATATCTTATGGAAAACCGCATGGATATGGCAGGAAAATAATCTGGACATTCACGGAAATCTGATGTAATATATTAAACGTTAGTATTTACAGAAAGGCAGATTTTGAGGTATGGAAGAGAAGATTCTTGATTTTATCATGGAGTATGCACAGGAGAATGAGGGAGTTCCGTTTCAGGTGATCGAGGAGAATTTTAATATCATTATGGATGATAAGCTGAAAGACATCATCAGTGATGCGATCTGGGACAAAGATAATGTTTCTGACGTGATCATGGAAAATGACCGTTATGTGATCACCTGTTTTGTAGATTAATACAGGGATGTCTGTGACCGTTACGGTAATGGAATTAAGAAATCTGATATGAGGAGAATGCATATAAGGCATTCTCCTTTTTTCATCAATATGTCAAAATACTCCAAAGGAATTGAAGTCCCCCAAAAAGAATGATATCCTAAAGAAAAACAGATGGGGTGGTTGAAATGAACAGCAAATATGAGATCAACACAAAAGAAAACCGGGAATTCCTGAAAGCATCCTGTGAGGAGCTTTTGAATTTCGGACATCGGTTTCCTTCACCGAATGGAGGTTCCTATTATCTGGGGGATGACGGAACACCTTGGAAGAACAGAAACCGGGAAACCTGGATCACCTGCCGTATGGCACATGTATACAGCCTGGGGCTGATGCTTGGCCATGAAGGAAGCGGAGAGCTTGTGGATGCGGCACTGAAGGGCCTTAAGGGAGAGCTTCACGATGAAAAAAAAGGCGGCTGGTATGCAGGTGTGACACAGGAGGGTGGCATTGTTCCCAATAAACAGTGTTATGCACATGCCTTTGTGATCCTGGCTGCATCTTCCGCACTGACAGCCGGAAGACCTGGGGCGAAAGAGCTCCTTGAAGAGGCATTGGCTGTTTATGACCGACATTTCTGGAATGAAGAGGAAGGGCTGGCCTGTGATACCTGGAATACGGAATTTACTGTGCTGGATGATTACCGTGGATTAAATGCCAATATGCATACGGTAGAAGCTTTTCTGGCAGCAGGAGATGTCACCGGAGATAAAAAATATCACATTCGTGCAGGCAGGATCATTGATCATGTGATCCAGTGGGCGGAAGATAACTCCTGGAGGATCCCGGAGCATTTTACGAAAGAATGGGTGGCAGATCTTGACTGTAACCGTGACCGTCCGGATGATCCGTTTAAGCCATACGGCGCAACACCGGGACATGGAATCGAGTGGGCAAGACTGATCACACAGTGGGCGCTTGCAAACTGTGGGGAAGAGAAAGAAAAACTGGAAAAATATCTCCAGGCAGCAGAGAAACTTTACACAACAGCAATAAAAGATGGCTGGAATGCAGATGGTGCACCGGGAATTGTATACACGACAGACTGGAATGGCAAACCGGTGGTACATGACCGTATGCACTGGACTCTTGCGGAAGCGATCAATACCTCCGCAGTTCTTTACCATGTGACCGGTAAGGAGAAATATGCGATAGATTATGCTGAGTTTATGAAGTACCTGGATGAAGTGGTCATGGATCACGAAAACGGTTCCTGGTTCCACCAGCTGGATGAGAAAAATCATCTGAAAGGAACTGTATGGCCGGGAAAATCTGATCTGTATCATGCGTTGCAGTCAACTCTGATTCCGTATCATAAGGCAGATATGTCCATTGCTCCGGCAGTGAAGAAAAAACTGGAAATATAACTGAATAACTATAAGGCAGATATTCAGTTATAAATAAGCAGGGAATGCAGATTAAGAATATCTGTTTTATTAACTGTTTACAAAATAAAAACCTTCCTGTATCCAAAGAGCTTTCTCATAACAGATAATTACAGATTAAAGAAATATATCTGCATTATCTTGGAGATGCATCAGACACAGGAAGGTTTTTTATTGAATAGTTATTACTCCGTAACCTCCTTCAGATCTGAAATATCCGGAGAAGCCATCAGAGAATAGTTGGTATAATAAACAACAAAACCAGGTTTTGCACCAGCAGGTTTTTTGACATGTTTTTTCTGGATGTAATCAATCTCTACCTTGGGAGCAGAGTGTCCTTTGGAGTACCAGGCTGCCAGGCGGCCTGCTTCTTCGAAGGTACGGTCCGGAAGTTCACCATCTTTGGTGCGGACGATCACATGGGAACCAGCCATCTTCTTTGCATGGAACCACCAGTCATTTCCAGTTGCGAACTTAAAGGTCAGTTCATCATTCTGGAAATTGTTTTTTCCGACATAGATATCAAAACCATCACTGGATATATAGTGAAGCGGCCTGGATTTCGGCTGGGCTTTCTGGCCTTTTTTGTTTGTATAGTGACGTTTGATATAGCCGTATTCAGTCAGCTCTTCCTTGATCTGGGAAAGGTCACTTTCAGATCTGGCGATATCCAGAGCATTGGAGATAGATTCCAGATGAGAAATCTCACTTTCCGTATCTGCGAGCTGTTCTGTGACGGCTTCCTCTGTACGCTTCAGCTTCCCGTATTTATCAAAATATTTCTTGGAATTCTGCGCCGGTGTCAGTGTCGGATCAAGAGGAATAGTGATCTCCTCGTTGGTATAATAGTTCAGTGCCTTAAAGGATCTGCAGCCTTCCTCAAGCCCGTATCCGTAGGTGTTGATCAGTTCACCGTAAATCTTGAATTTATCTTTTTTGGCAGTATCATTCAGCTGTTTTTTCTGGATGTTATATTTTTTACGGTTACGTTCCAGAGCAGTCTGTACTACACGCCGAAGATCGGAAGATTTCTGGTGGATGCGTGTCAGCAGACTCTTGGTTGCATAATAAGTTTCCAGCATGGTGGAAACGCTGTCAAAAGTTTCACTGTGGTATTCACTGCCAAACTGCTGATATGGAAAAACTCCATACTCAACAGGTTCCTCACCGCGGTAAACAATGTTCGGTGTAAACTCTCTGCTCTGCACCTGTTCCATCAGCCTGAGGAATGTATGATAAAGATGGGTACATGCAGCTTCATCCAGAGACTGTGCTGCATCACTTCCGTCAATGGAAGCACGGTAGCAGATCTCCTCAGCCATTACCGGGCTCATACCTGTAAGAGACGTGTAGAGAGCCTTGGAAATGTTCTGAGGTTTTTTGCAGATATGCTGTGTAAATTCCTCCTCGGAAACAGTGAGAGGGTTCTCTTTATCCCGGGTATTGGGAATGAAATATTCTCTTCCTGGAAGAACCTCACGGACAGAGCTCATATGGGAAGAGACATGCTTGATGCTGTCCAGGATCATTCCCTTTTCGTCACAGAAAATGATGTTGCTGTGCTTGCCCATCAGTTCCATGATCAGGCGCTTTCTGCAGGGATCACCCAGCTCATTAAGATGCTCAAGCTCAAATTCCACCACACGTTCCATTCCCGGCTGCTTTACATCCAGGATACGTGCACTTCCGATGTGCTTTCTGAGAAGCATGCAGAAGTTCGGTGCGGTTAAAGGACTGATACGGTTCTTATCTGTAAAATAGATCAGAGGAAGGGATGCGCTTGCACTTAAGAGAAGCCGTTTCTGTCCATTGGCACCCTTTCCTGTGATAAGAAGTTCATCGTTTTCCGGCTGGGCGATCTTGTTGATGCGTCCGCCTTTTAAATTATCGTCGATCTCTGCCACAAGAGCAGAAACTGTAATTCCGTCAAATGCCATGATTTTACCTCCATTTCAACATCGATCATTATAACAGTAAAAAAAGAGTTTGACTAGGGTTTTGGAATGAACTATAATAAATCCGTATGCAATCATTGGCTGCATTTACCTGCAGCTGATAAACTTAAGAGGCAGTATTGGAGGATAACATGATAAAAAGTATGACCGGCTTTGGCAGAGCGGAAGCAGTATCCAAAGAACGTAAGGTTTCTGTTGAGCTGAAATCCGTCAATCACAGATATCTGGATCTGAACATCAAGATGCCGAAAAGACTCAGCTATTTTGAGGGAGAGATCCGAAATGTGATGAAGACCTATATCCGCCGCGGCAAGGTTGATGTGTTCATCACCTATGAAGACTATACAATGGGCGGAATGGCTCTGAAATACAATGCAGAGCTGGCAAAGGAATATCTGGGCTATTTGAACCAGATGAGTGAGGAGCTGGGGATTGAGAATGATATTCGTGTTTCCACACTTTCCAGATATCCGGATGTATTTACAATGGAAGAGCAGGCTCCGGATGAGGAAGAACTCTGGAATTTTCTGGAGGGTCCGCTTCATGAGGCCTGTCGGAAGTTTGTGGAAACCCGCCAGCGTGAGGGCACCAATCTGAAACAGGATCTTCTTGGGAAACTGGACGGTCTGGAAGCAAAGGTCGATGTGGTGGAAAAACGTTCTCCGGAAGTAGTGAAGGCCTACAGGGAGAAGCTGGAAGCCAAGATGCACGAACTTCTTGATGATAACCAGATCGATGATTCCAGGATTGCCGCAGAGGTGATACTTTTTTCAGATAAGATCTGCAATGACGAGGAGACGGTACGTCTTCGAAGCCATATCCATGGCATGCGCAGGATCCTGGATGAGAACGAAGGCGTAGGACGTAAGATGGATTTCATGGCACAGGAAATGAACCGTGAGGCGAACACCATCCTGTCCAAATCCAATGATCTTACAGTATCTAATGCAGCAATCGACCTCAAGACCGAGATCGAGAAGATCCGTGAGCAGATCCAGAATATTGAATAACCATCTGGAAATAAGAACCGGCAGAAAAGGAGAGCGGAAATGGCGAAGCTGATCAATGTAGGTTTTGGAAATGTTGTAAATTCAGGAAGGATCGTGGCAGTGGTAAGTCCGGATGCCGCACCTGTGAAGCGCATGATCCAGAGCGTTAAGGGAACACGTATCCTCATTGATGCTACACAGGGGAGAAAGACCAAGGCAGTGATCATTACATCAGATGATCATCTTGTTCTTTCCGCTCTGCAGCCGGAGACCATTGCGAAGAGATTTTCGGAAGCGTATGGAGAGGAAGAGAGGGAGGAAGGAAATGAGTAAAGGGATTTTAGTTGTTGTTTCGGGTTTTTCCGGTTCCGGAAAAGGTACCGTCATGAAACGGCTGATGGAGAAATATGACAATTATGCATTATCTGTTTCTGTCACTACCAGAAATCCAAGACCAGGCGAGAAGGATGGAGAAGCTTACTTCTTCCGCACAAAAGAAGAATTTGAGCAGATGATCCGGGAAGATGGCCTGATCGAGTATGCACAGTATGTAGAGAATTATTACGGCACTCCGCGTAAATATGTGGAAGAACAGCTTGCATCCGGCAGGGATGTGATCCTGGAAATTGAGATCCAGGGAGCTATGAAGATCCGTGAGAAATTCCCGGATACATTGCTTGTATTTGTCTGCCCGCCATCTATGGAAGAGCTGAAGAACCGTCTTGTGGGAAGAGGAACCGAGACTCTGGATGTGATCAACGGACGTCTTAGAAGAGCTGTTGAGGAATCCAAAGGAATGGATAAATATGATTACCTTCTGATCAATGATGATCTGGAGGAATGCGTTGATACACTTCATGAGACTATCCGGTGCGAACGTATGCGCGCATCCAGGAACCATGATTTTGTATCCAGGATTCAGAAAGAAGCAGAAGCTTTTTTATAAATATCAATTAACAAGTTAAATACGGCCCTGCCGTTACAGAAGGGAGAAAAGATATGATACATCCATCTTATTCAGAATTAATTGAGGCTATCAACACAAACAACGAGGACGATGATGAGGCTCTCGTGCTGAACAGCCGTTATTCTCTTGTCCTTGCAGCAAGCAAACGTGCCCGCCAGCTGATTGCCGGAGCAGAGCCGCTTGTACCTGGCGCAGTAGGTAAGAAACCTCTTTCCGTTGCGATTGACGAGCTTTACAAAGGTAAAGTAAAGATCCTTCCGGGACAGGAAGAAGAGGAAGAGATTGAAGCTCTGGAAGCAGAGAAAGAGGCTCTTGAGGCAGCAGAGGGCGAGACCGCAGAGGGCGCTGAGACTGCTGAAGCAGTTCAGACAGAAGCGGAGTAATTTTATGAAAATATTATTCATCTCTCTTGGCTGTGACAAGAACCTGGCGGACTCCGAGGAAATGCTGGGACTTCTTACAGCCGGAGGTCATGAGATCACAGACGATGAAACAAAGGCAGATGCTATCGTGATCAATACCTGCTGTTTTATCAAGGATGCCAAGGAAGAGAGTGTAGAAACCATTCTTGAAATGGCAGAGTACAAAAAAACAGGAAGTTGCCATGCACTGATCGTTACCGGTTGTATGGCACAGCGATACCAGAAAGAGATCATCGAAGAGGTTCCGGAGGTAGATGCTGTTCTTGGAACCACATCCTACGGCGACATCGTAAAGGCTCTGGAAGAGGCAGCAGCTGGTAATCATTTTGAGGAATACCGTGATATCGATTATCTTCCGGATACAGGAAGCAAACGTGTTCTTACAACCGGCGGTCATTTCGGATATCTGAAGATCGCAGAAGGCTGTGACAAGCACTGTACTTACTGTATTATCCCGAAGCTTCGCGGAAAATTCCGAAGTGTTCCCATGGAGCGTCTGATCGACCAGGCAGAGGATATGGCAGAGCAGGGTGTGAAGGAGCTGATCCTGGTAGCCCAGGAGACCACCGTTTACGGTAAAGACCTCTATGGAAAAAAATCTCTTCATATTCTTTTACAGAAACTCTGTGAGATCAAAGGTATCCGCTGGATCCGTGTTCTCTACTGTTATCCGGAGGAAATCTATGATGAGCTGATCGATACCATCCGCGATGAGAAGAAGATCTGTCATTATCTGGATATTCCGATTCAGCATGCTTCGGATCGTATTCTTAAGAGAATGGGTCGTCGCACATCCAAACAGGAGCTGATCGACATTGTCGGAAAGCTTCGCAAAGAGATTCCGGATATCGTACTGCGTACAACGCTGATCACCGGATTTCCGGGTGAGACAGAAGAAGACCACGAAGAACTGAAAGAGTTCGTAGATGAGATGGAATTTGACCGTCTTGGCGTTTTTACTTATTCACCGGAAGAGGATACTCCGGCAGCGGAGATGGCAGATCAGATTCCGGAGGAAGTGAAGGAAGAACGAAGAGACGAGCTGATGGAACTTCAGCAGGAGATCTCTTATGACAGGGGGCAGGACCGCATCGGTCAGGAGCTTCTTGTGATGATCGAAGGGAAAGTTGCAGATGAAAGTGCCTATATCGGACGTACCTACGGGGATGCACCGAAGGTTGACGGTTACATTTTCGTTCAGACAGGAGAACTGCTTATGACAGGTGATTTTGCAAAGGTACGTGTAACGGGCGCGCTTGAGTATGATTTGATAGGAGTGCTTAGCGATGAATACACCGAATAAACTGACAGTTGCAAGAATGATACTCGTACCGTTTCTTGTAGTTTTTATGCTGACAGGATGGGGCGGTGAAGCCAACCGCTGGATCTGTCTTGCGATTTTTGTCGCAGCAAGTGTTACCGACTGGTTCGACGGCCACCTTGCCAGAAAATATAACCTGATTACTAATTTTGGAAAATTTATGGATCCTCTGGCAGATAAGCTTCTTGTATGCTCTGCCATGATCTGCATGATCGAGCTTGACAGACTTCCGGCCTGGGTTGTGATCATTATTATCGGACGTGAGTTTATCATCAGTGGATTCCGTCTGATCGCAGCTGAGAACGGAGTTGTTATTGCCGCAAATTACTGGGGAAAATTCAAAACTGTTTCCCAGATGATCATGATCATACTTCTGATCGTGGATTTTGGAGGAGTTTTTGCAATACTGACAGAAGTGTTTATCTGGCTGTCTGTTGCACTGACTGTTATATCTCTGCTGACTTATATCATGCAGAATCGAAAAGTTCTTTCCATGCAGGAGTAGGGAAGTTAATATACGAAAGGAGTTTCTTTCTATGATTACAGAACTGATATCCGTAGGAACAGAGATTCTTCTGGGAAATATCGTAAATACCAACAGTGCCTATCTTTCTGAGAAATGTGCGTTGCTTGGGTTAAATGTTTACTATCAGGATGTAGTAGGTGATAATGAGGGACGTATGCGGGATGTGATCTGTACCGCACTGAACCGTTCTGATGTTGTGATCCTTACAGGCGGCCTTGGTCCGACTGAGGATGATATCACCAAGGAAGTGACTGCTGATCTGATGGGAATGCCGCTTGAAGAAGATTCCCATTCAAGAAAACTGATCGATAAATATCTGAAGGAATATGAGAAAAACAATCCTCAGAGACGTATCACAAAGAATAATTACAAACAGGCTATGGTTCCCAAAGGAGCAATTGTTCTTGACAATCATAATGGAACTGCACCAGGACTGATCCTGGAGAAGAAGGGAAAGACAGCGATTCTTCTTCCGGGCCCTCCGAATGAGATGAAGCCCATGTTCGAGGAGTACATCGTTCCGTATCTTCAGAAGAATCAGCCGGAGATCATAGTGTCCCAGATGGTGAAGATCAGTGGTATCGGGGAAAGTCAGGTAGCAGAGGAGATTCAGGATCTGATTGAAAGCCAGACCAATCCAACCATTGCACCTTATGCCAAAACCGGTGAAGTACATCTTCGTGTAACAGCGAGCGCAGAGAATGAAAAAGCCTGCAAAAAGCTGATCAAACCTGTTGTAAAAGAACTGAAAAAACGCTTCGGTGAGAATATTTTTGCAACAGATGAGAGTAAGACACTGGAAGAGGCAGTGATCGATCTTCTGAAAGAAAAAGATCTTAAGCTTTCCCTGGCAGAATCTCTGACCGGCGGAATGATCGCCCAGCGTATTGTTAATGTATCCGGTGCATCAGATGTGTTTGGATATGGCTTTGTCACATACAGCAACAAGGCGAAACATAAGTGTCTTGGCGTGAAGAAATCCACTCTTAAGGAAAAGGGAGCAGTATCTGCCAAATGTGCCAGAGAGATGGCTAAAGGGGCATGTAAGGAATCTGGTGCAGACATTAGTATTTCTGTAACAGGGCTTGCAGGACCAGGAGGCGGAACAAAAGAAACTCCGGTTGGAACTGTATTTATGGGTTGCTGCTACGAAGGCAGGACCATTGCAAAAGAGTTCCACTTCACAGGAAACCGTATGCGGATCCGTGAGCAGACCACTGCACATGCGCTGGCTATGTTACGTGACTGTATCATTATGGGGATTCCGAAAAAATAAAATAGGGATGAATATATGTGCCGTGTTTATGTTAGTGGAAGTCTTTGTTTTCTGCCTATGTAGACGCGGCATTTATATTTATAATGATACTATCATAAGTGCTAGTGCTTTTGTCAGAAATTCCCCCTAAAATATGATTAAAGCGATACAAATCATAAATGTGTGTTTTACCGGAAAGGGGGAAATCAAAATGAAAAAGAAAAGAAAGCTGTTTTGTTTTCTGCTGTCACTCAGCCTTATCTTTACGATGACATTTGGAAGCGTATCTGTCAGTGCCGCACCAAAACTGAACAAAACAAAAGTAACTCTTTTAAAAGGTGAGAAGACAACACTTAAGGTTACCGGGACCAAGCAGAAGGTTACCTGGAGCTCTTCCAAAAAGAGCGTTGCAACCGTTAACAGCAAAGGCCAGGTAGTTGCAAAAAACAAGGGTTCCGCAACAATTCTTGCAAAGGTAAGCAAAAAAACATATAAATGTGTTGTAAAGGTAGAAACACCGAAGCTCAGCAAGACATCGCTGACATTGACAGAAAAGAAATCCTATGCCATTAAGCTGACAGGAACAACTGTAAAAGTAAAATACTCTTCCTCTAATCCCAAGATCGCATGTGTGGATTCCAGAGGAAAGATCACCGCAGTGAAAAAAGGAAATGCAGTGATCACAGCGAAAGCAAATACAAAGAAATTTACCTGTAAGGTCACAGTAAAAGCAGCTCAGAAACCGAAACCGAAGCCGACACCTACACCGGTGCCGAAACCATCTTTAAATGTCACAACCTTAAATATGAATAAAGGTGATGTAAAGCAGCTTCAGGTAAAAAATTATAAAGAGATTCTTGTATGGACCAGTGATGATCCGTCTGTTGCAACCGTGGACAGTAAAGGTAAAGTAACAGCAGTGAATTTGGGAACAACAAAGATCCAGGTTAGGGATAAAAGCACCTGGAGAGGCA
The DNA here is from genome assembly GCF_056504635.1 of Blautia sp. HA8986. Classification (NCBI taxonomy): domain Bacteria; kingdom Bacillati; phylum Bacillota; class Clostridia; order Lachnospirales; family Lachnospiraceae; genus Blautia; species Blautia sp. HA8986. The sequence continues at coordinate 589,821 of NZ_JBWLUQ010000001.1, forward strand.
GCTGCACTGTTTGCGTAACACAGACAGTAAAGAAACAGGAGGAGCCGGTTCTTACAAAAGGAACTAAATCTGCGAAAAAAGAGATCACCAATGATAAAGGACAGAAAGAAGTCATTGATGTAACGATAAATACCTATACTTACACATTTACCACGATCCCTACCAATGCGGCAGAGCTGAAACAGTATGATATCACAACATCAGATGGACGATATAAGACCATGGCTCTTCTGATCCTTGCATATCGTACCTGGACACCGACCAATCCAACGGACTGCGAGGAGATGCTTTCTTATCTCAACAATAAAGAGATGACCCAGTATTACAAAAACTTTTTGAGGGATCGTATGAAAGCGGATAACGGATATAAATATCTTGGCAATTCTTACCTGAATGGAGCAACTCCGGCCAACAATTATACTCCGTCTAAACCGATTTCCATTACGTTAAGACAGGATACACTTCCGGGTAAGGGAAATTCCATCAGTGAAGATATCCCGTATTTTGAACCGACCCAGACCACTCCTGCGATCTACAGATCATTTACTGATTTTGCAGGCAGTGACAGCTCCAGATGGATCTGTACATACAAGCACTCCAAAACCGGAAAATGGTATATCTGGGATCAGTCCTGGCATGATCTTCTTACCAGGATCAAACAGCCGGCAGGAAACTATGAATATTGATAGAAGAAGGAACCGACAGAGTGTAAAACTGTCGGTTCCTTTTTATATACATAATAGATTATTTTTATCGATTCAGTGCAAATTTCTCAATCGCACGTGCTACACCATCTTCATCATTAGAAGAGGTAATATAATCCGCCACATCTTTTACCTGCGACTGTGCATTGGCCATGGCTACGCCGAAGCCAACCTCCCGGAGAAGATGGACATCGTTGTCGCCGTCTCCGCATGCCATAATAGATTCTCGTGGGATTCCCAGCATTTTACCCAACGCAACAAGGGCAGTTCCTTTATTGACACCTGCTGCATTAATCTCAATATTATAGCTTAAAGAACCGACAAGCTCCAGTTCTTTAAGTTCGCTTAATTCCTTCCAGGCAGATGCACGCTCATCCAGGCTGGCAAAAAGTGCCTGCACCTTATCCATATTGCGGTGCTCTTTAGCAATCACATCCCAGATGTCAGGAACTGCAATACGGGTGGATCTAACATAATCCCACATATTGGGATCATGATGATATTTTCCTACATTGTCAAGCTTGGCAGAGTCTGTATATCCCTGCCCGTCAAAATAGATTTCACTTAATGTATCGTATTTTTCGAAGATACGAAGAGCTTTTTTTGCACTTTCCATAGGAAGAAGCTGCTCGATAAGAAGTTTATTATGGTCTGTATCAAGGACTCTGGCTCCGTTGGAAGTGAGAGCGTAGTGAATCCCCGGAAAATTTCTCAGTTCCTCGGGAATGCCGGTATACGGCCGGCCGGTAGCCATCAGAACAAGGATCCCTGCATCAATAGCTTCCCTTAGAACACGTCTGGTATTTTCTGTGAGCTCTTTTTTTGTATTCAGAAGAGTTCCGTCCAGATCAAGACCGATCATTTTTATCTGCTGCATATTTAAGAATTCCTTTCATGGTTAAGGCCACATATACAGAAAAACCGTCCCGAAAAAAATCCCGGGACGGTACTTATCTGATTATCAGATGTCAAGAAGATCACTGTAAACCTTCAGTGCTCCGTCTGTATCATGAGCAAGAACACGTTTTGCAAGGACTTTACCAAGCTGTACGCCTTCCTGATCAAAGCTGTTCAGGTTCCATACGAATCCCTGGAACATGATCTTGTTTTCGAAGTGAGCAAGAAGGGCACCAAGAGCTTTCGGTGTAAGCTCCTCACCAACGATGATACTGGAAGGACGGCCGCCCTTGAAGTTTTTGTTCAGGTTCTCATCTTTCTTGCCGCAGGCAAAAGCTACGATCTGAGCAGCAACATTTGCGCAGAGTTTCTGCTGGCTTGTGCTGTTTTCAATATCAACATCAACGCCGAGCTGGCTCTTCTTAAAGCCGATGAACTGAAGCGGAACGATGTTGGTTCCCTGGTGGAGAAGCTGATAGAAAGAGTGCTGTCCGTTTGTTCCTGGCTCACCGAAGATGACTGGTCCTGTTACATAATCAACAGGCTCACCAAAACGGTTTACGGATTTACCGTTGGACTCCATATCACACTGCTGAAGATGTGCAGGGAAACGGCTTAATGCCTGGGAGTACGGTAAAACAGCAGTGGAAGGATATCCCTGTACGTTTCTCTCGTAAACACCGATCAGGGCATCCAGCATATCCGGGTTTTCAAGAATATTCTTGTTTGCTGCAAGCTTATCTTCCTCAGCAGCTCCGTCAAGGATTGCTGCGAATACATCCGGTCCGAATGCAAGGGAAAGGATCGCTCCGCCTACACCGGAAACAGAAGAGTAACGTCCGCCAATATAGTCATCCATGAAAATGGCTGTAAGGTATTCATCACTCTTGGCAAGAGGAGATGTCTCACTTGTTACTGCAAGCATATGTCTGGATGGGTTAAGACCTGCCTTTGTGAGGGCATCTTTTACAAATGCTTCGTTTGTCAGAGTCTCAAGTGTTGTACCGGATTTGGATACAACGATGAAAAGGGAATGAGCAAGATCTGCAGATGCAAGAACAGCAGCTGCATCATCAGGGTCTACATTGCTGATGAATTTTGCTTCCATCTTGAATGTGTTGTTAGCTTTTGCCCAGTTCTCAAGTGCGATATATAATGCACGTGGTCCAAGGTCACTTCCGCCGATACCGATCTGTACAACAGTTGTGAATTTCTCACCGTTTTCATTTGTGATCTCACCGGAATGTACTTTATCTGCAAAATCAGCAGCTTTTTCTGCTGTGCAAGGTAAAACTCACGCTTGTCCACACCGTCAACAACAACTGGATCTCCAAGCTGTGTACGTGCAAGATGGTGAAGAACCATACGTTTCTCGCCTGTGTTGATCACTGCACCGTTGTATAATTCCTTAAATTTCTCAACCAGCTCTGCCTCGTCAGCCAATTTGGAAAGTGCGTCAAGAACTGTTTCATCAACTTCTTTGGCTGCGTAATTGTAAGCCAGACCTGCTGCCATCGGTGTGCTGTACTTCTTTACACGTTCTGCACCCTGCTCACCGGACATTGCCTCGGCAATGTTTACATGATCTTTCAGATCCTTAAGCTCGCTGTAAGATGCAAGAGTATCCAGATTTTTCCATGTTGCCATAATCATATTCCTCCTTTAATGACTGTGATCCGAGATATCACCATAAATATGTTGGATATCTTTTTCACAATTGTCTACAGCCAATTATACTGAAAAAAACTCTGAATTTCAACGGATGGAGTGATTTAATTAGTGAAAATCTTGTTAAATAAGGTAAAAAATATCAAAGATAACAGGATTGTGTCAAAAATATAAAGAAGTTTATGACGGCAGCAGGACAGGGATAAGGAAATATGGTATGATAGACACAGATCACCCGGAGAAAAAATACCGGGAATACAATGAGTGATGAAGGGAATTGTTTTATGGATGAAATGAAGAAAAAAGGAAATGTGATCGCACTGCTGCCTATCGGGGTTTTTCTGGCCCTGTATCTGGGACTTGGGATTTTGTTTGAGTATGTTATGGAGATTCCCATGGGATTTTATAATGTACCGATTGTTGTTGCCTTTCTGGCTGCGATCCTGGTGGCATGTGTTCAGAACAGAACGATCAGCTTTGACAGAAAGCTGGAGCTTATGGCAAAAGGAGTAGGAGATAAAAATATCATCACCATGCTTCTGATTTTTCTGACAGCCGGATCTTTTGTGGGTGTTGTGGGGCGCAGCAGTGCAGAAAGTGTGGCTTACTGTATGCTTTCTCTGATACCTGCACGTTTTTCCGTTGCGGTATTGTTTGTAGTTGCCTGCTTCGTATCTGTGGCTATGGGAACTTCTGTTGGAACTATCACGCTTCTTACCCCTATTGCGGTAGCAGTTTCCAAAGCTTCCGGTTTTGATATGGCATTTTGTGTGGCATCGGTGATGGGAGGAGCCATGTTTGGAGACAATCTTTCTTTTATTTCTGATACTACGATTGCTGCTTGCAACGGTCAGGGCTGTCAGATGAAGGATAAATTCCGGGAAAACTTCTGGATCGCATTTCCGGCAGCTATTGTTACACTGCTCCTGATCCTTATTCTGTCTTTTCAGACAGAGATTCAGGGAAGAGTGGTACAGGATTATCATCTTGTGCAGATCCTTCCGTATGTTCTGGTGCTGATCGGTGGGATTATCGGCATCAATGTATTTGTGGTACTTCTGATCGGAATTGTCTCCGGAGCGTTTATTATGCTTCTTGGAGGACATATTACGCCAGTGGAGCTTCTGACTAATATTGGCTCCGGTGTTTCCGGGATGTTCGAGACATGTATGGTAGCTATCCTTGTAGCTGCCATGTGTGCGCTGATCCGGGAGCATGGTGGATTTGAAGCACTGCTTTCCGGAATACAGAGAGTTTTTAAAGGGAAAAAAGGCGGACTTCTTGGTATGGGACTTCTGGTTGGAGCCATGGATATCGCAACAGCCAATAATACGGTAGCTATTGTTATGGCCAACCCCATTGCAAAGGAAATGGCACTGGAATATAAGATCACTTCCAGAAAGACAGCATCCATCCTGGATACATTTTCCTGTATTTTCCAGGGGGTGATCCCATACGGAGCCCAGATGCTGGTTGCCATTTCAGCGGCAAAGGAACTGGGATTTGAGCTTTCTGCTTTTCAGATCATGCCGAAACTGTTTTATCCTATGCTTCTGCTTGTGAGTTCTCTGATCGCGATCTTTGGCGTAAAAGGCGGGGATGATAAATGAATCAGGAAGAAATGACCAGAGATGTTCAGAAAAGACTGTTCGAAATGCGGGATACAGGATATCGGGATTTTCATGCAAGGCTGATTCCGACTGTGAAAAAAGAGAAAATTATCGGTATCCGGACACCGATGATCCGGAAATTTGCAAAAGAGTTTGGAAAAACAGAAGAATCTGAAATGTTTCTGAAAGCTCTTCCCCATCAGTATTATGAGGAAAATAATCTCCATGGCCTGCTGATCGAGCAGATCAAAGATTATGATAAATGTCTGAAAGAACTGGAGCGTTTTCTTCCGTATATTGATAACTGGGCGACCTGTGATCTGCTGGCGCTCCATATGATGAAAAAACACCGTGATGTATTTATCCGGGAGATTTATCGCTGGATGGGATCGGATAAGCCTTATACCATCCGGTTCGGGATCAGTATGCTGATGCGTCATTATCTGGATGAAGAATTTAAACCGGAATATGCTGAGAAAGTGGCATCCATCCGCTCGGAAGAATACTATGTAAATATGGTGCGGGCCTGGTATTTTGCAACAGCACTGGCAAAACAGTATGAGAAGATCCTGCCATTTTTGGAAGAACAGAGAATGGACATCTGGACTCATAACAAGACGATCCGTAAATCCATTGAGAGTTATCGGATCACGAAGGAACAGAAGGACTATCTCAGGACACTGCAGATAAAGAAATAAACAGCTGGTAAGGATTGAAATATGAAAGCAATATCGATTTATGCACTTACGAGAAATCAGAATATGGAATGTATCCAGAAACTGGAACGCCAGCTTTCGGGCAGAGATTTTTTTCTCAGGATCAAAGAGTGGGAACTGGAAAGTATGAAAGCACTGGTAGAGCAGCTGGAATTGCATATGGAGGAAGTATATAAGCTCCGGCTTTTTTATTCGTTCCAGATCCCGAAACTTGGGAAGGAGTTTGATCTTCTTCAGATTAAGGCTGATCAGATTGTGAATATTGAACTGAAAAGTGGCAGTGTATCGGATGAGGCCATTCGAAGACAGTTGATCCAAAACCGATATTATTTGTCTGTTTTTGGGAAACCGATCCTGTCGTATACCTATATCAGCAGTGAAGACCGTCTGGTAAGGCTGACCAACCATGATCACATTGTAGATGGGGAATGGGAACAGCTTTGTATTGCACTTGGGAAAGAAAGTTCTGATTATGAGGGAGACATTGAGGCGCTGTTTCAGGCAGAGCTGTATCTGATCTCGCCACTGACAGAACCGGAACGCTTTCTCAAAAAAGAGTATTTCCTTACTTCACAGCAGAGGGACATTGAACGGCAGATCCTGAAGAGGATCCGCGGAGAAAGGAATGGATATTTCTGGTTCAGTGGTCTTCCCGGAACAGGAAAAACACTGCTGCTCTATGATATTGCAATGAGGCTGTCTGTGCGTCAGAGAGTCTGTATCGTTCATTGCAGCGAAGGAGGAAAAGAATGGAAGCTTTTTCATGAACGTCTGCGGCGGATAGATTTTCTGACAGATGATCAGCTGGGAGAGACAACAGATCTTGGCTGTTACAGCAGTATTCTGGTAGATGAAGCGCATCTTCTTTCTCCGGAAGAATTATCTGTTCTGCTTACGTGGAGTGAGCACCGGCCAGTGATCTTTTCCAGTGATTCCGAAGATGTGATATCACCGGAAGAACTGGATCGAAGCATTGTGGAAGAGCTGGGAAATCTGCAGGGGATTCAGAAATTCCATCTGACAAACCGGATCCGCACCAATGCGGAGCTTTCCTCTTTTATCCAGAGCATGGTACATCTGCCGGAAAAAAGAAGCTCCAGATGGTATCCGCATATTGTGGTGATGTATGCCAACAATGATGGTGAGGCGGAAAAGCTTCTGCATGATCTTGTGAGACAGGGATTTAAGGAGCGGACAGAAGAGGCTTCCGGGCAGCCTGGTGTCCAGGCAGTGAGAGCTGAGGAGAAAATCGTCGTATTGCTGGATGAACAATATTATTACGATGAAAACGGATATCTAAGATCCAGGTGTTCTACGGGAGGATATTCTAATGTACGAAGTCTTTTTCATCTTCTGAATCAGGCAAAAGAGAGCCTTGCCCTGGTGGTGCGGGAGAATATGGCAGTATATGAAGTGTTGCTGGAGATCCTGCAGATGAAGAAAAAGCATATACGATGAATTCTGTAAACTGACCGACTCTCCCTTGAAATCCCCCACCATTCCGTATATAATGGGAACATTGTGGGGGATTTTCCCTGCTTAACATTATGTTAAACAACAACTTCTGAAAGGAATATTATGAGAACTCTAGCATTAAGCGATGAAATTTTAATGAAGGTTGACAAAGCTGCCCGCTATATCGGCGGTGAAGTCAACTCCGTAATGAAAGATAAAAATGCGGTAGATATCCGTTTTGCAATGTGCTTCCCGGATGTCTACGAGATCGGCATGTCAAACCTGGGCATGATGATCCTCTATAACATGTTCAACCAGCGAGAGGACGTATGGTGTGAGCGTCTCTTTTCTCCATGGCCGGATCTTGATAAGGTGATGAGGGAGAAGAAGATCCCGTTGTTTGCACTGGAATCTCAGGAGCCTATCCGGGATTTTGATTTCCTTGGCATTACGATCGGGTACGAGATGTGCTATACCAATATTCTCCAGGTATTGGATCTCAGTGGTATCCCGCTGAAAAGCGCAGATCGTGGTGAGGATTTCCCTATTGTGATCGGTGGCGGGGCCTGTGCGTACAATCCGGAGCCGCTGGCACCTTTTTTTGATATGTTTTATATCGGAGAAGGTGAAACTGTTTACGATGCACTTTTTGATGCATATAAGGCCAATAAAAAGGCTGGTGGCAGCAGGAAGGATTTTCTTCTGGCAGCAGCTAAGATTCCTGGGATTTATGTTCCGTCACTCTATGAAGTTACCTATAAGGAAGATGGTACGATCGCGTCCTTTGCACCGATGGCAGATGATGTCCCCGAGAAGGTTCAGAAACAGCTGATCATTGATATGGAGAAAGAATATCGTGCTGTGGAGGCACCGGTTGTTCCTCACATTAAGGCAACACAGGACCGTGTAACTCTTGAGATCCAGAGAGGATGTATTCGAGGCTGTCGTTTCTGTCAGGCAGGTATGATCTACCGTCCGACCCGTGAACGTGATGTGGAAACTCTGAAAGAATCTGCGCGTATTATGCTGAAAAATACAGGTCATGAGGAGATTTCCCTCAGTTCCTTAAGCTCCAGTGATTATTCCCAGCTGAAAGAACTGGTGAATTTCCTGATCGAAGAGTTTCATGGAAAAGCTGTTAATATTTCCTTACCATCTCTCAGAATCGATGCGTTTGCACTGGATGTTATGAGCAAAGTGCAGGATGTAAAGAAAAGCAGCCTGACCTTTGCTCCGGAGGCCGGTTCTCAGCGGCTTCGTGACGTTATCAACAAAGGTCTGACAGAAGAAGTGATCCTTCATGGTGCAGGCGAAGCATTCAAGGGTGGCTGGAATCAGGTGAAGCTCTACTTTATGCTCGGTCTTCCAACAGAAACAGAAGACGATATGAAGGGAATTGCCCATCTGGCTCAGAAGATTGCGGAAACTTATTATGAAGTTGTTCCGAAAGAACAGCGTAAAGGCAAGGTACAGATCAACGTCAGCACTTCTTTCTTTGTACCGAAGCCGTTTACCCCATTTCAGTGGGCACCAATGTATACAGAGCAGGATTTTGTGGAAAAAGCCAAGGTGGTTAAAAATGAAGTCCGCGCCCAGCTGAATCAGAGAAGTATCCGTTACAACTGGCATGAGCCGGATGTAACAGCACTGGAAGGTTTCCTTGCACGTGGTGACAGACGCTGCGCGGATGTAATTTTAAAAGCTTATGAAAAAGGTGCTCTTTATGACGCTTGGACAGAAAATTTTGATTATGATATCTGGAAGGAAGCTATGGTTGAATGCGGCGTGGATATGACATTCTATACACTTCGTGAGAGAAGCCTGGATGAGATCCTGCCGTGGGATTTCATTGATACGGGTGTCAGCCGTAAATTCCTGGAGCGTGAATGGCAGCGTGCTAAAGATGGTGTTGTGACAGAAAACTGCCGTCAGAAATGTTCCGCATGTGGAGCTATGAAATTTAAAGGAGGTGTCTGCCTTGAAAGTAAGAATTAAATTCAGCAAAGAGGGTCCTATGAAGTTTGTGGGACATCTGGATACCATGCGTTATTTCCAGAAAGCACTTCGTCGGGCAGAGCTTCCGGTAGCTTTTTCCGGCGGATACAGCCCACATATGATCATGTCTTTTGCAGTTCCACTTGGTGTGGGAATGGAAAGTCTTGGAGATTATTTTGACTTGGAAATGGCAGAAGATATGCCGACCGGTGCGATCGCAGCGCGTCTGGAGGAACAGATGGCTGAGGGAATGCACATCGTAAGCGTTCGAAAAGTAGAAGATGGGAAAGCAGGCAAGGCGATGGCTCTGGTGGCAGCAGCAGATTATCTTGTGGAGTTCCGCCCGGGTAAGGAGCCTTCTATTGACTGGAAAAGCCGTGTGAAGGAATTTCTGGCACAGCCGGAGATCAAAGTGACCAAGCAGACTAAGCGCAGCGAAAAGGAAATCGATCTCCGTCCGAATATCTATAAAATGGAAGTAAGAGATAACGGGTTCTTCTATATGCTGGCATCTGCAAGCTCTAATTATACGAAGCCTGAGCTGGTAACAAACACATTTTTTGATTGGCTAGGAGAAGAGCTTCCGGAATTTGCCTTCACAGTGAAACGTCTGGAAATGTATGAAGATGAAGGAGAAAATGCAAGCCCACGTTTTGTGACTCTGGAATCATTAGGTGAGGAAATTGAGTAAACTGATCATAACAAGAATGGAGATCCATGGTGTGCCCTGTACAGTAGCGGCTCTTTCAGAGGAGAATCGGATCGTTGAAATCCGTCTGGAATCAGATCAGGAAAAATCTATTCTTGGAAATATATATACCGGTCAGGTCGAAAATATCGCTTCTAATATCCAGGCGGCTTTTGTACAGATCGAACCGGGAAAGAGATGCTATTATCCTCTTGCGGAAGCACAGAGAGCTGTTTTTTCCGCAGGAAGAAAAGGAAACGGCCCATTGCGGCCTGGAGATGAGCTTCTGGTCCAGGTAAGCAGGGATGCCATGAAGGGAAAACTTCCTGCACTGACATCCAATCTGAATTTTACGGGAAGATATCTTGTTCTTACAACTGGAGATAAGAAATTTGGTCTGTCCTCCAAACTATCCCAGGAAGACAGACATCGCCTCAGCGGATGGCTGAAAGAAGAAGCAGATCGTCCGGATAAGGAATTCGGGATCATTGTCCGGACCAATGCAGCAGATGCTTCCAAAGAAGAAATCCTGAAGGAACTGGAATGGCTGAAGAGCCGCTACCATAAAGCCGTGGTCCAGGGACGGAACCGTACCTGCTTCAGTCTTGTACTGGAGACAGAACCATTTTATGTGACGGTTGTAAGAGATGCTTATGGCCGTGACCTGGATGAGATCATTACCGACGTGCCGGAAATCGGGGAAATGATCCGGGGATATCTGGAAGAGATCAGTCCGGAGCTTAAAGAGAAGCTTCGTTTTTATCAGGATAAACTCCTTCCACTTTATAAGCTGTATCGTGTGGAAACAGCACTGGATGCGATCCAGAAAGAGAAGGTATGGCTGAACAGCGGTGGATTTCTGGTGATCCAGCAGACGGAAGCATTTGTGTCCATTGATGTAAACAGTGGAAAATATACCGGAAAGAAGAAAATGGAAGAAACCTTCCGCAAAATCAATCTGGAAGCGGCAGCGGAGATCAGCCGGCAGCTGCGGCTTCGTAATCTCTCCGGTATTATCCTGATCGATTTTATCAACATGGAAAATCCGGATCACAGAGATGAACTGTTTCATGTCTTACAGAAGCTTCTCAGAAAAGATCCTATAAAGAGCAGAGCCATTGATATCACACCATTGCATATCCTGGAAATGACCAGAAAGAAAGTAAGACGTCCGGTGATCGAGGACATTCGGGAGCTTGCAAAAAAATAATAAAAATGTCAAAAAAACTATTGACATAACAGTATGTCACTGTTATGATAAACGAGTATGCCGCACAAAGAGGTTAAAGAGCTTCGGTCTCAGGACAGAGGCCACCGAATTTGGCGAGTAAATAATTAGGAGGTGCCACAGATGTACGCAATTATTGCAACAGGTGGTAAACAGTACAAGGTTGCCGAGGGTGACGTAATTAAAGTTGAAAAGCTCGGTGTAGAAGCTGGTGAAACCGTAACATTTGACAACGTAATCGCAGTCAGCAATGACGGATTAAAAGTTGGCGAAGATGTAAAAGATGCCAGTGTTACCGCTTCTGTAGTTGAAAACGGTAAGAATCGTAAGGTCATCGTTTACAAATACAAACGTAAAACTGGATATCACAAGAAAAACGGACACAGACAGCAGTACACCAAAGTTAAGATCGAAAAGATTAACGGTTAATCTGGTGTCATCATGATTACAATTAAAGTCAGAAAGAAAAATGGATCTTACGAAGAGTTTATTTCGAAAGGACATGCCGGTTATGCAGAAGCCGGACAGGATATTGTCTGTGCTGCTGTGTCTGCGCTGATCATCACTACGGTGAATTCTCTTGAGAAATTCACAGATGATGAATTTGATGTGCAGGAAAAAGATGGATTTGTTTCCATTCATTTCAGAAACGTTCTTTCTGAACGGGGAATGCTCCTTATGGATTCTTTGCTTTTCGGTCTGACGGAAATTGCTGGTAGTTATAACAATCGATATTTGACAGTAAAAGTCAAGGAGGTGTAACAACAATGATGAAGATGAACCTTCAGTTATTCGCACATAAAAAGGGAGTTGGTTCTACAAAGAACGGTCGTGATTCCGAGTCTAAGAGATTAGGTGCGAAAAGAGCAGACGGACAGTTTGTAAAAGCCGGAAACATTCTTTACAGACAGCGCGGAACCAAGATTCACCCAGGTGAAAACGTAGGCTGCGGTAAAGACTATACTTTATTTGCACTTACAGACGGAGTCGTAAGATTCACAAGAAAAGGTCGCGATAAGAAACAGGTTTCTATCGTTCCTGTAGACGCAGAGTAATGAAATAGGTAAAAGGCTTCAAATCGATGCGGTTTGGAGCCTTTTTTTGGAATAGAGGTGTAATATGTTTGCAGATAGAGCAAGGATCATTATCCGCTCCGGTAAAGGCGGTGACGGACATGTAAGCTTCCGCCGTGAGCTATATGTGCCAAATGGCGGTCCGGACGGCGGCGATGGTGGCCGCGGCGGTGATGTGATTTTTGAAATCGACGAGGGTCAGAATACTCTCGGAGACTACAGACACAGAAGAAAATATAAAGCAGAAGATGGTCAGGAAGGTGGCAAGAAACGCTGTCACGGTGCAGATGGCAAAGATGTTGTCCTGAAAGTTCCGGAAGGAACGGTTATCATGGATGCTGAGTCCGGCAAAGTTATTGCAGATATGTCCGGTGAGAACCGCAGACAGATCGTGTTAAAGGGCGGCCGCGGCGGTAAAGGAAACCAGCACTATGCAACTGCAACTATGCAGGTTCCGAAATATGCACAGCCAGGACAGCCTGCACAGGAGCTGGAAGTACTTCTTGAGCTTAAGGTAATCGCAGACGTTGGTCTTGTGGGATTCCCTAATGTAGGTAAATCCACATTTCTTTCCCGTGTGACCAATGCGCAGCCAAAGATTGCCAATTATCATTTTACAACATTAAGCCCGAATCTTGGTGTTGTAGATACAGATAACGGTGGTTTTGTTATTGCAGATATCCCTGGATTGATCGAAGGGGCATCGGAAGGTGTGGGACTTGGACATGAATTCCTCCGTCATATTGAGCGTACACGAGTTATCATCCACATTGTAGATGCAGCATCTGTAGAAGGCCGTGATCCGGTGGAGGATATCCACAAGATCAATAAAGAGCTGGAAGCATACAATCCGGAGATTGCAGCCAGACCACAGGTAATTGCAGCTAACAAGATAGACTGTATTTTTGATGATGGGGAAGAAAGCCCTATCGATCGCCTGAAAGCAGAATTTGAGCCGCAGGGCATTTCCGTATATCCGATTTCAGCAGTTACCGGTCAGGGTGTCAGAGAGCTTCTTTTCCATGTGAAAGAACTTTTGGATAAGAGCCCTATGAAACCGGTGGTATTTGAACAGGAATTCTTCCCTGAGGATGTTCTTGTGAATGAGAATCTTCCGTTTACAGTAGAGCGCAGTGAAGAAGATCCGGAGATATTCCTTGTAGAAGGTCCTAAGATTGAAAAAATGCTTGGCTATACAAATCTGGATTCTGAGAAAGGATTTGCTTTCTTCCAGAAATTCCTCAAAGAAGGTGGTATTCTGGAAGAACTGGAAAAAGCTGGTATCCAGGAAGGTGACACAGTACGTATGTATGGCTTTGATTTCGATTATTATAAATAAGAGGTATTAATTAGATGACAAGTAAACAGAGAGCATATTTAAAAGGTCTTGCCATGACAATGGATCCGATCCTCCAGCTTGGCAAGGGAGGTCTTACTCCTGAGAACACAGCTGCTGTTGAGGAAGCTCTTGCAGCACGTGAACTGATCAAGATCAGCGTTCTCCAGAACTGCCTGGAAGATCCGCGCGAGATGGCACAGGTTCTTGCAGAGAGAACAAGATCTCAGGTAGTGCAGGTAATCGGTAAAAAGATCGTTCTCTACAGAGAAGGTAAAAAGGATAAGAAAAAGATCATTCTTCCGTGATTTCGGGAGGTTTCAAATGAACAGGGCAGTAAAAAAAATAGGAATCATGGGCGGCACATTTGATCCCATCCATATGGGACACCTGATCCTTGGAGAAAAAGCATATGAACAGCTGGGGCTTGATAAAGTTCTGTTTATGCCATGCGGAAATCCACCCCACAAACTGAACCGGACAGGACGGGCAACAGATGCACAGCGTTCAGAGATGGTCCGTCTTGCTATTGAAAATAATCCACATTTTGAGTTATCTCTGATGGAGATGCATGAGGAAGGTTATACTTACACCTATCGGACTCTGGAACAGCTGAAAAGACAGAATCCTGATACAGAGTATTATTTTATTATTGGTGCAGATTCGCTGTACAGCTTTGACACCTGGCGGGAGCCGGGGCGTATCTGCCAGGCGGCAGTTCTGGTAGTTGCAACAAGAGATCATACACCGGTTAAAGAACTTGACCAGCAGATGGAGCTTCTGTCCAAACGCTATAATGGGATATTTGTGCGTCTGGATACCATGAACATTGATGTTTCCAGTGAACTTCTCCGCTCCTGGCACAGAAGCGGACAGAGCCTGCGATACTATGTTCCCCAGCCTGTGATTTCCTATATCGAAAAAAACGGTATTTATAAAGGAAATGATTCAGATGGGAAAATATGATTTTGTAAAAATAAAAAAGAAGCTTTCCAAATATCTGGACGAAGCCAGATTTGAGCACACAATGGGAGTTATGTACACATGTGCATCTCTTGCAATGGTTTATGGCTATGATCTGGAGGATGCACAGGCTGCAGGTCTTCTTCATGACAGTGCCAAGTGTATTCCTAATAAGAAGAAACTGAAGCTGTGCAGCCAGCATAATATTTCGGTATCCGATTTTGAGAAGGATCATCCGTTTCTTCTTCATGCAAAGCTGGGTGCATATGTGGCCAGCAGCAAATACGATGTTAAGGACGAAGAGATTCTGACAGCGATCACATATCACACAACAGGTCGTCCGGAGATGAGTCTGCTGGAAAAGATCGTATATATTTCGGATTATATTGAGCCAATGCGTGATAAAGCACCGAATCTTCCAAAAGTACGTAAGATCGCTTTTGAGGATTTGGATGAGTGTATGTATGAAATCCTTAAAGACACCTTGGAATATCTGGAAGAGAATCCGAAAGAGATCGACAGTACAACCAGAGATGCCTATGTCTATTACAAAGATCTTCATGACAGGAAAATGCAGGATACTGCCAACAGACAGGAGGAATAAAATTCTATGAGTATCGAAAAAGATATGGTCCGAATTGCCTGCAAGGCATTGGATGATAAAAAAGCAAAGGATATCAAGATCATTGATATTCATGAAGTTTCTGTGATCGCAGATTATTTTGTGATTGCAAGTGCTTCCAACCAGAACCAGGTACAGGCTATGGTAGATAACGCAGATGAAATGCTTGGCCGTGCCGGATATGAGGCAAAACAGATCGAGGGAACAAGAAACTCCAGCTGGGTTCTTATGGATTACGGCGATATGATCATTCATATCTTTGATGAGGAGAACAGACTTTTCTATGATCTGGAGAGAATCTGGAGAGATGGAAAGATTCTTGATGCACAGGAGTTTCTGGCTGAGAAAAAATAATACAGTTTACAATAAAAATGTTATGTAAACTATTAAGCCAACTTTAGAATTAGCCGGCTGATAAAATAAAAATGCGATATCTTCTTTTTTCATTGTTAGAAGATATCGCATTTTTAGATTAAGTGAATAATATAATTATGTCTGCTGTTTATTCATGATTTACTGAAAGAAACGGAATACCCCGAATACTTTACCAAGGATCTGAAGATTGCCTGTAACAATGATAGGTTCCATGTTGTCATTCTCCGGCTGGAGTCGATAATAGCCATTCTCTTTATAAAAAGTTTTCACAGTAGCAGAGTCCTCTACAAGAGCAACTACCATATCGCCGTTCTCAGCGGTGGCCTGCTGTCTTACCAGTACCTGATCCCCGTCAAAGATACCGGCATTGATCATGCTGTCACCCTTCACGCGAAGCATGAAACTCTGTTCGTTAGGCATATATTCTGCAGGAATCGGAAAATATGCTTCAATATTCTCTACAGCCAGAACAGGCTGTCCCGCTGCAACAGTTCCTATAAGAGGAACATTGACTACTTCACGGCGTACAAGATTAAAGTTATCGTCAATGATTTCAATAGCGCGCGGTTTAGTTGCGTCTCGCCGGATATATCCGTTCTTTTCAAGGGCTTCCAGATGGGAATGAACAGAAGAAGTGGATTTAAGGTTCACCGCTTCACAGATCTCACGTACAGATGGTGGGAAGCCTCTGTTTAGGATCTCATTCTTCATGTAATCAAGGATTTCCTGCTGTTTCTTACTGATTCTGCCATATGTCATGTGTACTTACCTCCCTGGGTTAAAAATTTATCTGCTGCCGGGTATAATATGACAGCGTCACGAAAATATATTTATAATAGTGTATCATACTTTTGAAAAAATAGCAAACAGATATTCGGAAAGTACGTTCAGAAGATATGTTCGCTTGTTTTAAAGCTTGTATTCGAAGAAAGAAAATGTTAAAATAAAACGAACTTTAAGAGATGAAAGATGTAAAGGAGGCATTCCTTTGCCTGATAATAATGTACGTTCCGGGAGAACACCTGGAATTCTGGCAAAACTTCGTAAAATTTTTGGCTTGAACATCGGAACTGTGATGTTTGGAGCAATTTTAATCTATATGATCTTCAGCGTGATGCTTTATCTGACGGCTTCTCATATGGAATCATATCAGGTTCCTTCCGGTCCGCTGTCTATGAATGAGACCTATACCGGGCTGGCGCTCATGACTGAGAATGTAGTGCAGGCAGATGCCAGCGGATATGTTACTTATTATGCCAGGGAAGGCACTAAGATCAATGCCAATGGTGCTGTCTACAGTCTGAATACTTCAAAGGCTTCAGATAACAGTTCTTCTTTAAGTAAAGAAGAACTGTCTGATATCCGCAGCAATATGCAGAGCTTTTCCAAGGGATTTGATCCAAGTAAATTTAACAGTACCTATAGTTTTAAGTATCAGTTAAATGGAAGTATTCTTCAGTATGCTTCAGACGGATCTTCAGTGTCAACAGTGACAACTACGAATGAAGATGGTGAGGAAATTACCACCACAACTGCTGTTTCCAGTGATCCAAATATCCGCCGTGCAGAAACAGATGGCATTATACTTTATTCCAAAGATGGCTATGAAGCCAAGACCGTAGATAATGTCACCTCTGCTGATTTTGACCAGAATTCCTATCAGGAAACAGATCTGAAAACAGAAGACCAAATAAAAGCAGGAGATGATATTTATACGATTATTTCAGATGAGAGATGGAGCCTTCTGATCCCGTTAAGTGAGAAGCAGGCGGCTGATCTGAAAGATCGTACATCTATCCGTGTGAAATTTTTAAAAGATAATCTGACTCAGATGGGAGATTTTTCCATTAAAGAGATTGATGGTTCGAAGTATGGACAGATCGATTTTAATAAAGGACTGATTCGTTATGCATCTGACCGTTTTCTTGAAATTGAGCTTGTTACCAATAATGTAACAGGTTTGAAGATACCGCTTTCTTCTGTGGTCACAAAGGAATTTTATGCGATTCCTTCCAAATTTCTTACAACAGATAAGGAAACACAGCAATCGGGCTTTATGCTTTCCGGCCGGAACAAAAAAGGTAACAGTACAACAACCTTTGTCAAAGCCGGAATTTATGGGCGAGACGAAGTCACAGATGAGAAGACACAGAAAACAAGCTATATTTATTATATTGATAAAAGCAAATTTAAAGAAGGCGATGCCATTGTTGACCCGGATGACGGAGAGAAATTTGTGATCGGAGACACCGAAGTCCTGGAAGGGGTTTACTGTATTAATCAGGGATACGCTGTATTCCGCCGGATTGAGATATTAGATGAAAATGAGGAATACGCTGTTGTTTCAAAAGAAACATACAACGGACTTGTCAGATATGACCGTATTGTAAAAAATGCGGACAAAGTTAGCGAACAGGATATACTTTACTAAAGGAGGCTTTTTGTCATGGTAGCAGAAAATTTAGCACAGGTTCAGAAGAATATTGAGGAATCCTGCAGAAAAATAAACAGAGATCCCGGAGAGGTTATGCTGATCGCTGTCAGTAAGACCAAACCGGTGGAAATGCTGAAAGAAGCTTATGATGCCGGAGCTCGTGTTTTCGGAGAAAACAAAGTTCAGGAAATCGTAGACAAATATGATCAGATGCCTTCTGATGTGAAATGGCACATGATCGGTCATCTGCAGCGAAACAAGGTTAAATATATTGTTGACAAGGTGGCAATGATCCATTCTGTAGATTCTTTTCGTCTTGCTGAGACCATTGAGAAAGAAGCAGCCAAAAAAGATGTTATAGTGCCGATTCTTATTGAGGTTAATGTAGCACAGGAAGAGAGTAAATTTGGTCTGAAGCCGGAAGAAGTTCTGCCGTTTATTGAGGAAATTGCAGGATTTTCACATATCCAGATCAATGGACTTATGACAATTGCACCATATGTTGAAAATGCTGAGGAAAATCGAAGAATTTTCCGTGAACTTAAGAAATTAAGTGTTGACATTGCAGCCAAAAACATTAATAATGTTATTATGAGTGTTCTGAGTATGGGAATGACTGGGGATTATATGGTCGCTGTACAGGAGGGCGCTACAATGGTGCGTGTAGGTACCGGGATTTTTGGTGCGCGCAACTATGCGATATAGACTAATAAGATTGGAGATTTAAAATGGGCGTTTTGGACAAGTTTTTAGATGCCATCAAGCTGAACGACGATTATGACGATGACGAGTTATTAGATGATAGTATCCTAGAGGAAGAAGATGATTATGAGGATGACTTCCTCGATGATGAAGATGATATGGAAGAGAAACCAAAGAAGAAATTCTTTGAGAAATTTTCCAAGAAGAAGTCAGAAGAAGAGGATTTTCTGGATGAAGATGAACCAGAGGAAGAATCTGTTAAACCGGCACCTGCCAAGGTTTCTGCGAAGACAGCTGCTGCCAAGGCACCTGTTAAACAGGAACGTGCCGCAAGACCAGCACCTTCCTCCAAAATCACACCAATGCGTACAAGCAAGAGGTCTTCTCAGACTGTAAACATGGAAGTTTGTGTAATTAAACCGACTACCATGGAAGAAGCCAGAGAGATTGCAGATACACTGGTTGACAATTCTACCGTCATTCTGAATCTTGAGGGAATCGATGTAGAGCTTGCACAGAGAATCATTGATTTCACTTCCGGAGCCTGCTATTCTCTTGGAGGAAGTCTTCAGCAGGTATCCAGTTACATCTTTGTACTGGGACCATATAATGTAGATATTACCGGTGATCTTCAGAATATCCTCGGCGGATCTGTACCATCTGTAAGAGTTGGCTATTAATTCCATGGACAAAGAAGAGCTTTTTATTAAGAGGATTCGTGAACTGGCGAATATGGCTTATCAGCGTGATATCACCACATTTACGGATTTTCTTAATTTAAACGAACGAAATATTTTAAACGGTCAGAATCTTCATAAACTGGGTGTTGCAGTGGAAGGTTTTGGCGGGTATGAGAATGCAGAGCGTCAGATGGTAGCCTTTCATCCTGATGCTCTTGCTTTTACATGGGAATATCCCATTGACTGCATCCGGCTGGAACCGAAAGCGGTGAAGTTTTCGGAAGATCTGACACACAGAGATTATCTGGGTGCTATTCTGAATCTGGGAGTAGACAGAAGTGTTGTAGGGGATATTCTGATCGAGGATCATGCAGCCAGTTTTTTCTGCCTTCGCAGAATGACAGATTTTTTTCTGGAGAATCTGTGCAGGGTAAGACATACAACGGTTGTTGCATCGAAGATCAAAGATCCTGGAGATATTCCGGAGCCGAAGCTGAGCCCTGTTACCGGAACCTGTGCATCTGTGCGGCTGGATTCCCTGATCGCACTGGCTTTTGGGACATCCAGGAGCAGTATCGTGCATTGTATTGAAGAAGGGCTTGTTTTTGTAAATGGCAGGCTGATAACTTCCAATGGTTATGAGCCGAAAGAGGGAGATATCATATCCGTCCGTAAGAAAGGACGCTTTATTTTTGATGGAGTGACCCGTCAGACGAAAAAAGGACGTCTTGGCGTGCGTATTCTCCTTTACATCTGAACAGTAAGGAGGAAAACTCAATGACTGAAACAAAATTACTAGTTAAACGTGAGGGAGATTTTCATTATCCCATCTGTTTTGAAGAGAATTTTTCCAATCTGGCCCAGGCTATGAGAGCTGAAGGGCTTGTGGACAGGAAGATTTGTATTGTAACAGATTCTAATGTAGGACCTTTATATGAAAGTGCTGTAGAAGAAGTTTTACGAAAGGTAAGCTCTGATATTTCTGTTTTTACATTTGAAGCCGGTGAGAAGAATAAGAACCTGGATACGGTTTCATCTTTGTATCAGACACTGATACAGAACGGTCTGGACCGGAAAAGTCTTCTTGTTGCATTAGGCGGCGGTGTTGTGGGAGACCTCACTGGTTTTGGGGCAGCTACTTATCTTCGCGGAATTGACTTTATTCAGATTCCTACCACTTTGCTGGCACAGGTAGACAGCAGTGTAGGTGGCAAAACAGGTGTTGATTTCCAGCAGTATAAGAATATGGTTGGAGCTTTCCATCAGCCCAAACTTGTATATATGAACTTAAGCACTCTTACCACACTGCCGGCTGAACAGTTTGCCTGTGGAATGGGTGAGATCCTGAAAACAGGTCTGATCTGTGACGGAGAGTTTTTCCGTTTTGTATGCCGTGAACAGGAAAGTATTAAAGCTCTGGATATGAAACTGATTGCTGCAATGGTTCGCAGATGCTGCGAGATCAAAGCCGGCGTTGTAGAGCGTGATCCGAAGGAACAGGGAGAACGTGCGTTATTGAATCTTGGACATACGGTGGGACATGCTGTAGAGAAACTGAAGAACTTTACACTTCTTCATGGACAATGTGTAGGAGCAGGTCTTGTGGCTGCAGCGTATCTTTCCATGAAACGAGGTCTTCTTAACGAACAGGAATACCAGGAGATCTGCAGGGGATGTGCAGATTATGATCTTCCAATCCATGTGGACGGACTTATTCCGCAGGATGTTCTTGCCGCAACCAAAAAAGACAAAAAAATGGAACAGGGACATATCAAATTTATCCTGATGGATGGAATTGGAAAGAGCTTTATTGACAAGACGGTGACAGATGCAGAGATGCTTTCCTGCATTCAGGAGATTACTTTATGATCAACAGAACGAATACTCACCAGAAGATTTCAACGGTCAGATGTCTGGTTGTTGATCTCTTTCTGGTGCTCTTTCTTGTTATTGCTGACCAGGCTGCAAAAAAACTGGCTTATGTATATCTTAAGAATCAGCCGTCTGTATCTCTGATACCGGGAGTTCTGGAGCTTCATTATCTATATCCGGAGAACCGGGGAATTGCTTTTGGAATGTTTCAGGGAAGTGTGCTGTTTTTTGCAGTTGTGAGCATTTTGTTCCTTCTGGTGCTTATATATGCCTGGATGCGAATTCCAAAAGAACGTTTTTATCTGCCGTTGCTTACCATTGCTGCTGTTCTGGCTTCCGGAGCATTGGGGAATTTTATTGACCGTTTTTTCAGGGGATATGTAATTGATTTTATTTATTTCTCACTGATTGATTTTCCGGTTTTTAATCTGGCAGATGTGTATGTTGTAGTAAGCGGGATCCTGCTGATCCTGTTTGTGTGCACCAAATACAGAGATGATGATTTTTCATTTCTGAACAGGAAGCCGTGAGATGTTTTGCAGGAGATAAGAAATGGAAAGATATGATTATACAGTAGAAAAAAATGAATCCGGCACACGAATTGACCGCTATCTTGCAGAAAAGGACAGCGGTTTTTCCAGGTCTTTTATTCAGAAGCTATTAAAAGATGGTCAGGTTACAGTTGGGGGAAAGCCTGCTAAATCCAACTATAAAGTCAGGGAAGATGACAGCATCCATCTGGAAGTTCCGGATTCCAGTGAGCCGGATATTGTTCCGGAAGATATTCCGTTGGATATTCTTTATGAGGACGAGGATGTGCTGATCGTCAATAAACCGAAAGGGATGGTGGTCCACCCTGCTGCCGGCCATTATCAGGGAACCCTTGTTAATGCAGTGATGGCGCACTGTGGGGACAGTCTTTCCGGTATCAATGGAGTAATGCGCCCCGGAATCGTCCACAGGATCGATAAGGATACTACAGGAGCACTTCTTGTATGTAAGAATGATACCGCGCACAGAGATCTGGCAGAACAGCTGAAATGCCACAGTATCCGCCGCCGTTACCGTGCTGTGGTGCAGGGGAATCTGAAAGATGACGAGGGAACTATTGAAGGGCCTATCGGACGTCATCCCACGGACCGTAAAAAAATGGCTATTAACCATAAAAACGGAAAAGATGCAGTAACACATTATAAAGTCCTGGAACGTTTTGGACAGGCAACTTATGTGGAATGTCGTCTGGAAACGGGGCGTACGCATCAGATCCGTGTGCATATGGCAAGTATTGGACATCCGCTTCTTGGAGATACCGTTTACGGTTCATCCAGGAATCCCTATCATCTGGAAGGACAGGCACTTCATGCAATGATCCTGGGATTTGTACATCCGAGAACAGATGAATATATGGAATTCACAGCACCGCTTCCAGAGTATTTTGTTAAATTGCTGTCAAAATTGCGAAAATAACTGGAAAAATTGTGAAATATATTGTATAATAGCTATATCAAAGATCAGGCAGGAGATTTATCACAGATTTGCCAGATCAGAAGCAGAAAGGATGTGGCTGTTATGAGTAACAATACAACAAGTTCCATTATTACAATTGGTCGTAAGTATGGCAGCGCCGGAAGACAGATCGGACAGGAAGTTGCCAAATATTTCGGAATTAAATGCTATGACAAAGAGCTGCTGGAGCACGCAGCCAATGACAGTGGAATCTGCAAGGAACTGTTCGAGCACCATGATGAGAAGCCTACGAATAGTTTTCTCTATTCTCTTGTAATGGATACCTATTCTTTCGGGTATTCATCTGCCGGATTTACAGATATGCCTATGAATCATAAGATTTTCCTTGCGCAGTTTGAAGCTATTAAGAAACTGGCTGAGGAAGGGCCATGTGTTATGGTCGGAAGATGTGCGGATTATGCACTGGCTGATAATAAAGACTGCTTCAGCGTATTTGTCCATGCGAATCTGGACTGGCGTATCAACCGTATTTCTGAGAAATACAGCAAGAACGCCAAAGAAGCGAAAGATATGATCAATAAGACGGATAAGAGCCGTTCCAGTTATTATAATTACTATACCAATAAGAAATGGGGTTCTGCAGACAGCTATAATCTCTGCCTGGATAGCAGCAAGCTTGGTATTGACGGAACAGCGAAGGCGATCATCGAAGCTATTAATATTTACGACAGCCTGAAAAAATAAGCATTAAATCTGTGACACCCTGCCATTTTAAGGCGGGGTGTTTTGGGTTTTTAATGCTTTTTTTAGACACAAATCAGAGATGCTATGTTATAATGCACATATTGGAGGAATATTAATTATGAAAATTCGTTGGAATCATCGCTATGTGCAGTTAGGCGTGACTGCATTTCTGGTTATTGCAGCCAGTATTCTTTTTTATTACGGGATTTTTCATATGAAATCCCTGATTTCTGGAATCAAGACATTTTTCGGTATTATGGCTCCGATTATCTATGGAGCAGCGATTGCATACCTTCTTACACCAATCGTCAATTTTCTGGAGAGGAAGATATTTTTGCCGATATTCAGAATGTGTAAGAAGCCTATCCAGAAAAAAGGCAAAAAGGTAATTCGGTGGATATGCGTTCTTTTATCTGTATTTTTTATGTTTCTGGTGATTTATGCCCTTGTCATGATGATCCTTCCTCAGCTGATCCGAAGCATTGTGAATATCATCTACAGTTTTCCTCATTATGTGAATGTAGTGGAAGACTGGCTGAATTCCATTGTTGAAAAAGGATGGAAGCTGAATCCGGATATGATCAATCAGATCAACCAGTATTCCAGCAGACTTCAGGAATATCTGACGAACACTTTGCTTCCCCAGATGCAGTCTATGATGAAGAACATATCTGCAAGCTTTCTGGATCTTCTTGTTTTCCTGAAGAATTTCCTGATCGGAGCAATCGTATCGCTTTACATCCTTGCAGATAAGGAGGGATTTATTGCCAAAGCAAAAATGGCCACGTATGCAGTTCTTCCTGCTAAATGGGCAACTTTTCTTGTTCATGCCATGCGATTTACACATAAGACATTTGGCGGTTTTATCAGTGGCAAGATTCTGGATTCAGCCATCATTGGCGTATTATGTTATGTGGGAACATCCATTATCGGAACACCATATGCGATCCTGGTCAGTGTGATCGTAGGTGTAACTAATATTATTCCGTTTTTCGGACCATATTTGGGAGCTGTTCCATGTACACTTCTTATTTTACTGGTAGATCCCCTGCAGAGTTTATACTTCGTGATTTTTATACTGGTTCTTCAGCAGTTTGACGGAAATATCCTGGGACCGAAAATTCTAGGAGAATCTACAGGATTATCAAGTTTTATGGTAATCGTTGCAATTATGATCGGAGGCGGACTGTTCGGAGTTCCCGGCATGATCGTTGGTGTACCGATTTTTGCAGTTTTGAATGCTGCAGTATGGAAATTGATCGGACGTAGTCTTGATGAAAAAGAGATGTCTGCAAATGCAGAGTTTTACAGGGATATCGACTGTGTTGATCCGGTTTCCGGAAAAGCACTTCCCATGCCAGTAAGGGAATCATCAGCAAAAGCGAAGGTGCACGCAGTTGCAGTAAACAGAGAGAATAACAGCTTCTGGTCAGGCACATGGATCGAGATCAAACGCATGTTTGCATATCTGGTCAAATTTATTCAGGCTAAATATGCAGGATTCCGGTCAAAGCAGAAAGATAAACGGAGGAAAAGGAAGATATGAAATTTGTGATCCAGCGTGTGAACCACGCAGAGGTTAAAGTAGACGGCGAAACAGTTGGAAAAATTGGGAAAGGATTTCTGGTTCTCATAGGCGTTGGCCGTGAAGATACCAAAGAAGATGCTGACTGGTACCTGAAAAAACTTCTTGGTTTACGCATTTTTGAGGATGAAAACGGAAAAACCAATTTATCCCTGGCTGATGTAAATGGTGAATTGCTTCTTGTTTCACAGTTTACATTGTACGCGAACTGCCGAAAGGGAAACCGTCCAAGTTTTATTGAAGCCGGAGCACCGGATGAAGCAAATCGTTTATATGAGTATATTATTTCTGAAGCAAAAAAACAGGTATCGGTCGTAGAACATGGAATTTTTGGAGCAGACATGAAAGTTTCATTAGAAAATGACGGACCATTTACAGTTATTTTTGATGAGCATCTTAAAGGCTGAAAAACAGCGAAATCTGTGAGAAGTGGCTTTTTCACTATCCATCTATTTGAAAAACTCGGGTTTGTCGTATAGATATAGATGGGGATGAAACCACTTCTTTTGACCTTTTAAACCGGTATTTCAGGTGTTTCCTGCGAATTATGTATTAAATCATCATATAAAGGAGTTTTTATGGATAACAAAATTACTTACCACGAACAAAATGACATTGACAATACTTTAAAACTCCGAGAAGTTTTAAAAACACTTCCTCCGTTCTGCAGAGATTATTTCCGGGCGATTGATGCAACGACGACAACCAAAACCAGAATTTCCTATGCATATGACATTCGTATATTTTTTCAGTTTCTGTTAGATCAGAATCCGATGTTTAAAGATAAAAATATGTCGGATTTTACAGTTGATGTTCTGGATCAGATCAAAGCTGTTGATCTTGAGGAATATGAAGAATTTCTCAAAGTTTATAAATCCGCGGACTCTTCCAAAACGGAAACAAATGGTGAACGTGGTGTCAAACGAAAAATTTCTGCTTTAAGAAGTTTTTATGCTTACTATTATAAACATGAAATGATCACCACTAACCCGTCTGTTCTGATCGATGTGCCCAAGATCCATGATAAGAATATTATTCGTCTGGATACTGATGAGGTTGCCATGCTGCTGGATTATATTGAACACTGCGGAGATACGCTGACCGGGCAGAAACGGATGTATCATGAAAAAACGAAGGACAGAGATCTTGCTATTGTTACTCTCCTTCTTGGTACTGGGATCCGAGTATCTGAATGTGTCGGGCTGGATGTTGAAGATGTAGATTTCAAAAACAATGGAATCAAAGTTACCCGAAAAGGCGGAAATGAAATGGTGGTATACTTTGGCCCTGAAGTAGAAAAAGCATTGAAGAAATATCTGGAAGTCAGGGAGAATATTACGCCTCTGGCCGGTCATGAGCACGCTCTCTTCTATTCTACCCAACGTCGCCGGATCGGTGTTCAGGCTATCGAGAATCTGGTCAAAAAATATGCCAGGGAGATCACAACCACCAAAAAGATCACCCCGCATAAGCTTCGTAGTACCTACGGTACAGCACTATATCAGGAAACGGGTGATATTTATCTTGTAGCAGATGTTTTGGGACATAAAGATGTAAATACTACTAAGAAGCATTACGCTGCCCTTGATGATGCCAGACGGCGCCAGGCAGCCAAGGCAGTACGACTTCGCGAGGACTGAGAAAAATAACATAGAGGTAATTTACATAAAATATGTTATGTAAATTACCTCTATGTTTTTATAATTATATTTACGATCAAAACAGGTATTTATTTATCAAAATCTGTTTCAAATACTCCCTCCGGAGTACGCATGGTAAGAACACCCAGATTAAATTCACTGTCCATAATTGTGATATGATATTCAAAGATCACATCATCATCAAACTTGGAAAGCAGCACATAGCTTCCGTTCTCTTTCCCATCGATCTGATCGCAGATGTCATCGTAAACTTCCTCACCGGAAATCTTTCGCGGATATCCGCTTGCCTTAATTTTCTCTTCAATTGCTTTATATAATTCTTCCATCCTTTATCCATATCCTTTCTACTGAAATTAATTTGCTGATAAATCAGATATGTTTTTATCATAACAGATTTATCAGCAAAAATCAGCAAATATTTGGTTGTTTCCGATAAAGCTTCAGATAGGAATACAGTTATATAATACTATAACCGAAGAATTTATTTCTTCTCGTAGAGGAATTCTTCCGGCAGAGTTACTTTGAAATCCTTTGCAAGTGCGCGGAAGTCATTCGGTGTGATAGTCTGCAGCTTCTGTGGAGCCATAGATAAGATCTTAACCAGGATCTCTGCGGATTTTTCAACGGTATGAAGGAGTCCGAAGGTCAGGTCGAAATCCTCGCCTGAGCAGAACATACCATGATGCGCCCAGATAACCACATCATATTTTTTCATCAGTTCAGCGGTTTTGATTGCGATTTCTCTTCCACCTGGAACCATCCATCCGATGACACCTACACCATCCGGAAATACTACCGGACACTCAGTTGCGGATTCCCAGAGTTCACGGGTAAATACTTTGTCATCAAGGGGAAGAACGAAGGTAAGTGCAATGGTATTGGTCGTATGTGCATGGTAAATAACACGATGTTTGCCGTTGGTAAGCTTTTTCTTTACTTCATGGTTCATAAGATGTGTCGGGAGTTCGCTGGTCGGTCTTCCACCCTCTACAAGTCCCCAGCGGATGCGGTAGTTGGTTCCTGTCTCGTCAAGCTCAATGATCGCAAGACATACTTCAGGGTCAACGATGATATTACGGAAATATTTGCCGCTTCCTGTTACCAGGAAAAATTCTCCTGCAAGTCCTGGGACCTCAACACCGATGGGAGTCCATTCTCCTGGTGCGTTCAGTCGTGGACGGATCATCTCTACTTCTTCTGCTTTCAGACGATAGCTTAAGTTTCCACCATTTCTCTCATGCCATCCCTGCTTATATCCATCATCTGCCATTTTGATAAAGCCCTGTACGAATTTAGACTCAAGAATTTTCATAATATATTCCCTCCGTGTTCTATGTGGTTTGTTGTTGAATTACAATTGCAATAATATGGTTTTTTGTTGTTTATGGCTTTATTATATGACTGATGATGTGGTTTGTAAAGACTTTTTTTGGAAAAATATTGATAAATCCACATGCAAAGTATAAATAACTATGTAAATATTCAACAAACCACATGTGTAACAGATATAAAAGAACAGATAACACAAGAAGCAATAATAATATCATGTGATTTAAATGTGGTTTAATGTTGTCTTATAATGTGTTGAGTTCTTTTTATAAAGGCATGCAGGAACATCCGATTCCAAGTCCGTCCGGGCCAATATGGCAGGAAAGTCCAAGGGAAAGATCGTCACACATCACATCCATTCCCGGAAAGCTTTCACGGATCTGAGAGATCCAGTCTGCGGTAACTTCCGCAGTGCTGCTGGATGCAGCCATAAGATATACTTTTCCGGCGTCATATTCTTTTTTGAAAGTTGTTTCCAGTTCTCTGTGCATGGCATCAATCATAGCTTTTCTTGATTTTTTCATGCCTCTGCATTTCTGGAAAACATCCAGTTTACCGGTTCCAAATTTCATAACCGGTTTGATATTGAGAAGATTTGCGGCAAGTGCTGTGGTGGTATTGATACGGCCTCCTTTTTTCAGATATTCCAGTGTGCTTAAGCCGACATAGATCACGGTTTTTTCACGGGAAGCTTCCAGAATATCCTTGATCTGTTGTGCTGTATATCCATCTTCCACAAGGTCTATCGCATCCAGAATGGAACGGTGAAGGGGTGTGGAAACACGCCCGTTATCTACTACAAACACCTTGTTTTTATACTGCGGTTCCTGAGACAAGGCGGCAGCAGTCATGCAGGAACCGCTTAAACTACTGCTCAACGGAATGTAGAGGATCTGATCATAAGATAAAAGCATTTCGTCCCACATTTCCATAACTTCCTGTGGGGAAGGCTGTGAAGTTGAAACATCTGCTCCCTCACGCAGCTTCTCATAAAATCCTTTTCTGGAAAAATCCAGGATTTCATGAAAAAGTTCTCCATTCAGATAAAAAGGCATGGGAAGGACATGAATATCCAGTTCCTCTGCTTCCTGTTTTAAAATGCCACTGTGGCTGTCAGCCATGATTCCTATTTTTTTCATATTGTATTTTTCTCCTGTGTAATTCATGGATGTGATTCACAATTCTGTTACTTTTGATAAAGAGACACACATTCCCGGAATCGTTTCTTATTTAGTTCCCTCATCTGAGAACTCTCGTTTTTCTTTACAAAACCATGGCTCTCCATAAAAGCTCGGTGATCCATCTGATCCATATATATAGAATAATTCCCGCCTCTTTCATTTGAGATCTGTTTAAGAAGTCCGGTACCTATTCCGTTTCTTCGATAATCCCTGCTTACATAAAGAAAGAGAATATTTTCGGACGCAGCGTTCTCTGCAGAAACTGACAACTGTTTTTTCATATCCTGAAGCTTGTTAAAATGTTCAAGATTTTTTCGCCCTTCTCTGGTAAGCTTAAGGCGAATGAAATGATAGGCTTTTTTCAGACGGAAAACCGGGGAAAAATGTCCAAATCTTCCTTTGCCGGTTATCAATACTCCTACTACCTGGTCACGGTAGGTTGCTACGGTAACGTTATCTCTGTAAATCATATAGGTGTAAAAGAAAAGTCTGGTCAGACGTTTTTCGGTATGTGGCTCATCAAACTCCCAGCGGTCTTTATAATTTCTCCGGACAAATTCCCGAATCATTGAAAAATCTTCCTTTTCTGCCTTCCGGTAGGCAGGTGCTTTTTTTAATAACATATTCCATATCTCCTGTATTTTTTCATAAATAACTATCCTATACTTTAAAAGATGATCTGCAACTTAACATCAACTGTTTCTCAACAATTGTTGAAGTTTATAAAAAAGTTTATATAAAATAAAAAACAACGGAAGAACCTCATTAAAAATAAGGTGTCCGCTGTTTTTAGGTTTTCTGGATATATGTAAAGTATTGTTTTACAGTATAACAGTAAAACGACAGCCGCTTCCTGGAATATTTTCCACGGAAACGGTTCCCTTGCACAGGTTCAGGATCTGTTTTACAAGAGCAAGTCCAAGACCGTTTCCCTCCTGCTTATGGGAACTGTCGCCCTGGTAGAATTTATCAAAAATATGTTTCATGGAGTATTCACTGATCTGGGGGCCTTCGTTTTCTATGGAAAAACGAATTTTTTTCCCTTCCGGCATCATCCGGATATAGATCGTACCACCACAGGGGCTGAATTTGATAGCGTTGGAAAGCAGATTGTCCCAAACATGACAAATGAGATTTTCGTTTCCCAGATATTCCACATCTACCATGTCCACATCAAATTCAATCTCTTTTTCGGACCATTTTGGTTCCATTATAACAATGGACTGTCGAATCTGCTCATCCAGACGGTACCAGTTCTGGTGGGTCTGGATCGCCTGATGTTCGATTTTGGACAGCAACAGGATATTTCCTGCCAGGTGGGAAAGCCTTCTGGTATTAAAAAGGATTTTGTTGATGTACTGCTCCTGCTCTTCTGATATAGGCATGTCACCATTCTGCAGCAGAGTTGCATAACCCTCAATTGCACTGATGGGGGTTTTAAATTCGTGGGAAACATTGGAAACAAAGTCTGTCTGCAGAATCTCCGTTGCTTCCAGCTCCTGGACCATCAGGTTGAAATTAGAATAAATATCCTGGATTTCCTTCATTTGCTTTTCAGTTTCCAGTCGGATGGAAAAATCCCCCTCCGCAACCTGTTGCATGGCTTTTTTCAGCTTTAGTACAGGACCGAAATACCTGATACTGAGGAAGTTGTTAAGGACGCCCCCTGCGATTACGCTGGCCAGGATGATCCATACGATGTTCGGGACGTCTGAAATATGCAGCACATCCATAACAAGCCAGGATATCAGAGATACACAGATAAGCTCCGACATGATCATAAAGATAAAACGTAAACGAATGCTTAAATTTATGAAGGGTTTCTTTTTCATGCCTTTACCACCTTATATCCAACTCCACGGATCGTCACGATCTTAAAATCCGGATTATCGCGGAAGCGTTCCCGAAGTCTTCCGATGTGGACATCTACTGTGTGGGCATCACTTGCGGAATCATATCCCCAGATATCATCCATAAGTTGTTGTCTTGTAAAGATTTTTCCCGGAAAGGCTACCATCTTATATAAGAGCATGAATTCTTTCTGAGGAAGTACCATACTTTCCGAGGCAGTGGATACCGTCAGGGAATCGCACTCCAGAATGGTATCTCCGATTCGCTGTTTCCGCTCATTGATCATCTGCGCTCTGCGGAGAAGTGCACCTACCCGTAAAACCAGTTCATTGATATTGACCGGTTTCACCATATAATCATCGGTGCCGGACAGAAATCCCATACGCATATCATCAAAAGCATCTTTGGCAGTGACCATAAGTACAGGAATGGAATCTCCGGCATCTCTGAGTGATCGGACCAGTTCATAGCCATCCATGTTGGGCATCATAATGTCTGAGATGATCAGATCGTAATAATCTTTTTCCAGGGCATCCAGTGCTTCCTGCCCGTCAGAAACCCCTTTTACTGTATAACCGTTTTTTAAGAGGACATGCTGGAAAAGCTGGCGGAGTTCCCGGTCATCTTCCGCAATGAGAATTTTAAACATTTTTACATCCCTATTCTTTGATTTTTTCAATGTCCATGTTTTCAGACAGGATACAGCTTAAAACAATGGATATGATAAATACAACAGCAACTACATTTTCCGCAAAAACAGACTGTATGATCGACGGGAATATATCCCAGATGCCGCTCTCGCTTGCAGTGGTAAATCCGATTCCAACAGCAAGTGAAAGAGATAGGCGGCAGCAGTCCGATGTGAAACAAACTACTATTATAAGAAAAATTACGGAATAATCATAACATAGATTCGTTGTGGAAACCAGACGGATTTTGATGAATAAATTTAATAATAGATGAAATAAGTCATATTATGAATATTTATACACGAAAAAAGAAATACCCTCTTGCATTTTCGGAACTTTTACTGTAAAATTATTAACCAGGTAAACACAAATGTATGCCATACCCGAACACTGATTACAAAGATGTAACCAATCTTAACTGTATCAGTGTTTTTTAATATACAATGGGGAAACGAGGAAAAAAATTATGGAAAAAAAGCATGAAATGATGAGTCTGGAGGACTCCGAACAGCTGAAAGGCAGAATGAAATTCTTTGAAAAGGAACTGGTAGAGAATCATCACATCGATCCCAATCTCTATGTGGAATACGATGTAAAAAGAGGACTTCGTGATTCCGCAGGTAAAGGTGTTCTCACAGGTCTTACTGAGATTTCCGATGTTACCGGCTATAAGCTGGTCAATGGCAGACGTATTCCGGCAGACGGTGCACTGTATTACCGGGGAATCGATGTGCAGGATATCGTAAACGGACTGAAGGACAGACGTTTTGGTTTTGAGGAGACGATCTATCTTCTGATTTTCGGTAATCTTCCCAGCAAGGAAGAGCTTTCCAGATTCCTCGAGCTTCTCTCTGACATGGAGGATCTGGGAGGACGTTTTGTCCGTGACGTTGTCATGAAGGGAACCAATGCCAATATTATGAATGCCATGGAGCGCTGCGTACTTGCTCTTTATACATATGATGATAACCCGGAAGATATTTCTGTGGAGAATGTACTCCGTCAGTCTCTGGAACTGATCGCCAAGCTCCCTGAGATTGCGGTTTACTCCTATCACGCATACCGTCATTTCCGTAAAGATGAAACACTTTTTATCCGCAATCCACAGAAGGGACTTTCCCTTGCTGAAAATATCCTTCTGATGCTTCGTCCTGACGGCAAGTATACAGAGCTTGAAGCTAAGGTCCTTGATATCGCCCTTGTGCTTCATGCAGAGCACGGTGGTGGTAATAACTCTACCTTTACCACACATGTAGTAACCTCTTCCGGAACAGACAGCTACTCTTCCACTTCTGCATCCATTGGTTCACTGAAGGGACCGCGCCATGGTGGTGCCAACCTGAAAGTCCAGAACATGTTCACAGATCTGAAAGCCAATGTAAAAGACTGGGAAAGTGAAGAAGAGATTACAGCATATTTGCAGAAAATACTGAATAAAGAAGCATTTGATCATGCAGGTCTGATCTATGGCATGGGACATGCAGTTTATACACTCTCCGATCCGCGAGAAGTGATCCTGAAGCGTTTTGCACAGGCTCTTGCAGAGGAGAAAGGCATGACAGAGGAATTCAAGCTCTATGATAAGGTTGAGAGTATTGCCGGCCAGCTGATCATGGAACACAGAAAACTGTTCAAGAATGTTTGTGCAAATGTAGATTTCTACAGTGGTTTTGTTTACACTATGCTTGGTATCCCTGAAGAGCTCTTCACTCCGATCTTTGCTATCGCACGTATGCCTGGCTGGAGTGCACATCGTCTGGAAGAACTGATCAGTGCCAATAAGATTATCCGTCCTGCTTACAAATATGTGGGACATCATACTGAGTTTGTACCGTTTGATGAGAGATAATAAAAACAAATGATAAAAGCAGTAGGGATTTCTGTCTTATTTAAGATGGAAGCTCTGCTGCTTTTTTTGTTCTCTCAGATTACAGAAAAACAGAATCATAAATTTACATAATATATATTATGTAAGGTAAATGGCTGCTTTCATAAAAAAACAAGGCTCACCGCATGAGATCGGATTGCCTTGTTTTTTAATGGAATGTTAATATATTATTCTTTTCCTATCGGAAGCTCTTCAGCCAGTTTACAAGAGAATCATGCCAGATGTTGTCGTATACGGTCTTTTTCATCTGGTCATCTACAGGGCCGTTTCCTGCCATTTTTGCAAGGATAGCAGCCTGAAGTTCGCCCACTGTCATTTCCTCCGGCGTTTTGTGCGGATTCGGTGCAGTAACCGCTTTAGTTTCCTGTGGATTGGAGGACTCTGCTTCAGGAGTTGACGGAACATCTGCTGAGTTTGCTGTATTGTCAGAAGCCTTATCTGTATTTTCAGCGATTGAAGCTTCTTTTTCCGGGACAGCTTCTGTTACAGTGCCATTTTCAGCAGTCTGGTTCTCTTCTGCCTCAGGTGCAGTGATTTCCTCTTTTGTTGCAGCCATTTCCGGGATTTCTGTCCGGACTGGCTTGTATTCCGGCATATCTCCGGCCGGAAGCCAGATCTCACCGCTGTTTGCTGCAACACGGACACGGATACGTCCACCTTGGGCGGAAACTTTCTGGCCGGTGAGTGCGCCTACGTATTCCGGTGCGCTTCCTGTTGGAAGATTCATTTCTGCATCGCTGTCATCGTTATTTACTGTGACGATCACACGCATGCCATCCAGATCTCTTGCAAAAGCAAACTGGCGGTTTGTAAGAGCCAGCTCTGCATAGGAACCATAGCTTAATGCAGGAGTTCCCTGACGGACTTTTCCAAGAGCTGCGATCAGTGCTGTACATGGATTCTTTGTAGTGGAATCTGCGTAATCATCAAGGTTCAGAGCAGGTCTTAAGCTGGCATCGGAGAATTTTTCTTTCTTTCCGTCAATGCCGAATTCTGATCCGTAGTAAATACTTGGGACTCCGGGTAATGTATAAAGCAGCACATGTACCGGGGCAAAATGTGCTTTGTTCTGAAGCTTTGTATATATTCTCTCTACATCATGGTTGTCCACAAAATTGTAGAGATCCAGATCACCCATATTTTGAAGATATTTTACTGTGTGGGCGATTTCAAAATAGTTGTGGTCATTATGTCCGCTGTAAAGAGCTTTATGAAGGGCATAATTTGTTACGCTGTGAAGGGTCTGGCCGTTTACCCAGCGACTGTAATCTCCGTGGATAACCTCTCCCATCAGCCAGAAATCCTTTTTTACTTCGTCAGCAGTGTGACGAAGAATGCGCATGAAATCAAAATCAAGGACATCCGCAGCATCAAGACGGATTCCGTCAATATCAAATTCAGAAACCCAGAAACGGATCACATCACAGATATAATTCTGTACCTCCGGATTACGCTGGTTCAGCTTAACAAGAAGGTTGTATCCGCCCCAGTT
Source organism: Blautia sp. HA8986 (assembly GCF_056504635.1). Lineage (NCBI taxonomy): Bacteria > Bacillati > Bacillota > Clostridia > Lachnospirales > Lachnospiraceae > Blautia > Blautia sp. HA8986. The sequence goes on from NZ_JBWLUQ010000001.1 coordinate 624,726, forward strand.
TTCGTAGGAGAAACCATCGTTGTACTCGGTGTTTCCACCAAAATTGACATTGCAATACCAGTTTACATACGGAGAATGTTCACGGTTCTTCTGGATATTCCTGAATGCAAAGAAATCACGGCCTGTATGGTTGAATACACCGTCAAAGATTACACGGATGCCTTTGTCATGACATGCTTTCACAAAGTTTGTAAGATCTTCATTGGTTCCAAGACGGGAGTCCAGTTTCTTGTAGTCTGTTGTCTCATAGCCATGTCCTACACTCTCAAAAAGCGGACCAATATATAAGGCAGTACAGCCGATTTCCCTGATGTGGTCGATCCACGGCAGCAGCGTGTTCAGTCGATGTACAGGGGTTCCGTAATCGTTTTCCTTCGGGGCGCCTGTGAGTCCAAGTGGATAAATATGATAGAAGATTGCTTCGTTGTACCAGCTCATAATATTACACCTCTGTTTTAAAAATTTACAATTTCCTGATAATTAGAGAAATTGCACAAATATCTTCTTTATAATACCAGATTTTCACCAAATAATCCAGAAACAATTAGATAGTTTTTCAATGAAAAATCCGGCAGATTGTCGACTGCCGGATTTTAAGACATTTATTCATCAAATTCTGCTGTTACAATAAAGCCACGGGGAGTATGTTCGATACTTTTGACGATTCCTTCTGAGGATTTGATACGGTCTGCATTCTTATAGCAGCCGGACATGGCAACAGCCGGTTCGATGATGTAGCTGTAATTGGTGGCTGACAAAAATTCGGAAATTTTAACCTTATCTCCTACCTGAATCAGCCCCTGACGTTCCATTTTGAATTTTTCTTCACGCATATATAAAACCTTCTTTCTGTATTTTATAGTTTGAAATGATTTATATTATGCAGTCAGGAACCAGAGGGAATCCGAATCAGTAGTTTCCGACCGTCTTTTTCTATTGCTGTAAGAACCGGAACATGCTTTTTTCGCAGCGCATGTACGATTGGGTACAGGGAAAACATGTCATCACCTGCAAAAACAGCTTCTGGCTTGTATTTGAGGATCTGTTTTATCTGATCTTTGATATGGCTTTTCCACCGGGATTTCTCCATGACTATTTCGCAATAGCTGCCCTCCATGGTTAATTCCGGTAGTTCCGGGACAGTTAGATGAATAATTTTGGCACGGCTAAGATCAGGTAGATTCTGCAACAGATAATCAGTTTCTGCGCTTCCACCAAGGCTTACGATCACCGCTTCCTCGTGAAATGCTGCAAGACTACTTCTACATGCGCGCAAAGAATCCTCCAATGTGCCACAGGTCATAAGAAACCCACCTTTATGACAGAAGACCGCGCTTTCAAGACCTGTGGCAGCAATAAGCTCCTCACCTTCAAGACCCAGCCACTGAGAAGGAAAGCTGCATTTATAGTTCATGGAGTATTCTTTTTTCTGAGGCTGGATGCAGTAGCCGCCGCGGTTGGATGGAAAAATTACGAACGCAATGCTGGTCTCGGAAAGTCTTTTCTGGCAGGGGATAAATTCCGGGAGTACAAGGATATTGGTATTTTCGGCCGGTGTATCTCCGGTTTTCAGGGCTCTCTGGTGTTCTTCAAGAACCTCTTCCACACGTTTATCAGCCCGTTCATTACCGCGATACCGCTCGAATTTGTTTTCCAGGATCATTCCTGCAACACTGACCGCCTGGAAAAACGCCTGGTCATTGCTGCCTTTGGAATCCCAGCCAAGATTAAAATTCCCGATCAGTGTGGCGAGCTCGTTTTTCTCCCCTGTGTTATCGTTATTATCCAGCGGCTGGACAAACGATTCGTCAAATTTCTCTGCCAGTTCCTCTCCTAGGATTTCTGTTCCAAGTGCTTCCCAGAGAAGACCAAATGCTGCATAAGGCACTCCGTTTTCACGTACCCGGCTGTCTTTCTGGTGGTGATCATACTGACCTCTTCCAATATCAAAAACAAGTCCTTTGTAATCATCGGGAACCTTATTTCCGCGGATGATTGTGATCTCAGGATTCAGATATAAAAGCAGTGCGGCAGAAAAAACATCATCTGCATGGAATTTGCCACTGTGAGTGAATGCAGATGAGTCTTTTTGTCTGATTTCTTCCAGTAATTGATTCATATGAAATTCTCCTGTATATTTAGTCTTTTCCAAGTATATCACAGAAATGAAAAAGTTACAAAATCCAGAAAGCTATGCCCTGCTCACAAAAAACACCTCGCGGTATATTGCCAGTGAACAGTAACAAATTATTTCCTGCGGCGTCCAAGTCTGTATTTAAAATCTTCATACCCAAAATCTGTCAGACGCTCCATAGTTTTATCACCATGTCTAAGCCATATATCAGGCAAAGGCATTCCATTAAAGGTATTGTTTTTGCAGGTTGTATAAATGGCCATATCACCGAACATGAGAATATCTCCGTATGCCAACGGCTCCGGAAAGCTGTAATCTCCTATAATATCTCCTGACAGGCAGGTTGGTCCTCCGAGGCGGACTGTGACTACATTTTTTCCTGGTTCATCAGCTCCAAGAAGTGGAGGACGGTAAGGCATTTCCAGAACATCCGGCATATGACAGGCAGCACTTCCATCCAGAATTGCAAGCCGGGTATCACCATTTTGCAGCACATCCAGAACAGTCGTCAAAAAGAATCCGGCATTTAAGGCCCATGCCTCTCCCGGTTCCAGGTAAACATCCACCTTCCATTCTTCCTTTGCTGCCCTGATGCACTTCTCAAGCCGTGCAATATCATAGCCTGGTCTTGTAATATGATGTCCTCCTCCCAGGTTCAGCCATTTTACCTGAGAAATCAGATCTCCGAATTTCATTTTCACTGCTGCAAGAGTAGTTTCCAGATCAGAGGAGTCCTGTTCACAAAGAGTGTGAAAATGAATACCATCCAATAATCCGATCAGCTCCGGATGCTTTTTCACAGCAGCTTCCCACTGCGCTCTTGTGGTACCCATGCGGCTTCCCGGGGCACAGGGATCATAAATAGCATGTCCCTCCTGGGTAGAGCATTCCGGATTGATCCGAAGCCCTGCACTTTTCCCGGCCTCCTTCGCTCTTTTTCCAAAGCGAAGGAGCTGGGAAGGTGAATTAAAAACTATATGATCTGCAAAGCAAAGCAGCTCATCAAATTCATCCTCACGATATCCGGCACAAAATACATGTACCTCTTTTCCTGGCATCTCCTGGGCACCAAGCCTGGCTTCGTACAGTCCGCTTGCTTCCGTTCCTGTCAGATAAGGTTCCAAAAGATGATAGCAGTCATAATTGCTGAAAGCCTTTTGCGCCAGGAGCATTTTGCAGCCTGTTCTTTTTGCAATATTTCCCATTAATTCTGCATTTTTTATAATTGCCTTTTCATCAAGAACATAACAAGGTGTTTTGATCTTCCGGAATTCCGGCGGAATAACTCCACCGGACGCTGCAAAGGGTGGTCTTATATCTGTTCTTTCCATCAATCCACCAGCTTCGGATCATGATTTTCGCTGCGTGGAAGTCCATATTTGTCAAGTGCTTCCAGGAACGGATCCGGATCAAATTCTTCTACCGTGTACACTCCCGGGCGGATCCATTTTCCGGTAAGCATCATCAGTGCCCCACACATAGCCGGAACGCCTGTAGTATAGCTGATCGCCTGACTTCCGACCTCCTTATAGCATTCCTGGTGGTCGCAAACATTATAAATATAATAGGTTTTCTCTTTTCCATCCTTTACCCCGGTGAAAATGCAGCCAATATTTGTTTTTCCTTTGGTACGGGGGCCAAGGCTTGCCGGATCCGGGAGAAGAGCCTTCAAAAACTGAATAGGAACAATTTCCTGTCCATTATAGTTGATCGGAGTAGTGGAAAGCATTCCAACATCCTCCAGGCAGCGCATGTGATCCAGATAGCTCTGTCCGAAGGTCATAAAGAAACGGATTCTCTTTACTCCCGGAATTGTCTGGGCAAGGGACTCGATTTCCTCGTGATGCAGAAGATACATATCTTTATCACCAACCTGATCAAAATCATATTCCCTCTTGATAGCCATCGGAGGAATTTCCACCCAATGTCCATTCTCCCAGTAGCTTCCGGGTGCGCTTACCTCACGAAGATTGATTTCCGGATTAAAGTTTGTTGCAAATGCGTATCCGTGGTCTCCTCCATTGCAGTCCAGAATATCAATAGTATCGATCTGGTCAAACTCATGCTTTAATGCATATGCACAATATGCCTGGGTAACACCCGGGTCAAAGCCGCAGCCAAGAAGCGCAGTAAGCCCTGCTTCTTCAAATTTCTTCCTGTATGCCCACTGCCAGGAATAATCAAAATATGCGGAAAATCCTGCTTCCTTGCAGCGTTTTTCATAAATAGCACGCCATTTGGGATCATCAGTATCTTCTGGCTCATAGTTTGCCGTATCCATATAGTTTACGCCACATGCCAGGCATGCATCCATAATGGTCAGATCCTGGTACGGAAGTGCAATATTCATTACCAGATCCGGTTTGTAATTATTGATCAGCTGGATCAGCTGGTTTACATCATCTGCATCCACCTTTGCGGTGGTAATAACTGTTTTTGTTTTTCCCTCCAGCTTCAGGGCAAGTGCATCACATTTTTCTTTTGTCCTGCTTGCTATACACAGTTCTGTAAATACAGTATCTGCCTGACAACATTTCTGAATTGCTACACTGGCTACTCCACCGCAGCCGATTACAAGTACTCTGCTCATGTTTTTTTGTCTCCTTTTTTATAATTAACTGGTTAACTGTTTTTATTTTGCCAATGCCAGCAGCAGTTCCCTGACTACCTTACATGCTGTAGCAGTGGAAACACCGCTCGGATCCAACATAGGCGCCAGTTCATTGACATCTGCTGCCACAATATTTAATTCTGATACCTTCCGGATGGCAGCGAGCAATTCAAGAAAGCTTACGCCTCCTGCCTCCGGTGTACCGGTTCCCGGAAATACAGACGGATCCAAGCAGTCCAGATCAATGGTAAAATATACCGGAACCTGCTTCCTGGCCAGTTCCTCTACTGTTTCTTCCAGACCTTCAAAGGTAAAGGGATGAAAATCTGTATGCTCCTTTGCAAACCGGAATTCTTCTCTTTCCCCGCTTCGAATACAAAACTGATGTATCCGTCCATTTCCAAGAATATCATAGCATCTGCGGATAACACACGCATGGCTTAAACGGGCACCAAGATAATCGTCTCTTAAATCTGCGTGAGCATCAAAATGAATAACATGAAGTCCCGGATATCTCTCTGCGGCAGCTCTCACAGCAGCCAGTGTCACCAGATGCTCTCCCCCCAGAAGCAGAGGCATTTTTCCTGACTTCAGGATTTCCTCTGCACGATCCTGTATATCAGCAAGCGTCTTTTCACTGCTGCCGAAGCAAAGCTCCAGATCTCCACTGTCAAATACATGGATATCCATAAGGTCACGATCCTGATAAGGGCTGTAGGTTTCCAGTCCAAAACTTTCATGGCGAATGGCAGAAGGACCGAACCTGGCTCCCGGACGAAAGCTTGTGGTTGAATCAAAGGGAGCTCCGTAAAGAACGATTTCCGCTTCCTCAAAGCTGCTGTCACAGCCGATAAAATTTTCAATATTTGGTAAGATCATAAGTCAGCCCTCCACCTCCTGAAGCATTTCTTCCAGAAAAGCAGGAAGATAAAAAGCACCTTTGTGAAGCCTTGTAGTATAGTAACGGGTGCGAAGATTCAGTGCATTCCATGCCTCCGAATCCAGATCATCCACAGGATGGTATCTTTTACTTGCAAAGCCAAACAGCCAGTATCCGGCAGCAAAGGTAGGAATATGTGCCTGGTAAACACGACTGATCTGGAAAGTGCTGGCAATTCTTTTGTGACTGCGCTGCATGGCATGGGCATCCTCCGAATAAAAAGGACTTCCCTGCTGATTAACCATGATTCCATCCGCCTTCAGCGCATTATAGCAGTTTCCGTAAAATTCACGGGTGAACAATCCCTCTGACGGGCCAAAGGGGTCAGAGGAATCCACAATAATAAGGTCATATTTGTTTTCACAGCTGCGTATATATTTCAACGCATTTTCATAATGAAGGTGCACTCTCCTGTCATCCAGCCTGCAGGCATTTCCCGGAAGATATGCGCGACAGGCCTCTACTACCATAGGATCCATCTCTACCAGATCAATATGGCTGACACGGTCATATCTGGTCAGTTCACGTACAACTCCGCCGTCTCCTGCTCCGATCACAAGAATATCCTTAGCTTCTTTATGAATAGCCATAGGTACATGAGTGATCATCTCGTCATAAATAAATTCGTCACGCTCTGTGAGCATTACATTGCCGTCCAGTGTGAGCACCCTGCCAAATTCCGGTGTCTCAAAAATATCAATTCTCTGATAGTCGCTCTGCTTTGAGTAAAGCTGACGGTTTACCCGGATACTATGCTTCACATCCGGTGTATGAAATTCCGAAAACCACATTTCCATTTATTTACCTCCCTGCCAGTACGTTTAAACGCAATATATCCGGATCTTCCGGCCCTGTCATATTGCATCCTTTTGCCTTGGCATATTCAATATAATCCAGGATTTCCGGTGTGATTCGTTCCCCCGGAGCCAAAATCGGGATTCCAGGAGGATAACACATTACAAATTCGCTGCATACCTTGCCTTCTGTTTCTCTGAGAGGAAGGCTGCATTTTTCAGCATAAAAAGCTTCCTGGGGACTTGTCACTACCTGCGGATCGATATATTCCTGATCCAGTAATCCTGATTTATCCTTCTGGAATCGCCTGCGGATCTCCGCAAGAGCACTTACCAGCCGTTCTATTTCCTGGGCACGGTCGCCGATCGACAGATAAGCCAGAATATTTCCGATATCACCAAATTCGATCTGAATGTCATATTCATCTCTCAGTATGTCGTAAACCTCGATTCCTGCAAGTCCGATATCCAGGGTATGTACACTTAATTTCGTAATGTCAAAATCAAAAACCGAATCTCCATTCACCAGTTCCTTTCCAAATGCGTAATAGCCGCCAATAGCATTGATCTCTTCCCTTGCATACTCTGCCATATCTGCTACCTGATGGAAAATCTGGCGTCCCCGCTGTGCAAGATTCCGACGTGAAATGTCGAGACTTGACATCAGAAGATAGCTGCCGGAGGTGGTCTGGGTCAGATTGATGATCTGACGAACATAACCTGCATGGACACCCGGTCCTGTAAGAAGAAGACTGGACTGGGTCAGGCTTCCGCCGCTTTTATGCATAGATACAGACGCCATATCTGCACCAGCTGCCATTGCCGAAACCGGCAGACCTCCGCCAAAATAAAAATGAGTCCCATGTGCTTCATCTGCCAGACACAGCATTCCCGCTTCATGAGCCATACGCACAATCGCGCGAAGATCACTGCAGATTCCATAATAGGTGGGATTGTTGACCAGCACAGCCACCGCATTCGGATGCTCCTTAATTGCCTTTGCCACCTGTTCACGTTGCATTCCAAGGGAAATCCCAAGTCTCTGATCCACTTCCGGATTCACATAGACCGGGATTGCTCCACACAGAACCAGCGCATTCAGCACACTTCTATGGACATTACGGGGAAGAATGATCTCATCTCCCCTCTTACAGGCAGTTAGCACCATAGTCTGTACTGAGCTTGTAGTTCCTCCAACCATAAGAAATGCATGAGCGGCTCCAAAGGCATCTGCTGCCAGCTCTTCTGCTTCACGGATCACAGATACGGGATGGCAGAGATTATCGAGCGGCTTCATGCTGTTTACATCCACACCTACACATTTTTGTCCCAGAAATTCAGTAAGCTCAGGATTTCCTCTTCCTCTTTTATGTCCTGGCACATCGAAGGGTACCACCCTCATACGCAGGAATTTTTCCAGAGCTTCATGAATCGGTGCATGATTCTGGTCCAGTTTAAAACGACTTCTGTTCATTGCTTCTCCATTTCCAGTTCCTTTATCTGCACAAAAAAAACAGGCCGATACAAAACCGTAAACCTGCTTAGATCATTCTTCCAGATTCAGATTTCATTGCACATATAATATAAAAAACCTCATATTTACATGAAACCAGAATCAGGATGATATATGTCAGAGTCTATATAGCAATCATACTTTTACTACTCTTATTGACCGTTTCACAAGTCTGCGCAACAGGCGCATGACGGTTATCAAAGGAACCAACTTATAAAATTTGAGCTTCTAACTCAATCAATAAGGCAACCAAAGTTACCATCAGCGGCAGTGGACCCGGCTGTCCGTATGGCCTTAACTCCAAATGGAGTGATCCAAAATAATTGCTTTGAAAAGACTCTTTTTGTCTTTCAAATTCTATATAAGCATAACATATCCGAAAAATCATGTCAATTACTTCCGTTTTTCAGTTTCGGCTGTTCTTCTGAAACAACTGCCCCGGAATTTGTCATGACAAGAGAACAGGCAATTAATAATAATTGTCTTCAATGAAAAATTGCCAGAATTTTTAAAAATCCTCTTGTATTTTCGGTCATAATGCACTATAATATGAAACATATTAATAGCAATTTTATTCAAAATTATTATATGTGTCTAAGGAGGAAAACAGAATGGTTGAACTGATCGTAGGAAAGAAAGGCAAAGGAAAAACAAAAGTACTGTTAGACAAAGTAAACGGAGCTGTAAAGGATGCAAACGGTAGTATTGTTTACTTAGACAAAAGCACTAAACACATGTATGAACTGAATAACAAGGTTCGTCTTATTGACGTTTCCGGTTTTCCTGTTAAGAATGCTGACGAATTCGTAGGATTTATCTGTGGTATCCTTTCACAGGATCATGATCTGGAGCAGATTTACCTGGATAGCTTCCTTACAACAGCAAAGCTTGAAGGTAAGGATGCAACAGAAACACTGGATCAGTTAAGTGCCATTGGTGAGAAATTTAAGGTTTCCTTTATTATCAGTATGTCACTGGATAAGGAAGAAGTTCCTGCTACATATCAGGATAAGATTGTCAGCGCATTATAATAAAATTGAATATTGATGTTGTTTTTATATAAGAATAAATGATATTAAACAACATAAAATCAGGGGAATCTATTTTGGATAGATTCCCCTTTTTAATGCTTCATTCCCTCTCATTTTCCATCTGTGCCCTAGCTTTCCGTCCAATGCGTGTATTGCTGTTCATAAGACTGGCACGGGTGACTTTGTCATTGCCGAATTTTATTCTGATAGAATCCAGAGCCGCATCAAGCTTCTGGCGGCGTTCTTTTTCACAGGTGTCTTCAAAGAAAGACAGCTGTTCAAAGGAATCGTCGGTAAGCCCTGTCAGGGATACTCCGATCAGGCGGAGAGGCTGGCCTTTCCAGGATTCCTGAAAAAGTTTCCGGGCATCTGTGTAGATTTCATCTGTGATATCTGTGGCATTGGCAAGTTTCATCTGATGAGATTTATTCCGGAAATCCAGGGTTCTGAAGGTTACGGATATGCAGGTGCACTTTTTCTTTTTACGTCGCATGCGGGTTGCCAGGACATCACACTGTTCCAGCAGGATAGGAAATATCTTTTCAAGAGAAACAATATCATCATTAAATGTTGTTTCTACACTGAAACCTTTTGCTTCATCAGGCTGGGATTTTACCGGAGAATCGTCCAGGCCTCTGGAATACTGGTAAAGCTGCTGGCCCGCCTTGTCACCCAGAAGCTGCTGGATTTTGGATTTTTTTTCATGAGCCAGGTCTCCGATCGTTTTAATTCCTGCATCTATGAGTTTCTGCTCTGAGGATTTTCCGAGAAAAAGCAGATTCCGTACTGGAAGCGGCCACATTTTTACAGGAATTTCATCTGGGAACAGCGTATGGACCTTATCAGGTTTTTCAAAATCAGAAGCCATTTTTGCCAGAAGCTTGTTTGTGGATATTCCTACATTTACAGTAAAACCAAGTTCGTTATGGATCTTATCTTTGATTTCGCAGGCAGTTGCAACAGGATCTGGATATATAAAAGAAGTTCCGGTCATATCCAGAAATACCTCATCAATGGAAAAAGATTCCATTACAGGTGCATAGGATGCGCAGATTGCCTTAAAAGCCCGGGAATATTTGTCGTAAAGCTCAAAATCAGAAGGAACTGTGACAAGGCCGGGACATTTGCGCAGAGCCATGGCCATTGGCTCACCTGTCTGAATGCCATATTTTTTTGCAGGGATAGATTTTGCTACCACAATGCCGGTCCGTTTCTGTGGATCTCCACCGATACAGGAAGGAATTTCACGGAGATCCGGAAGGCCTTCTTTTATTCTTCGTACAGCTTCCCAGGAAAGGAAAGCACTGTTTACATCAACATGAAAAATTAATCGTTTCATAGTTGTTCACCCTTTGTTTTTATAAGTTTCTGTCGTAGCTACTGTCCAATCCGGGAAGAAAGCTGTCTGAAAAGCTTCAAATACTCCTCTTCCACTGTTTTAAATGGAAGTACTGTATAATCAACTGTGATATGGATCGCAGGTTTCGGTTCTGCCGGAGTCTCACCAAGAAGATATTTCAGATCATACCAGAGAAGGTCATTGTCTATGGATTTCAGTTTCATGTCCTCTTCTTGGGAAAGAGCGGAACCCAGATACTTTCGGTAAATAATTTTAAGAAGTTTTTCTTCCTGTTTCAGATAATCCATGAGACTTTTTTTGAAAGGTCTTGGGACATCTGACATGTAACATTCACTGGCATCATGAAGAAGTGCAGCCAGGCTCAGGCGGCTGGAATAGCTGCGGGCAGCGGCTTCTCTGGCACAGAGGATACAATGCTGTCCTACGGAGAAAAAGCTCTTTACATGGCCGTTGCCGCGACAGATAAGGGAAAGGGCATGTGCAATGTCTTCTATACAGATAAGTGCTTCTTCTGGATGAAGAGGATCAAAATGTCTGCCCGTGTAAGTGGTAATACAATCGCTCATAATAGGAAATGCTCCTTTCTGTAAGTTACCTTTTATATGATAATTATTGGTTCGCGTGATTTATGTATTTTATTATAAACACTGAAAAGAAACATGTCTATTATGAAAAAGCAAAATAAATAGATTCTGTTTTTACAAATCTGTTCTGTTCTGTGCTATAATACAAAAAAACGACAGGAGATAATGGCTATGAAGCATATGGAAGAAATGAAGATTGCCGGTCTGGCTATGGCACTATGTATTGTCATGCTGGGAATTTATATTGTTGTTCCGAAAGATGGAACAACCTCTCATCTTACAGCGATTCCGGATAATAACGCAGCACAGCCTGCTACAGATTCAACTTCTCAGGGACAGGGTTCTACAGATACCGGAAATGATGGTTATTTTCCAATTTATACAGAAGACAGCTATGATAATTCGTACTCTGATGGCAGCGGAGATAATGGAGATTCCGATACTGATAATAATTACTCTAATGATAATTCAGGTGATACGGCTGATAACAGCGATTACAATACAGATTCATCCGATAATGGTGACAATGGAGATGATGAAGTAACTGATGAGACTCCTTCTGATGATTCGTCTGATAATACAGATAACGGAACTGGTGATGTGATCGATGATAGTTCTGATACAGGTGATGCATCTGATTCAGATCTTGGAAATGATATCGGAGATACCGGAAATGATGATACAGTAGAAATATATTAAAAATATATAAAGCATGCAAAAAAAGAGCAGATTTCTGCACTTCACATTATATTGTGATACAGAAGCTGCTCCTTTTTTATAAATTAACAAATAGCTGAGTGGATCATGACTATCCGTTCAGCTATCTGTTTTGTTTACTTATGAATTAATATTCTGAAGCAATGAGGTCATTTCCTGATACAGGACATCTTTGGAGGAGGCACCCATAACAATGGAAATAAATGGTTTTCCGTAAGCATTCTGACTTAACAGAGCCAGACAATTTCCTGCTTTATCAGTTGTTCCTGTTTTTCCGCCAAGGATAGTGACATCCTTCGGTGCAGTTGCCTCTCCGGTAAGATAATGATCTGTCGCCGGCAAGGTGGCACTTGCATCGGAACCATCGGTGTGTTTGTAAGTAACTGTGTAAGATGACATCTGTGTGATATCAGTAAATTCCGGATAATTCAGTGCTTCTTTCAGCATCAGATAAATATCGTAAGGTGTTGTGTAATGATTCTCATCCTGCAGACCATGAGGATTGGTAAAATGAGTACCTGTACATCCAAGCTCTGCAGCAAAAGAATTCATCATTTCCACGAATTTATCAGTTGTTCCTCCTACATGTTCTGCAATGGCAGAAGCTGCATCATTAGCAGAATAGACTAGCAGGCAATGAAGAAGCTGATCCATTGTGACCTGATCCCCTGCCTGAAAACCTGCCACCTGAGAACCGGATTCCAGAGTAACATTTTCCTGGGAAATCGTTACAGTATCATCCATGTTGCCATATTTCAGAGCTAACATTGCAGTCATAATCTTAGTGATGCTGGCAGGATACACTTTGTTGTAGGCACCTTTGGCATAAAGGACTTTTTTGTCATTAAGGTTCAGAAGAACTCCGGACTGATTATCATCCAGACTGACCGAATCCAGATCAACATCCTTGGTGACAACACAGAGATTCTGGGCAAATCCTTCTGCTCGTTGGTTTTCTTTTGAAATCAGAGTATTATCAAATTCAGAAAATACATTGAAGGAATTAGTCGTGGATGAGAATGCGCCTCCCTTTAATTTATAAACGCCAAACCCGCCTGCACCGCATAATACCACAAGAAGAAGTATCAGCAAAATAGTGTTGCGAATCCTTTTTCTGCGCATTCTGCGAAGCCTGGCCGCCTGTGCTTTCCGTTTGGCAGATGCTGTGGAAGATGAAGGCTGACGGGGAGTTTGAGTACCGGAAGATGTACGGCCGGAACGGTTTGCCGGTCTGGCACTGTTTTTTACAGGTTCTTTACGTGTCATAAATATTCCTCTTTCCGAAAGTAGGCATCCTTTTTCTGCTCTTTCTTTTGTAATTCTTTATTATATGTACTGCTCTGGAGTCCAACGTTGAGAACAAGTCCCATACCTATAAAAAGACTGACCAGAGAAGTAAGTCCATAACTTACAAAAGGCAGCGGTGTTCCGGTATTCGGTGCAAGGCCGGTAGCAACACAGATATTGATAAAACTCTGTATAGAGACAATACTTCCTACACCACAGCATATGATCTTTCCGGCAAGATCCTTCGCCCTGAGACTCATGCGGATACACTCAAAAGTGATCAGGAACAGAAGAAGTACAATACATGTACAACCGAAAAAGCCATACTGTTCTCCTGCTACTGCGAAGATAAAGTCTGTCTGGTTCTCAGAAACAAAGTTTCCGTCATTAACAGAAGTGACACTCGTATTATTGCCAAACACACGGCCTACAAGCTCACCGGAAGCAATGGCTGTCTTGGAGTTGTTCTGCTGTTCAATGTCATCCGCATATTCTTCATTTTCCGGATAGAGAAAGGACATGATACGGTTTCTCTGGTAATCCTGTATCAGCTTCTGATCCGGTTGAACAACGATGGAGAGAAAAATGATTGCAAGAGGAATCGCAATCATTGCTGCACCACCAATGATCTTATAACTTAATCCTGCGATATAGATCAGAATACAGAATAAGATCGTTACAGTAATGGTATTCTTCATATCTGGCTGCACATAGATCAGCATTAACGGTATCACAAGGAGTACAGCTGATTTTACAAGTGTTCTTAAAGTATTGAGATCTTCCTCATGATCCATAAAAAATTTTGCAAAAAACAGGATAATGATAATCTTGGACAGCTCAGTAGGCTGGAAACGGATAAATCCCAAATCCACCCATCTTGCAGCACCATTGGCACTTGATCCGAAAAATCTGACTGCAAGAAGCATTACAATATTAAATCCATACATGATCCACTGAAAGTTCAAAAGCCAGGAATAATCCATCAGCGAAAGGATCAGCATAAGAACTACGCCGATGATCACACCCAGAAGCTGACGGGTGCGGAGATAATCAGCAGCTGTTCCAACAAGCTGAATACCGATAAAGCTGATCGCCAGCAGGAATACTACCAGGCGGAAATTATAAAACCGCAGCTTATACTGTTTAATCATAAATTATGCATCCCTTTTCTTAAGTACAGGTATGACGGCATGCAGAACAGTTGGTTCCTGAGTAATCTGTATCGTCACCCCTTTTTCATCAATAACAACGTATTTTTTTACCGTATGAATAAGATCATTGCGCAAAAGCTTCATCATCTGTGGAGAGCAGTCTATGCGTTCAGAAACAAGAAGAAGTTTCATTCTGTCACGGGCATATCCTGCAGAACGGTTTTTTTCGGAGAAAAAAGCACGCATTTGGATTCCTCCCTTTATGATGAGAAAACGGCTGGCAGCAGGTTATTTCCTGAAAATACTGCCAAATCGCTGAAATATATTGTTTTTGCGACGGACGGTAACATAAGGAATATCCTCCCCCATCAGCCGTCGGCAGATGTTTCGGTACTCCTCTTCTGCCTGGGATTTTTTACCGGAAAGAGGTTCACCCTGGTTGGTAGAAATGACGATCTGCTCATCATCAAGAATCGCTCCGATCAGATCTACGGCAAGAATTTCCAGTACATCATCTACAGACATCATATCGCCCCTGGCAACCATCTCCGGACGGAGCCGGTTGATGATCAGCCTGATATCGCGGATTCCGTCAGATTCCAGAAGTCCGATGATACGGTCTGCATCACGGATAGCTGATACTTCAGGGGTTGTTACTACAAGTGCCCGGTCGGCACCTGCCACGGCATTACGGAATCCCTGCTCAATCCCTGCCGGACAATCCAGAAGAACATAATCGAACTCTTCCCTGAGATCATCAGTAAGTTTGATCATCTGTTCCGGAGATACGGCAGTCTTGTCCTTTGTCTGGGCTGATGGAAGAAGATACAGTTCCGAGTGCCGCCTGTCGCGGATCAGAGCCTGTTTCAGGCGGCAACTTCCATTGATAACATCTACCAGATTGTAAACAATACGATTTTCAAGTCCCATGACAACATCCAGGTTTCTAAGACCGATATCAGTGTCCACAACTACGACTTTTTTGCCCATGGCTGCAAGTCCTGTTCCAATGTTGGCAACTGTTGTGGTTTTTCCTACACCGCCTTTTCCGGATGTGATGACAATGACCTCACTCATGTTTTCTGATTCCTCCTGATAAAAAGTTCCATACTTCTGGTCTTTTCGTCTGGTTCGTTTAGTCATTCGAAACATTACTGGTATCGCTTGCGGCATAGCCAGTGAGAATGGTGCTTTCATCTGCAAGTCCGAAAATGTATTTAAAAATATCATTTGCTGCAAGGCAGGCATTACCGGATGCATATCCATTGGCAATACGGACAGAAATTGCATATTTCGGTTCAGAGGCTGGTGCATATCCGATAAAAAGCGCATTGTTCGGATGGTAGTAATCAATCTCAGCTGTACCAGTCTTTCCGGCTGCTTCAACTCCAAGACCATTAAACTGGTCATGTGTCTGCACTACACGGTACATGCCATCATGGATATCATCCCAGATGTTGCTTGCAATGTCAAGCTGGCCTTCTTTTTCGGAAGGATATTCTTTTACCAGATTTCCCTTGGAATCGGTTACACGGTTCAGAAGAGAAAGCTTGTAGATGCTTCCGGATGTTGCAATGGTAGTTGCGTATCTTGCAAGCTGACTGGTGGTAAACAAGTTGGTACCCTGTCCAATATAAGAAGGAACTGCATTTTTATCTGAAACCTGAGGGGAAGCTTCGGAAATTTCGATTCCGGTCTTTCGGTCAAGTCCCATCAGCGACGCATATTTCTGGAGCATTCCAAGGCTTCGTGCCTCGGAAAAATTCCCCTCAGAATCCTTACCAAGTTCAAAACCGATGGTGCTGAAGAATACGTTGCAGGACTGCTCAATAGCTCCGCGGATCTCAAGAGAAGAATGTCCCTGCTTGTTCCAGCAGTTGATCGGGGGTGTTACAAGATCAAAACTTCCTGTACACTCAATGTAAGTATTATCATCGATCACACCCTCTGACATACCGGCAACTGTGGAAAGGATCTTCAGTGTAGATCCAGGTGCTGTTCTCTGCTGAGTAGCCTTATTAAAAAAAGGACTGGAGAGATCGGTGGAAAGCTTTGCATAGTAATCGGTATCCATATTATTGGTAAGTCTGTTATTATCATATCCCGGATAAGATACACATGCAAGTACATCTCCTGTTTCTACATCGGTAAGAACGGCTGATGCAGAACACGGAGCTAACGCAAGCTGGGCAGGAGTGATCTCAAGGTTTGCAATCTTACGGTACATAAATGTATAGGAATCGATCTGACCGGAAGCCAGACTCTGATAAAGCTCGTCCTCTTTAGAGAGAACCCCCTGTTCATAAAGGACAAGACACAGTTCCTGTCCGTTGATGGTATCTTCCTGAAGCATATATTTGTACAGAAGTTTGGAAAATCCTGTATCTGTCTTCAGATAGCTGATAACGTAATCAGTCAGAGCCTGATATATTTCAGTGGAATCCAGATATTCACCGGATGTGGAAATCTGGGAAATATCGATCCAGTTCTGGCTGGCGGCATAGTTAAGATAATCTTTCAGGCTAATGCTCTGGTCGTTTTTCCATGCTTTGTAAGTCTCATCGGAAGTATCAATGGAATCACTTTTCAGAACATTCAATGTGTTTGTGAGAAGATCATCACAGATATAGGTAAGGTATTCCTGAATCTGTGCATCTTCATCTTTATAAGCAGGCGGATTATCACCTGTGAGCCTGTTACTTATTGTATCAAAAACCTGCTGCTGTTTTTGTTGAAACTTGGCATATAAATTTTTTTCTGTATCAGAAGCATCATCATTGCCGAATTTTGTGATATCGATCACGCTGTTGGCAATCAAAGCATTGTATACATCATAGATCGGAATGGTAATCTTACTAGCATCTTTCTCGGCTTCATAGTCGTAAGATTTATTTGGTGTCAGCTTGGAAAGAACGATTCCGGCTACACGCTGCTCCAGGATCTGATAGATACTCTTCTGCCAGTCTGAATCAATGGTCAGATAAACGTCGTTGCCAGCTACAGGATCTACAGTTTTGGAGCTGTCGATATCCAGAACTTTACCAAGGTTATCAACGGTTACGGTTTCTTCACCGTCTTTGCCCTGAAGATCCAGTTCCATATACTGCTCGATTCCGGCTTTTCCTACGATAGCATCGTTGGAATAGTCAGGGTTTTCTTTACGAAGAGTTTCCAGTTCCTCGGAAGAAGCCTGGCCTGTGTAGCCAAGGATCGGAGCCATGCTCTCATCATCTACATATTTTCGGGTGGAATCTTCCACAATATCAATTCCCTGAAGTTCTGCCTGATTTTCTCTTATGGCTGCAACAGATTTTTCACTGACATTAGTTGCGATGGTAACAGGCATATATTTCTTGAAGCTGTTGGTATTCAGCTGATAACGCATAATTGCGATTTCAAGAATTTCCTGTTTGGTAAGCTCATCAGGAAGTGAATGCGCAGCAAGCTCTTCGCTGGTGTAAGCATCTTTACCGTACAGTACAATGGAAAAACCCTTGTTTCCTGTGAGGTAATCCATCATTTCAGCAGCAGTGGCATTTTTCTGCTCATCGCTTAAGTTATCGATCTGCGCTTCTCCGTAAACATCTGCGCGGAAACGGTTCAGTGTAAAGCCCTCATCTACATCAAAGGCATAATCACCGTGATCGTTTACAATAATATGAAAATTATCTGAGAGACTGTCACCATTTCCGGAAAGGATCTGAAGCACCTGGTAGGCAATGCCGTTCAGTGTCAGATTTTTTTCTCTGGAGGTGTCGTATGTACCGCTGTCTTCAAAAGTAACAGAATAGGCAAGTACATTGGAAGCAACTACTGTGCCGTTCCTGTCATAAATATTACCACGGGTACTTTTGATCACTCGTGTTTTAGTTGTTCTTGACTGAAATTTATTGATGTAGTCCTGACCCTGTATGATCTGCAGGCTGAAAAGCTGCCTTACAAGAACAGAAGAAAGAAAAACAAATACGATCACAAGAACTGTTGTACGTTTTAAGCGTATTTTTTTGATGATTTTTTTTATTTTAATTCCCAAATAGACTCACTTTCTTTCCTTACAGTATCCATTAAGTGGTAGTTGATCCAGTAAAATGCCCGGTATACGATGATCGTGAGGAAAACCGTATAGACAATTTCAGGAATGATGATCCTATACATATAGGTCCAGAATCCAAGGCGACCCCGAAGAAGAAACTGCAGGCCGTATACAGCCAGATTATAAAGAAGATCAGTTCCTGCTACAAGGAAGATCGGAACCTTCAGATCATCATCGTAAAAGCTGTGGAACGCATAACCACTGATAAACCCTACATACATATAGATCAGTGCATAAAAACCAAACAGTGATCCGTAAAAAAGATCAATAAACAGTCCGGAGAAAAAACCTGTCCAAAGACCAGCTTTACGACCGCGCATCAGTCCCATCGCAACACAAAGGATCAGTGGCAGGTTCGGTGTAATAGAACCAATGGAAATGTAATCTATTACTGTACATTGAAGTAAAAAACAGACTATTATGGTAATAAACAGTACGATTTTATTTTTCATCGGACGCATCCTCCGATTTATCTACTGCGTCCTGTTTATTGACGGTAATAACAAATACATCTTTGAGATGGCCAAAATCCACCGGTGTTACAATGGTACCTGTTTTTGTCAGGTTGTTGGGATCCTGCTGGATCTCACTGACATAACCGATAAACAGTCCTTCTACATATTTTTCACTGATGTTGGATGTGACAATACGTTCGCCTACAGTTACCTTGTTGTCCTGATCATACAGCTGTTCGAAACTCAGTTTACCCTCATCAATAAGCTCCAGATCTCCTGTTACAACGCAGTTGTCAGAAGTGCTGACTGCCATTGCACTTACGTTGCTGCTGTCATCAATAATAGAACGTACGGTTGCCCAGGAAGGTCCTACCTCTGTGACAATACCAACAAGCCCTTTGCCTGCAATTACGTTATTATCAATGTGGATACCATCATTACTGCCCTTGTTGATCATAAAGGTATCATACCAGTTCCCCGGATCTTTGGAAATGATACGCGCTGCAACTTTTGGATAGTCGGAGTATTCCTGATCCAGATCATAAAGTTCCTTCAATCTGGTAAGTTCAGTCTGATCCTGGATCAGGATGTTATTCTGCTCAGTGAGGCTGTTGATCTGATTTTTAAGATTCTCATTTTCCTGAAGCACATCCTGTTTATCACGGAGACTATTCTTTACATCCCCAAACATGTTGCTGACACCTGAGATACCTTTTTGAAATGGTACTACAAGGAAACTGGCAGCACCCTGCAGTGCCGAGGAGGATGATCCTGAAGCAACTGTAGCTACAATGCAGCTTCCGCAGAAAAGTGTCATGATCACAAGGAGATGCTTGCTTTTTAATTTGAAATGAAAACGCACTTTTTTTCTGATGTTTTTCATGTACATACCCCTTTACAGTTTTTTCTGCTTTACAGGCTGCGCCCATTTGCGCAGTTCTCTGTCGCGGATAATCTTCTCAAGGCCGCGCACAGCAGAAGTTTCGTACAGATCGGAAAGATTAAAGGCAAAGCCTGTGTAACTTGCAAGATAATTATCAAGATAAGGAAGCCGTGTGCTGCCGCCTGTCAGATAAATGCCTTCTTTTGCTATGTGATAAGCAATCTGAGGCGGCGTACGTTCCAGAAAAGTCTTCATTTCCGATGCGATCTGGTTTACACAGTTGGTAATTCCCTCATTAACTACTGAAGCAGAAACCACTTCTTCTCTTGGAAGACCGGAAACACTGTCAATTCCTACCACCTTGCGGGCTTCTTTCTTCTGATCGTTCAGCCGTCCCATCACCAGTTTAAGACGCTTGGCCGTGCGGGTTCCAATCTGGAGATTATATTGCTTGCGGATTTCGCTGCAGATGGATTCGTTCATTTGTCTTCCACCAATAGGGATTTTTCGGCTGATGATTATCTTTCCTTCGGTGATAATGGAGAACTCTGTACTCTGGGCACCGATGTTAACGATCATACTGCCCTCTTCCTTCTCGAGATTCACATTCATGGCAATTGCGTCTGCAATAGGGGATTCTACCATGAAAACGCGGTTCTTGCGAAGCCAGTGTCCGTTGACCAGATGATAATAAGCTCTCTTTTCGATGGCCGTCATATCAAGAGGAACTGCAAAATACATATCAGCACCAAGACCGGTTGTATGATCGATCTTTCGCATCATACTGTACAAGACGATCTCCTGAAGTTCCAGATTGGCGATCATACCAAACGCCATAGGGGAATTCACCGTAACATCAGCTGGTGCTTTTTCAAACATTTCGTATGCATCGTTACCCATGGAAAGGATTTTACGTTCACGATAGGCCACCATGTTTTTTTCTATGTAGGTTTTATTTCTAAAAGCTGAATAAACTTTTACAGAGCTGCTCCCCAGGTCTACTCCGTAATGATTTCTAAAAAGCATAAATCTGCCCCTTCACTTAAATGTACTCGTCAAAAATTCCTTTTTCGCGGAAACTGATGTATTTCTGGTCGCCTATGATAATGTGATCCAGAAGATGGATTCCAATCATTTCTCCTGTTTCATAAATACGTCTTGTCACATCCAGGTCAGCTTTGCTGGGGGACGGATCACCGCCTGGGTGGTTGTGGACAAGAATCAGATTCACAGCGCGGAACTTCACTGCTTCCACAAAGACCTCTCTCGGAGTGATCAATGTGGCATTGGCTGTGCCGCGACTTAAAAGCTGCTCTCCAGTCAGATGGTTATGTCCGTCCAGCATCATACAGTAAAGCAGCTCCTGCTCTTCATGACGAAGCTGCTCCATATAATATCTGGCAATGGTGACAGGACGGTTAAAAGACAGCTCCGGTTTAGCTGCAGCTGCAGCCATACGTTTGGAAAGCTCCCCGATGCATTTCAGCTGTATGGCTTTAACCTTACCGATGCCACGAATTTTCATCAGTTCAGGTAAGGAGACATGAAACAGTCCAAGAAGTCCGGAATGTCCGTTCTGTTCCGACAAATTAAGGATTTCATCTGCCAGTGCAAGGGAACTTATACCCTGAACGCCACAGCGCAGGATTACGGCCAGAAGCTCTCTGTCATTTAAAGCCTGCTCCCCTTCCCGTAAACATTTTTCATACGGGCGTTGATAACCTGGCATTTCCATGATTGTATCTTTCATTTAATTTCCCTTTTCGCTCCCGGAAGAAGGAAATGCAAAATTGCAGTGATTATTTTAGCATAAAAAGCTGGGGATGTACACTCTATCCCGGAAATTTCCACTTTTTTCACATTTTGTTTAAAGGAAGAGAATAAATGGAAGCCACTGCTTCTGCTACTTTAATTCCGTCCATAGCAGCAGAAGTGATGCCTCCTGCATAGCCGGCTCCCTCACCGCATGGATAAATTCCTCTTATATTAGAAGTAAGTTCTTTATGGTCACGGACGATCCTCACAGGAGATGAGGTTCTGCTTTCAACACCTTCCAGAAGGGCATCCGACCTGTCAAAGCCGGCAATTTTTTTCCCAAAAGCATGAATACCTGCTTCGATAGAATCCCCGATCTCTTTCGGGAAAATGCTTCGGACATTGGCAAGGGTATATTCTCCTTTGATACAGGGAATTACTTCACCTAATTTCGTACTTTTCTGATTCCTGCAGTAATCCCCGAAAAGCTGTACCGGAACTTTACCATTTCCTGTTTCCCAGGCTGTAAGTTCCAGTTTACGCTGCAAGGCAATTCCTCCAAGCACATCTTCTTTCGGAAAATCAGAAGGGTTAACAGTAACAATGATAGCACTGTTGGCATTATGGCTGTTACGTGCCTGATAGCTCATGCCATTTACTGCAAGCATCCCTTCCTCAGAGGAAGCATTTACTACATAACCGCCCGGACACATACAAAAAGAATAAACACCTCGTCCATTTTCCAGTGTATGGGTAACTTTATAGCTGGCAGCTCCCAGGCGTTCATTTTCCGATTCTCCGTAAAGATCCTGGTTGATCATGGTCTGTGGATGTTCTATACGCACGCCTACGGCAAACGATTTCGGCTCCATGTGAATTCCTCGTTTCTTTAACATGGAAAACGTATCTCTTGCACTATGGCCAGGTGCCAGAACGCAGACCTCTGCAGGAATCTTATCCTTGTCATTGACCGTAACACCTTCCAGATGTCCATTATTCAGAATAAAATCCGTTACAGTAGAACGAAAACGGAACTGACCGCCCATCTCTTCGATCTGATGACG
Organism: Blautia sp. HA8986; assembly: GCF_056504635.1. Classification (NCBI taxonomy): domain Bacteria; kingdom Bacillati; phylum Bacillota; class Clostridia; order Lachnospirales; family Lachnospiraceae; genus Blautia; species Blautia sp. HA8986. Next base: position 647,098 of record NZ_JBWLUQ010000001.1, read on the forward strand.
CATAAACTGAACGATTCCCACCAACTGATCTGTGCCAAGATGGGGCTTCTGCTGATAAAGGATCTCGGCAGGTGCTCCTGCCTCTACAAAACGGCTCAGCACTTCTTTTCCTCTCCCGAAAGTATCTTTTACAAGGGTATTCAATTTTCCGTCAGAAAAAGTTCCTGCTCCGCCTTCTCCGAACTGTACGTTGGAATCCGGGTCAAGAACACCGTTTTTCCAGAACTGCTCTACTGTTTGCTGGCGTTTGTCAGCTTCCTCACCACGTTCCAGTACAAGCGGACAGTAACCGGCCTTTGCAAGATACCATGCACAGAACAGACCAGCAGGACCGCTTCCGATCACTACTGGTGGATGAAGCAGTTTTTCAGAGCCTGGCTCAGGAAAATGATAGCAGGTCTCTTTAGTTAACATAACATTTTTATCGCGAATCTTCTTGAGGACGCGAGATTCGTTATCTGTTTTTACATCGATGGTGTAAACAAATTTTTTATCATCTTTATGACGTGCATCCAGAGATTGTTTGTGGATTTTGTAAGTAAAAGGTGTATTGCCAAGACGAAGCGTTTTGGTGATCTTTTTCTGAAGCTGCTCTTCTGTGTGGGTGATTGGCAGTTTCATCTGTGTGATCCGGATCATGAATTCTCCTCCTTTGCTGCATGAATGCCGGCTGTGGCACCGCTTGACCAGGCCCACTGAAGATTGTATCCTCCGCAGGTTCCGTCAATATCAAGGAGTTCTCCTGCAAAATAAAGCCCTTTATGGAGCCTGGATTCCATGGTATGACTGTCTATTTCAGAAGTATCCACACCGCCGGAGCAGATCTGCGCCTGTTCAAAAGAAAGGCCGCTTTTTACAGAAAGTCTGAAATCTGTGATCGCAGAGATCAGATCCTTCTGTGCAACTAAAACGCGGATCAATTTTTCAGGAAAAAGACCTGTGAGAAGTTCTTTTTCATTTTTGTACGGACAGTCATTTTTTCTTCTGCCGAGATATTCCTGCAGTTCCTGTTTTGTAAATTCAGGAAAAAAGTTGATCGACAGTTCCACTTTTTTCTTTTCGTAAATAGCACGGATAGCATAACGGGAAATCTGAAATACAGGAATTCCGGATACGCCATAATCTGTAAGCTGTAATTCCCCCTGCTGGGAAGTTTCTGGCGTGCCGTTGATATATAGAGTTACTTTTCCCTCTGTACGCACACCGCTCCAGCCGGAAAAATAATTCTCCTTACATTTAAGGGCAGTCAGTGCAGGCAGCGGTTCAATAAGATGATGACCAAGACTTCGGGCTATCTTATAACCGCTTTCACCGGAACCGGCAACAGAGGAAGCTTTGGAACCATTGGCAAGGATCACGGCATCACAGGTGTAGATCCAGCCATCAGTATGGACATTCCAGTGTCCGTCAGAAAAAGACACGCCTGTAACAAGCTGATTGGTTTTCAGTTTTACTTTCAGGCTCCGGACTTTCATAGTAAGCACTTCTACGACACTTTGGGCCTGATTGCTCCGGGGATAGATCCAGCCATTGCGGTCTGTGATGCAGATTCCCAGTTCCTGAAAGAAAGAAATCGTGTCTTTTACTGAAAACTGTTCAAGTGCATCTTTTGCAAATTCCGGATGTGTTCCTCTGTAAACACCTTCTGCCTGGTTTAGATTGGTCATATTGCAGCGTCCGTTTCCTGTAGCACAGATTTTCCTGCCAGGACGGTCATTCTGTTCCAGTACTGTGACAGCTGCTCCGCCTGCAGCAGCTTTTATTGCCGCCACAAGGCCGGATGCACCTGCACCGACTATGATAATCTGTTTCATAATTTCACAAGATCCTTGTCAACCATGTATTGAAGAGATTTCAGAATTCCAAGTTTTGCATGTTCCCATGTAAGTCCGCCCTGGAAGTAAACAGCATACGGATCTTTCATAGGTCCATCAGCAGAAAGCTCAATGGAAGATCCCTGGATAAATGCACCTGCTGCCATGATAACCTGGCTGTCATAACCTGGCATATCCCATGGTTCCGGTGTCACGAAACTGTCTACCGGTGCAGCTGCCTGGATTCCCTGACAAAATGCAACAAGCCCCTCCGGACTTCCAAGAGTTACAGCCTGAATGATATCCTGACGTGGTTCTGTACTGTTTGGCACTACCGGGAAACCAAGCTTCTCATAGATATTAGCTGCAAAAACAGCTCCTTTTAAAGCCCCTTTTGTGACCATCGGTGCAAGGAAAAATCCCTGGTACAGAGAACGGTTTACACCAAGAGTTGCACCGACTTCCATGCCAAGTCCCGGACATGTCATACGGTAAGAAGCATTTTCCACGCAGTCTTTTCTTCCCGCAATGTAGCCGCCAATAGGAGCAAGTCCGCCGCCCGGATTCTTGATCAGGGAACCAACCATAATGTCAGCTCCTACGTCACTTGGCTCAATGGTATCTACGAATTCCCCATAGCAGTTATCTACCATGCAGATCACATCAGGCTTGATTTTCTTTACAAAAGAGATCAGCTCCCCGATCTGTTTTACAGAGAAGGAAGGACGAGTCTGGTAGCCTTTGGAGCGCTGGATCGTTACCAGTCTTGTTTTTTCGTTAATTGCTTTTTTAATGTTTTCGTAATCGAAAGTACCATCGGAAAGAAGATCTACCTGACGGTATTTTACACCGTATTCAGCAAGAGAGCCATTGGATTGACGGATTCCGATAACTTCTTCCAGGGTATCATATGGTTTTCCGACTGGGGAAAGCAGCTCATCGCCCGGACGTAAATTTCCGAACAGGGCAATAGCCAGTGCATGGGTTCCGCAGGTAATCTGTGGGCGAACCAGGCAGGCTTCTGTATGAAAAGTATCTGCATAAACCTGCTCTAGGGTTTCTCGGCCAAGGTCATTGTAGCCATATCCGGAGGAAGCTCCGAAACATGCTTCGCTTACGCGGTTTTTCTGCATTGCATGGATCACTTTCATCTGGTTATACTCTGCAGTCTGGTCAAATTTTTCAAAACGTTCTTTTAAAGAGTCTTCTATTTTCTTGCCGAAATCATAAACCTCGGAAGAGATTCCGAGCTGTGCATACATTTCTTTCATAATAATCTTTTCCTTCTTTTTTTATTATTCAGACAGAAGAATCCCCTTTTCTCTGCATACAGAAAGCATGTAGGTAAGGATCTGACTGTCATTGTAATCAAATTTATCTTTATCCACCCAGGTTACTTCTCCTTCTCTGCGGAACCAGGTAAGCTGCCGTTTGGCGAAATGTCTGGTGTCACGCTTCAGGATACGGACAGCTTCATCGTAAGGATATTCTCCTTCCAGCCATGCAAGGATTTCTTTGTAACCCAGACCCTGCATGGATACCATTCCTCTGTGGCATCCCATCCGCTGAAGTGTTTTTACTTCTTCTACCAGGCCGTTTTTCAGCATTTCATCTACTCTTGCATCAATTCTCTCATAGAGAAGAGGGCGTGGGGCATTCAGAACAAAATAAGCCAGATTATATGGGCTTACATGTTCTTTCTGCTCCTCATTATGTTCGGAGATCCGGGTACCGTTCTGTTTATAGAATTCCAGTGCGCGGATTACGCGTTTAACATTATTTTCGTGAATATCTTCTGCTGATTTCGGATCAACAGATGCAAGCATATCGTGGAGAAAAGTGTTGCCCTTTTCTGCTGCTAATGTTTCCAGTTCTTGGCGATAGCTGTCATCCTGCTCTGACTGGGTAAAATCAATATCTCTGGTGAGTGCCTGAATATAAAATCCGGTGCCGCCCACCAGGATAGGAATCCTGCCTTTTGCGTAGATCTCTTCCATTGATTTTTTTGCCAGCTGCTGAAAAAGCACGATATTAAAATCTTCTGTAGGATCCAGCACATCTACCAGATGGTGAGGGACACCGTCCATTTCATCCGGAGTGATCTTGGCAGAACCAACATCCATATAGCGGTATACCTGCATGGAGTCTGCAGATATGATCTCACCGTTTACTGCTTTTGCCAGAGCAATAGAAAGCTTTGTTTTTCCAACAGCAGTAGGTCCGGTAAGAACAATAAGAGGTTTCTTCATAATGTCCTCCCGTATTATACGATACGTTTAAATTTCTTTTCGATTTCTGTCTTTGTCATGGAAATGATGGTTGGTCTTCCATGAGGGCAGTTATAAGGATTTTCCAGGGTCAGGAGCTCATCGATCAATTTATCCGCCTCCTGAGGTGACATGGCATGATTTCCTTTTACAGCTGCTTTGCAGGCCATAGTGGCAAGTCTTGCAGTAAACAGCTCAAAAGCATCTTTTGCGCCGTCTGCGCCGAGATGATCCAGCATTTCCAGAAATACTTCTTCCTCGGTCATTCCAAGAAGCAGGGAAGGCACTGCGCTGATACTGTATTCCCGACCGCCGAATGGCTCGATCTCGAAGCCGAAATCCCGGAAATAGTTTTCGTTTGCCTTCAGAAGACTTTCTTCCTCCAGGCTGAGAGAAACGATCAGCGGCGGGCTTAAATACTGAGACCGGATTTCCTGGGATTTAAATAACTTCACAAACCGCTCATAATATACTTTTTCATGTGCCGCATGCTGATCGATAATGTAAAAATTTTCCTCAAACTGTACCAGCCAGTAAGTGTCAAACAGCTGTCCGATCAGCTTGTGGCGGCTTCTGGATTCCGGTGCAAGAAGCCGTTCCTCAAAAAGTTCCAGTTGTTTGGGCTGTTCAGTGGGGACGGGGTCTGCCGGGGGAGATACAGGAACAGAATCATTACACGATTCCTGGAATGAGACTCCGCCGGATTCATTGGATGCTTTGAATATGGAAGTCTTCGTATTGAAAACACTAGTGTTATCCGATGTATTTGGCGTATTCTGTGTCGCTGTGTTTTCGCAGATGTTTTTTTCTTTTAAAGTCCCGGAAAACATTTCCTCCTCTTCTTTTGTAAAAGGTTTGGAATTATAAAAGGAGCTTTCCTCCACGGAATCTTCTGAGGCTTTTTGCGAAAATGTTGTACTGGTAGCGGCAGCCGGTTTGCTTCCATACATTTCCTGCCGTCTTTTTACTTCAAAGGGTTCCGGTACGTTGCCTGGTTTTACCTGCTCAGCGCGGGATACGGGTGTTTCTTTTCCAACAGATACCTGAGGGATCAGTTCTCTGTGGGTAACTGCCTTTCGGACTGTTTCATAGATTGCTGTATAAACTTCGGTTTCTCTGGCAAAACGTACTTCCCTTTTAGCTGGGTGTACATTCACATCAAGATCATTTCCATCCATCTCGATCCGGAGAGAAACAAACGGAAATTTATGCTGCATTACAAAGCCTTTATATCCATCTTCAATAGCCTTGGTAATAATCTTGTTTTTTACATATCTTCCATTAATATAATAATTCTCGAAAGTACGGTTTCCTCTGGATATTTCCGGTTTTCCCACAAAGCCTTCAATCTTCATGAAGTCATTTTCGTAGGAAACTTCAAGAAGAGCCCTGGCAATATCACGTCCGTAAACACTGTAGATTACGTCTTTAACACTGTAGTTTCCGGAACTTGAAAGCTTGACCTGGCGATTCTGGATATATTTAAATGAAATTTCCGGATGGGAAAGTGCCAGCTGTTCCATCAGGGTGTTGATATAACCAGCTTCTGTTGTATCTGATTTCAGAAATTTACTTCTTGCCGGTGTGTTATAAAACAGATTCCGGATCAGGAAGGTAGTTCCCTCCGGAGCACCCATTTCTTCTAAAGACTGTTCCTGGCCGCCTTCGATCACATAGCGGGTGCCGCTGATAGCAGATGGAGTTTTGGTTATCAGTTCCACCTGGGCTACAGCTGCAATACTGGAAAGAGCCTCGCCTCGGAAACCAAGAGAGGCGATATGGACAAGATCCTCTACTTTTTCAATTTTGCTTGTGGCATGACGGAGAAATGCAAGAGGAACCTGCTCTGCTTCCATTCCGGAACCATTGTCAGTGATGCGGATCAGTTTTTTTCCACCGTCTGTGATTTCAACAGTGATAGCTGTTGCCCCTGCATCAATAGCATTTTCCACAAGCTCTTTTACAACGGAGGAAGGTCGTTCCACAACCTCTCCTGCTGCGATCTTATCAATGGTATTCTGGTCTAAAACTGCAATTTTTCTCAAATGATCACCACCGGTTCTTTATTTTGTTCTGCAGGTTATAGAGAATGTTCAGAGCTTCCATTGGTGTCAGATTACCGATTTCCAGGCATTTGATCTCCTCAATGATATCATTATCCTGCACTGTATCGAACAGGGACATCTGTGCCATATCTACCTGATCATAAGAAATCTTCTGCTTTTTTTTAGGAGCAGTCAGATCTTTTACAGCTGCAGTAATGTCCGCATCACTGAGCTCTTCTACCAGTTCCTTTGCCCGCTGGATAACGGAATCCGGCACACCGGCAAGTTTAGCTACCTGGATACCGTAACTTTTGTCTGCACCGCCTTTTACGATTTTACGAAGGAATACGATGTCATCACCCTTTTCCTTAACTGCAATACAGTAATTATTTACGCCGGAAAGCTTTCCTTCCAGCTCTGTAAGTTCATGATAATGGGTTGCAAATAAAGTCTTTGCTCCGCAGAGCTTGGTGTTGCTGATGTGTTCAATCACTGCCCATGCAATGGAAAGCCCGTCAAAAGTACTGGTTCCGCGTCCGATCTCATCCAGGATCAGAAGACTTTTGGACGTGGCATTTCGAAGAATATTGGCAACTTCTGTCATTTCCACCATAAAAGTACTCTGGCCGCTGGCAAGATCATCAGAAGCACCTACACGTGTAAAGATACGGTCAACGACTCCGATATTGGCACTGTCAGCAGGAACAAAGCTTCCAATCTGTGCCATCAGTACAATAAGAGCTGTCTGGCGCATGTAAGTGGATTTACCTGCCATGTTCGGGCCTGTGATAATAGAAATCCGTTTCTTATGGTTGTCAAGATATGTATCATTAGGAATGAACATATCGTTCTCAATCATCTGTTCCACAACAGGGTGGCGTCCGTTCCGGATATCAATAAGTCCTGTTTCATTGATCTTTGGGCGGACAAAATTGTTCCGCTGTGCCACAAGTGCCAGGGATGCAAAAACGTCCAGTGCTGCAACTGCTTTTGCTGTCCGCTGGATACGTACAACCTCTGCCCCTACTTTATCGCGGATATTGGAAAAAAGTTCAAATTCCAGTGCATAAAGCTTGTCTTCTGCCCCAAGAATCAGATCTTCCAGTTCCTTCAGTTCCTGAGTGATATAGCGTTCTGCATTGGTAAGGGTCTGTTTACGGATATAATCCTCTGGTACAAGATCTTTGAATGTATTGGTAATTTCCAGTGAATAGCCAAATACACGGTTATATTTGATCTTCAGGCTCTTAATACCGGTACGTTCCCTTTCTCTTGCTTCCAGTTCAGAAAGCCATTTCTTTCCTTCTGTGCGGGATCGGCGGAATCTGTCTACATCTTCGTTGTAGCCCTCACGAATGATTCCCCCGTCTTTCTGTGCCAGAGGCGGATCATCGGTAATGGAAGTCCGGATCAGTTCTGTGATATCGGTCAGCGGATCCATATCTTCGTTGATCGTCTGAAGCAGCGGAGACTGGAATTCTGAGAGAATCTGTTTGATATATGGAAGCATTTCCAGAGATGAGGCAAAAGAAACCAGATCTCTTGGATTGGCGGATTTATAACTAATACGGCTGATGAGACGTTCCAGGTCATAGATGGGATTTAAATATTCACGAATCTCATCTCGTTCCATTGGCTTTTCATTCAATTCTTCCAGTGCACTTAGTCTCTTTTCGATTTCATCTGCATCGATCAGAGGCTGTTCCACATAAGAACGAAGAGTTCTTGCTCCCATAGCGGTTTTAGTCTTGTCCAGTACCCAGAGGAGAGAACCACGTTTCTGTTTCTCCCGCATAGTTTCCACAAGTTCCAGATTCCGGCGGCTGGAGCTGTCAATGAGCATATATTTCTCCGCTGAATATGGACGGATACTGGCCATATGGGAAAGGGCTGTTTTCTGTGTTTCCTTCAGATATAGAAACAACGCTCCTGATGCAATGATCCCGCTGTCATAATCTGCAATTCCAAGACCTTCCAGGTTTCCTACATGAAAATGTTCTTTTAATGTCTTCTGACAGAGCTGATCGTCAAAATACCATGGCTCCAGTGCAAATACGCAGATCCCAAGACGTCCTTTCAGATCTTCCACATCAACACCGCTTAAAAGAAAGGCATCATTGCAGATGATCTCTGCAGGTGTGAATTTATTGATCTCATCCAGGAGTTTCTGAGGTTTATCCAGTTCTGTGAGAAAACAGTCACCAGTTGTAATATCCGCAATAGCGCAACCGAAATGATCTCCAATAGAAACGATAGACATCAGATAATTGTTTTTAGATTCGTCCAGAGACATGGCATCCAATGTAGTTCCCGGTGTGACAATACGGATAACTTCACGTTTCACCAGACCTTTTGCTTTTTTGGGATCCTCCACCTGTTCACAGATTGCAACTTTGTAGCCTTTCTCGATCAGCCGGTTGATATAAGTCTCCGCAGCATGAAAAGGAACGCCACACATGGGCGCTCTCTCTTCCAGTCCGCAGTCTTTTCCAGTAAGCGTGATCTCCAGTTCCTTCGATGCAGTCAGCGCATCCTCAAAAAACATCTCATAAAAATCGCCCAAGCGGTAAAAAAGGATACAGTCGCTGTATTCTTCCTTGGTTTTTACGTATTCTTTCATCATCGGTGATAATACACTAATATCCTCCGGAAACCCAGTGTTTATGCGGCTTTTAGAAGTCCCAGGTGTTGATTTGACCACATTATTACGATAGTTTTTTCCCTCGTTAGTGTTTTTGTCTATACTCAAGTATTTAAACCTCTCTTTAAAATTTTATCTCCATTTGCAAAATCAGGTTTCTGTTCCGTATTTTTGAATATACAGTTCGTATTCGTCATCTATATGTTCTTCTTCAATGTGTGTATAATAATTAGTCATTTTTTCATCAGAGTGTCCAGCTATTTTCTTTACTGTAGCGGCATCCATTCCCGATTGAATGCATCTTGTTACAAAAGTATGACGGAAAATATGAGGATGAACATCCATTAAATTCGGATCTCTGTTCTCTTTTTCTGCCAGAGCAATTTCATGCTTATTAACAATCCCAACAATCCGCCTGCATTCTGTTTGAGCTGATGATGGAAGATAACTTCTTCCTGAAGATGTTGTAAAAATCAGACCGGGATATTTTTTTAAAAGTATATTTGTTTTTCCCCAGTTTTTCTTTATCACGATCCTGTTTTTCCTTCCAGCTCATAAAAGCAGCAATCACTGCATCCGTTAATGGAACCTTTCTATTGCTGGCACTTTTCTTTGGTGTTGTAATCTGAATAGTAGAATACCTTTCAGGAAGTTCATTTCCTTTCGAATCATAATATTTTGTAACTCTGTTTAAGGTTTTATATACACGAAGCTTTTCATGCTTAAAGTCAAGATCACACCATTCTAGGGCAAGTGCTTCCCCTATACGTAATCCTGTATGAAGAAGAATAAAAAAGAGTTCATAATACCGGGTATTCTTGCAGCTCTCAAGGAAACGATGAGTGTCATATATACTAAGACATTTTTCATCTTCTTGTTCCTGCATTATCTTCTCATCAGGTATTTCACCCGGTTCTTCTTTAGGCAGTTTAATATCGGCTACTGGATCTATGGGTATCATTTTTCCACCATATGCCTTTTTGAAAAGCTGACGGACTACACTTAATGATTGTATTACCGTTGTACGTGCATATCCTTCTTCTTCGAGTCCCTTTATCATGTCAAGAATATGTGTTGGACGGACCTCTATTAACCTCATGTAACCAATATATTCTCTTACTCGCTCAAAACCATTTACATAGTTACTTAAAGTGGTTGCTTTAACAGAATGCACCACATAAATAAGCATCCATTTTTCATACCACTTTGAAACAGAAATTCTAGGATCATATCCTGCAATTCCGGGGGAAACATTAGCAAGGTAGGCATTTCTTTCTTTTTTTAGATGTTGTAAATTTGTACCATAAATTGAAAACGTTTTTCCTGTACCGCGAACGAAAATTCTGGCCTCATATCGTCCATCTTTTCTTTGATATAATCCTTTTCCTAATTCTTTACCCTTTAAGTTTTTGCCCATAACACCACCATCCTTTCTGATGATAATGCATGACACTGGATATATATTTTAGCACAACAAAAAAAAGCTTTCAAGACTGCCGATCTATCCATTTTTGAAATTTTTTCTTATCAATCAGTGTTCTGCGCCCAATCCGTACCATGAAACAGTTTTCATTCATCAATGATCTCATTGTTTTCTCAGAAAGTCCTGTAAGCTCACAGGCTTCTTTAACGGATATAAGAATTTTATCGTTGTTTGTTTCCGGCTGTGTTTTTTTTCGCAACATATATAACCGGTCAATATCTGCAGGCAGATGATATTGACCGTTCCTCCTTCCTATATTGTCAAGCCCTAAAGTATTGATTTTGTGGGCTTTTTCTTTAAATATTACCTCTCAAAACAGAGCTAAAAGTGTACGACAGTCATCGTATCCTGTTGCTAGAATATAAATAGTACAAGCCAAAATGAGAAATTCCAAATACACATAAGCATGGTACAATAGAAACATGCTGAAGGAGGATCTCATATGGCAAAGCAACATGACAAACAATTTAAACTTGATGCAGTCCAGTACTATCAGGATCACAAAAATCTCGGAGTACGTGGATGTGCAGAAAATCTTGGCATCGGCTACAGTACATTAACAAAGTGGCTGAAAGACTTCCGGGAATCAGGTGATATTCCTGTTCGTGGTTCTGGTAATTATGCATCTGATGAGCAGAAGGAAATTGCCCGTTTCAGGCGTGAATTACGTGATGCTCAAGATGCACTTGACGTGTTAAAAAAAGCAATCAACATTCTGGAAAAATGACGGAAGCCATTTATCTCGAAGTGTCTGAGAAGACGGAAGCTGCCAAAAAGGCTGGACGTCGGGTTTCCGTCTCCGGAATGTTGAAGTTTTTAGGTGTCTCTCGCTCAGGATATCTTGCATGGCTCCACCATGTACCTTCTGATACAGAAAAACGTCGTGAAGCTGTAAAAGCAAAAATACAGGATATTTATGATGATTCCAAGCAGAACTACGGTGCTCCGAAAATCACTGTAGAAATTCGAAAAACTGGTGAAGTCATTTCGGAAAGAACCGTTGGTACATATATGCGCCAAATGGGGATCCGTGCTCAGTGGAGCAAACCATGGACAATCACCACAAAAGATTCCGATTTCAGCACTGAATTACAAAATATCCTTGATGAGCAATTTAATCCTAATCGTCCGAATGCAGTCTGGTGTTCGGATATCACCTACATCTGGACAATAGATGGATTTGTCTATCTGACCAGTGTTATGGATTTATTTTCTAGAAAAATCATAGCCTGGACGCTTTCAGAAACACTGGAAGTATCCTGCGTGATTGATACTATAAACAAAGCCAAAGCTCGCCGGAATATCAATCAACCATTAATTATCCATTCGGATCGTGGCAGCCAATATGTTGCAAAGGAATATAAAAAAGCAACCGAAAATATGCAGCGTAGCTACTCAAAGAAAGCTTTTCCGTGGGATAATGCATGCATTGAATCCTTTCATTCTATTATCAAACGTGAATGGCTCAATCGTTTTAAAATTCGCGATTATAAGCAGGCATACCAGTTGATTTTTGAATATCTGGAAGCTTTCTACAATACGAAACGAATTCATAGCCATTGCAACTATATGTCGCCAAACGAATTCGAACGAGTGTATGAAAGAATACACACTGAGGCTGAGCTTCTGGCAGGTTAAAATGGGGAGAATTTTCTCATTTTAACTTGTACTAAATCTTGACATAGGACCATCCTGTACTGAACAACCATAAAAGGGTATAGTTTTATAAAGCGTCCTGGTAAAGGGGCTTTAAAGGCTATAATCCTCTGTTAGCTATGAGGGTGAACCTTCCGTGTCTAATGGGATCTTGTCCCAACTTGTCGGGTAGAAACACCTATTACTAGGTATATCCCCCACAGATCCGTACGTGCCCAATTCAGGCATACGGCTCTTCACGACACTTATGCCTCAGATTATCCATATAGGCTCACATAAATACGTGGTCTTACTATAGGATGCTCCTTCAAAAACTGATTGAATCCATCCCATGTATAACTTTTCCTCTGACTACGCCTATTCATCCAAAAATAAAGAATCTGAATAACTCTCTTACGGAAGTTATCCATCATTTGATAGTTATCACTTATTCCATAATAATGGTAATACCCAATTAAAATCTGATTTACTTTTGCAAGAATATATTTCTTCTTTTCAAATCTCATGTCGCGTATAGTGATATTCATCTGTTTACATTTCTTCCGATATTTCTTATTGGAAGTTTTCTCCACTAACTGTTTTAGATTGTTATCAAGATTTGAGTTGTATTCTTCTTTTGAAATGCCATCAATCCCGACCGCTTTTCTGCCATCCATTTTGTAGTGGCATTCTTTAAGCATCTCAATGTTAATCAAATGCCCAATAGAATTAAATTTCATTTCTGGATGTTGTTTTGATAATTCTGAGATTCTCTCAAGTTTTGTTGTCATTATTTGTCCTACCTCTGAGTGTAGATAATGTTTCCCTTTTGATATGATGTCGTGTGGCTGGATATATGTTATCCGTTCTCGACTTCCCTCCAGTGGCATTACCCACTTTCATTAGTACTATTCGGCCATCCGACTACCTATACTCCATTTGATTTCCTTTTCTCATTCGTACGTCATACCTGTTAACACAGGAAAGTATAGGTTCTCCCCAGGTAACATACAGACATTGTAAAACATGGCTGGCTCTCAGACTCCGCCGTAGCATATGCTTCCTAACCTAAACAGAAACATACGTATTGTCTTCCGTCCGAAAGAAAACGTCGACCTACGGGTTACGTAGATTTCGGAGCTCAATCACTTTCAGCCCTATTTCCTAACTGTTTACACTTAGGATACATCGTTACCTCTGTATCCCCAAAACTCGCTACCAGTGGTGCGGCTACACCTTACTGGATGAGATTTCCACTCATTAATCTGTATGCCCTTCTGGGCGTACCCTTCGTCCCACCTGTTCATACACCGAGTGCTTGCCAAGCTTTCTAACAGGGTCGTGCCCTATGGAGTGAACTACCACAAGCTACAGCTCTTGTTTGTCGTTTGATTCTTACTGACCTTATGATTCTGCAAGGTGCGGTTTCCCGCGGACACTTACCCTGCATCTCTCAACCAGTCGTTTCGTTATGATCCACGTTCCATGGATCTGGGTCAACGGGTTCCTTTCCAGAACCCTACTCAATTTCAGAAGTTTCTGAACCTCAGCAGGATTCTGGAATACTGCTTCGCTTTATACTCCTTATGCAACCAGGCTTTCCCGCCTGGATTTCCGCTGGATATCTTTCAACATCTTTCGGGGATCATACTTGATTCCCTTCTTCAAAATCGTAAAGATAATCCTGAGAAGTTTGCAGGCGATTGCTATTAATGACTGCATCTTTTTCAGTGGATTCTTCTCCCTGGTCGTATAATAGACATGTAATTCCTTGAATTCTTCCGCATGTGCTACAGCTGATTTTGCCGCCTGAAACAGCCAATATCTGAGGCGCTTACGTCCTCTGTGACTGATCTTGGTTTCACCCTTATGCTTGCCGGAACTGCTTGCCACAAGCCCAAGTCCACTTAATTTCTGGATCTCCTTTACATCGTCAACTCTGGAAATATCTCCCATTTCTGCCATCATACCGGATAGGGTATTCTCCCCAATTCCACATATCTCCAAAACTTTATCCGTATGGGGAATTTCCAGACATTTCTGATTGATCTGCGCTTCTATCAATGCAAGCTCCGCATCCAGTTCCAGGATTTTTTGAACAAACCACTGTACAACCAGTTTCCCTGTTTCTTTTCCTTCACGGAGGCCAACACTCGCCTTGGCGTACTCTAAGATTTCTCCAGCTCTGCTATACCCGCGTCCTCTAAGTTTCGCATTATGCCAGATCTGTCTGATTCCGTCTTCTTTCAAAGCTGCCAGATCATCCGGAAATGGTGCCTGTTTCAACAGTTCAAGGCTGAATGTGCCTTCTGTTTTTCCAAGTGCTTCTTTGTACTCTGGAAAATATATTTTCAGTTCCCGGTGCAGTCGGTTGATCGACCGGATCCTGTCCTCATTCAGCTGGTCACGAAACATGGATAACCGTCGCAGATCTGCATAAAGCTGCTCTGGAAGATAAGGCATTCCAAAGTTTCCATCTTTTACAAGATTTGCAATCAGCTTAGGATCTTTTGTATCATCTTTCAGCTGGCTGTTATCCTCAAGCTCCTTTGTCTGTTTTACTGCATACGGATTTACCTGAACTACACTGAGTCCATTTGAGATCATCCAGGTTGCAAGGCAGAACCAGTAATGGCCGGTTGGTTCAAGACCAAGAACAATCTGTTTTTTATCGTATTCGGCTGCTATCTTTACTGCCCATTCCTTTGCTTTGCTAAATCCATCCGCATTATTGCTGAATGAAAAAGCGGACTTACTGAGTTCTTTGCCTCTGGTGTCAATTGCCCTCAGATAGTGTGTTTCACTGCCTACATCGCATCCTAAAATAAGCATGTCATCACAGATAAAACTGAGTTTTGCGTTCTTATCGAACTTTCCTTTGGTTTCTAACTCACGCCAGGTTGAAGCTGTTAAATTTTCTCTGACCACCTCGATTTTCTTCAGAAGCTCCTGCTGCTCGAAAATATTTACATTTGATACTTGATTTTTCTTCTTTGTGCCTTTAAGATTCATGTTAGATACCTCTTGTATTCTCTGGATTTTACCAACCGGCCAAGTCAGTAATAATCCAAATTTACTTGAGGTATTTTTTATGTCAATCTCTTGGCCTATTTAAAGTATACAGGAAGCTTTCTTCTTTCCTTCTGTAAGTTCATTCCACCCACATTTTTCTCTGGATCTTTTCACCTGTTCACTCGTAAGCCCAGATTTCTTCCCATTCACCCTTTCAAGAACCTCTTCTACCGTCTGCTGATAAATTTCCTTCATCACTTTCGCCTCCTTGTTTCTAAGTATTTACTACCTGGATTTCTTATTCAATGAAAGACCTCTTTGATAAAAAAATATAAAAAAAGGAGACCTTCATTGCATAATAAAAATGCAATAAAAGTCTCACCATTTCCTTATGATACCGGATGCTTCCACCGTACTGACGACATCACAAACGCAAATTGTTAAGCGCAGGTTACTCCCCTTTATTGGATCAAATCATATACCCAAAGTAACATGATTGTCAAGATGCTATATCATTACTTTTTCATTCTATGTTATACTTATTACATCGTTAACACTATTAAAATAAATTCTTCGGAGGTGAATCAAATGGATCATACGAATAATTCCTGTTGTTGTGGTGAAGCAGAATATTTTTCCGGATGTCTGATTTGTGGTGCTCCTATTACGTATCGTGCTGAAAGCTCTATTCAGACGTGCAGCATCTGCCATAAAGAACAATTAACCAATGCGGTCTGTGAAAATGGTCACTTTATCTGTGATGCCTGTCATAGCTATGGCACATATGCTCCGGTAATCACGACACTCCGGGACAGTACAGAAAAAGATGCTTTGCTTCTTCTGGAAAAAATTATGGATCTTCCATCTGTACATATGCATGGACCGGAGCATCATGCAATTGTCCCATGCGTTCTTCTGACAGCGTTTCGCAATAATGGAGAACATATGGATTACGATGCTGCATTATCTGAAATCTGTAAAAGAGCAAAGCAGGTTCCGGGCGGTACCTGTGGTTACTGGGGTGTCTGCGGAGCTGCTGCCGGAGCCGGTATTTTCATGTCCGTTATGACTGGATCCAGTCCACTTCACAAAGATGCATGGCCGTTTCCTCAAAAACTTGTTTCCATTATTTTATCTAGACTGGCAGATGTTGGTGGACCTCGCTGCTGCAAACGAACCAGCAGAATTGCCATTGAAGAAGCTGTTCATTTTTACAGTCAGTTTTGTTCTGTAAACATTCCGTTGTCTTCTATAACGTGTAAATACTGCAAAGATAATCGCGAATGCATCCAGGAAGATTGTCCATACTATTCTGAATAACAGACAAGGCAGTGATTCCATGATACCACGAAATCACTGCCTTGTAACTCGTTTGCCAGGATACAGTGCCAGATCTTCCCACTTTACTTTTCTGCAGTTCCATGAACGAATATCCTTCTCTTCCAAAACACTCCTGATTCGTTCTTCTCCATTGTCCGATGTAAAAAGCGCTGTAATTTCCTTTTTTCCATCTACAATTTTCACACAATAATCTATCAGTTCCGGAATCTCAAACAGCAATTCATCCATCTCTCTGATACTTCCCAATGGATCCATCCGCTTTACAAAGTCCAGGCGTTTTGTTTCACTTCCACAGAGGCATCTTCCTGGAATGATCCTTGTCCAGTCACCGGTTCGATATCGAATCAACGGCTGTGCTTCCATTCCAATGGTTGTGATTACCAGTTCTCCCCACTCACCGTCCGGCAGCACATTTCCGTTCTCATCTATAATCTCTGTAATACAATGGTTTTCCCGCATATGCATGCCATCATGCGCCGTGCAGCAAATGGCACCTCCAAGCCCCATCTCTCTGGAACCATAGTGCGGCCACAGTCGTGTTTCCAGAATTTCTTCGATTGCTTTCATGACAGTTTGCGGACAGGCATCTCCGGATACCAGTGCTCTTTTTATACTGCCTTTTCCGCACATTCTAAGCATGGAAAGCAATGCCGTCGGCATTCCCACATACGTATCCGGCTGCTCCTCTTCCAGAATCCTGTTTAGTTCGCCATAAGTTCTTCCTGTCCCGGTTGAAAGAGGTTTTGCTCCCAGACGTCTGATTGCCTCCGCGATCAGTTCTCCCAATCCAAAAGGACCTGAAAATGGCATAGCCACCATCGTTATACTTCCCGGATAAATAAATTCACCCAGACCTGCCATAAAAAGTTCTATGGTGTGTTCACAGTCTCCCTCTGTATAGAATACACGTTTACCGGCACCGGTAGTTCCGCTTGTCTGTTCTGATATCACTTTCTGTACTTCCCCCTGGGAGCAAAGCAGCATCCTGCCTCCATCTCGTGCCAGATCTGTTTCTGTTGTAAAAGGAAGGCTTCTCAGATCTGTCAGGCTCTCCAGTCTTTCCGGCAAATCTCGATAAAAACCCTCTCGTTCTTTTTCTTTCTTCAGTACAATATTTAATTTCTCCAGCTGCATTCTGTGTATTTCATCTCTTGTAATCTCTGTAATGCCTTCCTGCTTACAGATCATTGCATCTATATTTGATCGTTTCACTTTCTGTATAAATATATTCCTTTCGAATTCGTCAGATTATATGCACAAAACGGCACCATTCCATAATCAGAATCCACCTCGCAGATATAACATCTTTTCAGACGTTCAAGATCCAGATTCCATGCATCCTGAAAAATCATCCCTGATACCGCAAAGGTTTCATTATGAACCCGGATCAGGAATTCATCCAGCGCATCTGTCTGTGTCATTTCTCCATCATCAAATTTTTTTGTGCTATAGCTCCACTGATTTTCCACATACTGCCTGGAATCATCGCTGGTAGTACAACAACATCCTCTGCCTGATTTCTTTTTCAGAAGTTTCAGTTCCCTCTCACCTTTTTTCAGATAACTTGCATGAAAAGAACAGTATGGATTCTCTGCTCCACCACCAGCAAAATCATCACTTTTCATAAGCCCGTCTGTCTGTTCCTCGATCAGCTTCAACATCTTTGGTATGGTAATCGGAGCTTGTGGACGTTGCTGAGAACATCTGCCAAAATAGCTGATCGGCTGGAAATGTACTCCTCTTACAAATGGCATATGATCCATCGCAAACTTCAGGATATCTCCAACCTGCATGTCATTTACTCCTGGAGCAATGACAGGTACCAGGGCAATTCCCAGTTCCGCTTCCGAACAGTTTAACACAGCCTTTTCTTTCAGTTCCATCATAGAACGTCCGCGCAATGTCTGATACACGTCATCTGTGACACCGTCAAATTGAAGAAATACCGTATTCAGTCCTGCTTTTTTTAGTTTTCTGGCGTATCCTGCTTCCTGCGCAAGACGGATTCCATTGGTATTCAATTGAAAAAATGTGAACCCCTTTTCGCTTCCCATATGTATGATCTCCGGAAGATCCTCCCGCATGGTTGGTTCTCCTCCTGAGAGCTGTATATTGAATGGTCCCCCATGATCCATCAGAAAATCATATTGCTTTTCTATTTCGTCAATTGAAAGATCACCGTTTTCCAGACATTCCCCTGCCGAAGCAAAGCAGACCGGGCAGTGCATATTGCAGCGCTTTGTCACTTCCAGTATCATACAACATCCTTTTCGTTCGTGCTCCTCACAAAGTCCACAATTATCCGGGCAAGATTTCTCTTTGATTTTTGGATTTACAGGAGTCTCCGCAGACAGGTTTTCTCTCCCCCAGGAAAGATACTCTGCTGCCGTTCCTTCCCAGATCAGTGTCTGAAACTTTCCGTGGATATCACATTCTTTCACCAGATAAATGCCATCTTCACCAATACATTTTTTAGCCGTAAGTACTTTCATACATATCGGACATACACTTTTTGTTTTACCCAGCGTAATCATAGTTCCAATATTCCCCGTTCTGTCAGTATTTCTATCACTTTTGTATAAGTATCTGCAATCAACGCAGGACATTGCTCCATGACAATTCCCCAATCCAGATTGGAAGTGATGTCCTTACAATAAAAAGCACCAAACTCTTCTTCGGTCTTCTTATGGAACCACTGATATAATTCCTGCACAGCCGGTTTCATCTGTATATCTTCTTTCTCCTGCGGAGCCAGATTGCCAAGGAACAAACCTATCGCACAGGCTCCTCCTGTCAGACAGCCACATGTATCTCCACAGTAACCGATGCCGCCGCCAAGACCGCCCAAAGCCTTTACAAGCTGTGGATTCTCTTCCCCTATCGTTTCCAGTGTCAAAATCATAATCATCTGAGAACAATGATACCCCATACTGCTAAGTTCTATGATTCTTTCATAAAGATCCATATGTTACTCCTTTCTGCCAACCACCATGGTATAGCGCAGCTTCTTTCCTTTATATTCTTTCTGCAGAATCTTATACTCTTCGCAACAGAACGAATCATTCCAGATTGCTTCCAGATAATATTCACGCCAAAGTAACGTCTGATCCTCCTGCCGGAGAATGGTAAATCCTGTCTGTTCTGCCATTTCTGAAAGATTTCCAGTATCCAGATCTGACAATAATAGAAAACCTCCCTTTTTCAGAACACGCCAACATTCAGATAGTGCATTTTTCTGATCTCTGCTGACAAAAAATGCACACTGGCTGATGCAAAGATCTATACTGTCTGATGGATACTGCAAATGCAGAAAATCTCCTGTTTCCACATCACTGCCCCGTGGGAAAAGATCCACACCATGTGCATCCATCCCAAGTGATTTCAGGATTCGTATCGTGTCTCCTTCTCCAGCTCCAAGATCCAGTGCTTTCATTTCTTTTTTCCATTTTATGTTCTCCAGAAGATAAAGCGTCTGCGCTTCCCCTCCCGGATGCCTGTTCATCTATTTATCCTCCAGTGCACGCTCCACCGCAAGAACTTTTCCAAGTGCGAGTTCTTCCGGAACATACACAAATCCACACTTTGGACAGACAGGCATTTCCACAGGAAACCCATTTTCCAGATACATAAATTTTGCTTTTCCTTTTACAAGAGGAACCTTGCATTTCATGCAGGTCAGCTTTCCCTCAGGATCAATGGTATAATATGTTCTCTCTGCTGCCATTACTGTCCCACCCTTTTCATAATATTCATTCTGTGACTGTATGCTCTGCGTACCAGATACCCTTCTTCAGTTTCCACAAATCGCACCCAGAATGTCACATTTCCAAGTCTGCTCCTTGTCACCAGTTCTTTTGTCTCTTCATCAAAAATCGCTTCCTGGTTTTCTCTGTAATCTGATAATACACGCTCCACATCACTTTTCAGTATCATACGTTCATCCATCATACTGATAGCATCTTCTGTATATGCAACGGTATAATCTTTTTTCTCCATCATCAGTTCCTCATTCCATATATTTTTTAAAAGCTTCTCTTTTAGCACAAGCCGGTTGTAGCGTTTTTCACTGATATCCGGCATATTGACGGCATTTGTGCCATACAGAAGTTCAAGGATATGTCTGGATTCCCTGCCTTCCCTGACAAATCGGTCCCTGCATGCCATGCAGTACGTTATATATGGGGCATCGGATCGTTCCAGACACTTTTCTGTCATTTTATCTGCCATCTCTTTATTAGCGTAGGAAGTCAGTCCGCCGTATCCGCAACAGGGAGACAGATCTCTGGAATATTCTGTGTTTACAACAGTGCACCCCATATCTGCAAGAAGCTCTCTTATTATGTCCTGTGTCTGCGCATCACCCCTGGCTCCGCAGGCATCATGTATTGCAACAGGTATCTCCAGCCCTTTTGCCTGTGCGGGAAGTCCGATTTCCTTTAAGATCTCCCAGATTCCTGTGACTCTGACACCAAGACTCTCTTTTAACTGTTTCATACAGCTTGGACAGCCTGCTATGATCATGGGATCTCCCAGCTTTGCAAGCTCCTGCTTCAGCTGTTCATTTACCTTTTCTGTCATTTCATAGCGTCCTGCCCATTCACTGATAGCACCACAGCATCCCAGCATCAGAGCAACACCGCCCTCTGTCCTCCTGCAAAGATCCTCATATGCCTCTGTGACAACATCCGGCGCTATGGCTCCTGCCTGACATCCCGGAAAAAATACATATCTGCAAGTTTCATATCCCGGCTGAGGTCTGCATAAGAAAGCCTCCGAATTGGAGAACAGCATATCCATCAGTGCAAATTCATGAGGTGCCAGAGGCATCTTGTCTGTAGATACCATATTTTCTCTTGCAGATTTGCAGACCTGGCTCATATCAAACCCATTTGGACAGGTTACAGTGCACTGTCCGCAGAGCGAACAGGAATTCATCGGTTTATTCATCTGGTGATCTCCCATAATGATCTGGGTATTATTATAAATCTCACGTGCAAGAAGACCAGGGTGCTTTTTATATTCACTTAAATAGACACAGCTTTTCATACACTCATCACAGTGGCACTGAATGCATCGCTTTGCTTCCTCCATAGCTTCTTCTTTTGAATATCCATCTATGCTGCAGGGAATCTTTTTGGAACCTTTCATCCCTTCCATATTTGTATAGAGCCTGGTAGTAACTGCTCCTTCACTGCCTCTGTTGCTGTGGGGCGAAAGATTCTGTACAAGGAGATCTACAGTCAGGGCAGCTCTCTTTGCAGCAAAAGCCGCATCCATCACAGACTGGGCCAGACCGCTGACAATTCCCGCCTGTTCTCTCAGCATGATCTCTGCGTCTGCTGTTTCTTCAGGAGCCAGCTTTTTGGCCACCTCCTCTGAAGCACAGACCACATCTGCCTCCTTCATTTTCTCTCTGATAAACGGAAGGTCAAGACTGCATCCGAATTCAAAGGAAAGATCCATGGAACTGAGACGTTTTGCTTCATTTCTACAATCTGATTCCGAAAGCTCCGGTGCTGCTGCTACAATATAGGCTTCATAATCTTTCTCCTGACAGTAAATGGTTGCAGGATACATCTTCTTTTCCAGCTCCCCTGCAAGAAACAGCGGGAATAATCCTGAGCCAAAAATCACAGCCTTTTTTTTCTTTCTGATACGAAATACACTGCTCCGTTTTCCAGGTTCCCCATATCGGACAATGGCACGCTCTACTTCACGTATGGATATGCCATCACCCAGCTCACAAAGCCTGCATTTCTCCTCACAGGGTGCAGTACAGCCGCTACAGAGGATCATGGGAAATGGTGTGATCTTCTCATAGATCCCCAGAGCTTTCTTAAAATTTCCTTTTGCAGCATAAAACAGCATTTCTTTTGTATCTGCTTTGAAAGGACAGGCTGCAACACAGTACGCCGGCTGTTCATGAACACAGAGGCTGATCATATGATCCATCTCTTCCTTTGACATTCGATTTACGTGATAAACATGAGTGGAACCTCTCTCCTGTATATATGTCATAACCCGATACTCCTTTCATTTCCAAAGGGGAGACAGTCTCCCGTCTCCCCTTATTATATCATATGATAAAATTATACTGAGAATTATTTCTCAAGTTCCTTTAATGCTGCAAGAACCTTTTCCGGACGGGCAGGAACACGTGTGATACGTGCGCCTGTAGCATTGTAGATTGCATTCAGGATCGCAGGATGAGGAGCATCCAGCGGAGCCTCACCACAGCCGGCAGCACCGTAAGGACCGCTTGGGCGATATGTTTCATTGAAATGAAGTTCAATATCATCCGGCGCATCATTTGGATACGGAATACCACAGTTCTTCAGAGAAGTATCATGGTTCAGATCCTCGAAATCTTCTGTAAGAGCAAGACCGATACCCTGTACAAGACCACCGTAGAAGTTGCCTTCTACAAGAAGTCTGTTCATGATCGTACCTACGTCAGCCACACAGGTGAATTTTTCAACTTTAACTTTACCTGTTTCTGTATTAACAGCAACTTCCGGAAGGAAGATCGTGTACATGTAGGTTGCAAACGGATCACCCTGTGCTGTATCCTGATCGATCGGATGATCTGCACAGAAGGTTGTCACCCAGTTACCTTCATATTTTGTTGCAAGACCTTCAGCCACCATCTCATCATAAGTACGGAAGGTTCCGTCTTCTTTCTTCATAGCTGCCACAAGGTTTTCTGCTGCCAGACGACATGCATTACCTGACATAACCTGTGAACGTGATCCACCTGCAGGACCTGCATTAGGACATGTCTTGGTGTCATTCATAACAAGTTTGATCTGTTCCGGTCTGATTCCTGCCTGACGAAGTGTTTCATGAGATGATACAAGAACACCCATATCAGCGCCCTGTCCGTGATCTTCCCATGCAGCATACATTGTAACTGTTCCATCCGGATTCAGCTCTGCAAATGCGTTTGATGTATCAACACCGTCAAGGCCACAGCCATATACACCGAGAGATACACCGATGCCATATTTGATCTTGCCATCAGAAGCTGCATTCTTTTCAGCCACACGTTTCTTAGCAGCCTCATACAGGGGGCGAGCTGTCTTGAACAGATCTTCTTCACAGTATACTTCAGGCGGATAACCTGTAGGGATCGTACTACCTTCGGATTCTTTGTAACAGTTCATTTCACGGATATCGAACGGGTCGATTCCCATCTTTGCTGCCAGAACATCTATCGCGATCTCAGATCCCATGTAAGACTGCGGAGAACCGTAAGCACGGAATGCGGAACCCCATGCGTGGTTTGTAAATACTGTTGTAGATTTATTGCGGATAGAATTGATTCCATAACCTGCACCTGTAAACTGGGAAAGTCTCATTGTAAGCAGGTCACCGAATTCTGAGTATGGACCATGATCCACATAGTTATTGCCCCAGAGTGCAAGAAGCTTACCGTTTTCATCTGCTGCAAGCTTGATATTCATAAATGCAGGAGATCTCTTTCCTGTATATGTAATATTCTGGAACTGATTAAATACCAGAGATACTGGACGTTCAAGAATCTTAACAGCAGCACCGATCAAAGCCTCATTTGTAGGAGAGAACTTATAACCAAAGGTTCCTCCTGCATGGTTCTGAACAATTCGTAAGTTCTCCATTGGCACACCGATACCATCAGCGATCATAGGCATATGCAGATGGATACCAATGGATTTGGAATGAACAGTTATCATACCGTCTTCGTCAATATAACCATAACCGCAGTCCGGCTCAAGATGAAGATGAGGCTGACGTGAACAGTAAGATTCTATCTCAACCTGCTGTGAATCCGGAATGCTGTCCCAGTCAAAATCAGGACCCTTGATACAGTTTGTCTCAAAGAATGCGTTCGGAGTACCGGGATGAATCTCCGCTGCATCCGGTGCGATGGCATCCATTGCATTCATGTATGCAGGAAGCTCTTCAATCTCAACTTTAACTGCTTCTGCTGCTGCCCGTGCATGCTCTTCTGTATCAGCAGCTACAATGGCAATCGCATCACCAAACTGGAAGATTTTTTCATCGCAGAGTACAGGACGTTCGAATCCGTCTGTTTTGTTGTGTTTTGGAAGCATTACAAGACCATTGATCTTATTGGTTCCGCCTGCTGCCTTAATATCTTTTGCTGTGATAACACGGACAACACCAGGCATGCTCTCTGCTTCTGTTGTGTCAATGCTGAGGATATTTGCATGAGAAACCTTTGCCTGTGTAAGAGCAAGACGAAGTGTTCCTGATGGCATCTTTAACGCATCATCTGCACCAAAGTCCCAGGTACCTGTTACTTTCTGTGCTGCTGACGGACGGATATAATTTGTTCCAACAATAGAATCCCCTGTCTGTTTGAACACAAGGTCTTCCTTTGTCATCTCACCGCGCATAACTGCTGCTGCTGCCATAGTAGCATCAATCAGCGGCTTATAACCTGTACAACGGCAGAGATTACGCTGTTTATTAAACCAGTCTCTTACCTCCTCACGGGTAGGACTTGGATTATTATCCAGAAGTACTTTTGCGGAAATAATAAATCCCGGTGAACAGAAACCGCACTGTGCACATCCATATGCCATCCACGCAACTTGGATCGGGTGCATATCAGAAATTGTTCCCACACCTTCAATGGTTGTGATCTCTGCATGATCGGGAACACGGCTCATCTTATAGATACAGGATCTTGTAACTTTTCCGTTCATAATAACATTACAGGCTCCACAGTGACCTTCACCGCAGCCGATCTTACATCCTGTAAGAAGAAGGTGATTACGGAGTACCTGCGCCAGTGTCTCATCCTTATCAAGAATAAGTATTCTCTCAACACCATTAATCTTCAATGTCTTTTTAATCATGTCCCATTCCTCCTTTTAAAAAATTCGTTTCCATCTTACTGATCTTCAGGCTTATGCGTTCCGCACGGATCATGGTCAGCTCCTCTGCCTGTCAGATCTTTCAGTCTCTCTATTCCTCTGGCGGAATAGAAAACAATGGAAGAACTGCTTCCGTCCAGATTCTCACCGCTGAGCTTTAAAACATTTGCATTCTCATAATAATCGATGGGAAGCGTCCGGCTGTATACAACCCCTGTACGCTCATCTTTTACCTGTACAGTAACTTCTTTTGCGGTAATCTCAAAAATCTTATCCATAAAAAAGTTCTCCTGTCCACGTTATTTTATATATCCATACTACCATGATTTTGCACAATTATACAAATTACAAATAATTAATAGTTGGCTACTTTATATATTCCAGACAATTTTATTTTGTTTTATTTAAAATTTTAACTATTTTTATTCTTTTATATGTTATAATAATATCAAATTTGTATAATATCATTGAAAGAAGGAGGTATCTGAATGCAGACAGGCGCCCTCATCGTGGCTGCGGGGAAATCATCACGAATGGGAGACTTTAAACCCATGCTTCAGCTTGGCTCCATTTCCATCGCACAGCGCGTGATCAATAATTTCCGGCAGGCCGGAATTTCCAAAGTAGTAGTGGTAACCGGATATCATGCAGATGTTCTGGAATGCCACCTGGCTTCCAATAATGTAGTCTTTCTTCGAAATGAGAACTATGCAAACACTCATATGTTTGATTCTGTCAGGATCGGACTTGAGTATCTGAAAGAGAAAGTGGATACGGTACTCTTTACACCTGTTGATGTTCCGCTGTTCACAGCCCAGACAGTCACGCAAATGCTCTCTCTGGGGCGTCCCCTTGTAACTCCGGTCTGTAATGGCAATCCCGGTCATCCCATTCTGATTCGTTCCACACTGATTGATTCCATTCTAAGTGATGACGGAAAATCAGGACTTAAAGGTGCTGTGGATAATTGCGGGGAACCCATGTATTATCTTAATGTAGAGGATCCCGGTATTATTCATGATGCTGATACACCAGAGGATTACGATGAACTCCTCCGCATACACAACCAGAGCCTGATCCGTTCTGAAATCCATATTCAGCTAGCCCGGGAAAAAGTTTTTTTTGATGAAAAGCTCTATTCGCTGCTTACACTGATCCATGAAACAGGATCTGTCCGTGATGCCTGTGAGCGCATGCACATTTCCTATTCTACCAGCTGGAACCTGATCCATACCCTGGAATCACAGTTTCATGAACCTCTGATCATCAGAAGCCAGGGCGGTACAAGGGGAAGCCATAGTGAACTGACACCATACGGCGAAGAATTTCTAAAACGATATGCCCGTTTTTCAGAAGAAACACGTTCCTGTTCAAAAAAAATATTTGAAGAATGTTTCGGAGGATTTTTAAATGCGTAGCCTTTATCTGGTCCGGCATGGAAAACCACAGTATCCGGATGAACATTCTTACTGTGTGGGACAGACAGATTTCTCTCTATCCATGCTTGGACACCTGCAGGCAGTCCTTCTTAATGAAGAATTGTCCGATAAAATATCAAGGATATACTGCAGTCCTTTGTTAAGAGCTGTTGAGACAGCAGGCCATATGGCACCTGAGCTTCCACATATAATTGTTTCTGATCTGTCAGAACGAAATCTGGGAGAATGGGATGGCCTTTCTTTTGATAAAATACGCCAGAGATGGCCGGACATTTATAAAGCCCGTGAAAATAACCCTGATCATCCGATCCCGGGAGCAGAAACTCCTGCTGCATCTGGTTTTCGCTTTTCGCAGGCAGTTCATAAGATTCTTTGCGCTTCTGAAGGTGATATTGCAGTGGTAGCTCATACAGATGTAATCTCTTCTTATATATATGCATTACATTCCGGTATGTACAGCAGGCAGCGGTTTCGTCTTCCCTGTGGCTCTTACTATCATCTGGAAGTGAATGAAAGAAATAATATTTCTTTCTCTGATCCCAGTTATATACTGCCTCATCCTGAATTAAATGACGGGCTATGCTTCAGGCTTCGCAATGCGGTTTCTCTGCCCCGTCATGTACAGGCTCACAGTGATGCTGTTACTGAACTTGCCTGTTGTTTATGCAATATGTTGGAATCCAATGGTTATATCTTTGATCAGAAGCTTGTTCGCTCCGGTGCACTTCTGCATGATATTGCCAGACTTCAGAGGCATCACACCAAAACAGGCGGTGAACTTTTCTTACAGTTAGGTTATCCTGAGATCAGCCAGATTATTTCACAGCACCATGGTCTGCTGGAAACCAAGCTGGATGAAGCAGCTATTGTATTTCTGGCTGATAAACTGATTCAGGAAACACAACGTGTAACCATAGAAAAAAGATTTGCCGACAGCATGAGTAAATGCAAAAGTCCAGAAGCTTGCAAAGCTCATGAGCAGCAGTTAGAACAAGCCCGCAAACTGCAGGACATGATACAGTCGCTCTGCCATATCACGCTTTAGTCCAGGAAGGCATACACAACTGGAGCAGAAAAATCACTTAATTTAGTTAGGAGGTATTTTATTATATGAGAACATTATTTCAGACAATAAAACAACAATTCCTAGAGGAAAACGATCTTGTACTTGTTTCCGTTACAGCATCCTCAGGGTCTACACCAAGAGGTGCCGGTTCCCGCATGCTGGTCGGAAAAAGCGGCAGGATTTCCGGAACCATCGGAGGTGGAGCTGTAGAATATCGTGCTGAATGTATGGCATTGGATATTCTTGAAAAAAAGGAATCCTGCCAGCATGAATTCCGGCTGAATCATAAAGATGTTGAAAATATTGGTATGATCTGTGGTGGTGATGTTACGGCCTTTTTCCAGTATCTTGATCATAACGATCCGATTATTATGGAAATCACGGAAACTGCGGAAAAATTCTATGAAGAGCGAAAAGATTTCTGGCTGATCTGCGATCTTCTCACCACCTCCGGTGTGAGCCTCTACAGTCCTGCATGCGGTCTCATCGGAACTGCCAATGTTCCTTCTTCTGTATTATCTTCTTTATCTGCAAAGCCACACCGATATCATAGTGAAGATTATGATCTGTTTTCTGAACAGATGGGAACCTCAGGAACTGTCTATGTATTCGGCGGCGGACATGTCTCACAAAAGCTTGTCCCAATCCTTGCAAGCGTTGATTTTCGCTGTGTTGTCCTGGATGACCGGCCGGAATTTACAGATCCTGCTCTTTTCCCGGGAGCAGTTGAAACAATACTTTGTGATTTCAACCATCTAAAGCAGTATGTTTCTATCACAGCTGCTGATTATTGCTGCGTCATGACACGCGGACATTCCTATGATACCATTGTACAGGCACAGCTTCTCGCTACACCTGCATGCTATATAGGCGTCATTGGAAGCCGCGCAAAAAAAGCTGCTGTATTTCGCCGTCTGATTGAAGAATACAACATTAATGAACAAGATTTAAACCGTATCATCTCACCTATAGGACTGGAGATCAAAGCAGAAACACCGGCTGAAATCGGCATTTCCATCACAGGACAGATGATCCAGGTTCGTGCTGACAGAAAGGCTACATCAAAATGATGGCAAAATCAGTATATAAAGCTGTAATATTTGGTGCCGGACAAATTGGACAAATGACAGCAAGACTTCTCAACAGTCCCTGTCAGCTCCTGTGCTTTGCTGATAATGACCCCCATAAACACGGATCCTATATTGGGAATATTCCAGTCTGTTCTCCGGATGCTGCAGTAGCACTTCTCCCGGATCTGGTCATCCTGGGAGTTCTGGATGAAGAACGGCGTAATTCTATGATAAAACAGATGGAAAACCTGGGTTATCACGGACCTTTTCGTGATCCCTCCGTCCTTCGCATGTTTGACGCACGGGTTGCTGTTATGCGTCTTTTATCTGAGCAGATCTATCAATTGGATATTCCGGGAAATGTTGCAGAACTGGGTGTTTTCCGAGGTGAATTTTCTTCCCTGATCAGTGCAGCCTTTCCAGACCGAAAAATCCATCTTTTTGATACTTTTGAGGGCTTTTCAGAAAAGGATATCACAATAGAAGCCTCCGGTAATCTGTCCCGCGCCAAAACAGGTGATTTTTCTTCTACTGATATTGACTCTGTTCTTCATGTTATGCCAGATTCTACACGTACTGTGATCCACAAAGGATGGTTTCCAGATACCTTTTCCGATGTTAGAGATGAAACTTTTTGTTTTGTATCTCTGGACGCGGATCTCTATGCTCCAACTGCTGCTGCACTTCCTCTGTTCTATGAACGCCTGGCCACCGGAGGAGTTCTCTTGGTTCACGATGTGTACAGTACACAGTTTTCCGGATGCCGAAAAGCGGTTGAGGAATTCTGTCTGAAAAACCATCTGTTTGCAGATCCTGTATGCGATCTGCATGGAAGCGCAATAATCCGAAAATTATAAAAAGAAACGCCGGAACCGGTATTTACCGGAACCAGCGTTTCTTTTTCGTTTATTTATTGTATAGCCCTTTTTCACGTCCATGCCTAACCTTTATAAAGTTCCTTTCAGAACATTTTCCAACTGTTCATCGGACAGATCAACATGATAAAAAAGATCGAAAAATTTATGTATTTCTTCATTGATATCACATTTAATATATTCCGGATAAATCAATGCTGAGAACCATCGCATACCGATCAGACGATTTGGTCCTGCCGGACGATCCACCCAGCTAAACGGTGCATTCGGAGTTCCATAAACCTTTTGGTCCTGTACTGCTTTTAATGAAGCATAATCAGGATTGCTCAGGATATCTTCTGCTGCAGAACTTCCGCTTTTATCTGCCTTTGGTTCACCATTTACAACAATCACATCCGGATCCCATGCAAGAAGCTGTTCTGCTGAAATCTGAACACGAGATCCATCTCCCAATTCCAGATCTGCAACATTGACTGCATTGATGACATCAAGAATCTGTGCATGCTGGGATCCCCTGGGTGCAGTTTCCAGTGAATCCTCTCCATTACCGAAGTATACACTGACTTTCTTTTCTTCTGGAATATCTGAAAGTGCATTAATATCAGTAAATACCTGCTCCGCATACTGGGCAAGCTCTTCTGCATGATCTTCTACACCAAGAAGTTCGCCCATAAAACGAAAAGCTTCTGCAGAATTATTAAGCTCGTTGTCTACTGCAACAACCGGAATTCCAAGGCTTTCTGATAACGCATCGCAATCAGAAACCATTGCATCATTAATCTTTCCACTATTAATAGCAATTGTAGGATTGGCAGCAATTACTGCTTCATAATTGACAGCATCACCCATTCCAAAATTAGGAAGATCCTGATATTTGTCCAGAATAATAGATTTCTCAACATCATTCAGTTCATAATTCCACCCAAGAAGCTTATCCGGTGCAACCATATACAGAAAAATTGCAGCTACCGGACCTGCTGAAAAAACAGATTCAATATTTTCTGCTGCTGGGACAGTTACTTTTCTTCCTGCCATGTCTGTGATCTCACGGGTTTCAGCAGTTTCCTGCGTGGCATCCTGCTCCGCACTCTGCGTCGGCTCTTCAGTAGCAGCTTTCGTTTCAGAACATCCTGTTAAAAGACTGACTGACATCACCAGACATATAAGCAGAGCCAAAAGTTGTCTGTGCTTTTTCATAAACTCTCTCCTTTCTTTTCTCCGCATTACTCATAATTGACGCTTATTGAAATTGACTATACAATTTTTAAGTATTATAATGTATATGTGAATAGTTTTTGAAAACAATTCGGTTTTTCTGAGTATAACACCGTAAATTTGATTAGTCAAGTTACAAGGATGAATGATTATGAATCTGACAGCTAATGAAAAAAATGCCGCCGCTGCCCGACAAAGACGATATGTTCTGCTGTTGGCGGTTATGCTGGTACTTTTGTTTATCATTATAGTACTCTCATTCTGGGTGGGATATTATCCGCTTACACCAGTGCAGGTACTAAATGCATTTTTATCAAAATTTGGTTTTAAAGGAGATATTTTACCCCAGGCAGTTACCATATTCTGGAATATCCGTCTGCCCCGTATTCTGTCTGCTTTATTTATTGGTGCTTCCCTCTCGGTAGCAGGTGCAACCTATCAGGGAATGTTTCGCAATCCACTGGTATCTCCTGATATCCTTGGAGTTTCTTCCGGTGCAAGTCTCGGAGCTGCTTTTGCAATTTTAAACGGAGCTTCCAACTGGATGATTCAGCTTTCTGCTTTTGCAGGTGGTGTGGCCGCAGTAGCCGCATCCTATCTTATCAGCCGAAAATCCGCACATTCCCAGACCCTCAGTCTTGTTCTGACCGGAACTATGATCATGTCACTCTGCAATGCCGGTGTCACAATGATCAAATATGTGGCAGACCCCAATGATGTTCTCCAGCAAATTACTTTCTGGCTTATGGGCAGCTTAACCAAAACCACAACCAAATCCTTTTGCTGGAGTGTTCTTCCAATGATCATTGGATTAAGTCTGATTTTTATTTTTCGATGGCAGATCAATCTGCTGACTTTGGATGAAGAAGAAGCCAAAAGTTTAGGAATCAATGTGCGTAAATATCGTCTGATTTTTATAGTCGCTTCCACATTACTCAGCGCCGCTGCAGTCTGTCTTGGAGGATTGATCGGATGGGTCGGGCTGATGATCCCCCATCTGGCACGTGCACTGGTTGGTGTTGATTACAGAAGGCTGATACCTGCAAGTGCGATCCTTGGCGGTGGATACCTGATACTTGTTGATGATATTTCCCGTTCCCTTTTGTCCATGGAACTTCCACTTGGCGTTGTCACAAGTATCATGGGCGCCCCCTTCTTTATCTATCTTATCATCAAACGAAAGGAGCGCACGTAATTATATGCTTCTGGAAATTGAAAATGTTTTTGGCGGTTACGGCAATGGTGATATTTTAAAGGGTATCAGCTGCAGCGCAGACTATGGTGATGTGCTTTGTCTGCTTGGCCCTAATGGTTGCGGAAAGACCACTCTGTTCCGCATGATATTAGGTTCCCTTCCTGTTTCTAATGGAAAAATAAAGATAGCCGGAAAAAATATTAGTGACTTTACAACCAAAACACTGGCAAATATGATTGCATATATTCCCCAATATCATTCCCCTGTATTTGCCTATACAGTTCTTGATATGGTAATTATGGGGCGTGCTTCTCATTTCTCCGCATTTGAAACCCCAAAAGAGCCTGATCAGGAAGCAGCTTTTGCTGCCTTGGAGAAAGTAAATGCCCTGCCTCTTGCCAACAGGAAATATACTTCCTTAAGCGGAGGACAAAGGCAATTGGTTTTAATTGCCCGTGCAATCTGTCAGTCTGCAAAAATCTTCATCATGGACGAGCCAGCCGCCAATCTGGATTATGCCAATCATCAGCTTCTCATGGAAGTAATTTCAGGGCTGGCCAATCAGGGCTATTGCATTATTATGTCAACACATAGTCCTGAGCATCCCTTTTCCGTGGGAAACAAAGTTCTTCTCATGAAATCCGGAAAGGTTATGGGATTCGGCTCTCCCAAAGAAATCATTACATCTGAAACCTTACAATCTGTTTACGATATTGAAATGGATGTGATAACTACACACGACCGCTATGGCCGTGAACGAACTATCTGTTTACCGGTAAATAGCTCACCAAAAGCATTTTAGGAGAAATGATACATGGACTCTATATTGGATTATTTTATTTCTCTGCAGGAATCTGAGCCTGCAGAATTACCTGAGCGGGCTATAGAAAGATGGAATAAACGTGCAGACTTTTGGGAGGACGCACGCAAAAAGAAAGAAAAAGGTGATGAACGTGTCATCAGCGCAATAAACTACCTGGATTTCAAAGGACTTCTTGAAAAAAATTATGATGTCGCAGATATTGGATGCGGTCCCGGACGGTTTGCTGCTGCATTTGCCAAATATGTACACAAAGTAGTGGGGCTGGATATTTCTGATAAAATGGTTAAACACGGAATGGAACATATCCAAAATGAAGGCTTAAATAACGCTATACTCTATACATGTAATTTTCAGACATTAGATATTGATAAATCGGGGTATACGCATGCATTTGATTTGGTATTCAGTTCCATGACACCTGCAATCCACAATATGGACGGACTGATAAAATCTATGGAAATGAGCAGGGCATGGTGCTGTAATATCACGCATCTTGACAGACGAAATTCACTCAGGGAACAGATCTTACAGGAAGTATTTGGCAAACAAACAGCACCCCAATGGAATGGGCGATGGTTTTTCTCTCTTTTCAATATATTATTTCTGCTTGGATATAATCCTGAAACAAGCTATGAAAAACTCCATCGTGAAACCTGGGTAACTCCGGATGAACAATATATTGATTCCCTCATGGAGCACATGCTTCCTTCTGAAGAATATACACAGGAAAACGCAAATAAAATCATGCAATGGATTCAATCTCACTTAAACAAAGATGGGCAGATCAAGGAAATAACTGATTCCACTTATGGAAGAATTCTCTGGGATGTTCGAAACAAAACAATACGACCTGACTATAGAACTATTATAAAATGAAATGGGACTTTACTATGACTCAACATATATTTTTAACTGGTAAAAAACACATTGGAAAATCTACATTGATCCAAAAGATATTAGATGATTATAAGAAAACCTCTGATGGATTCCTGACTGTCCGCACAAAAAACTATCTGAAGGATCAGTATTCAGTTCATATGTACCATCTAAAAGAGAAGGAGCTCCCAAACGAATCTAATCTTTTGTTTTTATGCGGAAAAACAGATGAACACACTGCCGATACCTTTGATCGCCTTGGATGCAATATTCTTTCCATGTGTTCTGACTGCTCTTTAATTGTTATGGATGAGCTTGGTCCACATGAAGCAGACGCAGCTTTATTTCGGAGAAAAATCCTAAACCTTTTGGATGGGCAGACTCCCATTTTAGGGGTATTGCAAGAACCTGCAGAATCTTTCTGGCCTGAAATCGTAAATCACCCAAAGGTAGAAATCATTATAATTTCTGAAGACAATCGAAATGATTGCTCTTTACTTAATCACATTCAATATAAAATCTCATCTCCTTAATAATTACTCCCGGGGCTATGCGTTCGGAACTAACCAAAGGGTCAAGTAGCTTTGTCAAGTAAATCGAGTAGGAGAAATATCTCATCTTGTGAATGAGATATTTCGACCTCTCACACCACCGTGCGTACCGTTCGGTACACGGCGGTTCAATCAACTTAGCAAGTGACACACCTTTCGGTGTAGTAATCTAACATTGAGACTAAGGTATTCTTTAACTCCAGATACTCATTTGCCCAGCTGCTGTTATTCTCTTCAAATGCCTGCGGGATGCCACCCCAACCAACATAACGGGATAAGATTTCCTGTTCTTCGGGTGTTGCCAGACGTTCTTCTTTCTCCAAATTCTGTAACCTTTCTCCAAAGTCTGTAACAAATGAATGGCTTCCATATTTGTCTTATACTTTGCTTTCGGACCGCCTGCACCAAGGTCATTATCCTGGATACGGAAGTTGTGTGGTTCTATCACGGCTTTTTCCTGTTCCTGACTTTCCGGAATATCTTCTTTGGCAGTAACCTATTCCTCTTCTATTTCCTCCACATCTGACATATCTACTACGGTCGGTTCTGTCACTGCCTTCGTATCCAAAAAATCAAACATGGTCATCTGGTGCCCGGATGGTTCCGCAAAAGACGGTTCTGCTTCCGGTGTCGGGAAAATCGTATAGGTTCCTTCTGCATACTGGTGAAGTTCTGAAAGAAGTTCTGTTTTCTGCTGGTAGTTTGTCCCATATGCCTCAAAATCTAATGGCAGAACTGCCAATGCTGCATCCATCTTCTGTAACAGTTCTTCTGTCTGCTCTGGATTCTCTAAAACTGCCACCATTTCTTTTCCTGGTTTTTCCCAGAAGAAATCATCCGTAAATGGTCTGTCTATCTCTTCCGGAAGACGGTCCTAAAAGCGGAGTACCTTGTTCGCCATCTGTTCCCGTTCATATTCCGGCATACGAGCATAATCTTCTGCCTGCAGGAACTGGTCATTCTTTATCAGATAAGCTACTCTATTTGCAACTTTATTCCAGGATAATAAAACTGACGTATGTGGATTCCCATAAGCACCTCTTGCAAGAAACAATCCTTTTCCATCATAATTTGCGTGTGAATCATCGGCACCAGACAGTGCATGACTGCTTCCACCGATCCCATACTGTTCCTTGATAAAACCTGTCCTCGATCTTTCATCCTCATGCAGCAGATAAAAGGAATATGTCCTAAGCCTGCCCTGCGAATACGCTCCACCTCCTGCAAGAAAAACATCAATCTCATCCTGCGTAATGAACATCGGATGCTCTTTCCATGCAAACCCGTCTCTTGCCTGATAAGGGATGACCTCATCCGCAAACTTCTGAAACTGTTTTGAGATATTTATAGGATTATAATGATGGAAACGCATAATGGAATGATTTTCTTCATAGGCTTCTGCCAGTGCATCCAGTCTTTCATTCAGTTCCGAAAGCCACTGTGGATCTTCCAGCTTTTCTTCCAGATAATCCGTGATCTCCGGATAGATACTGTGAAGATGTGGTAAATCATCCTCATCAAAAACAATCTCCGCTACTCCTTCTGCCATATCCCCTTTCATATAGGCAAGAGCCTGGGCGTGTTCTTTTACTGCATTACTTCTTGCCGCATCCAATACAGACTGCGGTGCATATTCACCCTGATCTAAAAGCTGATGGATACGTCCGCTGACATCTTCCCATGATAAAAATGCCTTATCTAAAATCTGGTCTGTGACCGTATGCCCCACTGCGATCTGCATCCCAGTTTCATCAAACCAGACCGAATATTCATTTCCATCAATCTGTAAGCCTTTTCCACCTTTGCGGTATTCACGCTTCACAAACTCCGTATATTCCTCCGGGGCCTGTTCGCTCATAAAATTGTAGATGATACGAAGCTGACTGCCCGCCCGGTTTCCTCCTGTCCGTAAGATCTCGTCGACAACGCTTTCTGGAATCGGGATTTCTCCGGCATAAAGGGCTGCTGCTCTTTCCTCGATCTGCCGTCTTTGTTCATTTGCAGTTGGATATTCGGGCAAAGATAAAGCAGAGGCGATTTCTTCCTCTGCTTTACTCAATCCATCTTCTCTTGTATCTTCGACTAACTGTATACCAATTCCGTCAAGATGCTCTCTTCCACTGTTACCATCAATGCGTTCATGTGTGCTGTCCATGCTATCGGATCTGCTTCCTTGTCCGGTGCCGGATTCTTCTCCAGTAATTTCTCCATCTGGCTGTCCATTCTCTCCTGTGCTGCTTTCTCGATCTGTTCCAGATGGCTGTTCAGCTTCCCTGTCAGGAACAGGCTCTGATACAGGCTGTTCTTGTGTTCCTTCAGAAAGCTCCTCCGTAGCATCCCGTATTTCCCGATCGTCACTTCTTCCTCCTCTACGGTCAGGTTCGGAAACAGGTAATCTCCCTTGCGATGATATGTCAGTTCCATAATCGGTTCCTCCTTCATTTTCAATATTTTCTTCTTTTTTCGCTTCTGCATCCCGGTTTTTAGTTTCACACATTAACGTGGTAAAGTTATTATAATTCCTTTCATTGGAATTTTCAACCTCTTTTCTCGCTTCTTCCAGAGAAATTTTATGTACGGTCTTTCCAATATCAATCAGAATACTCTCACTGAGCTGGCTTGCCGCATTTCCAAGGAAGGTGAGAACAGACAGACGGTTATAATCTGTGATATGCATGAAGTCCTCTTCTTCCAGAAATTCCGTCGGGTCAAGCCCGCATCGCCTGGAAAGCATATAGTAAACACTGTCTGTTGTCAGCTGACGGAAATCACTGCGGATCGTCACCTCATCCAGATCCTCAAGATAAGTGTCCTCTACCGCATATTCCAACCCATCCAGGTACTCCTCCAGATTATCACTGACCATTTCCCTTGCTACTGCCATTAATGCGTCCTGCAGGGTTGCTGTATCCTTTTCTTCCAGAGCATAGACCTCTGCCAGATGGGTGAGGATCTCTTCTCTCTGTTGTTCCTGCATCTGCCAAAGATACGGGCTTCTGCCTCCGGCTACCATGTGGGTATCCGAAATATCAAACACATAACGAAGTTTGGTATTCTGCCAGGTTTCATCAAACAGGGCAATTCCTCTTGCACCACGATTTACCCAGCGTAACATCTTTTCATTCCATAGTTCCAGCGATGCACAGGCTGTTGCGTCTGGACGCTGTGCATGAATCAGAAGCTGATCAGAAAAAGAATACCGATATAATCTTGATGCTGTATTCATATAATCCATCCAATTCCCTGGCGAACTGCTTACTGATACGGCATGTTCCTGTACCAAGTTTCGGATGTCCTGTAGTTTAGACATTTAACTTCCCTCCTGTCAATAAAAAAACAGCCCTCTCTTTTTAGAATTGGCTGCATAAAATGTACTTTACTTTTCGGAGAGAAAATGCTATATTCTAATTGAAAAGAGTAACCGCCCACAAGGTGGATGCTCCTGGATTAGGTTTTAATTTATTTTGCTCTCAAAGAGAGCTGCCTATCCTGTTGGCAGACAGGGTAGGCTATTTTTTTCGCTTGTTGTCCCTATTATCCAAATAGGCAAGCAAAGCAATCAGAAACGTACCGCCTAAGAACAATAAGCTCAAGACTTCGTATGTATCCATTCGCTCCACCTCCCTTCTTCTGTATCCCTTAACGGGATCTGAAAATCCAGGAGGTTTTTACCAACCCTGTACACGGTTACTCCAGTAATATTCTAACAGGTAACTCTCCGCAAAGCAATTCCTTTTTACTTCATACGGTTTTATATTCTGTTTTTTGTTTATCCTCTGGCCAATGCAGTTTCCATTCCAGATATTCCTCTTCTGTAATTCTTCCATCGCCCAGTTTCTGCTTTTTCCCCATCCATTCCTGCAGATAAGACATTGTTTTTTTATCCCTCATTGTGATTCCAACTGTTTCACTTTCTGAATCATTTAGCAGAAACAGATGAAAAAGCCCTCTATTTTCTTCATCCATCCAGAATAAAGTTTCCATTAATTCGTCCATTGTCGCAATTCCAGGACTTAAAAAATTCCGGACATCAACTTCCAATATTTCTGCTATCCGGATAAGCGTTTCCTGCTTCGGTGTACGCTGTCCTCTTTCATATTGAGCAATTCTCACATCTGCACTATTTTCTCCATACCCTAACCTGCGCCCCAGTTCTTTTTGCGTTAGCTTGCGAAACATACGGATTTTTCTTATTCTTGCTCCTAATTTCAATTTCTTCTCCTTTTCAAAATGAGGCTGTGCAGTAACCACACAGCCCCAGAACCTTATTCTATTATTATTTACGTTTTCTTCTGACTGCCACTACAGTTCCCAGGCATCCTGCTGATACCGCAAGAGCCAGCACAAAAATAGCAATATTTGTGTTATCTCCTGTTTTTGGTGAATTGGATACGGAAGTCGCATCAGAACCATGGAAACAGGAGTGCTGCCTCCCTGATTTTCTGATGTTTCCGGAGTATCCTTTTCCGGAGCTTTCTCATTTGTCAAATTCAGAGTGTATTCAATCACAGGAGTATGGTTATCGACATACTCAAACTGAATCTTATGCTCTGTTTCATCCAACTGATAGCCATCCAGTGTTTTTGTTTCTTTCAGGATATATGTAATTGCTTTTTTATACTGCCCATTCTTAAAAGTCGCAATCGGATAATTCTTTGATTCTGCATGGCCGGCACTATCTGTTACCAGAGTTTCCAGAACTTTACCTTTACTGTCACAAAAGGCAAATTCTACACCTTTTATTGGCTTCTTGGTATCTTTATCTGTTTTATTTAAGATCACCTTGCCCATTGCCTGTTCATCTTCCATTTTAGCTCCCTGAATATCTCCGGTGTCCTTAATCTCAAACGTCACTTTATTTGCCACAATGTAACCCTTCGGTGCTGTTTCCTCCAATAATGTATAAATACCAATTGGAAGTTTCTCCACATAATGGGGCTGATCACCCGACGTCCAGCTTTCCATAACTTCCTGGTTTTCATTAAGGATATACAGCTTAGCATCTTTGACCTCGCTGCATCCATCTGTCATATCTACCTTACTGATCAACATTTTTGTTGTATCATCCTGCATTTCTACTTTCTGTATATCTGCAGTATTTTCTACTACAAACGTAATGGATTCTGCAGTTGCATAACCATCAGCAGGAATTGTCTCCGTTAATGTATATTTCTTTCCAACTTCCAGTTCCTTAATGATGTGTGGTGTGCTTCCAGAAGTCCACTCATCCACAACGTTTCCCTCTGGATCGGATACTTTCAGTTTTGCACCTGGTAATTCTTCCCCGGTTGTAAGATCTGATTTTGTGATTTCAAAAGTAGTTGGCTCATCTTCATAAGTGAACTCAAAGGATACTTCTGAACCTCTTCTCCCGCATAAGTAAAATCAAATTCCTTGATTTCTTCTGTTGTTACAAATCCAGCAGGAGCCTGCACTTCTTTTACATAGTAGCTGCCATTGATTGGAAGATCTGCCGTAAATACAATCCTTCCATCCTGATCTGTAGCTTTCTGCTCAATCATGGTATCTGCTTTCAGGATCACTTCGCCCTCTGCATTTAAAATATCATTCTTTGTATAAAGTGCAAATACTCCGCCTTCCAGAACACGGTCCGTATTTTTTTCTTTCTTAACTACAGTTACTTTTGCTTTCTGGCGGTTATTCTGCCAGTCCTCATCATAAGTCACAATCGGAGTATTTTGATCACGATAAGTCAAATCAACTTCTCTGATTTCCCCATCCAGAATATATCCATCTACAGTTTCTTTTTCCTTCACATAGTATTTGCCTAAAGGAAGATCTTCTGATCTTGCATATCCAAGAGCGTCTGTCGTAATTGTAGCTACCAGTTCGTCCTTCTTATAATAATCACTGCTTTCCCCATCTGCAACCTTGATATCTTCCGCTGCATAAATTTCAAAAGTAACATCTTTCAGAGAACCAGTAACATAGCCAAATGCTGCGTCCATGCCACCTGCCAGCATATCTTTCCAGGTAACTTCTTTGACAAATTCGCCTTTTTTATTGATGATGATTCGTCCAACCGGAACAGCATCCTTCATTTCTACTTTTTGAATTTCTGCGGTATCAGAAACTGTAAATTTCACTTCCTCTGCCTGCAGATAACCATATGGTGCAAACTCTTCCCGAAGTGTGTAGGTTTTTCCCACATGGAGTCTTTTTATTACATGAGCTTTTCCTTTTACAGAAGTCCATTTTTCTACTTCTTTTCCGTCTGAATCCAAAACCGTCAGTGTTGCTCCGTCAAGTTCCACACCTGTTGTAATATCTGATTTTGTAAATTCAGTTGTTGTCGGCTCATTCTTAAAA
The DNA here is from genome assembly GCF_056504635.1 of Blautia sp. HA8986. Taxonomy (NCBI): domain Bacteria; kingdom Bacillati; phylum Bacillota; class Clostridia; order Lachnospirales; family Lachnospiraceae; genus Blautia; species Blautia sp. HA8986. The sequence goes on from NZ_JBWLUQ010000001.1 coordinate 687,658, forward strand.
ACGGTTTCCAGTTTTACTGTTTTTACTTCCTGTCCCTTATATTTCGCAGTCACCTCAATCAGCTCATCAGAAGATACAAAACCATCTGGTGCTGCCAGTTCTTTTATATAATAAATTCCAAATGGCAGATCCTGCTCAAAAACAGCTTTTCCATCTTCACCTGTTACCGCTTTTGTAAGCAGTTCGTCTGCTTTTACCAGTACCTTATCGCTGTCGTAGGTTTTCCCTTGTCAGCACCAGATCCAAAAGGATATTTGGGATTTGTAAGAAATGCATTAGTGCCAACCAAAACTTTATTCAGTTCACCTGGTACATATACATTGGCAGTAACTGTATAAGTGCCATTCTCAAGTTTGTCCACACTGCTATAAGGAGCTGAATTGTCCTCTGCACCAGCTGCAAGTACGTCTTCTATATTCTCCGTTCCATCAGAGAATTCATCAGAAGTAAAATCATTTTCCTCAGATACCAATACATCTGTATCCGAATAAGCGGTCGTCCCCTCTACCTCAAATTCATCTTTCTCGATGTCTATATCCTCATCTGCCAGATCGGGTACTTCAGCCATTTCGCCTTCTGTATCTACATTCTCTTCAGAATCTACCTGATCTGTTTCTATTTCAAAATCTTCTAATTCTTCTGCATAAACAGATGGTGCTATAGCAGTTGTTGTCATCATAGCAACCATCAATAATGCTAACCATTTCTTTCTCATGTTCACCTCATATCCTATCCTAAAAAAAGGAGTTACTGCCTCAATTAACAACATCTTATTTCATATGTTTCTTAATGCAGCAACTCCTATATTTTTGTTAATTAATTATTTTGTGATTGAATCACTTGGAAGATCAATCTGTAAAACCGGATTAGCATTAAAATTGTTATCATATGGTGTGATTGTAAGACCGCCAATCAGTTCTTTTGTGATTTTCGCATGGAGGGCTGATGTCTCAAATGTACGACTGATAGAAGAGTTTCCATCATTTTCAGTCTCAACTGAAGCTTCCAGAATATTATATCTTGTTCCCGGATGCTTTGTGCAGTTAGTAGCTCCAGCATCTTCAAGTTTCGCAGTCACGCCATCTGCGGTTCCTAATGTTTTAATGCCTAACTGTGTATTGTTAATCGGTAACTTAAAAGTAATCACTCCAGCACTGGAAATATGTACTGTAACGTTATTTGTTGCAGCATTTTTAGGCGGGATTGCTGTATCATTCAGATACGCATTATATAAATGCTGCGGTGCCTGATCTCGTGGAACATAAAGATTTACAGATGCTGTGTAATCTCCGCTCTTATAAGATGCAGCGCTTGCTGTTAATGGAAGTGCAGTAACCACCATTGCTGCTGATGCTACCACGATGCTCATTTTCTTGAGTAAGCTCTTCTTGTTCATAATTCTTGTCCTCCTTGAAGTACATTTTTATAATTTGCAATTTCATGGCCATTGAAATATTGAGATCTATGTATCACAGGTTGATCCTGTAAATACCAAATTAATTTTTACTTTTTTCAGTGACTTAGTCGGTTTTATAAGACTAACTCACTGAGATTTTTTTTGGAGCGATCTGCGCTCCAGCAATATGATTATAACATAGGTCCTTAAAATCTTGCATTAATAGCTATTAAGTGCAACTAACTTTTTTTGCGAATTATTATACTTTTTCTCATTAGCGCTGAAAAATTTAAAAAAATTATTTTTTTGAGATTTTAGACTATTTTGTACTTATATAAAAGTATTGTTTTATAACGACAATTTCTCACCTTTTGTACATACATTTTTTATATCTGATTTTCATTAAATGTCCTATCAACCTCCCCTTTCATCCAGTCAATATCCTTTGATACCCCGAAAGTATATAGAAAATAGCACTTTCAATTGACGTAAGCAAAAGATATTAATAAAATAAATAAAAACATACAAGAAGGAAACGTAATGAATACATTTTTTACCTGCGAGCAAAAATTGGGGAATACCATCTTCACTTTTTCACAAAAAGCAAAAGTTCTTAGCACAAGTCCTTTAAACGGAGGCCTTACAAGGCACCTTTCTCATGCTGTAAATATCAATTGTATGAATGGTTCTTATGAATGTAAAATGCTAGGAGATACTTATGAAAAAGATCTCAGCTGCACATGTCCACGCCCTTGGTCTTTCCCCCTCCTGCACTACTGCCTTAAGTACCGCAGCCTGGACTGAATTACGTGCTATAGAAGAAGTATGCTTCCGGGATCTTACGGTAACTGCTGTTGTGACCGGTGGAATTGACTCCAATGGCATGCATCCCGGCGATCCCGCTTCTTACTACGAAGAGGATGGAAATTATGAAATGCTTCTTCCTGGAACAATCAATATTTTTCTGTTCATTAATCAGAATTTGACTGATACAGCAATGTCCAGAGCACTGATGCTTTGTGGAGAATCGAAAGCTGCTGCTGTTTCTCAGTTATTACTGGGAAGCTGCTATTCCGAAGAAATCGCAACAGGTTCTGGGACTGATGGAATTGTAATCGCTTCTAATCTTTGTGGTACCAGAACTCTTACGGATTCTTCTGGACATTCCAAACTTGGTGAACTGATTGGAAAATCCGTGAAATCTGCCGTAAAACAAGCTCTTCTTAACCAAACAGCGGCCTCTGGCCCGAGGCAATTTCTTTTATCTGCACGCACTGCAAGATATAAGATCACACCTGCTACTTTATGGGAGTTTTATATAGAATACAGAAAAATTTTTAATGATTTTAAGATTTCTTTTGAAATGCCCTCATTATTGGAGCAGAAGTTTCTTACACACAATCGTACCAGTAACCTGGTTCTATGTGTATCACTTTATCTTCACCTTATGGATCAGGTTCGTTGGGAGTTGATTATGGAGCCGGAAGCTATCCGGGAGGGGAAACGTCTTCTAATTTATGGACTCTATTGGAAAGATGGAGACTTTTTTGAAAAAGCATATCCGGCAAAAGCATGGGAGCAGCCCGGATTGCTGCATTTTTCATTAAAAGAACAGCTTATGTATCTGCTTTTATTGTATATTGCTATTTAGATAGTGCTAAAAATTTCTAACTTTTAATATAAATGGGTAAGTCGAAAACCGACTTACCCACTATAATATTATTTTTATTTACTTCGCTACACACATGTTTTCATCAATCCATTTATGGATGTCGTCTTCGCTTACTTTAACCAAACGGGCAATTTTCTTAACATCCATCCCCTCTTCTGCCATAGAAAGAGCTGTCTCTTTTGCTTTTTTTAGTTCGCCGCTTTCCATTCCTTCGCTATAAATTTTTTCCATTTCATGGCACATAAGTTCAACTCCATTCTGCGTGTCTTTTAATTCATGTACTCGTTTTACAACAACCGGACTGTACATTTCATCCGCATTCCTGTTTGTGAGATCATACTATTTTAACCAATCTGTGATATTTTCATCTGTTGCATGGTTCGCATTAAATGGTCTGCACCATTTTGCAGAATATTTCTTTTTGATCTTCACCGCAATTTTTTGTGGTTCTGTAGCTCCGCTGGTTGTAAAAATTGCTGCTTTTTTTCCATTCAGATTTACCTTGTCCAGAAAACTGAATACTGCATTTGGAATTGTTCCACACCAGATCGGGCTTCCTATCAGTATCCTGTCGTATGCAGAAATATCAGGAATCTCCATATCCAGTTCTGGCCGCTCATTTAATAAAATTTCTTTTAATGCGGTAAATACCGTTTTTCTATAAGACATCCGGTAAGATTTATAAGTCTTAATCTCTGCCAGATCTGCCCCGGAAAGCTGTGCGATCCGTCCAGCAGCTTCTTTTGTCTTTCCTTTCTGCGAAAAATAGATAACTAATGTTTTCATTTGACAGGCTCCTTTTCTAATACAATATATTTATGGCTGATGTCTCTACAACTCTGATACAGAATAACTGCTCTATTATAACTGGATATTTACTCTTAAGCACGATATTATATAAATCAGGGCAAGCCCAACAGACCTGCCCATTTATAAATGCGTTCCTTATTTTATTGCACATAGATTTTCATCAATCCATTTTTGGACTTCATTCACATTATGATTTACAGCTTTTGCAATTTTTTCAACAGGCAGACCCATTTCTGCAAGTGAAAGTGCTGTTTCTTTTGCTTTTTTGAGTTCACCACGTTTCTCCCCACTTTCCATTCCCTCGCTGTAGATTTTCTCCATCTCATGGCACATAAGCTCAACTCCTTTCTGCGTGTCTTTTAATTCATGTACCCGTTTTGCAAGAACTGGACTGTGCATTTCATCCGCATTCTTACAATGCAGATCATGCATAAGTCTCCCAAGTTCTGTGTCTTCCTGTTTTCTGGAATTCACATATATAATATGTGCTTCGTCCTGAAAGCTATCATCGGCTTCTTTGATATGTCTGTCAATATGGTAAATAGGAAAGTCATACCCAAGGATGTCATCCCTGGTAATAAAGATCACATAGCTTTCCGGTAATTCATCAAAATCCTGACCCGGATTTAAAGTGTTCATGTCCATCAAACCACTATGGTAACGTGCCCTCTTAGGTGATGCACCTTCATTATCCTGCTGGATCTCCACATCAAACTGTTTGCCTTCGGAATCTCTGGCAACACAGTCCATGATTGCGGATCGTCCCTGCAGATTCTTATAATCCTTCTGGATGATCTGATCAATTACTCGCAGATCCTGTTTTTCCATAATGACCTGCAGAACATATTCCAGGCATTCTCTCTGTTTGAAAACATTTCTCATAAATATGTCACTCATGAGTGTAAAATTCTTAATAATACCTTTATATCTTTCGTAACGTACTTCCAATCCGTTCTCTGGCACAATTTTTTCATCTGCCACGTTCGCTGTCACTTCCCACTTTATTCTTTTTATGTTATGAAGAAATTTTCGAAAAAGCTTTTGTTTATTTTATCTTAGCATCAATGAATGACCTTTACAAGACACTTTTTCCCCGAGTTGTATCGGGTGTTTTTTAACCTACCCGTTCCACATAGCATACACTGTTTCCCTTACACTCAAATTCCGGACAAAGGGACAGCCATAGTCTTTCCAGATCATTGATATTCATAGCATCCAATTCTGTTTCATCTTCCTCACCATAAATATTTACAAAACCGATCCGATATATGCCATACCCTTTATGTAGGTTTTTTACTACTTTTCTTCCTGCTCTTCGTATATTCATAAGCTCTCTTCTCTCCTCTCTTCTGCTTCCAGCAAAAATAAATTGCAGGTATAGCTTCCGGAAGCACTGACACCAGCGGCCCCTCCAAGGCTGTCCAGATACTGGCTTCCATTTTTAGGACAATAAGCGAGAATCCTCGGCAATTCAATTACCGGGATGAAAGCGCAGGATTGTGCATATCTGCATATTGAAATAATATAATAATCTCCCAATCCCTTGGTATTAATTCCGTAACCGGCATATAATCAATCGAAAATACGTTCGTTTTTTTTATTGCGCATTTCTACTTGTTATGTTATACTATATGTATGAAAGAAAATCTAATACATTACAGGACTTGTGTGTGTAATATTAATTACCATATGGTGTGGTCGGTGAAATACCGGCGGAAGATATTAAACCCAGAAATTGAGGAATACCTAAAGGAACTGGTGCAGCAGATCGCTGAGGATAAAGGTTTTACTGTTCATTTATTTGAATGTGGTGAAGGTGCTCATGTCCACTGTTTTGTATCAGCTCCACCAAAACTGTCCATAACAGCGATTGTCAAGTATCTGAAGGGAATCACCGGCAGAAAACTGTTCGAACGTTTTCTGGAAATAAGAGACCAGATATGGAAGGGAGAGTTGTGGAACCATTCCTATTATGTGGAAACGATCGGATCTGTATCGGAGGAAAATATCCGCCGTTATATTGAGCATCAGAGCAAGTCGTATTAAACCAAGGTGGAGTGTAGATCTCTATCTGCATAGCTGTCCAAAGGGGGAAGAGGAATGCTGCTGTCACACAGAACATCTGTAAAGATTCGGCCGGAATATTCCAATATCATAGGGCATATGTGTTATGTAGCTTCCAAACTCTGGAATGTCTGCAACTACGAACGTCATCATTATAAAGAGCTGGGACTGGAAAAGTATCCTGACTGGTATTATCAGAAAAAAGCGCATAAAGGAGATCTGTGGTACAGACAGCTTCCGTCACAGACAGCACAGGAAACCTGCAAGCAGCTGGACAAAGCATGGAGATCTTTCTATGTTCTGAAAAAGACCGGAGGGATCAAAGATCCAAATCCGCCCCGTTTTAAACAGGACAATATCCCGGTCACATACATGCAGATGGGGATCCGGCATGAGAAAGGTTCAGACCAGCTGCGGCTGTCTCTGCCAAAGGATCTGAAAAGCTATATGGAAGGAACCTATGGGATCCATGAAAGATTTCTACATCTTGAAAATAAGATTTTCAGGGACATGGATCATATAAAACAATTGCGGATTTATCCGCCGGAAAACGGAAAATGTGACCTTATCGTTATCTACGAGATCGAAGTACCAGAGCAGCTTTTCCAGAATGGACATTATTTATCTATTGATCCTGGACTTCATAATCTGATGACCTGTTATGATTCCGGAAATGGCCGGACTTTTATCCTTGGAAGGAAATATCTTTCATTAGAAAGATACTTTCATAAAGAGATCGCCAGAGTGCAGTCTGTCTGGTATGCGCAGCAATCGGAAAGAGGGATAAGATATCCAGGATCATCGAAACATATCCAGAGACTTTACAGAAAAAAGCAGAATACAGTGAAGGATTATCTTCATAAAGTGACCAGATGGATTGCAGAATACTGCAGAAAAGAAGATATCCGCTGTGTGGTTGTGGGAGATATCCGAAATATCCGTAAAGAGAAGGATATGGGGCATAAAGTCAACCAGAAGTTTCACGGACTGCCATATAACTGGCTTTATATCATGCTAGGATATAAGCTGAAACTGTATGGAATCCAATTGATAAAACAGGAGGAAAGCTATACCAGCCAGTGCAGTCCGTTATCACCGGAAGTATCAAAAAGATATGCAGAAGCAACAAACCGAAAAGAACGGGGTATGTATATAACTGACAGAGTAAGCTACAATGCAGATGCAGTAGGCGCGTTTAATATCCTGCGGAAATATCTTTCCGTATCCGGAAAACAGAAGGAACTGTCCATAACCGGACTAAAAAATCCAGAAGTAATAAAAGTAGCTGTATAGCCGAAAGGCAAGCAGTATTGGTGTCATGGACGCACCCTGAAAAAGGCGGTATCCCGCCAGATTTCAGATGCTCTGGTAACTAAGTTGCCGAGTAGTTCACATGCAGAAATGTACATATAAAAGTTTGTCAAAACATAGTTTTTATTTTCCAGAACATTCTTATAACTGCTGCTAAGTACAAGCCTTGCTCCAATTTTTTCTGCTTTTTCTTTTACCCGCATGGCAGTTAAATTTACTGCTTTTCGTATTTCCTGTTTGCTAAGTCCGCTTTGATAATAACGTTCCAAAAACAAAACCAGTTCTTCTGCTTTATTTTCATGTGGTTCGCTTTTGACAGTCACATCAACAAACTCAATCGTCTTCCTTTCATCCGCAGCTACAAAAGATCCTTTTTCCTTGTGTTTTTTTGTGATCCTCCTTTCCTTATTTGCTGATCTGTACTTGTTGTCTGCCATATTTTTGCAACAAAAAAAGGCCATTTAGAAATTTTCATTCTAAATGACCTTATTTATTACAAAGGCAGGAGGCTTTTGGCTCCTTAATGTTTTACTCCCGGTCAGATCCGGAACCAGCGTTTCTTATCTGTGTTTACAGATACAAATACAAATCTCACAATCATATTAACACAAGATATTGTTGGCGTCAATCGCACTTTTGCTATATTTTGTATTTTCGATTTTCAAAGATTTAATCAACTTCTCTTATTACTTACGGAAATGTAATTTTACCATTTTTATTTATACGAATCTTAAATGTACCACCAAACATTTTATTGTTATTTTTTTATCTCTACAGTAAAAATATCCAATTGCGGTATCTCCTCCCTCTCTTCGAGTAAATTATTCTTTTGTCATCTGATTTTAATTTCTATTTTTCCTTCCACTGGGCTATATAAATCCAGAGGATCTTCATCACTTTCATAAACACGTCCTTCGCCTTCTCCGTAAGTATCTTCTGTTCTTGTTTCATATTTTTTATATGTTATTCTGTTTTTTTCTTCTTTATTTACATATAATTCTAATGTCACCGTTTTAGCATCTGGCGAAATTCCTTTGTATTTTGTATTATTTCTGCTTTCTTCAAACACAGTCTCTGTGTCTCCATAATTTGTCATTCTATAAAGCCCCTGATTTCCTTTATCGTCGGTTCCTAGTAAATAATAATCTTCATATTCTTTATTATCCAAATTTCCATAAATTGTACTTGCCAAATCGTTTAAGTTCATTTTTGAAATCGTCAGATTTTGATTTGGAGATATCTTTATTTTTTTATTCACATTTACATTTATGGTATTCTTTTCCAGTTCTTCCCAATTTGATGAAAATTCAAAAATATAGTCATCCGTATCTTCTGTATCTGCAGTATCCATTTCTGTTGGATCAAATAACCATACTTTCATTTTTATATCTGCTGTATTATCTTTAATAGTTGTATCTTCCAACCTATAATGACAAACCTGACCATCTGCTCCGTTCTCCTTTTTCTCCAGAGCATATGTTCCATCTAACTGTGCCGCTTTTCCATTTATCTCCACTTCTGTTAGTAGAATAGTCTCTTTTTCTTTTGAATCATTTATATTATCAGATATTGCCACCCATAAATTCTCCTTATCAGCAGCAATTTCATCTAACGTAATAGAAATTCCATTTTTAGTAATCGTTTTTCCAACACTATCTATATATGATTCTACATTTTCATTAATCCCCAATGCAGTTTGAATCCACGAAGTAATCTGTTCCCAGGCCGCCTTTATCTCATGCGGATGTCCCAAACCTCCTATCAATAATGCTATTACAACTCCTGCTGCTGCAATCTTTGCTAATTTAAATTTCAAATTAACATTTCGCTTTTCCCATGGCAAGGAAGCTTCATAAACAAATTTTTCATCTATTTCTCCCATCAAATCCAAAAAATTGTTTTCTTTTTTCATATGATTTCTTTCACCTCTTCCCATAATTTGTTTCTGCTTCGAAAAAGACTGGATTTAATTTTAGTCTCAGAGCATCCATGTCTTTTTGCAATGTCTTTAATAGTATCCATATACCAATATCGCCTGACAAAAATATCCCTGTCCCCTGCTTTTAAATCACCTAAAAATTTTTCTAAAATATTCAAAATTTCCTTTTTCTTTATATCCTCTTCCACATAATCCTTTATTGTATTTTCCAGTTTTTCCACTTCACCACAAATATCCATCATATGTGTATCTGCTCTTTTTGAAGCATTTTTCTTTCTGAAATTGTCCAATGCCAAATTTCTGGTTATTTTTCCAAGAAATGCAGATAATTTTGTTGGCGTTTTGGGCGGAATCTTATTCCACGTTATCAGCCACGTATCATTTACGCATTCTTCTGAATCTTCTGTGTTATATAAAATATTCCATGCAATCTTAAAGCAAAATTTTTCGTACTTTACTTCTACCTGGCGAATTGCATCTTCTGATCTTTCTAAAAATAAATTTATAATATGTATATCTTCCATATCACATTTCTCCCCTGTATATTAGTGTTTTTATGCAGATAGGTTATTTGCAGTGTGCCATATTAATGTTTTCTATTATATAGAACGTATTTTTTTCTGTTTGGTTGCACTTTTTTTCTATTTTTATAATTTTTTTTGTTACCATGCTTCCATTATCACTATAACATATTATCTAAACATTCTTCTCTCTTGGTCAACTATTAATATCGTAATCTACTTCTGCAAATAAAGCTACATGCAAAAAATGAAAAAAGGAGCTGCCATTCCATGTGTATTCATGAAAGGCAGCTCCTGCTTGAATCATTTTTATTTAACAACTACTTTTACTTTTTTACGGATCTTTCCAGATTTCACTGTGATATAGGCTGTTCCCTTTTTCTTTCCGGTGATCACGCCACTGGAACTTACCGTTGCGATTTTCTTATTTGAAGAACTGTAGGTAACTTTCTCCTGGGAAGTGATCGGGCTGATGACTGGTTTCAGCGTAAGTTTTTTTATTCCTTGCAACAGTCACGCTTGATTTCAGTCCGGTGATCTTTGTTGTTCTTACCGTTGTTTTCTGCACAGTAATGGAAATGACCTGTTTCTTGCCGCTGGCCAGTGTAATGGTCACTTTGATTATTATTTGAATTCCAGCCCTCAGCCTTTTCATTGACAGAGGGCTAATTTTGGCTTAACAATTATTGAGCATCCCTTAACTGATCTACAATGCTGCATTTTGCTTCGTTATCATACATCATGCAAGGAATCAGCCACCCAAGCAGAAGAAATACCGGAATTGTCAGCAGGACAGGCAGAACGGTGAACCGATACTCAAAGAACCAGAACATACTGCCCAGCATTTTCCCCGCAAGAGGTCCCACCGCCAGTGAAAGCACAAAGGCCGCCGCTACGGAAGACAGTGCGTAAAACAACCCCTCGTAGATCAGCATGGTTTTGAGCTGTCGGGGCGTCATTCCTACAGCCTGAAGCACAGCAAATTCACGGCGGCGGGAAAGAATACCGGTCATCATGGCGTTGAAGAAATTTAAGAGTCCCACCAGCCCAATGATAGCACAGAGGATACCACCGATCAGAAGGAACATCTGCCGGAACTGAGCAAACTCAGAGCGAGCCGTGGCTTTGCTTTCATACATCAAGGGCGAAAACTCACCGGCCGTGAGCTTTGACAGATATTGCTCTGCTTCGGCCTCGTCAGCTTCGTCCGCTGTGTCGAACAGGTAGAGCATTGGAACGACTGCACCACCGCTGTCCCTCTGTGCGGTGTCCACAGGCAAAACTGCGTTATATCCAATACCACCATAACGATAACCCATGGAGTTCGGAAGTTCTACCAAGGCGCAGACCGTGTACTCTACATCTCTGGCCCCATACAATTTTGCCTGAAGGTACTCCTCCGGTGTGTCTTCGTTGCACAGTTCCCCGGTGCGGCTGTCGATATATTTCACATCATCCGCATAGGTAGCCGTGATCGTGTCTCCCACCTTGGGGTAGTATTCAGGATTGGGCAGATTGCCGTAATCATCCAAAGAAACCGCAATGGCAATGGCGTTATTGTCCGGCTCCAGCATAGGAGAAATATCTCCGTCGAACACTTGCAGCTTGTCAAACAGACTGTTATCCAGAGCCTCGATTCTGGTATCTCCCATCACCATATTGCCCCGGTGCTCCATGCGGCTCATATGGCTGTCCAACTGCTCGGCACTTTCGTACCTTGCATAGTCTTGCCGCAGAGCATCCTCCGTCATCCACAGGTATGCGCTTTTTCGCACAGCATATCCCGTGCCGGAAAGACTGGCCTTTGTGTTTGCTGCGATCTCCTCGATCTGTTCTGGCGTGATGAATTCATCTGCCGGGTTGAAACGGAAATAGTCGGGAGTGCTGACGATAAAATCGGCGCAGGTCATGGAGGATACATACTTCTCCATGCTGAAGCCTCCCACAAAGGCACACAGCGCATTGAACAGTGTCACCGACAGTGCCAGAGACACCACCACCAGCACCGTCTTTTTCTTGTTTCGTCCCAGATTGGCAAAGGCCATCTGATGGAGCTTGGCTCCCCGGGTGCTGCGCTGTTTTTTCTTAGTCTGTATCGCATCCGTATATTTGGTAGCCTCTACCGGAGAGACCTTGGCTGCCATTTTTCCGGGCTTGGAACAGGACAAAAGCACCGTCAACAGGGCAAACAGCATGGAACCAAGGAAGATCACAGGCGAAGTGCTGATGGTGGTGATGCCTGCATCCAACTGGGTGGAGCGCAAGACAACAGGTACCAGAACAGCGCCGATGCCGTAGCCCAGCAACAGTCCTGCCGGAATGCCGATCAGACAAAGTAGAAGTGCCTGCTGGCGAATGATACGTTTGAGCTGCCGGGGCGTTGTGCCAATGGTTTTCAGAAGTCCGTAAAACCGGATATCCCCTGCAACAGAGATCTGAAAAATGTTATAGATGATAAGATACCCCGAGAAAATCACCAGCAGCAAAAAAGCTGCTATGGCGATCATCAGCTCTGGATCGAGCTGTGACTCCAGCTGGGATGAGGTATATCCCCAGTTGACGCCGATCCGGACGCTGTTGGGATCGGTATAGCTGTCCCATGTGTAGCCAAGATCGGTATCCACCTGCTCCATCTGCCCTTGAATATTTGTGCTGGAGGCCAGCATGACATTCAAATCGGTGCGGAAAGGCTGTAACCCTGTTTTCACTGCCTGCGCTTCGATGTCATCTGCGTAATCACGGCTGATGTTGATGTAGTGAACAGGCATTAGTTCATCATATTCCCAATAGCCCACCAGCGTAAAGGTATCTGTTACAGTAAAGGCGGTTTGATCCTTGTCCGTGATGGAATAGGAAACCGTGACCTCGGCGCCCAACTCCGGCGTTACGCCAAGCAGCTGCAACGCTGCCGTATCCATGGCTACTTCTTTGCCGCTTTCGGGCATCCGCCCGGTAGTAGGGGTGGCATAGCTCCATTTGGTGCAGTTGGCATCCATGTAGCTGATCTCTGCAGGCGTTTTGGAAAAGACACCATCCACAGTGATGCCGATCACCTTCCGTGCCCCCGCAGCCTTCACCTTTGGATGAGCAGCGATACGTTCCGCCTGCTCGGGGGAAACATCTTTAAAGGTACCGTGTGCATAGCCACCTACCTGCCGAAACTGATAGGTTTCATAACTGGCGTTCAACGACAAGACAATGGTGAACATGGACGTAAATAGCATCGTTGTCAGCGCAATGGCAAAAATGGCGATCAGATTGCGGCGGCGGTTCGCATAAAGGGATTTTAAGCTGAGCTTTCGAATACATTTTCTGTTTTTGACATTCATCGTAGCCACCTCCCGTTAGTTCTGGGAGACGATCCGACCATCTTCGATACGGATAATGCGGTCTGCCATCTGCGCAATTTCTTCGTTGTGAGTGATCATTACGATTGTCTGGGCGAACTTTTGACTGGTGACTTTCAAAAGGCTCAATACATCCTGGCTGGTTTTGGAATCCAGATTGCCGGTGGGTTCATCTGCCAGAATGATAGCGGGTGCTGCCGCCAGCGCACGGGCAATGGCTACTCGCTGCTGTTGACCGCCTGAGAGCTGATTGGGCAGGGCATCCAGACGGTCGCTCAGTCCAAGCGTCTGCACGATCTGCTGCACAAAAGCCTTGTTTACCTTTCCGCCATCCAGTTCAGTGGGTAGAATGATATTTTCATATACATTCAGCACCGGAACAAGATTGTAGCTCTGAAATACAAAACCGATTTTTCTGCGGCGGAAAATAGTCAGAGCTTCCTCCTTCAAGAAGAAAATATCCTGTCCGTCCACCATGACCGTGCCGCTTGTAGGGCGATCCAGCCCGCCCAGCATATGCAACAGCGTGGATTTTCCGGATCCGGATGTGCCGACAATTGCAACAAACTCTCCCTTCTTCACACTTAAATCAACTCCATCCAACGCATGAACGGCGTTATTACCGGAGCCATAAATCTTTTTCAGGTCTTTTGCCTGTAAAACCTCCATAAACGAGTACCTCCATGAAAAAATCTGTATGTATGAAAGGAAACGATCCTTTGATACATACAGATTATCGCATAGGATTCTTTCCACATTCTTTCCGGTAGAAAATGAAATCTAACAGTTTTGATAGAATTGTTGTTATTTCGGCAGAAATATGGAAAACGTACTTCCTTTTCCCGGAACGGAAGCAACCTTGATATAACCGCTCTCACCGGATATAATCTGTCGGGCAAGGTATAAGCCGATGCCAACCCCTTCTTGTTCCTGAACAGCATTTGAACGATAAAAACGGGAAAATATCTTTGCCTGCTCGTTTTCAGGGATACCTGAACCGGTATCCGATATATCGATCCTTGTAAACATTTCGTAACTTACGGTAGAAATCGTGATTGTTCCATGCTCCGTATATTTGATGGCATTGTCTACAATATTAGCCAGTGCTTCCTCTGTCCATTTGAAGTCAAATGTAGCGAAAATATCTGTATCGTACAGATATATGGATAATCCTTTTCCAGAAGCCTTGGCGGCATATTGTTCTACTACGCTTTCAAGCAGCGGCTGAAGTGATGCTTGCTGAGGGGAAAGTGAAATGATCCCATTTTCCAGTCTGGAAAGTTTTACGAGAGAATCAATCAGAAATCGTAGCTTTTCCGATTGTTTGTACAGTGCCTCCACGTTTTCCTTTGCCGATGCAGGCAGAGTTTCCTCCATCAAAAGCTCGCTGTATAACAGCAGGTTTGCAATCGGCGTTTTCGTCTGGTGGGAAATGTCCGCAATCAAGGATTTGATTTTGTCTTTTTCCTGTGTCATATTTCGAGAAGATGCTTCTGCGGCAGAAAGATAGTGTGCAAACTTTGTTTCCAAAGCAGACAGCTGGCTTTCATCAAAAGTGATTTCAGAAAAAGAACCGGTCATGGCAACGTCCAGCATCCTTTCGATTTCTTCCATCGTTTTTCTGACCTTTCTCCGCTCCCATAATACAACAGCTACCGCCGCCAGAAAACACAGCAGTATGATCACGATGCCGCTTTTATTCATCTTTTGTCACCCAGCTATAACCGATTCCATAGACGGTTTTAATGTATTTCTGTGCCCCAAGCTTATCCCTCAGACGCTTGATCGTAACAGACAAAGCATTTTCATCCACATATTCTGCGCCATCTGTCCAGATCCTGTCTATAAGGTTTCCACGCGTCATGGTCTGACCGCGGTTTTCAACAAGAAGACGCAGTAATTTTTGCTCTGTTTTACTTAATTCCACTTTTGAATCTCCCACATAAAAGGTCATTGCTTCAAAGTCAAAGTGAAATAGATCAATATGGATCGGTGCATTTTTATGGCTTGACGCTTGCTTTCGCAGTTGGGTATTCACTCTTGCCCGCAAAACCGAAAGAGAAAAGGGCTTGGTAATGTAATCATCAGCGCCCCTCTCCAGTCCGTCCACGATGTCCAGATCGGTATCATTGGCAGTCAGCAGAATAACAGGAATCCCGGGTGTGTTTTCCTTGACCTCCCGTAGCAATTCAAGCCCACTGCCATCCGGCAGATTGATATCCAACAGAATCAGGGATACACCGCCGCAAAGCAGCTGCTCCTTCGCCGTTTTCAGGTCTTGGCAGGAAATGATCTTCCGATCATCTACTTTCAGTGCTTTGCATAAACCTTGATTCAAACCAATATCATCTTCAACAATCAATAATTGCTCCATATATCTCACTCCCTCGTTCCTCAAAGGTATTCGGCAAAGTTAATAACAAGACACAAAAATAACCGCCCCAGCGTGAACGGTTATTTTCAATAAGTATGTGGACTAACCGTCTATCAGTAGTACTCTTTTTCTATATTCATATTAGCACGCATATGTAAGAATGTCACATTTTTATATTCTCAATATTGCAAGACTGCTGGCATTGCTATTTCTTTTCATTCAATAATTCTTTTACTCTTTTAACCGGAAATCTATCTTCAATATCAACTACTTCAAACAGATTTAATGGCAATACCTTTTCACCAATCAGGAAAAGGTATTCATTAACAGCTCTACGATCAATCATAATCTTTCCATGTCCTGCCCAATGACGATTGCTCTCTTCCTTTTTCAGTCCGGAAATCCAATATTTATCACCATTTTCAATATCTATATAATTTGCATAGTTACCGATATTCTTCTGAAAGGCATGGTCATTAAAATAGATTGTTTTCTTACTTTTTGAAGTTTTGACATATCCAATCCATGCCGGACCATCATCAGAATATCCCGTTTTTAATTCAATGTACATCAAATTGTTAATCATTCTTATTCTCTCCTGATTCCAAATTTTGCAACATATCAACTAACTGGAAGTTATTACTTTCTGCATAGCGTGTTTCCCAAAATGATAATTACCACGACATCAATCAAAATAATCCCCAATGCAATATATACAAAAAATGCAGGCAAAATATTTTCAAGCAAGCCCATAATTAATGCAAGAATTGCTATAATAGACATTCCAATTCCCATTGTTCTGCATAACTTCTTTTCATCATATTTTTCCTTTTCTTCTTTTGTAGCTGTATTATATCCAGAAATAAACCAGCTTCCGTGTCCAGAAAGTAAAGTTATAGAAAGTGCAGCAAATATTACAAAGACAATCCACACTATCCAATCAGAACCTGTTGCTAAATCTGCTAATTTCATCTATATGCTCCTTGAATTTCAATTTTCTAAACTCTCAATTCCATCTTCTTGCCATTCAAACAAGAAGTATCTCTCGCCCAATGCGCTCGGTCAATTCCGATTTGGGCTAAAGCCCAAGAGGCTTTTAATGCCCCTTATGCTTTTCTCTTTTTTTTTGCTGTTTCAATTCAAACATTCGCTGTTCTTTCGCCTCTTTTTTCTTGCGATTTCTCTCTTTACGCTCCTGTTTGTTATGTTCCTGCTGTAATTTCAATGCTTGCTGCGATTTTGTGCCAATACCTGTTCCTATTGTCTGCTTTTTTACTTCTCGATGCATCCGTTTCGGATTTCTTTTTATATCCTTTACAACAGTTTCAACAGCCGGACTGAATTTCAAACTGAAATAGTATTGTTGAATATATTCCTGCACTTCGTAATCTTTTGGTTCTGCACCAAATATTACCTTTGCTACAGATAATTTACCATCCTCAATACGCTCGAATACGCCTACCCAAAATGGTTCTTCAAAATATACCGTCAGTTTTCCATTTGTTTTGTCCATAAAAATCCCTCCTAAAATGAATTGAACAAAGAATGGACAACCCGGAGGGGCAGGTTACTTACCCTATTTACATAGGACGGCTGGGCTACCTACCAGCTCTAGCATATCTTAAAAATATGCATTGCGTTTTTATCTTGTTTTTATCATATAAAGTGAAATATCACACAATATATCCTTACAATTTATATATTCTAATTCCTATAGTAAATCTATACAATCATCTTTTCCATTGATAGTACGAGACGATTTTAACATAATACTTTATCTGCTTTCAACACATAATCATGGGAACATATAATTCTGCTTCTCTGAATGATATCACCTCTAACAGAACAGTTTCCTTTTGCACAGCCTTCTATCGGTGTAAAATTTTCGCAGGAACCACATTTTCTGCGTTCCTTTTTCATTCCACGTCCATCGCACCGGATCATTTCATAACCAACAATGTATTTTTGCAGTTCATCTTCCGGGATTGTTTTTTCCAGCTTTTCCCCTGCATCATTTCTCAGTTCAAAATGAATATCCTTGCCATTTATGTCTGCTTGCAAGGCTATATTATTATTTAAGAGACCTTCCTCGTTTAACTCATTGATTTCTTCACAATCCAGATTTTCAATAAATTGCAAAATATCTTCCATTATGTCCACAGACAAGCCATATCCTCCAGAGCTGTATTCATAGAATATATTTCCATAATAATCGCCTTCTTTTAAGGTTATCGCAATCACATAGTCCCTGGATTTGTAATCATCAGATAGATCATGGTACATTTTTGTCTTCTCCTTATACTGATATCTGTTCTGGTTTTCTTCCCTGTACTTTTCATTTCTTATTTTATCGACTGCATTTTGTTTTTCTATCTTTGCTTCCATTGCAGCATAACCATTTTGCTTAAATTTTTCTATCAGCTCGTCCCCATAACAATCACGAAATTCTTCTCTACATTTCTTTAATGCATCCAGTTGTGTAGATAAAAACTTATCAAAGAAGCTTTCCGGAATATGCAGCCTGCTTGAAAATTGTCTTTTTCTCTTTGATATCGTTCTTTGAGTGCTGGCATATCCCAACACTCCCATAGACACATCTAACACCCCTGCTAATTCTACTGAATTTAATTCATAGACCTTTTCAATCGCATCATAAATATTTATTTCTACACCGACTCCCTGTTCATCCTGTTGTAAAAGATCCAGAAATTTTTCATAACTTATTTTACATCTATCATAAGGTCCCTTAATATACCAAGGTGCTTTTTTCGTAATCTCCGTATAATACTCCAAAGAAGCTTCCCAGTCATCGCACTCTTCGCCTTCCTTGCATGTAGTATACATGCCGCACACACCATTGGAATCAAATCCACACGTTTTACAAATCTTATCAATTCTCACACTTATCACCTCAATCCATCAACATTTTTCTGCATAGATAAATTTTATCATCAATGCTTTCCTTGTAATTATACACTTTTTCTGATGATATTGCTATCTGCAAGGATATTTGAACTTACTATTGAACTCTTCTTACTGAAAAATATAGATACTCAATTTGAATATATTTTTTCGACAATTACGTAGTATTTCTGTCTGAGGATTCTTATTGTCCTTTTGGGGGCTTATAAATAAATTTTATTATATATTTATATGATTTTATACTGAAAACCTCAAAATAGAGATACTATATTTATATTCGAGGAAAAGAAATCGAAAATATGCACAACATTACCATTTTCCGAATACGATCTTTTTACCTAATTACTCAATTCTTACTGTAACTGTTTTCTAGTAATATTATGTTTTTTCATAGTCGTATAAATGCTCAAAAAACCATTGAAAAAACCGTGAAATGTGCTATAATTATTCTCCGTTATTGAACAAAGTACTAATTGACATCCAAATATTTTTCAGAAGGACAATTATGCGTAAAAAATGAATTAAGAATAATACTTATGTGATCGTTATTGCTTACATTGATAATAATCGTCAATTTTGGCATTTTGCGTCAAATCAAAATATTGATTAATCTGATATAAAAATATCCTCATTACATGATAAAGAGAGATTATCTTTGAATGTCACATCATTAGGCAATGACTTCTTGTTTAAAAATTAGGAGGAGATATAATGGAAGATGTAAATGCAATACACAGAATTTTCAAAAATCTAAAATATGAAATGGATAATAATGGTTGGGTCTATCAATGGCATTTAGGTGATGAGCCTATAAAAGTAACTCATAAATTTTACCCACCTGTATCCTCTGAAGAATTTCAGTTATTTGAAAAATATTTTCCCAACATGAAACTTCCCGCTTCGTATAAAGCCTTTTTATCTTGTTCAAATGGAATGGAGCTTTTTTGTGGAGAAGAGGGGAGTTCTCTAGTCAGCTGTACCATCTACTCTTTAAAAGAAGCTCTTAATCAAAAAGAGGTTTGGAATAATACACCCATTTTATCTGATCCAGAATTCACCTATCATCTTCCCATTCTTTTTCTGCAAGATATAGGTGATATAACCATGGATTTACAAGCTGTATTAGAAGGTAGAGAAGATTATTTATGTTATCCAGCTCCTGACACCGATCGTTTTAACCTTCCTTTTAATGAATGGCTGGAACGCTATATTGTATGCCAGGGACATGAATTTTGGTTTTTCTTAAATCCGTAACTACCAAAATACGTTCTCTATATTTTTTATTTAAAAATATATGTTTATGAAAAACACTCTGACTACTAATAAGTTGGAGTGTTTTTATAATTCATATTATATTTATAGATTTACTCTCAGTGCTACACATTCCGGGGGTTGAGGCCGTCCCCAAAGTGCGTTTTGATATCCAAACGCTATGCTTGCCAGATACTTCCGAACACTTTTTAAGGAAACCATACCATCCGTCCAACCATTTTATATTAATTCTCATCCATATTATCTTTCTTCTCCATCAGCTGTTTCAGCTTTTTATTTATTTTGCTTCTATTCTCCTCCTGTAATTTTCCGCAGAATAGATAGCAAAATTTCAGTGCAAACCACCAGATATACAAAGCTTTAAAGCTCTGGAATGCCTGATCATCCAGCATTCCATGTGCCACATTGTTGCGCATGTTAAATCCAAATTTTGAACAGAAAATCGTATTTAAAGCAAATATAAGGTCTTCATCCAGGCTTTCTTTTACTCCTTCCAATTCTAAGACAGCGTGCATTGGTTTTACTTCTTCAATCCCTTCTTCATTCATGTTATAAACAGGTTCTCCACATTCCACTGCCAGATATCTTACTGCATTTTCTATCTGTGGAATCAGGATACTGAGCGCCGTCAAGAAATCTCCAGAAAAGCCAAACATGAGACCCTTGGTATACGATTCTTTTCTCCCCTCCGGAATCGCACAACTTACATCTACAAGCTTTTTTATATCACTCTCTTCGATCAAAAATCTGGAACGAATATATTCAAACGTATTGCTCACCAGGATCTGTGCAAAATAATCCATCTCCATGGCTGCTGTCCGCTCCATATTATCCTTAAGCGCACCTTCATCGATTGTTCCATCGGGCTTTTTCACAGGCCCGCTTTTAGCAATTAATTTTCCTCCTTTTCCAAGGATTGCCGCTGGAAATATCGTGTTCAGGATCCCAGTCCTATTTAATACTTGATTCTTTACCTTTTCTCTTACCGGAATCGGAAGAAATGAAGCAAAATAACATAATGCCTCTTCTTTATCAAGATCTTCCAGTTGGCGGAACAGTTCTTTTACAATGCCGCTGGCATCCTGTTTATCACTCCATACCATCATCTCCGAAAGGGAAGCTTCTTCTATCTGTGCTATTTCCTGCAACAGTGCCTTTCTTTCTTCTTCCGTACCTTGTATGGTTTTTAACAACTGAATAACCTCTTTCAAATTGTGAATCTTTCTCATTAAATTTCCTTTGGAAGAGGCCCCGGCATATTCAGCCTCCATCCGGACAGCCTGAATCTTACGTCTTCGTATCGCAATCAGTTTAGGTTCAGTAATACACTTTTTCTTCTGCCAGTTATTTTTTCTGCAATAGAGTTCTTCCAACAGATCACAAAACTTACCAATGAGCGGTGCATCACAGCTATTATCATCGTAAGTTTTCAAGATATTTTCCACATAAGGGATCAGATATCCTGTATCCACTTTTTCCTCCATGGCAGTTTTTATCAAATATCCAATTTTTGCGTGGCTGCTGTTATCATACTCTTCTAATACTTTTATCAGCAGATTCTTTCGCACCTCTTCATTGATTTCCTTGCTTCGGATTTTTTTAGAGATAAACAAGATCCGGTTTATAGCCATGATATGATCTGCAAATGCACCGGTGTTCTTCAAGTGTTCGCAATAAGCCGTTTCTGCTATTTTTGCATTTGAAAAATCATTTTCCACAACCCATAAAAAATCCGATATCTTTGCCTTGTTGATCGGTGCGATGGGATAGCTTCGGATTTCCTCCAGCAATGCCTGATACTCTTCTCTATTTATATCTTTCTGATTCCAAATGCTGCGGGCATAGGAAAACGGTACGTCTTTAGGCGTATCAATCCATCGTTCCACAATAATATCCACCAGAAGATTCTTGAATTCCCCATCCATCGGTCCGCAGAAATCTGTCAGTGCTTTCTCTGCCGTTTGAAAATTAGGTTCTTTTAAAATCTCTGCGATCCGCTCTGCCATTTTTTCTGCCATACATATTCCTCCAACCTTTTTCTATAGGAAAAGTATAACGTATTTTTCTTTTTCCTGTAAAGCAGAAAGACCTGAAATTCCAGGTCTTTCGGTCATCATTGATTAGAAATTGAAATTCACACTCTATTTTATATCCTTGGGACCCATAGAAGCCGCCCATCCAGCCTGAATCCTTTGTATTACGCTTCCATCCCGTGCATCGATCGTAAGGAGTGGAACACCTGCATAATCCATCGTCACGTCTCCTATGACCGGTCCATCCTCCCCATTTCCGTACTCATACTCTGGCTCTTTGGATGTCCAGGTTCCATAAAAATCCCACACCGGGATCAGGACTGCTTCGGTATCGCTGCCTTCACTGTCTGGCATGCACATATAACCCAGCTGTACCTTTGTTATGGTTATCTCCGCACTCTGTGCATCAATGGACGGATAACGGTAGTGGCTTCCTCCATCGACAGAGATCAGCCGATTCCTGTCTTCTGTCATGACCTGCAAAGTGATCGTTTTTTCAAAGATATCCGTGACCTCATCAAAAGGAAGTAAGAACAGCCTCTCATCGGAAGCATTCGATGCTTCTATGGGATTTCGGTGCAGAAAACTCTGAAGTGTCCCACTGCAAAAGTCCATCGTCAGTACTTCATTTTCCCATCCTTCAGACTGTCCTTCATGAAGTGTTCCATCTTCGTTTTCCCATTCAAGAGCCTGTTCATTAACAGGCAGAGAGGTTTCCCTCACATAATTAACCGGAACCCCGTCT
This sequence comes from Blautia sp. HA8986, assembly GCF_056504635.1. Classification (NCBI taxonomy): domain Bacteria; kingdom Bacillati; phylum Bacillota; class Clostridia; order Lachnospirales; family Lachnospiraceae; genus Blautia; species Blautia sp. HA8986. The sequence goes on from NZ_JBWLUQ010000001.1 coordinate 710,064, forward strand.
ATCATCCGTTCAAAAATGAATTCATCTTTTTCCAGGGTAGTGCTTCCTTCAGTAAGTGCTTTTGAGGAACTTTCAAATAGCTCCCAGTCTCCGGACACAAGACCTGAAACCTTCTCCTTTGCTTCCTTTTCAGACACTTTCCCACTTCCTGCCTTTATATAATTTTGAAAGCGTTCTTCCCTTTCTTTTTTCTCACTTGATGCCAGGGTCATGTCCCCACAATCGTCAAAGCTAAACTTCGCTATCTGAAATCCAAGTTCCTCCACATCCGATACCTGCTCACTCTGTGTATAAGAATACCGATAGGTCAGTCCATCTACTGTATATGTCCCCGCCTGTTCGTTCTCATTCTTCTCTTCCTGCATGGACTGTCCTTTTCCGAATGTGTCTTTTATTTTATTCTGTTCTTCTTCAGAAATCGCCATTCTTTTTACCTTTTTTAAACAGATTGCATCTACATCCGGCACTTTTACCGGTGCATCCGCTGTCAGGGTAAAATTCATCGGGGTTTCTTTATCCTCCCGGTCCGCTGATCTTAGATCTGCCTGGATCGTTGTCTGGTATGTTTCCGGTGCCTGTACCTGTTCGGCAACGGTTTTCTGAACTGTCTCCTTTTTCTCTTCTTTTTTCTGTTCTGTCTGATCCTTTTCTTCCACAACAGCAGACTGGACAACACGGTCACATCCGGATAATGTCAAAAGATTCATACACAGAACGGCTCCCATAAACATTTTTATTTTCTTCATCCTTTTTCCATCCTTTCCTTTCGGTATTAAAAAAGGTACCCTCTTCTTATGAGAAAAGAGTACCATATTGCTTCGCCGATGTATTCATCAAGATGTAAACAAATTGTAAATCAGAAGATGGCTCTTACCGTGGTCCCCTCTCTCTGTCTGCTTTCGATTTTCAAGCATCCGCCATGGATTTCAGCCACCTTCACACAGAGTGCCAGCCCAAGTCCGGATCCGCCTTCTTTTCGGCTTCGTGATTTGTCCACCATATAGAATGCATCTGTGATCTTTCCCAGTTCTTCCTCCGGGATCCCCATTCCGGTATCCGACACCTCAAAGATCTTTTTTCCAGCTTTCTCATAAGCCTTTACCCAAATGCTTCCACCGGCATCCGTAGCCTTTAGGGCATTGTCGATCAGGTTTATCAGAAGGCTTTCCATCAAGGCCGGATCCATTTTCATGGAAAAAGCTTCACATTCCATCTTGAGATGCACCGCTTTCTTTTCTGCCTGTTCTTTTTCCATGTCTATGACATGGTTTAAAAGGTCACCTGCCATGGTCATTTCCATCTGTATGGCATGATTCTGATAAAGCCCTAGCATCTGTAGCATCTTCCCAGAAAGAGCCTCCAGGCGTTTTCCCTCCCGGTTGATATGTTCCAGTGCCCGGTCTTTCTGTTCGTCTTTCAGCTTTACATGGCGCAGGGTATCCGAATACCCGATAATGGACGTTAACGGGGTACGCATTTCATGGGAAAGTGCCCCCATGAGCAGCTCCTGTTTCTCTGCCACTTCCTGTAGCTTCTCCATCTGTTCCACGGTTCTTTTCATCATCATATAAATAAAAAGTCCTGCCATCAGAAACACTGCCAGATAGATTCCGGCAAACCAGACAGCGGTCTGCCTCAGCTCTGTGAAGAGTCCTGTGACTTCCCGGACGGAGAGGACTTCGTATCCTTCTGGTTTAGATAAGGCTACTTTTTGAAGAAGAAGGTATTTCTTCCCCAGTTTCTGTATCTTATAGGCATATGGATCTTTTTCATTCTTCAGACCCAGATTTTCAATCCCAACCACTTTATAATCTGTCAGGTTTTCAATAGCGGTACTACTTTTCTTATCGATCAGCGCCATGCCGGACCCACAGCATCGTTGAAATTGAAATCCCATATAGGCCTTCTTTCCAGTCTCGGACATCTGCTCATATTTGCTGTTATCCCAAAATTGTTCCAGGAGTATCTTGCCATTTTCCAGCTGTCTTCCGTAGGTCTCTGCAGCATTATTGAGGCTTCGTTTTCCTGTGATATAAAGACTTAGCGTTCCCACTGGGATCAGGGCACATAATAGCGTTACCAGCATAAGAAGTACCGTTCGTTTCCACAGCTTCATCCTTATTCCTCCAGACGGTATCCAAGTTTCGGGATCGTCCTGATCTCATCATAAAGTTCCAGCTTTTTTCTGAGTTGTCCGATATGGACATCCACCGTCCTGCTTTCTCCCAGGTAGTCTTCTCCCCAGACCCGTTTTAACAGTTCTTCCCTTCCAAGCGCAATATTCTTATTTTGCAGGAGCAGCACAAAGAGGTCATATTCCATTGGCTTTAGGCTTACCGGAAGCCCGTCTTTGTAGACCTGATGGCTTTGCATGTCCACCAGGATGTTCCGGACCGTTAAGACTTTCTTGGCCCGTCCCGTCCTCTCCAGTACCTTCTCAATACGTACCAGAAGTTCCAGCATATCAAAAGGTTTTACCATATAATCTTCCGCACCCAGCTTTAATCCCTTCACCTTGGAAGCCACATCATCCTTTGCAGTCAGGTAGAGCACCGGAATATCTTTCTTTTTAAAATCCTCCATAAGTGCAAATCCGTCTTTTCCCGGCAGCATGATATCCACCACTGCCATATCTGCATCCTCATGCCATAAGAGCAGCCGCTGGGCTTCTTCCCCATCATAAGCTGCCACAGTCTCATATCCTGCCGCTTCCAGATTCATGCACAGCAATTCTGAAATTGCACGGTCATCTTCTATCACCAAAATTTTATTGTTCATTCCCGTTGCCACCTCTAACGCTTTTCTATAGTATAGTTTCTTATATCCCAAGTCTACATTGCATTTGTTCTTGCCTTCTCATCATTTATACGTATCAGGGCACGATAATGTGACCAGCTCAATTGTTTAAAAAAATCTGTCCGTCAATTTCACAATAAGTTTTACCATAGTAGAATTTACTGCTGTGCTTAAACAATGCTGGCAGACATAATGGAATTGCGAATGGAATGATAGATCTGTTTCTTCATTTTGATTTTTTTATAAATTATAATCCATGTTCTTTACTCATTGTATTGAACTGTCAACTATATTTCCTTGAATTTTCAAAATTGAAATTACTGTTCTTCTATTGAATCAATATTTTCAATCCGCATCAGCTTAACTACCTGTTTATCTTTTTTCTCTGTATAACAAATTTTTATCCATTCATCATCTGCATCTATAATCTTGCAGGATAATTCAGTTTTTCCAGCAAAACTAAAAATGAACTCTGATCTGATAATACATTGTTTTCCTACGAGATCATTAATCAGCTTTGACATATATGCCACTCCTCTCTGTTTTTTCTCCAATCGTTTTACTTTCGTTTCCAAACGCTTTACTTTTCCCGGATACGCTGAATAACAAAGCATCAGCAACAATGCTACAATTCCAAACCATTCCATCTCTTTCTCCTTACAGCATTTTCTCATTCTACAAGTCGTAAAACTTTATAATTACTCTTCAGCATCCATCCACATCAATACTTTTTTACAATGCGGACAATGCCATGCACGTTGTTCTGCTGGATATGGCAGAACAGTAACCATTTTTCTTGAAAAAAATCCTTTTATGCCTGTTTTCTTTTTTTCCGTATCAGCCGTAAATTCATATGAATGTGATCCACCTTGTGCATAGCCTTCTACTGTCCCTTGTTCCATTTCAGTTCCACAATCCAAACATTTCATTACAATTATCCTTTCACCGTACAGTTTATCACTTACATTTATAAAATTCCTGAAATCCTGCTATGAATGATAAAAGAACTATTATAATGTATGCAATCCTAACTACTGCATGACTGGTTGTCCAACTGTCGATGGCAATCAAAGTCCACATAATTCCCTGAATTATCTGTATCGTACCATTAATTTTAAAGTTATTTTTCTTCTTATATCTTGTAATCAATAAAACAAGATATCCAATTAACACAATTATCAATATAATTAACATCTTTATGTCTACCTCCTTGAAGTGATATTTTGCCATCCAAATCATATCACACTCTCCGTCATATTTCCATTTCAATTTGCTCTATCAAATCACTCCCTGTCATATTTCCTGATGGCTTGCTTCTGTAACCAGCATCCTCTTGCTCTTCTCCTGCAAGGTTTCCTTTGCATCTTTATCAATCGAATAGATCTCATTTATCTCGAATTTTTTCGCTTCCCGGTCAAAATGGTCAAAGACTTCTTTCCATATCTGGACGGAACATACACACTTTTCTTCCATGAAATTATTGCTGATAATTATAAAAAAACAGAAGACCATTTAAGATCTTCCATTTTATAAACAAACCTCTATATAAAACTATATATCCTGCCCATTTTTAATAAAAACAGACAATCGGCACACTTTCGTCTATCCTATTATAAAGTTCTGCCGCTTTGTCCGCCGGAAGATTAATGCATCCATGGGATCCACCACCTTCTCGGAAACGATTTCCTCCAAAATATGGCTGCCATGAAGCATCATGAAATCCGATCCCCCCATTAAAAGGCATCCAGTAAGTTACTGGTCTTTCATATTCATATTTCCCATTTTCCAACATCTTTCCTTTCAGCACAGATGGACTTTTCTTGTAATACAGTTGAAAAATTCCCGGTGGTGTCTGCCGTTCTGCATACTGCATATCTCCTGACACAATATCCGATTCCAAAATGATAGAACCATCCTGATAGTAATATAAATGCTGTGCAGACAGGTCCACTTCAATATACGTGCTGCCTATATCATTCATTCCCCGTGCATTTGCCCGCATAGCGTATACCGGTTCCCGGTTTATCTGTACTCCTGCAATCATTTCCTGCATAATGGTTTCTATTTCCTTTTCCTGATCGATCTTCCATCCATAAACGGAACTATACACCTGAACAGTACGTCCGTTTGTTGTACAAAATTTCCTCTCTGTATTTACGGTATCATGTGTGGCAGCCAGCTGTGCCACATATTCTGCCACACACTGTCTCAGTTCATTCTCATTTTTTTGCAGCTTTCCTCTTTCATCAAAAATAAGCCAGTTTCTGATCTCGTCTCCCTCCAATGTTACCGTTTCTTCTCCAAATATATATACGATTTTGGTCCGAATCAGATTTTGGCATTTTTCCAATGAATTTTTAAGATCTGGATCATCTTTCATTACTGCCGCTTTTACATAAACAGCCGGACAGCTATTCAGGTCAATCGTTCTTTTTTTGCTAGCAACCGCTTCTGACAGTGCCTGATAAGCTCCATTGAAATCCAGGGTATTCCCTTCTGTTTCCGGTACGATTTCAAACTTCGAATCTTTATAAGCTACATAAGCATCTTCTGGTGCTGTCTGATTCTCTTTTTTTACACATTCCAGTTTTTCCAGCTGTTCTTTTAACTTCACTTTATCATAGGTCATATTTTCCTTGGCTGTATAATTTTGCTTTTTCCAAAATCCCCGAACCCATTTATATGGTTTTTGTTCATCTAGATATTGGGAAATACTGCCATCCGAAACATAACGATATCCGATCAATTTTCCATTGATACTCTGTGATTTCAGATTTCTTGCCTTTACTTCCAGCAGATAGTCCTCTGCTTTTTTAGCAACCGCCTGTTCTGCCTCTTCCGATGTTTTTCCAGAACAGTTAATTCCATTGATCGTTGTTCCCCGAAAAAATCTGTCTGAATAGTAATAAGACATTCCTGCATAGCCAGCCATAGCAAAGAACACTATGATGACAGGGATCATTATCCACATTTTTTGCTTTCCATTATCCTTACCGGTTATCTCTTTTCTTTTTCCCATCCATGCCCCCTGTTTTTAACGATAAACAGCATTCAGACAAATTTTTTAAATCGTCTGATTTTAATATCTCCGATTTAATAAAAAATAACCAGGGCTGCTGGAAAAAACATTTTCTTTTACAAACAGTAAGCTGATTTCTACAAAATATTTTCCCTCTGCTCTTTTACGGATAGGAACACCGCATCATCATTTATCTCACATTTAGCACTTTTGGAGTACTTTCGGACACTTCAAGCACTTTTTTTGAGAAACGTTCAGGAACTCCTGCCAAGCAAAACGGCAACTCTAAGTTGTATTTTTCCAAGAGTTTCCGGTTCCATAAAATGTCCTGCACAGATCCATCCGCTACCAATTTCCCTTGGTTTAAAACCAATACCCGGTCACAGGTTTCCAGTACCAGATCCAGATCATGGGTTGCAATGATCTTTCCCTTTGCAGGGATCAGTCCCAGCATTGCCTTCATTAGCGTAGACTTCCCTGCACCATTGGCTCCGATCAGACCCACCTGTTCTCCTTTACTGATATGGCAAGTTTATTATATTCTTTCTCTGCATAATAAAATTCCCCATGGAATCCCCGCAATTCCATACTTTCGTATAATGCAACTGCCCGATCCATGCTTCTTAAGAGTAGTTGCCCTAAAAAAATGGGAGGTTTCACTTACCTCCCATTTTCCAAAGAATCCTTTTATTTCAATTTTTATAATGTTTCAAGAAAACGCATGAATGCTTCTCTTCCCTCGGTCGTACATTTGTATACTCCTGCATCTTCCAGAACGTGGGTAAATACGATTCCAATCTCTTTCTGAAGAATGCCATGGATGTTTTCTTTTGTGATTTCCGGATATTTCGGAAGGAACTTCTTAACCCACTCTGCATGTTTCTCAATCTGCTCATTTGAAGAAATATCTTTGCCTTCAAGAATATACTCTTCCAAAAGTTCCATCTCACCTTTTAATCTGGCCGGAAGAACTGCAAGTCCCATAACTTCGATCAGACCGATATTTTCTTTCTTAATATGATGATATTCTGCATGCGGATGATACACACCCAGCGGATGTTCTTCTGTTGTAATGTTGTTTCTTAATGTCAGATCCAATTCGTAGATATCCCCTACTTTACGTGCAATTGGTGTAATTGTATTATGAGGCTCTCCATTGGTTTCAGCATAAATAAATGCTGCTTCATCCGTATAACCTCTCCATACTTCCAGCACATGTGTTGCCAGATCTACCAAACGGTTAGAGTCTTTATGATGAATACGAAGTACAGATAACGGCCATTTTACAATTCCAGCCTCTACATCTTCAAATCCCGGAAGTACCACGTGCTGCTCAATTGGTGCTTTTGCCATTGCAAATGTATAATGTCCACCCTGGAAATGATCATGGCTTAAGATCGAGCCGCCTACGATCGGCAGATCTGCATTAGATCCAAGGAAATAATGCGGAAACAGTTTTACAAAATCAAACAGTTTAATGAATGCATTTCTCTCGATTTTCATTGGAGTATGCTGGCAGTTAAATACAATACAATGCTCATTGTAATACACATACGGAGAATACTGGAATCCCCAAGGAGTATCATTGATTGTGATCGGAATAATCCTGTGGTTCTGCCTTGCCGGATGATTAACACGTCCCGCATATCCTTCATTTTCCGGGCAAAGAAGACATTTCGGATAGCTTCCGGATTTTACATTCCTTGCCGCGGCAATTGCTTTTGGATCTTTTTCCGGTTTGGACAAATTGATGGTAATATCAATCTCACCGTATGGACTGTCTACCTTCCACTTTTGATCCTTCTCTACGCGATATCTGCGGATATAATTGCTGTCCTGACTCAGTTTATAAAAATAATCGGTTGCTTCCTTTGGGCTTTCTTTATATTTATCCCAGAATTCTTTTTGCACCTGGCCCGGACGCGGCATCAGACAGTTCATTAATCTGGTATCAAATAGATCCCGGTATACAATACTGTCTTCGATCAGTCCTCTTTTTACAGCTTCGTCCAGCAATTCGCCCAATGTTGCTTCAAGATTAACAGGTTCCTCAATGCTGTCCGGTTTCTCATAGTCATCCTCATGAAAAACGTCCAGCAGAAGATTTGTTGTGTAATTTCTTTCACATTCTGGTGTCAGACCTGTTGTAATCCCATACTGTACCAGTTTTGCAATGCTTTCACTTAACATTTTTCTTCCTCCTGTGCTTCACTTTTAAATTTATATTTTTGGTAACATATATACCGATTTCCCTGATAAGTCAGCATACCTCGATCGCCTTTTTCCAATTCACGAAAATCTCCCCTGTTGCATTTGAAATTCCATCAAACTTCCATCTGTCATCTCAAATACAACGCGAAACCAAGGTACATGTGCTTCAGACTGCATATGGGGATAGATTCCTTGCTTCTTTTCAACTACAGTCGCATCAACAGATTCAACTGCCGCACTACTGTTATTGCTGAAACTTAACAACATTTTGGTAAATACAAACATCATGATTATGAGTGCTGCTATACAGATTATAAATGCCATCCTATTTCTCCATTCCAGATATTTCATCCTGGGTCTGACTTATATATTGTTCACGATAAAGATTCCGGTATCCCTTGACGTTACTTTATATCTTTTACGAGATACCCGGTTAAATGTCCTTTGGCTCTCAACTCCTGCATCCAGGCAAACGTCTGTGATACTCTTACCAGTACATTCCAATTAATCTCCTGCAAGTTTTGTCTACTTTTTCTTCCCATTTGGCAAGTAATATACGTCTTCTGATATTATAATGTGCTTGTAAGATAAAGAAAGGAGGAAAACGAAATGAAAAGATTTAAAGCATACATCAACTACCTTATGAACTTCTATGCCAACTACTTCAGAATTTACCGCTATATGTAAAGGACACTCCTGCCATCACAGGAATGTCCAATACGGAAACCCAGTTTCAATGGTTTCCCTTATTATACTCTAATTTAGTTGCATTTGTACATGAACAGGATTATCGAAAACATAGACAAAATTGAACAGAATTATGAAAATACCCTTACCACGTTTTTTGATTTATAAACCACTTATTAGCAGACGCTAGATATCAGAACGCTTCATCGCAATTATAAACTGTTGATTTACCAAGATCATTTACATATACGGTAATCAAGTCACCTTTCTTAAGATCCGGCTTTTCCCATACCAAACGGCTTTTATGATAATACACTTTATCATGATATGTAAAACTATATAAAATCCTGTATGGAATTTGTCTTCTATATCTTGTGTATTTTTGCAAATATACTTTTTCTACCAAACCCTTCACTTTTGTACCATTTTCGATTAATTGTAAATGTAATTTATCAAGCTTTGCAGTATAAATTCCAAGAGCAACACTTATTATACACAAAAGCACTCCCGCTATAGAAAACACTGTTCCCAACATGTCTGGATTCTGAATGCCTGAGTTTACTGCTGGTTTTAATATCCCAAGAAAACTTAAGACACCGGAAACAAGAAAGAATATTCCTATCCAAGAGAAGATAACTCTCAATAAATCTTCTGTATAGTTAAGTTTTTTCATATTTATTTTCTCCACAAGCATTCCATCAAAATTTTTTATCCTATTTCAATCATATCTAATTTTACTTCAATTTAGTTAAATCCTCTAAATACATTTCTGTATGTCCACACTCTGGACAGACTGCAACTTTAACATCATCTATAGTTGTCGTTTTTTGTTTTTCATCTACATCTACAACAATCCCATAGCCACCGCCATTAACTTTAAGTCTTAAATCCACTCTCATGACTGTTCCACACTTTTCGCATTTTCTCATTGCTGTCCTCCAAATATATGTTTCGCTTTCCTATTTTTCTTACTATATAATAGCAGACAAAATATTAACCACTGAATGATCTACCGTTCATACGATGCAATGATTTCCTTACTATCCGCTATTTTATAATCAAGCGTTTCCAAATTACCAATCAAATCAAATGCCATATCCGCATTAATTTGCAATTCATCTTCAATCTTAACTGCAGACGGCTCAACTTTTAGAAATACTGTTAATCCATAAGGCTTCGTTTCAGACTGTATCTGTATGCTATCATAAGAATATCCTTCCGGATACTCTTGCCCACTTACAATATTTATAACATTCGAAGAATCTCCTATATAATCTGTCTTGTACTGTGACAGGTCAGGAATCTCGTACAGTTCTTCTTTTCTGCCACATGCAGAAAACAATATTGCTGATACCGTAAATAAAATAATTGGAATTACTTTTTTCATCATGAACCAGCTCCTCTTCACACTTTGATATGAAACAGCCTGCCCAATGAAACAGAAACTGCCATATATCTGATTCTTTATTTATAGATCAGCCTTTAAAGTATTCTGACCACAAAGACTGATATTTACAGTAACAATGCTCCTCTTTCATCTTTTTACACAGGTTCTACTGTTTTTTACGACATTTTGAGCGTTCCCTTTTTAGTCCTTGTTTTCGTTATACTCAAGTAGTCATTTAAACAAACGAAGCATAAATCATAAAAATTTCTGCGATCAATATAATTCCTAAAACACAATCAATCATTAGGTTATATTGACCAACTGTTAGCCAAGTCTTCGAATGCATCAGAACATACTTTATACTTTTTATACCACTCAAGATTGTAACAGTCAGAAGGAGTATCGGCATTAAAAAAATTTCTATCTTATTGCCAAAGTCATCTGCGACTCCATTCCCAGCAAAGTGAACGGGAATAATCTCCGGTAAGAAAAAGAAGCTTATTATTACAATCGCAATGCCAGCGATGCAAATTCCCCATGTTAATTTCCTGCTGCTTATACCATCCATAACAGTGCCTTCCTCCCATATGTCAGATACTGGTACTTACTCAAATCCATCTAATAAGCTTACTTTTTGAGCAATTCTATAACAACCCTGCATGTAGCTACTGTTTGCATCAGAAAAACGAAAGCACACACATATTTCATTCCAAATTTCAGAGAAGAGCTCCCAATCAGTCCAAAGCCTATGCAAGTCGCCCCTATGCTGAATATCAAAGCCAAAATAGAAATAAATATTCTATATTCTTTTTTCATATCCCTTGCCTAAATGTTCTTTTCTATTTTTTCTCGTTTCATGCGTTCTTTCATCAATAAAACAAATTGAACGGTCCATATTACACACGCTGCCAGACACCCGATTCCACTGTATAATAAATCTATGGCTGCCCCGGCTACAAATGGCAGTGCCATCCACATCATCTTGTTTCCATATACTCTGCACATTTCTTTTTCATCATACTGTTTTCGTTCTTCCTTAGATTTCATATTATAGCCAGACAAAAATGCAACGGCCTTTCCATTTGATTTTACAAAGCAGATTCCGAATAAAAACATAATCACTGCCATTCCCAAATCAAAGATAACACAGATTATCATTGCAGACACCTCACTTCCCGCTCTGGCTATCAAATAAAAAAAGCCAAACACAACAGTAAAACTTATTATGTTTGGCTAGGTCAACTTGTTATTTTTTTATCACTTCTTATGGTTGTATTATACTATATATTTCTCTATAGTAAAACAATTTTTTATATTATTTTTTATTTTAATATTATATTTCTACTTTCATCAATTTTTCAGATATTTTCAACGCATAAACAATGCTATTAGCTACAATATTTCCGGAAAATTCATCATAGGTTTGTGTTGCCACAAAGAAACGCTGGCTCTGAAAATCAAAGCCGTCGTTCCAAATTGTCTGCTTTTTCTTTTGCCGTCGTGCGGCAGATAATCAATTCATTCTATTTTGAACTTCTTTTATGCTACCTGATGTCTACAATAGGAATGAATCGCCAAGAATGTAAACACAAATAATTCAATTCCTGCCGAAATCAAAATAACATGCGGTGTCCAGAAACTCGTTCCACCGATATGCAGATAATTGAAATCTGCAAGCTGAGAAAGGAAATTGTTCTGCATACCAATTCCGGCAGATGGAAGTATGGTAGAGAGCCATGTTGCTCCCATCGCCACATATGCAAAAAGCGGCATGAGAAGAACTACAATAGAGATCAGCAAAACTGTCAATGTGTCTTTACATTTTGCAGACAGGAACAGCGTACAGCTAACCGTTGCTAATACAGAAAGTAAGCCCGCTGCTGCGAGAATTATCTGCAACTGCCCCAGATTGATGTTTGGCAGATTAATGATAGAGTATCGCATCTGAAACGATGTTTTTAAGCAATCCGTCCCGAACGCTGCATCTAAAATCAGAATGTGTACCGTGATCCCGACAAGGAAAGTAACAACGAAAAGTGTAAATGCCGCCAGAATTTTGGTAATTGCTAATTGTTTATGCCCGTATTTGGTGGTTCGCAGGATGCTGTCACCGCCCGTTTGATATTCTCCGGCAAAAGTAGGAGCTGCGATTGCCACACACAAAATAGCAAGGAACAAAATATAAAACTCAATATAATCAAATGCATCTTTAGAAATTCCAGAATGAAGATAAAATGGCGTATCAAGTTCTGAATATTTTTCAAGAGCTTTCTGTTGTGCGGTTTCGTTTTCTCTTTGCTCATTCCGCATGACATCCTGTAAATGTTCTGCGCACTTTTCATAATAGGCTCCGTCAATGTCATTCGGGTCAATATCCATTAAATCAGCACCAATGCCTGTTAATGGATCAGCAAACGCTTCGGACAGACCCATCAGCAAGTGACGGAACGGGACGATTTTTTCAATATATACAGCCAGAGGAAAGCCATCTTCCTCGACCGGCCCATATTCTCGAACGCAGCTTTGATAAGTTTCCAAAGCCGATTTGATCCTATCCGGGGTCACTTTACCAGCGGATGTTTTATATAAATCTTGTTTGTACTTGATAGCTGCCAAGCCATCTAATTCTGTAACCGTGCCATCTTCGTTTGGACGGTTAATACCCTCAAATGAAATAGGCAGGTATGCCATGGCTACGGAAAGCAAAAGTGCGATTGCAAGTAAAATCAGGGTGCGCCGTGACTTCAAAATACGTTTTAGTTCAAGTCTAAAGAGTCGCATATTATCTGTCCTCCTTTTCCAAGTCTGTCTGCGGTAACAACCACAGATACAGATCTTCCAATCGCGGCTCCGTTGTAACAGACCCATCAATTTCCGAATGTTCGGACAGATAACGAATAGAAACCTGATTGTGATCTTCGCCTCGCTGATTGATAATGCGCAGTCGCATTTCGCATTCCGGCAGCTTTGAGGTCGGAATTATGCAATTCCAAACCTTGCCCTCAATCCGCTTGACCAGTTCTGCGGTAGTTCCGACATCAACAATTTCTCCGGCTTTCATAATTGCGTTGCGCGTAGAAATATATTCTATGTCAGATACGATATGGGTGGAAATTAACACGATTCGATCATGCGAAAACTCGGAAATGAAATTCCGCAGACGCACGCGCTCTCCGGGGTCAAGTCCTGCTGTCGGTTCGTCCATGACAAGTATCTCCGGGTCGTTCAACATAGCCTGCGCAATACCAACACGACGCTTCATGCCGCCTGACAGATTGGAGATTTTTTTCTTTTTCACATCGGAGAGGGAAAGAAAGTCCAACAAATGATTGATCTTTTTGGTAGTTGCCCTTGTAGGAATACCTTTCAGCGCAGCCATATACTCCAAATAATCTTTGACCGTAAAATCCCGGTGATACCCAAAATCCTGCGGCAGAAAGCCAAACTTGCTTCGGTAGACTTCACCTAACTCTCGAATGTCTTTTCCGTCATAGTAAACCGCTCCGTTGGTTGGTGTCATAATATCAGCAATCATGCGCATGAGCGTGGTTTTCCCTGCACCATTCGCTCCCAAAAGTCCCCAAATGCCGGGAGTCAATGTCAGATTGACATCATTTACTGCTGTTTTGTCTTTGAACTGCTTGCTTAAATGCTCTATTTTCAGTTCCATGCTTACACTCCTTTCTTTTGCTTCGGCTGAACAATAAAAAGCCTTTGTTCGATAATCATTGTACCGAACAAAGGCTTTTCAATCTCAAAAATTATACGCTTAAATTCCTAAGGTATTCCTAAGATCACAGTCTTATTTTCCTAAGCGGAAAGGGGTAATGTAATCACAAAGTCTATAGTTTCGTTTTGACTGGATGCAGTAATCTTTCCACCATGTAAATGTATAATTTCTTCCGCAATAGAAAGACCAAGTCCCGCACCACCTGTATTAGAAAGCCGGGCATCATCCAAGCGATTGAATTTTTCAAATATACTGTTAAGCTGTTCCTCCGGGATTGTTTCCCCACGATTTTCAAAAGTGATCTGAATATCATGTTCTAACCGTTTAGCGGATATAGTGATCTCTGTCTGCGGGTAGCTGTATGACGCGGCGTTCCGCAAAAGGTTACTGAAAACTCTCGCCAGTTTTTCAGGGTCAGCGTTCACGGATAAGTTATCCTCCGCAGTAAATATCGCTGTATTGCCATTTGCGGAGAGTGTCGGATATATTTCATCTATTACCTGCGCAATCAGACAATGTAAATCTACATTTTCTTTTTTGATAATGACCGTATGTGCATTGTACTTGGTAATTTCAAAAAGTTCATTGATGAGCTTTTCAAGGCGCTCTGCCTTATTCAACGCAACTTTTACATACTTTTCCTTTTGCTGTTCAGGCATGTCAGGGGCTTCATGGAGTAGGCTCAAATAGCCGATTACTGTTGTGAGAGGGGTGCGTATATCATGTGCCAGATACATAATAATTTCATTTTTCTTTTCTTCTGCCTGCTTTGCAGCCTGCTTGCTCAACAGAACAGACATTTTAATCTGATTGAGCTGTTCCTCCAGTTCTTTCAGTGGCTCAGACAACGATACTGTATGATTGTTCTGCTCATAGACCGTTTGGGTTGCGTCAATTACTTCATCCAGATAGCCCCACGGCTTTTTCCAATAGTAATTGAAGATACATATAAAGCCGAGCATCAGATACAAAATAAAAAGCAGATCAAGCCGCCAGTAGATCCATGCAAAAATACCGTTGTCGAATTTTGAAAAGATGTAGTCCAAGATAAGGGTCAAACCATATCCAACAACGGTATAAACCAGCAATGATAGGTATAAGCGCACTTTAAGGCGCTTTTCTGTTGTCATTTCTTTATTCGACATGAGAATACACCTCCTACCGATTAGCAAACAGAAGAAAGCCAAGCAGACCAATCACGACAACACTTACTATGCCTGCCAGAATGGAAAACAGTCTGTTTGCTTTTATTCTATTTCCGATTAACCGGGCTGCCATCGAATATACAGCAAGCCCCAAAAGACCACCTGCCGTATTTGTAAGTACATCAGTAATATCAGAACGTCCGACTGCTAAGATATACTGCATAGTTTCCAATAAAAAACTTGTTCCAGCAATCAGCATGAACTTCACATATAATTTTGTTCTTGGCAGAAGCATTTGAAGATAAATGCCCATAGGAACAAAAATCAAGAAATTTTCGAGTACCTCTGTTAAGTGAAATGCTGTGCCAACTTCTTTGTCATAGTGAAAAGGAATAAGGTTTATACTCCTTACTTTATCCAGATTACTGATTGAAAACTGTAGTTTGAACAGTATGATCCAAACCAGAAGTGCCAGATAAATTAAGAATAAAATAGTTGCCAAACAATTTGATTTTCTCTTCATAGCGTTCTCCTTTCGCTTAAATTTTGTAGCCGACACCCCAAATTGTTTTAATATACTGCGGAGTATCGGAAGTATCGTTCAGTTTCTCGCGCAGATGCCGGATATGCACAGTAATTGTGCTGCTGTTTTTAGAGTAGTATTCATCTTTCCAAACCGCATGAAACAGTTCCTCAATGCTTACAACATTTCCAGCACTTGACAAAAGGACGTGGAGAATAGAAAATTCTGTCGGTGTCAGAGAAATCGGCTCACCGTCTAGCAAACATTCATGGGTCTGTACATTCAAGCACAATTTGTTATAGGAAAGTTCCGATGGAACTTTCTCTGTGATGATACCGGGCGAATATTTCTTGTAACGTCTTAACTGTGCTTTCACTCTGGCAACTACTTCAAGTGGGCGAAAAGGTTTTGTCACATAATCGTCCGCTCCCAATGTCAGCCCCGTTATTTTATCCGTTTCCTCAATTTTAGCCGTTAGCATTATGATTGGATAAGTGTATTTCTTTCGGATAAGCTGGCAAAGTGAAAAGCCATTCATATCCGGGAGCATAATATCCAGAATGGCAAGATCAATATCGCCGCTTTCAATACACGACATGGCATCTGTTGCGCAGTAAAATTTATGAACGATGTAATTTTCGTTTTTCAAGTAGACCTCCAACAGATCCGCTATATCTTGCTCGTCATCTATAATTAGTATCTTTTCAGACATATTTTCAACTCTCCTTTTTGCTTGTACTCGATTAAGTATAACAAATACAGCATCTAAATTCACAATGGATTGCATGCGAAATTATTAAGATTTTCCTAACTTTCAAATTTACAAAAAGCTCGCATCTGCCGCACCTCGTTTTTCAGCATCCGTTTGATTTTGTCGCTCATGGTTTCAGTGCTGGTGGTGCTGAAATGTACGCGCACCTTTGTAGGTTGTCTTTCCAATCTTCCGTACCAGCGCCGGGGCGTTCTGCTCCGTCTGAACGGTCGTTGTGTGGGGTGTATTTTCAATGTTCATCTACATAGCTTTCTTTAGGTGACACGATCTCTTTTGCCGCCGTTCTCGTTGCCGCCGCGTTTTCCTCCCTGAAGTTCTTTCTGGCAAAAATGAAAAATCAGCAGAACAGCATTTATCGAGTGTTCCGCTGATTTATTATCATTTGTGTTTATTCTTCGTGAATGGCAGATAAAATCCCGGTTTTCCTTAATTCAGCTTTTGCGTATGCCGTGAAAATCATATAGATAACTACCATTGCAGCAATAAGTGCTATGATGAACAGCCACGGTAGTTTTAGTGAGATACAATGATTTACTGCCTCCAAACGCTGGCAAGCTATGATACTGATAATCGTACCCAATGCAAGTGACACTGTCAGTGATCCACTGAGGTAGATACCAATTTCTTGGCTCAACATAGCTTTTAGCTGCTTTTGTGTTGCTCCGACAGCTTCCAGCAGACCAAATTCCCGTTTTCTATTCTGAAAATCAACCATCAACATATTCATAAGGCTGATACCGCCAAATGTAAACAGGATCGCTGTTGCCATGTATAGTGCCTTTATCGATGAACTGTATCGATACTGAATGTTTTTAATCGTCTGCTCAATCGTATTGACCGATATTTTTCCATTTTGCTCTGCAATTTCCTGAACAACGTTCAGGACTTCGTCAAAATGACCGGGCGTGACTTTAAGTGCCAAGATACCAGTCTGTTCCGTTATACCTGTCAGATTCTTTGCCATATCGTACGTCATCATAAAATACGGACTGCCTGGAACAACCGGACTACGTTCCATCAAATCGGTTTGGTTGTAGGTGCCTACAACAACTGCGTCAACATTAAATGTGCTGCCATCCGGAGAACGCCCTTCCAATTGCAAAGTGTCGCCAACATTCGCAATCTTTTCGGATGCCAGTATTCCATATTTTTCAGTCATAACATCGTAATCTGCTGTTCCAGATGATAGAACTGCTTGCTTTTCAGCCAGTTGTTCACGATTTAAGGTCGGGAAATCGTTCATAATACTGGTAAGGGAATCACTTCCGCCGGGAAAGGTAATAGACATCTGGACGCTGTTAAATGCAGTTACGCTTTCTATTCCGGCAGTATTTTCTAAGTTGTGCCGCAGTGTTTGACTTTCAAGCGGGTTTTCTTCCAGTTGCAGTTTTGAACTTCCGTACGGCTCAGATTCTTTATCAAACGAACTTCCAACGTGATTCTTCACCTGCAAAAGAATACTGCCAGCAGGATAGTATTTGAAAGCTGCCTGTTTTTCTGGATCGATAGAACCTGCAACTGTAGATGCACCCAGCAAAAGCGCACCGCTCACACCCAGCATTACTAACGTCAAAATAGCTTTTTGCCGATTCCGTTGAATATTGATTTTTGCAAGATTGTTAGGTGACAGCTTGCGATGCAGCTTTGAACTGACCTTTGCTTTCCCGGAATAGGCAAGGTATTTTGCACCCTCAACGGGAGAAGTGTTCATTGCGACTCGAACTGGCTTGAAAATTGCAATATTCACCATTACAATGCCCACTATAGCAATCAGTACCGCATAGACCGTCGCCGTTTTGATTTGAAATCCCTTCGGATACGCAGCGAACCCAATCAGCAAGCCAGCAATTAGTCCAAGAGGAATACCAGTAAAAGCATACAGGAGTCCTTCTTTTCTTGCCATTCGTTTTATTTGCTTTTTTGTCATTCCAATTGTCCGCAGTTGGCCAAACATCTGCATATTTTTCGCAATCTTTGTGTAAAAGACACCATATATAATCGTTGCAGCCAGCACAGTAGTCAATGCAGCCAGCATAGGGATAGGGAGTTGGATACCGGACTGAATAACCCCCGTCATAACGGCAGAATACTCCGTAAGATATATCTGATCTTCTACAATGCCAGTGTTTTCAATGATTTTATCCGTAAAGTCAAGGATGGCATCAGACCGGATTGCATCTGTATTCAGACGGGTATATGCTGTTACTTGAAGGTGATCCATCAGGCTCATGGCGAGATCTTTGCTCAGATAGACAAAATACCCATCGCTCTTGCGATCCTCGTTCAAAATGCCTGAAAGTGTATATTCTGCTTTATCCCCCGTACCGGTCACATCAAAAGTAATGGTGTCGCCGGGACGATATGATTCTCCCAAAAAGTCAATATAATTTTGCGGGAGCATGATTTCATTTGCCTTTTGTGGGAGGCTGCCTTGTAAAGACATTTCCTCCTGATGCGTAAAATAATCTTCGCTCCCATAAGCGACCGTAATTGTCTTATTGCCTGAATAGGATAGTCCGATTGCAGCATACTCGCCAATCCATTGAACGTCTTTACTTTGACGCAAACTGGATAGCTGGTCGTCGGTTATTCCCAGAATTGCGATCTGCGCTTTAGTGCGCTGTGTATTCTTAAATTCTTCCTGCTCACCTGCGGATATTAAAATGATTGAAAAAATCATGCAGACAGAAAGCGCAATCGTAAGGAGCAAAAAGGCTTTGCTTCGCTTATCTGCTTTCCTGCTCCGTTTGGCCAGCTTCTTTGTAATGGCACTGGTATCATTTTCAAAAGGCCATGTCATAGCCTGTCACCTCCTTACTCCACAATCTTTCCGTCCTCAATGCGGACAATCCGATCTGCAAGGCGGGCAATGTCGTTGTTGTGGGTAATCATCACAACAGTTTGCCGGAACTCCGCACTGGTGCGCTTGATAAGCCCCAGCACCTCGGCGCTGGTTTTACTGTCAAGGTTGCCGGTCGGCTCGTCGGCCAGCACGATAGCCGGTTTGGTAATCAGAGCGCGGGCAATCGCCACACGCTGCTGCTGTCCGCCGGAAAGATTGTTTGGCATATTTTTCAGCTTATCTTCCAGTCCCAGCAGGTGAACGATCTCGTCCAAAAACTTCTGATCCACCGTGTCCCCGTCCAGTTCCACCGGCAGGACGATGTTCTCATACACATTCAGAATAGGAACAAGGTTATAGTTCTGGAAGATAAAGCCGATGTTGCGGCGACGGAAAATAGTGAGCTGTTCGTCATTCTTCTTTGCCAGTTCCTCACCGCGGACGATCACGGTTCCACTGGTGGGCGTATCCAGTCCACCCATCATGTGAAGCAACGTGGACTTGCCGCTGCCGGAGGTTCCAACCACCGCAACAAATTCGCCATCGCCTACAGAAAAATTCACGCCATCAAGAGCACGGGTAATGTTTGGCTCTGTGCCGTAATACTTTTTCAGGTCAATTGTCTGTAAAACGCTCATATAGAAACTCCTTTCAAGGCTACCCGCCTTTTAATGGGGATATTGTAAAACCTAAATGTCCGTGAAATGTTACAACGGTCAATTTGTATCACTGCAAATCAGGATGGAATGTTACAGCACTCGGACATTTCAAAAAATGGCAGGCAGCCAAAAGCGACTACCCACCACATACATACTATTTTGCGGGAAGCATGATGGAAAACTCAGATCCATTTCCCGGCACAGAAACCACCTTAATATAACCACCCTGTCTCGTTATGATCTCGCGGGTAAGGTACAATCCTATGCCGACGCCGGGCTTGATATGTACCTCTTCCTCGCGGTAAAAGCGCCGAAAAATAGCTGCCTGATTGCTTTCAGAAATTCCTTTACCATTATCAGCCACTTTAATCTCCACATACATTTCCCATTGTACGACTGATACGGAGATTTTTCCGCCAACCGATGTGTATTTCACCGCGTTATCCAAAAGATTAAAGAGTGCTTCGACCGTCCACTTGTTGTCATGGGAAAGCATCAATTCTTCCGGACAGTTTACGGACACAGAAATCTCTTTTTTCTCTGCGGCATATACGATTCCACTCATGGCCTGCGCCACTGTGTCATATAGGTTGCTTACTTTCTTCTCCAACTGGATTACGCCTGTTTCCAACCGGGAGGTTTTCACAAGTGCCTGAAAAAGAAAATCCAGCTTATCTGTCTGTGTACGGATTCCACGAATAAAGTCCGTGCGCTCTGCCTCAGCCATAGGCTTTTCCAACAGTGTATCTGTTGCTATTTTCAGATTGCTTACGGGGGTTTTCACCTGATGGGAAATATCCGATACAAGTGACTGCAATTCCTGCCGATCTTCTTCCACCCGACGACGATCCTCCTGCATGATCTGATATAGTCTTGCCAGCCTGTGACCAATTCTGGCAAGCTGTGTCTCACTGTCCTCGGAAAGAGAGATGCCTTTATTTCCGGCAATCATATGATCTAAGGTCCCGCACAGATCGGAGGTAAAGAGAGCGAGTTTCTTTCCCAATATTTGTGTCAAAGCAAGAAGCCACGCAAGGGCGCACAAAATCAGCACAGCACCGACAACTAACACCGCAGCTTGCTCTGTTATAAAATATAAAATGGCAGCGGCCACGGTCATGGAGAGGATAAGTCCTATTATCACATAAAAAAATAACCGCTTTACTGAAAGACCTTGCAGCTTCACTTTGCTTCGCCTCCTGTCCATTGATACCCCAAACCATAGATTGTCTTGATGTAGGGCGCACCGCCATCGGATTCTATCTTGCTGCGGATTCTGCTCACAGAAGTTGTCAGCGTGTGTTCGTCTACAAAACGCTCGTCAATATCCCATAGTTTTTCTAATAACTGTCTGCGCGTCAATACCTGTTTTGGGTTTCTGCGAAACAGATTCAGCATCTTAAATTCCATTGCTGACAGGGTTAGTGAGATGCCGTTTAGTGAAGCGGAATGCTCTGAGAAATCCAAGAATAGCCGCCCATCGTCGTAAACTTCCTTTGCAGACTTATGATGTTCCAACAACGAAAACATCGCTTTGATTTTCCTCTGCAAGGTTCCTACCAAAAAAGGTTTTGTAATATAATCTACTGCACCAACTTCATATCCTCGTATTTGGTCGCTCTCTTGATCGTTGGCAGTCAAAAAAATCACAATTGCATCCGGGCAGTTAGGCTTTACGAGTTTGCACAGTTCAAAGCCGCTGCCATCGGGGAGATTGACATCCAGCAGTATCAAATCAAATTCCCGCTGACGAATAGCTTCAGCAGCGGTTCTGAAATTCAGGGCAGAAGTCACGCCGTAACCGTCTGCTGTCAGATTATAGGACAGCATCTTATTCAAAAAGCTGTCATCCTCAACAATCAAAATTTGCTTCATATCCTCACTTCCTTTGCATCTACAGTATAACAGGCAAATGTCCGTGAAATGTTACATATCCGTAGATTTGCTAATTTTCAGTTGCCCATCAACGTGCTTTTCTGCATCCTTTGGTATCAGCCACATACGGCTGAGTCTTGCTGCGCCAGATATGCGGTTTTCTTCGCACAACTTCTGTACTTGCCACTCAGAGATACCCCCACTTTTTCGCCGCTTCTGGAGAAGAGATATATTCGAGCATTATAGTTTCCTCCAGCAAATCAATTTGGCATTTATTATATATGGCCAGCTGAATGATTACAAGAAAGAAAATGCGAATTATTTAAGCTAATTATATGAATACGCAAGACATTTTCTGTGGAAAAGAGGAATTGCAAAATATAGCTGGGTGATTGAATATATCCTAAAAGAAGCTGCCCACTACGGACAGCCTCTTCTCTATAATAAGATTTTCATTACTGATATATGTCCACCAATCCTGTTTTTAACATTGAATCTGAAAACTCATATGCAGCTCCATCACCGTTAAGATTCAGATACATATTATTCAAGTCATTCTCATTTACGATCCATGCCATATTCACCTGTATACTCTCACCAGGTTTTAATGAAGAAATATAGTTTCCTCCATTTCCATAATCCTCTGATATACTGTTGTATGTCATTTCAGCTGTACGTGCAACACCATCCCATATAACACGATTGTAGTCATCTCCGGACTGTTCTGTCGGATCGTAAATTTGATATGCTCCATCTTCATGGTCCATCAACAGCAATGTACCAATATAAAGCATATGGTTAATTTCTTCATCTGACTTATTGGTATAAGTAACTGTCGCATAGACGAGCTTTTGTTTCACACTTTCTGTTTTTACAATCTCATCCACTGAATCAATGCCATTACCGGACTTAATATAAGACAGCGTATTATTTACTAAATTTCCATCAGTTCCAACTGCATCAGTCCATTCTTCCGGCACATTATTCTGACCAAGCAGCTGCAGGTTGTCCTCCACCTGAACAGCATCAACACAAACTGAAATTTTATCATTTTCAATATAGTTGCCATCTCTGTCTTCACCAGATGCTGATATATCAAACACTTCACCAATCTGATGCATTAGCAATTTATTATCTGCAATGGAAGTCATCACTGCTTCTCCCGATGATTCTTCAGGGGATACCATTTCGCTCCACGTATACAAACCAGCGGTTTCAATCATTGTATCATTTTCAGTGATCACAAGGTTTTCTACCACTTTAATGGCATCCTCTTTTGAAACATCATCACCGATATAAACAGTAATTACACGATATACATCTGGACGAAGAAGGTAAATCCTTTGATTAAAAGATCCATCCTCTGCCAGGTCATTATATTTAAGATATACACCTTCATAATTGCCAAAAGTTCGTTCCTCACAGTCAACAACATTCTTATCTTGCATTACTTTGCTCAAATCATCCTCGTCTAAAAGCACAGATGCAAAGCTGAATCCTCCGGTTCGATCATGCTCAGGATATTCCAGATGGAATTCATCAATCCATTCCATACCTTCTGGAATATATCCTGCGGAGATATCTATATCATGAATTTTTTCAGGAAGATTAATTTTCCCTGTGCTGCCATCCGCCTTAATTCCCGTTACAATACTGTAGGCTCCTTGTTTTTCTAAAAACATATGATATAATTTGGTACCTGCATAGACTATGGTCGATGTAACCAATACACATACGGCTATTGCTGCAGCCACTCTGGCACCTGTCCATTTTTTCACTCTCCTTGTCTGAATATTAACCACCTTCGTGTCCTGAAGCTGTTTTTTCACTTCGCTTTGGATCATCGTGTGGATGAACTCCGGAGTTTCAGGAATATTTTTTTTCATATCCTCTAACCTCATACTGTCAACTCCTCACTTTCCTGTAAATTACGCTTAAGCTTTCCCCGTGCTCTGGCAAGTCTTTTTTGAACTGCTCCCTCGGTTATCTCAAGAATCTGCGCAATCTCTTTTATGTTGAAATCCTCAATATAGTACAGAATAACTGGCATTCGTAATTCTTCTTTCAAAGA
Source organism: Blautia sp. HA8986 (assembly GCF_056504635.1). Taxonomy (NCBI): domain Bacteria; kingdom Bacillati; phylum Bacillota; class Clostridia; order Lachnospirales; family Lachnospiraceae; genus Blautia; species Blautia sp. HA8986. The sequence continues at coordinate 733,781 of NZ_JBWLUQ010000001.1, forward strand.
ATTTATGGCTCTGTACAAGTCACTGTAGTCAGTTTTCTGATCTGTCTCAATTTCTGTCATTTCACTCATCCCTTCCAAAGAAACAAGTTTACTCGACTTTCTCAAAAGAGTATAACACTCATTGATCAATATACGAATCAACCAAGTCTTGGCATATTTGTCATTCCTCAAAGTTCCAATCTTTGAAAATGCCTTAACAATCGTTTCCTGAATAGCATCCGCACAATCTTGATCGTTAATTAAAATTGTTTTGGCAGTAGAATACAATTGTCTCTCTGAATTGAGAATCAACGCCCCTAATTCTTCTTTGGTCACTTTAACACCACCTTCTTTAGCCGGCCGGCAATTTTCATTTACATAGATTAGACGTACAGCTTTTCAAAATATCCCCAAATAAACTTTATTTTTTTATAATAGAGGAAATAAATCTTTCCCCTCTGTTGACATTATACACCTGTCTTACTTCTTACCCATATACAATTGTGAAGGCTTTTTCCAACGTCGGTACAGTGACATGCTCCCACCACTTAAATCTCTGATTTTGAAGTGGAGGCTTCTTGCTCAATGGCTCTACTGAACCAAGTATCTACAAGCTATCCTCGCGTGCCCCGCGATTTTTATAAGTCCGGTTACGGACTTTTTTATTGTGCTGTCATGCACATTCTCCAAAGATTCTTTTTCCCTCATTCATGATGTTAACTGCTGCATTTACATCACGGTCCATTCTGTTTCCGCATTCACAGTAATAAATCCTTTCAGATAAAGACAATTCTGCTTTTTTCTTTCCACATGCACTGCAAATCTTACTGGATGCAAAATAACGGTCTACTTTGATCAGATATTTTCCTCTTTCCTCCAGTTTATATTCCAGCATAGACAGAAAACGGCCATATCCATTATCATATATGCCTTTTCCAAGATGAAGTCCTCCTGCCATCCCCTTCAGATCCAGATCCTCCACGCATACTGCATCGTAGCTCTCAGCAAGACTGGTACTGAGTTTATGCTGAAAGTCTTTTCTCTGATTTCGGGCCTTTTCATGGCACAGTGCAACTCGTTTCTTCTGTTTTTTATAATTCTGACTGCCTTTCTGACATCTGGACAGTTTCCGCTGTTCCTGTGCAAGCTTTTTCTCTGTGTTCCGATAGAACATTGGGTATTTGGCGCTTTCCCCGGTAGAAAACACACACATCCCATGCATGGCAAAATCAATCCCGATAAATTTTTCTGCCGGTCTTTTTTCTGCTGTTTGGTTTTCACAGCAAAATAAAAGACTGGCAAAATAATTTCCGGATGGCTCCCTGCTGACTGTCACAGATTTCAATTTCCATTTTTCTGATATCGGACGGTGAAGCTTCATTCTGACAGCCGACATCTTAGGCAGTTTCAAATATTTTCCTTTCAGAAAGATATTTCCATTCACTACGTTTGTTGTATAAGATTTTCTTGATGACTTCTTTGATTTGAAACGCGGAAATCCTGCAGATGGTTCACGAAAAAACTTATGGAATGCACTTTCCAGATGCATCTGGACATTTGCTAACGCCAATGAATCCACCTCTTTCAGCCAGGGATATTCTTTCTTGTAACTGGCTGGTGTGTTCCTTAACATCTTCTTTTCTTTTTTATAATGTTCTATTTTATCCGCAAGCATACAGTTATAGATAAACCGGCTGCAGCCGATTGTTTTTTCTATTTGCACACGTTGTTCTGCATTGGGATAGATTCGTATTTTTACTGCCCGATTTATTTTCCTCACCTTATTCCTACGTATAAGTAAATGAATTCAATTATCGTTTTTTTGAACAATATGTTCTTCTTCTATTATAATACAAACCAATCACCAGAACAAGTGTTTTCTTTTTTGCAAAATCTTTTTGAGTAGTTATGGGTATTTATGAGCATTTATGCTCAGATCTACAATTCATCTCACTACCTGAAGAGGTAGGAGAATTCTTGTTACATTTTGTTAAAAAACGATAACTATGCCCGGACCTGGTTAATCCGTATCTTAATCAACGAATGTTACAGCCTTGTGCGTAAATCCAGTAAATTTATCCCATTGGAAAATCTGGTTGACAGACAGGAATCGAAAAAAACAAAGAATCACAGTGAATTGTATACAGCCATAAATTCCAAAAGAGGAACTGCGTTTATCTGTTATTCTATACTATATAGAAGATTTCAGTGTAAGAGAAATCGCCCAGATCCTTGAAATATCGGAAGATGCCGTTCAAAATAGACTTGCAAGGGCAAGAGGAAAATTAAGGCAGGAATTACAGGAGGTGTCAATATGAGATTAGAAGATATGAAAAACGATATTCCCGAAACACCGGATTTTATCCATAATATGATTCAAAATGAGGTGGCAAAGCAGCTGGCAGATAATAAAGTGGCGAATCTGCGAAGAAGAAAACGATGGACAGCTCCGAAAGTTGCCGCAGTGGCAGCTGCGTGTGCGCTTGCAGTTTCCACGATACTTTCAAATACGATACGGTTAAATTCATCCAAGATACCTTCATTTTTCAATACTATGAGTCAACAGAAATATCTATTACTTTTTGATAGCCAAGCCTGACCACATAGATTATTATATTACTCATTTACTGTATTCTCTTTTAATTTGTTAAGTATACCTTCTTCCATTTCATAAACTTCATCACATAATATTTCAATGTCCTCACGATTATGACTCGTCAACAGAATTAATTTTCCTTCTGATTTCATTTTCAAGAATAATCGTCTCATTTCCTCAACTCCATTTTTATCTAATGCATTCATTGGCTCATCCAAAACCAGAATATCAGGTTTTTCCATAATTGCCTGTGCTATACCTAATCGTTGTCTCATTCCCATCGAATATTTACCCACATGTTTTTTGTCTGCGGAATCCAAACCAACCAATGACATAGACTCTTTAATTTCGTTACTGTCTATTTTTTCTCGTATTGAAGCCAAATATTTAAGATTTTTATATCCAGAATAATTCAACAAAAATCCAGGTGTCTCAATAATAAAACCTAAGTTTTCTGGGAAATCAATATCTTTTCCTACAATTTTATGATTCACAGAAATTACACCTGTTGTTGGTTTTAAAAATCCACAAATACATTTTAGTAAAACTGTTTTTCCAGAACCATTTCTTCCAATAATTCCATAGATATGCCCATTTGAAAATTTCACATTAATATTGTTTAGTACTAACTGATTCTTAAACTGTTTATTAAGATTTTCTATTGATATCATTGCTTCTTTCTCCATTTTACCTCCAACTTTTGCAACCCAATTTCGGTATTTTCTTTATAATTTACTAAAACACATAAAATGCTCAAAACCAAGATTCCTATAATAAAAAATAAGATACCATATTTCAATGTAATATGATATTTTAAATTAATACCCGAATATGTATTTATTTGCGCTAGTGTAATCGGAGAAAAACGATTTGCCCAAGCCATCCAGTCATTTGAAATACAAATATCAAATAATACACACAAAGCACCCGTACAAGTCCCTATTGCCTTACTTGTCAATTTATTCAATAAATAGATCAACAATCCCAACCAGCTTGCACAGCACCACTCTAATATAACGCTTATCATCAAAGCAAATAATGCACTATAATGACTAACCATATATTCTGAAACATTAAACAAAAGCCCTACCTGTATACCTGCATCTGTTTTTGCCAGTGTTCCCCATATTTTCCCCCACTCACATCCTATGTCCATATTCCCAACCAGTGGGAGCACAGAAACCAACAACAAAAATAAAATATAAATTAACGAAATACTAATACTATAAAATATTTGTCCTAATGCCCACGACAATTTTCCTGAACGTGATAGCATATAAAAATATCCATCATCTTCATAAGGCGCATTAGAAAAAATGAAAATTACCCCTGCCATTATTACAAGTTGACAAATATAATCATTAGTTAAATGAGGAAATGCATATGGAGTTATTCTTACCCCAACAAGATTACTAAAATTCAAAACAGCCTCTAAATTTTGTAATATAAATCCTGCTACAATAAGTAAAACTGTTAGTACCCGTATTGATGATATGGTTTTTTTTAAATTATAGATTGAAATGCGAAGTGCTTTAATAAAATACACCATCTTCCAACCTCCTTAAAACTGTTCTTCGGAATAGAATTCCAAATAAAATCACTATTAATAATACAACTATTGAACATATTAAAACAGTATGTACGCTTGATTGAATAATTACATTCCCTGTCAACAGTTTATCCAAACGATACCTATCAACAACATTACCCATACGATATGCCTGAACAATAAAAAAACTAACAAAGTAAGGTGATACAAGCACTACAAAAGGATCCGATATATAAGCCGAGACACATAATGCAATGCTGGACCATAATATACCTCTCAAGAATCCCGACCATACCTCTAACATTCCATATTCGAACGGATGATATAATGCAATCCATGCGTGGAATCTATCCGAAACAACTGCATCTTGAAAGGTAGAATCTGCCATAGGCAAAACAAAAGAAAGTGCTAGCAATAGAACTCCAGTACCAATCGCCACTGTAACACCACCACATAATGCATTAATTACATATTTCACTGTACAATATCTTTTTTTTCCTTCTCTTGAAACAATAAATGAAAGAGAATGATTTTTATATTCCTTACAAAAACTTGTGGCAAAAGGAATAGCGGCAAATATTGGCAAAAAGTAAGTGCGACAAACTCCTCCCCATGATGAATTCCAAAAAAAATAGTGTATGCTTCCCGTATGCGATGTTAAAGCTCTCATCAGATCATTCCAGGAATCAAAACATATAGAAAAACAAACGCCTAAAATACTTATGATCCATCCTATATTTATTGCACGTTTCATTTCAACAGCAAATACTTTTTTCATGATATTTCTTCTCCCGTAATTGCATTAAACCGAAGTGCATAATCAACATTGATATCACCATTTATATCAAACTTACAACACCACACTGGAATCAATTCCACTTTATCAAAAGAATCCTCTTTTCTTTTAGGAAAATATTCCAACCACATATTGGATAGGTTATACGTATCAGATAAAATAACATCTCCAAATTTTTTTACTAATGCTTTTTTTATTCCATCAAATCGTATTATTTCTTGATTTTCAGCTTCTATATTCAATTGATTTACCATTCCAGTTAATCTTATCTCACAGATTCCCAAATTTGAAAATAAAAATGTAGCACCCATAGGATCCGCAAGTAACGGTTGCTCCACTCCTCCTGACATTTGAACTGTAGGATCGCCTTCTCCAAAAACTGGTACCCCATCCAAACTAAATGAATATTTTATATAATACATTTCGTCATCTGCATCAAATATCTGCTCTTGAAATTTGCCAGACTCATAAAAGCTTTTATAGTCTTCATCACTTTTCATAGCATTCTGTATGCTAAGCATATCTTCTTTTGACAATGCGAAAGTTTCTCTTTCACCTAAACTTGTACCCAGTTCCAAACTCGACAAGAATGCTTCTATATTGCTTATAGCCTCTTCCTCTTTCATAAATGATAAATTCTTTTTTTCAAGAAGAGCATTTTCTTCCGCATAGGATGCAAGACTTGATAAATATTTTATTTCATCATTTTTATCATATTTCATAACACCTGCTCCTAATGCTACTGTTTCATCCTGAAAAGTTATTTCTGAGGCACCTCCATCATATTCATTAATCTGAATTTCTTCTTCACTACTTTCCGGCCATAAAAACTCAACAATTTTTTCATTATCAAAATTTTTATATTCTGTATTATATGTTGCAAAACTTTTTCCGGGGATCTCTATTTTTGTATTTACAGTCAAATTTTCTGTAATTGTTTCTTGAATGTCACCTTGCTCCGTTATACTGTTTTCTTCTATATTTGTTTCGTCATCCATGGTCATTTCTGATTTTTCTTCTATACTATTTACATTTTTAGAGCATCCCACCATACTTACCGTACCTAGACAAATTATAGAAGCAATTAAATATCTATATTCTTTCATAATCTCATACTCTTTCTTCTATCTCAAATAAATTAAAATATCTTATTGTAAGCGCTTAAATGGCACAAATTGCCAGTGTACACGCCATTACTATATATAATACTGATCTCCTTTCCCATGTTTACGTTCGTAAAATTTACTTCTCAGTTATGAAATCAATGACAATTCTCATTATCTTCATTTTTTTCAAGTTTTCAACCCTTTCTGCACCAAACAACATTTATCGTGCTTTTTTGGTTAATTTACATATTTTCTTAACGATGCAAGGTACTTGTAATCCTGCTGTCAGTAATATTCCAACCGAAAAACAGTTTATATAGACAGAATGTGATACAGAATTTTTTATGTGTAAAGCAATTTCACTAAATGTGATGCAAATAGTTCTTTATTACTTTCTTCTTTTTATTAGGTTCTATTGGTAAAATTTTAATGAAAGAAGGTGGAATAAATAGAATTTCAATATGAAGATATGGGAAACCGAATCAAAATCCGCAGAAAAGAACTGCGAATAAAACAGACAGAGCTTGCTGAAAGATTAAATATATCCAATAATCATATGTCATCAATCGAAAATGGAAGACAAAAACCAAATCTGGATGTCTTCATCCAAATTTGTAATCTACTCAACGTTACACCTGACTACCTCCTGCTCGGCAGTATGCACGCTTATAATATTCCACAGGATATTATTGATAAATTGCGATTATGTAACCAATCTGACATAGAACTTGCCGGAGACTTTATTGAACTGCTTGTAAAACGAAACAACAAGACATGTTCTGAAGCAAAATGGTAATAAATTTGTCTTTTCATACGCATTTTTTGCATTTGGAAATTTCATATGATAAGATGTACATATACATCTTTAATAAGGGCAGGTACAAAAATGCGTATTTTAATTTGTGATGACGATACTCTATTCATTGAACAATTACAAAAATATATTGAATCCTACTTTGAATCAAATCATTTAAAATCTCCCGAAATAGTTTCATTTACCAGCGGTGAAGCTTTATTATCTGATAAAGGTGAAAAAGATATTGTTTTTCTGGATATTGAAATGCCCGGTATGAATGGAATTTATGTAGGAAATGAATTAAAAAAAGCAAACAAAAATGTCATTATTTTTGTGGTGACCTCATATTCCGAATATTTGGATGAAGCAATGCGTTTTCATGTATTCCGCTATCTTTCCAAACCTTTGGACAAGACAGCGTTTTTTCCGAAATATGAAAGACGCCTTAGCATATTACAATTCCATTACTACCAAAATTCCTGTTGAAACTAAGCAGGGAGTATATTCATTTCCTGCTTCACAGATTATTGCAATAGAAGCACAGGGACGAAAAGTAATTGTACATACTACCCGGCAAGATTTTGATTCTATTCATAATATGGCTTATTGGCTGGAACAACTCCCCAAAAACAGTTTTTTCCAGACACATAGGAGTTTTATTGTTAATTTCGAACATATTGTGGACTTTGATCATTCCGCCATACATTTATCGAATCAACAGATCACAGCTTATCTGACACGTAGAAAATACAGTTCCTTTAAAAATGCTTATCTACTATATCTGGAAAGTATGAGGTAAAAATAAATGGAACATATCGTTTTACTTCTTTTTAGTTTTTTTACAGAAGCAGTTATACTATGGCAATACACATCCAACCTTTTTACCTCCTCTTATGGCAGTAAAATAAGGCTGGCATTATTGAGTGCGCTTTATACAATATTGTTTCTTCTTTCCCTGCTCAAACAAACAGGACTAAATGTCGTCAGCTTTTTTGTGTTTAACACTGTTTTTCTTTATGTGTTGTTTAAACTCAAGTTGTTATTAGCACTCTTCCATTCGGCTATAGTTACAGCAATTATGGGTATATCTGAAATTGCAGTTTTGGGGATTATATCAAGATTTTTTCCGCATTTTCTCTTAGAAACAGATGCCGGACTTGTTTTTTATACGGTTTTTAGCAAGATTTTCTTTTTTGCAGTCATCTATTTATTAATTCATCTGTTCAAAGGAAAAAAATTAAATCAAGAACAATACGGTCACTCCGAAATTCTTTTGATGTTAATTCCAGTTTCCTCCATTTTTATTATATTTACTCTTCTTTCTATTGGTGAAACATCCGCATTTGCTCCACCTATTGATTTTCTAGTGACTATTTGTGCAGTTTTTCTGCTGATGGTCAACCTGCTTGTATTTGGAATCAACCAATTTAACCAAAAAAAATCACAGGAGTATGCCGATTTGCAGTTGTTGCTCCAGAAAGAATCCGATTCTGTTGAATACTATGAAATGATGCTTGCACAAAACGAAAACCAAAGCATTTTAATCCATGATATAAAGAAACATCTTCAATCGATCAAATTACTGAACGAAAAACATGATTCTGATAAAATAAATGCCTATATACAACAACTTATGGAATCTTCTGACTTAAGAGAAACCACAAATATCTGCGACAATGAAATGCTGAATGCCATTCTTTGCCGCTATCAGCGCCAATGCAATGACAAACATATTCATTTCCATACCGACATCAGAAGCGGTACTGTACAATATATATATCAGCACGATTTGACATCTCTATTCTGTAACTTATTGGAGAATGCAATGGAATCTGCAGAAAATATCCCGGATTCTTTTATAGAGCTTACAGTACAAAAAAAAGAAAATTCACCCTTTGTCATAATCATACTCATCAATTCCTGTCAAAATACCCCTGTGTATAATCAGGAAGGAGTTCCTGTGTCCCATAAATCAGACAATGGCAGACATGGTTTCGGAATCAAAAGCATTAAAAAAGTTGTAAAACAGTACCACGGAAATTTGCAAATGTATTATGATAACGATTCAGGTACCTTCCATACAATCATAACCTTAAAACAGTAAATCCTAACAACAGACGCGGTAAAAAAGGATTACAGCTTTATACTTCTTGAAGCAGCCTATCTGGAACGGACTGGCCTCCGCTTTGAGCCATCCGATTATATCTTCTTCGGTCTGGCTAACAAAAATGGGTTCTTGACCAATGCGGAAAGCTCATGACCGATCAGCACACGGTTTATAACTCCCGTATGTTCTGTACCCAGTGGAATGGCTTGGAAAAAAGCTCTATCTTTGATGATGCGCTGTACGATAAGGAATACGATATTTACAGTATCCGTTCCATGCGACAAAACCCTGTGATTGCTGACCTGTTCCACCGCATAAAATACATGGAACGCCGTGGAAGTGGCCTACGCAAAGTCGTCAGTGAAACCGAAAAGCTGCCTGGATATACAGCGGCATATGAGCCTGAATTTTCCTCAACAGCAACAGATTTCAGGGTCATCTTGAATAAACAAAGGAGCAGGGCATTGGGTAGCATCCCCATTGTCCTGCTTCTTTGTTTATTCTGTATAGATGTTCCCATTCTCATCCGTCCAGGTGCCGTCACCATTGTCTGTGTATCCGACCCCATCTGCGTCACAATAATAATAATCTCCGTTTGTTGTTTCTATTACATTAACAGTACCGTTACTGCCCTGAAGTTCATGCTGTTCCAGTTGGTTTCCGAAATGATAACCTTCGTCATTCCAGGTACGATATGAATTTCCATTGGCATCTGCCCAGTTTCCATCTCCCTGATAACTGTATCGGCTCCCATAAGCATCAGAATAGGTCCCATCTCCGTTATCGTAAAGAACTCTGGATTCTTCATCTCCTCCACCCGGTGCTACAATTGATGCTACACCGGAAGTAGTAGTGAATCCACTGGTATATGGTACGCCTGCTGGCAGATTTTCATAAGATGAAACAGACCCGTTGTTGTCAGAGGTAATTCCATCATCGGTCGTTTCACTTACCTGTCCGCTGTTTTCCATGGCAGGTTCATCATTTGTTTCCGCATCCGCTTTTTCCTCTTCGTCTACAGAATCCTCTGTATCTGTATTCTCTGTCACTCCTCCTTCGTCCTGTGTTTCAGCAGCTTTCTGCATAGTTACCATTTCAGAAAACGGTGCATAATCCGGTACATTATTTTTCTCTGGATCTGCATTTTTTTCAATACCAGACTTCTCCGTCTCTACTGAAACTGTATCTGTCCCGGCAGAGACATTAAATACCAGATTACCGCCTGCAAGCAGCAGCGTCACAAGAATTCCCGGAAGAATTCCTTTGCGGAGTTTCCGAATGTTCACCATATACAGAATCCGATCTTTAAACACCATTTCGCTGTCATTAAGACTTGCTGTCACATATGGAATCTGATTTTCCATGGCCACTGTCCTGAGAAGCAGCTGTCGATATAATTTATGTTCCTTTTTATTAACTCTGCGAACAACCGCTGTATCACACAGATTTTCAATATCCTTATCCGCTTCTTTCAGCATGATAAGAAGAAAGGGATTGAACCAGTATATCGATGCACAGATTCGAAGGAGCATCTTATACCAGAGATCCCGATGGCAATAATGTGTAAGTTCATGGTAAAAGATAAGTTTTCTTTCTTCTGCTGAATACCCGGTTGCTGGTAGATACAATTTTGTATGTAAAAGTCCTGCAAGAAGCGGTGTGGTAAGACCTGCGTTTTGCCTGAGTTCCGGTATTCTGCGTACGTGCTTCTTTTGACACGCTGCACGGTACATCTGAATACTCACCGTATCACTTACCTGTAGACTCATCCGTTCCAGATTCCTTATAGAAAAATAATATGCCAGCAATTCTCCTGTCAGTTTAAGTACCGCTACGCTCAGCCAGACAGCAGCAAAAATCACAGCCACAATTCCCAGCCATTTATCTGATTCGTACCTGACAGTTCTCTTTTGTTCCGGGATTTCTGTCAGATTTTTCATGTCTTTGCTCGCAGATGATACGTTTTCTGTTATCTTCTGACTTTCCTCTGGTCTGACTGCGTAATCCGTTATCTTCGGGCTTTGCGTATTCTGTTGACTGCTTCTAAGTACTTTGAAATCCACCAGTGCCAGATTCGCCGGAAGGCGCACCGGAACACAAAGGCTTATCGTAATCAACAGCCAGATAAGGTACTTCCATCTCGCTGATACACGTCCTTTAAACAGAGTCGCAAGCACTTTTACCAGTAAAATTACTACTGCTGCAATAACATTCAGTTTCAGAATGTGTAGAATGAAAACCTCCATAATTCGCTATTCCTCCCTGTCCTCCAGGTTCTTAAGAAATTCACTGAGATCCTGGACTTCTTCTGAGCTGATCTTCTTTCCATGATAAAGTGAAGTTACAAACTTTTTTAGTGAATTCCCATAAAGTTTCTCAAGAACACTCTGGCTTTCATGTGCCTGATAATCTGACTGCGAAACCAGGGGTGTATACAGATTCATTTTTCCCTGTTTCGTCACTTCCACGAAATTTTTGTTCTCCAATCTGGTCAGCAATGACAAAATTGTTGTTGATGCAAGTTTTTTCTTCATAGTGATCACTTTCTCAATCTCCGGTCTGGTCATCGGCGGAGTATTATTCCAAAGAACGAGCATAATATCCAGCTCTGATTCCGGAAGTCTCTGGTAAGTTTTTTTCACTTTTTCATACCTCCTGTTACATATTTTCTACAAATGTAGGAATAACTCTATTTTACCACGGTTCACGGAAATGGCAAGGGCTTTTGCACAATTTGCAAATGCCCTTGCCATTCCTGCAGCTACTGACCACTATCAGTCTATTTCTGTATAACTGCTGCCATTTTCATCACTCCATGTCCCGTCTCCGTTGTCCGTAAATCCTGTACCATTTTCGTCCTGGAAATAATAATCACCATTTGTAGTTTCCGTAACCGTCACAGTATTACCGTTTGCATCCTGAAGGTCATGCTGTTCCAACGTATGTCCCAGATGATGAGTATCATCATTCAGAGCTGAGTAGGTATTTCCATTTTCGTCGGTATAAGTCTCATCCCCATTATCGGTATAGTTCATTCCATCATCTCCACGATATTCACAAGAATAATCTTTGTGAAGAATGTAATTAATCTCAATGGTATTTCCATCACTGTCAACTAATGTCATTGGTGAGGTAGAAAGGATATCGGAATCATCATTGCTGTCCGAGGATTTTGCAGAAGCATTTTCTTCTGTATCGGAGGAATCTGAATCTCCTCCTGACTTCTGACTGGCAGTATCTGTAGTTGCCTTATCAGAATCATCAGAAGAATCATCGGTCTGGTTTTCATTCTCCTGTCTGGTAAGTGAAGGATTTCCAGGATACGAAATATATTCTACAAATTTTCTGACGTCACTGATGTCATCTGCATCTTTTGCATATCCCACTGCCATATACAGGCTGTTTCCCTCTGAATAAATTGTCTGATAGCAGGCATCGTATGTGTCATTGCATTTGGCAATCCCTGTTTTGACATCCTCCAGTGAATATTTATAGATATTTACATAATCATTTCCGTTCGTATAGCTTGCATAGGTACCTTCCGTATCTGCTTTTTCCCATTCAGATCCAGCCGGCGGCTGTGTATAGAAATCGTTATTTCCTGCTGCCATAACCGTTGCAGCTGAAAAAATCCCAAGTGTTGCTACCGTCATAAATGTCATAAATTTTGTCTTCATCGTGGATTCTCCTAGAATTTTATTTTCTACATCTGTAGAAGTTAATTGTATTCTACAACTGTAGAATACAATTGTCAATTCTTTTTTTAATATTTTTTTATCATCTCAGTTTAATTTCTATTTTTCCTTCCACTGGGCTATATAAATCCAGAGGATCTTCATCACTTTCATAAACACGTCCTTCGCCTTCTCCAAATGATTTGAGGCATACTGGACATGATAGTCAGAACTAACATTTCTTTTTTCATTTTTCTGCAATCATATTTCCATCAAAAGTACCATTTTACGCCATTCCTGCAATAAAAAAAGGCCCTCCCGGATAGACCATTATTGTTCCTGTCCATCCAGAAAGACCTGAAAATTAAAATTTATTCTTCTCAGTGGTCTTAATATATAGTTTATCAAAATATAGAAGAAATGGATATATATTTTCTTTTAATATTTTTCTAAAAAAGCTTTATTTTATCACTCTCCAGTCACCGGACGCATCATGGAAAGCAGCTCCTTCCGGTAATGATCGGCCTTTTCCTGATTGCCCTGTTCTTTCCGTACCATCTTTGTGATTCCCGGATACTGTCCCGGGAAGCTTTCCAGCATGATACCATCTCCATAGATTAGGTAAACATCTCCGTCTGTCATATCTTCCTCTGTCAGCTTCTTTCCATTCTCATCCGTAAGCTTATCCGGTATCGTTCCGGAGAAAATCGTGTCCGTGTCCAGATCCGCAAAATACCAGCTGTTATCATCTGTATGAAAATACACTGCTGTCATCGGCTTTTCCCCGCATCCTGCCAGACAGAACATAACAAGTACCGCCAGCATCACGATCCATTTTTTCATTATTCCACCTCCTAGTCTCTGTCAGTATTTGATTATTTCGACTTCACACCGTGCTAGCACCATGAAAAATATTAATATTACTGACTTCTACAATGTTTTTTATCTGGCACTACCATTAGTGGGAGATTTTTGATATAAATTTAATTGATCGTTGGAAGTACTTCCATAACCTGATCAATCACTTCCACAATTCTCTGTATATCCATATTTTCTTTTACATCAGAACTATCATTCACGTTCAAACCATCTTGCCAGTCCTGGACAATAGATACTGCCGGGATATTCACTAATGCAAACGGATAATGGTCACTGTTGGTTGCCATTGTCAGGAAAAATCTGTCACTGGGTGTAAATAGTTCTGACATACTGTTTTTATTTAATTCTGCCAGTTTTTTCAATCCCTCATCATCATATTCCGCATTGTCTGGTCTTTTGTTTCCTTCGATCATAGCCATATAACCCAGATCACTTTTTTCTGCAATAGTATCAATATTTATTACTCCGATAATCTGTTTCCGCTCGTCCTCCGTCAGCTTACCAACATACCATCTTGAACCCAGCATATATTTCTCTTCGCCCGAGAACAGGATGAATTTTATATTATACGGTATCTCTGTATCTTTTAAAATCCTTGCCAGTTCAAGCACTGCTGCCACTCCGGAACCGTTATCATTGGCGCCCACCGAATCTTCTGCACTGTCATAATGGGCACTTATGATCAGATTTTTTGTAGTATCAATAGATGAGTTTTTTGTCACAATGATATTTTCACCAATGCCGTCAACAATTGCATTCTCGGCTGTTGATGCCAGAAACACATCCGCCTGCGAGGAATGCCTTATTGCATTCTCATTGTTTTCATCGTTATATTCGAATTTCTGGTATTCTATTTTGTCATATCCCAGATTGCCAAAATATTCACTAATATATTCTTTTACATTCTGTATTGCATCAGAATTTATTGGACGCGGTTCAGAAGTGATTTCATCGATGATCTGTTCAATATTCTGTTCCAAAGGCTCTATTATTGTACCGGTCTGGGTAACACTCTCCGCCATTGTCTGAATTGGTGCTATTAATGATATAACCATAATTAAGGCAATTGTAATTTTTTTCATTTGTGAGCTTCCTCATTTTACCAAGTATTAATCAGTATCTTTTATCCAATAACTTTCCATGCAGAACCATAGGCTACAACGAAAGCTTTTTTCCATACCATAAGCATTATCATGTGATATACTTCTGCCATTTAAATCTCAGATTTTGAAAAAGGAACAGACATTGATAAATTTACTTAGTTCCATTCTGGGCTATGCACGGAACATTACAACCACATGATCAAAAAGCAGTAAATCTGATATTCAAATGTACATTGTGATCCTTTTTTAACAAAATTAGCTTTTTTATCATTTATGTTATCAACTGATACTATTATACCATGAACTGCATCACCAACCAAGTGTTCTTTTTTGCTTTTACAGCGTTCGTACAGTACTTTTACAATTCATTGCACATCTGTAAAGGAAGGAGACTTCTTGCTATATATTATGTTAAATTCCTGAAAGTATTTTCTTTGCGTTCTCCAGGTTATTTTTTCCATTTATTTTTAGATATACTTTACTGATTTCAGAAGGCTCTCCTATTTCTCTGCAGAGATCCTGTGCCTGGAAAATGGGTATGTAGATTTTCCTGGAACCTCCGTTTCTCTGGCTTTCTTAATGCCCTCGGCTGTGGCTTCTATCACGACAAATTCTTTTTCATTAGAGTTTAAAAGGACATCAATGTGCTGGCAGCAGTAACTTTCGCTGTTCTGCCTGTCAGGATAAAAGAACTTGTCTACGGAAATGTCCAGCAAGGTGACGATTTGGTAAAAGGTATTCAGGTTTGATTATGAGGACGATACGCAGTTTTATGTTTTAGTAGTATTTTATTCTACATACCCGATGACAACATTGATAGATTGAAAGAATGGCGTTAAAATAAACGCGGATAAAATTTGAGACTCCATAATAGATACATATTTCTCTGCTATATTTGAAAAATTGGAGGTGGAACAATGCAGAAGATTTTAATTGTTGAGGACGATATTGACATTCAGGATATATTAAAGAACCATCTGATTGATGCGGGATATGAAGTCGCTGTTGCTTCTGACGGTGTGGCGGGCATTGCAATGTTTGGGGATACCATCGACCTTGTGCTGTTAGACATCATGCTCCCTAAAATCGACGGTTATGGTGTATGTGAGGTCATTCGTAAGCGGTCACAAGTCCCTATTATTATGCTTACTGCGCTTTCGGATGAAGAAAACCAGTTGCGGGGTTTTGAACAGCAGATTGACGATTACGTTCCAAAGCCCTTTTCGCCCAAAATCCTGCTGTGCAAGATTGCGGCTATTCTTCGCCGTAGGACTGTGGAAAATCAAAATCAATCCCTGCTTACTTATAAAGAGCTGAGTATGGACGTTGACGGATTCCATGTATATCAAGGCGGAAACGAGGTTGTTTTAACCAGTAAAGAGTTTGCGCTTCTTAGGCTTATGCTTGAAAATCAGGGAAAGGTCTTTACTCGGCAAATGCTGCTTGACCGATTGTGGGCGGACGATTTGGATGTCGAAGATCGGATCGTTGACAGTCACATAAAGAACATTCGCAAAAAATTAAATGCTGACTATATAAAAACAATCAGAGGAGTGGGATACAGAATTGACAAAGTACATTAAGCAACGTTTATCCGTTAAGATTTTTATAATTACATTTTTTCTACTGGGTGCGGCTTGCGGCGGAACATATTTTTTCATTTCAAAGCTGTTACCTGCGACATACTCCAATTTGATAAATGCGTCCACAGAGAAAGCCGCTATGCACCTTGTTGAGCAAATGACAGCTTTTGACAATATATCTGATTGTGAAAATGATATATCTAATTTTTCAAAGGAAACAAATGCCGCTTTTTGGATTGAGGATAGTAACGGTCGTATGATATATCCCGCCGAGGCATCAATGGAAACCTCTACTACTTCGGCAGATTGCACAGTTACATTCGATGAAGATGAATCGTTCATAGATATGCAACCGTCTGGGGAAACCACGACAAATTTTTACCCGTTCACGTTAAAAAACGGCACTGCTTATGCGTTGGCAGTTCAAACAGATTTGTTCGTTGTACAGCAGGCAACAAAGGTATTGCTGTCTATTCTTCCGTATGTTATCCTAATGGTCTTTCTGCTTTCGCTCCTTTGTGCATGGCTCTATACACGGTATATCACTAGACCTATTGTGCAACTGAGCAAGATTTCAAAGCAAATGGCAGAATTGGATTTTTCCGGTCAATGTGGTACAGGACGAGAAGATGAATTAGGGTGTTTGGCGCAAAATCTAAATTCATTATCTGCTTCGCTATCCACTGCATTGAACGATCTTCAAACTGCCAACCAACAGCTCAAAACAGATATTGAAAAGGAACAGGAGTTAGAAAGACAGCGGGTAGACTTTTTCTCGGCAGCATCCCATGAACTGAAAACACCACTAACCATCTTGAAAGGACATTTGGCGGGAATGCTGAACGGAGTCTGCGGTTATGAAAACCATATAGAGTACATGGAGCGTTCCCTGGCCGTTGTTGATAGGATGGAAAAGTTGGTAAAAGAGCTGCTGTATGTTTCTAAAGCAGAGGGAACTCAAAAATCCGAATATAAAACCATTAATTTTGCGGAAATATTTCGGGTACAGATTGCCACTGTAACAGATTTATTGGAAGAAAAGGAACAGTGCCTTGAAGCAAATATTCCTACCCGTCTTTATTGTGAAGTGGAACAAGCACAGATGGAACGGACGATTCAAAATATATTGGTAAACGCAACTCACTATTCTCCAAGTGGTGAACTGATTCGTATATCTTTGTCCGAAACGCATGGTACAATTCGTGGTGAAATTGAAAACACAGGTGTCCGTGTGCCTGACGATTCTATTCCACATTTGTTTGAAGCTTTCTACCGAGCAGATACATCTCGTAACCGTAATTTCGGCGGAAGCGGATTAGGGCTTTATATTGTTGGCAAAATCATGGAAATGCACCAAGCAAAGTACGGCATTTCAAATACAAATAATGGTGTACTGTTTTGGTTTGAATTGCCTTGCAGGCAGCCGATAGACAACTCCATCTAAAATCCATAATCCTTGCAAATTATATCCAAGTTGCTTTGTTATATTATAGCTGTCCTCAAGAGGGCAGCTATAATTCTTATAAAGCGAGGTCTTATCTATGAAGAACAAAAAAATTTTGGCAATAGGCTTGTGCGGAGCAATCTGTTTAAGCATTGCAGGGGTTACTTATGCAAGCGCATTGGCTTCGGACACACCAAAGGTTTCAACATCCGAAACGGGAAACACATCCAGCACAGATATTCTCTATCAAGATACAGACGGTGGACAAATCAGCGTTGACGGTAAAAATTGGGTCGATGAGGCAGATTATGAGAAGAACAATGCAGCACCGGATGTGCAGTGGTGGACAGCTGATGAATATGAGGCGTGGATGAACGAACAGAAAAAAGAAATGGAATCTTTGATTGGAACCGGAGATGGTTGGTATGATGGGGAAGGCGTATTCCATGAATTTACACAGGAAAGCGTAGCTGCTATGATGGACAGCTATAAAGGAACTCTGGAAAGTATCAAAAAAGGAGTATTGTATTCCAAAGACAACGGTGACGGCGATACCTACTCCATGATTCCACCTACTGAAGATGTAGTTGTTGATGTAACAAAAGATAATGGAAAAACAGTACACATTGGAGATTATTCCACAGTTGAGGAATTAGACAAAGCCATTTCTGATGCAGTTAAAAATGGTCAGCTCACACAAGAAGAAGCGGACGCCGTTCACCAATAATAACCAAACCATTCTGCCGCACGACGGCAAAAGAAAAAAGCCGTCGTACAGCAGACAAATTGATACGCCCATTTAAAGCAGCGGCATTGATTTTCAGAGCCACTGTACCAAACGGGCAAAAAGCAAGAACTGCCCGGGCAACAGAAAAATTTGAAGAACCGGACACCCGACGCCAGGCCATTTCGAAGGCGATCGCCGAATTGCTATATATTATGTTAAATTCCTGAAAGTATTTTCTTTGCGTTCTCCAGGTTATTTTTTCCATTTATTTTTAGATATACTTTACTGATTTCAGAAGGCTCTCCTATTTCTCTGCAGAGATCCTGTGCCTGGGAAATGGGTATGTAGATTTCGTTGCCTTCTATTACTACAGCGGCTTTACAGGGCATATATGAGGTCTGCGGTTCTCTTGCGGAATTGCCGGATGAAGTGGTAAGATCATCCGTGGCTTTGGAAGTTTCCTTCTCTTTTTCACCCAGGGAATAAAAAATATTTAGGTTTTCACCCATCTCTAAAAATTTTTCCTGTTGTTTTTTTGAAATGGCATGATTATTATAGTCTTTCATATCCCGTAGGGAACCATTTCCCAGCAATAACAACGGCATCTTCCCCAGTTCATTCTGAGTTGGATTTTTTCCAAACGCATTCATATTAATTCCTGAAAAAGTCGTTGTTTCCGTATAATCTTCAATTTTGATGACAACCGGGACTTCTATGACTGGCCAGATTTCTTTTATACCTTTTATCTTCTTCGCTTTCTGCAAAAAATCTTCATCATAAGCCAGATCTCCAAGTGGGAGCAACACAGTAAATTGCCGTTTTTCTTCTCTCATGCCTGCCAGCAGCATTCCTAATAATGTAAGTATCAATGCCAGCAGAAGTATGACAAATAAGGTAAAGCTGTCTATTTTTTTTCTTTTCAATGAGAAACCGCCTTTCTCGCTTCTTCAAGAAGGATATTTTTCTTATGAAGCTTTCTGAACAGAATCAGGATTATGGAAATAAGCAGTACTGCAACAACTGCAACTATGGAATACCACCAGTTATTGGTTTTCTCCTGGTCATCTTCAACCTTTAAAAACTTTATCTGGGTTTCTTTGATTTCAGAATCAAATTTTATTTCTTCCTCATATGATTTGCCATCTGCATCCTCATACGTAAGAATTAATTGGCCTGCACATTTTCCTGTTTTTCCTTTTACATATATGCGAAGACTTCCTTGGGATAAATCTCCGGCCTCTATGGTCCCTAAGAATGCAGTATCGTTTGAGCTTAATTCATCAGCCTTTAAGCTGACACTTGCATTGTATATTTTGTCTCTTCCTAGATTCATTGCTTTTACCGGGATCTCTACTGTATCCATAGTGTATAAAACAGATGGAATATCTGAAGCTTCCAGCTTAACACGAACCGGTTGGATGATCTGAAAAGACAGTAATTCTGTACCGGTAGTTGCCGTTGCTTTCGAATCTTCATAATCCAGAGAAAAAGTAATGACAGCCTGGCCAGGATCACAGTTTTCTGTTATACTAATCATCTGTTCCAAAGTAATTGCTTCACCAGGAGCCAGGACTTGTACATAAAAAGAGTTTTTCTCAAATTCAATTCCTTTGTTCTCTGTAGAAAGGGAAATTTTTAAACCAAATATATTTTGACTGCGGCTTTTATTTCGAAATGTCAGCGACATTTCTGTTGTAGAACCAGCCTCCAGTCGTTGACCCGAAAGATTGCTGTCTTCTAATAATACCTGCGGTTTATGTAATATTTTTTCACTTGATGAGTCTGATGTTGAATTACCTCCTCCCTCACCGCCCGAGTACCCTCCGTTGTCTATAACCGGATCTGTTATCTGCGGGGCGTCACCGTCCTCCGGATTATCACTGTCTATTACAACATGAAAAGGATTCGATTTAGAACCATCACCAAAGTCATCTCCTGATGTAAAAATATCCGGATCCGGATTTTCTTTATCGCTATCAGCTTTATCAGGAGTCTTTTCATCCTCTGCCGGAGGTTCGGTACTCGGAGGTTCGGTACTCGTAGAATCATCCTCTTTTTCATCAAGGGTTAACGAGTTGTCATTCTCATAAGATACGGACGGATCTGAGTCCGTAAATCCTTCTTCAGCAGATGTAATCTCCGTGTTTTGAGGCTCTGTGGCAAAAACGGTAGCCGGAAGAAATATTATTGTCGTACACAATACTAATGCCGTTTTTACAAATAAATTTCTCATTATCAGGCAGTCCTTTCTCTTAAGATTCCTCCATCCATTTCATATACGTGGTCACATAAGATTCTGATGTCCTCTTCATTATGGCTTGCCAGCAAAATGGTTTTTCCTGCTGCTTTTAAATCCAGCAGCAGTTCTCTTATTTCTTCCACGCCATGTTTATCCAGTCCATTAAACGGCTCATCCAAGATCAAAAAAAGAGGATCTTCCATAATGGCCTGTGCAATACCAAGGCGTTGACGCATTCCAAGGGAATATTTTCCGACGGGTTTCTTCATGTCCGGATCCAATCCTACCCTTTTTAAGACTATGCGGATATCGGCCTTCGAAATCCGGCCATTCATGTCTGCCAGGATCTCCAGATTTTTAAAGCCCGTATATTGTGTAAGAAAACCGGGAGTCTCGATAATAACTCCAAGACTTTCAGGAAAATCCACATCATGGCCTATTTTTTTTCCAAATACAAAAATAGTGCCCGTAGTTACAGGGAGAAACCCACAGATGCATTTCATAAGAACGGTCTTTCCGGAACCGTTATTTCCAACAATCCCATAGACGTTCCCTGTTTTCAGGGAAAGATTTACTTCCTGTAACACGATGTCTTCACCGAAACGTTTGGTCACGTGTTCTATTTTTACGCAGGTGTTCTGCATCATTCCACTTGCTCTTTGCGGATCACAGGCCAGATTAAATGTCCCTTCAGATTTCTTCCAATCTTCCATATAAAACACCTCCCAGAATTCCCAGCATTACTAATAAAAACAACAGTAGAAATAGCCAAACTCCTATTTTGTTCGGTCCCCAATTTTTATCAGCCAGTATCCATTCTACTGGATAAAACCATATCTGATTTTTAAAATAGCGGTCATGAAGAATAATTCCGAAATAGAAGCTTACAAAAGGGATTCCATATACCATGTAAGCAGAATCCCATAAAATCCCGCAGCTTCCACCGAAAGTACTTATGATACTTCCGATAAGTCCTGTCCGGAATGCCTTCATGAGCAAGTCCAGAAGTGCTTCTTTCTGAATAACACCCTGTATCTCCAGCGGATAAAACACAATAAAATTGATAAAAAGTACCGTTAGTATAGCTAATGTCCAGACCATAAAACCAGATACCATAATGGAAAAAACTTTACCTTCGATATACTGTCTGCGAGTCGTTCTGGGAAGTATCTCCTTTAAAAATCCACTTTTATATTCTTGCAGAATGGAATCACTCCATGGCAATACGGCTGCTACCGGAATGGCAAAAGATACTGCCTGACTTTTTAAGGAACATTCCAGTATACTGATAAAAGTACCACATGTCAGTGCTTTTTTTAAGCTGGGATAAGTCTGTCCAATGGCGATGGAGATGCAGGCTATCAGCCATGCTGCCAGAAAATTCTTATTAAAAAACATACGTTTTGTTTCACCCCACATAGGTTTTCCCCCTTCCGATCATGTCTTTTCTCCAAGAAATTCAAAGGTATATTTTTTCATCCGGTTAATTGCAAGAACTGCAAGAAGAACTAAAATACCCAGAAAAAACATATAGGAATGCGAGATTTTCGGGAGCAATGGATCATAACCCAAGTTATGTTTTCCGTATACTGCCTGGTTCAGAGGACTGATCCAGCAGATTAATACATTTACCTGATACATTTCGTATTTTTCTTTATGTAAAATTGCAGCCAGTACTTTCGGGTCCAATAAAAAACCAAAGACACTGTAAAGAAGGCCAAAAATCATCCCCTTAGTCTTCCCTTTATAGAGATTTCCTACAAGGATTACAAAGCTTAAGGTCAGCGAATAACAAAACAGAAGGAAGAAAACCTGCAGCATACAGCCATAGGGTGAGATACTTTCCATGACCCTTACTGTAGAAGGGACCTGCAGGTTTTTTCCTAATTCTGAATAACCAAGCATGGCCGCAGTTTCGCTCCACAGGTTACCTGGATAACTCTTTTTCATACACAGCACGGCCGTAAACAGCAGCATCAAAACCGTATATAAAACAGTTACAAGAATAACATAAATGAATTGACCTAAAAGCCATTTCCTCTTGGTTGTCCGGGTCAGCTGGTATGGAGTAATAGGTGTCATCTTCGGCAGGTCAGAAAACATAAGAAGCAAGAGCAGCGAACTGGACAGTACTGCTATCCCATCCCCAAATGTCCAGATAAATGGTTCAATGGCCTGTACCGGTGTATCGTAGGTCTCCATTACAACCATGATTCTGCCTGTAAGCAGGAAACTAAGTACAAATTCTAACAGAAATATAAAAATAACTTTTGGATTGCGTAAAAATCCGAAGAAATTGTACCTTACAATTCCAAATACCTGTCTCATGTCAGTAACCCAGATTCCGGTTTATAATACTGCCATCCACGGCATTAATGGTAAGGAAGCTTTCATTCGGATCTTTACTGGTATTTGATTCTGTTTCTCCGTTATATTCACTTTCTGAAGTCATGCTGCCGAAAAAATCCCAGACGGGGATCATAATACCTGTGTGTGCGTCAGTAGACGGCTCATATATTCTGGCATAACCAAGAACAATCCGATCAATATTATAGACCCTGGAATTTTCATATTGCATATTATCAGCGTTTGTTACCACCATCATTTTTTCATAAATTTTCATAATCTCACTGAATGAAAGAAGATTTAAATTCTCTGTCTTTATGTTACCAATTGTGTAGGGATTTGAATAAGTCATGCTTTCTATGCCATCTTTATCAACATAGAAACAGAGACTTTCATAAGACCATGTTTCCATCGTGCTGTCCATATCTTCCAATGCCCCACCGTCTGCAATTGTCTGAGTTACCGGCACACCATTTATGGTACGTGCATAATCAATTCTATATCCATTTCCAAAATTACCTGAACTATTATCGCCTTCAAAACTTTTGCACACCGCGTAATTCCAGTTAGAAAACTGTAAATCTGTGATGCCCATTTTTTCAACTTTTTCCTTTACAAGTTTTTTTGCTTCATCCAGGGACAGCCCGATAGATTCTTCTGTGGGTTTTTCTTCCTCTTCAGAATATCCGTAATCACACCACATTGCATCCTCCGGTATTTTTTCCCCGCCCTTGTTTGCTGCTTTCTTGATCTTGACTGACAAGGTATCGGAGCCATCGGAAGATATCATATAGTAGTATTGTGAATCGTCTGGCATTTGTGCAATACAACTGAAATAATTTCCGGCAACAGGTTTTGCCTCTGTCAGGGTTTTCTTTTCCGGAGCAGTTTCGTATTCCTGTTCCCATGTCTCAATATCTTCATAGATATCATAGACATAATTCCCATCATCGTCTGTTCCATAGTTATACGGATCCAGGTTTCCGTTAGCAACGTCTTCTTTTAGTTCATCCAGAGTTTTTTTAATTTCATCCTTTGTCTTCACATAATAACTATCCAGGGTATAAAGTTTTGCCTCTGAGAAGAATGCGTTTGTAATACGGTCGAGAAGCTCCTGGGTAACTTCTGCCGCAGTGACAGAAATAGCAGATATCTTTTCCACTTCCGGAATTTCTACGCTTGCATCTGTATTTACCACGAGCTTGGCACTGTTATCTTCCACATGGCTTTTATAATTTTGAGGAGCATCAATGAGATTCCTGATGGTTGTCTTTGACTCTGAACCGTCATCGTTCTTGCTTTCAGATGCTTCTCCTTTAGAACCGCTAACATCATCCGCTTCCGTATAAGCATCTACAGCCTTGCTCCCCTTCGGCTTTACCAAAGAAGAATCCGGGGTCTGTGCGCATCCTGTAAACATTCCAATACAAAGCACTATTCCTGCAAACTTTTTTATGTTTTTTCTCATTTCTGGTAATATCTCCTTTCTAAGGTTGTTATAAGTATATCATCGAGCATTACACCAAATCTTTCGCGATTTGTAACTGATATGTAAACGTTAGTGTGATTACCAGAAAACAGAGACGGTAGTTCCTTTTCCCGGATTGCTTTCAATCTTCAGTTGGAAATCGTGCAGTTCTATAATTTTCTGACATAAAGAAAGACCGAGCCCTACACTTCCTTTTGCCCTGGAACGAGATTTGTCTACCATATAAAATGGTTCCGTCACCATTTCCAGATCCTCTTTTGGTATTCCCTTTCCAAAATCCTGAACCATCAGATGGTCTGGGGTTGCCTCAAGCACAATTTTAGATTCTTTCCTGGAAGCTTTGACTGCATTATCAATTAGATTTGTCACTACACTTATCATTAAGTCCTGATCAAACTTCTTTACCAATTCTTTTGGTTCACAAAATACATCAAGAGAGATGTTTTTTTCTTGAAGCCTGCAATCAATGAGTTCTTTTACTTCTTTCAGGAAATTATCCACCTGTATTTCAGCTGGATTGAATGAGTCTTCCGAAGCTTCGTAGAGTCCGGTTAATTCCAGCATTTTCATAGAAAGTCTTGAAAGCCTGCGACATTCATTTTCAATATAAATCAGAGCTTTCTCCTGCCTTTCCGGGGTTAGGCGCACAGTAAGCAATGTATCTGCATAGCCTATGATTGCAGTCATTGGGGTTTTCAGCTCATGAGCCAGACTTCCAATAAGCTGTTTTTGTGTCCGGTTTATGTTAGAAAGACTTTCAATTTGTTCTTTTATTTTACCTGTCATAAAATTAAAGGTTGCACCTATCTGCGCAAGTTCTGTATTTCCCTCTGACGGTACTTTAAAATCATAAATACCTTCAGAAACAAGAAGCGTAGCTTCTCTTAGGCTTGTAAGCGGTGCTGTGATTTTTCGAAGGCTCAAATAAAGGATAATTCCCATCACCACGATCAAAGATAAAGTAAATCCACCCGTCTGAAAAAACAGCAGATGACTTTTTTCTATTACATCTGTTATATCTTTATAAGTAACAATCTGATATCCCATATTTACATTGCCATAGTAAAATAACAAAAGTGTCCTTCCATTTATCTGACTGATCATAGGGCCATGACCATCACTGTTGCTGCCATGATCCACCATGTTTGCCTTACTTTCACATAATTCTCTTAACTTTTTTACATCGAATTCATAAACAGTTCCATTATAGATCATTTTTCCATCAAGATATAAAACAGCGCTGTCATGAAAAACCTGCCGAAAAGCATAAGTAACTATTTGGGGGCGCATTTCGTTGTCGGCATTCTGTTTCTGATTGTCAGAAAGGCTTGTTTTATTTTCAAACTGTAAGATATTTGTTCTGAATATACTGCTTTCATAACTGTTGATATTCTGTATACTCTGATTTTTCCAACAATAAGTGGTATAGAGAAAGATCCCTGACGATACCAACAAAATGATACATGTAGTTTGAGAAAAGATCTTTATTAAGAGTTTCATAAATCCACCTCAAGTCTGTAACCGATTCTAGGAATTGTTTTAATCTTATCCTGCCAGCCAAGCTTTTTCCTGATACGACCCACATGGGCATCCACAGTTCTTGTTTCTCCGCAGAACTCTTCATTCCACAGTTCCTGCAGAATCTGATTCCTGGTCAGTGCTTTGTTCGGGTTTTTGGCGAACACCATGAGACAGTTATATTCCATTGGCTTTAAATAGATTTCCATGCCCATTTTTGTAACAGTACGACTAGCAGTATCAATGATGACATCACCAATTTGAATCTGTTCTTGTACAGTGCCATTACGTTCCAGTACTTTTTCAAGACGGACCATCACTTCCAGCATTTCAAATGGTTTTACAATATAATCTTCTGCACCGTCTTTTAATCCCTTTATCTTGCTCGCGATATCTCCCTTTGCGGTAAGAAATATTACGGGGATTTCATACTGCTTCAGTTTCGGTAACAGGCTATAGCCGTCTCTTCCGGGAAGCATGATATCTACAAGTGCACACTGAAACGCATGATCTTGAATAATTGCTTCATATGCCTCATTTCCATCCAGATATCCTACTGTTTCATACCCTGCAATCTCCAGATTCATACATAGCAGGTCATTGATTGACATTTCGTCTTCTATCACAAGAATTCTTGCCTTCATAATTATTACCTCACATGTTTTTATAAATATCTTTTCACAGGTTAATTATACATTAAATTCTGTATTGCAGTTGTAACTGATTTGTAACAGCAAAAAAGGAAACCAAAACCATTCTGCAAAATAGTTTTGATTTCCTGTATAAATCGTTATTTTCTGATCGTTTATAACGCTGATGAGAACATTTATTATTATTTTTACTCCATTCCAGAATCATTCGAAAGAGAGACAATGCAAATACAAAAATTATTAAAATCACTAGAATTTTCATACGTAGCCTGATTCCCTTCATTTACCTTTATCAGATCGTGTCATTCAAATCACATCCACTGATGATGCGATTCCATAAATTCTCCCGCTTGTCCATTCCTTTGGTAAAATAGGGAAGTCTTTCCTCTTCCAGCTCTTCCAGACGAAGCACATTTCCATTCAGATAATTATCAATCCGGTATCCTGTACTTTTAAGTCTTGTAATTACGCCACCAATTTTTATATCCAGAATCTCATAACCAAATGGCTTTGCATCGTTCATCCAGATTTTTTCTCTTGATGATTTCATATCTGTCAGATTGCAGATGATTCCAGGAATAACATTCTGACTGATATCTTTCAACGCTGCTCTGTCCGATCTGTCATATGCTGATTTTATGCACATGCCCAAATCGGCTTTATCAGCTAATACCGCCGCCAGTTTTTCATAAAATGAAAATAAAAGCTGATATTTTCCTGTTTTTTTTGCACATTCCTTCATACATTTCTGTATGTTTTGGTAGTAAGATTTTGTATTGACACCTGATTCTTTCACATGATAATCAAAAATGCCTAACATTGGATCCTGGTATAACAGATATTTTGAAGGATTTTGAGCCTCTTCATTCTCTTTCGTATTTAAGAATAAGGAATCAAAATTGTCAAGTGCCATAAAATCATCAAATTCTCCGCCTGTGCAGTTCCTGAACTCCTGCTTAAGGATTGTTTCGTCATAGTCTCTGTGAAAATCAAGGTGTGCAAAAAGTACAAGTCCCGGAAGCAAAGCATCCATCGGGGTTTCTGCACCATTATCCATCCATGCTGTACAGAGAACCTCTTTTATATTGTATTTTTTACAAGTAGAAAGAGCTGCTTTGGTACACGCATAGGTCTTAGAATAATTGGGGGAAATTCCGTTCCAAATCCAAGAACCTCCTGCAAAAATAACGTTATCCGAAAGCTGCGCATGGATATCCAGTATTTTTTCATAGGTTCTGGTATCATCATGATAATAGTCCCAATATACTAATCCTAAATCTTTTTTCGGTTTTTCCCATTTGGAGCAGTCCGTATTTTCGGGCAGATCATAGTATCCGCCTGTAGAATTTGCTGTAATGTACATGTCACTCCATATCATAGGCTTTAATTCTAATTTTCTGCAAATATCTACGACCCTGTTACAATGTTCCCTGATTATCAGTGACCCTTTTTTATATCCATTTTCTTTTAGATAATTTCCAAGTCCCAGCATGACAGCCTCATCCATTCCAAGATGTACCCTGTTGGTAGAAAAATTCTCTTTTACTGAGCTGAGCAGCTTTTCAATAAACTGATAAGTTTCCTCTTTTTCAGGCTGGAGAATGTCCGCAGAATCACGAATCTTATCCATTCCCGCCCACTTCAGCGCATTGTGCAGGTGAGCCAGGGTCTGAATACACGGAACAAGCTCTACCCCAAACATGGAAGCGTAAGCATCCAGCTCTTTTATTTCGTCCTTGGTGTATTTTCCTCGATAAGCCCCAAAATAAGGCTGCCCCTCTACTTCATAGGTATCTTCTGTATAAAGCATGAGTACATTCATTCCAAGTTTTGCCAGTGTCTTGATCAGGAATTTCACCTTTTCAACTGTAAATACAGCATTTCTGGAACAATCCAGCATAAGACCGTTTCTTTCAAAACAGACATGCTCCTGATATTGAAATTCATCCTCTTTCATATGATGTATGGCATAATTAAGTGCGCGGTAATAATGAGATATTTCCTGACAGATGATATGAATCTGGTTTTTTCTTTTATTGATCAATATTTCTGGTCTGTCCTGAAATTTAACAAACAATTCTATGTTTTGGTTGAAACCGTCCTTTTCAGCGAGCAGTATTTCAGTACCTTTTTTAATAGTATTATATTCTTTCTTATCAGATGAAAAAACAATGTTCATACGTATTCCTCTTTCTTTAGGAATTCTGCTCTTCTTAATAAATTAATCTTTTTAGCAGAGCATCCCCTGTCAATGTTCTATTTTATTCGTTTGTAAATAATCGGCTCATCATAACCAAAAGTTCTTTTCCCATTTACTTCCATGGACTCTGATACTTCCAATTGATTTTCAGTGAACTTTTCATGCAGAGAAAATTTCAATACGGGAGAAAACATACTTACACTTCCGCCTTCCCATGTATCACTTGATTTTCTGAAAAATGTAGGAGTAAATTTTGCAGAACACTTTAGCTGATCATAGTCGGCACCTTTGAACATTTTGTAAGTAAAATTCTTTTTATCATATCCTTCCGGTATCTCATAAGAAATAAGTTTTATTGAATTGCTTTCTTCCATGAAAAGAAACAAATGTGAAGAAGATCGGGTAGTTCCCTGTACAGAATAATAGCTCTCTTCAATCATAAATACGCCTTCGAAACCATTTGGGAGATTTGCAATTCTGGAATTACATATTGTATTGATATGCTTTGCATATGGATACTGTGGATTTGTCTTACTTATTTTTTCAAATTGATCCTTATTATCAAATTTTCCATTCAACAGCGTAACAAAATTTATCAAGTCAGCCATAATCTTATGCCTCCATAATTTTTATCATATAGTTTTCATTCACTATACACCTTCCATATAAAAGATTCCATGTACAAAATAAGGGAATATATAAACAAAATGCATCAGTTAACAAACATCGGCAGAGAGGCATATCATTGTCCAATTGATATGCCCCTCTTTGTCTGAATTACTGTTCCATTTTATAAATTTACGCATAATATTTCGTACCACACCCTGTTTCTATGGCTGAATCAAGCTAATAAGAACGTTACTGTTAATTGTGTTTATATCTACTTAAGGCACGAATCAGTTTTTCTGACTCCAGTGGTTTGGTAAGATAATCGTCCATTCCAGACTTTAGTGCTTTAGTCTTATCTTCTGTAAAAGCATTGGCGGTCATAGCTATAATCACAACAGCAGATGCATCACTTCTGTTCATTGTACGTATTTCTCTGGTAGCTTCCAGGCCATCCATAACTGGCATCATAATATCCATCAGAATTACATTGATCGCACCAACACCTGATTTTGCAAATGCTTCAACAGCCTCCTTACCGTTTGAAGCCCTTATAATTTCTGCTCCTGCATTTGTCAGAAGGAATTCTGCAATTTCCATGTTCAATTCATTGTCTTCGGCCAAAAGGATTCTCATGCCTTCAATTGATACATCATCTACCTGTGTTTCATAATAGCTGAGCAGTATCTCTTTTTCTTTATTATACTTGACAGCATTACTTATGATGTTCATAAGGATTCTTTTTAAACTTTAATCACAGCACTTTTGCATGCTCTGTCAATGTGTTTGTTTCCATAAATAAATTTTTCTTTGTACCCATTATATGGTTCCAGTATTGATACGTCAATCCCATTAATGTGCCTTCTCTTCTTCACTCTTTGTGAAAGGAAGAGATTGCTAGCTTTTACCAATCGCTCTTCCACTTCCACATCAAGTCTGCTTTGTTCTGGATTACCGAAATGGTGATCATGCGCCAATCTGATACTGTTGACAATGAAAAACAGGAGCCAGCTGCATTACAACTTAGCTCCTGTCCTGTACATCTTGAATATAGAATTAGTAAAAACAGATTATCGGGACATCATACTGAATAAGACTATAAAGCTGTCCGGCATTTTCTGGTGGAAGATTGATGCATCCATGAGAACCACCTGTAAGATATCTGTCACCACCAAAGTACGGCTGCCAGTCTGCATCATGAAAGCCAATTCCTCCATTGAATGGCATCCAGTACGTTACCGGCTGTTCATAAGAGTAGGTTCCATTTGCTGTCATTCCACCTCGCAGCACGGACGGACTGCTCTTTGAATTCAGTGTGAATATTCCAGGGGGTGTTTTTCTGTCCGGGTCGCTTGGCAGTCCGGATACGATTTCTGATTGAAAAATAATATTTTCATTCTGATAATACCACATATACTGCTCTGTAAGATCTACCTCTATATATGTATCTCCGAGATCATTGATTCCGTGTGCATTTGCCCTCATAGAATACACCGGTTCCCTGGTTGTCTGGGTTCCTGACTGAATTTCCTGCATGAGCTGTGCTACTTCCTTGTCCTGATCAATCTTCCACCCATAGGCAGAACCATATACATACACAGTCCTTCCGCTCGTGGTCTGAAATTGTCTTTCAGTGCCAACTGTATCATGATCTGCTGCAAGCTGTGCCACATAATCCACTACATGCTGCCGGAAGGCTTCATCATTCTGGAGCAACTGCCTTTTCTCGTCAAACTGTAGCCAGTTTTTGATGGTATTCCCATCGAGTGTTACCGTTTCGTCTCCAAATGTATATGTGATATTTGCTTTTGTCAGGTTCTTATATGTATTTACCATATTCTGAAGTTCTGAACTTTCTTTCGTCACATCTGCTTTCTTATAAGCCTTTGGATCACTTTCCAGATCTACCTCTGCCGCATCGTTATCGATTGCCCTGCATATCATCTGATAAGCTTCTTTGGTATTTAATTCGTTGCCTTCCGTTTCTGGCACAATAGTGAATTCTGAGTTAACAAAACTTACATACGCATTTTCCGGTGCTATCTGATTCTCTTTTTTCGCACAATTTAATGAATTTACCTGTTCTTCCAGTTTCTCCCGGCTGAAAAAAGTCTCTTCTTGAACCATATAGTTTTTTGTTTCAAAAAGACTGCCGATCCATTCCCATGATTTCTGAGTTTTCAGCAGCTGGAGAACCGCACCGCTAGATACGTATTTATAATCAATGTCTTTTCCTGTAATGGCCTGCGGGTCCTGCATTCTTGCCCTTACCTGAATAGTATAGTTCTCCTTTTTCCCAGCAATCTCCTGCTCAACCTCATAAGCTGTCTTATTTGAACTGTCAATCCCATTGATGGTCGTCCCATAAAAGAAGTGATATGAGTAATAATAAGATATACCTGCATACATACAACAGCCTATAACAAAAATCATCAATATGATCAATATTACAATTTTCTTAATTTTATTTTTCTTCTTTTCTGAAAATATAATGGATCTGAATTCCGATTTATCCATCGGCACATAAACAACTGAACCTGGTCTTGCCGATTTTGTGGTTCTCATTGATTGCCCTATCACTTCTTTTGGTCTCATGTCTTATTTATCTTTCTTTGAATCAATTAGTTTTTTGCATTGTCACTGTCAAAATGTAATGTCTTATGGTACTTTGCATTTTCCTCCAGAAGTTTTTTCCATTTCTGTCCGTCTTCTTTCGTAGGATTATCAAAATTCTGCTGCCCCTTCAGTTCATCCATATACTGGATATAATCCAGGAAATAAATATCTACTGTCGAAATATCCCTGTCCTGAATTGCGAAGTTATTACAGTTTCCAGTAGACTCATTATATGGAAGTGTGTTTCCGTTGGCATCAAGAGCTACCATGAAGCAGTCACTGTTGGATCCTTCCTTATAAAGTTCATTTACCGTCAGTTCATACGGAGAACGAATTACGGATTTGAGTCCGATACCTGCATCGTTTGTATCATTCAGTTCCATTACTTCTGTCCGGGTATCATCTACCGTAACCGGGATATCGAAACTCCAGTCACCTTTATATTTGTAGTAACCGGCATCCCTTCCATATTTTTCATCATCTGCTTCTGACCACTCATAGTCTGCTTCCAGCCCTCTTACCTTCGTGATATCCAGATGCAAGTTAAAGGTATCTGGAATATCAATTTCTTTAATGTACTTCTGATATTCTCCACCACGTTCAGACAATTTATTGATAAACTCTTCCAGTAGCGCATAACCTTCATCCGTCTGATCATCTAAGTCCGCCTGAGTTATTCCCATCTCATCCATTACCTGCTGTGTCATTTCATCGTATTTCTCATTATATTCCGTATAGTCTTTTGCCGCCTCAGCAAGATCATAACGGAAAATGCATGCATAGGTGTTGTCATCCAGAAACTGTCCTTCCACCTGACCGTCGATCACCGGACTAGCCTCTGGATTAAAGTCCACACCACCAGTCATATCCAGATCAATGACCGGTGTTCCACTTTCCGCCCTGGTTTCCGTTTCTGGAAATGGCTTATCACTCTTAAACTGCATAGTTATATAGACCGCCTGGCTGTTGGCATATACCTCAGAACATGTAATTGTCAGCCCATCTGCTGTTTTAATGTAAGCATTCTCACTAGTGGCATTACCTGTCTTGTCCCCATCTGCTTCACTGCCATCTGCCGTTGTTCCATCAACGGATTCCAAGGTTGTTGCATAATCCGAAAAATCACCAAAGAAACTTACATTATCCTGCAAGATTTCAAAAAGCCCTCCTACAACCGGGATATTCTTTGCCATTACTGGATTGGTTGCACAGAATATAACTCCAACCGCCAGTACCGCTGCCATACCTCCTGCTACCCTGCCTCCGATTTTCATCCAGTGGAATGGATCCCTTGGTGCTTTTTTCTGAGTAACCGTATTATTCTCAATCAAATGATATGCCTGATTGATATGTTCATGTACAATCGCCGGAATTTCAGTATCCTTTTGCATTTTTTTCTGGAAATCTTTCTCATTATTATTTAGAGTCATCATTAGACACGTTCCTCCTTAATTTTATATCCATATATCTCTGCGATTTTTTTTCTTCCACGATGAAGGCGGGATTTCACTGTATTTTCTGGCAAATCCAGGATATTACTGATTTCCCGGATATTAAATTCCTCCATGTAGTACAGAATAACAACCAAACGATATTTACTATCCAATGGTTCTAATGCCTGTAAGCATTCTATTGTCTCATATTCTTCATGAAAAGGTGTTTCTGGAATTTGATCCATAAAAGTAACCAGTTTATTCTTTTGTATGACATCTTTACATTTATTGATCAGGATGCGTATCAGCCATGTTTTAAAGTATCTGTTCTTTCTTAGACTTCTTAGATTTTCATAGCAGGAAAGGATCGTATCTTGTATTGCATCTGCAACATCTTCATCATTTTTCAGATATGCTGCTGCAATCTTGTACATACTCTGTACATTTTCATCCATGAGCCTGCAAAAAGCATCCTTGTCGCCTTTCTTCGCTTTTCGTACCAAAACCTCATTCATCATAGTTCCAATTCTCCTATCTCAGACCAGTCATCCGGAGTATACTATAGAAGCTTCATTTATGTGCTCCTACTTATTAGACGTGCGAATCCCTAAAAAGGTTGCAAATATTTTTAAAAAAATTATCTCAGATAAAAACACCCCCGAAATCGTTCAAATTTTATGATCATCAGGTCCTATTAGGGTATAAAAACAGCCGTACCATGTGCGTTTTACATGATACGGCTGTCAATAATTCTCATACCCTCAGGATAGATTAATTGAATCGCCACACTAAATGCTTCCTATACAGATCGGCAGCTATTTTAATCTCCTGTACGATTTTCTCTCTATCCTGTTGTTTTCCCATCTATCTTTTCCCAATCATCACTATAATATAAAAACAGCACCGGACAACTTTTTGTTATCCAGTGCCCATAATCTTAAAAAGCGGTTTTATGCTGGCTGTCAGCCGCGACATCCTTCCGAACGTCTAAAATGTCGCCGGTATCATTAAGTCCCCGGCGCGGACTCACCGTATCTCCCTGGTGTGGGCGTAATACCCTTCCGAGTATCAAATAGTCCCAGTAATTACCCTGCCCGGGCACAGTACAGCTTTTACGTGCCGCTACACGAAACCTTTTGGTTTAACTATATTATATGCGATACCCTAAGAAATATCAATAGTTTCTGGCAAAATCGATTGGCTATATTTTATTGTACCCCATTACTTACCACTGTCTATGATTTCCAGGCCCTCGGGACAGATCAACCAAAAATCATATCCTCTGTCACATCAGGTCTTAAAAATATTGTTTTTGAAATTCCATTACATTCCAGCGTTACTTTCTGCTCCCGGGAAGAGCAGAGGCGAACCCTGTGTATCCTGCCATCTCTCCATTCGAAATCAACTGTGATGTCACCCTGTACCTTCATTCCTCGGACATTTCCGTCTTTCCATTCATCCGGAAGTGCCGGAAGTAACAGGATATGCCCTTTCCTGCTCTGGATAAGCATCTCTGCAACCGCAGCTGCAAAGCCAAAGTTCCCATCGATCTGGAACGGTGGGTGTGCACACAGCATATTGGGATAAATGCCGCCTCCCACACAGGAAATATTTTCCTCCCTGGTATAACGGAGCTGGTTTTTCAAAAGCCCCAGTGCATGTTCCCCGTCCCGGAGTCTGGCCCAGAGGCATACTTTCCATGCCATACACCATCCGGTTCCTTCGTCCCCGCGCCTTTCCAGAGCCACCCGGCAGGCTTCCAGAAGCTCCGGGGTTTTTTCTGTGATCAGGTTTCCGGGATAAAGACCATACAGATGGGAAACATGGCGGTGATGGATCTCTGTTTCCGGATAATCCAGGAACCATTCCCGGATCTGTCCAAAGCTTCCCGTCTTAAATGGCGACAGTTTTGAAAGTACCCGTTTTACATCCGCTGTCTCTCCCTCTATGCCTAGGATGTTACATATTTTCAGGTAGTACCCAAACAGTTCTTTCAGGATGCTGATATCCATGGTGGATGCCATTCCCACACTGTGGGATTTTCCATCTTCTCCACAGAAACGGTTTTCCGGGGAAGTGGAAGGCCCGGTAACATAGTATTCCCCATATGGGAACAGGAACCCAAGATAGAACTTTACGGCTCCCTCGATCATTGGTTTTCACGCACCAGCATCGTTGACTGTTTCTGCAGGAAATCATTCCGCTGATTGGTTACTTTCTCATACACTCTTGCCACCCTGATCCGCTGCTTCTCGCGGTTATGGGAATCTTTTTGTTTTCGGGAAAGCCTGCGCTGTTCTCTTATGAGTTTTCGCATTGAGCGTTCCAGATATCTGGGATTTGATACCGTATTTCCATTACTGTCGGAGTAGAACGCTTTGATTCCGACATCAATCCCTATCGTTCCGCCAGCATTTGAGCATGGTTCCGGTTCAAAATCAACATTTAAAACCGCAAAATATTTTCCAGCCGGTGTGTGCTCAATGATCACGTGATTAATCTTTTCCACTTCCATCGACTGCCGTATTTTAACAAATCCAAGTTTCGGAAGTTTGATATATCTTCCCACAATACGGATATTATCTTTTTGATTTACCGTTCTGTATGACTGGAACCGGTTATGTTTACTTTTGAAGGTTGGATAGGAAGCCCGTTTCTGAAAGAAATTCACAAATCCCCGGTCGAGATCCCGCAAAGACTGCTGTAATGCAATGGAATCTGCTGCTTTCAAAAAGGCAAACTCCTCTTGCTTTTTCAGTTCAGTCAGCATGGCGGAAGTCTGGGAATATCCGATCTTTTCCCCATTTTCATAGCCTTCCTTACGTATGGCAAGTCCCCGGTTGTAGATGAACCGGCAACATCCCAGGGTCTGATGGATGAAGTTTTTCTGTTCTCTGTTCGGGTAGATTCTAAATTTAATTCCTTTTTGCATTATCCCATCTTATCCTTTTGTCTCTGCGATGTTTCCTGGTTTTCAATATACTGTTTTACTGTTTCCAGCGGAGCACCGCCCACCGTCGATACAAAATAGCTGTTTGTCCAGAGAGTCAGCATTTTCATTTTAAGATAGGGAAATTCCTGTCTTAAAATTCTGGACGTATAGCCTTTAAATGACTTTACAGCTTTGTGGATGCCAAACTGAGGATCTACTTCCAAAAGCATATGAACATGGTCTGGCATGCTCTCCATTTCCAGAATGTCTACAGAAAGATTTGCAGCATACTCTGTGAGCAGCTCCTTCAGCCGGACGTCCACACCATTAATTAATACTTTTCGTCTATGCTTTGGACACCATACTACATGGTATTTACAGGAATAGACGACATTGTTGTTTGATTTATATGTTGTGTTCATATTTGTATTATGCTATGGTTCATTAATTAATACAATTACTATTTTGTCCATCTTCAATTACTTGCATAAATTCGATGGACGCGTCTTATATCCCCATAGCTGAAGCAGGGGGTTTTACGACGCATTGGATAATATTACGATACTTTTTTTACCTTAGAATTAATGGACATAAAGCCTGCTTCAGGATGTCGCGGATAAATATTCTTATACCTGTAAGTACTCAGCACGATTCCCATGAGTCCATAAGAAACTATGATACAGCTTCCTCCGGCTGAAAAAAACGGAAGAAATGTTATTGATTGCGGAAATACGCCAAGATTCTCAAGGACATTTATCAAAAAACTGATGAGAAATACAATTCCGCACCCGCATCCCATCATCATACCCAGCTGATTTTTCTGTCGCAACGCAGTGTTAAAGACTGCAAAAATCAAAACCGCAAGAACACAGCACAAAAGTATAGCTGCAATTATTCCATATACAGATGACAGATAGGTCAGAATGTAATCCGCGTTAAATGCTGGCAGGATTCCCGTTACATCTGATTTGCTTTTCCCGATCAGCTTATTTTGTCTCCAAAGTGAATGCAACATTTTTGTGAGATAATCTGTTTCGCTACCGCTGGAAAACATCGCCTGTATGCGCGCAATTTGATATTCCGCCAGCCTGTTTCTCAGGTACATACCCAGGAAAGCTGCTATGGGCGCGGTCAAAAACACAGCCCAGATTCCACAGATAGTTCTTTTCTTTCTGACAGTAAATTTCAGATTTGTATTTCCAGCATCATATTGTATTTTCCCATTCATAATCTTCTAAGATAAGGCCTTCAAGATTAAGCAAACAACTCGTAGTTTTACTATGATTCCATTTATTAGCTCCCGTGTTTACTGTAAAAAACACATTCTTTTTTGCTCTTGTAATTCCAACATATAAAATACTCAGTTCTTCTTTAAATGCTTTTTTTAATGATTGAGCATATGTAAATTTGCAATAATCAAATCCTTCATTGCAACTATTTGCTTCCTTACAAGATCTGCACATATGAGAACTTGGAAAAGCGAAACCATTTAATCTAGGAATAATTACATATTCCCATTCTAGGCCTTTCGCCGCATGTATAGTAGTTAAAACAACTTGTTCGTCTACAAATTCCATCATATGTTTTAATCCTTTGTTTCCTAAAATGAAATCAATATAGTCATATTTATCTCTTGAAGTTCCACTCACTTTTTTCGATTCTACAAATAAAATTTCTAATAATTTATACATTGATTCAAATATATATTTTTTTGATTCTTGTTGATATATTTCATTTCTTCTGGCATCAACAGCCAATAAACAATTCTTTAGATTTCGCTGAACAGCTTTGCCTAAAACATTATTATGAAATTCTTCTAATGCTATATTATAAAAAGAAATATATTCGGGATCAGTTTCTTTAAATAACGCATTAAAATACAGAATGCCTTTTTGATCTAAAATTTGAGCAACTGAATTGCCTTGCCATCCTGCTCGTACCAGAACCGCAACCTTATCTTCTTTAGTTGAAACAATCTTTTCTATTCCCTTTACAATAAAATCATCTTCTTCATGATCGCTCTGTAAATTTTTCACAAGAACTAAGGCTTTTAAATGCGATGGCTGAAAATTTTCTACACAATCCCTTATAAATAAATCTAAGGCTTTCATTCGATTGTTTTCTCTAAAACGATAATTATTACAAAATTTAATCTCTATAGCTGGATAGGTTTCAATGATTAAATTGAAAATACCATTTACAGCACCTAAAAAACCATATATTTTTTGAACATCATCACCTAAAAAAATAATCATATTATTGCCAATTAATTTTTTTATCAACAAATACCCTAACAGATTTGTATCCTGAAACTCATCTATAATAATCATCTGATAATATTGTTTATAAAAAGAAGATATTTGCGTTTCACGCAGTAATTTAATTGCAGATATTACAATTCCATTATATGTAATTACATGATTTGTTATTAGCTTTCTGTTCAAAATATCCCAGTAATCATCCAATGCAACAATCAGATTCTCTTTATTTGAGGCTTTAACCGCATCATTTACTTTTTTCAATTTATCACTATCAGCACTTGTAATAAATGTATTCAAAAGAGGACTATCTTCGTCTACAATTTTGAAGTCCGATAAATGAATGAATTCACCATTAAGGCAATATCCATGTTTAAAGAGAATTCTCATCGCAAAATTGTGATAATTGGCAACATCCACTTTAGCTAAATATTTTTGGATGTTTTCCACCAATTCTGGTAAAAGTGCTTTTAATGAATCTTTTATTTTCATTGCCGCATTTACACTAAATGTCATTGCTAAAATTTTCTTATTCGACAAAATATGTCCATTACTTAATTCTCTAGCAATTTTACTCACCATTGCTGTTGTTTTTCCACATCCAGCTGGTGCTGTAACAATTATTCTATTTTCATCCGAGAAGATGAACTTTAATTGCTCGATATCTCCTGCATGTTTTTCTTTAATAACATTTTCTGCCTGCATTATTTTACCTCTTTTATTAATTTATTGATAATTTTCTCAAAAGCAGGCGGAATAACTGTAACATATCCCGCTAAAACTGCACCTTTAGCCGCATTTTTAGATTGCTTTAATTTTTGAAGTTCTCTATCTTTATTCTCCACCATAATTTTCATTTGTAAGGTATCATCTATTTCAATATTTGCTGGATTTTCTACAAATTGTCCAGGATTAAAATTTAATCCCTCCCTTCTCAAAATCGGAATATATGGTTCTACTCCTGATAATTCTTTACAGCTTTTTAAATAATCAGTCAATTTAAAATTGTCATATACATCTTCTTCATAATCATTCGCTTTTGTAAAATAGATATCTGGTTCAGAACTATAACTTTCTTTCTTATCCTTGTCTATTAGCGCGATAGATTTTATTC
Source organism: Blautia sp. HA8986 (assembly GCF_056504635.1). NCBI lineage: Bacteria > Bacillati > Bacillota > Clostridia > Lachnospirales > Lachnospiraceae > Blautia > Blautia sp. HA8986. Next base: position 773,521 of record NZ_JBWLUQ010000001.1, read on the forward strand.
CAAAAGATTTGTAAAGTGCCATACATCTTTTAACACTGTCTGCTCCATCTAGCTTGATAACTCCGATTCCTCTCTCATCCATATCGAGGCCCATACGTTCAGCAAATACCGGAATTGCCCCATTTTCAGTGTCTCCTTCTACAAAAATAATACATTTGCTAAACATAGCCTCTTTTAAATATATAAAATTATGAAGCATATGCTTATATAATTTATCATCAATCACAACATTCATACCTGAAACAATTTTTAATTGCGAATCAGTTCCTGTACTTTTATATAATCTTATAAATTGTCTGTAGTTGTCCAATAAAATATTCGGTGAATGTGTAGCTATAAAAATCTGTCCTGTTAATCCATCTATATCAAACAAATCCTTTAATAAATTTAAAAATTCTTGATTATTATTTTCAATCAATGCCTTAATTTTTCTAATCAAACTTCGCTGCCTATATGGATGCTGATGAACTTCTGGCTCATCTAATACTAAGAATAAAGGAAAGAGTTTTTTTCCATCTCTGTTTATTAATCGTTCTTCAAAATCTTCAGGTTTCCTTGTCGCCTTAACGTTATAAATTATTTCAATAATTTGTAACAAAATATTAAATGCATATTGAACCCCTTCGCCCAGTGAGCTTAATTCTCGTCCATTCTCATCTCCCAAGCCTAACAATCTACATACAAGTTTATCTACTTCTGTTTCAACATAAGCACTTACACTATCCCCTGTAATCGTATTTATTTTTTTTATTTGTATGTTCACATTTTTAACAATGTTCTTAAGCTTTGTTTTCTTAAGAATATCTTTTTCTTGTATTTCAGATTGTTCCAAGCTATGTTGAATAAGATAATTCAATACTTTTCCTGAACCGCTTGTTTTTCTAAAGTCTACTTCCTTTGATGGCATCCTTTGTGCATAATAGTACAATATATTCATAGTCCGTATGGTTGCCATACCAATTTTGGTTTGATTTGGCGTATCGTGATAATAATTTATCCTTTCATCGACAGAATCTTGCACTGCAACTAAAGTAATTGAATTACTGTCATCTACATCAAAATTATCTTCAAAATATCCGATTTCTTCATTTGAATATTTAACTTTGAATTTAATTTTAATTGGTAATGTGATATCCATAAAATCGGTTTCTGCAAATTTCCCGATTGCCAAGCAGATGTTTATCAATTCTAATATATTGGTTTTACCAATATTATTTTCGCCAATAAGAAAATTTAAAGTATCATTAAACGTTATTGTCTTTCCGGTCAAATTCCGATAATTATTAATTTCTACTATTTCACTTATATACATGACATTATTTTGATGTTTTAAAATTTAAACATCTTTTCCTTCCTTTAATCTTCAGTTTTCTGATTCCCATTATAGATTTATAATCATATATTATATCCTATTTGATGGACATAGAAAACATAAAGGAATAAAAAGTATTCACAAAAACCTTATATTTTTAATATAAGGAAAGATATCCATGCTTTGTCCAGCTGTTTGCAGGTCTCTTGCGCTGTCTGTGACGGAAGTTGTCTGTACCACAGATCTCCTTTATGCTCTTTTTTCTGATAATACCAGTCAGGATACTTTTCCCGCCCCAGTTCTTTATAATGACGACGTTCATAGTTGCAGACATTCCAGAGTTTGGATGCCTGCATAACACATATGCACTATGATATTGGAATATTCTGGTAGGATTTTTGCATATGTTCTGCGTGACAGCAACATTCTTACTTCGAATATGAAACAAAGAATTTATCATACCAGATAAGGAATGTCAAAACTGTCCAGATTTTACGGCTGTTATCTGCCTTTTTCTCTTTGTGCTCTTTCAGAAGTAAAAGAAGCTTATCTGTATGAAAAAACTCTTCTGCTTCTTTCGAGGTAAATAACTCCTTTACCATCTGATACCAGTCATCCTGCCGCAGCCACACACGGATTGGAATTGGAAAACCAAGTTTCCTACGTTCATCGGTTTCCTGTGGAAGAAATTCTGAAACAGCTTTACGGAAAATATATTTGGTTGTACCCGCTGCAATCTTGGCTTCCTTCGGAAGCTTTGCTGCAAAGTCAAAAACTTCTTTATCCAGAAATGGTACCCTGACTTCCAATGAATGTGCCATGCTCATTTTATCTGCTTTCTGCAAAATATCGCCAGGAAGCCAGTATCTCAGATCTACAGACTGCATTTTTTCCATGTCTCGAAGTGATCCTCTGTTTTCTGACTCAAGTTCTTCAAAAAATGGTCTTAAATATTCCTGTGTGGAAGGTCCTGTTACTTTATTTTTCAAAATCTGCGCTTTCTCTTTTTCACGGTAAATATATGCATTTCCGATGAAACGTTCTTCCACTTTCATTCCTGCACGGATAAGGAAATCTCGTCCCTTCACATCCGGCAGCTTTGCAGCCAGTTTTCCAATCACACGTCTGACACCAAATGGAATCCAGGCAATTTTTTTCAATGATTCCGGTTCTCTGTAAATATTATATCCACCGAAAAGCTCGTCTGCTCCTTCTCCGGAAAGAACAACCTTGACATGACCTGCCGCCTCTTTTGAGAGAAAATAGAGTGCAACGGCAGAAGCATCAGCAAGGGGCTCATCCATATGATACATAACATCTGGAAGGGCATCCCAGAATTCCTGCTTGGATATGATTTTCACATGGTGTTTCAAACCTGCTTTTTCTGCCACTTTGGCAGCTTTGTTTACTTCACTATATCGGTCTCCCTCATCGAATCCCACTGTAAATGCCTGATCTGCACCAGAGGAAGAAGCCAGATAACCGGAATCCACTCCCCCGGATAAAAACGCGCCGACTTCCACATCACTTAACATATGGTGCTCCACTGAATCCTTTAAATTCTCTGCAAGCTGATTCCGCAGCTGCTCCATATTCGTCTTACGGTCCCATTGGCCTGGTGCAAGCTTTGTTTTGAAATAAGTCTTTATCTCATAGTTTCCGTTTTTATATAAAAGCATATGACCTGGCATAAGCTTATAAATCCCCCTGAAAAAAGTTTCTTCCAGAGGGGAATATTGAAATGACAAATACTGCTCCAGTGCCTTCTGATTTACTTTCCTTTCATAGCCTGGAAATGCAAGGATACTCTTAATTTCAGAAGCAAATACAAAGTGTCCATCTATTTCGGCATAGTACACAGGCTTAATTCCAAAATAATCCCTTGCAAGCATCAAACTCTGCTCCTGTTCATTCCATACAGCAAATCCAAACATTCCCCTGAGCTTATCCAGTGCCTTCTCCCCATACTGCTGAATAGTATTTATCAGAACCTCCGTGTCAGAATGGGTACAGAAAGAAATGCCGAAAGCCTCAAGTTCTGCCCGCAGTTCCTTATAATTATAGATTTCTCCATTAAAAACAATATGAAGGTTTCCGTCCGCACTTTCCATAGGCTGCTGCCCATCTTCTAAATCAATAATACTAAGTCTTCGAAAGCCCATCGTGATCTTCTCCCTGCAAAAAGAGCCCTCACTATCCGGACCCCTATGCTCAATGGCTTTCATCATCCTTTCAATTACTGTCTTCTGATCCTGTCTGTAACCTGTAAATCCACAGATTCCGCACATTTTATCCTCCGTATCTATTTGATGTAGTTTATACGCTGCAACAACTTTTTTACCACAGGTAAATCCCACATGGCCACATCGTAATCATAGTGGTCTGTGAGTCTGTGCCTCAGCTTGTGTTCTCCCTTCTTTTTCTACTTTTGTAGAAATCATCTCTAATTCTACATCTGTAGAATCAAAAAGTCAATCTTATTTTCTACAATTGCAGAATCTATGTCATATATTTGATTACCCGTCATGACATACCCCAATGACTCAGTTCTTACAGATTTTCAAACGGTGTGAATGCCTCACCGCTGATAAAATGAAAAGCCGGAAAAACGGTCTTTTGTTACAGAGCCATTTTTCCGACTGTATGGTTACCTATATTTAGTCAACTACCCATTACCTAAAGGTAATGGGCTTGGCAGACTTAGCCAAAAAGAACCGATATCAGTCTTGCAAAGACCTTGTATCGGTTCTTTTTGTATCTAATTATGGGAGGATTTTTCTGTATCACCGAAAAAACTTTTATCCCCGCACTTCAAGCCACTGGTCAATGTTCCCAAAATGTACCGCCTGCAGGTTATCTACATCAACCAGTTGCGGGAAGCTGTTTCTGATGATCAGGACACCGTTTTCCTTATCCTGTTTTTCTCCACCGCCAGCGATGCCTCCCATGGTCCTATCAAGTGTTAAAACCGTTCCATCTTTATAACGCACCTGGTCAATACTAGTTCTGGCATAAAGATCCATGCCATAGTCCGTACCTGCGTACTCAAATTTGTTTTTTTCATCTTCATACACCTTCATAGCTTCATCATAATCAAGATATAATGACCATAAAAGGGGCGTTACTTCCATTTTTTTCACTGTAATTTCATAACCTCCAAAATCACATTTCCGGTTCACTTCTAGAGTTGTCGGAGGCTTTACTGCACCCAGGGTCCATTTAAAATCCCATGTTCCATCTGTAATAACAGTCGTATCATAATCTCCTTCCTCCGTAAGATTCTTTAATGTGATTTCTACTGTTTTATTACTCAGATCATAATCACCGTCATAGGATATACAGGCGTTAAAATATTTAAGATGTGCAGAATTTTGATCTGTTTTCAGTAACACATCCTGTCCTACCCCAGTATTGAAACTTCCAAATCTGTTATCGTCCACTGCATATACTTCCTTTCCATCGATCTTAAAATGTGTCATCTCCTCAAAAGAAGTATGATCAGTCATAGAAATACTGTCATCTGTTTTCACTTCAAAAAAAGCATACAGAAATCCCTGGTCCTGAATAGAATCTGTCAGGGTAACCGTCACACCATTTTGTGTTACAGACTGGTCTATATTCTGAATATAAGTTGATTCCTGCAGTGTCTCCTGCTGTTCCTCCGATGGCTCCAGTCTTTTCACCAGGTAATCATTCCATTTAAAGAACTCTTTTGCAGCCACAGTAACAGCCATACCAGTACAGATTACTGCTGCTGCAATCAGTAATCGTCCACTGATTTTTTTTCTTTTGTATTTTTTATCAACTGAATCCGCCTGTTCAATCTGTTTTAGTGTATCTTCAAATTTATTATGAAAATCCTGTGGTACTTCCGGTGCGATATTATTCCATTTCTTCTCTAACATGACATTTTCCCCTTTCCTGTTATTCTCTTTAATTGCTTGCTGTTTTTCCCAGTTGCCGGTCTTTTCTCTTCTTCGGATAACTGCACCTTCAAAGACTCTCTTGCACGTGAAAGTCTGCTTTTGATCGTTCCTTCCGGAATATCCAGAGACTCACTGATCTCTTTCAATGAAAATCCTTCTAAATAATACAATGTTACCAAAACCCTCAGATCCTCCGGAAGTTCCATAATCGCCATATACAAATGACTGTATCTGTCCTCCTCAGTCATTTTCATATTGTCCATATATTCTTCATATGGAATAACATTTTTTCTTTTCCGAAGAATCCCTTTGCATTCATTGATCAATATCCTTGTGATCCATGTTCGGAAATATTTTTCTTTCTTTAAAGTGGGAAGTTTTTCATATGCCTTAAGAATTGTTTCCTGCACAGCATCCCCACAATCAGAGTCATTCTTCAGAATGGACTTTGATATATGATACAGCATGGCTTCTGCATCCCGAACCTCCTTAATAAATACATCTTTTGTCATAACTTTGTCTTCTCCTTTTGTCCAGCTGGATTACTACTCATGTTTACTTTTACACTAATTAGATGCATCGGAAAGGAAATCGGTTCTCATCAAAGTATTTTTTTCCGTTGCCTCTTCCATTGCCAACGAAAGATCCACTTTTTTTAATCTCTGTCCTGTTTGTGCTTTTTATGTAATTCCGTAATATATTCCTCAAGCTTCTCTTTGTCTTGCTCTTCACAGGCGACCAAAACCAAACACTGCTTAGATCAATCCGATATGCTTTTACTGTTTTCTGCCCCGGTTTCTCTGTATATGTGCAATGAAAGATGAGATACTTTATCCCCATTCCAGACAGGTACGCAGAGCATGACTCTCACAAAGCAGTGTCCATTCAGATAGTTGGAACCGTTGTGTGCGGCTCAGTATAGATAATATCAGCAGAAATAAGGTATCTGCTGTCGGAACAGAAAAAGTTTCAAAATAGATCAAAAAATATTGCTGAAGTCTGCCTATCAGTGTTTTTTCGCTGTATAATGTTTTTGCCGTACAGGGTCACTTTCCTTTGTAATGTTTTATGCCAAATTCATTATACATCAGGAAATCCTGTACGATATTTTTTTATAAAAAAGTTGTAAAGTGGTGTATCAATATCATAATTTTCTAAAATTGAAACTTTTTGCGCTTTGACAGGATATATAAGAATGTAAAGGTTAAAAGCTTTTAATTTTTGAAAATATTAAAAAGAAAGTAGGATTGATATGACAGATGAAGAAGAACTTTTGCAGCGTCTCAGGAACAGAGAAAAAAATTCAATAGATGAAGCAATCCGAATTTATACGCCGTATTTGAGTACTGTTTTGTATCATATGGCCGGCAATTCACTGACGAAAGAGGATATTGAAGAAATTGTGGCAGATGTGTTTGTTGTACTTTGGAAGAATACCGGGAGGATAGATTTACAGAAAGGTACATTACGGTCATATCTTGCTGTTGTTGCCCGGAATTTTGCTCTGAAACGGATAAACAGAAAGATGGATCATACATCTCTTGAAGATATTGAACTGTCAGATGGCAAAAATTTCATGGAAGAGAATTTTCACAATAATTATGTATGGGAAACAGTTATGAGCCTTGGCGAACCTGACAGCGAGATTTTTGTAAGGCGGTATAAATTTGATGAAAAAATCAAGGATATTTCAAAAGCAATGGGACTTAATATTTCTACAGTTAAGACCAGACTTTCAAGAGGAAAAAGAAAACTCAGAAAAATGTTATCGGATGCGGAGGAAAAATTATGAGAAGAAAAAATTTGCTTAAAGAATTGGGAATACAAAAACAGGCAGATATTTCCTGCAATGCTCTTGATATTGATACAGAGAATGTCAGACAGAGAGTTTATGCAAAACTTGACTTCGCAGATGCAGAAAGGAAGCAAACGACTATGAGATCAAAAAAGAAAATATTACCTTTGTTGATAGCTGCAACACTTACAATTGGAGTTACTGCTATGGCAGCAACAGGAAAGATTTCAATGTGGACAGGTTCATCTGCATCACGTGCTGATTATACATCTCTTCCAACGTCAGAACAGATTACAAAGGATATTGGGTATAGACCGGTATTGATTGATACCTTTGAGAACGGGTACTGCTTCAAAGAGGGCAATATTATAAAAAACAGTTTTAAGGATGGCAATGCAAATGTAATTGAGAATTTTAAATCTGTGTCCTTTGATTATCAGAAGAATGGAGATGTTGTATTGTTTGAACAGCAGAAATTTAACTCAAAACTTACTCCGTCAGGTGATATTATTGCCACTGTAAATGGAACAAATTTGTATTATGTACATTATATAAATAAAGTGGTATCAGATGATTACGAATTGACAGAACAAGATAAAAAAGACCAGTCCAGTGGAAAAGTTGTATTCAGTTACGATGACAGTGCTTCTCAGATTGAAGTCAGTCAGGTTCAAAGCGTTAACTGGAATAAGGATGGCATCCAGTATGATTTGCTGCAAATAGATGGAAAATTATCTGCCGGAGAACTTGCAGATATGGCGAGAGAGGTTATTAATAACAGAAGATAAAGAAAAAAGATGGTGGATTCAGTCCGGTTCACCATTTTTCAGCTGTTCAAACAGATCCGACCATTCTCCGTAGACATATTCGTATTTCCAGCCTGTGTAAGAGGCAAGCTTCTGAAGATATTCATAACTGTAACCGCTCTTTGGGGAATTATCATCCGTTCCTTCCTGGAAATTATGAGAAAAATAATAGCCCACTTTTACAGTTTCCTGTTCTTTAGCAGATACGCTGCCAGTGAAAAAAGCCAACATTCCCATACAGAAAAACAAAGATACTGCGATAAAAAATGACTGATGTACAGATCTGGAAAACAGACGTGCAAAATTCCCTTTTGTACCTCGGTCTGACACTGTTTTGTTCATAGGCCCCCCCGTTAACTACATTATATAAATTTCCCCGATTTAATTATACACTTTAAGACAATATACTGTCATTTTTTATGGAAATCAACTTGTATAAACAACAAACGGAAAGAAAAAAGAATACCGGATTCACGCAATATTTCACTTGAATCCGGCATTTATATATGGTATATGATGGCACAGGCATAAAAAACTTTTTTGTTTGAATTTTTTTCAGCTGTGAATAGATTTTCAGTAATTATTTCTCAATACAAATAAATGCTTTTCCCAACAAGTTTATCGCCTTCATATTGTAATTTTATTGAGAAAAACCGTTCTTCCCCTGAAAGCAGCAGATCAAGGAATACTTTATCTCCCTCCCATGCAGGAAGTTCGGGTACTGTGTTTTTATCGATCCAGCAAAGTTCACCTTCATTACATTCGATCAACTCGCCAGTATATCCATCTGCTGTAAAAACACACATAAGTTCTGATTCACATTCATTGTTTATAAACGTTACCAGACCACGGAACTTATATGATGTAAGTGTAAAACCTGTTTCTTCCTTCACTTCACGCACAAGACATTCTTCCGGTGTTTCCTGATCTTCCACATGTCCGCCAACACCGATCCATTTTCCTTGATTCATGTCATTTTGCTTTTTTATTCTGTGAAGCATCAGGTATTTATCGTTGTTTTCTATATAACATAATGTAGTAGTTTTCATCTTTTTTCATATGTTTCAGAAAAAAGCTGTTTACGTAATTCATTTTTTCTGTCTGCTGAGGTGAAAGCAGCTTCGACTGAATTAAGGATGAGCTGCTTCTGCTGCTCTTTTGTAATGCCTGTCAGGGATTCCATGTATTTAAATTCCCTGGACAGGGATGTCCGTTCAATAGCTGGATCATCTGTATTTAATGTTACTTTAAGGCCTCTTTCCAGGAAGGTTTTCAACGGATAAGAAGACATATCTGCAACTGCTTTTGTCTGGCGATTGCTTGTTGGACACATTTCCAGAAAAATTCCGGCATCTTTTACAAGCTGGATCACTTCTTCATTTCCTGCGATACGCACACCGTGTCCAATCCTTGTCGCTCCCATGCGAACCGCTATCCTTACATCATCCGCATCACCGGCCTCACCTGCATGAATAGTAAACGGGATTTCATCTTCTTTTGCTTTCGCAAAAAGATCCTCATAATCTTCTGTCGGGAAAAGTGCTTCCGCACCTGCAAGGTCAACAGCGACAACGCCCCCATCTTCCACAAGATATTTCCGGGCCAGTTCCAGTGTTTTCAGATTGTCCTGCTGATTGGATTCTCCGCGCATGCAACATAAGATCAGATTACCTGGAATCGGCGATTTTATCAATCCACGCATCGCAGATTGAACAGCATTTTCCTGGGTCATTCCCTTCTGAGTGTGAAGCTGTGGTGCAAATCGAAGTTCTGCATAAATCACGCCGTCTTTATGCATTTTCAGAGAGAACAAGATAAACGGCATCTTCCAGTGCTTTTTCTGTCTGGAGCAGAGAAAGCGGCAGCTCAAAACATTTCAGAAAATCATTAAGATCTTGGCAGGAATCCGGTACAGAAAGGAGAGCTGTCAATTCTTTGTCAGTTTTTGCCGGAAGTGTGATCTGCTGCAAAGCTGCAAGTTTTTTTGCAATTTCTACGCTAATGCAGCCGTCCAGATGCGCATGAAGGTCGATATAGTGATTTATTCTATTTTCTTTTTTCATAGGAAATAAGTACCTCCCTGTTCTGATTTTTTTCTGTTTTAGCATAAAAAAGAACGTATGAAATTCCACAGTTTACGGAAGCCTGCGTTATTTTCTATGTTTCAGGACTTAATTCCAGATATTATATAGCCTGAGTCACCTCTTTTAACCAGCTTTTTTCATCTTCATCCAGATATGGAGAAATTATCTCATATACAAGTGCGTGATACTGATTGAGCAAAACTCTCTCTCCTGCTTCCATCTGTGCCGGGTCGATTCCTTCCAGATCAAAAGGTACCATGGTCAGAGATTCGAATTTCATAAACTGGCCGTATGCTGTCTTTTCCGCTTTTTTGCATACGATCAGGTTTTCGTGGCGGATTCCGAACTCATTTTCTGCGTAGTAACCTGGTTCATCGGAAGTGATCATGCCTTCTTCCAGCACAGGGGCCGGACAGTCTGCAGGATTTTTCCAGCGAAAGCTCTGTGGGCCTTCGTGTACATTGAGAAGATAGCCTACTCCATGACCGGTTCCGTGGTTATAGTCCTCTCCCATTGCCCAGAGCGGACCTCTTGCTATGGAATCCAGATTCAGTCCCGTACATCCGTAACGGAATTTTGCAGCTGCCAGGTTTAAATGTCCCCGAAGCACAGCTGTGAAATATTTCTTCTCCTTTTCTGTGACCGGGCCAAGTACGACGGTGCGGGTGATATCTGTGGTTCCCTCCAGATAATGTCCGCCTGTATCCATCAACACCAGTCCTTTTGGTTCCAGAGGGATATTCGTTTCTTCTGTTGCACCGTAATGGACGATTGCCCCATGAGCACCATAGGCAATGATCGGATCAAAACTGTTCCCAAGGAACTTTTCCTGTTCGGAGCGGAAATCATAAAGCTTATCAGCTGCTGAGAGCTCCGTGATCTCCTGTTTTCCAATGTTCTTTTTCAGCCAGTGGATAAATTTCACCATTGCAACGCCATCTTTGATATGGGCAATCTTCTCATTTTGGATTTCTGTTTCATTCTTGACAGCTTTCGGAAGAAGGGTCAGATTTTCTCCGTCCAGAATCGTCACTTTTTCCTGAATATTGCTGATCAGGCGGCTGTTTACATTACTTCTGGAAAGATAGATCTTTTTCTCCCCGGATATTGTCTGCACATAATCATAAATATCATTGTACGGATAAATGGTAACGCCATCAGCAGAAAGTGCCTTTTTTACAGATTCCGGAAAAGCTTTTTCATTGGCAAAAAGGCGGATCTCTTTCTCATCCATCACAAGATAGGAAAGGACTACCGGGCAGCAGTGAATATCGTTTCCGCGGATATTTAAAAGCCATGCGATATCATCCAGAGATGTGAGTACAAAAAGATCTGCGTTTTTTTCTTTTAATTTGGTACGTATCTCCTGAAGCTTGTCTTCTCTGGATTTTCCAGCCCATTTCACATCAAGCTCCATCACCTGTTCACAGGAAAGAGACGGACGATCCTGCCAGATTTCACCGATCAGATCCTCGTTTACAGAAAAACGTACCTGCTTTTTCTCCAGATTCTTTTTCAGCTGATCTGCCTCTTCTCCGCTGACTGTACGGCCGTCAAAACCAAGGCACATCCCTTCTTTCAGATTTTCTTCCAGAAATCTATGGATGGTTGGAACATCTGGTTCTCCCATCTTAAAAAGTGTGACGGGTGTTCCCTCTAATTGCTGCGCTGCCTGAATAAAGTATCTTCCATCTGTCCAGAGACCTGCCATATCCTGCATGATCACTACAGTTCCAGCTGAACCGGTAAAACCTGTGATATATTTCCTACATTTAAAATAATCGCCTACATATTCTGAACCGTGGAAATCATCGGTTGGAACAAGATATGCATCAATTCCCTTTTTTTTCATCAGCTTTCGAAGAGCTACGATCCGTTCTGTAACTGTCATAAGTTTTATGCCTCCTCTGTGAAGTTATTTTTTATTGCAAAGCCATGATCCATAGGTCCGCTGCCTTTTCCAAGGTCAAGCATAGCTGCAAGTGCTCCTGAAATATAATCTTTGGCGCGGTTTACGGATTCCTCCATGGAGAATCCTTTTGCAAGGTTGGAAGCAATGGCAGAAGAGAGAGTACATCCTGTTCCATGAGTATTCGGATTGTTAATACGCTTTCCTTCAAACCACCGGTAAGCTCCGTTCACATAGAGCAGATCATTGGCATCATTAAGCTGATGTCCGCCTTTGCAAAGGACAGCACAGTGATATTTTTCAGATACCTGGCGGGCTGCTTCGATCATAGCTTCTGCAGTTGTGATCTGTATTCCGGTCAGTACCTCCGTCTCCGGAATGTTCGGAGTCAGAAGATCGGCCAGAGGAAAGAGTTCATTTTTCAGAACATCGACTGCTGCCTCACTGATCAGTCTTGCACCGCTGGTTGCCACCATAACCGGGTCAACTACGATGTTTTTTGCCTTATATCGGCGAAGTTTCCCGGCGATCACCTGGATCAGGTCACTTTCCGAAACCATTCCGATCTTTACTGCGTCCGGAAAAATATCGTTAAAAACAGAATCCAGTTCCTGACCGAGAAATTCAGCTGTTGCATTCTGGATCGCTGCAACACCGGTTGTATTCTGTGCTGTCAGTGCTGTGATAGCACTCATTGCATAGACACCGTTTGCCATCATGGTTTTGATATCAGCCTGGATACCTGCTCCTCCGCTGGAATCGCTGCCTGCTATGGTTAATGCTGTTTTCATATGTATTATCCTCCGTTTTCCGTAAAATCTATTCCATATAATTTAAAAGTTCATTTAAAGACCTGCAGTAAATATCTGCCTTTTTTTTCAGCTGTTCCTGATCCGGTTCTCCGAAAGGATCGAAAATTCCTGCTGTCTGAAAACCTGCATCTCGGGCCGTAATCAAAGCATACAGGGAATCTTCCACAACAAGCGTTCCATTGGGACTGGAATTCAGAGACTTTGCCGCTGTGAGATAAATTTTCGGAGAATATTTGCTCTCTCCGATCTCGCTTGTCGTATAGATCTCTTTCAGATAAGGAAGCAGATGATTTCGCTCCAGTGCTTTTCTTACATGCTCTCTGGGACTGGATGTAGCTGCCACTACCGGAATTCCCAGCTTATTTATTCTCTGCAAAAGTGCTTCTGCACCTGGTTTGGCTTTCACTTCTTCGAAATAAAAGGTCTGTATTCTGGTTTCCAGTTCCTGTATAATCTCTTCTTCTGAATTTTCAAGAGAAAATGTATCTTTCAGCCAGGCAGATCCCTGTTCCATACTCATAGAAAAAAGGATCTCATCCATATCCGGAACAGGTGTATATCCATGTTTTACAATAAATCTTCTTCCAAGCTCCTTCCAGATAAAAAGAGAATCCAGAATCACTCCGTCTATGTCAAAAATAATAGCATTTATCGGGTAAGTCATTTCTTTTATACTCCCTGTTTTGTATACTCTAACAAAAACACGGATATGTCTCTGAGACATATCCGCATCTTATTTTTTTATAATGCTATTATAGTCTGTCAAGGCATGAAATGCAACGGTGAGTTAGCGACCGCTTCGTAAAGCTATTACATCCCCAGATTTATTCTTTGCCGTTAAAGCAGTATGTACATACATTACACGGATCAATCCCGATAGATTCCAGAAGATCATCCAGCCTGTGATAGCGAAGAGTGGTAAAGTTCTGCATCTTGCAGATATCCTGTACCATCTGCTCGTATTTTTCTGTACGTGGATCTGCATATTCATCCAGAATTTCCTGCGGACAGTTGGGACCCTCTCTTTTCTCGATGACCTGACGGGCAATCAGTTCCATCTCGGATTTGGAACGGGAGAAGTTTAAATATTTACACCCGTACATGATCGGTGGGCAGGCAGGACGAACATGAACTTCTTTTGCACCGCTTCGATACAGAAACTCGGTTGTTTCACGGAGCTGGGTTCCACGTACAATAGAATCATCAATGAGAAGAAGTTTCTTATCCTTGATCAGGGCACGTACAGGGATCAGCTTCATCTTGGCGATCAGATTACGCTGGTTCTGATTGGTGGGCATGAAGGATCTTGGCCAGGTCGGTGTATATTTGATAAACGGTCTTGCGTAAGGAATTCCGGATTCATTAGCATAACCGATAGCATGAGCGATACCGGAATCCGGAACACCGGCTACAATATCCGGATGAACAGAATCGCCATCTCTTTTTGCAAGCATGCTTCCACAGCGGTAGCGCATTTCTTCTACATTGACGCCTTCATAAGAAGCTGTCGGATATCCATAGTAAACCCAGAGGAAGGAACAGATCTTCATTTTCTTTCCAGGCTCTACCAGAGTTTTTACACCATCTGCCGTGACAAATACAATTTCTCCAGGTCCAAGTTCCTTATAGTCTTCATATCCCAGGTTGATATAGGCATGGCTTTCAAAAGACAGACAGTAGGAGCCTTCTTTATGACCGATCTCTACCGGAGTACGGCCCATCTTGTCACGGGCTGCATAGATTCCGTCTTTTGTCATAAGAAGTAGTGTCATGGAACCATCGATCAGCTCCTGTACATACTGGATACCCTCCACGAAATTGTCTTTTTCACAGATAAGGGCTGCGATCAGCTCTGTCACATTGACTGTTCCGTTTGTCATTTCCTGAAAATGTACCTTGGTGGTATCATACAACCGTTGCAGAAGTTCGTCATAATTGTTGACCTTTCCCACAAAGGTAAGGGCAAAACTTCCGATTCTGGAACTGAACAGAAGTGGCTGTGGCTCATAATCGGAAATACATCCAATTCCCATGTTACCTTTCATGGAACCTACATCCCCGTCAAATTTTGTACGGAAAGGTGTGTTCTCAATGTTGTGGATGGCACGGTCAAATCCATTTTCACCGTAAACTGCCATTCCGCCGCGACGTGTTCCCAGATGGGAGTGATAATCTACTCCGTAAAAAAGTTCCAGTACGCAGTCTTCTTTTGATGCTACTCCAAAAAATCCGCTCATAATGTGCTCCTCTCTGCTTCCATAGTTTAACGATTCTTTATTTTTCGTACATCCATAATCGTTTTTCAGTATAGCATACGGCACAGAAAAATAACAATTAATTCAGAGGATATTTCGTCTTTTTCAAAATAAATCATAAGGATATTAGCCATATTTATAAAAGATTTCTGCTTTTTCTAATTCCACAGTGCAATAAAAAGATTCAGATATCCGGCAAACGTCAGCCATATAATATACGGAATCATCAGATAGACAGCTTTTTTGGAAAATCCTGCAAATACACGAATACACCAATATACCAGTCCCCACAGAAGAAGCAGCCACAACAGGGCAAATGTATACCAGCCGGCACCAAAAAAGAAAAACGGCCATAAAAAGTTTACCGCAAGCTGAATCCCATATAAAGTAAGTGCCTGGTTTCTGGCTTTGCTTTCCGGTCTGGACGCGACCAGCCAGGATGCAGTTCCCATCATGATAAACAAGATCGTCCACACAACAGGGAACAACCATCCCGGCGGAGATAAAGGTGGTTTGTCAAGCCTGGCAAATACCTTCATTCCATTTCTTGTAAAAAATCCCGAAACTGCACCTGTAGCTAACGGCACTGCTATACAGGTTATCAGCTTTTTGGTTTCTTTCTTCAAAAAACATCCTTCCTTTCCTCTCATCCAATGGGTTTCATGTAAAAGGGTTATTTAACAGCCTGTTATTTTCTGATTTAGTATATTTCCGGAACCGGATTTTTATACATAAAGAAACAGCCCTGCTTTTTACACAGAGCTGCTTTTTTACAAAAAATTTATTAAAGGGATTGGGATTCACTTATTCCTGTGTGATGCCTTTGAACTCGTAGCCGGCTTCTTTGATCACTTCTTCAACCCTGGCCTCATCAACCTTCTCCGGTGCAGTGAATACGGTTGTTCCGCTCTCGTGGGAAGATACCACATCCTCAGCGCCAAAAGCTGCCTGGATTGCTTTGTTTACATGTGCCTCACAGTGACCGCACATCATTCCTTCTACATTAACTGTTACTTTTACCATAGTTTTTGTCTCCTTTTCCTGTTTTTTATCTTCTTTATTTTCATCATGACTGATGTTTAAAGTTACCGGATTTTTCAGTGCCTTATCACGGGCTGTGCTGTGAACCTTGAACAGATTCAGTCGAAGTGCATTGGTTACCACGCAGAAGCTTGACAGGCTCATTGCCGCAGCACCGAACATCGGATTCAGTGTCCAGCCGAAGATCGGGATCCATACACCTGCTGCCAGGGGAATACCGATCACATTGTAGAAAAATGCCCAGAAAAGATTCTCGTGGATATTTCTGAGTGTGGCACGGCTCAGACGAACTGCAGCCGGAACATCACTTAAACGGCTCTTCATCAGAACAACATCTGCCGCATCAATGGCAATATCGGTTCCCGCTCCGATGGCAATTCCGATATCTGCTCTTGTAAGTGCAGGTGCATCGTTAATGCCATCGCCTACCATGGCAACCTTTCCCTGTTCTTTCAGAGAACGGATCACACTCTCCTTTCCGTCAGGAAGAACTCCTGCGATCACATCGTCAACGCCAGCCTGCGCCCCGATAGCTCTTGCTGTCCGCTCATTATCACCGGTCAGCATCACCACACGGATTCCCATATTCTGAAGCTCTTTTACCGCACGTGGGCTGTCCTCCTTGATCACATCTGCCACTGCGATGATTCCCAGAAGCTTTCCGTTTCTGGTAAAAAGAAGCGGCGTTTTTCCCTGTTCCGCAAGTGCTTCGGCTTTTGCCTGAAGATCTGACGGAACACGGGTCTGGCTGCTGATAAATTTCATACTTCCGCCTGTCAGCGTGTCATTTCCAAGCACTGCTGAAAGACCGTTACCCGGAAGTGCCTGGAATCCGGTAACCTCTTCCGGAACCAGCTTCTCTTCCTCGGCTTTTTTCAGAACAGCTTTTGCAAGGGGATGCTCGCTTTTTTTCTCCAGGGCACAGGCAAGTGTGAGAAGTTCTTTCTCTGTAATGCTCTGTGCAGGCAGAATATCTGTCACTTCCGGCTGACCGCTTGTGATCGTTCCTGTTTTATCCAGCGCAACGATCTGGACTTTTCCCGCTTCTTCAAGGGAAACCGCTGTTTTAAAGAGGATTCCGTTTTTGGCGCCCATACCGTTTCCTACCATAATGGCAACCGGCGTTGCAAGTCCAAGTGCACACGGGCAGCTGATAACCAGAACAGAAATGCCTCTTGCCAGCGCATAACCAAAGCTCTGTCCGACCAGAAGCCAAATGATCGTCGTGATCACGGCAATGGTAATTACGGCCGGAACGAACACTCCGGAAACACGGTCTGCGATCTTGGCAATGGGAGCTTTTGTAGCGGCTGCATCACTGACCATTTTTATGATCTGGGAAAGTGTGGTATCCTCTCCCACACGGGTAGCTTCACATTTAATGAATCCAGACTGGTTGACTGTTGCTGCGGAAACCATATCTCCGGTTTCTTTATCTACCGGAATACTCTCACCGGTCAGTGCAGATTCATTGACTGCGGTAGTACCTTCCAGGATCACACCATCCACAGGAATGTTCTCACCCGGACGTACAACAAAGATCTCACATTTCTGTACCTGTTCAATAGGGACGTTAAGTTCCTGCCCGTTTCGTACTACAACTGCTGTTTTCGGTGCCAGCTTCATCAGGCTTTTCAGGGCATCGGTGGTCTTACCCTTTGAGCGGGCTTCCAGCATTTTTCCTACAGTGATCAGTGTCAGGATCATGGCTGCGGATTCAAAATAGAAATCCATCATGTAATTCATGACTGCTGCAGAATCTCCATCTACCTGTGCTCTCGTCATGGCAAACAGTGCATAAACACTCCATACAAAGGATGCCATGGAGCCAAGTGCTACCAGGGTATCCATGTTCGGGGAACGATGCCAGAGACTCTTAAAACCGCTGATAAAGAATTTCTGGTTGATCACCATGATAATTCCTGCAAGAAGCAGCTGTACCAGTCCCATGGCTACATGATTGTCATCAAACCATTTCGGCAGCGGCCATCCCCACATCATATGTCCCATAGAAAAGTACATCAGAACAAGCAGGAATCCGACGGATGCAATGAGACGCCTTTTCAAAACAGGAGTCTCATGATCCTCCAGTGCTTCCTCGGCCGCTGACATGGAAATTTTTTCGCTGGCGGCACCTTTCAGGGAAGCTCCGTAGCCTGCCGCTTCCACTGCCTTTATGATGTCCTGTGCAGATGCGCTTCCCTCCACTCCCATGGAGTTGGTAAGAAGGCTCACCGAACAGCTGGTAACACCGGGAACTTTGGATACGGCTTTTTCTACCCGGGCAGAGCAGGCTGCACAGCTCATACCAGTTACGTTATATTGTTCCATTCTCTCTTAATATCCTCCTAAAATATATTATCCCTATTTCATCAGCTTCTGGAGGGTTGCTACAAGCTCATCGATCGTCTCGTCCTTACCTTCCCTGATATCTCTGGCAACGCAGGTACGGATATGGGTGGCAAGCAGCTCTTTATTAAAAGCATTGACTGCGGCATTGACCGCTGCGGACTGGATCAGGATATCGTTGCAGTAAGCATCATTCTCCATCATTCCTATGATGCCCCTGATCTGTCCTTCAATACGTTTCAGACGGTTGATCAGCTTCTTCTTCTCCTCCTCGGAACGTGCAGTGTGTTTCTCACTGCAGCAGGGACAGGCTTCTTTTTCAGTCACAGGCTGTCACTCCTTTCTCTTTCAAAATACCCTAATGGGGTATTCACTTTACATAGAACAATATATACCCTAATGGGGTATTTGTCAATACCTGTCAGGAAAAAGTTTTTGTACCTTCCATCAGACAATAGGACAGCTGAAGGATCAGCCGTTCTTTGGGATCGTCAAGATTGATCTTTGTCAATTGGGTGATCCTCTCTATCCTGTAGAAAAGAGAACTTCTGTGTATGAAAAGAGCTTTTGCTGTCTGAAGTGCATTTCGTTCCAGCTTGAGATAGATCTTCAGGGTTTTATACAGCTCCGTATTATTTTTGCTGTCATAATCCTTCAGCACATGCAGAGCATGGGAACACAAAAGCTTCGGCGAAAGATTTTCACCCGCTTCTTCCAGAATGTATTCCAGAAAATATTCGTCAAAGCGGTGACACCAGATCATGCTGTCGTATTTTTCGCCAAGATGAAGCGCTGTTTTTGCCTGAAAATACCCCTGGGGAAGCTGAAAAAAATCTGCAAGTTCTGCACTCGCCCCCATTTTAAATAGTCCTTCTCTTAAAATAATCGCCAGTCCGCTGATCACCTGAGCAACACTGGAATTCTCAAAAGAAAGATTGACGATCACCACGATTCCCTGCTGATAGATAAAGGCCCTGCCTTCCGGAATCTGGGATTCAATATGTCCCAGTGTTGCAACCGAGGAATGCATTTTTTCATCCAGCTGTTCTGCCTCCAGCCGCAGGCAGAGATAACGGTCCGTTCTGTTCCAGTTAAGAAAATACAGAAAGTCCTGAACCTTGGCCGAATCTGAGATCTTTCCATCCAGAAAATCCGTAAAAAAGCGTCGGGTATCTGTTCCCAGATTCAGATGAAACAGATTGTGGTGCTGAATGCAAAGCTCAATAAAATTACCAAGATACTGTAATGCCGCAAAATTCCCAGGATGAAACGCGGTCTGAATCTCATTTACGCACAGCCGCCCCTCATAGCTTCCATTTACCCAGAGATTCCTATACAGGATGCGATACCCCCTGAGATCCTCATTGTAAATATCCGGCCCTTTTGTGGAAAGAGTTCTTAAGTATTCCAGGTCTACTTTAAATTCGTGGATCAGATTTAACGGAACCATCATCCTTCCGGTTCTGGAGTCTCTCTCCCATACAGACATGGGACCTGTTCTGTACGGACAGGCCAGAATATAGAAATTCGTATCATGAGCAAAAAGAGGATTCTTAAATATGGGAACACTTGCTTCCAGCATATTGTCCAGAGGCGCTTCACTATTCAGGGAAAGCTGTAGCTTTCTGTCCCATTCTCTGTATTTCTCAAAGACCTGCTGTGCAGAATTCATGATCCCGGCAAACTGTTCCTGCCGACCTACCATAAGTACAACACAGCTTTCATGAAAATTGTGATAGTCTGTCTGTCCTGCAATAAGAAACGTTCTGTTTTCATAATGACAGAATTCTTCTGTAACCTGTGAGGCAGTCGCAAGATAAATATAATTTTCGGATAAAGTGATTTCTTTCTGAAACAAACGGACACCTGTCAGCCGGTAAGGATCTTCTCTTCCAAACAGGGCAGTCTCTGCAAAAGAATCCGCAAATTCGTCAATCAGAATCTGGCCATTCAAAAGAAACCTTTCGGATATATTGTCATAATCATTACTGTTATTGTGCATTTTTTCTCCTTTTACTTCCTGTCATTTCGATCATTTGTACAATTATAACATAAATATTTATGAAATACAGTATTGTTTTTTGTATAAGTTTACATCTCTGATTGTACAAAACGTCTGAATATATTCATAAAAAATGAAACCCTGTGCGGATTTACGGACCATTTATTCTGCTGTATACTTGTCCCATCAGAAGAAATCCAGGATCACGGGAAAGTGATCCGCAAGTACTCGCGACGTGCTTTATGTGCTTTATTATGAAACCGGAAACTGTTTTTTGGATAACAGGGGGATTTTTATGGGAAATGAAAAAAAAGAAACCGAACGCAAAAAAGGTCTCAGCAACGCACTGAAGTACTTTTTCGGAGTCGGAGACGCAGGCTTTGTCCTGATGAGTAATATCGAAACTTTTTACTTTATGACATTCCTTACTGACCTGGCTCAGTTCAGTGCCGGAATCGCAGGTGTGATCAATTCTGTTTTTACTATTGTAGATGCCTGTCTTTCCTGGCTGTACGGAGGAATTATCAACGGCACGAAAGCAAAAAAATGGGGACGCTACCGTTCCTGGCTGATCCTGGTTCCGTGGATGGTCCCGTTCCTGTACGCATTCATGTTCATCCGCATCAGTGATAACGAGATCTTATCCGCAATCGTGATCATTATCGCATCCATTTCTTCACACGTTGTATGGAATTTCAGTTATGTTGCAAACGCAACACTGATCAGCGTTGTAGGAAAAACTCCTGAGGAAAGAGCAATTCTTGCTTCTTCCCGTGCAACCTGGAATAATGTGGGCGGACTTCTGTTCTCCTATCTGGGACTTCCTTTTGCAACACTGCTGGCAGGCTACGTAGGCGAGAAAAACAAATTTGCAGCTGCCGCGTTCTGTCTGGGCGTACTTATGGTAGTCACCTATTTTGCACATTTCAAAATGACCGAAGGATATGAAGAGATCGAAACAGAAGCTACAGGAAAAGCAAATGACAAGACCAAGGTTTCCATTCCGGAAATGTTTGCTTCTCTTTTCCAGAATCCACCTCTTATGGTCCTGATGCTGGCTGACCTGGCTAAATGGTGTGTAAAATTCGTAACTGCCGCATCTGCAATCTACTATTTCCGCGATGCCATGGGAAATCCGGGATTAATGGTGACTTATACCTTCTGTATCTCTCTCGGTGCGATCATCGGAGCATTTACCATGCGTTTTATCGCAAAAGCACTTTCTTCCCGTACAACCATGATCGTGGCTTACGGCGGTATGGCGGCAGCATTGTTTATGATCTATCTTTTCTATGGAAATGCCTATACAGTTATCGGTCTTATGACTCTGGCACAGGTATTTTATGGAATGGCTTTTGCAGCTTCTCCTGCTCTGTATGCAGATACGGTTGTCTATGCCACATGGAAAAGCGGTAAGGATGCTTCCGGATGGATCATGGGACTTCAGAATCTTCCACTTAAGGTTGCTGTTTTCCTTCGAGGAACCATCTTAAGTGCCTGCCTGGTCGCAGTAGGCTGGAAATCCGGTGTTGTCCTGGAGGGTGCAGCACGCCAGGGAATGACCATTGCTTTCGCACTGGTTCCTGCTATCTTCTGCCTTGTGGGAATGATCCTTCTTCTTGTAGGATTCCGGATCACCAAGGATAAGGTTGCTTTTTATCAGTCAGAGATTGACGCAAGAAAAAACTGATATTTAACAGGATGTTAAACATAAGACATAAATTTTAAGACATTTTTATAAAGGAGGAATTGTTTATGTTATCAGCAAAAGAGAATTTTCTGGAAACGATCAAACCGGACGGAAAACCGGATCGTCTTGTAAAACAATATGAAGGTGCTGTTTTTTATCCGCCTAACCCAGCAGCATCCTATATCCGTGGCAACCGTCATCCGGGTATGGATCCTCTGATCGACCGTTTTGGTACTGAAATCCTGTGGCCTGCAAATCAGGTTGCTGCCATGCCACATGTTACTGATAAAAACAAGGTGATCAGCGACATCACCGAATGGAAGGAACAGCTTGTGATGCCGGATCTTCAGGCAAACTGCTCCGATCCTGCTCTCTGGGAGCCTTTTATCAAAAAAGCTGATGAAATCCGCGCAAACGGTGACCTTGTTATGGCCTTCATGCCTACCGGTGTATTCGAAAGACTTCATTTTCTTATGGGCTTCGAGGATATGCTGATGAATTATCTTCTGGAACCGGAAGATATGATGGATCTCTGTAATGCCATCGGCGAATACCGTTTCCAGTATATGAAGCTGATCGTTGATTATATCAAACCGGATGTAATGCTGTCCCATGATGACTGGGGCTCCAAGCATTCTCTCTTTATCAGCCCGGAAACCTGGCGTGAATTTATCAAGCCACAGTATGCAAAAACCTATAAATACATGAAGGATCATGGTGTGATCGTCATGCATCACGCTGATTCTTTCCTGGAGCCGATCATTGAAGATATGGTAGATCTTGGCATTGATATATGGCAGGGAGCTTTGCCGGAAAATGATATTCCGAAGCTTCAGAAACAGCTGAACGGCAGAATGACTCTGATGGGCGGTATTGATGCTGCCATCGTTGACCGCGCTGATTCCACAGAAGAGGAAATCCGCAAGGAGGTAAGAAGAGCCTGCCAGAGCTATGGCCCTGGTGGTCATTTCATTCCGTGTATCACTTATGGCGGTCCAGGATGCCTGTATAAGCATGTGGACCCGATCATTGATGACGAGATCGATAAATACAACAAAGAAGTTTATGGTGTTTAACCAGACGTCAAATAAACAAGGCAAATAAAAAAAGGAGGCTGATCCGTATATGGTCAGTCTCCTCTTTTTTTATTTTCTGTTCTTATTCTTCTACCATATGGCCAAAATAATAAAATCCTTTGCAGGTGTCAAGACTTACCTTGACATATTTGCCGATCAGCTCCTTCTCTCCCGGAAAGTGGACAAGGAGATTATGCTGGGTACGGCCTGTGAGTGTACCTTTCTCACGGTTTTCATCTTCTACCAGGATCTCCTGAACAGTTCCCTGGAAACGTGAAGAATTCTCCCTGCCTTTTTCCTGCACCAGAGCAAGAAGGCGGCTAAAGCGATCCTTAACAACGTCCTCCGGTACCTGATTCTCCATTCCTGCTGCCGGAGTTCCGCTTCGCTTGGAATAAATAAATGTAAAGGCTGTATCGTAGTTGGCTTTTCTTACTACGTCCAGAGTCTCCAGAAAGTCCTCTTCTGTTTCTCCCGGAAATCCAACCATGATATCAGTTGTCAGAGAGATATCCGGAATCGCTTTACGGATCTTATCTACCAGTAAAAGATATTTCTCTTTATCATAACGGCGGTTCATCTCTTTTAAAACTCTGCTGCTTCCGGACTGCAGCGGAAGGTGAAGGTGATGACAGATCTTTTTGCTCTCAGCCATGGTCTGGATCAGCTCATCGGAAAGATCTTTCGGATGTGAGGTCATGAAACGGATGCGCCTCAGTCCTTCAATCTTCTCCACTTCTTTGAGGAGCTGGGAAAATGTCACAGGTGTTTCCAGAGTTTTTCCGTAAGAGTTTACATTCTGGCCAAGAAGCATGATCTCAGTTACTCCATCTGCAACCAGTTCCTCGATCTCACGGATAATAGCCTGTGGCTCACGGCTTTTCTCTCGGCCGCGAACATACGGCACGATACAGTAGCTACAGAAGTTATTGCACCCAAACATTACGCTGACACCTGTTTTGAACGGGTATTTGCGGGATGTCGGCATACCCTCTACGATTTCATCGGATTCCTTCCAGATATCAATGATCTGCTCATCTGTCTGCAGTGCCCTGTAAAAAAGTTCAGGGAATTTATGGATGTTGTGGGTTCCGAATACAAGATTTACATATTTATATTCCTTGCTGATCTTCTCCACTACATGATGTTCCTGCATCATGCAGCCAAAAAGTACGATCTTCATATCCGGATGACTGCGCTTAATGCTCTTTAAATGTCCCAGATGTCCATAGATTTTCTGGTTGGCATTCTCACGGACTGTACAGGTGTTAAATACTACGGCATCGGCATCTTCCGTATCTACCATCTCATAGCCCATCTTCTCCATGATAGCTGCAATGGACTCTGTCTGGATGGAGTTCATCTGGCATCCTTCATTCTGGATATGGAAAGTAGGGCGGCGTGTGCTGTTTTCAGCAAGAAGTTCCTTACATTTCTCAATGTACTGAAGCTGAAGCTCTGTTTCTTTATTCTGGCTCAAATTGATTCCTCCAATAAAATTATTTATGTATTCTTATGCGGTATTCTTCGTTAGACAATATCAGACGGGAGCTTAAAGAAACCCCCGTCTGATATATCATACAGAATTTATACTTGTCTGTCAAAGAGTTTTTACAGCAGCGGAGCAAAAACCCTCAGTATATTCTGCATGGCACGTACTGTGATATTCCGTTTCAGACAGAATTCCAGATCAATGCTGCTGCAATACTCAAGTGTCTCCAGAAAATCATTACGGATATCCAGTACCACATCATTCTTATACAGCCATACACCATCCTCAAAATGCAGATAAAGACTTCTATAATCAAGGTTGATGGTTCCCACAACTCCTACTTTGTCATCGCAGACAAAAGATTTTGCATGAAGGAATCCCGGCTGGTATTCGTAGATTTTTACACCGGATTCCAGGAGCTGTTTATAATAAGACTGGGTCAGAAGAAATACCATCTTCTTATCCGGAATGCCAGGTGTCATGATCCGAACATCCACGCC
Source organism: Blautia sp. HA8986 (assembly GCF_056504635.1). Classification (NCBI taxonomy): domain Bacteria; kingdom Bacillati; phylum Bacillota; class Clostridia; order Lachnospirales; family Lachnospiraceae; genus Blautia; species Blautia sp. HA8986. The sequence goes on from NZ_JBWLUQ010000001.1 coordinate 798,570, forward strand.
GCTTTTTGCCGCAAGGCAAAGGGCTGTCATCATCTCGTTGTCGATGATCAGATACGGTGTACAGATATAGACATAGTTTTTGGCACGGTTGATGATATTCAGATAAACATTCTCACCTACGACCTCATCATCAAGTGGTGAATCGCAAAATGGTTGTACATAGCCGCTTCCTTCGAATTGTTCCGGATGCCATCTGTGAGGTACATAGTTGCCAAAATCAGAAGAAGTATCTGTTCTGCTAACGATTCCCCACATATAAAGAAACATGGCTGTCATATTCCAGACACCGTCACCTTTAAGCATAACGGCTGTATCTTTCCAGTGCCCGAAACGCTTGCGCTGATTGATGTATTCATCTGCAAGGTTAATTCCACCTGTAAAACCTGTCCAGCCATCGATCACGCAGATCTTGCGGTGGTCACGGTTATTCTGGATAATGTTAAGGATCGGGCGGAAACGATTGAATACTTCACATTTAATTCCATGTTTGCGCATTTCTTCATCATATTTATAAGGCAATGTAGTAAGACAGCCAAATCCGTCATAGATCAGCCGGACATCCACGCCTTCTTTCGCTTTTTTCTCAAGGATGTTCAGGATTGTATGCCACATAACACCGTCATTGATGATAAAATATTCAATGAATATGAAATGTTTCGCCTGTTCAAGCTCATGGACAAGAACCGGGAACATATCGTCTCCTACCTGAAAATATTCTGCAGAAGTGTTCTCGTAAACAGGATATCTGGAATACTTCCATATATATTCTGACTGGATAGCCATGGACTGGTCGTCTTCCATCAGGTGGTTTCTGGTGCTCTCTGAGCCTTCCAGATATTCTGCTGTCTCGTTGATCAGTTTCTGATAATGTTGTTCCATGACTGTTCCAATTCGCGATTTACCGAACAGAAGATACAAGGAAACACCAAAAACCGGAAAAACAAGGATCAGCATTGTCCACGCAAGTTTATAGGAAGGGTTAATCTTCTTGTTTACGATCCAAAGGACAACCAGAAAACCGGCTGCCTGCATTCCGATCGTTACCCATCTGGAATACTCCATGAGACGGAACAATGCGATCAGCAGCCATGCCAGCTGTACGATCAGAGCAAGTGCTACATAAAAAATTCGATTAAACAGTAATTTCAGAAGTGACTGCAATGGTTTGATTATTAGTTTAATGATTAAGTTCATATTTTTTCCCTTTTGTCAAACTGTCTGCTGCTCTTTTTTAATTAAAAATCCCTGACCATATAGCCAGGGATTTTTTGCGCACAATTAATTATATTTACGTTTTCTTGCGGCTTCAGATTTTTTCTTACGGCGAACGCTTGGCTTCTCGTAATGCTCTCTCTTACGGATTTCCTGCTGGATTCCCGCCTTAGCACAGCTTCTTTTGAATCTGCGAAGAGCGCTATCTAAAGTCTCGTTCTCTTTTACGATAACGTTTGACATAGACTCACACCTAACCTCCCTCCAGTTGTAGATTGTGCTAAAATACAACTGTCTGGGTATTTTTCTTGCACGAGTGTTATTATATATCATAACACAAGGTTTCGTCAACAGCTTTTCGCATTTTTTATGAAAAATTTGTCAAAAATGTAAATCTCGAATATTATACTTATTTTGTAAGCTGTTTCTCCAGGATTCCTGCTGCTGCATCCATAGCTTCCTGAGCTTTCTCCGGATTCTTTCCGCCGGCCTGTGCCATGTTCGGACGTCCACCGCCGCCACCGCCAACGATAGCTGCTACTGCCTTGATGAGATTTCCTGCATGAGCTCCCGCTTTCTGAGCTGCATCTGTTGCCATTGCAAGGAGATTTACCTTACCGCCGTTTACTGCAGCAAGAAGGACAACACCTTCGCCGAGCTGTTCTTTCAGCTTGTCACCAAGATCTCTCAGGCCGTTCATATCAACGCCATCAACTTTGGCGGCAAGGAGTTTCACGCCGTTTACTTCAATGACTTTATCCATAACATCACCAAGTGCACTCTGAGCTGCTTTGCTCTTGAGGGACTCGTTCTCGCTCTGAAGTGCTTTTACCTCAGACTGAAGATGGCCGATTTTCTCTACTACCTCAGATGTATTAGCCTTTAATGCTTTTGCTGCCTCATGAAGAAGCTCTTCCTGTTTTCTGTAGTAGTCGATAACAGCTTTGCCTGTCAGTGCCTCAATACGACGGACACCTGCTGCAATACCGGACTCGGAAACGATTTTAAAGAGCATGATGGAGCTTGTGTTCTTTACATGTGTACCGCCACAGAGCTCTTTGGAGAAGTCACCCATGGATACTACACGTACCTTCTGGTCATATTTCTCACCGAAAAGAGCCATTGCTCCGGATTTCTTGGCCTCTTCCACATCCATGACATCTGTATGGACATCAAGACCTGCCTGGATCTCTTTGTTTACAAGCTCCTCTGCTGCCTGGATTTCCTCAGCTGTCATAGCCTGGAAATGAGCAAAATCAAACCGAAGTCTGTCCGGTGTTACAAGAGAACCCTTCTGCTCTACATGGGAACCCAGAACAGTTTTCAGCGCTTTCTGAAGAAGATGTGTTGCACTGTGGTTTTTCTCTGTATCTTTTCTTGCATCTTCATTTACTTTCAGGGATACTGTCTCGCCTGCGGAGATCATGCCGGACTCCATATGTCCTACATGGCCAAACTTGCCGCCGCGCAGTTTGATGGTGTCCTCAACAACAAATTTACCGTTTGCAGTCTCGATCACACCGGTATCGCCTTCCTGTCCACCCATAGTTGCATAGAAAGGAGTCTGTTCTACAAATACAGTACCTTTCTGTCCTTCTGTGAGAGAATCTGCAATCTCTGTCTCTGTGGTAAGGACAGTTACTTTGGAATCAAAAGTAAGATGATCATAACCAACGAACTCTGTAGTTACATTGACATCAATATCATCATATACAGTTGCATCTGCGCCCATATAGTTAGTTACTTCACGGGCAGTACGTGCTTTGACTCTCTGCTCTTCCATTGCTTTCTGGAAGCCTTCCTCATCAATACCGTAACCTTTTTCCTCAAGGATCTCTTTTGTAAGGTCAAGAGGGAATCCGTAAGTATCATAAAGCTTGAATGCGTTTTCACCGGAAAGAGTTTTCTCGCCAGCTTTCTTCATATCCTCTTCCATATCAGAAAGGATGCGAAGTCCCTGGTCGATGGTCTTGTTGAACTGATTCTCCTCGTTTGTGAGAACACGGAAGATAAACTCCTTCTTCTCCTCAAGTTCCGGATAACCGGCTTTGGAGCTCTCGATCACCTGCGCACTTAATTTTGCAAGGAATGTTCCTTCAATGCCGAGAAGACGTCCGTGACGTGCTGCACGGCGGATCAGACGACGGAGAACATAGCCGCGGCCTTCGTTGGTTGGCATGATTCCATCGGAGATCATAAATGTTGCAGAACGGATATGGTCTGTGATCAGACGGATAGAAACATCGTCTGCATAGTTTTTATCATATTCTTTATGTGCGATCTCGCAAACAAGATTACGAAGTGCACAGATCGTATCTACATCAAAAATAGAATCTACATCCTGAACAACTACAGCAAGTCGCTCAAGTCCCATACCTGTATCAATGTTCTTCTGCTTCAGTGTTGTATAGTTTCCATTTCCATCATTCTCAAACTGTGTGAAAACGTTGTTCCATACTTCCATGTAGCGGTCGCAGTCACAACCTACTGTACATCCTGGTTTACCGCAGCCATATTTTTCCCCACGGTCATAGTAAATCTCAGAACATGGACCACACGGACCTGCACCATGCTCCCAGAAGTTGTCTTCTTTTCCGAAACGGAAAATACGTTCGGCCGGAATTCCGACCTCTTTGTTCCAGATATCGAAGGCTTCATTATCATCCAGATAAATGGATGGATAGAGACGGTTTGCATCAAGTCCTACAACCTCTGTAAGAAACTCCCAGGACCAGTGAATTGCTTCTTTTTTGAAGTAATCACCAAAAGAGAAGTTACCGAGCATTTCAAAGAATGTACCATGGCGTGCAGTTTTACCTACGTTTTCGATATCTCCTGTGCGGATACATTTCTGGCAGGTTGTCACTCTTGTTCTTGGCGGTTTCTCAGCACCTGTGAAATATGGTTTCAGCGGAGCCATACCTGCATTGATCAGCAGAAGACTCTTATCTCCCTGCGGAACCAGGGAAAAGCTTTTCATTACAAGATGTCCCTTGCTTTCCATAAAATCAAGGAACATCTTACGAAGTTCGTTCACTCCGTACTTTTTCATGTTGTTATCCTCCTTGTGTCAGCCCCTTTTTGCAACATTCCCTGATCTTGAAATCTGCATTCGGAAATGCTGCATATACGGGAAATTATTTTACACAGATTTTTTTGAATTTCTTTTTACCTCGCTTGAGAACGATTCCTTCTCCTGCAAAAGCATCTTTTTCAACAGTGTGATAGATATCTGTAATCTTCTCACCGTCGATGGAGACACCACCCTGCTGAATCGCACGACGACCCTCGGAACGGCTTGGTACCAGCTCTGCTTTTACAAGAAGTGTGATCAGGTCGATTTTTCCTTCCTCATCAAAATCCTCCTCTGCAAGCTCGGTTGTCGGCATATGAGAAGTATCCGCACCTGAAAACAGTGCGCGTGCACCTTCCTGTGCTTTCTTGGCCTCTTCCTCACCGTGTACAAGCTCTGTCAGCTGGTATGCAAGAATCTCTTTTGCTTTGTTCAGCTCGCTTCCTTCCCATTTGGCCATCTCATCGATTTCTTCAAGTGGAAGGAATGTAAGAAGACGCATACATTTGATAACATCTGCATCGTCTACATTTCTCCAGTACTGGTAGAAATCAAACGGAGATGTCTTGTTCGGATCAAGCCATACAGCTCCGGACTGTGTCTTGCCCATCTTCTTGCCCTCAGAGTTGAGAAGCAGTGTGATAGTCATAGCATAAGCATCTTTGCCAAGCTTACGGCGGATCAGCTCTGTTCCGCCAAGCATATTGCTCCACTGGTCATCACCGCCGAACTGCATATTGCAGCCGTATTTCTGGTACAGCATGTAAAAATCGTAGCTCTGCATGATCATGTAGTTGAATTCCAAGAAGCTTAAGCCTCGCTCCATACGCTGTTTGTAACACTCTGCTGTCAGCATACGGTTTACGGAAAAGTGAGCACCTACCTCGCGGAGAAGCTCTACATAATTAAGATTCATAAGCCAGTCAGCATTGTTTACCATAAGAGCTTTTCCATCGGAGAAATCGATGAAACGGCTCATCTGCTGTTTAAAGCAGTCAATATTGTGCTGGATGGTCTCTTTTGTCAGCATCTGACGCATATCGGTTCTTCCGGACGGATCACCGATCATTCCTGTTCCACCGCCAAGAAGGGCGATCGGACGGTTGCCTGCCATCTGCAGTCTCTTCATCAGGCAAAGAGCCATGAAGTGACCTACATGAAGGCTGTCTGCTGTCGGGTCAAAGCCGATATAGAATGTGGCTTTCCCGTTATTTACCATCTCTTTAATCTCATCTTCGTCTGTAACCTGCGCGATCAGGCCACGTGCTTTCAGTTCATCCCAAACTGTCATTGTTCTTTCCTCCTGTATAGCTTTTATGTTTACGCTTTTTTGTTACATAAAGTTTATAATTTACAGTATTAGCGTAAAAAATAAAAATGCCCGGTTCCTGTCCGTTTAGGACGAGAACCGGGTCCCGCGTTACCACCTAAATTTACAGAAAACTCGCATTTCCTGCCTCATAAAGTGAATTTATACCCTTTATATCAATATATAATATATAATAAGATATAAAACCACTTCAGCACAATAACGGGTGCTATCCGTCGCAGCCTATCTATAAAATTTATATTTTACAGTATTAAATCCTGATTCGGTGCGCAGCTCCGGGATGTATTCACGAAAGTTCCACCCTGCGCCTCTCACCTGCCGGCTGCTCTCTGTGGGGTTTTCCCTGGGTTACTTCTTCCCTTCCTCGCCTTTTACTATACTATATGAAGTATACAAACTGCTTTTTTGTTTGTCAAGAAATTTTAATATTGCTTTGACAACTTAAAGCAGCAGAATATAGTTGCTTATTTTACAGAAAACGGCCATTTAAAATTATTATTTCAGGCCTTCATCTACGTAAAGTTCATTGCCGTCTGCTGCCGATGTTGCAAGTTGATCGCACCGTTCATTTAACGGATTATCTGCATGTCCTTTAACCCAGTGGAAGTTTACCTGATGCTGTTCTTTGGCCTTTAAAAGGCGTTCCCAGAGATCTACATTCTTTACATCTTCATTCTTTCCGCGTTTCCAGTTCTTCCTGAGCCAGGAATCGATCCAGTGCTGATTAAAAGCATCTACCAGATATTTGGAATCAGAATAGAGATCCACCTGGCAGGGACGTGTAAGAGCTTCCAGTGCCACAATGGCTGCCATCAGTTCCATTCGATTATTCGTAGTTTTCCGATACCCTTTTGATAATTCTCTTTCGTGAAGCTGTCCTTTGGTGTCAATATACTGAAGAACTGCTCCATAGCCGCCTGGTCCGTCAGGATTTCCGCGGGCTGCACCGTCTGTATAGATTTTCACCTGCATATAATCTACTCCTTGAATCTAAATTGAATATAAAGCAGACATTTTCATTCCACTTTAATATATATTCTATTTTTATTAATTTACAGTATTGATTTCTATCCGATTATACCTGTCCTATCTCTTCTGTGCAAGAATTTTTTTCCAGACACCTGTGTGCTCAAATTCTACTGCTGCGTTTCCGGCATCCTTCACAAGTTCAGGATCGTATCCCAGCATATCCAGAAGACGAATTGCATTCCTTGTTGTGGCTCTTCCCCGCTGAAGCAGATAATTAAACACTATCTCCCTGTCTTTGACTTCTTCTTTGAAATGATAATTTCTATAAATACCATCCAGAATATAGGAAAGCTCAATATCATGGGTCGCCGCAAAAGGCAGCATCCAGTTTCCGCGAAGTACATTAAGAATCTGAGAAGAAGCTGCAATACGTTCAATTGTATTCGTTCCTCTTAACACTTCATCAATCACACAGAGAAGAGGCTCTTTTTTACGGCTTTCATCCAGAATCCGTTTCAGGGAGCGAATCTCTACGATAAAATAACTCTCACCACTGCTGATATCATCTCTTAGTGCCATGGAAGTCATGACCTTGAGAAATGGCATATGGCAGGATGATGCTGTACAGGTGTGGATCGTCTGTGCCAGAATGCCGTTGATAGCCACATTTTTAAGAAAAGTGGACTTGCCGGAGGCATTGGAACCAGTGATCAGCGTTCCTCCCTCTGCTGTAATGCTGTTGGCCACCGGATGAGAGATCAGCGGATGATAGAGAGCTTCTGTTTCCAGGCGTACTGGTTGATGATCCTCTTCTTTCCAGAGTATAAACTCCGGGTTACACCACTCAGGCAGTATCCGACGGAAAGAAGCAATGGAGATCAGTGCGTCCAGCTCTCCGATATTGTCGATCAGGTTCATGATCTGTCCTGTTTTATCCTGAACTTCTTTCAGCACGGAATTATACATTAAAATATCAACATGAAAAACCATCCGCACATAACTCATAAAAATCTGAAACGGATCTCCGGAGTCTGCATTTTTACTGGTAAGCATAACAGCTTTTTTCCGAAAACGGCTGAATTCTTTTTTCCCTTCTCTGATAGCATCCATCTGTTTTTTGACTTCCGGCCAGTCCACAGTCTGCATCTCGTCTGCTGCTCCCAGCATTTTCAGAAGATGATTAAAACAGTCCAGATAGGCTTCCATGACCTTCTGACCGATACTTGCATAATAAATGGCAATATTTGCGATCATCAGACAGATAAATACAAGAAAACCTACCATCGGATACATCGGAAGCAAAATAAAAAGACTTGAAAGAAGTGCTGCAAGCATGACAATATGGATTTTAAGATCAATAACCGGAGCATCTTTTAATGCCAGAACTGTATCTGACAGGGAACCGATCCTAGTTTTTCCGACAGAAGCTAACATCAGCTGGAGTTCTGTGCGTTCCTGCTCATGAGTATCGAAAAATCTTATCTCTTTTTCCCGTTCTTCCAGTATTTTTTTATCAAAAGCAGGTCTTCGGAGCATATCATAAAGAACATCTTCACCAGGCGAAGAAACTGTCTGATTCATCTGCATGAAAACACGGTCCATATCCAGATCGTTCCATGTAATATCATCAATACAAAAATCGGCACTTTCTTTTCTGCGGAAATAGTGAGAAATCCGTTCCAGATCATCCGGAGAATATTCCCGTTCAGGAACCTTGCCAAATATCCTGCGAATACGGTTCCGCTGTATTTTTTTCCATTTATGGTTATTCCATGCTATTAAAACGACAAACAGCAGAACAATGCCTGCTGCCCATATGATCACCTGGAAATAAGGATTCATATATGCCCTCCTGTTATGAAGTATGAAAAAATCCCCTGCCTGAGACCAGACAGGGAACTGTTTCTTATACCCAGTCTACAAAAAACGTATGATCTTTGTAGACTTCATATTTAACTTTACTAAAATTCAACGGCTGTTTTTTGAAAGCACTGTTCATCATAAAATACATATATTTGAAATCTTTCTGTTTAAATCCTTTTAATGTTCTGGCTTTCCCGTTTTTAACATAATTATTAAAAATAGTCATAGCCTCTCTGGCAGCCTGATATGCAAGAGTACGATTCTCGAAATTGCCATTCAGTCGTTTCAAAAGAGCACCGTCACGGACTACGGAATACTGAGCTGTTGTGCTGCTTCCAATATTTTCGTAGATCACACCACGTATCGTTGATGGAAATTCTTTATCTGTCTTGATCGTACGGTTCAGAACGCAGAGTGCTACCGCTTCCATTCCGATCTTTCCCTGATCCCCCGCCTCGGACTCACAGAGTGCAGCAAGAAGTTCCTCATCTGTTGTCTTGCCATTGGCAATTCCCGGATGACTCTTATACTCTTTGACCATGGTATAATATCTGGAATTTTTAGTATCGTAAACCTTTACATTTCCATTGCTCAGATTCTTATCCGGATGGGAAGAACTTCCACTATTATTGTCATTTATCTTAACTGAGGCCACTCCGGTTGAAGAAATCGTATAAGTAACTCCGCTAACTGTTACCGTTGTGCTGACGGCCATGGAACCATCTGATTTGAAATAATATTTTTTTCCGCTGATGGTCTTTAAACCGGTAACCATATAACCTGTGTTTTTCTCAAAATAATACTTCTTTTTACTGATAGTCTTCCAACCTGTAGCCATATAGCCAGTATCTGGTTCAAAATAATAATTAATATTCTTGCTGGTATTCTTCAGCCATTTCGTTGCCATTATTCCGGAACCTTTATAAAAATAGCGCCGATGACCTTTGCTGTCTTTCATCCAGCCAGTAACCATAACACCTTCACCGCTCGTAAAATAATATCTATAACCTTTACTGTCCTTCATCCAGCCTCTGGTCAGCTTACCAGTAGCCGGATCAAAGTAGCGTTTATGTTTTTTTGAATCAGTCAGCCATCCTGTTACCATTACGCCTTTTTTACTGGTAAAATAATATGTTTTTTTACCGTTCACATTGAGCCATCCCTTGACCTGGACACCTGTTTTTTTATTGAAATAATATTTATATTTTCCGAGAGTAAGCCAGCCTTTCTGTTTGCTTCCATTACTTTTTATGTAGTAGGTCTTTCCGTTAATGGTTTTAAATCCGGCAGTTGCTGCCTGTACTTCTGTAGCCGAATGCGAAAGGAAAGTACATCCCATCAGAAGCAGCGCGGCCATCATCAGGCCTTTGAACCAGTTCTTTTTTCTGAAACTCTTCATAATTTTCCCCATTCTTTCTGAACCGACGAGAGTATATCGGATCTGTTTCTAAAAATTACAAAATTGTTACATTAGGTTTATTATATCGTAATGAATAAACACTGTCAACTTTTTTGTAACCTGGGACAGACTCCCCTCATATGATGAAGTGTAATCAAATTTTTCGGAGGACTTATCAATGAGTGACTTAGCGGCTACAAACTGTAATGACTGTGGATGCGGCTGTGATTCCGGATGTGGCAATAACTGTGGATGCAACAATGGCTGTGGATGCAACAATGGATGGGGAACTTCCCTGTTTGGCAGTGGAAACAGCTGCTCCTGCATTCTCTGGATCATCTGCCTGCTTTGCTGCTGCGGAAATAATAATAGCTGCGGATGCAATAACAACAGCTGTAATGATAGCTGCTGGATCATTATCCTTCTTCTGCTGTGTTGCGGAAATAACGGATGTGGATGCTGCTGATTTCTTTTCTCCCAAAAGGGGCAGAGGTTATTTCCTCTGCCCTTTCTGGTCTTGTTTTTTGGCCTCTTCCTGCTCCTTTTTCTTATCTTCCAGACATTTCAGATCTATCTCATAAAAAGCATTTCCATCGATCACAAGCTTCTGCTTTTTTTCAGTTCCCATATCTGTTTCCCTTATTAAAAATTTCTTCTATATATATTATGGCAGTTTTCGTGTTTCTGTCATATTTCTGTTTCAGAAATCATAGATTTCAGGAAAAAGGACTTTTTTATGGAACAGGATTTCATTGCCAGAACTGCCCTGGACGAAATGGTGGAAAGTGACCGAAATCAGATGCTGAAAGCTATGATCCCCTATCTTCCGCCATCAGGTCAGCGGTTTCTGTCCATGTATGCCAAAACCCAGGAGCTTATTAATACTATGACTTTGTTTCAGAATCGCAGTTATTATCCGGATATGCAGGCAGCCAGTGTCTCCGTAAACGATCCTATGGAAATGCTGCAGGATATACGAAAGTACTGCGGAAGCCAAAACCGCAGACAGATTGATCAGATCACCAATCTTATGGCAACCATACAGATGATGAAGATCATGAATGAAAATCCACCAGGAGGTGATAATCCATGAGTGACGACTGGAAAAAAGACCCCCGCCTTTCCCAGATGGATCCACAAAAACTCTCCATGCTTCAGAATCTGGCGGATCAGGGATTGGGGAAAAATCCTTCAGAACTGCTACCTTTTATTATGGAAGCTGCTTCCAGGGGAAAAAATGCCGGATTGAATTTCAGCTCCCATGAAATTTCCACGATCATAGAAGTGATCAAAATGGGAAAGAATCCGGCAGATGCAGCCAGGCTCGACCGAATCGTAAATCTGATGAAAATGATACAACATTAGTTCTTCTGACCCGGAACAGAACTTTAACTGTTCCGGGAATTATCTGCCTTTTACTTTTTCTTTCTTTTGTACCTGGTACAGTCTGTAAAAATCGGCCAAATCTATAGATAATACTACATAATTCATAGAACATATCCACCATTTTTGTGATATTTTTTTATCATTTTCCCTTTCTTATTGTATTAGTATATGGTATACTTGTCCCTGAAATGAATGATATGCAAAATAGGACTTTATGCGTCAAGTGTTTGGCGAATGGGGAGTTGTCGCCAGAACGAAAAGTACGTCTTACGGTATGAAGTTCGCACCCGTTGCAGCAATATAAGAGAGTATCTCATATTGTGTAGGGCTTTTTTCGACATACGTTCTATTACAATTGGAGATATCTTTTTTTATGCCCAAAAATAAAAAAGACAGTCTCCGAAAGCTGTGATTTTTTTAACAAAATGGAGGTTGTTATTTATGGTAGACAAAGCGAAAGTTGAAGAGGCGATCAAGCTTCTTCTTGAAGGAATCGGCGAAGATGTTGACAGAGAGGGTCTTCAGGGAACACCTGAGCGTATTGCCCGTATGTGTGAAGAAATTTACGGCGGACTTGACAACGAGGCAGACGAATATCTTCAGAAGCAGTTCCATGTAGAAAATAATGAGATGGTTTTGGAAAAAGATATCACTTTTTATTCCATGTGCGAGCATCATCTGATGCCATTTTATGGAAAAGCCCATATTGCCTATATTCCAAACGGCAAAGTTACCGGTTTAAGCAAACTGGCCCGTACAGTAGATGTTTACGCAAGAAGGCCTCAGATCCAGGAGCGTCTTACTGTTCAGATTGCAGATGCATTGGAGAGAGTTCTTGATCCAAAAGGAATTATGGTTATGCTGGAAGCAGAACACACCTGCATGACTATGCGTGGAATCAAAAAACCGGGAAGCAAAACCGTCACAACTGTTACAAGAGGCGAATTTAAAGAAAATATGGAACTTCAGAAACAGTTCCTTGCAATGGTAAAAGACTGATGGACAGGGTGAACCAGATCTGGAACCATCCTCTCTATCAGAAAGAGCTCGGGAAACTTCAGATCCTGGAGAAGCACCGAAAGTTCTGCAGACATACACCGGAACATTTTCTGGATGTTGCCAGACTTGCTTACATAGAGGCTCTTGAACAAGCTTATCCTGTCTCAAAGGAAATGATTTACTGCACTGCTCTTCTGCATGATATCGGACGTGCCAGACAGTACGAAGATGGTACGCCGCATGATGAGGCCGGAGCTCTGATCGCAGAACAGATCCTTAACGAACTTGGATTTTACAGGGACGAGATCATGGCTATCGTTTCTGCCATCCGCGGACACCGTGCCCAGAGTGACCAGTCCATACTTGGAAAACTGATCTACACTGCAGACAAGAAATCCAGAAACTGTTTCTCCTGCAAAGCAGAACCGGAATGCTACTGGTCTCCGCAGAAAAAAAATATGACGATCCAATATTAGGAGGTTTTTCCATGAAAATCGGAAATCGTGAATTTGATGTAAAAAATAAAACATATATTATGGGTATTTTGAATGTCACACCGGACTCTTTCTCAGACGGTGGAAAATGGAACGACATGGACAATGCCCTGAGACATACCGAAAGCATGATTGCTGACGGCGCTGATATCCTGGATATCGGCGGTGAATCTACCCGTCCTGGTCACACGCCGGTTGGTGCACAGGAAGAAATCGAGCGCATTCTGCCTGTTATTGAAGCTGTAAAAAAACGTTTTGACATTCCTATCTCTGTAGATACATACAAAGGCAGTGTTGCTGAGGAATCCCTGAAAAACGGCGCTGATCTGATCAACGATATCTGGGGACTGAAATATGATCCTGAGATGGCTCCTGTTATTGCAAAATACAATGCTCCATGCTGTCTGATGCATAATAAAGCTAATACAGAATACAATAATTTCATTGTAGACATGCTTGCTGAGACACAGGAATGCGTCAATATCGCCAAACGTGCCGGCATTGCAGATGATAAGATCATTCTCGATCCTGGCGTTGGATTCGGAAAAAACTATGAGATGAATCTTATGACTATGGATAACCTTGAGCTCTTCCAGAAGCTTGGATATCCTGTTCTTCTCGGTACTTCCAGAAAATCCATGATCGGACTTACCCTTGATCTTCCGGTTGACCAGCGTGTTGAGGGAACTCTTGCGACAACAGTAATCGGCATCATGAAAGGTTGTGCTTTTGTCCGTGTTCATGATATCAAAGAAAATAAACGTGTGATCCAAATGACTGAAGCTATTCTTGGGCGCTAGGAGGAACTGATGGATAAAATCGAAATCAGAGATCTTGAGATTTTTGCAAACCATGGTGTATTTCCGGAAGAAACTGCTCTTGGACAGAAATTTGTAGTTTCTGCAATTATGTATACAGAAACACGCCCGGCAGGGCTTACCGACGATCTCTCTGCTTCTATTAATTATGGAGAAGTCAGTCATATGATCACGGATTTTCTTCAGAAGAACACTTATAAACTGCTGGAAGCTGCTGTGGAAAATCTGGCTGAGATGTTACTGCTCTCTCTTCCGCTTCTTAAAAAGATCACTCTTCGCATAGAGAAACCGTGGGCTCCTGTAAGCCTTCCGCTGAAAACAGTTGCTGTGGAGATCACCCGTGGATGGCATACTGCTTTTATTGCATTTGGTTCTAATATGGGTGACAAGAAAAAGTATCTGGATAATGCGATCCAGGGGCTTCGTGATATGAAGGAAATTGTTGTTGAGAAAGTTTCCGGGTATCTTGTAACGGAACCTTATGGTGGTGTGGAACAGGATGAATTCCTCAACGGTGTTTTGAGAGTCCGTACACTTCTTTCTCCGGAAGATCTTCTTGACAGACTGCATATCCTCGAACAGGCTGCTGACCGAAAGAGGATCGTTCACTGGGGGCCGCGGACACTGGATCTTGATATTTTGTTATATGATAACGAGATCATTGATACAGAAGAATTGCATGTTCCGCATATTGATATGGAAAACCGTGATTTTGTACTGAAGCCTATGGTGGAGATCGCACCGTATTTTCGGCATCCGGTGCTGAACCAGACTATGAGTCAGCTTTTAAAAAAGCTTGATGAGAAAAATTGATAAATTAAATGAACATAAAGCCCGATACAGATGCAAATCAGGACATCTGTATCGGGCTTTTATTGTTTGGTGTTGCTGTTTTGAATGTATTAAATTTGGTAAAAAGGCAGAGGCTTTTATTTCTGGTTTACCTTGTCAAATTCATCAGTGATCTCTTTGGATGGGGCTTTGGTAAGCAGACTTACTATGATGTTTGCAGCAATGGCTACTATAAAAGCCGGAAGAAGTTCATAGATTCCCCAGGCGCCCCCCAGTTTGCTGATTCCGTACTTCCAGATGAATACCATGGAGCCACCGCAGATCATTCCTGCCAGGGCTCCCTGCCAGTTAGAACGTCTCCAGAATAGTGCCAGAAGTACCACGGGTCCAAATACAGCTCCGAAGCCTGCCCAGGCAAAGGATACGATGGTGAACACAGAACTGTTCGGATCGCGGGCAATAAACATGGCAACTACTGCAATCAGAAGAAGAGTGATCTTATCGGCTACCATGCTTTCTTTTTTGGTTTCTTTATCCTTCAGGATGCTTCCGAGAAGATCGGAAGAAACTGCTGAGGATGCCGCTAGGAGCTGAGAATCTGCAGTTGACATGGTGGACGCAAGGATTCCTGCAAGGATAAGTCCTGCAAGAATTGCTGCAATTACGCCATGTTTACTGAGAAGATCTGCAATCCGAACGATAATTGTCTCAGATGCTGAGCCTTCCAGAAGGTCAAACTCTCCTGCTGCTGTCATTCCAAGTCCCACCACACCGATCAGTACTGCTACTGCCAGTGAGATCACTACCCATGTAGTTGCCACTCTTCTGGAAAGTGTAAGCTTCTCTTCATCTTCAATCGCCATGAAACGAAGAAGAATATGCGGCATTCCGAAATATCCAAGTCCCCATGCAAGCATGGAAATAATATTAAGCAGTGGATATGCCTGTTCTGTTCCGGTTGTCGGATCATATGTAGTAAACATAGTCAGATATCCAGGCAGGGATCTTGCATGGTCTGCAACTGCATCAATACCCCCTGCTGTACTGATCCCAAATACAAATACGATCACAAGTGCGATGGACATGATGATACTCTGGATAAAATCTGTGGTAGAAGCTGCCAGGAATCCTCCCAGTGTGGTATATCCAACGATGACCAGTGCACTGATGATCATGGCCGGCAGATATTTTACACCGAAGAGACTTGCAAAAAGCTTACCACAGGCTGCGAATCCTGAGGCCGTGTACGGGATAAAAAAGATAACGATAAAAATCGCTCCGATAGACTGCAGGATCTTTTTTTCATCTCTGTAGCGGTTACTGAAAAAGGATGGTAATGTGATGGAATTTCCTGCTACATGTGTGTAGCGGCGAATTTTTTTTGCTACAATCCTCCAGTTTACGTAAGTTCCGATTGCAAGACCAATGGCTGTCCAGCCAGCATCTGCAATACCGGTAAGATAAGCAAGTCCTGGCAGACCCATCAGAAGCCAGCTGCTCATGTCAGAAGCCTCTGCACTCATGGCTGTTACAAGCGGGCCAAGTTTTCTTCCTCCAAGATAAAAATCAGAGCTGTCATTATTGTTCCTGGAACACAGATAACCTACAAAGAGCATTGCACCCAGGTAGACGATAATGGCCGCCATTATACAAATATGTGCTGTTGTCATTGTTTCTCTCCCTTCCTTTCCGTTATGGAAAGGCGTATTAACTCACCATTTGAGAGTTTTATCTCCTTTTTCCATACCGGATATTTACATATTTATAGATTTTATTATATTAACTTAAGAAAGTAAAGAGTATTTTTGGATTTTTTCACATATTTTTTGTATAAAATTGTATTAATAACAAGAAAAAGGGCTGAACCCCATGTAACGGTACAGCTCTTTTTCAATATATGTGTTTAGTTTTCTTCGATACGCTTCTGTACATCTTCCACTGTATACGCCTCTGTCAGAGCTTTCAGATCATCAGGTGTGGTATCTGTATTGTAAGCCTTGATTACTTTCATCAGATCTGCACAGCTGTATGCATTTTCGTAAATGTCCTGTGTATATCCGTAAAGCTCATTGAAAGAATCTTTATCCGAAGCACTCCAGAACCCCTGATACAGACGCACTGTATTAGAATCTGCATCATCGGTATTTGCTTCCGGATAACCGGCCATTGCATTGTACAGAATTGCAAAGGCAGGACCACCCATGGATGCATATTTACCTGCAATGTAATCAATTTTAGGATTTCCAAAGGAATCCTCTGTGTTGATCTCATCATAGTTTTCCTGGGAGAAGCAGTCAACTGCTCCGATCTTGATATTGGATCCCTGCTCCTCTTCTTTTGCTGTAATGATCTTCATGATCTCATCTACATTGAAGGTACAAAGAACTGCATCATAATTTGCGTCTACAAAAGCATGTTTCAGATTATTGATTCCCTTCGGGACTGCCATATAGCCAGGACAGATGGTAATGCTGATATCATCCTTTCCTGTATCTACAACAGTTGTTTCCTCAGATACTGCAAGTTTCTCTACATCTTCGGAATAGGTCAGGCCTTCTTTCTCAGCAAGACCTTCCAGAACACCGATGGTCCTCTGAAGATGCATATAATTTCCAGCGGAAGAACCACCTGTCAGTACAATATAATTGCTTGTATCTGAATCTGCAAAATAATCAGACATATTATAGCCGGCTTCATAGTCTGCCTTTGCATCCGGTCCTACGCTTCCAAGAAAATACTGGCTGCTTTTTATCTTGTCATAATCTTCATCACTGATGTTTCCGGAACCAAGAACATAATACATTTCTTCCTCATCGCAGGTTTCTACGATCTTCTGGATATCCTGTCCATAAAAAGAAATGATCCCGCTCACACCCTGCTGCTTCATTGAGCGGATGAAATCGCACTCATCCTCTGCAGAACTGATATTTCCTGAAAAATAAAACTTAACCGGAAATCCCTGTTGGATGTATTCTCTGTAATAGTTCATGAACATGTTCATTTCTGGGCTGTCCTGATTATATACTACAACACCTATTGTATATTGGATATCTTCATCTTCGCCAGCAGCAGAAACTTTTTTTCCGCCAACTGCAAAAACAGCAAGCAGCAACAGCAGAAAGCCCAATATTTTAAAGTTTTTAAATATCATACTGTTTTTTGCCTTTCTTTATTTCTCAGTTACATAATGGCAGGCAACTTCATGTCCTGCTTCCACTTCTGTAAGTACAGGCCGTGTTGTTTTACATTTTTCCATACAATGTTCGCAACGGTTCTGAAATGGGCAGCCATGAGGAACATCCAGAGGGCTTGGCGCCTCACTCTCAATGCTCTCGATTTTTTTGTCCTGATCCATATGAATGGAAAACTGTGCTCTCAGAAGTGCCTGTGTGTAAGGATGAAGAGATTTTTCTGCAACATCTTCTCCTGGAATTACCTCTACAATATTACCAAGATACATAACCGCGATCTGATGGGCAAAAGAACGGATCAGTGCCAGATCATGACAGATAAACAGCATGCTGATATTCTTCTCTTTCTGAAGACGTACGAGAAGGCGGATGACTGATTCCTGCACGGAAACATCAAGTGCTGAGGTAGCTTCATCACATACCAGGATCTCAGGTTCAAGAGAAAGTGCACGCGCAATGCTGATACGCTGTCTCTGACCACCACTCATGTTATGAGGATATCGATCCACGAAATCTCCGGGAAGCTCTACCATCTCCAGAAGTTCTCTGGCTTTGGATTCTTTTTCGCTTCTTTTCAGTTTTCCGTAATTGATCAGTGGCTCTGTGAGAATATCCACGATCTTCATTTTCGGGTCAAAGGACGCCAGCGGATCCTGGAAGACCATCTGCATATTCTGACGGTTCAGCCATGTTTCTTTTTTGGAGAGATTGGAGAGATTTTTTCCATGGTAGAGGATTTCTCCGTTCGTCGGTTTGTCAAGAGAAATGACCATACGGACAAAGGTTGATTTACCGCAGCCGCTCTCTCCTACAATTCCCAGAGTCTTTCCTTTATAAACATTTAAATTGACATCATTGCAGGCTGTTAAAGTTCTGCCGCCGGAAGCCGGGAACTGTTTTACGATATGTTTCGCACTGAGTACGATATCTGATTCATTAAACATAACGCTGTCCCTCCATTTCCGGCACTGCAGCCAGCAGTTTCTTTGTATAATCACTTGTCGGGTTATTCATGACTTCATCACGGGTTCCCTGATCCACAACTTTTCCGTTCTGCATCACAACCAGCTGATCTGCCATATAAGCTGCAACACCGATATTGTGGGTAACAATAATGATACCTGTACCGAAATCATCACGGAGCTCCATCATCTGACGCACGATCTGCGCCTGTGTAGTAACATCCAGTGCACTGGTAGGCTCATCTGCCAAAAGAAGTTCCGGGTTAAAAGTCATTGCCATAGCAATACCAACTCGCTGGCGCATACCGCCGGAAAGCTGATGAGGATAGCTTTTCATAATATTTTCCGCGTCAGGAAGACGCATTTTCTGAAGCATGGAGCATCCTTTTTTCCATGCCTCTGCTTTGGATACATCAGTATGTGTGCAAATATACTCCACGTACTGACTTCCGATCTTACGGATCGGGTTCAGGGTTCCGCCACAGTCCTGAAAGATCATGGAAATTCGGGTGCCTCTTAATTTTCTCCATTCATCCTTTGTATTGGAAAGCAGGGATTTTCCGTTGAATTGGATATCACCGGCACTTACCCGGCCGCCCCCGGCAAGTGCGCCGAGAACTGCACGGATAACTGTCGTTTTTCCACTTCCACTCTCTCCTACCACACTGATGATCTCACCTTTCTTCATGGAAAGGTTGAAATGCTCTATAGTAGATGCCTGCTTTCCGTACTGAACGGAAAGATCCTTGATTTCAAGCATAAGTAAACGCTCCTTTACTCGGCAAGAGTGATATCCTTTGTCAGCCAGTAGTAATCCATCGGATACATCTTAACTCCTGTTACCTTCTTGTTGGAGAAAAGATAGGTTGTCTCGTAACCAAAGAATACAGTTGCAGCATCATCCATAATATCCTGCTGAATATCAATGATGAGATCTTTTCTCTTGTCCTCATCAAATGTCTGAGCAAGCTCATCAAGAAGCTTATCAACATCCGGGTTATTATATCCTGCTGTATTGTTTGCAGAGGAGCTGTACCAGTTCTCTCTTAAGTAGTTCTCAGGATCTCCTGTGTTTGCCACCAGCACGTTCCAGATCAGAAGATCATACTGACCGGAATCTCTCATGTCAAGAAGTGTCTCATAACTTACAGTATTCAGATTTACATTGATACCGATCTCTTTCAGGCTGGCCTGTGCTGCCTGTGCGTATACACCAAGCTCGGCACGGCTTGTGTAGATAACAAAATCAAGAACAAGCGGATCTCCGTCAGGAGTCTCTACAAATCCATCACCATCAACATCTTTATATCCGGCTTCATCAAGAATCTTTTTTGCGCCATCCGGATCATAAGCATTCTCATCCTTCAGATCATCGAATCCAAAGTCAAGTGTCGGAGGAACCGGTGCTTTACCAGCTGTTGCTCCACCCTCAAGAAGAGTATTGCAGTATGTTTCCTTGTCAAGACCACGAAGAAGCGCCTGGCGAAGAGCCTTATCGCTGAGTGCATGATCCTCGTTCTGGTTCATGAATGCATAGGTGGAACGAAGAGACTGAAGCTCCTGGATATCATAGTTATCATTTCCCTCAAACTCAACCAGGTTCTCAGTTTTCAGGTTATAAGCGATATCGATCTCACCTGTCTGAAGAGCCATGGAACGTGTTGTCTGGTCATCAACACATTTCAGTGTAACTTTATCAAGAGGAACTTCTCCATCCCAGTAGTTCTCATTCTTTACTACGACACAGGAGTCTGTCGGGCTGAAGGACTCTACTGCGTAAGGTCCTGTACAGATCGGTCCTTCCATTGCGAATGTGGAATCATCTACGTTAGTATCTACAATAAGGAAAAGTGGGTCTGCAAGGCATCCTGCCATGTTTGCGTTAGCTCTGTTCAGATGGAAGATCAGGTTCTGTCCGTCAACCTCAATGCTGTCAAGATCAAAAAACTCCGGAACACGGTCACTTTTTTCAACAGTACGCTCGATGGAAGCTTTTACCATCTCCGGTGTCATGTCATCTCCGTTGGAAAATTTTACGCCTTCACGGATCTTAAATGTCCATGTTTTACCATCTTCGCTGTTATCCCACTCTTCTGCAAGACATGGAACGATCTCACCGTTCTCATCGAATTTTGTAAGGCACTCACCGATCGCGTAACGGGATACTACCCAGCTGAAATACTGCTCTGTCGGCTCAAGTGCATCTGCAAAGCTTGTTACTCCGATGGTGATCTCTTTGTCACTGTTTTTGTCGCCTTTGGCCTGAGCAACAGTTGTCATGGAAAAAGTCATCATACACGCAAGTGTAGCAGCCAGCACTTTTTTTACTACGTTATTTCTCATTTCATCCTCCTAAAGATAAATAATACTTATTAATTGGTGTTGGTTTGTTACAGAAACTGTTTTAATATTTTTTAATCCTGACGCGGATCAAGTACATCACGGATGCTGTCTCCAAGCATATTGAAAACAACAACGCAGATCACAATAGCAATACCAGGATAGATCATAAGCCATGGCGCTTTTGCCATGTAGGTCCTTCCTTCGTTAAGCATAAGTCCCCATTCCGGTGTCGGCGCAGTCGCACCAAATCCCAGGAAAGAAAGAGACGCCAGCTCAAGCATCATGGTTCCGATATCTGCTGCCGCAGTTACCACCATCTGTGTTACCATGTTTGGAAGAACATGCACAAGAAGAATTTTCCATGTTTTTGTTCCGTTTACCACTGCTGCCTCTATATAAAGACTCTTCTTGACTTTTAAAACCATACTTCTTGCAAGACGGGCATATTTCGTCCAGCTCACAGCCGCGATGGAGATAACGGCATTAACAAGGTTTGGTCCCAGCATACCGGCAATTGCAATAGCCAGTACAAGACCCGGGAAGGAGATCATCATATCTGCAATACGCATGATAACCGCATCAACGATACCGCCAAAATATCCGGCGATAACTCCTAAAAATGTACCGATCACAAAGATCACAGCAACCAGACATAATGTCATGATCAGAGAAGTTCTTGTTCCGAAGATAACACGAGAAAGAAGATCTCGTCCAAGCTTATCCGTTCCAAACGGATGAGCAGAGCTTGGCTCCTGCAGTGATTCGGTCATAACTGCATCCAGTGGATCATATGGTGAAAGCTGCGGTGCAAAGATCGCGACACCGATCACCAAAAGACCCAGAATAAAGAAAAGAGTGAATTGTTTATTTTCTTTGAATGTTCGTAATACCTTTTTCAATTATCTATCCTCCTTAAGTCTTGGATCAAGATAAGTATAGGACAGATCCACAAGCAGGTTGATGCACATATAAAGGATAGCGATCCAGAGTACATAGCCCTGTACAAGAGGATAGTCACGACAGGAAATTGCCTTTACTGCCATATTTCCCATTCCCGGCCAGTTGTAAATGATCTCTACAACTGCGGTACCTCCAAGGAGGCTTCCCAGAGAAAGACCCAGCAGTGTCACCAGCGGAAGCATTACATTAGGAAGAACATGCTTCCAGAGGATCGCACTTTCTTTAATTCCTCGCATTCTTGCACCGGTTACATAATCCTGATGAAGCTCCTCCAGTACTGCACTTCTTACCTGTCTGGTATATTTCGCTGACATGGCAAGTGCAAGGGTCAGAGCCGGAAGAACCATGGCTTTAAAATCAGTACTTCCTCCTGCCACATTGATCCAGCGAAGCTGAACTCCAAAGATACTGAGAAGTATAAGTCCCAGCCAGAAGCTTGGAACAGATACTCCCACGAAAGTAATGCCCCTCACAAAATAATCCGGAAATCGGTTCTGATATACAGCTGCCAGGATTCCCAAAGGTATGGAAATAATGACCATCATCAGAAGTGCCAGTAGCGACATTTTAAGTGTAGGCCAGAAACAGGATACCAGTTTGTCTGTTACCGGCATTTTGAAAGAATAGGACTGTCCCATATCTCCTGTAACAACACCCTTCAGCCAGGAACCGTACTGTACAAGAAATGGCTGGTCAAGACCAAGCTCATGTCTTGTCTGTTCCAGAAGCTCCGGTGTAGGAAGATTACCACACTCTGTCAGCATGATCTCCGCAGGATCACCGGGTGACAGGTAGGTCAGTCCAAATGTGAAAAAGCTGATTCCAAATAATACAATTATAATCTGGAGAAATCTTTTTCCAACTTGTTTCTTTGTCACGTTTTACTCCTTTCCTCCTTTGATGCGATTTTAATTCAGTCATTTTTAACTGACTTATCGTAAAATAGTCAGATTATATAACAACAGGGATTCTATTAGGCAGAAATACATAAGATTTTTAGAAAAATGCACAAAAAAATGCCCGCGACGAAATACCGGGCACAAAAAAGCATGTTTCCTATCTTCCGTAAGAATCATTCCTGGACAATTGCAAGCAGGTCTCCTGACTTAGGCTCCTCACCCTCAGACGCCTTCCCGGTCTCTCCCAGTGGCATTATATCTGAGGATTCCCCATTACAGTGACGGGATCGTACCGGAATTCCACCGGTTTCCCTATTAATCCATGCTGGAACTTGCAATGACTGATATAAAAATCAGCAAAAACTATTAAATTACGAAACTATAAATGAGCAAATTTGAAAAAATGCACAAAATTATCCTGCTAATTTCATAAATGCTTCAAAATCATCACTTGCTTTTGCACATAGGAATAGATACTGATACTTTTCCTGATGAACGGCACTACAGATTCGATGATATCCATCTTGAAAAGACCGATATCCGCCAGTTCCTGTGACACAAATATAATGTGTCAGTGACATCAACAGCCAGTACCTCTGTATTCCCTTTGAGGAGCGTATCTGGTATGTATCCAGGGCCAGATGGTTTTTGCATTGCCTGAAAAATATCTCAATCGGCCATCGACAAACATAACAGGAAAGGATCTCCTGTGTAGATAAGGATACATTTGTGCTAATGAAAGCACGTAGTGCTTTAGGATTACCAAATGCTTTTTCAGGATAGCTTAAAAGAACAACTGCATTTTCTATGCCGCTGAGGTTTCCCTCATACCGGTACACATAATAGTTGCGTTTTTTGACTGTGACGAGGTCAAATCCTTTATGTGTTGTGGATCGTTCAGCAGCCAGTTCACTGAGTTTCTTTTTCATTCCTGATGGATACAGCAGACGGTTTGTTTTCAAAGCACCAATGGTATGGAACCCTTTCTGTACAAAAGTATTGATTATTTTTTCAGAAACATACCAGCAGTCACAAAGGAAATAAGACATTACTGGTGGAACAGGCAGTTCCTTTGCAATATTTTGTACAATATCAATCTTGGAAATTGATTTATTGTACATTACAAAAGCATAGTTCAGGACAATGCCGTTACAGGAAAGCATAACAGCTACTGCCTGATGTCCGTAGTCCTGTTTCCCCTTTAAATGGGATTGGTGAAAGTACGCATCTTCAATCGGATGCAGAGCCTGTGACGAAGGCTTTGTCTTTGAAGCTATCGTATCGTCTACAATGCAGAAAACAGGCTTTCCGGTGCGTGCTGCTTCTGAATAAATAATCTCTATAACAGAACGTTTTAACGTATCTGAAAGTAGAGAATCATCCCATTTCCCTGAATTAAGGAAATGTGCAATCGTAGTTCTGTGACAGGAACTGTTTTTAGCAAAATCCGTGGTTTTTCCATGATATCCTGAAATGAAAATGCTGATCAGGATACTTATAAGGTGGTTTATCACCCGGTTCGAATAAAATTTGCATAAATTTAATTTCTTAAGCTGGTTGTATATGAATGCGGAATGATGTATAGTATTTGCGAGAGACACCTTCTTTCGTAAATGTTGCAAATGTTTGTTTAGGCACTTTCATTATACAACACACGGAATCGAGGTGTCTTTCTTTTATGCAAAATCACGAACTTGCTCATTTATAGTTAAGTATTTATTTATCCTCATGATGCTTATGATGTTCATGCCGTTTATGATGTTTTTCCTCTGATTTATGATGATGGTGTCCATGCTTATGTTTCTCATTTCCGCACACTTCACATCCTACTTCAATCTTACCCTGTGTATCCTCATCCCAGGTACCATAAGAAACCATCGGCGTATCCTTCATAATGCACAGACTGATGGTCTGATAAAGAATAATACCACCCATTTTGGCTCTGTATACAAACAGTTTACGTCCAAAATAATCGCAGATTCTTCCCAGTACTTCGCCTTCTTTAAAGGTCTCACCGGGCTGTTTCGCCGGATACCAGCAGCCTGATACCGGGGCATCTTCATAGATCACAGGACTTACTTCTATCGGTGGTTTGCCATGAATATGGGACTTCCCGCGAAGGATTCTCAGATGTCTGAGGATATTCTTCACATCATGAACATCCTCCGCTACCAGATCTTCGCACCAGCGGGAACTGTGTCCACGTTCCAGCAGGATACTCGGGATTCCCATGCTTCCGGCATAGTTATAAGCTCCGCCTGTTCCACACATGGAAGTTACCAGATAGTCCACATGTGCGATTTCCGCCATCTCCCGGCTTTTTGCAGCTACTTCCGGAGTTGCTGCACCTGTACAGTATACATAAGATACCAGTCCCTCAAATCCATCACCGCAGTGCAGATCCACATAGTAATCTGCCTTCGGGAAAAATTCTGTCACAACAGTATAAGCGATCCTGTCACTAAGTGTACCATTCGGATTTCCAGGGAAAACTCTGTTCAGGTTTTTTCCATCCTCATAAGTAAGACTCATGGTACGGTGTTCGAATCCAGTTCGGTTCATCAGACGGATCACTATGATATTTCCTGCGATCTTCTTCGGATCCAGCTCATCTGCAAGCTGCATAGCTGCCTGAATTCCTACATATTCTGCATTATGTACCCCACCGGAGATCAGAACAGTCTCCCCCTCTTTTTCTCCACAGATCAGTGTTACCGGAATTCCGAATTCTGCCCCGATGATGTGCACAAATCCTGATACTTTCTCACCCGGTTTTGCTTCCAGGTCTGCTACTCGTAATGTTCGCATCAAATCTTCTCCTTCCACTCATTCCATCTCTGCCAGATCTTATCATCCACTGGCAGGCTCTTATTTCATTCTGTAAATTCCACTTTCAATAGTTAGTTCTATAAAACTTTTATATTTTCAAACAGGGAGCCAATACTTGAAATATCAACTCCCTGCTTTTTACTTTTACCATACGTTCACATCGGATTAATTTTCTTCTATATGCTCTCTTCCCTGATTGATAATCGTCCGCACATGATCATCTGCCAGAGAATAAAAAATGGACTTTCCCTCTCGTCGGTTCTTCACCAGTTTGTTTTGCTTCAGGATTCTAAGCTGATGGGAAATTGCAGACTGTGTCATATTCAGTGCTTTCGCAAGGTCGCATACACATACCTCTGTTTCGAAAAGCACAAACAGAATACGGATTCTTGTAGAATCTCCGAAAATCTTAAACAAATCTGCCAAATCCTCAAGTTCCGTCTCTTCTGGCATTGTTTTATTTATAATTTCCATTGAATCTTCATGAATTTCATAATAGTCACAAGCCTCGTCTTTATGTTTTTCCACGCTTTCACCATTTTCCTTCCTGTCTGCAACTGTCTGTTATTCTATAAATTTTTGTAACTGTTCAGTACCTTCACAGTTACAGGTTTTTTACAAATAAAGTACGGATTGCGTTTAATACCGCAATGATCATAACACCTACATCTGCAAAAATAGCCATCCACATATTGGCAATTCCCAGCGCACCAAGTATCAGACACAAAATCTTAATGCCAATTGCAAAATAAATATTCTCATATACAATATGAATACACTTTCTTGCAATCTTAATCGCTTTGGAAATTTTCAGCGGATCATCATCCATCAGTACGATATCTGCTGCTTCAATCGCTGCATCAGAACCCAGTGCACCCATAGCAATACCAATATCTGCTCTGGACAGTACCGGCGCATCATTGATACCGTCACCCACAAATGCAAGCTTCTCTTTTTCGGATTTCTGATGAAGTAATTCTTCTACTTTACTTACTTTATCAGCCGGAAGAAGTTCACTGTAAACTTCCTCAATTCCCAGTTCTTTTGCTACCTGATCTGCAACACGTTTAGAATCTCCGGTAAGCATAACTGTTTTCTTGATACCAGCTTTCTTCAATTCAGCAATTGCTTCTTTTGCATAAGGTTTCAGAATATCAGAAATAAGAATATGACCTTCATATCTTCCATCTACAGCCATATGAATTACTGTACCAACATGATGACATTCCTGATAGGAAATTCCAAGGCGTTTCATTAATTTTGCATTTCCTGCTGCTACAGATATACCATCCACTTTTGCAGTCACACCGTTACCACTGATTTCCTCAATATCAGTGACTCTGTTTCTGTCAATTGGTTTTCCATATGCTTTCTGAAGACTCTTACTGATCGGGTGGGAAGAAGAACATTCTGCAAGAGCTGCATATTCCAGCAGTTTTTCATCTGAAATCTCATTATGATGAACTCCGCTTACTTCAAAAACACCCTGTGTCATTGTACCGGTTTTATCAAATACCACATAGCTGGTCTGTGCAAGTGTTTCCAGATAGTTGGAACCTTTAACCAGAACGCCCTGATTACTTGCTCCACCGATTCCTGCAAAGAAGCTTAAAGGAATACTGATCACCAGTGCGCATGGACAGCTGATTACCAGGAAAGTAAGTGCTCGGTAAATCCAATCACCCCACATAGTCGGTTTTCCCATGATCAAAAGTACGATCGGGGGAATAAAAGCAAGTGCAAGTGCTCCGTAGCATACAACCGGAGTATAATATTTGGCAAACTTTGAAATAAAATTCTCTGATTTTGATTTTCTGGAACTGGAATTCTCCACAAGTTCCAGAATCTTGGATACGGTAGATTCTCCGAATTCTCTGATCGTACGGATTTTCAGAACACCTGTCATATTGATACATCCGCTGATTACTTCATCCCCGGCTTTTGCATCTCTTGGAAGGCTTTCTCCGGTCAGAGCGCTGGTATTTAAAGTAGAAACACCATCAATGATCACACCATCAATCGGAACTTTTTCTCCTGGCTGTACAACAATTACAGTACCAATTTCAACTTCATCCGGGTCTACCTGTTCAAGTTTTCCATCTACTTCAATATTGGCATAATCCGGACGGATATCCATCAGTTCACTGATGTTACGTCTGCTCTTTCCTACTGCATAACTCTGGAAAAGTTCTCCAATCTGGTAGAACAGCATAACCGCAACACCTTCAGAATAATCTCCGAGCAGAATTGCTCCCACAGTAGCTACTGCCATCAGGAAATTCTCATCGAATACCTGTTTATTTCTGATACCTTTAAATGCCTTCTGAAGAATATCATAGCCAATTACCAGATATGGAATCATAAACAGTCCAAATCTGACATATCCATCTATCGGTAATTTAGAAAAAAGCACGATCAATACCGCCGCTACGATGATTCTGATCAGCATCTTCTTTTGCTTCTTATTCATCTTAATACCTCACTTCTTATAAAACAGGACCGCCGCCAGAACATATATCAGTGGATAACCATAACCGTCTGACATATCTCTGTGCTGCAGTCCCTCTCTGCTAATTTACGACAATTCCCGTAAATATATCATCAACAGGAATCGCTCCTGAATTAAAGATAGATTTCGCAGTCGTCTTCTACCTTCTTGCAGTTTGCCAGAACGTCTTTCATAACTGCTTTCGGATCCTGTCCTTCTTCAAATTCAACGATCATTTTCAGCATCATGAAGTTTACTGTTGCATCCTTAACACCAGCTGTATTCTTAGCAGCTTCCTCCATTTTGTTTGCACAGTTTGCGCAGTCTACGTCGATTTTGTAAGTCTTTTTCATTGTATTTTTTCCTTTCCGGCTCATGAATAGATTTTCACATCATCATATGAGCACTTGTTCATTTGTTAATTTTATTATAACAGCTTTTTATTCTCTGTCAATAACTTATTGTTAAAAAAATTGCAAATATCAAATTCTTATATCATAGGAACATTACGGAATCATTTCCTATGATATAAAAACAGAGGATACCGTCTGATTCTTCTTCCTGCTGCACCCTCTGTCTCATCTATCATTTGCGAAATGATTATAATCTTTTTATTTACTTTTCTTATGGTAGAATTTTTCGACCTTTGCCAGATATAAAATAGTAAAAGTGACACCTGACACTATCCATGATCCAATATAAATCCATACAATACATTCCATTGTTTCAAATGATGGTAAAACAACCAGAATGCAGACTACTCGAAACAGGCAGATTGTAAGTAATGTAGTAACCATTGACACCAATGTTTCTCCAAGGCCGCTGCATGCTCCTGAAAGAGCTGCTGCAACAGCATAGAATACAAAGAACGGTGCCATCATCTGCATATATCTTATAACCAGCGGTATCAATGTCGGAACGTCTTTCTGATCGATAAACAACGGTCCGATCAGTCCGGAACCGAAATAAAGGACAATACTGATAATTCCTACCGCGATCACAGATAAGCCCGTACCGATCAGGGCTCCCTTCTTTACTCTTTTCGCCTTACCGGCGCCCAGATTTTGCGCGGTATATGTAGTCAGTACAGGTCCCATGGAATCCGCTATCAGCCAGATCAGTAAATCCAGTTTATCACAGATTCCCCATGCTGCAATACTGTCAGTTCCCATTGTGTTAATACTTGCCTGAACAATAGAATTGGCAATTGGAAACAGCATGGACTGAAGAGCTAACGGGAAACCTTTGTTTATCATCATTCCCATATGCTCTTTGCAGATTCTCATAGTTCTGATTCCTATCTTTTCTTCCAGGAAATCAGATTTCACAAGAAAATATGCGGTAAGTACAACACTTACAATCTGAGAAAGTACAGTAGCTGCTGCCGCTCCTCCAACACCAGTATGCAGAAGTCCTACCAGTATGAGATCTGCAACAATATTGACCACACTGCATACGACCAGTACATATAATGGCTTTTTAGAATCTCCAAACGCACGCAAGACTCCTGCCATCATGTTATAAAGGATCATTGCCCATATTCCGCCAAAATAAATTCGGCAGTAGATCAGTGATCCTGCACGGACTTCTTCCGGAACAGACATGATATCAAGCAGCCATGGAGAAAAAATTACACCGGCTACAGCACAGACAATTCCCAGAATACCGGCGAGTAAAAGAGCTGTCCGCACTGCACAATGCAGTCCTTCTTTATCTTTTGCTCCAAAATATCTGGAGATCATAATCGTTGCACCTGTTGCAAGTCCGTTCATAAAGTTAAGCGGAAACTTAAAAAGTGTATGCACAGAGTCAATTGCTGCAAGTCCGATTTTTCCGGTAAACTGACCAACAATAACCGCATCAACCGTTGTGTACAACTGCTGAATCAAACTTCCCGCAATCAGTGGAAGTACAAAAAGTAATAATGCTTTTCCTATATTTCCAGAAATCAGACTATCTTTTTTCATTATCTGCCACCTTTTTTGAACAAATGGCAGGCAACACTGTGACCGTCTTCTACTTCTATAAGATGTGGATTCTCCTTTTTACAGATATCCATGCAATGTTCACATCTTCCCTGGAACGGGCATCCCTGTGGAAGATCCAACGGGCTCGGAGCTTCACTTTCAATACTCTCAATTGGTTTGGAAAAGTCCATATTAATATCAAATACTGCACCCATCAGTGCTCTTGTATATGGATGCATCGCTTTCATATCGAGGTCTTTTCCAGGAAGAACCTCTACGAGGTTTCCAAGATACATAACAGCCACCTGATGTGCCACCAGCTGAACCAGTGCAATATCATGACAGATAAAACCAAATGTAATATTCTTTTCTCTCTGAAGCTTTGTAATCAGTTCAATTACGGTTTTCTGAACAGAAACATCGAGAGCTGAAGTTGCTTCATCCAGAACAACGATCTCCGGTTCCAGTGCCAGTGCTCTCGCGATCGCAACACGCTGACGCTGTCCACCACTCATATTGTGAGGATAACGATCTGCAAAATCTCCTGGTAATTCTACCATTTCAAGAAGTTTTCTGCAGACAGCATCCTTCTCCGATTTCTTAATCTTTTTGAAATTCATCAAAGGCTCACACACAATATCACGAATGTTCATTTTCGGATTAAAAGATAAGGTCGGGTCCTGAAATACCATCTGAATGTTCTGACGGTTATTTCTCAGTTCTTCTCCCTTTAATTTCGTGATATCTGTACCGCGGTACAGAATCTCACCCTCTGAAGGTGTATCAAGAGAAACCAGAAATCTCATAAATGTACTCTTACCACATCCGGATTCTCCTACCAGACCCAGTGTTTCACCTTTATACATTTTCAGATTAATATCATTGTTCGCCAGCAGAGTACGTCCATGTGATGCCGCAAATCTTCTGGTTACATGTTTCGCTTCCAGTATTACTTCTCTTTTTTCAGACATATCGTTCACCTCCCCGGGATGGAACTGCCTCCAGAAGTTTTCTGGTATATTCATTCTTTGATTCTTTCAGAATATACTCTCTTGTTCCCTGGTCTTCCATTTTTCCGTTCTTCATTACAACAATATAATCTGACATGTAGGCAGCTACACCCAGATTATGGGTTACTACAATAATGCCTGTATGATAATCATCTCTGAGCTTCATCATCTGACGCACGATCTGTGCCTGCGTTGTTACATCCAGTGCAGAAGTCGGTTCATCTGCAAGAAGAAGCTTCGGCTGATAAGTCATTCCCATCGCAATACCAACTCGCTGTCTCATACCACCGGATAACTGGAAAGGATAAGATTCCATAATATTATCCGGAGACGGAAGTCTCATTCGCTCCAGCATTGCGATTCCCTTACTCCATGCCTCTTTTTTGGAAATTTTCTCATGAGTAAGAATATATTCTGTGAATACTTTTCCGACTTTACGTGTCGGATTCATCATTGCACCACTGTCCTGAAAAATCATGGAAATATCAGAACCACGAAGTTTTCTCCACTGTTCCGGTGTATAGGATAAGAGGTCTTCTCCTTCAAATGTAATACTTCCTTCTGTGACCTTACCGCCACCTGCAAGAAGTCCCAGAACAGCACGGATAACAGTGGTTTTTCCACTTCCGGATTCTCCTACCAGAGAAACGATCTGTCCCTCTTTCATATCCAGATTAAAATTCTGAACAGTTGGAACATTTTTGTAGGAGATTGTCACATTATCTAATTTCAGCATGTTTATTCCTCCTACTCATTTCTTGGATCGAGGATATCACGGATGGAATCCCCAAGCATATTAAATACAACAACTACTACAAAAATAGCAAGACCCGGGAAGATCATCAGCCACGGAGCGGACTGCATACACGCTCTTCCTTCATTCAGCATATAACCCCATTCCGGTGCCGGCGGCTTCGCGCCAAATCCCAGGAAGGACATTGCTGCCAGTTCCAGCATCATGGAACCTATATCTGTCGCAGCAGTAATGATCAGTGTAGGAAGTGCATTTGGAAGCATATATCGAAACAGCATATACGGTGTTTTGGAACCGGTAACGATCGCTGCTGATACATAATCCCTGTCACGGATCTTCATAACCAGGCTTCGTGCCAGACGCGCATATTTGGTCCAGCTTACTACTACAATAGCGATGATCGCATTTTTGATACTTGCGCCCATAATACCTGCAACAGCAAGAGCAAGTACCAGTCCTGGGAAAGCAAGCATCATATCTGCAATTCGCATAATAACAGCATCAATGACACCTCCGAAATATCCTGCAAGGACTCCGGTAACAGTTCCCACCAGAAAGATCAGGGCAACAACACCAAAGGTTGCTGACAGAGATGCACGTGCTCCATAAATAACTCTTGAAAAAATATCCCTGCCCATTTTGTCGGTTCCAAAAATATGTTCCTTGCATGGCGGAAGCAGTGCATCTACCAGAGAACCTTTTAACGGGTCAACCCCTCTGGTTACCACCGGTGCAAATACTGCTGTCAGAATAATACAGACTGCAAGAATAGAAAACACGACAAAAGTTTTATTTGCTAAAAATCTGTTTTTCTTTTTCATGATTCTACTCCTTTAAACGCATACGTGGATCAATATAAACATAAGATGCATCAACGATCAGGTTAATGACCATATAAATCAGGGCAAGCCATAATACATATCCCTGGATCAGATTGTAATCACTGGATGTGATTGCTGAAACTGCAAGGTTTCCAAGACCCGGATAAGAGAAGATTACTTCTACAACACTGGTTCCTCCAAGAAGTGATCCTATGGAAAGACCAAACATTGTGATCAGCGGAAGCAATGAATTTGGAAATACATTGCCCCAGATAATCTTTGATTTCTTTACTCCTCTTGCCTGTGCACCGATCACATAATCCTGACTCAGTTCATCCAGCACCGCTGTTCTTACCTGTCTGGTATATTTGGAAGACATTGCAATCGCAAGTGTCAAAGCCGGAAGAAACAGACTCTTAAAGTCTCCCGCAGAACTGATAACCGGAAATGCATTGATATAAACACAGAATGCCAGCATTAACAGAAGTCCAACCCAGAAGTTAGGCATCGCACATCCGAGGAATGTAATTCCCCGGACGAGATAATCGATCCATTTATCTTTATATATGGCAGACAACATACCTAAAGGTACAGAAATAACCAGCATAAGGATCATGGCCATTAATGTAAGTTTCAAAGTCGGCCATAATCTGGCTGCAAGAAGTTCTGTAACTGGTTTATTTAAGCTGTATGATTTGCCAAAGTCACCTTTCAGACAGTTCTTAAGCCATCTGGTATACTGCACCAGAAACGGATCATTCAGACCAAGTTCCTCGCGTGTCTCCTGAACCATTTCTTCAGTAGGCATTACACCGGTTGCCGTGTACATGTTTCGTACAGGGTCACCTGGTGACATAAAGGTCAGTGCAAATGTAATAAAGCTGATACCGATCAATACGATCACAATCTGTAATAAACGCTTGATTATTTGCTTTTTACTCAAAAAAGACACCTCTTTTTATTTCTGTTTGTAACTATTCAGTAACTTCACAATTCGCAGACTTTTCTTATTCTGCAGGAGTAATTTCTGTTGACAGCCAGTAGTAATCTGCTGTATGGATATGTGCAGAACCAACTTTCTTACTGTAGATCATAGATGAGTTGTAGTATCCATCAATCAGAACCGCTGCATCATCTACCAGGATCTGCTGCATCTGGAAGATCAGATCTTTTCTCTTTTCCGGATCCATTTCACCTTTTAATTCTTCATATAACTTATCATAGTCCGGGTTGGAGTATGCGCAGTAGCTGGTATCAGTTGCCCAGTTAGCCATATATGCCAGAGGATCTCCGGTACCAACAGTGATCCAGTTATTGTTATTAAAGTCATAATCCAGTGCTGCAAGTTTACTCCACTGATCATCTGAGCTTCCGTATTCAGGAACAACACCGATGCCGATTTCTGCAAGATACTGTGCGTGAGCATCTGCAAAGTCATTCAGAAGACGGTTTTCATAAGAAATATATCTGAGGTTGATATTCTGACCATCCAGTTCACGGATTCCATCTCCGTCTGTATCAACGATTCCTGCATCATCCAGAATCTGTTTTGCTTTTTCCGGATCATAGGTATATGGATTTTCCAGTTTGTCATAGTCATAGTTCAGAGTAGAAGGCAGTACGGAGAATCCTGGTGTATAAAGTCCACCGATTGTTCTGGAATTACAGATTGTATCATTATCAATTGCCATCAGGATTGCCTGACGAAGTGTTTTGTTTCCAAGAACACCGTCAAAGTTCATCCATGCAAATCCACAACGTACACCTGATGCGATATCAACAGTATAGTCATCGTTATCCTGGAAGTCCTGAATATCTGCTACATTTGTGATATTCTCAACCAAGTCTACCTGACCACTCTGGAGAGCCATTGTTTTTGCGGAGTTATCTCCCATGAACAGCAGATTGATCTTATCGTATGGAACATCTTCACGATAATACTCATTTGCAGCTAATGTATAACCAACACCTACACCATTGAATTCTTCAATCTTGTATGGACCTGTTCCAATAATTCCATTATCGTAGTTTTCAATATGTTCTACATCTGTGATTCCCATAGTTGGGTGGCAGAGCTGTCCTACAAGGTTTGCATATGGTTTGCTTGTTTTGATGTTAATAGTATTTGCATCATCATCTACAGTAACTTCTGCTTCAAATTCCAGATATTTCTCCGGTTTGGCAGATCCGGAAGGTCCTACCTCTTTCATGTGATCAAAATACTCTTTTACCTTTGTCGGAGTTAAATCACATCCGTCAGAGAATTTAATTCCGTCTTTCAGCTTGATCGTCCATTCTGTATGCTCGTCATTTACTTCATAACTCTCAGCAAGCCACGGGATAACTTCCATATTGTCATCGAATTTAAATAATGCTTCAGCAATACCATATCTCATAGCATTCCATCCACTGTTTTCATCATTTGCACTGTTTACACATCCATCTGTGTACATCTGACATCCGAAGTTTAAAACCTTCTCATCACCCTTCGCCTGTACAGTAACTCCCATTAATAATGCAACTGTTGTTGCCGCTGCTAACACAAGTAATTCTCTTTTTGTTTTTTTCATCCTTTACTTCCTTTCTTTTTTTGTTTCTTCGTTGTTTTTCTTCCTTCTCATACTGTCCATTCCTGTGATTTTGAACGAAAAAAAAGACAGATGCTCCCACATCCGTCACGAAATCTTACCATTAAAGAATCAAACATATATATGCAACACATGAAGTTGTAACTCTTAATCAGGATTTCTCGTCGTCCGCAAGAATCTCTTTTACCAGAAATAAGCAGGTCTCCTGACTTAAGCTTACCCATTTTCAGCACCTTCCCAGAAAAATATCTTCCAGTGGCATTCAGCTGAAAACCAACTATCACAGTGACGGGATCGTACCGGATTTACACCGGTTTCCCCTTTTAATCAGACCAGCAGAACGCTTCTGCTGGTCTGAACTTATCTCTAGAATCATTAAATGACCGTATGAATACTTATTTATCATAACATACTATCATGTATACGTCAATTATTTTAGACTTTTATTTTCTATCTATTTTTCCGTAAATTTCCGGAATTGTTCAAAATTTGTTTCCAGTGTATAGGATTTCAGAACTTCCATCATGTCCTCTACACTATATGTATTATCATACATTCCAATAGATAACGCATACTGCTTATTAAACTCATCTACTGAATCCGCTGTCCAGAATGACTGCTGCAGCCGGAAAGCACTTCCATCTTCACGGTAATCTTCTGCAAAGCCTTCCAGAGCATTTTTCATGGCAACAAATGATGGTGCAACGATAGCACCATATTTTCCTACAAGATAGTCGATTCTTTCCTTGCCGTTATATCCCTTTTTGTTAAACATTTCGTATGTATCTTCTGTAAAACAGTCAATTGAACCCAACAATACATCTGTACTGTTCTCTTCTTCATAAGCATCAATTACCTTGATAAAATCACTTGCGCTCACTACACTCAGAATAACATTATACTCTCCTGTATTCAGCGGATCAGCCAGCTTTTCATCAAGATAATCTTTGGGATACCCCGGAACCAGAGTAATCTTAATGTCGCTACCTGTTTCAATTTCTTCAGTATCCTGCGTATTCACCAGTTCTTCTACAGGCTTCTCATATGACAGGCCATATGCTTCCTGAAGCTTATTCAGAATACCAATCGTTCTCAGACGATGCATCTCATTACCGATAGCAGCTCCTCCACATGCTATTATGTAATGATTCTGATTATTCTGATCCTCTGAAGCAAAATACTCCGCCATATTGGCAGCCGCATCCATTTCTGTTTCAACAGATGTTCCTATCGTTCCCAGA
This sequence comes from Blautia sp. HA8986, assembly GCF_056504635.1. NCBI lineage: Bacteria > Bacillati > Bacillota > Clostridia > Lachnospirales > Lachnospiraceae > Blautia > Blautia sp. HA8986. Next base: position 834,958 of record NZ_JBWLUQ010000001.1, read on the forward strand.
AAATAAGGATTATCCTTTACTTTCTCATACATTTCATCACTGATCGTTCCTGATCCACGTACATAATACATACCATATTCTTCACATACCGGAAGAACTTCTTCAAGATCTGAAGAAAGGAAAGAAATGATTCCCTTTACATTTCTTTCATGAAGCTCATTGATAAAGCTGATTTCTTCTTCTGCAGTACTTATACTGGAAGAATATAAAAACTCGACTTCAAAAGCCATGCCGACATAATTTTCAAAATAATTTCTAAATGCTCTTACTTCTGCATCATTCAGATTATATACGGACACTCCTATTGTCATTTTTCCGTCCTGATTTGTTGTATCACTCTGAGTATCGGCTGCCATAACTGAAATACTGGTGCAGGTGAGCAGCATAATCATTGTCAATATAAAACTTATTATCTTTTTCATTCCTTTTTTACCTTTCTATCGTATTTGTATAAAAGTTCAAGTTTTCTTTTCTCACATCCTTTCCTGAAATAAAAAAGATTCTTTTCTTAAAATGTATTTTAGGTATAAAAATAAAGCCTTTCTTATACACCGTAAGAAATAACCTTTTTTCCAATGCAAGCAGGTCTCCTGACTTAAGTTCATCGCATTTTATCGTCTTCCCGCCTCTTCAGCAGTGACGTATATGATAAAAAGCTCCCTTTTACAGTGGCGGGACCGTACCGGATTTGCACCGGTTTCCTTTTTAATTCCATATTACTGGAAACATGCATTATTTTTATAATATGATATCAGGGGCTAAAAGTCAAAAACTATTTTTACTCTGCGCTAAGGCTTTTCCCCAACTTCATTATATTTTTATTATATAATTCCATTTGGTTAACGTCAATAATTTACATCTAATATTTATATGTTTTTTTATTCACTTTTACTATGGTCTTGAATATTCAGATTCCAGTATCTATTCCATAATAAGGGTCTCTTTGCAGCACTACCTTCTCTTGTGGCATTTCTTTGTTTATGCTAAAATATTTTTACTACTATAAATGAGCAAGTTCGTGATTTTGCATAAAAGAAAGACACCTCGATTCCGTGTGTTGTATAATGAAAGTGCCTAAACAAACATTTGCAACATTTACGAAAGAAGGTGTCTCTCGCAAATACTATACATCATTCCGCATTCATATACAACCAGCTTAAGAAATTAAATTTATGCAAATTTTATTCGAACCGGGTGATAAACCACCTTATAAGTATCCTGATCAGCATTTTCATTTCAGGATATCATGGAAAAACCACGGATTTTGCTAAAAACAGTTCCTGTCACAGAACTACGATTGCACATTTCCTTAATTCAGGGAAATGGGATGATTCTCTACTTTCAGATACGTTAAAACGTTCTGTTATAGAGATTATTTATTCAGAAGCAGCACGCACCGGAAAGCCTGTTTTCTGCATTGTAGACGATACGATAGCTTCAAAGACAAAGCCTTCGTCACAGGCTCTGCATCCGATTGAAGATGCGTACTTTCACCAATCCCATTTAAAGGGGAAACAGGACTACGGACATCAGGCAGTAGCTGTTATGCTTTCCTGTAACGGCATTGTCCTGAACTATGCTTTTGTAATGTACAATAAATCAATTTCCAAGATTGATATTGTACAAAATATTGCAAAGGAACTGCCTGTTCCACCAGTAATGTCTTATTTCCTTTGTGACTGCTGGTATGTTTCTGAAAAAATAATCAATACTTTTGTACAGAAAGGGTTCCATACCATTGGTGCTTTGAAAACAAACCGTCTGCTGTATCCATCAGGAATGAAAAAGAAACTCAGTGAACTGGCTGCTGAACGATCCACAACACATAAAGGATTTGACCTCGTCACAGTCAAAAAACGCAACTATTATGTGTACCGGTATGAGGGAAACCTCAGCGGCATAGAAAATGCAGTTGTTCTTTTAAGCTATCCTGAAAAAGCATTTGGTAATCCTAAAGCACTACGTGCTTTCATTAGCACAAATGTATCCTTATCTACACAGGAGATCCTTTCCTGTTATGTTTGTCGATGGCCGATTGAGATATTTTTCAGGCAATGCAAAAACCATCTGGCCCTGGATACATACCAGATACGCTCCTCAAAGGGAATACAGAGGTACTGGCTGTTGATGTCACTGACACATTATATTTGTGTCACAGGAACTGGCGGATATCGGTCTTTTCAAGATGGATATCATCGAATCTGTAGTGCCGTTCATCAGGAAAAGTATCAGTATCTATTCCTATGTGCAAAAGCAAGTGATGATTTTGAAGCATTTATGAAATTAGCAGGATAATTTTGTGCATTTTTTCAAATTTGCTCATTTATAGTTACGAAATTAATTATATGACAGAAAATATTTCCTGTCTATAGAAAAATACAATATTTTTTATATTTTTGACACAATTTGCTTTTTTCCGAATTGTACCTATACCCCATATGGTATTTCGGATAATATACTTATACCCCGATATGTATATATTACTGAGATAATATTACTATAAAGTAAAAAACCCCTGCATATTACGTAACATTCCTGACTGAGGTATGTCCGTAACATACAGGAGTTTCCTGGACTCTTTTAATAACTTTTCTTATTCACTTTCAAATAAAGTCTCAGTGATCGCCGCATATGCGATCATCGGACCATCTTCAATAATATTCAGACTTGCTGTCTGGTAGAGAACCACGCCATTCTCTGTTGCAACAGATGTATAGAGAAGATTTCCGTAATAATCCCGAAGTTCTCCCAGGTCTTCCCCTTTGAAGAAGTATTCTCCCGGCTTCTTTGACGGATACCAGCATCCGGTGTAAGGTGCATATTCATAGACAACATTTTCCAGAAGCATCTGGCGGTAATGTTTCAGTCCCTGGCATTTCTTCCCCTGAAGATGAAGGATAAGATGGCGGACATCCCGTTTGTCCTGTTCCACTTCCTCCCATGTCCAGTAACTGTGACCGCCTCTTTCTATAAGGATACTTGGAATTCCAAGAGAAGCCGCATAATTATAAGCACCACCTGTAGCTGTTGTGGAACGAACTACATATTTCACGCCGATATGTCTTGCCATATGTAAAGATTTCTCCACAGTATCTTCGTCTACAACGCCTACATAGTAAACATACGGATGAAGCTGCTCATATCCGTCTCCGCTGTGCAGATCAATGTAGTAGTCTGTGATGGAAAAGAGTTTCCTGACAATGGTGCAGGCAATGCGTTCTGCAGCTGTTCCTTCCGGATTGCCCGGGAAAACACGATTTAAATTCTTTCCGTCTTCATAAACCATGCTCATGGTACGATGTTCAAATCCACTGACATTCACAAGGGGAATGATGATCACATTCCCTTTCAGTTTCTCAGGCTGAAATTCCTTCGCCAGTTCCATGGCCGCCTGGATTCCTACATATTCCGCACTGTGGATTCCTGCTGTGATCAGTATGGTAGGACCATCTTCTTCTCCGCAGATCACGGTAGCCGGCATTGCCATACCACATCCGATGATTTCAATCTTTCCCTGTGCTTTCTCTCCTTTTTCAATCACCCAGTCATCAATTTTGATCATTGGTTGTTTCCCTTTCCTCTTATCATTATAGTTCCGCACTTTATCTGACAAGTATATCATGCCTAACCGGCACTGTATAGATGGATCTCGGGAAATTTTATCTTTTTGACAGCTCTCTGGTGATATCCTCCCAGCTGACACCTTTTTCTACCATAAGTACCATCATATGATAGAGGAAATCAGAAATCTCGTATTTGATCTCTTCTTTATCCGGATTCTTGGCTGCGATCACAATCTCCGTGCACTCTTCACCGACTTTTTTAAGAATCTTGTCGATTCCTTTATCAAAAAGATAATTGGTGTAAGAACCTTCTTTCGGATGTTCTTTGCGGTCTGTGATCACGTCGTAGACATTCTGGAATACATGAAGCGGATTGGTATCATCACACTCTTTTTTCATCAGCGGCTTAAAGAAGCAGGTACGGTTTCCGGTATGGCAGGCTGCTCCTACCTGATCTACTTTTGCAAGGATGGTGTCATTGTCGCAGTCAATCGTAAGAGACTTTACATACTGGACATGACCGGAAGTGAGACCTTTTGTCCAGAGCTCATTTCTGCTGCGACTCCAGTAAGTCATCTTTCCCAGCTTCAGTGTGGTATCAAAAGCCAGCTCATTCATGTAGGCCAGCATCAGCACTTCGTCTGTACGGTAGTCCTGCACAATAACAGGAACCATTCCGTCACTGTTCAGTTTAAAATCAGACCATACAATATTGCTCTTATAAGTATTAACCGGAATTCCTGCTTTTTCACAGTCTTCTTTCAGTGTGTGCAGATCGTTCTCCATGCTGTTTACATAAGCACCACAAAGCGCAGAAACTGCATCATCTTTCAGAAGCTCCATGACTTTCTCTTTTTTACTCTCATCTGTGTGAAGGATGATAGATACTGATGATATCTCTGCAATCTCATCCTGCACAGTATCCAGTGCAAGAACACGGTCTGCATATTTCTCAATCAGATCCTGATTCTCTGTAAACTCTCTGAGATCAGAAATACTTATAACCATGCGCTCTTTTCCGAAACGTCTGGATACCTCTTCCAGAAGCCTGATATTGCTCTCCTTGGAAAAATTCAGCACAACTCTTGCACATCCTGCATAGATCAGCTTCTTTACATCCTCCGCACGCTTGATATTTCCGGCTGCGATCACCGGGATCTCCGCGCTGCGGCAGATATCCCGGATTTTTCCGATGGCACGGTCGTGTTCTGCATCAGCAGAAGAAAAGTCAAACACCAGCAGTTCATCGGCACCGTTGTCGCCATAAAACTTCGCAAGTGTCTCTACATTTCCATCTCCGAAAAGATTTCTCTGCCCAAATCCTGTCACTGCCCTCTCAGAATGAAGATAAAGACAGGGAATCAACTGTTTATTCATAACCTCTCCTTTATATCAGAGACTTCCCTTTGTGGAAAGTACATCTGTGATTCGGGAATCATACTGTGTGGCAGCATCAAGAGCTTTTGAAAAGCTCTTGAACATGGCTTCTGCAACATGATGGCTGTTTCCGCCTGAGAGAACCTTAATATGAAGGTTCATTGCTGCAGAATAGGAAACTGCATAGAAAAACTCTTTCACCATCTCCGTTGCCATATCACCGAGCTTCTCTGTTGGAAACTCTGCGTCCCAGCCAAGATACGGCCTTCCGGAAAGATCCACTGCACAAAGTACCAGAACCTCATCCATAGGAAGGATACAGCTGCCATAACGCCTGATGCCTTTTTTATCGCCAACTGCCTCACGGATGGCATTTCCAAGAACGATTCCTGTATCTTCTATTGTATGGTGATCATCTACATCCAGATCTCCATGAACCTTAAGCTCAAGATCATAAAGCCCATGGCGTGTAAATCCATCAAGCATATGGTCAAAAAATCCGATGCCTGTATTGATATCAGAACGCCCGGTTCCGTCAATATTCAGTTTCATCTGGATCTGAGTTTCTTTTGTATTTCTCTCAATGGATGCTTCTCTTGCCATTATTCGTTCTCCTTATCCTCATCTTCAAAACGGACAGCAATGGAATTGGCATGAGCTGTCAGCTGTTCGGATGTGGCAAACTGTACGATATCTTTGTGAATCTTTTTCAGTGCTTCTCTGGAATAATATACAATACTTGATTTCTTGATAAAATCGTCAACAGAAAGTGCTGAGAAGAATTTGGCAGTTCCGTTGGTCGGAAGCACATGGTTCGGTCCTGCAAAATAATCTCCAAGAGGCTCAGAGCTGTACTGACCGATAAAGATCGCACCTGCGTTGCGGACTTTCATCATATCTTCGAATGGATTTCTGGTAACGATCTCCATATGCTCAGAAGCGATCTCATTGGCAGCCTCAATAGCTTCATCCATATCCTCAGCGATCAGGATGTAGCCAAAATTCTCAAGAGATTTCTCAATGATCGCTTTTCTGGAAAGTTTCTCCACGAAACCTATGACTTCTTTATCGACCTGGTCTGCGAATTCCTCGCTTGTTGTGATCAGGATCGCAGATGCCATCTCATCATGCTCTGCCTGGGAAAGAAGATCTGCTGCAATATAGTGCGGATTCGCTGTTTCATCTGCAAGAACAAGGATCTCGCTTGGACCCGCAATGGAATCAATGCTTACATAGCCATAAACAGCCTTTTTAGCAAGAGCCACAAAAATATTTCCAGGTCCTACGATTTTATCTACTTTCGGGATGCTCTCTGTTCCGTATGCAAGAGCACCGATGGCCTGCGCGCCGCCGACTTTATAGATCTCATCTGCCCCTGCCTCATTGGCAGCTACCAGTGTACTTGGATTTACCTTGCCGTCTTTTCCAGGAGGTGTTGTCATCACGATACGGTCTACGCCGGCCACTTTTGCAGGAACGATATTCATAAGTACAGATGACGGATAAACTGCTTTTCCACCTGGAACATAAACGCCAACACGGTTCAGGGCAGTTACTTTCTGACCGAGCATGGTTCCGTCTGTTGTGCTTGTGAACCAGCTGTTCTGAAGCTGTTTTTCATGAAAGCTGCGGATATTTACAAGAGCCTTGCGGATTACATCAATAAGTGACGGATCTACCAGTTTATATGCCTCGTCAATTTCTTCTTGTGTGACACGGATTGTCTCTTTTGTTACGTCAACCTTATCGAATTCTTTTGTATATTCGAAAAGTGCTGCATCTCCCTCTGCCCTTACTTTTGCGAGGATAGTAGTTACTGCATCTTCATATTTGCCGTAATTGTTCGGGCTTCTTTTTAAAAGATTCTCCAGAATATCTTTAGTAGATTCCTTGGTCAGTTTTACCTTACGCATATTAAATCTCTGCCTTCTTTCTGTATTTAGTTCTCCTTATAGTCCGGAGAATTTACTTTATCACGCTTCTTAATTCTGTGATCAGTTTGCGGATACGTTCATCTTCCATCTTCATGCTTACCTGGTTGACTACCATACGTGCAGACAGCGGGCAAACCTCCTCCAGTACTTTCAGTCCGTTCTCCCGGAGAGTGCTTCCTGTTTCTACGATATCCACGATCACCTCGGAAAGACCGACAATCGGTGCAAGCTCAATGGAACCGTTCAGTTTGATGATCTCCACAGTCTGATGTTTCTTGTTATAGAAATAATCTTTTGCAATATTTGGATACTTGGTAGCTACACGGATCAGCTGATTGTTGTTCAGTACCTCACGGGCACTTTCCGGTCCGCACACACACATACGGCAGGCTCCGAATCCCAGATCCATGACCTCGTAAAGCTTACGTCCTTCTTCCAGAATCGTATCTTTTCCTACGATACCGATATCAGCTGCACCGTACTCCACATAAGTCGGCACATCCGGTCCTTTTGCAAGGAAAAATTTCAGTTTCAGTTCCTCATTGACAAAGATCAGTTTTCGGGAGTCCTTGTCACGCATCTCCTCACATGTGATTCCGATCTTTTCAAACATGTCCAAAGTTTTATTAGCCAGACGCCCTTTTGTGAGGGCAAATGTAAGATATCTCATCAGTCCTGCTCCTCCTTTGACGGGCGTAATGCCACATTTTTTCCTTCTTTACGAAGTTTCATAGCTTCTTTGATAGCTTCGTTTAATTCTTCCTGCTTGTACGTAATCACAACTGTTTCCTCTCCAGCTGGAACATCCAGCTTCTGTCTGGAAAGAGCAAGCATCAAATTATCCACAACAATGGCAAAACCAATGGAGGAAGCAGGTTTTCCGAAATGTTTCATCAGTTCATTATAACGTCCGCCTTTAACTAATGGCTCACCGGTTCCATATGTATAGGCCTGGAAAATAATTCCTGTATAATAGCGGAATTTACTCAGCATTCCAAAGTCAAACGCAATATACTTCTCACATCCGTAAACTTTCAGGATCTCATAGATCTCCTCCAGTCGGCTGACAGCTGCCAGAGCTTCCGTATTAGTGGTAAGGGACTTCGCTTTCTCCAGGACTTCCGCAGATCCGAACATTTGCGGCAGCTCTGCAAAGGTTTTAGAAAGATTTTCATCTAAGCTCTGTCCCTTCAGAAGCTCTTCCACACCGAAATAATTCTTCTGGGAGATCAGTTCACGAAGATGTTCTTCAATCTCCGGTTCCAGATCTGCCTCTGCAAGAATGGATTTGTAATAATCCACCTGTCCTACACTGACCTGAAACTCTGTAAGTCCTGCTGCCTTCAGACATTCCACAGTCATGGCAAGAATCTCCGCATCTGCTGCTGCGGAATCATCACCAATATGTTCTACACCCATCTGAGTGTTCTCTTTCATCTGACCTCTGTAACTGGAATTATTGATAAAAGTATTTCCTGTATAGCACAGACTTACCGGTCCGTTCTCCGGATCAAAATATGTTGCACATGCTCTTGATACAGACGGTGTAAAATCCGGTCTTAAAACAAGTGTATTACCCTCTCTGTCAAAAAATTTATAAAGATCTTTGGATGGAATCGTTCCTACTTCATTGCTGAATACTTCGAAATATTCAAATCCCGGTGTCTCTATATCTTCATATCCATATCTTGAAAACACCTGATGGAGCTCCTTCTGGAGCCGTTTCTTGCGGCTGCATTCCTCTCCGTAAATGTCTCGCACACCTTCAGGTGTATGAAAAATACGCTGCATAATGATCTCCTCCGTAAAACAATTTGAAATTCTGCGGCTTTACTTTAGTTCGCTACCATGCTACCGTAGAAAAACTAAAATAGATTATATAGGAAAGTTTTCCAAAAGTCAATCCCGTAATTGCAGATCTTTCTGGATCCCGTCCAGATATGGTACCAGAAATCCATTTTTTCCAGTAAGATAAAACTCCTCATCCAGCTCATCCCTCCGGAAACTTTTTCTTCCCCCTGCTTCCATCCGATTCCAGAATTCCTGAAGTTTGCGAAGCGTCAGATAGTAAAAAACATTGTCTGCGCTGAAATAAATCAGAAAAAAAGCAATCCCCTTCTGTTTTTCAAACTCTTCCATAAAAGTTACCTGGTGAGGATGAATATTCGCAAGGGGAAAGGTCTTTACACAGCATTCTTTTGCATCGAAGCAGACAGGGATTCCCTGCACTGCTCCGATATAGTCTACTGTACTTTTCTGTTCAAAATACGCCAATGTGATGTGTCGGCTATTCTTGTCCATTTTCACCGGTGTGATAGGTGTGGGAATCTTCTGGATCAAGGCAAGTCCTTTCTCTCTGTACTGGTCATTGGTTCGGTTGATCAGTTCCTCCAGCGTGGAACCTCTGAGACCTCTGCTGTTCCATGTTGCCATTTTTTATCCTGCCTTTTAATTCAGAAGTTTGATGGACGGGAAATAACGGATCTCAGCTTTTCCGACGATCTGGTCAAAACGTACATAAGTGTTTGTCCAGTATCTGGAATCCTTGGAGTTATTTCGGTTATCTCCCATCATAAAGTAACAGTTTTCAGGTACTTCATAAGGTCCGAAACTGCCAAGCGGAGTTTCCGGAACATAATCATCTTCGAGAGGGGTCTCTGAATCATTAATGTATACTTTGCCGTTTCTGATCTCAACTTTATCTCCCGGAAGTCCGATAAGACGTTTGATAAAAAGCTGTGACTCATCATCCGGATATTTGAAGATCACAATGTCAAAACGCTCCGGATCTTTCCATTTTTTAGAGATCTCTTTTCCGAAAAGATCAAGATTCAAGCCATAAGCAAGACGATAACCGAAAATACGGTCTCCTGTCATGATGGTGTTTTCCATGGATTCTGACGGGATCTTTGCATTGATCAGTACTACATTATTGATAACAAGGACTACAACCACCACAATGATGATCATCTTCACATAGTCCCATATTTCATTCCAGATTTTCATAATAACTCTCCTCCAACTGTTCCTCTTTTAATGTTCCAAGAAAGATCTCCGGTACCGGTGCTGTGAACGCTTTTCCCGAAAGATAAGAAAGTGTGCCTTCCATTGAAGGAAACTCCAGACGGAAGGAATGAAGAAGCTGGCTTTTTATTTTCGCTCCTGTTCTTCCGTATTTCGGATCTCCCACTACAGGATGGCCTTCTGATGCCAGATGTGCACGGATCTGGTGTGCACGTCCTGTGATCAGCTCTACCTTAAGAAGTGTCCTTTTCCCGTTGTTTCCCAGAGGAAAATATCTCGTCTCAACAGGCAGTGTACCTTCTTTCTCTGATCTGTAGATGGTTACTTTGTTATTTTTTTTATCTTTTGCCAGGTAGCCTTTGATATGCTTTTTTTCTGACAGTACTCCCTCCACCAGGCACAGATAATACTTATGGAGATTTCTGGATTTAAACATTCCGGAAAGCTCCTGCAATCCTGGAAGGCTCTTTCCGGCTGCAATCAGGCCTGTGGTATTCCTGTCAAGACGATTGCATACAGATGGCCGGAATGTTCGAAGTTCTTCTTCTGTAAGGCTTCCATTTTCAAGAAGATAGCTTGTCAGATATTCCACCAGGGAAGGCGTTCCGTCATCTGCCGGCTGGGAGAGCATTCCCGAAGGCTTATTGATCAGCAGAATATGTTCGTCCTCATACACAATATCCAGGGAATGCTTCGCTCTCGGCGCAGGAACACTTCCGCTGAATTTCTCAAAAGTCTCATCACTTAAAAACAGCTTCACATGATCTCCGGAAAGCAGCTTCTCATTGCCGGTTGCTTTTTTTCCGTTGAGTATGATGTTTTTCTTTCGCATCATTTTATAGAAGAAGCTCTTAGGTGCCTCTCTTAAAAGTTTCGCCAGATATTTGTCAAAACGCTGCCCTGCCTCGTTGTCATTGATGATAAATTCTTTCATTATATAATACTCCTACAGGCAGATTGCCAGGATCGTATGCTTGATCAGCTCTTCCCTGGAAAGATCCGGATAACGGTCGTCTGGTGTGAATTTGATTCCGCTCCGCAGAGATTCTTTATGCTCGTTCATGGAATCCAGACGTTCCAGATATGGTTTCAGATCTTTGAGGATCTTTACATCTACTTTGTATCCGTTCTTGCGCACAATCTTCTGGGACTGCTCTGCCAGATATGCGATATCTGCTTTGGGATCGCTGGTATATCCTACCACTGTATTTCCGCATACAGCAACTGCATCAAGATAGCCGCTTTTTTCATAAAAAGTCATGTACATCTCGTAAGACATGACAAGATCTCCTGCATGACTCCGGATCTCTTTAAAAAGCTTCTCATCCATAGGGTGGCGCATCAGGATCATGATCAGACTCACCATAGATTTGCAGCCAGGAAGGCAGCCTACCACTGTAAGCACTGTCCACACTGTCATCCTTGTGCCATTAACAGCCCAGGCCACAAAGAAGATCAGAAGGGGCAGAGAAAAAAGACCTGCCGTGATCAGAAGCCGTCGTTTTTTTTCACTGTTGAAGTATCCGAAATCACCTTTTCTTGTTTTTGTTTTTTTTGTATTTTTCATTTACGGAACTCCTTACCTGTGTTTTTTTATCTGTTTCGATGAAGAACATGGATTTTTTCTGCCGGAATTTCTGCCTGTGGAATTTCGTGTTCCCTGTTTTATGTCAGACTTCCTTTTGCCTGAAGTATTTTTTCCATGGAGCTCTCTTGGGCGGATCAGGCATTTCGGGCCAAATCCTACCAGATCCATCCTGCCTGTCATTTTAAGCCCCTCCAGGATCAGCTCCCTGTTCTCCGGGTTCTTGTACTGCATCAGGGCTCTCTGAATCGCTTTTTCATGAGGATTCTTAGGCACATATACCTTTTCTCCTGTAAGAGGATGGATTCCCGTATAGTACATGCAGGTGGAAAGTGTTGACGGAGTCGGGTAAAAATCCTGCACCTGTTCCGGCGTAAATCCAAGATCCCGGACATATTCTGCAAGCTTCACGGCTTCCTTCATAGTACATCCCGGATGAGAGGACATGAAATAAGGAACTGCGTATTGCTGCTTCCCGGTACGTGCATTGGCTTTTTCATATTCTTTCAGGAAACCTTCATAAACTGCATGCTGAGGTTTTCCCATATATTTCAGGACTTCATCAGAAACGTGCTCCGGTGCCACACGAAGCTGTCCGCTTACATGATATTTCACAAGTTCATTTAAGAATGTTTTGTCCGGATCTGCCATCAGATAATCAAAGCGGATACCAGAACGTACAAAAACTTTCTTGACTTTCGGAATATTCCGGACTTTCCTGAGAAGTGTGAGATAATCCTTGTGATCCACCGTAAGGTTCTTGCATGGAGACGGAAACAGGCACTGCCGGTTCTGGCAGACACCTTTTGTCAGCTGCTTTTTGCAGGACGGATGACGGAAATCTGCTGTCGGGCCTCCTACATCATGGATATACCCCTTAAAATCAGGATCCTCTGTCATCCTGACAGCTTCTTTCAGAATGGATTCATGGCTCCTTGTCTGTAGAATACGTCCCTGGTGAAATGTCAGCGCGCAGAAATTGCAGCTTCCGAAGCATCCCCGGTTACTGGTCAGGCTGAACTTGATTTCCTTCAGTGCCGGAATTCCGCCATCTTTCTGATACATAGGATGGTACTGTCCTGTATAAGGAAGATCGTAGACATCATCCATTTCTGTTTGTGTCAGTGGCTGTGCAGGCGGATTCTGTATTACATATCCACGGTTTCCATAGGATTCTGCCAAAGGTTTCGCTGTAAACGGATCTGTGTTCCGATACTGGATGGCAAAACTGTCTGCATAAGCCTTCTTATCTGTCTGTACCTGTTCAAAATCCGGAAGGGTCAAAGGCTCGTACACCCTGCCGATATCATGGCTCTTAAAAACGGTTCCTGCCACATAGGTTATCTCATCCACAGGGATCCCGCTCTGCAGTGCCTCTGCGATCTCCAGGATCGAGTGCTCACCCATACCATAAGAAATAAGATCTGCACCGGAATCAATAAGAATACTGTGCTTAACCTTATTCTCCCAGTAATCGTAGTGTGCCATTCTCCGGAGGCTTGCTTCAATACCGCCAAGAATGATAGGCGTATGTTTATATGTCTGCCGGATCAGATTGCTGTATACAACAGAAGCACGGTCCGGTCTCAGGCCCATTTTTCCCCCTGGGGAATAGGCATCTGTACTTCTGCGTTTTTTGGAAACTGTGTAATGATTCACCATGGAATCCATGTTTCCCGCCGTAACAAGAAAACCCAGGCGCGGTTCCCCGAACACCTGGATACTCTCTTTCCTGCGCCAGTCAGGCTGAGGGATCATGCCTACACGGTAGCCTCTGCTCTCCAGAAGACGTCCGATGATTGCTGATCCAAAAGACGGATGATCTACGTATGCATCGCCTGTGACATAGACAAAATCAACCGCCTCCCAGCCTCTTGACTTCATATCTTCCCTTGTAACCGGTAAAAAATCCTGCATTTATCATTCCTCATATGTATCTATATTTTCAGATTTACGAATCTTTCAGCCACTAATGCCGGGGCATCTACATGCTGTGATGAACAGCCTGTGCTCTGTAGCCTTCGGCAATGATGTCCAGCTGTCTGTGAAATCTCTCCAGCTGCCGCAGATCCTTGGTCTTAAAGACCCTGAGAAATTCATCCTGGATCTTGCTGACTTCACGTTCACTGGATACCCGGTAAAGATTCTCAATATTATTCAGAATATCCTTCACCAGATTGGACTGCATCTGTGAAGAGTTCTGCGCATCCATGATCTCATTTCGCACAGAGGACATCTCATGATCCAGTGAGATAATGGCATCAGATGCCTTGCTGAGACGTTCTGCCACATGAGGCGGCATATCGCCTTTATATTTATACTGAAGAGAATGCTCAATGGTTGCCCAGAAATTCATCGCCATAGTACGGATCTGAATCTCTACCTGCAGTCTCTTCGGCCCGTCAATAGTTTCTACTGTGTAGTAGAGGATCATATGATAGCTGCGGTATCCGCTCTGCTTGATATGGGTGAGATAGTTTTTCTCACTTTTTACTTCCATATCTGTTCTTTTTCGGATAATGGCAGCTACTGTATCAATATCTTCCTCAAACTGACAGATGATCCTAACTCCTGCAAGATCCTCCACCTCAGTCTCCATCTGCTCGATGGGGATATGCTTGCGCTGCATCTTCTCCAGGATACTGGAGACACTCTTTACCCTTCCACTGACCTGTTCAATGGGGGAATAACGATCGTTCTCACGATACTCTTCTATCATATGTTCAAATTTGACTGTCAGTTCCTTGACAGCCAGCTCATAAGGGCACAGAATACTTCGCCATAACTGTATTTCCATGTTGCTCGCTCCTTAAATCTGCTGTCATCCTTAAAGTCTGGTCCCTAATGACAGCGGCATACTTTTTTATTATAACATATGTTTCGAAAAAATAGGGATTCTTTATAAATTTTTTATCAAAAAATTATATAATACTTCTCTTTTTGTGTGATGCATCCACAAATCTATATATATGCATGGAGTTCCTTTTTATGAATGTTTTTCTCGAAAAGGTTCATACCTTCCGCAAATATGCACTCAGGGGTGCATAAAAACACCCCAGGGAAAAGCTGCTGCCCACCCCGGGGTATCCTGTATTCATTCGTTTTCGGTTCTTATCAGTCTTTCAGATTCTCAAGAACTTTCAGGAGATATTTCCATACCCTTTCTGTAGAAGCAATGCTTAAAACTTCCTCAGATGTATGGATATCTTTCATATCCGGCCCAAGAGATACGCAGTCAAGACCTTCCATCTTCTTGTAGAAGAGTCCACACTCAAGGCCTGCGTGGATTGCGACCACCGCTGGCTTATGTCCGTACATCTCCTCAAAAATCTCTACCATCTTATCTCTTAACGGAGACTCCTTGCGGTATTCCCATGCAGGATATGCGCCCTGTACTTCATACTCACCGCCAAGGAATTCTGTAAGATACTCGATCTTGTCAGACAGTGCACCGCATGCTGCGTCTACAGAACTTCTTACGCTGGAGCTTGCAAAAAGTTCGTCCTCATCAAGACGGAGGATTCCGATATTGCTGGAAGTCTCAACAAGTCCGGAAATTGTTCCGCTCATCTTCTGAATTCCGAACGGTACGTTCTGGAGATAAAATACGATTTTCTCCTGGCTTGTCGGATGAAGAACCTGTGCGCAGGCTTCCCCTTCCTCTGTTACTTCAATAGTAATATTCTCATCTGAGCCTGCATACTCCTCACGAATCTGTACCTGAAGTTCTTTTGCGTAAGCTTTTACTTTTTCTGCTGCGTCTGTCAGAAATTCAGCCGTACATTCTCTTGTAATGGCATTGTCTTTCTTGCCACCTTCAAGGGAAATAATCGCGTAATCTGCTTCCTTCTTAAGGCCATAGAGAAAACGTCCCATCAGTTTATTGGCGTTGGCTCTGTTCTTATCGATTTCTGCTCCGGAATGTCCGCCCATCAGTCCGCAGACTTTCACCTGTACTTTATCTCCTTCACCTTCCACACGCTGAACCGGAATATGGCTGACACCGGAGAGTCCGCCGGCACAGCTGATCCAAAGGCTTCCTTCTGCCTCTGAATCAAGATTGATGAATCTTCTTCCCTTCAGAACACTGCAGTCAAGTCCCACTGCACCAAGAAGTCCGATTTCTTCATCAACAGTGATAAGCACTTCAAGTGGAGGATGCGGAATATCTGTACTTTCAAGAAGGGCAAGTCCATAAGCAACTGCAATACCGTCATCACCGCCAAGTGTAGTTCCGTTGGCTGTTACATAGCCGTCTTTTACAGAAATATTCAGACCATCTTTCATAAAATCATGATCTACATCCGGCCGTTTCTCACATACCATATCCATGTGTCCCTGGATGATAACTGTAGGAGAATTCTCATATCCTGGTGTACCTGGTTTATAAATCACTACGTTGTTCAGTTCATCCTGCACATATTTAAATCCGTGATCTTCAGCAAATTTCACAAGGAAATCACTGATCTGTTTCGTATTTCCGGAACCATGAGGGATTTTACAGATTTCCTCAAAATAATGAAAAACTCTCTTTGGTTCGCAATTTTCTAATACTGGCATAAATATCTGCCTCCTTTTACTTCATAAATTCATTTATATCTTATAATAATCATATACTGTAAAAAAAGCAAGGTCAGGATTTCATGAAACAAAAAATATTATTGTTTTTCTGCCTCTGTCTTCTGCTTTTTTTGCTGCTTCATCCAGCTGAATCTCTCCTGGCAGCAAGAGAAGGACTGACATTATGGCTGAATGTGATGCTTCCGACTCTTCTGCCTTTTCTAATCCTTACCGGAATTTTACTGAAAACAGGAAATCTCCGAAAATTACTAAATCCGGCTGCACCTCTGGCAAGAAAACTCCTGGGACTCTCCCCGGCAGGAACTTATGTCCTGATACTCGGACTTTTCTGCGGTTATCCCATGGGAGCCAAGCTTTCCCACGACCTCTACATAAATCACCAGATTTCCCGCAGGGAGGGGGAATATCTGCTCTCTTTTTCCTGCAACGCAAGCCCTGCATTTATCCTGTCATATATGGCAGGAAACTGCCTTGAAAACCGGATAAGTTCTGTTCAAATTCTTATTCTGCTTCTAAGTGCAGACATTGCCTGCATGCTGTTTTTTAGATTCATTGTATACCGCGGACTTACAGTTAGCAGTGTCAAACCTACCGGTCAAAAAAAGAGACATCCAGACAGGACTCTGCAGGAGTCATCCTGGATGTCTCGATTATGAACGGATTCGAAACCATTACACTTCTCGGGGGTTATATTCTGATGTTTTCACTGATCTTTGCCTGCATCAGTGACTGCTGGCCATTCAGCCCTCTGGCAAAAACTCTGCTCACAGCTCCAATTGAGCTGACAACAGGACTGCATAGAATCGCCACCTCTGATCTCCCATGGAAAACAAAATATTATTCTTCCATGATACTGACTGCTTTCGGCGGGTTCTGCATCATGTTCCAGACAAAAAGCGTAGTGAAAAACAAGTTATCCATGATTCCCTATATCACTGCCAAGTGCCTGAACGCTGCAGTACTCTTTCTGCTCTTAGTTCTCTCCGATGTCATCTAACAGATCTTCATCTTCTTTTGTGATGGAATTGCTGTCATCTTCCTGAATAGTATTGGAAATTGCAGCTGCCTGTGCTGTCTGCGGTGCAAGCTCCTGACGATTGTGGTTGACAACATCAAGACAGCTCTGCAGAGCATCGATAAATGCCTTGTACTTACCGCCTGCATCTTCCAGTGTCTGGTTCAGAACAGAACCGATGTTAGCCATCATATCATCTGTATATGTGATCGCGCTGAGACGAATGCTGTTTGCATCCTGTGTTGCAGAATCCAGGATCTCCTGTGCCTGTTTGTTGGCAGCATTGATCGTCTCATTAGCCTGTGCATATGCCTTCTGCATGATCTCGTGCTGTGTTACCAGCTCCTGAGCCTTAGTCTGTGCATCTGCGATCAGGCTATCAGCCTTGGACTGCGCATCCTCAAGGATCGCATCCTTATTGCTGATGATCTTCTGATAACGCTTGATCTCATCCGGAGTTTTCAGACGAAGCTCACGTAACAGCTCCTCGATTTCCTCCTTGTTCACTACAATCTTGGTAGTAGAAAGAGGCTGGAACTTACAGCTGTCTACATACTCTTCAATCTCCTGAATAATCTGTTCAATTCTGCTGCTCATAATACACTCTCCTTATTTCTCAGTTTCTCTTTTTTTCAATTTTTCTTCAACTGCTTCTGTAATCTCACGGGGAGCAAATTTGCTCAGGTCTCCTCCGAAATTTGCAACTTCCTTCATGATCGTGGAACTTAAGTATGCATATTCCAGACTCGTTGTGAGAAAAACAGTATCTACATCCGGCGCAAGAACACGGTTAGTCTGCGCCATCTGAAGCTCGTATTCAAAATCCGTGACAGCACGAAGTCCGCGAACGATCACCTGGGCATTGTTCGCCCTAGCAAAGTTCACTGACAGACCTTCGAATGCTTTCACCTCCACATTCGGGATATCTTTTGTAGCCTTTGTTAGTATCTTAACACGTTCTTCCACAGAAAACAACGGAGTTTTTGCAGAATTATTTAAAACTCCTACGATAACCCGGTCAAAAGAAACGCTTGCCCGTCTGATAACGTCAAGATGTCCATAAGTTGCCGGGTCAAAGCTTCCCGGGTATACTGCTGTTATCATATGTCTGTCTCTCTTTCATTTTTTTAGGAAAACATGCTTATTTGTCTTATATTCCTTGGAGCGGATCAGATGATAGCCAAGTTCCTCTACATAGGAGAAATCGGTGTGAAGCTCCTCTTCTATAACAATAAGCGTGTTCTTATCTGCCAATGTACTGTCTGCCAGATATTCCAAAACAGGCTGTTCCAGATGCTGTTCGTAAGGTGCATCCATAAAAATACAGTCAAAAGGTTCTCCGCCCTCCAGTGAGCGCAGGGCCTGCAGTACATCCATGTTCAGCAGTTTACCACCTTCTGCAAGTTTTGTAAATGAAAGATTTTCGCGGATGCAGGCACATGCCTTGGGATTCTTCTCTACAAACACTGCGTAGTCCGCTCCACGGCTCAGTGCTTCGATACCAATCGCTCCGCTTCCGGAAAACAGATCCAAGAACCTGCAGCCCGGTATTTCAGGCTGGAGAATGTTAAACAGAGTTTCCTTAATACGGTCTGTTGTAGGTCTTGTATCATTTCCGGGAATTGTCTTTAGGTTTAATCTACGTGCTTTTCCTGCTATTACTCTCATTTCAGATTTAATCTCCAATCCAGATCACCGCGGGCCAGTCCAAGGATCAGCAGCTCCGCAGTTGCAATATTTGTGGCAACCGGAATATTATACTGGTCGCAGCGCTTGACGATGCTCATAATGTCCGGTTCTGCCGGATCCATCATGACCGGATTGTAAAACAGGATGACCATATCCAGATCCTGTCTCTCTACCATCTCCATAAACTGCTTGTCTCCGCCGATACTTCCGGCAAGAAACTTATGAACGTGAAGGCTGGTGGCCTCCTCGATCCTTCTTCCTGTAGTTCCGGTTGCATATACTTCGTGCTTGGCAAGGATATTCTTATATGCAATACAGAAGTCTTCAATCAGAACTTTCTTACTGTTATGTGCAATAATGCCTAAATTCATAATTCACCTCTCCATTCTGCCCTCGGTTTATATCCTTTTCTCTCCGCGTATATAGGTAAAATCCTATAACTCTGTATCTGATTTTAGCATATCGCCCAAAAAAGTGCAATTTAATTCATACAAATTCATGAAAAATTAATATTTTATTGTTACTGGTCACGAAGCGACAGTAACATCCTATTCTTCCCAGCTGTTTCCGGTATTGTAATCAATGCCAATTCCGGGCTGTACGTTGTATACAAAGACATGAAAAGATATCGTCTGGTCTTTTACAGATTCAGCTTCCATCTCCACACCTCTGGCTACCAGGTCATCTCCCTGAAAAACAGGTGTTACACGGTACATACATGGATTTCCGGTGCTATGTACATAATCTGCCACCTCATTTTCAAAAGGCAGCATGCCGGTAACATTAAGATATCTGGTTCCTGTGATAAGATTTTTTTTATTTGCATTCTCACCTGTGAGCTGATATCCGATGAGATGACAGCGGTTGTACAGATACCTGCCATCTACATTATCATATTTTACAGTGTGCCATCCTGCAGGCTTCACCATTCCGATAGCACCCCGCTCTTCTGCAGGCATCAGTTCCGTTGTGATCTTGGATTCTGCATAGCCGCAGCGTCCTAGGGAATCCAGTTCACTGTAGAACTCATACGCAGGTCCGTTTTTCTTTTCTTCAGAAAAAGAAGGAACATTTCCATCAATTTCTGCATATGGACTGCCGCTGTATTCCGGCAGCTGATCCAGGGAGACAGATCCTGACTGTTTTTCCTTCACTGACTGGGCTTGTTCCAGCAATCCTGTTACTGCATCAGAAACGGATTCCGAAGCATCTTCCCAGAGGATTTCAGCGTTTTCTCCTATATATGCAAGAAACGTCTGGCCAAAGATCTGGCTCTGATCTTTTACTTCTTTCAGGCTCCGCGGCGGCATCCAGCCATTACATACTGCAAGTACAATGCACAGGATAATAGCTGTAAAAACTTTTTTCATTAGCTGCTTTTTTCGTTTATATTTTCGTTTATATGTAGGATAACGCTTCTTTTTCACAGGAACCCCCTTATTTTTTGTCTGACAGATATTATATGCCGTGCAGAAATTATTATAACTTCTGTCCCGGTAAAAAAGCAACCATACATTCGGTTTTTTATATTTTTTATTTCCTTTAACTGCCAGTGTATTATTTTACGGATTTCATATACTAGCAATGTAACATCAAAACAAACAACAACCAAGGAGGAAATGAATTATGCCAAGTAACACTTCTTCTAACAAAGCAGTTGTACCGGAAGCAAAGGGCGCACTTGACCGTTTCAAATATGAGGTAGCAAACGAGCTGGGTGTTCCGCTTACAGACGGATACAATGGAAACCTGACTTCCAAACAGAACGGATCCGTAGGTGGATATATGGTCAAAAAAATGATCGAGGCGCAGGAGCGTCAGATGTCCGGCAGCTCCCAGAGCGGCCAGCAGTACTAAATAGGTATCACAGGTAAATCCATTGCCATGCTGAGTTGATCGGAACTTATGCAAAAAAAGATGCTGTCTGACAGATGTAAAAAACTGTCGGACAACATCTTTTTTACTTTTCCGGAACTGACTTTCAATGGATATGTTTTATCACAACGCAGACGATATGGATATGTTTTTCTCGTCACAAGATAAAGCTTGGTTCCGTAAGCACGCTATATACTGCAATCGACTATACGCCATGTATTTCCCATACGAAGTTTACACCATCCGTGAGGAGATAACGTAGCATATTGGCCTCCTGTTATGACACCTCCTGCTGCAGCTCTGGAATCTTGCAGACCTGACCCTTTTGGATATTTACAGCAATTCCTGTACTTTTCGATATACAACCTCTGCAAATTTCTTATGTCCTGCTGCATTCAGATGTTCCTGATCTGCGTCACAGCAATGTACATAAGATGCTGCCGGAAGGAAACTGATATGACGTTCAGCTGCGATTTTTTCGTAAACAGACTGCAGATTCCTGGAAACGATTACAGACTCTCTGGAAAACTCCTGATCATATCCTTCCTGCCATACTTTTTCCCCCAGATAGATGGGAGACATGAGAAGGACTTTCGCTTTTGGTGCGTATTCCGGGATCTGATCCAGCAGTCTTGTGATTCCCTTTCCGATTACATCTGCTGATGCTCCGAAAACAGTTTTGCAGTCATTGGTTCCCAGCATCAGAGTAATCACATCCACCTGAGCATGTGTTTCCAGAAGCGTAGGAAGAAGTGCAGTTCCTTTTCTTCCGTCACGGAGCGGATCTTCGAAAACTGTTGTTCTTCCGCACAGTCCCTCCTCGATCACACGATATTCTTCTTTATTCAGTTTTTCCTGGAGAAGGCTTGTCCAGCGGACTCCCCAAGGAAGTCTCTTCCTGCTCTCTCCGTCATAGCCCCATGTATTGGAATCTCCAAAGCATAATATCTGTTTCATTCTATTAATTCCCTATCTGTTTAGTATGTTTATTGGTTAAATGAATCATATCACGCTCTTTTTCATTGGTCAAATACACAAAAGAAATAGCCTGCTATAGTTCAACTCTATAGCAGGCTGTTTAATATACTCTTTAATCTACTGTTTGGTAAAAGCTCTGTTTACAGTCCGACAAAACCTGTAACATCTCCGTTGATCACGTAATGAGCTCCATTGTCTTCCGGTTTGATATAGATCTTAAGATCCTTCAGATCAGAAGCTTTCTTGCCCATATCCTCTGTCCAAATCTTTTTAATTCTATCTGCAACCTCGGAAGTATGTATTTCCTTGCCCCAGTACTGAACATATACTTCTGTAACTGGCTCAGTTTTCTTAGCTGTTGTCTTTCTTGTTGTTTTGGCTGCGGTTGTCTTAGCAGCTGTCTTGGTTGTTGTCTTAGCAGCTGTTTTTCTTGTTGTTGTCTTTTTAGCAGCTGTTTTCTTAACCGGCTCTTCTGCCTTTACATCTGCTGCCTTCTTCTCTGCTGGTTTCTCAGCTGCTTTTGTCTCTACAGAAGCTTTTGCATCGTCTGTCTTCGGTGTCTCAGCCTTAACGGCTTTCTCTTCGGATGCGGTTACTACAGATTTTGCAGGAGTCTCGCTTACTGAAGCCGTTTTTACAGTTGTCTTAGTTGCAGCTTTCTTTGTTCTAGCCATGTTTATAGCCTCCTTACAAGGGATTTGTTAATCTTTTCTCATGCAATACAATACTACGATTTGGAAGTTTTGTAAAGAAAAGTTTCGAAAGTCCTTTAATTAAGGCTGTAATTTACAGCATGTACACGATAAGTTACACTGCTTTTACTATATGTCCAGTTATGACGAAGCAGACAATTATGATGACGTCCGTCCCCATCCAGATTACACTCTATCACTTTAAATGAATCACTGTAAACTTCTGTAACAATAGCAGAATGTCCATCATTATTGATACGCACATAGTCGCCTACCTGAACATTATTATCATATATTTTCTGAAGACCTGATACTCTCTGCCCTTCCCAGATATCATAGAATACTTTTCTTGCAAAACCATCACACTGGATAGCCCCGTCAAACTTATTGCAATCATATTCGCCATTACCTGGTATCGGATCAATTCCGCTCTGAGTTCCGTGATGTTTGCACGGAACATCACTGATCGTATCCTGAAATCTTTCAGGAGCTCCGCTGCTGTCCAGATTATCTGTCAGATCTGAATAACTGTTTACAACATTCTTCTTCTCCATCAGAAAAGTCATCGCTCTCTGCCATTTCTTCTGTTTCCGGTTCTTCCAAAAGATTTTCAGTGTCCTCCGAAATTTCTATATTATCTGCCTCTTCCGGCTCTTCTTCTAATTCCTGTTCTGTGCTATCAGGTAATTCTGCTGCTTCATCGTCTGCTGAGATTCCATCTTCAAAAATATCTTCCTCAGAAAAACTTTCCTCTGGACTGTCAGTCTCCTCATTTACATTTTCCTGGACTGTTTCCGGTTCTGTCTCTGAAGCCATGGTTATCCCTGCATTGCCAAAGATCATAGACCCTGATAAAACGACACACAGAAGTTTTTTGATCATTTTTCTCCTCATCCTGTTTTCTCCCTTTTTCTTTTTATACTAAAACGAAGTGCTGATTCTTCGCTTTGCTCCATTCAATCAGATTCCCAGATTTTCCAGATCTTCACTCATATAGCCCATGAGACGCTCTTTTAAAGCCTCATGCTGGGGCAGGCGAAGGTCAAAATCCAGTGTCAGAATCTCACCGGCTGCCTCACTAGCATTTTTCAGGATCCCCGCATCATTGTAGATATCTCCGATCTTAAATTCCATCAGTCCGCTCTGACGGATGCCAAAAAGATCTCCCGGCCCACGGAGCTTCAGGTCTTCTCCAGCTATATAAAATCCGTCATTGGATTCATTGAGGATCTTCAAACGTTTGGAAGTATCTTCCTCATTATTTCCCTGGATAAAAATGCAGTAAGACTGGTATTCCCCACGCCCTACACGGCCGCGGAGCTGGTGAAGCTGAGCCAGACCGAAACGTTCTGCATTCTCCACCATCATAACTGTTGCATTGGGGACATTGACTCCAACCTCCACAACTGTTGTAGATACCAGCACCTGGATTTCTCCGGAAGCAAAGGCCTCCATGATCCTGTTCTTTTCTTTTGGCTTCATTTTGCCGTGAAGGATCTCTACTCTGATCTCGTCAGGCAGAACTTCCTGAAGCTTTCTGGCATAATCTGTGACATTCTCTGCATCCAGTCCTTCGCTTTCTTCCACCATTGGGCAGATCACATAAGCCTGTCTTCCCATCTGCACCTGTTTTTCGATAAAAGAATAAGCCTTGGGGCGATAGGCCGTTCCTACCACGCAGTTCTTAATAGGAAGCCTTTTTGCAGGGAGCTCATCAATAATGGAAATATCCAGATCTCCGTACAAAATGATCGCCAGTGTCCTGGGAATAGGCGTTGCGCTCATAACAAGAACGTGCGGTGGATTTCCTCTTGTTGTCAGTGCTTCCCTCTGGCGAACACCGAACCTGTGCTGCTCATCTGTGATCACAAGGCCAAGATTCTTATATTCCACTTTTTCCTGAATCAGAGCATGGGTTCCTATGATCACATTCACCTCTCCGGATGCGATTTTCTGATAGATTTCACGTTTCTGCCTGGCTGTGGTAGAACCTGTCAGAAGCACCGGATGGCAGGAAGAGATATTCTGTTCTTCCATCAGTTTCAGAAAGCCTTCATAATGCTGATTGGCCAGAACCTCCGTAGGCACCATCAGCGCACTCTGAAATCCGTTCTCTGCCGAAAGTACCATGGATAAAAATGCAATCACGGTCTTACCACTTCCAACATCTCCCTGCACAAGCCTGGACATCAGTTTATGGCCGCTCAGATCCATCTCGATCTCATGCCATACATTCTTCTGGGCTCCGGTCAGATCATAGGGAAGTCCTTCTATGATCTCTTCTGTTGTCCACACCGGTTTCATTGGAAAAGTATTGGAAGCTTCTTCTGTTTTTTCTTTCAGCAGCTGCACTGCCAGTACAAACAGAAGAAATTCATCAAATACCAGGCGCTTCCTGGCTGTAAGAAGCTCCTGCATATTTTTAGGAAAATGAATAGTCCGAATCGCATAATTAGCATCTGCAAGCTGATATCGTTCCCGTAGTTCCTCCGGCAGATATTCTCCATGAAGAGGTCTTGTATCCAGAACCTGATGTACCAGCTTGGTGATTGCTTTGTTGGAAAGGCCTTTGGTCAAGCCGTATACAGGCTGCATGCTGTGAATGATCTCCGCATATGCTGCAGGGGTAAAAATCTCCGGATGTTCCATCTGGGGACGGCCTTTTTTTCTGGTGATCTTTCCACGAAGGATGAATACACTGCCTTTTTTAATCGTCCCTTTTAAATAAGGTGCATTGAACCAGGCAACCGGTAATCTGCCGCTAGCATCTGCCACAGTTGTTGTCAGGATCTGAAGATTTCTTACCTGGTTAATATAAATACTGGTGGCTACAGTGACGCGGATAGAGACTGTTTTCTCCTCCTCGGCAGATGCGATCTCCACAGGTTCCTCATATACATCATAAGTGCGCGGATAATAACGGAGAAGCTCATCCGCAGTCGTGATCCCGATCTTCTGGAAAAGCTTCTCTGTTTTTTCACCCACACCTTTTAATTCACGTAAAGGTGTCTTATCATTCATTTTTTTACTCTTATTCTACGGAAATCAGATAGTAGTAAATCGGCTGTCCACCCTGGTTCAGCTCAACCTCGCACTCCGGATACTTCTCAGTAAGCGCATCGGAAAGAGCTTCTGCATCTTCTTCAGATACATCCTCACCATAATATACACTGATGATCTCAGATTCCTCATCAATCATCTCTGCTACCATCTCCTCAGCTACCTGGAGACGTTCTTTTCCTACTGCAAGGATACCTGCATCACCGATTCCCATGATATCTCCCTCATGGATCTCCTTGTCGTCAATACGTGTATCACGAACCGCATAAGTAACCTGGCCTGTCTTTACTCTGGAGATCGCATCTGTCATGGAAGCAAGATTCTCCTCGCCGCCTTTCTCCGGAACAAAACTGATCATAGCGGAAATTCCCTGAGGAATAGTTTTGGTCGGCACTACAATGATCTCTTTATCCTCTGTAAGGTCTCTCGCCTGGTTAGCTGCAAGGATAATATTCTTATTATTCGGGAAAATATAAATTGTTTTTGCATTTACTTTATCAATAGCATTAAGCATGTCCTCTGTACTTGGATTCATGGTCTGGCCGCCCTCGATCAGATAATCTACACCAAGCTCACGGAAAATTCCGGAAAGACCCTCTCCTACAGATACGGAAATAAATCCGTAATCCTTCGGCGGCTCTTTCTCCTTCTCAGCCTGCTCTCTGGCAAGCTTCTCCGCATCTTTGATCAGCTTCTCCTGGTGCTCTTCACGCATGTTGTCGATCTTCATTCGGGAAAGCTGTCCGTATGTGAGTGCCCGCTCGAATGCCTGTCCAGGATGATTGGTGTGTACGTGTACTTTAACGATCTCGTCATCTGCTACCAGTACGATGGAATCACCAATGGAATCAAGAAATTCACGGAAACGGGTAATTTCTTCCTGCGGAAGTGTTTTCTCGAGAAGAATGATAAACTCTGTACAGTAACCAAACTTGATATCTGCCTCTGCCTGCGGAGAAATCTTAGTAATTTTGGGAGCAGCTGATGCCTCAAACTGGGAGTAATCTACTTCCTTTCCGTGATATCCGTCAATAGCTCCGCGGAATACTTCCAGAAGTCCCTGACCGCCTGAATCTACAACACCTGCCTCTTTCAGTACCGGAAGCATCTCCGGCGTTCTTGCAAGTGTCTCTTCGGCATGCTGGAAGATTCCGTCAAAGAATGAATTCAGATCCTCTGCCCCATCGGCAAGCTCGATAGCTTTATCTGCTGCAGCTCTGGCTACAGTCAGGATGGTTCCTTCCTTCGGCTTCATAACTGCCTTGTATGCAGTCTCAACACCTCGTTCCATAGCTGCGGCAATGGCTGGGGCATCCAGATCTGTCAGCTTACGTACTCCTCTTGTAAAGCCTCGAAGCAGCTGTGACAGGATAACACCTGAGTTACCTCTGGCACCACGAAGAGAACCGGAAGAAATTGCTTTCGCCAGAGTCTCCATATCCGGATTCTCAAGAGCTCCTACCTCGGAAGCGGCAGACATGATGGTAAGCGTCATGTTCGTTCCCGTATCCCCGTCAGGTACGGGAAACACATTCAATTCGTTGATCCATTCTTTCTTCGCTTCCAGGTTCTTGGCTCCGGCCAGAAACATCCTGGAAAGTATTTTAGCATCTATGGTTTTGTTATTCACCACAAGTTCCTCCTCTAAACCTAATCTATTGCACGTACGCCCTCAACCATGATGTTGATCTTCTCGATCTCCATTCCTGTAAAGGCTTCGACTTTATATTTCACATTGTTGACAAGATTATCTGCAATGGTGCTGATATTCACGCCATATGCCACAATAACATGAAAATTCAGCTGGATCTTGTTATCATCTGTAATCTTCACACTGATTCCATGTTTCAGACTGTCAATACGTAAAAGTTTAACCAGTCCGTCTTTCATGCTGATAGCTGCCATTCCGATAATGCCAAAGCACTCTACTGCCACACTGCCGGCATAAGTTGCAATGACATCCGTATCAATTACAATCTGGCCCAATCCGGAATTTATACGTCCATTCATATGGGTACCTCCATTGTTTCATTTAAAATTAGTATAATTATATAGATTCATTATACCCTTTTTTTGCCTGGAACACAACGCTTAATTTATTCTGTAAAAAACCTCTTTACAGAATTTTTTACAAATTTCCTTTTTTTGCTTGCAAAAGAGCAATTCATCTGTTAAAATGGTGACTGTTGATAAAAGGAGGTGCTATTCATGGCTAAATGTGCAATCTGCGATAAAGGAGCTCATTTCGGAAACAATGTGAGTCATTCCCATAGAAGATCCAACAAAATGTGGAAATCTAACGTTAAATCCGTCAGAGTAAAAACAACTGCCGGCGGAGCAAAGAAAATGTATGTATGTACTTCTTGTTTAAGATCCGGAAAAGTTGAAAGAGCGTAAGTAGTAGCGTATGCCCCCGTATTGTGCGGGGGCTGTTTTTTTGTATTTTTATTTGCAAAAAACGGGAAGCCTGCATACCGCACACTTCCCGTTCATCTGCAAAACATATGGTATCCGCATAGCAGACACACTACTGCTATGGAGATTACAATAAAATTCTCAGTAATAAGTATTCCTAACACCATTCCTACACCGATAAAAAACAGCATAAATCCGGTTAGCTTTCCCATTTCAGTCAGCCTGCTATCATTTACTTATTACAGTATATGCCTTAAAATCAATCTGAGTACCGTCAGCTGCTTCTATTCTTCCGTCTCATCCTCAGAATCTCCGCCTGCTCCCGGTACAAATCGATTCACAAAATCAGGAACCATATCCAGGACCTTGGTAAGTCCATCCTGATTCTTTACATTTACAAGCTTAGTCGTTCCATTCTGGATGACAAGTACTGCACACGGTGTCATCTTACCGGCAAGACCGCCTCCTCCGTTGTTCTTCTTGTCTCCTTCAAAAGCTCCGGCTCCCACACCGAAAGATACATCAACAAGAGGAAGAATGATGGTATCGCCTACATGAATGGCATCGCCTACAACTGTCTTGGCAGATACAAATCCATCCATTCCCTTAAATAATGAATTCACGGTATCCTTGAAATTATTCTCTTTCTCCATGATTTACCTCCTTATGTCTCCATCGGCGGATGACGTATTTAATATTTTTATTGAAATAAAGCTCTGCTGCCGTCTTAAGAAGCATCGCTCCGTAAATCCGGCCACTAAGCATGACCTCTCCCTCCAGAACATTCTCACTGTCAAAGAGAGGAGTCACTGCTATTGCATTCTTATGAAAAGGAATTGTCATGCCAAGAACTGCCAGCACGGTTCCCGTAACGGAAGGATCTTCACATCCAAATATGATCCTGCCTTTGATCCTGGTAGGAAAGATATGCCGTATCAGTTTCTTTGCATCTTTCCATACAAGAGAAAGTGCTTCTCTGGTACGGGGATGATCGATAAATTCCTTATACCAGTTAATGTTACCACAGAATTTTTTGATTGTTAATCTGAAATTCTGGATTTTTTGGAATATTTTAGATGGAATTCCCAAAAAGCTTTGTACCGCAGCCAGAATGCCAAGAACTGCTTTTTTTATTTTTCCCGCTATTTCAGAAATTAAGCTTATGATCTTGTTTTGAGAGTTCTGTTCTTCTGAAGAAAATTCCTTTTCTTCATCTTTCGCTATCTCTCTGATTTTCTCAAATTTCTGTGACTTCTGTGTCGGAATTTGCTCATTTTCTGTTGTTTCAGAAGTTTTATCTGCGTTTTCATTATCTTTATTCTGAAACTCACAGACTCCCTCAGTTGCTTCCTTCCTCGAATCACCCTCTATATCAGTACCTTCAAAATCCGCAGATATAATCTCAACCGGAACATTATCCGGTTCTTCAATAATCTTTACTTCCTGTTTCTGTTCTTCCCTGCTGTTTTCATGTTTCCGTAATTCGGACGGAACCCTCTTTTTCTCCTTTTTTTCAGCTGTATGAGCAGAAGATTTTTTCTTTTTTCTTTGGAAGACTCCTCTGAATTTCGAGAGCGGAATTCCCAAAATATAAAATTCCATCCCAGGACTTCCGTTTCGGAAAAAAGCTCTCACGGCAATTCCGTGAAACAGCCAGCTGACCTCCCCCGAAGCTTCCACCTCTTTAATTCCTGCACTCCGTTCTTTCGCAGCTTTTCCTTTATAGCGCACAGGACAGAACAGAAGCAGCAGAAGGATCAGCAAGATCAGTCCTGCAAGGATCCCCAGAAGGATCAGTATCCATTTAATTATCAGCCATAATATATGCAGCATCTGTTCACCTGTTCTCCAGATATTCTCTTATTTTCAAATCACCTGTTTCCCTGAAGACCTCTTCAACGATCTCCTGCACCATTCGGATCGCTCCTTCTCTGCCATTGGCGATCCCCACAACAGGAGGGCAGATCATCCTGACAGTCCGCTGCATCAACTCTGCAGTGGAAAGGATCTCCAGAACATTTCCAGGATTATCTGACAATGTGACCACATAAACACCTGGAACAAATTTTCCCACAATAATCCTGGCTCTTGCCCGTCCAGGATTCTTAACGTCTTCCCCGACGTAATAATTTCGTATCCATTTCAGCATCCTGCAGTCACCTCCCTGTCAGTTAATGTCAAACAGGGCTGCGTAAATACACAGCCCTGCCCTGTTGCTAAAAATACTTCTGCTGTTTCGCCCAGATGCCTTCACTTCGCATCTCCAGATATTCCTGATAGGCCTGTTCCACAATATGCTTCTCGTTGGAAAAACGGAGAAGATGATAAATCTCATGAAACTTATAATATCCGGAATCTACAAAGTATTCCTCACGCTGGGGCTTGCTATGATAATTATCAGCTATCATGAGATACCAGTGTACCTCTTTCATTACCACGTCCTCCGGAACAGTGAAATTATACTGACTCTTACCAATATACTTCACAATGGAAGCTCTCACGCCTGCTTCTTCCTTTACTTCACGCAAAGCAGTCTGCTCATAAGTCTCTCCCTTTTCTACGGTTCCTTTGGGAAGCACCCATCCTTCATAACGGTTCCTGTAGGATTTATACAATGCCAGGATCTTACCCCGATGAATTACCACACCGCCACAGCTTGTTGCTTCTATCATATTGCAATCCTCCTGTAATGCGTGTGTCTTTTGCACTGGTTACAGTATACCTCTTTTTTGTCCGATAGGCAAGGGGCAAGAAACAGATACTATTTCAATTTCTTAAATTTAATCGAAATAATATGCATCAAATACATCTGCTGCAATTGGAACTGCTGCCTCGCTTCCTGTTCCACCGTTTTCTACAATTACTGCGATAGCAATATCCGGATCATCTACATTGGAATATCCCACAAACCAGGAATGGCTGGAACCGTTTTCATCAAACTCTGCAGAACCTGTTTTTCCGGCTACTGTGTAGCCGCGTCCATTCAGTGCAGATGCAGTACCGTTCTCTACCACATTCTTCATCAGTTTTCCAAGAATATTTGCCTCGTTGTTCGTCATCAGACGTTTATATTCAGATTTTTCCGTTTCCTTTATAGTATCTCCGGAATTATTCACGATCTTATCGATCATAGTCGGTTTCATCAGAACACCGTTATTTGCAATAGCGCTGGTGATCATAGCCATATGCATTGGAGAAACAAGAGTATTTCCCTGTCCAATAGAAGTCTGCATGACCAGTGGATTCGGCGAATTATTTTCCAGTGTAAATTTACTTGTTTTATAGGAATTCAATGGAAGGGCTTTATTAAAAAGCAGATCTTCCGCTGTACTTCGAAGGGAACTTCCTCCCAGACCAAGCCCCATATCCGCAAATGCACAGTTACAGGAATGAGCAAATGCCGAATAGAAATCCTCCTGTCCATGAACAGTCCCATTGTAGCACCGGATCGTATGGTCATCCACAGTAATGCTTCCCTGGCAGAGATAGGAATATCCCTCCAATGAGCCTTTCTGCCTGAAATAATCAAGAGCTGTAACGATCTTGAACGTAGATCCGGGCGGATATGCACCATTAGTTGCACGGTTCAGAAGGCTGCTGTTACTCTCATCATTAACCAACGTATCCCAGTTCTCAGCAATCGTATTCGGATCAAAGTCAGGCTTACTCACCATTGCAAGGATTCTTCCTGTTGACGGCTCCATCACAACAACAGCTCCTCTTCTGTCCCCCAGAGAATTATAGGCTGTTGTCTGCAGATCTGCATTAAGGCTGGAGATCACAGTATCTCCCTGATTCTTTTTCCCGGAAAACTCATTTTTCATCTGCTCCAGGAAGAATGAATGAGACGTCAGAAGCTGGAAATTCGCTTCTGATTCCAGCCCGCTCTTGCCATTGGTATCATAGCCTACTGCATGGGCAAAAATATTGGCATACGGATAATTTCTCTGCTCTGTACCGTCCTCTGACACATCGGTCTGAGCCAGGATTTCCCCATCTGAAGACTGGATATTTCCACGGACAACGCGATCCGAAAAAGTATCCTGTCTGGTATTATATGGGCTATTGATAAAATCATCGCTTTTTACTGCATCAAAATAAATAAGATAGCCGATCAGGCTGACAAAAATCAATATAAAGAACACCGATACAAAGGTAAACGGTCTGTTCTTTTTTCTACGGATTCTGGCGATATCCCGTTCTCTCAGGCGTCGCTCTCTTTCCTCTTCTTTCAATCGTTTCTTTTCGCTGCGTCTCAATTTCCTCGTCCTCATCTTCCCTCAGAATATACAGTCCCTGAATAATAGCCAGCATCAGGATGGTGCACATGACAGAACTTCCGCCGTAGCTTACCAGCGGCAGGGTAACACCTGTCATCGGAATAAACTTGGTCACTCCGCCGATAGTCAGGAATACCTGGAACGCATATTCTGTTCCAAGTCCCAGAGCGATCAGCTTATAAAACGGGTTGCGGATCTTCAATGCAATGGTAACGATCATAAGGAAAAAGCTGGTACACACCAGAATCAGGCAGATGGCAAAAATACCTCCCATTTCCTCACAGATCGCGCTGAATATAAAGTCATTTTTTACAACAGGGATCTTCTCAGGTGAACCCTGGCAGAGTCCCATTCCAAACCAGCCGCCGGTTCCGATGGCAAACAGTGACTGCACGATCTGATAGCCCTCATTCTGATAAACAGCCATAGGATCTCTCCATGCACTGACTCTCTGGCGTACATGGCCAAAAAGATGATAGGCGATCACTGCACCCACACATCCGCCGCCAAGCCCCAGAAACATATATCCCGGATTTCTGGTAGATACATAGATCAGTACAAGATAGGTGACAAAAAAGATCACTGCACTTCCAAGATCTCTGGAAAGAACCAGGATACCCACATGAAGCACTGCTACAATGGTCGCCAGCACTACTTTGCGGAAATTCACTTTTCCGCAGAGCAGGGATGCCATAAAAAATACGAATGTGATCTTGATTACCTCGGAAGGCTGAATGCCCATAAGGGAAAGCTTGGCTCCATAACTTGTACTTGCAAGAACAAGAACTGCTGCAAGAAGAACAACACCAACTCCTGCATAAACCCAAGTAAGATCCTTGAGAAATTTCATCTTCCGGATCATCACCGGGATCACCAGTGATATGGCACTTCCTGCTGCAACGATCAGAAGCTGCTTGTTTGCAGAAGGAAGCGACAGACGGCAGAGCATGATAAAGCCCACGCTCAGCAGCATGCACATATTGTTCAGAAGTAACAGCGATGCGTCTTCATAAAAAATCCTGTACAGGATCTGAACTACCGCAAAAAAGATCATCATCTCAATATAAAACAGGATGACCTTGAAATCCATGCTCTTAAGATAGATCACGAGAAAAGCTGTGAAATCTATAAAAAAGATCATGGTCAGCTGCTGATGGAGCAACTCCTTTTTTTCCTCCTCGTCCTGACGCCACACCATATAAAAACAGTGAAAGGTGTAGACGATCATCAGCGTGAGGATCACATACTTGGATAATTCTGTAATAACATTAATCATACACTTTTACTCGGCTCCTCTTTTAAAATGGCCTTTTGTATACCTGCGTCCGGAAGGTTTTGCATTTCCATGGTAAATACCCTTGAATTCCTCCAGTACTGCTCTTGCCTCTGATGGTTTCTCGATGGTAAAAGCAAGTCGCAGTGACTGTAATTTTAGTTTCTCTACGCGCTCCTTTTCCCCGGGAAGTCCATAGGGAATACTGTTATATATAATATTATAACAGTATTTCGCAGCTTCAGGACAGGCACTTTCCCACGGGGCACAGCAGCATTTCACTGAAAATTCGCTGTTATACCGGTCTTTCAGATAGATGGTCTCGCCTTTTCCTGTGCATCCGAACAGATTCTTACGTACACACTGGGCTGAGATCATCAGCGGAATATATCCATACAGAAGAAGTTCGGAAGAACGATTATCCCTGTGCTTAAGTTCTCCCTCATTCAGTTCCAGAGGAATGGTATTCTTAAGAACGCCCTCTTCTCTCCAGAACGCCTCGGCTTCATCATTCCAGGTATACATGGAAGCATCCAGCACACATTTCTCTTTATATCCCAGTTCTTTCAGTGCTGCATAAGATTCCAGGCTGCGTACCAGAAAACCTCTCATTCCCTGATCAAGCCACTCCTTCGCATTTCGGATCCATACCTCAGGAATCTCTCCGCGATGGATATGCGGCGTAGAAAGATAAAGCTCCTTTCGCCCCGCAAGTTCCGGCGAAAAACACTTCTTCATGGTATCAAAAGAAAGATAAAAGCCTGTAATCCCCTCTTCTTCCAGAAGTATCTCTGCAACATCTGTCCTTTCACAGGAGACATACAGTGGAAGCTTCTCATTACAGGAATTCTTCTCTGTACAAACCGAAAGATTTTTTTCAGAGAAAGGTTGCTTTTCAGCAGGTTCTCTCCGTCTGGTTCCGATCATTTCTTCACGCAGCTGTTCCAGCGCAGCTCTGCGCACTTCATTGAGAACCTTTACAGGAACGAAAATCCTTCCATTGATCTCAATGTTAAGGCTTTCCCACTGAAATTCTGTATTTCCCAGTTTTTCCAGCTGCTGACGGATCCTCTGCTCTTCCATAGGCTGGTTCTTGGCAAACTGCACTTCACCGCCCATGGCAGTCACTGTTTTATCTCCACAGGTTATTTCCAGTATAACAGGACTTTCTGGAGAAAGTATTAAATTCCCATGAATTTTTTCTTTTATTTTTCTGATCTCCGGCTGGATATTGCCGGATTTCTTCTCATTGGCAAAAGCCATCATCTCAGGACCACGATACATATCGTAATATCCCCTGCAGGAACCGCCTCTGCTGAAAAGTTCCAGAAGATATTTCCTGTCTGTATCCTGCACGCGGTATTCTTTTCCGCTGAGATAAAGATCCAGATATTTTCTGTATACAGAGGTAACTCCTGCGGTATAACCAGGCTGCTTCATACGCCCCTCAATCTTCAGAGACATTACACCAGCCTCCAGTATATCCGGAAGAATATCCAGCGTACAGATATCCTTAAGACTTAAAGCACAGAAATCTTTGTCCCCTTTATATTTATGGTGATCACAAGTTGCGCTGTATGGAAGTCTGCAAGGCTGAGCGCAGCGACCTCTGTTTCCACTTCTTCCGCCAAAAATACTGCTCATAAGACACTGACCGGAATAGCTGTAACACAATGCCCCGTGGATAAAAGTCTCAATTTCCAGAGGACTGGCCTGATGCATGGCAGAAATTTCTTCCAGCGAAAGCTCTCTTGCAGGAACTACACGGGTAGCTCCTTTTTCTTCCAGAAATTTCATTCCCTCCGGACCAGTCACAGTCATCTGTGTGCTGGCATGGATATCAAGATCCGGGAAATTCCTGCGGATAAAAGAAAACACACCCAGATCCTGTACGATCACAGCATCGAGCCCTGCCTCATAATAAGGGGCCAGATACTCAAAAAGCTGTCCTTCCATCTCTCTGTTTTTTAAAAGTGTGTTCACTGTAAGATATAATTTACGATTATGGAGATGTGCTGTCTCAATAGCAGCAATCAGCTCCTCCTGGGTAAAATTCCTGGCATATGCCCTCGCTCCAAAAGCCGGACCGCCTACATATACAGCATCTGCGCCCGCACCTATCGCCGCCTCAAAACTCTCATAGGAGCCAGCTGGCGAAAGCAGCTCTGTTACTATCTTTTTCAAAGTATTCCCTCATCTCCTGTCTGTTAATCTGTAAAACAAAAGAGGATTACCGAAGCAATCCCCCCATTCTTATTTGAGCAATTCATCAAGCTCTTTCTCCAGTTCCTTAACCTTACCGTCCAGAAGATTCTTCTGGTCCTGAGCTTCCTGCTCTGCTTTCTTCGCCTCTTCAATCTGCATCTTCAATGAGATCAGCTCATGTTTCAGGTCATACATCTCCTGATCCTTCTGCTGCAGATCCTGCTCAAAGATCTCTGCCTGCTTCTTCGCCTTGAAGTAATCATCTGTAATATTCAAACTGAGAAGTGTATGCTTGGTTTCCATGGCCTGTCTGGAATATCCCGGCATCTGACTCAGTTCACCAATCTTATTATTCATATAGGCCGCAACCTTCTGGAAATACTCCTCAGACTCATATCCGCCCAGAGTAATGATCTTTCCGTCGATAACAACCTGTGCTGTATTCTTTACCGCCATTCGTAAAGCCTCCTGAATTCATCTGCTGCCTGTTCTCTCAGCAACATTCCTCTCTGTTGTCAGCTCTGCTGGCTCACAACTGTCTATATTATAACTGATTACAGCTAAAATGTATAGAAGTTTTTCTATTATTTTGTCGATAAATCGGGACGAGGATATCCAAGATGGGTGTATGCCAGCACAGAAGCCATCCTTCCACGGGGAGTTCTGTTCAGGAAACCATTCTGCAGAAGGTATGGTTCATACACATCTTCCAGGGTTCCGGAATCCTCTCCAATAGAGGCTGCAAGCGTCTCAAGACCTACCGGACCGCCCTGAAAATTCAGGATTAAAGTTTGTAAAATACGTCGATCCGTCTTATCCAGTCCATACTGATCCACCTCGAGAAGATCCAGTGCAAAACAGGCTACATCATAGGTGATCACACCATCATATTTCACCTGGGCAAAATCTCTCACACGTTTCAGGAGACGGTTAGCCAGTCGCGGTGTTCCTCTGGAACGTTTGGCGATTTCCGCAGCACCTTTCGGCTCAATATCCACGCCCAGAACCTGTGCAGAACGCAGGATAATCGTCGTCAGTTCTTTCTTATCATAAAATTCCAGGCGCTGGGTGACACCAAAACGGTCACGGAGCGGTGCAGAGAGAAGTCCTGCCCTGGTAGTTGCTCCTACAAGGGTAAATTTCGGAAGATCCAGTCGGATGGAACGTGCAGATGCGCCTTTTCCGATCATAATATCAATAGCAAAATCTTCCATTGCCGGATAAAGAACCTCTTCTACCTGGCGATTCAGCCTGTGGATCTCATCCACAAACAGCACATCTCCTTCCTGAAGATTATTCAGAATCGCAGCCATCTCTCCCGGCTTCTCAATAGCTGGGCCGGATGTAACTTTCATATGTGTACCCATCTCATTGGCGATGATGGCAGAAAGTGTCGTCTTTCCAAGACCCGGAGGGCCGTAAAAAAGCACGTGATCCAGAGAATCGTGTCTCTGTTTTGCAGCTTCAATATAGATTTTCAGGGTATCCTTGGTTTTCTGCTGACCAATATACTCATCCAGACTCTGAGGCCTTAAATTCCCCTCCAGGGAAAAATCCTCTTCTGTAACGTCTGTTGTAATGATCCTGTTCTCCATCTGTTATGCTCCGTTCTACTAAATATCAAAAATTCTTCAATGCAGCGCGGAGAATCGCCTCCACATCGTCTGCGGGAACATCGTCCGGAACCTTACGTACTGCACGAAGCGAATCTGCCGAACTATATCCAAGGGCAACCAGTGCTTCCACAGCTTCCTGACGGCTGTCCCGAAGATCTGCTGCCCCCTCCATTGCATCCTCCTGCTGATGAGCAAGCTTCATCTCAAAGGCATCTTCCAGCTTCAGTTTATCTTTCAGCTCCAGAATCATCTTCTGAGCTGTTTTCTTACCGATTCCAGGTGCTTTCGAGATTGTCTTCACATCATCGGAAAGCACTGCAAAACGCAGCTCATCTGCACTGATCCCGGAAAGAATGCCAAGTGCTCCCTTAGGTCCTACACCATTCACTCCCAGAAGAAGCCTGAACATCCCAAGATCATCCTTTGAAAAAAATCCGTATAACTGAAGAATATCTTCTCTTACATACAGAAACGTATTTATCTTCTTCTCTTCACCAACACGTGCTTTCCTAAGATCCTGTCCTGTCATATAGATCTCATAACCAATGCCGCCGTTTTCCACCACCAGGTTGTTCTCACTGATATCCGCTACCTTACCTTTTACAAAAGAAATCAAAATCAACTGCTCCTTCCCGGGAACAGTGTGTTACCTGTACACAACAATAGCTGAACATCTGTTTCCCATATGGATGAAATACTAACACAATTTGAAAAAAAAATCAACCCGGAATACATATGTCCCGGGCTGATCATTATTCTATGTTACTGTTCACTCCGTTCTCAGTAACACGCTTCGCGATGCACAGAATTTATGCTGATTGCATAAATTCGCGCGGTATGTCTCGGGTTTTCTGTGACCTTCGCTCACAAAAAACACCTCGCGGGATATTACCAGTGAACAGTAACTATTCTATTACTGATTCAGGAAATCCTGATCCTCGAAATAGTTGATCCTCATGGAAGAACGTACATCGTGAAGAGTTGCTGCTGCCTTCTCTCTTGCAACTTCTGTACCTGCTTTCAGTATGTCAAATACATCAGCAGTACGCTGTTCCCACATCTTTCTTCTCTCGCGGATCGGTCCCAGCTCTGCCTGCATTACGTTATTCAGGAATTTCTTGACCTTCACGTCGCCAAGGCCGCCTCTCTGGTAGTGCGCTTTAAGCTCGTCCAGATTCTGGTACTCAGGAAGGAACTCTGAGAAATGCTCCGGACGGCTGAATGCATCCAGATAGATAAATACCGGGTTACCTTCTACACGGCCCGGGTCCTGAACACGAAGATGGTTCGGGTCTGTAAACATGGACATGATCTTCTTCTTAACAACATCTTCCTCATCAGAAAGATAGATGCAGTTTCCAAGAGACTTACTCATCTTAGCCTTTCCATCGATACCAGGAAGACGTAAACATGCCTTATTGGAAGAAAGAACGATCTCCGGATCTGTTAAAGTCTCACCATAAACGGTATTAAACTTATGAACGATCTCCTTGCACTGCTCAAGCATCGGAAGCTGATCCTCACCTACCGGCACATGTGTTGCACGGAAAGCTGTGATATCTGCTGCCTGGCTGATCGGATAGCAGAAGAATCCAACCGGAATGCTGGCTTCGAAATTACGCATCTTGATCTCAGATTTAACAGTAGGGTTACGCTGTACACGTGCCACTGTTACCAGATTCATATAATAGAAAGTAAGCTCAGTAAGCTCCGGCACCATAGACTGAATGAAAATGTTGGATTTCGCCGGGTCAAGTCCGCAAGCCAGATAGTCCAGTGAAACCTGAAGGATGTTCTGACGTACTTTCTCCGGATGTTCCGCATTATCTGTAAGTGCCTGCGCATCTGCGATCATAATATAAATTTCGTCATATAAGCCGGAATTCTGCAGTTTCACACGCTCTGCCAGTGATCCAACATAATGACCTACATGAAGGCGTCCCGTCGGGCGGTCGCCAGTTAAAATAATCTTGCTCATGAATTGTTCTCCTTGAAGTGTACTGAATATTTTATACTTTATTATAGCCCCTGGAAATTCACTGGTCAAATATTTTTAGCTGGAAACTGTAATTTTCCGTATTTTATGTTACTGTTCAGAGGCAATGTCATGATGCCGGGGTCAAAACATAGTTTTTTAATATCTCTATGAATGACATATTTCTTAGATCCTTGCTACAAAAATAAAACTTGTAGCAAGGTACTATGAGGTCACCTTTTGACCCCAGCATCATGATATTGAGTAAAATCAAAGGATTCTGCCACTTTATTTTTATTTAACTGTCGAAAATGGGATTATGTGTCAAGTTTGTTTTTTTGTTCAATTCGCTTCTAAACTGTGTACAATTTACTGGCACTGAGCTTCTTTGAAGCATCTATGTATACCAATTCTATAAATTTGTCTGTCTCGCGCATTTGAAATTGTTTTATTGCAGCTTCTATTTTTCCTACCATCTCTGCATCTTTTTCATCAAACCCGAACACGACCAGGAATGCCGTATCCGTCTTCGTACTGACCATATACTGCTGGATCTGGCTGAGACCGCCGTCACTTTGCAGGCCTCTGTTGGAAAGAAGCTTGAATTCTACCAATATGCTTTTTTGGTATCCATTGCTGAATTCAAAATCAACCATTCCGCATCCGGTATACTTTTCCCTGTTTGTGATAATCTCATGTCCGTCAAGAAACGCATCTGCATAACTCCAGAACTTGTTTTGTGTTTCCTTTTCCAGTACGTGCTTATCTCCATCCCAGAAGTCTTTCCAGCCGCCTTTTTCTTCAATATAAAATTTGTATTTCTGAAATAATCTCTGGCAGAATATCCATAATTTGGTTTTGTCTATGATCGCAGTCTCATTTACTGCCGTCTCAATTTCAATATTTTTCTTATATTCCTGGAATTCCCTGTACTGCTGCAGACACCATTTCATATATTCTGTCTGAATCTTTCTCTCGTCTTTTCCGGTTAATTCTTCTGGCAGTACCAGTTCATGTCCATGATTCAGGCTGTTATAATAGTCAAGCATTCCTATATTATTTCCGAACTTCTGGATCCAGCCATATGCCAGAACCTCAACAAAGTCCACTTTTTCAACCTCTTCAAATCTTCTCTCATCCTCCCGAAGAGCGCAAAAAATCCTCTGCTGTTCTTCCTTCCTAAACAAATGCATTCCTATAAGTGCGAGATACAACCTGGTATATCTGCGTTTGACCGGGATTTTGCCCAGCTGATACATGATCTCCCTGTATTCTTCAGGCCATTCCTCCACAAGATATGGACCTATTTGAATCATAACTCCCGTGGTTGTTGCCTCATAACGTTCCTTGCATCTTCCCCATATTTTATTCTTATTTTTATTTTTTCGAAGGAATTGAATCGCGTCTCTTATCTTTCCTTCTATCTCATTTATTATCTCGGCCTCACTTTCCTCCGGCGTTTTTCTTAACAATGCTACTCCCCTTGGTCCTTTTAATGTTATCATCAGGTTCACAAAATAAGAAGTCGACCATATCTCCGAGTCTTCTTCAAAAAACTGAGGAAAGCCACCATCTTTTGAGTTCTGGGCTTTCAATATCTTTCGCAGTACTTTTGCATCTTTGCGATCAATAAACCGTCCTGTCCGGAGCAGATAATCCAGTCCTCTTGCTGTATGGCGGATATTCTTAACTCGATCTGTCTCTGGCTGTCCATATGGTTCTTTTTTACCTCCAGCACCGAGAAAGTATCCTTTTTTATCCCTCAGTTTAGTCATCCATTCGCACATCTTTTTTTCTTCTTCTGGTGCATCACCCCCTAATACATGCAATGTCTGAACTGCGATTGTACTGGAGAATACATTTGGCTTTGCTCTGGAATCTTCCTCTGTCCGGATACTCCCAGGTCTTAATTCAATCCTGCCCCATTCACCGTAATCAAACTGATCTCCTTTAATCCACGCTGCAACCTTTTCAAGTTCTATATTCTCAGTATTCCGGTTTTCAAAATACTGTTCGTCTCTTTCATATTCACTCTCAACTGCTACACTCATTTGTTTTTTCATTGTGTGTTTCCACACAACGCTCCATAAATGCACTTACTGACCGGGTTACTTTTTCTTCCTCGCTTTTTTCTCGGGATATTATTGTACCACACTCGTTACCTCTATTCAATATGTGCACTTAATTATGTATATAGAAATTATTTGTTCTTATATTGTCATCTGT
Organism: Blautia sp. HA8986; assembly: GCF_056504635.1. NCBI lineage: Bacteria > Bacillati > Bacillota > Clostridia > Lachnospirales > Lachnospiraceae > Blautia > Blautia sp. HA8986. Next base: position 876,321 of record NZ_JBWLUQ010000001.1, read on the forward strand.
ATTCTATTTTAGAAATTTTATTTAGATATATAATTATTTCATTTACGCAGCTCATAAGAAATGTTATAATTTTTATATCACAATTTTATCTTTTTTATTACCGTAGATTGGAGATTTTTATGGAATCAAATGAAGGCTTTTATATAAAATATGAAAAAAAAGTCATGAAGAACATACGGCATATCATGCAAGAACATGGAATTACACAAAAAATCCTGGCAGAGAATTCAGGTATCAACCAGTCCACCTTATCCAAACTTCTGTCTGGAAAAGCCAGCTTCACCCTGGAACACATTGCGAAAATCGCACGTGCACTAAATATAGATGCTGCTGACCTTGTCTCTTTTCGCCCCGGCACAGTCATTACAAATACCTGTTTTTCTTCTCATTATATTCCAGAGAATGATAATCTGGTATGTTCGATTAACCGACCGGCTTTTAAAGGGTATATCGGGAATAAGTATTATCTATATTTCTACTCGACCATCTCCTCTGAGGCTAAATTGATCCACGGCGAACTCACACTTTCTGCATCTGATGAGAACCGCTGCAGGGTCAACCTGGAAATCTATACAGGAAAAATCGATGTATCCGGCACTCCTATCAGGAAAGTATATACAGGAGATATGGTTATCTCAATCTCTATGGGTTCCTGTTACTGCACTCTGACTAATGCTGAGATTGGTGAATTATGTTTTCTTTCATTTCACCATATGTTTTTATTCTCCCAGGATATTCTGTGCAGGATCGGTGCCGTACTGACAACTTCCAGCGGCGGCAACAGGCGGCCAACTCTTCACCGGATGGTTATCAGTAAATATGAATTTAATCTGGACGAGGACAGTGAAGATCTGCACTTTTTAAAAGGTCAGTTAAAGCTTAACAGTTCCAGAGTACTGATTTCCAAAAAGGAGTTTCAGGCATTGCTGAAAAAATATGCTTCTGATTCGGATGTCAGTTTGAAGAAGTTTTTCTCTTCTTTTCAAAATCTCGCTGAACAGGAAGAATATTACGAAATTGAGGAATCCACACTGCTTGGAATCAACATCCCTGTGGGTACCAAGATCAATGGTATCAGCTTATTGCGTGAGGCTTCAACATCAGATAAATATAATAAAATATCTTCAAAATGTGACGAATTCCTTTTTGAATATATTTCATCACGTACAAAAGATTAATTTATGATTACACACCAATACCAGGAGGTACTTTATGTCGCTTCAGAAAATTGAAAAGGCAATCCTCACAGCCCAGCGCATTGCACATTGGGAAGCCTATCTAATTGAATACGATCATAAAAAAAATCCTAATGAATACGTATGCTACGCTTTCCATTTTGAACCTAAAGAATTACTTAATAACATAGTAAATTCTATGTCTTCTAATTTTTTTAATAAAGTAAAAAATCAAGAGCGTGTTCTTGAATATACGGCTCAGAATCCTAAAGGCACAATTGAAAAGCTAAGTCTTAACAGTTCACTTATACATAAAACCTGGGCTTCTCTGCTTAATCACATCAATACCAGTGATGACACATGCAAGCTAAAAGATATCTCTGCCAATGCTTTTATTTTTGTCGGAAACTATCAGGATGAAAATGGAAATGATAAGAATCTCTATTTTCTCACTCAGAAGAATCCTGTTCTTTCTTTCAAAAAGCGTACGCCAATCTTTGTCAGCCGTCATAATACTGTTGTCGAAGCACAGGAACCAATGATTCAGTTTGGCAGGTGCTGTGATATTTTAATAACCGATCATACGCTTTATTCTGTAAATAACAATTTTGAAAGTATATTCAACATTGAATATTCCCATAAAATCGTCTGCCGGGAACACCTTGCCGAATTGGAAACAGCTGATCTTATAGATGATATGGAATCCTATAAAACTTTTGCTGTCTCCGGGCAAAACTCCAAAAAATTCATCACTTACGATGCGCAAATTGTTGCGAAATTACAAAAACAGGAATATAAAGATCTCTTAAAAAAAGAACTTCGTATTCCTGTTAATCCCGCCACACATAAATTCGATTTAAGCAAACCGCAAAACGCACGTAATTTCACACTTGCAATCTGCGGTAAAACCAAACTTAACATGTTTGATAAAGGGGTCTGCGAAGTGCCATCCTCTGTTCCAATTTCATTTTCCTAAGAAGAACGGTTTATCGAGCGGTGCTATTTCAATTACATTTTCCTTATATGCGGATAATGGTTTCTTACTGATAACTATTATCTGCAGAGGATCAGTTTCACCTTCTGCCACCCACTGAACTTCGCATGTATAGAATTTATATTTTTTTACTTCAAAAAACAGATTTGCATATACATTGTTATTCCTGACACATAAAAACATGAGAATCAGAAAATAGATCAAAAATTCCGCCAAGCTGACCCACTTTGTAAAATCAAATGCAAATAGCGGAAGAATATATGATAGTAAAAATTCTGACGTAATCCCCTTTTCCTGTTGTACGGATAATATTTTATATTTCTTAAAACTTTCTTTTCTTATTCCTTTCATCGAGCCAACTATAACTATTCCAGATATAATAAGTCCAGCAACAATTCCACTTATTCCAGCTATCTCTGCACCTATAGTAGTGTTCGTCTTATCCGCAATACTCATTCCATCTATAAATACAACTGTAAACCATAACGGAATAAATGCGGTAAAAAACATTGCTGTTTTAAATATTTTATTCATACACTATCCTTTTAAAATTTTCACAGATCATTCCCGTTTCTGCTGATAAGTTCTCTGGACCAGTACGCAGAATCCTTCCAGATCCTCTCCTGTGTCTCGAAATCAACATAAATGATTCCAAAACCATCCGGCAGCACCCGGGACCAGTCAATGGAAAAACGATATCCTTTCAACCCCAGTTCTTTCATATGCGCTACATCTTCTTTAAATAATTCATGCCTTTTCCGGAATCTCGCCCCATTCCTTCGATCTGATAGGAGCTGGTCGCTGCTCCCCATACAAAATCTTCTGAAAACCCCATATTTTATAATACCTCCGATAATTGTTACTATTGGTCATGCGTTCACTATACTGAACAATAATTTATTTGTCAAGCAGGATGGACAGCTCCAAGATTTACTTCATAGAAAAAAGAACTGCCATTTTACAGAAAAATTTCTGTGATGACAGTTCTCCTTTGTTACTTCGTTCTTTACAGAATTACATGTCTCGGGCAGACTTCTTTACATTTACCACAGCCTGTACACTTATCATAATCAATGTGTGCACAGAAATCAGTAACTGTAATCGCCTCTGACGGACAGTTCTTCTCACATTTCTTACATCCGATACAGCCAAGCTCGCAGGCTGTTGTAACAGCTTTTCCTTTTGCATGGGAGCTGCAGGCCACACGGATCTGTTTGTCATATGGCACCAGCTCGATGAGATGACGCGGGCATTTTGCGACGCATTTGCCGCAGGCCTTACATGCTTCCTGATCTACTACTGCAACACCATTTACTACATGGATGGCATCAAACGGACATGCCTTTACACAGCTTCCGAATCCCATACATCCGAAAGTACAATTTTTTGCTCCACTGCCAGGAATGAATGCCATCATCTCACAGTCTTCCACGCCTGTGTACTCATACTTTTCAGTTGTCTTGTCGCAGGTTCCGGCACATTTTACAAAAGCAACCTGACGTGCGGTTTCTTTTACTTCCTGTCCCATGATCGCGCCAATCTTGGCAGCTACCGGAGCGCCGCCGACCGGACACTGATCAACCGGAGCCTCTCCTTTGGCAATGGCTGCCGCAAGTCCGGAACATCCCGGATATCCGCAGCCACCACAGTTATTACCTGGAAGAACGCCAAGAATGGCTTCTTCTTTTTCATCTACCTTTACAGTTAATTTCTTATCTGCCAGTCCAAGGAAGATACCAATGAATAATCCAGTACCGCCGACAATGACTGCAGCCATAATAATTCCTGTTATACTCATGCTTTTCTTCCTCCTATACGATTCCGGAGAATCCAAAGAATGCAATAGCCATCAATGCTGCTGTAAGCAGAACGATCGGCATCCCCTGGAAGGATTCCGGAATATCGTTGTATTCCATTTTTTCACGGATTCCCGCAAGCAGTACGATAGCGATCAGATAACCCACGCCTGTTGCAAATCCGTTGACAACGCTCTCAAGAATGCTGTACTCATATTTTACGTTGTTCAGTGCCACACCAAGAACTGCACAGTTTGTTGTGATCAGCGGAAGATATACACCAAGCGCCTTGTAAAGAGATGGAACAAATTTCTTGAGGAACATCTCTACGATCTGTACCAGTGCTGCGATAACGAGGATAAATACGATTGTTTTCAGGTACTCAAAATGTGTTGGTACCAGGATAAATTTATATAACAGCGAAGCAACAAAGGATGCGATCGTGATAACAAATACAACCGCGCCTCCCATGCCGACTGCAGTTTCAGTCTTCTTGGAAACTCCCAGGAAAGAACAGATTCCAAGGAACTGGCTTAATACAACGTTACTGCAAAGTGCAGAACCAATAGCAATTAACATTAAGCTTGCCATCTTCTACTCCCCCTTTATTCTTTCTCAGAAGGACAGCCGCCGCAGGTTGCACAGTTGGAACCGCAGCCGGACTGGATCTTGGAAACATCCTTGCCCTTCTTTGCCATGTTGATCTTTACTTTGTTCTGGATTGCTGCAAGTCCTGCAAGAACCAGGAATGCTCCAGGTGCAAGGATAAAGATAGTGATCGGGGTATAACCGGCAGCACCAGTAGCTGCATCAGCAACCGGGATGATCTGTGCTCCGAAAGCTTTTCCGGAACCAAGGATCTCTCTTACAAGACCAATGGCAACCAGACCGACTGTAAATCCAAGTCCCATTCCAAGTCCGTCAAAAATTGAAGGAAGGACCGGATTCTTGGAAGCATAGCTCTCTGCACGTCCTAGAATGATACAGTTAACTACGATCAGCGGAATATAGATTCCAAGTGAATCATAAAGGGAAGGAGTAAAACCTTCCATAAGGAACTGCACGATTGTTACAAAAGATGCTACAACTACGATGAATGCCGGCATTCTCACAGAATCCGGAATCACTTTACGCAGCATGGAGATCAGCATGTTTGACATAACAAGTACCACGGTTGTGGAAAGTCCCATACCAATACCATTGATAGCTGAAGTTGTTACCGCAAGTGTCGGACACATTCCCAGCATCAGAACGAAAATCGGATTCTCGGTTATAATACCGTTTTTTAATCTTTCACCACATTTATTCATATTCAACTACCCTCCTAAAATGCGTTTTTGCAATAGCCGATAGCTGTATTGACTGCACCGGTAAAAGCTCTGGATGTAATGGTCGCACCACTGATGGCATCAATAGGCTCACCTTCGCCGCCATCTTTGGATACATAGAATTTATCGGTATTTTTACCTACGTACTGCTCCTGGAACTGGGCTTCTGTCGCACGCATTCCAAGTCCTGCGGTCTCACTGATAGAAAGAATGGAAACACCGCTTACGGTTCCGTCCTTTGTCACACCTACTGTGATCTGGATGTCACCGCCGTAGCCTTCTTTATCTGTTACCGTTACTACGTATCCTTCATCTGCTGCTTCACAGACTTCGTCCACTGTAGCTTTTACTCCAAAATCGGCAACTACTTTATCGGCAGCCTCCTGATCTACGTCAATGGCTTTAAAATCTTCCAGGCTTACATCACTGAATACTGTCTGCCATGCTTCTTTTTTTGCCTGCTCTTCAGTTCTTGCGATCGGTTCTTTTGTAACTTCATAAACCAGTCCAAGTCCAAGTCCGGCAACTACTGTAATGATCGTAAGGATCAATGTATTTCTGATAATCTTACTCATTATTTCCTGCCTCCTTTTCCAAAAGCAACCGGTTTTGTTACTTTCTCAATAAGCGGAACCAGAAGGTTGCAGAAAATGATCGCATAGGAAACACCCTCTGCAGAACCGCCAAAGAGACGGAACACTGCTGTTACAATACCAAGGCAGCATCCATATACCAGCTGTCCCTTCGGTGTGATCGGTGTGGTTACATAATCGGTTGCCATGAACCATGCGCCAAGCATCAGACCGCCGCCGAAGATATGGCTGAAAAGATAGTTCACGTCAAATCCTTTGCCTGTTCCCAGCATATAAAGGATCACAAATACGGCGAAGCTTCCGATATATGTAAGTGGCACTTTCAGATCAATGATCTTAAATGCAAGAAGGATCACGGCACCGATCAGGATTGCCAGTGCGGAGGTTTCACCGATGGTTCCCTGGATATTACCAAGGAAGAGATTTTTTACCGGAATGGAAGTTCCCGCAACAAATCCCTGGCTCTTCAGAGCCGCCAGAGGTGTTGCCTGTGTAACAGTATCCACAACTGCATGAGAGCTCTTGGAAACTGCAAAGTTAGTCATCTTTCCGGCAAAAGAGATCATAAGGAAACATCTTCCTGCAAGAGCCGGGTTCATAAAGTTCTGGCCAAGTCCGCCGAACAGCTGTTTTACAACAATAATCGCAAAGGCACTGCCAAGGATCGGCATCCAGATTGGAATCTGGGGCGGCATGTTTAAAGCAAGCAGAAGACCTGTTACAACTGCACTGAAATCTTTGGTCGTGTTCTTCTTGTGCATCAGACGGTCATAAAGCCACTCAAAAAATACACTGGATGCAATCGTTGCAAGAATTACAAGAAGTGCATGCACACCAAAATTCCAGATACCAAATAATGTCGCAGGCAGAAGTGCGATCACAACCAGCTGCATGATACGACTGGTAGTCATTTTATCCCTGATATGGGGATTAGATGATACGTTATACATTTGTTCCATTGTTTTTCCTCCCCCTATTTCTTTTTCTTGCGCTCGGCAAGAACCATTTTTCTCATAGATTTAATACTCTGAGTCAGAGGTCGTTTGGCAGGACAGATGTAACTGCAGCAGCCGCATTCACAGCACTCCATACCATCCATCTTCTCGAAGCCTGCCATATCACCGTTCTCTGCAAGAGTTGCAAGACGGGCGGGAACCACATGGCCTGGACAGACGCTTACGCAACGTCCGCAGTTGATACATGCAGTCTGAATCTGCTTCGCCTCGGATACTGCATCATGCTCCAGAAAAAGCAGGGAAGAGGTTGTCTTTGTACATGGGATGTGAAGATCATACAGTGCAAATCCCATCATCGGTCCACCGGAAATTGCTTTCGCGATCTTTTCTTTCAGGCCACCTGCAGCGTCTACAAGTTCTGACAGATCTGTTCCTGTAAGAACGGAAAAGTTTTTCGGTGTGCGGATGCCGTCTCCTGTAACTGTTAAATTACGGCTGATGACCGGTTGACCAAGGATTACTGCTTTATAAACAGAGGTAACGGTTTCTACGTTATCAACAACACATCCTACATCTGCCGGAAGCATGGTGGAATTGATCTCTCTGCCTGTAACCGCATAGATCAGAGTACGCTCACCACCCTGCGGATATTTGGTCTTGAGTTCTTTTACTTCCATACGTTCTTTGCCTTTGATAGCTTCCTTCATTCTGGCAATACAGTCAGGCTTGTTATCCTCGATACAGATGCATCCCAATGCTTTCGGGAATACTTTCAGGATTACTTCCAGTCCTTTTACAACATTCTCCGGTTCTTCCATCATTCTGCGGTAGTCACTGGTAATATAAGGCTCGCACTCCGCACCATTTACCAGAATGTGGTCGATCTTGTCCGGTTCCTTCGGTGAAAGCTTCACATGTGTCGGGAAGCCTGCACCACCCTGTCCTACAACTCCGCCTTCCTGAATTCTTTTTAAAATGTCTTCTTTGGAAAGGTTGGAAAGATTGGCAGGTGTATATTCCACCGATTCATATTGTCCATCATTTTCAATGATGATCGCATCACCCATGGCTCCTACTGCTGTCAGGCGTTTCTCGATTCCTTTCACAGTTCCTGATACAGATGAATGTATCGGTGCAGAAACGAATCCACCTGCTTCTGCGATTTTCTGTCCTACGAGCACATGATCGCCTTTTTTCACGATCGGCTTGGCCGGAGCTCCGATATGCTGAGATACAAGAATTGCCAGATCTCCTTTCGGCAGATACTTCTCAACAGGACAGTTTTTTGACAAATCTTTGCCGTCATAAGGATGAATACCACCTCTGAAGGTTAAAAATGCCATAGATCTCATCTCCTCCTTTATTGTTTGCATGTACATGCACGCTGCGTTTCCGTGCTGTGCACATCATACTCTTTTTTAAAGTTGATTTCCGTGTTTCTGATATATGTATGATAGATTGATTCTATCCGTCATACTATGATATACTTTCATATAGAAGTGATCACGGTTCCAGGAAAACTGCAGATAAAAATCAAATTATAAAGTAATATTAATCAGTTTTTATAACTGTCAATTCCCACATAAATCCAGTACCATTTCCTGTTATTTTCATCAACTCCACGAATATACTATAACTCATTTCACCTAAAATTGCACTATGGAAAAAACGTTTTTTTGTGTATAATTAGATACAATCCATAAAGGAGGAAATTAACATGATTGTTAAAAAAATGCCGATTTTACAAGGGTTTCCGGACTTTGAGACTGTTAAAAAATTGACTAAAAAGCATGCATTTTCAGAGCATTTTGTACCGGTTTTCTATGACATTGAAACAACAGGACTATCACGAAATTCCACTTTTCTGTATCTTGTCGGTGCTGTGGCTTATGAAGAAAAAAACTGGCAGATGTACCAGTGGATGATCGAAGATGAGAAAGAAGAACCCGAGCTTTTGAAAATATTTTCGGAATTTTTACAGAATTTTTCCTGCACGATCCAGTATAACGGCGACAGTTTTGACCAGCCTTACCTGGAAGCCCGCTGTCAGATTCACGGATTGCCTTCTCCCTTTGAAAACCTGCTTTCTCTGGACCTTTACCGACAGCTGAAACCCGTAAAAGGGCTACTGAAGCTTTCCAAAATGAATCAGCCTTCTGTGGAAGCTTTCCTTGGAATCGACCAGCGTGAATACTGCGATGGCGGGGCATGTATCCGTCACTATAAACAATTTGCTTCAGGCAAAAAAAAAGATGCCGCTGATATTGTACTTGGCCACAATCAGGAGGATCTTCTTGGACTTGGAAAAATCCTCTCAATGCTTTCCTATCTCTGTCTTTTTGAAGAAGGTTATGAGCCTCTGAATTGTGAATTTCTAGACGAACAAATAATTTTTACCCTTGTACTTTCCCGCAGTCTACCTGTGGAATTCTCCAATTATAGTGAAAAATTCTACATAACCGGTCAGAAAAACCGCGTTCGTTTCCTCATAAAGCACCAAAACGGCCGTTTAAAACAGTATTATTCCAATTACAAGGATTATGATTATATTCCTTCAGAAGATACAGCCATCCCAAAGACATTAAGTGTCTGCATGGATAAGAAACTTCGTAAACCTGCCAAAAAAGATACCTGCTATACCTGGTTCTCTGTAACAGATGACTTTGTCCGGAATCCGCTCAAACAGAAAACTTATCTTAAACATTGCCTGCCTTATTATCTCTCCACTTTAAAATGAATTCATTATATCTAGGATCAGCATAAACCAAAAAGCCCTGAACATTTTGCTTCTGAACTGCAGAATATGCCTGTAAAAGCATATGCCCGGGGCTTGTTCATTTTACTGTTACAGGAATTATTAAACACTAAAAAAGAGACTGCCGCCAAAATGGAAACAGTCTCTTATAATTCTCAGAATATCAATATCTGTTCAAACTTCCGGATAGAAATTACTCCTCTGTCTGCTCTGCAGAATAATCCTCAAGTGCTTTCATGCTAAGGCTGATCTTTCTGTCCTCGCCATTAAAATCAACAACTTTAGCCTCGATTTCCTGTCCGATGGAAAGTACATCAGATGGTTTAGCAACGTGCTCTCTGGAAATCTGAGATACATGAAGAAGTGCATCTACTCCAGGTGCAAGCTCAACAAATGCACCAAAATCTGTCATACGTGCAACTTTACCTTTTACTACATTTCCTACTGCGAAGTCCTCAGCAGCTGTAAGCCATGGGTTCTCCTCCGGGAATTTAAGGGAAAGTGCAATCTTATCTCCGTTGATCTCTTTGATAAGAACTGTAACTTTATCACCAACATTGAATACCTTCTTCGGATTCTCTACTCTGCCCCAGGACATCTCAGAGATGTGAAGAAGTCCGTCTGCTCCACCGAGATCGATGAATGCACCGAAATCTGTAACATTCTTAACAACACCCTCAACCTTGTCACCAGCTTTGATCTTAGCAAGAAGCTCTTTCTGTTTCTCGGCTTTCTCAGCAAGAAGAAGCTGTTTACGGTTACCGATGATACGGCGTCTTCTTGGGTTGAACTCTGTGATAACAAACTCGATCTCCTGATCTGCGTATTTGGAAAGGTCTTTCTCATATGTGTCGGATACAAGGCTTGCAGGAATGAATACTCTTGTTTCCTCTACGTTAACACAAAGACCACCATCAAGTACCTGTGTTACAGGAGCTTTCAGAACCTCCTGGTTCTCAAATGCCTCCTCAAGACGTTTGTTTCCCTTCTCTGCTGCAAGACGTTTGTAAGTCAGTGTAACCTGGCCCTCTCCGTCGTTTACTTTGAGAACCTTTGCTTCCATGGTATCGCCAGGTTTAACAACGTCTGTAAGCACAACGCTTGAATCGTTTGTGTACTCGTTCTTTGTGATGATACCGTCTGCTTTATAGCCGATATTCAGGATGATCTCATCATCTTTTACATCGATGACGGTACCCTGTACGATCTCTCCATTTCTGATTGTTTTTACGGAATCTTCCAGCATCTGTTCAAAACTTAATTCTGACATGTTCTTGAACCTCCTCAATAATTTTCTTTGGGGTGGAAGCCCCTGCTGTAATACCTACACAACTACTGCATTGGAACATTTCAGAATCCAAGTCTACAGGTGTTTGTATATAGTAAGTATTTCCACATTCCTTTTTACATATTTCAAACAGCTTTTGAGTATTGGAACTATGTCGGCCGCCTACAACCAGCATAGTGTCTACCTCTCCGGCTATCGCTTTAGCTTCTTTCTGCCGTTCTTCGGTAGCATTACAAATAGTGTTTAAAATATTTAAAATATTTAAAACATTATTATCATAACTCTTTTTGCGGAGAATTTCAACTAATTCTTGAAATTTGTTGTAATTAAATGTCGTCTGTGAAACTACACACACTTCTTTATCCGGCGAAATGCTGAATTCTTCAGCATCTTCGGCACTTTTGATTACTGTGTACGGTCCCTGACACCATCCGCAGATTCCCTGTACCTCCGGATGATCCGGATCTCCGATAATCACAATATGTGCACCTCTGGCACTTTCTCTCTCAACGATCTTGTGGATCTTCAGCACAAAAGGACAGGTAACATCTACGTATCCCAGACCGTATTTCTTGATCTTGTTATAGACCTTGCGGCCTACACCATGAGAACGGATCACAACTGTACCGCCCTTTAAGCTGGCAAGATCCTCCTCACTGATCACAGCCACGCCTCTTTTTTCCAGGTCTGAGACAACTTCCTCATTATGGATGATAGGTCCCAATGTATAAATAGGTGCAGCATCGGAGCCGATCAGATCATAAACCCGATCCACTGCTCTTTGTACGCCGAAACAGAATCCGGCAGTTTCCGCAACTTTTATCTTCATCTATTCACCTTTTCTCTGTATACAGAAAGAATTTTATCAACAACTTCGTCAATTCCCATCTCAGAAGAATCAACAAGAACTGCATCTTCTGCCTGCTTCAGCGGTGAAACGGCTCGGTTCATATCTCTCTCGTCCCTGTCAATAATATCTTTCAGGATTGCCTCCAGATCGCAGGCTTCTCCCTTCTCTGTAAGCTCCAGATATCGTCTGTTGGCACGGGTTCTGGCACTTGCAGTCAGAAAGATCTTTACTTCTGCATTCGGAAGAATGGTAGTTCCGATATCTCTTCCATCCATGACCACATTGTTCTCAGCTGCAAGATTTCGCTGTAGTTTCAGAAGATGCGCGCGCACTTCCGGATTTGCAGAACTTACAGATGCCATGTTTCCAACCTCTTCCTTACGGAGAAATGAAGTTACATTTTTTCCGTTAAGGATCACCTGCTGCTCGCCGTTCTCATAGCGGATGGAGATATCCGCACCGTGACAGGCTTCGGCGATCTTTTCATCACCGCTGATGCCTTTTTCCAGAAGATAAAGTGCCATGGCACGGTACATGGCTCCTGTATCTACATAGATAAAGGACAGCTCCTTTGCCACCTTTTTTGCGATTGTGCTTTTTCCTGCACCTGCGGGCCCGTCAATTGCAATATTAATACCCATAATTAAATGCCCCTTCCTCTTTTTCTGTTATTCGATCGCCTGCGCTGCAACATACGCGGTAGACCACGCGATCTGAAGATTATAGCCACCTGTCACAGCATCCAGATCCAGCACTTCACCTGTAAAATACAGATTTTTTACTTTTTTGGATTCCATTGTAGATGGCTGTATCTCTTTTACTGACACACCGCCTCTTGTGATGATAGCTTCCTTGAACTCTCCCATTCCTGTGATCGTAAAAGGGAAAGCCTTGATCAGACGGCCAAAGGCCTGGCGTTCTTCCCTGGAGATTTCATGTACTGGCTTGTCTCCCGGAATTCCACCGATCTCGATCATGATCGGAGTCAGAGAAGACGGAAAAAGAACACCGATCACATTTTTGAACTGTTTATTGGGATTTGCATCGAACTCACGCAGGATCCGGGCATCAAGCTGTTCTGCATCAAGTGCGGGCTTCAGGTCGAGATAAGCCTGCAAAGATTCTTTTTCCAGTTTTTTGCCGATCTGAGCACTTGCAGAAAGTATCAGGGGACCTGTAACTCCGAAATGTGTAAACATCATCTCGCCAAAATCTTTATAGAGGACTTTTTTTCCGGATTTCACGGTCAGCTCGACATTTCGAAGGGAAAGGCCCTGGAGTTTGGATACATAATCTTCTTTCGCTACCAGAGGTACCAGTGACGGCGACTGGGCAACTACTTTATGGCCGGTTTCAGCTGCAAAACGGTATCCATCTCCTGTAGAACCTGTAGAAGGATAAGAAAGCCCGCCTGTGGCAACCACCACTGCATCAGCAGTAAAAAAAGTTCCATCGGCAAGTAATACGCCTGTAACCTTCTCTTCCTCTGTGCAAACTTCCTTCACCTCTGTATGAAGATGTACCTGTGCTCCGGCTTTTTTCAGTTCCCGTTCCAGTGCGCGGATAATATCAGATGAATGATCAGATACCGGAAATACACGGTTTCCACGCTCGGTTTTTAATGGTACGCCTGCTTCCTCAAAGAAATTCATCACATCCCTGCTTCCATATGTGTAAAAAGCACTGTAAAGGAACTTGCGATTCGACATCACTGCCGGAAACAGTTCTTCTGTGTCTGAATCATTTGTGACATTGCATCGTCCCTTACCTGTGATGAAAAGTTTTTTACCAAGTTTTTCATTTTTTTCCAGGATATGAACCTGGTGTCCTCTGCGCGCAGCATAAACGCCGCAGAGCATTCCGGCGGCACCACCGCCTACGATCGCAACCTTGGACATTACCTGTTATCCTGCCTTTTTCGTTTTTTATGCACAAAGGAGCCTGCATACAGCAAGCTCCTTCTGTTGTATCTGAATGTAAAACATTCTCTCTGTGCTTTATACCGGGTATGCGCCGTTCTTTGTATCAGCTACAGTCTCATCAACCTTCGTTTTCTGAGCCTGACGATATTTAAAGAAGTCCATGGCTACCTGTGGGAACAGTGCGTATGTCAGAACATCCTCATCCTGCTCCTTGTACTGTGCCATCTCGCTCTCAAGCTTATCAAGCTCGTCTTCCAGAAGGTCTGCAGGACGGCATGTGATCGGCTCTACATCACCGATGCACTTCTTCTGTACTTCCGGGTTAAATGGTCTGGCTGTTGCGCCGTATTTACCACTTAATACGTCTCTTGTCTCTTTTGTCACAACTTTGTAACGCTCGCCCATGATTACGTTAAATACAGCCTGTGTACCAACGATCTGAGAGGACGGAGTAACAAGCGGCGGCTCTCCGAGGTCTTTACGAACACGCGGAACCTCCTCAAGTACTTCGTAGAATTTATCCTCTGCATGCTGCTCTTTCAGCTGTGATGTCAGGTTGGAAAGCATTCCACCTGGTACCTGGTACAGAAGAGTCTTGATGTTTACGCCAAGGTTCTTCGGATTGAGAAGACCTGTATCAAGAGCCTCGTCACGCATCGGACGGAAGTAGTCAGCGATCTCAGCGAGAAGCTGCTGGTCAAATCCTGTATCATATGCTGTTCCCTTGAATGTCTCAACCATAACCTCTGTTGCCGGCTGGGATGTTCCAAGAGCGAACGGAGACATTGCTGTGTCGATGATGTCAACACCAGCCTCTACTGCTTTCATATATGTCATGGAAGCAACACCGGATGTATAATGAGAATGAAGATCGATCGGGATCTTAACAGTCTCTTTGAGAGCCTGAACAAGCTCTGTAGCCTTATACGGAACAAGAAGTCCTGCCATATCTTTGATACAGATGGAATCTGCACCCATATCCTCGATACGTTTTGCAAGATCTGTCCAGTAATCAAGTGTGTAAGCATCACCAAGTGTGTAAGCCATTGCAACCTGTGCATGTGCTTTCTCCTTGTTTGCTGCTTTTACAGCTGTCTGAAGGTTACGAAGGTCATTCATACAGTCAAAGATACGGATGATATCGATACCGTTAGCTGCGGATTTCTGTACAAAATACTCTACTACATCATCTGCATATGGACGATATCCAAGGATGTTCTGTCCACGGAACAGCATCTGAAGCTTTGTGTTTTTGAAACCGTCACGAAGTTTGCGAAGTCTTTCCCACGGATCCTCTTTCAGGAAACGTAAGGAAGCATCGAAAGTAGCACCGCCCCAGCACTCTACTGCATAGTAGCCGACTTTGTCAAGCTTCTCAATGATCGGAAGCATCTGCTCTGTGCTCATACGTGTAGCGATCAGGGACTGATGAGCGTCACGCAGGATCGTTTCCACAACTTTCACAGGTTTTTTCTCTATTTCTGCCATAATTATTCTCCTTACAAATTTTTATAAGACAATGGGTTAGACACCAAAGATCGCCATGAATGTACCGGCAGCAACCGCTGTACCGATAACACCAGCAACGTTCGGTCCCATCGCATGCATCAGCAGGAAGTTTGTAGGATCTGCCTCAGCACCAACCTTCTGGGATACACGGGCTGCCATAGGAACGGCAGAAACACCGGCTGATCCGATCAGAGGATTGATCTTTCCGTGAGTAACCTTGCAGAGAAGCTTACCAAGCATAACACCACCAAAAGTACCGCAGGCAAAGGCAACAAGACCAAGAACTACGATCTTCAGTGTATCTACGTTCAGGAACGCCTCAGCACTTGTGGAAGCACCTACAGATGTTCCGAGAAGGATTACTACGATGTACATAAGAGCGTTGGAAGCTGTTTCAGAAAGCTGTTTAACAACTCCGGACTCACGGAACAGGTTTCCGAGCATCAGCATACCAACAAGGGGAGCTGTTGTCGGAAGGATCAGGCAAACAACGATTGTGATAACGATCGGGAAAAGGATCTTCTCAAGTTTTGTAACAGGACGGAGCTGCGCCATTTTGATCTTACGCTCTTCCTCTGTTGTGAAAGCCTTCATAATCGGAGGCTGGATGATCGGTACCAGGGACATATAGGAATATGCTGCCACTGCGATCGGTCCCATAAGAGAAGACTGTCCAAGCTTACCTGCAAGGAAAATGGAAGTCGGGCCGTCAGCACCACCAATGATAGAGATCGCTGCTGCTGCTTTTCCATTAAATCCAAGGAAAATTGCAAGGAAGTATGCAAGGTAAATACCAAGCTGTGCAGCTGCTCCCATCAGGAAGCTGATCGGGTTTGCGATCAGCGGACCGAAGTCTGTCATCGCACCGACACCCAGGAAGATCAGTGAAGGAAGAATACTCCACTCATCCATTAAGTAAAAATAATGAAGAAGTCCGCCAACGCCATTGGATGAATCCTCAATGCTCAGCATAATGTCCGGATAAATATTTACCAGAAGCATACCAAAAGCGATCGGAACCAACAGCAGCGGCTCAAAACCATGTTTAATGGCAAGATATAAGAACACACATGCCACTGCGATCATCAGGTAGTTTCCCCAGGTAAGGTTGAAAAATGCTGTCTGATGGATCAGGTTTGACAGGGTATTTGTTACATAAGACATTTGTCTACCTCCTGTTTAGTTCATTGTTGCAAGAGTATCTCCATTTTCAACGGCAGCACCCTCTGCAACATCGATGCTGGCGATTGTTCCGTCCGAAGGAGCAACAACCGGGATCTCCATTTTCATGGATTCAACGATCACTACACTGTCACCGGCTTTTACGCTCTGTCCAACAGATGCAACGATTTTTACAACTTTTCCAGGAACAGCTGCAGAAACCTTAACAGAACCTGCGCCTGCTGCAGGAGCTGCTGCTTTCGGTGCTGCTGCAGGAGCTGCCTTTGGTGCAGGTGCAGCTGCCTTCGGAGCTGTTGCTGCAACTGGAGCTGCTGCGTTTCCGTTCTCTTCTACAGTAACTTCATATGCTGTTCCGTTAACAGTAATTGTATAACTCTTCATTTTAAAATCCTCCTAAATAATGATTATCTTTTTCTGCGGTTGATCTTACGGATGGAACGTACTACAAATCCGTCTGTGCTTGTCTTGCCTTCAGAAGCAGCGATTGCTGCAGCGATCACGGCAATAAGCTCACCATCATCTGTTACATCCTCAACAGCAGGCTCAGCAACTGGTGCTGCAACCGGAGCCGGTGCTGCGGCTGCCGGAGCCGGTGCACTCTCTTTTTTCTTTCCTTCCACAAGTCCGGGAATATATTTGAAAAGAGAGATCACGAAGATCAGGAATACCAGAATCACAAATACGGTTCCAAGACCCATCACTGTGTTCATGGCTGCCTTCTCCATGTTCTGAGCCAGTGTATAATTTACATCAACAGTAACAGAAGTCGGGGTTCCTGATTTATCAAATACATAAGTGAAATTCGCTTTGTTTTTCTCGAAGGATACCGGAACAACAACGGTATACTGGTCATCGGAATACTCTACTGTGATATCCTTCTCATCGATATCACCTTTTTTCTCACCGAGCTCTTCTCTGGAGCCGTCCCATGCGCTTGCCGCACTCTGTGTGAAAGCATCCTCTGATTCCAGATATCCCTGGATATCATCCTCGGACATTGCGATGATCGCTTCCGTCAGACCTTTGGTTGTTGTAACAAGCTGACTCTTTACAGAATCATCAACCTCATCAGCAGCCCATGCAGTAGCTGTGCATCCGATCAGAAGTACAGCCACGCAAAGAAATGCCATGCAGACAGAAGAGATCTTTTTATAAAACTGTCTCATACGCTCACCTCACTTAGACTGTTCCATGCTTTTTGGATGGACGGTCTTCCCTTTTTGTGAACAGCATCTCAAAAGCACCGATTACATATTTTCTTGTATCTTCTGCTTTGATCACAGTATCCACATATCCTCTTGCTGCTGCGGATGCGATACCGTTCTGGAGTTCTTTATACTCTGCAGTCTTCTCGTTCAGTGTAGAAGCATCAGCTCCCTCATACATGATCTTAGCTGCAAGGGAAGCATCCATCATACCGATTTCTGCTGTATCCCATGCGTAAACCATGTCTGCTCCGACAGATTTGCTGTTCATGGCAACGTATGCAGTTCCGTAAGCTTTACCAACTACAACATTTACCTTCGGTACAGTTGCAGATGCAAAGGCATGTACCATCTCACCTACGGATTTAGCCATCATCTTCTCGTTGCAGAGAGTTGCTTTAAATCCTGTTACATTGGTAAGTGTAAGTACCGGAATTTCAAAAGCATCACAGAATTTAATGAAATCTGCAGCTTTTCTTGCACCTCTGGCAGAAAGAGTTCCGTCAGAAATCTCTGTCTTATTGCCATCAGCATCGTAGGACTCGCTTCTGTTTGCAACAGCACCAACAGTAGCTCCGTTCAGACGAAGGAAACCTGTTACAACATCCTGTCCGTAAGCTGCCTTTGTCTCAAAAAACTCACCGTCATCAGCGATTTTTGAAAGTGCAATAGCTGTGTCGCCTGTGCAGCCTGCGATATCATCACATACTCTGTTCAGGTCATCTGTGCATTCCTTGAAGCTGTCATTGTCTTCATTATTCTCCGGAAGCATGCTGACCAGTGTACGGATCTGTCCAAGGATCTCCTCTTCTGTTCCGATGCCGTCAACAAGTCCTGTCTCCTCACTCTGGAACTGTGCGGAAGCTGAATCGCATTTTTCCACTCTGTTTCCCTCCAGTGCATTCGGAGTGTTTACAAACAGTCTGCCCTTCTTCTCCTCTACAAATGTAAAGTCTGTAAGAGCCGGTACAACTGCCATTCCACCGCCGCATGTTCCGAAAACAGCAGTGATCTGTGGAATAACACCGGATGCCAGTGTCTGTTTCAGATAGATCTCACCAAATGCCTCAAGTGCATCGGTAGCCTCCTGAAGACGAAGTCCCGCACAGTCTACAAGACCGATAACTGGTGCTCCAACTTTCAGAGCGAGATCATAAATTTTGGCGATCTTTTTGGCATGCATCTCACCAACTGTTCCGTTCAGTACAGATGCATCCTGGCTGTATACATACACCAGACTGCCGTCAATCACACCATATCCGGTGATCACACCGTCTGAAGGTGCTTTTTTTTCAGTCATGTTGAAATCTGTAGCTCTGGCTGTGACAGCCTGTCCGATCTCAACAAAACTGTTGGCGTCAAGCAGGGAATTAATCCTTGCAGCCGCTACGCTTTGTGTCGCATTACTCATTATACTATGCCCTCCATTTTTTTATTAATATAACCAAAAATTCAGCCGAGTATAATTGTACCTTTTTTTTGCAGAAAATTCAATACTTTTCGTCATGAACGTTAAAAAATTAACCCCTGACATATGCCAGGGGCTGTAAAATTAATGAAAATAATCCTGAAAAACTTTATCTACGTACCATTTATAGGTGATTCTGCCGATTTTGTCTTCTGCTGTCACAGGACAGGTGAAAATTTCTTTACCATCGAGCTTCGCATGAAGGGAACCGATCCTCTGATTTTTCCTGACCGGTGCTTCCAGTTTGCCGGGAAGTTCTGTTTCCCAGGTAATCGTCTCTGTTTTCTTCAAAAGATACCTTTTTACCAGAGCTTTTTCAGAAACAGCTGCATGAAGCTTCAGCAATGTTCCTGTACCGGTGCCTCTCTCACGGTTATCAGGAACAGCATCTGATACAGGAATCTCCGGAAGTCTGGGTAACTCCGGAAGAACTGCATATCTGTAATTGTTCCGCCCATAGGACAGAAGTTTTCTGGCATCCGACCATTTGTAATTTTTGTTTCCCGGCCAGCCGCAGCCCAGAAGTGCAACAATAAAAAGCTTTTCATCCTGACGTGCCGCACATACATAACAATATCCTGCATTACCTGTAAATCCTGTTTTCCCGGTTATCACACCTGTCTCCATATCCAGAAATGCGTTTGTATTATGAACTGTATAATATTTCTTTCCGGCAATATCTGAAAATGTATAATCCCTGGTCTGGGTGATATGAACAAACGTACTGTTCTTTACTGCATAGGCCATAATAAGCGCCAGATCCCTGGCCGTCGTATGATGCCTTCCTCCTTCATCCTCACCGTCGAGCCCGTTTGGAGTTACAAAATGTGTATCCGTACATCCAAGCTCTTTTGCTTTCTGATTCATCAGTGCTGCAAATTTTTTCACAGAACCGCCTATATGTTCCGCAATAGCTACTGCTGTATCATTATGACTTTTTAACATCAGCGAATAAAGAAGATCCTCCAGATAAAACTGCTGTCCCTCTTTCATTCCCAGATGTGTCTGAGGCTGCGATGCTGCTTCCTTGGAAACCTGTACATAATCATCTCCATTTCCCAGCTCCAGTGCAAGAATGCAGGTCATAACCTTTGTGGTACTTGCATTAGGTCTTGCTCTATAGGCTTCTTTTCCATAAAGAACACGACCGGTTTCTCCATCCATAAGTACTGCTGACAGTGCATAAAGTTCCTGCACTTCTGCTGCCTGCGCCGGAAAAATCTGCTGAATAATAAGAACCGCTGCCATAAAAGCGACAGCGGCTGCTCGCCTGATTTTCATGATATCCCTCCACACACTGATAAAGCAAACATTCGAATGCCCGTTTGCAGTAACCATTATATTTTTAATTTTATGCGAAAGGATATCCCTGAATAACCAGTCTTTTGTTTATCCGTTAAAGGTAAGATTCCATCTGTCAGAAAGATGGCCTGGTCTAACTGCCAGTGCTACAAGTTCTTCCAGCATGTCCGGTGCCTTGCCCAAAGCTTCATCAATAAGGCGGTCGAGTTTCAGAAGTTCTTCATGGCAATCCACTTCCGGCTCCTGACTCATGAAAAATTCTGTGATAAAAGCCGTTCTTCTCTTCCCTGCCGGGGAAAGGGCATGCTCAGATAAGCGTTTTCTCAATCCTCCATCATCACATACAAGAAGGCTGGTAAAGATTTTCATCATTTTAAGAGAAAGATAGATATTAGAAGTCCTGATCTCCGGCAGCACCTTATGGATCGTTCTTGCCGCCATATATTTCGCTTTAATGCCATGAGAAGGATAAAACCGGAGAGGATTTTTTCCGGTTTCATACATCAGCATACGATCCAGTTCTTTCTCAAGAAGAGTATGGGAAACCTTTCCTTCTTTCGCTACCTGATTTACGTAAGGATGACAGGTTGAATCCAGAATATAGTGGCAGCCAAATCCCAGCATATATGCCATTAACTCCGGATCTTTTTCTCTGCGGACATATTCCATTCCTTTTTCAAAAAAATCTCTTGCTTTCCGGCCATGCATCCGCACTCCATACTGAGTGACCGGATTTTTTGATATGAAATAGTAAAACAGGATATCCGGACCATGCTGCCCGATACGGTACAGATTTCCGTTGCTGCGGATCAGATGCTGCAATTTATCAGGAAGTCTTCTGTAAACCCGTTTTCCAAAAAGATCATGTGCATATGTTGTGGGCATTTTGTATTCCTCCTCTTTTGTTTCCATCCAATTTGCCTGCCTTATGCAGACATTCACTCATTACCTGGCTGCACAATCCTAGGCCAGGATCATACATCCAGCTTCAGCTGTATCTCTTCTTCTGCCTCTGCTTTGAAATCTTCCAGCTGTACAGGATCCATCTCCGGAAGCTCTTCCAGTCCCTGCACTCCGAAACATCTCAGAAATTCTTCTGTTGTTCCCAGAAGAATCGGACGGCCTGGTGCATCGAGTCGCCCCAGTTCTCTGATCAGATCATAATCCATCAATTTGTTGATGGCATGGTCGCATTTTACTCCCCGGATTTTCTCAATCTCTGCTTTTGTCACCGGCTGTTTGTAGGCAATAATAGAAAGCGTCTCCAGCATAACATCCGTCAAAGTTGGTTTCTTCGGCTGAGCTGCGATCCTTATGAGAGAATCGTAGTATTCTCTTTTTGTGCAGAGCTGAAATGAATTCTCGAGCTCTATGATATGGATGCCTCGTTCTTCTCTCTGGTAATCCAGCATCATATCCCGGATAATTTTCCTGGTTGTAGTATTATCCTGCTGAATCGCTTTTGCAATACGACTTAATTCAACCGCCTCACCCATGGCAAAAAGGATTGCTTCGATTTCTCCTTTAGTCTGTTTCAGTTCCAATTATTTTCCTCATTCCTCTATTGATAAAACGGATATCATTATTCCGCTGTACTTCCATTATATTTATAAACATGATTTGGTAAATATAATCAACTGACAATTTATACATCTATTCATCGGCAAATTCTGTCAGATTCTTCCATGTATCCGGATCAGTCACCACCCTTACATGAATATCATCTAATGGTTCTGCCTGTTCCGCATGAATGTGTCCCATCTTCATAAGTTCAAGAATTGCCAGAAATGTAACGATCAGCTGTATTTTAGAATGCTGATTTTCCATAAGCTGCCGAAAGCTGAATTTCCTGTGGCCTCTGGCATACTCTTTCATTTCCAGAAGTTTGTCTGACAGGCTGATCTCCTCTTTTTCAATCCGGCCGAATTTGCTTCGGATCGGGTCGATCTTGTTTTCCTGGCGACGGATCAGAGCTCGATATATTGCATTCATCCTCTCAAGTGTCAGGCCCCTTAAAAGTTCCCGGGGATCCGAAGGCGGTTCATACTGTTTTACCTCAGCAGGTATATCCTGCTTACGGTAGTAGACACCTGCTGCCTCACCCAGCCTGTCTCGCAGTTCATACGACATATATTTGTACATCTTATATTCCAGAAGCTTCTGTACAAGCTCTGCTCTTGGGTCTTCCTCCTCACCTTCTTCATTAATCTCCTTGGGAAGAAGCATCTTACACTTAATATCAAGAAGTGTCAGCTGCCATGACCAGGAACTCGCTCATAACACCAAGATCTTCTTTTTCCATGGAGTGAAGATACTCCATATACTGATCTGTGATCTCCACGATTGGAATGTCATATATATCAATCTTGTTTTTATCAATCAGGTGAAGAAGCAGATCCAGCGGTCCCTCAAATACATTCAGCTTAACGGATATGGCCATTTATTGTTTCCTCATTTCTTTTTCCGGAGGGTTTTACATCGATCACAAGAAGCTCCCTTGGATTGTGTATCCGCAATGGAAGCGTGTGTTCTCCCATTCCTGCACTGACGAACATATGCTGATCTCCCCTGTGAAAATCGCCGCAGCAGAAAGGCGGCAATACGAGATACTGTGGAGAAGAAAGACCATGATGTTCACTCAGGCGCACAACTCCTCCATGGTAATGGCCTGACACGATCATATCTGCCCCCCATTTAAAATAAGTTTTTCCATACTTGGGATTGTGGGCCAGCAGGATCTGCATGCCATTTGTTCCCGGGGATCCGATAAGTTCTTTTATGGTTTCTGTATAAAGTTTCGGAGATCTGGGTTTATGATAATACTCAATTGGCAGCTCCAGTCCGAAAAAGCAGAAATGATCGCCGCAAATAATCACCTCTTCATGAGTATTGCGAAGAATATGGACGCCTGCCTTTCTTACAGCCTTCTCATATTTCCGATAATATTCCTGAAATTCTCCGTCAAGAGACATCTTATATTCATGATTTCCAAGTGCATAATATACCGGAAATTCTTCTGCAAGAGATGTAAGAAGCTTACAGGCTGTTACAAGCGTATCCGGTTCGGTTCGAACCGCCATATCGCCAGCTGCAAGGACTGCCTCCGGCTGCAGATCACGGATCGTATCCAAAAGCCGGCAATTATCCCTGCCATAGGAAACCCCATGCTGATCTGCCAGCAAAACAAATCGTACTCCGTCAGGATTCTGGATCTTATTTGTATGAATCTTATATTTTTTGATTCTGAATGTATTCATATTATTTTCCAAATCCGCAGTTGGGGAAAGTACATACCGGACAGTTCAGACACAGGCCACCCTCACCCAGACTGGCAATCTCCTCAGCTTTTATTTCATCATCTGCCATCACACGGGGAAGGATCAGATCAAATACTGTTCTCTTCGCATACATCACGCAGCCCGGAAGACCCAGTACCGGAATCCTTCTGCCTTTACAGGAAAGATATGCGATCAGAAGCATCGCTCCCGGAAGGACAGGTGCTCCGTATGTTACAATAAAAGCCCCTGTATCACGGATGCCGCCTGGTGTACGGTCATCAGGATCCACACTCATTCCTCCAGTACAGACAATAAGATCTGCACCTGCCTCTGCAAAAGATAAAATCTCTGCTGTGATCTGTTCTTTATCATCTCCAGGCATTACCTGACCGATAATTTCCGTCGGATATTCTGCAAGTTTCTCTCGCAGCACCGGTGTAAACGTATCCTTGATCAGCCCTTTTTTGATCTCACTTCCTGTTGTGACAATTCCCACTTTTTTCCGGTGATACGGAAGAATATCAAAAACAGGCTGCTCTCCCGCTGCTTTTTCTGCTGCATCCATTTTCTCCTTCTCAATAACAAGGGGAATGATCCTGGTTCCTGCCAGCTTATCACCTTTTTTCACCGGAAAATTTCCATGCCTGGATGCAATCATCATCTCCCCAAGAGAGTTGATAGCTACAAGTGCGTCTTTACGAATCTTCAGAACCCCGTCAAGCTTTGATATAACTTCTATTTTTCCTTCTTTGATGTCTGTTCCATGTACCTTGTCAGAATCTCCCGCACATATCTTATATAGAATCTCTGCTGCCTCATTCTCATGAAGGATCCCCTCTTTTTTCTCCCATACAAAAAGGTGCTCTTTTCCTACTGAGAGCAGAAGCGGGATATCTTCTTCCTTAACCACATGCCCTTTTTTGAAAAGAACGCCTTTTTTTTCATCCTTTATGATCTGTGTGATATCATGACACAGAATATGACCTGCTGCATCCTCTGTTCTGATTTCTTTCATTAAAAATCCCTTCTCGTTTCCGTTATTGACACAGAAGCACTTCTGTTCCTGCGTCTATTCCGTTGTATTATACATCCAGCCAGTGCTTTTTGTCAAAAGTATGTTTCACCGAAAAAAACTTTTACAAAAGAAATGCTTTCGCCACCCGTCCGGCCCAGTCTCTGTATCTGGCCTTTTCTACTGTCTCTGCATAAAGGATATCCAGAGTTCCTATCCTCTTTCCATTCTGATAATATTCCTGTATCCCTGCTTTTTCTCCTTTTTTTACAGGTGCTGTAGTTTTTTGGGAAAGAATCCTTTTCTTTTTAATATTGTCCGGCTTTGTACCATCTGTACTCAGATAACGAAACTTCCCCGCATATGTAAGCGAAACTTCTTCTTTAAGCCCTTTACGGACTTTTACAGATGGAAGTTCTTCCAGTGCTTCATCCAGGTATAATATACATTTTGAAAATCCGTAGTTGAGAAGAGAAGCTGCATCACGGAATCTTGTTTTAGGATCCGGTGCCGCCATCACAGATGCGATCAGTGTAATCCCGTTTCTTTCAGCAACTGCACTTAAACAGTATTTGGCAATGCTGGTACTCCCTGTTTTCAACCCCATACATCCTTCATAACTTCGAAGCAGTTTATTGGTATTTGTCAGTGTAAACTTCGAAGAACCTTTTCTTGTGATATGAGTGATATCTTCCATCCATATAGCGGAATATGTAAGAATCTCTGGATATTTGCTGATTAACTCACGGCTCATAAGCGCAATATCATAGGCAGTGGTATAATGCTCCCGGGATTCTGTCAGACCGCAGCAATCTGTAAAATGGGTATTTTTCATTCCAAGTTCTGATGCCCGTTTGTTCATCTGTTCCACAAAAGCCTGTTCTGTTCCAGCCAAATGCTCTGCCATTGCCACACTGGCATCATTTCCGGAAGCGATCACAATGCACTTGATCATAGTCTCTGCTTTCTGTGTCTCTCCTTCTTCCAGAAATACCTGGGAACCACCCATGGATTTAGCATAAGCACTTGTGGTAATGGTATCATCCAGATGAAGTTTTCCGTTTTCTAAAGCATCAAAAATAAGGATCAATGTCATGATCTTTGTAATACTGGCCGGGCTTCTTCTGGTATCCGGGTCTCTGGAATAGATCACAGTACCGGTTTCTTTTTCCATAAGAACTGCGGCTGGTGCCTCAATAAGGCTCTTTTCACTGCTGTTTTCTGCGGACTGTACTGCTTCCCCCCATACTTTTGCTGGTGTCAGGATAAAACTTATGATCACGATCCATGCGGCAAAAGCATTCCGGATTTTTCTGTTCATAAACTCACTCCCACTGAAAATCTCTCTGTTCTATTGTAAAAGCTTATTAGTGGAAATATTACCAAAAAACAGAATCCTGCTCTGTTATTCCTATATGTAGCTATGACATAAAGGCAGAAGCCCTTCTGCATTCTGCCCTTTTGCCCTTTTACTACTCTTTTTCAGGAAACAGCAGCGGAATTGTATTTTTTATACAATCGTTATGAGAATATCCATCATATCTTGATTTTTCATTTACAAATGTGATGGAAGCATCTCCGTTTTCAGCTGTAAGCACTGCTGTACCTTTTGCAACTTGTTTGGGATCTGCTCCATAGGATGGGGAAATGCCTTTTGTAATACTAACATTTTCTGTATTGGCATAAGCATCTTTCAGATAATATCGAAGTACCGGTTTCTCCCAGATCTCATACTGTCCAAGAGGAACATGAGCCAATGTAACAGCCAGCGTTGCATACCCGTTATCATCCATTTCATAGCTGTCCGGAACAAATGTTACATAATCTTCATATTTGTGCGATGCACCTGTAAGATCTTTTCCTTCTGCAACAAAGAAAAATGAAGGATTACCGTGTGCCCAGGTAATGTCCTCTTCCCGGATCTTTTTTATAATAGTGATCGTCCCAAGAGGGAGCGTGTCCGGTGTATTCTCTGCATTCAGCACGATCTCATCAGAAAAAGTATTTTCTTTCTTTTCAAATACGATCTCTTTTTCATAAATTCCTGTATAATTTTCCGGATTCTCAGTTTCAACAATGCGGAATTTGCCCTGGTTTTCTTCTGTAACAGGCAGATCATCAGAACAGTATTCTTTTGTATCACTGTTGTATTTCAGAATACTTTTTTCTTCCAGATCATCCTCATAAGAATTATTTGCAGCATTCCACTGATAAACTGTGAACTCTGC
The DNA here is from genome assembly GCF_056504635.1 of Blautia sp. HA8986. Taxonomy (NCBI): domain Bacteria; kingdom Bacillati; phylum Bacillota; class Clostridia; order Lachnospirales; family Lachnospiraceae; genus Blautia; species Blautia sp. HA8986. The sequence goes on from NZ_JBWLUQ010000001.1 coordinate 903,162, forward strand.
GCCTTCCAGTAATTCTCCTGTATAGATATCTGACTTTCGAAGCCGGATCGTTCCTGTATAATTTGAGATGGACGTATTGGTAACTTCGTAGAAGAGACTTGCATCTTCGTCTGTGATATCTGCCTCTTTTTCCCATGTTCCCTCATATCCCGGCGGATTTTTTGTTTCCACAACACGGAACCTGCCTTTGTTATCTGCAGTTTTCAGAAGCTCTTCACTGGTATAAAGCTGATTTTCTCTGTCATACTTCAGCAGCACGCCTTCCGTTTTATAGCCTTTCAGTGCAGCACTGTATTCATAAAGCGTAAATTCTGCATTTTCCAGAATGTCACCGCTGTCTGCATCTGTCTTTACGATCTCTATTTTTCGTTTATTCGTCTGGTAATTCAAAACTTCAAAAGAGAACTTTTTATTTGTACCAGGCTCTGTAAGTCTGATATCTTTCTGCCAGGTTCCTGTATAACCTGCCGGAGCTTTTGTTTCTTTTACTCTGAATTTACCCTGATTATCTTCACTGTAATAAAATACATCTGAAGTATAGATTCGTTTCTGGCTGTCATATTTCAGGAGCTTTCCGGTTTTTTTGTAGCTTTTTCCTGTTTTGCTCCACTCATAAAGCGTAAACTGTGCTCCTGCAAGCAGATCTTTTGTGTCACCGTCTTTCTTTGTAATGGAAACGGTTCCATGAATATCCATTTCATCTTTCACACTTGCTGTTGCTGTTTTTCCTCCAGTGACAGTAACATTTTTTACAGCAGCACTAAGAAGATATCCTGCCGGAGCTTTCGTTTCTTTTATATAATATTTTCCAGGAGCCAGCTTCGTGAATGTGATCACACCGTTGCTGTCAGTAGTGGCCGATGTTATTTTCTGATCTTTTTGATATTTAGTCCGATAACCGGATTTTATAATTTCAGCTGCATAAAGCGAATACTGCGCGCCTTCGATTTTAGCTGCTGTATTAACCTCTGTTTTAGTGAGCTTTATGCTTCCATAAGCTGCTGGCTTTAATGTGAATGTCACAAGACCTCTTGTTCCCTGATATACATATGCACCAAAATCCTGCATTCCGTCTTTTCCAGTCTGAGTTTTTCCATCTACCAGAAGATAGGAAACCGGCTGCAAGCATCATCTTATACTGGAATTTTTTTGATGCAGTAGTATTCAGCGGAAAAATAAAAAGAAAGTAAGCTCCCTCTTTTAATTTCAGCCTTGTCCCTTTCATCATTGTCGGATTTGTTTTATCAGCATTATATTCTGCCCCGCTGTCCCAATATGCCAGCTGCCATTTTTCTGTGGATGCCCTGGTTACTATAATTCCATTTCCGGTTTTTGCCGCATCTGTAACTTTCATAAGTGCACTGAGCTGGAAACCATCTTTCATACTGTCCGGTACATAAGAATGACTGGAATCTCTGAATCTGAACACAGACATGGGAACTGTCTGTCCTCCTGCTGCTGTCCATCCGTTGTCTCCATACACAGATACAGAAGCTTTATTTCTTGCCGGAATAGTCATTGCCTTGACTTTGGTGATCAGTTTGTTGATTCCTACATGTTCCACCTCTGCTTCTGTTGCATACCCTTTGTCACCGGAATAAACTTTGGACAAAGCAATATGTGTAAACATATATCGGTTCTGCCATCTGGACCAGTTAATATGACTGCAGGAAGGATCGTAGCTCGTTCCCAGATCTCCCGGGCCGCCATGACCAAAATACAGCAGTTTCTGGATTGTAGCATTTTTCAGCACTTTAACCGCTTCTTCCTTGAGATTCACATTGTCAACACCTGTCTTGGTTGCTTTCAGACAATACAATGGAGAGGTCCTCTCTGTACCTGCATCATCAATATAATGCACGAGACGGAAAGTACTTGCCATACGTGTATGATTTCCTGCCACAAAGTCATTGGCCTCTGTCCAGACCTCATCACAATAGGCTCTGGCTCCACTTTCCACATAATATTCTCCAGGCTTTAATGCTGTCACTGCAATATCATTCTCAGATGCGGAAAAACCTTCTGCAATATCATTCTGCTCTGCTTCATCCGAAATCGCCGGTGAAAATGCAAGTACCTGCCCATCTTCGATTTCCTGTATCAGCTCCTTATCTTCCTCACTTTCACCTTTCAGAAGATCTGCATTCTCTTCTGAAAAAACAGTGAATCCCGGTTCTTCTGATACTTCCGCTTCTTCCAGCAGCTGATCACTTTCCTGTAATAGATTTTCTTCTGAAGAGCTATCAGAATCGCTGCTTTCAGATATAGGCTCCTCCTGATTTTCATTTTCTTCATCTGAAGATTCCTCTTTATCCTGAGAAATATCTGGAATTTCTTCTGACATATCTGAAGACGCTTCATCCAGCTTTATTTCTTCCCGGGAAATCACCTCCGAATCATCGGTTTGCTTATGAAAATCACTTTCTGATACAGACTCAGTTCCATATGCATAAGTCAGTTCTCCTTCCGGGCCGGCCGAGACAGCAACGGAGGAAACAAAAACAGTCAGTGCCATCAATATTCCTGCAATTCTTCTTTTCATGTTCTTTTCCCTCCTTTCCGGATTGCCAGAACACCTGCCAGAAGTGCTGCTCCGCCCATAAACAGAAACAGCCAGATTTCTGTATCGTCTCCTGTTTTTACAGGTTTTGTTTTTCCTGTAGAGTTAGCAGTTTCATTATTATAAATTCTGCCCGTTTCTTTTCCTGGTGTTCCGCTTCCGCCAGGCCGTCGAAGTCCGGGAGTTTCCGTCAGCTGCTTCTGCTGATCATCTTCTACAGAAAAGATCCATTTCACATCTCCCTCCCGCAGTGCATAAGTATTATCAAGCTCTGCCGGAACTGTAATCTGAAAATTCATCTGTCCACTTTTTCCACTGTCAAATTTTCCCAGTGAAACAGCTTTATTCAAAGATGCTGCAAGAATATCTCCTGTATACAGTTTCTTTCCATCCATGGAAATCTCCAGTTTCAATTTCTTCAGAAATTCCTGATCCTTCACTGATTTACATTCCGGTGATGTACGGAAAAAGATCTCTGCACTGTTCTTTGTAGTGTTTCGGATTTCCACGGAATCTCTGAAAATATCTCCAGGCATAGCAGCTGAAAAGCCCGAGAAAAAATCATCCGGAGCTGCAATCAGTTTATGTGCTTTCCCTTCAAATTCCACTTTCAGCTTCACCGGACTCTTTTTCTTTACAACAAGTCCGTTGGTATCATGGACACATCTCTGGATCTTCTGATTTCCCCAGGGAGTCATAGCACTGAAATCAGGAGCAAAATTCGCCGCCTGTATCGCATCTGCCACAATGGTGATTCCAAGCCCTTTCTTCTCATAGACATCTGTCCATTCTTTCGGAATACTCACACCTGTAAAAATGTCGACACTTTCTCCCTGCTTCAGACATTTATTATAATAAAAATATTCGCCTCTTTTCATCCATCGTGAAGACATTCCCTGAAGACTGGCATCATCAAGACCTTTCAGACCTTCCAGTTCATCTGTATAAGTAATCTTAACCCTTACCCAGCATGGCTCTGACTTGTTGGTGATTCTTGGAATCTTGGAAATTTCATCTCCAGGTAAAATGATCTTTCTATCCTGATAAGCCATTTCACGGCCGTCTTTTTTCTCCAGTTCTTTCAGAGCTATGTTAATGTCTCCTGTGGAAATATGATTGGTTACAGTTACAGAATCCGAAAAACTTCCGTAAGCAGCCGCACACACGGCAAGACTTCCTGCCGCCAGGATTCCTGCCAGCAAAACTTTAAGAGCTTTTTTCAACAGTTCCCCTCCTCTCTGTCTGTACAGATACCGGGTTTTTAAAATAGCTCCATGCACTTTCAAAATCAGAAAATCCTTCCGCATGAACAGCTTCCTCATAAACATTGATTTCAAAATCAAAAAGACTGTCCTTATATGTGTCATCTATTTTTTCAGAATTGATACGAAATCCTGTACATAATGGCGTTGTAGTTTCTCCCTCTGCCACTATGTTCCTGTAATAATAATACCCGTCTCCCGGATTATAGACCCAGTTTACCTTATCAACTCCCAGAAGTTCTACACCTCTTCCAATATCATCATCTGAATAGGAAAGAGACATACGTACATAACAATCTGCATTGAAACCTTTCTCATTTCCGGAGAAATTCCCCGTCCAGATTTCCTTTTTGTACGAAGGGTTATCACCCATAGGGGTGGGAGTGGGATCCGGGAAATCTTCATCAATCTCCGTGATCACAGATCCCACTGCCGCTGTATTCATCTTGTCATCGTAATCTGAAAAATACGCGGCTGTTCTCAAAGCGCAGAGAACTCCTGTAACAAAAAGAAAGAATATAGGTACTTTTAATAATTTTTCTTTCATTTACATTCCCCGCTTCCTGAAAGCCTAAAATGTCATTTTGTGACACCGCTGGACAGCCCTTTATTCTGATTTACATACTTCTGGTATGCTGCTGTTGCCTGCTCCAGAACAGTTGTCTTGTCATCTCCTGTATTGGTGGACTGAATCGCATAAGCTCTTACCGGCATATCAAGCTGCTGCGTATCCAGCTGTCCTTCAATGATATTGGCAAAAGTTACTGTATTAAATAATGTGGCCGTCTTTTCTCCCGGCTTCAGAATGCTGTTATAAACATAAGTATAGACCATATTCTGTCCAATCTCTTTCCGCTCCATCTGTGTCCATTCTTTATTCTTCGTGTAGCTGAAAACTTCTGTTTTTGCCAGGGCATTTCTGGTTCCATCTAAAGCTGCGGTAATCACATTTCGCACAGGAACCGATACTTCCAGATAAACAAACGCATCATTGACGCCAAGATTTTTCACAAACGGGTCTTTCTTGATCACCTGTGTTGGTACCAGCTTGGTATTTTCATCTGGTTTCCAGTTCGGCTCATCCAGTTCAATATCTACTTTTCCTACTGTAAAACTGTTGGTAGCGGATTCAAAATCTGTAAGGTAGGCTGCAGTTCCTCCTGCCGCCAGAGCTGCGACCATAGCCGCAAGCGCAATTCCTTTTACCATTTTTCTGTTTTTCATCATAATTTAATTCCTCCCTGCTATTCTATTATTTTTTTATTTGGGGTATAAGCCAGATCTGCGATCACGGCCAGACACGCCGCAATGACAACGACGGTAAATGGAATCCGGGTACGTAAAAAATGAATCACATAGCCCAGATAAGGCAGGCTGAAGACTACCCGCCCGATGATCTGCGACTCCTTTACAGATACTGGATCTGCTGTTTTATTGGCGTCGCCTTTTGTTGTACAGATACCGTTTCGGTTCTCCGTAACTCTGTGTGTGACAACTGTATCGTCAATACGAAATGTGATAATGTCTCCTTTTTTCGGAGAAAAACTTCCCTCCTTTGTAAATACCACAGCTCCGGTCCGGATCCCTGGTTCCATGGATCCGGAGTAGACTACATATGGCCGGATGCCAAAAAGCCCCGGAAGGAGGAGTACCATCGCAGTCACAAAAGTCAAAGCCAGAACTGTGTTAAAAGCATATCGAAAAAACAATTTCATTTCTTTTCTTAATTCTATAAATCCATTCTATTAGGAGTACTGCATGAGCAAACAAAAAAGAATTTCTGGCGGAGACCTGCTCCACACGCAACGGTACATAAACTGCCCTCCATAGATATCAACTCAAGCGAAAATCCCCTGTTTCTTAGCAGAAACCTGTTATTTCATTGCATAAATATGTCAATATCTGTTTTCTGTTAAAATATAAAAATTCCAGGATTCAAATGGAACGGAATCGTTCCTGAAAACGTCCGTCTGTCAAAGACGAAATAGAATAAATATAAAGATCTGTTTCAGATGATGTTATTATAAATCCAGCAGTTAAATAAGTCAACGAAATTCGTCCGACAAGATTCGACTCATCTATCACTGCAAAAATCTGTTTATGCCGTTAATTTTCATAATTCAGATACAATGTCAAAATAACCTGTCACAGATGCTTAATAACCCAAAATAGCATCTGCACAGGCCATTCTTTTACTGTATCAGCGAATAGATATATTCCAGAGGAAGAAGCATTAACTCCCGGAGGACCTTTTTCTCTGCCTCCTTCGTATTTTCGCCCAGCGGAAGTTCGATCCGAAAGGCCGGCTGACGTATCACTTCTCCATAATACTGCTCCGGCCTTCCTGTACTCCGGTTCCGCATATGAGTTTCACATCCTGCCGAGAGCCGCTCCAGCCTTCCGTCTGAGCATTTTTTAAGATGCCTTGCCAGGCGGTAGCATCTCTGATTGTTGGCAAATCCCTGATCCTGTCGGTAGTAGATTACTTTTTTCCCATAGCTGCAAAATACAAGCAGACCTCTTCCTCCATATTCCTGAAAAATGCGGATCAGTGCCTTTGTCTCATTCTCACTTGCAGGCTGCTGATGGATCTTTTTTCTGGTACAGCAGCTGGTAGGAAAATTCAAAGCAGGATCCATCCCTCTTGCATTACACACAAACTCATCACAGGGAACATCCTGCATTTTCAGCATCTGGCGAAAGATAGGATTACGCACTGCATTGTATCCCCTGCGAAAAATTTCGTAACCATCCGGATTTGCTGATGGAATAATGCAAAGTCTTGTCTTGTCAAGAAGCTTATGTACCTCGTAAAGTTCCTGCAGTGACCATTTACATTCATATGTTTTGCAGTATTCTGCAGCTGCCAGTGCAAGCATGTCCGACATTTTTCCATCCGTACCCGAAAATCCTCCCACACAGAAAATGCAGGATTCTCCATGACCGATCTCGAGCATGGGGATCAATCTTTCGTCATGGCTTTTTCCGATTACCCGAAACTGAGTAAACTCACTGTATCTTTGTGCCAGTTCCCAAAGTGAATAGTACAAAGCCTCATAAGCTTTATCCTGTGCTGTTTCCATTTTTCTGCCTCCGTTCTTGTCCCTTAATTCACTGCAGATATTTTACTGCACCTACTGCATCTGCTGCTATTATTTATGTATGCCTGAAAGCAGAAAAAAAGAACCGGCTGTTAACACCGATTCCTTTTGTTCACAAAATAATTTAAAATTCCACCGCCAACAATAATCGCCAAAGCCACTGCTACCACTCTCTTAGCTGCTTCCTGCGGAAGCTGTCCCTTTGAGCCAATGGAATCCTCATAAAAAGTCAGCGTATAATTGATTTCATGAGGCGCGCCCATTGCCAGCGTATCCGCAATCACTTCCATCTTGTCATCCATTACTGTGACCGGCACTGTAAAAACCGAATTCCTGCCTTCTTCACTCTCATTGAGGATCTTTTCTTCATTTACGATCATATAATCGTAGTTGGAACTACTCCACTGCAGCTGTGCGTACATCCTGCCATCTTTTACGATCATGAGTGCGGGTGACGTGACGCTGGCCTTGCCGCTGCCGCCTTCCAGATCCACCTGAATGGAATATTCGCCATCCTCCATATCTGTCTCCAGGCCTTCACCTGCTGCCAGAACCTGAACCGGGCATAACAGCATCATAGCCAGAAGAAATATAACCATCGTTCGCATCATTTGTTTCATTGTACTGCTCTCCATCTCTTCATATTTGTTTTGCACATATGATATCACTATAGCACACCACCTGTTTTCTGTAAAGAAGTGGATTCTCTGTTGAATTATCGGTCGCTATCCAGTATAATAAAAAGAAATTTGCATACAAAAGAAAGGAAATGAACAGAGATGATCGAAACTAAAAATCTCACAAAAAAATTCGACGATTTTACTGCTGTGGATTCTCTGGATCTTCGCATTGAAACCGGCGAATTTTTTGGTCTTCTCGGTCCTAATGGTGCCGGAAAAACCACCACGATCAGTCTGCTTTCCACTCTGCTCCTGCCTACAGAAGGTCAGATCCTTATTGACGGACAGACACTTGGACGCAACCGACCGGATCTGAAACGCAAGATCAGCGTGATTACACAGGAATATTCCATGCGTCAGGATATGAACATGGATGAGATCATGGAATACCAGGGACGTCTTTACTTTATGCCCCGCAAAGAGATCAAGGCAAAAACTGAAGAGCTTCTTGATTTCTGCGGACTTCTTCCGTTCCGGAAGAGAACAGTGCGCAAGCTTTCCGGCGGTATGAAACGTAAACTAATGGTATGCCGTGCCCTTCTTACCAGCCCGGAGATCCTGCTTCTGGATGAGCCTACAGCAGGTATGGATGCTCTTTCCAGACGACAGATGTGGAATCTTCTCCGCCAGCTTAACGGCAAGAACCTTACCATCCTTCTGACAACCCATTACATGGAAGAGGCACAGTCTCTCTGTAACCGGGTGGCACTTATGGATCACGGAAAACTGGAGGAAATCAACACTCCTGCAGGCCTGATTGAAAGACTTGGTAAATATACTGTAGACCAGGAGACGCCGGAAGGTGCAAAGAGTCACTACTTCCACAGCCGGCCGGAAGCGATTGCTTTTTTGTCCTCTCTGGACGGACAGTGCACATTGCGTGAGACAACGCTTGAGGATGTTTTTGTGGAACGGGCCGGAAGACATCTTATGCAGCGTTGATCTGATTACTGCATAAATATACAATTTAATAAGAATGGACGATGAATTATCATGGGAATACTTACTATTTTATGGGAAAAATGGGTGGAATTTCGACGGGATTTCTATAAGATCACGCTGGCAGCCATGATCGCGCCACTGATGTATCTGATTGTTTTCGGAATGGGAATCCAGACTTCTTCCCACGGAGAACCTTATCTGAACTTTCTGATCCCTGGCGTGGTTTCACTGACAACCATGAACGGAAGTTTTAACGCCATTGCACAGAACTTAAATGTGCAGCGTCTTTATGAAAAGGCTTTTGACCAGGTTATGATCTCCCCCACTCCTCTGTGGCAGTTTATTGCAGGCCAGATCATTGGAGGAAGTCTCCGGGGACTTTATGCAGGAGGAATCATCCTTCTCCTGACCATGCCGATTGAAACAGGACTTGTTTTTAACGGTTGGTCGTTTCTGGTAATGTTTCTTAATGGTGCTGTTTTTTCAGCCATTGGTGTTGTGGTTTCTTTCCTTGCCAAAAACCATGCGGATGTTCCGCGTTTTTCCAATTATATTATTATGCCAATGGCATTTCTGTGCAACACTTTCTTCTCAACAGAAAAAATTCCAGGATTTCTTGGAAATTTTGTAGCTGCACTTCCGCTTTCACAGACCAGTCACCTGATCCGCACCATTGCTTCCAGCGGAGCTGTAAATTATATCAGTATTTTAATACTGACCGCTTATCTGGTTGCATTCAGTGTGGCTGCATCCTGGTTTATTTATAAGAAAAAGAATCTTTAAAATCTCAGTACTTTTTTTTCATAACTTAAAAAACACCGGTTACTCCTTTTCAATCAGGAATAACCGGTGTTTTTTTATGTTATCTTACTTGTTCTGTGATCAGATGTCTTTTTTTCTTCTTCTCACGATTACATATCCTCCTGCAAGGATAGAGGCAACTGCAAGGGCAGACATAGTTCCGATCGGTGAATTATCCGCTGTGGAAACAGCATTCTTGGATGTAGTTCCATCGCCGCCGTTGGAGGATGTTGCAGATGCTGCTCCTGCTACAGTTGCATCCGGATCAGAACCTGTCTGGCCATCTGCATTTCCGTTGGATGATCCCGGAGTACCTGTACCAGACGGTGTGATCGTGATCGCTACAGAGCTGAACTGATATACTGCTGACTCGACAGTATCTGTCACTGACCACTGACCATTTGTATAAACCCATTTCTGGAAGAATACGTACAGATTGTATGTACCCTGTTTACTAATTCCTTTTGTGGATCCAATCTTCCAGGTACTGTGCTTCTGATCATCTTTCGGATTTGCAGATGTACTCCAGTAGAGTGGCTCCCATTTTACATCGCCCTCTCCTGGATTGGTATTAGTTGTTCCGGCTCCGATTACCTGGAAATCGTAGAATGTATTCGGATAGAATTCCATAGCACTGTTCAGACCTTTTAATATACTCTCATTTACCTTCGGAGTTACTGGTTTATGGTTATCATCACCTTTAGCCGGACGTTTGCTCTGATCAAATCTTACTTTCTTGATGCCGCTTTCCGCACCTTTGCTTGATTTAATATAGAAATACAGATCAATACCATTATCTGTGTTCAGATCACTCAGATAAATAGTAAAATTCTTATCTTTACTTACTGCCTGTTTATTAGTAATCGCATCTTTCTTCGGAGTATCGGATGTTCCGTCAGATCCACGCTCTACCCATGTGTAGTAGCATGTACCTGTAACATTTGTACGAAGTGTTACAGATGCAGAATCGTGTGCAGTCCACTGAAATCCCGTCCACTTAACATCGATGCTGACAGCCTGTGTCGGTTTAGGAGTCGGACGTTTGCTCTGATTCAGTTCAATCTTCTTCAAATCACTGACAAGACCATCACTGTCCTTAACACATACATACACATCATAGCTGGTCTTGGTATCAAGCTTGCTGAGCTTAATAGATGTCGCATTATTTGCACTGATCGCTGTACCTTTTCCGCTTGTATCAATGGATGTAACTTTTGTTCCATGTTTTACTGATTTATAATAGTAATGGCCAGCCTTGTCAGAAGTGATCGTAACTACTGCCTCTGAAATACTGTTCCATTTGGAGAAGGCTGCTTTTGTGATCTTCGGAGCCTGTTTAGGAGTTTCTGACAAGATAACAGGAGTATTCTTCACTTCGCTGAGATTACCCTCACTGTCTTTAACCTGTACATAGAGGATAACTTTTTTTCCTGTAAGATTCTCAAGCTTGATCGAATGTTTCTCACCGGCCTTAACAGCTTCACCATCCTTGGATGTATCAAATGTTGGTGCTTCTGCTCCTTCTGCAACCCATTTATAATACAGCTGTCCATCCTTATCAGATGTGATCACTGCTGTTGCAGTTGTTCCACTCTTCCATTCTGAGCTCTCAATAGATACTACAGGTTTCGTTACCTCTGCTGCTGCCAGCTTACCTGTAGCTGCATCTACTGTAAATTTCGTTGTATCCCCCTCATACTGGGATGCAAGATTCTTAAGGGCTGCGGCAAATACATCTGTATCTGTCAGATCATCAGCCTTGGTGATCACTGCAAGATCTGCTGCCGGACTCTCCACAGAAAATCCGATCTTTGCCTGATCTGTGATCTCTCCCTTCACTTCGATCTTTCCTTCGCCTGAAAGAATGATATTGGCTGGAGTTGTACCGTCTGCTTTGGTATTACCTGTGATGCTCGGCTCTGAATCTGTTGCTCCTTCACCTTTCTTCACAGAAATTGTACCTGTACTGTATACAGCTCCGTTGTCACATTTATTACCGGTGATCGTACCACCTGTGATCAGAACGCTTCCGCCTTCATTGAAGATAGCAGCTCCTTTTGCAGTTGTATTGTTATTGGCAAGAGTTACGCCTGTTGTCAGGGAAAAATTCGCTCCTGCTGCAACATGGACCAGAGAACCCTCTGCTGCTGAACCATCCTTAACAGATCCGTCTACAGTCAGTGTTCCTACTGTTGCATCTGTCTCAGTGGCATCCTTCTTAGCCATATAAAGTGCACTGCCGGCACTTACTTCAAAAAGATTGCCCTTGAAGCTGTCTGCACGTTTAATAGAAGCCTGAGTGTCTGCTCCTAAGATAGCAATACTCTTATTCGCCGGGATCGTTACGGCACCTGTAAGCTCGATTATTCCTTTGATCACGATTTTGACCGGCTCTGCCTCTGTAACTGCAGTTGTAGAAGTGTCAACAGCCGTCGCAGCTTCAATCGCTGCACGAAGTTCTGCCTCTTTAGTAACGATCGTTCCTTTTTCTGCTGCTTCTTTCGCAGCGGCTTCTGCTGCGGCCTGTGCTTCTGCCTGTTTCTGGGCCTCTGCTTCTGCCTCCGCCTGCGCTTCTGCAGCAGCCTGAGCTTCTGCCTGTTTCTGTGCCTCTGCTTCCGCCGCGGCCTGTGCTTCTGCCTCTGCCTGCGCTTCTGCTGCAGCCTGTGCCTCTGCTTCCGCTGCGGCAGTGTCGTCCGTATTATCTGCAGTATCTTCAGCATCTGTATTATCGTCTGTGACCTGTGCCTCTGCGGCTACTGACCCAGCTCCTGTATCTTCCGCAGCAAAAGCTGCGGAAGGTGCCATTCCAACTGTCATGGAACCGGCAAGCAGGACTGCAAAAAGTTGCTTTTTTTTCATTTTTATATGTCCTCCTGTTATGAGTTAGTCTGTCTAAATCAATAATTAAAAAAAGTATAGCACAGCGCTGAAAAAAAGTAAAGCGGACACAAAAATCCGCTCCACCTCTCCATTGCCGGCCTAATCTCTTACGGACGAACCTGTCCGCTTCCGTAAATAATATATTTGGTTGTTGTCAGGGCAAGAAGTCCCATCGGCCCTCTTGCATGAAGTTTCTGGGTGCTGATTCCAATCTCCGCACCAAAGCCGAATTCGTTTCCGTCTGTAAATCTGGTAGATGCGTTTACATAAACTGCTGCTGCGTCCACCTCATCCAGAAATTTCTGAGAATGTGCATAATCGTTGGTGATAATCGCCTCCGAATGCTTGGTATTGTATTTATTGATATGGGCAATGGCATCATCTACAGAATCTACCACTTTTACAGAAAGTATGTAATCCAGGTACTCAGTTCCCCAGTCTTCCTCTGTTGCAGCAACTGCTCCTGGCATCAGCTCACCCGCATCTTTATCTGCACGCACTTCCACATGCTTCTCTTTCAGTCGCTCTGCCAGTACCGGAAGGAAAGCATCCTTCACCTTACGGTTTACAAGAAGAGATTCACAGGCATTGCATACGCCAACTCTCTGAGTTTTGGCATTGATCACAATATCTGCTGCCATCTGAAGATCAGCTGTCTCATCTACATAGATATGGCAGTTACCTGTTCCAGTCTCAATGACAGGAATGGTACTCTGGTTCACAACAGCCTTGATGAGACCCCTTCCGCCACGCGGGATCAGAACATCTACATACTGGTTCATTTTCATAAATTCCGCAGCTGTCTCTCTGGAAGTGTCTTCGATCAGCTGGATTGCATTCTCAGTGATCCCGGCAGAAACAAGTGCTTCACGGATAAACTTCACAATGGCTGTATTGGAATGAATAGCATCACTTCCGCCTTTCAGAATCACAACATTTCCGGTTTTAAAACAAAGCCCGAAAGCATCAGAAGTTACATTTGGACGTGCCTCATAGATAATTCCGATCACACCAAGAGGAACCCTTTTCTGTCCGATCAGAAGTCCGTTCGGACGTTTCTTCATGCCTGTCACTTCACCGATAGGATCTTCCAGGCCTACAAGCTGGCGAAGGCCATCTGCCATTCCCTCGATCCTGCCGGCATTCAACATCAGTCTATCGATCAGGCCTTCCGGCATCTGGTTATTTTTTCCATTCTCAACATCCAGAGCGTTGGCTTTCAGGATCTCTTCTGTGTGGTCTACAAGCGCCTGTGCTACAATCTCAAGTGTTCTGTTCTTGTCATTTGTGGAAAGATTTCGAAGGACAACTTCTGCATCTTTTGCGTTTTGTCCCAGTTTTTCAAGCATTTCATTCATTTCCAAATATTCCTGCCTTTCTTACTCTTATTACAGCAGTTTTTACTGTGTGTCGCGGTATATCTTCTCTTCTGTCACGATCACCTGCGGTCGGATATCTGTAGGCTCTGTGGGAACTTCCGGAAGAATCTGGAAAGAAAATCCCACTGCCACCCGGCTGATTTTTGGATGTTTCTCAAGGAAACGGTCATAAAAACCTCCGCCATAACCAACACGGTTGCAGTTCACATCAAAAGCAACTCCCGGCATGACCATCATTGCAGCTTCCCAGGAAACCGTCTCGCCGTCTTCCTTTGGCTCCGGTATCCCAAAGTAACCGGATTCCAGCTGGGAAAAATCAGTCAGTTTATAAAACACCATGTCTTTCCCGAATACCTTGGGAACTGCCACTTCCTTGCCGTCTTTCCATGCCTGCTCAATGATATAGCGGGTGATGACTTCATGGTTGTAATCTGCATATGCCATGATCCGCTCTGCCTCTTTATATTCAGGAAGATCTGTCAGCGTCTCTGTGATCACGCGGCTTTTTTTCTGAATCCATTCATCACTATGCTCTTTTCTTGCCTTGAAGATTTTTTTTCTAATTTCCTTTTTTTCTTCCATATTTTTCTCCCAGATTGGTAATGCTTCCATCTTTTTCTTTAATATCGATATTGTTCAGATGTGCACGCAGGCTGCCTTTTACCGCATCCAGATATTCCCTTCGAAGTTTGGCCTGCTCAACTTTCTCCTCTTCTGTAAGGCCTACACTCTTCTGCTTATGTGCCAGTGCATTGATTCTATCGATCTTGATATTGTCCATCATAATAAAACAGTCTCCTCTTTTTTCTATCTGAAAATTATTCTTACAGTAATTTCTCAATATAATCAATCAGGAAAAATTCTTCCTTCTTGCTTCCTACAAACAAAGTTCCGCAGCTCTTGCCATCCACGATCCTGTGAATGTTGTGAAAATCGTTTCCGTTTGCAATGACCATATCAGCCCCCGCTGCTGTGGCAATGATAGCAGCTGTAAGCTTGGTTGCCATTCCACCGGTTCCTACGTTGCTTCCTGTTGAGGACTTGCCAAGTTTACGCATATTATCATCCATGTTCTCTACAATGTCAATAAATTCTGCATCAGGATTGGAATTGGGATCATCTGTGAAAAGTCCGTCAATATCAGACATCAGAATCAGAAGATCTGCACCGATCAGAGCGGCAACTACTGAAGAAAGAGTATCATTATCTCCGAATTTTACAAGATTCTGAAACTCATAGGAAGATACGGAGTCGTTCTCATTTACGATAGGAATAACGCCTACTGCAAGAAGCTCATTAAACGTATTCTGGGCATTTCTGCGGTTTGTGTTATTGACCATGGTGTTCTTGGTCATAAGGATCTGCGCCACCATCTGATTATATTCTCCAAAAAGTTTCTGGTAAATGGTCATCAGTCTGGCCTGTCCTACTGCCGCACATGCCTGTTTCTTCTCAAGTTCTGCCGGTTTTCCCTTCATCCCAAGAGCTGCTGCCCCTACAGCAATGGCTCCGGAAGATACCAGGACTACGTCCTTACCCTGGTTGTGAAGATCGCTGATCTCTCTTGCAAGGATCTCCAGCTTGCGGAAATCCAATCTTCCTGTCTCAGCATGAATCAAGGAAGAAGATCCGATCTTGATTACGATGCGTTTCTTATCTTTCAGTCGTTCTCTGTAATTTGCATTCATGTTCTTTGTTTCTCCTGATATCTGTTATTTATTGCATGATCCGGACAATTGTTCCATTGCCCGGATCGTTCTTTTTATAATATAAATTTACTGATATGTGATGGAATCAATCCGGTCATTCTGCACGATCTCTACCCATGTCGTACCCTGATTCAGACAAATCTCCTGTTCATTTTTGTCATAGTAATGGGTGATCCCCCACGGAGAATCTTTCTCCCAGCGGATATCAATTGCCTTTCCTTTTGTGATAAACCTGCCTTCGCCGCCGGAAATCGCATCAATATTCAGATATCCGTTAGCATCGTAAGCCGGGCAGGACGAATACTGCAAAATGATGTTATCGCAGGTAAGCTGTTTATCATCCAGTTGGTCCACATGTTCCTTTCCAAACTGGAAGCGCTTATATTCACCGGATGCCTCATCATACTCATACCATGGATGATTATCTGTAAAATTGTCAAGCTTTACAAGATTTGCAGTGATGCCATCTGCAGGAACTGTCTCTGCACCATCCTCTGCAAAAAGATAATGGCCTGTATAATCTTCCGTATATTCCTGACTGTATTTCATCGCCTCAATGCCTGCCTGAAGATGCGCCGCATCAGTATAGGCATTATGCGGCGGTTTCCTGTCCGTTGTGCGGAAGAAAGCCAGATTCCCCATCTTGATCCCGTTCAGATTATCGATTACATGCTGATCCAGATAAGGAAGGGCATAGGCTGCCTGTCCGTAATGTGCATAGATCGCATTGAATTCATTGGCATAGAAGAGATAATAATCACGGCAGCTTCGAACAGAGCCGATTCTTTCCAGATCATCATAATCCTCGAGAATTCCCATAAGACGGGTAATATTTCCTTCCACAGGTGCTTCATAAACAACACCTGCATGACCAATTCCGCTCTGCGGTGCTCCGGAGCTGTTATTGCCCATCATTACTGCAACAGGTCTCCGGCGGCCGATACTCTCTGGAACATTCTCACCTGTAAGATAGCTCTTTACCTGGGTTTCCGTCTGGTTCTCCTTATTCGGGACAAAACCTACCAGATCCTGCTGTGCCCCAAATACAGGGGCTGTCTGGGTCATGCACACACATGCCACCATGATACCTGTCAGAACACCTGTCTTTCTCATTCTCATATATTACCTCCTTCAATCTGATTTAGGATCTTAAAAGAAACACTGCGTATGTTTCCTGCTATCCATCTGGGGGTTATCGATTGATTCCAAGCTCCTTAAGAGCTGAGGCCTGTTTGGCCTCCATAACTTTTGCTTCGTCTTCTGTCATATGATCATATCCAAGGAGATGAAGCATACTGTGCGCTACCAGGAAGCAGAACTCCCTTGTCACACTGTGTCCGTATTCCTCTGCCTGCGCAAAAACCTTCGGAACAGAGATCATGATATCTCCAAGAAGAAGCTCATCGCTGTCCAAGTCAAAATAAGACTCGTCCTCTTCCACAACAGAATAATCTGCCGGAGTCTCAAAAGGGATCATGGGAAATGACAGGACATCTGTAGGTGCCTGGATATTCCTGAATTCTGTGTTCACTCTCTTGATCTCCTCGTTATCTGTAAGGACAAGATTCACCTGTCCGTCATATGGACATTTCTCCATCTCAAGAACCTTGTCTGCAACCTGGGATGCCAGTGCTGCATAATCGATGCCAAGTTCCTGATCTGTCTCATATTCGATATTTATGGTCATCTTCTGTACTCCTTGTTCTTTATCGCGTACCTGTCATCTTTACGGGATTTCACAGGTTTCTGTTTCTTCTCATAATCATCATAAGCCTGTACGATCTGCTGCACAAGCGGGTGACGCACAACATCCTTGCTGGTCAGCTGGCAGAAACCGATATCATCGATCTTCTTCAATACTTTCATTGCCACATCCAGACCGGACTGTGCATCCTTTGGAAGATCCTTCTGGGAAGCATCACCTGTGACGATCACCTTGGATCCAAAACCGATTCGGGTCAGGAACATCTTCATCTGTGCGGGTGTGGTGTTCTGCGCCTCATCCAGAATGATAAAAGCATTATCCAAAGTACGTCCTCGCATGTAAGCAAGAGGAGCCACCTCAATTAGACCTTTCTCCATATTCCTGGCAAAACTGTCTGCTCCCATGATCTGATAAAGTGCATCATAAAGAGGGCGGAGATAAGGGTCTACCTTACTCTGAAGATCTCCCGGAAGAAATCCCAGCTTCTCTCCAGCCTCGATGGCAGGTCTTGTAAGGATGATCCTGGAAACCTCCTCATTACGGAAAGCAGTGACTGCCATAGCCATGGCAAGATATGTCTTACCTGTTCCTGCAGGTCCTACACCGAAAACGATCATCTTCCTGCGGATCTGCTCCACGTAATCCTTCTGTCCCATGGTTTTGGGCTTAATGGGCCTTCCCTGTATCGTGTTGCATATAAAATCTTTATCAATCTCCTCCATCACGGAGCCTATCTTCTCCATGGCAAGGGAGAGTGCATAATTCACATTCTGCTGTGTGATGGTGTTGCCCCTTCCCGCAAGAGTGTTCAGTTCCTCTACGATTGCCTTCGCCTGCAAAGCTCCCTCCTGGCTTCCCAGGATCTTCAGAGAACCATCGCGGAAAATCATCGTTACGTTCAGGGTTCGTTCAATCAGCTTCAGATGCTCGTCAAACTGTCCGAAAATATTCGCCTGGCGGTCTGCCGGCACATCCACATATAATTCGATAATGCTGCTAGCCATCCTCTGGTGTCCTTTCTTTTGGCTGTGTCTTTTTTTCCGTGGAGGCTTCTCTTCCGGTCTTCTCGATAACGCAAAGAGTCCCTCTGCTGACACAGTCCTGATGATTTATTTCTATTTTAACATTATTTTCAGATATTTGAACCCCCTTTTGTATTAATTTTTCTTCATAAATATAAAGCTTCTGAATCGCCTGTTTTTTTGCCGCCTGCTCTGTAAGAGTTTCCTTTTTCAGTGTATACTCCTGAACCATAATAGTTCCCGCCAGCAGCGGAAGCCTGAAATTCTCCGTGATCCTGGCCGGATATTCCTGGATCAGCCGGTCTTCTTTTTTCTTTTCACCGGGAGACAGATCCAGCCACAGGTTTCCTATCTGCAGGAAAAAAAATTTCTTTGCTTTTCCAGTGGAAACTTTTTTCTCAACGTCCAGCGGAAACGTGTCGTAATACGAAACTTTATGCCGGATGTAAATATCTGCATCTGCATGAACGTATTCGTACCGCATTACTTCCTGGCTGTCATCCGTGATATTTAAGATCCCGGAAACAAGTTCCTGTCCTCTTTCCACAGAATCCCCTTCTTTTACAAGAGGCGTCCCCCTGCGAGTGACAATTTTTTCCACAGTGCCTTCCACCTCCGAAAAAAGGCTGCAGGAGTCTTCCTCTTTCTGCTCCTTAGGAGGGAGTGTACCTTCCCTGATCTCAAAGATCAGCTGAGTTCCCGAAAGCTTCGCGGATACCCAGGTGATCTCCGGAAATTTTCTCCGCATAGCTTCTGCAAGGCTGGTACATCGAATCTTTCTTTTGCTCATTCCATATGTGATCCCTTCTTCTTCCAGAAACTGCAGAAGCTGCTGTGTAGGATTCATAACATTCCCCTCAATATGTATATTCCACAGTCTTCCGGAAAGAAAAATAAATACGCAGACCGCCAGTAAAAGCCCGGACAGAAGCATTTTATGCCGGCTGGCAGCCAGAAGCCAGAAAACAGGGCCTTTTTTCCGGAGGATATGGATATGTACGCCGGTTTTTCGCCGAAGGGGACTGATCTTTCGGAAATCTTTCACTTTCAGGGTAGCCTGAAATTCTTTTTCCCCGGTTCTTATAATCTTTCGAAGTTCCATATCCCTGCCTCTGCAGAGATTCAGAAAACGCTCGCACTGTTCGCCTATGACGGACACCCGCACAAAACCTGGGATCATTTTTTCCGCCCCTCCTCCAGAATCATACTCTCGATCCGCCCGCGGATACACATTTCAAGTTTCGTGTAATTGACGATCTCCAGCCTTTTTCCAGAGATAACCATCCGGCCGGATGCTGTAAGGACCACGATCTGTTCTCTGGTACAGCTTAAGATACTCCGATAATTTTCGATCAATGCCTGGCGTTTTCCTGTGAGGATCACCTGGGTCTCCCGAAAGACAGTCTCACCGGGAAGTTCCAGCATTTTCATTATTTTTCCCATAAAAAATCCCCCGGCCTTTATCACTAATCTATGCCGGAGGATCTGACAGTATGTATTTTTCGGGCGAATGCCTTAAGACTGTTATTTCCGGAGCAACACCATGGAAAACCAGAGAATGGTATTTCCACCAAGATTATACTCCATCTGCTCTCTCTCTACGATTTCATTTGCCACAACACCATAGCTTTCCAGACAAGGGTGCATGTGTTCCGGAAAACGGCAGGGTTTGCCATCCAGATAAGCGCATCGTTCACAGTAATCGCAGGATTCTGTGGAAAGGATGAAGGTTTCATATCCTTCTTCTTTAAAAAAATCTCCAACCTTCTCTGTAAGCTCTTCATGGGCTTTTCTTGTTGAAAGCATCTCTTCCATGTTCATAATATCTGATACTTCCGCAACACTTGAAAAGAAGATCGCCTTGGAATAGCTGTGGATCTTTTTCTCACATTCCGGCAGCTCTCCCACTGCCGGTGGACAGGCCCAGGTACTTCCGTAGCGCTCACATTCCTCCCTGCAGATTGTCCGCACACGTTCATGTACAGAAACATCCGCTGCATTTAAAAGCCTGTACTCAAAAATCGGATACTGGGCTATAAATTCTTCAAATTTCTCTTTGATATCCATATTCAGATGATCTCCTGTTCTCCAAAAAGGCTCATCACAGCTGCCTCATAATCTCCGAAATGCTGAGACTTTTTGATCTTTTTCAGATATTTTGCGTAATTTGTAAATCCTGGAGCCATGTAGCTCCACAGTTCTTTCATGCGAAACAGTACATTTCGTTCTCCTGAAAGATATTCCTGATAATCGTGGTAGATGCGGTCATGGAACTGGCGCATTTTCTGCTTGTAAGTTTCCTGGCGGTTGAAATTCTCCTTATTTCCGCCTGTTCTCATAATCTCATCCAGAAGATACGGCCTGGCGATCACACCACGTCCGTACATAAAGCTGTCTGCATCTGGAAACTTTACCCTGATTTCCTGATATGCTTCCACAGAAAAAATATCCCCGTTATATCCCAGGGGAACCGTTAATTTCTCCTGTGCATTCTGAAACAGTTCATATCTTGGTGTGCCCTTGTAATGATCCTTCAGAAGACGTGGATGGATGATCAGTTCTTTTACAGGATATTTTGCATAGATGTCAAGAAGACGTTCCCAGTCCTCCTCATAGTCAGTCCCCACTCTTGTCTTGATGGAAATCTCCATATCTGTTCCTTTAAAGATCTCATCCAGGAATCTGTCCAGTTTATCCGGCTCTCCCAGGAAACCCGCACCTTTTCCCTTGGCTGTCACAGTACCGGAAGGGCATCCCAGGTTCAGATTCACTTCTTTATGGCCGTATTCATCCCGAAAAATATGGGCTGTTTTGATAAAATCTTCTGCATTGTTGGTAAGGATCTGTGGGATCACAGGCAGATTTCCATTCGTATCCGGGGATATTTCTTTTATTTCTTTACTGCTTAGTCTCTTGTTTGGCTTGGCAGTGATAAACGGGGTAAAATATTTATCCATGGGATAAAAACAATCATGATACGCATTGCGGTAAACCCAGTTGGTAACACCCTCCATTGGTGCCATATAGTTTTTCATCACTGCTCCTCCTTGATGCGAAAATAGATCTGCTTTCTTCCACCGCTGCCTGTAGGGATCCTGCCAACCTCATAATTTCCCAGTGATTTGATAAATGGAGTAAGCTTGGAGTAACCATAATTACGCACATCAAAATCAGGCAGACGTTTTCCCAGCTGATCCCCCAGCTGACCGGAGGAAAGCCAGCCTTCCTCATCTGAAAACTTCTCGATAATGGCATTGATAGCCTTACGCACACGTTTGAGATCTTTATTCTTTTTAGATCCGGAACTGTTCTGCTTGCTGCCATTATTTCCGGCTTTTTTCGCCTCTGCTGCTGTTGCCTGGGCTTCTTTCTTCTCCTCTTCCTGCTGGTTGCGGTAAAGAAGATCCAGATATTTAAACTGGTTGCAGGCAGAGATAAATGGTTTCGGTGTTTTCTCCTCGCCCATTCCCAGTACCAGCATCCCGGATTCCCGAAGTCTTGCTGCCAGGCGGGTGAAATCGCTGTCTGATGAGACAATACAATATCCATCCACATTTCCGGAATATAGGATATCCATAGCGTCAATGATCATTGCCGAATCCGTAGCGTTCTTGCCTGTTGTGTAGCTGTACTGCTGGATAGGGATAATAGAATCCTCCAGGAGGACTTTTTTCCATGAGGAAAGACGGGCACTTGTCCAGTCCCCGTAAATTCTCTTGTATGTTGCGATTCCGATGTTGGCTACCTCATCCACGATGATCTTGATGTATTTATCTGATATATTATCTGCATCGATCAGTATTGCAATTCTTAATTCGTTGTCCATAAATCCAACCTTTTCTATATGATATATGCCGTATGCCAGCTCCGCTCCGGCATCGTTCCTGTTCAGTATAGCCGAAATACCGTTTTAAGTCAAACCATCTGCAGTCACGTAAAACATAAAAATCCTTCCGTCATTCAGTACATAAATACAAGCGGAAGGATTTCATTCTATTATATTTTTTTAATGCTCCAGCATGATCTTCAGTATCTCTCTGTCTGTCTCTTTCATTCCATCCTTACCGATCTGACCCACACAGCTGATAGTCTCTGCAGTTTCTTCCTGAAGGATTCCTGTATATGGCGCATAGGACTGACCGTTCATAGCCAGATGATGTGCCAGAAAAGCTGCATCCAGGCTGGCTGCGATCTTTGCAGCACAGGAAATCTTTGCGCCATCGCAGATGATTCCCGGAATATTGGCCAATGTGTTCTCAATGGTCTTTTTGATCTGGGAAATGCTTCCTCCTACCATGTAGGTGATAGCTGCACCTGCTGCACAGGAGGCAGACACTGCACCGCAGAATGCAGAAAGCTTACCAATATAATGTTTCTGGTAAACAGTCAGAAGATTGGAAAATACCAGTGCCCGGTAAAGACTGTAATCCGGCAGTTCCATCTCTCTTGCATAAACGATCAGCGGCACAGAACAGGAAATGCCCTGGTTTCCGCTTCCGGAGTTGATCACAACCGGCATGTCACAGCCTCCCATTCTTGCCTCAGAAGCTGCTGCTGTAAGGCTTCTCATTCTGGTAAGCATATCATGGGAGTAATTTTCACGGATCACACGGCCGATGCCAAGACCGTATTTTCCGGTCATTCCTTCATGGGCAATAGCCATGTTGCTTCGAATCTGGGTATCCAGAAGTTCTCTGACATCCGAAAGATCCACTGTATCTGCGAATTCCCGGATATTCTCCAGATCCAGCAGTGTGCGGTCTGCCTCTTCTTTTTCTTCCTGAGCCTGATCCGCATCAAGAAGGACCTCTTTGTTCTTAATGATCTTTGTTACATTGATATGGTCATATTTGATCTCCAGGCTGACGCTGTCTTCTCCTGCTTCCATCTCAATGATAATGTGAAGAACAACCGGCGTGTCAAGAAGTTCTACTTTACAGATATCCTTATCCAGAAGCTCTTTGCAGCGTTTCCGTCCTTCATCTGTCACTTTGGAAAGTACCTCCATATCAAGAGAAGCATCTCCGGCAACTGCACCAAGAACAACGCCTGCAGGAATTCCCTTTAAGCCCCCGGAATTGGGGATGATCACACAGCGGACATTCTTGATAATATTTCCGCTGCATTTTGCCACGATGCGCTCTGGCTCTTTTCCCAGAACTTCTCTGGCTCTCGCAGCTCCGTAAGCCAGGGCGATCGGCTCTGTACAGCCCATGGCCGGGATCATTTCCTCTCTGAGGATGGAAAGATAGTTATCGTATATATGTTTGTTCAACTTTTTTCTTTTCCTTTCTCATATTTATGACATGCCACCATATGCCCTGGTTCCACCTGCTGAAGATGTGGTGTCTCCATTTTGCACCGTTCCTCGCACCACGGGCAGCGGTTATGGAACCTGCATCCGCTGATAGTTCTTGACTGAACACCAGTATCTGTAACGATCTGATCCAGCGTTTTTACTCTTGGATCTGGCACCGGGATGGATGAGATCAGCATTTTTGTATAAGGATGCAACGGATTGGAATACAGTTTGTCTGCATCTGCAATCTCCATAAGATTTCCCAGATAAAGCACTCCGATCTCATCGCAGATCTTCTGTACAACCTGAAGCTGATGGCTGATAAACAGATAAGTAAGGCCGTATTTCTCCTGAAGATCCTGAAGCATCTGAACGATCTGCGCCTGCAGGGAAACATCCAGTGCAGAAATCGGCTCATCACAGACTACAAACTCCGGCTGCACGGAAAGTGCTCTTGCAATGGAGATTCTTTGTCTCTGTCCGCCGGAAAACTCATGAGGATATTTCAGAAGATCCTGTTCTTTCAGTCCTACAACACGGATCAGTTCTTTTGCACGGTCTTTTCGTTCTTTTGGAGTATACATCTTGTGGATCTCCATAGGCTCACAGATAATATCCTGCACTGTATGGCTTGGGTCCAGGGATGAATACGGGTCCTGGAAAACAGACTGCATTTTTTTACGATATGGAAGAAGCTCTTTTTCTCCCATGTTTCCGATCTCTGTGCCCTCGTAAAGGATTTCACCGCCTGTTGGCTTATGATATCTTAAGATTGCTTTTCCAATGGTGGATTTGCCGCTTCCGGACTCCCCTACCAGGCCAAATGTCTTTCCTTTTTCAATAGAAAAGCTTACTTCATCTACTGCTTTCAGGATGCCCGGCTTGAATGACAGAAGTTTCGGAGATTTCTGTTTAAAATACACTTTCAGATCTTTTACTTCAATTAATGGCTTGCTCATTTGTTCTCCTCCCTCCTGTGACAGAGGATACGATGCCCCTCTGCAGCTTCATAATATTTCGGAAGACAGGCCTCACAGGTCTTATCTGCATATTTGCAGCGGTTGAGGAATGGACAGAGATTTCCGCTTCCGTCAGAAATATCTCTTTCAAGAAACTGCTCAAACGTTCCGCCTACACGTGGCATGCTGGCGATCAGTGCCTGTGTATACGGATGTCCCGGACGGAGAAAAATCTCTTCCACGGTTCCTTCTTCCACCACATAGCCGCCGCACATAACTGCTACACGCTTGCAGGTCTGTGCCACAACGCCCAGATCGTGAGTGATCAGGATGATACTCATATTGTTCTTTTTCTGCAGTTCCAGAAGGAGATGCAGGATCTGTGCCTGAATAGTAACATCCAGAGCCGTTGTCGGCTCATCTGCGATCAGAACCTTCGGATTGCTGCTCATGGCCATGGCGATCATCACACGCTGGCGCATACCGCCGGAAAGTTCGTGGGGATAGCTGCGCATTGCTTTCTCCGGGTCTGTGATGCCGACAGCTGTGAGAAGCTCCAGCACACGGGCTTTTGCCTCTTTTTTGTTCATATCTGTATGACGGCGGATCAGCTCCACCATCTTGCTTCCAACTGTATAAACAGGATTCAGCGCGGAAAGGGAATCCTGAAAGATCATGGCGATCTCGCCGCCCCGGATCTTACGAAGCTCGGCCTCGTTTTTTTTCAGGATATCATCGCCTTTAAACAGGATCTCTCCACCCTTGATCTTACAGTTGGATGGACCCAGACGGAGAATGGATTTTGTTGTCACACTTTTTCCGCTTCCTGACTCTCCTACAATGCCGAAGAAATCGCCTTCTTCAATGGCAAAACCTGCATCTTTTACTGCCTGTGCCTCTCCAAGATCTGTAAAGAAAGACACTTTCAGATTTTTTACTTCCAGTAATTTTTCCATTTATGATGTCCTCCTTACTTAGGCTCGAATACTTTTCGCAGAACCTCACCCAGATAATTAAAGCTGATAACTGTGATCAGGATCAGGATTCCAGGGAAAATTGCAAGGTACGGTGCCTGCTGGATGTAACGCTGAGCATTGCTGAGCATGCTTCCCCAGGAAGCTGTCGGCGGCTGGATTCCCAGGCCGAAAAAGCTTAATGCGGACTCCATCAAAATAGCATTTGCAATGTTCATGGTCGCAGCTACAATGATCGTCGGCATGATGTTCGGAAGGATGTGATGGATGATCGTAGCAATTTTTTTCTGTCCGGAGATTT
This sequence comes from Blautia sp. HA8986, assembly GCF_056504635.1. Taxonomy (NCBI): domain Bacteria; kingdom Bacillati; phylum Bacillota; class Clostridia; order Lachnospirales; family Lachnospiraceae; genus Blautia; species Blautia sp. HA8986. Next base: position 928,736 of record NZ_JBWLUQ010000001.1, read on the forward strand.
TTGCGTAAACTACATATTCCCTCTCATTAAGGGAAATCGTCTCACCGCGGACGATCCTGGCAATGTTCATCCAGGTCAGAAAACCAATGATCAGGACAATATTCTGAAGTCCGGGTTTCAGGAATGCATTCATAACGATCATGATCAGGAATGTAGGCAGACTCATCAGAGCATCAACAAGACGCATCAGTACTGCATCCACGGTTCCACCCACAAAGCCGCTGACAGAACCAATGACCACACCAAGGGCTGTGGAAAGCACCATGGAAAGAAATCCCACCAGAAGGGATGCTCTTCCTCCGTAAATACAGCGGGCCAGATAATCACGTCCCATATCATCCGTACCGAAAAGATGCGCCATGGAAGGAGCATTCAGTCTCTCTGTTGCACTGATGGCATTGGGATCCACCGGATACAGAAAAGCAAAAATGGAAATCAGTGCCAGCAGGATAATAGCTGTCTGCACCTACCACTGCAAGTTTATTTGTCTTAAAACCAAGTTTGATGTTTTTCCAGATATTTTCTCTCATGTTCCTTCACCTCCTAACATCCGGCCTTGCGGATCCTTGGATCAAAAACTGCATACAGAATGTCTGCCAGCAGATTTCCCAGTACCACAAGAAGTGCAGTAAACATGGTGATTCCCATGATCAGTGGATAATCATACTGCATAACTGCTGTAACTGCCAGCTGACCGATTCCCGGCCATGCAAAAACCTGCTCTGTGATAATGGCACCGGATACCAGTGACTGCAGGCTCATTCCCAGGACTGTGATCATAGGCAGCATGGCGTTTTTCAGAACGTGGCGGAAAAGGATTCCGGATTCTTTCATTCCGTAAGCCTTCTGCACCATAACATAGTCTGAGGACATCTCTGTGATGGTACTGCTTCTTAAGTACCGGATGTACTGCGATGCATTCGCAAAAGTCAGGACTGCACATGGCATTACCATATGAAGGACCAGATCCCCGAAAGAGCGGTTCCCATCGGAATGCATACCGATACTTGGCAGGATATGGAGATGAACGCTGAAAAGATAGATCAGCATGATTCCAAACCAGAAAGTCGGAATAGAAATTCCCACATAACAGAAAAGACTGGTGATCTTATCCAGGATGCCGTTCTTGTTTTTTCCGGAATACAGACCAAGGACAATGGCAATGAGAAATCCCAGAAGCATACTGGTTCCCATCAGGATCACAGTTGCAGGAAGACGTTCCAGCATCTGTGTAAGAACAGGACGGTTATTCATCAGGGAGTTTCCGAAATTTCCGTGTAAAATCCTTCCAAGCCACAGAAAATACTGCTCATATAAGGGCTTTGTAAGACCTAAGCTTTCTCTTAAATTCTGAATGTACTCTTCACTCATGTTCGGCTCTACATAAGTAAGGACCGGGTCTCCCGGAGCTGCTTTTGTCAGGGCAAAACAGAGGACGGAAACGATAAACAGAGTAAGAATACACTGTATCAGACGGTTTACGATCTTCTTCAAAATGTACCTCCTTTAATTTCCTCGAAAACAGGAAATCGGCTGGCGCAGAAAACCGCGTCAGCCTCTTCCTTTTCCGTGTTTATTGCTGTTATCTGTTCTTTGCAGACAACAGCTGTTTATTTATATATTTTTTATTATTCAGCCAGTGTATAGATTTTGGAGTAATCATAGTAAATAGTTTTTAACAGGCACTCATCAAAACCGCCGAACTCTTTGTTTACAGCATAGAATCCGTTGGAGTATGCGATCGGGTAGATATACATATTGTCGTTGATGGTGTTCTGGATCTCCTTGTATATCTCACCTCGCTCTGTCTCATCTGCTGTACTGTTGCCCTTCTCCCACAGTGCATCAAGATCTGTATCCTTGATCCTGGAGTAGTTGGAACGGCTGTCAGAAGAGCACATATCTGCATAAAGGCTCGGCTCCTCTCCTAAAGTATAGAAGCTGAGTACCAGATCATAGTCTGCACATTCCGGATCCTTTGTTTTGTTCTTGAAGGTGGACTCATCCGTCGGAAGAAGATTTACTGTGATTCCTACGTTAGCCAGTGCAGACTGTATGTAAAGTGCCTCGCTCTCCATAGTCTTATCTGTGGAAATATACATCAGGTTCAGGGAAAGGCTTGTCTTGCCTGCTTCAGAAAGGAGCTCCTGTGCCTTAGCAGGATCATTATCATAAGTGTTGTCCGGTTTCGCATAGTAGAGAGTATCCGGTGTAAACAGGGAATCTGCTGGCTCTGCGTAATCCTCGGAAAGGAATGCAAACTGGCAGAATTCTTCTTTGTTCAAGGCGTATGCGATAGCCTGGCGTACTTTTACATCCTGAAGATCCTCGTTCAGCTCGTTCATAAACATCGCGTTAACTCTTCCGGAATTATATGTATTGATGTTTACGTTATCATATGCGCTGACTGTATCATAATCATCTGCACTGATCAGACGTGCATCCAGATCGCCGCTTGCAAGTGCTGCGTTGGCAGAGCTAGAATCCTTAACGATCTTAAATGTGATGGAATCCAGGTTTACATCCTGGAAATAGTCATCAAATTTCGTTACTTTAAAGTACTCGCCGGATTTATATTCTTCGAATTTAAACGGTCCGTTTCCTACCGGATTATTGTTCAGATCGCTCTCACCGATGTTCTCAACACCCTCATAAATGTGTTTCGGAATGCAGTAAACCTGGCTTAGTCCACCGAGAAAACCTGCTGAAGAAGAACCCAGGGAAAGTTTCACTGTAAGGTCATCTACCTTCTCCGCCTCTACAGCCTTGTCATTCACATATCCATAAGAAGCATATGGTACGTTCTGCTTCTCATCTACCAGAACCTGCATGGTAAATACAACATCATCTGCTGTAAGCGGCTCACCATCATGCCATTTAAGTCCGTCTTTCAGCTTCAGGGTAAATTCGCTGGCATCATCGTTGGCTGTTACACTTTCGCAAAGTCCGTTTCCGTAATACATCTCTCCGTTCACGATCTCAAAAAACGGGCTGTACAGTGCCTGCATCATATCAAAGCTTGTCTGATCCACAACATAAAGTGGATTGATGTTCTGTGGGTCTGCTGTCTCTGCAATAGTGATATTACCGCCCTCTGCCTTGGCTTCTTCTGTATTTTCTGCTGCAAAAACCGCTGTTCCTGCAAAAACTGTAGTTCCTGCTACTGCAGCTGCAAGAAGTGCTGCCAGTACTTTTTTTCTCATCTCTTAGTTCCTCCTCTGATCCAGTGAATATCTCCATTTTCCCACCGGGTTAGTATGATATAGGTAAAATAGTACTATATCTTCTATTCATTGTCAAGTTTATCCGGAAATATATGTGGATTTTCTCACTGCATTTCGATAAAATCTTATGTATTATTCTACCTGTAGAAACAGGATGCGTCAAGAAATTTTTTATATAAAAATCTCCAGGACTTCTGTAACGAAAATCCCGAAGATGGATCCAGTTAATGGTACAGTTGATCACCAACGTCATTACAGACAGGGCAAATGCAATCCCTGCGATCTCCACACACCGAAGTGTTGCCAGCAGTATCTGAGTAATGGCAAAGAAAAAATATGTAAACCGGATGATCGTCAGGTAGGACATTCCTGCCTCAATGATCGTCTGATCTGTTGTAAAAAACCCAAGCAGCTGTCTCGGAAAAAAACTTGCCAGTATAAACAGGATCAGGGCAATAAAAAGGCCTGTGCGCATGGCTCAGGCACTGATCTTTCTTACCGGCTGCGTTTCCTTCTTTCCCCAGTACTGGCTGCCAAATATGACAAGTCCGTCTCCCAGTGCCATAAGCAGCTGCTGAAAGACGGACTGTACCTGATTCACGGTCGTTACACCGGATAATGCAGTTTCACTGAATGCACCAAGCATGATATTATCTGCAAGATTAACGCTTAAAGTCACAACATTCTGCAGCACCAGCATGGAACACAGTTTCAGAAAATTGCGGTAAAAATTCTTCATTATTCCTCTACAATGGCAATAATATCATCGGCATTGATCACCAGATATTTCTCACCTTCATATTTAATCTCAGTTCCTGTGTATTTACCATAGATAACACGATCGCCCGGTTTCACCTGTACCGGTACTTCCTTACCGTCTATGACCTTACCGCCGCCTACTGCGATAACCTCTGCCTGCTGTGTCTTCTCCCTGGAGCTATCCGGAAGTACGATGCCGGATGCTGTCTTATCCTCTGTCTCAAAATACTTCACGATGACTCTGTCCTGAACTGGTTTTAATGCCATAATGATTTCCTTCTTTCTGTATTATTAGCACTCTTTTATCTCGAGTGCTACTCTTTTCTTATCATACTACAAATCAGGGAATTGTCAAGTTATTGTTTCGCCTGAAATACTGCTGGGCACTGCCAAATTACTGTTCACTCCGTTCTCAGTAACACGCTTCGCGATGCACAGAATTTATGCTGATCGCATAAATTCACGCGGTATGTCTCTGTTCTGGCATAAACGGTCTCTTCCTTTAAAGCAGATATTTTATTTATGATATGGTTCACCGTTAATAATGCGATAGCTTCTGTAGATCTGTTCCAGAAGGATCACCCTCATCAGCTGGTGCGGGAATGTCATTTTGGAAAAGCTGAGAGCATAGTCGGATCTTTTAAGCACTTCCTTTCCAAGTCCTATGGAACCTCCGATCACAAACTGGATATGGCTGTTTCCCCTGATTCCCAGATTGTTGATCTTTTCTGCAAATTTCTCAGAAGTGAGCTGTTCTCCTGCAATCTCCAGGGTAATCACAAACGCATCATCCTTAATATATTTCAAAAGACGTTCACCCTCTTTGTTCCTGATGGAATCCTCCACTGTCTCACTGGCATTGTCCGGTGTTTTCTCATCGGCTGTCTCTATGATCTCCAGCTTGCAGTAACGGCTGAGCCGCTTGGAATACTCTGCAATCGCATCTCTTAAATATTTTTCTTTGATTTTCCCTACAGTAAGAATGCTTATCTTCATCAGCCGTTCTCCTCCAGATAATTCTCAAACTCTTCTGCTGACATCAGTACTTTACGAGGCTTGGTTCCTTCCTCTGGGCCTACAACGCCAGCATCACACAGCTGATCCATGATCCTTGCAGCACGGTTAAATCCGATCTTAAACATACGCTGTAGCATGCCGATGGAAGCCTTCTCTTTCTCAATAATGAACTTACCCGCATCTGTAAAGTATACGTCTCTGTCACCTCCACCGGCTCCTCCTGCTGCGCTGGCAGTATTCACCTGCTTCTCAATGGAAGTGTCATAGACTGCTCCCTGATTCTTATTAGAAACATATTCTACAACAGCACTGACTTCTTCATCAGACACAAACGCCCCCTGCAGTCTGGCAGGTTTCTGATATCCCTGCGGATAAAACAGCATGTCTCCTTTGCCGAGAAGTTTTTCCGCACCATTCATATCCAGAATCGTTCTGGAATCCACTCCTGAAGACACGGAGAATGCAATTCTGGACGGCATATTCGCTTTGATCAGACCTGTAATGACATTTACAGACGGTCTTTGCGTTGCAATGATCAGATGAATGCCTGCAGCACGGGCCAGCTGTGCAAGACGGCAGATAGCATCCTCCACCTCACCAGGTGCTACCATCATAAGGTCCGCAAGCTCGTCTACGATGATCACGATCTGCGGCATCTTTTCCGGAGCCTTCTCTCCCTCCGGAACACGCATATTTGCAACTTTTTTATTATATTCTCCAAGATTACGCACTCCGTACTCTGCAAAAGCATTGTAACGGCTTGTCATCTCAGAAACAGCCCAGTTCAGAGCACCTGCAGCCTTCTTCGGATCTGTGACAACAGGAATAAACAGATGCGGAATACCATTGTATACACTCAGCTCTACTACCTTCGGATCAATCATGATCAGACGAACTTCATCCGGTGTTGCCTTATAAAGAATGCTGATGATAAGAGTATTGATACACACAGATTTACCTGAACCAGTAGCACCGGCGATCAGAAGATGGGGCATCTTGGCAATATCTGCCACGACCGGTTTCCCTGCAATATCTTTACCTGCTGCAAAAGAAAGCTTGGATTTGGCATTCTTAAATTCATCAGACTGGAGAATATCCCGGAGCATAACAGGACTGTTCTCCTTATTCGGAACCTCAATTCCTACAGCTGCCTTGCCGGGAATCGGTGCCTCAATACGGATATCCGGAGTAGCAAGGTTCAGTTTAATATCATCAGAAAGGCCTACGATCTTGCTGACTTTCACTCCCATCTCAGGCTGAAGTTCATACCTGGTAACAGTCGGTCCGCAGCTTACATTGGTTACAGTTACATTAACGCCAAAATTATGCAGAGTATCCTGAAGCTTCTGGGCAGTTTTTCTTAAATGAGCATCCGAATCGCCCTGGGATCTGCCATCCCCACGTTTCAGAATTTTAAGAGGCGGATACTGATATGGTTTCTTCTCAGGAAGTTCTTTCTGGCTGATTTCATGCTGGATATTCCTGATCCCATGCTCAATCTCGGCCTTTGAAGATTTCGGGTTTCTGGATGGCTGTTGGGATACCTCCTCTGTCAGTATTGCTTTTTCCTGATCTGCTGCTTTCGTACCGGCAGATACAGCTCTGTCCTCCCGGCTCTGCCTTTTTTCAGGTGCAGATACCGGCTCTGACGGAAGGATCTGATTCATTTCCGGGATATCTGCATCCTCATATCCATCGTAATCATCCTCTGGAATATCTTCCTGGATATCACGCTCAAAATCGGGTTCCTCCGGCTCCTCAAAAGCCTGTGGTGCAGGTGTTGATCGATGGATTTGAAATTCCAACGGAACTTCATGAGAAGGCTGTTTCTCCTCTGCTTCCTGCTTCTCCTTATCCGTCAGATCAGTCTCCGCCGGAAGTTCTGCTTTTTCTTCATCAAGAAAAGAAGGAAGATTAAACTCTCCCTTACGGTTCGCTTTCACTGCCGCCTGTCTTTCTTTTTCTGCTCTGGCAGATTTCTTCCCGAATTTCTTCTTTCCGGCGGTCTCAGGAACTGATCCTGCCATAGCCAGTTCTTCCTCTGCCAGTTCCTCTTCAAGAAGACGTATCTTCTCTGCTCTCTTCTCTGCGCGGAGCTTTCTGCGGAGCTCTTTTTTCTTTTCACGGTCAGGCTGTCCTTCCAGATAAGCCTCCCTGCCCTCTTCCACTGCACCTGAAATCAGATCCAGGATTTTGTTCATAAATCCGAAAAATGATTTCTGGGTGATAATGATCAGGGAAACCAGAAGTACCAGCACAATGATCACCGCACCTCCTGCCACACCAAACGCAGAAGCAGTGGAAATACAGATTGCACCTCCGAACACGCCTCCTCCTGTATGATACTCAGAGCTTAAAGAATAATAATCTGCAAATGTTGTGCTGGGTGTATAACCTTCTGTCAGAAGCTGCAGCAGACCGCAGAGAAATACAAAAAAAACGATCCCCGCAAAAAATTTCTTATACGCAAGACGATTCGAACTGTTGACCAGCAAAAATGCTACTCCGCCAAACAGCACAACGGGAAACAGATATGCACACATTCCCATAATTCCAAAAGATATGCTGCTGATGGCATTGCCCACAATACCGCCCATTCCAAAAGCGCTGATCATCAGGATGATACATGCTGCAAGTACTACCAGAATAAGAATTTCGGTCTGAAATCTGTTTTCGGCAGGCTGCTGCTTCTGTGCAGTCTTTTTCTTTCTTTTTTTTGTTGTTTTTGATGCTGCCATTATCAGATTCCTCCCAGTTAATAATTCAGGCGGATAAAATCATCCGCATTCGGTTAAATATAATTCGCTGCCAGTACAATAATCCCGGCTGCGAAACAATAAAATGCAAAATATCGCAGTTTAAGCTGATTCACAAGATTCACCATAAAGCGGATCACCAGGTACCCAACAATTCCAGCCACAAGCATTCCGAGAATGTATGTAAATCCTCTCCCTACAGTCATGCTTACTGAGGTGAATTCTCCCATCTCAACAAAAAATGCTCCGATCACTGCCGGAATGCTCATGAGCAGAGAATATTTTACAGCAAATTTCCTGCTCATTCCGCAGAAAAGACCTGCGCTCATAGTAAGTCCCAGTCTCGATATCCCCGGAAATACAGAAATTCCCTGGCAGATTCCCATCCACATGGCATCCCCGTAATCAGCTTCTCTTGTTCCTTTATTTCCATTTATATTGCTGTAATCTACTACAAGAAGAATTACTCCGGTAAGCAGCAATCCAATACCAGAAAACATATGAGATGCTGCTGTACGCACAATAAGACGTTTACACTGATATCCGATCAGCATTGTAGGAAGTGTAGAAACAATAAGAAGTGCAGTAAGTTTACGGTAAGTACCTGTTACGATCCTGGCATAAGTAAGATTCTTTCCTGTTCTTCTGTTATAAAGAAAAATATTCGCATTACCGATCAGGTCCATGATCATTCCAATCAGCTCAATTCCGATCTTCCTGATATCTTTCCATAAAAATAAGATAAGGGCTGCCATTGTTCCTATATGAAGCATTACTTCAAAAAGTACACCTGAACCTCTGGTTCCGCCCATCAGATGCTGTGCTGCACAGAGATGTCCGAAACTGCTCACCGGAAGAAATTCTGTGATGCCCTGCAGGATTCCCAATATAATAGCATGTATTACTGACATAATTATATTTCCTTTTCTAAAAATTTTTCCAACACATTATAGCATAATTGCAGCCAACTTACAATCCACTCTTGGTAGAAAAATCAAACAGATGTTCTTTCCGGTGTAATTCAGCAAACAGAGTAAAAAAAGCCTCCCGGCTTGTGCCATATATGGCCACTGCAGCCGGAAGACTCTTTATAAACAGAGCTTCTGTTTATTTATTTTTCAGATATTCATCGATACCTCTTGCGCCTGCTTTACCAGCACCCATTGCAAGGATTACGGTAGCTGCACCTGTAACGGCATCTCCACCTGCGTATACACCATCCTTAGATGTCTTACCAGTCTCCTCCTCAGCAACGATACATCTTCTCTTGTTGATATCGAGACCTTTGGTTGTGGAAGAAATAAGCGGGTTCGGTGAAGTACCGAGAGACATGATAACTGTATCCACATCCATCTCATACTCGGAACCAGGAATCTCTACCGGACGTCTTCTTCCAGAAGCATCCGGCTCACCAAGCTCCATCTTAACAACTTTCATACCGTTTACATGTCCGTTCTCATCCACAAGGATCTCCTTCGGATTAGTAAGAAGGTCAAAGATGATGCCCTCTTCCTTAGCGTGATGAACTTCCTCTGCTCTGGCAGGAAGCTCAGCTTCACTTCTTCTGTACACGATATGTACTTCCGCACCAAGTCTCAGAGCTGTTCTTGCAGCATCCATAGCAACATTACCACCACCCACAACTGCAACTTTCTTGCCTGCTGCGATCGGTGTATCGTAAGAATCATCGAATGCTTTCATGAGGTTGCTTCTTGTCAGGTACTCGTTTGCAGAAAATACACCACTTGCATTCTCACCCGGGATACCCATGAACATCGGAAGTCCTGCACCGGAGCCGATGAATACAGCCTCAAATCCCTCATCCTCGATCAGCTGATCGATGGTAGTGGATTTACCAATGACTACATTTGTCTCGAATTTAACGCCTAACTCTTTAACTTTCTCGATTTCTTTCTTAACAACTTTCTGTTTCGGAAGACGGAACTCCGGAATACCGTAAACAAGAACACCGCCAAGCTCATGAAGAGCCTCGAATACAGTTACATCGTAACCAGCCTTTGCAAGATCGCCTGCACATGTAAGCCCGGAAGGACCGGAACCGATAACTGCAACCTTGTGTCCGTTCTTAACTTCTGCTCCGGCAGGTTTAATATCATGCTCAAGAGCATAGTCAGCAACAAATCTCTCAAGTTTACCGATAGAAACAGCTTCACCTTTCTTACCGCGGATACACTGTCCCTCACACTGGGACTCCTGCGGGCACACACGGCCGCAGATAGCCGGAAGTGCGGAAGATAATCCGATCACTTTGTATGCCTCTTCCATGTTGCCTTCTTTGATGTGCTCGATAAATCCCGGAATATTGATAGATACCGGACATCCCTCTACACATTTCGGTTTCTTACAGCCGAGACATCTCTGTGCCTCTTCCATTGCTTCTTCCTGATTATATCCAAGACATACTTCCTCGAAGTTTGTCGCACGTACCTTAGGATCCTGCTCTCTTACAGGAACTTTTTTTAACATTTTTGCATCTGCCATTACTTGTCACCTCCGCACTGTCCGCATCCACCGTGGTGGGTATCGCCTTCCTGAAGTTTCAGTAATGCACGTCCCTCCTGGGTCTTGTACATCTGGCTTCTCTTCATAGCCTGATCGAAATCAACGAGATGTCCGTCAAACTCCGGTCCGTCTACACAGGCAAACTTAATCTCATCACCGACCTGCAGACGACATGCGCCGCACATACCGGTTCCGTCAACCATGATCGGGTTCATGCTGACAATTGTATGGATTCCAAGTTTCTTGGTAAGGAGACAGACAAATTTCATCATGATCATCGGTCCGATTGCTACACAGACATCATAATGTTTGCCTTCGTTTGTAACGAGATCCTCAAGAGTTTTTGTTACCATACCGGAACGGCCATAGGATCCGTCATCTGTCGTAACATAAAGATTGGAAACAGATGAAAGCTCTTTCTCAAGGATAACCATATCCTTTGTCTTGGAACCAAGGATAACATCTGCTGTGATACCGTGCTCATGAAGCCATTTAACCTGCGGATAAACAGGTGCAGTACCTACACCACCAGCAACAAATACCATTTTCTTCTTCTTAAGTTCTTCAATATCCTCGTGTACAAACTCAGACGGACATCCCAGCGGTCCTACGAAATCGCGGAAAGAATCTCCTTCTTTCAGAGCGGACATCTTAACAGTAGATGCACCGATCTCCTGGAATACAATCGTAACTGTACCGGCTTCGCGGTCATAGTCACAGATAGTAAGCGGGATTCTCTCTCCCTTTTCATCAAGTTTCACAATGATAAATTGTCCTGGCAGACAGTGGCTTGCCACACGTGGTGCATGCACAACCATAAGATGAATCTTAGCTGCCAGTGTTTCAGCTTTTAAAACCTTATACATGGTCTTCCTCCTCGCGCAAATTATAAACCTTCATTAATAATACGCTAAAATTTATCATATGGCAAGGGGAGATTTACAATTTCTGTCAATTTTCTTTACCGCAATGCAGTGTAATCATATTAGTTATGTTTAACCTAACTTTACCAGAAGTTACAAACATAAGCTGTTATTTCCGGGATTTTTTTCTTCGATCAAAGCATACAGCTTGTCAAGAGCGTCCCGAATCCCTCCTACTTCATCGATCAGGCCTTCTCTGACAGCCTCCTCTCCTTCCAGCATTGTGCCTACATCTTTTACCAGCTGGGAAGTATCCAGCATCAGTTCTTCCATCCGCTGCCTTTTCATATGGGAATGTCCTGATACAAAAGCTGTGATCCTGTCCTGGATCTTTTCCATATTGCGGTAAGTCTGTACCACCCCGATAAACATACCGCTCTGGCGCACCGGATGGATCACCATGGTCGCACTTGGCACAATAAATGAATAATCTGCGGAAACAGCCATTGGAACTCCTATGGAATGTCCGCCTCCAAGAACAAGGGAAACCGTGGGAATACTTAATGATGCAATCATCTCCGCAATGGCAAGTCCCGCCTCCACATCACCGCCTACAGTATTCAAAAGGATCAGAAGACCTTCAATCTCCTCATCATCCTCAATTAATGCCAGTTTGGGCAGCACATGTTCATACTTGGTCGTCTTGCTGTGAGAAGGTGCAGATTCATGACCTTCGATCTCCCCGATCACAGTAAGAAGCTCTACTTTATGCTTCCTTGAATTTCCGTTAAGCACCACCTGCCCCATCTCCCGGATCTGCCCGTTCTGGCTGTCCTCACGATCCAGCTCTTTTTGTTTTTTCTCTTCTTTTTCGTTTTCTTTCATATATAAAAATACCTCCAGAATCAAAATCCTGGAGGTATTATGTGCGAAAATCTTCAGTTTATTCTGTTTTTATCCAAAACATATATATTACACTAACATCTTATTTTGTAATCTTCACTGCTTTCAGCCTGCTCCAGGAAGAGTAATATTTCTTTCCGCTTACTGTCTTGTAAGTTCGGATCCTTACATAATATGTCTTCTTGGAAGCCAGTCCTGCAGCTGTATATTTTGTTGTGGAAGATTTTGTGATAACTTTCTTTTTCACTCCGCTCTTGAAAGTTTTACTTGTACAGTACTGGATTTCATAGCCTGTCACATAGCTGTTCTTTTTCCACTGAATATCTGCTTTTCTTTTTTTAATGTTGGTACATTTTGTCAGCGATGTGCCAGATGGATTTACTGTTACTGTAATGTTCTTCTTTGCTGTTTTGCAGTTTTTGGTTGCAGATGCTGTGATGGTAATCGTCGCCGCACCTGCAAATTTCGCCGCAATGGTTACTTTTCCGTTCTTGTCAACTGTAACACTTCTATTATTGGATTTATAAGTCAGCTTTGCCTTATCCAGTGCTTTTGCACCAAGTGAAAATGTCTGTTTCTTTGTGCTCTGGATTTTTTTGACATTGGATGCTGTGATCCGGTTGCTTCCCTGGACGATCTTAAATGTGGCTGTCAGAGTTCCTCTGTAGTATGGTGCTATTCCGGTTACTGTTACTGTTGCAGTTCCTACATTTATGTTGTTCTTCCAGGTGACCTTGTAATCCTGGTTTTCTGTCAGGAACTGGTCTCCGAAATCACCCAAATATGCCTTGTCCCGCACATAAATTTTCATTTTCTGTGCAGCTCCGGTATATGGCATGGTCGTGTATCGAAGCTTCAGTTCGCCATATTTCTTAAGGTTTGCACCATATACTGTTCTTGTTTCCGGATCCCATGGATTCCATGTTGTCCAGCTGCCTCCGTAGCTCTGCAGTTTATCCTCTGTCCACGTAGGATTATTAGCCGGATAATAAGCGGTCACTGCACTTCCGCGGAACATATTTGGTGCCATTTCCGGTGCATCTCCGTAGAAATAAAGAGAATATATGGTTGTTCCGCTTAAGATATCATCTTCTATCTTTCCGACACTTCCTTCAATATCTGCTGATGTTGTAGGCCAGTTTTTGAAGGTATCCTTCGTGACAACCGTCTTTTCACCATCCGGAACCGGAGTTGCTGTTGGTTTCGGTGCTGCGGTCGGTTTCGCAGTCGGCTTCGGTGCTGCTGTTGGTTTTGCAGTCGGCTTCGGACTTGGAGTTGGGGTCGGTTTCGGAAGTTCATCACTCTCCCAGTAGAACGCTTCTTCTGAGGTATTGTCGTAATAGCTCTCTTCCGGCTCACTGCTACTCTTCACGCGGACTGCGATTTTCTTGATCTGATTTCCATCAGCCATCTCCGGAAGAACATCCAGTGATACATTCCATACTTCATCCGGTGCAAGGTTTGCCATTGTCTGCTGTGCGTAGACTTTCTCCGGATTCAGCGGATCATAGAAAATCGCTGTCACCGGACCTGAAGCGTAACCATTGTTAAATACAGTTGCTGCCATAGTATACATATCTTCATTTTTATAAGTCTTTGTCTGTACACGGAAGTTCGCAGAACCGATCACAACAGAAGTCTTCAGACTGTCTGAAACATTCGCTGTGGAACCTTTCTCTGTCACCTGAACCCTGTATTCTGTACGTTTCAGGTCAGCAGGAAGTGTAAATTTCACCGGGATCTCTGCAGTCTCCCCGGAAAGGATTGTCTTATCTGCAGATGTTTCCAGAACCACTGTATTGCCCTTAAGGATCTTGACAGTTTCTCCTGTGCAGGTCTTATCTCCCTGATTTTTTACTGAAACAGTAAGATCCAGTGATTCTCCTGCTTTTACTTTCGATGTATCAAAGCTGACACTTTCTGCTTTCAGCTCGGTCTTTCCGTGATCTACACACTTGCTTACCAGATTATTGGTTCCATTGTCATTTTCTTTTGAAATATCGATTTTTCGCTTATTATAAGTAAGTACCAGCTTTCCGTTTACAAATGCACCTTGAATCTGTTCCACATAATCTGCTGCATCTGTAAGCTGTGTGATTCCGGACCATTTCTTATTCTGTCCGTCATAGTAGATCACATATGCATTGGCGCAGTTTTCTCCGTTCTTTGTAAAGAGGATTGCTGCATCACCGTTTTCACCTTTGATAACCTGACGCACATTACCTGTGATTCCGCCGTTTTCAAAAGCATTTACTGCATTCTGGCTGGATTTATCCCTTGTATAAAGAGTACCTGCTGTATCTGTCCAGAGAAGTGCATTCTCTCCGCCTATATTTCCAAAACGAAGATTTTCAATCTGCTCTCCCTCCAGAGAAGTCCTGGATCCGCTCTGAACATCAACGATATATCCTTTTCTTGCAGAACCCTGATTCAGCGTACCTGTACTGTAAGCATAATATAAAGTACTTCCGATCGTACCTACCGCATCGCCCTGGATACTCTCTTTTACTGAAACAAGATTCTTTGTTGACCAGGATGAACCTGATTTCTGCGCAACATAAATACTGTTAGTACCTTCTGCTCTCCACAGATCACCCTTGCTGTTTACTGTCCAGGTGATCGCCGGATTGCTGTTTACTACTGTTATCTGCGGCTGGATCTCATAAGTATTATTGGATGTCAGTGTCTCCTGTGCCTTAAAACTATGTGTTGTACTGTCATATGCAGCTGCTGCAACTTCTGTTTTTGCAGAGATCGCAGTAATTCCATCCACACCCTTCAGGCTGGAAGAAGCATCGTTCCATACTACCCAGGCATGAGTACCGTCAGTTGCCACCTGTGGATTAAAATCTGCTGTCTTATTATCGGCTACCAGTGTCGGAGTGCTCCAGGTATTTTTAGCCGCATTATAAACAGAGTAATAAAGTGCCGATTTATCAGCAGTATCCCTGCCTTTGGCATCATTTAAAAACACCATAACTGTATCACTGCCGCAGGTAAACATCGCAGGTGCCATCTCCGGATAACCGTTGGATACCAATGTCCGCTCGCCCGAAGAAGCCTGCGTGGATACTGCATTTCCATCCCAGAATTCCTGTTCATCGTAGCTGTCACGGCTGATAGCTTCGTAACTGTCATAATCACTTAAAAGTTCCTGAACGTCTGTTACTTCTCCGGACGATCTCGCACTCCGTATGGTTGATGTATCCCGTTTATAAATATCATACGTTCCTTTTAAAATTGGGAATTTCACCTGCGCACCCAGAAGCCGTCCCTGAACGCCAATGCTTCCTTTAAGATAAAAATTCTCAAGTCCGGAAGTTTCAAATGGATAGATCGATCCGGATACGCCAAGTCCTCCGCTTCCGTAAAATCCACCGGATATCAGATAAGCGGCTCCCACACCTCCATAAAGGCTAAGCTCAAGTTCTCCTTTCATTCCGATTCTTGCACTGTTTTTCGCACTGCTGTCAAAATTAAGAACAATGTTGCCAGTTCCTGTGATCGTGCCTGTAAAGTCAATAGCATATACGATCGGAGTTCCGACTACCTGCCCTTCACCACTGTAGCCTCCACTGAGTTCCACACATAATGTACCACTTAACTGATTATTATATGGCACTGTTGCTTCGGCATAACCATAGACTTTAAGATCAAGGCTTGTTGATCCCATTCCGACTACTTTTTTCTTATTTACATTTTCTGAAAATTCTTTCAGAAAATCCTTGCGTTTTCCAAGTGGATCTGACAGGGATTCCGCTGTGGAACTGGCAAAAGCACTTAATGCTTTTGATTTTTCCGGATCCTTAAGATCAGCTTTCAGAAGATTGATGCCAACCTTGATCTTCATACTTTCATTATTTTCAGCAGCTTCTGTCACAAAATACACCGGCAGATCAAAGCCTGACATTGAAAAGCTGGAACCCCCGAAAATAGGAACATCCTCTCCAATTGTAAACTTCAGGCCCTTGCCAAAAGTATAACTCAGGGTCTTATCTACATCCTCTTCAACTTTCAGATTGATCTTTGTGGTTGATTCTATTTTTGTGTCACTGCAAGTCTGGATCACCACATCATTATATGTAACTTTCCCATTTTTATCTGTTGTTTCTGTTTCCGCAAAATCTCCGTTTTTCACTTTAAAAAGACCATCTGTACTGCTCGCAATAACCTTCTTTCCCTGAACCAGTTCATATCTGTCGATCTTGTTATTTGCAAGTGCCGGCTTCGCCTGAATCGTAAACTGCGTGTCTTTGGCTGTCCTTGAAATTGTCTTCGTCTCAGACAGAAGCTCATACTCATTGGTATTGTACTTCATAATTACAGAGCCCAGACTGTACTCATTAACTTCCCCTGCCGGGATCAGAGTTACTCTGCATTCCCTGTTCTTCGGAAATTTAAATTCTGTATTTGTGTATGTAGTATAGCCGTCTTTTGATACAGCAAGGATATCCGTGCCGTTCTCTTCCATTTTGATGGTTGCCACACCGGCTTCATTTGTAGTAACAGTTTCTCTGCCGATGCTTACCTTCGCACCATTCAGAAGAGGCTCTTTTTTATCACCCTTCTTTTTCCTTCCTGTAACTGTGATCCGAATTTCCTGTTTCTTATGTTTATTATGATGCACTTCATTGTCCGGATGCTTGTCGATCAGATCCTTGATTGCTGTAAGTACCGGATAACCATACGCATATTCGGAATCCATATCCCATACATTCTGGAAATCCCAGTCAGTATAGCTTCCCGCTGTTTTCATCTGGACAGTTGTAAGACCACCGCTCGCGATACGTTTATTATCAGGAGAAGTATACACTGTACGTGGCTCATCCTTGCAGTTTGCCTTAGCCAGAAGCCACTGCTGCGGAATTTCTTCCAGATTATAGTAACAGTGACGGATCTCTTTGTTATTAAAGCAGGCAATTGCACCCGGAAACGATACATCCACACTGGAATTTCCGGATTCCGGCAATGTACCGATGCTGTAGCAGTTTTTTATAACATTATGATTATGTCCTGCAATACCACCATTGTAATCAATTGCAGATGTATGGAGAATCTGTCCGTCATTGTAGCAGTCCTGAATGATTCCGCTGCTGTTTCCGGTTATACCGCCCATGGAACCGCCAAGAGCCGCATACCCTATTGTACCGGTATTATAGCACTGGAAAATCGTAGTGCTTCCCGGAATTGCACCGCAGATTCCACCGGTATTATAGCCTCCATAAACATATCTCTTATTGACGCACTGTTCAATGATCTCTTTGGCATTATTCTGTCCGCCATCAATCTGGCTGACGATTCCACCAAGTGAAACATATGGAGATCCATTGATCCCGGCTTCGTTGACGCAGCGTTTCACCCGGACTGTGCCTTTTGAATTGTTGCTGTGACCGATGTAACTGATAATGCCGGAAACTTTTCCGTATCTTCCCGTTGAACTGGTGACACCGGAGAACTTACATTCTTCTACTGTAACATCACCATCTCCATCTACCCAGTCCCTGCCGGTAACCTCAAGTGAACCGATAATACCGCCGCCGGCTCCATTTGTAGTGATATCTGCCTTTGATGTACATTTTTTTACAGTAACATCGTTTCCAAGTCTTCCACATTTCAGTAGGCCTACAATACCTCCCAGGGTTCCACCGCTTAAGACTCCTGTCGTATTACAGTTACTTAAAGTAAAATTTACACCGGCATAGCAGTTGATAACACCGGCTACGATTCCCTGTTCATTTCCATAGGAAAGCTCTGCATCTTTAATGTTGATGTTCCGGATATAGACATTCTCCTCCGGTTTTTCATACCATACATATCCAAACAATCCAAAACCATATTCCCGGTTCAGGGTCGTATCTGTTTTCAGATTATAGATCGTATGATTCTGTCCATCAAAACTTCCACTGAAAGAATTCTCAATATTTCCGATTGGGATCCAGTTATAGCCTGCCAGATCAATATCCGCCACCAGCTTGACCCTGGCACCTGCAAAAGAGGTTCCTTCTGAAACTGCCTTGGATACCCATGCAAGCTGTGCTGCATTCTGAATGGTATAGACGCTGCCCTTTGGTTTAACCTCCTCTGTCTTCACACCATCCCATTCGCTGGATTCAAAATCTCCCGGTACCGGGCTGTCATCTTCATCCATAGTCTCCTTGTCAATAAAGACCAGCTTATTTTCTTTTGCATAAGTTTCTGCTGCTGTTCTCTTGTATCCTCGGATCTTACAATTCCTGAATGCCCTTTTTCCAATTGATGTGACAGATTTCGGAATATCCGCATAGACCAGAGAAACCTCATTATCAAAAGCATTTGCCCCAATAGTCTTGGTTCCTTCCGGGAATTCAATATTTTTCAGTCTGGAACATTCTGCGAATGCGTATTCTGCCACAGTTTCAAGACTTGACGGCAGAGTGATCTTACGGAGACTAGCTGCATTCCAGAAAGCACCTCTGGAAATCTCTGTCACGCCATCTGGTATCTCCAGTTCTTCCCTGTCACTCGCTCCTGCATAAAGCAGTACTTTCCCACCGTCTTTTGTAAGGATCATATCATCAACAGATTTAATTACTGTATTCTGTTCGTCTACATGATAACTGCCAACAGTACTGATATAATCAGTCAGATCTGAAGTATCCACTTTTATCCTTGATCCCAGATTTACAGTGTCTATGATCTCCCGTCTTCCCAGGATCTCCGGGTTAAAAGTTCCTGCCACATCAAGCATAACCTCTTTCAGGGAGCTGCATCCATCCAGTATGCTCATTCCGATTTCTGTATTCTCAGCATTGCTGCGGATCGTTATGTTTTTCAGAGAGCTACATCCGTTAAAAGCACCATTCCCTATAAACTCTACCTGGTTTCCTGTACTGATCTCCTCAAGGCTGCTGCACTCGTCAAAAGCTCTGCTTCCAATAGTTCGAAGCTTCGGACTTATGTCTGCATAGACGAGGTTTTTACAGCCCGAAAAAGCGGAGTCGCCTATGGAAATCACCTGCTCTCCCATTGTAACCTTTGTAATGTACTTTGCATCGGCAAAGGCTTTTTTTCCGATGTCAGTTACCTGATCTGGCACCTGAAACTCTGTTGCAGAGCTGTGTACTGGATATTCAATAAGAAGCCCACTCTTATTACATAATGCTCCGTTTAAGATCTGATATGATTTATTTCCATCTTCCAGTGTATATTTCTCTGTACCAATATTGTAAATCTCTGTATTCTCAAGATTACCTGCATCTTTTCCGATCCTGATCTCCGGCACATAGAAACCGAATGTTTCAAATCCCGGATCAACAGCCTGGATATTCAGCACTTTTAACGCATCGTTCCCATCAAAAAGCCCTGACAGATCTGATTTCTTGGAAAAATCTTTTCCAAGGACTAATTCCTCCAATGCCGGAGCATTCTGGATTGCATAAAACCATCCACCTGTGATCTTGCTGTTAATAGTTAGTTTTTTCAGATTTTTTACATTCAGAAAAGAATGTCTCTCCAGCCCTTGTACGTCTGTGGGAACTGTATATTCCTGTGCATCTTTCGCAGGTGGATAATATACAAGACTCTTTCCGTTATCTTTTGTTGCTTTTTTGAAAAGGACTCCGTCTTTTACTTCCTGTGTAGTATTGCCAGCTTCTACCTGAACCGTCTTTACATACTCACCCCAGTAAGAATTGACTGGAAATGCAGTATCTTTTCCTACTGTAATGGTAGTAAAAGCGGTACATCCTGAGAAAGCCTCTCCGTCTACATAGTTGACAGATTTTTTGATTACCACTTCTTTTAAAGCTGTACAACCGGAAAAAGCCCTGGAACTGATTTGCAGCTTCTCCGCTGAAAACGTGACTTTCTCAAGTGTGGTATTATTTTTAAAAGCATTTTCAGAAACCCATCCTACAGGTTTACCACCTAATGTAGCCGGAATCTCTACTTCTTTGGCTGTACCTGTATATCCACTGATCGAAGCTTTATTATACTGGATATCATAAGTAAAATCTTTTTCTGATGCCTGCGCACCATCAGCATTTCCTTCATCAAAAGATTCTTCTGTAATTTCCTCCGATACTTCCGCAGGACTTATCTCTGGTTCTTCTTCCATTGTAAGTTCTGAATCGGATGGGTCTGTAAGATCTTCCACCTCATCCGAATTGTCTTCCGATGAAATATTTTCCTCCTGATCATTCTCTCCTGTACCAGATTCTTCCTGTTCTGGCGTTTCCTCTTCCTCCGCTTCCGGAGTAAGTACGATCTGAGCGGAATCCTGTCCGCTGTCTTCCTCTGTTTCAGATGAAGAATCAGTATGCTGATCCTCAAAAGAATCTTCTGTCACTGTATTTCCGGCTGCTGCATCTGTGAAGTCTGCCGCTGATGCAGGAAGACTTGTTCCCACTACGGCTACAGACAGAGAAACTGCCAGAAATCTCTGCAAAAATCTCCTTTTCATCTTTTTCCTCCCGTTTTTTAATATCATACTTATTTTACCATATTACTCTGCTATTCAGAAGTCCAAAAACAAAAAACCTCATTTTGTATGTTTTTCAGGATACTAAAATATCCTGTACATAAAAATGAGGTTTTTTCTGTTAAAGCCTTAATTTTTCAATTTATTTATCACTCGTCCCAGTTTGTCCATACATCAGTGACATCATCATCCTCATCAAGAAGATCCAGTGTTCTGTGGAGATCCTTGATAGCCTGGTCGTCGGTAAGCTCTACATATGTCTGTGGGATCATGGCGATCTGTGCTTCTACAAGCGGAATTCCGGCTTTCTCAAGAGCTTCACGTACTGCACTGAAGTCATCCGGTGCTGTGATGATCTCGAAGCTGTCCTCTTCCTCGCTGAAGTCCTCTGCGCCTGCATCGAGTGCTGTCATCATAAGCTCGTCCGCATCCATCTCACCGCACTCATCCTCAAGCTCTTCCTTGTCGATGATGATCTGGCCTTTCTGATCGAACATAAAAGATACACATCCCTGTGTTCCGATGCTTCCGTTACCTTTGGTAAATGCGTTACGCACGTTACCTGCTGTACGGTTCTTGTTATCTGTAAGAGTCTCTACGATGATGGCAACACCGTTCGGGCCGTAGCCCTCATATACAGCTTTCTCATAGCTGTCTGCGGAATCAGCACCTGCCGCCTTCTTGATTCCACGGTCAATGGTATCGTTCGGCATGTTGTTTGCTTTCGCTTTGGCAATGACATCACGAAGCTTGCTGTTATTTGCAGGATCCGGGCCGCCGGCCTTTACTGCCATAACGATCTCACGTCCGATGACTGTGAAGATCTTACCCTTCTTGGCATCATTTTTCTCTTTCTTATGTTTGATATTGGCAAATTTTGAATGTCCTGACATGTTATCTTCCTCTCCTCGTTTTTACTGTTCTCTCTTTGAACAATGTCTTATTACAAGTACCGATCACGTATTGCAACTCGATTAAATATAACACTTATGGAAGATTTCGTCAAGAATCAGAATACCAGGGCAGGCTAAAACGTAAGCTCCAGGCTGATCTCAAGTGCATGATTTACTTTATCCAGCATAGCTCCGTCCAGATGGCACACCTTATCTTTCAGCCTCCGCTTGTCGATGGTGCGCAGCTGTTCCAACAGGATCACGGAATCCTTCTCAATTCCGTAAGCAGATGCATCAATCTCAATATGTGTCGGCAGCTTTGCCTTGTTCATTTTAGATGTAATGGCTGCGCAGATCACTGTGGGGCTATGCCGGTTGCCCACATCGTTCTGAATGATCAGCACCGGACGGATACCACCCTGCTCACTTCCCACCACAGGCCTTAAATCTGCGTAAAAAATATCCCCTCTTTTTATAACCACACAATTCACACTCCGATTCTGGTCCGGCTTTTCTTTGTAAGCCGTAGTCCTTTTTACAGATAAGTATTTCCACAAATTCATTGTGTATACATGCGTGGTAATTTTTCCCCGCTTTACCTCTCAGTAAAACAGATCTCTTTTATCACTGAAAGAAGCTTTCTTCTTCGCCGCATTCCTTACCATCTTTTATATAGACTCTCGGAACACGCTTGCTGATCTCACAGACAAACTCATAGGAAAATCTTCCGGAAATATCTCCCAGTGTCTCCACACTGATAAATTCATCTCCGTCTCTTCCCATCAGCGTCACCTCATCGCCTGCCTTTACCTCCGGAATATCTGTGACATCGACCATAAACTGATCCATACATACACGGCCAAGGATCGGAGCTTTTTTTCCATGTATCAGAACCCAGCCCTTATTGGATAGCTGTCTTGGATAGCCGTCTGCGTAACCTACCGGAATCGTGGCCATTCTGGTAAAACGTTCCGTAACAAAGGTTCCTCCATAACTTACCGCAGTTCCGCGCTCCACATTCTTTACATAGGATACGTGGCTCTTAAGCTCCATGGCAGGGATCAGCTTCACAATGTCACGCTCAACCTCCTCTGAAGGATAAATGCCATAGATGGTGATTCCTGCACGGACAACATTAAGGTTGGCTTCCGGAACACGGATGATGCCGGCGCTGTTGGAGCAGTGGCGAACCGGAATATGCACGCCTCTTTTTTCCAGAAGATCTGCAAAACGCAAATAGCGGTCAAGCTGCACAAGTGCAGGAGAACGGTCAAACTCATCTGCTCTTGCAAAATGGGTAAACATTCCCTCGATCACAAGATTCGGAATCTTTGCAATTTCTTCGATCCTGACGGCATTCTCCGGAATATCCGCGTAGCCGATCCTGGTCATTCCGGTATCCAGAGCCAAATGAATATGTACATCTTTTCCAATGCGCGCTCCTGCCCTGGCATACTCCACTGCAGTATTCAAATCGGAAATGGTGATCCGGATATCATTGGCAGCAAGCTCCTCATAATATTCCTCAAAAACAATGCCCAGAATCAGGATCGGTTTGGTAATTCCGGCATGCCGAAGCTCCAGTGCTTCCTCTGCTGTAGCTGTGGCAAATCCCCAGATATAATCATAATCATGGATCAGTTTTGCGATAGCTCTTGCTCCATGTCCGTAGCCATCCGCTTTGATCACCGCAATAATCCTGGTTCCTTCTTTTACATTCCTGTGCATTTCTTCAAAGTTATGGGCAATGGCATCCAGAGATACCAGAGCCTTGACTCTCTCGTATTTTTTCATAATTTTGACTCCTCTTCACCTATCGCTAAAGCCTGTGGCAGAGCTTCAATGATATCCCCTGCCAGCATACTGCGCTTTCCCTTTTCAGCGGCTGCAAGATCGCCGCAAAGTCCGTGAAGATAAACACCTAACGCGGCCTTTAAAACCATTGGAGGCTGTTCCTCCGTTTTCAGATACATACATAACACACCTGCCAGAATACCAGAAAGCACATCTCCGCTTCCAGCAGTTGCCATACCGGAATTGCCTGAAATATTCAGATAAATATCTCCGCTGCCATCTGTAACTACTGTGCATGCATCTTTCTGGACACATACGCAGCCAGCTTCTCCTGCATAACCTGCAGCTGTTCCGGCAATGTTTTCCTGGATCTCCCGGATG
This sequence comes from Blautia sp. HA8986, assembly GCF_056504635.1. Taxonomy (NCBI): domain Bacteria; kingdom Bacillati; phylum Bacillota; class Clostridia; order Lachnospirales; family Lachnospiraceae; genus Blautia; species Blautia sp. HA8986. Next base: position 952,307 of record NZ_JBWLUQ010000001.1, read on the forward strand.
CTTTTGCCACAAAGACGGCTCATTTCTCCAATGTGAGGTGTCAGGATCACATTTTCTCCCAGGAATTCCCTCCACTGCGGATGCATGGCCAATAGGTTCAGTCCATCTGCATCCAGGACAAGCGGCTTTTTCTCCCGGGCAGCAGCCGTAAGAAACCACTGTTCTCTCTCACGGCTGGCCCCCGAGGTTCCAAGCCCCGGTCCGATTACGATCACATCACACCAGGAAAGAAGCTGTTCATTGGATTCCTCGTCAAACCGGGTGCATACCATGGCCTCCGGCAAAAGGATCTGCAGCGGTATCCGGTTCTCTTCCACTGTCTGGATCTTCACCATTCCCGCTCCGGCCCGGAGTGCTGCACTGGCGCTTAAATAAGCAGCCCCGCACATCCCCTCACTTCCGGCAATAAAAAGGATTTTCCCAAAAGTTCCCTTGTTCCCGCCGGGATCACGCTCCGGAAACAGCTTAAGATCTTTTCTCTCCAGACAGCGTGCAGATGCCTTTACAGCTTCCTGCTCATAGATCCCGATATCCGCTATGACGATCTTTCCTGCATACAGTCTTCCCGGGTAAAAACAAAGTCCTCTTTTTACATAGGCAAATGTAACAGTAAGATCGGCACTGAAGGCAATTCCCATTTCCAGGCCAGTATCTCCGTTCACTCCTGACGGGATGTCAACAGCGATCTTCTTTGCCCGCGCACTGTTCATCTCATGGATGATCTTCGCATAATGTCCCTCGATCGGACGCGCAAGGCCCACACCGAACACGGCATCTACTATAGTAGTATATTCGCTCCAGTCCGGGTTATTCACTTCCGGCACATGATAACCTGTTGCAATCTTGTACTGCAGTGTCGTCTCCCTGGTCATTTTTTCCTTGTTTCCGACCATATAAAATTCTGCCCGGATTCCCTTTAGATAAAACAGTCTGGCAATGGCGATCCCGTCACCGCCATTATTTCCGTTTCCGCAGACTACCAGGATCTTTTCATTCTTTTCCAGGTATTTCTCTGTTTCCTCTACTACTTTTAATGCTGCCCGCTCCATCAGAACTTCCGATGCCACACCGATCTTATGGATCGTGGCACTGTCCAGGTTCTTCATTTCCCCGCAGGTAACAAGTTTCTTCATTCTGGCCCCTCCCCTCTCACATAGAGAAAGCTGCCGTTTCCGGCAGCCTCATACTCCACTTCTGTTATTCCACATGCTCCTGCCTGTATTTGCTCAGATTGTACGACAGTGTCATCAGGCTCTCGGAAAGATGTACGTTCTCAACAATAACATCATCCGGTGTCTCAAGATCAAGATGTGCAAAATTCCAGATTGCCTTGATCCCGTTCTCTACCAGAATATCTGCCATTTCCTTAGCTTTATTCTTAGGAAGGGTGAGAATGGCAATCTCTACGTTGTTTTCTCTAAGGAAAAACGGAAGCTCACTGAGCATCTGGATCTCAAGTCCGCGAACCGCAATGCCCTCAAGCACCGGATTTACGTCAAAGATCCCTACCAGCTTAAATCCACGTTTTTCAAAATCTACATAGTTGGCAAGTGCCTGTCCCAGATTACCAGCACCCAGGATGATCATCGGGTGAACGGTATCCAACCCCAGGATCTTACCAATCTCCGTATAAAGATAATGTACATTATAGCCATAACCCTGCTGACCAAAACCGCCGAAATTATTAAGATCCTGACGGATCTGGGAAGCTGTGGTATGCATCTTCTTGCTTAACTCATTGGAAGAAATTCGTTCTACATTGTCTTCCATCAGCTCTCCTAAGTAGCGGTAATAGCGTGGCAGACGCTTAATCACCGCTTTCGAGATTTGTTTTGTCTCCACGATAGTTTCCCTCCTTGTCCTACACTAGGTTAATTATACCGAATTGACATTTTCCTGTCAATCAAACTTGTGAGTTATGTACAAATTTCTTCATATTTTTTTAAAAAATTGATTTTTTCTTTGAAATCCCGGCAGTTTCCGTTATAATAGGTGGAGGATTTTCCCTGTCTTTTAAAGGCAGAGGCAGGATCTTTTGTACAGGAGGACAGTTTTTATGATTTTATCATGTCAAAATATATGCAAGGCTTTTGGCGAAAATGTTATCTTAAATAACGCATCTTTCCATATCGAGGAACGGGAAAAAGCGGCTCTCATTGGATGTAACGGTGCAGGCAAGACTACGCTTCTTCGGATCATCATGCAGGAGATTTCCGCAGATTCCGGAACTGTAGTTCTATCCAAGGACAAAAATATCGGCTATCTCGCTCAGTATCAGGATATTCACGGCCACCACACCATTTATGAGGAGCTTCTTACCACCAAGCAGCACATCGTTGATATGGAACGTCGCATCCGCAATCTGGAGCAGGAAATGAATAATGTTACAGGCGATGACCTGAATCACCTGATGGAAACTTACACCCGCCTTACTCATCAGTTTGAGTTGGAAAACGGCTATGCTTACAAGAGTGAGCTCACCGGTGTCCTGAAAGGTCTTGGTTTCACAGAGGAAGATTACGACAAGCAGATTGAGAAGCTTTCCGGAGGCCAGAAAACACGTGTGGCACTTGGAAAGATGCTTCTCTCCAAACCGGACATCCTGCTTCTGGATGAGCCTACCAACCATCTGGATATGGAGAGCATTTCCTGGCTGGAGACTTATCTTCTTAACTATCCGGGAGCTGTATTTATTGTATCTCATGACCGTTACTTTCTTGATAAAGTTGTCACCAAGGTCGTAGAGATCGAAGCTGGTGAGACCCGAGTTTTCAGTGGCAACTACTCTGCCTATGCGCTTAAGAAAGCACAGCTTCGCGATGCCCTGTATAAGGCATATCTGAACCAGCAGAGAGATATCAGACATCAGGAAGCAGTTATTGCCAAGCTGAAATCTTTTAACCGCGAAAAATCCATCAAACGTGCAGAGAGCCGCGAGAAGATGCTGGATCGTGTACAGCGCATTGAAAAACCGCTGGAAATCCAGGATCGGATGCGCATCTCCCTAGAACCACGTGTTTTAAGCGGAAATGATGTTCTTCATGTAGAGGATCTTTCCAAAGCATTTCCCGGACAGACGCTGTTTTCCGATATTTCCTTTGACATCAAACGAGGAGAACGTGTGGCACTGATCGGAAACAACGGAACAGGCAAAACTACCATGCTGAAGATCATAAATGGTCTTCTGGAAGCAGATGCCGGTAAATTTTCCCTTGGTTCCAAGGTGCAGATCGGATATTACGATCAGGAACATCATGTTCTGCATATGGATAAGACGATCTTCCAGGAGATCTCTGATACTTACCCGACGCTTACAGAGACTGAGATCCGCAACATGCTGGCAGCCTTCCTTTTTACAGGGGATGACGTATTTAAAGAAATCTCCGCTCTTTCCGGTGGTGAGCGCGGTCGTGTCTCCCTTGCCAAGCTGATGCTCTCAGAAGCCAACTTCCTGATCCTGGATGAGCCTACCAACCACCTGGATATTGCCTCCAAGGAGATTCTGGAAGAAGCACTTGTAAGCTATACCGGTACTGTGCTGTATGTATCCCACGACCGTTACTTTATCAATCAGACAGCAACCAGGATCATGGAACTGACCAATCAGGCTGTTGTAAATTATATCGGTGATTACGACTATTATCTTGAGAAAAAAGAAGAGCTGACCAGTGCCTACGCTCCTGACATCAATACCCCGGAAGCTCCGCAGGAAGAAAAAGCAGTCTCCGAGAACAAGCTTTCCTGGCAGCAGATGAAGGAGAAACAGTCAAGGAAACGAAAACGGGAAGCTGAACTGAAAAAAGTAGAAGCCCGCATTGAAGAGCTGGAAACAAGAGATAAAGAAATTGATGATACCATGGTTCTCCCGGATATATGTACCAACGTGGCAGAATGTACGAAGCTCAGCCGCGAAAAAGCAGCCATCGCAGAAGAACTGGAAGAGCTTTATGAGAAATGGGAAGAGCTGGCCTAATGGTCAGCTCTTTTTCTCTCCTGCAAGTTCCTTAAGAAGGATCTCCTCAAACTGTGGTGCACAGGCAAGGATATCACCATTCGTCAGATAAACCGGTTCTTCGCCTTTCCAGGTCCTGACCACGCCTCCTGCTTCTCTGACAATAATGGTTCCTGCAGAATAATCCCAGGGTTTCAGGTCACGCTCAAGATAACCATGCTCTCTTCCGCATGCCACATAGCACATATCAAGCTCTGCGGAACCTGTCCGGCGGAAATCCCCGCATTTCATAAAGATATTATAGAAAATCGGAAACAGATTCTTTGCTTCGGATTTCGTATATGGCGTGGAACCGTAGGAAATCACAGCATCCCCGAAATGCTCTGTGGAAGAAGCATGAATAGCATTACCGTTAAGATATGCTCCCTCACCTTTCGCTGCATGAAACAGCTCATCTGTAAACGGATTAAACACAGCTCCGAAAACGATCTCTCCTTTTTCGTAAAGTCCAAGTGCAACAGCACTCATACGGAAATCCAGGATCAGATTGGCCGTTCCGTCAATAGGATCCAGGATCCAGTAAGTTCCCTCTTCGGAAAGTCCCGTATTCTCCTTCTCCTCTGCGATCAGGGCAATATCCGGAAAAGCTTTTCCCAGTTCTTCCTTCAGGAAATTCTGTACAGCCAGATCCACATTCGTCACATAGTTGGCCGCACCTTTCACCATAACTTCCTCATTTTTCATCTCTTTTAAGATCAGATTCTTCGTCTGTCTTACAAGAAAGAGCACCTGTTTCTGTTCTTCTGCTGAAATCATTATATTTCCTCCCATAAACAATACTCTGTTCCATGATCAAAAAATCAGCTGCAATATTCTCTATCGGACCAGCCTGCCAAGATGCAGTTCAAAACATACTCCGTCATTACGGTCAGTACCCTCTTTCACTGCATCCCTGATAGATGCCGAAATAAAGTCCACTGCCATATCCGCACAGGCCTCCATAGAGTATCCCTTTACCAGGCCTGCACTGAGTATCGATGCAAAAATATCTCCAGTACCTGAATAGCTGCCTCCGGCTTTCTCCGCGAAAACCCAGGAACATTTCCCGTTCTCCAGAACAAGATTTCCCATCTTTACAGTTTCTCCCTCTTCCTGCTGATCCACACCTGTGATCACAACTGCAGAAAGTGAAAATTCTTCTGCAAGTTTTCGCCCGGTTTCTTCGATCCGCTCCAGCCGTTCCTGTCCGGTGATGGTCTGAAATTCTTTCCAGACTGTTTTCATTTTCTCTTTTCCATAAAGAAGGACCAGTGCTTCCGTCAGATTAGGCGTGATCACACAGGAACGTTTCACAAGTTCACAAAAACGTCTTCGCAATGCTTCCGTATAGATCGGATATACCTCTCCGTCATCTCCCATTACAGGATCTGTAAGGATCAGCGTATCTTCTGCTGCAAACATATCCATAAATTTCAGAATCTTATCTGCCTGTTTCTCATCGGAAAGAAACCCTGTATAAATACCGTCAGGAACAAATCCACGTTCCTTCCACTGTTCCATATATGGTTCCATATGATCTGTAAAATCCTCACAGAAATAAGCTTCGTAGCCTGTCTGATTACTTAAAACAGCGGTAGGAAAAGGGCATGCCTGCACTCCCATCACCGAGATAACAGGGATCGCTGCTGTAAGTGAACATTTCCCCAGCCCGGAAAGATCATTGATCACTGCTATTTTCTTCATCTTACTTCTCCAGTCTTGAGTTTTTTTCTGTATTATTATAGAATATATCATCAGGTTTACGCAATCATTTTTGGAAGGAAATTATCATACCTATGTTAAATATATCCACAAAACATAAAAAAGAACATCTTTATCTGGAAGTGTATCACTACTACAGAAAACTGATCATGGAGAACCGTCTTCTCCCGGGCAGCAAGATGCCATCTCTTCGCAAATGTGCCCAGGAACTTAAGCTAAGCCGCACCACCATTGAGAATGCCTATCTCCAGCTTGCCGCAGACGGCTACATTATCGCAAGAGCCCAGAGCGGTTACTATGTCACCGATATTGCCAGAAAACAGCATCCGCATGCACTGGAAAAACATCCCCGGAACATCATTCCCTGTATCTACGATTTCGCCTCCTCCGGCGTTGACAGGGAGAGTTTCCGATTCGACCTCTGGCAGCGCTATATCAAAAGTGCACTCCGCCAGGATGAACGTATGCTTTCCTACGGAGAGCCTCAGGGAGAAAAGGATTTTCGTGAAGTTCTCTCCGACTACATCCGGGAACGTAGGAACGTGATCTGCTCTCCAGACGATATTGTGGTTGGTGCCGGTCTCCAAAGTCTCCTCCAGATCCTCTGTCCTCTGCTCCGTGAACGTAAGACCGTTTCGTTCCCTACCCCCTCCTTTATCCAGGGCAGCACAGTTTTTGAGGATTACGGATTCGACGTCCATTACCGTGACAAAACCTGCGATGTGATCTACGTATCCCCTGCACATATGACCAAATGGGGTGAGATCATGCCTGTGAAACGACGTCTGGAACTGATCCGCCACGCAGAGGCCAACGGACACCTTATCATTGAAGATGATTTCGAAAACGAATTCGTTTATCTCCAGAAGCCAACTCCATCCCTGTTCGGACTTGCAGGCGGAGAGAATGTAATCTATATCGGATCTTTTTCCAGACTGCTGCTTCCTTCCATTCGTGTCAGCTTTATGGTACTGCCCCCATCTCTCCGGGAATTATACGAAAAAAAAGCAGCCCGGTATAATCAGACAGCTTCCAAGGCAGAACAGATTGCTCTCTGTCAATTCATCCGGGACGGCCACATGCTTTCCCAGACAAGGAAACTTCGCCGCCTTTATGCACAGAAGCTGAAAGCTCTCACTGCTGCCGTGAAGAATACTTTTGGAAAAAACTGCCAGATCATAACAGGGGCAGCAGGCACCAGCCTGGCTCTTACCATCCCCTGTTCATCCACCGGCGAACAATTAAAAAAGGCAGCCCGCTTACAGGGGCTGCGCCTGGAAATCTTAAACGAAACAGAGAATGATATCACCCTTGTTCTCTCCTGTTCTTCCATTCCTGTGAATGATTTTCTGCCTGCCTGCCAGCTTCTGAAAAGCGTGGCAGACAATCTTTAAGATTATGGTTATCAATCTCTTCTGTTATCGATCATATAAAGTAGTGCGTTCACAATGCACGCTGCAATGTTACTTCCGCCTTTACGTCCTTTTGCAACAATGTAAGGCACATCTGCATGCATGATCAGCTCCTTGGACTGTACAACATTTACAAATCCCACCGGCACGCCGATGATCAGCTCAGGGGAAATCTTCCCCTCTTCGATCAGCTCATAAAGACGAACCAGCGCGGTTGGTGCATTTCCAATGGCAAAGATCAGCTTTTCATTCATGGATGCTGCTTTATCCATGCTGGCTGTAGCTCTTGTTGTTCCGTTCTTTTTCGCCATTGCAGCAACATCTTCATCAGACATGAAGCAGAACACCTCACCGCCGTATCTTGCAAGTGCACGTTTATTGATTCCTGCTTTTGCCATCTGCGTGTCTGTTACAATGCACGCCCCATTACGGATGGCTTCCAGTGCTCGTTCCACAGCATCTTCGGAAAAGCAGAGATTTTTTGCATAATCAAAATCTGCACTTGTATGAATGCAGCGTTTTACGATCAGTTCTGTCCCAGGGATCAGAGGTGTGTCCCCAAGCTCCTCTGTGATGATCTCAAAGCTTCTTTTTTCGATCTCCATAGGTTTTACATTTTCAAGCTCTACTTTCATTTCTCTTCGTCCTCCGCGATCCCGTTCTCCAGGATTTCATAGATTTTTTTCATATCCATATGTTTTCGAAGCTCTGCTGCCAGAATATCATACTGCTGTTCCTTAAATGCCGCAAAGTCAACACCTGTCATATTTTCCACATCAATGCCTTTTTTCTCACCGATCACACGGATAATGGCTTCAGCTGATTCCTCCTTGTCAAAAACTCCGTGGATATAGGTTCCGCAGACATTTCCTGCAAAAGCACCTTCTTCTTTCTTCTCGCCGCTGACACTGTCTGTGATCCTGGTAGCTGTACCAGCTTCCGCTTTCAGGATACTCTCACCCATATGAATCTCATAGCCTTCCACTTCTGCGCCTGAAAGATGTGCAAACACACCGGAAAGTTCTCCGAAATGTCCCTGTACCCTTGTTCTTGTTTTCTTCTCTGCAAATACAGTATCCATAGGAAGAAGTCCCATACCTTTCATGGAACCGCCATTCTCCACGCCATGAGGATCGCTCAAAGTTTCTCCCAGCATCTGATAGCCGCCGCAGACACCGAAAATCAGCTTTCCTCTGGAAGCCTCTTTGAGAACAGCTGCCTCCATACCGCTTTCCCTCATCCAGATCAGATCGCCCATTGTGTTCTTTGTTCCCGGCAGGATGATCATGTCCGGAGAATGAAGATCTCTCGGATGTTTTACATAGCGGAGGGAAACTCCGGGGATACTCTCAAACGGATTGAAATCCGTAAAGTTGGAAATCCTTGGCGTACGGATCACCGCAATATCGATCACACCAGCTTCCTGTTTCCGATCAAAACGCTCTGTCAGGCTATCTTCATCTTCTACCTGGATATCAAGATACGGAGCAACACCCACAACAGGAATGCCACTTCTCTCTTCCAGCATCTCAACGCCAGGATCAAGGATGGTCTTATCTCCGCGGAATTTGTTTATGATGAGACCCTTGACCATGGCTTTTTCATCTTCTTCCAGAAGCTCCACCGTACCGATCAGCTGTGCAAAAACCCCGCCTCTGTCAATATCTCCTACAAGAAGTACCGGTGCCTTGGCCATCTTCGCCATTCCCATATTTACAATGTCCTCATCTTTGAGATTGATCTCAGCCGGACTTCCTGCGCCTTCGATAACGATGATATCGTTTTCAGCTGCAAGAGCATTGTAGGCTTTCATTACATCCGGAACAAGTTTCTTTTTGTATTTGAAATAATCTCTGGCACTCATAGTTCCAAGAACTTCGCCGTTTACGATCACCTGAGAGCCTACATCATTGGTAGGTTTCAGAAGGATGGGATTCATAAGAACAGATGGTTTGATCCCTGCTGCCTCGGCCTGCATAACCTGTGCCCGTCCCATCTCCAGGCCATCTTCCGTAATAAAGGAATTCAGTGCCATATTCTGTGACTTAAAGGGAGCCACCTTATATCCGTCCTGCCTGAAGATTCTACAAAGCCCTGCAGCCAGCAGACTCTTTCCAGCATTGGACATGGTTCCCTGTACCATTATTGCTTTTGCCATAATATACCTCCCTCAAGTACTTCAATCAGTTTTACATTTTCTTCATGCGTCTTTACAGCGATCCTGTAATAACCTTTTGTAAGCCCCGGATAATTGCTGCAGTCGCGGATCACGATTCTCTTTCGCAGACAGAAATCAAAAAGCTCCTCCGGTCCCTTAAAGAAAATATAATTGGCTTCTGACGGAAATACCTTATACCCGATGCGGGTCATCTCTTCTTTCAGCCACTGTGACTCCCTGAAAACAAGCTGGCGTCCTTTTTCCACATATTCAGTTTCTGAAAGTGCCTGAATACCGGCTGCCTGAGCCATTGTGGAAACATTCCAGGGCTGAACATTCCGTTCCATCTTATCCAGAAGAACACGATTGGAACAAAGGCCGTAACCCAGACGTACTCCAGCCATGGCGTACCTTTTTGTGAATGCTTTCAGGATAAAAAGATTATTAAATCCGGAAAGCGACCGTTTCAGGGAATATTCCTGCGGTTCTTTTACAAAATCAAGGAAACACTCATCTACAACAAGAAGGATTCCCAGCTTTCTGCTCTTCTCCAGTATCTTTTTTAAAAGACAGTGCGGGATCAGCATGCCTGTAGGATTATTGGGATTGCAGAGAAATGCCATATCCAGACCCTTATGCAGAATATCCAGATAAGCTTCTCCCAGCACGAATCCCTCATTCTCAGTCAGCATGTAATATTCCAGCTCACATCCTGTACTGGCTAGTGCCTGTCCGTACTCCGCAAATGTAGGTGCCGGGATCAGTGCTTTCTTCGGATTTACTGCACGGCACAAGGTAAAAATCACTTCTGCCGCACCGTTTCCGCAGATCACTTCTTCTGTCTTAACACCTTCATACTCTGCGATCTTTTCTCTGAGAAGCTCACTACCCACCTGCGGATACTCGGCAATATGATCCAGGCTGTCACAAATAGCCTTTTTCACACTTTCCGGTGTTCCCAGAGGATTCAGATTCGCAGAAAAATCAATGCAGTTCCTGTATTTGTAAACGTCTCCTCCATGTATGTGTTTTGTCATTGGTTACTCTCCTGTATGTTTCACTTCGTTGATTTCCCGGAACGCCATAATTCCTTCTGATCAGAAAAACAGCATCCGGACTGCTCCGCTGATCAGAAGAAATACGACAACTCCCAGTGTTGATGCCGCATACATCAGACGATTGGCTCTTTTGATATCTTCCGGCTCTACCGGACGGATCGGGTCACCAATCGTTGGTTTTTCATATAATTTTCCAAAATAATACGCATTTCCCGCAAGCTGTACATCCAGGGCACCAGCCATGGCAGCCTCTGTCTGTGCTGAATTGGGACTTGCGTGGTTGCGGCGATCCCTACGATAGATCTTTGCCGCATTTTTTGTATCCATTCCTGCAAAAACAGTTCCTGCTACCATCAGCCATCCTGAAATCCTGGCTGGAATATAGTTGGCCACATCATCAAGCTTCGCCGCCACGCGTCCAAAATACAGATATTTATCATTCTTGTATCCAAGCATGGAATCCATGGTGTTAATGCCTTTATAAAGGAACATCAGCGGCACGCCGCCAATAGCCATATAGAACATCGGGGCGATCACACCGTCGGAAGCATTCTCTGCAACAGTTTCTACTGCCGCTTTCGTAACACCGGTCTCTGTCAGCTCCCTAGTGTCACGGCCAACGATCATGGAAACTGCATAACGTGCTTCATCCAGAGTTCCGTTTTTCAGGCGGTCATAAACCTTCATGCTCTCATCCTTCAGAGAACGTGTTGCCAGAAGCTGATAGCACCAGAATGTCTCCAGCACAAAACCTGCCACAGGCAGAAAACGGTAAAGATAATGAAGAACAAGAAGCGGTACACCGCCGCTGAACAGGCAGATCAGAACTACAATCACGAAACCTCCTGCCAGCTCGCCTCCATTGCTTTTTGGAAAAACTCTGCGGATCGCTTTTTCTAGTACTGCAATCAGATTTCCGATCACACAGATAGGATGGTAAAGCCATCTCGGGTCTCCGATGAGAAGATCCAGCACAAAACCGATGGCAAGTGCCGGCAGACTATATTTCAGCATTTTTTCTCTGCCTCCGTTCCTTCTTATAATCCTGTGCATTGCTGAGGAAGCGCGCCGGAACCTCCGGATTTCCATAATAATAAAGATGAGGGAATCCTGCCATCAGGCGGCCTTCTTTATGAATACAGTCCCAGCCTCGCTTTGATGCCGGTTTTGCCGCATGGAAATCTTCTCCGCAGTTGGTGGAATCGAAATAATGGAATTCATGGGCAGGAATCTCTCCAAGTCCGGTATCCTCTTTTTCTGTAAGGGTGATATAACCGAATCGGTTCAGTTTCGGCGTCCGGAACGCTTTTCCCGGAATCACTCCGCAGAGTTTACGGAATTTTCCATCCATAGTCTCCATCTCCTGATGAAGATACATAAAGCCTCCACATTCTGCAAGACAGGGCATTCCCCCGGCAATAGCCTCCCTGACTGCACTGCACATGGCCTGGTTGTTCTCCAGTGCCTCTCCGTTTAATTCCGGATAGCCGCCACAGAGCAGAAGTCCATCCAGTTCTTCCGGAAGCTTGCTCTCGTGAACAGGGGAAAAATGTACAAGTTCTGCACCCATCTGTTCCAGAAGGCTAAAATTATCTGCATAAAAGAAGCAGAACGCTTCATCATCAGCCACACCGATGCGCACTTTTTCATCAGTATGATAGCCGAATGCCGGATTCTCGCTTTTAAGATCTGCGGATGTCTCAAGCTCCGGTGCTTCTTGTGCAAGAGCAAGGATTCCGTCAATATCCAGAGTTTTTTCCAGCACTTCGGAAAGCTTCTGAAGACGGATTTTAAGCTCCGGTATCTCTTCGGGAAGCACCAGCCCTAAGTGGCGGCTCTCGATCACGCAGTCCTCCACTTTCGGAACATATCCCAGAACCTTTATAGATAATTCTTCTTCCAGAAGTGCCTTCATCCTGGGATACAGCATGGGAGACATCTGGTTGAAAATTACTCCTCTGATATGGCTGTCCTTCTTATATTCCAGGAACCCTTTTACATAGGCAGCCAGAGACACGCTCATCCCGCGGCTGTTGACGATCAGGATCACCGGTGTATCTGTGGTGGAAGCCAGATCATAGGCACTGGCCTTCGTAGTGGTTCCCGCAACGCCATCGTAATAACCCATAACCCCTTCCATCACCGCTATATCATAACCTGCAGCGTTTTTTGCCAGAAGATATCTTGTTCTGTCTTCTCCTGTAAAAAAAGTGTCCAGATTTCGTGATTTCGTTCCAATAACACGGCTGTGGAACATAGGATCAATATAATCCGGCCCGCATTTGAAAGAAGCTGTTTTTAAATTGCGGTTAACCAGTGCCTGAAGGAGGCCGCAGGTGATCAAAGTTTTTCCGCTTCCGCTGGCTCCTGCTGCAAGAAGCACTCTTGGGATCTTCACTTAAACTTCCTCCCCTCTTCCGCTGCAGGAAATAATATAAATCGGGTTCTCACCCATCATCATATGATATCTTCCAACAGTTTTGGATCTGGCTGCACCAAGCTGCACAATATCCACATCTGTCAGATTAAAATCACGGATAGCATTCATGGCTTCTGTCACAGTTTCCAGTGTGATACAGTTGATCACAATACGAACCTCCGGATTTTTTTCCAGAAGAAGTTTTACGATCTCATTCATATTTCCTGATGAGCCGCCGATAAACGCATGAGTCGGAACAGGCAGTTCTATCATAGCCTCAGGTGCTATTCCGGGTATGATCTTAAGATTATCCACTGCAAATTTCTGCCTGTTTTCTTTTAAAAGCCCCAGGGCATCCTCTTTCTTCTCGATTGCATAGACCTCACCATTCCATGCACGAAGAGCCATCTCAATGGAAACAGACCCTGTACCAGCTCCTACATCGTAACATACGGAATCTTCTGCAAGACACAGCTTGGAAAGGGAAACTGTACGCACTTCTTCTTTTGTCATAGGTGCTTTGCCCCGTAAAAATTCCTCATCGCGGATCCCGTGTACAGCATTTAAGGGAGTCGCCTCCTCGTTGTACGCAGTTACCACACTTAAGGCATCTCCACGGTATTCTGTAAGATTCTCTGCTTTATCGTGGAAGATCTTCTCATTTTCATAGGAAAGATTTTCTCCTACATAAAGGATAACATCTCCCATTCCGTAGTACACCAGCTTCTTTGCAAGGGATGCTACTCCGTCCTCTGTTCCGAGAATGGAAAACACTTTCGGATTATGACGGATCAGTGATACAAGATTGCATTTTCTGCCATGGGCACTGACGATCTTCGCGTCATCCCAGGAAAAGCCGATCTTTGCCATAAAATATACAACAGATGAAATTCCGCAGATCACTTCCACATTGCCTTCCAGAAGATCAACCAGTTTCTTAGCACCGCTGTAAAATCCCACATCTCCGGAAAGAGCAATGGCAACCGTACGATACTCAGGATGTGCTTTGATATATTCCACAATTCTCTCACTGCGGTATTCATGGAGAACACTCTGACCTGGCTTCTGTACGGCTTCTGTCATACGTTTTGCCCCAATAAGAAGCTCTGCCTCATCAAAAGCTTTCTTTCCCTCCAGAGTCAGTGTTTTCTCTGCACCCATCCCAATTCCCACAAGGGAAATCTTCTGAGACAGCTTCAGATTGAAAAATTTCGCCAGAAAGCCTCTTGCCTCAGGCAGGGAAAGACCTTCCTCTTTTAAAGGACGGCCAATGATCACAGGTGTGGCCCCACATCTCTGACAGGCTTCGATCTTTTCCGGAAAACCTCCCGCAAGGCCAGTATCCTTTGTCACCAGGTAACTGCACTGAAACTGGCGCAGCATAGCCTCATTGATCTCTGCTGAAAAAGGTCCCTGCATGCCTATGAGATGTTTTCCCTCAATACCAAGCTCCGCACAGGACTGGATCACAGACGGAACAGACAGCACCCGTGCAAAAATACGCTCTTTGTAATCTGGGATCACGGTAAACTTCGCCAATTCCTTGCTGCCTGTTGTGAGAAAAATATTCCCCTCTGTTCCGGACAGGAATTCTGCTGCTTCTTCCGGGCTCTCCACATAAACAGCTTCACTGCTTTTGTCTCCCTCCGGACGAAGAACCCTCTGATATCTTACCCCTGCATTTTCACAGGCTTTCCGGATATTTTTTGTTACTTCTGCTGCATACGGATGAGTGGCATCCAGAACGACCTCCGGCGCCGCCTTATGGAAAAGCTCCTCCATATCTTCTGTTTTCAGCCTTCCGGCACTGACATGAAGGAACTCATTTTCCTTAAGGAGGGAGCCGCCATACTCCGTAGCTGCACAGGCATAAACAGAAACTCCGTTCTCTGCAAGAAAATTGCAGATCGCGTAGCCTTCTGTTGTGCCGGCAAAAACAATGGCTTTATACATTCTTATATCCCCTTGGTGTTACCATCCTGCCACCGATATTCTTTGTCTGGGAATTTCCCACAAAGACAGTGGTAAACATATCTACTTCTGTGTCGCGAAGTTCTTTTAAGGTCATGACCTGTGCAGTCTCGCCATCTCTTGCGATCTGTGCAACAGTTCCGCAGACTGTATCAGGTGATTTATATTTCATCATCAGGTCACATGCTTTCTGAAGATAATCCTTACGCTTTCTGCTGGACGGATTGTAGAGACACACTACAAAATCAGCCTGTGCAGCAGCAAGAAGTCTTGCCTCAATCTTTTCCCACGGAGTAAGAAGGTCACTCAGGCTGATGAGACAGAAATCGTGGATCAGCGGTGCGCCAAGAACTGCTGCCCCGCCTGTTGCTGCGGTAACTCCCGGGATAATAGTAAGCTCTACATCCGGATAGTTTTCTCCAACCTCATACATCAGACCGGCCATACCGTAGACCCCTGCATCTCCGCTGCAGATCATGGAAACTGTCCTGCCTTTTTTTGCTTCCTCAAAAGCAAGTACACAGCGGTCTACCTCTTTTTTCATCGGTGTTGTCATGAATTCTTTTCCTGCAAAATACTCCTTTACAAGGTCAACATATACTGTGTAGCCGATGATCACATCACTTTCATTTAATGCACGGATCGCTCTTCCAGTCATCTGGTCATATGCACCCGGGCCAATTCCCACAACATAAATTTTACTCAAAATGTATCCTCCGATTTCCGGCTGCAAGAGCGGTGGTTACACCGTCCCGGCCTGTTTTTTTTCTGATCAGTGAACCCTGTCCGCTTGCCAGCACTGCGCTGCGCTCACAGACATTATCCACACCTGTTATTTTTTCGACAAATTTTGACGGAGTAAATTCTCCTTTTACTGCTTTCAGCTCTTCCTCTGCAAAGGTCTGAAATGGAAGACTCCAGGCTTCTGATAAGGCCAGAATACCTGGTTCTTCTTTTTTCAGGTCAATGCTTGCAATAGCACAAAGAGCTTCTTTGTATATATCTGCTTCTTTCAGACATTCTTCCGCTGCTTCCCGGATAGGAGCAGCTTCCTTTCCTCTGCGGCAGCCCATACCTAAGACTGCGGATGGCGGAACTACGTGGACTGTGTTTGGAAACGGCAGACAGTTTCTGTGGATGGTTACTGCGATGCCGGTTTCCGGCGGTGCAATGTCTGCTCCAGAAGATACAGCAAGACACTCCCTGCACAGGGGCTTGCCAGCTCTGTTACAGAGTACCAGTCCTTCCGGCAGTTCTCCCTCCCACGGAAATTCACTGTAAAAGCCGATCTTTTCTCCAGCGAGAAGTGCTGCGGATGCTTCTTTAGCTGCTTTCATATGAAAGATGGCACAGCCGTTCTTTTTTGCAAAAACATCTACTGCAAAGCGGCTGTGAAGATCTGTCGCCGTGGTGACGACCGGCGTTGCCTCAAGATATCCGGCACAGCGAAGTGCCAGCTCATTGGCTCCGCCCAGATGACCGGAAAGAAGGGAGATCACAAAATTCCCGCACTCATCGATCACAAGAACTGCAGGGTCTGTTTTTTTCCCAACAATGTATGGTGCAATGCTGCGAACAGCGATCCCACAGGCACCGATAAAAATCACGCCGTCTTTCCCTGACCGAAACTGTTCTCCTGCCCACTGGGAGGTGGAAACAGCGATAGAGTCCGAAAGATAGCGGCTCTTTTTTGCCAGTGTAACCTGCTCTCCTTCTTCTGTTAATGCTTTTTTAAGTTTTTCCCCTGTCTCCAGTCCTGTCATGCTGAAGCAAATAATCGCAATATTCATGTCTTATTTCGTAGCTTCACGGAATTCTGTTGTAAATCCCGGATCATAAAGCTTGGATCTGTCATAATGCGCTGCATTTACTGCATCACCAACCAGCATCAGTGCTGTTTTTGTGATGTTGTTCTCTTTTGCTGTCTGCGCAAGAGTTCCTACTGTACAGATAAATTTCTTCTCATCCGGCCAGGTTGCCTTGTAAACGATAGCTGCCGGTGTATCCTCACGGTATCCACCCTCAACAAGTCTGCGGCTCAGCTCTTCCAGCATACCTGTGCTCAGGAAGATAACCATTGTTGCATTGTGAGCTGCAAACGACTGAATGCTTTCTTTGGCAGGTACAGGTGTTCTTCCTTCCATTCTGGTAATGATCACGCTCTGGGAAATATCCGGAAGTGTGTACTCCAGGTTCAGTGCAGATGCTGCTCCGCAGAATGCACTGACTCCAGGGCAGGAATCATAAGGGATTCCTTTCTCATCCAGAATATCCATCTGCTCACGGATCGCACCGTAGATACATGGATCACCTGTATGGAGACGTACAGTCATCTTCCCTTCTGCCTCAGCTCTCTCCATAACAGAGATCACTTCCTCCAGAGTCATTTTTGCACTGTTATGAATAGTGCAGACATCTTTGGAATACTCCAGAAGCTTGGGATTAACAAGAGATCCTGCATAAATGATCACATCTGCTTCCTCTAAATACTGTTTTCCTCTTACTGTGATAAGATCCGGTGCTCCCGGACCTGCTCCTACAAAATGTACCATAATCTATTCTTCAGTCCTTTCTTTATTTTCTTTGATAATGATCAGTGAATAATATCCTGCGTCTTCCGGGATTTCTTCCGCAGTTCTGTAGATCTTCTCATCCGGCATGCCACAGTTCTCGATCATCATAGCTTCTGCGCCCTGTGCAAGAAGCTCAGCTTTCACATCTTTCATTTTCTTTCCGGCTTTCATAAGTACCTTGGTTCCCGGAAGCTTCAGCGCATCCTCTATCTGGTAAGATGCAGGGATTACGTGAAGAGGCTCTGCCTTCTCCACAAGACCTGTGTTCAGACGTGCGGAAACTGCACAGAAGGATGTGATTCCACAGACGATTTCTGTTTCATATCCCTGTGCCACAAGTCTGTGATGCACGTAAAGATAAGTGGAATATACAGTCGGATCACCAAGGGTAAGAAATGCTACATTTTTTCCCTGGTCAAGTACTGCCTTAACTTTTTCCGCTCCTTCATCATGATAGCTCTTTAGCACTACCGGATCTTTTGACATAGGGAACGGAACCGCAAGAAGTTCTTTTTTCCTAAGCTCCGGATATGCACCTTCTACGATCTTAAATGCTACGGTGTCTTCCGGAACTTTTCCCGGAAGAGCAACGACATCTGCCTCTTTTACAAGACGAAGTGCTTTTAAAGTAAGAAGTTCCGGATCTCCCGGTCCCACACCTATTCCGTATAATTTACCTGCCATTTTTTATTTCCTCCTGTTGTTTGTTTTTTATAGTCAAGTTCCTACCTTGCTTATTGCTTTTCGCAACTCCGCAGGGAACTTCCTTGATTCGATTTTTCACAATTTGTCAGTCTTTGAATCTGCCTGCTCCTGAATCGCTCCCATCAGCTTCCTGGCATCCCGGGTCTGCCCCAGCAGTCCATATACATTGGAGAATACCACTGCACCAAGCAGGATCTGCTCATAAGAACGATGATCCAGATAAAACTGTATCTTCTCCATCACAATAGCCATCGTTTCCTCCAGAATCCCATACCTGTCAATAACAGCCAGGGCTTCGTCTGTTGTTCCTGCCTCCAGAATCTCCCGGGCACATTCCAATGTACCACCTGCCCGTATGGCACTTGCACAGAGAACTTCCATTCTGCCATCTGCACAGTGAGAATGCGTATTCATGATCCCTGCTGCAACTTTTACAAATTTACCGATATGGGCTACAAAAAGGATTCCTTTTACACCCATATCTATTGCCATATCTATGGTTTCTCCTACATAATTGCTGCATTTGATATTATTCTCAAAAGGAATCGTCATATGTTCCCTGAGATAATCAGCCCCATAATTTCCCGGTGTCACCAGAATGTAATTTTCTCCCTGGCAGAAATGCTGTTTCATTTCCACCTGGATGCTGGCGATCAGGGCTCGCTCGCTCATTGGCTCCACAATACCGCTTGTTCCAAGAATGGAAATACCTCCCATAATTCCCAGGCGAGGGTTGAAGGTTTTCTTTGAGATTTCTTCTCCCTCCGGTACGGAAATTGTGATCTTCAGGTACCCTTCGTAATCGTATTCCTGTGCTGCTTCTTCTGCCTCACGAAGGATCATTGCCTTCGGAACCGGGTTGATGGCAGCTTCGCCCACCTTCTGGGATAAACCAGGTTTTGTGACCCGGCCTACACCGACGCCGCCGTCAAGGATGATGCTGAAATGAATGATTACTTTTTTTGAATCTGTATTTTGATTATCTATAATGTTCTTCGCTACTTCAGCGGAAATCTTTTCGACTTTTGCATAGACCAGAATGCCGTTGGTGGTGTCGGGATCGTCTCCTGCGTCTTTCTGGACTGCGCAGGAGACATATTTTTCACCTTTGGTGATGTCGTGGAGCTGCAAATTCAGGGTGATTCCCTTAGGGGTTTGGAGTTCTACTTCTGAAAGAGCTTCTCCTGAGAGTAGCATTCTGGCTGCGCCGCGGGTTGCCCCTGCCGCGCAGGAACCGGTGGTGTAGCCATAGCGGAGGCGTTTGTTGTTTTTTATAATGTATTTATCTTCCAGACCAGTCATATTGCATTGGCACCTCCTTTTTCTTTAATGAGTTTTTTGTAGGAAAATTTTTTTGATTGGGTGTTTTACTTTTTATAATATAATTCTGCTTTTTAAGCTGTGGAAGTTTGCGAGGAGGGGAGGCACTCAAAGTTGCGAAGCCCGTTTCCCCTCCTCGCGCTCCTCCCCTCTGGGCACGCAGCTGAGCTACGGTGTTGGCTATGTGATATTTTGAAGGGATGATGTATTCAGCGGTATTGGGAGTGTAGCGTTGTGCCGATGTTGTCTAGTTGGTGTCAGGTTGATGATAAGGGACGGAAGCGCCTGCATAGCAGGCTGTCCTGTTATTACTATTCCTCTCCGAATGAATAAACATTCCCCTTGATTTTCCAATAGAACCATTCTCAGTGAACAGTTAAAACAACCAGCTGACTTTTCTGGAAGCTAACGGTAATTTCTCAAATTACCTTGTGCTTCAGCCACCGCCGGCTGTGGAATCTCCACGTGAATAGAATTCCTCGTACTGTCCAGTCGGCGAACATTCCGATCCATACTCCCATTGGGCCGAAGCCTAAGACTCTTATGAGGAATATGCAGAGACAGAACCTGCACGCCCACATGGTACAGCATGATGTGATCATGGAGAATTTCACATCTCCTGCTGCCCGGAGTCCATATCCCGGCACAAAGGCCATGGTCCATACCAGTGGTTTTACAATGGTGATCCACGTGATCATGTGGATGCACATGGCAGCACTGGATTTTTCCATGCCACCGAGGATTGTTACCGGTCTTGCCAGTGCGTATACAGTGAGACAGCTTACAATAATAACGATCTCCGCGATCACGCAGAGTTTTTTTATGTAATAGACAGCTTCATCTTTTCGCCCGGCGCCGAGACACTGACCAACAATGGTCATGAGTCCTACGCCTACACCGATCGCTGCAATTCCATTGAGGTTCTCAAGGATATTTGTCATAGCCTGTGCAGCAATCGCCGCTGTTCCCAGTGTGGAAACTGTTGACTGGATCGCAAGTTTTCCAAGCTGGAACATACTATTCTCGATTCCTGACGGAATTCCAAGTCCAAGGATTCTTCCGATCATAGACCAGTCCGGACGGATCTTCAGATAATCCCGCACAACAATCGGCTGCCTGTCTTTTCGGAGCTGATACAAAACTGCCACAGCACAAAAGATTCGGGAAACCAGTGTTGAGATTGCCGCACCTGCAACTCCGAGATGAAATACCCAGATCAGTATCGCATTTCCGCCAATGTTCATTATATTGGAGATCATAGATATGATCATCGGTCCTTTTGTATTCTCCTGAGCACGGAAAACAGATGCTGCTGCATCATAGGAAGCTATAAACGGAAATGACAATGCCGTATAAAAGAAATACGTCTCAGAAGCATGCATGACGTCTGCTTCTACTGCACCGAATATCAGTCTCAGAAGAGGTTTCTGGAAAATCAGACAAACTGCAGACACAGCTACTGAAATTGCTGTAATGATAAACAATACCTGTCTTGCTGACATGTTCGCTTTTTCATAATTCTTCTGTCCGATATACTGTGCACATACAATAGCTCCTCCTGCTGCCAGCGCAGAAAAAGCCTGGATCAGAAGTATATTGATGGAATCCACAAGGGAAACCGCAGAAAGAGCCGCAGATCCCACATTGCTTACCATCATGGTATCTGCGGTTCCCATTATCGAATTCAAAATCTGTTCCAGCACTACCGGAACCAGCAGATTACGGATCATCCGGTTTGTAAACATATGCTGCTGCTCCATGTTTTCATCTCCTGGATTATTCTTAAATTTTACAAAAATCTATCTGTAATTTATTAGTCACGCTTTCTTAGACATTATACCCTTTTCTTTCATTTTTTCCAATATATTTTATGTGTTTTTCTTGAATTGTGGCGATTTTCTGCATAAAGCCGTACAAAACACCGCAGAGATCTCTCATCCCTGCGGTGCAAAAGCAGCTGACACACATTCAACTCTGCGGCTGTGTATCAATATAATCTACCAGATCCTCTTCATACAATTCCAAAAGTGTTTCTTTTTGTACACTTGCAGCAAAACCTTGTATTTTTAATCCGTTCTTTTTTACATAAGTGATCATATTCTGACATCCATCAGCAAAATCTTCTGTTACATCCATCATTTTTATAATGTCACTATGATCTGCAAGATAAGACAAAAGACTTATATAATGTGTCTCCATGACCTTTTCATCCGTTTCATCAATCATTTCATAAGGATCATGATCATCCAGAAGCGAAAGATACGGGTACTTCTCTCTGTCCCAGTTCATGCTGGAACCCGATGGCTCCGGAACAAAACCTGTGTTTACATTCGTATATGTGTCCGTATATACTGCACACCAGAGATCTCCCAGATCCATATTTTCCTTCTTCGAAAAGGCTGCTGCCCATTGGATGAATTCTTTATAATCTGTAAGTTTATCAAGCGATACATATGCTGTATACCAGTCCGTATCACTGTACTGTTCGATCTCCTCTTTAGATGCCCGGATGCTATCTTTTTTCCGTTCTTTCCCATCTATCTTCGTCTCAGTTCCGTCAGAATTAACTTCCCACGCCTCCCAGGCTTCTTCATCTCCCGGAAGATAAAAACGCCAGCCAGGAACCTTAAGCACATTATTATCATATAACGTAAGTTTTCCCCGGACAAGTTTACCGCTGACAGACGTAAACTTCCCATTTCTGCTTACTGTTTGCGGAATTGTAATATCATACACACCGTACCCCCTGTCAACAGCATTCACCTGATCTCTCCTGTTTCCCGCAAGAAACAATTCTGAATATACAGAAAGATCCAGGCTCATTCTGGTAGTTTTAATATCTGTATTTTCCGAATTCTCCCCGACAACTTCATTTGGATCATAAAATAATGCTGAAACCACTTTCGGAAATATGAAAACCGCTCCCAGGATAACAGCAAGGATAACACAGCCAACCGCTATTCCTGTTTTCAGAAGAGCTCTGCGCACTGCTTTTCGTATTTCTTTTATAAAACGTTCGTTTTCTATTTTCTGTTCTTTATCTGTTCCCGAAAAAACATCCGTTTTCTCCGGTTCCAGATCTTCCAGGCCTGGAATCTCTCCTTCTTCGTAAAGATACTCACTGATCGCATCCTGACGTTCAATATCTGCTGCTATCTTTTTTTTCGTTTCTTCATCCAGCTGACCTTCTTTATATAATTTCAAAAGTTCCCGGTATGTCATAATGTTCACCCTCCTTGCTGCTCCATATATTTTTTCAGTTCCTTTTTTGCTCTGTATGCCAGCACGCGGACATTTTCCGGTGTTATATGAAGAACTGCCGCTATCTCTTTCTGTGAAAGATCTCCAAAATACTGCAGCAAAAGGATCTCTCTTTTTTTCATATCCAATTTTTTCAGAGCCTGATAAAGCTGCAGTTTCCGTTCATTTTCAATCATATTGGCAAGGAGATCTTTTTCCTCATCTGACCTTTTCATTTCTTCTTCAAGAGAAACATTCCTGGAGGCTTTTTCCCTGTAATTAAAAAAAAGATTTCTGGCTACCATATAAAGCCAGGCCCTGATATTTCCATGTTCTTCCGGAAGTGACAACAATGCTTTTAAAAAGGTTTCCTGAGTAAGATCTTCGGCTATATGATGATTTCTGCTAAGAGAATATATGTACAGATATAATTCTCTATGGTATTTTTCATAAACTAATGTCAGCAGTTTCTGTTCCATATTTCTCCCCTTTCTCCTGTCTTCACTTATATAACAGCTATATCGGAAAAATGTTACATCTGCATGCAGTAGAAAAAATATTTTTCTGATGATATACTGTAAACTGCAAAAACTTTCATCAATCTCAGAAAAGGAACTTTTTTATATGCAAAGAATCATTCACTATACCGTCAAAGCCCAGGATTCAGGTCTCACGATCCTTGCATTTCTTAGAAAAAAAGGATTTTCCAAACATATATTAACAACTATGAAGCGGGCAGAACATGCCATTCTCCTTAACGGACTTCCGGCTTTTGGACGAACGATTTTAAAAGAGCAGGATGTTCTTAAGATCCTTGTCCCGGAAGAAGTCGGGCCGGAAGAATCTATTATTCCGGTAAAAATCCATCTGGATATCCTGTACGAAGATGAGGATATCCTGGTTCTTAACAAACCGGCAGATATGCCTGTTCACCCTTCTGCCGGAAATTATGAGAACACTCTGGCAAACGGAGTTGCCTGGTATTATAAACAGCAGGGGAAAACTTTTGTTTACCGCTGCATCAACCGCCTGGACCGCGACACCACAGGAGTTCTTGTACTGGCAAAAAATCCTCTCAGCGGTGCCCTGCTCTCAGCACAGATGAAACAGCGCCAGATCCGGCGCACTTATCTTGCGCTCACAGACGGGATTCCTCCTAAAAAAGGTACTATTTCCGCACCGATCGCCAGAATGGATGATTCCGTAATTACCAGAGAAGTAAATTTTGAGCATGGAGAAACCGCTGTCACCCATTATGAACGGTTGGATGTCAATAATGGATATTCCCTTGTGGAACTTCATCTGGATACCGGACGAACGCATCAGATCCGTGTCCATATGAAATATATCGGATGCCCTCTTCCCGGAGATTTTCTCTACCATCCGGATTTTGACAGGATCAGCCGGCAGGCTCTTCACTCCTTTCAGCTGGAATTTACCCATCCCATAACTGGGAAACCTATGCGTTTTCTGGCACCTGTACCGGAAGATTTCCTGAATGCATTTCATTTTCACTACTGAAAAAAAGCTGTCACAAGTTACAGGCAATCCATTATGACATAAAAACAGCTGTCCTGATCCAGAAGTTTTCACTAAACAGGATAACAGCCCACAGCTATATCCTGTCTCTTCGAAAACATCTTCCGAATCCGAGACAGCTGATTTCTCAGATTTCTTTATTTATTTTTCTCATAGATTACAAGAAGTCCCTTCAGAAGAAGATCCTCATCCAGAATAACGTCTTTCTTACAATGAGAAACGATCTTTTTTGCAAGGCCGCCTGTAGCGATAACCGTTGTTTTCTCACCAATCTCTTCTTCCACACGGTCGATAATTCCATCGATCGCTGCCGCATTGCTGTAAAGCACGCCGCTCTTCATGCACTCGATCGTATTCTTTCCAAGCACATGCTTAGGTGCATCAATACTGATGCCGCTGAGCTGTGAGGCTCTCGCGGTCAAAGCATCCAGAGATATTCCAATTCCCGGCATGATCATGCCGCCAATATACTGCTTCTTACTGTTCACAACAGAAACCGTTGTAGCAGTTCCCATATCGATCACAATAAACGGAACCGGATACTCATTTAATCCTGCCACAGCATTGGCCACAAGGTCAGCACCCAGCTGTCCCGGATTATCCATCATGATATTTAAGCCGGTTTTAACTCCAGGTCCAAGAACCATGACTTCTTTTTTCAGAATTTTTTCCGCTGCCAGTTTTGCAATATTGGTGATCTGTGGAACAACAGATGAGATAATACATCCCTCAATATCCGTTTTCTTAATATGGTAAATGTCTAATACCGTTTTCAGATCCACAGCATATTCCAGCTCTGTCTTGGTACGCACAGTGGAAAGCCTCTCAATGAAATATGTCTTCTTATCATCAATACATCCGACAACAATATTTGTGTTTCCAATATCAATTGCTAAAATCATAATTTTCTTTTCCCGTCTTTTTCAAAAATAATCATGCTTTTTCACGGCCAAGCTGTGCTGCCGGAATCAGGTGTGCTTTGGAAAGTGCTGCTCCCACTGCGCCTGTGATCACTGTAGAAGAGACCATTTCACATACAGCATTGATTCCTACCATCAGACAACAGCCGATGATAATGTTATGACCACCCATCAGATTTTTAACATAATCGGTATTTCCGAACAGTCCTACAAGTGCAGCCATAAAGAACAGAGTGTTCAGAAATGCAGAAAAGAATCCTGTCACTGCACAGGCTACATAGGTATTGCTGACTTTACGCATGCCTTTGAAAATAAATCCAAGGCAGATACCATCCAGAAGTCGCGGTACAAAACGCTGGATAAAGGCAAAAAACGGATTGATACCGAATAACACAACTCCCATGGCACTGGATCCGCCTACGCCAATGCACTGCAGAAAACTCGTGAGGCCGAAGATGGCACCTGCTACTGCTCCGCCGACAGGCCCCAGAACCACTGCACTGATCGATACCGGGATCACATTAAAAGAAATCGCAAGTGGTCCGATATTCAGATACCCAAGCGGTGTATAAGCCATCAGCAGAAGAATTGCCGCCATCAGGCCAAGTAAAGTGAGCTGTGCTGTTGTAAATCTGTTACTTTTCATTTTTTCCTCCTCCTTGTTACCGTTCCATTTCGAAAAAAACTCCAGTTATACAACAAACTAACCGGATATTTTCTATACGGATACAATACGGTGATGGAAAACGGATATGTATTTTTATTTATCCGCTTTACTTAAATACAGGCCGGATATTATTTCTGAATGGTCCGGCCATTTCCGTGTTACGATCCCGCTTATTTTGTAAGTGAGATAATTTTATCCAGGATTTTAAGGGCTGCATCCTCCTTGCTCATAAGCGGGAGTGACACTTCCTCATCCTGTGTAATCAGAGTCAGAACATTAGTATCGCCCTGGAAGCCTGCACCTTCAACCTTCAGGTTGTTGGCTGCTACCATATCCAGGTTCTTTTTCTCAAGTTTGGCTCTGGAATTACCGATCATATTTTTCGTTTCCATGGAAAATCCGCAGAGGAACTGGCCATCTTTTTTATGCTGGCCAAGATATTTCAAAATATCGTCCGTTCTCTCAAGTTCAATGGATGCCTGATCATCATTTTTCTTAACTTTATCTTCACTGACCTGCTTCGGACGGTAATCAGCCACTGCTGCTGCCTTGATGATAATGTCCTGCTGGTCGCTTACCCCTGTCACTGCTTCAAACATATCCCTTGCTGATGTCACAGGAAGTACTTTCACAAAAAGCGGTGGCTCAATTGCAGTAGGTCCGCTTACCAGCGTGACCTCCGCACCGCGAAGCATCGCCATCTTTGCGATCGCATAGCCCATTTTTCCGGAGGAATGGTTTGTCAGGCACCGGACAGGATCAATAGCCTCCTGCGTCGGGCCAGCTGTAACGAGGACCTTTTTCCCTGAAAGATCTTTCTCAAAGGCTACTTCCCTCAGAATATATTCCAGAAGTGTCTCCGGCTCCGGCATCTTGCCTGCACCTGTATCTCCGCAGGCCAGATATCCGCTTGCCGGTGTGATCACTTCATATCCATAATGCTTAAGTTTCCTGATATTGTCCTGCACAATAGAATTCTCGTACATGGCAGTATTCATAGCCGGCGCAAAAAGCTTCTGACATCTGCATGCCATAACAGTTGTTGTAAGCATATCATCGGCAAGACCATTGGCAATCTTTCCAATTACATTGGCACTTGCAGGTGCGATCATCACAACATCTGCTTTCTTTGCAATGGAAACATGCTCCACCTGAAACTGAAAATTCCGGTCAAAAGTATCTACCAGGCATTTATTGCCGGTAAGTGTTTCAAAAGTGATCGGATTGATAAAATTCGTGGCATTCTCTGTCATCAGCACATGAACATCCGCGTGAAGCTTGTGAAGCGCACTGGCCAGATATGCGATCTTGTATGCAGCGATACTTCCTGTGATCCCAAGAAGTACTGTTTTCCCTTTCAGCATCCTTCGTCCTCCTGTCAGTCAACCATGCGGATACTTTCGATCACCGGCTGCTGATCATCTGCTATACTTCCGTTGCTGTCTGTCGGTTTTGCATCCTTGCTGATCCTATCCACAACATCCATTCCTGAAGTTACATGCCCAAATGCTGCATAATCTCCATCCAGATATGTTGAATCAGACTGCACGATAAAAAACTGTGAACTTGCACTGTCTGGATCTGAGCCACGGGCCATGGAAATAGTTCCACGAACATGGGAAATATCATTCTTTACACCATTATTGGTAAACTCTCCCTTGATATCCTCGTTGGCTCCTCCTGTTCCGTCACCATTGGGATCTCCGCCCTGGATCATAAATCCGTCAATAATACGATGGAAAGTCAGTCCGTCATAGAAATTATCCTGAACCAGCTTTACAAAATTAGTTACTGTAATCGGCGCTGTGTCTGCATCAAGTTCCACATCAATCTCACCGTAATCCTTCACTGTGATCTCTGCATGATGAGTTCCTGTAAGCTGTTTGCTGGTGTCGATCACTGTTGTTCCTGCCATGGCTGCATCCTCAGAACCATCAGAAAAATCCTCAGATTCCACAGTATCTGTTTCCTCCTCAGCCTCAGTGTCCTCTTTATCGGACTCAGTACTGTCACTGGCATCTTTGCTTTCTTCCGCTGTGCTGTCTTCTGAGCTGTCCTCTGCTGAATCAGAAAATCCTGCTTTCTCAGCTTCCTCATCAGAAAGTGCCTTGGCTGCTGTTTCGTCATCAACAGCCTTCAGACCTTCTGATGAATCCTCATCCAGCGTCTCTTCCTTCGCATCAGAAGTCGTCTTGTCAGATGAGCTGTCTGCACTTCCGCATCCGGCTAGAACTCCTGCTGTCAGAACTGTTGCAAATAATACGGATAAAACCTTACGTTTCATTATATATCCTCCTTATCAGATCCTGAAAAAGCCATATGTTCTATGCTTTTTCAGATGAGTTTTTCACTCTCCCCCTGTAAGCTTTCCTCAGTTTAACATTATCTTTTCATAAAGTCAACTTTGCGAAAGACTTTGCGTTTTATCTTGTAACTCCCTCACTTCTCTGCTAAAATAAGCATTGGAGTTAAACGGGAAACAGCCTGATATGGCTCCCGTTATTTTTTTCGAAAGAGAGGAATAAAGAAATGGAAAAAATCACAAGTTTTACCATAGACCACATCAAACTTCAGCCCGGCGTATACGTTTCACGTAAAGATCCGGTCGGCGATCAGGTTATCACAACTTTTGATATCCGTATGACCTCCCCAAATGAGGAGCCGGTTATGAACACAGCAGAGCTTCACGCTATGGAACATCTGGCAGCAACTTTTCTCCGCAATCACAGTGAATTCGGCCCGAAAGTGATCTACTGGGGACCAATGGGATGCCGTACAGGTAATTATCTTCTCCTGAATGGTGATTACGAATCCAAAGATATCGTTCCGCTTATGATCGAGATGTTTGAATTTATTCGTGATTTCGAGGGTGAGATTCCCGGTGCATCTGCGAAAGACTGCGGAAACTACCTGGACATGAATCTAGGTATGGCTAAATACCTGGCCAGGAAATATCTGAACGAGGTTCTCTATGACATCAAACCGGATCGTCTGGTATATCCTGAATAATTCAGGAACCCTGATAAATTTTACAAAAAAAGCCCTGTTCTTTGCTTTATACCGGATGAATTTTCTTCCAGATACAAAGAACAGGGTTCTTTTTCATATTTACATTCCGCGCTGTGACTTCTCTATGAGCACATTCTACTGAGCTGCTTCCTCAGTTGTACCAGTATCTGCTGCACCTGTATCAGCAGTTGCTGCACCTACCGGAGGTGTAGTGCTCACATAATCGCCGGAAGCATAACAGGTCTGTCCGTTGTAATCCACACGGATCCAGCCGTTGGCACACACACCAGTACATTTCAGAGACTCACCGGAAAGCACTCCCGCTACAAAATCCGCATCTGCACTGGCATCGGTACGCAAATTCACACCCTCCACTGCATAATAAGTCTCATCCTTCACTTCCACAGTAATTCCGCTTGGTGTCTGCTCTGTAGCAGCGGCAGAATCGGCTGCTGCTGAATCCGCCGCTGCCTCTGCTGTAGGTTCCGGTGTTGCCGTTGCCTTAGGTGCCTTAGTCGGCTCCGGAGTCGGCGTTGCATCTACAACAGTCACTACCGCATCCGTTCCTTCAGTAAATCCACACCCCTGCGCCATAAAAGCCGCACCTAATATTAAAGCCAAAATACATTTTTTCTTCATTATGAATGGTTCCTCCTTATACGCCGACAAAAATATCCAGTATCCGGCATTTCGTACAAAATAACCCTGTTCTTTAATATACATGATTATGGCTTATTATGCAAGTCATCGGAATCTAATGAGGTTATTTTTTCCAGAAGATCTCTGCTCTTTTCTTTTTGGTAAGTGTGAAGCTTAAAATTTTTTAATATATTTATACTTTTCATACAACAATACTCTGCCTGCTGATAGTTTCCCTGAAACAGACGTATCATGGCATTTATATAATGCGATTCCGCAATCCTGAAATCATTTTCTATATATGAATGTCTTTTAATTCTCAATGCTTCGTCTGCCGCTCTTGCTGCCTCTCGCAAATTGCCGTTAATAATTCCCAGATACCATGCTTTAATTGTAAGGAACATTGCTCTTTGCATATCATTATTTCCAAATGCTTCCAACATTTTTAGCAGATGCTCCGCTTCCTGCGTGCGATCAGGATTAATGTCCAGAGACATTAACAGATAGTTATAATATACTGGAAATAACTCTTTTTTTTCATCTTCGTCCATTCGTTCCAAATGAAATTTTGTTATTTCCAAATATTTTATAACGTTTTCGACATTACCCTGTTTAAATTCACACAATGCCAGTTTACTGTAAATGCGGACTTTTATATTTAAAAAATCACTCTCATTCTTCTCATTATCGTTAAATTCCTTAACAATAAAATCCAGGCTTCTGCTATATGAATTATAAGCATTCTTATAATTTTCACTATATAGGAAAGTATCTGCTATACCATTCAAGATTTCAAAAGCTATTTTAGGAGAATTTTTAATCTGTTTGTACACCGAAATCTCCCTGTATATTTCAATAGCTTTATCATAATTCGTCTGCAAAGTTGCAACTCTGGCAAGCGAAACCATGAGACGGCAGCAAAACATTTCATTTGCATCCCGCACTTCATTTGTGAGATTTTTTGAACTGTTCTTTATCTCTTCTACATATTCATATACTTCTTTTTCCAGATGTTTAAATTCATCCTCACTAATATGAATATGCAAACATCCTTCCAGTTTCTGGACAATATCATTATTTTGATGGATCAGAGTTTCTTTCAGTGCTCTTTGCATACTTTTTGTTTTCAAGTAACCGTCTTCTGGCAATATAAACTCACAGTAATTTTTATATTTCAACAGATATTGTTCTTTAAACTCAAAATAGCTATACAGATTAGGAAAATACTCCTGTATATATAACTCCACATATAGTGGAACAATAAAAATGCAATACCTTGTTTTGTTCAAAAAAACATCTCTTCCAAGATTAAATCTTTCCAGCAGATCATTCAATCTTTCCATAGGAAGATTAAAATTTTCAAATACAACTGAATTGTTTTCTCTTGGACTTGCAGCTGATAAATCACCCAAAACAGAACGATATTCTGTCTTTTCCATATTATAAAAAGCCGGATGAAGCCATTCAGAAATGACATCATGCAGAAATTTTAAAATTTCCCATTCGTTTACTGTTAAAAGCACAAAGCCTCTTTCCGAATATTTTATAAAAAGTGCTAATTTCTTTACAGCAAGATCATACTCCAAGTTTTCCCTTCTCCTTCAGAAAATCTTCTACAGTTGGATGTACTCCGCACCATCTTTCACCATTATATTCCAATGCCAGACCTTTTAACAATAACTGCATCATCGTATCGTCCGTTGTCAAAAGCTGTGGATCTCCGTAAATCTGTACAAGCTTCTCGACTTCTTTATCATCCCTTATCAGACGTTCATATCTGCTCTTCAGCTGAGAATAAACATGCTTCGCTTCTTTCATGGTTATCTTCTGTTTTCCGGCAAGCAAAGCATCAAAAGAAGCATTTCGAATCATCTCAAATAAGTCTCTGATTGCTCCACCAGATTTTTCAATCATAAATCGTAACGCATCTGTATCAAATAAAAGTAATTCCGCACGTTTTTCAACAATCTCTGTAAGCGTTTCAATTCCCTTTTCATAAACAGATTTATCAGGCATTCTCACTTTGATCAGACTAAGCATACAGGACAGATCTATATCCTCATTGATCATATTATACTGAGAATTATATGCCATAAATATAGGAAACGTAAGAATCATACGCACCTGCAGATTAAGCCAGATTTTTCTGTATTTTATAAACAGACTTTCCGCTGTATCAAGAGAAAGCTTGTCCAGGTCTTCTACAATAATTACAAGTCCCTTATTCTTTAACCGATTATTGATTCTGGAAATCATTTCATTCATCAATGCAATTAACTGCCCTGCTTTGGGTTCTATTTTCTGACGCATGGTTCTCTTTGACTCGGTGCCAGCCTTTAATATTCCGCCTCCAACGAGAGCAATTTTTTTCAAAAATGATAATTTCGCTGTAAAACCTGCTGATATCTCTGCTGAATCAACTTCAGATTTTTCAATAATCTCCTCACCGTACCAATATTGATATAATTCCTCAATATCCTTTTCATCAAAGTTAAGATCTGGCTTTCCGGTAACATATTTTATAATCTGTGCCATAATGGCAAAAATAAAATCAATATATGTCATGTTACCAGTGTCTACTTCATCCTGAATGCAAAAACTGATCACATCAAACTCCTGCTGTATCTTCTCTTTTAATAAGGATAATTCTGTAGATTTCCCTGATCCTCTATGTCCCATAAACAAAATTTTCATATAAGGATTATTACTATATTCCAGTGCAAGTGACATCAGCTTAACAGCATTTGTTCCTCTGGCCTCATATGTATCTACAAAAAAATCATTTATCTGCTTCTTCTCATTCAATGGATAAGGTTCAAATGCTGCATAAACCTCTTCTATTGTTTTCGCCTTTTTTATCATATACTTCTCCCTGCTCCATAAAATATTCAGCATAGAATTCCTTCTTTCCATTTTAACATTGACAGTATTATATCGCAACAATAATGTATATGTCAGAATTTTCATTCTATGTCAGAATATAAACGCACCCTGCCAGCTTTCACCAGCAGGATTGAATAGAATTTTTACTTATAAAGGTCTTCCAGTGTTATCAGTTGAACCTCACCACGCTCTTGTGCCTGAAAAAGTCCATCTGTGAATCCGCCTTTTGAGAAGATATAGTAATGGTAGTTATTACCTTTTCCGAAAACCAATGCGTAATCCCGAATCAAATCGAGTTCATCTACGCCAATTTTTTCATTTCTGTACTTGCACGAACCGATGATATAGTCCTTACCCTTAACAGGTGTTCCGACGATGTCAATCTGTATCTGCTTTTTCTTCTTCGGGTCTGTCCCCCACCACTGGCCGATTTCACTCAGCTCAATAGGAAGGCTATCCGAACAATAGAGCAGATAATCCTGACACATCTTCTCAAAAATCAGCCCCATATAATCTGGAAAATACTGTTTTACCGCATGTGGGTAGGTCTTTGCAATTCTCCCCGAATCAATGGCACTCATATTGACTGGAACAAACCGATACCAGAACCGGAAGAAGTTATCAGCCAGCAGATAGATGGTTTTCTTATCCATTTTTTCTGTAATCGGTATTTCTTTCTTAGCAATGCCAAGGTCAATCAGTGTTTTTAAATATTTCGATACGACCGAATTCTCCTCGCCAACCTTCATCTTGATATCGTTCATTCGGGAAGCACCTTCTGCAATCGTTTTGATGATTGCGTTATAAATGGCCGGTTCCCGAAGTTCCTGTTTCAGCAGATTTCCCGGCTCCTCATACAGATAGCTGGAGCGATCAAAGAAATTATCTATAGCAATCCTCTTAATTAGTGCAAATACCGCATGCACGAAACCACCCTCTACAATCATTTGTGCTTACAGCTTTTAAGGCCGCTTTTACAGCTTCAGGTAGTTCAGATGCAATACGAATTTTTCTCTTTCTGAGAATGGACTTCATTTTTGACCACATTTTTTCAATTGGGTTTAAATCCGGATTATATGGTGGTAAATACATATAGGAAATACCGGCTTTATCCAAAAGTTCTGTCACTATTTTGGCATGATGAGAACGCATATTATCCATGATTACAACATCGTCTTTTTCAAGGCTCGGTATCAATTGTTCTTTCATATATTCACGAAATCTCTGTGCAGTTGTTCCACCTTGATATGTAGTATATACCAGACTGCCATTCAGACGAATAGATGACAAAACGGTTGTTCCGGCAGGTGTATTTATTGGGGTAGCGTCAATGGCACGTTTCCCATGTACTGCATGTGCATAGTGTCTTGTGAGATTTGTATTAATACCGCTTTCATCCAGATATATTTGATGTTCTGGTTTTGCACCAACTATATTTTCTATCCATGTTTTGCGTTTTATCTGCACATCGGGGACGCTCCTGTTCTTTTGCATGCAAAAACTTTTTCTTATAAGTATAACCTTGTTGGTCCTATGTCAAGAAAAAGTACAAATTAAATACAACCAATTTTCTCTCTTTATGTAATTGTTAACTTGCTAAGCTTGTTACAGATGTTTCCTGCTTTTTTAGATATTGTTCTTCATATTCATTCGGAGATAAATATCCACAATGACTATGAATACGGACTGTGTTGTAGAATGTCTCGATATATTAAAAAATCAATTTATAAGCATGAGTATAATTGAAAATTTTGAAACGATTAATCCACTCTCGTTTTAAAAGGGCATGGAACGATTCTATGCAGGCATTGTCCCAAGGATAAGCTTTCTTGGAATAGCTGTGAATCATTCCTTCCGTTGCCTTGTGGAATACTTCTGATACATATTGACATCCTCTGTCGCAATGAAAAATCAGCGGATTTTCAATATGTCTGGACTGTTTTGCCTTTTCAATACATTTTACTACATGAGATGCCTCCAGCGTCTCACTTAGTACCCAGGAAATGATTTTTCTGGAATATAGATCTATAATACTGGTAAGATATACAAACCCTTCATATGTCCAAATATAAGTGATATCTGAGCACCATACAGCATCTGGATGTTCTGGATTAAATTTTTTATTCAAAATATTTTTCAGTTCCTGGCTTAAATCAGAATCAATGGTTGTTTGAGTATACGGTTTGATCCATTGCGCTTTTATTCCCATTTGACGCATATAATTTCCCACTGTTTTTTCAGCAATAGTTTCTCCAGATTTGCGCAATTCAGCCGCAAATTTAGGAGCACCATAGTTTTGATGTGAATCATCATAAATCTTTTGGATTTTTTCTTTTAAAACGGTTCGACGAATAGACGTGTCCGAAGGAACCCGTTTCTTCCATGCATTATAACCAGATCGTGAAACGTCCAATTTTTTCAGTATCCCGCTGACAGAAACTTGACGTTTCACAGGCAGGCTGTTGATTTCTTCTACATATTTAGATGTAGCAAGCGTAAAGAGTTTTTGTCATTTTCCCAGAATACCGATTGCTTTTTTTAATACTTCAAGTGCATCCTTTGTATCGCGTAATTCTCGTTGCAAACGTGCGATTTCTTTTGCCTCATCACTTGCGTAATTGCCGGAACCACGAGTAGGAACAGTTCCTTCATGTTCCTTTGCTGATTTCATCCAATTCTTTAGTGCTGATTCACTAATTCCAAGATTTTCAGCACACTTACGAAGCGCAATCTCTGGATGCTCCAACCGATATCTTACTGCATCTTCCTTAAACTCTTGTGAATACCTTGTACCTCTTGCCATAACCATTCTCCTCTCTTGATCTATGACTATCATATAATATTTATTGAAAATGGTCATGTTTATTTTGTACTATTTATATTCTAACACCACTCCCATCAATCAAATAAACACTCCCGCTATCAATATCCGTTCATAAACTCTTTCAAATCTTCCAGCGCTTCTCTCTCTTCCATATCCATTTCCTGCCTTTCTGCAAAAGACACCAATGCGTCATGAAACTGATGCACTGACTTTTCGCTATCTAATCTGTTTTTTTCTGATGTTATCTTATTTTTTCCGTACTGATTCCTATTTTAAACCAGTTTTGGTGTAAGTTGCAAATGCTTTAATTTATACGGAACGTGAACCCTATGACAATAAAAATTTTCTCATGAAAACACCTGATTTATCCCCATCTTTCTCACATAATCAATCCACTCATAAATATCCTCAATATCATATAAAGTATTCATATCTTCATCTGTTGCCTTCTTTAGTGCCAATGTCATCAATGCATACTCATTTTCCAACAAAGTATCAAACACTCCCTGATCGTCTGTATTTATTGAAACGCAAATATTTTCTCCAATATTTGTCTCTTTCAGATTCCGGGAATTAAATCTTATAATCGGATGCTCTTCATACTTTCTTATTGTTCCAATTAAGTAATTGGAAGAAGGATTTGTTTCAATGCCAATTCCTTGACGGGCAAGTTCAATAATCATTTTATCCTGTATGCCACGAACTAATTTAATATATTCATCTGTTACCTTAAACTCGATTATTTCATTTCCCTTTTCCCTGACCTTTTTATTGAAATGGTAATAATAGTATAAATCCCTATACCTTTTATTTCTTCTAAGCTTGTTATCCACACGTGGATTAAAACGAAATCGATCAAAATAAACCAATTCTGTTTTTTTCAAAGCTTCGTTAAATTCTTTTTCTTCCAATCTATAGCTCTGAGGATTATCTCCCCTCAGTTTCCAGCTTTGATAATATTCATGTATAGATGGGCAAGAACCATTTCTGATATTATTCTCATAAATTTCCTTGTACAATGATGTATACTCTTCGATCAATTTTGCTTTTAACTTTTCTTCTAATGAATAGCCTAATTCCCCTGACTTACAGTATATCCAGGCAATATCGTCCAGAAGAATTTGTTTTGAAAGAACAACTTTATATCCCTTCATTGCATAATATTTTTCAGGAGATATTCCAAGAGCCAAAGCATGCCCCAGTCTATTACCTCTTCGAAAATTGCAAAACAGCAAAACCTCATCTATGGCCCGTAATCCATCTGTAATGTCAAAAAAATCTTCGCCTACATGATATGTCATTTGAAGATTTTGCACATTCGTACAATTGTGAAAATAAGAGTCATTTTCAATATTCACTCTTTTTGATGTCAGGTAACGATATACCTGTCCAAACACTTCCGGGCGGCACGCAATTTCACTAGAACATGCATCAATCCCCTTAATATGCTGATTAATTTCTCTATTTTTGTCCAACATCGCTACTATACTCCGCGCCTGCCGGGCAGCCATTTTTCGTACATTATTATTTCGTGGCGCTCCATCCATAAATGGTCCGTCAAATAATTTAGGAAAATGCAAAACATATATCAACTTATCATATCCATTATTTATCGGTTCTGACTTTATAATGCGTTCGTAATTTTTTAGACTTTTTATCAACTTAGCAGAACTATTTTTCGGACAAATTCTTGCTTCCAGCGAAAGCATATTCTTCTTTGTCAAAGATTCATTCAGCGCCAATCGTACTAATTCATCTTCATATGGCTTATGGCCTTCAATAAAATATTCTTTCCTATCCTGATAATCTGAAAAATTGGCAAATCCAATCTTTTTATTATTCTGAATTAGTTCTCCCCTGAAATCAGTACGCATAATTAAATACACATAAAATATATTCTTTTGGCGTCTGTTAAATTGCCCTGTCAGAACATGTCTGTAACAACAATATAAAAACTTACGCTCACCAGCCAATAACCTGCAAACATTATCATTATACTTCATCATCTTGTTTTCGAGGGCATAATCCAAAACCTTGCCATCAATTTTAGCTCCGTAAAGATTTCCTGCTATGGCAATCAGGTTTTGAATATCACTTGTTACTTCACGTAATGATATTCCTTTTTCTACTTTTCCCACCAATACTTCAGCCATTTCAAACATATATTTATTTTCTTTCATTAAAAGAAATAAATATACCCTATACAAAGCAGCCCTTAGACATTCTGTATAAAAATCCTCTTTTACGCCTCTCTTATCAAAACTATCATTTCGCTGCATCTGCATTGTTCTGGTTATTTTCCTGAACTCTGCATTTCTTCCAGAAATATGATTCATCAAACATAACCAGTTTAATTCAAAAATTTTTGTAGAACCATTAAGATGGAAATGATTTTCAGCCACTCCCTGTTCCAAAATATTATGTAATCTGCTATCATCGCTTCTAATAATTGGAAGCCAGGCAAAATACTGAGTATTATATCCTTTTTTCCAATCATCAAATGCCAGATACGCACATGTAAAAAAGTCCTGTCCCATCAACAGCGAAATTTCACGCCAACGCAGCAATTGATCAAATTTGCATCTAATCTCATTTCCATCCAGCCGAAGTATCTTATCTGCCAACGAAAACACCAATTGAAACACCCCTATATTTTCGTTTAAGTCATTTTTCCACCAGTCAGTTTGTATTTTCATCTGATCACACATAAACAGATAATTGTTTCTGCGCTCATCATCTGTTGCACATGAAAACACCTCCGCCGAATATCGCATATAAATATCTTGGGCAATCTTACTATAAGAACAATAATCGACCAGTTCATTCTGGCTTTTTATCGCATACATATATGGAATTTTCTGAAATACAATTTCTATATTTCCCCGCTCTATATCCATAATTATTTTTCCTCATTATACTTGCTGCAAAGTTTCACCAAATGTTTATATTCCTCATTCATTTCTTTTGTTATATCTGATTTAGGATTTTCTATCTCATACTCTGCAACTCTTTGGTAATAATCATATAATGACTCACGTATTGTTGTAAAATCAGCATCTTTTTCTTTACTCCTTAATGAATAACATTCCATATTATAAATCATATTTTTCACATTCTTCATAACGTTATCTGGAGATTTATTTATCAAATAGGTAGATACGCTCAATAACGGATCACCGGGAAGAACTATAAAATTTAAAGAATCCATCATTTCTTTCATTCTGTCCTGTTTTTGCTTTTCTTCATATGATACCGATTCTTCTATTCCTCTTTGTACTAATTCCGCGTATAGTTCACTAATATTAATTACTTTCTTTTCTCCATAAGAATCTCTTAATATCAAATTATTAAACTTTTCTTCAAAATCCCTGTTAACATATTCTCTGTAAAAACGCTCTACATTTCTAAAAAAACGATCGACCACAGCTCTTGTCTTCTCACGCTCATCTTTAACACCGCTTTCTTTTGACTGCTTATTTTTCCAACAGTATTCATAGAATCGCATCATCAGATCTATATTGGAAAAAATTGTTCTGAACACTTGAATTTTGTTAAAATTGTCTTTTTCAATCCTATTGATAACTTTTTGAAATTCCTCTTTACTGATTCCTAATATTTCTACATTCAACTTTTTATATAAACTTTCCAGACTGCAAATTCCAACAATATAATTTTCCAAACAAATTTGCAGTGCATTATTCAATCTATAATTGGAAAAAATTATAGATGTGTCATATATATATCTAAATATTGGTGGATTTTCACCATTCCCAGGAAACTCTATACAAACATTAGAAAAAAGTCCCAACAACATCCAGTTAAAAATTTTATATTCTCTTTCTTCGTCATTTACAGTTATCTTTGATATGTAATCCTTTCCATTATCTAGCAGATCATTATTTACATTAAAAGCATTTCCTATCTTTTCAGAAAAAATATTGTATGCACTGATAGTTGAAAAGAAAAACCGACTTCTTCCTCCGGATGTTCCGTCACTTGTATTCGGAAGCATATTATCAAATCCGGGGCCCCATATATAGCCGCCTAAAAAATCTCCCAGTGTCTCATGGTCTTTACTTCTCCGCAATTTATTTAATCTAATCGTATACAAAATCTCAAACATATAAACAAATTTATCATCTATTTTATCAAACATACTATTTTTGTACGTGTTAAACCAATTAAATATCCAAAAAAAGCAATTTTGTCTTTCCATTTGGAAATTTGCTGGAGACAGAATATGTTTCTTATCAGATTTATTATAATTTTTATTCAACCAATAACAGGCTTCTGAGTTCAACTGCAAATATGGTGTTCTTATTAAATTCTGCACCTCTTTATAATTCACCAACCGACAATTCCGTGGAATCCATTCTTTCTCGTAATACTCCGTAAATTTCTCAATATTTTCGTTATAGTCGCTGTCATTTTCAGGAACCTTCATATCCCCCAGAAGAATAATCAAATTTACTGTATCACGCAGATTATCCGGCTGTAACCAATTTAATTTTTCTTCGTTCAATAAAAATCTCATTCCAGTTTTCTCATATATCAACTCCAATAGAGACGCATTCAATGAATTAATCATTTTATCTTCATAAATAATTTCATTATCTTTCTTTTGATAACTAATTTTCGCATTTTCTATATATCTTACATTTGGCAGATAGATTCTTCTTGACTTTGGAATTAATTTTGCTATATAGCGCTCTGCCATGTCTCCGACATCAATCATTGCACCTGCAATTTTTTCCTGATTTTTCAAAACATTACTATAATTTTTTAAATTCTCCTCTTCCACACAAAGCTGTAATTGTTCAACTTTAAGTGCCATTACAATAATTATATCAGGAATAATCAAGTACTTCCGTATCTGTTCAGACATTTTATAGGCATTGACATTGCACATATCCAAGTCATCAATTGCCACTAACAATTTTTTTGAAGCATATCCTGTATCCTCTTTTCCTGATATCATATAGTCCAAATACAAATTCACTAAATTATTAAGATTCTGTTTTAATCGCAGACTTTCTCCCATCTTCGATATTTTTTCTATACTTCCCTCATAATCATATTCCTCTTCCAACATTTTTGCTGGATCATTAATCAATGAAATATCTTTGTATACTTTTTGAAATTCGTTTAATAGTCTTTCTCTTTTGTAATTATCGAACCTTTCCGGACATTCATCATATTTATCAGAAAATTTCCGATATAGAGATGCGATAATAATATCTAAAACGTTATGTACATTATCAAAAGCTGATGGATCAATAACAACAGGTTTTGAAAAAACAGTATTTTTAACATTTTTACACTGTGCAAATATAGTAGAATTATTTTTCACATTCCTATCGGATAACGCATTAATGAATGTAAACATTGCACTACTTTTGCCTTCTCCACGTTCTCCACAGAAAGCAATAATATTATTCTCTGTTTCTACTTTCGCCCAAGTAGCCTGATTGTCATCTTCATCATTTACTACAATATCATCCAACATAGTGGCTGCTTCCAAATACTGATCATAGAATATATCTTGTTCTTCAATCTTCTTTTTAAGACTTAATTTAAATTCTTGTCCTTTAATTACAGTTAATACTTTTTCATCTTTCATAAATCTTATTTCTCTCCTTCATCTTTTTGTACTTTATCATACACTCTCTGTCACTTATATTTATAATTTATAGATGTTCTATTCTTCGTAAGAGATAAATAATTACCCTGTCACGACTTGCAGGGAACCTTAAATGTTTGAGTTTTTATGTTTTTCCGGTCTTGTATTATTTTGACACCACTTTACAACTTTTTCATAAAAAAATATCGTACAGGACTTTCTGATGTATAATGAATTTGACCCAAAACATTACAAAGGGAAGTGACCCTGTACGACAAAAACATTATACAACGAAAAAACACTGATTGGTAGACTTCATAAATATTTTTCAGCATATTTTGAAACTTTTTCAGCCCCAAGTGCTGAAATGCTGTTTCTGTTGATACTCTCAATACTGGCTTTGGACAGTAATCATCACGATAACCACGC
The DNA here is from genome assembly GCF_056504635.1 of Blautia sp. HA8986. Taxonomy (NCBI): domain Bacteria; kingdom Bacillati; phylum Bacillota; class Clostridia; order Lachnospirales; family Lachnospiraceae; genus Blautia; species Blautia sp. HA8986. The sequence continues at coordinate 993,406 of NZ_JBWLUQ010000001.1, forward strand.
CAATTGGGAATGCGGCAACAATACTTACAGACTGAAGATTATTCATAGAACTTTCAGCAAACAGCAGCGCAATCGGCAGCAGAATCAGAAGAACGCACCACATAAGCTGAATTCCCTTATTCGGCTGTTCGCCATCTTCCAGTTTGTGATAGCTATAGCAAGAAGCCGTCAGCGCAATAGAATCAAAGGAAGTTGCATAGAAGGCAATCATCGTCAAAAGCACAACCACCATAATGACCGGTGCGAACGGCATTGTTTTTATAATGCTTACAATCATTCCGTAAAGGTCACCATCAGCCAGATACTGTGCAATAAACTCAGCCTTTCCAGTGACCTGCATTCCCATAGAATAGTTACCAAGTACGATAAAACTCGTCAACGTAGAGCCGACACCAAATACATGAGGTGACAGAGGCTTTGGAGAGTTGAAGAGTATTTGCGGTTGAGAGTATGGCGGTTTTGTAGTCTTGTGTTTCTCGGTATTCTTCAAAAGTATTTTTTACTTTTTCCGCCACATCCGATTCATACACACCAGCCGTGATGAGGAGCTTCCTTACTTTGATTGGATTTAATCCCAGTTCTTCACTAATAGCCTGCAAGGACATCTCAGAATCATAAAGCGCCACAGCATCATCCATCTGCTCTTTCAGATTTTTCCCGGCATCGTACTCTGGCTTCAGTTTCTTCCGCCCACCGCCGGGCTTTCTCGTTTTCTTCATTTTACTCATGCAGCTCCAGTGGCAGTCCGTCCGGATCATGGAAGAAAGTCATCTTCTTACCAGTATAATCATCCACACGAACTGGCTCACATTCAATTCCTACATCCGCCAGTTCCTTCACCGTCTGTTCCACGTTATCAACGCAAAATGCAAGATGACGCAGCCCACAGGCCTCCGGGCGGTTCACACGTTTCGGCGGGTTTTCCTCAGCGAAAATCTCCAGCTCTGTGTGTTCATTGACACGCAGATCCAGCTTCCAGTCCTTACGCTCTGAACGGTAGTTTTCTCTGACGACAGAGAAGCCCAGCTTGTTCACATAGAAATCCTTAGCTGCTTCGTAGTCAGATACGATAATTGCAATGTGATGTATTTTTGATAAGTTCATTTTTGTCACGCTCCGTTTCTTTTAATTTTGTTCTTCTTTTATTCCCGTTACAAACTATACAGTAACCCTCAAAATATACCGTGTGAACTCCTGGAGTTCAGTTTGTCCACACGGCATTTCTTTTTTTCTTGGGTTCCTTGTTTATTTCAGCTTTTCCAGAATCTCCTCTGCGCTCACACCGCTGGCTAATAATCTCTTAACCACACTCTCGGCTTCAGCCTTCTTTGCTTCTTCAGCGGCCTTAGCATCTGCCTTTGCCTTCTTCGCTTCCAGGGATGCCACTTCTTTTTCAGCTTTCTTCAGAGCAGTCTTCTTCTCTTTCAGTGTGTTCTTCTGCTCCTCAATTGCTTTCTGGATGGATGCGATCTCAGCAGTCAAGGAAACAATAGATTCCTGCTTCTCCGCGATCTGAGATGCGTAGTCATTGGTGATATTGGTTTTGGGACGGTTTTTGCTTCCTTTCGTTCTGGGCATGGTGACAACCTCTTTTCTGTTTAAGGTTTAACTCTTGGACAACTCCGTTCAAGTTCTTTCAAAAAATCTTTCATTTGCGAATATTCATCAAAAGTAATAATATCAACCCTGTGTTTATCGCTCAGGAATTCCCTAATTGGGGTAACCTTATCTTTCCTCAGCATAATATAACACCTAGGTAAATCTACACCCCCAGCATTCCAATTCAATGTCATATTCAAGTCACTAATAATATCCTCAAAATGCGGATCGCTTCCACCGTATCCAGCAAAAATCACAGAATTTGTCAGAAAAATAGAATTGATTATAAGTCTAAATCCCGGATTATGTTTCATAATCGCAAGATAATCTTCTTCCGTCAAAACAAATTGATCCAATTTAATATCTGCGATTTTCCCATGTGCATGAATAATTGCGGTTTTTCCTGAATAAATGGCCATGGAAAGATTTTGTTGCTCAGTATAACTATAAGCTCTTGTTAAAAGACTTGTATATCCTTCTAGCTTTGCTGCTTTTTCTAGTAAAGCATCATAATTTGTTGTTATGATGTGTTTATAATTCGTTGCAACAATCGTTTTGTGATATTCACATGGATCTGCCCCATAAAACAAAGCATTGAGTTCATCATCACAAAAATCCGTATTGACTCCATGTGTCTTTACTTCTTTAACCTTTCCTTTTAAGGCGGTTATAGTAGATATTAGATTTTTATCTTTGCTTGCTTTGGCATCAGCAATAATATCTGTAAATTGATAACAGGGCTCAAGGCTTTTATTCAATTCTTCGCATATTTCTATATACTTATCAATAAATCCATCCCAAGCTGGCAACCCTGACTCCACAGATATACCTGAGCCTGCAAATATGGACAATCTTCCCTCAGATAGTGTCTGTTTAATTATTGGCAATGCATCTGCCATTGTATATTGCACAAAGAATCACCTCCAATCAAAATCAGGCACCCCATGTTGCAATATATGCCATCACACAACCAATGTTCCATTTTTCAAGAACTTTCTGATTAACAAGAAATGGATACTTTTTATCGATAATTTTATTAAAAAATTTTGTATAGTTCTTCAAAAAACTAGCCAGATAAGATTTATTAATCTTAGTTTTTGATGCAGAAATAAATGTTAAGTATTCCATAAATTTAATACATTTTTTCTTAAACGAAAAAACAAACTCATCAGTTTCGCCATACTCCAATTCGATAAGTTCTGTCAGTCCTTTACAATACAAAACAAACATGTATGTGTTTTCAAACGAGGCTCCATATGCCTTTTCAGCCCCTTTTTTCTTTTCCATTTTATGGAGTTTCCGAATCATTTTATATCCATTCTTTTTCAGATCTTTATTAGTTTTTACAACAGATTTAAATTTCATCATTTGTCCCTCTATTCAATGTACAAATTTTTAAAGTAGTATTGCTTTAGAACACAATGTTATTAGTTTTTAATCAAATTTCATTTCTCACATCTTCGCCGATCATAAGATCGTTGCCTGCTGCTCACCACGGAGAGGTGTGTGATATTATTTAGTAGAGTAGGTTAGAGGGCTTCGCCCTCTTTCCCCTCATCAAACCGTGCATGAGGTTTTCCCTCACACGGCTTTCCGACATTCTTCTTTCTACAGCATTATGTTACGCCGTAGCCATTCGTTTCAAGCCATTTTTATACAAGCTGTTTTTTACAAAACCCATTCTTGACATACGATTTTGTCTCTGATGTTTCTTGTTGTACCATCTCGTGAATGTACATATAATGTACTGATCAAGTGCCATCATCCATTTATCACTTGTCTTTGTTGTGTAATAGTTCTTCCAACCTGTTATCTTTGGATTCAGATTCTTTATCAAGTCCTCCTCTTGGGCTATCAGTAAATTTCTACTATTCACATTTGATTTTATTGCAGCTTTTATCTTTTTCATTGCCTTTTGGCTTGGGTACTGATAAGTCTCTTGGAACGATTTTCCCTGTTTTGTTTCGGTTGTCATACGTCTATGATGTATTCCAAGAAAATCGAATTCTTCTTCTCCATCCCACATACGTACAATCTTTGTCTTAACAGGGTGTAATTTCAAATCCAGTTTTCCCATGATATACTGCAACAACGACAATGCATGATTTGCACTTTTCTTATTCTTGCAGATAATAACTGTATCATCTGCGTATCTCACGAGGATTCCATGGGTAAATCCATACTTCTCCCATAATCGGTCTAACGTGTTTAGATAAATATTTGCCAGTAATGGTGAAATTACCGACCCCTGGCTTGTGCCGAGTTTACTTATCTCTAATACATTTCCATAGAGGACTCCTGATTTTAGCCATTGTCTTATGAGTTTTAGGATTCTTCTGTCCGAGATTCTCTGTTCCATTAGTGTCATCAGTTTATCCTGATTAACGTTATCAAAGAACTTTTCGATATCAGCATCCACCACATAGTACCCTTTATTATTGCACGCTTTTCTGACTACTTCCAGTGCTTGTTTTGCACTTCGCTTCGGTCTGAATCCATAGGAACATTCCTTAAAATCCGCTTCGAATACGGGTTCTATTGCTATTTTCGTAGCCATCTGCACAATGCGGTCTTTGACACATGGTATTCCCAGTGGTCTCTGGCTTCCGTCTGGCTTTGGTATCATCACTCTTCGGACTGGTAAAGGTTTATATATTCCGCTTTTTAACTCTGACTGGATTTCCGTCAGACATCGGCTTATTCCCTTTTTCTCCATATCTTCGATTGTGATTCCATCAACTCCGCTAGAACCTTTGTTGGCTTTTACTCGTTTCCATGCCTCACACAGAACATCATCCCGATAGACTTTGTCATAGAGTGCATGAAATCTTCTGCTACTGCATTTCTTGGCTGTTAGATATAGTTTATTTTGAAGTTGTCGAACTTTTTCTTTGGAGTTGTTAGTCTGCATGACATTCTCTCACTCTTACCCTCTCTACAAACATGAATGAAGCAGGGAACCTTTCCATAGGCAACGTTATCTTACACAGTCATCATCGGTACTATATTCCCCTCCGACTCCCTCCTGTCATGATTGTGACTTCGCCAAGCTTATACACATCATCTTTACCTTTCGGTGACAGGTAGGGTCTCTCCAGTTCCGAACCACACTTTTCATACATACCGTTTCCCTTATACCGAGGGGTTCTTCCGTGCTGTATTCCAGTATCTACACACGTTCCATGGTTTTCGCCCATGCTCGCAAGGCTCAACTTCCCTTTGTTCTCTTTCGAGACCCTTCTAACGATACGGCAGAATTCACTTTATGTTACGGTCTGCATGATTGTTCGCACCTCTTGTCAAGGTTACTTTATCCACTCGCTTAGCACCCTGTATTACTACAACGCACCGAGTTTAACTACACGGCTCACTGGCGATTACCGTGACCGGACTTGCACCGGCAAGCGTGATCCAGCTTTGCTGGACACACCGAGCAGCGTAGGGAGCTACCGCTCCCATTATATCACAAGTATGTAAATAAATCAGCCTTGTAGATTCTATTTTTATTCCACCGTCACGCTTTTTGCAAGGTTTCTTGGCTTGTCAACATCCAGACCCTTGGCAACAGATACATAGTATCCCAGCAGCTGAAGCGGGATCACTGCCAAACTCCCAACAAAGTGCTCGTCCACCTTTGGAACATAGACCGTGAAGTTTACCTGATCTTCGATTTCATACTTGCCATAAGTAGTGAGCCCCATCAGATAAGCACCACGGCTCTTGCACTCAAGCATATTGCTGATAGTTTTTTCATAGAGTTCGCTTTGGGTCAGCACACCGATGACCAATGTTCCCTGCTCAATCAGGCTAATGGTTCCGTGCTTCAGTTCGCCAGCAGCGTATGCTTCGGAATGGATGTAGCTGATTTCTTTCAGTTTCAAGCTGCCTTCCAAGCAGACAGCATAATCAATGCCACGACCTACGAAGAACACATCATGCACATTGGCATACTTCGCTGCAAACCACTGGATGCGTTCCTTGTCTTCCAAAATCTTCTGCATCTTCTCTGGGATAGTCTGCAATTCAGAAATATAGTAGCTGTACTGCTCATCCGTGATTTTGTCTCTGACCTTTGCGAACTGAACCGACAGACAGTACATAGCTGCAAGCTGTGCGCTGTATGCTTTAGTCGTTGCGACAGAAATTTCAGGACCAGCAAGTGTGTAGAACACCTTATCTGCTTCACGAGCAATGCTGCTACCAACCACATTGACAATTGCCATTGTGGTAACGCCTTTTTCCTTCGCCATACGCAATGCTGCCAGTGTATCCGCTGTCTCACCAGACTGGCTGACAACAATCACCAGAGCTTTCTGATTGACCGGTATCTTTCGATAACGGAACTCCGATGCAAGTTCCACACGCACCGGAATGTCTGCCATATCTTCCAACACATACTGAGCGGCCATGCCAACATGCCATGCAGAACCGCAAGCTACAATATAGATCTGCTCGAAATTCTTGATTTCATCCTCAGTTATCTCCACGCTGGACAGGTCGATAGTGCCATTCTTGATTACGGAATTAAGGGTATCTTGAACAGCTTTTGGCTGTTCGTGAATCTCTTTCATCATGAAATGCTCAAAGCCGCCCTTTTCAGCCGCTTCTGCATCCCACTTAATCTCGGTGGTCTGCTTTTCGATTTCATCACCATCAAGATTATAAAAATGAGCCTCACCCGGAGTCAATTTTGCAAACTCAAGATTGCCGATGTAATATACATTACGAGTATATTTCAGAATTGCCGGGACATCCGAAGCCACATAGGTTTCACCATCCGCAATGCCGATGATCATCGGACTGTCCTTACGTGCCACCCAAATCTCACCCGGGTAGTCACGGAACATCAGCTCAAGAGCATAGGAACCACGGACACGCACCATTGTTTTCGCAATAGCATCTATAGGACCGAGGTTGTATTTTTTATAGTAGTAATCAACCAATTTGATAACGACTTCTGTATCTGTCTGGCTGTAGAATGTATATCCATGCTTCAGGAGCTTTTCTTTCAGCTCCGTGTAATTCTCAATGATACCGTTATGTACACCAACGACCTCAGACTCAACTTCCCCAGAGCCAGAGCGAGTACAGTTACCAGAAACGTGAGGATGTGCATTTGTCTGGCTCGGCTCCCCGTGTGTTGCCCAGCGAGTGTGTCCAATACCACAAGTTCCCTTCAACGCATTGCCGTTATCTGTTTTTTCCATCAGATTAGATAAACGGCCTTTTGCTTTCACAACCTGTGCCAAATTCTCTCCATCACGGACAGCCAGTCCAGCTGAGTCATATCCTCTATATTCCAGTTTAGACAGTCCATCTAGCAGGATCGGTGCTGCCTGTCGGTTTCCAGTAAAACCAACAATTCCACACATAGGTTTATCCCTCCCATTATTTATTTCTCTCGCCTATTATATTTTCCTTTTTATAAAAAACGACTCCGGGTAGTTGCCAGAGTCGTCATTGACCTTATACTTTATATCCCTTTTCGCAGATCACCTTGACCACTTCGTCAACATATTTCTGGCAGCTATCGTGGTCAGGTGCTTCCACCATAACACGCACGACCGGCTCCGTGCCGGACTCACGAACCAGAATGCGACCAGTATCACCCAGAGCCTCAGCAACCTTATTTACTACTTCCTGCACAGCAGGATCATTCTGCGCGGCTTTCTTATCGGTCACACGGACATTCTCCAACACCTGTGGATAGATTTTCAACGGTGCCGCCAATTCGCTCATCGGCTTCTTCTTGGCCAGCATCACTTCCAGCATCTTCAGACTGGTCAGGATACCATCACCAGTGCTTGCGTACTTGCTGAAAATGATATGGCCACTCTGCTCGCCGCCGATGCGGCAGCCGTTTTTGGCCATGTACTCATAGACATACTTGTCGCCCACAGCAGTTTTAACATACCCAATACCCTGCTCATCAAATGCTTTATACAGACCAAAGTTTGACATGACCGTAGTAACAACTGTATTATTCAGCAACTTTCCGCGTTCTTTCATATAGCAGCCGTAGATGTACAGGATATGGTCACCCGTGATGACGTTTCCTTTCTCATCTACACACAGGCACCGATCGGCATCACCATCGTAGGCAAACCCAACGTCCAGCCCCTTCTCCACAACAAACTTCTGCAGACCCTCAATATGCGTAGAGCCGGCATTATTGTTGATGTTCAGACCGTTCGGCTTGTTGTTTATGACATAGGTGTCTGCGCCAAGGGCATCGAACACAGACTTTGCAATGTTCCAAGAGCTACCGTTGGCACAATCCAAACCAACTTTAACACCTCTGAAAGAATAGATACCCAGAGAAATCAGATAACCCATGTAACGATTACGGCCTGCCACATAATCTACCGTACAGCCAACATGATCACGACTTGCAAATGGTAGTTCCGGCCAATCCATATCAAACACATGGAGCTTACCGTCAATATAAGCCTCGATCAGCAACAACGTTTCTTCCGGCATCTTCTCACCGTAACCGTCAATCAGCTTGATACCATTATCGTAATATGGGTTGTGGCTGGCAGAAATCATGATGCCACAGTCAAAGTCATCCACACGAGCAATGTAAGCCACAGACGGGGTTGTAGTAACATGGAGCAGATAGGCATCCGCTCCCGAAGCAGTCAGACCAGCGACAAGGCTGTACTCAAACATATAGGAGCTGCGGCGAGTATCCTTGCCGATAACAATACGGGCAGGATTGCCGTCACAATTGCGCTCACGCAATGTGTTATAGTACCAACCTAAGAAACGACCCACCTTATAGGCATGATCAGAAGTTAATGTAATTCCGGCTTCACCACGGAAGCCGTCAGTTCCAAAATACTTACCCATTCTTTATTACCTCTCTTATGCTTCTTCAATCTTAAAAGGGCAAACCTTTAAACATTGATAACAGCGAACACATTTACTGTCATCTATTTGCGGATATTCAAAGCCTTCTTCGTCCTCTACCATAGAAATAGCTTCTTTCGGACAGATGGCATAACAAGCTGTACACCCACAGCATTCTTCTTTTCTTTTATATAGTACTGGTATTTCTTTCAATTCAGTTCCTCCCTAGTACAATCAAACACGAAACACAAAGAGTAATCCATATTCTGTATTACTCTCTGCCCCCCCCCCGATTACTCGAAGCATATTTTTAATTATTTTCTTTACTTTCCTTTTTGCTCTTGTTTTCAAGGAATATTTTATCGGAGCACCATACTTTCCTTCCAGCTCTTCGAAACTCATTGTGTGCATATCATCAAAAAAAGTATCTCTTTGTGACGGCCTTGCACATGACTTGTATTCAGCAGGATTTCCTTTTACACCAACTTCATATGTCACCTCTTTTAATTTCATTTTGCAACTGATGTAGTTAAATATTTCTTTTCCTTTTTGGGTTCGAATCAATACGAGAGAAGTTCCTAACCCATCATTCATCTCTGGAGCGACATCATTAATCCCCCAGAAGTCAGCAACCGTCAAATCAGACAGTTTCTCTCTTTTAGCCACACACTCATAGCATGATGGGCGCAGACAATAATCTCTTAAAAACATCTGCATATAGGGGTCTTTATCTTTAGATATATAAAACTTTTTTACAGAATCTTCTGGAATATTTTCCAAAACTTCCTTCATGCCAAAATCAGTCCAACTTTCATCCTTGCAACGAAAGTTAATCCCTTTCAGTTTTCCACCAGACTTTTTTTCTTGATATTGTGCGTATTCTCTCCACAATGTAGGTGATGGTGCTCCGTGACAAATCACATCCATGCAAATCAAATTATCATAATCTTTTCCAAGAAATCTTCTTAGCCCGTTTACTTGGCAACCTGTTCCTGTAAATAACACAATTTTTCCTGCTTGCAATTCTACCTTAACTTTCTTAAATGTATCCCCAACTTTTGCTTGCAGGTATTTTGATCCACGGAGTTTTATTAGTTCACTTCGATCCGTAACTGCAATAAATTCTGCCGAATAGCAATCCTCAGACATCGCGACACCATAAATAATGCCATTCTTATTAAGCACATACTCTGCCAGAGAAGAAAATACCGCTCCAGAAGAACTGCTCAATCTCACATCTTTATCTTTACTATAACAAGCATATACTTTTTCTGGCTTCACTAGTATATCCTCCTCTTCCAGTACCTTTTATACAAATCCAATATACCGCAACAATTTTTTATGGTTCTTCAATGTCATCTGAGCAAGATGCACTACGATGTAACTAATGAATGATGTCAGTACAAATCGCAATGCCCAATAAGCATACCAGTTTTCACATTCTATAATTCTACCAACAATCATCAGCACTGCCATGTGAATATAGAAAATTCCATATGAGCAATCTCCTATCTTTGATAGCAAGTGACAGCCACTACGATTATTTTCATTTTTCTTTAGAAGCCAGCCAATTATGGTAACAGAATAAAGAAATGAACCAACTGTTATCTGACTCGTATAGAATCCAATATCGAATCCTACTGCTCTCAATCCAACCGCTTCAACGCAACTTAATGCGAGCGCACCTGCCGCCGCATATCCATTGCATTTCAATTTCCATCCACAGCGCACATGAATTCCTAAATAATAAAAGACAAACCATGCTGGGAATAATGTTTCATATAGACGTGGTGAGATACCAACTATATAATTCCAAGCGTACAAATACATTAAGTAAAGCGACGTTACTAACCATAGAATTCTACTGATAACTCCATTTTGTTTTACAGTTTTGACTAGCCAAGGCGTCATCATCGTAAGCTGCATCAAAACGACAATATAGTAAAATGGAGTTGCTGACTTTCCAACAATAAATCGGTAAACAAATCCAAACCAATGAATCTCATTGCCACTGTGTACGATTTTTAATAGCTCAAGTCCACTATACAGTAGCGACCAAATCATAAATGGGATACACAGTCGCCCCCCCCGATAAATTATCCAGTGTTTATAACTGAATTCTTTATCAGACAAGGCATCGACATTCACAAAATAACCGGCCATAAAAACAAATGTAGCAACTGCAAAATTGATGATCTGGCGAAGAACAACGAACTCTGCACCATATCCAGTAGAATAATTAAATCCACCTAAGGAATGAATCAATACAACCGCCAATATACAGATTCCCCGGATGCTTTGCCAATATTCTTTCTTTTCTTTCATCTCTTTATTTCCTTAAGATTTTTCTAATTGGACCCATAACAAGCTGCTTTTCTTCTTCATTCATTCCTAAGAAATACATTGAGAGTCCGTACACAACTGTATAGACAATTGCAAATACTCCCAGTTTAACAAGTCCCGTAATATTGGCAAATTTCATAATGAAAAATCCGACTACACAAGGTGCAATCAATGCCGGGATAAACTTTGCAATCTCTTTCCAAAAATAAATCATGTTCATTCCAATTCGGGCATGATAATACCAGTTCATGAAGATGGCATTGCCCGCAATAAGAGAAATAGCTGTCCCAAGCGCAGCACCAGCTGGTCCCATAAGTTTAATCAGTGGAATGCTGATAAATACGTTGGCAATCGCAATTGCCAAATAGACAACTGCCCTTGCCTTATGCATATTCTTGGCTCTTTGAATCTCAATTCCAAGGTTTTGTATCAGAGGAACTGTAACTGGGACAATTAACAAAAGCGCAACTATATATGAGGCCCCATATTCAGGTCCAGCCCATATTTTCACAAACGGAACGCCAAAAAATACAAATCCCGATAGAATCAGCCCTAAAACCATAAACTGAATACGTCCAACCTTAGTAAAAAGTCTTGTCAGTTGTGCATCATCATTTGATTCAGCTACTATGCGGTTAACCTTGGGAACAAAAACATTTGAAATAGACGACGAAAACTGAAGATACAATGTGTTGATTTGTCCTCCAACACCGTATACAGCAACCGCCGTTGTTCCTGCTAATCTTCCTAACAAGGATTTATCAACACTCCAGTTGATCTGATCGATAATCTGATTTAAAAAAATGAAGAAAGTAAATACCCACATTTCTTTCAACAATCCAATTTGAAGCCCGCGGAACTCAAAGCATATATGTAATTTCTTAAAGCAGTAGAACATATTGGATAGCAATACTGCAAAGGTCAGAAATGTTGTAACGGAAACCATACCAATCGAGCCGTACCCCATAATAAGCAACGGTAGCGTCAAAAATGGGCTGAACAAATTCTGAAGAAGAATCAGCAACTTTTGAAATAGAAATTTTTCATGAGCAGTAATCGAACAGTTAAATACACTGTTCGGGAATGTCATTGCAAGATTAATAATAAGGAGTCCCATTAATATTCTTGCTGTTTCATATTCGCTATCTGTAAGTCCTGTGCCAAAAATGCCACGGATATTTCCAATCATCACAATTCCACAAAGAATGCAAATCACAGAAATCGAACAGAAAATGATCATGAACATACCGTTCAGCTTTGCAACTCCATCTTCGTCCTTTTGTGCTTTATATCTTGAATAGAAACGTAAATAGGAACTACCAAATCCTAGGCTTAATAAGCTCAAATAAGAAACAACTGAATATACAAGTTGGTACAGTCCATATTCACTTTGTCCCAAAAGGTGAAGCATAATTGGAGTGTATACGAGATTTACCAGTATCTTAATTATTTCCCCGGCATAAGATAAAATCACTCCCGCCTTACGCTGATTAATTGTCATATCCTTTTTCCTCAACTAAACATCTTTCTAAATATTCTCTAAAGATTGCTCTCTCATCACGCAATTTTTCAAATATTCCTTCAAAATTAATTTCAAAAGGCGCCGAAGTATCCAATTGGCTAAAACTTCTTGAACGAATCCCCAACTTGCAGTACAGTGTTTGGAACCTACTATTCATATTAAGAGAAGTGCCTCCGCGGTTGCTAACAACGAACGGCTTACGATGTAAAATAGAAAATATTATACCGTGATATGAATCGGTAAAAACGATTTTTGCATTATGGATTAAATATATAAAAGCATCAGGTCCCAGCGTTAGATATTTTTTTTCCTTCATTAAATTAACCATTTTTAATTTATGCGTACTACAAAATGATTTGATTTTTTCATTTTCCTGATTACTTCCCAACATATAAATCAATGCATAATCATCCTGCAACTCAATGTCAGGTTTTTTTTCATATTTATCCCAAAAATCCGCATCAAACATGAGCGTTGGATCTATTAACGTCTCCACTTTTTTCCCGGACAGCATTGAAATCAACTGAGAGCCTGTATACTCTCTCGATGATAAATAACGAAACCCCGTTAAATATTTCTTGTACAATTCGACCTTGTTAGTCGGCACCTCTTCCGCAGCAATACTAGGCGAGAGTGCAATTCGCTTATCTGGTGACGCAAATTGTAAGAACAATGTACTATTTACATCTTCAGAGTACGGTGACCATATTTGATCACTCCCTGCAATATAATAATCAAAGTCCTTTTCAGGAAAAGATGACGCAGTTTTTTCTGCAATAGGTATATCATAGTAGCGTATGTATTTTTCATCAAACCGCAAAAAGTTTTGATGACGCTTTAATAAACAGCAATAGTTTCCACTTAATAATTGTTTCACATTTTTCTTAATATTAAATCCTATTGGATACTCTAATGGAGTCTGTTTTATAGTATAAACATCTTCAAAATAACTATGCAAGATTTCTTGCACTGCAAGATTTTGTAATCGCTGTCCATAATTATCTCCATAAGTAAATGTTAAAATTGCTACTTTCATTCAACAATCACCTTCTTTACACTTCAAACAACACAATGTATAAAAGAATGCCAAAATACATGTACTAGAAAATTCTGTTACTAGTTGCGTATATGTCATTAGTATTAAAAATAAAACTACCATAACTGTTGCAAGAAGATTTGACTTTATATTATCCATTGTAATAAAATAAATCATAAGCAATATCAATGCAACAAACACTATACCACCAAGCATCAAGAAAACGCTCAAGTCATTTTGTCCAAAATGGTAAAATCCAAAAGCACCATTTTGACGCCATGTATAATTACCTAATCCATAGCCTAACATGTGATGGATTGGATCTCCTAATATGTAGACGACAGCTCCTATTCTTTCTGCACTTCCAGTTGCTTTTGCTCCCAAGTCAAGTCCTTCTGTAATTCTCGTCATAATAGACGTTAGAATTTTATTGGTAGCTTCAATTCTAATTAAAACATTGTAGACAACACAAATACTAGCAATTGCAAATATTATATATTTTGCAATTCCTTTTATTTTATCAACAGTTGTCTGGCTCACTCCCCTATAAACATCATACAGTTTATAGATTGCAACAAACAAAGCGATTAGTAGAAAGCAAGTCTTGTTGTCATTTTTTGTAGATATCCAAAGCATGAAAGCAAGCACAATTATATTATATACGCCAAATGCAACCCGATAATTTTTGTTTTTAATTTTCCCATATATATCAATATTTAAAACCGTCATAAACGCGGTATACAGTCCTAGTAATGGCGTTCCATTATAACCAAGAAGTCCACAAATTAGGTCTTCCTTCATAGGATTGACAACACCGTCTGGATGCTTTCCTGCCAAAGCTAGATTTCCTCCGAGTTCTATCATAAGAGCTGGAATATTAACAAAATAATATACATTAAAGAGCCATGCACATTTATAAAAGAACCGTGACAATGTTTCTTTTCGATTGCCAATCAAATAGCCGACAAATACAAACACACAAAGTGATGGAAAAAACAATTTGAAATTCTGCATACCAACAGAAGTGTTATTATAGGCACTATACCAAAAATACACTAATGTTATTAGAAACCAAAAAAATCCCTTTGCAATCTTTCGATATCCCCTAATTCGTGAAATAAATTGAAATAGAAGTAAAAGCAAAAAAATATACGAATATCTCCTTGTAAGGTTCAGCCATCTTATGCCCATAACTTGGACAATCAACATCAAATAGAGTACTTTTTCTAATAAATCTTGTTTTCCTATTTTTAATCTAAATCGCATCTTCTACCCCTCTACTTATTCATCGCTTAGTGCTGAAAATATATGAATTTTCCCACAATATATAGAACAGGGTTTTTAAATACATTATTTTTGTTTTCTTTTAATAAGTTTCTTTCATCAAAAATAAAATCAGATATATCCTGATTCATCCGCATATCAATAATTTTTTTTCCTGTTCGCTGATACTCGTCAACATCTTTTCGGGATTGACCACTTTTGATCCACTCAATACATTTATCTATATCTTCAAAAACAATCCCATTCTTATTGAATAAAGTCATTGCTGCAATATTCCCGCTATTAGGATTAGTTATTACAAAACAGCCTGCAGATGTTGCCTCAAAATATGTATAGCTATATGTTTCTTGACATTTTGACCATTGAAAAACAATATCGATGTTTAAATCTGCAAGCTGTTCCTGCATTGTCTTCGAGGTCTTTTCTCGATAATCAACACGAATTGTCTTTACATCATCATCCTTGTGATATATATTAGAATTTCCCAGATAATAAAATTCATATTGTTCCTTTGATGCTGCATTGACTAGTCTATTCCATTCTGCAAAACCTTTGTGATTGGCCGGCTGACCCATATATGCAATCCGAAGTTTTTTCGCTTTGTTTTTAATCTCGCAATGCTTCCATCCATATATAAGGTGAGAGCGAACAGTGCACCTTACATGAATGTCAAAAACTCTTTTTAAGTTTTCTAGCGTATTCATTGATGGACAAATAAACATATCCAAATTTGATCTTATATCGCAAAAAAAATCAGCAGAGCTTTTATAATTTTTAATTGCCTTATCAAGATAATTGCAATTTCCACAATTTGTCTCACATGGAATTACAATTTTCTTATCGCAGGCAGTTCCAGACTTGCTGCTCCAAAAAACATAAGGACAAACCGATGTAAAATCATGTACAATATATCGAATCGGAAGATTTAATCTATTTAATTGAGTCCCAAGTGTTTGTTTTTCAAAATAGTTCATCTGATTGATTATAACGCCTTGGAAAGCAACGGAATATTTATAGGATATACTATTGAGCACTTTTTCAAGTTTGCATAATTCGAATGTTCCATAGTAACATTCGTTTAGATTAATAGAAACAAATTCTATATTCTTACTTTTAACGATTCTTTTTGCAATGCGATTCAACCTTCTAAGTGGATAAACTTGTACTACAAAATATCCTTTTAATAGCAGCCTTCCCACAA
Organism: Blautia sp. HA8986; assembly: GCF_056504635.1. NCBI lineage: Bacteria > Bacillati > Bacillota > Clostridia > Lachnospirales > Lachnospiraceae > Blautia > Blautia sp. HA8986. The sequence continues at coordinate 1,009,243 of NZ_JBWLUQ010000001.1, forward strand.
TTTCAGATAGAAATTTTTCTGTTCCACCTGTTTCACGCGTATAATCCGAATTGGAAAAGAAAACTATTCCTTGTTTAACACCTTTTGTCATTCAGCTTTTCTTCCTTTTCTTTTTTCTTCATTATGAACAAATACACGTCCATAAAGCACTCCATTTATTTTGATACAGTCGAAATTTTAAGACATATATAAAACGATCAATCTTACGTTTTTTTTCAAAAGAAACAGCACCATCTATTAGTTCCTGATAATCAGTTCCAATCGCATCAATACAACTACAACATGCTAATTGTCTTATTCGTTGATATAATCCACTTCGGGTAATTTCCATCTGTCTTCCCGAAATAACTCTACTACAGATTTCTCGAATTCTTGAAGAACGAGTTATATGCTTTGCTCCAAGCGTATTGGTCCCATGCTGACGGTATAATGCTAACGGCTCATCTAGATATTCGATTTTTCCGATAACACTTGCTATTAACATTACCCACCAATCATGCATAATTATATTATTTGTATCCTCAACCACTGATGCCTTCGCTAACGTGTTATTGATAATCATTGTACATCCCGCTGCATACCCTTTCATAACAGCACGATCTATTGTGATTTCATCAACTGATAGAGCATTATACTTTATAAAAGACGAAGCAATCTCTTTTAGATTTTCGTCAACGACCTTCATATCACAATATACGAGCGCTGACACGGCTGGATTATCACTTTCCAGTTTTTTTATTGCTTCCACCGATTTTTCAATCTTGTTCGGTAACCAAACATCATCCTGATCACAAAACATACAATACTTAAATTGGACTCCAATTTTCTTCAACATATAAAGAAAATTACTTTTGGCACCACCACACGTTCCTGATTTAAGTCTTATGAAATTATCGTTGACTTTGCAGAATTCATCTATGATTTTGCAAGTCGAATCCGTTGAGCCATCGTCGTGTATATAGCAAACAAACTCACTATAGGTTTGATTCTTTATTGACTCCAACATCTCTAAGACATACTTTTCACCATTGTATGTCGCCATAAGCACACAAACTTTACTGTCCATTTTTCCCCCTTATAGTAAATTCAGAAGTACGCGGATTCTATATGAACGCACAGCATTCTTGTCCATGCCTTTCATCTCACCGATCTCCATAATTTTCCATTTACCGATAATGCTTTTTTTGTAGTTACTCATATACATTAAATAATCCATGTCGTCTCTCTGAATCTGCTTTTCACTGGCAATTAACTCTTCCGCTACAATTGACATAGAGTGCTTACTGCTATTTTTCCAATTCCATAATACAGTTTTTAGTTTTTGAACGCCGGTTTTATTGTTCTTTGCCACAACATTATTAGAATGAACTCGATATCCAAAATGAGGCTCCATATCCCAGTAAATTGAGCCTTCGCAGTTTGCATACAACATAACAATCAAATCATGCATAGGAATGCAACTTATGTTTGCAGTCCTAATACGTTGGCACAATGTATCAGAAAAAATCATAGAACATCCTTGAGTACAACCCGAGACAAACAATTTCCGAATAGTCATATTAGGTGTTCTGTTAGTTCGACATTCTTTAATAACTGTGCCGTTCTCATCTATGATGCGGCAGTTACAAGCATACAAATACGTATTACCCTTAAGGTGCTCAATTCCCTTTTCGATTTTATTAGCATCCCAAATGTCATCCTGATCGCAAAAAGCATAATAGTCGGCTTGAATTTCAGGATTCATCAATAACATCCAGAAACTCATTGCCGGACCTGCATTTTTTTCTTTATATAAAACTATCTTTATTTTCTTCTTCCAATTTTCAATGATATCAAAAGTATTATCTGTACTACCATCATCTCTGATGTAAACTGTCATTTCGTCAGCAACTGTCTGATTTGCTAGACTTTCCAACTGCTTATCCAAAAAAAGGTGTCCATTATATGTTGACATTAAAACCGCAATTCTCATAAGACCTCCGTAAAACCAAAATTCATTTTACAGTGTGTTCAGAATTTCGGTTATATCTATATATTTACTTTTTCCAAAAGGCTCATATGATGCCATTATCACATTATTCTTTGGGAACTGATGAATGATTGTATATCTTCCATCTTCATTCGGCCAATGTTTACATGTGAAAAATAATTTATTTTTGAATGGAAACGACATAAACTTTTCTACTTCAGTTTCTGTACAGCCATTTTGATCATTAAATTTGACAAGTATCTTATTCCAATTAATTCTGTTAATACGGCGTTCCCATTTATCTCTAGCTTCTTGTTCACTGTGATAATGCAGAAAGAAAATTTCTATTGTATTCTTTCCATTAGATAGCACACCAACTGGATAATGTCCAAATCTTTTATCACCGGATACTTCCGTCATTTCTTTCCACCGAGATTCTTCTGGTTTAATAAAGACAAGCTTACCACCAATATAGCCTTTTAAATCAGACAAAAATTCAATGTAATCTTTTGCGATAAAAAACATACCAACTGTCGGTGAGCCTTTCGGCAAATCATATGCTTCATATACAGTCCCACCCCAGCAGTTATTGGATATTATTGTGAAATCCTTTGTTTTTAAGTATGTGCTTCTCTTTTTGCAGGTAAGTGGGATATATATTTTGTTTCTAAATTTAAGTCTTACCCCTTCGATTGATGGCATTACTATTTGTCACCTCTTTCAAAATACTGCTGCAACTTCTGAGCATTTTCTTGCAAATCATACCCTATTTCTTTCGCTGCTGAAATTGCTTTTTCAGAAGCATCTACTCGATTATTCGATATGGTTCTACTTTCCAAAATGGCATTTTTCCAGTTCTCAGCACTATCAATTGGCAAAAATCTCACTGTATCCGTAAACACACATTCTTTGGTGATTTTATCTGACAAGATACAAGGCAATCCCATCATTTGCCATTCAACAGCAACCAATGGAAGTCCTTCATGCAAAGACGGAAGAAGCATTAAGTCCATAGCCTGTAACATATCTGGAACATTTTGAATCGATCCTGTAAATACTATGTACTGACTCAATCCTCTATCATTAGCCATTTGCATAATACTTTTACGAGTCGTTCCATCGCCCATCAGGTATAGTTTTAAATTGCGTTCTACTTTTAATAGCCGATCCAAAACGTCCAACAAAAAGACCTGATTTTTCTGCGCATTAAAGTTTCCCACATGGCCAAGAACTAGCGTTTGGGCTGAAAGGCCCAATTTTTCTCTCATATAATCTCTTTTTTCAGAACAAAAAGCATATACTTTTGTATTTCTTCCATTTTTTATAATGTCAAAAGGTCGATTTCCATAAAGCCATTGGCCTGCTTCGTATCCACATGCCAATGCAACAGTATAATTTCTATAAAATATTGGCCGCAACAATTTATCTGCCATCTTATGGTCGCATGTGGTATTATGCGAGTGTACTACACGGATTTTACATCCGCACATTCTCGCTATGATAAGTTCTATGCTTAAAATCGCACTACTTCCATGGAGATAAACCGCATCATACTTTTCTTCTTTCATAAGTTTTACTAATGCAGTTATATACTGGACAACACTAATTTTTCTCGAAGGGAGGCACTTAATATTTACGCCAATATTTTGAAACTCAGAGATTAATTGATAACTATAATCTCCAGAAGCAATCATATCTAACTGAAATTTTTTCTTATCAAACAGAGCATAATTATCCAAGATAACTGTGGATATACCTTCCTTTTTTCCTAGACCGGAAGTTGATAATGTAAGTATCTTAATTTTCTTCACTTATGCTCCCCCTCGTTGTATATGATTTATTTTTTCTGCGGCAATGTTAGCCAACTGCCCATTATTTCATCCCATTTTGAAGGTTTGAACGGCATAAACCCACTAAAATGGTAAAAAGTAAGTTCCCCAAAATAAAGGTGTCCATCAACTTCATAAAAGTCGACTCTAACATGCGGAAAATCTTTAGATAGCACCTTGGAAAACTCTATCATTTTCTCGAATGTTACAGGCTTTCTTAGTGGAGCCTCGGCATTTGGATATTTTTGCACAATATTCAAATGATTAAACTCTAAATCATAATAATCAAATTTCGTTGCATTTTTGATTCTATCAGATGCAACAAACATAAGTTTCGGCTGACCATTAAAGCAAAAAAACTTATAATCACGCAATTCACCATCCACATGGTCTTCAAGATATGGTTCTGCAATGATTCGCGGCTCAACATTTTTATATGGCCACTCTCGACCAATATAATAAAAGTTCTGTTTAAGCGCTGCTTCAATTTTTTCTTTTGCCTTTTGAATGTCGAGCGTACTTTTATCTTTTACGATTACAAGTCCTTCTGAATCATGTGTACACTTCAATACAAACTGATTTGGAAGCCGATCAAAATCTATATCATCAAACCTGTCCCACACACCAAGAGTCGGTATTGTGTACCCCCCCCCCAGAATTTCGTCTACATACTTTTTCACTTCGTATTTATCCACAAGGGTAGTGTATAATGGATTGCGGTCGTGTATCTTCAGCCAGTTCAATTTTTCGTTATATGTCCCAGGTTTCTTAAGATTTGCAAACTTCTTAAAATGCGCAAAATAATTCAACTGGATATACATTGCATCCGGCATAAATCGTAATGCATATCTTATTTTCTTGGCCAATTTATTGCTACTCATAATCACCAATTCTCCTGAATAAATTTATCAATCATATTTACAATTGCCATTGGGTCTTTATTCACCCATGGAACCAACTCATCTGTTCCCTCATAAATTTTCTGAAAGCATTCCCCCAGATTATTAAGTTCCAGATCTGCCATTAGAACATAACGATTAAGGTTGAATGCCTCGTTGTTTTGAATCTGGTGATCATTGATATGTTCTCCGTATTTCGCAAGACGAGTTACAGCAATGACTTTTTTGCCCGCATTTAAGGCTTTCATAATCGAGCCGGATGCACCATGTGAAACCACAATATCCGCCTCTTTTACCTTTTCCAAGAATTCCTCTTGTGAAATAAAGTCTTTATACTCATAATGTTTTGGCTTGTATGTAGATGTGCCAATCTGTGCAAACATCGCGTCCGTCAACACACCCTTTTCATATAGCTCATCTAATTTTTTAAATAAACGGTCAAAAGGATAATTTCTTGACCCGACTGTCACAAAGATCATTAGTATAAACAACCTCCATAAATTGCTTTTTTATAGAATTTTTTCTGTGTTTCCCACTGAACAATAAATAAATCCGCGTGCTTTTCCATCTTTTTGCCCGCCACAGTTGGCATATTTGCTCGACCGAATGTTTCAATAAACACAAATTTTTTGTGGAACAACACGGCTAAAAGGTAAAATGGATACGCCACCATTGTTCCAGTTGTGATAACAAAGTCCGGTCTTTCTTTTGCCCAGATGTAAAGAGTATAAATCGAATTCCACAGCATCTTAGGAACCATAAATTTATCCTTTAAATCTGTTTGCTTCATAAAATACTTACCGAGTGGCGCATCAAATTGAGTTTTCTCTGTAACGAAAAAACCTTCATACTTTTTAGCAAGCGGTTCCAATTTCTGAAGTTGTTCCCAATGTCCGCCCGAAGATGATACAAAGCACAGTCTTGGTTTTCTATTATGTTTCATTGATTTTTCCTCAAAATTTAAAAGTATCTTTCAGCCCCAGCCATTTCTGATCCTTATCGCTCAAATTCAATACTGTACCATCTTCCAGTGTGTAACCTTCTGCGCTTGCACTGCCATTGTATTCGCCCTGTACTTCCGGCCACTCAATGCCGATCTCAGGGTCATTCCAAGCCATTCCGCCTTCATCATTCGGATGCCAGAAGTCGTTGACCTTATAGCAGAATTCTGCCTCATCGCTCAGCACCAGGAATCCATGTGCAAAGCCCTCCGGGATAAGGAACTGCTTCTTGTTTTTAGCAGACAGCGTCACGCCATACCACTTGCCATAGGTTTCCGAGTTGCTTCTCAGGTCAACAGCAACATCGAACACAGTGCCACGCACCGCACGAACCAGCTTGCACTGCGGATACTGTTTCTGGAAATGCAGACCGCGCAGAACGCCCTTTGTGGACATAGACTGATTATCCTGAACAAAGTGAACGTCAATGCCTGCTTCCTTCATATCTATTTCGTTATAGGTTTCCATAAAATAGCCACGCGCATCGCCGTGAATCGCAGGCTCAATTACGCAAAGCCCTTCAATACCGCCTACATTTTTCTCAACTTTAATCTGTCCCATTTTCTTTACTCCTCAATTTCTTTCAGATAGCGGCTCAGTGCATCCTGCCAAGTCGGAAGCGGAGTAAATCCAGCTTCCAGCAGCTTGCTTTTGTCCAAACGGCTGTTGAACGGACGAGCTGCCTTACTCAGACCGTACTCTGCCGTAGTGACGGGAACCGCTTCTGTCTTATATCCAGCCTGACGATAGATTTCTTTCGTGAAATCATACCAGCTAATATAGCCGCCCTCGTTGGTTGCATGATAATAGCCGTATTTTTCGGTTTCGTTCATATCGACCAACAGCCGAGCCAAATCATATGTATAGGTCGGTGTGCCGATCTGGTCGTTGACCACACGCACGATATCGTGAGTCTTACCAACATTCAGCATCGTTTTAATAAAGTTCTTGCCGTTCAGCCCAAACACCCAAGCAATGCGGACGATGAAATACTTCTCCAGTGTCTGGCTGACTGCCAACTCACCTTCCAGCTTTGTCTGACCGTATACATTCAAAGGCTTATAATCCTTGCAATCTGGCTGCCAGGGCTCTGTGCCCTGACCATCAAACACATAGTCCGTGCTGATATAGGTCATCTTACAATCCAGTTTCTTGCATACATTTGCAATATTCTGCGTGCCGCCTGCATTGATAGCACGAACCTTCGCTACTTTATCATCATCCTCTGCCATGTCCACAGCAGTCCATGCTGCACAATGGATCACGGCATCCGGATTTACTTCTGTAATTACTTTTTCAACAGCGTCCTTATCAGTAATATCCAGTGCTATATATGGAGCCTTCGTCACCGCAGAATCATCAGCAACACCACTGTAGTTTTCCTGAATATCAGAACCAACACCTTCATGACCGCGCTTCAGCAGCTCATTCATCACATCATGGCCCAACTGACCGCCAACGCCTGTTACAAAAAACTTCATGTTCTTTCCTCCTCTGGCTTTTAGCGGTTGCTGTACATTTTCTCGTAGTAGTTCTGATACTCACCGCTGATGATGGTCTCCCACCACTCACGATTATCGAGATACCACTGGATGGTCTTTTTAATGCCGTCCTCAAACTTGGTCTCCGGCAACCAGCCCAGCTCATTGTGAATCTTGGTCGGATCAATAGCATAACGCATATCATGGCCCTTACGATCGCCAACGTGAGTGATCAGGCTCTCCGGCTTGCCCAGTTCCTTACAGATGATTTTCACAATCTCGATGTTCTGCTTCTCGTTGTGACCGCCGACATTGTAAACTTCGCCCACACGACCCTTGTGAATAATCAAATCAATGGCCTTGCAGTGGTCTTCCACGTACAGCCAGTCACGGACATTCAGACCTTCGCCGTAAACAGGCAGCGGCTTGTCAGCCAGAGCATTAGCGATCATCAGCGGAATCAGCTTCTCCGGGAAGTGATACGGACCATAGTTATTAGAGCAACGGGAAATGGTCACAGGGAGACCGTAGGTCCGGTGGTAAGCCAGAACCAGCAGGTCTGCTGCAGCCTTGGAGCTGCTGTACGGAGAGCTGGTATGAATCGGGGTCTCCTCGGTGAAGAACAGGTCAGGACGATCCAACGGCAGGTCACCGTAAACCTCATCCGTAGAAACCTGATGGTAACGCTGGATGCCATACTTACGGCAAGCATCCATCAGTACACTGGTACCGATGATGTTAGTCTGGAGGAAGATGCCAGGATCTTCGATAGAACGGTCAACATGAGATTCTGCCGCAAAGTTCACCACGATGTCCGGATGTTCTTCTTCAAACAGTTTATTCACAGCTTCGCGATCACAGATATCAGCCTTTACGAAGCGGAAGTTCGGATTATCCATAACAGGTGCCAGCGTAGACAGGTTACCCGCGTAGGTCAGCTTATCCAGGCAGATGATCCGGTAATCCGGATACTTCTTCAGCATATGAAAAATAAAGTTACTACCAATAAATCCAGCACCGCCAGTTACAATAATATTCATGATTGATCTCCTCTACTTGTGTGTTCTAATGTTTCCTCTATCTCTTAGTACAGATGTTCCTGATACTTTCCGTCCATAACATCTTTCAGATACTGACCGTACTGATTCTTCTTCATGACTTCGTATACTTCCATCAACTCATCTTTACTGATCCAGCCGTTCAGGTATGCAATCTCCTCCAGGCAAGCAATCTTACGATGCTGATGCTGCTCCACGGTCTTGACAAAATTGGTCGCATCCACCAAGCTCTCATGTGTACCAGTATCCAGCCAAGTAAAGCCCTGTCCCAGCAGTTCCACATTCAGAGAACCATCTTCCAGATAAATGCGGTTCAGATCCGTGATTTCCAGTTCACCACGCGCAGATGGCTTCAGATTCTTTGCAAACTCGACTACACGATTGTCGTAGAAATACAAACCTGTGACGCAGTAATTGCTCTTCGGATATTCCGGCTTTTCCTCGATAGAAATAGCCTTTCCATTCTTGTCAAACTCCACAATGCCAAAACGCTCCGGATCATCGACATAGTAGCCAAACACAGTTGCTCCCTTGTCGTTTTCAGCGTTCTGAACTGCTGCCTGCAAACGCTTTTTCAGTCCATGGCCGGCAAAAATGTTGTCACCCAGCACCATAGCCACAGAGTCGTTGCCAATAAAATCAGCACCAATAATAAATGCCTGTGCCAGTCCATCCGGGGAAGGCTGAACAGCATAGGTCAGGTTCACACCAAACTGGTGACCATCGCCGAGAAGATTCTCAAAGCGAGGTGTATCCTGCGGTGTGGAAATAATCAAAATATCACGAATGCCAGCATTCATCAGAACAGACATCGGATAATAAATCATCGGTTTATCAAAAATCGGTAAGAGCTGCTTACTCGTAACCTTTGTGAGCGGATACAGGCGAGTGCCTGATCCTCCTGCCAAAATAATACCCTTCATATCTACTTTCTCCCCTTCGCTATCTCTTAATCTCTCTGGAAAATGTCGCGCGTATAAACTTTTTCTTTCACATCATCCAAGCACTTGTCATATCGGTTTGCGATGATGGCCTGACTCTGCTTCTTAAACTCGTCCAGATCATTTACGACAACGGAACCAAAGAACTTCTCGCCATCCTTCAAAGTCGGCTCGTAAATGATGACAGTTGCCCCTTTTGCCTTGATGCGCTTCATAACGCCCTGAATAGAACTCTGGCGGAAATTATCGCTGTTGCTCTTCATGGTCAGGCGATAAACACCAACCACGACCTCTTTTTCCTTGCTCTCATCCCAGCTATCATTTGCCTCATACGCACCAGCAATTTCCAGGACACGATCTGCAATGAAATCTTTACGGGTTCTATTGCTCTCCACGATAGCTTCAATCAGGTTCTCCGGCACATCAGCATAGTTTGCTAACAGCTGCTTAGTGTCTTTCGGCAGGCAATATCCGCCATATCCAAAGGAAGGATTATTATAATGAGTACCGATACGAGGATCGAGGCAGACACCGTTGATGATCTGCTGTGTGTTCAGCCCCTTCATCTCTGCATAAGTATCCAGCTCGTTGAAATAGGACACGCGCAGTGCCAGATAGGTATTCGCAAAAAGTTTGACAGCTTCTGCTTCGGTAAATCCCATGAACAGCGTGTCAATATTCTCCTTGATTGCACCTTCCTGCAGGAGATCTGCAAAAGTGTGTGCTGCTTTCACCAGTCGGGCATTCTCTATATCGGTTCCGACAATGATACGGCTCGGATACAGGTTGTCGTACAGAGCCTTACTCTCACGCAGGAATTCCGGGCTGAAGATGATATTATCGCAGTGGAACTTTTCACGAACAGAAGCAGTATAGCCAACAGGAATTGTGGACTTGATAACCATAATGGCTTCCGGGTTATTCTCAATCACCAGTTTGATGACCGCTTCGACTGCGCTTGTGTCAAAGAAATTCTTCTTACTATCGTAATTTGTAGGTGCAGCAATGACTACAAAATCCGCATCGGAGTATGCTTCCTTTGCATCCAAAGTTGCGGTCAGATCCAGTTCTTTTTCTGCCAGATATTTTTCGATATAGTCATCCTGAATAGGAGACTTCCGGTTGTTAATCAGCTCAACCTTTTCCGGGATAATATCCACAGCCGTAACATGATGGTGCTGGCTCAGCAGCGTAGCAATGGAAAGGCCAACATAGCCGGTACCGGCCACAGCAATTTTCAAATCTTTAAATTCTCTCATTTTTCTATCCTCTAATTATTTATAAAACTCTGCATACCACTCAGCGAACTTCCGCAGACCAGTTCTCAAATCAGTACTAGGCTTGTATCCGAAGTCACGCTCCAGTGCGCTAGTATCTGCATAGGTCACAGGCACATCACCCGGCTGCATCGGAACCAGTTCCTTGTGTGCCTCGAAGTCATAATCTTCCGGCAGAACTTTCGCTCTTACTAACTCCTCACTCAGAATCTGCACGAAGTCCAGAAGATTTTCCGGGTTCTGATTGCCAATGTTGTAAACTGCATACGGCGGAATCGGCAGACCGTCCTCACCGTTCTTCTTGTCCGGTGCTTTCTTCATCACACGGACAACACCCTCAACGATGTCATCCACATAAGTAAAATCACGCTTGCAGTTGCCATAGTTGAAGATTTTGATAGTTTCACCCTTCACCAGCTTGTTGGTGAATCCGAAGTAAGCCATGTCAGGACGGCCTGCCGGACCATAGACCGTAAAGAATCGCAGACCAGTGGAAGGAATGTTGTAGAGCTTGGAGTAGGCATGTGCCATCAGCTCATTGGATTTCTTGGTAGCTGCATAAAGGGAAACAGGATTGTCAACCTTATCATCCGTGCTGTACGGAACCTTCTTGTTGGAACCATAGACGGAGGAAGAAGAAGCATACACCAGATGCTCTACAGGGTTATGACGGCAGGCTTCGAGGATATTGAAAAAGCCGACCAAGTTAGATTCCACATAGGCATCCGGGTTGGTGATGGAGTAACGCACACCAGCCTGTGCTGCAAGGTTGACGACCGCAGACGGCTTGTACTTCTCGAACAGCTCTGTGATCAGCTCCTTGTCGGCGATGTTGCCTTTGACAAAGGTAAATGTGGGATACTTGGCCAGCTCGTTCAGGCGGAACTTTTTGAGTGCCACGTCGTAGTAAGCATTCATGTTGTCGATGCCGATGACCGTAGCAGAAGGAGCCTCCTGATAAATTCGTTTCACAAGGTTGGAGCCTATGAAACCGGCTGCACCTGTGACTAAAATCGTTTTATTATCTAAAGTAACTGTGCTCATATGTATTCCTCCATTTTTGTTAACTTCCTAATCTATGTACATATCTGCTCTTCACAGATAGTGTTTTTCTCTAATTTCCACTGTGTGATAACCACGCGGCTAAGTGTTTTCTTATACTGTCGTATCCAACTACCCCAGCAATCATATTTCCCTTGTTTTCTACTCCATAAAACATCCGTTGAGTACACTCGTCTCTATTCCTCTATAACCGAAGTGATGATTTATACAGTCGAGCCCCGTATACCCTGCAATGACGTTTTTTCTAAGTGTTGGATTGTTGAATCGAACCCTGTCGGTGCATGAGTTTTATTAAAATTGTACATATCATTCAATCCAATTCTCGCCATTCATTGTTCACCATGAACAAATCATTCACTTCAACCACTCAAAACATGTAATTATCATCACCATTCATGCTCTACTCAACAGCTGTTTTTTGAAGTAGAAATCATCTGTTTTTCTCTATTTTTCATAACTCAACAAACCGTTATGATGTAGGTGTCATTAGCGGGTCATATAGTGTACTCAACAGCAGTTTCAGACGTTAATGATAAACTCATGGATTTTTGTTGTTTTCTCCTGTTTTCCGCCATTTCTATGATTCTTCTGAAAAAGATGTGCCAATTTTGTGCCACAGGGGTCAAAAGTTTAGCGTTTTGTATAAATATCTCGCATTTATAGTTCATATAGTTGTGAAATACAACCAATTTCAGTACCCTATATAGTGTACAAAACAGGTTCTTTTCGACTATGCTACGTCAATGCGGTTTGTTGAGTAGACATTTATTGGTATATGTTATTTCATTCTCTATATCATTTTATTTTTATAACTTCGAATACACCCCACACCCCATCTCCGATGCAGCATGGTTCTTTGGCGACGCCTGCGTAGGGCCGCCTGGCGGTATTCAACCGGAAAGGGTGCGTCGCTGGCGCGCCCTCTCTTACTGATTTCTCAGTATTTATATAAGAGGCATTTCTGCCGCTTACTGACTTTATTAATTTCAAGCCTGGTAACATTTCCGTTAGTTGTTAACTTCTGAATCGGATAGCTCCGTAACGGATTCCGTTAATCAATTGCTGTATTGCCGGAATTTTTCCCGGATGTTTTCTGATTTCTCCGGAAGCTTTCCTGGCATTTCGTCCCCAGATTCCGGGCGGCGTTCAGGAAGCGGTTGACCTGGTGGCCGTTCCGGCAGATAAACAGGCTGCCCTGTTTTTTTCCGGGGGAGCCACAGATAGAACAATATTTTTCGGTTCCGTCGGCGCGCAACTCCAGTACCAAGATTCCTTCGGCCCAGGCTTTGTATTTCAGGTAATTCCGGATGCGGATACTTAAGTGAAGCGGGGAATAATTTCCGCTTCTGTACATGGATATCCTGGAAAAATTTTCTTCATATTCCGGTAATACGATGATTCCTGCCTGGTTCTTTTTGCAGAATTCTATGATCTCTTTGCTGGCCTGGTGAGCGTAGTGCTCGTTCAGGTGCTTGAGATGCATGTAGTATTTTCTGTTTGGCTGAGTGACATTGTCTTTGTCTGTATAGGTTTTTGATGTCTCTATTTTTTTCAGCAGTTCCCGGCAGTGATGGCGGTAGGACTTTCCTCCGCTGCAGTTTTTCATTGCAAGGGGAATGGACTGTTCATCCAGGACTGTGCATACTGCAAAACTGTCTGTATTGGTAAACCGTACACTGCATAGCCTGGTGCCTTCTTTCATCCGTTCCTTTGCTGTTCTTGCATCGGAATTTTCCTGCTTCACAGGCACGTGGAACATCAGCCATTTTTCTTCATGAACCAGTGTTGGAGAAAGGATTGCTACTTCTTTCGGGAACGGTCGTCCTGTCAGACTGCATTCTGTCCAGATCCATTTCTTTCCATTCCAGAGTTTTAAAACTACGGATGTGTCCGTAAGGTCTCTGTACATTCCTTTGAAAAAAGTAATATTTGCATCAATCTTTTCCGGAAAACTTTCTGCTCCTGCTGCTGTTTTTACTGCCATTGCAGCTTTGTTCATGGCAGATCTCCGAAAATATACGGGGAGTTTTCCGCCTGGCGGGATGTATTTGGGTACTCTTCCGTCTTTTCCGGGCACAGTCAGTTTTTCCAGCTGTCCCTGGATAGCGAGCAGGTTTTCTTCCCAGAGGTCTTCCCGGTCTTTGAGCAGTTCATAGTAGAAATTCACTGCCTCCCGGTATAAATCCTCTGTTGCTTCGATCATCTGCTTTTCAGAACAGAAGAGACGCATCCGCCATGTTCTGATACTGTATCCTGTTTTCATGGCACCACTTTCTGCTGTCTTTGTCGCTTAATATCTTCATAAGCGACAATATTGCAAAAAAGCCTCATAATATGCAGTTTCTGTATCTGACATATCATGAGGCCTGACCACTTATTGACACCTAAAAGGAATTTAAAATAAGAAAAAACATTGAATTTAAAAGTATTTGCATAAAAGACAAGTGACCATTATCCATGACCACTAATGAGATTTTTGAGGATTTATGAGCTTTTTTTAGATTTTTGCAAGTCGATATTTGACATAACATGTACATAAAGTGGCATTATTTGTACATTCAACAAGGTTTACACGCCTTGACAAAGAAAAAAGTCAATGGTATCATTACTTGAGGCTGTAAAAAGTGTCTTTTTAAGCCTGTGACTTATGAAGATAATTAACGACATCATCCTATAAAAAAAGGAGTTCCGCACAACCTTTCCGTCGTGCAGAACTCCTTATTTTTTATCTTGATTTACTGGACACGGTACATACTTGCAACGCGTTTTGCGCTGTATCCCGGTACTTTTGCTTTCCAGTTTCCTACTTTGCTGTTCAGCACATTTCCTGTGTATTTCAGAGAGGATGTACTGTCCATGTTTCGGAATACATTGAAAACTGTTTTCTTCTTACCTTTTGCGTCTTTTAATCCAAGTGCCAGACCCTGTGCTACTTCGTGAGCTTCATCCTGATAGCTTCGGATAATGAAAGCATCGATCATCGGGTTGCAGGCTGCTTTATAATAGGCAAGTGCCATGGATGCTGCCTGGTTTGCCTGTCCGCCGAAGGAAGATGAATAGCCCTGCTCAGACAGAATAACACGGGTTTTGGAACCATATCTGCTCTTTACATAGTTCGTCAGTGCCTGGATATTGTGCATGGTGATAAATGTTGCAGTGTTTGCATCGTTTGTAAGAAGCGGTGCATTGACGCTGGACCAGAACTGTGATTCTGTCAGCGGCTGGCTGTATGCGTGGTAAGCCAGGTTCCAGTTGACGCCTTTCTGCAGCTTGGATACTGTGGATGCAAAGGTATCCAGCGTAGCTTTGGATGTATAGGCTACTTCAAAGACGTTTTTCTGTCTCCAGCAGTTATCCAGGCAGATAAATACCTTGGAACTTGCGCGGCTGCTCCGCACTGCATTGTACAGACAGCGGAATGCTTCGCTGTACATGGATATATATTTGGAAAAGCTTACATTTCCCAGATAATAATAGCCGCTTGCAGTGTTGATCTCATTGCCCAGGATCCAGTTGCTTACATAGCTGTAATTATCACCTAGTATAGCTCCCAGATAAGCAAACATCGCTTCCATGGTCTGTCTGGAACTGCTCTTTGATGTATTCCATCCATAAAAGGCTGTTCTACCATACGGGCTGTTTCCTGTGATCACACTCTGCGTATTATAGCTCTTGTTCAGATTGATCTGAGCAGTTACCTGTATGCCTTTTGCATTGCATTGATGTATGAATTCACGGATTGAATACAGTCCTCCAAAATAGTATTTCTTTCCATTGTAGGTATAGGGCTGATAACCTGCGTCAATGATATCTGAAGCATAAATATTGATAAATACTGTTTTTGACTTGGTATCTGTCACCTCATGCATATTGGTGGACTGAATACCTTTCTTTGTCTTTGGTACAAAATATGCTTTCTGGTTGGAGGCCAGTTTTTCCGGACTGCTGACATAGCTCTTGCCGCTGATCAGTGCCCAGGCTGTTTTTGTTTTTTTGACTGCAATGGCGAATTTACCTTGTGCATATTCGGGATTTTTGGAAATATTTACCTTCAGAGTGATCTTACGGTTTGAAGTCTGCGGTTTTGTTATTTTGGCTGCTGCTCTTTTTACTTTTCCGGTATTGGAATCTACATATACAAGATAGTAATAGCTGTCGTAGCTTCTTACATATTTAGGAACTGTTGCAGTCGCTACGATTGTTTTTGCTCTGAGACCTTTTACCGAGGTTAATGCTGCTGCCTTCGAAGACGGGCTTACCTGTGGAGTCCATCTTGCGTATAAGGTCAGGGAACCTTTAGAACCTTTTTTTATGGTGCTGATCTTTGTTTTATATTTACTGTCTTTGTACCATCCAACAAAATGATAGCCTGAACGGGTTGGATTTTTCAGCTTTATCTGACTTTCGATAGTGTAGGTTTTCGGATTGGAGGCATGATTTTTTCCGCCATTCAGCTTATAAATAATTTTATAGGAAGCATTTTTTGTCCAGATCGCATATAATCTGACTGTGATCTTGTCATCCTCTGCTGACGCTTCTGCTGCCGGATTAGCTTCCAGACCTGTATCGCTCTGCTGATCCAGTTCAACGGGCTGCGCTGAATCTTCTTCAGCCAGCAGTTCCTGTGCTGTATCCTGAGCTTCGGCTATATCTTGGACCTCACTCTGCACTTCCGGTGCCTGAACATCCTGTACAGATTCCAGTTCGGCTTCTGCCTCATCTGCTGAATCTGCCAAGTTCACAGTACTGTCCGCTGATTCCACGTTCTGGGTCTGCACTGCCGTACTGCTTTCCTGCAGAAGCTTGCTGATGGATGCTCCCGGTTTGTATGCAGTTCCTTTTCCATCTGCTTTTGTGTTCCATTCTTTAAATGTGTAGCCGCTTTTTTTCAGTGCTGCAGGAGCTTTCGCCGCTGCAGATGCTGAATTGGAAACTGTGTAGGATTTCACCAGTTTTCCGCTGCTGTACAGCTGAATAAGATAATCCTGTACAGCTTCTCCCTCCATGACCATCTCCGGTACATCAGACAGATCAAGTTCGTTATTCTCTTCTGTCACTTCTTCTGCGTCTGCGCTGTCAGCAGCATCACTGTCATTCGTCAGCTCCTCATCATCAGATCCAAAATCCTGATCTTCTGCGGGTTCTGAGTCCTCGGTCTCGTCCTTTACGATCTCATCCGGTTCTGTCACAGCATCGTCCGCAGTGTTCTCATTTTCTTCCATATTGTCTGCAATTTCCTCTGCAAAACCCTCGGAAGCTTCCTCTGCACTTTCACTGGAAAATTCTGCTGCCCATAATGTCTGCGGCAGGCAGGACGGAGCCATCATAGAAACGGCCAGTGCTGCTGCCATCACTTTTTTCCATTTTCTCATTCTTTTTCTCCTTCTTTCCTTTACAGTCCTGAAATAGTGTCGATTCCAGAAACTACTTTTCCTTTATTTCCAGTTCATTATATCACAGGAAAAAAACAGAAACCACGACAAAAAATGCCTCTGGTTTCTGCCAATCCTGCCTGTACTCTATAAAGCGATCCGTTCGAAAAGTACTCTTACTGTACCGCCGCAGATCATTCCCAGATCTCCAACTCCCTGGCCCAGCTCATAGGTACGTGTCTCCACATTTCGTACATTTACCGCATGCTTTGCAGCTTCAAACTCCACTTTTCCGCCGCCGATGCTGCCTGCACTCCTTCCGTCTGAAAACACGAACATTTTACTTCCGGTTCCTCTTGGAGAAGATCCTTTTTTCTCAATAATTGTAATCATGGTTCCCGAAACGCCGCAGCGTACAGCTGCCTCCACAGCTTCATCACAGTAGGTACGGAAATATCTGTTTTTCTCCTGAACGATCTCTGCCATGATGCTGACCGCGATCTCTGCCGGCATCTGCCCCCCGATGGGAAGTCCGATAGGCGCATGGATCTGGTCCAGTTCTGTTTCGGTAAAACCCTCCTTGAGAAGCTTTTCCCTGGTGATCCTCACCTTTGTCCTGCTTCCGATCATTCCGAAATAGGCAAAAGGCCGTTTCAGGATCTGTCTTGCACAGGTGGAGTCTCCCAGATGTCCTCTTGTTACGACTACATAATAGGCATTTTCATATGGTGGGATTTTTTCGGAAAGCGTTTCAAAATCGCCTGTGATCCGCTCATCTGCCTGGGGAAAACGCTCTTTTGTCACAAAATCCTCTCTGTCATCCATCACAGTTACATGAAATCCGAGAAGCCGTCCGATCTCTGCAACAGGCTGGGATACATGACCACCGCCAAGGATGATCAGACGGGGATTTTTTTCGTAGGTTTCCACAAAGATTTCCTGATCTTTGGCTTTCACAACTCCTGTTCCTGCTGCCTGAAATACCGCATTTTTCAACACTTCTTTTCCTTTTTGCAGCAATGCATTTTCTGCGGTGCCGGAACCTTCGAAATAATCTTCCTCTGCCAGATATTTAAGGCCTGCGTTCTCTCCGTTTAAAAATATTCCTGTTTTTACCCGTCCTTTTTTTTCTACAATATCATATATCTTCTGATACATCTTTTCCATCCTCTCTTTTCAGCAATACCGCTCTTACAGCACTGATGCCTATTCTTCCTCTGCGATCTCTTTCACAGCTCTCGCCGCCTCGTCTACCTCTTCCTCTGTATTAAAACAGGAAAAGCTGAATCGCACAGCTCCTGTTTTCTCTGTTCCAAGAGCCTGGTGCATCAATGGTGCACAGTGACCGCCGGATCTTGTACTGATACCGTAATCTTCACCAAGGATCATACTAAGCTCGGAAGATCCCATACCCATAATATTCAGTGTTACGACCGGCGAACGGTCCTTCTGGGAAAAATCCCCGTACACAGTCACCCCTGAAATTGTTTTTACCTGTTCATAGAATCTCATCATCAGATCCTGTTCCCGCTGTCTGATCCTGTCAATTCCGGTTTCCTGTATCCATCCAAGTGTCTGCACGAAGTCCTGCAATACCATGGCTGTTCAAAGTTCCTGCCTCCAGTGCTTCCGGCATATCTGACGGATGTTCCTTCTGAAAGGTAAGTATCCCGCTTCCGCCGACTTTCAGAGGTTCTACCTTCACTCCAGGACGTACACAGATTACTCCTGTTCCCTGCGGTCCCATCAACCCTTTATGTCCCGAAAAACATAAGATATCAATCTGGTCTTTTTTCATGGAAATCGGAAAAACTCCTGCTGTCTGTGCAGCATCTGCAATAAATAGAATATCATGTTTCTTCGCGATCTCACCGATTGCATGAATATCATTTCTGTTTCCTGTAAGATTGGATGCATGTGTACATACGATCACCTTTGTCTCCGGCCGGATTGCAGCTTCCATATCTGTAAGGGATATCCTGCCCTTTCTGTCAGCCGGAAGAACTGTCAGCTCCAGACCTTTTTTTTCCAGGGCATAAAGAGGGCGAAGTACACTGTTATGATCCATCTCTGTTGCAATAGCATGGACCGGACCATCCCCTGGATGCAGAACTCCGAACAATGCTGTGTTCAACGCTTCTGTGGCATTACTAGTAAAAGCCACACATTCCGGCCCGTCTGCCTCAAACATTTCTGCTATCCTGCATCTTGTATCAAAAATAAGGTGCGATGCTTCCATCGCTTCTCCGCTGCTTCCTCTTCCGCTGTTTCCTGCCTGGTGCATGGCCTCCATTACAGCTGTAAACACACAGTCTGGTTTATGAAAGCTTGTGGATGCATTATCCAGATAAATCATCTCAAATCTCCTTGTGCTTTTTGTAAAAAAATCATATAATGTTTTGTGTAATTATTCACAAAAATATTGAACAATTACTGTTATTTTATACCATCAGAGGAGGTTTTCCAATGAAAAAATCATCTTTTTTCAAAAGCCTGCCATTTAAACTACTGGTTGCTGTATTCCTTGGTATTATCGCCGGTCTGATCCTGAATCAGTACAGCACAAACGGAATTTCCATGGCAGTTCTCAATATTGTCGTCACTGTCAAATATATCCTGGGACAGATCATCACCTTTTGCGTACCTCTGATCATCCTTGGTTTTATCGCCCCGTCCATCACCAAGCTTGGGAAAAATGCTTCTGTCATGCTTGGAGTTGCTGTTGTCCTGGCTTATGGTTCTTCCGTCGGAGCAGCACTTTTTTCCACTGCATCAGGATTTTTGCTCATTCCCCATCTTTCTATCCACTCCTACACAGCTGGCCTGAAGCAGCTGCCGGAAGTGATCTTTGAGCTGGAGATTCCGCAGATCATGTCTGTTATGAGTGCACTTGTTTTTTCTGTAATGATCGGACTTGCAGCCGCCTGGACAAAGGCCAGACTGATCACCGGTATCCTAGATGAATTTCAGAAGATCGTCCTGTCCCTGGTATCAAGGATCATCATTCCTGTGCTTCCTCTGTTTATCGGCTCAACATTCTGTGGACTGGCTTACGAAGGAACCATTACCAGACAGCTTCCTGTTTTCCTAAAGATCATTTTTCTGGTTCTGGCAGGGCATTTTATCTGGATGGCATTTCTGTACATTCTTGCAGGAGTTTATTCCCGTGAAAATCCTCTGGAAGTTCTCAGGCATTATGCACCGGCTTATCTTACGGCTGTTGGAACCATGTCCTCCGCAGCTACTCTGCCTGTAGCTCTCCAGTGTGCTTCCAGGGCAAAACCGCTCAGAAAAGATCTGGTAAATTTCGGAATTCCGCTTTTTGCAAATATCCATCTCTGCGGTTCCGTGCTGACAGAAGTTTTCTTCTGTATGGCTGTTTCAAAGATCCTGTACGGTTCTGTTCCTGCCATGGGAACTATGGTTATCTTCTGCCTGCTTCTTGGAGTTTTTGCGATCGGTGCTCCTGGTGTTCCGGGCGGAACAGTTATGGCTTCCCTTGGTATTATCACAGGTGTGCTGAAATTTGACAGTTCCGGTACAGCTCTGATGCTTACTATCTTTGCTCTGCAGGACAGCTTCGGAACTGCATGCAATGTTACAGGTGACGGTGCGCTGACTCTGATGCTTACAGGCTATGCCAAACGTCATCATATTAAAGAGCAGAATATTGATATTGATCTGTAAAATCAGAGCATAATATAAGTCCCCGCCTACTGCTTATTGCTTTTGGCAATAATAACAGCTGAGCGGGGATTTATTACTTTGGTCAGATGACTTCACAGGCTTTCTTTATACATTTACAGAACTCCCTGTGGGAATGCACTTTATTTACGGACATATTACCCTGGATGCCTTAGTAAGCTTCTCAGCAATAGTATACATGTTGGTAACAGTTCCTACTGCCGGTTCTCCCAGACCATAGAAGTTCACACAGGTTCCGCAGGTAAGGATTTCTGTTCCCTGCTCCTGCAGTGTACGAAGGTCTTCAATACATGGAGAATCCTTCGCTGTAAGCCTGGCTCCGCCATTGTAGAACAGCATCACTGCCGGCGGTGTTTCAAGCTGTGTCAGTGCATAGACAAAGCCTTTGATCAGAATACCGCCAAGCTCCGGATCTCCGTCTCCCATCTTATCAGAGGTAATACTTACAGTATAATCTCCCTGCGGTACTGCCGGTGCGCAGACGATCTCCGGCTCTGCTTCACTTCTTCCCTGTTTGTCAGATTTTACTACCATGCGGATTTCATAGCCATCCGCTGTTTTCTTTGATACAAAACTGCATCCTGTGCTTCCTGCAAGTCTGCTTAAGTTGTTCACTGCTGTCTCATTATCTACAAGGATCTGGATCTCATCATCCTGTTCTGCATGATCCAGTACTTTCTTTGTCATAACTACTGGAATCGGACACTGTTTTCCCATTGCATCTACTGTATGTTTCATGGCTTTCTCCTTTATCCTGAATATTTTGTATATTCTGTTCTTCTGTTATTACGCAGCTTAACTGTCCTGCGATTTATGTTTATTATTTCTCCAGGGCATGTGCCTGCCTGAATATCTCACACGCTCCTGTGTTTACACACCGCTCATGTGCACAGTCCATAAATGTAAGCTCTCTGTTCCCATCATCCTGAATTGTATATTCGCAGCATACGGTCTCACCGTTATTCATGGTACGGCAAAAACCGGAGATAAATTCCTCTTCTATTTCCATTTCCGTTCCTCCGCCGGAGCCTCTGCTACCTCAGAAGGTGTGATTTCCTCCAGCATTCTTGTTTCGTTATAGGCCTCAAACTGCTTCTCGATCCTGCCAAGAATATCTGCATACTGACAAAAAGCCTCTGCCAGCTCTTCCCTGTGTTCCGGAAGCTTCTTATAACAAACTCTGTGCTCCATACTCGCCCACAGATCCATGGTCATGGTACGAAGCTGGATCTCCACCGGAAAATATTCCATCGTATCCAGATAATATACCGGAACAGCAATGATCACATGAAAGCTCCGGTACCCGTTGGGCTTGGGATTCTTTATGTAATCCTTCTCCCGGATAAAAATCAGCTCGCTCTGTCTTTTCAGTGCATTTACAAGGTTATAAATATCATCTATGAAATAACAGATCACACGAATCCCGGCGATATCCCGGAGATAGTCCTTGGCGTTCTGTACACTGTCCGAATGTCCCAGCTTCTCCAGTTTCTTCTCAATACTCTTCTTAGCCTTGATCCTCTCCTGGATATTGTGGATCGGAGATACAGAAGATTTCTGATACAGGCTTCCGTTCAGTACTTCAAGCTTGGCCCGCATGATCTGACAGGCGTTCTGGTATGGCTGGATGCAATCATAATATTGTTCGTTTGTCATGAAAACCCCTCTTTCTCATTTGCTCACCATGGTCTTTATTTTACAAAACAAATGTGAGCATTCTGTAGTAAATTTCTAAGATTTTCCTGACTGATTTATGAAATTTCTATAAATCCTATTAGAGCGTGTTTAAAAAAGGCTTTCTGCAAGATGTGCGTCACAATTTGTGGGAGATTTTGTCCGGATGAGGGCGCCGTAGCGGGCTACGGCAACTGAATTCGGATAAAATATACCGCAAAGTGGGGCGTGCAGATTACGGAAATGATTTTTCAAACACGCTCTAGGAAAGCTTATGAATAAAAAGTCCGCTTCGCAGCTTCGGCTCAAACCAGGTGCTCTTCGGCGGCATCAGCTTTCCCTCATCAGCAATAGACATCAGCTCCTCCATGGAAGTAGGATACATGGCAAAAGCAGCTCCACCTGTCTCATCTGCAGCTGCTGCCAGATCTTTCAGCCGATGGTTGCCTCCCATAAAACGGATGCGTTCGTCTGTACGTGGATCCCGGATTCCAAGAACCGGTCCAAGAACTTTATCCTGAAGAATGGATACATCCAGCTGGCCTACGTTATCTTTTTCAGCATAAATATCCGGATATGCTTTAAGATGAAACCACTCTCCGTCTACATACAGGCCAAAGCAATGTTTCTCAACAGGTTTGCACGGAAAGCCCGGCATGGCCATTAATTCAAAGTTGAACTTCATGCTTCCAATAAAAGCTTTCGGTGTCATTCCTTTCAGATCTTTCACGATTCTGTGATACGGAAGGATCGTCAACTGGTCAAAGGGAAATACTACAGAGAGGAAAAAGTTGAATTC
The DNA here is from genome assembly GCF_056504635.1 of Blautia sp. HA8986. NCBI lineage: Bacteria > Bacillati > Bacillota > Clostridia > Lachnospirales > Lachnospiraceae > Blautia > Blautia sp. HA8986. The sequence continues at coordinate 1,032,310 of NZ_JBWLUQ010000001.1, forward strand.
TTCTTTTCCCGTGTAATCCGGATGCTCTGCACGTCTTTTCAGGCCTACTTTTACGGCAGATGCTGCTCTGTGGTGACCGTCTGCGATATAAATGGATGGGATTTCTCCAAATAATTCCCGGATCTTCTGAAGTTTTGCTTCCTCATCTACCACCCATACCCTGTGTGTGATCTCATCCTCAGATGTAAAATCATATACAGGTGCATGTTCTGTTTTCCAGTTTTCCATCAGTACAAGAAGCTCCTCCGGATATCTGCATGCAAGAAAAATAGGGCCTGTGTTTGCATCGCATACATCCACATGGTGGATTCTGTCCTGCTCTTTTTCCTCTCTTGTAAGCTCATGTTTCTTGATCACGCCGCTTATATAATCATCAATGGAACTGACTCCCACGATACCTGTCTGGGATTTCCCCTTACGGATCAGCTCATATAAATAATAGTTCGGCTTCTTATCCTGGATTAAAATTCCCTCATCCTGAAATCTGTCCAGGTTCTCTTTTGCCTTCTCATAAACCTTCGGATCATAAAGGTCTGCAGCCGGATCAAGATCCATCTCTGCTCTGTCCACGTGGAGAAAAGATTCGGGATTTTTCTCTCCGATCTCTCTGGCCTCCTCCCTGCTCACTACATCGTAGGGAAGTGCCGCCACCTGTGCTGCCCTCTCCGGCGCAGGTCTCACTGCCCGAAATGCCTGAAATAAAGCCATGATGTTTCTCCTCTCATTTTCTGCTTGTATTTTCACTCCTGGAAATCTTCTCATCCCTTCGTGTTCTGTCACTGCTCTGCGTTTCCTGTCCGCCAGAGCCATCCTGACTATTTTAGCACATAGATATTTCCACTGCAATGTGGAAACTTCGCATATCGGTTTCTGTATTGATTTCCATTGTTGACTTTTTGCACTGCACACAGAAAGTATCGTCTGCTTCGCAAATCCACTTTATGCAAATTTCTACTTCTGCCTTCTTGTGCGCAGCGCAAGAAGTATCGCTTGCTTCGCAAGCTTAGTTTTGCATGTGAATCTTCTCACCTTGAAGTACCGGGTATCTTACAAGTGTATTTTCGTCCAGATCTTCATGGTTCATATCTACTGCTGATATCTGGTGGTTCTCATATGTCGTATAATAATAGATTCCCTTATCTCCGTTGCAGCAGGAAGTATAAAGGGTGATCTCATATTTCCCGGGCTCTACCTCACAGCAGCCTCTCTGCTGGTCCACAGATCCCAGAATGTGGAAAAACTGGCTGACACTCTCTGCTTCTGTATCCCCGGAAACAGAATGATCCCGAACAAATGCCACTCTGGCAAATCTGGATGCAGAAGAAAGATCTCCCGGCAATCCCAAAGCACCCATTCCTCGGCTGTATGCTTTCAGTTCAAGCTGGTCTGAAAAATGATTTTCCGGCTGCTTCGCTGAAAGATGCATGTAATTGTTCAGCATAAACATCTGCTGGTTAAAAGGCGGATTATTTGTAAGAACCCCTGCCGGATTGTCCCAGATATGAAGTCCGTCTGCCATGGCTTCTACTGTGATGGCTTCATTTTTATCTGCAATGATCCAGTGGAGCTGTGCACAGGGCAGCATTTCACTGAACGGAGTTTTTACCAGATTGATGTTGGCAAGAAGTGCTCTGGTCTCTTTTACTGTTGCACATTTCCCAAGGATCCAGGGGATAAATTCAAACTGAGCTATGTTTTCTTTTCCTTCTTCCACTTCATTATATACTGCATTTCCCACGAAATTCAGACCTGCCATTCCAAGACCTTTTTCATTGATCCCATCATAATAAAGCGGGTAATCCCCTGCCACATGTGCCATACCGATAATGGCATAATGACCGGAAAGGGTTCCCATATGTCGAAAGTTAAATACATAGTTACGAGGTGTAATGGTAATCTCATCACCATAGGAAAATTCATAATCCAATGTTCTTCCAAAATAGAAATCTTTTGTTTTATCAGGTTGCTGCTGTACACATAACTGATGTCTCCCTTTCTGTATTTGTAGATGATATCCTGTATTTTAATACTTCTGAAAATCAGGTGTCATGATCATTTTTTCTCCGGCTTTGTTTTTCCATTCAGCTCCGGCAGCACTGTAGCCAGCATGGTAAAAAAGCAGGCACAGCCACCTGCCAGATTGGATATCGGTTCAGCCCAGAACACACCGTCAGTTCCCAGTCCGTTTACATATGGCAGTAAAATAGTCAGCGGAACTACAATAAACGCCTTTCGAAGCAGAGAAAAAAATGTAGCTCTTTTTGCTTTTCCAAGTGCTACAAACACGCTCTGTCCTGTAAACTGCAATGCCATAAAACAGAATCCGAAAAAGTAAATATGGAGAGCCGGAACTCCTTTTCGGAGAAGCTCCGGATCATTATTGAAAATACGGATAAAAAATTCAGGTGCCAGTTTCAGGATTCCCCATCCCGTAAATGTATAAACTACGCAAACAATGGTAATAAATTTGATTGCTTTTTTAATCCTGTCATACGCTTTTTCACCATAATTAAAACTCATCACAGGGGAAGCTCCATTAGTCAGACCCTGTACCGGCATGGTAAAAATATCTCTTACAGAATTAAGGACTGTCATAACTCCCACATAGATATCTCCACCCCATGTCTGAAGCGTGGCATTGCATACAATCTGAACCAGGCTGTTGGTAAATGCCATAAAAAATCCTGACATACCAAGACTTATGATATCTTTCACTCTTTTCCCTGAGATGATCATTGCGCTCTTTTTTAACGTCAGAACCGCTTTTTTTCCACAAAGGAAGCGTAACACCCACACTGCAGAACAGAACTGGGAAATAATGGTTGCTGCTGCCGCACCTCGTACTCCCATATGAAATACAAATATAAACAGCGGATCAAGTACAATGTTCAGCACTGCTCCGATAAGAATGGTGAGCATTCCCATATTTCCAAATCCCTGGCTGTTGATAAAGGGATTCATTCCCAGTGTGACCATTACAGACAGTGTTCCCAGAAGATAGATCTTTATGTAACCGGACGCATAGGGAAAAGTCACGTCACTGGCTCCAAATGCATAGAGAATCGGCCGATAAAACAAAAGTCCTGTTACTGTCAGGATCACTCCTGTTCCGATCAGCATCACAAATGTGTTTCCCATAAGCATCTCTGCTTCTTTTTCGTTTCCCCTTCCACGTTCCATGGAACAAAGCGGTGCTCCGCCGTTTCCAAACAGATAGGTAAAAGCAGTGATCAATGTAATAATGGGAAAACATAATCCCACACCCGTCAGTGCGGTAGCTCCGATCTCCGGGATCCTTCCGATGTAGATCCGGTCCACGATATTGTAAAGGAGGTTCAGAATCTGTGCGATGATCATAGGCACAGCAACCTCCATAATATTCCGATAGACATTTCCTGTGGAAAAATTTGTCTGATGTGTTCTCATTTCCATTACACCTTCCTTCTGCTGAGCATGCAGAAAGTTTTCTTTGTATTAAATAATACTATAGATGAAAATCAATGTAAATCTGTTTATTCCTCAATGATCGGAATAGTCATATTTTCGAAGGCTCTCTGCATCTGAGGATGACGTATAAGAAAATGGATTACCGGTGTCCTGTTTTTTGAAACAATAACCCATTTGCCCTCGTGGAGCAGAATCTGAATATTACGGTAAGCAGATATCTGGAGGATTGAGGCATTATAATTACTGTTTTTTTCTGCAAATTGTTTTGTCAGGATCAGATGCTCCTGATAAGTATCCCACGAATAAAATATATCCTTCTCGAAAAACAGGCCGGATAATGACAGTGCCGGTGTAAATTTCCGAAATTCTCTTTCAGAAAAAGCGGATATTTCATCAGATATTTCATCATGGGACAAAATATCAGAAATTCTTTTTTTCTGTTTACGTACATAGTCGATGATGGTATTCTGCTCATTCTCAGGAATATTATTATATTCAAGAATATTTTCAAGCAGTTCATCGGAAATCGTATATAATGGCAGGACTGAAAGAATTGCACGGCGTTTTCCTGATGTTTTTGAATCGGAAAGAAGGAAAGCCTCATACGCCTGTTTGGAATCCTTGAGAAAAATCTCCATAAGCGGAGTTGCCCTTGAAAGAAGATCCTCTGCCTGTTTTCGGTAGATAGCCAGTTCCTTTTTATTTTTGGTAAGATAATATATTCCGTTTTCGTGATGCCCCACGATTGCTTCACCGGAAAGAGCAGCAGCACCGGACACTTTCAGAAGATGGGAAAAAAAACGGTTCTGATTATCTTTTAAATAATACGGAGAAATCTGTCCTGTCATATACATCGGAATCCAGCCTTCCAGCCCGAGCATCATTTCCGGAAAAGTTCTGTTCAGATTATGTATCTGATATAGATGCAGCCCTTTCTTCAGCATCAGTGCCATTCCAAACATCCATTTTCTGGGAAATTCCGGATCTTTCGCCATTTCTTCCATAGGCATGTCACTGTACATGATAACAGATTCCTCAGATTTAGAAAGGACTGTAGCTTTCAGAAAATCCAGTTCGCTGTCCATTATCTCCTGAAGGCCATGATAAGTTCTGGAACCAGGTAACTGAAACGGTATGGAAGGTACTTTCAGTTCATCAAAACGGATTGTTTTTATATATTCATTCAGATTAAATTCATTCAGTCTTTTCAGAAAATCCGTAAGCGGATCAGTTATCTGTGAATTTCCGTTCAGAAGCCAGCGGATCAATATTGCATTTCTATCTGCTTCTGTTGAAAGGGCAGATATATTTACGCCGGTAAGTTCAGAAATAAGATGTATATCATTATCTGTTGAAAACCGGTGCACAAAATAACCTGAAATTTTTCTGCTGAAATCTCCTGGATCTGCAGGCTGACGTTTTCCGGAACGTATCCTGGAAAGATAAGAAGGATCATAATTCAAAGTTCTGGATAGCTCAGAGATACTAACGGAAAATATCATAAGCAAAGTGTTGAAATTATGACATAGTTTATCCATATCAGTAAAAACATCAGAAACAGATTCCCTAAAGAGCTCCCGGACAGTTTCTTCCGTAAAAGTAAGTTCCGGCTGTGACGCAGCCAGCTGGATAATTCCTGAAACCAGTTTGTCAAAATGGCCGGAGTCAGGAGCAGGAATTCGTTCCCCGGACCGATATCGGCTGATCGTAGCCGTAGAAACACCTGATGCTTCACTGAGTTCTCTGGCTGTGCAGCCGATCAGATCAATATAACTATTCAATATATCTTTAAAATCCACACTAATCCCCCCTGTAACCAATGTCATAAGTCTCTGCTGATTTTTACCAGATGTATACTGGTTTATTTTAACATACAGTACCCAGCTGATAAAGGGAGATAATTTCCGAATTGTCATTGACAGTTCGGAAATTACGACTTTCTGTTACTTTTATCCTGTATAATAAAATAAAAAAAGAAGGAGTGAGACTATGAAAAAAAGAAAGATCCAGAAATTGCTGGCTGTTTTTCTGGCAGCATCAACAAGTGTAACGGCAATGCCTGCAGGTGAAACAGCAGCTGGCTGTGCAGGATTAAAATCTGTATTTGCTGCAGAAAAAAATGAAAATACCAGAACCGGTGAACAGAAAACATGGCTATTGCAGAAAGATTCCGAATATTCCGAACATGGCTATTCAATCACTGACCGTTATGTGATGCCAGGTGACCGTGTGGAATTTAAAGGCGAAAGCTCCAGCTATTCTGAGTTATTATATGGTACATGGGTGAATTATATCTTATCCAAGTCTGCCTTCAGTATTGACGCATATAATACAGATAAACTGAAAAGTGGCGATATCAGCATCGACAATCTGGAAATGAAGGCTTTTCGAAATGATGCATATTTTATGGACTCCGAAAAAGAAGAAACAGATCTGACAGATGTAAAAGCAGTCAACGGTGCAGTTGCTTTTAACAACAATACAGGCAAGGCACTGAAGATCATTTCTTGGAGTGAAGGACCTCTGGCAGCTTATAATGTTTACTCCAGCCCCGGAGCTTCTATTCCAAGCCGTGGCCATACATACCGTCAGAGAGGAATTACTGTTTATGCCTATGAACCGGAATATCTTATAAACTATGATCTTCAGGGTGGAAACCTGCAGAACGAACAACTGCCTGACAGATATCAGCTGTCCAATGAACCATTTACACTGCATATTGCATGTCCCGTAAAAGAAGGACAGCATTTCTACAGATGGGAAGGCAATACTTTGTGGGGAAACGGTTCCTGTCTATATCCTGATGAAAACCTGAAAAAAAGCGGACAGGATCATCTGGCAATGGAATGGGATGCGTCTACCTGTGCATATCGTGATACTTCTCTTAAAGCAACTTACACTTCCGGAGAAACTGTTACATTTCATGGCGCAGGCGGAATGATCAATGGTCTGGATTCCTGGATCTATGAAGTTGACTATAAAGACGGCAGGTATATAGAACCGGATTTATCCGGTCTACGTATCACAAAGAATGGATATGTTTTTAACGGCTGGTATATGGATGATAAATACACACGTCCATATTATGGAATAAATGAAGACAGGACATATGATATGAACGGCGATGGTGTATTTGACAGCAGTGACAAAGCACTGGGAGCTCCGTTCAGTTATTACAGCTATGATATGCACCTGTATGCAAAATGGGAACCTGTTCACAGTCACAGTTATGTAAACTGGAAGTGGGATAAAAAAAATCACTGGAAAACCTGTGAATGCAGTGCTGCCGGTATCAGTTCCCCACATAAATACAGCAGCTGGAAATACGACAAAAAACAGCATTGGAAAAAATGTGCCTGTGGTTCCGTGATCAGTAAAAAAAATCACCAGCTTGTCACAAAGAATACCAGAAAAGCTACAGTAAAGCAGACAGGCTACACCGGTGACAAAATATGCAGCACCTGTGGCTACATGGCAGAACAGGGAAAAACTGTTCCAAAAATAAAACCTGCACTTCCGAAAAAAGGAAAAATCTGCACTTCAGGACAGTATCAGTACAAAATTACAGCCTCCAGTAAGACTACCAGAACAGTTACACTCCTGAAATCCACATCAAAAACTTTACAGAAGGCAAATATTCCATCTAGTGTCACCATCAGCGGTTATACTTACAAAGTAACCGCAATCAGCGCGAAGGCTTTCTGCGGAAATACTCGCCTGAAAGAAGCTGTTATCAGCAAAAATATCAAAACTGTCGGCAGTCAGGCTTTCAGCAGATGTAAAAATCTCGGTAAAATAACGATTCAGACCAGTCTTCTTACAAAGATTGAAAAAAATGCATTTTCCGGAATAAAAAAGAATGCAAAAATCTATGTACCCAAAACCAGATATGCCTCCTGTAAAAAAATGTTAAGAAAATCAGGGATTTCCTCTGCAGCAAAGATCATATCCAGATAAGAAAAAGGATATGTTACTTTTTATTTATTTCTTGTGTTTTTCGCTGTAATCGTTTATAATAAACCCATAAGAACGGTAATGATTCCACGTGCAACCGGTCAAAAAACCACATCGCAGGGAATCAGCCCCGGATGGAGGTATAGTTTATGGATAACAATTACAGCGGCATGGCTGTAGGTGTCTTTGAGCTGGACAACCTGGTAGCCTGTTTTGTTGCTCTTGATGCTGCTTCCAAGGCAGCAAATGTGAAGATTCAAAGCGTTGAGCGTAACCGTCTTAAGAGCGGTGCCTGTGTGAAGATGCGCGGTTCTGTTTCTGATGTCAATGCAGCAATGGAGGTTGCGCTTGAAGCAGCTAAACCTCTTGGCAAAGTCGTTTCTCATACTGTGATCGCTTCTCCTTCTGAGGATACAGAGATCGCACTGAAGATGACGATCAACAAGTAGGAAGCGAGGGTTTGATTATGAATTATGGTGCTTTTGGTTTAGTTGAGGTTGTTGGAAGCAGCAATGCGATCCTTGTGATCGATCAGATGCTGAAGACCTCTGATGTTTCTTTTCTTACATGGCAGACAAAATGTGGTGGCCATGCTACTGTTTTCCTGACTGGTGATGTGTCTGCCGTAACTGCTGCTGTTGAGAGTGTCAAGGGAAATCCTCCTTGTGAGATCGTAGCTTCTGCAGTAATTTCTAATCCTTCCGAGGAGACTGTTCGCCTGGCGGAGGAAGAGGCTGCCAGGAATCATTTTATGTAGAATATTTGATAATTGTAACCAACGTAAACAGGGAATCTTCCCGGGCTTCGTCATCCTGAAACCCGGGAAGATTCCCTGTTGTTAGTCAGAGCACCTCTCTACTATCCACATCCAGCAACTCTCTTTCATCCGGCACATCCAACACCGCTGTATCCTCCCGGTGTTTCCTGATCACTCTTTTTCCCCCGACATCTCCTTCAAGCTCCATCAGTTCATCAAAATACTTTCCGGAAAAAATACAGGGATTTCCTGTTTTTCCATTGTGCTGCACGCAGGCAATTCCTTTTTTTTCTTTCCGGAATTTTTCTATCAATTCCAGAATCGTCTCACATCGAAGCCAGGGCTGATCTGATACGGTGAATAAACAGGCATCTGTATCCCAGCTGCCTCTCAGACCAATTCTCAACGAAGAAGAAATTCCTTCATCAGGATGTAAATTATAGAACACGGAGATTCCTCTTTTTCTGACATCTTCTGCAATCTCATCATACTGGGTGACAACAGTGATAGAACACTGTGTACCTTGTAATTCCAGTTCTTTTCGTACTTTCTCAAGTTCTGAAAGAATATGCCTGTACATCGGTACTCCATCCACTGTATACAACAATTTATTACTTCCAAATCTTCGGCTGTTTCCGGCAGCAAGCATAACCAGCCCCAGTTTCATTTTCTTTCACCTCACCATATCTTTTCCACTACTTTACAAAGTGATCAATCCTTACGCAGGCTCCCGCAAACAGCTTCAACTCCTTTTATCCTGCATCTTTCCACAATCTTCTCCGCAGGATCCAGCGATTCCAGAACATCTGCCTTATTCAGATAAACCAGAAATCTCCTCTTACCGACACCTTTTTGCAATCCTGTCTTTGCTACAGCGATCTTAGCCACATTTTCCCAGGTCACAATATCCTCCACATTTTCCCCGAGGAATCCGGCCACATCTTCCGGTCTGTGGGCAGTGTCTGCGATTTTTTTTCCAAGACAGTCCAGGCCGATCACACCAACTACAATATCTGCGATTTCCGGTATCACTGGCTCCCACTGTGCAGGAACTTTCAGGGGAAGCCGCTTCGAGCCGTCAGCTTCCACAAGAAGAGCATCACAAAGGCCGGACAGCTTTTCAAGGATTTCCCTGTCAGGACCGGAAATCTTCGGCTGTCCGGCCTTATGATAAGCCGCTGTTACATAACCATATTGAGCAAGAAGCTGCCTGACTCCGGCAGCATCCCCTGCATCAGCAAAAGGACGCCCCGGTTCCCAGGCCATATGTGTTGTAGTAGTGACGATTACCTTTTTTCCTTCTCCGGCGAATTTCTCTGCCAGATAATAGATCAGGGTGGTCTTTCCGCCACCACCTGTAAATGCCGCGATCATGGTCTGATTCCCTGTGAAAGAAGCACTTCCAGAACACCACCGGCAATACATCTTGCCTTATCAGAAATAGTAAAACAGTTCTTTTTCTGCTCTGCCCTTGGGTCAATATCTGCAATCTTCATTCCCTGAAAAACAGGATATCCATCCCGGATCAGTCCGCGGATCACACCGGAAATCGCTGCCTTCACAGGAGTTTCCCCAATCATGGCAATCACCTGATCTTTCTTCACAATATCTGCAATGTGGCTGATATTTTTCATAACACCAGCTGCAGGAGAATGGATCACCCGTTCTTTTCCAATTCCTGCGATCACGCCTGGTACTCCCGTATTGGGAAGTGCACTGCCCTCCCGGATAATACGTCCCAGATTGTGTCCACGCATGGTCTCGATCACATAATCCACATCTTCCCCTGCAGTAAATCCAGGTCCTAGTCCTACTGTAAGAGGAGCCACCGTGCGATCCGTTCCCAGATTTTTTTTCGCAAGAATCGCATCCACAACTGCCGCCGGTGCGAGCTCGTGGATATGTTTCCCTTCAGTATCTGTGAGAAGAGGAATTTCTCCCTCTTCCCAGCATCTTTCGCACTGTGCAAGAATATTGTTTTCTGTAATGTGCTTGCACACAACACCTTCCACTGCAGAAGTTCCATCATATACAGCCTCGCAGAAAGCCACGTGGCGGCGAATGGCGCTTGGGCGGTCGCATTCCAGAATCAAAACATGGTATCCGCATTGATGAAGTTTATGAATCACTCCCGTTGCCAGATCACCGCCGCCCCGCACCAGAATCATTTTATTCTTAGTAAGTTCCATTCTCATATACCTGCTGTCCATTTCCTGGCATTCCTGCTGCCAAAGTATCATAAAGCTCTGCATAAGTTGCATCCTGGTACGGAAATACATAGAACAGTCCCACAAGTCCGAATGTGATGGAAGAAAGAATATTCCACGGAATAAAAGAAATATCCAGAACAAAAGTATTCCATTTCTGTCCGTACATCATCTCACGGCTTCTGGCAAAAGCTTCATTTCTGTCCATTCCCGGATATTCTGCCAGAAGATACGGAACCATCTGATATTCATAAGATTTCACAATTCCCGGAATCACAAAAAGCAGTGACCATAAAAACGTAAAGAGATCACGACAGAACATAACTTTCACCACATTTCCATAATTTCCGGAACGGAATGCACTTAATATCTTTCCGGGTCCTGGTACTGAGAACAAGTTATCAATATAAAAGCTGCATGCACCTACTTCCAGCACATTTCCCACCAGAAAATGCAGAATTATGCCGATCAGTGCAACTGTCACAACTGCACCGGCTCCCACAATGGCAAAGATCAGCATCCACGGGGAGCGTGCTCCGCTGAACATATGTCCCACATATGAACTCACGCCATCTGTATCAAAAGTACTGACAGAATAATTATACTCAGAATGTACAGCATTTCCAGCACCGCTCTGTGCTGCTCCTTTTCCGCCGGAAGCAACTACGATCGCCAGGATAAAGCTTACCAGAACTGCTGCCCAGTAATTCTTTCGGAAAGCTTCTTTTGCCCGCCACTTCAGGTCACTACGTGTCCAGCTGATTTTTTGTCCGTTCATTTTCATCCCTCCATATATGCTTCGCAGATCCGGAATTCATATTTACCCTTTTGCCATGACACAGGATCCAGCTCTATCAGATACCCACCACCGTTTTTTACATGCCATTCATAAAATGGCCGCTGTCTGTCTGCATACTCTTCCATAATGTTCATAATAGTTCCGCCATGGATCACCAGTGCCGCTCTGTGCACATTCTCCCGGATACACCCTGTAACTGCCTTCTGAAATCCCATCAGGCTTCTGTGCTTAAAATCTTCCCTGCTCTCTCCTCCGGGAAAAGGAAGCATTCCGTTGCTGTCGATCCACTTCTGATAATTCTCATTTCCGGAAAGCTCCTTGTAATTCTTATTCTCAAATTCCCCGAAATCACATTCTGAAAGTTCATCGATAATGTGGAGTTCTTTTTCCGGAAAAAGGATCCCGGCTGTCTCCACACATCTGAGAAGCGGGCTTGCATAAAGTGTTTCCGGTATTGGGTAACTTAACTCCTTTAAAAATTCACAGCCTTCCTGGGTTAAATGTTCATCAGTTGTCCCAACGTAACGCTGCAGCTTATTTCCGGGAGTCTGGCCATGACGGATCAGATATATTTTAAGCATCTTTTAACACCGTCCCGATTCCGCATACAACTCTTGTCACCTTGCTGCTCCCTGCTGCCAGTGCAGTGCAAATACGTCCCACAGCTTCTCTGTACTGCCGTTCAAAGGCATCTGCAGGAACGATTCCGTAGCCAACCTCCTCACTGACCAGGATCACATCTGGATTTTTTTCCAAAAGCTCCCTTGCCAGATCTGTGAGATCTCTTCCTTCTTTCAGGGATTTTCTTATGTATTCGTGAAATCCCAGAACACCATCTGCCTGATAAAGTTCTTCATCTGTAAGCTCTGAACCTTTTTTCCATGTGATATCAGGAAAATTCCTTCTGGCATAGTTTTCTTTTCCCTGGTATGCACCACCGATTATCATTTCCATATTATTTACCTCATTCGAATCTTTTACTACAGGATCACTGCACCGGCCAGAGCCAGCACAAGTGCCATTACAACCTCACAGATGCAGAGAAAAAATCCCGACAGATCCCCTGTTGTTCCGCCGAAATATTCCATTGCCATGTGATGGTACCACCAGAATACAAGAAGTGCACTTAACACTGCGAGTACTCCCATAACCGGGCTTACCCAGAGCATCAGTGCCACCAGTATCACAAACATTACCATCAGAATATTGCGGGCTGTAATCTCAGATGCATTTCTGGAAAACTCCGCTACTGTTCCATCTGATTTTGCCTTCGGGAACGTGATCACACCGATTCCGGAAAGACATCTGGACATCATATATCCCATGCTCATAATGCAGATTCCCTTCGGATTATTCTGAAGCTGGCTCCAGACCCCAAGCCACAGGATAAAATAAACACAGGCTGTGATCACAGCGAATGCTCCTGCATGGGAATCTTTCAGAATCTCCAGCCTTCTTGTACGCTCCTGCCAGGAACTTAAGGCGTCAGAAGTATCCAGAAGACCGTCAACATGGATTCCACCTGTAACCACCACCGGAATCACCGTAAGGATCACTGTGAGAAAAAACGGATCCAGCTTTACATAATTTCCAAGTACACAGCCAGTCAGCCAGGTCAGCACACCGATCATAGCTCCCACAAAAGGAAAGAAGCACATCATATATTTCATGTTCTCTTTATTCCAGTCTACCATCGGAGCAGGGATCTTGGAAAACATGGCAAATGCAGCCTTGCAGCTGTTCCACACACTTTTCATGCTTTCACACCTCCTCCTTTGTGCCAGACAGGAATTCCATAAACAACTTCCACAACGTCGTCTGCCATCTCAGCCAGATTACAGTTGATCTGACCAAGCTGCTCTTTATATTTTTCTGATTCTCCTTCATAAAGAATACCATCTGAAAAAATCTCATTGGTAACAATTACCACATGTTCTGCCTGAGAAAGAAGGTGTTTCACACCACCTGTGATTTTCTCCGAAACCTCCGGATGGAAACCGTCTTCCCGGAACATTTCGTTTGCTACCAGATTGGACATACATTCCAGAAGAACCACGCTGCCTTTGGGAAGAACCAGCTCATCCAGGGCTGTATAACATTCCACTGTCTCGAAGCCTTTTCCGGCGCGCATCCGCCTGTGCCTGCGGATACGCCTGTTGCTCTCTTCGTCAAATGCCTGCATGGTAGCAATATAAATCCGCCGGGCTTCCCCGAAAGATAAAACTGTTTCTTCAGCAAAAGCTGATTTACCGCTTCCGCTGCCCCCTGTTACTACAACCAGCATTTATTTCAACTCCTCATACTGTTCTACATTGATATCCCCAAAAGTGCTCATTGAATTATATACAGCACAGGAAAGATCGATCAGCGGAAACAGTGTTACTGCTCCGGTTCCTTCACCAAGGCACATTCCTGCATGAATGACCGCTTCTTTATCCAGCTCTTTCAGGATCATATGTGCAGCCGGCTCTTTGGACACGTGAGATGCGATGATATAATCGCTGATCTGCGGGCAGATCTTTACAGCTACCAGCGCAGCCACACAGGAAATAAAGCCATCCATGACAACCGGCATTCCAAGAGCAGCGCCACCGATATATACACCAGCCATTCCTGCAATATCATATCCTCCGACTTTGGCCAGAACATCAATGGCATCAGAACGATCCGGATTGTTTAGGGCAATGGCTTTTTTGATAGCGTTAATCTTTCTCACAAGTCCCTCACCGGAAAGACCTGCTCCGCGTCCTGTCATATCCTCAACCGGCTTTCCGAGAAGTACAGAGGCCACTGCACTGCTGGTTGTCGTGTTTCCGATTCCCATCTCACCGGTAGCAAGAACCTGATAACCTTTTTCTTTCAGCTCCTGAGCCATGGCAATACCTGCCTCTATGCCTTTGATCGCCTGCTCTCTTGTCATAGCCGGCTCTTTTGTCATATTCTTTGTTCCATAGGCAACTTTCAGATCTGTGCGGACTTTTGTATCAACGACCATTCCCACATCAACAGGGAAAAGCTCTGCACCGCACTGGCGGCACATTACGCAGCATGTAGTAGCTCCATTCAGAAAATTCTCAGCAACAATGGCAGTTACCTCCTGCCCTGTCTGTGTTACACCCTCTTCCACAACACCATTATCTGCACACATGGCAACAACTGCTTTTTTTTCTACACGGACATCCGGTGTTCCTGTGATGCCTGCGATCTGTATCAGCATATTTTCAAGCTCTCCAAGAGAATGTAACGGCTTCGCAATACTGTCCCATCTCTTTTTAGCTCCTTCGATTGCTTTCTCATCCAGCGGACGAATCTTCTTCACTGCCTCATTTAATGTCATCATTTGCTACCTCCCGTTTTTTACCTGTAGTAAAAATTAAAAATTTACTAAATATATAATTCAGCACCAGCACAATGAACTGGGTACAGAATTTCGCGATCATGTCGTTAAGCCCCATGGCAACAGCCAGAAGCCACACACCACCAACCTCGATCACCATGGTTGCAAGGCGGGCACTTATAAATTTCACAAAAGGCCGGATATGGTCTTTCAGAGTTTCACAGTTATCGTGAAATACAAATCTGGAATTCACAATATATGCAAACAGAATCGCCAGGATAATGGAAATCACATTTGCAGTCATAAGCGGAATTTTTGCCAGTCTCATAATATAAAAGCTTACGAGATTTACAAGGGTTGTACAACCACCCCAGAAAACATATCGGATCACATCATTCCCGTAAATTTTCAAAATCAGTTTTTTCAATCTTTCTCTCCTCCGTGTATGATCTTTGACACAATATATCTCGGACGTCTCTTAACCTCCTCATAGATCCGTGCAATGTAATAGCCGATAATACCCAGGCTCATCATCACTGCACTTCCGATAAACAGCAAAACGATCAGAAGTGTGGTATATCCTTCCACTGCATGCCCGGTAAAATATCTCACCAGCGAATACACAAGAAGAATCAGCGAACAGATAAAGCACCCGACTGCCCCGGCTGTCACAAACTGCAGCGGAAGTGTGGTAAATGCTACAATGTTCCGAAATGCATAGCTGATCAGTGCTCTTGTTGACCACTTGGATTCTCCTGCCTCCCTCTCTTTCACTTCGAAGAACACAGAGGTACTTCTATATCCTACCCAGGATGAAGTGGCACGGAAAAACATGCTCCTCTCCGGCATAGAAAGAACACTCTGTACAGCTTTTCTGTCAAGGAGCTTGAAATCCGATGCATTCTGCATATCGAATCCGGTTGTCCTGGACATGATCCTGTAAAAAAATCCGGCACTTTTTCTATGAAGCATGTTTTCTTTTCCCCTGCTGGTCTTCACACCTTCGATCACTTCATATCCCTGTTCCCAGAGACGGAACATCTCTATCAGTTTTTCCGGCGGATGCTGCAGGTCGCAGTCCATCACGGCCACTGCATCACCACCTGCCTGTGCAAGTCCTGCTACAATTGCAGCTTCTTTTCCGAAATTCCTGGAAAAATGCACTCCTGTCACATTAGGATCCTGCATGGATATCTCCTCTATCTGATTCCAGGTTTCATCTGTCGATCCATCATCCACCAGGACAAGTTCATACGGAATCCTCTCCTGATCCAGGAACTTTTTCAGCGTCCGGCAGGCTTTTACAATCATCAACTCTTCATTATATGCCGGCAGAACTACTGATAATCTGCTCATTTCTTCTGTTTACCCCTTTCTTTCTTCTTTCCGGGATATCTGTTATATATCACGATCAGAAGAAAAGCTGCCAGCCCTGCCACAGTCAGTATGATTCCTGGAACAAGATATGGCGTGCAGTAAGTAAGTACGATGCTGTGTTTTCCTTTTTTCAGCTCAACTCCCATGTACATGCTGTTGGCCTGAACCAGTTTCGTTTCCTTACCATCTACATAAGCCGTAAAACCGGCACTGTACGGAATAGAAAATACCAGAAATTTATCTGAGGATACTTCTATCTCTCCTGTTATCCTGTTTGTTCCGACTTTCACATTCTGAAGGCTTTCATTTCCAAGCTTCTCTGTCTCCTGTTCCACAGAATCCATGGGCTGACACACCAGATACAGATTATCAAAAGTATACTCTCCAGGTGTGGAAAAAGTAAGCTTCATTGTTCCTGCACTGTAATTTTTATATCCCATATTAAGAAGGAAATTGTGACGGCCGCTGTAGCCATTGTATTTATCCGTGAAGATCCGAATCGTTTTATCAACAGAACCCAGTGAAACTTCTACAGCTGCTTCTTTGCTCTCTTTCCAGTAACGCCAGTTGTCATCCTCATAGAGAATAGTGTTCTTTTCATATTCTGTGAGGGAATTCCATTTTTTATCACTAACCTGCTCCCTTGGAGAATAAGCATCAAAATCCAGATTTTCTGCTACAAGATAGACCTCAGATGCAGGTTCACCCTGATATCCGATGGAAACTGTTGCATTTTTCTTTGTAACAATGATTTTTCCATCTTTGATCTTACAGCCTTTCCCTGCCTCCAGTGTAAAATCGGCTTTCTTATCATCAAATAAAAGCTCTGTTTCCGGGAGACTGCTTTCTTCCACGACTGCCCCCTGCAGAAGTGCCTGCTGTTTCTGTGTCACAGAAAGCTTTTCATATTTTTCCCTGGAGATCCAGGAATTATAAGTATAACCAAGAGGAAGAGCATTCTCATTCTCATAGATCCTGTATTTTCCGGAAAAAACAGTTTCAGTATCGTAACCATAGGGAATATATCCATAACCGTTTTTCTTGATGGCAAAGTACTTCACAGATGCAAGACGGTCCAGAATGGTCCTTCCATCAAGACTACTGTAATGGTAATCCCATGGAGTATTCAGATACATCTCATCAAAAAAGCGGCTGATGCTCCCATTGGCAACACTGAAATAATAGGATGTGCTGTTGGTTCCCATATACATGGCTGAATTCACATATGAGCCTGTTTTGTACTGATCATATCTGCTGCTGGAAGAATCCTCCAGATCCTTTATTTCTTTATCCGGTCCTGATTCCAGTGCTTCCAGTGCCTGGTTCCTGTTCTCAAATTCAGAAAGATAATCTTTCTCATATGAATACTGATAGAACACGTTGAGAAGGATACTGACTACCAGTACTGTAACGATCATTTCGCAGAGATATTTCCCCTGGACAAAAATATTTCCATAGGAAACTACTGTAAACACAGCCAGAACCAGCATCATTACAGCCATGATATTTCGTTCTGTCCGGGCAGCATCTGAAAATAATGCGAGCACACAGTACACAAGCAGCATAATAAAGATCTTTCTTTTTTCCCTGATCTGCAAAGTAAAAAGTTCAGGATATGCCTGCACCAGGATATAGGCGATCAACATTCCATAAGCCCAGATCCATCTGTTTGACACATAGGAAAATCCATTCAGCACATGTCCTGCAAACGGGATCAGAAGAAACAGATTCAGAAGCAGGAATCCCAGTTTCAGACCTGTATATTTTTTCTTTTTGGAAAATATTACAAACACGCCTGCCATGGCAACTGCAGAATATCCAGCAACACCCCACTGGATCATATTCTCGCCGATCAGACAGCCGAGATATTTTTCATAGTAAATATGATCATACAGCAATGGCACATAGTTCTGCGCCTGAAAACGTTCGGTTCCAAACAAAGTCATGACCACCGGTAAAAAAATCAACGCTGCGATCATCAGGGATACCAGATAGAAACCGGTAAATTTCAGGAACCATCGAAATACATCTTTCACAGAACGTTTCCGGATTATTCCAAAATACCGGAAAGCTGCATACAGTACCATAAAGACACTGATCATATAAAAGAAATAAAAATTTGACATTGCCGCTATTGCCACAGACCATATAAAAAGGTACGGTTTTTCTTTTTTGTAAACTTTCTCAATGCCCATGAGTACCAGCGGCAGATAGATCATCGGATTGGAAAAATAAGGATGTTTCATGGACGCATAGATAGTCCATCCCGCAAAAATGTATACGAGACTTCCAATAAAAGTCGCCTGTTTCGGATTTTTGCGATAAAAACAGTAAATACTGAACGTGATCCCCGCAAGATAAATCCTGAGAAAGATCAGGCACTCGTATAAAACTTCTGTATTTTTTTCCGGTACAAAAACAGAGAGTAAAGTCAGAGGATCACCAATCACATAATAGTGAAGTGTAGTAAGGATATCGGAACCATATCCGATATGCATATCCCACATAGGGAAGGACAATTTATGATCGATCACCAGGGTCTTCAGTACATTTCGCAGATATTTGCCATAGTAGGCTAGTGCATTGATATGCTGCGGAACGCCATCGTGACTCCAGATCAGTGATTTTCCATTTAAGTAAAAACAGCAGTAAATAAACAGCGAGATCGCTGCAAAGACAATGGTATACAGAATGTAAAAATCTGCTTTTCTTTTTTTCATGTATGTCTTCTCCCGTATATGAAAAAAGACCCGCGGTGCGCTAAACACCGCAGGCCTTTCACCTAATGCTTAATCAGCAAGCACACTGTGTAAACAGTAACTATTGATCAGTAATTAGTCTTCTTTCTTATCTGCTCCGTAAAGAGTGATAAGTTTCTGCAGATACTCATATCTAGCCTGAGCCTCAGACTCGTTCTTAGCGAACAGTCTTGCTGCTTTCTCAGGATTCTGACGCTGCAGAGAATTGTAACGAACCTCACCGTTCAGGAAGTCCATATAGTTCTCCATATCCGGTGTCTTGGAATCAAGGCTGAACTTGTTGTCAGCAGCCGGATTGAATCTGAAGTTGTGCCAGTATCCGCACTTAACTGCCAGCTCTTCCTCTGTCTGAGCTTTGCTCATACCTTTCTTGATACCATGGTTGATACATGGAGCATAAGCGATGATCAGGGATGGTCCCGGATATGCCTCTGCCTCTGCAATTGCTTTTACAGTCTGGTTGAAGTCAGCACCCATGGAGATCTGTGCTACGTATACATAGCCATAGCTCATTGCGATAGATGCCATATCTTTCTTCTTAGTCTCTTTTCCGCCTGCTGCGAACTGAGCGATCGCACCTGTCGGTGTAGACTTGGAAGACTGTCCGCCTGTGTTGGAGTAAACCTCTGTATCGAATACCATAACGTTGATGTCACGTCCGCTTGCGAGAACATGGTCAACACCACCGAATCCGATATCGTAAGCCCATCCGTCACCACCAAAGATCCACTGGGATTTCTTGGAGAGGAAGTCTTTCTGTGCAAGGATCTCATTAGCCTTGTCACATCCGCAAGCCTCAAGAGCTGCAACGAGTTTCTCTGTAGCTGCACCGTTTGTTGCGCCTACAGCGTAAGTATCCAGCCATTCCTGACCGGCTGCCTTAACATCCTCGTTTGTTCCGTTAGCTACAAGGTCTTCGATCTTCTCTTTCAGACCGCCACGGATCGCACGCTGTGCAAGAAGCATACCATAACCAAACTCCGCGTTATCCTCGAACAGAGAGTTGGACCATGCAGGACCCTGTCCCTTAGCGTTTGTTGTGTATGGTGTAGATGGTGAAGAGTTACCCCAGATAGAGGAGCATCCTGTAGCATTTGCAATGTACATTCTGTCACCAAAGAGCTGTGTGATCAGCTTAGCGTATGGTGTCTCACCACAACCTGCACAAGCGCCTGAGAACTCGAGGAGCGGCTGTTTGAACTGGCTGCCTTTTACAGTTGTCTCTTTATATTTAGCGATAACGTCTTCCTTCTGAGGAAGTGTTACACCGTAATCAAAGAATTTCTGCTCTTCTGTGTTAGCTTCAAGCGGAGCCATCTCAAGAGCTTTGTTGCCTTTCTTTCCTGGGCAGACATTAGCACAGGAACCGCATCCTGTACAGTCAAGAGCTGATACAGTCATTGTGAATGTATAGTCTTTCATTCCTGTAAGCGGAAGTGTCTTGATTCCCTCTGGAGCGTTAGCTGTCTCATCTGCTGTCATGGCAACCGGACGGATTGCAGCATGCGGGCAGACATATGCACAGCGGTTACACTGGATACAGTTGTCCGGAACCCATACTGGAACGTTAACTGCGATACCACGTTTCTCATATGCAGCTGTTCCGGATGGTGTTGTACCATCTACATAATCCTTGAATGCAGATACTGGGAGGCTGTTACCTTCCTGAGCATTGATCTTGCACTGGATGTTGTTTACGAAGTCCTGAGCTTCCTGAGCACCGTGGGATGCGTGAGACATGAAGAGTCCCTCGTCCTCAGCGTTCTTCCAGCTCTCCGGAACCTGAACCTCTACGATCTGTTTAGCACCAGCATCGATAGCTGCCCAGTTCTTCTTAACAACGTCATCACCTTTACGTCCGTAAGTAGCTTTAGCAGCAGCTTTCATAAGCTCGATAGCCTGCTCCTCAGGAATGATTCCTGTAAGTTTGAAGAATGCGGACTGAAGGATTGTGTTGATACGTGTTGGTCCCATGCCAGTCTCAATACCAATCTTAACACCATCGATGGTGTAGAATTTGATATTGTGGTTAGCGATGAAAGCTTTAACCTGTCCTGGAAGATGTTTCTCAAGTCCTTCCATATCCCAAGCACAGTTCAGAAGGAATGTACCTCCGTCAACAAGCTCCTGTACCATGTTATATTTATTAACATAGGACGGATTATGACATGCAACGAAGTTTGCCTTGTGGATCAGGTATGTGGATTTGATCGGTTTCTTACCGAAACGAAGGTGAGACATTGTAACACCGCCGGACTTCTTGGAGTCATAATCGAAGTAAGCCTGAGCGTACATGTCTGTGTTATCACCGATGATCTTGATGGAGTTCTTGTTAGCACCTACAGTACCATCAGCTCCAAGTCCCCAGAACTTGCAGTTTGTTGTTCCCTCTGGTGTTGTAACAAGTGGTGCGCCTGTCTCAAGAGAAAGGTTTGTAACATCATCAACGATACCGATGGTGAATTTCTCTTTCTCAGTGTTCTCATATACTGCTACGATCTGTGCAGGTGTTGTATCTTTGGAACCAAGTCCATAACGTCCTGTAAAGATCTTAACATCACTGAACTTGCTGTCGCGAAGAGCTGCAACAACATCAAGATACAGAGGCTCGCCAAGTGCTCCCGGCTCTTTTGTTCTGTCAAGAACAGAAATCTGCTTAACTGTATCCGGGATTGCATCGATAAGAGCCTGAGCGCAGAATGGTCTGTAAAGACGAACTTTAACAACACCAACCTTCTTGCCGGCTGCCATAAGATAATCGATTGTCTCCTCGATTGTGTCGTTTACGGAACCCATAGCTACGATGATGTGCTCAGCGTCCTCAGCTCCGTAGTAGTTGAACAGTTTATAGTCTGTTCCGATCTTCTCGTTAACTTTGTCCATGTATTCCTGAACAACTGCCGGAAGAGCGTCATAATATGGGTTACATGCCTCTCTTGCCTGGAAGAAGATATCTGGGTTCTGAGCGGAACCTCTCTGACATGGATGGTTCGGGTTCAGAGCACGGTTACGGAACTCTGCGATAGCGTCCATATCTGCCATATCTTTCAGATCTTCATAGTCCCATGTCTCGATCTTCTGGATCTCGTGGGATGTACGGAATCCATCGAAGAAGTTGATGAACGGAACCTTACCTTTGATTGCTGCAAGATGAGCAACCGGTGTAAGATCCATAACCTCCTGTACAGAAGATTCGCAAAGCATTGCGCATCCGGTCTGACGACAGGCCATAACGTCGGAATGATCTCCGAAGATACAAAGTGCGTGAGAAGCAAGTGCACGGGCAGATACGTTGATAACTCCCGGAAGCTGCTCACCAGCGATCTTGTAAAGGTTCGGGATCATAAGCAGAAGACCCTGGGAAGCTGTATAGGTTGTAGTCAGGGCACCTGCTGCCAGAGAACCGTGAACGGCACCTGCTGCACCAGCCTCAGACTGCATCTCTGTAACCTGTACTTCCTGTCCAAAGATGTTCTTTCTTCCCTGAGTTGCCCACTCGTCTGTTGCCTCAGCCATTACAGATGAAGGGGTAATCGGGTAAATAGCAGCTACATCAGAAAAAGCGTATGATGCATGAGCGGCTGCATGGTTACCATCCATGGTTTTCATCTTTCTTGCCATTGTTTATTCCTCCTTAAAGGTTTGTTAAAAATATATTATTTAGGCTCTGAAAAGCCTAAAATTCCATTGGTTATTATATCATAGATTCCCAATTATGTCCATTTTCTTTCAGCAATTTTTGTATATTATCAGGTACAAACGTTGTTATCTTTTCCACAAAATATTCAAAAAAAGAGAGACATCCGGAATTATCTCTCCATCCAGATACTCTCTCCTCATATTTCATACGTCTGCCCGGTTTTCAGCTGATTTCACTCTCTCATCCTGTGAACTGAAATCACTGACTGTCCTTCTCAAAAAGCTCCTTTATGGATTTACGGCGGAGCATAGTCCACAGTTCATCCTGAATATCTTTCAGTTCATCATGGGCGTAACACGGAACGCCGTTCTGTCCGTTTCTGGCACATTCACACCGCCCGTTCAGGCATTCAATAATAGACATATCTGAATCGATTGCTGAATATATATCATATAATGTCAGCTCCGCCGGATCTTTCTTCAGGGCATATCCGCCGTGAACTCCCCGGTATCCCTGAACGATCCCTGCGTTCTGAAGCTTTTTCAGTATCTTATAGGCAAAAGGTGCTGTGATCGCTTCCCTCTCGCAGATATCACTGACGCTCAAACGCGTCTCTCCCATTAATGCGCGGACAACCCGCATCGCATAATCGCTTTCTCTGGTGATAAACATCTTTGACCTCTCTTCTGTTCAACTAAGCTGCTAATAGAATTTGATAATTTTCTCAGTACAGCAGATCTCTTCATCCCATTCTGCTATATACCGGTAAACACATTCCGTGCGTTCCTATTATCATACTGGTCAGTATAACGCATTTTTTTCAATAATAAAAGGTTATTATTTTCCTGTATTTCATTTTATTTTTCCTGTTTTTACTTTATTTAATGTAAAAAACTAAAATACACCTTGCAAATTTTCCAGTTTACGGTACAATAAAGGACGATTGTAATTGAAGCGATATTTATTATTTTTGAAAAAAGAGGTATGATATGATTTCAGCAAACAACATCACACTGCGTGTCGGTAAGAAAGCGCTGTTTGAAGATGTAAACATCAAGTTTACAGAAGGAAACTGTTATGGATTAATCGGTGCCAACGGTGCAGGAAAGTCTACATTTCTTAAGATTCTTTCCGGACAACTGGAGCCGACAAAGGGCGATATCGTGATCACACCGGGACAGAGGCTTTCCTTCCTGCAGCAGGATCACTTCAAGTATGATGCTTATCCTGTACTTGACACTGTTATCATGGGTAATGAGAGACTTTACCAGATCATGAAAGAAAAAGAAGCCATCTATGCCAAGGAAGATTTCACTGACGAAGATGGTATCCGTGCCAGTGAACTTGAGGGTGAGTTCGCAGAGATGAACGGATGGGAAGCAGAGTCTGATGCTGCTACTCTTCTCAATGGTCTTGGTGTTGACACGGAGTTCCATTACACACAGATGGCTGACCTCACAGGAAGTATGAAGGTCAAGGTTCTTCTTGCTCAGGCACTTTTCGGAAATCCTGACATCCTGCTTCTCGACGAGCCGACCAACCATCTGGATCTTCCTGCTATCGAGTGGCTTGAAGAATTCCTGATCAATTTTGACAACACCGTTATCGTTGTATCCCATGACCGTTACTTCTTAAATAAGGTCTGCACACATACAGCAGATATCGACTATGGCAAGATCCAGCTCTATGCCGGAAACTATGACTTCTGGTTCGAGTCCAGCCAGCTTCTCATCAAACAGATGAAAGAAGCCAATAAGAAGAAGGAGGAGAAGATCAAAGAGCTCCAGGAATTTATCTCAAGATTCAGTGCCAACGCTTCCAAATCCAAACAGGCTACATCCAGAAAGCGTGCCTTGGAAAAGATCCAGCTTGACGATATGCGTCCGTCCAGCCGTAAATATCCGTACATTGACTTCCGTCCGAACCGCGAGATTGGAAACGAAGTTCTTATGGTTGAAAACCTTTCCAAGACTATTGATGGCGTGAAAGTCCTTGACAATATCTCCTTTACACTTGGCCGGGAAGATAAAGTCGCATTCGTAGGTGCCAATGAGCAGGCTATTACTACATTTTTCAAGATCCTTACAGGTGAGATGGAGCCGGACGAGGGAAATTATAAATGGGGTGTCACTACTTCCCAGGCATATTTCCCGAAAGATAATACTCAGGAATTCGATAATGATCTTACAATCACAGACTGGCTGACACAGTACTCCGAAATCAAGGATGCCACTTATGTGCGTGGTTTCCTGGGACGTATGCTCTTCCCTGGTGAAGACGGTGTAAAACGTGTCCGCGTACTTTCCGGTGGTGAGAAGGTTCGCTGCCTTCTTTCCAAGATGATGATCTCCGGTGCCAACATCCTGATCCTGGATGAGCCAACCAACCATCTGGATATGGAATCTATCACTGCGTTGAACAACGGACTGATCAAATTCCCGGGCGTGATCCTCTTCACTTCCCACGATCATCAGTTTGTACAGACTACAGCCAACCGTATTATGGAGATTCTTCCAAACGGTAAGCTTGTTGACAAGATCACAACCTATGATGAATATCTTGCCAGCGATGAGATGGCCAAGAAACGTCATGTATTCCAGGTTAACGAGGAAGACGCTCAGGATAACTAAGATTTCTTTATCCGAGATATCATCCCCTGCCTTGCTTTTTTTAGCCAGGCAGGGGATTTTTTACCAGGAAAGATTCCTGCTTTCAGGCTTCTCTGCCTTTATTTTATTCCATTGTGATCGGTGCAAGCTTTCCCTGTGTTACATCCAGAAGATCTTTAAGCGGAACTTTAAGAGTCAGGCCTACTCTTCCTCCGCTCACATAGATCTCATCAAAATTCCCAGCTGACTGATCAAAAACAACCGGATAGTTCTTCTTCATTCCAAGAGGGCTGCAGCCTCCCCGGATATATCCGGTAATCCTTGTGAGATCTTTTACATGAATCATATCCACAGTCTTCTCTCCCACGGATTTCGCTGCTGCCTTACGGTCCACTTCCTTCTCAATCGGAACCACAAACACATAATATCCGCCGCTTTTTCCTTCCATAACCAGAGTTTTGAATGACTGGTCATATGGTGCACCTGTAATATCTGCGCAGTGGATCCCATCAATAAATTCACCGCAGTCATATGCGATTGCCTCATATTTCACCTTTTTTCTGTCAAGCATTCTCATTGCATTCGTCTTCGCTTCTTTTCCCATTTCTGTCACTCCTCATGCTTTTTTCAGTTATCTTCCCATTCATCATAATCATCAGGTTCAAGATTCCTCAGAAGATCCCGGTTATTCTTCGAGTCTTCGTGATTTCGAAGCTGTTCAAACTCATCATCTTCAAAGTCAGCCATATTTTCAATATCCAGCTGTCGTTTCCTCTGCTGGCTTTTTTCAAAATCTTCATATGTATCCGGTGTTTCCCGATAATCAGGATCAAAACGTTCCCTGCTTGCATCATAGTCATCCCCATCGTCATAATATGACCTGCCTGCAGATCTTGTATTTCTTCTGTTCTGACTGTAACTGTTCTCTGAATCGCTGCGGCTCTGACTTCTTCTGCTGCCTTCAGAAGGACTGTTTCTTCCATTTCTGCTTCTTCCTGAAGAACCTGCTGCTGATGTTCTGCGGCGGTTATCTGACGAGCTGTTTCTATCTGAGTTTCCGGCATTTCTTCCATTGCGGCGGCTTTCTGAACGGTTACCGGAAGAATTTCTTCGGTCTGAATCGCCATTTCTGCTGCGGGAACGGCTTCCTTTTCTTTCTCCGGTATCATTTCTGGCATCAGAATATCTGTCAGAAGAATTTCTGCGTCTGTTTGCCCCATTATATTCAGAAACATTTTCTCGATCCTGTGCAAATTTTTTCTTTTTTCCGGATCTGCGCATCTCTTCTTCCGGTTCATCGTCGTCTTCATCTTCTTCATCGTCATCATCATAGTGATCCTTGTTGATGGCAAACTGGATCAGCATACCAAGAAGGGCAATCCCAACTGCCATACCAACGCCATACGGAAACTGTTCAAGGCCACCGATCTTCGCAATAGAAACCCCTGCCAGCACTCCGCCAAGGATACTGGTTCCGATAATGATAACTCCTTTTGCATAGCGCATCGCCAGGATACCAAGTCCCACTCCCACAAGGATACACAGGAAGAAGGAAAAAGAACTGGTCGGATGCACCAGATAAATGCTTAAAGAAATTCCGATGCCAAATCCCAGTACAAAAATTCCGGCTCTGTATACAAGAAATGAAACGATAGCCAGGACAATTCCAAGCCCCGCCAT
Organism: Blautia sp. HA8986; assembly: GCF_056504635.1. Taxonomy (NCBI): domain Bacteria; kingdom Bacillati; phylum Bacillota; class Clostridia; order Lachnospirales; family Lachnospiraceae; genus Blautia; species Blautia sp. HA8986. Next base: position 1,058,876 of record NZ_JBWLUQ010000001.1, read on the forward strand.
TGCACCTGCGATCACCATTTTATCTTCAACGCCGGAAAGATACGTTACTCCAAAACCGGCTCCCGCGCCGATGAGAAATCCGAAGATCATCATCCAGAACCGCAGGATACGGTATCCCAGAAGGCAGTTCAGGATACCAAAAACACAGACTATGCCATAAACAATAGTCATAAATTGTCCAATCTGTTCCATCCCTCCTACACGCTGAAGGATGTTAAATACTCTTGATAACACATCCATATTCATAACTTCACTCCTCTCAGAAAATAAAATATATAGTATAAAAATTATCCAGCACGCCATAATGATATTCTACCTGGCTGTAGCCGTTAAGTTTCATATAATATTGCGCCACATTCTGCACTTCTCCTTCATCCAGCCAGTCTTTGCGTGCCGCATCAAAAGCCTCCTGATTGCTGAATTTGAACCTCACAACTGCCGCTCCGTTATCCAGCCGCATTTTACAGTAATCATAAATAGCCAGCCAGTCATATTCTTCAAAACATCCCTGGTTCAGAACATAAAAATTCAGATCTTTTGCCGTACATTTCGGAACAGTCAGTTCTTTCGATGCTTTATATGTCTTCTCATATTCTTCCGGAAACGGACAAAGATAATCATAGATTGTAGTTTTATGTTCTTCCAGCTGAGCTGCATCGCCATTAAGAAAATCCGGCTGATCCCCATTAGTGGCATCTACATAATAATACGACTCGCCAATTTTTACAATATCCCAGGCATGTCCTTCTGTACTTTCCTCTGTGCTGCCATCTACATAAATGCAGGGAATCCCAAGCCGTTCCAGAAGATACTGAACAGCACCTGCATATCCTGCACAGACTGCTGATTTTTTCCAGAAGACGCCTGCTATGCTCTGATCATCTGCTCCGGTCTTGTACTGCGTATTATCGATCACATAAGTATAGACGATCCGTACTTTCTCATAATCACTGGTTTCATCCGGAATCAGGCTGCTGACTTCCTGAAAGCTCGTTTCCATCGCTGCCTTTATCTCTTCTGTCTCACTTTCAGAATAAGAGTAGCCAGGAGTAAACATACAGTAATCTTTTCCGGAATATGTGGTTTTATAGATTTTTTCCCGATTGTGCACCCAAAAAATCTCCGGATGGTCTTTCAGAACCGCATGATACGTCCTGTCAATGCTGTCATCATCCGAAAGTGTCAGATAAAACTGCTCATCTCTGCTTCGAAGCCCTGTTAAAATCTCCCTGTATACGCGCTGCTCTTCCTCTGTCAACTGCCGGAAATAATATTCCTGATGTCCTTCATCTGTCTGAGCCACATCCATCTGTCGCAGTGCCTGAATTTCTTTCGGCTCTCCGGAAAAAATACTCTCAGCAGCAGAATAAATCTGTTCCAGCGTCCCAGCCCGAACATAAACGGGCTGACATATCAGGGACAATATCATTATCACTGCCGCCAGCTGGCAAAAAAATCTTTTCTTCATCTACATTCCTTTACTTTCAGTTGTAAGAAAGGGCAGCCTCCCGCAGGAGACTGCCCTCTCATCAGTCGCTGTCTCTTAATTTTCTAATTCCAGTGTTTCTACGTCATCATATGTATCCACTGTATCATCAATATCTTCCTGTTCCAGAATCAGATTCTCAACAATTTCTTCATCCTCATCCTCCTGAAGAGATGTATTCTTGAAATCCTCAAGAAGATTATCAGAAGAGATATCTCCTCCAGATGCCAGTGCATCTTTCAGAGCGCTGGACTTCACAATATCTGTGAGAACCTTCTCTGCATTCTCATCTGTCTCAGTCGCTGTTCCCTCGTTGTTTACTTCTTCAACTGCTGTATCATCATAGAAAGATGGCTGTCTGATGTAACGAAAGCTTGCACTGTAAGCCTCACCTACCGTTACACCATTCTTACTGGAAGAACAATGTACCGCAATCCAGTCTCCTGAATCCGTCTTTCCGCAGAGAATGCCAACATGATTGTTGCTGCCCGACTCCGGACCTCTCTGAAATACAAGATCTCCCGGCTGTGCATCTGCCTCGCTGACAACATTCGCTTTCTCCCACTGATCGGATGTTCCATCACCAACCGCTGCCTGCATTCCCTGATCCTGATAGCCATTGATCACGGCCCATGTTACAAAGCCGCTGCAATCCAGACCATACGCCCGTAATGTACCTGAACTCTTGCTGCCTTCTGCCGAAACCTTCTCAACAGCTCCCCAGCTTGGATCATTACCGATAGCAGTAGATTTACCGCCCCAGAAATATCCGACTTTACCTACCAGGGAATATGCAGCAGTAATTACATCTACACGATCCTCGGAAACACTGTCTCCTACACTTTCACGGACAAATCCCTTGGATGCTGTGACAACTGCACAGAGAAGTTTACAGTCCGTTTCCACGTATTTCTTCAGAACAGTTCTGTCCTTCTTGGAAATATTATTCTTCTTAATATAGTAATTGATCTTACGATTTCCGTAAGATACTTTGGTAATATCCTGTTTATCTCTGACAACAGGGTTCATCTCAGCAAAAATCTTCGTAAGAGCTTCTTTACAGGAGGAATCCATAGTAAAGGATGTCTCTCCTTTCTGGCTCTGTTCATAAACATAAACAGCCAGAACATCCTGCCAGTTTCGTACCAGAATAGTACTGTCCGTAAGCTTGTTCTTCTCTTTATACTCTCCCTCTATCTGTTCCATCACAGATGCAAAATCATCTGAAAATGTGAGATTATAATTATTCTTCAGACTGTCCAGATAAAAATCCTTACCTGCATGAAGATTGGAAACCATATTGGTTGCATATACAGGTATTCCTATCTGTGTTGCAGTAGCATTATTTCCTTTACCATCTGTAATATCACCGGTATTGTTATCTGTACCTTTATTGTCCTTCTTATTATTGTCAGTTTTTCCATCCTTCACAACAGATGCCAGCTTCTTCTCAGCAGCTACCAGCGTTGAATAATTGGTAACTCTGGCTTTCTCTGAATCCGACAGTGCCTCATACGCTGCACGTGCTTCTTCAATCTGTGATTTTGCCTTCGCAGTGATATCATTCGGCAAAGCACTGATCTTATCAATAACATTCTGAACTGCTTCTGAATTATCCGGAACCGGAGTAGATGTCGGTGCCGGTGTCGCCGTTGGTGCCGGTGTCGCCGTTGGCTCTGGTGTTGCCGTTGGCTCTGGTGTTGCCGTTGGTTCCGGTGTTTCTGTCGGTGCTGGTGTCTCTGTTGGCTGCGGCTCTGGTGTCGCAGTCGGCTCCGGTACCGGTGTCTCAATTGGTGCCGGTGCTTCCGTTGGTTCTGGTGCCGGTGTCTCTTCAACTGGCTCAGACGTCACTTCCTCACTGCTCTCATCACTGAAAACTACTTCGGTCTCCTCAGCAGCCATAATTCCCGCCGGAGATGCCAGTACCATAGCTGATATCGTCGTGATGCATAAAAACTTATTCAGGTACTTGTTCTTCATATTTATTAAGATGCTCCCTTCTTTCCTTGAACATCCCTTTACTTCCCCTATAATAAAGGTCTGCCTTAAACCATTTTTGATAACTTAAAGTTCAACTCCATTTATTTTATCATAGGAATTTTATGAAATCAACCGTTCTGACTGCATAACCTTTCCAGTTTATTTATTTTTCACTTTTTATTCACATTTTCGCAAAAAGCATTTTCCGAATACAAAAACACAAAAACTGCAGTGTGTACACACTGCAGTATCTGCCTTATACTGTTACCAGTCGGTTTTCCATATGGAATTGTCTTCTGACGCATAACTGAAAGATTCCCTGTATCACCTGATAACATACTCTCAGAATAAAGCGGATGTCATCGGCGATACATCTGGGGCTTTCCAGATAATATGCATGTCGTTCACGGATATACTCCACAAGTTCCTCAAAACTGTCGAAATGCTTCGCTTCTTCCAGCTGGCTGTCTGCTCTGCCGCTTAAGATGCACTCTTTCAGACGGTTTTTCAGTTCAGCTTCGTAGGAATTATGTTCCGCAAGACTTCCTTTATATGTTCTGTTATGAGGAAAAGTAAAATAATCTGCCATATAATGCATGACTTCACCGAATCTCCGCCAGTATACTCTGGCATTTTCTTCTTCCGGATTTTTCTCTACCAGTTCTCTCATCTTGCTCTGAAGCTGATTGAACGTTCCAAAAAACTCATGTCTGGTAGTAAGAAATGACGGTCTCAGATCCGGCATGATATTACCAAGGCAAAATGCTTTTCTGTGCTGCTGAAGACTGTAGACCTCGGACATCTGATCAGCCAGGTATCTGCCTAACAGTACATGTGATTTTTTACGCAATGTTTTCCCTCTTCCTTCTTTCTGTTCCAGGTTATGACCGAATACATCAGCAAAAGCGGTTCCGCCCGGTCATCTGCTGAAATCTTAAAGCTCTTCGTTTGTCGGAACCAACTTTACTATATCACTATTCTATTTAATGTGCAATTAAAGTTTAAGTAAAATTTGTGGAAGCTTTTTCGGCATGTTACTGTTCACTCCGTTCTCAGTAACACGCTTCGCGATGCACAGAATTTATGCTGATTGCATAAATTCGCGCGGTATGTCTCGGGTTTTCTGTGACCTTCGCTCACAAAAAACACCTCGCGGGATATTACCAGTGAACAGTAACTTCGGCATTCTATCCCCGGCTGCAGTAAAGATACCTTACAGTTCCCTGAAATCCGGTGTCCCGTACAGATCATATGGGGTGCTCTGGTATACGTAATAATTCAGCCAGTTTGTGTACAGATTGTTCGCATGTGCTCTCCAAGTGAGCAGTGGTTTGTTATTCGGATCATCGTCTTTATAGTAATTCTTTGGAATTTCAATAGGCAGTCCCTTGGACAGATCTCGTTTATATTCACCGTCCAAAGTTACACGGTCATATTCCGGATGGCCCATGACAAAGATCTTACGGCCGCCTTCTGCCATAGCAAGAAACAGACCTGCTTCTTCGCTTTCTGCCAAAACAGTAAGATCTTTGCAGGCATGGATATCTGCGATCGGAACCTCTGTATGCCTGGAATGAGGAGCAAGAAATACATCGTCAAATCCTCTTACAAGAGGGATTTTGCGATTCAGGACTTTATGCCAGAAAAGACCAAACATTTTTTTGTCCAGAGGTTTCTTATCCAGGCTGTAGAAATGGTAGAGGCTGGCCTGCGCCGCCCAGCACAGAAAAATTGTAGAAGTTACATGCTTCTCCGTCCAGTCCATAATCTCTGTCAGCTCTTCCCAGTAATCCACCTCCTCAAAAGGCATCTGCTCCACCGGTGCCCCGGTAATGATCATTCCATCGAATTTACGCTTTTTCACATCTGAAAAAGTCTCATAAAATTTATTCAGATGGCTGAGGGAAGTATTCTTCGCCTCATGGCTCTCCACTGCCATAAAAGTCACATCCACCTGCAGCGGTGTGTTGGAAAGAGAACGTAAAAGCTGCAGTTCTGTTTCCTCTTTCAGCGGCATCAGATTCAGAATCAGGATCTGAATAGGACGGATATCCTGATGCATGGCACGTTTCTCGTCCATTACGAATATATTTTCTCTTTCAAGGATCTCCTTTACAGGCAGATCCCCCTGTGTTTTAATTGGCATTGTAAGCCCTCCTTTTATCCATGCAAAGCGAACTCTCGCAGAATCCGCTTTTGATATTTTTCATGCAGAATGATTAGTCTTACAGCTTCCGCTTACCTTCCTGCCAGCTTCAGAAAATCTCCCTCAGACAGGATCGGGATTTCAAGCTCTCTGGCTTTCTTGTTTTTGGATGAATTGGACTGCACATCATTATTAATAAGATAATTCGTCTTTTTTGTTACAGAACCCGTAACCTTTCCACCCAGAGACTCTATCAGCTCTTTGGCCTCACTGCGATTTCCAAAATGAACCAGACTACCTGTGATCACAAAATTCATCCCTGCAAAAATCTGCTCTTCTTTTGGTCCTTCTTCCTGAATATGGAGAAAACTCATCAGATGATCCAGACGCCGGTTGTTATCCTCATCCTTGAAATACTCCACAAGGTTTCCCGCGATCACAGGTCCGATCGTATCAATGTCACTGACCTCCTCAAGTTCAGCATGACGGATCTTCTCAAGATCATTATCAAAATGGCGGCAGATCACCTTGGCATTAGCAAGGCCAATATTGGCGATCCCCAGACTGTAGATCACTCTTGGAAGCGTGGTATCCTTCGCCCGCTCCAGGCTATCGATCAGATTGTCATAGGATTTCTGTCCAAAACCTTCCATCTCTACGATCTCTTCTTTATACCTGCTGATCTCAAAAATATCGCCAAAATCATGGATGAAACCTCTTGCAATAAATTTCTCCAGAGTAGCCTCAGAAAGTCCGTCAATATTCATGGCATCCCTGCTTGTAAAAAGTGCAAAAGATTTGATCTTCTTAGCCGGACAGTCCGGATTTACGCAAAAAAGGCTCTCGACTTCATTGTCTTTTCGGATCATAGTATTCCTTCCACATGCAGGACAGCTGTGGGGAATCGGTGCATTGCCGCTTCCTGTAAGATTCTCCGCGATCTGAGGAATGATCATGTTGGCTTTGTAAACACGGATCGTATCTCCGATTCCCAGTTTCAGCTCTCTCATGATACTGATGTTGTGGACACTGGCTCTGCTGACTGTGGTACCTTCAAGCTCCACAGGATCGAAGATGGCCACAGGATTGATAAGCCCTGTTCTTGACGGGCTCCACTCAATCTCCAGAAGCTTCGTATCACGCATCTCGTCCGCCCATTTAAATGCCATGGCATTACGTGGAAATTTCGCAGTGGTTCCCAAGGATTCCCCATAGGCAATATTATCATATAATGCCACAAGGCCATCTGATGGAAAATCATTCTTTGTAACTGCTTCCGCAAAATAGTCCATCGCTTCATCCAGGGTATCACCTGTTACTTTCCGGTACTCGACCACCTCAAATCCCTGACTGGAAAGCCATTTAAACTGTTCTTCCCTTGAATTCAGAAAATCCACGTCATCTGCGCTGACCAGAGAAAAAGCATAAAAACGAACATTTCGCTTCGCTGTAATCTCATTATTCAGCTGACGGACCGATCCACTGCAGAGGTTTCGCGGATTTTTATATTTCGCGTCCGCATCACCGATCATCTCATTGATCCGCTCAAAATCAGAATAAGTGATAATAGCCTCTCCTCTTAGAACAAGTCTTCCTTTAAAAGAAATCTTCAGAGGAATATTTTTAAACACTCTGGCATTATTGGTAATAACCTCCCCAACAATTCCATTGCCTCTTGTAACAGCTTTGACAAGTTCTCCATTCTCATAAGTAAGGACAATGGTAAGACCATCCAGTTTCCAGGAAAGAAGTGTCGGATGCTCCCCGATAAACTCCCGTAAAGTTTCTCTCTCCTTTGTCTTGTCAAGGGAGAGCATCGGGCGTTCATGTTCCTCCTTTGGAAGCTGATCTACCGCCTCATATCCTACATTAACGGTAGGACTGTCTGCCAGAATCACCCCTGTTTCTTCTTCCAGAGTCGCCAGCTGGTCGTACAGCGCGTCGTACTCCACATTTGGCATGATCTCCCTGTCTTCCTGATAATACGCCTTTGACGCTTCCCGGAGTTTTGCCCCCAGTTCTTTCATTTTTTTGATAGCTACTTCGTTCATGCCTTCCTCCCGTTTCTTGTTGTGATCTTCCGGAGGAAAGCATCTCCTCCAGCTTCTTACGCTCTGTCGGCGTAATTTCCCGGTATTCTCCTTCTTCAATACCATCTATGTTCAAATTCATGATCCTTACTCTTTTCAGTGTGACAACACGATAGCCAAAATATTCACACATTCTCCTGATCTGGCGATTCAGGCCCTGAGTGAGGATGATCCCGAAACTGTTTTTCCCAGTTTTAGTCACTGTGCAGGGACGCGTCACAGTATCAAGGATCGGAACACCGTGGCTCATCTCTCTGATAAATTCCGGTGTCACAGGCCTGTTCACTGTTACCAGATACTCTTTCTCATGATAATTCCCTGCTTTCATGATGCGGTTCACCAAGCTTCCCTCATTCGTAAGAAGAAGCAGTCCCTGAGATTCCTTGTCAAGACGGCCGATAGGATATATCCGCACAGGGTAATCCAGATATTCCGTTACTGTCATTTCATCCCTCTGCTGTCTGGTACTGCAGACGATCCCTCTTGGCTTGTTAAAAAGAATAAGGATCTTTTTTTCCTGTATCGTTATGGGCTTTCCGTCAATACAGATATTGTCTTCCTGTGATACTTTCATTCCCGGGGAAGCAGTCTCTCCATTAACCGTGATCCGCTCATCTTCTGCCAGTCTGTCCGCTTCTCTTCTTGAGCAGACACCTGCATCGCTTAAAAATTTATTGATTCTGATTTTTTCGTCCATTATTTTATTATATATTTTTTCCCTGGTGTTCGCAACGCTTATTTTCCTTGTATTTTACAGGCAGGTATTGTATGATTAACAGGAATAAACCAAATGTCAGGAGGAAAAAATATGGCAGGCCGTAATTCACATATCAATCGGTTTTTGATTTTTATTTCTGTCTTCTTATGCCTGATCTGCGGTCTTCTTTTTACTCAGTCATCAGCAGGTCCTTCCGGAAACAATCCAGTATCCATTGCCGTAAAAGACACTCAGATCATCCCGGAAATCACAGATATTCCGGATCAGACCGATCATACAGATATTTCAGCATCTGTAACAGCAGCACCAACAGCAACTTCTGTTCCCGAAGAACAGAAAGTTTCTCCGGAAGCCGAAAATGGTGTCTGGACAGCAGACGGTTCCAACTGGCTTTTTATGGTAGATGGAACCACTTACACCGGCTGGCTCACTGACACCGATGGAAAACGTTACTATTTCGATAAGAAAGGAATTATGCAGAGAGGGTGGCTGAAACTGAAAGGCAAAAAATATTATCTGGACGAAGACGGAATCATGCAGACAGGTACCGTCACTGTAGATGGCCAGAAATATAAGCTGGCTTCCGATGGTTCTCTGAAAAAATGATGGTAAAAAAATGCAGGCTCCACAAACAATGGAACCTGCATTTTTCACCCTTATTATTCTAATAAACCACTATATATGTATCCAGTCTGTCCATCATAGTCAACCTGTATCCAGTCGCCTTCCTGCCCCTTCTTCTCAACTTCCGTTCCTGCAGAAAAACCACCGATAACCTCACCCTCTGAATCTGCTGATGCACGAACATTACAGTCTTCTGTAACCGTAAGCATAGTTCCAGTCTCTGCCGATGCGCTTGCATCATCTCCAAGTCCCTGAAGGAACTCTGCCAGAGCGGAATCATTCTCCTGTGCTGCGTCATAATTCGCCTTGACCTGTGCGATCAGTGCCTTCACATCGCTCTCAGATTCCAGTTTTTTTACATAAGTGCTGATATCTGTATCTTCGTCAGCACCTCCCTTGATCTTCAGATTACCGTCACCGTCTGTTTCTACATAAAACTGACTCAGTGCCGGAACCGGAGTCTCAATTCCCGTACAGATATAGTTAAAGACCACATAGACGACATATGAATCGTCCGTTAATCCTTTCTTCGCGTAAACATCCTGTACTTCATACCCGTCAATATAATCCCTTGAATTAATCTGTGACTCATCGGCCGGTGTAAATCCGTCCTCTATCGTCTTAAGTGTTGCAATGTCTTTTTCCCCAAAAGCCTTATAATAGCTTTGAATCAGCTCGGTTACTTCCGTGCTGGCTTTTTCCATGGTTGTTTCCGCTTTTGTACTGTCTGCGGAACTGGCGTCTTTCTTCTCGTCTGTCTCCCCATCATTTGCCGGAGAAGAAGGATCATTTTCCTGGTTACTTTTGGCTGTTGTCTGATCTTCATTGGAATTCCCCTTCTTACCTCCAACACAGGCGCGAACGCCAAAGATCAGAACAAGCACGATTAACAGAATTGCTCCGCCTAACATAAAATAGCGAAGGTTATCTGATAACCATTCTCTGAAATCATCCAAGTTCTTGTCCTCCTTATCATAACAACACGCCGGAACAGTTCCACTGCTCCGGGTAACACACCTGAAGGGAATCGAACCCCCGCACATGGTACCGGAAACCACTGCTCTATCCACTGAGCTACAGGTGCATAATGAAAAACATAACTTCTAAAATCAGGTATGAAATTGTCAAAGTCGGCTTACACTGTTTTAAATTCTAACACATAACACTGAAATTGTAAAGATTTTTTTAAACAGTGTATATTCATCAGACATTTTACGGTTACTGTTCACTGGTAATATCCCGAACGGAGTGAACAGTACCATTTTACGGGAAGTGACTCATATCACTCCCCGTATCTGTATACAACATATTTCTCAGTCTGTGCGACAGGTACGCAGCCGGCCTGACGAAGATAGTCATGGCAGTTCTGTTCCAGCTGGACTACCAGATAATCCGTTTTGGTCTTATCCAGAGATGCTTTAAACTTCGCCATATCTGTATCCGTCATCTGATAGCTTACCACATCCATAATCACTTTCTGAATCTGATAATCTTTCTTTTTTTCGTAATTTCCAACTACTGTGCTTCCTGCACGGTACAGTCTGTAATTCCGTTCCAGAACCAGGCGTAGTGACGGGTCGTACTGTCTTGCAACCATATTCATATCATCACCAAAAACAACTCGCGGTTCTTCTTTTTTGCTGTCTTCATGGATCACATCGCAAATGGAACGCAGCTCATTTGGCACTTTATAGATATTTTCCGCCATTGCAAAATTCTGTGCAATGCCAGGTATCGGTGTTCCTGTAATTATGATCACGCCGCCCAGCAGCACTGCAAGAAGAACTTTTCCTGTTTTGAATTCTATAAGACTTACCAGACGAACTGCGTAATAAGCCACTCCCGGGATCACCGGAAGGATCCAGATGAACCGGTAATATTCATTCTCAAAATCCACTTTTGGTACGATATATCTCACAAGAAACGGATTGTATACAGTAAGAGCCAAAAAGATCACATAATACAAAAATACCACGGCTTCTTTTCTCTTATGATAAAAAATATCCCACAGGATACCCAACAGAAAAAACACGGGCAGTATACATCCGCTCCAGTAATTCTCCATGCATACTCTCACAAAAGTCAGGCCAAGTTCCCTGATTGTTACTCCTGCCATTTTCCACCCTCTCTTTGTCTATATGTTTGTTTTTCGATGTACCGGCACAGTATTCACGAAGCCGGAAATACCAGCCATCCAAGCTTCGATGTAAAAAAAACAGCTGCATATAAAAATCCCGGCACCATGCAAAGAGCATAGGGAATTGCCCAGGAAAGTTTTCTCTTAAGAAGCATTACCGGCAAAACTGCTGTGCTGACAACAGCTGGATATATAATAGAAGATCCGGAAAAAGTCAGTGCACTCACAGAAGCCAGAAACAAAAGCACCCAGGCGTTTTTTGTATTTTTATCCAGCCAGAGTCCGAGGCTGGCCAGAAAAGCAGCCGGTATGGCCACATTTGCAAGAAGAGCTTTTCCCTCATAACAGCGTGTAAGCTGAAAGGTTCCGGATGTATACAGTGAATAGGAAAACAGCTGAAGCAGACACACAAAAATCACAAAAAGATCTGCTTTCTTCACATTCTGGTCAAAAAGCTTCTTTCCGATCTGATAAACAAGGAAATTGATCATCAGGACGTTGATCACCGCCATTGCGATCTTGGCCTGCACAATAGGATGTATTCCAAGAAGCCGGCACCATACAGCATTGTGCATAGGATAGGCAGACAGATCATAACGGATATTAAACTTCTTCTGCAACGCCCCTGTAAGCGGATTATATCTCGCCAGTGTGTCTGTATATACAGAAGTGCTCACAGAGCCGATATAATGAGCTGCATCTGCAGTATTATCCTGATACATAGCCACCATCATACACTGGAGCAGGATCACTCCTGCTGTCAGTAACAACAGCCAGGAATGATTGCAGAACACCTCACCTATCTTTCCGATCTGACGAAACCATTGTCTGTGAAGAAAAATACCCCCGGCAAAAACTGCTGCTGCCATAACTGCTGCCCAGAACCAGGCAAAATGCGTCAGGCTAACCCATTTCAAGGTCATTGGTACAGCTACCGCTTCAAACACAACAAAATACAGAAGATATCCCATAAAAACTGCCATGGTCGTTTCTGCTTGCATCCGAAGCACCCGCATCAGAAGACTTCCCGTGCAGAAAAACACAAGAAGCTCCAGAATAATATCTATCGGAACCAGCATCAGTTCCCGCATCTCACACCTTCTCTCCAGCTTCCTTAGCCAGGATTCCCATGGCAACTTTCTCCGGTGTGATCGGAAGCTCTCGCACCCGTACTCCTGTTGCATTGTATACAGCATTTGCAATAGCCGGGCATGGTGTGTCGATTACAAGCTCACCGATCGATTTCGCACCAAAAGGACCTGTCTTCTCATAGCTGCTCTCGAATTCAATGCGTACGCTTGGAATATCCATACGATTCGGAATCTTGTATTGCATAAAGGAATTATTTCGGATCTTACCCTTCTCTGTGTACTGCACATCCTCATAAAGAACCATTCCAATACCCTGACCGATTCCTCCCTCAGCCTGAACTCTTGCAAGATTCGGATTGATCGGTGTTCCACAGTCAATCACACCAACATAATCAATCACATCGATCTGTCCGGTTTCCTTATCGATCTCCACTTCTGCTGCCCCGACCATAAACGGAGGCGGTGAGATCGGGGATGAATATTCTTTCACAACCTGAAGCTCGCTGCAGATACCGGCAGTTGCCTTCAGTGCGATCTGACGCAGGGTTACTTCTTTTCCATCTTCTGTGCGGACAGCTGTTCCGTCAAAATCAGACTCCTCCACAGATACCTCAAGCATCTGTGCACCAAAAGAATGTATCCTTTTTCTGAGCTCCGCACAGGCCTGCATAACTGCATTTCCTGTTGCATAGGTCGTGGAGGAAGCGTAGGAACCGGAATCATACGGTGATATATCTGTATCCACACTGAATACAACTATATTCTTCATATCTGTATCCAGACAGTCTGCTGCCATCTGTGCAAGGATGGTATCACATCCTGTTCCCATATCTGAGCACCCAAGAGCCAGTGTATAAGAACCATCCTCATTAAGCTTGATATCAGCACCGCCGACATCAAGACCTGCAATAGAAGATCCCTGCATAGCCATAGCTATACCAACTCCGCGGACTTTGCCGTTGCCCATGTCGCGAAACGGATATTTCTCATCCCATCCGATCATCTCTTTTGCACGGGCCAGACATTTATCCATGGTACAGCTTCCGTTGATTGGGACATCCGGATATCCGGGAAGTGCTTCCCCCTCCATCGGCATATTCAGTTCACGGAATTTTACAGGGTCCATTCCCATCTTGTGAGCAAGCTCATCTGCAGCAGATTCCACTGCAAAAATGCCCTGGGTTGCGCCATAGCCTCGATACGCTCCTGCTGCCTGCATGTTTGTATACACAACATCATAGGCAAAACGATACGCTTCCGTATGCCTGTAAAGAGCAATGGATTTATGGCCGGAAAGTCCCACCGTTGTCGGTCCATGTTCGCCGTAAGCTCCTGTATTGGAAAGAGTATAAAGATCAATAGCCTTTACGATACCGTTTTCGTCAGCCCCCATGCGGATATGAACTTCCATCTCATGACGCGGGGAGGAAGCGATCATAGATTCCTTTCTGGAAAAAACGATCTTGGACGGCTTGCCTGTGACCCAGGTTACAAGTGCCGGATACACCTCACTGACTGAAGTCTGCTTTGCGCCGAAACCTCCGCCAATACGAGGTTTGATCACACGCACCTTCGATGACGGGATATTCAGGGCATTACCTACGATTCGTCTGACATGAAACGGAATCTGTGTGGAGGAAACCACTGTCAGTCTCTGAAAATGATCCATATAGCAGTAAGTACGGAAAGTCTCCATCATAGTCTGCTGGTTCGCCTTAGTATGATACACCTGATCTACTGTGTAGGCACATTTTTCCAGCATGGCATCTACATCTCCCACTTCTTCCACATTAGAAGAACACAGATTTCGCCTGTTATCTCCCCCTGCCGGGATCGGCATGTACCAGTCCTCCTCTGGATGGACCAGGATCGGATTATCTTTGGCTGTGTGGATATCAAGAACTGCATCTTCCACACGGTATTTCACCTTGATCCTTTTCAGAGCCTTGTCAACTGCTTCTTCTGTCTCACCTGCTACAATGGCAACAGTATCGCCCACAAAGCGTACATGTTTATCAATGATATATCGATCCCACGGACTGATCTCCGGTGCAGTCTGACCTGCCAGAGTGAAACGTTTATGTGAAACATCCTCATAAGTAAGAACGCATTCAATACCTTCGATTTTTTTCGCTGCATCGGTTTTGATCTCCTCTACCCAGGCATTGGCATGCGGGCTTCTGAGAAGCTTTACGATCAGACAGTCTGAAGGTGCAAGATCATCGGTATAAACCGGCTTGCCTGTTACCAGAGACATGGCATCCGTTTTCGGTACCGGCATGTTTACATATTTCATTTTCCTTCCTCCTGTCTTTTTTTATAGTCGAGAAATTTCAGGATACTTCTTGTCTGTCCCACAAAACCGGAACAGCGGCACAGGTTTCCGGAAAGGTATTCCCGGATCTCATCTTCTGTGGGATCTTCAAGCTCCTGGAGCATGGCAAACACATTCATGATAAAACCCGGATTGCAAAATCCGCACTGTTCAGAACCCTCATTAGCCATGAAAGCTCCGAATTCTTTCGCCTCATCCTGCATACCTTCCAGTGTTACGATCTTTTTGCCGTCTGCACGGGCAGCCAGCATGGAACAGGAAAGTACCGGGCGGCCGTCCATAAGAACTGTACAGAGACCGCAGTTTGCAGTTTCACAGCCACGTTTCACACTGTAGCAGCTGTTCTTGCGGAGGAAATCCAGAAGCAGCTCTGACGGTTCCACTTCCGCCTGTTTCTTTTTTCCGTTCAGCCAGAAAGTAATGTTCATGACTCTCTACCCCCAATCTCCTCCCAGGCTCTTCTCGTAAGAATTTTTACAAGGAGCGTTCTGTATTCTTTTGAGGCACGCATATTCTTATCTGTAACAACTTGTTCTGCTGCATATGCGGCAAAAGATGCTGCTGCCTCTTTTTTCTCCCGAGGATCTTTCTCTGAAAAACCTTTAAGTATTCCTTCTTTATCTTCCACTACTATGGCCTTGCCAGGTCTGGCACCAATCACAGTTCTTGCCTCTCCGTCAATAAGAGAAACGGCACATGTCAGCACCGGAAAATCTGTGGAATTGTTTCTCTGGCTTAAGTACACTGTGTTCAGAGGGGTTTTCTTCACAATAACATTGACCAGGATATCGTTATCCTTCTCCATAAGTACAAACTCTGTAAGCGGGATCCGCCCTCTGTCGTAAAGCTCCACCCAGGTATCCATAGCCAGAAACATCGTCAACACATCGGAAAACCCAAATCTGCCAAAAATACTTCCGCCTACTGTAGCACAGTTACGGAACTGCACGCCAACAATATGGCGTACGCTCTCTCTCACGGCTCCTCCTGTATATTCATTAAGAGCCTTGTGAGTCTCAATGGCATGAAGCGATGTCATGCAGCCGATCACAAACTCTTCGTCTGTTTCTGTAATACTATCCAACCCCAGACCGGAAAGATCGATCGCCGTAACAATATTCCGGTTACCCATTTTCAGCCAGACCATACCACCCAGCACAATGGCATTTTTTTTCTGGTTCAGCTCATATGCCTGGGCAAGACTTTCTGCCTTTACATAATTCTTTATCTTGAGCATATTTTTTCCCTTCTGAAATTATTATCTTTCAATACATATCGATATACACAGCTGTCAATTACGATCACAGCTAAACATTAATTTTAACAGACCCTGACAGAAATATCTACTGTTAATATTCCAGGATCACAAACTGATACGGATTCAAACTGATGGTTCCATTTTTGATCTGCACCTCTTCCTGATTGTTCAGAAGTACATTCTTCACTTCTCCCGGAAGCTCCACATTCCGGGACTGGCTCTGAAGGTTTCCCATTACCAGAATATTTTTCTCCTCTGTTCTTGTGTAGGCGATCAGATTTTCCTGATCTTCTTTATACGGTTTAAAGCTTCCGTATACGAATGTATCTTTGTACTCCTGTGTTTTTCGAAGTGCTGTCATTTTTTTGTAAAAAGAAAGCAGGGAGTTACTATCCGTTAACTGGGACTCTACATTAATCTCTTTGTAATCGGGATTTACTTCAAGCCAGGGTGTTCCTGTTGTAAAGCCGGCATTTTTCTCCTTATTCCACTGCACCGGAGTTCTTGCATTATCTCTGGAAAAAGCAGATGCTGCCTGAAGTGCTTCTTTCTCTGTGCAGCCCGCATTCAGGGCAACCTTATATTCGTCAATGGTACTGATATCGTCAATTTGCTCCATAGAAGTGAAATCCATGTTCTCCATCCCAATCTCCTGCCCCTGATAGATAAAAGGAATTCCTCTCAGGAAAAAGTACACACCAGCCAGAAGTTTCTTGGAATCCGGACACCTGTCTTCCGGAAGAATGTAGTGACAGACGCCTCTTGGCTCATCGTGATTCTCAATAATATTGGAAATCAGCCCTGTCTCTCCGATCTTCTGCTGAGTATGGAAAATACATTTCTTGTAATCCTCTGGCGTCAGCACATATTTGGAAGCGTACCAGCCATCCTCGCTTTTTCCATAACAGGTCTCCTCAAAATCAAACATGGAGGAAAAATATCCTTTTTCTCCGATAAAATCACAGATCTCATCCTCTTTCTCATTGAAGACTTCGCCTACTGTAAACGCATCATACGGATGAAAACATTTCTCTGCCATCTCACTCAGGAATTCTCCGATGCCATCTGCATCTTCCAGCATTCTCTCCACGCTGCACATTCCATCACTTCGATCTGCCGGATAATCCTGAAACGGAAGCTTCTTCTTGATATTGATGATGGCATCAATGCGGAAGCCGCCAAGACCTTTCTCCATCCACCATCGGATATTCTTAAATACTTCTTCCCGTACCTCCGGATTCTCCCAGTTGAGATCCGGCTGCTTTTTATGAAAAAGATGAAGATACTGTTTATCGGAATGTCCGGGAAGTTCTTCCCACACAGAACCTCCGAAATAGCTTCTCCAGTTGCATGGCGTCCTGTCGTCTTTTTTGTCTTCTATATAAAAGAAATTTCCGTATTTTCCTTCCGGATCCTGAACAGCTTTCTGAAACCATTCGTGTTCATCGGAACAATGGTTCACAACAAGATCCATCAGGATATACATATCACGTTTTTTTGCCTCTGCAATCAGACAATCCATATCTTTCATGGTTCCAAACCGCGGATCAATGGCATAATAATCTGCAATATCATACCCCTGGTCAGCAAGAGGGGATTTATAAACAGGAGACAGCCACAGAATATCTGCACCCAGCTCTTTCAGATAATCCAGTTTACTGATTATTCCCGGAATATCTCCGATCCCGTCACCATTGGAATCATAAAAACTCTTAGGGTATATCTGATATACCACTTTGTCATGCCACCATTTTTTCATGCTCTTCCTCCTTATGCCTGTTTGATCATGCAGTACTGCTTCAGGTCAAAGCCTTTCTTCTGCACGATACCATATAATTTAAATCCAAACTTTTCGTACATGGCTACATTTGCCGGATTATGTGTCTCCAGGGAGATCATCAGTTTATGCCTGTCTGCATAATCGATCACGTCGTCCATCAGCTTCTCTGCCAGCCCATGATGCTGCATCTTGGGAGTTACAGCCAAGTAGATCACATGAAGTCTCTCTGCTGTATGAAGCTGGGAAGTCCAGCTGGAATTAAGATAATCTTTTCCCTGAATAAATTTCCTTAAGGTTGCAAGGCTTGGATCTTCCTTGATCAGATAACCATCTGTTTTCAGAAGTGCAAAGAAATCCACCATCAGATTATGTAATGCAGCTTCGTGCTCCGTTCCGTCAGATACTACCAGGATACTGTTCAATTCACTGCTGTCCGCATAAATCTCACAGGTCTCAAAAAATTCTGTAAGATCACAGGTAAACAGTTCCGGCATCAGCCGTTCCCTTGTATCTTTGTCCGGGATCAGTGCCTGGTACAGCGGATCTTCCGCAAAACATACAGTCAAAATCCGGATCAGTTTATCCAGGTCTCCTTCTTTCACTCGGTATAATTTCTGGCTTTCCATTTTTCCCTCCAGGTATGCAGCATTTCGCTTGAATCTTCTTCGAACATCCGTGACACTTCGCGGATCATATCCGTAAGCTTCTCAACGGCACGGATCAGATATTCGATGTCCTCTATATAATAATTCTTCTGCCGTTCCCAGGCCTCTTTAAGGCTCCGGCGTTCTCTCTCCAGGCTGTCCCCGGATTTCTTCTCTTTCAGGCTTTTCACCAGATCATAAAGATTTTCATGATGAATGATTCGTCCCTTTCCCCACATCAGACGGTCCGGGGACTGTTTCATGATATATTCTGTAAAATGGTAAAAAACATCTCTCTCAAACTGGAACGCATAGCAGTTATTATCAATACTGTAAAAAGATTCCAGTGCAGGCGCGATCTCACCTTTTTCCAGAAATCCCATTGCTTCATTCAGAGCATGGAGATTGTTCTGTGCTGCCTGCTGCGGAAATATCACATTATCATCCCAGTCCAGGCGCACCAGATAGTCCTGGGATTTTTTGAACACTGCAAGAAGCTTCTCTGTAACAATATCTGCTTTTTTCCAGTCGTAACTTTCCGTCGGAAGGCTGTTGAATCGGCGGACCTGTTCGGCAAGTACAGCCGCTGCTTTCTTGGCTTTCTCTGTTTTTTCCAGAAGCAGGGCTCCGTTGGCTCCTGTTTGCATGCAGAGATCCATATCAAGACTCTCAATACTTCCTGCAAGCGCACGGCCAAAATCAAGTGGCGGCAGTGCAAGGCTGTCCACTGCCATGATCAGACGCAGATAAAACTCATGGTGAAATTTGTAAACCTCTTCTTCATATACATCCTGATTATCGTACTGAGAATGATAGTAATTCTCCATAAAAGGGCCGCCGCTGAAATCATTGACAAAAGACGGGATTCCCGAAATCGACATGGTAAAATCATCCGACCACGTCTCGATAGGATAAAGTGTTGTCATTCCATCCGGATAGATTCCCTCCGGCATCTGAATTGCATCTACAAATTTCCGCATAAAATCCGCATATTCGTATGTACATCGCACAGCATCTCTGGTGCTGTGTGCATGGGCCGGAAGCTCGAAGTTAAAATCAGCTATCACATGCCCCGGCCAGTCCGGTCTTGCTTCAAACACCTGTCTGTAAGCCCCTGTTGACCAGTCATACTTTGTATCGGAGATTCCCCATTCTTCTGCTGCAAGAGCACATACAACAATGGTATGGTAAGGCTCATATCCGCCGCGGATCAGTGCCCGGGCAATCCCGATTATCATGGCGACTGCTGCATTGTCATCCTGGAATCCCTCAAAATAAGAATCATAATGTGCACTTAACAGGATCATGGAATCGGAGCAGGTACCTGGGATTCTTCCTATAATATTATAGGTATGCTGATCTTTTATCACCTGGGTATCCGCATCGAATTCCACCGTAATCTCCGGAAGTTTTCTTTCACCTTCCATTTTCTCCTGCATCAGCTCCCTGATCTCAAGAAAATCTGCTCTTGACATGGAAAAAGCAGGTGCAAAGGACGGGCCGGCAATATCCTGGGCATTCAGTGCCGTGTCATCTACCTGGGCATATCCCCTGCTCTGAACAGCGATCAGTGCTGCTGCTCCTTTCAGATATGCCTGATATACGGGATAATTGATCCACCATTCTTCTCTCTGGTTGATCTCAACAAGAACCAGTTTTCCTTTCACATCAATATCCTGATATTCTGCTGCTGTTCCCTTCCCAAGATAAACCAGCTCAAATTTCTCAAAACCATCTGTCTTAAAATCCGTCTGGTACGCGCCAAGCTGGATCTTCCTGAGCTGTCCGTCCTTATCCTGATAGTGCATAACTGCCTTTTTAAATTCCCAGGCATCTACTGTGATGCGGTCTTTCTCTACCTGGGCAAGACCTGCTTTCTTCATTTCTTCACAAAGCATATCTCCGGTGTTTCTCTCTGCCAGGGAACCTGCTGTACGATATCCTAAGGCGGGGTTAGTCTTCTCCTGTTCCATGCGCTTGGCCAGATCATAGGACTCTCTGATGTCCAGGCACGAAACACATTTCTCCACGATGTTCAAGTTTTCTGTCACCCTTTCTCTGCTTGTTTCATTTATTATAAATTATACATTATCATTCTGGGGATTTCCAGACAAAATTCCATGGAAGCCGATGTCACCTGTTCCTTGTATACAAAAAAGCAATGCAATTTGTACGACCTGATGTAAGAGCTACACTTGTCTGGTATACTGTTTTTTCGTTAAAAATGCCATCTCCCGGATTCCAGGTGATCGATCCACCTGAGCTTTATCACCTGTACCATTATCTTCTCCTTCGGAAAAATCTTCTCTCAGAGGACTTTAATCCAAATATTTTCTGTAAGTATCAGTGTGTATTTATATATTTTTACTATTATTCGAAATAATTTTCATTATTTTCTGGTATTTTTATCTTAAATATGTTATAAAAGAAGTATAAGAAAACAGAAATCAGGATACATTTTTTCACTTCTGATTTAAAATAAAAGGGGGTTTTACTATGGCTAAACGTATTATTACTATTAACCGTATGTTTGGAAGCAACGGACGCCTGGTCGGCAAGACTCTGGCAGAAAACCTGGAGATTGGTTTTTATGATAAGGAACTGATCGACCTGGCTGCGAAAAAAAATAATATTCCTTTTGACACTCTCGCAAAAGTAGATGAGAAGAAAGCCAGCCAGTGGGTTTTCCCGGTTGACAGTGAACTCCAGTTTACAGACAATTTTTCTTTTGTTCCTATGAATGATGTACTTTATGATCTGCAGAGAAAGATCATACTTTCGCTTCCTCAGAAGGAAGATTGTGTTATTGTGGGACGGTGTGCTACGAATATTCTGAAGGATAAGTCACTAAAGATTTTTATTCATGCTCCTTTTGAGGATAGAGTTCAGAATGTGATACGCCGCACCGGACGCGAAGAAGCCAGTGCTCGGAAACTTGTAAAAAAGATGGATAAAGAAAGACGAGCCTATTATGAATATTTTACTGATTCCAAGTGGCTGGATATGACACAGTATGATCTGTGTCTGGACAGCAGCCGGTTTTCTATGGAGCAGATTGTAGAAATCGTAAAAGATTGTCTTTGATTTTTTGAAAAAAACTGGCTTTGAAAAGCCAGGGAAACCGTGGGGAGGGAAGGCACTCATAGTTGCGAAGGCCGTTTTCCCTCCCCACCCCCTCCTTTCTGGCCACGCCGCTGTTCTGCGTTTTGCCTGTGTTAATTTTATTAACAGAACGATGGTTTCTATTCCTGCTTCCCCAGAATATACGCTTTCAAAAACTCATATATATCTCCTTCAAGTGGCGGGCACCCCTCTACATGATGTTTAAACTTGCAGGTACAGTGCCCAACACCAAGTTCACCGCTCTGTCCACGATATCCCTGGCCTATACATATTTTCTCATGTAGTTTTTCAAAAAGTCCTTCTTCTTTCAGCATTTCCAGTGCAGGAATCAGATAGCCGTAGCAGGCACTACAAGATTCTACTTCTTCTACGGCATCGGCCAGTTCTACAACCTTGCGGGATTTGGGCAGAATCTTTTCTGCTTCTTCCTGGCAAAAAAGGATCTCTGCTTTGCTGATATCCGAACAGCCAGCCCCCAGTTCACCAGCCAGCTTTACATAAGGGACATCCTCCACCTGATAATGCATCATCTGGCACACATAGGCATCCACAAGAACAGGATCACAGGCAGCAAGAACACGGTTCATCACAACCGGATTGCCGCCATCCTCAAAATCCAGATCCCCGCAGATATTATCCACAACAATAAAATCCTGCCGGATTCCCATATTCAGGTGAGCGATAGGATTATGAAGACCAAGAGAATGAAATCGCCTTTTCTCTTTATTTGGGATCAACCCCTTCATATTCTTTAAAGCACAGGTAATCTTAGTCTGGCAATGCCCTTTCAGCACCGGTACATTGATCAGAAAATCTATCTCCTTCACCCGTTCGCAGATATTCAGTTCCATACCGCCGCAGTCCAAAGGAATACCCTTATCCTTCTGCATATCCCAGAACGGAACCTGATACTCCTCTTCAAGCCGGTCATATCCACACACTTCAAAAGCTTCCCTTGTCTTATCACCGACCCAGGAACCCTCCATCATCACAAGATTCCGGAAACCATGCTCTTTCAGATATTCAATAATACCTGCAACCACCTCCGGATGTGTCGTTGCACCCCAGGAAGCCTCAGACGGCGAAACCAGATTCGGCTTGATTCCAATTTTTTTATCTCTGTCCTTTATATGGGACTTAAGATCCGTTCTCTCCAGAAGTTCCTTTGTCATTCGTTTATAATCTGTTCCAGATGTAATTAAAATCTGATTTTTTTCCATAATGTCAGAATTCCTTTCTTCTCATAATCCGGATAATTATACAGTCGCTCCACCCCACCACGGAAATTCGCGGTTCAGCCATTTTCCTGCCAGCTCGCTCCACGGCTCACAGGCTCTCACAATACCGCGTCCGTTTTCATTGGCTGTCAGCTCACTTGCAAGTCCGAGACCATGAGGTCCTTGCGGAAAAATATGATACTCCACAGGAATCCCTCTCTTATAAAGTGCCTGTACAAACCGTAAAGTATTGTCAAGAAGCACTGTCTCATCTTCAAACGTATGCCAGATAAAAGTCTTCGGTGTATCCTCTGTAACCTGATATTCTAAAGACATTTTATCTTTCAGCTCTTCATATTTTTCTCCAAGAAGATTATGAAAGCTTTCCTGATGGCCGAACTCTCCGGAAGTAATTACAGGATAATTGAGAATCATTCCATCAGGACGGATCATTTCATTATCAAAACCTGTGATTTCTTTTAACTCAGGAGTATTCCAGAACACCCCAAGAGATGCTGCCAGGTGTCCGCCTGCTGAAAATCCTGACACAATGATCTTATCTGTCTCAATATGCCATTTTTCACTGTTTTCCCTAAGAAGGGCCACGGTTTTTGCAAGCTGACGAAGAGCAGCTGGATATCTGGCAGGTGCCACACTATAACGGAGCACCACTGCATGATAGCCCATGCTCATAAAACGAAGGGCAACGGCCTCCGCCTCCCTGTCAGAAGTCATTGCATAAGCCCCTCCCGGACAGATTACTATAGCCGGACGTTTCTGCCCTGGATACAATTCCACAGATTCCTGCCAAAAGTAAGTCTCGATCCATGCCTCATCGTAATCTTTTGTTTTCTCCTCAATGATGATTCTTTCATTTATCATTTTTTCCATCCTTTCTGTCAGATCTCATATAAATATCGGAGCTTCAGTTTTCCCGGAAAGCATTTTCCACTTCCCTCCAGAGAGCTTTCGGGTCTGTTAATTCACCTTTTACTCCGCTCCACCTGCTGTCCCTGACCAGTTGTGTCCGTGCCTCCATTATTACGTGTATCGTTAACACGGTAGGAAGTTTTTCCCTGCATCAGATAATCTATTCAGCTTTCTCAAAGCAAACTCATTTTGTCTAATTATACTCTTCTCTATAATAAAAAGCAAAAAAAACAGACAGAAAACCAACATATTTATATTGTTTGTTGATCATCTGCCCGTTTTGGTACTGTTTTAATATTCTGAAGTTGTTATTTCATGGCTTTTTTAATCGCAGCAAGCAATTCATCATACTCTTCGTATGCCGGGATATCCGGATTATCTGCCTTGATCTGTTCTGTACTTCGGAAAAGGAATCCTGCCTTGCTTGCTTTGATCATTCCCAGATCATTATAGGAATCTCCGCTTGCGATAGTCTCAAATCCCATGGACTGCAGTGCTTTCACAGTAGTAAGTTTGGACTGCTCACATCTCATCCTGAATCCTGTGATCTCACCATCCTCTGCTACTTCAAGGGTGTTGCAGAAAAGTGTTGGCCAGCCCAGTTTCTCCATCAGAGGAGTGGCAAACTGTGTAAATGTATCACTGATGAGGATCACCTGGGAAAAAGTTCTCAGCTCATCCAGAAATTTCTTTGCTCCCGGAAGAGGATCGATCTTTGCAATAGTCTCCTGGATCTCTTTCAATCCAAGTCCGTGCTCTTTGAGAACACTAAGTCTCCAGTTCATCAGTTTATCATAATCCGGCTCATCACGGGTCGTTTTCTTCAGCTCCGGAATTCCGCTTGCCTCAGCAAAAGCAATCCAAATCTCCGGTACCAGTACACCTTCTACATCCAGACATGTAATATACATTTTTTATCCTCCTCGTAAAAACGCGCCGCCTGCATTTGTAAATTTCCGTACACCCCAGTGGCACTTTATTCTTTTATTGCATTACTTTGATATATTACCATATATTTTCATGGTCTGTAAACAGTTTTCCGGCGAACTGCGACCTTTTTTACTGTCATAGTCCACCAGAAAATCTCAGACTTTTTTAATTTTTTTCTCTTCTTCGTAGTTCTTCAGTTCCCTGATGGCTTTTCCCCCAAGAGGGTATAACATGAAGATATTAAAGATGGTCATAAGGCCGATTCCCACATCTCCAAGATCCCATACAAACGTATAGGCTGCGATTCCCCCGATAAATAACATCACAAGGGCAATGATCTTATATCCGGTCTGGGATGCCCAGTTGTCACCAAACAGATAGGCCACATTGCTTCTGGCATAGAACAGGATTCCCAGAAAGGTGGAAAAACTGAACATAAAGAGCGTAGCTGCAATAAAAATCACACCAAATTCGCCAAGATGATAGCGCATGGCTGTCTGGAGAAGTTCCATTCCGGAAAGTCCGCTTACCAGATCTTCCGGTGCCAGAAGCATGATCATGGCTGTGCAGCTGCAGATTACGATGGTATCCACAAAAACTCCAAGTGCCTGGACAAATCCCGCTTTTACCGGCTGATCACACTCTGCTGCCGCTGCTGCGCATGGCGCAGATCCACTTCCTGCCTCATTGGAAAACAGACCTCTTTTTACTCCGTTCATCAGTACTGCTCCAAAGCCTCCGGCTGCCACCTGGCGGATTCCGAATGCTTCCTCAAAAATCCTTTTAAATACTCCCGGCATGCTTCCAAGGTTCGTTGCAATGATAAACAAAGTGATTACAAAATAACAAACAGCCATTACCGGGACAAGAAAATCCAGCACTTTAACTGTTGCATTCTTCCGAAGAACGATCACTGCTGCCACTGCTACCAATACGATAGTTGTATACAATGGTGAAATATTAAAGGCATTCTCAAAGGATGCAGTGACGGAATTACTGATCACCTGGCTGATTCCGCACCAGCAGATCAGGCCTGAAATTGCAAACAATACGGAAAGCAGTACTTTTTTTCGTTTTCTGCCCTGTTTTTCTTCCCAGTAATGGTGGATATAGTAGGCAGGACCGCCTCTGTAGCCACCGTAAAGAGGATCTTTTTCCTTATAGATCTGTGCAAGGGTTGCCTCAATAAATGCTGTGGATGATCCGATCAATGCCAGAACCCACATCCAGAATATGGCTCCTGCGCCGCCCGCTGAAATAGCTGCCACTACACCCACCAGGTTGCCCATTCCCACACGGGTTGCCGTTGATACGATCAGTGTCTGAAATGCGGAAAGATTGTTCTTGTCACTTTTTTTCTCCACAAGTGCATGTACCATATCCGGGAACATCCGGACAGGCAGAAATCTTGTCCGGATGGTAAAATAAATTCCGGCCGGAACCAGCAGTATGATAATCAGAGATATCCCCAGACTGCTTCCTCCAGGAAGAGGGATCTTAACCAGGTCTCCCCACAGAAAAGAATACATCTTTTCGATCAGTGTTACTATCATGTTTTATTTTTCCTTTCCCCAATCACCCCATTGTGATTGTTAATTTGTTTTTTGACGTTTTATTCCGTCTTATTATTTTACCCGTTAAACAGGCATTTCTGCAACAGTTTAAACAGGCAAAGCATGTGTTCTATTATAGTTGTTTTTTCACTTTATGTAAAGAAAAATTCCGAATCTTTCGACCCGGAATTTTCTTTTTATATTTCCTGCAGACACTTCACAATTCTGCTTCATCCTGCAAGATGGAACATTTCGATCAGGAAAATCCAACTCATTCCATAGTATGTTACAACTGCTACAAGATCGTTTACTGTTGTGATCAGCGGACCGGATGCTACCGCAGGGTCTACACCGATCTTTTTGAAAAACAGCGGAATACAGGTTCCTACTGCACTGGATACCAGCATAGCCACCAGCAGGGATAATCCGATACATCCGGATACTGCATAGGCAAAAACGAGTGTTTTTCCTTTAAATAAGAAGATATACAATCCGATCAGTACAAAAGACAGAATACCGAGTAAACCACCGTTGCAAAGACCGATCCGCATTTCCTTCAGCACAAGCTCTGCTTTCTGTCTGCCTGTCAGTGTCTCATCCATCAGTACACGGATGGTTACAGCCAAGGACTGGGTTCCAACATTTCCTGCCATATCCAGGATCAGAGACTGAAAGCACATGATGATCGGCAGACAGGTAACTACTTTTTCAAACATTCCCACAACAGAAGATACCACCATACCAAGGCCCAGAAGAACGATCAGCCATGGCATTCTTTTTTTCATGCTTTCAAAAAGCGGTTCTTTCAGATCTTCCTCTGCAGTCAGACCAGCCAGCTTCGCATAATCCTCTCCCATCTCATCATCTACCAGATCGATGATTCCTGCGGATGTGATCACTCCCAGAAAACGGTTATCATCATCCAGTACAGGAATGGAATCTTCAGAATAATCCTTCAGCCGTTCCATACAGTCGTCGATCTGCTCGGTACCATATACATAGGGGTAGGAAGTTACGATCAGCTCTTCCATAGGGTGCTCCTGTCTTGCTGTGATCAGATCCTTCAGATCCAGGGCTCCATAAAACTCTCCTCTGTCCGTCACTGCAAAAATCGTAGAAATATTATCATTATCTGCCGCCTGGGAAATCAGCTCACTCATGGCCTGCTTTACGGTCAGGTTTTCACGGATCACAATGCAGTTCGTTGTCATTCTGCTTCCGATCTCATCCTCATCAAAGGAACGGATCATTTCGATATCCTTCCGCACCTGTTCATCCAGAAGCTGGATCAGAAGCTTGCGTTTTTCTTTATCGATCTGCTTTAAAACATCTGCCAGGGCATCGGTTTCCATTTTGGAAAGAATGGCTGCCGCTTTTTTCACATCCATCTCTTCCAGATATTTTACGGTTTCTTCTTCCTCCAGATATTCAAAAACATCTGCCAGCATGCTGCTTTCCAGGATACGGTACAGTCTGCTGCGCTCCGCAGTGCTTAATTCTCTTAATACTTCCGCCAGATCGTTTTCGTGGAAATCCTGCAGTCTCTCACTTAAAACTGCCGGAGAAACACTGCTTCGGATCAGACTCAGAATATCTTTTGAAAAGTCCTGATTTCTTTTTGTCATTTTCTCATCCTCCTCACATAGTTTCGCACAAAACACGCACACCAAAAACAGACATGTAAAAGCATGTCTATGTGCTGTTTGATTTTCGATTGTGTTTCCTTGGGATTTGCGTGTAAAACGGAATTAAATCGCACGTGTCCGCTTTACTTGTAAGATTCTCAGAATGAGAAGAATGAAAAAGATATATATTATAATCCTGCCGCAATTATAATGGATTAATATCGTACAGATTCTGGTAACACCGTTACATCCTGCCAAATATATCCTTCTGATATACAGACATAGTATTCTCACAGATATTCTGCACACTTAAAACAGAATGGAACAGTCTCATCCCTCTCTGTTCTTTCCATCTTTCACTCTGAGAGCTATAACTTCGCCCATGAGAATCACAACTGTCCATTCTGTTCACCTGCCTTTTTTTCTTAAAATCTCTTATCAACCCGGCCATTATAACGTTCCCGGCCGGGTTTTGTCAACTGGATTTATGGTTAAATTTATCGTAAATCTGAGTAAGATTTTCCACTTTACAGAGGTGGAGTTTATGCTGCTGCATTTCCGTTGATCGTATCAATGATGTTTTTTCAAAAAGGATCAAATTAAAAAGTCCAACAATAAATACTTCTGCACGTATCTTCAGCATTTACTGTCGGACTTTTATCCTTTTATTCCTTTTTGAAATATATCACAATATCATATTGTAGAGCAAAAGATTATTCTGCGTGGTCTTTCAGGTACTCTGCACGTCCCTCTTCGTAGAGGTTATTTCCCTCGCTGTCAATGATGACTACAAGCGGCATGTCTTCCACATAAAGCTTGCGGAGTGCTTCTGCGCCCAGGTCTTCGTAAGCGATAAGCTCTGCTTTTTTGATGCATTTTGCAAGAAGTGCTCCTGCACCGCCGATGGCTCCGAAATATACGCCGTCATATTTCTTCATGGCTTCTACGACTTCCGGAAGGCGGGCGCCTTTTCCAATCATTCCTCTGGCGCCTACGGACATCATGGTCGGTGCGTAGGCATCCATACGGCCGCTGGTCGTAGGGCCTGCGGAGCCGATGACTTCACCTGGTTTTGCAGGAGTCGGGCCTACATAATAGATCGTAGCGTCTGTAGGGTCAAAAGGAATCTTTTCTCCTTTTGCAAGAGCCTCGCACATTCTCTTATGACCTGCGTCACGGGATGTATAGATGGTTCCTGTCAGTAAAACCTGGTCGCCTGCATGGAGAGTTCTTGCCAGCTCTCTTGTCAGAGGCAGTGTGATCTTTCTTCGTTCCATATTAAAGCACCTCCGTTTTATGACGTGTTACATGGCAGTTGATATTAACTGCACATGGCATACCTGCAATATGAGTAGGCATAGTCTCGATGTTAAGTCCGATGGCTGTGGTCTTTCCGCCAAAGCCCTGAGGTCCGATACCAAGCTTGTTGATCTTCTCCAGCATCTCTTTTTCAAGATCTGCATAGTAAGGATCCGGGTTCTCTGTATTCAGAGGACGCATCAGCGCTTTCTTTGCAAGAAGTGCACATTTGTCAAAAGTTCCTCCGATACCAACACCAACTACCATAGGCGGACATGGATTCGGACCTGCGGTTTCTACAGCCTCAAGAATGAAATCCTTGATTCCCTGAAGGCCAGCAGATGGCTTGAACATACGAATCTGGCTCATGTTTTCACTTCCGAAGCCTTTTGGTCCCACAGTTATTTTCACCTGATCTCCAGGAACGATCTCTGTATAGATCATAGCCGGTGTATTGTCACCTGTGTTTCCACGGCGTACCGGATCCTTGACAACGGATTTTCTGAGGTAACCCTTGTCGTATCCGCGGCGTACACCTTCATTAATAGCATCATTTAAATCTCCGCCTGTAAAGTGGACATCCTGACCAATTTCAAGGAATACACATGCCATTCCGGTATCCTGACAGATCGGAACATTCTCACTGTCCGCAATATCAAAATTCTCGATAATGTTATCAAGGACACCTTTTGCGATCTCGCCGTCCTCGCAAGCACGGCAGGTTTTGATAGCGTCCTTCACATCTTCCGGGAGATGTTCATTGGCTTCGATACAGAGTTTTTCGATAACCTCTGTAAGTCTGTTTACTTCGATTTCTCTCATAATAGACTCCTTTCGCTTATCTCATATGTTTTTATTATCATAACATATTTTTAACTTAACGTTCGTGGCGGGCATATTTCGGCAGAAGCATAGGAGATACTTCTCCTGTGTCGATTCCTGCATTTTTCAGTTCCTCTTCATATTTTTTGATATGATCCAGGTTCATGGTGCCAAGCTCTACCTCTTTGCATTTGGCAGCTGCTTTTTTACCTGCATTTCTTCCGAATACAATTACATCAAGAAGAGAGTTGCCCATCAGTCGGTTTCTTCCGTGGATTCCGCCTGCTGCCTCTCCTGCAACCAGAAGGTTCGGGATTTCTTTTGTAAAGCCGTCCCCGTTAATCTCAAGACCACCGTTCTGATAATGAAGGGTCGGATAGATCACGATCGGAACTTTTCTCATATCAATGCCGTAGTTCATGTACATACGGAACATGGCAGGGATCCTCTTTTCGATAGTTCCCTCACCTCCCAGGATCTCGATCATCGGAGTATCCAGCCATACACCCTTTCGTCCACCCGGAACTTCAACGCCACGGCCTTCCTCACACTCGCGGATAACGCCGGAAGCATTTACGTCACGGGTTTCCAGCGGATGAATATAAGCTTCTCCGTTTGCATTAACAAGCTGTGCACCAACGGAACGAACCTTCTCTGTTACCAGTGCACCAAGGATCTGTGACGGATAGATCGCACCTGTTGGATGATACTGGATAGAATCCTGGTAAAGAAGGGAAGCACCTGCTCTGTATCCAAGTACGAGTCCGTCAGCAGTTGCTCCGTAGTGATTGGAGGTCGGGAATCCCTGATAATGCATTCTTCCTGCACCACCGGTTGCAATTACAACTGTTTTTGCTCTTGCAACGGAATAGTCTCCGGTTTCCATGTTGAGAAGGACTGCACCGGCAGTCTGACCTTTTTCATCCTTCAGAAGTTCTACAGCGGAGGTAAATTCCACTACCGGGATCTTAAGATTTAAGACCTCATCACGGATAGTACGCATGATCTCTGATCCGGAATAATCCTTTGCAGACATGCATTCTCTTTCTGGAGGTACCGCCGCCATGTGTAGTGACCATGGTTCCGTCTTCTGCTTTATCAAACTCAACACCAAGGTCGTTGAGCCATTTGATCGCATCCGGCGCTTCCATTACCAGTCTTTTTACAAGCTCCGGTTTTGCGGCAAAATGTCCGCCTCCAAAGCAGTCCAGATAATGCTGTACCGGGGAATCATTTTCTTTATCTGCTGCCTGGATCCCACCTTCTGCCATCATGGTGTTGGCATCACCGATACGGAGCTTTGTAACGATCATTACGTTGGCACCTGCGTTGTGAGCCTCGATGGCACAGGAAGAGCCTGCTCCGCCACCGCCGATGATCAGTACATCTACATCATAATCGATTTTTGTAAGATCGATTTTTTCGTTGAGCAGACGGCTTTCTGAATGGAGCATTTTTGTCAGCTCCAGTGGTGCTTTCTGTCCCTTGTTCGGTCCTACCTTGATCTCTGCAAATGCATCCGGGTTATAATCCGGATGGAATTTTTTGAGAAGAGCATCTTTCTCATCTGCACTCAGACGTCTTGGCTCTGTTGCCATACGCTCCGCTCTTGTAGCCTCTACCTTTTTGATGGATTCCATCATATTTTCTGGATATGGTGCATACATGTTTTACGCCCTCCTACTTCTCGATTTCTCTGCTGTTGTAAAGTTCCTGCATCTCTGTGATCGGCTTCTGCATGATCTTCTCGATCATATCATCAAATTTGCCCTCGTGGATCTCTTCCACACGTTTCTCCAGGTGCTCACTTTTTGGTGCGATATATTTACCGGTGAGACGTCTTGCCAGAAGACCTACCATCGGATGGGAAATTCCTGCCGGACATCTTACGGAGCAGCAGCCGCAGCTTACACAGTCAAAGGATTCCTCTGCACATTTTTCAAGCTCGCCTCTCTGAGCATATGCAATATACTGCATGACATTTAAGTCCTGTGTACAGGCCTTTGTGCAGGCGTTGCATCCGATACAGCTGTAGATCTCAGGATAAAGCTCCATCATTACCTGCTGGTTCGGCTTAAGATCTTCTATATTATAAAGTCTCTTGTCTGTAGGGAAGAACGGGATGCTTGCCACATACATTCCCTCCTGCACCTGTGTCTGACAGGCGAGACAGGTTTTCAGCTCATTCTGTCCCTTGATCCTGTAGATGGTCGCGCAGGCACCGCAGAATCCGTGTCTGCAGCCGCATCCTCTTTTTAATGTATAACCGGCATATTCCATAGCTGTCATAATGGTCAGATCACCGGGAACGCTGTATTTCTTACCGAAAAAATATACGTTTACCATATTATTTTCCATGTTGGTGTCCTTTCTTTTATCCAAATCGTACGCCATGTGGAACAGCCATCTCACACGTGCCCGTCGCAACGCTCTGCTGAAACCGCTCCTAAAATGGGCAGCTTAGCGAGATGGTTCCCATGGCTGTGTACTGTACCCCGCAGTGCCAGGCTCGATTCCGCTTCGCTTCATCTCGCTTGAGGGCATTCGCCCTATACAGCCGCCGATAAAAACAGCTGCTTACATGCAAGCATGACGCATCTGTTTTTATCAACGTCTGTGCACTGCTCATTGCTTATCAATACTCATTAGGTAATTCATCAACCTCATCACACCTAAATACCGGGCCGTCTTTGCAGACGTATTTGTCTCCGATGTTGCAGCGGCCGCATTTTCCGACACCGCATTTCATACGAAGCTCCAGTGTGGTATATACCTGATCTCTGGAGAAGCCCAGCTCTTCCAGTCCTGCCAGAACGAATTTAATCATGATCGGCGGGCCGCAGACCAGAGCGGTCTTATTGGTATCAAAACCAATCTCCTTCAGATAATTCGGAACAAATCCCACATGACCGTCCCAGCCTTCCTGCTCGCGGTCAATGGTAAGATATACATTTACACCTTCTGTTTTCATCCACACTTCCTGGATTTCCTTAAGCTGCACCAGATCATCTGCTGAACGGGAACCATAGAGAATATCGACTGTTCCGTAATCCTCACGGTTATCCAGCACATAATTAATCACGGAGCGAAGAGGTGCCAGACCGATTCCACCTGCGATAAACAGGAGATTTTTTCCCTTTAACTTATCTTCCACCGGAAAATGATTTCCGTATGGACCCCTAACCGCGATCTCATCTCCAACCTGAAGGCTATGGAGATAGTCGGTAAGGGATCCGCATTTTTTGATACTGAATTCCTGATAATCCTTTACAGTCGGAGAAGAAGTAATGGAAAACATACCTTCACTGACGCCTGGTGCACAGACCATGGCACACTGTCCTGGCATATGCTCGAAAAGCTTTCCACCCTCCGGAGCTTCCACGCGGAAGGTTTTTACATCCGGTGTCTCCTGACGGATATCTGTGATCACGCCAACCTTGGGGATCAGCGTATCCAGTGTATAATTTTTATGACAGGTACATTCACTCATTCTTTTCACCTCCCTGTTTTTCAAAGGCCTTGATGACTTTTACGATATTTAAAGATTCCGGACATTTCTCCACGCAGCGGCCACAGCCAACACAGGAGAACATGCCGTCATTATTTAACGGATAATAAACAAGCTTATGCATAAATCTCTGACGGAATCTCTGCATCTGGCTGGTACGGTTGTTTCCGTGAGCCATCATGGTAAAATCAGAGTACATGCAGGAATCCCAGCAGCGGTAACGGTGAACACCGTGTCCTGTGTCGTAATCCTTGATATCATAGCACTGACAGGTCGGACATACGAAGGTACAAGTTCCACAGGCAAGGCAAGGCTTGTACAGCGTCTCCCATACAGGAGAGTTGAAACGATCCATGTATTCTTCCTGCGCCCATCCTTCCAGTGAAAGATGTGTATATGGAAGAAGCTCGATAATATCACGGATCGCCTTCTTTTCCTCTTCTACCCTTGTCTCATCAGAATCTGCCAAAAGCTCCTTCACAGTTTCTGTCAGGGCATTTCCCTTTTCTGTGAGAGGCTTCCAGAAAAGTTCTCCCTCGATGATCCAGGCTGCAACATCTGCTTCCGGATCTGCGGCATCAATGCCAAATACTTTACAGAAGCAACTTTCCTCCGGTTCATGACAGGCAAGAGCTATGATAGTTCCGTGTTCTCTTCTTGCCTGGTAAAAAGTATCCACCGGATCTCCAAGGAACACATTGTCAAGAACCTTCACGCCTTGTACATCACAGGCCCTCATTCCGAACACGACAAAATTCTGTTCTTTCAGTGCCTGAGGCTCAATGCTGATATTTTTTCCGTCTTTTTTACAGGTATAGAGATTTTCACTCTGCGGAAAGAAAGCATCCTTCGGTGATTTCACGGTTTTCAGTGTTTCAAGAGAAACTTCTGCATCCTCGCTCCATACCTTGAAATTTACCTGCTCACTTACCTTTACCGGTAAATATAATTCCTGGTCTGCGGCAATTTTCTGGAATAATGCCGGCAGATTTTCTACTGCGATCTTATACATACATTATCCCCTTTCTGCCACGATTCCTGGCTCTACATCATCAAAGGTAAAGCTGGTAAGCGGACCCTTTGACTCCGCATCCTCGCCTGCCTGGTACTCACCGTAAAAATCATCAATATCCTTGATAAACTTACGGTTAAACAGATGAAGGGGAATTCCCTGCGGGCAGACTCTGCTGCACTCGCCACAGTCCGTACATCTTCCAGCTACATGGAAGGCACGGATCACATGGAACATTTTTTCCTCAAAGGAATCCACATTCGCCTTCTGGGCGCTGTCGAACTTGTTGCTGTCAAAAACGCATTTGCGGCAGCTGCAGGCCGGGCATACATTACGGCAGGCATTACAGCGGATACATTTACTCAGCTCGCTCTGCCAGAATGCGAATTTTTCTTCCGGACTCATCGCCTCGATCCGCTCAACTTCTGCGAAACGGTCAGCATCCTTTGTGTCCTTTGACTCACCGATCAGCTCATCGTAAATTTTATGCTCTTTTCCTTTACATACATGGCAGCGTTCCAGCATTGCATCTTTGTATGCACAGGTTTTTTCTCCGTATACAGTATCCACAGTCAATGTCTCGGCATCTCCGGCAAGCTCTGCTCCGGAAATTCCCCGGATACCCTTGATCCCCATTTTGCGGATCTTTTCAATATCCAGCTTTCCTTTGCAGCCAACACCTACGATATAGGCTTTTTCTCTGTCCACACGATGCTCTTTCAAAAGCTGGTTAAAGCTGTATGTATCGCAGGGCTTCAGACAAACCATGGTTTTTCCTTCCAGCCTGGAAGCTTCGATCATATATTTGCTTAAATTGGCACCGCAGAATCCATCATAGACAAAATCCTCCAGAGATTCCGGTGTCTCAAAATAGGCCGGTTCCGGATTAAAGGCAAGATCTCCGGCTTTCCACCCTAGAACCCGGGCTACCGTGCCATCTGCAAGCAGTTCCTTTGCACGTTTTATCAGCTCCTGCATCTTATATCCTCCAATCTCACGTTTTTACCAAGTGAATGAATCTTCTCAACAAACTCATTCATAGTCTGTGAAAATTTCACGCCCTCTGCGGCAGATACCCATTCCACACGTGTTCTTCCGTTTTCCACACCAATGTAATCCAGCATTGAAAACAGAAGTGTCATACGTCTTCTTGCATAATAATTTCCGGTACTGTAATGGCAGTCTCCCGGATGGCATCCGCACATGATCACACCGTCGGCTCCTTTTTCAAAGGCACGGAGGATGAACATGGGATTGACACGGCAGGAACATGGAACACGGATGATCTTTACATCCGCCGGATAGCTTAAACGGCTGCTTCCTGCAAGGTCTGCTCCGGCGTAGCTGCACCAGTTACAGCAGAATGCCACGATCTTTGGTCTGAATTCTTCCTTTGTTTCTATCGACATATTGCATCCACCTCCGCGATAATCTGTCTGTTGGAGAAGCCCTGAAGGTCCATGGCTCCTGACGGGCAGGCTACTGTACAGGCACCGCAGCCCTGGCAAAGTGCTGTATTGACAACCGCAACTCTTCTTGTCTCACGGATACCGTGATCGTTGACCTGTTTCTCCTCATAGGAAATCGCTCCGTAAGGACATACATTTGCACAGGTAGAGCATCCGTTACAGAGAAGCTCGTCGGATTTTGCCGTACATGGATTGGTTGTCAGCTTGTCCTTTGCAAGAAGTCCTATGGCCTTAACAGCCGCAGCTCCTGCCTGGGCAACTGTCTCCGGGATATCCTTTGGCCCCTGGCATACACCGGAAAGGAAAATTCCTGCTGTCGGTGATTCTACAGGACGAAGCTTTGCATGGGCTTCTGTAAGGAAATTGTTGGTGTCAATACTTGCAGTAAGCATGGTAGCGATCTTACGTACATCCGGATTCGGTTCAATGGCTGTTGCAAGAACTACCATATCTGCTTTCTTGAAAATCTGTTTATTATCAAGAAGATCCGAGCCCTGAACAAGAAGTGTTCCATCCGGCTGCGGGATTACTTTTCCTACCTGACCTTTGATGTAGTTTACGTTATACTGCTCAACTGCTCTTCTGTAAAACTCATCGAAGTTTTTACCAGGTGTACGGACATCAATATAAAATACCGTCACATTGGTATCCGGATATTTATCACGGATCAGCATGGCATGCTTAGCTGTGTACATACAGCAGATCTTGGAACAGTATGGCTTTCCACGGTCATCGGAGCAACGGCTTCCAACACACTGGATAAATACGATCTCCTTCGGTGCTTTTCCATCGGAGAGGCGCTCAAGATGTCCTTTTGTAGGTCCTGCAGCATTCATGATACGCTCCAGCTCCAGAGATGTGATCACATCCTTGTTCTGGCTGTATGCGTATTCATCATATTTGTCAAGCTTGATGGTATCAAATCCGGTTGCCACAACGATCGCTCCGTATTTCTGTGTTACGATCTCATCCTGCTGATCGTAATCAATGGCTCCTGCCTGACATACTTTGGAGCAGACACCACATTTACCTGTTTTAAATTTCAGGCAATGCTCTCTGTCGATCACGGGAACATTTGGAATGGCCTGTGCAAACGGAGTATAGATAGCTGACCGGTTGTTCAGCCCTCTGTTGAACTCATTGGGAATCTTTTTGGAAGGACATTTTTCCTGGCAGACTCCACAGCCTGTACATTTGTCCATGTTGACACTTCGCGCTTTTTTGCGGATATCAACGTTGAAATCTCCTACGAAACCAGAAACCTTTTCTACTTCACTGTATGTATAGATATTGATCTTTTCATGAGCTGCAGCCTCTACCATTTTGGGAGTAAGGATACATGCGGAGCAGTCCAGAGTAGGGAAGGTTTTGTCAAGCTGTGACATTCTTCCGCCGATACTTGGTGTTTTTTCCACAATATCAACTTCATAGCCTGCATCGGCAATATCAAGAGCTGTCTGGATTCCGGCGATACCGCCTCCGATGATCAGGGCTCTCTTTGTAACCCGGCTTTCTCCCGGCTGAAGAGGAGCGTTTAAATTTACCTTTGCTACTGCTGCTCTTGCAAGGATCACTGCCTTCTCCGTAGCCTCCTGCATATCCTTGTGGATCCAGGAACAGTGCTCACGGATGTTTGCGATCTCCACCATATATGGATTCAGGCCGGCCTTTTCCGCTGCTTTACGGAAAGTTGCCTCATGCATACGTGGAGAACAGGAACAGACAACCACTCCTGTGAGATTTTTTTCACGGATGGCTTCCTGGATCCTGGACTGTCCTGCCTCGGAACACATATACTGATAATCTTCTGCATGGACAACTCCAGGCTCTTTTGCAATGATCTCCACAACCTTTTTCACGTCTACCGTAGCGGCAATATTACTTCCGCAATGACAGACAAATACACCGATTCTCTGCACTTTCTCACCTCCTGTATCTTCTGAATGCACTTACAAGCAGCTGCTGAGGAAGCTCCGGATCAAGAAGCTCCGGAATTTCATTTGGTGAAAGATAGTCGCCGCCTTTTTCCCGGACAACCAGCTGTCTTGCCCCGTCAATGATCTTTCCGGGTTTTACGTCTCTCGGACAGCGCTCCACACA
This sequence comes from Blautia sp. HA8986, assembly GCF_056504635.1. NCBI lineage: Bacteria > Bacillati > Bacillota > Clostridia > Lachnospirales > Lachnospiraceae > Blautia > Blautia sp. HA8986. The sequence continues at coordinate 1,096,753 of NZ_JBWLUQ010000001.1, forward strand.
GGCAAAACAGGAAAGACATTTCCACAGAGATGCTGAATTTACAAGTGCTTCGATATTTTCATTGATCACGTAGGACACAAACTGATGAGGCTTGATATCCATCTCGTCAAAGGATGGGCAGGTAGCAGAACATTTGCCACACTTCATACATTTCAGAGGATTAGTCCCGCTGATCTCCTTTATTTTTTCCGCAGCAGAATGGTTATCTCTCATTTTGCCACCTCCTCTTTGACGCCAAGGGCTTCTGCCAGAAGCTCTGTAAAATAGTAAACCGGCAGTCTGTTTCCGGCATTTTTATTCAGATTATATTTGCACAGTGGACAGGCAGTGATCAGCATATCTGCGCCAAATCCGGCTGCACTTTCTTCGATCTTTTCACACATATTCTGTGACATTTCTTTTTCTTTCAGGGATATATATCCTCCACAACATTCATTTCTGTAAGGATAGATCACAGGCTCAGCGCCAAGGGCACGGATAAAATCCTCCATGATCCTTGGATTTTCCGGATCATCAAATGCCATGATCTTTCCAGGTCTCAGAAGCAGACATCCGTAATAGGCTCCGATCTTCTTTCCGGTAAAAGGATTTACTACTTTTTCTTTCAGTTTATCAAAACCGACTCTGTCCCGGAGAACCTCCAGATAATGGAGAACGGTTGTCTCTCCTTCATAGGGAGCTTCCAGCTGCATGTAATTGTTGGCTCTGGTCCGGATATCTTCCACATTTTTCATATCATCATTGACACGCTTGATCACATGATGACAGGCAGAACAGATCGTTACCAGATCCTGGCCCTTTTCTTTTGCCTGGTTCAGCGCACGGACAGAGGAAAGCTTTGTGGCGATCTCATCTGTGCCAAGTGGATAAACACCACCGCAGCACTGCCAGTTTTCGATCTCCTCAAGCTCAAACCCAAGGGCTGTGGCACTGGCTCTGGCATACTCATCCAGATCCCTGGCCTTTGTTCTCAGGGTGCAACCCGGATAATAACTGTACTTCATACCTTTCATTATCCTTTCTTAATCTAAAAATCTGACGGTTAAAATGGATCTAATTCTTGTTTTGTATTGTTTATTTTTTAACAATGCAAACGTAAAAAAAGGAAATCCCACTAACACTTACTTGAGAATATTTCTTAAAAGCGCTCAAATAAAAGAGGTAAAACACCCTTCCTCCGCAAATAAGAAGTGTATTAGCTCGATTTCTTGTACATCATAACATGATATTCTTATTTTCACAATAGATTTTCCGTATTTTTTTGTGTTTTTTTTAACACACTTTTGAAAAATCTTCTCATTTCTGATGATACTGTATAATTTCCTTCAGCATAAAAAGCTCCGGATTTCTCCGAAGCTTTTTCCATAAAATCATCTCACTCTACATTCCATATTCTGCAGATCATTGACTTTACACCAGACATCTATCAATCTTATACAATTAGTAAATAATGATCGGATACCCAGCATCGATCGTTTCATAGATCAGTTTCGCCTGATCTTTTGGCAGGTTAATACATCCATGACTTCCGTTTGTCTTATACCGGTTTCCGCCAAAGGAAGACTGCCAGGAAGCATCGTGAAGTCCCTGTCCGTAAACAAAAGGCATCCAGTAATTAACTTTTACATTATATCCATACTCAGCACTTGTCAAATTGTACGGACTTGCCTTGTAAGCGATCGGCCATGCACCTCTGTATGTCTCCCTGCCCTTCACAGGCTTACCGCTGACAATATCCGTTTCTGTCACAAGATTCCCATCTTTATACAGCCACAGATGCTGCGCATCCAGGCTGACTTCTATGTAACTGCCTGCCAGATCATCAGTACCGTTTCTCTGATAGCCGGAACTGCTGTAGATCGGATCACGTGTTACTGCTGTTCCGCTTTTTAAGTCTTCAAGAAGCTGTGTCACTTCTGCATCCTGATCAATACGATATCCGTATTCGTTGCCTTCAATGGTCACATCTGTTCCTGTTGATGTGTGAAAAGTACGCGGCACATAAATCGTATTATACTTGTTTGCAAGATCACTGATATATGTCTTAACAGCATCCTCATCAACACTGAGTGTCTCTCCCTCAGCTTTAACCCAGGAACTGATGGTATCGGAATCCAGCAAAACTGTCTCACTTCCAAATGTATATGTAACTGTAGTACTTCGATACTTGCTCAGCTGGTCGTTCAGGTTTGTAACCTTTACTTCCATGTCATCTGTAGCTATCGCAGACGGGCTTATATACACATGTTTATTCACAGGTACTGTAACTGCATCTCCCAGAATTGCTGTGTCGAAAGCCGCATTCAGTGTGGTTTCCACCATTGTCTGGAGTTTATCTTCATCAATCTCAGTTCCCTGTTTCTGCTTTACAAGGATAAATTCTTTTTTGTCCTGATCATACCGGATTTCTGCATCTGTGGAAGCCTTTCGCTTTTTATCTCCGAAATTCGAAAGATCCAGTGCCTGTTTTTCCTGTTCTTCATTTTCCTCGATCTGATATTCCAGATCCACATTCTCTTCTTTTGTAAAAATCTTCCTGTTCTCTTCCCTCTGTTTCTGAATATCTGTCAGCTTTGAAAGAAGATCTTCTTTGTTCAGGCTATATCCCAGATCTTTCAGTGTGGTTCTGTAAACTTCCTGGTCATCTTCCTGAAAAGTTACCTCTCTGTTCTCAAAGGAAGCAACAATCTTGTCTTCTGCCTCCTGAGCATTTAATCTGGAAACATCCAGCCCGTTCACGGAAATTTTCCTGCCCAGTGTATTGTGATCTGCCATATAAGTATAGCCCAAAAGCCCGGCCACAGCTGCGATCACTGCCACAATACAGATTCCAAGTACGATCTTAAGTGTCTTTCTGCTCATGATAGATTTTTTATCCATACTCTTATCCCTCGAGTCTTATGTATTATATGTTATGTTTCCATACTGATTGTTATTATAATATATGCTATTCCTGTCTTCTGTAAAGAGCATTTGTCCTTCCGGACAAAAAGAGACAGACTCCACCTTACGAAATCTGTCTCTTTCATACCTTCTTCTATATTTCCATTATCAAACAGAACTAACTATCTGTTTTTAGGTCTGATCCTGCATTCCTTATTCAGGCAGCACGATTTTACCTGCAACTGCGCAGGCTGCTGCTGTTTTCGGAGATGCCAGATAAATCTGAACCTTGGAAGTACCCATACGCCCCAGGAAGTTACGGTTGTTAGTTGCCACAACCTTTTCACCATCTGTCAGGATTCCGCCGGTTCTTCCGCAGCAAAGCCCGCAGCCTGGATGTGTGATGATCGCGCCTGCCTCAGCAAGAGTATCCAGAATACCAAGTTCAATGGCCTGACGGTAGATTTTGCGGCTTGCAGGAGTTACGATCAGTTTCACAAAATCTGATACTTTTTTTCCCTTAAGAACTTCAGCTGCTGCCATCAGATCCTCAAGCCGTCCGTTTGTACAGGAACCGATAAATACCTGATCAATGGTCTCGCCCTGAAGCTCGCTGACATCACGAATCTTGTCCACCTGTGACGGGCAAGCCATAACCGGCACAAAATCCTCAGCCTTGTAAGTCATAGTTTTCATATAAACAGCATCTTCATCACCGATAAGATTTTTCTGATAGTCGTCAAGCTCAACATCACAGTAAGCAGCTGTCTTTTCATCTGGTGTGAAAAGAGCACATTTTGCGCCGGCTTCAATTGCCATATTTGACATCGTCATACGGCTTGCAACAGACATGTTCTCAATAGTGCTTCCGGAAAATTCCAGTGCACGGTATGTCGCACCATCTGCACGCAGATCACCGATGATGCGGAGAATAATATCCTTGGACATGACATTCTCCGGAAGTTCTCCGTTGATCACGATCTTAATTGTCTCCGGAACTTTGATCCACATGGTTCCTGTTCCCAGGATGCTGGCCATCTCTGTATATCCGATACCGGAAGAAAATGCGCCGACACATCCATAAGTTGTGGTATGGCTATCTGTGCCGAATACGACGTTGCCAGGTTTTACATATCCTGCCTCTGTCATCAGCTGATGGCAGATACCGTCACTTCTATGTACATTTTTCATTCCATATTTCGCTGCAAAAGCATCTCCAATATGGAAATGTCTGGTGTCATCCTGCTGGCTTGCAGGTACAAGATGGTCGTAGATTAGAACAACTTTGTCCGGATCCCACAGTTTCTGAAATCCCATCTCCTCAAATTTCTCCGCTACAAACGGAATAAAGATATCATGGATCATTACTCTGTCAACATTGACAGTCACGATATCGCCAGGCTTTACTGCCTTGCCTGTATTATGTCTGATAATTTTTTCAATGATCGTCTCGCCCATTTCTTCTCTCCTCTCCGTTTGTTAATCCAGACCGTTCAGTTTTCGCATGGCTTTTACAAGTCCGCCAGCCTGAATAATATCCATCAGATTCTCCGGAAGAGAAGCTATCGGGTACTGTTTTCCATTGTGGTCTACATGCTCGTTCATCACAACTGTAACTTCGTCTCCCTCTTTCACATCGTCGTGAAGATCCGGCTGCTCAATAAGGAGAAGGCCGTTGTTGATGGAGTTGCGGAAAAAAATACGGGCAAAAGATTTCGCAATGACACACTGGATTCCCAGTGCTTTGATGATCTCCGGTGCCTGCTCTCTGGATGAACCGCAGCCGAAGTTCTTTCCTGCCACAATAATGTCACCTTTCTGGATCTGTCCTGCCAACTCCGGGCGAAGAGGACTAAATCCATACTGCTTCATATCGTCAATGGTTTTCAGTGCAAGGTACTCAGTCGGGATAATGATATCGGTGTCGATATCATCTCCAAGTACCCACACTTTTCCTGTAAATGCTTTCATATGTATATCTCCTGTTTATTCCGTTCCGTATCCTCATGCAAAAGTTTTCTGTCTGCCCTGTTATAAGAACCCACGCCGAAACGGATCATCCTCTGATAATTTCTGAATATATTGTGTCAATCGGATATTCGCAATCCGCTTTCGCTACTTGCTCATAACCGAATAACTGCTCCGCAGTTTATCAGGAGGGGCTTGTACCCCTCCTGATACAAGTAAGTCCCACCCACTGCTTATTGCTCCTCGCAATTGAAGCAGGGGACTTACTTGATTCGGTTAAATCTTTTCTGAAACTCTTATACTCTGTCAGCAGTTGCGATCTCGCCTGCAATGGCAGATGCTGTAACGGTTGCAGCAGATCCCAGGTAGACCTTGGAACTTGGATGTCCGGCACGTCCCTTGAAGTTACGTGTTCCTGTGCTGATCAGAACTTCATTTTCACCGATAACCCCCTGGCAGCTTCCCCAGCATACACTGCAGTTCGGATTCATAACAATAGCTCCTGCTTCCATAAAGATGTCAATCAGGCCTTCTTTTAATGCCTGGCGATAAATCGTCTGGCTTGCAGGAACAACCAGAAAACGAACGCCCTCTGCAACTTTTTTGCCCTTGATCACCTCTGCCCCTACACGGAGATCTTCAATACGTCCATTGTTGCAGGAACCAAGGAATGCTTCGTTGATCTTAATTCCGCATGTCTCTTCCGCCGAAACTACGTTATCAACAAAATCCGGTTTCGCTACAACAGGACGAACTTTGGAAAGATCAAAGGTGTACTCTCTTGCATAAACTGCATCCGGATCACTGTGGTATACAGCTTTTGGCTCACGGCCATGCTCTTTCAGATATTCCAGAGCCTTGTCATCTGCTTCAAAAATACCAGTCTTCGCACCGGCCTCAACAGCCATATTGCAAAGGGCCATACGGTCACTGATGCTTAATGTCCTTGCACCCTCACCTGTAAACTCCATAGCCTGATAATTACATCCGTTTGCTCCGATCTCGCCGATAATGGTAAGGATCAGATCTCTTGCGTAAACACCTTCCGGCAGTTTCCCTGTCAGATTAAATTTTACAGTTTCCGGAACCATAACCCAGGAAGTTCCTGTTACCATTCCGTAAAGAAAATCTGTACATCCCACACCGGTACCGAATGCACCAAGTGCACCATAAGAACATGTATGGCTGTCAGCACCGAAGATCAGCTGTCCCGGACGGACATAATTCTCAATCATGATCTGGTGGCATACACCCTTACCTTCCCAGAAATCAATATTGTTTTCTCTTGCAAAATCTCTCATTTTTTTCTGGGATGCTGCTGTTTTCGGGCTGTCAGACGGTACATTGTGGTCTACGATAAACACAAGCTTCCTGGTATCTGCAATGTGCGGATTTTTTAATTTATTATTGTACATATCAACAGTCAGATGTGTGGTTCCGTCATTACTCATCAGATGATCCAGCTGTACCGTATAGATATCTCCAGGTTTTACACTGTCCACACCTGCTGCCGCTGCAATGATTTTTTCTGCGATCGTCATTCCCATCTCTTATTCCTCCTCTCTGTTCAAAGAAGCGATAAGGCCGCCCTGATTCAGTATATTCTGCATGTATTCCGGCAGTTTTGTGCAGGAATAAGTTTTTCCGTTGGCAACTGCTGTTCCCTCGGACATATGAAGCTCCATAGTATCTCCTGTCTTCACATCATCCGGAAGATCCTTACAGACAATAGCTGGAAGTCCGATATTGATCGCATTACGGAAAAAAATACGTGCAAAAGATTTCGCAATAACAGCTTTTACTCCAAGTGCTTTAAGTACACCTGGTGCCTGCTCTCTGGAAGATCCGCATCCAAAGTTCTCTCCTCCGACTACGAAATCTCCCGGTTTTACCTTCTTGGAAAAATCCGGATCCAGTGATTCAAAAGTATGGCTCTTCATCTCATCCAGATTCGGCAGAAGCAGATACTGGGATGCAATGATCTGATCTGTGTCAAGGTCATTATGAAATTTAAAAATAGTTCCCTTATCCATAAAACAAGTTCCTTTCTGATCGTTATCCATTTTTTGGGTCACTATTCATCTGTGCCCCATTTCGTTTTTTATTCTAACACAAAATATCATATAATTAAAATGTATATTTTTAATACTTATTATAACTTCAGGTTATATAATTATGATTTTTTCTATTTTCCCGTAATAAGTGCAAAATATCCCCAGTCCCAGAGCAGTTCCTCAAAACTGTTCTCCAGATATTCCCGGATATCGGCCTCCTCATAACCTGTCATTCTTGTGATCACCACAATATAGTCCCGGACAGTTTCATAATCCAGTTCTTTACAGTTATTTTTCTGCCAGCTCAGAAAAACCGCCTGACGAATAGCCGCATATTCCATACCGATCCACTGCATATGAATAATGGCATCCTCCAGAGTTCCCTCCGGTGTAAGAAGATCTGAATAGATCTCATTTGCCAGAAAGCATCGGATCAAATCCTGATATCCTGCAAATTCCCTGCGGAATTTTTCCCAGGCTTCCTCCATCTCGTCTCCGTCATATTCTTCGGATAATTCCTCCGCCAGCTCGATCACAGGATCCAGATATTTCTGATAAAGCTCTTCTTTCCGGTAATTTACAGCCAGATCCTGAAGAATCTCGTTACATTCATCCATGGTATCCAGTGAGGGAAGCTCCACCTCACGAATAGCACTCCCAAGCTGACAGACTGTTTTCCGGGAAAAATAATCTTCTATGATTTTAATAAATACAGCATCCTGGCAAGCTGCATTCCGATGAAGCTCTTTCAGAATGTAAAAGCTCTCCAGAAGTGCTTCCTCCGGTGATTTCTTTGTATCCATCAGAAGCTCTGTTAACTTTCTCCTGATCAGAAAAAGCGATTTTAGTTTTTCTGTTGGAATTTCCGGAAATACAATATTTTTCTTTTTATTCCAGATATCCAGAACAGCCGGACAGCACGGCATCATAGTTGCTTCTTCGTGCCCCTTAAAAGTATGGATCTCCCTTGGAAAGATCTGACAGGTTTCAGAAAGTACCTGGTCTCCATATGCACTTACCAGTCTGCAAAGACGGCTCTCCGCAAGAAAAGGACAGTCATGATCTTCTGTCATTTTCATGATCCTGCTTCCTTCTTTTTTTATTGTGTAAGCCTGCAGGCTGCTTCTGTGACCCGGCACATCTTCCGGCGGCTGGACAGCTTTCCATTTTCTGTAGGTCACATCATCTACATTAATCTTCCATTCCCTGCAGCAGCTGATGGTACATTTATCTGCAATACAGGAAAAGTCATCATAGTAATCTGGCTTTAATAAATCCATATTTCCTCCGTATTCTTGCTGTTCTATGATCTCTGTTCAGAAACAGTTTTGTTATACAGTCTCTCCCAAAAGCTGGCTGTGTACCTTCCGTCTTACAAACCAGAAACAGCTCACCTGCATAATGATCGTAAAAATCCAGGATGCCGGGTAAGAAATAAAAAGTACCTTCAATGATCTGTGTGCCGGGAAAATTCCGAATATCCATACGATTCGGAGACCGACTGTTCCGATGATCGACAGGATCATGGGTACACCGGAACGTCCCATTCCACGCAGTGCCCCCGGAAACAGGTCCATCTGCCCGCAGAGAAAATAAGTAACTGTGGTATAGGCAAGGATCTCCATTCCGCATTGAATAACCTTAGCGTCTTCTGTATAGATTTTCAGAAGCTGCGGACCGAAAAAGTATGCACCACAGCCCATGGCAAAGGATATGACAAAAGACAGTATCATACAGTCAACAAGTACCCGGTCCATCCGTTTCGGTTTTCGGACACCATAATTCTGGCTGGTAAAGCTCATGCAGGCCTGAGTAACTGAGTTTACAGACACATACAGGAATCCGAAAATGTTGTTTGCTGCAGTATATCCTGCCATTGCAATGGAACCGAAAGAGTTTACAGAGGACTGAAGCAGCACATTGGAAAAATTAATCACTGTGCTCTGGATTCCTGCCGGAAGTCCTACCTGGAATATCTGTTTCAGATATTCCGGCTTTATGGACAGCTTCGAAAAACGCAGCTGATAGCTTCCCTCTGTCTGACACAGACATCGGAGGACAAGGATACAGGAGATCAGCTGAGAAATCACAGTTCCGATTCCAACACCTGCCACACTTAAATGACAAACGATCACAAAAAACAGATTCAGAAGCGCATTGGCACAGCCTGAAATGATCAGAAAGACCAGTGGTCGCTTGGTATCTCCCACTGCACGCAAAATTGCAGCACCATAGTTATACAGCATAAAAAACGGCATTCCCAGAAAATAAATACGCATATAAAGAGTGGAAAGATCGATCACATCCTCCGGCGTATCCATCAGCTCCAGGCAGATTCTGGCAAAAACCACTCCCAGAAATGCCATGATGATCCCGCTGATCAGAGCCAGCAGAATCGATGTATGTACTGTTTCTGACATTTCTTCATCTTTACCGGCAGCATAAAATCTGGCTGCCAGCACATTGGCGCCAAGAGAAATCCCGATAAAAAGATTGGTAAACACATTGATCAGCGCTGTGGTGGAACCTACTGCCGCCAGTGCCTCACTTCCACTAAAACGTCCGACTACCACGATATCCACTGCATTGAACATCAGCTGTAAAATACCGGACAGCATCAGTGGCAATGAAAACGAGATCAGCTTGTCCATGATCGATCCATTGCACATATCGATCTCATACTTGTTTTTTTTCACGATTTCATCTCCCATAATCATACTTAGATGAAAACATTATAGCACCTTTCGCTGAAAAGCTACAATGAAATTATTTCTATGAAGAATATGCAGCCGCTGCATAAAATACGCAGCCGCACAGTAACGTGTATTTATCATTTTACTATCGTTCCAGAAGTCCTGCATCCCGAAGGTTTGCAAGAAGTTCATTAAAATCCTCCACAATATCATCTACTGTTGTTGCATTTCCCACAGCAGCTGCCGGGGTTACTGTTCCGGCCGGACCTGTTGCTCCAGCTTCTCCTGCAGGGCCGGTAGCTCCTGTTGGACCGGTGGCTCCCGTTGCTCCCGTTGGACCGGTAACTCCTGCCGGACCGGTTGCCCCAGTTGCTCCCGCTGGACCAGTGGCTCCCATTGCCCCCGTTGGGCCGGTAACTCCTGCCGGACCAGTAGCTCCCGTTGCTCCTGTTGGGCCGGTAACTCCTGCCGGACCGGTTGCTCCCGTATATCCCTGTATTCCCGGCTCCCCCTGCGGTCCCTGAGGACCCATAGGCCCCGGAACTCCCGGACAGCCTCTGGGACCGGTTGGTCCTGTAGGTCCCACAGGACCCGGACAACCTCTTGTTCCACATCTGTCACATCCACAGGAACTATGATTTCCATAACAGGACATACAGGACAAATCCTCATGACTGTCCTGCTGCATTTCCATTTCCTTACGTTTTCGATGCATGAACAGCATTCTGCGATCACCTCATAAGAAAATAACTTTCCCTACAGTATATGACAGCAGCATTTACCTGTGCATACGACTCCCACAAGCCTGCACCCTGCCAGGACAATAAAGATATCTTTCTTTTTATACCAGACCATATTTTTCCCGAAAATATTTCTGGTTATACAATACTCCAGGATCTTCCGGTTTCTGTTCTCTCGCCTTCTTATGAAAAAAGAATGCCTGCTCCGGGCATCCCATCCTATCATAACAAACGCAAAGCTGCATATACGGCACAAATCCATGGCACTCAGCCATAAAAAAACCACCTTTTTTCTTATCTGTCGGCACAGTAAGCGCCTGCCCGTACCAGTAGGCAGCCTGTCTGTGCAGCTCTCTTTCCAGAAAAATCCCACCGACCTCACAGCAGATTTCTGCCCTCGCCACATCCATAGTCAGACTATAAAGAAAAGCTTCCAGTACGTTTTTTTGTTCTCCCATTTTCCGGCAGCACTGTCCAAGTACATAACAGGCATCTATCTTATTTTCCAACCATCCAGACGGATTTTTCAGCAACTCCACCAGCACAGCCTCTGCCTCCGAATACCGCTGATGATAATACAGTTCTCTCCCGTAATAAAGCTGATGTCTTGGTTCCAGTTTTTCTCCTTCTGCCAGCATTTTTTCATAGATCTGCAAATTCCTGTCCGGATCTCCCTGCACACATTTCCGGTGCTGAACTTCGATATCTGAATAAAAAATATTTCCCCTTGGCATTACCGCCTCATGTACTCTTCCACTCCACCGAAATCCCCCGGAAGTCTTCAGAATCCTTTCCCGGTAATAGGAAAACGTTGTCTTCCCATCAGTATCAAAGCCAACCGCATATTCCATCATCACTACATCAGTCTCTCCATCCAGAGCTGCCTTCAGCTTCTTCATTTTTCCAGATTTTCCTCATTCATGACATCATCCGCATCCAGCCACATCCAGTAATCCGTGCATACTTTTTCCACGAGAAAATTCCTTGCAGCAGAAAAATCATCACACCAGACAAAATCAAATATCTGCGACGTATACTGTTCTGCAATTTCTTTCGTTCTGTCCGAAGAACCTGTATCCGCAATCAGAATCTCATCCATGATTTCAGAAATGGGTTTCAGGATCCTCTCCAGCACAGCTTCTTCATTTTTTACGATCATACAAAGACTGAGAGAACTCATATTTAATAATCGACCTTCATAACTTTATAAAATCTATGTACCTCTCTTTCGTTGTATGCCCTCTGTCATTTTTCCCACATAAATTAAGAGAGCCTTATGTCGGCTCTCTTACCTGTTTTGTCTGATGTTTTTTCAGTCAATCGGATATTCGCAATCCGCTTTCGCTACTTGCTCATAACCGAATAACTGCTCCGCAGTTTATCAGGAGGGGCTTATACCCCTCCTGATACAAGTAAGTCCCACCCACTGCTTATTGCTCCTCGCAATTGAAGCAGGGGACTTACTTGATTCGGTTAAATCAATCCGTTGCCTTAGCCTTCGGATAAATCTGCTTCATCCTGTCATCATCAAAATGTGTATCTACCCATTCCAGGACTGTATTCTCCATTACAATTCCTTTAGCCCTCTGATCGTAACGCACAAGAGCCATGGAAGAAACAATAATATTAACAAACATGAAAACTGTCAGCATCCATGTAATGATCTTTCCAGGAAGAACAGGAATCTTCTCGATCCATGCAGATAAAACAGGATACACTTTTTTAAACCAGATCACAGCCGCAATTCCCCAGAAAAAGCAGTACAGAAGATTGATCCTGCCGCCCAAATTAAACGGAAGCTCACTGTAGTCCCAAAATACTTTTCCAAAAAAAATCTCTGTAAACACACTGCAAAGATACTCATAACCACCGCCAAGCAGTGTTCCCATCATAAAAAGAAAACTGTCACTGTGGTCTTTATATTTATAAAGAAGCAATGTTACAAAAGCCAGTGCCAGTCCCCACACAATGCTGAACGGCCCCCAGACAAGACTGCTCCGGCTCATCCAGTATCCCATGGTGACACGGCAGAAAATGGTCTCTACAATATCTCCCAGAAAAGCTCCGATGATAAACAGAAGCATGAGTTTATAAAAGCCGCACCCCTCTGCAAAAGCACCTTCCTCTGCAGATTTCTCTGCTTTCCGAACCTTCTTTACTTTCGGATAAGCTTTCCGAATTCTTTTTTCGATCCACTGCGTGATCAGGAAGCTCAAATGATCGCTGACTTTATCCAGCTGTTCATTGGCTGCTGCCCACTGTTCCAGATTGGGACCTTTTTTTATCAGAAGCAAAAATGACGCTGTGATATCTATCGCCATTACTGCCATCAACACCAGCAGCAGAATATGCATCAAAAGTGTCGGCAGAAAAGAAAGCAGTTTCCATGTCAGGGCATTCCCCCATGTCACGCTCACAAATCCGAGAATACCCCATAAAAAAGATGCCGGAAAACAGATATATCCATCCAGGTTCCATTTTACATCAGAATAATCCCACCATCTCTCCTTAAAAGCCTTCTCGATCAGATGCCCGCCGATCCATTCGATCACCGTCGCATAAACCATCGAAAACAAAAACAGCCAAAATCCTGTCAACTCCTGTAAGCCCACCGAGATCAGCACTGCTGTAATACCATACATCACACAGAATGGACCGTTTACCAGACCTCTGTTTGAAAACTTTCGCTGCCGCAGTGTGGCTGTTACTGTCTCCAGAATCCATCCCAAGAATGAATATAAAAAAAACAGCCACAGCAATTCATACCCTGAAAAAACTCTCATTTGTACTTTCTCCTGTTGTCATTCTCTGTTGTAACATTTTTATCAGAGTATATCATAAAGCAATATACTTTCTCAACAATACCCTGGCGTTTTCTTTTATTTTACAGAAGTACTTAATTTTAACTTTTTTCCTTCAGATTTTTATATTACAAAAATCATATCACCAGCTGCAGTATATCCTCTATATGTTCTGCAAGATGATCTGCCCCATTCAGTTCCCCTTTCTCACCATATCCATACAGGCATCCTATAAAAGGGCTTTTGCAGGCTCTGGCACATTCCAGATCCTGCCTTCTGTCTCCGACCACCAGATAGGGGCCTGCATATTCCCGGATGATTTCCTGCACAATTTCTGTCTTTGGACGGAATCCGTATGATTCACAGTCATAAAAACGGTCAAACCATCGTTCCATCCTAAATTCCTTCCAGTGTGCCTCACGATATGAAGCTTTACAGTTACTTAAGATTATAAGATGATATCTCCGGTTCTTCAAAGCTGTTAGCATCTCCTCTGCTCCCGGATACCACACTGCCTTATGTTTCCTGATCTGTCTTACCATCAGGTCTCCTACCATCCGGCTTGCCTGCTCTTTATAGCTCTGATCCAGCTCCGGCAAAAATGTATTCCACATTTCCTTACTGTTAAGTCCCAGCCATCCGGCAATTTCCGCCGAGCCTATCTCCCGTTCTTCTACAGCCTTCTGTTTTGTCAGCCACTGATAGGTTTCACGAAATGCCGGTTCATAGATTCCAAGGGTATTATGGATCGTTCCATCATAATCGAATATGATCGTTTTTGTCATCATTTATTTTCCTGTCTTTTAGAGCTGCTTCATCAGATTGACCATCTCGATTGCAGATAACGCGCAGTCATAACCTTTATTTCCCGCTTTGCTTCCTGCACGCGCAATAGCCTGCTCGATATTTTCAGTTGTGATCACTCCGAATAAGACCGGGATTCCTGTTGCAAGTTCAACCTGTGCGATTCCCTTAGCAGATTCATTGCATACCAGATCATAATGTGAAGTATCTCCACGGATGACAGCTCCCACGCAGATAATTGCATCATATTTTCCTGACTGCGCCATTTTCTGTGCTGTAATCGGAATCTCAAATGCTCCCGGTACCCATGCTGCAGTAATATTCTCTTCTTCTACTCCATGTCTTACCAGTCCGTCGACTGCCCCTCCCAATAATTTATTCACAATGATCTCATTGAATCTCGCTGCCACGATACCAACCTTCATTCCCTCCGGTGCTACTACTTTTCCTTCTACTAAATTGATCTGTCTCATTTTTTCTTCCTCCTGATATTTGCTGTTTTTTATAAATTTATTTCTTTAAAAATATGACCCATCTTTTCCTGCTTCGTCTTCATATACTTCCGGTCATACTTTTGTACCGGAATCTCCAGAGGTACTCTCTCATTGATCTTCAGCCCGAATTCACCAAGTCCATAAACTTTATCCGGGTTATTTGTCAGTAATCTTAATGATTTCACACCAAGGTCTGACAGTATCTGTGCCCCGACCCAGTACTCTCTGAGATCCGGTGCAAATCCTAACTTCACATTAGCCTCCACAGTATCGTATCCCTGTTCCTGAAGCGCATATGCTTTGATCTTATTGATCAGTCCGATTCCTCTGCCTTCCTGTCTCATATACAGAATGATTCCTCTGCCTTCCGCCTCTACCTGGCGCATTGCTGTCTGCAGCTGCAGGCCGCAGTCACATCTGAGTGATCCGAATGCATCTCCTGTCAGGCACTCCGAATGTACCCGGCAAAGCACATCCTCACCATCTCCTATATCACCTTTTACCAGTGCCAGATGGTGCTCTCCTGTAATGTCATTGATATATCCATACATTTTAAAATCACCATACTGTGTTGGGAGGTTTGCAGCTGCTTCCTCCTTTACATGCTTTTCATGTATTCTTATATAATCCTGCAGATCACGGATGGTAATAAATGTAAGGTTATGCTCTTTTGCCATTTCCCATAGCTGTGATGTACGCATCATCGTGCCATCTTCTTTCATAACTTCACAGCACACACCACATTCTTTCAGCCCGGCAAGTCTCATAAGATCTGTCGTTGCCTCTGTATGGCCATTCCGTACCAGAACCCCGCCTTTTCTGGAAATAAGTGGAAATACATGTCCTGGTCTTCTGAAATCCTCCGGTTTCGACTCATCATCCACACACTTCATAATGGTATAGGAGCGCTCTGCTGCTGAGATACCGGTCGTTGTATCTGCGTGATCCACTGCCACGGTAAATGCTGTACTGTGATTGTCCGTATTTTCAGCAACCATCGGTGGAAAATTCAATCTCGCTGCAAGTTCCGCACTCATCGGTGTACAGATAAGACCCTTTGCATAGGTCGCCATGAAATTAATATTTTCCCTGGTCGCAAACTCTGCCGCACATATCAGATCTCCCTCATTTTCTCTGTCCGGATCATCTGTGACCAGAACTATTTTACCTTTCTTAAGATCCCTAAGTGCCTCTTCAATTGTGTTGTACTGATAGTTTTGTGACATACTGTATATCCTCCTGTTCTAAAATCCGAATTCTTCAAGAAACTCCATCGTAATTCCGGATTCTTTTTTCTCTTCTTCGTTTTTTTTGATGCCAAGCAGTTTTTCTACGTATTTTCCGATCACATCATTTTCCAGATTAACCAGATCCCCCGGCATTTTTTCCAAAAGAGTTGTTTCTTCTCCTGTATGTGGAATGACCGAAACCTGAAAACCAGCTTCATCAATCCTTGCAACTGTCAGGCTGATCCCATCAATGCAGATTGATCCTTTTTCCACGATCAGATGCAAAATCTGTGGTGATGTCTCAATCGATACCCAGATGGCATTTTCTTCCCGGAGCATGGAACGTATCACACCAGTCCCATCAATATGGCCACTTACTATGTGTCCCCCGAACCTGCCATCTGCAGCCATTGCACGTTCCAGGTTTACCTGGCTTCCGGTTTTGCAGCTGCCAAGACTGCTTCTTCTGATCGTCTCTGCCATCACATCGGCGGTAAATCCGTCCGGCTGGATCGACGTAACTGTCAGACACACGCCATTCACGGCAATGCTGTCACCGATTCTTGTGCCTTCCAGTACCTTCCTGGCTTTCACTGCCAGGATCCCTGATTCCCCTGTCAGCTGTATATAACGGACTTTTCCTTTCTCTTCTACGATTCCTGTAAACATAATTCCTCCTGTTTTTTCTCACACACCTGACATCTTATCCGGATGTCCTCACCGATCTGACAGATATCTGTATATCTCAGTTCCACTGCTTCAGACGGCAGTTCAACTCCAATACCTTCTACCGGTGTCTTCCCAGCCACACCGCCAAACAGCTTTGGTGCCACAAAAGCCTGTACCTCCTTTACAATTCCGGCTCGCAGTGCACTGTCATTTAACGTACCGCCTCCCTCCAGGAGGATGCTGTCAATACCTCTGTTTCCAAGATCTGTCATCAGCTTCTTAAGGTCTATCTGATTCTTTTCATCGGGACAGTAAATGGTCTCAACTCCCATGGTATGTAATATTTTTATTTTTTCTTCTGTATTTTTCTGATCTGCATAAGCCACGATCGTCCGGTACTTTTCCGCACTTTTTACGATCTGACTGTCCGGCCGGATCCTGAGCTTACTGTCGCACACAATCCTGACAGGACTTTTCCAGCCTTCTACCCGGACGTTTAACATCGGATCATCTGCAAGCACAGTTCCAATGCCTGCCATGATCCCCATGTACTGATGCCGCATATGCTGTACTTCTTTTCGTGCAGCTTCTCCGGTGATCCATTTTGATGCCCCTGTCTTCGTTGCGATCTTCCCATCCAGTGTCATGGCATACTTCATCACTACATACGGAGTCTTCGTAGTAATATAATGGAAAAACACCGGGTTCAGCTGATCACATTCTTCTCTCATAAAATCTTCAACTACTGTTACACCGGCTTCCCTTAACATCTGTACACCTTTTCCTGCCACTTTCGGATTCGGATCTCTGGAACCGATCACCACTTTTCTGATCTTCTGTTCAATGATCGCTTCCGTACATGGAGGTGTTTTACCATGATGACAGCAAGGCTCCAGCGTAACATAAATCACCGCACCTTCTGCTGATTCTGTAAGAGAAGCAATTGCATTACGTTCCGCGTGAAGTTCTCCATACTTTTTATGATAGCCTTCCCCAATGATCTTTCCGTCTTTTACGATCACTGCCCCTACCATCGGATTGGGATTCGTCCAGCCTTCTCCTTTTTTGGCCAGCTGAATCGCCCGAAGCATATATTCCTGATCCGTCATTTCTATTCCTTCTTTCTTATTCCTGTTGTTTGCCTGGTATTTCGAAAACGATGTACCAGATACAAAAAAAGCCTGCAGAAATATCTGCAGGGTGGAATTAATCTGTTACATATGATCGATAAATGAATGTCTGATTATTTCCTACATAAAAAGCTCTGAAATGGATCACCATCTCAGAGCTCTGATACTACATTCATTCATACAAAAATCAACTGTACTATCATCTTCTTCCATCCAGACTGTACTGTCGGCCCCGGAATCTCACCGGATCATACCTTTCGGCTCGCGGGCTTTACCGCCGGTAGGGAATCTCACCCTGCCCTGAAGATATCTTTTTGTTCATTTTAATACTTTATCTATTATTTGTAAAGCAGAATTTTTATTTTACGCATTTCACATTTTCTCGGGAGTTTGACAGTTGAATAATCAAAACTCACTACAATCCTTCTACAAACTCAACTGCATTTTTTATATCTTCTTCATCAGGGTGCCCTTTTGCAATACCACCTACCAGTTTAAATGGACCAAATGTGTCATAGCCCTTGCATCCGAATTTTCCTATCACTTTAGAATGCTTCTTGTCCAAAATCTGCTCTATGGATTTATAATTCGCACTACCACCATAAGTACAAATCAGAAATATCTTTTTGTCGTTCGGTAAGTTTTTCTCTGCAAAACCCAACATTGACTGATGAAATTTCGAAAAATAGATTCCTGATGCAAACCCAATCATATCATAACTGCTCAGATCTGCATCTGGCTGGTTTACAGCATCAATCAAATCGACCTGGCACTCTTCTGCTATGCTTTTTACTAATTTCTCTGTATTTCCATGATGTACAGATGCATATACGATTGCTTTTCTCATTTGTTTTCCTTTCCAGTTCTTCCCACACCTGTTCATAGACCTCTGTCAGATAACTGACCGCAGACCTGTAGATATCCAGTATCTGTCGGATCGGAATATTCTGTTTTCGTAATTCTACGCTATAACCGGATGTAATCTTCATAGATATTTCTCTGCTATTGTTTCGATAATGCCCACTACCGGACACGCATCTGCATCTACAAATATCTGCACTAGTGTCTCTCCATTTCTTTTTGAATCCATGTCATAATTACATCTACTAGATATTCCTGCTGCACTTGACTTAGTTCCTTTCCCGGTTGCATTTTATGCCACTTACGGATACACTCTCTGCAACATGTTGCCGTTGCATGTTGTGCAATAAATACCGGATGACCACGCATTGGTGTCTGCTTGCCATCATTTGCTATATATGCCGGAGCTTCTCTCTTTGCGATAAAGTCCTTTGCATGTTGTCTGATTGTATCCAGTCCTTTTTCATTTATGTAGTCAATATCTTTCTGTTTCAGATGGAAACTGCTTCGGAACTTGGAATTATCCAGTCGCTCAAATAACTGCTTGTACCATTCATCCTTCGTCATATCATCACCATAAATCGTATTGTTTCATAGTTTCTGCATTTCGATATTCATGTTTCTCATAATATCCTATCAACTTCCCATCATCTCTGAGTGCCACCATATAAACATCTTTATTCTGTTTTTCATTGTGAAAAGTATAAACGATATTATGACTTTCATCAACTGCAAACCAGTCCACTACCTGCTGTATTTTATCTCTTGATTCCGGATTATGACACTCTAACAAACTTCTTCCAATAAGTTTATCGCCATCTCCCTTCGCATTGCTGATAACAACTGCCGGATTCATGTAAATAATCTCATGCTTAAGATTGCATATAACAACGGATGCCCTGTCCTGATCAACAATACTTTTCGCCATTTTTGTTGCCCTTAGAACTTCACTTCTTCCGGTTCATGTGTAAATGATGAAAATGTAGCTGTCGCATTCTTAAAATAAAATACCTCTGTATTTCCATCATCTGCTGAGTACATATTCTGTAAAGATGGATAAGCATCAAGCATAGACTGTCTTGCTTCTCTTCTATCATCTTCTACAAGTTCTCCTGCTACACGAAGCCACTCTCCATTCTTAAATGCACAGATTTCCACCTTTGGATTTGCATGAATCTGTTTTGAAACATCTTTCACCTTTCCGGTCTGAATATACAGTTTTCCTTCAAAAATATGTGCTGTTCCAAAAGGTCTTACCCTTGGCTGGTCTCCTTCCATTGTTGCCAAATAATATGTCTCTGCTTCTTTTAAAAAATTTACTACTCGTTCCATGGTATAAGCCTCCTGTTATTAAAATCTGTCAATAATAGAATTATACCACTATTTCCACTTTTCACCAAACACAATACCATAGATTTTCTCAGACATAAGCTATTGTCCAGACTACAGTAACTGTAATCTTTTATTATCAGCTTCAAACTCGGGAGTTTGACAGTTGAATAATTAAAAATCACCCTGCAGGCCTTATAAAACCTGCATTTTTTATGTCAAATTTTACGTTTTTATATGTACTTGTTTATAATAGTGTGGTGTAATAAAAGAAAAAAGGATTTATTTATCATGTATATCGCAATCACAGGCAGTAAAAATAATAAAGATGTATATATTTATCGTTCTTTCCGCAAAGAAAACGGAAAATCCTCTTCATGTATTTATAAAAAACTTGGGAAGTACAATGCCCTTCTTGAACAGTTTGATGGGAATGAATACAAGTTGATGGTGTGGGCAAAGGAACAGGCGGCAAAAGAAACAGAACTTTATAAGCAGCATACCGGAAAAGTGTCTGTAGAGTTCTCCAAAGCGGCAACTTTTATACAGCAGACCAGATATTGGAAACATTACGCTCTATGCAAATGACTCTGCTGAACACAGCGAGCGGATATATCCCCTCTTATACAAGAACCGAACTAACCGATGCCTTACATAAAATATTTGATTTTAGAACGGATCATGAATTCATTACTAAAGCAGATATGCGGACCCTCATCAAGAATACAAAACAGATAAAATCAAAGCAAGGATAATATAGTACATATCGCTGCAAAAAGAAAAACGGCCACAACACCCATATTTACTGGGTTTGTAGCCGTTTTGTCACCTTACAACTGTCAAAGATGGGATCTTAACACAAACGCAAAGGCAGAACAACCAATTGCCGGAATCATCAGAATGATTGTTACTTTACCGTAAATCTGCAAAACTGCGCACAGCCTGTACTCTGTTTCTGTTCAGAGTGTACATACATTCCCACTGTACAGCCGGTAAAACCGCCTGACGCTTCTGTACACATATGGCTGATATCCACCTCCCTGATTATACATTGTGATTTTTCTTCCGCCTCAGGCCGAATCAGCCATACCTGTGCCAGGCTTTGGTCTACGCTCAATCTCAGGGTCTGCATACCTCTTTTCTCTGTTTTCTTTTCTGCAAGTATCTTCTCTGTTCCATTGATACATACTGTGACATAGATATAGCCGTCTGCCCCCACTTCTCCATATTCTGCCAGAAGATAATTCTGAGAATTCTGAAGATAGGCAATTCCGGCTCTGTCACCTTTTTCTCCTGCTTTTAACAAAAACTCCGTCTCTGCCTGAAATCTATGGTGCTTTTGTCTCACCGCAACATACGAAGGACTCCCATTATCCCCAATTGCCACAGCTTTTGCAGGAAGTTTTAAACATTCTTCCTGTTCATCTATTGTATAAGCATTCGGCTGGGGATTTCTGAGCATCATAAAATCCGGTGGAAGCTTTTTATCTGTCATATTTTTGAAACTGTAATTTCTGACTTCATTCAGTTCTCCGGGCATAGAGTTATCCTTCTCACCAGGCAGACAGATTTCCTTTTCCAGCATTCCTACTCCCGGGTTTACCACCGGCCAGTCATCCTCCCACTCTACCTTTGCCAGAAAAGTCTCTCTTCCCAGAAATGTCTTTCCGTCCACAGGTCTGCAGCCCAGAACAACCATAAACCAGTTTCCCTGTTCATCCTCAGTCAGATCGCAATGTCCTACACAGGTAATCTCCGCATTTTTTCCCAAGTGTCTGTGTGTCAGGATCGGATTTGTCCCTGCATATTCATAGGGGCCAAAAATATTTTTACTCCTGGCCACCATTTCACTGTGATGCTCCTCTGTTCCACCTTCTGCATGAAAAATATAGTAATAACCATTTCTTTTATAAAGATGAGGACCCTCCGGCCAGATTGCATTTCTCTGGAATCCATATAAAACAGGATGCGCCTCCCCTTCTAGCCTGAAAGTCTGCAAATCCAGCTTCTGTATCCATATTTCGCAATCACCATTGTACCTGCCGCCACGGGAATTTTCTCTCTGCCCGATATAATAACAGGTTCCATCCTCATCAAAGAATAAGCTAGGGTCGATTCCCCTGGCATTTTCCAAAAAATGAGATTCTGACCATGGACCCTGGGGATTTTTTGCAGTTACTATAAAATTTCCGCCGCCAGATATATTGGTAGTAATCAGATAAAAAGTTCCCTTATGCCACCGAAGTGTAGGAGCATAAATCCCCTCATTATGTTCACAGCCCTGTAAGGGCAGCTGGCTCTCCCGTGTCAATATATTTCCGATCTGCTCCCATTGTGCCAGATTTCTGCTGCGAAATACAGGAATTCCCGGAAAATATGCAAAAGTAGATGTAACCAGATAAAACCACTCTCCCACCCTGCATATGGACGGATCCGGATAAAAGCCACTTAAAATCGGATTTTTACAAGTTATCATTGATCATTTCCTCCCGTAAATCAAATATGAAATCTGTAGACTCTCTTATATGCTTTTCAGCAAACCCTATATCAGTGAATGCCAGATTATAAGATCTGGCACTCTCCATTTATTTTACAATATATTTTTATTTTTGATAAATTTTCTACATAGGTACATTCTGCATTGAATATCAGATTTCTGGCTGCATTCATATAATTCACATAATCCATATTAGTGGTATACCACACATTTTCATGGTTTGAAATCTTTCTGCAGAAGCTTTCCATTTGCTCCCATGTCTGTTCCCGTTCAAACTCAAAGCTGTGTCCCCATACATAGAGAAGAGGAAGCTTCTGATAATCTGGTTTGTGCAAAAACTTTTCTGCAATTCCCCTGAATGCATCATTGTGATGACAGGACGGAGTCCACCTCATAAAATCCTCCGGAATGCGGAAATTTTCTGTAGACTCCACAGTCCTGCTGTATGCAAACCCAAGATTCTTCAGGGTATTGATGACCCTTTCGTCATATTCTCCAAATGCATAAGAACATCCTCTGATAATCCTTCCCGTTTCTCTCTCCAGACTGCATCTGTCCTGATAAAATTCCTGAACCAGTCTTTCCTGCGAAAGATGTGTGGGATACTCATGTGCAACACCATGACAGGCAATTTCATGTCCCTGATATAAGCTTTTCAGTTCTTGTGTTTTTATAAATCCTTCTGTATCCAAAGTCCCTGAGTTCAGATGAAATGTTGCTTTCAGATTATATTTATTAAAAATATCAACCAGTCTTCTATCAAAAATCTGGCCATCATCATAGCTGAATGTAACTGCCCGGTCTTTCCACTGCGGATAAAACAAGTCAAATTTCATAAGCTCAGTCTTCTTTCTCCCAGATTATCTTTACAGGCTCTGTTCCGGTAAGCTCTATACTTCTTTCATCTGGCTGGCTACAGCCTGCAAAAATCTCATATTTCCTGCCATCCTCTACGCGTTCTCCATTTTCATCTACCACTGTAAATGCCTTTTCCCAGACAGGAACCATAACTTTTCTGCGTTCTTCTGCTTTTATAAAAATTCTCTGGAATCCTCCCAGTGCAGGATTTGGAATTGCATTTTTACTGTCAAGATTTTTTACATAAACCTGGACAACTTCCTCAGTATCTGCATTACCCTTATTATATACTTCTGCCTCTACTGTTATCTTCCGTCCGCACTGTCTTACCTCTGCATTTTCTACTTTTACATTGCTGTAGGTAAGTCCATATCCAAAGGGGAACTGTGCTTTTCCTTCCATATAACGATAGGTTCTGCCTTTCATGGAATAATCTGTAAATTCCGGAAGTTCTTCAAGGCTCTCGTAAAAGGTAACCGGAAGTTTGCCGGATGGGGAGTTTTCCCCAAACAGAATTTTGCTGCCGCTTTTCCGCCCTGACTTCCCGGATACCACAGAACCATAACTGCATCAAATTTCTCTGCTGCATAGCTCATATCAATATCACTTCCTGCCATCAGACAAAGAACCACCGGTTTTCCGGAACCAGCCATTGCTTCCATTAAATCAATCTGGGACTGAGGAAGCTTCAGGCTCTCTTTATCTCCGGATGCATAGCTGTTTCCGGTATCTCCTTCTTCACCCTCCAGTGTCTCATCCAGACCTACACAAAGAATCACCACATCACTGTTTTCTGCAACGATCTTAGCTTCCGCAAGACGATCTCTGCTGAATGCCAGAGGTTCTGTTCTGTCTCTAAACAACTCGCTTCCTACAGAACTAAGAATTCTCACATCCTCACCTACATAATCCTGGATTCCCTCCTGGATTGTAATATATCTGGATGCAGTTCCATGATAATTTCCAATCAAAGCCTTTCTGCTGTCAGCATTAGGTCCCACAATTCCGATTGTTTTGATATCCTCTTTTTTTAATGGAAGAATTCCATTATTCTTCAAAAGTACAAAACTCTTCGCTGCTGCTTTCTCTGCTGCTGCCAGATGTTCTGCTGATTCTACTTCCCTATAGGAAATATTATCATATTCACTGCCATCAAATAGCCCAAGAAGATATCTGGTAGTAAAAAGTCTTACTGCTGATTCTGTAATCCTTTCCTCTGTGACAAGCCCCTTTTCATATGCTTTCATAATATGAAGATATGTATTTCCACAGTTCAGATCGCAGCCATTATTAATGGCAAGTGCTGCTGACTCATAAGCTGTATTAGTCACCATATGATGTTCATGGAAATCTCTGATCGCCCAGCAGTCTGATACAAAATGTCCTTGGAACTTCCAGTCATCTCTCAGTTTTTTCTGCAGAGCAGGGCTTCCACAGCAGGGTTCTCCATTTGTGCGGTTATATGCTCCCATAACTGCCTCTACATCAGCCTCCTCTACTAGGCTTTCAAATGCAGGCAGATACGTTTCTTCCATATCTTTTGCAGATGCCTTTGCATCAAACTCATGTCTGATCGCTTCCGGTCCGGAATGCACTGCAAAATGCTTTGCACATGCCGCAGCTTTCATAGTTTCTCCATTACCCTGAAGAGCTTTTACAAAAGCTACTCCAAGCTCTTTGGTCAGATACGGATCTTCCCCGTAAGTTTCATGGCCTCTGCCCCATCTCGGATCACGGAAAATATTTACATTGGGGGACCAGAATGTCAGTCCTTTATAAATATCTCTGTCTTCTTCACTGGAATATGCATTGTATTTTGCACGTCCTTCTGTTGCTACAATATCTGCCATTTCAGCTACGCAATCTCTGTCAAATGTGGCAGCCATGCCAATTGCCTGCGGAAATACAGTTGCCTGTCCTGCCCTGGCTACCCCGTGAAGTCCTTCATTCCACCAATTATAAGCAGGGACACCAAGTCTCTTTATAGCCGGCGCATCATATCTTAACTGACTGGCTTTTTCTTCCAGTGTCATTTTGGATACCAGTTCCTGTGCTTTCTTTCTTGCCTCGTCTCTGTTCATACAAGCCTCCTTTTACACATTCCTTTCATACATCATCCTTTTACAGCACCTGTAGTCAGACCTTCTACAATCTGATTACTGAACAGGCAGTATACAATAACGGTAGGTGCGATTGCGATAATGATTGCTGCGAACATCTGTACATAGTTTGTGGCATATGGTCCTACGAAATATGTAAGTGTTACAGGCAGTGTTTTCTTTGCCGGATCTGAGACAAATACCATAGCCAGCAGCAGCTCATTCCAGTTACCTACGAATGTCATAAGACCTGAAACAAAGAATCCTGTTCTGCAAAGGGGAAGTGCGATTCTGAAAAAGCATCCATAAATTCCACATCCGTCAATGGCTGCTGCCTCAAATAATTCTCCAGGCATAGATTTGAAAAATCCTGTCAGAAGGAAAATAGTCATCGGAAGGGAAAACGTAATATACGGGATCATCAGACCTACTCTTGAGTTAGTCAATCCCATCCCTGCAAAACGTACGAACAGCGGAATCAGGATACAATGTACCGGAACCATCATTCCGATCAGGAAAAATGTGTGTGCTGCTTCTGATAATTTCCAACGCATTCTTGCAATGGCAAATGCTGCCATTGCTCCAAAAAACAGACTGACTACAAGTGTGATTCCACAGACCAGTACTGAGTTTACAAGTGCAATTCCAAGCTTACCCATTGTCCATGCCTGCTGGTAATTTTCCCAGTGAAATACTTCCGGCAGGGCAAATGGAGCTGCCATTACGCCTGCATTATCTTTTAATGAAACACATAACATCCATAACAGCGGAGCCACATAAATCACAGCAAGTGCAATAAGAAATATATAAAGAATTACTGTAACAGGCTTTACCGGTTTTCTTGATTTTTTTGTCTGCATCTCTGTTACCTCCTAGCCCTCGTAAGTTTCAACTTTAATTACTTTTTTAACCAATAATGTTACGATCAGACACATAACCAGTAAGACTACAGAAATCGCACTGGCATAACCATATTTAAAATAGTTAAAACCTTCCGCATAAAGTTCTGTCGCAAGCACCTCGGTTCTGTGGTTTGGTCCACCCTGAGTCATGTTATACACAAGGTCAAAGAATTTAAGAGAACCGATACAGTTCAATGAAAGTGAAGTTACCATCATTGGTTTAATCAACGGAAGTGTAATGTAACGGAATGACTGTGTCTTTGATGCGCCGTCTATATAAGAAGCTTCATATATGTCTCTGGAAATTCCTGTGATCTGAGCCATATAAAGCATCATATTCTGTCCAACATACTGCCATAAGGCAACAAACGCAATCACCCACATGGGAAGTACAATAAAACCTTTGGAATCCATCAGCCAAAGAGGGCCTTTGATTCCGAACTGTGCCAGCAGATTATTGATACCGATCTTTGGGTTAAACATAAATGCCCATAAAAGACCTAAGGCTGCTGAGGAAAGAACGGATGGAAGATAATAAATATTTTTGAAAAGGTTTCTGCCTTTCTTAATATTGGTAAGCATAACTGCAAGACCAAGGCCGATCACCTGCTGAGTAATAGCAGAAAAGATCATAAAGAAAATAGAGTTCTTTAACGCAATTTTAAATGTAGAATCTTTAAAAAATAGATTTTTATAGTTTGCAAGTCCGGTAAATTTGGGCGGTGTCAATGCCGCATAATCGCATAAAGAATAATAAACCATCTGCACCATAGGGATAACCAGTACCAGGACAAACATGATCAGTGCCGGTGCGATAAATATGAAAATAGCCTTCTTATTACGTAAAATTTTATCCATAATTGCCTCCATTTAAAAACTGCTACGGAACTTTTTTCTTCCGCAGCAGCCATGTAAATTCTGTACTATCTATCCACAATTATTTCCAGACGTTTTCTTCATAGAAATCCTGTACTGTCTGGAAGGCTTCTTCCGGAGTCTGGTTTCCAAGGAATATATCAACCATTGCATTGTCGAAGCAGTCACCTGCTTCTACAGATGCCAGAGATTCATTGTAGAATCCAAAAGTACCAGTTGCTTTGTCCATAATATCCTGAACATATTTCAGCTGTGCAGGAGCTTTGTCATAGTCAATGTCAAGATCTTTGATGACCGGGAATTTTCCTCCTATTTCTGCTGTATATTTCTGTGCTTCTTCATCTGTAAACATCTTCATCAGTGCAATTGCTGCATCCTGATGCTCTGTTGTAGAGCTCATCATTAAGTTGTCTGTTTTAACGATCATACGGTTCGGATCATTCGCTCCGTCGATTCCAGGGAACTGGAATACACCGCATTTGCTCTGGAAATCAGGATTATTGCCATTGATCTGAGCCATAGCCCATGATCCCTGTACCAGCATTGCTGCATCTCCATTGTAGAAGTTTGCTGTAGCCTGATCATTGGAGTCGCCAGCTGCTGTTTCCTGGAAATACTGAGATAACTCTTTTAATTTCTCACCTGCAGCAATACAGTTATCGTCTGTCCAGTTTGCTTTATGATCTGCGATTGCCTGAAGATCTACACCTGAACGGTCACAAAGATAACCTGCGATCATTGACAGGCACCATGCAGTTCCTGCGGAACAGGAGATTGGTGTAATACCAGCATCCTGCAGTTTCTTACATACATCGATCAGTTCATCATAGGTAGTCGGAACTTCTACTCCGGCCTTCTCAAAAAGCTCTGTGTTATAGTATACACAGGCAGCTGCGAAGTTTGTAGGAACTGCCATAATCTTTCCATCATAAGTCAGTCTGTCAAAGATTCCATCTGTAAATGTTGCGTACCAGTCTTTTTCCTGATTCTCAAGAATATCTGTCAGGTCTGCTGCTGCTCCTGCATTTACATATACATCCATGTTGGGTCCCGGGTTACAAATGTATACATCCGGTGTCTGTCCTGCTGCGATCAGGGCATTTAATTTTCCGTCATATTCTTCCAGATTTGTTGTGATCGGTGTTACATGGTATTTCCCTTCATATTCTGTATTGAAGCGATCAATAACATCTTTGTATCCTTTGGAAACCAGATCCTCTGTAGCTTCCAGGTCATCCCAGAACATCCATGTGATTTCCTCTGTGTCATCTGCATATACAGGCACTGTTACTGCCATGGTTCCCGCTACCATAGCTGCTGAAAGTAATACTGAAAGTAATCTCTTCTTGTTCATTTTTTTAATCCTCCTTTTGATTCATTACCTCGTTTCTTGATGGTTCTACTATATCAGAATGTCCTGTGATTGGCTCCATAATTCTTGTCATGTTGCTATCAATTCTTGCTATTTATCTGCTACTATTTTCTTTGATATGTCAATTTTAATAGATTTTTATATTCTTTTTTGTGTATTTTGACATATATTTTTATTATTTCAATTTTTCCAATGTTATATATTGCCATTTATACATGTTTTTGATACATTATATACACAAACATTAAAAAGCAACATTTGCTATCAAAAGCAATAATTAGGTGTGAAAGGAGTCCATATGATCCATAATTTACAGGGAATTCATGAAACCGTTGATTACAAAGCAGATACCCAGATCTGTCTTTATTACAATAAGGAAGCCGAAAACTATCCGCCTCACTGGCATCCCTCATTCGAAGTGATCATGCCTGTTATTAATGACTACCGGGTTGTCTGCGGTCATAACGATTATTTTATCAAAGAAGGAGAAATTCTTGTTATATGTCCCTGTATACTTCACGAGCTCTTTGCTCCGGCTACAGGAGAAAGGATTATTTTTCAGCCCAGCCTGAACCACATCAAGCTAAAAGAGCTAGATCTGATCACACCACTCCTCAGTCCTGCCATTCTGGTCACCAAGGAAGAATATCCACAGGCCTATGAACACATCCACCGTCTTATGTTGGAAATCAAGGATGAATATATGAATTTTACCACCTATTCTGAAATTTCCATCATTGCAAAATTCCTGGAAATCTTTGTGGATATTGGCAGAAATCACAAAGCTTTTCATCAGCAGGACGGAGACCGTGATATTCACCATCAGAAAGAATATATGGAAAAATTTCTGTTTATCACCGACTATATCAGCAACCACTTTTCTGAAAACCTTACTCTGGAGGAGGTTGCCAGTCTGGCAGGGTTCAGCAAATATCACTTTGCCCGCCTTTTTAAACAATATACTAATTCCTCCTTCTACAAATTTCTGAACCAGAAAAGAATTGAATACGCAAAATCTCTTTTGCTGGATCCGGAGCTTGCTGTTACCGAAGTGGCAGTACAATCAGGCTTTTCCAGCCTGTCCGCCTTTTTACGGATGTTCAAACAATTAAACCTGTGCACTCCCACAGAATTCCGAAATATGTATGATTCACACTTCCAAAAAACACCTGCTTCCGGGAAAAAGTAATCCCGGAAGCAGGTGTCTGTATTTGCCTGTGTCCCATTCTTCTCATCCGAATCAGCATTTTTATCTCTGCCAAGTATATGATCAAACTTATCAAGAATATCCGTCATCAAGCCTTCATCAATCCGACTTCTACACTCTGCAATCAATACATCAGAAATTCCATAAAATGCTTCTGCAATACTGCCTGTAATAGCACCAAGTGTGTCAGTATCTCCACCAAGTGATACTGCATTCCGTATGGCATCCTCAAAATCTTTGGATTCCAGAAATGCAATAATTACCTCCGGTACTGTTCTCTGACAAGTCTCGTCCATATGATATCCCGGTCTGATCTCATCAAGTGTTCTATCAAGATTGTAATGAAACTCCCTCTCGATGTATTCTTTAATTTCTTCTTTTGAAGATTCATTCCTAGCCATGTATATTGCACTGGCTGTTGCCTCTGCACCCTTAATGCCTTCCGGATGATTATGTGTCACATTTGCTGTCGCTCTTGCCACCTCTCTCGTTCTTTCCAGCGAATCATAAAGCCATCCCACCGCTGACACTCTCATGGCGGATCCATTCCCATAACTTCCGTATGGCTTAGGATTTCTTTCTCTAAGCCAATACCTGAATCTTCCACCATAACCTGCATATGGATATCTTTTTCCCCAATCCTGCATATTAGTTACTACTGCTTCTTCAATTTCCTTTACTGTAGCTTCCGGTCCAACTGCAAGAAGAGCTTCTCCAACTGCTATTGTCATAACAGAATCATCTGTAAAGTCACAGCCTTTAGTAAACAGATCAAATTCCTTTGTTTTATCTCCTCTATCAAATTCAAATGGACTTCCTATAATATCTCCTAAAATTGCTCCGTACATATATGCCTCCAATCTCCGGATTGCTCCGGCAGCTCTTTTTCTTTGTTACAATATGAGTATAGTTGAGCGGCATCTTTATATGGTCGCTGTCCGGGCGACACTTTTTAGGACAAAACATACGCCGATACTATAAGTACCGACGTAACATATGACAATCAATATTTACTTGTAAACTCTTCATAGAAAATGTCTTCTTCCTCAGCAGTTGTGTCCTTATCAATAAATTCCTGTAGATCTTTTTTCATGTTATCAAAGACTTCCTGACTATGCCTTTTATCACAAAAAGCTGTATGCATCATACTTCCATATACATCTTGCTCCTATACTCCAAGAATTTCATTCGTATACTTAAACAAAGTTACATTCAACTGCATCATATCATACTGCTTATCTATTATTGCCTTCTGTACAATCAGATCTACCTTACTGCTTGGGCTGAACGCCCAGTCCGCTCTGGCAAGTAAGTCTTTTGACTGTTCCAAATCAAGGTGCAGTGCAATACAGAGTGCCATTACCGTCTTTTTCTTTGGATGATAGTTCTGGTCACACTGAATCTTTGAAAAATGTTTCCTATCAAGATTTGCCCGTTTCCACACATCCTTATTATCGAGATGTGCTTCATCAATCAGCTCAAATAATTTGTCATGAAACGAAACTCCAATATTCGCAAGCTGGTCTTCCAATGATATATTTTCTAACGACATGAGCAATTCTGTCATGCCAGTATCTGTCATTTCCTCAAATGGATAGTTGTCTTCTTCTCTTTGAAGCATTTCTTCATTGAAATCTTCTTCTGCCAATTCTTTTATACGAGTACTTCTTCTGCTCCTTATCGGATACTCTTTTCTATGGATTTCTCTGACGTAATTTGCATCTATATAAGAATCAATATCCCCAACAATCTGACCGGACAGTTCGCCTTATCTCCTAATTCTCATCCGATTCGCAATAACATTAGTTGCATTTTGTTTCATCGCTTTCAATATCTTTAAGTGTAATACCGTCTGCATTTTCCCAGCTTGTCAACCCGTTAGCGCTCTTACCTACCACAAACATTGCTGCTCCAGATGGACTTGAAAACAAAACATCCTCCTGTAGAATGCCCTCTACAATATTGGCTTTATTCCTCTTTTCTTTAATACCCGCTGAGATTGTCTCATCATCCTCTGGAGCAATATGACTCCAAGTGTTCTTTTACATTTTCTGCTTCTCCGATATATACTGAATCTGTTCCATCATCTTCTTTGCAAAAGAGGAACTATACTCCTGCTTGAGTAATATCCTCTCTATAGCACGAAGATAATTCAATTCTTGGTATCTTAATTGCTTTTCTATTCCAATTTGACAACTCCGCTATAGTCAAGCTATCGGCTGTTCCATTGACCAAAAACAGCTCTATAGACTTTCCATACGCCATTGCTATTCCTCCCCTGTTCTATCCTTGGTTTAACACCTACTCAGCATACTTTTCAATCCAATTTTCGCCATCATATTCATCAATTTGTTTTACTAATCTCGTAAGATAATCTTGCAACCTACTATCCTCTTCACTGGCATGGCAGTTATCTGATACTTATAATGAATTACAACTATTCTCAGTATAGCATATATTGCTTAATTAAGTATCCATAATTTGCCTTATGAGAAGATTTGAAAGAACGAACCAGTATGTATTGCGGATGAAGTACCATTTGACATTCCAGAGAGTTGGGAATGGGTAAGGTTAGGAAGAATTGTTTACAATAAAGAGCAAATGAAACCTGCGGATGATTTCTGTTATATAGATATTGGATCTATTAATCAACGATACTAAACTACATCGAGCACTTATACCAGTTCCTCCGGAAGCGGAACAAAAGCATATCGTAAAAAAATCAAAGAAGTTTTGCCTTATGTTGATATATCTGCGCCAGGAAAATTGTCTCTGCTGAATATAACAAGATGCTCACACATAATCTACATAATTTTTTTCAGAACTTGAAGACCGCATAGTCTTGTTACATATGCAGCAAAAAGAGGTAAATTCCACTGTTGTTTCTCTCGAATCTCAGATACGTCATCTTCAAGAAATGCTAAAATATGCCGAACAATATCAGAAAAATAAAATTTTTCCAACATTATCACTCCCTATAAGCTCTCTCTATTTGAGGTAATATCTGCGACAAATCACCATCTACCCCTATTGCCTTATCTGCAATCTGTGTTGGAATATAAATCTCACCTTTGTTAAAAGTTATATAAAAAACATTTGGTTCTTTTGCTGCAATTTTCATAAACGGTGCTTTTATCATCTGATTTCTGGCACCGATTCCAAATTCCAAAATCAGCAGTTTTTTCCCTTGAAAACGCGCCATAAATTTCTGATAATTCTGATAACTCATCTGTGTCTCTGAACCCTTGATAAAGTTCTGATTTACTGGCACATGAATCTTCATAACACCACCACATTTTGGACATTTCGGCAAATATTCTGACGGAATTTCCATTCCATGCTCATGTTCCCTCATAGTTAATACTACTTCTCGATTGGAGTAAATCTGCTTGTGACAACCGTTCGCACACTGCATATCTTTCATGTTGCCCTCTAATTCCCAAATATGCTGACGTTCAAACCCTGCCATTGCAAAATGATCATCTGTATTAGAAGTCACCACAAAATATGGTTTATCTTTTACAAGTGTATATAGTATCTGCATGAGCGTGCTTGACTGTGTATGATACATATAATAATATGCCATACGGCTATAATAGCTCCACATTTCATTTTCTGATTCAAATCTGCTGAAACTTCCCTGAATCAAACTTCTAAAACCATATTTTTTCTGAAAGTCAGAAAAATAGCTCTGAAATCTCTCATCGTTTGCAAAAATATTATATCCTTCCGCTATGGATAATCCATTACTTGCACCAATCAGAATTCCATCTGCGTCTTTTATTTTTTCAGCAATTTGTTTATATTTTTCTTCCATTATTTCATTCATCCTCATCTGCATGAATCGCCTCAATCAGCATAATAACCGGTCTTAATCCATCTACACAGGAAAAAACACCTTTGTCATCATCTACCATCCATGTACCTCTCGGCTGGAGAAGTTCTCCTTCTGATAGCATTTTTACCATCTCTTTTATTGGTTTCCAGGCATACTCACACAATCCTTCCGGTTTATGTTCACCGTCACTGACAAAAACCTGCCCTGTTTTATGAAATGGACAAGCTTCAAACCCTGAAACTGCATATTGCTCTGCAAGCTTTTGATCCATTTCTGATTTTAAAATCGTTATTCTTACATCTCGCTTCATTGAATCTGTCCCCGTAATTTTTGCAAAAAATACAATAAATCTTCATTTATAGTTAAGCATTTTCCATTTAAATGCTCAGGTGAACTACCTGCATCCAGATTTACTGTTACCAGAAAAGTATCCGAAAAATTATATGCCATATCCCAAAAAGGTAATTTGATCACACTCGGTGTCATATCTCCAACACCTAATTCCAGCAATAACAATTTTTTATTTTTGTAGGTATCAACAAAATTTTTATATTGTTGATATGCTGTTTTCCAGTATTCTCCCTGCAAAAAAGTATTATCCTGTACCCACGGAACCATCTTCCATCCACACTTCGGACAACGTGGAATCTTTTCTGATGGTATTTCCTGGTTATCATTCATTGAATCCAGCATATCCTGGATCATAGCATAGTTTTCATATATTTGATCATGACAAGGCTGACTGCACTGGAAGTATCGAAAGTCTCCCTGGAACTGACATATTCTATTCTCTGGGAAAACTTTCGGAATCTGAATGTCACAGTTTGTCGTCAGAATAAAATATTCTTTTCCTTTCAGGCATTCATAAAGATCACGATACGGCTGTCCGGCAGGAGACGTTTCCATGAATGTAATATATCTGGAATAAAATCCCCATTGCTGCTCTGACTTTGAGTAAACATAATAAAATCCCTGAAATAGATTTCTGATTCCATAAGTCTGTTCAAAATCTTTAAAATACTTTTTGAACATTTCATTGCAATGATAATGATTATATCCCGCTGCACTGGACATTCCAGATCCAGCCCCTACAAGAACTGCATCTGCCTGCCGGATCAGTTCTGCTACATTTTTTATTTTATCTTGATTCATTCCGCCCCTCATTAAAATTCTTTCTGGCATCAGCTAATACTTTTGCAATATCTTCGTGAATGGCAAAACCTTTCTGCTTCAATTCTTCCGGTACAAGTGCATCTCTGGGGTTAATCGTAATATAATAAGCATCCGGCCATGCATATGTCATCTGCCAGAATGGTTCCTGAATAAACATAGGAGTCATACGACCTACACCAAGTTCCAAAAACAGTATCTTTTTATTTTTGTTTGTCTTTAAAAATGCATTTAATTTATTGTATTCTTCACGATATTTTTTACCTTCCAGAAATGTCCATGACCGAACCCATGGTTCCATTTCTGCACCACATTTTGGACAACGTGGAATCATATTCTTTGGAACACGCAGGTTTTCATCAATACTTTTATTTAACTTTTGCAGTGTGTCCACCGAGCTGTAAAGCTCATCATGACATCTGCGGCTGCACTGAAAGTATCTCCAGTCACCTTGAATTGCACTGATTTTTTCTTCTGGAAATACACGGGTAAACTGTGTATCCTGGTTGGTCGTTAAAATATAATAATTCTCATCCTTTAAAATATCATACAAATCATAATAAGGCTGACCCGTTTCCGCATCCAGGATCATACAAAGATTTCTTGCGATAAATGCCCAACGTTCTTCACTGGTTCGATACCGATAATAAAATCCATCAAATGAATTACGATATCCATACTTTTTTTCAAACTCACCAAGATTATCTATAAAATCCTTATCATGCTCATAATAATGACGAAATCCCGCCGCTGCAGACATCCCGGAAGCAGCCCCAACAACAATAGCATCCGCATCTCGAATGTGTCGAACCAGAGAATTTACTGCCTCTTTATACTGTTCATTTTTCATAATGGAAGTTCTCCTCACTTTTTCTCTTGTTGTTATTTTATAACTAACTTCTTTGTAGTAGTATATCATCACTTCATCTGCGCGTCAAGTAGCTGTTATATTATTAATTACATCGTAATCAGAGCCAGCTAAAACAGTAATAGCTGGCTCCAAATAATAACAAATTACTTATAAATCTCTGTGATTAATTCCTTAGATGTTTCAATAAATCCAGTAATATTCTCATCTGTCATGGGAAGTGTAAGTGCAATCTGTCCTCTCACAACTGGATAATACCCTCTGACAGCCATCTCTAATGCGTAAATCTGCATTGCATTACCGTTAGTATTACCCCAGTAATCTCTGATTGTGTTGATTTTTCTATCTACATTATCTGTAAATGCATATCCAAGAATAGAATGCTCTCCATAATAACTAAATGGTATTTCATTTTCAATTGCCCATGAATTAATTTCATTTTTAATTCTGCTTGCCTGTCCATTTAACTTTTCAAATGCAGCTTCATCTAATTGCTTTAATGTGGCAATACCTGCCATGGCTGCCATTAGATGACCATGATGTGTTCCTGATAAAGCTACTTTATTTTCAAGCACTTCCATAACTTCCTTGCTGCCACCAACTGCACCAATTGGAACAATTTTTCAGGCATACTTGCTATTTTCTTCTATTCAGCCTTCCCCTCCGGGAAAATAATTTTAAACACAAAGAAAAAAATCACCATGGAAACTCCACCTGTAATAATTGTCACAAGCATGTTATAGACTGCCGGGGCCACATATGCAGATGCAACTGGCATCCACAGATTATTAAATCCATTACAAATCAGTGAAATTACCACCCATGCAACAAAATACCAAATTGCCTGATATACAGGATTTCCATGGCTTTTAAAAGTAATATTTCTCTGAAGTGGAAAATTGATACACTGTGCAAGAAATGACCCCAATTCATAACTGATAAAATAGCCAAGTCCACCACCGATCAGTATATTTCCCGTTGCATCACGCAATACATTATACCCCAGCAAACTCCATGTAAATTTTACTCCAAACAGATTCATGGAAAACTTTGGCCACATAAACTCTATACCAGCCAGTCCAATTCCCAAAATCCCTGGTAAAAAT
This sequence comes from Blautia sp. HA8986, assembly GCF_056504635.1. Classification (NCBI taxonomy): domain Bacteria; kingdom Bacillati; phylum Bacillota; class Clostridia; order Lachnospirales; family Lachnospiraceae; genus Blautia; species Blautia sp. HA8986. The sequence goes on from NZ_JBWLUQ010000001.1 coordinate 1,133,201, forward strand.
GTAAATACAAGATACTGGAATACTGTCACGCCCATACTGAATATAACAAAATAGAATATCTGATAAAGCCATTTTGCAATAGCAGAATGTTTCTCTTCAAAACATTTCCATATATTTTTTATATGATTCATCTGCACTTTCCTCCGGCTCCTTTTAATAATTTTTCATATTTCTTATTATTTCTTCTGTTTCTGAAATATCCGCCAATTATTTTTTTTACCCCAAGCATAAAGTGGCCATTCACAGCATCGACAATTCCATATACCATTTCCATACTAACTGCCCCACCGGTCATCTTGGCAATCCCCCGAAACGGCATATTATAAATAAAAAGAATATTCAGATCCGGCTTTCCCTGTGCCTCACTCTTCTTTTTCATTTTTGTGAGACATCTATATATTAGTCTTGCAAGTCGGCTTTTTGCATAATACATCTGACAAATTGCATCATTGATTTCCAGATTTCCACTCCATCTTCTGTTCGGTATCTCATGGCCAAGAAGTTCACGAAATTCCTCATCTGATATTTTCTGCACGATTCCTGTATAATAGTAAGGCATTTTTGCCGGATTATACGGATACCCTTTACTATTTCCTGTTCTCTCGGTCATACCTGTTAAACGAATATCTGCAACACTGGCTCCTACCATAATCTGATAAATTCCTGTTTCTATTTCCCACTGTCCCGTTTTTATATTCCAATAACGGAATGTCTTATCATCAAACGGAATCCTGAGCTGTCTGCTTTCTCCTACCTTTAGATAAACTTTTGCAAAACCTTTCAGTTCTTTTTCCGGTCGGAACACGATTGCATTAGGAAGTCCTACATACATCTGAACAACCTCAGCTCCATCTCTGTCACCTGTATTGGTAACCGAAACTTTGATTCCATCCTCTTCTATAATAAGATCAGAATATGTAAATTCCGTATAGGAAAGCCCAAAGCCAAATGGATATTGCACCCAGACTTTTGAAGTATCATAGTAGCGATATCCTACATAAACACTCTCGCGATATTCCGATGTTTTCTCATTACTTGGATAATATCGGAATGCCGGTGTCTGTTCATAAGATATGGGATATGTTTCTGCCAGTCTTCCTGATGGATTCACTTTTCCGGTCAGAATATCCAATGTTGCAGAAGCGCCTGCCTGTCCATTCAGATAGCCATGCAAAATCGCTTTGCAGCAGGTGTGCCATGGCATTTCTATCGCAGATCCTGCACTCAGTATTCCAATAATATTTTCATTCACTTTACTGATATCCTGCAGAAGATCTATCTGATCCTGTGGAATACGCATATGGGTTCTGTCCAGTCCTTCTGATTCACTAATCTCATCAAGACCAAAGCAGAAAATCACAATATCCGCGTTCATAGACAAATCTAATGCAAACTTTCTATCATTCTCATCTACATCTCCATTTCTCTGATAGCCTCTTGTCATCCCCAGAATATTCAGATCATATTGTTGCAAAATAGATGACATATCTTCTACTTTTGTTGGATTGACCATAGAAGATCCTGCCCCCTGATATCTGGGTGAAAAAGCAAAATCTCCAATAACAGCGATGGATTTTTTGGTATCCAGCGGAAGAATCTGTTTTTCATTTTTCAGAAGAATCATGCTTTCTGCTGCTGCTTTCCTTGCCAGTTGATGATGTGCGTTTCTGTCAAAGTTTTTATCTGAAAGCTTCTTCTCTGATGTCAGTTCCATCACTGCATCCACCAGTTCTCCAACTCTTTCATCCAAATCCGCTTCCTTCAGCTTTCCATTTCGGACAGCAGCAATCACTTCTCTTGCAGAATCGTACCCACAGGACGGCATCTCCAGATTTGAGCCGGCAGCAACACCTTTCACATGGTCATTGCTTCCACCCCAGTCTGTTACTACAATTCCATCAAATCCCCATTCTTTGCGCAGGATATCTGTCAAAAGATGTTTGTCCTCATTAGCATAAATCCCATTAATCTGGTTGTAACTGCTCATGATTGCTTTTGCGTGTCCTTCTTTAACAGCTATCTCAAAACCGGTCAGATAAATTTCTCTTAATGTCCGTTCGTCAACAACTGCGTCCATTGCCATTCTCCGAAGTTCCTGACTGTTAACCGCCAGATGCTTCGGGCAGGCATAAACGCCTTTACTCTGTATTCCACGAATATATGACGCTGCCATCTTCCCGGAAAGATATGGATCTTCTGAAAAATATTCAAAATTTCTTCCGCATAATGGGCTTCTTTTAATATTTAATCCCGGACCAAGCAGGATATTTACATCCATACTTGCTGCTTCCTCTCCAAGAGCCTGTCCAATCTCTTCCCCCAGATCCTGATTCCAGCTGTTTGCTATCGTCGCTGCTGTGGGAAAACAAGTTGCATTCAAGGATGCATTCAGTCCCAGATGGTCTCCTGCTCCTGCCTGTTTTCTGATTCCATGCGGTCCATCTGAAAGAAAGATGGACGGGATGGAAAGCCTGTCAATTTCTCTGGTCTGCCAGACAGTTTTTCCACTGAGTATCGCTGCCTTTTCTTCTATTGTCATCTTTTCAACCAATTTTTGCTGTTTCATAACTGTTTTCCATCCCACTTTCATCCTTATTCAGCATTCTTTCTTTTTTTATATCCTCTGATTACCAGTACTTCCATTCCTGCCATGAAAAGTGCTATTACAATGTCGATACCAATTCCTGCTTTTTTCCAGTTTTCCATACCTGTTTCTTCGTGTTCTCCATCATAAGCCCAGCTGCTTACAACTGTATACATGACATTTTTGCAGGCATTCCTCATCTGAAGTACAGATGTTGGATGCTCCGGATTGGCTACATTGTTCTCTTCTCCGTTGAATGTGGACAACATTGCATCTACTCCATTCGCCAAAGCTGCATCTGCATTCATAAATCCATGACCATTGTTTCGGAAGAAGTCTGTAAGAGCCATTCCCCTGAATCCCCATTCATCTCTGAGAACTGTATTCATAAGGTTACTGATTTCTCCAGTCCATTTATCTCCAAGGAAACTCCAGGAAACCATAACCGCATTTGCGCCACCCTGTTTTACAGAAATTTCAAATGGTTTCAGATAGATTTCCCGGATTGCCTGCTCATTTGACCAGACACTTACCATCTTTGCATTTCCCTCATACAGAGCAAAATGTTTGATATAAGAATAAACTCCATATTTTCTTGCTCCTTCTACTGCTTTTGCTCCCATATTTCCTGCAAGAACTCCATCTTCTGAAAAGTATTCATAGTTTCTTGCTCCAAATGCGGTTCTATGAGTATTCATACCTGGTGCATACCAGCCCTCTGCACCCATTTCCTGACTGATCTTGCCCATGCATTCACCCCAGGCCTGTGCAAGTTCCTTATTCCATGTGGAAGCAACCACAACTTCAATTGGAAATCCAATAGAACCAATTCCTGTAAAGTTGTTATTAATTGCTGCTGGTCCATCGAAATCAAGTGTAGCCACTTTTCCCACAGAATCCATGGCTGCTGTCTGATAACCAGCCATTGCAATCATATTTGCCATTTCATCAACAGTAAGCTGATCCAGAAGTTTTTCCCAACGAGGATCGTCATAATCAGCATCTCGCATATCAGCTAATGTAAGTCCATTATCTACTCCCGTTGTCGGCATTACATCCTCATCATTGAGGTATGTAGTCTTATCAAAGTTGCTGTTCAGATGATATTCAGAAACATATGGCTCACCCAGCTCTGCAGATGCCGGTGCTGCTATAGCCTCTTCATAATTTGCAAAATGATCTGCTCGTGATAAATATGTCACATCGCCTTTTGCATCTTCAAATACATTTGTTGCTGCAGTATCATCTGATGCTCTTTTATTTTCTCCCTTATATACTACATCTTTATCTGCAGTATAAGTTTTCTGATCCAGCACAGTATGTGAATCGCTGTTGATAGAAATCACATAATCGCCTTTTTCAAGAACATATGCTTTTGCATTATTCTCATCATAAGAGGCCATATCTTCTATACTGAATGTAACTGTAACAGTCTGAGATTCTCCCGGCTGAAGCAGATCTGTTTTTGCAAACTCGATCAGATTTGCAGAAGATTTCTCAATTCCGCCATTTGTATATGGCGGTTTATAATACACTTCTACTACATCTTTTCCGGCAACATCTCCGGTATTGGTTACTTCTACATCTACAGAAATCTGTCCGTCTTTTTCTTTCAGTTCACCCATTTTCTGTTCAAATTCCGTGTAACTCAGACCATATCCAAATGGATACTGTACAGTCTTATCGTAATCAATCGCACCTTCCTGTGCAGCTGTTTCATAGTACTTGTATCCTACATAAATGCCTTCCACATAATTGGTAAATGCCGGAGCATACACCTGCGCAGTTCCTGCGTTCATTCCTTCAACGGCCATATCTGCCAGATTTGTATACTCCGTTTTTTCTGCATTATTCCACCACGGAGCAGTCGTCATGTCATAAATAAATGTATCCGGTGTTTTTCCGGAAGGATTGACTTCACCTGAAAATACTTTACCAAGTGCATTAAATCCCACATTTCCCGTTCCGGGACACCATACAACAGATTTAATCTGAGGATATTCATCTGCGAAACCAAGTTCAAACTGATTTGCTCCATTATAAATCACAATCACATTATCAAAGTTTGAGCAAACCATATCCACCATATCTCTCTCAGTTTGTGAAAGCTGTAAATAATGCTCTCCCTCAGGAAAATCATCATATTCATCTGAATTATTATCATATGCTGCTTTTCTTACATCCATAGGAATATCATTATGACCTTCACCTGCTTTTCTGGAAAGAACCACAACTGCTACATCAGAATACTCTTTCGCACTTTTAATAAGCTCATCACTGTAAGTATCTACAGGTGGCTCCGGTAATGTCCAGCTCTGTTTCTGGATAGACATTTCCGGATTATCTGCACCATAATTGTTATAAAAATCAACCAGTTCCTGGTTAATAGAAAATCCGGCATTTTCAAGTCCCTGATTCAGACTGACAATATCATACAGATCATTAATTCCACCGGAACCAGCTCCTCCGTAAGCCGGATTAATAGATTCCCAGCCAAAAATATTCAGTTTTTTTGTTTCATTTAAAGGAAGCAGCCTTTCATTCTTCAGAAGAACAATTCCGTCTTCCATAATTTCTTCTGCTGCTTCCGCAGCTTCTTCATTTGTTTCATCGCTTAAAGTTCCATTTCCCGTTGCCAGTCCAATCAACGTAGCCATTGGTCCAAAACAAATCATATTCACGCAGACAACAACTGCAAGAACCATTGCGATTGCAGCTTCCCCTCTTATCAGAAATCTTTTGTCCCTGGACATCCTGCGGCACGCTATCATAATTACGATTCCAATTACAAGTGCAGCAATAATACCGATAATATACGGTTTGCATAATTGTAATACCGCCAGAACATCTTCCATTTCAACACTGATCATTCTCTTTTTCCTCCTTTGACTCTCTTGTCTTTTTCAGGTATCATTTCCTGTTGGCATTACTATAACATGGTTATTATTTCGTGCCGTTTTTGGCACAAGATGCAGCAAATATGGCACAAAATACAAAATACCCAGAGCATTACAATACTCTGGGTAAAAGAATCTTTAATTCAAACCAGTTCTGCTGTACTCCAAATACTACAGAACCATCATATTTTTCTACAGCTTTACGAATACTCTTCAATCCAAAACCATGGTTTTTACTATCCTTTTTTGTTGTTGTAATCAGATCCTCTTCATTTTTGGAAATTTCTGCTTCACAATAATTCTCTATCTTGATGAACACAAATCCTTTTTGAGCGGATACTGTCAGATGGATCAGTCTTTTTTCCTGATCTGGAATTAAAATTACATGTTCAATCGCATTATCCAAAGCATTTCCAAATATAGAACATATATCTGTTACATGCATATGATCCAATAATTTTCCATCTGCCACACAGGTAATCTGTATATGATTTTTTCGACAATGGAAAATCTTAGCTGCCAAAATCGTATCAAGTACCTGATTCCCCGTTCTGCTTATATTTTCAAAAGCAGCGATTTCATTTTCCATGGAATCAATCCATTTTTTTCGTTTTTCTTCATCTGATTCCGCACGAAGTCCCGTTATCTGGTGTTTCAGATCATGGTATTTCATTTGTATGAGATCCAGGCTGTCCTGATAATTTCGGTATTGATCATACTGGCTTTTCAGCATCACGTTCATTACTGAAAGTTCTTTCTCGGCAACATACTCACTGATCCTGCTCTGATAAGCATGCAGGATTGCAATTCCCCCAAAATCGATCAGTGTTCTGATAGAAAAAATATCTGCACGTTCTCTGCTCGCAAATGGTACATTTTCATTTAAAAAGCTCAGATTACTAAAAGCAAAGATTGCAACAGCCATGATTGCCGCCGCTGTTACTTCCTTTACTGTCATCTGTTCAAGATAATTCTGCTTCAGAAGATCTTTTTCTAAATAAATATCAATCGTAAAGCAGCTTCCAAAAACAACCATCGTGATCAGAATTTCAACCCAGAGGCTCTGATTCCCCCATGCCTGTACAATAGATACCATCTGCCACTGCAGCGAAGCTGCAAACTCAGCAAGAACAAATGCACGGGCACAGCAATAAGCCGCTCCCAGAGGCTTCATATTTCCTCCGACCATAAGAAATCCATACATCATACCTGCAGCGATCATCATACAGGGAATCCACAAAATTTCAGTTACGCTGCCTGTCAAAGTCAGAAAAATACTCTGCATTGCCAACATGAAAAGACTGCCTGTAAGAAAATGTACAGATTTCATGTTTTCTTTTTTTAGGATATAAAGATAAACCAGACATGATCCCCACTCTGCTATTGCCGTATAAATTCTTGGAATATCCTGATATAACATAGTATCCTCCATTTCACATGAAATCATTCCATATTGAGGTTTTGCAGAAGCAGATTCATGAATTCTTTTTTTCTGGTTCTGCTGACAGGTATATGTACATTATGGATCACACAATCAGAACCAACAAATCCCTCTACATGATTCATATTTACCAGATATCCCTTTGCACATCGAAAAAAATTATGTACCGCAAGTTTTTCTTCGAGTTCTTTCATCGTAATTCTTGAACAGTAATCTCCTCTCGAAGTATGATAAATTACATTATGTCTCTGCCCCTCAATAAAATAGATATCTGCTATATCTATCTTTACAACTCCTTCCCCAATCGGAATCGTAAGAAATTCTTTAACCTCAGAGCGCATACGTCCAACTGCTTTATCCAGTTTCTGCGAAAAAGAAAAGTACTCAACTGGTTTTACTACATAATCCATTGCATCAACTTCATATCCACGTACTGCATATTGAATCATATTTGTAATAAACATAATAATTACTTTCTGATCCATCTGACGGATTTTTTCTGCTGCTGTCATACCGTCCATGAACCGCATCTGAATATCCATCAGAATAATGTCAAAACCGCCACTGTAATTCTCAGTGATATCTTCGCCATCACCAAATACCGTAACCTTTATTGATCTTCCCCTTTCCGTTTGATATTTCCGGATATACTCTGTTAATTGTTTTACGTAAATTTCTTCATCTTCCACAATTGCAATCTGTATCATCCTATACCCTCCACAAGAATTGCATTTTTTGTAACTGTTCAATCACACAATATAGTCCCAGGTTTTATTGTTATTTTATAAATAACTTTTGCTTCAGTATATCACTGCTTATTTCTTGCGTCAAGTGGATGTAATATTACAAATTATAGCTGTATAATCTGGTTTTCTTTTATCATATATCCACAGTAAATCTCCTCATTCTTTAAATAGAAAGTAGAAATTCTGTTAAGTTTTCAATAGCATCTGGTTTTTCTGATAGTTCTTTCCCCATCAGTCCCTCTCCCATAATACTAGGATCCGCGCCAAGAGATACAGCGACTCGACTTGAATTCCATACAGCTTCATACATCATTTCCTTATTCTCTTTTGTTACTTTATTGAGAACGTAATAAAATGGTTTTCGAATACTTTCCGATAATTCCCCGATTTTTTTGGAAAGCTGCAGGGATTCATAAGATGGATCTATGATTATCAATATCAGATCTACACCGTTATCAATTCCACGTCCAAAGTGTTCAATACCAGCCTCCATATCCATTAGTGCAAATTGGTCTTCTGTAAGCCTGAGATTTTGGATAAATTGAGTCATAACAGTTCCCATAGCACAAGAACACCCTTCATTTGCCTGATGAATTTTTCCACTGCTCATCAGTTTTACACCGTCCTTCAGACTATAATAATCTTCCGGTATATCATCTATAGTCCAGGTTTCCTCAAAAAACTGATGAGTAAATTTTGATAACATCATATCATTTAAAACATTTTGCTTACCACCGAAATAGTCTGTAAAATCTCTGGGAAGCTTCATACCTAGCTGTCGGTGTAGACCATAATTAGATTCATCGGAATCAATTACCAAAATTTCTTTTCCTCGTCTGGCTAAAGCCTTAGCCAAAAGGCTGGTTACTGTACTTTTTCCACATCCACCTTTTCCGCAAACTGCTATTTTCATCTCTATATTTACTCCTTTTTTTTTAATAATAAGCATTACATATGGCCATGCTTCAAACTGTTTTCGAAAAATAATTAAATTAATATAATGTCTATTTTGCCATTACATCAAATATCTCCTTAATTTCTCGAATTTCATCCGTAGCTGTCTTGCTGCATCCATAAGGGGATCTTCCTTCTCTGTCTGCTTCTATAACTTCTGCATTATAATGAACACATCCCAAAAAATCTTGCTTCGGGATTCTAGACCTTACAAACTTTTCATCTTCATCATTTCTGATTTTATTTGCTATGACCTTTACTTCCTTTACACCCAATTCTTCTGCCAAACGTTTTACATTTTTATAAGTCTGAACACTTCTGGCCCCCGGCTCTATCACGACGATAAATTGATCCATTCCTTCCGTTGTTCCCCGTCCTAAATGCTCAAGTCCTGCTTCCATGTCCAGGATTACTATATCATCTCTATGTAAAACCAAATTATTAATAATTCGTTTCAACATTACATTTTCAGGGCATACACATCCGCCTCCCGCAGTTTCCACAGTTCCCAAAACCAGAAGTCGAACACCATTATTTTCTTTTCCGTAAGTTTCAGGAATATCATCCACTTTTGGATTGACTTTATAAAAAGTATTACTTTTATCTGCACCTGTTCTCTCCTCAATTAACCTTCTCATTTTACTGATAGGCGTAATACTCTCCAGTTCTTCTTCTGAAAAACCCAGTGCAAGTCCAAGATTTGCATCTGGATCCACATCTACTGCAAATACTTTTTTCCCTTCTTCTGCATACAGCCGTGCTAATACTGCAGATATCGTAGTTTTTCCTACTCCGCCTTTTCCAGTTACAGCAATTTTCATCTCTTATCTCCTTAAATGCTTCTTACTCCACTTACTCCAGTTCTGTTCCTTCTGGAAGAATATATCCGCAGTTATCACATACTCCATCCTCTGCAAGTATCCCGTCTTTCACAAAGACTTCAATGCCTCCCGGTTCATGACAGCGTGGACAATCTAATTCCTGTATCTTTTTCTGATTTCTTACATCCTGGCAATTGGCAAATTCAATTTTACCCATAGTGATTCCTCCATTTTCATTCCATATCAATTTGTCTTCGCAAAAAAGTTCCTACCATACGGGAAAAATTGCTGATATTACGAATATAGGCAAAATCTTTTCCATAGATTCTCTTTTCCACGGAGAGCTCTTCTTCATTCCCTACAAAAATACCAATTACGAAAATTCCCTGATTTCTGGCCCGACGCACCTCATATGCAGTATCTTTCACAGCTCCTTCTCCGTCATAGATCTTGGGCTGGCGGGTTCCTGGTCGTTGTATGCTCATATCACAGGGTTTTCCATCACTTAATACGATTAAAATCTTATTTTTTTCCGGTCGCCCCATGAGAGAGGAAGAGACTGTTTTCAGTGCAAGCCCATCTCTGTTATTGGCATACGCCCGAAATTGAAAGATTCTTTCATTTGTTTCCCTTGGATCTTCATAATCCCGAAATCTCTGAAGTACTGTATATCCCCAGAAAGCACAGTATCCTGTCACCCGATGAGGAATTCCTGCCTGGCTTAATGCTTCACTGATAATATATCCCTGCGCCGCTACCTGAGCCTGTCTGCCAGCTTGGGAACCACTGGAATCAATCAGGACATCTATTACAAACTCAGAATCTTCTGATCTCTTTTTTCTATTAAATAACTTGTCATCGTCTGTTCTTCCAATTTTCCATAACCTTTCAGGAACAAGCTGCCCTGCATCAGATCTGCTGACAGAATCATCCTTTCGGATTATAAATGCCCGTTTCAGTGACTCTGCCAACACAGAAATATTTCTTTTGATGATCCAGTGATTATTTCCATAATAGGCTTTATTTTTTTCAAACTGCAGCTGAGAAAAACGGTATTGATTATTTTTTATGACAGGGTTCTGTAAAATTCCATCTGTAAGATACAGGATACAGTTTTTGTGGATTCCTGTACAAAATTTCCGGTTGATTCTGGCCTGCTCCGATTCACTCAGATACGATTTCCCGTAATTCAGTTCCACATATTCCCGTATCCGTCGCACTGCCTGTGGATTTATATTCTCCGAGCTTTCCGGAACTTCTTCATTTTCCGGAGAGAAATAAAATCTTTTTTTCTTTTTGTTTCTGATATCCAGACTCATCATCTTTTTTTTGAGATTAGAAAGATATTTTTGAATGATGTCTTCCATCTGTTCATCCGTCATGCATTCCTGCCACGCGTCATTGGCCAATGCCATATCCGGTAAATTCAGAATCTTCTCCAGATTTCCATTCTTTTTTTCAAAAGAGGGATCCAGAACATGATTATAAATCTCATCTATCACGTTTATGACATCTTCCGTATTTTCCGCATCCTTCAGAGAAAGAATCTTGTACAATGAAATCTCTGCCTGTGGATCCACTCCCTCATCGTCTGTGTTCTCCAGAACATGCCTTATATACAGAAGCCTAATCCTATGAATCAGGTCTGTTCCAGCTTTGTCTGATACCTGCTCTTCCTCGGCCTTTTCCAATTCTCTGAACGCCTGTTCTCTGATTTCCTTTGTTCCCAAACGTTCTCGAATGATAAAACGATTCACTGCAGCATCCATGCATAATCCAGCAAGAGGCAAAAGCATATCTTCGCTAGCAGAAAAATGTAATTTTTTCATCAAATACATGCCAAGTTTCTTCTGATCAAAATATCGTGCAAAGGCACCCTGCTTCACTGCCTCATACAGAACCGTTTGTTTTGAGTAAACATATTTTTCTGTGTCCGGTTCAAATTCCATATCATAATCACCACTGACTGTCCAAAAAAGATTTCTGATACGATTGCTGATCTCCAGACGATGTTCTTCCAGTTGTTCCGCCGGCCATCTGACATCCTCCATACAAGTTTACCCCCATATGTCTTTTCCGGTCCAGGAAGATGGGATTCTGGTAGAAACCACATCTTCTATGATCTCTTTTTCAAATACATCAAAACTTTTATTTATGATTCCCATCTGGATTGCATCAATTGGAGAAAGTCCGCTTTTTGTTGCTTTTACAGCAGAAACCAATCCTCTCAGGTCAAGAGATTTTGTTGAGATTTCTCCATGATAAGCTTTGATCTGCAAATCCAGAAACAGTCCTGCAAAAGCTTTCAGCGCACTTTTTTTCCCATCTGGAAAATGTTGTCTTAATACAAAAAGGACACTATCCTCATCCATTTCAGGCATATCAATTACCATAAACCTTGAAACCAATGCTTCATTTAGCTCTCTGGTACCTGCGTAACCATAATTCATCGTACCGATAAATCGTGTTGCCGGATGAAGTAAAATCCTGTTATATCCTGGAATATCGATTCTGCGCCGATGATCCAGTGTGGCATGCAGTACAGAAACCGCATCATTTTTTGCCATATTGATTTCGTCCAGGATTCCAAATCCTCCAAATTCCGCGCATTGGTAGATGGGGCCTTTCCGAAGGCGAACCTCATTATTTATAAAGGTATCCGTTCCAATCAGATCGGCACTGTCTGTATTTACATGAAAAGAAATGTCGTATTCCGGTCTTCCAAATATCCATGCCAGTGTCTCACATAGTACATTTTTTCCTGTAGCTTTCGCACCGGAAAGTAACAGGTTATCTCCCTGAAGAAGCGCTGCTATTGACATTTCCAGAATCTTTTTCCCATAAAATAGGATATCCGGTTTTTCTACCCGTTCCTTTACCTGATCCTCTACCTCATAACGCATGTGAAAATCTCTCAGTTCTCCAATCAGTTCCTGCGCTATCTTCTGATCTTCTAAATATTTTTCTATTTCTGTCCAATGATTTCTCATGAAGATATTCCTTTCTTTGCAATTGGTTATACCAAATCAGATAATATTTCTGTTTACTCAATCTTCAAACTTTCAATCCTCCAACTCACAATCCTAACTTCTTTACAATTTCTCCCAGTGCACTTCTTACAGGAGAATCTTTCGGAAGCCGTATGATCGGCTTTCCAGCACAGTCATACTGATATACCTGGTCATCATGTGGTACAACCCCTAACAGTTCCAGTCCCTGATTTCGGATTTCTTCCAGAGTTCCGGCATCCAGTTTTCCATCTGGAACACGATTCACGATTAATCCAGTTTTCTGTGGTTTAAAGTTTAACTCCTTCATCAGCTTTGCAATACGTCCGGCTGCCTGAACACCTCTTCTGGAACAGTCACTTACAAGAATCGCAACTTCCATCATTGGCAGGATTCCTCTGCTGATATGTTCCATACCTGCTTCGTTATCAACCACAATATATGGATAATGGCTTTGCAGTTTCTGAACCTGGGTCTGCACAAGACCATTTACAAAGCAATAGCAGCCCTGTCCCTGGGTTCGTCCCATTACCATCAGATCATAATCGTCTTCTTCTGCAATCGCATCAGAAAGACGCATTTCCAGATATGCCTGTTTTGTCATACCGGAGGGAATCTGATATCGTGGGTCTACGCCTGCCCGCTCAATTTCTTCTCTCAGCTCCCCAAGTGTGATCTCCGGCTCCACACCAAGTACTTCATTTAAATTGGCATTCGCATCTGCATCCACGGCCAGAACCGGACATTTCCCACTTTCACACAAATACTGGATCAATAATCCACAAAGAGTTGTTTTTCCTACGCCGCCTTTTCCTGATACTGCAATTACATGTCCCATGTTTTTCCTCCTAAAATTCTGAACAATATGTTGACTTTTTCTTTAAATCTCATTATAGTTGTTACTATATGAATTACAATAATCAATCTGTGAGATTTGTATGGCTACTCAACACATCAGAAAAATTGTTGAGAAATCATATGATACCAAATAATACAGGAGTATATAATGTCAGAAAAAACGAGAAAACAAGATCGCCGTACCCGCTATACCAGGCAAACCATAAAAGATACGTTCTTAGAATTGTTAGAGCAGAAAAGTTTTACGAAAATTACAGTTACAGAGATCTGCAAAAATGCTGAAATCAACCGTGGCACTTTTTATCTTCATTACTACGATGTCCATGATGTATTATCAGATATTTTTAATGATATGACTCAGGATATGTTAACAACTGTAGATCATTTATTCTGTCTAAATCAAAAAAGCTGTTCCTATCCGTTCTGTCAGAAAATACAGATGGAATCACAATACAGGGCACTGTTTCTGGATGATGCAATTGCCCCCATTCTTCTGGAAAAATTAGCAGAAAATACAAAAGAAGGCTATGTGACCTGGCTTATGTCACACAGCCTCCTGACCTTTGAGCAGGCAGAATCGGTTTTTTATTTTCAAATGAATGGCTGCCTTTCCATCAACAGACTGATGCTCCGCAATCACTGTAATGACTGGCAACAGATTCAGACAACCATTGACAAATTTATCAAAGCCGGACTGGAAAGTTTTCTGATCCATGATCAGAGGGAAGAAAATGCTTCCGATAATTTTTGCAGCAAGATTTCTCCGACTGTTACTGCATCTTCTACACTCAGATAATGATCGGCATGATCTTGAAGAAATAGTTTTCCAGATGCAGGAAATTCTTCATCCGCAAACCATATCTTTAAAGTTACCGGATATCTTGGCAGAACTGGAAAAACAGCACACAGATCCGCCTTTGTCTCTGTGAATTCTGCACCCAGGCTTTTACATGCTTTTTTAATTTTTTCAGGATCTTTGCCCTGTAAGAGTTTTTCCAGTTTCTGCTCTGCTGTCCGGTCAAACTTGGTTCCCCGTATCAATCCATCTTTCAGGTTACCAAAAGTAATGAGCTTCTGTGAGCCCTCTGTGCCATCGGCCATATCCAGATAATGCAACAATGTCAGATAATGCCATTCATCTATGTCTGAGTTAATATAGAATTCAGGAAGTTGAATTTCAATCGTTTCATAAAAACTCATTATCTCAAGTACATTTCGGCTGCTACGAAAAACAGTCCCGCTTTTTGCAGCAATCTCCTCTCCGGAACGATTTTGCAGCCGTTTTACTGCTGCCTGCAACATTTCCTGAAATGCACGATTTTCTGTTTGATTTTTGTATTCCATAAGTTCTCCTTTGTAAATATTTTATCGCATCATGTAATAATCAATGTCTATATTTCCTTTTAACTTGCCTGCGATCAACATATTAGACAATCCTCCGTAAGTTTTATTCCTGTATTGACTTTTCCTTTAAATTTCATTATAGTTGTAATTATATTATTTACAATCATCAAAATAAAGAATATGTACAAGTTCTCAACACATTGAAAAGAACTGTTGAGAACTTGAGATGTTTTTAACAAACCAGAAATATTTTGTCTCAAAAATGTGAAAGCAAAATCATTATATCATACTACAAGGAGTTTCTTATCATGAAATATTCAACGAAATTAAGTGATACTGTTCATGTGATGATTCTGATTTCTATCAACCAGGAAAAATCTCTCTCCAGTGCCTCAATTGCAGAAAGTGTACATACAAATCCCGGATTTGTGCGCCAGCTTATGTTAAAACTAAAAAAAGCCGGACTTATGACCAGTGTAGCCGGACATGCCCGTCCTTCTCTTTCAAAACCAGCCGACCAGATTACATTGCTGGATATTTATAAAGCAGTTGAAGGCGAGAAACCGCTGCTTCATTTAGATACTCATACCAACCCTGATTGTGGCGTTGGCATTAATATTCAGTTGTCTTTACAGGAATTCTATAATGAAATTCAAAAGGCTGCCGAAGAAAAAATGAGTACGATTACTTTACAGGACATCATAAATACCTATTATCAGCGAACATCCATGCAGATTGATTTACAGAACATTATATGACAGGAGAATATTCTTATGTACCTTCAGCAGATACGAAATGCCACCATTTTTTTTATGTTATAGTGGAAAATAATTTTTAATTGATCCTGTATTAACGCCAAAAGGAAGCTGGTCTCTTTGTTCTCTGAACCGTTATCTGCTGATGCTTTTTCCAGTAAAAGATTTCTGATTTCATCCGTAAACTGTGGAATTTCAATATCTTCATTTGCAAACAACCCACCATTTACATATGGGAACTGTGCCAGAAATTCTTCCATATATGGATCTCTGTCTTCTGGTTTTGTATCAGGCACCTGGAACAGCTCAATCACAGCTTTTCTCATGTGCCTTGTATCAAACCCTTCCAGATAATCATGGTATATAGATTAGTTTTTAAGTTAATAATTTGATTTTTGAAATTATGGTAATCTGATGAAACCGCTGATAATTTGAGTAACTTCGCTGAAGATTGCAAGTCTTTGCTTTTACTCAGTTTTTCCTTACTCAATACTCAATTTGAGGAAATTCTTGGTGATTTCCAGCGATGCTTGGCGGTATTTAGGACTTTTTTAGAAAAATATAGAAAAAAGCCCCGAAGACCTTATAATCACTGTGAAACGTAGTGTTTATAAGGCTTTCAGAGCCTTTAAATACTTAAATTCAGACTTATTAAAATAATATAATGAAAACTTAAGTTAATGGATTATTTACCCATCTGTTTTGCAACTTCCTCAGCGAAGTTCTCTTCTTTCTTCTCAAGACCATCGCCTGTCTCGTAGCGAACGAAGCCTTTGATCTGGATCTTAGCGCCGTTCTCTTTTGCTACCTGCTCTACGTATTTGGCAACGGACTGTTTTCCGTCCTCTGCTTTTACGTATGTCTGGTCAAGAAGGCAGATCTCTTTGAGCTCTTTCTTGATACGTCCTGTGATCATTCCCTCGATAACCTTAGCCGGTTTCTGGGACTCCTTCGGATCGTTCTGGATCTGAGCCATAAGGATCTCTTTCTCATGCTCAATGTAGTCAGCACTTACTTCCTTGTCGCTTGTGTACTGCGGTTTCAGAGCTGCGATCTGCATAGCTACGTTCTTAGCCATCTCTTTAACAGCATCGTTAACAACATCTGTCTCAACGTCTACAAGAACGCCGATCTTTCCACCCATATGAGTGTAGGAAGCGATGAATCCGTTCTGCTCCTCAACCTGAGCAAATCTACGGATGTTCATGTTCTCGCCGATTACTGCGATCTGAGCTGCAAGAGCCTCTTTTACAGTCTTAGTTGTATCAAGTGCCCATGCCTCAGCAAGGAAAGCATCGATATCAGCTGCTGTTGTGTTAAGTGCCTGTGCTGCAACATCTGCAACATAGCTCTGGAACTTCTCATTCTTTGCAACGAAGTCTGTCTCAGCATTAACCTCAACAACGACTGCTTTCTTTCCATCCTCTGTTACCAGAGTTTTGCAAAGACCCTCTGCTGCGATACGGCTTGCTTTCTTCTGTGCTGTAGCAAGGCCCTTCTCACGCAGGAACTCAACTGCTTTATCCATATCACCGTCTGTAGCTGTAAGAGCTTTCTTACAATCCATCATTCCGGCGCCGGTCATCTCTCTTAACTCTTTTACCTGTGCTGCTGTAATAGCCATTGTTCGTTTCCTCCTGAAATATTCTGTTTATACGAATTATTCCTCTGTAGCTGCAAACTCCTCAGACTCAGCCTCGATCTCGCCATCTGTCTCAGCAGTTCCCTGCTTAGCCTCGATAACAGCGTCAGCCATCTTGGAAACGATGAGTTTTACTGCACGGATAGCATCGTCATTTCCCGGGATCACATAGTCAAGCTCTTCCGGATCACAGTTAGTATCGCAGATACCGATAAGCGGGATACCAAGTGTATGAGCCTCCTGTACGCAGATTCTCTCTTTCTTAGGATCTACGATAAAGATAGCATCCGGGATTCTCTTCATCTCTTTGATACCGCCAAGGTTCTTCTGAAGCTTAACAAGCTCTTTGCGAAGCTCGATAACCTCTTTCTTAGGAAGTACGTCAAATGTTCCGTCTGCTTCCATTGTCTCGATCTCTTTCAGTCTTGCGATACGGCTCTGGATTGTCTTGAAGTTTGTAAGCATACCACCAAGCCATCTCTCATTTACATAGAACTCGCCACAACGCTCTGCCTCTGTACGGATAGCATCCTGAGCCTGTTTCTTAGTTCCTACGAAAAGGATGTGTCCACCGTTGGCAACGATATCTGCTACTGCATTGTAAGCATCGTCAACCATTCCTACAGACTGCTGAAGATCGATGATATAGATACCATTTCTCTCTGTGTAGATGTACGGAGCCATTTTAGGGTTCCATCTTCTTGTCTGATGTCCGAAATGAACACCTGCCTCTAAAAGCTGCTTCATTGAAATAACGCTCATGTCTTTTCTCCTTTTTGGTTAAATTCTTCCGCACAGGTCGCCTTCTCTCTGGACCCATCCTCACACCGTAGGGCACCATCCTTACAGAATCGCCGTGCGTGCTTATTTTTGCAACTTCTGAATTATAGCATAGGAAATCCCCTTATGTAAAGGGGATTTTTCCAATTTTTTTCTGTTTTTCAGCTGTTTCCGGCAGATTTCAGAAGCTCCAGTTCTTTTTCGGTGAGCGGACGGTATTTTCCTGTCGGAAGATCTGAAGGAAGCGCCAGCGGTCCCATAGATAGTCTTTTCAGATAAGTCACTTTTTTTCCTAATGCCTCCATCATCCGTTTTACCTGATGGAATTTTCCCTCGTGAATGGTAAGTCGGATCTCAGATTCCCAGTTCTTACCAGCTTCTGCAGATTCCGTACCAGACTCCCAGGTAGAAAGGATCTCCAGCCTTGCCGGACGTGTGAGATCCTTTTCCCCGATATCCACGCCTTCTGCGAGCCTTGCAGCGTCTTCTTCTGTCACTTTCCCGGATACTTTTGCATAGTAGGTCTTATCTACGTGCTTTTTCGGGGAAAGAAGCTCATGTGCCAGAGGACCGTCGTCTGTGATCAGAAGAAAACCTTCTGTATCTTTATCCAGACGTCCCACAGGAAAAAGTCCCTTTCTTCTGTCCTTCTCTTCAATATAGTCAAGAACCGTTTTATCTCTGGAGTCCTCCGTTGCGCTGACACAGCCTGCCGGTTTGTTAAAAAGATAGTATACATATTCCGGTGCAGCATGGATCTCCTGCCCGTTCATAACCACCTGATCTTCTCCTGTTACTTTCAGCTCCGGTTTCTTCACAGGTTTCCCGTTAACCTGCACCTGCCCCTTCTGTATGTATTTTTTTACCTCGCTTCTTGTACCTGCGCCGGCATCTGCCAGAAATTTATCCAGCCGGACTGGTTTTTCCATTAATCATTTACCTCCCATTCTGTTACATGGGCTGCCTTTGCATCTGCTCTGATAAAATCCGGGATCTCACCGGCAAATGTCATATAAAGTCCGGAATCCTCGCCAGTACTCTCCTGTCCTTCCAGAACCACTTCCATTGTGGCATCTGCATTCCAGATAGTCCATCCATTTACCAGCTGTGATGGACGGATACATTTTTTCAGGGCTTCCAGCTGTTCTTTTTTATCGTAACGGACTTTATAACCGTTTTCTGTTTCTTCAAGATCCGAAGTGGACTCAATGTCGGAAAAAGCTTCATCATCTTCGCCGGCAGCTTCGGAGCTGAAGTAATAAACATCAATATACTCAACAGGCAGCTCATCCATGGAAAGAGGATATCCTGTTTCTTCCAAAATTGCAAGTGTTCTCTTATATGACGGATACACCAGAACGGAGGTAGACACATTCTCTCCTTCCTGCACAGCCGGTACATTCATTCCCCCTTCATCCATGTAGCCTTCTGACGGAATTCCCGTATAATCGAACATCAGCATTGCACATGGCTGGTCTTTTACTGTCTGACCGCCGTTTTCCAAAATGTCCTTTCTCAGCGCCTCTGCCAGCGCCTGACGCTTCTCTGCATTTTTCTCAAATAATGTTTGAATATCTCCGTCACAGAAAGTACCGGTGACCTCTTTCAGATACTGTTTGTCCAGCTGGAAAAATGAATATCTGTCTTCTTTCCATGTCTGCTCATCATACAGGGCTTCCATAAGATTCTGCGCCTGTGCAGAAGATACACTATAGCTTCTGCAGACACTGAACCCCTGTTTATTTATGTAGCGTACATACATACGCCTTCCGGATCTTTTTTCTTTTTCATTCTGAAGTTTGATATCCTTCAGACTGTTATATAATGCTTTACTTTTCATCACCGGCTGATCCAGCAGACCAGAACTATTGTCTGAGGTGGCAGTATACCGGATCTTATAGATTCCGTCTTCTTTTTTTTCCACATTGCAAAGCTGCTCTGTATATGAGAGATTGCATACATTTACCACAACTCCCTGAAGATTGTCATAAGCCGGAAAATAACTGTCATATCCCAGAAGATCCATTTTCATGGTCAGTGCACAGATTGCCACGAATCCTCCAAAGATCATAAGCTGCACTTTTCTGAGGAAAAATCTGTGAAAATCCATTTCGTAGATCACTTCCAGAATTCCATGAACCAGGATCGTTCCCAGTATCATTCCGAAGATCCACCATGCTGTTTTGGATGAATCTTCCGGGATCATATAAAAGATCAGACCGATACCCAGACCGGAAGGTATTGTGATCATGGCACTTAAGACCGGTTCCATCCAGGTATATGCCAGTGCTTTTCCGGTATTTTCTGATCTCCGCCTGCAAAACGCCATCCATGATAATACTGCCATCACAAGCAGCACAAGAATCAGTATCATTAACTGTTTTCCATAGTTCCCGCTGCTGTATTTATCCATAAAGCTTACGATCACCATAAGGGGAGAACCCAGATCCCGCACTGCTGCCAGAATCCCGTAACTACCTTCGTACCAGGTATCAAAAAATAAATGTCCGCTTATCTGCAGCATCACTGTAAGAACGATACTGTATGTAAACAGCCCTGCCCATGCAAGTGCTCCCATCAGCATGGTTCCGGTGCAGGCGATCACCAGCACTGTGGAAAAATACACCAGAAGATACATCAGGAGATGGAGCACCAACAGGATCAGTGCCTTTTTCATGATGGAGAGGCTGTAATATCCTCTGGCTGCTCCGATGCATACTGCAGCGAATTCCATGATTATATATGGAATCAGATAATAAAGAACAGCCAGTAATACTCTGTGCAAAAACAGTGCACTTCTCCTTACCGGAAGGCTGTGATAAAAATCCACTTTTCTTGGAGAATACAGATACCAGAATCCGCTTACTGCAGCCAAAAATGCTGTTACTGCAGCAACAATCGCTCCCATTGTAAGAAAATCACTGCTCCACAAGCTTGAATACAGATAGGCAAGCTGACTCTGAGTGTAGCTACGCTCATTCCATTTTCCCATCAGAATAAGTTCCGCTACCGGAAATGCAAGGAGAAATGCGATCATGGCAAATGCCGGGATCCACCTCTGTCCTTTTGAAGAGTTTTTAATATATTCACTAGAATAAATTTTTGACTTCATAGCCTGCCACCTCCGTTTCACTGATAAAAATTTCCTCCAGAGTCAGTGGAAGTATCTCACAGAAAAGAGGATTTTTCGCCTGAACGCGCTCCATGATCTCTGTTCTTGTACCTCTTACCGTAAGAAGTAAAAGAGAACCCTGATGTTCTGTCTTAAGAACGTCCAGTTCTTTTATCAGCATTTCTTCTTTTGACTTGTCTGTAAGTACACACTGTATCTTATGAATATGAAATTTCATATCTTCCAGATCTCTGGAGAGAAGAATTCCGCCCTTATGAAGAAGGCCGATATGATCACAGATATCTTCCAGCTCACGGAGATTATGAGAGGCGATCACAGGTGTAAATTCCCGGTTCATGATCTCCGATGCAAAAAGGCTCTTTACTGCCTGGCGCATTACCGGATCCAGTCCGTCAAAGGTTTCATCGCAGTACAGATATTTCGTTCCTGCACAGATTCCCAGTATTACAAGAAGCTGTTTTTTCATTCCTTTGGAAAAAGTACTGATCTTTCTTTTTTTATCCAGATGAAACTGTTTTATCAGTTTCTCAAACTGTTCCTGACGAAATCCCGGGTAAAAACATCTGTAATACTCTGTCATATCAGAAGCTGTATAGTTAGCCGGAATGTAGGCATCATCCGGTATGTAAAAAAACTGCTCCTTTATCTTCTCATTTTCAAAAACCGGCTGTTCATCGAGCAGTACCTCTCCGCTGTCCTGACAGATGATTCCTGCCATGATACGTAATAGGGTGCTCTTTCCTGCTCCATTGGAACCGATAAGTCCGAACACTTCATGTTCTCCGATATCCATGCTTACCTGATTTACTGCCTGCACTTTCCCGAATGCCTTGCTGCAGTTTTTGATCTCAATCATTGTCTCCCTCCTTGTAGCATTCTCTGATCACATATATAATTTCCTCTTCTTTTATGCCGAAAGTTCTGCACTTCTCTGTCGTTTCTCTCAGCTCACGCAAAATTTCTTCCATTCCGATCCGCCGTATCTCGCTGCTGCCTGTAACAAAACTGCCTCTTCCTTTTACCGGATAGATCAGTCCCTGCTGCTCCAGTTCCATATAGGCACGCTGAATGGTATTGGGATTGATTGACAATTCCATGGCCAACTGACGGACTGACGGCATTCTGGAATCTGGTTCCATTGCCCCCGACAGGATCAGCAGCCGGAATTTTTCCAAAATCTGTTCATAGATCGGCCGCCTGTCCTGATAATCCAAGAATAGCATATGACACTCCTTTCTCTGTAATATGTGTATTAAGTGTATTAATCTTTTTAATACACTTATATTAGCATGTATGAGTTTAAACTACAATATGCCTGGTCTTAAATAAATATAAAAAATATATAAACTACCATAACAGTTCCATTTTCCCTACCCGCTGTTTATTATTTTTCGTAATTAAAACATTGAAATCATCTGATTCATAAAAAAAGAATCTGCCGCCAGATAAATGTACCTGAATTTCCAAGCACTTATCCTTCTGATGCAGATTCTTTTTTTTATGTTAATTTTCAGTTATCTTTTCACGGATCACACAGCCCGGTAGCCACGCTTCTCGCCTTTGCGTGCAAAACACTGATATGCACCGATCATCGCCACTACCAGAATACCATAACTCATCAGCAGCATTCCTGCCCCGAATTTCTTTACCAGTATCTCAGCATATTCTCCAAATATAAGAATCCATGTATTCGCACCTATATGCAGGAAAACGCTGACCCATTTATTACCGCCCATTTCCAGGAACCAGGCAAAGAGGGCTCCCAGAATAAACGCATAAACAGCCTGCGGGATGTTTCCGTGATAGATCCCGAAAAATGCTGCCGAAATCACAGCGGAAACCAGAACAGAAAAGTGATCCCGAAGTCTCAGATAAACCAACCAGCGGAAGATCATCTCCTCTGCTATCGGAGCAATGATCCCCATCCAGAAGATCATCATAAAAAGACTTTTTCCTGAAGTGATCTTGGACATGGTATCTCCATATGTGGTGGACTGGATCCAGTTCTGCAGAATCGCCACCAGAACATTGGCATACTGGGCAAAACCTGCTCCTGCTGCCAGAAGAAGCAGTATTTCCGGGATTGTCAGCTTCTGCTCTTCTATTGATGTCAGTCCTCCGATCAGCCTTCCCACACGGTCTTTTCTGTAAAAATACACGGCCGGAAACATTACCAGCACTCCCGTAAGTCCTGTGATCACAAGGGTATAACTATAATAAGAATCCTTTACATTCCCACTTCGTCCCATAAGCCAGAAAAGCACTGCACTTCCCAAAATCTGACCAATCAGATAGTGGATTCCTACCGGATAGAGTTCCCTCCACACCATTCGAAAAATATTCTGCCTGTGCAGAGGGGTCAGTCGAAAAAATTCAGAAGTTCTTCAGCAGAAGCTACGATCTGGATCGGCTGGGCCTTCTCAAGTTCTTCCCTGCTTCCATAACCATAGGATACTGCTACGCATTCAATCCCGCATTTTCTGGCTCCCAGAACATCATGCTCTCTGTCACCTACCATGATCACCTGGTCTCTGTGATCAGAAAGATTCATTCTCTCCAGGGCCTCCTCAATAACCTGGGATTTCGTAACCTTCGGTCCATGCAGATCTGTTCCTGCGATCACCTCAAAATATCTGGTAAGATTAAAATGATCCATGATCTGTGTTACATAATAGGTCGGCTTCGCAGACGCAACTGCAAGACGGTATCCTCTCATCTTCAGTTCCTTAAGAGCCTCCTCTACGCCCGGATAAACTGTATTTTCAAACATTCCTTTATCTGAATACCGTTCTCTGTAATACTCTACTGCTTTCTCTGCAGTTTCCTTATCAAATCCTGCATATTTCATAAACTGTTCCAGAAGCGGCGGTCCTACAAAAACCTTCAAAGATTCCAGTTCAGGTGCGGAAACTCCGAGTTTCTCCAGTGCATACTGTACAGATTTTGTAATGCCCTCTCCGGACTCTGTAAGGGTTCCATCCAGGTCAAAAAAAATTGCTTTATACATATAATTCCTCCTGTGCAAAAATCAGTAAGTATGCCTATTGTATCACTGTTCGTCTTTTAAGTCCATGATTTCATGATACAGTCTTCCCGAACGTACAGATAGCAGGAGTTCCACCGTTTTTATATTGGATATGCCTTTGGGAATCCTGGCTGTTAATTTTTGTTCCTGCCAGTGCCAGACGGATTCTTTTCCGTTGATACGGAAAGAAAAGATCTGTACAGGAATCTTACAGTTGTTCTCTTTTATGGTTAGCTGAATGTGGAAATCTTTTATTTCTGCTATAAATTCCGGTATTTTCTCTTCTGTTGTTTTTTTATTTTTTTCTTTATCTGATGCTGCATCAGCTGTTTTGTCTGTCCGGTAATAGAAAAGAGCCAATTTCTGCTGTTTCTGGGAAGCTGGTGAAATCCTGGGACTTTTTGATACTTTTGGGGGATATGTTGGATTTTGGGTTTTCTCTGGTTTTCGGGTTGGAACGGGTGTTGGACTGGCAGAAATTTTCGGTGTTAATGTTGCCTCTGATCTGTGATTTCCTGTATTTCTGTTATCTCCGCTGTTTGTCGAACCGCTTATCTGAAAACTGTCTTCCGTTCCATAATTGCTTTCATTCCAACTTATACTCCCGGTGCTCCCCGAGTTTTCGCTATTCCCGGAACCTGCATTTTCACCATTATCAGTTCCATAATAATTTCCTGACTCTGTCTGTGTATTCCCCCACTGCGTACTGTCCTGCCAGGTATCGTTATTCCCCGACCAATCTGCCTCGCCATTTCCTGCTGCTGAGCCCAGCCCGGAAATTTCAACATCTCCTCCTGTATTTCCACTCTCGCTGTAATCTCCATAATCTCCGTAACTCCTGCCATCATCTATCTGACTTCCACTTCCACTATCTGCACTGTCCCAGTTATCCGGAAACTGCCCTGTTCCTTCTCCAATGTCCATGTCAAATCCACCGGTATCAAAACTTTGGAACTCACTGTATCCAGCATTTTCAGAAGAGCCATAAACCAGTTGAAAGCCCCCTGTCTGTCCTCCCAAAACTGCCATGTACAGAATAATCCCTCCCACATTTCTCATAATGTTCATACCATATTTAAGATATTTTTTTCGTCTTCTCATTGATCTCCTCCCACAACAGAAGATTTCTTCCTTTCCCTTCTTCCAACAGATTCTTTTTCTCCTTTTCCTGATAATCCTTCCATAATTTCTCGCTGGCTCCCTTCTGTTCTCTTCGGATCAGAAACATTCCATATTCTCCGTATCCATCCCTGAATCCTTCATCGTAAAGAAGCAGGTTTTCATAATACAGAGCAGCTCGTTCCGGCTCATCCAAAAGCTCTGCATTCCAGGCCAGTAATAAAGCAATATATCTCTGTTCCTCTTTTCCCTGTTCGATCCTGCTCAGCTTCTGAAGTTTCTTCTCTGCTGCCTGTAGAAACTTCTGTCCGGATGCAGAAAAACCGGAATCTGTCTGGTATCTCTCGGCCTGATAATACAGATCTGTCACCTCGGCCACTGCTGTCGAAAACTCTGCAGGTTTCATGATCCCTGCCAGCAAAACCAGTACAGTCACAAAAAACATCACGCCAAAGCTTTCCAGAAAACGTTTTCGCCAGGTAACGGTACGATATCTTTTCCCCAGTTTTTCAAGAATTTTTCTGACAGAAGCCATATTCTGATACCTGTATTTCTCCTGTTTTCTCGTACAGCGAAACAGAAACCCGAAAAATTCCGGGTATAGAAAGAACATCAGACCTCTTCTGCCGCTGAGAATCTGGAGCGTTTTTCCCAAAGCAAAGATATCGCTTGCCGGACTGACCCTGCCCTGATACTGTTCCGGTGCAGCATATCCTTTTGTTCCTTCACAGATCCTTCCTTTTCTTTCGTAATTCAGCATGGCACTTCCCAGATCCACCAGATAGAGATGTCCGTTCTCAGACAGCATAAGATTATCCGGCTTCAGGTCTCCATAACAAACAGCCGGCTTTCTGCTGTGAAGATATTCCAGTACTTTCGCAATCTCATTTCCCAGCCGAAGAGTTTCCTCTATGGAAAAATCCCCTTTGTTTTTAAGAATCTCTCCAAGCGACTGGCCACGGATATATTCCATGATCAGATAACAAAACTCTTCCTCTTCCACATAATCTACCATCTTCGGTATGGCAGGATGCTCCAGGAACCGCATCAGTTTTGCCTCCTGCTTTCTGATAATGGAAGTTTCTTTTACTGCGCGGAAAACACCAAGTTCCATATCTCTGGCAAGATAAAGACTTCCACCTCCGCCCTGACCAATCCGTTCCATCACGCAATAACGGTCTTTTAAAACTGTTCCAATCAGACAGATCACCTTCCTCTTGGTTAAAATTAATAAAAATAATAAATGGGATAAATTCCGGGGACCCCCGGAGATCGATAAATCAGATGTATTGTATTATAGCACATGATGTTCTTTTTGAAAAGTGTTTTTTTCTAAAAACAGTCCGCAGAAGCCATGCAGGGAGTTTTCTCTTTCCATGGCATATCTGCGGACTGAATAATCTCACTTCAATATTCTATTTTACCAAAATACCTGCCTTACAAATTACATACGATCCGGTGCAGAGAATCCAAGAAGATCGATGCTTGTTTCAAGTACTCTTCTTGTAAGCTGGAGCAGCTGAAGAAAGGATTCCTTCTGTGCCTGATCCTCTTCGCTTAAGATCTTGGTCTCATGGTAAAAGCTGTTAAATGCATTGGATACCTCATAGATATATGCACAGATCTTATGTGGTGCTTTTTCTTCAAAAGCGTTCTCAACCATTGCTGCAAAGCCGGAAAGCTGAAGCATCAGGTTCTTCTCACTGGCATTGACTGCCGGAAGGATCTTACCTGTACTTAAATCTCCTCCCTCCTGTACATAACGGTTCAGGATCGACTTAATACGAACGATAGTATAAAGGATATACGGACCTGTATTTCCCTCAAAGGATGTAAAGCGGTCAACATCAAAGATGTAATCCTTGGTCGCCTGGTTGGAAAGATCTCCGTATTTGATCGCAGAAAGTCCTACGATCTTGGCAGTATCCTTTGCATCTTTATCTTTTACACTGCGATTCTCCACGATCTTGCGGTACATTTCCTCATCAATGTCTGCGATCAGGTTCTCCAGCCGCATAACACCGCCTTCTCTTGTCTTAAACGGTTTACCGTCTTTTCCATTCATGGTACCGAAACCAAGGAAGGAAAGCTTGGTCTCCGGATTTACAAGACCGGTTTTTCTTGCGCAGCGGAATACCTGGATAAAATGCAGCTCCTGACGCTTGTCAACAACATAAAGGATCTCATCCGGCTGAAAGAGTTTCATACGCTCTACGATAGTAGCAAGGTCTGTAGTTGTATAGAGAGAAGCTCCGTCTGATTTCAGAAGCATACATGGAGGGATCTCCTTGGTATCACTCTCTTCTTTTACATCTACAACAAGAGCGCCCTGATCCTCATAGGCAAATCCTCGCTTCTTCATATCCTCTACCATATCCGGGATGTACGGCTGTGCATCGGATTCTTTTTTCCAGAGGTCAAAGTCTACGTTCAGGTTCGCGTAGTTTCTCTTAAGATCTGTTACAGATACATTCATGATGTGGTTCCAGAGAGCCATGTATCCTGGTTTGCCCTGCTGAAGAAGATGGGTTGCCTCAAGTGCCTCATTGCGGTAAGCCTCATCCTCTTTGGACTTCCCACTGGCACATGGATAGATCTCTTCCAGCTCGCTGATGGTAAACGGTGCTTCTGCCGGATATTCACCGGTAAAGCTGTCATCAAAATATACCAGCTCCGGTTTCCGGTGTTTCAGCTCGGTGATGATCAGTCCCATCTGAAGACCCCAGTCTCCAAGGTGTACATCACCGATCACCTTATGTCCTACAAAACGTCCGATACGCTTGATGCTCTCACCGATGATCGCAGAACGGAGATGTCCTACATGAAGCGGCTTGGCAACGTTTGGTCCGCCATAATCGATAATGATCGTCTTCGGATTCTTGGCAGTCTCAACAGAAAGCTTCTCATCCTCTGCCATCTTATTCATATATTCAGCAACAAATTCAGGTTTAACATCCAGGTTGATAAATCCAGGCTTAACAACTTCTGCCCTGGAAAAGATCTGGCTGTCTGCAAGCTGTGCAACAACATCATCTGCGATCATGAACGGGGCTTTGTGGTATGCCTTGGCTCCGGCCATAGCTCCGTTACACTGATATTCACATAAGTCAGGTCTGTTGGAAACAGTAACTTTTCCGTAGGACGGATCGTAACCTGCTTTTTCAAATGCTGCGGAAAGTTCTTCCGCCATCTGTTCCATAATCTTCTTCATGTTTCAAAACTCCTCATATCTTTATAATGTAACTTTTCTTGAACATGCAACTGCAAGTGCGCCGTATCCGATATGGCAGGCAACACTTAAGGAAAGGGGATCCATATGTATCTCCTGTCCCGGGAATACTTCCTGAAGCTCTCTCTTGAATTCTTCTGCCTCTTCCAGATTTCCGGTATAAGCAGCTTCCAGACACATCTCACCTTTTGCAGCATATTCCTGGAAACGAGTCTCCCAATCTTTCTTCATAGCCTTCAGCATGGCACGTTTCGCCTGCTTCTTGCCACGGACTTTTGCATAAGCATCCAGCTTCTCTCCCTGGATCTGAAGCACCGGTTTCAGGTTGAGAACTGTTCCGATAGCTGCTGCCGCCGGTGTGATTCTTCCGCCCTTCTTCAGATATTTCAGTGTATCCAGTGTGATGTAAATACTGGAATCAAATTTCTGATCCGTAAGGATCTTCTTGATCTCTGCGGCACTTTTTCCTGCCTCGGCAAGCATCTTAGCATCCATTACAGACTGTCTCTGTGTTACGGAAATCCGCTGATTGTCCACTACCTGAACACGACCATTATAATCAATAGCAAGTCCCATTGCAGTAGAACAGGATGCGCTCAATCCGCTTGACATCGGGATATGAACGATTTCCTCATAATCTCTCAGAAGCTTGTCCCACAAATCACAGAGATCAGCCGGACTTGGCTGAGATGTAGAGATCGGTTCATCCTTCTTAAGCTTCTCATAAAACTCTTCCTGAGTGAGAGTTACACCTTCAAGATACATTTTTTCATTAATATAAAACGGCATCGGTATCACATAAACGCCAAGTTCTTCTGCCTGTGCCTGTGTGATACCGCTGTTGCTGTCTGTTACAATGGCAATTTTGCCCATTCTTTCTCTCCTCCTGGTCTGTTATCTCACAGTTCAAAGAATTAATGCATCAGCCCCTGATGGACTAATTCTTTGAACTGCTGTAGAAAGCCATGATGTTAGTGTATCATATTTTTTTCTATACCACAATTGGAAATTTTCCATGAAGATTCCGCAAACAGATTACTGTTCACTTCGTGAACAGTAACTAAAAAAACAGCTGCCATACAAATATTTATGCACAGCAGCTGTCACACTATTTATCAAAAATATCCTTATCTATTTATGATCTGTGTTTTATTTCATTTCTCTTACGATCTTTCGAACCGGAAGAACAAATGTCGGAGATACGGACAACTCATCCAGTCCCATCTCTACAAATCTCTCAGTAAGTGTAGTATCTGCACCAAGCTCACCGCAGATTCCGGCCCAGATACCTTCTTTGTGTGCATTGTCCACAACCATCTGGATCATACGGAGAACTGCCTCATGATGGGAATCATAGATATTATCCAGCTTTGCATTCTGACGGTCAATAGCCAGTGTATACTGGGTCAGATCATTGGTTCCGATACTAAAGAAATCAACCTCTTTTGCAAGAAGATCACTGATCATAACAGCTGCCGGAGTCTCGATCATGATACCCTGCTCCACGTCATCACGGAACGGGATCCCCTGTTCCTTAAGCTCTGCTTTTACTTCTGCTACAATGGCCTTGATCTGCTTCACCTCTGTTACAGAGATGATCATCGGATACATGATAGAAATATTTCCGAACATGCTTGCGCGGAAAAGTGCTCTCAGCTGTGTCTTAAATACTTCCGGACGGTCCAGACAGATACGGATCGCACGATATCCCATTGCAGGGTTCTCCTCATGCGCCATATTGAAATAATCGATCTGCTTGTCCGCTCCGATATCCAGAGTACGAATGATAACTTTTTTGCCGGCCATATTCTGAGCTACAGTCTTGTAAACCTGGAACTGCTCTTCCTCTGTAGGATAGTCTTCTTTTTCCAGGTATACGAACTCACTTCGGAAAAGTCCGATGCCTTCCGCATCATTGGCAAGTACATTCGCAACATCACCTGTACTTCCGATGTTGGCATAAAGGTGGAGCTTACGACCGCTCTTGGTAACAGTTTCTTTACCTTTCAGCTCTTTGAGCATTGCACGCTGTGCAAGTTCATCGGCACGCATATCCTCATATTTTTTAAGGGTCTCTGCATCCGGCCCAACGATCAGATTTCCGCTCTTTCCGTCTACGACTGCCATCTTACCGTCCATGGACTCATCGTATTCAATATTGATCAGCGCCGGAATATTCATGGTTCTCGCAAGAATCGCAGTATGTGAGTTAGAAGAACCTTTTCTTGTGACAAAAGCAAGAACCTTGCTCTTATCCATCTGTACAGTCTCACTTGGTGCAAGATCCTCTGCAACTACGATCACCGGCTCGGATGCTTCAAGCTCTCCATCTCCATGGCCGGAAAGCACACGTACCAGACGGTCTGAGATATCCTTTACATCAGCTGCTCTTGCTTTCATATAATCGTCGTCCATCTGTGCGAACATTGATGAGAAGTTATCACCAGTTGTTGCAACCGCATATTCTGCATTTACAGACTCTGTACGGATAATGTTGTGGATGGAATCCAGATAGTCATCATCATCCAGCATCATCTGATGAACCTCAAAGATTGCCGCTCCGGACTCTCCAACTTCCTGAAGAGCCTTGTCATAAAGCTTCTGAAGCTGTGCCACAGCCTGCTCTCTGGCGGCCTCCACACGCTTTACCTCTTCTTCCGGATCCTCCACGTGAACACGTTTAACACTGGCGTCAACTTTCTGGAGGATTGAGATCTTACCGATCGCAATACCGGAAAATACAGATTTACCTTCCAAAACCTTCATGAAATTATCTCCTTCTGTTATAATATTTGCCCACTTGATATATATTATAGCATATAACCTGAAGATTCTGCCATGATTTTTTGCAATCCTGAAAAAACCTGTAAAACTTCTATTTATGCTATCTTTTTATACCAGATATACAGCAAAAGTGACAAAATAGCTGCCGTGGTACCGCGAAAACCATAAATACTCTGCTCTGTCTGCATCTCAGTTTTGGCATCCGCAACATTGATTTGATTTTTATTACTCACTGCGAAGGGCATCAATCGGATTAAGATTAGCTGCCTTTACAGATGGGAGAAGTCCGAAGATCAGTCCGATCAGCATGGAAAATACCACAGAACCGATAATAGCCGGTACACTGATAGCCGTTGGTGCCCCTGAGACCTGAGCCACCACCCTGGATAGTATGATTCCCAGAACAACTCCTATAATTCCTCCAATACTGGTCAGTACTGAAGCCTCAGTCAGAAATTGCCCCAGGATAATATTCTTTCTTGCTCCGATAGCCTTTTTCAGACCGATCTCACTGGTACGTTCTGTGACAGATACCAGCATGATATTCATAACACCGATACCACCTACAAGAAGAGAGATACTTGCGATCCAGATCAGCTGCTGATTGGTACTCTCACTGAGCTTCTGCAGGTTCTTGACCTTCTCCATGATATCCTCTGCCTTGTATTTGAAATTCGTCTTATTCTGTTCATTCTGGATTCCTGTATTCAGCACATCCTCTGCTGCTTTGCCCACAGCACTCATATTATCTGTGCTGTCTGCACGGACGATCACATTCTGAGGCTGATCAAACTTAAATGCGATCGGCCAGGTAGCATCCGGAATCATCACGCTTCCCATGATCGTCTGGGAATATTCCTCATACTCGGAAAGTGTGTTGATCTTAGGCATGCTGTCCTCACTCTGGGTAATCACTCCTACAATAACATATGGCTCTGAACCAACCTCGATGGTTTTTCCTACAGGATTCTC
The DNA here is from genome assembly GCF_056504635.1 of Blautia sp. HA8986. NCBI lineage: Bacteria > Bacillati > Bacillota > Clostridia > Lachnospirales > Lachnospiraceae > Blautia > Blautia sp. HA8986. Next base: position 1,165,293 of record NZ_JBWLUQ010000001.1, read on the forward strand.
ACTTCCGAAAATATTCTGTGCGGCATTGGAATCTACAAGAGCAACTTTGCGGTAGCTGTCATAATCCTTCTGCACAAACCCCCTTCCGGACTGAACCATATAACTCATGGTTTTAAGATAATTCCGGTCAATTCCGTATACCGTTCCTCCCTGAAAGCTTGTGTTCATATAATAAACGCTTGCAGACTGGCTGCTGTAATAAAATGTAGAGCTGATCACATGATCCAGATCTCCGATAGCTGCTTTCTGGGAATTGGAAATTACCGGGGGCGTAGAGCTGTTTCCGTAGGACCCGTAATCCATATCATAGGTGCTGTCTCCATCATAAAGAAGAACCTGTACCGTATTATTTCCGGAACCTATCAGATCTTCTTTAATCTGTTCACTGGTTCCTTTAATCGTAGACACAATTGCAATAATTGATGCAATACCAATAATAATACCAAGCATGGTCAGAAAGGATCTCATCTTATGTGACCATATTCCCTGAAAAGCCAGGCGTATATTTTCAAACATGAAATTTCTCCTTCCTGTTATTCGTTGTACATATCATCCAGAGATACTTCTTTTGTCCGGACACCTTCCTGTACAGTATCCCCGTAAGGAAATGCCAGAAGATCATCCGATTTCAGACCAGATGTTACAACTGCATAGTAGCCACTGTTTACAATACTTCCAACCGTAACCTGCTGTTTCTTTAAAGTTCCGTTATTATCTTTATAAACATAGCTGTTTCCATGTTCTGTCCGGATAAAAGCTTTCATCACAACAAGGCTTCCTTTTGCAAGTTTATTAGACTGCAGAGTTATAGTCACATAATCCTGATCTGTAAACTGCAGGGACTGATCTGTGATCTCCGCATTAAATGTATAGTAAGATACATTAGGATTGGAATCTCCTCCATAATAAAAATTGTTGGAGGAATCCACCGGATAATCCGATACATTCAAAACCCTGGCCTCAAAGCTTCCGGAATTATAACTGGTGCACTGAAGAAGTGCACCCTCCTGCATCTGATCCCTCATCAGCTCGCTGACTGTGCCGGTCACATAGAATCCATCCTTACTCTTTACTTTAAGAAAAGCATCTCCATTGTAAGAACCGGTAGCTTCATCGCCAATATATGCAACTGTTCCATCCAGCTTGCTTGTCACAAGTTTGTTCTTTACCTTATTTTCAAGTTTGGTGATATTCAGATTATTTTCTTCAATATCAAGCTTCAGACTTGATATCTTATTCTTCTGGATCTTGATGGCATCCTCTCTTGACATGGCAGTACCATCTGTACTGTCATCTCCGTCTCCTCCATCATCCGGAATATCATCATCACCGGAATTGTTATCATACTTTGATGCATCATCCAGTGTAAATTCTGTCTCTGCATACATATAAACCGGTTTTTCCAGAAGACTTCCATCAATAAGATAATACCCTGTACAGGATAACTTCCTGTCATTAAAATCCGTAATGGTATCATTCTTATGGAATTCCAGCTGGAACCAGCTTCCGCCTTCCTTAACTACTTTTGTTCCATCTTCGCTGTATCCGGCCATACAGTTAAAGAAAGATCCCATAACTGTAACTTTACCTTTGGCACTGCTCACCAGAAAAACATACGGATCCTCTTCTGTACCTGTTCCTGTAAAAGGCTCTGATTTATAATCTAGTTTCTGGTAAAACTGCGGTTCTCCATCTGTAATTCCAGGAATCTCAGGTTCTGTGAAATCCGGATTCGGAAGCTCATTTGGTTCTAAGGTAGGTGTCGGTGTAGGCGATACTGTCGGCGTATCATCCGTTCCGGAATTCCAGTCTGCGCCTCCATCTGTAAAATCGCCGGCTGAAGGATCCTGGAAAGAAGGTCCGGCAGTGGCATCATCAGAAGCATCTGTAACATTGCCTGAATTCTGACTGCTTTCACTTTCTGAAGCTCCGGAGGATATGTCCTGTGAAACGTCTTCTGCATCCTGAGATGAATCTTCCCCGGACGAATCTTCTGTAAATTCTGAAGCTGCTTTTGCCTGTGATGTTTCCGCTGCCTGCACAGCTGTATCAGATGGTTCTGTAAATACACTGAGAAGCAAAGGCTGTGCTGCAGAAGCCAGATAATTTCCGTCTGCCGCCGATGGGACTGATCCGGTTATGGACTGCATAGAATCATCTGCGCTTCCATCAGAACCTTGATTTGAAGTACTCATTTCACTATCGCCGCCTGTGTTTCCACTTACAGAATCCGGTCCCGTATCATCTGTACTGTCTGTGTTATCCTCGATAGGGCCTCCGTTCTGAAGACTTACGAGCCGTTTCTGTGCTCTGGCAAGATCCTGCTCCTGTTTCTGCAGTTTCAGTTTCGCAATATTCAGTTCCATCTCCACAAGTGTCATATCAAAGGAGATCAGGTTATCACCTTTTTTTACATCGTCCCCCTGTGAAACATAGATCTTATCAATGATCATATCCTTATCCATGTTTATATTCTGGGTAACATTGGTAGTAATGGTTCCGTCCAAAGTTGTTTCAGAATACCAGTCTGTCTGAAGATTGCTGACACTTGTTACCGGTACTTCTGTTACCTTGGATTCTTTTACATGTCTCAAGCCTGTGTAGATTCCTCCCGAAGCAAGTGCCACGATCAGCACACCTACAATGACTCTCTTCACAATTTTCATGTTATCACCTCTTTTCCTGCAGCTCACCGTCACGGATGGTAACAACTCTCTTGGCATGTGCTGCGATCTCAGGGTCATGGGTGATCATTAATACAGAAACTCCCTCATCATTCAGTTTCTGAAAAAGTTCCATAACCTGTGCTCCGGACTTCGTATCCAGTGCACCGGTAGGCTCATCGGCCAGCAGCAGCTTCGGATTGTTCACAATAGCTCTTGCAATGGCAACCCTCTGCATCTGTCCTCCTGATAACTGGTTCGGCTTGAAATTCACTCGTTCTGCAAGTCCAACTCGTTCCAGTGCCTTCAATGCACGTTCCCTGCGTTCTTTTTTGGGAACTTTCGCGTAATTCAGAGGCAGTTCCACATTGGTAAGTGCACTCTGCCTTGGAAGAAGATGAAAACTCTGAAATACAAAACCGATCGTCTTAAGGCGGAGATCTGACATCTCATTCTCAGAACATTTGGCAATATCTTCCCCATTCAGAAGGAAAGTACCTCTGGTCGGCTTATCCAGACATCCGATAATATTCATCAGTGTGGTCTTTCCGGAACCGGACGGTCCCATGATCGCCACATATTCCCCTTCTTCCATGGAAAAATTCACATCCTTCAGTACAGGAACTGTCATTTTTCCTTGCTGGTAATCTTTATATATTCCTTTTAAGTCTAAAATCATTCTGTCGGTGCTCCTTCCATCGGAACAAGATCATCTTCCGAAGAAATATCGCCGGTCATATCTTCCATATCGCTGTCGGACATTCCTTCTTCGATCATCTCCGGCTCTGCTCCATCACTTTCCATATCTCCGTGATCTGCATCATCTCCGGTATCATACATAGCTGCAGTAGTCTGATCCGTAGTACCCTCTATCACAGACATTCCTTCTTTCAGAGTTTCTGTCGGAAATGCGATTTTATCTTTCTCTGTAAGACCATCTGCAATTTCATATTCTGCAAGATTCTCATCGTACTGTCCCAGTACAACACTCCTCTTCTCCAGTTTATTATTATCTCCTGCAACCCACACATACGGACTGTCTGTATCTGCATCAACAATAAAATAATCATTCAGCCAGATTCCTATCTTTTCCTCATCCTGGCCTTCATCTGCTTCGATATAAACATGCTGTCCAAGCATTAGTCCGTCAGAAGAATCCAGATTCACATAAAAAGGATATGTACTGGATGAAGTCTGGTCATCACCGGAACTGGAATAGCCAGACATCGCTGCATCGGTACTGTTATTTGTGCTTGAATTATCCATATCAACTGCTCCCATGGTTCCTTTCCATGTTTTGGAAGAATCTACCCTGGAACGGATGATCACAGGTGTTCCTTCAATAATGGAATCTCTGTTTATCTCATTTACTGTTCCCTTTACACGATAAGCACCTGTACTCAGGATCGTGATAAAAGCATTGCCGGAACTGTCCCCGGAACCGGAATCAGAAGAAGCATCTCCCTCTGTAAGGGTGTCATTCACTCCATCTGAATCGTCTCCTCCCATCTTGGATGTATCAATCTTCTGGATCACGCCATCGATCTCACTGCGGACCTCTGTGTTCTGAGTTGCCTGGGAAAGCTTCTCGATCTCGGCCTGTTTACTCTTCTGATCGTACTCATTCTTTTTGAGATTCATTTTCTGTGTTTCGATCTCTATTGTATAGGAAAGCTGGTTATCTGCTGTGGCTTTCTTTTTCTCGGCTTCCAGGGTCTTGATCTGGTCAGAAATACTCAAAGACTCATTCTTCAGACGATCCAGTGCCAGCTGTGCCTCCTGAAGACTTTGCTGGATGCTGCCAAGATCATACTGAAAAAGAAGCTGTCCTTTCTTCACTTCCTCACCTGTTTTTACCTGTACTTCTTTTACCTTTCGGCCGCTCTCGATCTTTACCTGTACAGTCTCCTGTGGTTCTACTACACCGGCATATCGGTTCTCAACACCGGAATCTGCTTCTGAAAGCTTGCTTATTTTTGTTACATATACGGTATCACTGCCACTTGCAGATCCCGTATGATGAGTATAATAATACCAGCCTCCGGCTCCAATGCCAGCTGCCAGTATGAGAATCCCAAGGGCTGTTAAAATGCGTTTTTTCATATCTGTCCTCTTTTCTCAGCACAATGCTGAAACTACAAGTTGCTTAAAACATCATATCAGATTAAGGCCAAAAAGAAAAGTCTTTGCAAAAAACGATGCAGATTTCACAATTTTTTCACTTTTTTTTCATAAAAATCGTATATTTTTAATGGATTTTTGACTTTTTATGCGATATCTGATAAAATAGGATGTAAATTTTTTTGAAAGGAACGAACGATATGAAGACAGTGAAATACCTGCTGGCTTTCTTTTTTGTTTTTCTGGCAGTTTCCGTATGCGGCTGCTCCCATTCAGCAAAAACATCCGCTGAGAAAGCCATCGAAAAGGATCTGGATCTTCTTAAAAATCTGGATCCCGCTACAACCATGAAATACATATCGTATCAGGAACTGTTTCCGGATTCTGATGATAACACAGAACTTTCTGATGATATTAAGGAAGTTTTTACTCTTTTTTTCCGGAATTTCGATTACAAAATTCTGGATCTTTCTGTTGACCAGAACCAGAAAACTGCCTTTGCCCATATACAGCTTACCACTCTGAATGCTGAAACACTTGCAAAAGATTTTGTTTCCGCAAGCCTTCAGAATGAAATACTACAAGCTGCTTCCGGCGAAAAAATCACTGACAGCAATGAGAATTCCATGGAACAACGATATCTGCTTCTCCACAGCCTCCTAGAGGAACAGACCTACGATACTGTGGATCGCAATGTTTCCATTCAGCTGATCAACCATGGTTCTTCCACAGAACCGGACTGGGAGATCACGCACAGTTATTCTCTTGAAAATGACCTGGTCGGCGGTCTTATCGCTTATCTGTCCGATCCGGATCTTGTCTCGCCTGATAAAACTCTTGATGTCTATCTGAAAACTCTCCAGGAAATGGATGTACAGCAGATGTCCAATTATCTTGGACTGGATTCGATCCTGAACACTTCGGATTCTGCAAAAAATGCCATTGCTTCTGCCCTTATGGAGCAGTTTCATTCCTGCTTTGACTACAAAATATCAAATACTTCTGTTTCCGGATACAGTGCCAGAGTTAATGCAGAGCTTACCACTTTTGACAGTGATTCCATTCTCTCTCAGTATGAAAAAGAGCTGAATATCTATCTGGATTCTGCTGATGCAGTGATCGATGGATCACAGAAACGGTACAATAAGTCCCATGAGCTTCTTCTTGACAGTATCAAAAACAATGAAGCTACCATAACAGCTACTGCTACTTTCCATCTGACGAATGACGGGGCTTCCTGGAAACTGGAAGATGCCGGCACAGAGCTTGGAAATGCAATCTTTGGAACACTGACTGCTTCACCGGTTCCGGAGGATGCAGCTGGAGATGCCGATTCTGAGGAGGCTTCTGATACAGATAATTCAGAGGAAAATACCGAAGATACCTCTTCTGAAGATGATAATCAGGATAACACTTCTGATAATTCTGACGAAATTGAATAAAATGATTCGATAATATTTAACCGAATCAAGTAAATCCCTTGCTTCAATCACAAATATCCGCTTGACTATCATAAAAAAACTCCTGTAGGATTCCGCGCCTTTCTTCTTTTTGAAAAGGCACCGTCCATACGGGAGTTTTCTGATTTTTTATAATACTCACTATTCTTTTTATACCCCAGAGATAATCTTGATAAAAAGCAGTGCAAGCACTACAAGAATGATCGGCCGGATGATCCGGCTTCCGTTCTTCATGACCATACCGGCTCCTGTATAATGTCCTGCAATGGAAAATACAGAAGCAGCGATCCCAAGAGTGATCACGATCTTTCCGCTTAAAAGAAATACCACAAGAGCTGCTACATTGGAAGAAAGATTGGTAAGCTTCATTGTACCGGAAGCTTTTGCCACACTCATTTTCGCTGCACCTGTATACAGGAGCAGCAGAAATGCACCTGTTCCAGGTCCATAAAATCCATCGTAACACCCCACAGCAAGGGAGCAGATGGCACAGATAAAAATCTGCTTCTTTCTTGCGATCTCACCGCCCTGCTCATCCATATTCTTCTTTCGAAGTACATAAAAAGCTACAATTGGAAGAACCGGGATCAGCATATATCTTAAAAGTTTATCACTGGCGATAAGTGCCAGATGTGCTCCTATGGTAGATCCCAGTAATGCCATAGGGATACAGGGGATCACCAGGATCCAGTCCACGAAATTATTTTTGCACAAGCGGATCGTAGAGACCAGTGTTCCTGTTGCAGATGACAGCTTATTGGTAGCAACTGCGTTATGTATGGGAACTCCGGCCAAAAGATAAGCAGGCAGGGAGATAAGTCCTCCTCCGCCTGCTACAGCATCTACAAATCCGGCAAGAAATACAAGTGGACAAACGATCAGAAATGTATAGATTGTCGGCTGCATGATAAATTATTCTTCCCCTTTTTCTTCCTTCTCCGGCTCAAGATCAAGTCCCAGCTCATGAAGCTGTGCCTCGCTTACCTGGCTTGGTGACTGAGTCATCAGGCAGGAAGCATCCTTAACCTTCGGGAATGCGATAACATCACGGATGGTATCAGCCTTTGCCATAAGCATAACAAGTCTGTCAAGACCGTATGCCAGTCCTGCGTGAGGCGGAACTCCATATTTGAAGGCATCCAGAAGGAATCCGAACTGCTCATGTGCAGCTTCTTTTGTGAAACCAAGTGCCTCAAACATTCTCTCCTGAATATCATCCTGATGAATACGGACACTGCCGCCGCCAATCTCATTTCCGTTAAGAACGATATCATAAGCTTTTGCACGAACTTTTCCGGGATCTGTGTCAAGAAGCGGAAGATCCTCCTCCATAAGCATGGTGAATGGATGGTGCATAGCTGTGAAACGATTCTCCTCCTCGCTCCACTCAAGAAGCGGAAACTCTGTTACCCATACAAAACGGTACTCGTTCTTGTCAAGAAGATCCATCTGTTTTGCAAGCTCAAGACGGAGTGCTCCAAGCACATCATATACAAGTTTTGTTTTGTCTGCTGCGAAAAGAAGCAGGTCACCCGGCTTACCGTCCATCGCATTTACAAGAGCATCCATCTCTTCGTCCTTCATGAATTTAGCAAAGGAAGATTTTCTTGTTCCGTCTTCTGCAATGGCAATGTATGCAAGACCTTTTGCACCATAGCCTTTTACGAACTCAACAAGCTTATCGATCTTCTTTCTTGGCATGCCTCCCTGGCCCTCTGCGTTGATACCACGAACGCTTCCTCCATTCTCAAGAGCCCCTGTGAATACGCCGAAACCGCAGTCTTTTACGATATCGCTGACATCATGAAGCTCCATGCCGAAACGCATATCCGGCTTGTCGGAACCAAAACGATCCATGGCTTCCTGCCAGGTAATTCTCTGGATCGGGAGTTTTACATCAATATCCAGGACCTCTTTGAACAGGAATGCAAGATATCTCTCGTTAACATCGATAACATCGTCTACATCAACGAAGGAAAGCTCCATATCGATCTGTGTGAACTCCGGCTGACGGTCAGCACGAAGATCCTCATCGCGGAAACATCTTGCGATCTGGATGTAACGGTCAAATCCTGAGCACATCAGAAGCTGCTTGTACAGCTGCGGAGACTGAGGAAGACCATAGAAGCTTCCCGGATGAACACGGGATGGTACCAGATAGTCTCTGGCTCCCTCAGGAGTACTCTTTCCAAGCATTGGTGTCTCAATCTCAAGGAATCCTTCTTTTGTAAAGAACTGTCTTGTAAGCTGGGCAACCTTGCTCTTCATCATGATATTTCTCTGAAGGTCCGGTCTTCTTAAGTCAAGATAACGATATTTAAGACGGATCTCATCCTTTGTCTTGCTGTTCTCCTCAATCGGAAATGGCGGCACATCTGCCTCAGCAAGTACACGGAGAGCTTTTACACGAAGCTCGATCTCACCTGTTGCAAGATTCTCGTTTACTGCTCCTCCACGTTTCTCTACTGTACCTGTTACAGCAATAACAAACTCACTACGGAGTTTACCAGCTTTTGTAAAACCTTCCTCGTCAATGCTGCCATTCTCAAAAATCAGCTGCATGATTCCGGAACGGTCACGAAGGTCTACAAATACAAGGCCTCCTTTATTTCTGGCTTTTGCCACCCATCCCATTAATGTTACTTCTTTTCCGACCATCTCTGTGGTCACTTCTGCACATCGGCAGGTTCTGTGCAGTCCCTGCATGCTTTCAGCCATCTCTTTATCCTCCTCTGCCTATTTTTCATAGTCATTTTAATTTACTCAGCCATCTCCGTTTTCAGGCGGGGTAGCTTCAGTCTCTGTTGAAAAATTCTACATACTCTGTATAACCGTCTGCTGCCAGCTGATCCTTCTGGAACTTTTTGTTCTTTTTCATAATAGAGATATTGATCTGTGTACCGGCACTTCTCTCCTCTGTTGCCTGTTTCAGAATATTCAGAAGCTTATCTGCCGGCATGTTTTTCTCGATCAGGTATGCTTTTTTACCGTTCTTGGTCGGGATTTCATAGCCTCTCTCAAGAAGCAGCATAACGATTCTCTCAAATCCAATAGAGAAACCGCAGGCACAGGTATTATTTCCTGTAAATTTACCGATCATCTCATCATAACGTCCGCCGCCGCCAACGCTTCCGCCGAACTCATCCATAGAGATTTCAAAGATCGGACCTGTGTAATAGGACATTCCACGTACCAGTGTCGGATCAAAGGACATCCTGAAGTCTGCTGTTTTTACAGATTCTACTGTATTGATGATAGTCTCAAGATCCTCTGCGATACCTGAATCCAGAACATCGGAAAGTTTCTCTTTAATGTAGCGAACGCCCTCAATATCATTGGTGATCTCACGGAAAAGTCCAAGATAAGTATCAATGCTCTCTTTTGCAAAGCCCTCCTTCTCAAGCTCCTCTGCTACACCCTCGATGCCGATCTTGTCCATCTTGTCAAGGATGATGAATACAGTGTCAAAGCTCTCTGCCGGGAATCCACTGTACTGAGCCATTGCTTTCAGAATCCTTCTGTCATTGATACGAATGGTAAAATTGTGGAAATCCAATTTTCCAAGAAGTGTTGTAGTTGCAAGTACAAGCTCGATCTCAGCCAAGTAAGTCGGCTCACCCAGGATATCGATATCGCACTGCATAAACTGACGGAAACGACCTCTCTGCGGGCGGTCTGCTCTCCATACATTTCCCATCTGAAGTGCCTTGAACGGAGCAGGAAGCTCATTGGCATTGTTGGAATAATATCTGGAAAGCGGTACAGTCAGATCATAACGGAGACCAGAATCAGTCAGATCGTTCTCACATGTTGCTGTATCCAGTTTCAGTTTCTCGCCTCTCTTCATGATTTTGAAGATCAGCTTCTCATTTTCTCCACCCTGCTTGCTGCAAAGATTCTCAATATGTTCTACACAAGGAGTTTCAATTGCGGAAAATCCAAATGTTCCGTAAGTCTCTCTGATCATGTTCATTACATAGTTACGGATTGCCATTTCCTTCGGTAAAATGTCCTTCATTCCTGTAACCGGTTTCTTTTTTAATGCCATATTTTCCTCCTTTATGAATCACCCTCTGAAATGCAAGAAATACCTGCATATCAAAGTTTTTAATCTCATCGATCATAAGCCTTAAGACCTCATCGTTCTCAAGAGCTTTCCTGTATGGTCTGTCAGAACTTAGTGCTGCATATACGTCACATACCCGCAAGATTCTGGCTCCCAGGGGAATGCTTATTCCTGACCTGTTGCTTGGATAACCGCTGCCGTCAAAATTCTCATGATGATAAAGAATACTCTCAAGCACATAATCTGAATATCCCTGATCTTTCAGAATCTCATAGCTCAATGTAGAATGCATGCGGACATATTTCAGCTCCTCTATCACCATTGGATTCTGCTCCTGCCCGTTAATATAGCCTTCCAGCTTCAGTTTTCCGATGTCATGCAGCATTCCGGCTATCGCCAGCTGGTAACACTCTTCCTCTGGGCGTCCAAGCTCTTTCGCCACATCGTATGCCAGATTACTGACAACAGCCCCGTGTTTCAGTTCTGCGGAAAGATCCATTTCCAGGATCCGATCCTGCGTATTATTATTTATCTTCTGTACGCTTTTCAAGGATCCGTCTCTCCTTTCGATCTACAGCCATTTCGCAATGCCCTGGCGTTTTCTCTCGATCATCTCATCTATACGCGAAATGTAATTGGTAACATCTTTTACATTCTCCACACGCTCGATCCGCTGTCCGTGATCAAACACAAGCTTAGAGGAACCACCTGCCCCCAGTGCGATGATCGGCTGCTTTTCCTCCATAATCAGTATATTGTAAATCCCCGCTTTGTCAACCTCAGAATAACCGACGTTTTCAAAATTTCCCTTCATATTCTTCTGTCTGTACAGATAATATGGACCCATTCCCATCTCATAGGCAGTTTTCATGGTCAGGTTCATGATCTCCTGGTTGTTTTCAAAGGTCATTTCCTGGTATCTGTCACGGAAAATATTCAACCTTGCCGCACGCTTCACTGCAAGGGAATGTACAGTCAGACTGTCCGGCCTGAGGGCTTTTACCTCATCCAGTGTATGCTGGACTTTTGTGATATCTTCTCCCGGAAGTCCTACGATCAGATCCATATTGATATTGTCAAAGCCAGCTTCTCTTGCCATATAAAAAGCATTTTTTGTCTGCTCTACTGTATGGCGTCTGCCAATAATATCCAGCGTTTCCTGATTCATAGTCTGAGGATTTACGGAAATCCTTGTAACCGGAAATTCCCTGATTGCCTGGAGCTTCTCTAAAGTGATACTGTCCGGCCTTCCTGCCTCAACAGTAAACTCCTCCAGCTCTTCACACGGAAAATATTCTGTGATGGCCGAAAGAAGTCTTCTAAGCTGATCAGGTTCCAGCGTAGTCGGGGTTCCGCCGCCAATATAGACAGTGTCTAATTTTCTGTTTTTCATCATCTGGGAAACTGCCTGGATTTCTTTGATCAGGGCATCCAGATAGTCCTCTACATATTTACGCCATCTCTCCAGCGGATAGGAGCTGAAAGAACAGTACAGACATATACTTGGACAAAAAGGAATTCCCACATAAAGACTGTAGCCATTTTCATAATCAATATTCTTCAGAATGTCCCTCTCACGGTTCGCAATGGTAACTGCAAGTGCTGTTTTCTCCGGGCTTACCAGATACTGTTCTCTCATATATCTGGCAATCTCCGTATTCTTCATCCCTGATTCCAGCATACCCATAGCCATCTTTACCGGACGGATACCTGTAAGATTTCCCCATGGAAGTGTCTTTCCTGTAACCCTGGAAAGCATCTGATACAGAGCATATTTAATAGCGTCTTTATTTTTTCTGCGGGTATCATCGCAAGAAATAAGGGCATCCGAAGCTTCTCCACTGGATTGCCCTTCTATCACAGCCCCATGAGCTGCCTGTTTATCAATTCCGTTATCGTAACTGATGGTATAGCCTTCCTCGTCACGTGAAACCCGGAAGCGGATATCATAATCCGCTCCATCCTCCTCATAGAGAGAAATGATCTCATTTCCGGGATAAAACGCTTTGATCAGCTCATACACATCATGTTCAAAATCTCTGTTCTGAAACAAAATGCCAATTTTATACAAATGGATTATACCTCTTTTCATAACCGATCGTTGTAGATGCTTCGTGCCCTGGGAAAACTTCAGTTTCTTCCGGCAGTGTATCCACAAGTTTGTGAAGGCTTCTTACGATCTCAGCAGAACTTCCGCCAGGGAAATCCGTTCTGCCTACAGAACCGCAAAACAAAGTATCTCCGCTGAAAAGAACGCCTTCATCTTCTATATAATAACAGCAGCTTCCCTTGGTATGTCCCGGTGTGTGGAACATTTTAACAGAAAATCCAGCTGCCTCAAAAACCTCTCCGTCATCCAGCAGCACATCTGCCCTGATGGAACATGCTTTCCGGTAAACCGTCATATTCAGGGACGGATCCCCAAGCATAGCCTCTTCCTGTCTGCAGGCATAAACAGGAACCTGATACTTCGCCTTTACTTCCTCCACTGCCATGATATGGTCAAAGTGGCCATGTGTCAGAAGAATCCCCACAGGTTTCCCCTGCATAATGTCTACCTTCCGGAAAATTTTTTCTGCATAATCACCAGGATCAACAATAAGTATCTCCCCTGTTTCTTTATTCTTCAGAAAATAACAGTTGGTAAATACCTGGCCCAGCACACACTGCTGCATTTCAAGCTTACTCATAAAATTTCCTCCGTTTGTCGGGTCAGCCCGTTGCTCTCTCCACATCGATAACGCTCTCAACCTGACGGATCTTTTCGATCAGGGAATTCAGTTCCTGTTTGCTACATACATTAAATGACATAGAGATCGTTGCACGTTCCTGTCTGTTGGTACGGCTGTTGATGGAACGAAGATCGATCTTCCTCTCTGTAAAGATCTTGGAAATATCAACCAGAAGTCCTGTACGGTTATTGGCATAAACATTAATCTCTGCCTCATACTTTTCAGAATCTGATCTATCCGGCATCTGCCACTCAGCCTCAATGAGACGCTTACGGTCGATCTCCGGCATATTAAGCACATTCACACAGTCTGTACGGTGAATGGTGATTCCTCTTCCTCTTGTGACAAAGCCTACGATCTCATCGCCTGGAATCGGGCTGCAGCATTTGGAAAAGCGTACTGCCACATCGTGGATGCCTTTTACCACAATACCGCTCTTGTTCTTGGCAATGTGAAGCTTCTCCTGTGATTCAGAAGCCGCTTCCAGAACCTGCTCGTCTGTAAGATTCTTCTTATGCTCTCTCTCATAGGCTTCCACAAGTTTATTGAACACCTGTCCTTCTTTCAGGCCACCGTGTCCGATAGCTGCCAGAACAGAATCCCAGTCACGGAAACCATATTTATGCATTACAGATTCCATATACTGTGGTTTCGTATAAAGACCTGGTTTAAATCCTTTCGTCTTGGCATACTGGTTCAGCATATCCTTGCCCTTCAGGATATTATCTTCTTTCAGTTCTTTCTTAAACCACTGGTTGATCTTGTTTTTGGCCTGTGTGCTCTTTACGATCTTCAGCCAGTCACGGCTCGGCCCCTGTGAATTCTGGGATGTGATAATTTCAATACGGTCACCGTTTTTGATCTTATATTCGATAGGAACAAGTTTACCATTAACTCTGGCACCTACCATCTTGTTTCCTACTGCACTGTGCACGCTGTATGCGAAATCGATAGGTGTGGAACCATTTGGAAGAGTTTTTACATCACCCTGCGGAGTAAAACAGTAAACACTGTCTGCAAAAAGATCCAGATCATTCTTCAGAAGGCTCATGAACTCCCTGTTATCAGACATGTCCCGCTGCCACTCCAGAATCTGGCGTAGCCAGTTCAGCTTCTCTTCCTCACTCTTACCCGGTTTCTTGCCATCAGATGTTTCTTTATATTTCCAGTGGGCTGCAATACCATATTCCGCTGTTTTATGCATCTCAAAAGTACGGATCTGGATCTCAAAAGGCTGTCCGTTAGGGCCGATCAGAGTTGTATGCAGAGACTGATACATGTTAGCTTTCGGCATTGCGATATAATCTTTAAATCTGCCGGGGATCGGCTTATACATCTCATGAATGACACCAAGTGCAGCGTAACAGTCCTTCACGGTGTCCACTATAATACGCACTGCAAAAAGGTCATAAATCTGGTCAATGGTCTTGTCCTGGTTGACCATTTTCTTATAGATGCTGAAGAAATGCTTCACACGGCCGTCAACCTGGGCCTTGATGTTGGCATCCTCCATGTGCTTCTTTACCTGTTTCACAATAGCGTTGACAAATTCTTCTCGGGCACTCTTACGGAGAGCAACTTTTTCTACAAGGTCATAATAGACATCCGGTTTCAAATATTTAAGGGAAAGATCATCCAGTTCCACCTTGATCTTGGAAATACCAAGTCGCATGGCGATCGGGGCATAGATATCCATGGTCTCCCTTGCCTTCTCCTGCTGTTTCTCCGGACGCATATACTGCAAGGTACGCATATTATGAAGACGGTCTGCAAGCTTGATAAGGATAACTCTGATATCCTTGGCCATGGCCAGGAACATCTTTCTCAAGTTCTCAGCCTGAACCTCTACCTTATCCTTGGAATAGGACAGCTGTCCCAGCTTGGTAACACCATCTACAAGAAGAGCAACTTCGGAACCGAATTCCTTCTCCACTTCTTCATAAGTCATCCAGGTATCTTCCACTGCATCATGAAGAAGACCTGCCACAATGGTCTCCTTATCCAGCTCAAGATCTGCCAAGATGATTGCCACACAGAGAGGATGAATGATATAAGGCTCACCGGATTTACGCTTCTGATCCTTATGCGCCTCACTGGCCACTTTATAAGCCTTTTCGATCATGGAAATATCTGCAGACGGATGATACTTCCTTACACTCTTTATCAGTTCTTCATAGAGAACCTCCGGACTTGTAAAGTCATGCATGGATTTTACCGCCGCATCTGCCTTTTTGACAGATTCCAGTTTTTCTTTTTCTTCTTCCTTCTGTATTCCAATGTTCTGTTTTTCTGTATTCTTCATCTCCGCCATTAAATCCCACCTGCCTGTGCACAATTTCCTGTTACTGCTCACTTCATGTCCAGCAACGCCACACTGCTGCGATCACACAACAGCCCACATCCCTTTCCAGCTGACAGAAAAATATTATTTTCCGTCATAACGGATCACAGATGCTACATCATAACCTTTCAGACGTTCACGTCCCTTAAGTCCTGCAAGCTCCATGAGAAAAACAACCTTTACCACAACACCACCAAGCTCCTCTACAAGCTTAATGGCTGCTTCTACGCTTCCACCGGTTGCAATAAGATCATCAATGATAACTACTTTCTGTCCTGGCTTGATGGAATCCTTGTGCATCTCGATCGTTGCACTTCCGTATTCCAGATCGTAAGTTCTGGAAACTGTCTCACATGGAAGTTTTCCCGCCTTGCGGACCAGAACAAATGGTTTATGAAGATTGTATGCGATCGGCATGCCAAAAATAAAGCCTCTGGACTCGAGTCCAGTGATCACATCAAAATCAACATCTTTCAGACAATCCTGCATGGAATCAATAGCAAGCTGTAATCCATCTGCATCCTGGATAACACTGGTAACATCACGGAAAATAATCCCTGGCTCTGGAAAGTCCGGGATACTTCTTACATATTCTTCTATTTTTTTCATAATAACCTCCAATGGCGTAATTTGTCAATCAGATGATAGATAGTATAGCACTTTTTCTGTAGGGAATCAATGTGCAACCCGACAGAACTCGCATGAATACGACAGATTATTGGCTGCATATTGACCAGTACGCAGCTTTTCTCTGTAATTTTTACCTCTTGTTTGTCAAGTAGCTATTCGCAATCCGCTTTGCTATGCAGCTCTGCATCAAATAACTACTCCTCCGTTATTTGGTTAAAATATTTATTCTGCAAGATAATTGCGTATCACGATCTGCAGGTTTTCTCTTCCCTGATACCGATTGATCTCCGGATAATAAGTAACTGAAATACTGTTGCTTCCCTTTACCGCATTTATAAATTCGTCGGCTTCACCAAAATATACAGCTTCCATCACACAGCCCGTATGATCAGACAGCTGCAACTTCGCCACATTTCTATTTTTACCAAGAATACGGCTGCTTAAAACCCTAAGTCCTTTCTGAGCAAAAAGTGGCCTGGTATTGCCTTTTCCAAAAGGTTCCAGAAGAGATATCTCTTCTACAAGTTCCCTATTAATATAGGAAACCGGCATGGGCACATCTATAAGGATCTTTGGCCTCAGATCTTTTTCTGTCAATGTACAGTTTTCATTTAAACGTTTTCGGAACTCTTCCACATTTTCTTCTTTTATGGAAAGTCCTGCTGCCATAGGATGACCTCCATACTGTTCCATAAGATCATCGCATTTTACCAGCTCATCAAACATGGAGTAGCTTTCTATGGAACGACCGCTGCCCTTTACCATGGTCTCTCCTTTTGTCAAAATAAAGACCGGTTTATTGTACTTTTCCCGGATACGTCCGGCAATGATCCCCGCCAGACTTTCATGACAGTCTGGCAAAAAGATCACAAGTACACGGTCCTGTCCGATTTCCGTCTCTTCTACAATGCGAATCGCTTCTTCTTTTCCCTCTTCTGTAAGAGCTTTACGGCTCTGGTTCAGCGCAGTCAGATCACCTGCAAGTTTCGCAGCTTCTTCCTCTGTCTCTGCACAGAGAAGCTTCAGAGAACGGGCTGCCGTATCCAGTCTTCCGCTGGCATTGATGCATGGTCCCAGCACAAATCCCACGTGATAAGCTGTGATCTCTCCGTCTTCCAGACCATTTGCACGAATCAATTCCCGTAAACCTTTATTAGATGTGTGGGAAAGCCTTTTCAGTCCTTCTTTTACAAGAATACGGTTTTCTCCCTGAAGATCCATTACATCTCCAACTGTTGCAATAGCTCCCAGTTCTATAAAATCTTCCAGTTCTCTCTCCGGGATCCCGCAGGCTTCATAGAGAGCTGTCACAAGCTTCAGTGCAACTACAGCACCGCAGAGTCTTTTTTCCGGGTATCTGCAGTCCGGCTGCTTTGGATTTACAATAATATCTGCAGGAGGAAAAATTAGCTCACGGCCGTTTTCCGTTTCTTTATATGGAATCTCATGATGGTCTGTTACGATCACTGTCATTCCTTTTTCTTTTGCCATCGCAATTTCATTATATGCTGCAATTCCATTGTCACAGGTAACGATCACATCAATTCCATCTGCAAGTGCCTTCTCGATCAGATGCTCGTGAATCCCGTATCCATCTGATACTCGGTCAGGAATATATGTATCTGCATATGCACCTACCCGTTTCAGTCCTTTAAGCAGGATAAATGTAGATATTACACCGTCAATATCATAATCTCCGATAATCCGGATCTGTTTTTTTTCTTTTATCTTATTTCGCAGAATCTCTACAGCTTCATCCACATCTTTCATAAGATGTGGAGAAGCCAGCTCCTCCACTGTTCCATGAAGATATCTGCGGATTTCTTCTTTGTCCTGTACATCGCGGTTCCGAATCAGCCTAGCGATCACAGGATCGATCCCGAATTCTTTTCCAATTGCTGTAAAATCTGCACGTTTTGCAGCAACAACCCATCGTTCCATGTTGTTTCCTCCTTGAACTGCTTTGCCGCTTTCATCTTGTCAAGCGACACAATAACGATATTGTAACTCATAAGCCAGTATACCTGCAAGTATAAAAACGTAAGAACGAATCGAACAGATCCTGTCCTCAGGACTTTTTTACGTTATTGGAACATTATGGAATGATTACCTGTAATAAAAAAAACGTCCCGCAGGGAAAAATACTTCTTCCCCATACGAAACGTTTTTTTATCTTTTAACAGCTCTTATTCAGATTTTTCTTCCTCATTCTGCTGTTTTGCTGCTTCCTGCGCTGCAAGGCGGTCTGCAACTCTTTTACGATTTTTCTTCTTTGGCTGTTGCGGAGCTGCAGGCTGTCCGGACGGCTGTTTTGCCTTTTTCCCAGTGGAAGTCTGAGCGGATGCTGCTGCAGCTGCCGGTACGACAACGCGGTTCTTTCCGAAAGTCTTCATTGTATACCACAGTGCACCTGTAATGCATACAGAAGAATATGCTCCGCCGATGATACCTACCATCAGAGGTGCGGCAAACTCTTTAATGGAAGAAACTCCCATAACGTAAAGGATCGCAACCATAACGAAAGTTGTCAGGGATGTGTAAATGCTTCGTGTCAGAGTTTCTGTAACACTTGTGTTTACAATCTCTTTCAGTTTCTCATCTTCAACTTTCTTTCTGCCCTTCATGTTCTCACGGATACGGTCAAAGATAACGATCGTCGCATTGATGGAATAACCGACAATGGTCAGCATACAAGCAATAAATGTATTACCAACTGATGTTCTGGAAATAACATAGAACGCAAGTACAACCAGAACGTCATGAAGAAGTGCAAGTACCGCACTGCTTGCAAAACGGATATCTTTAAAACGGAACCAGATGTAAAGAAGCATAAAGATCGCAGCTACGATAACAGCTACAATGGCATCTCTTCTCATCTCATTGCTGACTGTGGCGGAAATATTCTCAGACGTGATAAGACTTGTATCTACATCAAAATTCTCCTCCAGAGCCTTGTTCAGTGCTTCACGCTCACTGAGATCCAGAGAACGTGTTTTGATCACTACCTGATTGGTTCCCTGAACTTTTGTCGGCTGTACATTCTTATCTCCTGTAACTGACTCAACAACCGGTGTTACCTCAGAATCAATCTCCTTGATGTCCATCTCTTTGTTAAAGGTCACATTTGTGGATGTACCACCTGAGAACTCCAGACTGTAGTTCATGGCTTTATCACCGATCACATTGCTGTGGATCAGCATTCCCACAGGTCCGCAGAGGATCAGAATAACGGAAATAGTAAAGAAGATCTTTCTCTTTCCAATAAAATCCACAACCTTACGCTCTTTGGCAACGCCGTAAAATTTCGGATCACGGACACCTACTGCAAAGACTGCATTGATTACAAATCTAGATACGACCAGTGCTGTGAACATGGAGATCACAATACCCATAGCCAGTGTGTAGGCAAATCCCTTAACAGAGCCGGAACCCAGCCACATCAGAACGCAGGCTGCAATCAGTGTTGTGATGTTTCCGTCAAAAATAGCGGAGAACGCTTTACTGAATCCACTCTTAATCGCTGCATGAACGGAAAGTCCTGCTGCAATCTCTTCCCTGATTCTGGCATAGATGATAACGTTGGCATCCACTGCCATACCAATGCCCAGTATGATACCTGCAATGCCCGGAAGCGTAAGGGTGATATCAAAGGCATTCAGTGTGATCAGCATTAATGTAGTATAAAGGATCAGAGCAACAGATGCTACAAGACCAGGGATACGATATGCAATGATCATGATCAGCATAACGATCACAAGACCGATAGCTCCTGCTTTTACGCTTGTTGCAATAGCCTCCTCACCAAGCTGCGCAGCTACTACACTGGAACGAAGCTCAGTAAGCTCAAGGCTTAAAGAACCGATTCGTATGTAAGATGCAAGATTCTGAGCTTCTTCTGTGCTGGACATTCCGGTAATCTGAGCTTTTCCTCCGGAAATCTCCTCATTGACATTCGGAGCACTCAAAATCTGGTTATCATATACGATCGCGATCTGCTTTCCAACATTAGCCTTGGTAGCTTCTGCGAATTTGGTTTTCCCATCTTTTGTAAGAGTCAGGCTGACTGCATATTTCTGGGTGCTTGTGGATGAATCCTGATAAGCTCCTCCCTCAGCATCTGCAACATCTGTACCTTCCAGCACAACAGAACCTGCTTTCTGGATGTCCTCAATGCTTCTTGCAAGGACATATCCGCTCTCGCTGTTTCCTGTTGTAAAGTTCTGATTTCCGTCTGCATCTGTCTGATCAATGAAATACAGGGAACCTGGTTTTCCAAGCTCTTCCAGGATCGCATTCGCGTCTGATACTCCCGGAATCTCAATAGTGATACGGTTGGAACCTTCCTGATACGCCTGTGCCTCAGTACTGTACTGAGAGACACGCTGCTGCATCTTGTAGACAGTATCGGACATGTCTTCCTTGCTCGGATTGCTGTCCTTAGCCTGGTATGTGATGCTGACACCGCCGGCAAGATCAAGTCCGGTATTGATGTTCTTAGCCGAACCTGTACCTGTAGGGCCAATGCCCACTGCAGCCACATAGCAGAAGAATACTGTGACGATCGCCGTCAGAAGCAGCACTGCAATTCCTCTACTTTTCTTCATTTTCTTTTTCCTCTCTTATTCCGCCAAAGCGGCTTTTATCATGATAGCGCACTCCACACGCTTCCTCTGGAGTTCGCATCCGATCTTATAATTCCCCTGGATATCTCCGCCGAAATGGTAGCCGTTTGCTGCACAGCCACCGCTGCAGTAGAATCTGGCAAAGCAGTCCTTGCAGTCCGGTTTCGTATAGACGTTGCATCTGCCGAAATCTTTTACGATCTCAGGTTTTGTGATTCCTTCGTCTACATTACCCATAAGGTACTGTTCCTCACCGACAAACTGGTGACATGGATAAAAATCCCCCCACGGTGTAACAGCCAAATACTCCGTTCCTGAGCCGCATCCGGAAAGACGTTTGTATACGCATGGACCACCGGTAAGGTCGATCATAAAATGGAAGAAGTTAAATCCCTTTCCCTCTTTCTCTCTCTTGATCATCTCTTTCGCAAGAATGTCGTACTGTTCCAGAATCTGAGGGATGTCCTCCTCGCGGATAGCATACTCTTCTGTATCTGCTGCTACAACAGGCTCAACAGAGATCTGTTTGAATCCAAGGTCAGCCAGATGCAGTACATCCTCGGAAAAATCAAGATTATGATGAGTAAAAGTTCCTCTTACATAATACTTGTCCTGATTTCTGGATTCTGCAAATTTCTTAAATTTGGGCATAATCAGGTCATAGCTGCCTGCACCTTTACGGAATGGACGCATGTAATCGTGAACTTCTTTTCTTCCGTCCACACTTAATACTACATTTCCCATCTCCTTATTGCAGAATTCCATTACCTCATCATTTAAAAGAACACCGTTGGTTGTCAGTGTAAAACGGAATTTTTTATTATGGAGCTTCTCCTGCTCTCTTCCGTATTTTACAAGATCTTTCACAACCTGCCAGTTCATAAGCGGCTCGCCGCCGAAGAAATCTACTTCCAGATTCTTTCTGGAACCGGAGTTTGCGATCAGGAAATCCAGTGCTTTCTTTCCTACTTCAAAAGACATCAGCGCACGTCTTCCGTGATACTCTCCCTCCTCTGCAAAACAGTAGCGACATGCCAAATTACAGTCGTGTGCGATATGAAGGCAGAGTGCCTTTACAACTGTCTGGCGGTTCCTGGTAAATTCATCAATAATATTCTCATAAATATCTTTTGTAAAAAGCATTCCCTGTTCCTGAAGCTTCTTACATTCAGTTACAGATGTTTCCACATCCTCTTTCTTAAAACGGTCGCCAAGCTTCTGTGCAATGACCTCCGTCTCCATGCCTTCCTCAAGATATGGCAGCACCTCATAGGTTACTTCATCTACAAGATGGATACAGCCGCTGTTGATGTCCAGCACGATATTATATCCATTACTCTGATAACGGTGAATCAGACTCATTTCCCGCAATCCTTTCTAAAAATCTTTTTATAACCCGACAAAACGCGCCCTCCGGCGCGTTTTGCTGGATACCTGTTACTTTCAGATAAAACAAGTGAAGCAGCGGATCCCCGCTGCTTTCCACTCATTCAACGGCTGCTTCTTATTTATGCTCGCAGCTCTGGTTTCCTACTGTACAGGAAGTCTTGCAAGCAGACTGGCAGGATGTCTGACATTCGCCACATCCACCCTTCTTAACCGTGTTCTGAAGGTTCTTTGTATTTAATGTCTTGATATGTTCCATGATATATCCTCCTTTATGTATTCTATCTTCGCCTAGTATAGCATAAAATTACTGATTTTCAAAGCATTTTTTTGCAAGCTTTTATGACAGCATTCCCCCAAGTGCTCCACCCCCCAGACACATAAAGAAAGTAGTCACTGCATGGGCAAAAGTCATATCCCATTTCCCTTGTGCCATGAAAGAAACAATAAGCAGTAATACATAGTAGGAAAGTCCCGTAATGATTCCCCAGAGATATCGGTCTTTCCTCATGATCTTGCCTGCTGCAAACCCTCCCGTCAGACAGGATGCCACATAAATAAAAGTGATTCCAGCCGCCGCAGTTCCCTCACCTGGCTCAAACCGAAATAAGACAAAAGCCAGAAGTAAAAGAAGAAGTCCTGTCAGACCATAAGCCAGAAGCAGTGACCGCAATACCGCTTTTAACCTCATAAAAAAGCCCTCCCATGGTCATTATATGGGAAGGCTTTTTTCGTTATTCTCTGTTTCTTTTATTTCTTTCTTTTCTTGAAAAATACTGCCACGCCAGCCACAACTGCTGCTGCAACAAACAGGATCACAAACGGAAGGATCTGAGTATTATCACCGGTATTTACCTGCTTTTTGGAAGTAGCCTGTGAAGATTCATCCTCTGGCTCAGCACCGGAAGTACTGTTCTGTGAAGAAGTTTCTTCAAGATCGGCGGTTCCTGATGAAAGATCAGCGGATGTGTCCAGATCGGCTGCACTGTCTGTATTTTCTGTTCCATCAGAGTCTGTTATATCTGATGTATCAGAAGAACTTGTCGTATCTGTTGAAGAAGCCGCAGCAGGTGTAGTCTTCGTAATATCACTGCTGCTGTCAGTTCCTGCATCCGGGCCTACCAGAGACTTGCTTCCTGCAATACCAAACGGGCTGAAGGAATGAGTACTGAAAGTCATGGTTCCTCCATCTACACTCGGGATAATCGTCTCCATTGCTCCGTTATCAAGAAGATGTTCGATTGAATATGTATAGCCAGCTTTTACCGGAACGGTTACACTGATATACTCACCGTCCGGAATCTTGTATTCTGTGTTTTTCTGTGTATCCCAGAGTTCAAATTCATAAGATTTGAAGATCGTTGCATCTTCCGCATTGGCAAATTCATAATCCTCGCCGCCGGAAACACGGAACTGTACATACCATGGAAGGTCGATGCCGGATACTGTGATTCCGTCACATGTATGGTTCTGGATTGCTGTCTGCTCCTTCTCTGTTTCCGTCAGATCAGTTCCTGCATTCTGAGGACGTTTATCTTCTTCCTCATCTTTGCGATCAAAAATATTGTCCTTATCTTCTTCCGGTATTTCTGTTACATCTGGTGTTTCATCTTCTTTGCTGTCCTTTTTGTCTGTATCTGCGGAACTATCTGTCCTGCTGTCATCCTCTGCCGGAGTTACAGTTGTTTCCGGGGTTTGGGCAGCATCTGCATCATTATTCCCGTTTTTATCTTCGCTGCCGTTTGGATTTTTATCCTGGTCAGCCCTATTTTCATGTTCAGAAGGTGTTACAGTTGCTTCTGGCGTTTCGGTAACATCTGGATCTACGTTATCTATAGTATCCCCATCTGTACTGTCTTTATCTGTACTGTCTTTATCTGCAATGTTATCCGTTGTGCTGTCTTCGGCATTATCCTTCTTCTCATCAGTATTATCATTATCTGTATCTGTCTTATCAGAGGAAGGCTCCTGAGCATCCGGTATTTCTGTTACATCCGCATTGTCTTTGTTATTATCATCCTCAGTATCACTGTTATTCTCATAAGAATCACTCTCGTTGACATTTCCATTCTCTGCTGTTTCTTCATTGGAACTATCTTCTGAATCTTCACCGGAAGTCTCCGCACTTTCATTCTCATCTGAAGAGCTATCAAAACTATTAACAACAACTGTCACATATCCGGTAAGAGTTCCTGAACTGCTGTCCCATCCTGGAAGGCCGGAAAGATCCGCACCTGACGATGGCTTAAATACAACCGCACATGACTGCACGCGTTTCTCCGGCACATAAGAACCGTCCACCCAGGAAAGACTTCCATATGAATTAGATGGAAGAGTCACATTAGACAGAGCTGTAGGGTTATCAATAGTAATATTATCCGGAATCACAGCACCAGACTCAATACCTGAACTGCTTCCTGCATAAGTTGGTAAAGCCTGTCCGCTGATAAGCGTCATGGACAGAGCTGCTGCTGCCAGTATAGAAAAGCCTTTGCTGAAAGTATTCTTTGTGTTCTTTTTCATAATAATATGCACCTCTATATTCAAAATCTTCAATTTATGTTCGCTATTTATCTGAAAATACTTTTATATAAAATATCGAACGCATTTGCCACGCGCCCGAACCAATTTTTCTTTAAAAATTAATATCTTGTTAATCTTTCGTAACAGATATTTCGTTTTTTCGTCAAAAGCATTATAACACAATTCTTTTTTTTACGACACCCCCAAATTATTTTTTTTTAAGCATTATAGAAAATTGTTTAATTATTCGTGTTATTTCCCCCATTACCTCATCAATTCCTTCATTTGTCTTACTCCAGTTGTATTTATTGATCGAATCCACGCAACATGGAATTACATAAAATTCTGTATCCGGATAAAGCAGCTTATAGTACATCAGTGCACGCCTTGCATGACAGGATTTACAGCAGAGAATCGCCTTTTTGATATCCAGGTGTTCTCTGTCTGTGACCTGTCTGGAATAAATTGCATTTTCATAGGTAAAGGTCGCCTGATCTTCTCTTAGGATCGTATCCTCCGGTACTCCATTTTTCATAAGAACATCTCTAAGGAAATCCCACTCTGACTCATAATCCTCTCTGTAATCTTCTTTTTTATCCAGAACTCCGCCAAACTTTCCAACTGTAACACTGTACCTGCCGCTGGGCAATATCTTTGGTGCCAGTCCCTGCCTGTAAAGTTCTGCCGCCTTTTCTGCCATCTGAGGATATCCATTCCCCGGGACAAAGATCACATCTGCTTTTTCCGGTTTATCTTCTATAAAAATGAACTCTTCTATCTGCTTTAAAAATTCATCGTACATTTTTCCTGTGTCCTTTCTTTCTGCCTACTGCTTATTTCACTTCGTATTCCTACAAAGCGCTTACCTGATCTGGTTAAATTTATTAATAATATAACATTCTTTTAACTTCCTGCACAGCCAAAAGCACTTTATTTTGTTCTAAGATTTACAGACTGCTGTTCCTGGATTCAAGCAGCTTTTGCGATACTTCATTTAAAATAGATCTTTTATCTGGTTACAATCACAGTACTATACCCTGCATCTCTAAGTCTCTGTTCCATATTCACTGCATTTCCCAGCTGAAGATACGCCCCAACCTGAACCTTATAGAGATCATTTTCCTTCAAAATAAAAGCAGGAAATCCCTGATCTACCAGCAAGTACAGCATCCTGTCTGCATTCTCTCTGTTTCGGAAAGCTCCTGTCTGAACACGATAATACAATGGAGATTCCAATGTCTCCTCATCTAGTGTCCCCAGTATCGCATCTGCAATACTCTTTGCAATCTCCTGGAATTTTTCTTCAAAAAGCTGATTATCTTTATCCGAATTAATAAATCCGGTTTCTATAAGGAGTGCCGGCATTTTGGTCCTGCGCAGTACTACAAGGCCAGGGCGTTCTTTCACTCCAAGTTCCTTAAATCCCAGCTCGCCAAGTGCTCCTACAATGTTTTCTGCCATCTGATACTTAATACCCTTCTTATCATAAACCAGCACTTCTACTCCATTGTATTGTCCGGGTTTCTGACTGCTGTTTCTGTGAAAAGAAATAAAATAATCTGCTCCAGCTTCATTGGCAAACCGTGCTTTTTCAAAAGGAGTCTGATAAATATCTGTATTTCGTGTGTAAACTACATCTATTCCATTATCTTCCAGGATTTTGCCCACTGCAAGAGCAAGGCTCAGATTATCATCTTTTTCTTTACAGTCTTTATATATTGCACCTGGATCTTCTCCGCCATGTCCGGCATCCAGTACGATCTTATATGCCATTTCTTTATCCTCTCTAAATATCCACTCATAATAGGATATGTGCTGTTTTCTTTCGTGTGCATCTCAAAAAACTTTTGACACTATAGATTCATTACCTGCCAATCATTTATATTTTCTCACTTAATGTACTTTCGCGTTAATTCTTCTTGACTTTTAAGCGTTAAAGCGTTATACTAACTCAATCAGAGTTACGCCAGTAAAAAAAGAGCGCAGCCATATCATGAGGAGGAAAACAATATGAAAAAGCGTATTTTAACAGCTGTACTTGCAGCTGCTCTTGTAACAGGAACCTGTGCAGCCACCGTAAGCGCGAAAGAAGAAAAAACTTATACGGTCGGCATCTGCCAGCTGGTTCAGCATGATGCACTGGATGCAGCAACAAAAGGTTTCGAAGATGCCATTACTGAAAAGATGGGCGATTCCGTAAAATTCGACGAGCAGAATGCACAGGGTGATTCCAATACCTGTTCCACTATCATCAACAGCTTTGTTTCTGAGGGAGCTGACCTGATTCTTGCTAATGCAACTGCATCTCTTCAGGCTGCTGCAGCAGGAACATCCGATATCCCGATCCTTGGAACAGCTGTTACCGAGTACGGTGTTGCTCTTGGAATCGATGATTTCGATGGAACTGTAGGCGGAAACATTTCCGGTACATCTGACCTCGCTCCACTTGATGAGCAGGCTGATATGCTTCATGAACTTTTCCCTGATGCCAAGAATGTGGGACTTCTTTACTGCTCCGCAGAGCCAAACTCCCAGTATCAGGTAGACACTGTCAAGGACGCTCTTGAGAAGCTTGGATACACATGCGAGTATTACGCATTCTCCGATTCCAATGATCTTTCTTCTGTTGTTACCACAGCTGCCAATGACAGTGACGTAATTTATGTACCAACAGATAATACAGTTGCTTCCAACACAGAGATCATCAACAACATCTGTCTTCCGGCAAAAGTTCCTGTAATCGCAGGCGAGGAAGGTATCTGCCAGTCATGCGGTGTAGCAACACTTTCCATCAACTACTACGACCTTGGATACAAAACAGGTGAGATGGCAGTAAGTATTCTTCAGGATGGCGAAGACATCTCCAAAATGCCAATTGAGTATGCACCGAAATTCACAAAAGAATACAATAAAGACATCTGTGATGAGCTTGGAATCAAGATTCCAGACGGGTACGAAGCAATTAAAACAGAAGAAACAGCTGAATAATCAGTAAAAAACCTGTTATGCACGGATACAGCGAGAAGGGATTTCCCCTTCTCGCTGTTCGTGCATAAAAAAGAGGAGGATATTTAATATGCAGATCATGGGTTTAATCACTGCACTCCCAGGAGCTGCCGCGCAGGGGCTTATCTGGGGAATCATGGCAATCGGCGTGTACATTACGTTCCGTATCCTTGACATTGCGGATCTTACCGTAGACGGAACCTTATGTACAGGTGGTGCTGTATGTATCATGATGATGCTCAGCGGACACAATGTATGGATGTCTATGCTGGCAGCAACAGGAGCCGGTCTTCTGGCCGGACTTGCCACCGGTATTTTTCACACTTTCATGGGAATCCCGGCCATCCTTGCCGGAATCCTGACACAGCTTTCCCTTTATTCTGTAAATCTTAAGATTATGGGAAAAGCAAACCAGGCAATCAATGTTGACAAGTATAACCTGCTTGTTTCCCTTCGTCGTGTTAAAGGTGTTACACTGACACAAAACACACTTTTTATTGTAGCTATAATGATCTTGCTTCTGATTGCTGTTCTCTACTGGTTCTTTGGAACAGAGCTTGGCTGCTCTTTACGTGCGACCGGATGTAATCCGAGCATGTCACGCGCACAAGGTATCAACACAGACTTCAATAAAGTTCTCGGTCTGATGCTTTCCAACGGACTTGTTGCTCTTTCCGGTGCTCTCCTTACACAGTACCAGGGATTCGCAGATATCAATATGGGACGAGGTTCCATCGTCATCGGCCTTGCCGCAGTCATCATTGGAGAAGCTATTTTCAGCCGTATTTTCCGCAACTTTGCGCTGAAACTTCTAAGCGTTGTATTCGGTTCTATTCTCTACTATCTGGTTCTTCAGGTTGTTATTTGGATGGGTATTGATACAGACCTTCTGAAAATGCTTTCTGCTCTTGTTGTTGCACTGTTCCTTGCTTTCCCATATTGGAAAGGCAGATATTTCACAAAAGCCAAACAGGGAGGTAAATAATCATGCTGGAATTAAAAGATATCCACAAAACATTTAATCCAGGCACCATCAATGAAAAGGTTGCCTTAAATGGCGTGAATCTCCACCTGAACGAAGGCGATTTTGTTACAGTCATCGGTGGAAATGGTGCCGGTAAATCTACAATGCTGAATGCCGTTGCCGGTGCCTGGCCAGTAGATTCCGGAAAGATCATTATCGGTGGAACAGATGTTACCAGACTTTCCGAATACAAAAGAGCAGCTTATCTTGGCCGTGTGTTCCAGGATCCTATGACAGGAACTGCTGCCACCATGGGTATTGAAGAGAATCTTGCTCTTGCAAAACGCCGCGGCAAATCCCGTCTTCTCCGTCCGGGCATCACTCGCCAGGAACGTGAAGAATACCATGAACTTCTGAAAATCCTTGGTCTTGGTCTTGAGGATCGTCTTACTTCAAAGGTAGGTCTCCTTTCCGGCGGACAGCGTCAGGCTCTGACGCTTCTTATGGCCACTTTGAAGAAACCTCAGCTTCTTCTTCTGGATGAGCACACAGCTGCCCTTGACCCGAAAACAGCTGCCAAAGTTCTTGAGATCACAGATATGATCGTAAACCGTGATCACCTTACAACCATGATGATCACCCACAATATGCGTGATGCCATTACCCACGGCAATCGCCTGATCATGATGTGGGAAGGAAAGATCATTCTGGACATCCAGGGCGAAGAGAAAAAGAAACTTACTGTAAAAGATCTTCTTGATAAATTCGAGGAAGCAAGCGGTGAGGAATTTTCCAATGATTCTGCGCTGCTCAGCTAGAAGAGTTTCATAATCAGTCTGCACACTCTGTATATTGCTTTTAACAGGGAACTTACTTGATCTGATCAAATACATATTATATAGAAAGAACCAGAAGAAATTTCATTATTTGTACTATGAGATTTAATCCGGTTCTTTCTTTTTTCGAACTTTTTCTGATTTTCTTACTTTATTTCTACTGTAAATTCCCCGTTCATTCTGCTGTAACGATAAATAGATGAAGTAAGATAATCTTCTTTTGGTGTTGCCTTTTTTATTGTATCCAGAAGAACTCCTTGCAAATCCTCTGGATAGACAACTTCAGTACTGTGTACCATCACTTCATGAATACTGGTAAACACCAGATATAAATCAGATTCCAGAAGCTCTGCCAGCCGTCTGGCCACTCCAGGAAGAAAAATCGCTGTAGCTCCATTGGTACGTTTTTCCGTGCTGAGACAATTTCCGGAAATGCCCCTGTTCGGTTTATATTGACTCAGAATATCCATGAAATTGTCTCCCGCATATTCCTTATCAAAGAGCATTTTTTCCCAGTGATAGATTCTTGGCGGACTGATAAAATAAGTATTCACAAGAGCTGACTCAAAAACAACCTCTCTGTCTTTTCCCCACTTTTTCAAAAATTTGTCTTTAACTTTTGTACTTAAAATATAGCCTTCTTTTTCCCCTGCGAGATAATAAAGAACAAGTGCAATATCCCCTACCTGATGATAAATCGTATCTTTCAGCACATCTCTGTTTTTATCTGCATTAAGAAGCCTGATAAAGAGTCTTCCTTTTATTTTCTCATAATTATCCATATTTTCAACATCACAGACTACACAGGTCTCCCTGGCATTTTTGATTTCCCGGATACAATCGTGGATGATATTCTCAAGCTTGTGTTCCTGACAGTATCTTTCATAAAGTTCTTCTGTATGCAGCCCGCAGACCTGACGTGTTTTGTCAACAGATCCGCACTCCACAAAAAGCCTGTCTCCTGTGCAGCCATACATCTCTCCTTTCCTGGCGAAATATATCTTCCCTTCCTCAAGCTCCATAGCTGCAAGAAGAAGTTTTCTCAGATCCGTAATAAAAGTTTCATATCCATTTTCCATATTCTGCTTTCCTTTCTGCGAAACATGCGGACGAATGTCCATGATAAGATAGATGACTATACATCGTATAAATTAATGTACAGTCTTAGATTGAATTGAATTAATAGATCTGTAAGAGATTTTTTCGTGCAGAAAACAGATGCTTTCTGCTGAGTTGTCTGCTGTATGGAACAGTATAAAAGATATTTTCACATTTGTAAAGAAGTTTTCATCGACAGAAAAAGCAGCCGAAAGCTGCTCTTTACTGTCACATTTATTTTGTTATTTTTGCTCTATGTCTGATATGGGAATCTCAGTGCCGAATTTTCCCCTGTTCTTCCAAATATCTCAGAAATCCCTCACAACCTTCCATAACATCTTCATAAGTCGCATCAAAATTTCCTGTATACCAGGGATCCGCAATATCCCTTCCAGAACCTGCAAATGTAAGAAACTTATATATCTTACCTTCCGGATCATTTTTCAACATTCTGTTAAGATTACGGATATTTGCAGAATCCATGCCAATGATATAATCAAAATTAATGTAATCTGTCCATGTTATCTGCTTGGCCCTGTGCGGCACTAATGGGATTCCTGCTTCTTTTAACTTGTTTACTGTTCCTCTGTGCGGTGGATTGCCGATTTCTTCTCTGCTTGTTGCAAAACTGTCGATAACAAACTGATCTGCCAGGCCCAGGCATTTTACTTTGTGGGTAAAAACACTCTCGGCAAGAGTTGATCTGCAAATATTGCCGTGGCAGACAAATAACACTCCTATCATTACTTAAAACTCCTTGAAATGCTGTATTTACGCTGTTTACAGGTATTTTCCGATAATCTTCAATCCTGTCATTTTCCTGTATATCACAGCATAAATTCGTATATTTTCTTATCCAAATTTAGTAACTTCTTAGTAATAATCAGCCTGGAAAACAGGCTTTCTAAGAACCTTATAATCAGATTATTTTTAATTCTTTTTTCTATTATTTTATCATACTATGCCAGTTTTGCAATCCTATTCATCTCTTCTTTTGCATCAATTAATCCCAGATGCGTATATACATTTAACGTAACCCCTATATCAGAATGTCCCATTAAATATTGGAGTGCTTTCGGATTCATTCCAGCTTTCGCCATATTAGAACAATATGTATGCCTACATACATGAGGCGTGATCTTTGGCATTTGTTCCTCATGAGTACGATTATACTTTCCTAACGCCCACTGAAAATGTTTTTCCCAATGGAGTGCTACCTCAGGCATATCTTTTTTATCCAGGAATAAGAATCGACTATATCCATCTATAATCGGCTCAACCCTTACTTTTTTACGGTTTTTCACAATCTGTTCAAAACATTCATAAACAAGATTCATTTCTCTGGCAATGTCTGCATCACTCATATCCATAAACTATGATAATAACACAACATTCCTTTTCTTTTCAGTAAGTGTCTGCAGTGCTTCAGCAATCAATGCATCTTTGACTTCTATGTCGTAACCCAGAACCTGAAAACGATGTGTTTCCATTTCATGCTCATCCATTATAAAAAGTCTGCTCAACTCCTTTTCTGATAATTCTGACAACATCACTTCATACTTCTGGCGATATGCCATATGCTTTTCATAATTAATAACTTCACTTTTCAATGCCAGCTTGCACAGAGAATCAAACTGATGTCTGACTGTCTGCTCATCTTGAAAAGAGGATTGCTCCATAAGAGTTCACCTCCTTCCCCGCTGGTAGGCAATAAGCAAAGTTCTTGCTTCCCCTTCACACATATCCCAAACGGATGAGTGCATTTGTCGGGGTGTGGGAAGAAATTTTTAAAAAATTTCTTAATAAATACGAGAAAATTGTTTTTCCTGTATTTTGAGGTATATAAAAAACGTCCTAATGGGTAGTTTTTAGCCCATCGGACGCTATTTATATCAAAAAATAATATTTTGCCATCATTTCTTGTGGCATATAATTCACTTTTTGAGGTAAAGAAATTTATTTGCTTTTTTGAACTATTTATCTATTTCATCCGTCACGTAATAACGGATATGATACCAGACAATAAAATTCTTAATCTTTCCAATACCTCCGGATCTGTTTTACGGAAATTCAGAATTTTATATGTCTTATCAAGCGGATATTCGCAATCCGCTTCGCTACTTGCTCATAACCGAATAACTGCTCCGCAGTTTATCAGAAGGAGTTTGCACTCCTCCTGATACAAGCAAGTCCCCACCCACTGCTTATTGCTTTTCGCAATTGAAGCAGGGGACTTACTTGATTCTGTCAAAAAGTGAAATATCACCCTCTTTTTTAGTGAAATATTAGTTCATTTTCTTTCAGGAAAGGGAACTATACACTAAACATGGAGGTGTATCATATGCCAAAACAAACAGATAAAGAACTGGGATTGTTTTTTAAGAACGCCCGACACGAGCAAAAATTGACTTATGAAAAATTAGCTGAAAAAGCAGAAATGTCCAGCCGATATTTAAAGAAAATTGAAAATGGGGGCCGAGTTCCCAGTTTTCATAAAATCAGAAAACTGGTACGCGCTTTAAATGTTCCTCCTGAACCATTGTTTTATCCAAACAATCATACAGATAATCTTGATTATCAGCGCCTGCTCATGTACCTGTCAAAATGCAACGATGAGCAAATTACCGCTATCCTTGCCATCGTAGAAGCATACCTGCGCACATACAAAATTCCTACAGACCACGATAAACAAGATCCCTGAAATTCATTTGAATTCTATCTGAATTATTCTGAAGAAGCGGTATGGTTTCCCATACCGCCACTCTTAACGTGCATATTTTTCTATCATTCTCTTAACATTCATGGATTTCTTTATTGCCCCTATATTAATAAGAAACTCAACTACATCCATCATTCCCTGGTAATAAGCCCGCTGCTCCTCTTCATAATGGAAATGTTCTAACTGATCCAGATATTTATTCCAGAAATTCTGCTCACGCTCTGGGATTTTTTCCAGATGTAGTGGCAGCTTCTTTTGTATTTGTTTCAAATTCTTCTCTGCTTCTTTCCATTCTTCCGGCTGTACTGTATATTCTCTTTCTCCGGAGTCACAGCGCAATTCCTCAAATAAATTCGATACTGCTTCATAAAATTCATTCATCTTCTTTCCACCTCTCATTAGAATTATTTCTCATTACAGGCAGCATTATCATTTTCTTATTTCAAAAATCAAATAAACTTTCCAAAAACTTCATCTTTAGAAGTATAGTAACAATATTTTTCCTTAAAATCAATAATAATACTTCATCTTTAGAAACTTTTGAGGATCAGAATGATTATTTATTGGGATAAAAAAACGAACAGTAAAAACAGAATAGGACAACGGGTAAAAGAATTACGAAAGGCTCATAATCTTACTCAGAAAACACTCGCTGCCAAATTACAACTTGCAGGATATGATTTTAATGATCTGGCAATCCTGCGAATTGAACAAGGCACACGTTTCGTTCCCGACTACGAAGTTGTCGCACTGGCCGAAGTATTTAATGTTTCCTGCGAATATCTTCTTGGTCTGACGGACGCTCCTGCAAAATAATTCAATTGTATTGCTGCCCATTCTATGCTAAACTATGGATAGATACTTCTGAACAACATACACTATTTATAAACCGTATGATTGGAGTGATTTCATGGAATTAACAAAAAAAGTCCCTACAACCGATAAAAACCAGGAAAACAATCATCTTCTCCGCATGTTAGACCGGGGAATTGATGATATGGAAGCTGGTCGTGAATTGCCACTGGAAGATGCTTTTCGCAAAATCACAGAATTAAGGGATGCACGAAGAAATGCAAGAATATAAAATTATTTTAACCTGGGAAGCAATTTACGATGTCACAGACATTGCAGATTATATTGAAGAAGAATTCGGCCAGCAACGTGCTGACCGTTTTCAATCTGATCTGAAAGAACAAATGCAGAATTTAGGCCAGTTCAGTACTGCCTTTCCCCGAACTCAAATTCTGTACAGAGGATATTCCATACATAAAAGATCTTTTCCGCCATCTATTATTTTTTATATTATAATGGAAGAAACAAAAGAGATTCATATTCTCCGAGTGTTGCGCCATGAACGAGATTGGGAAAATATCCTGTTGCAAAGATCAACTTATACATATCCAGAATGAATACCTGGGAGCCAATCAGAGATTTTTCTGAAAGGCTTCCTTTTTTATTACTTCCCACTGTCAATTAAATCATAACTCATATCCAGAAAATCCAGCGTCTTAGCTTCACTGACAGAATCATCCAAAAGAATCGTAATCCAGTGTTGCTTATTCATATGATACCCCGGTAAAAATCCATACGTTTGAATAATCATCCCAACCAGATCAGGATCACATTTTACATCCAGGATGTCAATGTTTCCATCTTCTTCTAATCCCAGTATTTTCTTTTCCACTACCATAATTATAGCATACCATTTTCCATTTTTATGTCGAAGCACCGCAGAATCAGGATCTTTTTTCCATAAATATTCCGGTTCAGTTCCATATTGCTCTTTCACATATTGAAAAATTTCCTCACGTTTCAAATTTATCCCTCACTTACGATTTCTTGCTCTGATTATACGCTATCAGGATTATATTCTCAACCACTTCTCACAGCTCCATTTATGTTTTATAGCTTTTGCATAGCCTGCTTTGCAGGCTACACCCCAAAAGAAGCAAGCACTGCCAGTGTCATGACAACTGGCTCATTTTGTCAAATTCCCTTTCCGGTTCATTCTACCAAAATTTATCAGGGAGTATCCCTGGCCCTCTCATATTTTATAATTTCTTAATTTGACGCTTTCACCCAGTCCTGTTAAAATAACTTACAGATACATCTGTCCAAACCAACAAAAAACCAAGTACCATAACTGTCATAGCCGAACTGGTTAGACAGTTTTTTTGTACTCTTTTTTATAGAAAAAACGAATTGGAGGATTTCAATGAGCAAACGTACCAGAATTCATCCCGTACAATTTTATTTGAATGATGACGAACAATACATTTTAGAAGAAAAATATCGTCTTTCCAGGATGAAAAGCAAATCTGCCTTTCTACGGAAAATGATCTTATATGGATTTGTATATGAAGTAGACTACTCTCATATCCGAAAAATGAATACCCTGCTGGGCAATATCAGCAGCAATTTGAATCAGATCACCCATCGTATAAACAGTACCAATACAGTTTACCCAAAGGACCTGGACGATATAAAGGAGTTAATGGAAAAAATATGGCAGTTACAAAAATCCATGGTATCAAAACAACCGTTGATAAAGCAATAGAATACATCTGTAATCCAGATAAAACAGACCAGAATCTATATATTTCTTCCTTTGCCTGCTCTCCCGAAACAGCCGCTCTTGATTTTAAATACACTTTGGATCATACACATGATTGCAGAGATCCGCACAATACAAATAAGGCATTTCATCTGATTCAGGCATTTTCCCCTGATGAAGTTTCCTATGAGGAAGCCCATCAAATAGGCAAAGAACTTGCGGATCGCTTACTGGATGGAAAATACTCCTATGTCCTGACAACACATATTGATAAAGGTCATGTACATAACCATTTAATTTTCTGTTCTGCAGATAATATCACTTTTTCTCATTATCATGACTGTAAAAAGAATTACTGGAAAATACGAAATCTCAGCGACACTTTATGCCAGGAACATAACCTGTCCACAATTATGCCAGATGGTAAAAAAGGAATGAAATACAATGAATGGGCTGCAAATAAATCTGAATCCAGTAAAAAAACGCAGCTGCGAAAAGATATCAACCAGACAATCCGAATCGTTTCCACTTATTCAGAATTTCTTACATTTATGGAAGCTAAAGGATATGAAATAAAAAACGCAGAATTTGGCGAAAACAGCAGAAAATACATTACCTTTCGTTCTCCCGATATGTCCCGTCCAGTGCGTGGAAGTGCTAAATCTTTAGGAAAAAATTTTACTAAGGAACGTATCAAAGAACGCATTAATAATAAGCTTCGCAGAACTACCGTTCCTTCTGTTCGTAATAAGTTAATAGACACCAACACTCCCAATATAGCAGAAAACATTGGACTTCAGAAATGGGCAAATAAAGAAAATTTAAAAATTGTCTCTGCTGAATATAACAAGATGCTCACACATAATCTACATAATTTTTCAGAACTTGAAGACCGCATAGCCTTGTTACATATGCAGCAAAAAGAGGTAAATACCTCTGTTGTTTCTCTCGAGTCTCAGATACACCATCTTCGAGAAATGCTAAAATATGCCGAACAATATCAAAAAAATAAAATTTATGACGACCATTATAAAAGTTCCAAAGATCCAGATCGTTATTTCCGTAAATATGAATCTCAAATTATCCTTTTCGCTGGTGCCGAGCATATTTTACAGGAAAATGGTATAGACCTGAAACAGCTCAATACCAATAAGTTACAGGCTCAAATTTCAGAGCTTATTTCCAGAAAGAAGTCAATAAATACTCAATATGTTTCCTTTCGGAAAGAAATGAAAGAGTTGGAATTGATACATCAAAACTTGTCCAAGTATCTAAAACCGGATGATCCTGAAATAGAAAAATCTTCCCATAATAAACTTCCTTCTTTGTAAAACCATAATAATAGGCAGCGATTTCACTCGCTGCCTAAATTCCCGTTAAACCGATATCCTACACCTCGTACTGTTTGTATATATAATGGTTGTCCAGGATCATCTTCTATTTTTTCTCTGATATTGCAGATATGTCGCATAACCACATTATAATCACCGGAATAAGGTTCATTCCATACCAGATCATAAACCATTTCTTTTCCAAATATTCTACCTGGACTTTTCGCTAAAAGAAGTAAAATATCATATTCATATTTTGAAAGATGAACATCACTATCATTCTTTTTAACAATTCGTTCCTGTAGATATATTTTTAATTCTCCAAACCTTATAATTTCCGGTATGAATTGGTTTTTATGTTCCCAGCTAGTCAATATGTTTTCACTTATGCTTCCATTAGCATCTGTGATTCTCTCAATAATTTCTATCTTTTTCACCTTTATTGCCTCTACATTATTAATTTTATATTCTATATATCATCTGCCATTTGACTTTTTTCTTCTACAAGTAATATAATATATTTATTACATATGTAGGATTTAGCAGGAGGATTTTATTATGTCACTACCCCAAATTTCAGAAGCCGAATTTGAAGTTATGAAAATTGTATGGAAATATGCTCCCATCAATACAAATGAAATTACAGAAAAACTTACTCTAACTACCAGCTGGAGTCCAAAAACAATTCAAACTCTTATCAAGAGACTTGTTTCCAAAAAAGCTCTTTCCTACGAAAAACAAAGCCGGGTATTTGTCTATACTCCATTAGTCCAAGAAGATGAATATATACGCCAGGAAAGCAATTCTTTTTTAAAGCGATATTATAATGGAAATCTTTCTTCTATGCTGGCTTCTTACCTTGAAGACGATAAGCTCTCTTCAACAGAAATTGATAACTTACGCCATTTATTATCAAAACATCAGAAATAGGAGGTTTTGAATGAGCAACTGGATTATCCACTTTTTAATCAGTAATATCTTCATATGTATTTTTACACTTGTAATAATCGGAACAAAAAAACTTCTGAAAAAATATTTATCTGCGGCTACACAGTACCATCTCTGTTTTCTTTTATTTTTACTACTTGCCGTGCCATTTTTTCCTGTACAGATTCATGGCTCACAACTTTTTTCATGGTTACATTTTTTTCAAACTGACTCAGGACTTAACTCTGGTACCGACACGCTATCCGAACTTACCAGTAATACACAAAATATTTTGTTAAACCAGGTGAATGATTTTTCAGTTTCCATCAGTAGTCAATTTTCTGGAGGCTTGAATACCATACTCTTTCTAATATGGATAACGGGTGTTATGATTATGTCAGTCCTCACCCTTCATTCATTAAACTATGTACGTTCCATAAAAAGATCTGCTCTCCCGCTTCAAAATCAGCAGGTAAAAACTATTTATTACAATTGTTTAAAGGAACTTAAAATCTCTCACCCAGTATCAGTCTACAGTACTGCATTTTTAAAATCACCAGTTTTAATCGGAATAATACATCCCAGAATTTACATTCCCATCCATTTAATTTCCGAACTGAATCCTGATGATATGCGTTTTATGCTGCTACACGAATTACAGCATTACCGTCACAAAGATACATTTATTGGCTTCCTCATGGTCATAAGTAATATACTCTACTGGTTTAACCCTTTTGTTTGGTACACTTTAAAAGAAATTCTCTGTGACCGTGAAATAGCCTGTGATTCTGCTGTATTGCAGATGATTTCTGCTGATGAATACCAAGCTTATGGAACTACACTGATTAATTTTGCAGAAAAAATATCCTCTTTTTCCTCTCCACTGGCAGTTGGAATGTCCGGAAATTTCAGGCAGATGAAACGACGTATTCTCAACATCGCCGTTTTTAGGAAAGAAACTCTTTATCAAAAAATGAGAGCATTGATAATTTATCTGGTCATTAGTGCTGTTTTTATTGGATGTACACCCATTTTATCCATTGATGCCTCTACTCAAAGCGTATATCATTTTAGTGATACAGACAAAAATATCTCCCTGTTAGATATATCCGAAACATTTGGAACATATGATGGATCATTTGTTTTGTATGACAATAATTTGGATTCCTGGAAAATATACGA
Organism: Blautia sp. HA8986; assembly: GCF_056504635.1. Classification (NCBI taxonomy): domain Bacteria; kingdom Bacillati; phylum Bacillota; class Clostridia; order Lachnospirales; family Lachnospiraceae; genus Blautia; species Blautia sp. HA8986. The sequence goes on from NZ_JBWLUQ010000001.1 coordinate 1,204,454, forward strand.
TCTTGAAGAAGCCACCAAACGTATTCCGCCAGAGTCTACCTACAAAATATACGATGCATTATTAGGGTTGGAATCCGGAATCATCACACCAGAACACTCTTCCATGACATGGAATGGTGATGCCTTTCCTTTTCCATCCTGGGAAGCTGATCAAGATTTAAACTCTGCTATGCAAAATTCCGTTAACTGGTATTTCCAGGCAATTGATTCGCAGCTCGGAATTAACAGAGTCCAGGAATTTTTGAATAAAATAGAATATGGAAACCAGACAACCAGTTCAAATCTGGATTTATACTGGTCCGATTTTTCATTAAAAATCTCGCCTTTAGAGCAAGTAACATTATTGAAAAAATTTAACACAAATGAATTCCATCTAAATTCCCAAAATGTATTTTCTGTTAAAAATGCTATAAAAATTGCCAGTACACCTAATGGTAATTTCTACGGAAAAACTGGAACCGGTCGTGTCAACGGACAGGATATCAACGGCTGGTTTATCGGATATGTAGAAACTTCCGATAACAGCTATTATTTTGCAACCAATATCCAAAGTGATTCTAATGCAACTGGCAAAAAAGCATTTGAAATCACTTCTGATATCTTAAAAAAATTACATATATGGAATTAACAAATATGAAAGGGCTGATAGTTGTTATCAGTTCTTTCTTTTTATTCTATATTGATATTTGGGAACTTCTTTCGTACCATTATTCAGAATTTTATTCCCCATATATTTAAAACTCTTATCATCGTTGAACTTAACAGTCAGCTCACTTGTAATAACGGCATCATTACATATAAATGTATCACATACAGCATCAACAACCAACACACTGTTTCCCTCTCCGCTATCTCTTATTTCAACGACCTCCGGTAAAGATGTTCCAAAATAAGTAGGGCTATAATTTAAACAGCCTAATCGTTCCCAGTCATAAGTTTGATGTTCAGAATCAAATACTGCCCATTTTTTAATTTGATCTGCTGTTATCGGCAAAAACTCCATTATCAGATTTTCAAACTCTTCTGCCGGAATTCCACTTGAGTTACCTGAAAACTCATATCTCTCCCCGTATTTCATTCGATATAAATATTCATATAAACCATTATAATCTAACCCTTCCATATCAGATCTATCCCAATCAGAACATAAAAGATTATTCCCCTGATATCCAAGCAAATACACACACCTCTTTGAAACTTCCCTGCATGCATCACTTAAAGGTTTAATTCTTATCATAGAACTGCCATCAACCGCTTCTGATACTTCCGGATACTTTGGAACGCATAGCGTATAACCAAACCAGCCTTTTTCTGTATATTTCCATTCTTCTATCCTTGTATACGAAACATATACAATAGATGGATTGTCGTTCATACCCCAAACAGCTTTCACAGCCAGCAAATACATATCTGTCCCATCATAATTGAATTTGAGTCTTTCTATCCCACCATCCCTGTTAATCCTATATAAGACGATATCTCCTGTCAGATCCTGTTCTGCCCTGAAAAGAAATTCTTCCATTTTAGAATAATTAGCCATATTTGAATACGGTGCTGATGTAATAACGGGGACATTTTTTTCCTTTAATACTTCCTGCATTTCTTCCATTACTGTCTCAGAAACTACTATATTCAATGAAGTCCCTTTATCCGCCTTTTGATAAATGACTTTCATCTGATTCATAACATTCTTACAATCTTCAATAGCTTCTTCTTTCACGACTTCATCTACTGGCAAATCATATCCTCTTTCTTGTACAGCATAATTCGCAGTTTCCTGTGAAATATATTCTAAATCAGCCCCTTTACATTTTGTATTTCCTATGAAAAAGCATCCCGAAATAAATAAAACGCTCATCATCTTTTTCAGTTTTCTTTTTGTAATCATATCAATTATCTCCATAACATTCCTCCCACTTTTCGTCTGATAATCTTTCTGTATACCAGGTAACCTCTATTTCTGACCTTGATACATAATTGGATACATATTGAAATCTATCTTTATCTAACAGCCGAATGGTTACGCTATGACAAAACGCCTGATCTAATTCTTTTTGTGGCCATACCGCATTTACTTCCAGTGTTATTGTTCCATCTTGATTTTCTATGTAGGAAACAACTTCCGGATATGGAATATATGGTGTGGGAGCAAAATCATATACGATTCCTCTGGTTCGATACCGATATGTCTGTATTTCTGTGTGAAATACCGTTCCTGTCTGCAGTATCTCTGCGCTTATATTAAAATATTTTTGAAATATCGTTTCAAATGATTCTTTTGGGATTTCATAAGTCTTTCCTTCCTTAAATTCATCAGTTTTTTCTTCCATTGAAAGTAAACGATCAAAAACATCATAAAAATTTATTCCATCATAATTTTTTTCACTCCAATTAGAAGTAAACAATTTATTAAGTGTATATCCAAAAGGAAGTATATATTTTCGATTCAACTCCCGACATTTTTTATTTAACGGTGCTACCCGAAAGTCCCGATATCCAGACGGTCCATCATATCCTGCCGGATGATATTCTTCTATAAAGAAATGCCCGTTTTCTGTATATTTCCATGAATTAGCTCTAAACTCATGATAATATGTTTCCTGCCAAGTATCCTCTTTCCATTTAAAAGAGCTTACTTCAACGTCTATTTTCCCCTGTTTGGTTTTCAGATCATACCGAATAAAATGATCCCCTGCTATAACTTGAAATATAGTAGTTTTTCCATTTTTCTCTTTTTCTGCTTTTTTCAAAAAATCATCTACTTTAATACTTTGAACCATATCCAGCTGATTGTAGGAATCAATTACTGCATATCCATATTTTCCAAAATAATCCATACTTTTTTGTATTGTACTCAACTCATATAGTGCATTTTCTTTCGCAGCATTCTCATATATGCTCTGATAGTCTTCTGCCAGCATTTCACACTCTCTGTAAATTTTTTCTTTCGTATCTTCAATTGTCTTTTTCTGCTCTTTCTTTATGCCACATCCACTACAGACAGCAAGAAAAATAACTCCCACAAATATTTTCCAAATTTTTTTCATATCATTTTCCTCTTACATTTGTAATATTTAAAGGTAAAAATTATTCATTACCAAGATATTCATCCAGTATCGCCTTATCCTTTTCCACCACATAACCGCTTCCTCCAATATCTTTCACATTCTCTACCATACTGATGAGCAAAATAGGATTCTTTGTATCTCTATCTGTAGTAAAAACTGTAAACCAGCCAATTTCTGTTCCAGATGTATCTTCTTTTGTAGCTTTCAGTTCCGCTGTTCCGGTTTTTCCTGCTAATCTAATGTCTTCCCGGCATGCTCCATAACCAGTTCCTTCCGGGTTATTCACTACACCCTCTAACCCCTCCATAACCTCCGAAACAATTTGTGGTGAAAAAGCATCTTTTATCCAGATTTCACTGGAAGTGCTTCCACCATCCGCGTGAAGATATGGCTTTATCATATTTCCATCATTTAGAAAAGCCGTATAAATGCTTGCAAGATGCAAAGGATTTACCAGAATCTGTCCCTGTCCATACCCACTGTCAGCAAGCTGGATTTCTGTTTCTATCTTGTCCATATTAGAATATTGGGACTCTGACATTTTAATATCAAATGGAAGTTCCTGATTAAATCCTATTTGATTTAGAGACTGCATCAGTTGATCTGCACCAATTTTTAATGCTGCTTTTGCAAAATAAATATTATCTGAATAAATAAGCGCATTTTTCAAGATCACAGGTTCATAATCATGAAGTGTAGTCACTGTATAATCTCCCCACGAGGAATCTTTCTGCCACGCCAGACCCTCATTTCCAAAATCGTCATTTGCAGTAAATGCCCCCACTTTTAATCCAATTGCAGCAATTACAGGTTTAAAAGTTGAGCCAGGACACCATGTCTGGCGAAAGCGGTTGTATAAAGGCCTGTCTTCATTTTCATTTAATGCACTCCACTGGCTGTTGTCCATTCCACGTACAAAATCATTATTATCATAAGATGGCGTACTTACCAACGCCAATACTTCCCCTGTATAAGGATTCAAAGCTACAGAACATCCTCTGTCTTCTTTAAATTGTTCATAAAGAGTACTTTGAAGATCACCATCAATCGTAGTATGGATATCTTCTCCATCTTTTCTAGGCTCATATGCAATAACACTTTTTTTATTTCCATTTGCATCTACAATACAGATTTCACACCCATCTGTTCCTTTTAGTTCTTTTTCATAAAGCGTTTCCAGTCCAGTCTTTCCAATCACACTGTTTGTACGATACCCTTCCCCTTTATGTTCCTGCAAATCTTCGGCTGTAACCGCCTGTACATACCCTACCAGATGAGAGGCAGCTTCTTTTAGATAATAAGTTCGTACTTTTACATCAGATAACATAATACCTGGAATCTTCAATAATGTGTCCTGCTTTTCTTTTTCTTCCAGAACAGTTTTATCCGGATTCACTGTCAAAAGATCGACCTCTTGTATTTTAGGAATTGTTGCTACTGGTACAAAAGAATCTGCTTTTACCCAACCGGCTTTTAACTTATCCTCAATTTCGTCTGCTCCAATTCCAAGATACTCTGCCAGTTTTTTTATTGTATCTTCTCTGTTCTCCATCCTGCCCGGAATAATTCCTACCGAAGATGCAGTTCCCTCTCCAGCCAACTGACGACCATTTCTGTCTAAAATATCTCCTCTCTTTGCCTCTTCTGACGTTACCTGAACTTTATCCGTTGCAGATAACTCTGGAAAAATCAACTGATCCTGCCAGATTAAATGATATCCTGTCCAATCATGTGAAAATACCGCATCGTTGGTAAATTCTACATTTCCTGCAGCAGTCTGCATATTTGTTGTATAGGAAACTGCCGCATTTCCGTTTTCTTGTCTTTTTACTGTAATATCGGTTATGGACAGATCAGACATCTCAATGCCTTCATATATTTTAGAATTTCGTTCTATAAATTCTTCCTTACTGTTCATGCTGCTTTTTTTCTGATCCAGCATGGCATACATTTGCTCATATTCCCCTTTTTCAATATATTTCATATATTCCATTAGTCTTTTTTCAGGAACATTACAATTCATTATTGTTACAATACCGATTCCACCACCAATCAATATACCGCTAAATAAAACTATTTTTGTGATAGTCTTCGTGTGTTTTTTTCTTTTCGTTTTTCTCATATAGTTTTATTTCTCCTTTTTTCGTATTTTCTTAAATATTACACTTGTAATATTTAAACGTCAAGTTTTTTCTTAGGTTTATATATGTAAACAAGAGGAAAGATTTGGAAAAAAAAGAAAGGGCATCTCAAAGCCCTCTTTGATAAAGAACTTTACCGACACCCTGAGGTAATGGTTTCTCCGGATGTTTTCCAAACGCTATAATCACTCTCCAGAAGAACCAAAAACGATTTTTAATTTTTCTCTCAGAAAAAAAGAACTACTCTAAATCTGCAGATCTTTGAAATAACCCTGCTCGTTTCTTATAATCACAAACATATTCAGGCAACACATTCTTTGCTGGCAGATTATTATAGCGGAAAACGCAACAAATCCTTTTATTAACTTTTGTTCCATATATTTCCTGTACCAATCCTATTGTTTCATCATCTGAACAAAAGCTCTTCGGAATCTCCCTACAATCCCTGATAATAACGCAAATCTGTTTACTATGTCCTCTCTGTCAATATACAAGCCAGCTAATCTCTTTATTATAGTATCTAAATACTTCTTCCCAATTCCACTACTCAAAATTTCTTCAGTCACTGTTTCTGCAGATGTGTTTTTATATCAGCCAGAGTTTCCCTGGCTGAATTCTTCCAATATATACCTGTTAACACTTCTCAATGCTGACACTTTTTCCTTCGCTTCTCATCTTTCACCTGCTATACTGCACTCTGGCTTGAATTCATTCCCCCTCTTCCAGTTCCGATTTATAATCTTCCAAGTCCATAAGAAAAGTCTCATAGCCTTCATCACTCATGCAGAACAGCTTTCTTATGGTATTGCAGACAAGCCCGATCATATCCGCATCCCCTTTCAGAAATGGAATGATATGGTCAATAGCTTCCATTGTGTCATTTCTGTTTCCTTTATCAAACATTGCCGTTACTAAACATTCATCTGTATCAAAGTTCATTGCCAGATCCATCATAATTCTACATCCCCCTTCTTATGTGCTTTGGATTTTTCTACTTCTTTATTTTTCTGTTCCTGTGCTTTTGCCCTTGCCTGAAACTCTTTCAACGACTGCAGCACAGATTTTTTCAATTCCCCTCTTTCGCCCTTTGCCGGCTCTTTCTTTTGTGTCTGGTTCTCTTCCACTGATACGGATTCTTTCTTGACTGGTGCTTCTGAAACTTCCTGTTTCACTTCCACAGTCTGTTCTGCTTCCTGCACTTTTCCATGTTTCTCATTCAGATACTTTTCCATATCGTTAATTGCTTTCTGTACCAATGGACTTTCCTTATAATGAGGAATCATATCTATCAGTTCCCTGTCTACTCTGTCCCAACACATCAGTTCGTACTCTCCAGAATAATCCTTATCCCCGTCCTACAGGTCAAAACCAATCCCTTTGCCTCCATGCAGTCGATCTGCCGGAATACTTTCATAAATCTTAATCGCTTCTTCCAGAGTAAGATTATTATGGTATTCTCCCATGACCGGAAACTCCATACACTCTGCCACATAAAAAGTAATCGTAGCTTCCGGCTGTTCCTGTTCTGATTGTCTGGTAAAGATAGAAAAGGTTTCTGCATTTTCCAGGCGGGAAAGTAATGACCGGGCAGTTATCACATCACTGTCTATATCAGATTCTTCCGATACTTCAACCAGCCAGTCCTTTAAACACCCTGTTTTCTGATTCAAAATGTCCTCTGTGATTTTCTCCACCTGTTCTTCCCTGTTCTCAACGGTATCTTTATAATCGTAAGTGTCATATTCATAGCTGAAATTATCTAAATCCACCGCCAGCTTTTTGATCTCCTGCTGATCAAGGTAAGCATCTGCTTCCTTCATATATTCTGCCAGAGTGATTCTTTCTTCGGCAATAGGATTGATGTCCACCTTAATACCTGCCATTGCGATGCCATGAGCATTTAATTCATTGAAGAAACTGTCCTCCCGGATATTGCCACGATAAGAAAGCACCACATCAAGGTCAGAATCACCTCTGTAAAGTTCCTCTCTGCTTCTAGAACCATGCACCCTTGCTGCAAGCAGCTCTACTTCATTTTCTAATCCCATATCTTCCAGAATACCCTGTGCGTGATACAAGACACCCCGTTCCACTTCTGCCCTGCTAAGACCATTTAATGCAACCTCATCTCTTCCAATCTCAGAAGTCGCACGAAGTTCACCTGCCTGTAGTAAGTCTTTGGAATGTTGGATGGTCATTGCTTCAAATTCCTTGTAATCCACTTTGACGCACTCCATATCATCCATTCTTTCACTTTTCAAGATTTCATAAGTAGCCTTCTGAACAGATATATCTGGATTATCGTAATCGCCCGCATTGATTTCATGCAGATCAGAATCATAGAAAATGTAAAAATAGCCTTCTTCCGTTTCCTGTACGGTCAGATACCCTTTGCTCTTGGTAAACTGCATTGCAATTCCCTCACAGGTATCTACTGCCTTTTCCCGGTCATAGTCCTCAAAAATACTTGGAGGACAGTTCTTTAATAACTGTGTAAGCTGCATCTGTCGTTCATTCGCTTCTTCCACTTCTGCCATTAAATCTTCATAATCAACGTAAACCGCATTTTCCAGGGACACATCTTCGTCCTCCAGAATATCTTCTATTGCCTGTCGCATAGAAATATCAGGATTGTCATAAACACCACCGTCAATCTCATCGTAATCCAAAGCATAAAAGGTATAATCATATCCTTCCTCTGTTCTCTGGATTGCAAAATACTTATCGTCAATCTTATATGCAAGTTCATCCGGCTCTATTTCCGGCATAAGTCCTTCCACAGAAATCCCTTTCTCCTGCAGATATTCTGAAATAGCTTCCAATGCTCCTGCATCATACCCATTCCGGAGATCTTCGGCTACAAGCTGACCATGTTCCGATACGATAATCCCTGCCACATCTGAACCATACTCATCATGCTCCATGAAGAAGAACTTCTCTCCTGCATACTCTTTTTCATCTACTGTATGCCAGGTTCCATCATGTCCGTCTGCTTCAAATCCTCTAGTATCTGCTGTAATGGTGACTTCCGCTTCATCTAATGCCTGTTCAATCTTCTGCATCCGAATCTCTGCTCTTGCCATGTCAATAAATCCGTCCAACACCGCTGGATGGCTTTCTATCACATAATCCTGATTCAGATTCTTTCCCTGATTGATATTTTCCGGAATTTCGATATGTTCTGCCCAGTCTTTGTTCTGTCTGGAAAATCTGCCATCATAGGAAAGTTCCCGGAGCGTATTCGCTATAACAAACGTCATACGCTCTTTCCCAAACTGTTCCAGCACTTGTCTTGCGGCATCTTCCTTTAAATGCAGTCCATCAAAATTTAATACGATTGCTTCTTCAATAGCTTTCTTACAATCAATGTTGAACTTTCTGGAATCCAGATATGTCTATCAATAAGCAACAAAACAAACATAATAAGCCATATCCCCCATGCGATCCAACAGCCTATTCCTTGATATTGGATATCTATGATTATTCCAATAATAAAAGGAACTGACATAAACATCATTCTTTTTCCATATGCCTTACACATAGCATTCTCATCGTATTTCTTTCGTTCATCCGCTGATTTCATATTATAACCCGACAAGAATTTAGCAGCTTTTCCTTCTGATTTATAAAACCACATTCCAAACAAAAACATAATCACTGCCATCATAAAGTCAAAAACAATATAGAACATATAATACAATTTCTCCTTTCAGCCAATCACTCTTATCTCTTTGAATTTTCTACATTACTCTTCAGCTTTGACCAAACATAGCAAATCAGTATATCCTGACTGCATAAGTAATTGCTTAAAACCAGACATCACTTCTTCTTTTGTATAATTATTATTTTTCAAAAACTCACTATCCTTCTCACTAAGGTATTGGTAGAAAAGAGCTGCTGCCATTACCTCATTTCTGTCTGTATAATCAATGCTATCTAAAAGTATATTCTCTGCTTCGTTAATTTTCCCAGAATCAATCATATCAAGAAAATCTTTCAAATTTTTCCCTGATACTTCATATTTATTTTCTTTTTCAAGTTCAACAGAAACATACTTTTTCCCAAACATTAAAGAAAATAATACTCTTACCATTTCTTTTATCATTCGCATAATATAGTCTTTTTCGTCTGTGAAATACATTTTTCACCTCCATAACTACCGATTTCTCTGTTTCAAAAACTGGAATTTATTTTAATATCCATGGTCAACATGTTGCCATTGTCCGCCATTTGTTCTAACTAAAATCCACTTCCAATCATTGTATGTACTATTTGGATTCAGAGAACCATCTCCTCCAGATGAATCAATATCGAATGAAGATAGCAAAACAATGACTTCATCTGCATTGTTCCTATCTGCCCAATCTTGATGGTCTTTAGAGCTGTCATCCCCTGCATAATAAATTTCTGTAAGAGTACATCCATTCCAGTTGCTCTTAAACTCTTTTTTTATGGTGTCAATAGCAGCTGCAATATCCTCTTCAGAATATATTTCAGATTCTACATTATGCGTGTTTACTTCATTAACACTTCCACCACAAGCACTCAAACTAAATACAAGCAGAATACATAGCATTGCACATACAATCTTTTTCATAATTCACACTACCCCCATCAATTCCGATTTCTCAGTTTCAAAAACTGGAAGTTATAAACATCTTTGCAAATATACCATATCTATTAACTGTACACCACACTCATAAATTGAGTGGTCATAATTGTCCGTAAAGAAATTCGGAATATTGTGAGATCGGACAAATCCGCATTTTTCATAAAACGGTACGGTCAACGGGCTGTCACCTGTTCCAACCTGCAAAATAGAATATTCATCTGCATATTTACTTGAAAGGAAGTCAATCAATGCTTTCCCATAGCCCTGTCCTTGATTCTGAGGATCAACTGCAATATTTTTAATTTCAAGTATTCCATTATCTTCATCAGTAACGACACATTCAGCTTTTACATTACCATCTTCAAGTACATACATAGTACCTTTTTCAAGATAGTGATCAATCATATTTTCCTGCTCATCAGCTAATAACAATAATGCTATAAATTGCTTTTTATTCTCATTCACTTCTCGGATTTTCATATTTATTACTCCGTCAAACTTGAATTTGACTTGCCTATTTTCTTAAAATCTCATGTGGAGCTTCTATTTCATTTGCCAAGGTATGCTCTGTTAATTCTGACATCAATTTCAATTTTTTATTAATCAATGGTCGCATACAATTAGGAACATGTTCCTGATGCGCTCTGTGGATTGCTACACATTCCTTACAGTTTCCGTGATAACGACAGACTTTCAGGCAAGGACAGTGATCTTTGTCTTTATACTCCTTACGAAATTCCGCTGCAAATTCTTCTTGCAGTCTCAGTCCCTCGACACGGTTTCCCTTATGAAATTCTACCATTGCATCCAGTTCTTTCTGGTTCCCTTCAATCTTCATGTTATTATAGCGCCTCCATTTCAACTATTCCTCATTTTCTGATAAATTCCGATTTGTTAATCACATAATATCACACTTCTCCTACAATTACATCTATCTATTTTCATTGCACTTCCACTCTGCTCACTTCTGTCATCAGCATCCGATTAATCTTCTCCTGCATGGTTTCTTTCTCATCTTCATTAAAGTGATAGCGGACAACATATACCGTCTGTCCGATCTTCTTTGTAAAAGTGTGTCCCTATGTCGCTGTATTCATCATTTTTTCCATAATCATCAAATTCCTTTCTGTTATATGCCCGACAGAGAGAGGTTCGTATTGTCCCTGCCGGAAGTTTATCTATAAACTGTCAACGTAAATGTCAACATGGGTTTTCAAACTTCTTATGGGATGTTTTTTCCTATCCTCCAAATACATCCCAAGAGTTTTTTGAATATCTTTGTTGACAATTGGTAAAAACAGCAAAATCACCAGTAAATATAAGGGTTTCGGCTGTCAACAAGAATGTCAACAAGCAATACATTTCCGGGTAAATCGACAGCCTTCAGGTGCCAAAATCAGCCTTTCTCTCTGTCGGGCAGGTCAAATGGAAGTTCGAGTTGTTCTGCCTTTGTCAGCTTCGTAAATCCATCTTTATCCGGTTCGTTGACACTCTCATCCTCTGTTCCTTCCCGAATCCAGCTCCGCTGTCTGCCATAACCTTGCTTTTCAAATCTGTGAATCCCGGCTCTCTTCCAACCTGTGATCTGGGTATCCATGATCGAGCAGATCTCATTGGTTTCAAATTTCTTTGGTTCCCGGTCAAAATGGTCAAATGCTTCTTTCCAGATTTGCACCGAGCATGCATGGGTTCCTTTGTAGGCATCCAGCCATCCCTGAATCGTTCCTGCCATGGTATCTTCCTGCGTGAACTGTTTCCTATATTCCTCAATCTCTTTCTCCATCTCTTTTGAAAATTTTAACAGACTGTTTTTATTCTCCGTTGTCCAGTAGAGCACCATCGCTTCTGCCCACAACTGGTCAAAATATGCTCTTGCTTCTTCCTCATCATCAAGGATATGTTTCTCTGCCTTACTGCTGTCTATGGCAATCGGCAGGAAACGTCTTGACCCTGTACGGTCAAAGGGAATGAACTGCCTTGTGTTTGTTGATCCGGCAAAAGCACACTGACGCTTCCGGTCTTCCCCATAGACTGCATATGGATCACGGTAAGAATCTTTCTGTCTGGTCAGGAATGATTTGATTTCTTCATTGTTCTTTGCACTGATCGTAGCAATCATCTCTGGCATTTCTATGATCCAGTGTCCCCGCAGATATTCATAGACTTTATTGTCGCCAAGATTGCGTAAGTCATCGGAAAACCAGTCATCCTTTAAGGCAAGGAAGCGGAAAAAAGTAGATTTTCCGGCTCCCTGCTGACCGACCAGACAGAGCATTTCATCCGCTTTGCATCCGGGACGGTAAATCCTGCTCAACGCTTCCATAAGGAAATGCTTCATTACCTCATACACAAAGTCCGAAGCATCTGCTCCCATATACCGTTGCAGGACATATCGAATCCGTTCCTGACCGTCCCATTCCAATTCTTCCAGATATTCGCAGATTGGGTGGTAAGCCCGGCTTTTTGCTTCCATCCTCATTGCTTTATCCATGCAGTTTTCACTGCGAAGACTGTAATAGCGTTCAAAAAAATAGTAATAATACGTTCTGGCATCATCATCCAGCTTGCAGATCTCATCGTTCCACCAGAGGATCTTTACAATATCAATCCGCCCAGTCAGCTTGTTGTATTTCAGGCTCTCCCGGATATACGGATCATATCTCAGTACAAGTATATAATTATCCACGGTTGCTTTGACCGTTCCTTTCTGTGTCAGCTCAAGCATATCCCGGACTTTTTTAATCTCTTCCTGGTCTACGGTTTTTAACATTTCTTGTATGGCATCTTTCTGCTCCTTTGTCACAATCTCCTTTATCTTTGTATCGCTCAATTCTCTCTACCTCCTTCCTTTTTTCATTGACCAGTGCTTCTTTCTCTGCCTGATCTCCAAACAGCAGAATATCCAGATAATACTCCACTGTGGTCAGTTCCCTTAATGCGGTCATAAACCTTTTGTCCCATCCTTCCTCTCGGTTCTTCGGTGCATACTGCACTTTCCAGTCCACCAGCAGACTCCGGTAATCCAGATATGCTCTCAGACACCGCTGATACTCTGACTGCCATTTTTCTTCCGGTGTTGGTTCCGGCTTCTTCACAGATATTGGCTTTTTCTTAAAACCATCAATCCGGTCGGCATAAATAATTCCAAAATCATCTGCCAGCTTCTGTGCTGCTTCTTTTAATCCAAATCCAAATAACTGTGCCGTAAAATCTATCGCATCCCCGGTGCAGCCACATCCAAAGCAGTAATATCTCCGGTCAACTTTCATACTGGGTGATTTATCATTATGGAAAATGCAACAGATCATCCCACTCCTGTTAGGCTTTCAATCTGTAAATCAGGATTAAATCTCTGATGAATGCCTTTCACAACTTTCAGTAATTCCATGAGGCCATCTGCCGCATAGTATTGAGGCTGCACCGGAATCAAAACGCTATCAGCCGCACTTAACGCATTAATTGTCATCATTCCCAACGAGGGCATACAATCAATCAGGATATAGTCATAATCATTTTCCAAAAATTCCAGATATTCTTTTAAGACTTTTTCTCTGTCCTCTACCGTAAATAATGACATGTCCATTCCCGAAAGAAGTTTATTAGATGGAATTACATCTATTCCTTCCTCATGGTGTAAAATTGCTTCCCTGGGATCAAATTCTAATCCCATAATGATATTTTCCATCATTGTTTTCAATGTTACCCTTAAGTTCTTTGGAAAACCAAGTCCCATTGTCAAATGTCCCTGTGGATCAGCATCTATCAGCATTACACGTTTTCCAACCTTAGACAGTCCTACTCCAAGATTAATAGTGGTTGTAGTCTTTGCTACTCCACCTTTTTGATTTGCGATTGCGATTATTTTGCACATGATATAATTCTCCTGTTTTTCTATTATTTTTTATTTACATTACTTTTTTCAATTTCAGCATAAGCTCTATAATATTTGCTCGTCCCTTTATTGGAATAAAGTTCCGATAATTCCATAACTTCAATTTTAGGATGACGCTGCAGGATTTTCTGAAACCATGCAATATCATTTTTTGTTCCCATCAGTCTCACTTTCAGCATTAATCTATTCCTCCAAGTATGGCATGTAACTTTTGATTGTACACTCTTCATGTATTTATAAAAAACTTGGGAAGTACAATGCTCTTCTGAAACAGTTTGATGGCAATGAATCCAAACTTATGACATGGGCAAAAGAACAGGCGGCTAAAGAAACTGAACTTTATAAGCAGCATACCGGAAAAGTATCTGTGGAATTTTCCAAAGCTGCAACTATCCCTATGAATGAACGTCGTTCTTTCAATGTAGGTTATCTGTTCCTTCAGCAACTGTGCACTCAGCTCCGCTTAGATAAAGTCTGCAGGACAATCAAAAGCAGGCATAAATTTAAATATGATCTGAATGCGATACTCACAGATCTCGTCTATGCTAGAATTCTTTCCCCTGCCAGTAAACTGGCCAGCTATGAATACTGCCAGTCTTTGTTGGAGCCACCTAAATACAGTCTCCAGGATATTTATCGTTCTCTTTCGGTGATTGCAGGAGAATCTGATTTCATACAGAGTGAACTTTATAAAAATTCAAACTTCCTCCATCCAAGAAATAATCGTGTTCTTTATTATGACTGTACGAATTATTACTTTGAACTTGAAGAAGAAGATAGTCTTCGGCGTTATGGTAAAAATAAAGAAAATCGCCCTAATCCAATAGTAACTATGGGATTATTTATGAATGCAGACGGTCTCCCTCTTGCCTTTGATATCTTTTCAGGTAACCAGAACAAACAAACAACTTTAAAACCTTTAGAGTCTAAAATCCTTCAGGATTTTAACTGTAGCGAGTTTATATACTGTTCTGATTCGGGACTTGGAAGCACAGGTAATCGGAGATTCAATTCTTTAGGAAACCGAGCTTATATCATCACACATTCTTTGAAAAAAATGAAAAAGGAAGATCGTGAGATTGCTCTGAACACAACTCAGTTCCGCAAAATTGGATCCGATGAATTTATAGATATCCGTACACTGGACGAATCGGATGAAGAAGTTTATAACACAATCTACTACAAGGAAATGCCGATTGTTACAGGTGATTTAATTGTTACTTATTCCCCTAAGTACAAAGCCTACCAAAGAAAAATCCGTGCCCGACAGATTAAACGGGCTGAACAGATAATCACAACACCTGGACGCAAAAGAAAAGGGGAAAACCAAAATGATCCTATGCAGTTTGTAAAAAAGACTTCCGTTACTGCTAATGGAGAGGTTTCTAAAAAACAAGTTTATGATCTTGATGAAGAACAGATTCAGAAGTAAGAAATGTATGATGGGTTTTATGCAGTTATCACAAACCTGGAAGGAGATGTTTCAGAGATCATAAAGATCAACAAACAACACTGGGAAATCGAAGAAAACTTTCGGATCATGAAAACAGAATTCGAAGCAAGACCGGTATATGTCAGAAGAGAAGACAGGATAAAGGCTCATTTCATGACTTGCTATATCAGCCTTCTACTCTACCGTTTACTGGAAAAGAAACTCGGAAATATTTATACAACGGAGCAGATACTGGAAACTTTACGTTCTATGCAAGTGACACTTCTAAGTAAAGCGAGTGGATATATTCCCTCTTATACAAGAACCGAATTAACTGATGCATTACATAAAACATTTGGTTTTAGAACGGATTACGAATTTATTACTAAAGCAGATATGCGAACTCTCATCAAGGATACAAAACAGATAAAATTAAAATAAGAAAAATATAGTACATATCACTGCAAAGAGAAAAACGGCTACAATGCCCATATTTACTGGGTTTGTAGCCGCTTTGTTACCTTACAACTTTCAAAGATGGGATCATAACTGCTCAGATCTGCATCTGGCTGTTTTACAGCATTAATCAAATCGACCTGGCACTCTTCTGATTTGTTTTCCTTTCTGCATAACCATACCAAATAATTTTGTCCTTCCTCCTTAGCCGATTTTCCAGCCTTCTGGCTGGCTTCTGATATCTGCAAAATCCTTGTTTTTTCCCGGACAGTCTGATTTATAATATGCATCTGCAATCGGCGCCACCATGACAAGATGGCATAGTTGCCACAAATGCAGATCCTGTACTTTCTGATATGGTATATGCGAGTTCTCATAAAAATCAGTTTGCTCCTGTCACCCCAGTGCTACATCCAGGATCATCATCAAGCTAAATCCAAGTGCAAAGAAAAGCGTACCAATATTCGAGTGCTGTCCCTGCGACATTTCTGGAATTAATTCTTCAACCACGACATATAACATGGCTCCTGCTGCAAAACTCAGTAAATAAGGTAATGCCGGGATTACCAACTGTGCAGCAATAATCGTCAGTACTGCTCCAATCGGTTCAACCACTCCTGAAAGTACACCTCCGAGAAATGCCTTTCCCTTACTTTCTCCCTCTGCCCTAAGCGGCATGGATATAATTGCTCCTTCAGGAAAATTCTGAATGGCAATTCCAATTGATAAAGCGAGAGCACTTGTTGCTGTAATCTGTGCATTTTCAGCAAGAAATCCTGCATACATTACACCGACTGCCATACCTTCAGGGATGTTATGCAGTGTTACTGCCAGCACCATCATTGTAGTACGGCCAAGCTTGCTTTTTGGTCCTTCTGCCTGATCACTTCCAACATGAAGATGAGGAATCAAATGATCGAGTGCAAGTAAAAACAATATACCAATCCAGAACCCAACAGCTGCCGGAACAAATGATAATGTTCCCATATCCTCAGATTGTTTGATAGCCGGAATCAGAAGACTCCAGATTGAAGCAGCAACCATTATGCCTGCTGCAAACCCTGCAAGTGCACGTTGCACTGATTTACAAAGTGTTTTTCTCATAAAAAACACACATGCTGCCCCTAGCGTTGTTCCAACAAACGGAATCAGTATACCTTCAAAAATATTCATTTGCATTACTTTTTCCTTTCTTTGTAAACGAATATATACTTCATATATATGACAATGGTAATCTTTTTTGGCAGTATAGTTACAGTTCTATATCTTGTTGATTATATTTCCTAAAATCTATTATGCTATAATCCTTCATACCGGCTCTTTTGTTAGTAGCAACTAACTTCCGTATGTAAAAAAACCGTGCAAAAAGCACTCTGTAATTTCACACGGTTTCTTCTTGTGTTTAAGTATATCACTTACGAAATCATATAACAATAGAATTCTTTCACAATGTTTTAATATTTTACTCAAAAAGGAACAAACTCAACTGCATTTTTATCTTTCCTTTTCTTGTTCCCTTATACTTTCCGCCAAGGTAAGTAACAGCTTATCAACGTGAATTGGCTTTGCCATATGACCATTCATTCCTGCTGCAAGTGCATTTCTCTTATCCTCTTCAAATGCATTTGCTGTCATTGCAATAATTGGAATATCAGCCTTTTCTTTATCAGCAAACTGACGGATCAGTTTTGTTGCCTGATATCCATCCATATTCGGCATCTGAATATCCATAAGAATCAGATCATATGTCCCGGCAGGCATCCGATCAATCTTGTCCACACATTGTACACCATCTGCCACCCGGTCAGCCAGCAGCCCTTCATTCTCTAAAATAGTTGTTGTAATCTCTGCATTCAGATCATTATCCTCTGCAAATAAAATTCGTTTTCCCTTTAACACTGCTTTTGATACAGCTTGTTTTGGACTTGATTTTTTCTCATAATATCTATCATCAGCAAGTCTGTGTTGAAGAATCACAGTAAAGCAACTTCCCTTTCCAAGTTCACTGTTCACTTCAATCGTTCCACCCATCATATCGACCATTCGCTTCACGATAGACATACCAAGTCCTGTCCCGCCGATTTTTCCAATTGTCGTGCTACGTTCACGACTAAATGAATCAAATATGGTTGGGATATAATCTTTGCTCATACCAATCCCCGTGTCAGCCACTTCTGTTTTTATCTTTACATACCCCTCTTTATCTCCCGGAAGCTCATGTACTTTAATCGTCACAATTCCACCATCCGGAGTATATTTGAGTGCATTGCTTACAAGATTGATCACAATTTCTCTGACTTTTGTTCCATCACACACTACATTCTTATGTGTTACGCATATTTCACTCTTAATTTGTATGTTTTTTTCTTTTGCGACAGATTCGAACACTCCACAAATTTCTTCCAGTATATCACCCATTCTTTCAATATTCTCATCAATTTCCATCTTTCCGCTCTCAATGCGAGCCATATCAAGAACATTGTTGATAATGGATAACAAAAGCTTTCCTGACTGCTCTATTTTTTTCTGGTAATCAAGCAGCTTCGAATCTGTCAGATCTTCCTTCATCAACTGATTATATCCCAGTATAACATTCATTGGTGTGCGAATATCATGAGACATGTTATTCAGGAAATTGGTCTTGGCAAGACTGGCATTCTCTGCTTTTTTCAGAGCAATCTCCAGCTTATCATTGAGCTTTTGTGTGTCATTTGCCGCAAGCTTTGCAACAGCTTCAGCTTTTCTTGCCCTTCTTAAAAATATAAGGATAATGCCAATTATGCTGAGTGCAAAAAACCCGGCTGTGACAAAAAAAACAAGCATATTGTCTTTTACAAAATCAAAAAATGTCACCTTATCTGCTGTACTGTCATAGATAGCAAGTGCACTTGTAAGCATATCAGACGGCATGGTCTTCAAAGTTTTATTCAGTATCGACAAAAGAGCTGCTTCTCCACCTCTTACTGCAAAACATGCCTCCATTGTTTTTGTAAGCGGAACACTCTTGAAATTCTGATCGTTATCATATATCATCGCCTGACTTGCTCCCATGAGGAAACAATCTGCTTTTTCATTAATGACCATATCTGCCGCATCATCAAGCGAATCATAATCTACAAGCTTCCATTGGGGATAACTGAAAGCAATATGCTGTTTTAAGGCATCTTTTTCCTTGGGCACAGCTACTGTATACACATCATTTTCGTCAAAATTTTTCTCATCAGTTACTGCCATCAGACTGTAGGTCCAGGCTGTATTTGTAAGTGCACATCCTTTTTCTTCTACAAAATCGGGATTTCTGCCGGCATAAAAAATCATGTCAATCTCACGATCCTGCAGTGCCTGAAGCATTTCGTCATATTTATCATACGTCCGTATATTATATTCCAGTATCTGATTTCCCAGACAGTCTTTGGCATAGGAGATATATTCTGCCAGCGTACCGGTGAGTTTTCCAGTCTCTTCATCCATGCAAAAGATTGCCGGATCATTGTTTAAAAATCCTATCCTGATGTCACCATGTTCTTTCAGCCAGGATTTTTCTTCACCTGTAAGAATCTGATTATAGTCAAGGGTAAAATACTTCTTATACAGGTCTGCCTGAAAAAAAGGACTGTCTTGTTCCAACTGACGCATAGCCCGGTCCAACTCCGTCTTGATATCGCTGCGCTCTTTGTTTATTACAAAATATATGCCTGATTTACCAATACTGGTAACAGATGATATTCCCTGTTCAGACCAGATAGATTCCTCCAAGGATACAAAACAGTCTATCTCATGATTCGCTAATTTCTTTTCGACATCATCATTATTGTACACATTTACATGCTCTGTATGTATACCATTCTTATTCTCCCACTCTGTCAGCATAATTTCCGGCTCTGTACCTAATAGCACACCTGCACGTTTCCCATCCAGAGACCTGAAATCAGAGGACACAATATCCATATCTGACAAATCAGCATAAAGAATATATTTTTCCTCTCCCATTGGTTCCTCTGAAAAAAGCATCTTTTCTGCACGTTCATCAGTGTAAGAGATATCTCCCATGACATCAATCTCACCGTTTTCAAGCTTATCAAAACAGTTGGACCAGTCACATTTCACATACTCAAATTTCCATCCGGTATAGCCTGCCAGAGCCTGCATAAGTTCATAGCCAAATCCTCGTCTGATACCGTTTTTATCGACATAATTGAAGGTATCCTCAAATGAACCGACACGGATAATCTTCTGTTGTGTTGATTCATTTTGTACTGCCGTCTGTGACAGCTTTTCATCATTATTCGTCTCAGCAGCCCGGCAATGTACTGACAACATCATCCAAATTACCAGGATCACAAATATAACTGCACATAATATGACTGATTTTTTTCTACTTTTGTACATTGTTCTTTTCTCCAAAACTCATCATAACTGGCATCAGATACCCTGTAATCTGACGCATAATGGATTGATAGGATACTTCCTGGACTGGATCTGTTGACGAGATACTTTTTATAAAATTTTCCCTCAGCTCAATATAGTACATTTTATCATACATACCACTGAGAGCCTCTGTCATTGCAATATGACGTTTAAGCTGATACATGTTCCCTGGCACTATATTCCTGCTAAGATTAATCTTGCAATATTTGCATGGGGATACTCTATATTAAAGCTTCTCACGGATTCCTCTACAATTTGCTGATCATCCGGATGTTAGGTTTTATTCATACAGATTATCTTGTAAAGCAGAAATCAATTCCTCTATAACAATTGGCTTGGATAAGAAGCCATCCATACCGCATTTCAGTGCTTTCTTTCTGTCTTCATCAAAGGCATTTGCCGTCATGGCAAGGATGGTAATTCCCGCCAGTGCCGGATCATCCAACGCACGGATCTGCTGAGTAGCTTCATATCCGTTCATTACAGGCATCTGCACATCCATCAGCACCAGATCATAATTACCTGGTATTGAATTTTTAATCTTCTCCACTGCCTCTGCTCCATTTTCTGCGGTATCAACCAGGAAGCCATATTCATTAAGGATCTCCACTGCAATTTCACTGTTCAGTTCATTATCTTCCACAAGCAGTATGGATCTGCCTCTGAAGTCTGAACCTGCTTTCGGAAAAATCGAATCCTCCTGTCTGTCCTGTTTCTGACCGATCGCAGCCATCAAGGTCTCTCTGATATCTGACATAAACATAGGTTTCGAGCAGAATGCAGTTACCCCTGCTGCCCTGGCTTCCGCTTCGATATCTGACCAGTCATATGCAGTCAGGATAATGATCGGTGTATCATCTCCAAGACTACGAATCTGGCGGGTGACCTCAATACCATTCATATCCGGCAGACGCCAGTCGATGATATAAGCATGGAATGCATCTGCCATTTCCACAGACTGGCGTGCACGGAGAACAGCCTCCCTGCCGGAAAGTGTCCATTCCGAACGCATCCCAACCTTTACAAGCATCTTTGTTACACTGTCACAGGTATTGAAATCGTCATCTACAACCAGTGCCTTAAGACCTTCCAGCTCTGCGATCTTCTCTGTGCGATGATGTTCAGGCTGAATCCGTAATGACAGACGGATAATAAATTCCGTACCTTTTCCCTGTTCTGTCTGAACCTCGATGGTTCCGCCCATCATATCCACGATGTTCTTGGTAATAGCCATGCCAAGTCCTGTACCCTGAGTCCTGCTTACAGTGGAAGTCCGCTCTCTCTCGAAAGGAGAAAAGATCTTCTGTACAAATTTCTGACTCATGCCGATTCCATTATCCTTTACCCTGATTTCGTACAGTTCACAGCCTCTCTGTGTACCCGGATACTCTCTCAGCCGGACAGAAACAGTTCCGCCTGCAGGAGTAAACTTGATCGCATTGGACAAAAGATTCAGCAGCACCTGATTCAGTCGTGTCTTGTCACAATAAACATCCTCATTGGTAACATCCATGACATCCATGTAAAGCTCCAGCTGTTTCGCATGGATCTGTCCGCTGATAATGGTTTTCAGATCATGAAGAACCTCTGACAGACTGACTTCCGTTTCTTCCAGATGGATCTTTCCGCTCTCAATACGGCTCATATCCAGGATATCATTGATCAGTGAGAGCAGATGATTACTGGAGGAAAGGATCTTACCCAGATAATTCCTTACCCTTTCTTTATCATCAATATTGCTTACAGCCAGTGTGGTAAAACCAATGATCGCATTCATTGGTGTCCGGATATCGTGAGACATATTGGAAAGGAAGGTGCTCTTTGCCTTGTTTGCAGTCTCCGCAGCACGGACTGCCTCAGAAAGCGCCTGGTTCATTTTTCTGTCAGAGGTACGATCTGACAGAACCAGGATATATTTCTTTTTTCCGTTTACCTCGCTGCCCATTGCAACATTATGAAACCAGCGTTTTTCCCCGGTTTTCTGATGAACATATTCGAAATCCCATTCCCTCTGTTCATGAACCTGGATTCCCTCCAGATGATTCTTCTCCAGATCATCAGCTTCCCCGGGATTTAGTTTTCCCAGGGTCCAAACATCTTTGCATATCTGTTCTACCGTAACACCCAACAGTTTTTCCGCATTTGGGCTGACATAATCTGCCTGATATGTTTTTGCATCCAGCATCAGGAAAACGTCATCCACATTCATTGAAAGCTTTTGAAACAGCTCATCTCTGTACAGGATCTCCGTATCCTTTTTCTTAAGGTTTGTCCTGCTTTTTTGAATAACAAGACTGATAAGGAAGGCGGCAATACAGAGTACGACTGCCCCCACAAGGACTATCGTACTACGCTGCAGGCTGTTCATACTGGCATTGACGATATCTGCCTTTACAAGTCCCAGAAACATCCAGTCCTGAATATCCGATTTTTCATAGACCAGATAATAATTTCTTCCATCCAGATTTACCATCATCGCATCGGTATGGCCCGCTTTAAACTTTTCCGAAAGTTCAAGGATCTCTTTTTCAGACATATTGGAATGCTCTCTCAGAACTCCCAGAAAATTATATGTATTCCCCCATGACTCAAAGGAATGATCGACCACAACACGGCCATCCGGATGAACAACATAGCTCTTTGCATTTCCATTGAAGGCAGAAATATCCAGTACATCTACGATATCATCGTTTTCATAGGCAATAGCGATCGCATCATATTCAAATCCCTGATAGCTTCCATGAGCCCTGGGAGTGGCAAAAATAAGCAGCTGGGATTTTCCGGGAACTGCTGCATTCGTTATCACATCATTTCCCTGTCGAATCTCCTCTTCAATATTTTCCTGTAATCCAAGGAAACCTGTTTCCCCTGTTACCATCTTATAGTTCCCGTCAGCTGACAGAAAATAGAAATCCAAAAATCCGGCATCTTCCTGCGCTTTCTCGATGTAATTACGAATTTCGTTTTCACCGAATGTATTCTGCAGATTCTCACCCCACATATGAAGATAGGTCAGATTCTTATTTGCCAGTTCCCTCAGCATATTATCAGACTGATGAAAAACCTCCGTCAGATGAGAAACACTTTCCTCATAAACAGTTTTCGACACAAATCCGAAATATCGAAAAACCATCAGAATAATTCCAAGAGAAACAGCTATAAAGACAGATATCCTGAATCCTTTTCTCATAACAGGCTTCCTTCTGTCTGTATCATGATTCTTAATATCCATTCTTCTCACCTCAGAGTCATGTAGTCTTCAGGCTCTGCAAGAATGGCATCACCATCTGAAATATATCCTGTCCAGGTATCTTTCACAAAAGTATCCTCTCCGTCAAATACAATATTATCATCTGCGGGATAAGCTTCCATGTGTTTTGGTATCGCAAGACAGATTACTGTAAAAGTATCATTGTCCTGAACTTTTTTTCCGTTCTTCGTAACTTTACTCAATGTATAACCATCCTCTGTTTCTTTGACTTCCACAGAAATGCCACTGACCACAGGCAGAGAGCCACGGTTAAACGGCATGAAGCCTCCCTGGTAGCCTTCTACAAAATTTTTCACAGTCTCTTTCAGTTCGGCTCCGCTCATCTTGCTGCTGTAAGCTGAAAGACTGTTTGGCATGATCATGCTTCCCGCCATTTTTTCCGTATAACCAGCTTTCAGCACGTTTCCCGTAAAGCTGTTTCCGGTTGCGATCAGCACATCCGTCCCATAAATGCCACGCAGAGTGTTTGCCATAACAGAATATGCTGCATTTCCTCCACTGCTATGAAAACGGTTGGAATAAGACTTCTGTGAATCCAGTACAATACTCTCAGAAGAGGATTTCTCCTCAAGCAGCTGAGAATTAAATGACTGATAGGCCTGCCCTGCATCGTATTCTCCCGAGATCATCTTAGAAACCACATCCTTGGAAACAGAGAAAAAATCATTTGACGCAATGCGGATATACATATGGTTTTCTTCAATCACAGATTTCACATCTTTCAGATATTCCGTAAGATGAATATCCACATCCTGACTGTAGCTTAACAGATCCTGTCCATCACTAATAATCCGGTTCTGTGCATCTCCTGAAAGCATTGTATTCAGTACCTTCATTGCTTTCTTTCGACGTGTCTCATCCTGTGTCAGATCACGGTTTAAGGCTACCTGGAAATATGGTGTAGTCATCAGCCACTTTTCACCGTTTTCCTGAAAGAATGGAAGAAATGTTGTGTCAATACCCTGATCCTGAAACATTTTTACACCGGCAGAGCTGCCGAAGTACATGGCAAGCTTACCACTTTGGTACATCTCAACTATATCATCATAATTCATATCCAGATCGTCCTGACTCAGACCTGTATCCTGGATAAACTGTTCCATACGTTCAAAAGCCTCCGGCCAGACTGTACTGTCCAGACCTTCTCTCTTTGTATTATCCGGATCACTGTAGGTGGTGCGCCACTTACGTCCGTCCACAGAAGACAGCTCTGATGCTGACAGCCCCTGCAGTGTTTCCATACAGGTATAATCATAATAATAATCTGCCGTAAACCCGCGGATACCCACTTTCTCAAATGCCTGGCAGGCAGAGACAAAGCTTTCGTAGTCTGTCGGAAGAGGAATATCATATTTTTCAAAAAGATCTTTATTAACCACAAATCCATGTGCATCCGCACACACAGGAAGCCAGTTTACGCTGCCATCCTCATTCATAAAATTGTTGAGGTATGTATCATAGACAGCGCCTGCCGCATTAGTTGTGGAAAGATCCATAAGACTGTCTTTCAGGGGATTGGCATCATGTAGGGAAAAGCGACAGCAGGTTATAATGTCCGGCAATCCACCGTTTTCCTTAAGAAACTTATAAAAATCCAGGTCATTATTGCCTACTACAAATTCAATGTTGATATCCGGGAGCTGTTCCTGGATATATGGTGCATATTTCTCATACAGGCTTGTGCTCCACAGATACACTGTAATCGTTTCTGCATCTTCTTTTTCCACACTTTTACCACCACAGCCTGACAAAAGTGATATAGCTGTCATCATCGCCAAAAGTACAGACAAAACTCTGTTCCATTTTTTCTTTTTCATTACGTCTTCCCTTTCTTAAATTGTCTTTCACCGATTCACCCATTCATAAATTACCTTTACCAGTAATTCCACATCAACGGGCTTGGCAATATGTTCATTCATCCCTGCTTCTTTTGCTCTCATTCTGTCCTCCGTGAACGCATTTGCTGTCATTGCAATGATCGGAATCACCTTTGCATCCTCTCTGTCCAGAGAGCGGATTCTCTTTGTTGCTTCATAACCATTCATAACCGGCATCATAATATCCATAAGAATCACATCAAATTCATCAGGTCTGCTTTTTTCAAATATTTCAACAGCTTCCTGTCCATTCCATGCTTTGGTCACGACAGCACCTTCATTCTGAAGCACAAATTCTGCGATTTCCATGTTCATCTCATTATCTTCTGCCAGAAGAATACGCAGTCCACTGATAGAAACTCCCGGTTTTTCTTCGATTTCAGATCTGCAGCCCTTGTCTGTATCAATCCGGAACGGAACCCGGATCACAAATGTAGTTCCTGCACCTTCTTCACTTTCAAAGGTAATGGTTCCACCCATTTTCTCGATCAGCTTCTTTGTGATCGGCATTCCCAAACCTGTTCCTGCAAATCTTGTGCGGCTTCCTGTGTGTTCCTGTGCAAATGGTTCAAAAATCTGTTTCTGGAATGCTTCTGTCATCCCGATTCCAGTATCCCGGCAGGTAAATTCTATCGTCGTCATTTCTGGCTGATCCGACACAATTTCCCTGCAACTGATATAGATATCTCCATTTTCTTTGTTATATTTCACTGCATTTGACAGGATGTTCATCAGAATACGTTTCATATGACTCGGACTTCCAATAAGATTCCAGTGTATGATTTCTTTTTCTTCCCAAATGATACGGATATTCCGTTCTGCTGCCATCTGCTTGATCACAACAAGTACTTCCTCAAAAATACAGCTCAGATTTAAGGAAATTTCTTCCAGCGTCACTTCTCCAGACTCCAGTTTACTCATATCCAAAACATCGTTTAGCATTTCCAACAACAGATGAGAAGCCGATTTGACTTTTTCCCTGTATTCTGACTGTTTCTCCACATCGTCGGCATAATGGTCAGCAATATCGACCATGCCGCAGATTCCATTGATCGGTGTACGGATATCATGACTCATCCTTTGAAGAAATTCTGTCTTCGCCCGATTGGCTGCCTCTGCCTTTTTTGCTGCTATCAGAAGCTCATCTTTATATTTTTCCTCTTTTTCCAGCTCCTGTTTCTGATGTGCCTGATTAGTTTTGTATCCCCAGAACAGGAATATACTGAATATCAGGAAATAAAGAAAAATGACACCTGTCACACTTAATGGAAGATTATGGAATACTTCCGTATCCTGAAGATACGCATAAATATAGTAATCACGCTGCTTCAGCATAATTCCATAACATCCGGTTCCTTCATTCTTCAAATGATAAATGTGCTGACTATCTGTATGCTTTTTCATTGCCTGAACAACTTCGTTGTCGGCTGTATTCTGTCCCAACAGGCTATCATCATTGCTGGCAACAACTATCCCATTGTCGGCAACAATAATCGTTCCATCTTTCTGGACACTATAGCCATTTAAAAGACCCTGTATCGTCAGTGTATAATTTCTGATAAATTCCGGTGGTGTATAATAATAAACTGCAACGATACCCGGTGCATCTTTTCTGGCACAGGCTGCAATGTCAATACGAGACCCGTCTCCCCTGGTAAACCGTTCTGAATAAGTTCTTTCTTCATATCCTGCAAAATCCATGATAATGTCTTTTTGCAGATACTCTGTAATCTCATCGCTCAGAGATTCATCCATGCTGTATTCACATTCCGTCTTTCCTTCTGTATTCAGCACAAGGATACCATCCACCCAGAGAGTCTGAATATTTTCTTTCAGAAAATTTCGGCTTAACTGACCTCCGTTTTCTGTTTCCATATTAATATTTGTACTCATCTGTCTGGCACTTTCAATGGCACGGAGGAGACTTTTTGATTCCGAAGACTCAATATAATGGGTATAGGTTGAGCACTGCACTTTGACATAGTTTACAATCTCTACCATCCTTTTCTCTGCTTCCGCTTTTTCCGCATAAAAAAAATAAAACAGAGAAACTACAGCCACACAAATTCCAATCAGACCGCCAACCAGCTGGATTCGTTTTTCTTTTGTCTTTCTCTTAATATCCAAGATCATCCACCTCCAGATATTTCTCCGGATCATCCAGATATTTTCCAATAATTTTCAGGGATGTACCATCCTGACGCATTTCTTCCAGAGTCTGTTCCAACTGCTCACAGATTCCTCTGTCATCATTTTTTGCAAAAGCAACTCCTATCCCGGTGATCATCAGAGGTTCTCCCAGGATACGGAAGCTTGCATCATAATCTTTCATATACTGGACAATTGATTCCTCATGTGCGGCAACTGCATCCACATACCCTTTCCCCAGAAAAGTATAGATCAGTTCCCTGTGACCAAGACTGATCAGATTTCCAAGCTTTGGGATTCTTTCATCCGTACGGTTCAGAAAGATGCCTTCCGGTTTGGTTGTAGACTGGACTGCAAGATTCTTTCCCTCCAGGTCGCTCAGCTTATAAATATCGCTGTTCTCGTTTACTGCTACCACCTGACGGCTTGCTATGTATGGACCTGCCCAACGGTAATCATCAAGGCGTCCTTCCATGGAAAAGCAGCCCATGATACAATCAATCTCTCTGCTCTCCACCAGTTCTTTTTTCTCTTCCCAGTCAATCTGGACAACATTCACCTGATAGCCCATTCTTTTGAAGGCTTCTGTAGCCAGTTCTACATCTATACCTGTCGGTACACCATCCTCATTCAGGTAATTGTATGGCGGATAACTGTCGCTTCCAAGCGTTATGACCGGCTTTTCGGTTTCTTTTTTACTGCTGTCTGTATTTTTACACCCTGTCAGGATGACCGCTAAAATTCCCGCAAGCAGAATGCCTGCGATCACTCTTTTTCCTTTCATTTTCCTTCTATCTCCTGCTATTTTTTCAAACTTAAATTCCTGCTAAAATCATTATGGTTATGTTTATGAAATGACATCGTCAAAAAAAACGCTGTCCCACAGACAGCGCACACCATTTCATGCAACTGGCGACCATTTTACAGGCCCTGTAGCTTTGCGTCACAGACTTTCGTCTGCTTTGCTGATTTTCCTATTATAGCTTTTACACTTATTCCAAAGCATTAATGTAATGTTATTATACTCTCATGTTCCACTGTACACAAGAAAAACATTACCATTTTAATGCTTAAAAATGCCTCTTATTTTTCATCACAGAACCGTTCTGCAGCAGTTGATTTCCAGAAAGAAAAAATGCCTGTTTCACAGGACACCTTATTTCACTATTGAAAGCTGTCCATTTTCATGCTAATATATCCAATTAGACAGTGCAGCGGATATTCTTTGTCCGCTGCACTATTTAGCCAATATTTATCAAACACTAAACCGGAGGAAGTATGAATCAAAAAAGTACATCTGCTCCCATAGCAGAAAACAAGATGGGCACAATGCCCGTAGGGAAGCTTGTGCTGAACATGTCCCTGCCTATGATGATCTCCATGCTGGTGCAGGCTTTATACAACATTGTGGACAGCGTCTTTGTAGCCATGCTGTCCGAGAATGCACTGACTGCAGTTTCCATGGCTTTCCCGCTGCAGACACTTCTTATTGCGGTAGGTGCCGGAACCGGAGTTGGTATGAACGCGCTGCTTTCCAAATCACTTGGGGAAAAGAATTTTGACAAAGCCAACCGCACAGCCAGCAATGCAGCTTTTCTTTACGCATTAAGCTATCTGGTATTCCTGGTTCTTGGACTTACTGTAGTAAAACCTTTTTATGCCAGCCAGCTACACAGTTCCGATCCTGAGATCATGAAATTCGGAATCGAATACTTAAGCACAGTTATGATCTTTTCCTTTGGCCTTTTTGGTCAGTTCTTCTTTGAACGACTGCTTACATCCACCGGAAAAACCATTTTCAGCATGACCTCCCAGTTATGCGGTGCCATCACCAACATCATCCTTGACCCGATCCTGATCTTTGGTCTTCTTGGTGCTCCGAAAATGGGCGTAACAGGTGCTGCTGTTGCTACTGTGATTGGTCAGTGTATCGCCTGTATCGTTGCCGGGCTTTGCAACCATAAATTTAATCATGAGGTCCGTCTCAGTTTCCATGGCTTCCGCCCGGAGCCGCAGATTATCGGTCATATTTATGCAGTAGGTATTCCATCCATTATCATGCAGTCCATCAGCTCTGTCATGACCTATTCCATGAACCTGATCCTGGTAAACTTTACAGTAACAGCAACCGCTGTATTTGGCGTTTACTTTAAACTGCAGAGCTTTTTCTTTATGCCTGTATTTGGCCTCAATAACGGTATCACACCGATCATCGCCTATAACTACGGCGCACGTCATAGAAAACGTATGATCCAGACTGTCAAAGTCAGCATGTTTATCGCATTCTGTTTTACCTTCATCGGCTTCCTTGCCTTTGAGTTTATACCAAAGACTCTCCTGGGACTGTTCAGTGCATCTGAAGATATGCTTGCTATCGGAATTCCTGCCCTGCGTATTATTGGAATCCATTATCTGATCGCATGGTTCTGCATTATTGCAGGAACTGTTTTCCAGGCTCTTGGAAAAGCTATTTTCAGCATGATCGTATCCATTATGCGTCAGCTGGTCGTACTGGTACCTGCAGCATATATTCTGTCTTCTATCGGCGGACTCCATGCAGTATGGTGGTCATTCCCGATCGCTGAGATTTGCTCACTGATCGTATCAGTTATATTCCTGGTCGTTATAAACAGAACGATCATTCAGAAAATCCCGGAAGCATAAAAATATCCTGCATCTCTCTTTGCCGTGATAACTTTGAGAAAATCACCAAACACTTGCCACAAATTTTCGGCGTAATTTCTGTTTTTTCAGTTGCATCCCGTTTCGGATTCCTGTATAATCATCGTAATAACCACAACAAAAGAGCGTAACGTACAAGGGCGTACAGCACATGTTTTCCTGTGTCTGTACGCCCTTATGTTATTTCTGCAGGAATTTCGCTTTGAGAAAGGGAGGAGATTTCTATGATGAATGCAATCGGAAATGTAATAAACCAGATAGACAGTCTGGTGTGGGGCTGGTGGATGATCATTTTGCTTCTGGGAACGCATATTTTTATGACAATCCGTACCGGAGTGATCCAGCGAAAGATCGGCACTGCCATCCGCCTGTCAGTTACCAAGGACACAAATTCCGAAGGCGAAGTCAGCCAGTTTGGTGCTCTGACAACTGCTCTGGCTTCCACTATCGGAACGGGAAATATCATTGGTGTCGGAACGGCCATTGCACTTGGCGGCCCTGGTGCGGTGCTGTGGTGTTGGCTTACCGGTGTTTTCGGAATCGCTACCAAATACAGTGAATCCCTTATTGCAGTAAAATACCGTGTCAAAACAAAAGACGGACGTATGCAGGGCGGTGCCATGTATGCACTGGAACGTGGCCTGAATATGCGCTGGCTGGGCCTTCTCTTTGCATTCTTCGGAGGTTTCGCTTCTTTTGGTATCGGATGTGCCACACAGGTTAATGCCATTGCAACAGTATGCAATGAAAATCTTCACATCCCGCCTGCAGCGATTGGAATTGCAGTTGCCATTCTCACTGCCCTTGTTATTTTCGGCGGAATCAAATCCATTGCAACTGTCTGTGAACGTCTTGTTCCGTTTATGGCTTTTTTCTATGTGATCGGATGCATCATCATCCTGGGAATCAATTCTGACTTTATTATTCCTGCAGTAAAAACCATCTGTAAACTGGCATTTACCCCGGGTGCTGCTGCAGGTGGTCTTGTTGGACGAGGCATTATGATGGCCATGCAGTATGGAATCGCAAGAGGACTTTTTTCCAATGAATCCGGTATGGGTTCTGCTCCTATTGCTGCCGCTGCTGCCCAGACAAGAAATCCTGTCCGTCAGGCTCTTGTTTCCAGCACCGGAACTTTCTGGGATACCGTTGTTGTCTGCCTCATGACAGGCCTTGTTCTTGTCACCAGCATTATGAAAAATCCTTCTATTGATATGGGCAATATCACAGATGGCGGTGTTCTCACAACTCTTGCTTTTCAACAGATCCCGGTACTTGGCCCTGTGATCCTGGTTGTCGGAATTATTTCTTTTGCCTATTCAACAGTTCTTGGCTGGGCGTACTACGGTGAACGATGTGTAGAGTATTTTTCCGGAAAAAAAGGGCTCATCCCTTATCGTGTGCTGTACATTGTGGTAGCTGCCATTGCACCGGTGATCTCCCTGAATCTGGTATGGACAATCGCTGATATCCTGAATGCACTGATGGCCATTCCAAACCTGATCGCGGTACTGCTTCTGTCCAATGTAATCGTAAAGGAAACAAAGAAATATATCAATGATCTGGATGCCCGGGATGATACACCAATTGAAGTAATTGATAAATAAAAATTAAAAGGAATTTATCCGATCCGGGTAATATCATAAATGTTTTACAATATTTCCTGGTTCTTCATTTCCTCAGACACAGTAAGATATTCCTTGCTGTTTTCCATAATCCCAAGTTTCTCTTCCCAGGTAAGATTACGTTTGATTTTTGCCGGATTTCCCATTACAAGAGAACCGTCGGGAATCACGGTATTTTTGGTAACAAGACTTCCTGCACCTATGATGCAGTCACTGCCAATCTTCGCGCCATCAAGAAGCACCGCACCCATCCCGATCAGGGTGCGGTCTCCGATGGTGCAGCCGTGAACTACCGCGTTATGTCCTATTGTGACATTATTTCCAATATGTGTCGGCATGTTGTGGCTGACATGGATAGTACAGTTTTCCTGAATGTTAGTCTCCTCACCAATCACAACCGGAGCATCATCACCCCGGATCACTGCATAGTACAGCACGCAGCTGTCACGCCCAATCGTTACATCACCTACGATCACAGACTGCCTGGCAATCCTGGCACCCTCTGCAATTTTTACATTTTTATAATTCATCTAAGTTCCCTCATTTATTATCAGCTTCGGTTCAGCTCATATTGTATTTCGTTCGGATCACAATATCTGTATACTGAAATTCCTTCTCCGGCTTTTTACTGTCAAACAGAAGCTGAAACAGGATCATTACAGGTGAATGACCCTGAACTGCTGCATCCTGCCCGATCAGGAAATTGATTGTGCCATCCTGAAGCCATTTTTTATTTTCTTCCAGAAAATCATTGGCGATCACATGTATGGAGCTGTTTTTTTCCAGTTTCTTCAAAGTCTGGCAAACACCCTTTACACCATGACCCGTGATATAAATACCGGTAAGTTCCGGATAAATCTCCAGAAGTTCTTCCACGATCTTGGATGCAACCCACTCATCATCATAAGAATATCGTATATCAACGACCTCAAGCCCTGGAAAACTATCCTTGATCTCCGTAGTAAAACCTTTCTGCCTGCTGATAAGTCCAGGGTTGGCCACCTGTCCTGAAATAATGACCACCTGTCCTTTTCCACCTGTCATCTCATTCATCAGGCCTGCCGCCGCACGGCCGGACTGAAATGTATCCTGGCCCACAAAACAAAGCCTCTTTGTGTCTTCCAGATCCGCATTAAATGTTACCACAGGAATCCCATATTCTTCACTGTACTGATTGATCCTGGCTTTCAGAAGCTGATCTTCAGACGGAGTCATGGCAATTCCATTAAACCCTTCTTCTCTCAGCTCTTCCATAGCCGCCATTACTTTCTCAGGTTCCACACCTTCGATCTCATAGATCTTTACTGTTCCGCCAAAGCTCTCTACCTCTTCTTTAGCTGTCATAACTCCTTTTAAAACCTGCTGCATAAAAGGTGTTTTCATATACTGAAGGATCACACCGATCCGGATCTTTCGTTTCGCCATAGCAAGGGCACGGCCTGCACGACTGGGCTGATATCCCATTTCCTGGGCGATCCTCTTGATCTTCTCTTCTACTTCAGGACGGATGCGGCCGCGGTTGTTCAATGCTCTGTCCACAGTACCTCTTGAAACCCCCGCAGCTTCTGCAATCTGCTGTAATGTAACTGCCATATCTTATCCTCCAAGCGTTTATTTTTGCATTTTGCGTTCACGCGCACATGTATTTATTCCATTATACTCTTTTCCTTCGCCGGAGGCAATCCCTGATTGCGATATTATCCTGATATTTTTAATCAAGAAGATCTCTTACCATCTCAGATGTAAAGGTAACAGCTTTTACATGATCCACTTCGATCTGATACAGTGCATTTGCCGCAATGTGCTCTGCTGCCTGCTCAAGGTCACGGATTCCTGTGGTATCTGCAAATTTTTCGATTACTGCATCCAGTGCTTCCTCTGTTACAATACACTCTTCCTGTTTCAGGCTCATGCGTTTCAGCACTTTCGGAAGTGCAAATCTTGAAAATATGATCTTCTTTTCTTCCGGTGTGTAATCCGGAATGTCGATCACTGCAAAACGGGACATCAGAGGTGCACTGATCTGAGCTTTGTCATTAGCTGTCGCGATCGGATAAACGCCAACAGTCGGAACCATGCATTCCATATAATTGTCTGTAAACCCAAGATTATCCAGAAGAGTCAGGAGCACATCTGCCGGATTTCCGTTACCTTTTCCTGATGCAGCCTTGTCAAGCTCGTTAATGATAAATACAAGGTTGGACTCTCCTGCCATGGAGAAAGCTTCCATAATGATTCCAGGTTTCGCATTGGCATAGACACGGGAACTTCCTGTCAGCTGCTCCGGATCGTTGATGGAACTCATATCCAGTGTTGTCCACGGCATCTTGAGGATTCTTGCAACTGCATAAGCAATCTGAGATTTACCGGTTCCTGCCGGTCCCACAAGAAGAAGTCCGTATGCAGGAAGTGTATGGGTACGGTTGATCTGGATGATCGTCTCAATGATCCTCTGTTTTACACGCTCCATTCCATAAAGTTCCTCATCCAGTATACGACGTGCTTCCTCGGGATCAATGGATTCAAAATAATTATGCTTCCACTGAATGTTCATCATAATAGAAAGTGCACGCTGTGCATGACGTCTCTCCTCCTGGGAAACCTCGTGAGAACGGGCAACTGCAAGATTACGTCTTGCCCAGAGACGGATGTTGTCAGGCATGGTCTTTCCCGCACAGGTCATAAAATCCGTGATACTCTGGATGCTGGTCAGCTTCATATCATCGCCGTCCTCATCCTCCTCATCATCCTCCTTTCCTTCTGCAGGTGCGCTACTTGCAAAAAGACGGTCGATCATAAACTGAAGAAATCCATCCTCAGCAGAAAGCTTGGTTCCTCCGCCAAACGCAATCTCCCGGATCTTGTAGACTGCATATCCTTCATCTGTATTCTTTCCGGAAAGGCGGATGTTGATGTGGTTTTCCCCGAGCCATTTGATCAGGCTTGTGAAACGGGAATCAATCTTTCGGATATCTGCCGGAAAAACACCGTCATCTTCTTTAAACTCAAAAGCTGTCTGTTTCGCCGGATTTGAAAAATATCCGCAGGAATGATGTTTCCACTCTCTCTTGCTGTTATCCAGGATCAGCACCGGTTTCTCCGGTGTTGCTGTTGTTTCATTGGAATGGAATGTTGTATATGTGCACTGGCTTTTTTTCTCAT
Source organism: Blautia sp. HA8986 (assembly GCF_056504635.1). Classification (NCBI taxonomy): domain Bacteria; kingdom Bacillati; phylum Bacillota; class Clostridia; order Lachnospirales; family Lachnospiraceae; genus Blautia; species Blautia sp. HA8986. Next base: position 1,239,248 of record NZ_JBWLUQ010000001.1, read on the forward strand.
TATTATCTACCGGTGCTGCACTGAAATCAAAAACTGGCATGTGCTTTACTCCTCTTTCTCTGAAAATATCGTTCGCAAGGCGGATATCTCTGTTCCGCTTTGCTGTATGTTCATGAACATGATTGGCTCACGATTTGCATTCAGTGTATCACGGATTGGAAATCTCAACAACCGGTGATATGATTTTTTATACATTTTTTTTGCATAAAACGGTATTATTTACTTCGCGTATTTTACTTCGTCATTTTCCCGTAAGTTGTTTAAACAATTTCATAGTTTGCCGATTGACACTGCCTGCAAACTATGTTATCGTGCAACTATGTTCGCTTTTTTATTCTTTACAAAAGCTGACACAGTTACAGTTTCTGCGAATTTCGCAATGTTCATACTGCTGAACTTCGTAGGCCAGTCATCTATCTCCGCAGTATCCCTGGCAACGATATCGCATGGAGTGTTGGTTTTTCCATGTATTCCGTGATCCTTGGACATCTTGGAACAGATGCAGTTGCCGCCAATTCCCTGGTTGTGGTTGTCCGTAATATCGGCACTGTTTTCTGTTTCGGAATCGCAAGTGCAGGAGGCATTCTTCTTGGCAATGTAATGGGACAGGGAGATCTGGAAAGATCCAGGCGATATGCTTCCAAAACTTTAAAGCTGACTGTGATCGCAGGTGTATTCCGTGCTGGCGGTGATACGAAATTCGGACTGATCTGCGATACCATTGATATGTGGGTATATGCAGTACCCCTTGGATTCTTTGCTGCATTCGTACTGAAGCTGCCGGTACTCTGGGTTTATTTTCTCCTCTGTACCGATGAGTTTGTGAAGTGTCCCTGGGTTATTAAAAGATATCTCAGTGGAAAATGGGCTAAGAATATAACCAGAGAAAATATATTTGAGAAAAAATAGGCCGGCAGCCCTATCGCAACTGCCCAACTATCTTTTCTGTCACAGTCTCCAACACTATCTGCACCTCCCTGATTTCCTCAGCCGTAATCCTATCTTTATGAAATCCTCCCGTACAGACAACTCTCCTGTTCAATTCCCCGGAAACCTTCTCTGCCACATACCTGCAAATAACCTCGTCCTTATGCCCCGGATAATTCAAGACTGAAGAAGTCGCACTCACACTGCCATTTCCAGTGAGAGACTCCCTGGGTTCTGTCTGAACAACACATCCAATATGCGGCTGATCTCCCCCCTGAAGACAAACAAGAACATCTGCGCCTACGAAAGCAGCACTAATCTCCAGCGGGCATCCCGCGGCATCCACACACTCTCTTACAATCCATTCCATCTTCGGTACTCCTTTGCTTCGATTCCAAAAGGCTCCAAAAGCTTCGCTGCAACATGATACACCATATCATCAATCGTCGCAGGCTTATGATAAAAGGTCATCATCGGCGGAATGATCCTCACACCAGTCAGCATGGAAAGCTCATAGAGATTTCGAAGGTGAATACCACTAAGCGGTGTCTCCCTGGCAGCCAGCACTAACGTTCTCTGCTCTTTGATCGTCACATCCGCTGCACGAAGAATAAGATTATCCGCATAGCCGCTCTGTATTCCCGCTATGGTTTTCATGCTGCAGGGAACGATCAGCATTCCTTCTGTCTTAAAAGACCCGCTGGCAGGTTTTGCTCCGATCTCTTCTGGTGACATAGTGTAATCTGCCAGTTTCTTTACATCCTCCGGCGTAAGAGTTGTCTCCTGACAGAGTGTTAATTCTGCACTGGAACTCATAATCAGATATGATTCATAATCCGGATTCTCCCTGATGATCTCCAGGCATTTTACAAGGAGCGGCAGGCCACTTGCACCTGTCGCACCAACTACAATTCTTTTTTTCATTTTTTTGTCCATTTCTCAGGATCCAACTCCATAAAACGTGCTCTGTGGAAACAAGCTTTCAGATCATATGGCACAGTACAGTCAAAAATAGTCTTGCATGCAATTCCATGATCCCTGATACCCGGGGAAAATGCCGGATCATTAGATGGATCAAGCGGATGGCATCTTACACCTGGAATGGTTATCACATCCACATCACCCTGGAATCTTGTATTCATAGCCCAGAGCACATCATTCATGTCAAAACAGTCCACATCTTCATCAACAAGAAATACATTCTTCAGCTCACTGAATGCAGAAAATGCAAGAAGTGCAGCCTGACGCTGTCTTCCCTCGTCACTTGGAGAAAGCTTCTTAAACTGAAGGACTGCCATATATTTTCCACCGCCTGCACTGCTGCAGTATACATTCTGAAGTCTTCCCGGCATTGCTTTTTCCACCATACCGTAAATGCTGGCTTCTGTAGGAATTCCGGCCATAGATACATGCTCCTCGCTTGGTCCGATGCAGGTTTGCATGATCGGATGTTCACGATGTGTTACCGCTGTAACCTTGATCAGCCAGCACTGGTCACTTGCAGGACCTGTGTATCCCGGAAATTCCGGCATTGCATAACCGGTATTGCTGTTCTGGTCTTCTTTTACACGCACACCCGGGATCACTTCTCCCTCAATAACATATTCTGCATTTGCGATTGCTCTCTCATTAACTGTAACGCATTTACAAAGTTCTACAGGTTCTCCGCGAAGTGCCCCTGCTACGGAGAGCTCATCATATCCAAGCGGTGTTGTAGGCGGCTCAAAACAGGAACCGATCTCAATCGCCGGATCTACTCCTATGCTGATGGAAATCGGAAGTTTCTGTCCTAACTCCTCTGCGCGCTCTGCCATAGCTCCGATATGTCTGGCTCCCGGTGTAAAAAAGATGGAAAGCTCATCTTTTCCCTGAATACAAAGGCGATGGATCGTCACATCATGAACGCCTGTATCCGGATGTGTGGCATAACACATGCCAAGTGTAATGTACGGACCTGCATCATCTGGTGTATTGGTCGGCGCAGGTACCAGTTTGTAAAGGTCAAACTCCGGATCTGTTGCTTTATGTACCACCTGCTGGCATGGTGCATCTCCTGTAAAATCTACGGGTGGGACAGGATTCTCCACACTTTTGCAGAGCATCTTTCCAAGATTTTCAGACTCAGTATCCAATAAAGCGGCCACTCGTTTTCGGCTTGCCAGAAGTCCGATTGCTACTTTTGCATCCGGGTGTCCTTTCACATTATTGAAGATCATGGCCGGACCTTCTTTTGTAGGACGTTTTACAGTTCCACCTGCTCCTACATAACGATATACACCTGCAAGCTCTGCCATTGGATCAACTTCCACGTCAGTCTCGATCAGCTGATCCGGCATTTCTTCCAAAAGTGCAAGTGCACTCCTTAAATCTCTTACCTTCACTGCCATAATAAACCTCCTGTATATTCTTCATTCCTGCAAACATTTTATCTCTTTTCCACATGGTAAATCAATTCTTTCTATGCTATAATTGTTTCCAATATGGAATGATTGGTTCATGTTATCTTCTCGACCATCAACAATTGTTTATTTCTCAAAAGGCAGGTATTACCTATGACTTTCGAACAAATTGATTACTTTATCTGCGCAGCTCAGTCCCGGACTTTCTTTGAAGCTGCGGAAGCAATGCATATTTCCCAGTCTGCGCTTTCCAAGCAGATCATGAAACTGGAAAAAGAACTGGATCTCGTTTTATGGGACAGAAGCAAGCGTTCTGCCGTCCTAACTCCTGCTGGAGATTTTTTTTATAAAGAGGCACTGAAAATATCCAGACAGTATCATCGTTCCCTGAAAGCAGTATCCTATTTTAAGGATAATGAAACTCAGGCACTCCATATCGGGACACTTCCGTTTCTTTCCCAGTATCATCTGACTTCTCAGATCCACAGTTTCTGCTCTGAGCACCCGGAGATTCCTTTTTCCCTGAAAGAGGTAGAAGACCAGGAACTGATGACAGGACTTGAAAATGATCATTTCCAGCTGGTTTTTATTCGGAAAAACATGGTAGACCCTGATCTTTATACTTTTCATCTTCTTGCAGAAGACCGACTGGTTGCTGTCCTTCCAGCCGGACATCCTCTTTCTGCAAAAAAATCTCTTAACCTTACAGAGCTGAAACGAGATTCCTTTATCCTGATGCCGCCGCACACCTCTATTTACAGACTATGTATGCACAGTTTTCACAATGCAGGCATCCATCCGCAGATCCTGCGTACTGCACGTGCAGAATCCATTGTCAGTGCAGTGGAAATCGGGGAAGGGATCAGCCTGCTTGCAGAAAGCAGCTTCCATCTTTTTCGGCAGCCTTCTCTTGTTGCTGTCCCAATTAATGGACTGGATAAACTATCAATTGGAATTGCCTGCAAAAAAAATATGACTCTCACATCATCGGCAGAGTGTTTTCTGCGATTTGTAGAGAGTCATAAATAATATATCAGAATCCCAGCAGCATTCCGATACCATGCACTACAAAGGCCACGACCCAGGCAGTTGCACACTGTAAAAGTGCGATCCCAAGGGCTGCCCGTACAGTTCCCATCTCTCTCCGTACGGTTGCAATAGCTGCAACACATGGAGTATAGAGAAGTGTAAAGATCAGAAATACATAAGCTGTGAACGGTGTAAATAAGGTTGTCAAAAGAGCTGTTTTCCCCCCAAGAAGCACTGTCAGAGTAGAAACAACGCTCTCTTTTGCCATAAATCCTGTGATCAGTGCTGTGGATACTCTCCAGTCACCAAATCCAAGCGGAGCAAAAAGCGGAGCCACAATGCTTCCTACTTTTGCCAGAAGACTCTGATCTGCACTGGATACTAGATGTAAGCTTGCATCAAAATTCTCTAGGAACCACACGATCAGGGTTGCCGCAAAAATAATTGTAAAAGCTTTCTGAATAAATCCTTTCGCCTTTTCCCATATCAGCTGTCCAACACTTTTGGATGAAGGAAGACGATAATTCGGAAGCTCCATAACGAAAGGTACCGGTTCACCCTTAAACCGGGTCTTTTTCAGAATCAGTGCATAAAGGATTCCACAGAGAATTCCTGCAAAATACAGGCTGATCATTACAATACCACGCCACTGTTTCGGAAAGAATGCACTGGTAAGAAGACTGTAAATAGGAAGCTTCGCGCTACAGCTCATAAAAGGTGTCAACAAAATAGTCATCTTACGGTCTCTTTCACTGGACAGTGTTCTTGTTGCCATAATTGCCGGCACAGAACATCCGAATCCGATAAGCATCGGTACAAAGCTTCTTCCTGAGAGTCCGATTTTGCGAAGAATCTTATCCATTACAAATGCAACCCTCGCCATATATCCTGTGTCTTCCAGAATGGACAAAAAGAAAAACAATGTAACAATTGTCGGCAAAAATCCGATCACGCTTCCAATACCGCTTAAAATTCCATCTACTACCAGTGACTGGAGCACTGTACTGACTCCTGCTGCCTGAAGACCACTTCCGATCAGTCCGATCACCCAGTCTACTCCCATGGTCATCCAGTCGGACAACCACGCACCAAGATAATTAAACGTCATCACAAACACAAATGCCATGATTCCCACAAAACAGGGAATAGCTGTGTATTTACCGGTAAGTATGCGATCAATCGCAACGCTGCGTTTATGTTCTATGCTTTCAGCAGGTTTTACTACTGTTTTATCACAAAGTTGTTCAATAAAACTGAACCTCATGTTTGCAAGTGCTGCTTCTCTGTCAAGACCACCATCTTTTTCCATTACAGCTATCAGTTCATTGAGAACTCTCTTCTCCCCATCCGGCAAAGCCAGACGTTCTTCGATAAGAGGGTCTTTTTCCACAATTTTGGTTGCTGCAAAACGCACCGGAAGTCCTGCTTTTTTCGCATAAGGTTCTATTAAATGAACGGCTGCATGAATGCATCGGTGGACAGATCCCACCGGATCCTGGGGCGACTGATTATCTGCACAGAAATCAATCCTGCCAGGTGCTTCTCTGTATCTGGCTACATGCACCGCATGGTCGATCAGTTCATCAATTCCCTCATTCTTTACTGCTGAAATAGGAACTACCGGAATTCCCAGAATTTCTTCCAGTTCATTGATTCTCACAGAACCGCCGTTGGCCCGCACCTCATCCATCATATTCAGTGCCAGGACCATAGGAATTCCCAGCTCCATCAGCTGCATGGTCAGATAGAGATTTCTCTCAATATTGGAAGCATCTACAATATTGATAATCCCCGTAGGTTTCTCATTCAACAAAAAATCTCTCGTCACAATTTCCTCATTGGAATAAGGCGAAAGGGAATAAATACCCGGAAGATCCGTTACCGTAGCCTCCGGATGCCTTCGGATCGTTCCTTCCTTCTTATCTACCGTCACTCCCGGAAAATTCCCCACATGCTGATTCGATCCTGTCAGCTGATTAAAAAGTGTAGTCTTACCGCAGTTCTGATTACCGGCAAGTGCAAAAGTGAGCGGTTCACCCTTGGCAATCACATTTCCGATCCTGTTCTTCCTGTAATCCTTAGCCTTACCAAGCTCACCCACTCCCGGATGTGCAATAGACATATGTCTCTTATCATCACGAGGTATCACCTGTTCCTTCTCAATCTTTACAATTTCAATCTTCGCAGCCTCAGCAAGCCGCAGCGTCAGCTCATACCCACGCAAAACCAATTGAACCGGGTCACCCATAGGAGCCGTTTTCCGAAGCAATACCTCAGTTCCAGGCGTAAGCCCCATATCCAGAAGATGATGTCTCAGTTCCCCCTCACCACAAACACTGATGATCCTGCCACACTCTCCAGTCTTTAATTTATCCAGTGTCATTTCGTCACCTCATCATAAGTACAATCTAAATGTCCAATACCTGTATATGTATCATCCACTGGTATAAATGTATCACAATTTAAGTTATTTGACAATAACTGAATAAATTATAAAGTTTAGTGAAAATAACATATTTTACAAAGTTATTTATCATTAACACCGTATTTTTTCTCATTACCAAACATTTTTTACAAAAAAGGTGCAGACAATAGACAAAACTATCGTCTGCACCAGCTTATTGCTTTTAGCGTGCCCGGAAAGAAGAATCATTCTCCGATCAACCAGTTATACATCTCCTCATACTGTCTTGCAGAATTATTCCAGGAGAAGTCCGCTGCCATTGCACGGTCAACCAATTTATTCCACTCACGTTTCTTATCATAATATACGCTCTCCGCATAACGGATAGTAGCGAGCATCTCATGTGCATTATAATTCACAAATGAGAATCCTGTTCCTGTTCCTTCAAATTCATTGTACGGTACAACCGTGTCTTTCAGTCCGCCTGTCTCACGAACGATCGGAAGTGTTCCGTAACGAAGGCTCATCAACTGGCTTAAGCCGCATGGCTCAAACAGTGAAGGCATCAGGAACGCATCAGAAGCTGCATAGATTCTATGAGACATTGCCTCATCATAATAAATCTGTGCGGAAACTTTTCCATGATATTTCCAGTCAAAGTGACGGAACATGTTCTCATAACGTTCCTCACCAGTACCAAGAGCAACGATCTGCACTGCATCCTGACAGAGCTCGTCCATAATGTAAGCAATCAGATCAAATCCCTTCTGGTCTGTCAGACGGGAAACAATACCGATCATCATAGCCTTCGGATCCTGCTCAAGCCCAAGATCTTTCTGCAGCTGGAGCTTATTTTTAACTTTCTCTTTTCGGAAGTTTCTTGCGTTGTAGTTTCTTGTAATATTCGGATCTGTCTCCGGATTGAATTCATTATAATCAATACCGTTTACAATACCACGGAGGCTGTTGGCTCTGGCATTCAGAAGGCCATCCAGCTTCTCACCGTAGAACGGTGTCTTGATCTCCTCTGCGTAGGTATTACTTACCGTAGTGATGGCATCTGCAAATACCATACCACCTTTCAGGAAATTGGCATCCTTGTATGCCTCCAGTTTATCCGGTGCAAAGTAGTAATCAGAAAGTCCTGTGATATCCTTGACAGTCTTAACATCCCATACACCCTGGAATTTCAGGTTATGTATTGTCATGATAGTCTTAATTCCGCGGAAGAACTCGTTCTCCTGGAAAGAATCATGAAGGTAAACCGGAACAAGACCGGTCTGCCAGTCGTGGCAGTGGATGATATCTGGTCTGAATCCGATTACCGGAAGCACTGATAAGACAGCCTTGGAAAAGAACGCGAATTTCTCAAGATCCCATGGTGCACTGTCATATGGTTTCGGTCCGCTGAAATAGTATTCATTATCGATGAAATAGAACTGGATCCCGTCATACTCCATCTGCATGATTCCTACATAGCAGTTCTTAAATCCAAGATCCATATAAAAATGAGTAACATACTCCATTTTATCTTTCCATTCCTGTTTCATGCAGGCATATTTCGGCAAGATCACGCGGATATCAAAATATTTTTTGTCAAAGCATTTAGGCAGTGAGCCGGCAACATCAGCAAGTCCTCCTGTTTTGATAAAAGGTACTGCTTCTGATGTAGCAAACAGAATTTTTTTCATCAGTATTCCCCTCCCTGGGTACACCCGTTTTTGTTTAATTATACTCCAAAATTCATTTAATTAAAAGACTGATTTTTATATTCAAGTCTGATTTTATCTGCAATCAATGCTATGAATTCTGAATTGGTAGGTTTACCCTTCCCGGTACTCACAGTATATCCAAATAATTCATCAATGGTATCCATCTTTCCACGGCTCCATGCTACCTCAATGGCATGACGGATCGCCCGTTCCACTCTGCTCGGTGTTGTCTGGTGCCGTTTCGCAATGGTCGGATACAGTACTTTCGTGATGGAATTAAGCATCTCCATATCATTGACAGACAGGATAATAGCATCCCTTAAATACTGATATCCCTTAATATGTGCCGGAACTCCGATCTCGTGAATGATATTCGTCACATCAGTCTCCAGATTCCTCTCCGGCTGAGGTTTCCTGTTCTCTGCGTGATTCGATCTGCTGATTTCCCTCACTCTTCTGTCTCCTAGCTTTCGGATATGTTTGATCCGGTTTAAAAGTGTGGTATTGTCAAAAGGCTTCAACACATAGTAGTCTGCTCCAAGACTGAACGCATCCTCTGTAATCCTCTCCTGTCCAACTGCAGATAGTACAATAAATACCGGAACCTTCTTAACATTTGCATCGTGGGAGAATTTCTCCATAACGGAAAGCCCATCCATCTTCGGCATGATGATATCGAGAACCACCACGTCTGGTTCCTTGTCCTTTATAATACTACAAATTTCTTCTCCATTATGTGCTTTTCCGACCAGTTCAAGGTCTTTATCTTCTTCGATCATCTGACCCAGCATGTCTGTCATCTTAGTGTTATCATCAGCAATTGCAACATTTAATTTGTCCATGAGGATCCTCCTAACTTCTATCTCCTTGGGTTTTCAGACATACCCCTTTGTCACCCGGCAGCCATTCACTTATTCGCTGTCTGCGTTTTTACTCCTTCACTGGTAACAAAATTATTATAGTAGAAATCCTATGACGAAATCAAGATGAAAGTGGGTATTTTTCCCCACTTTCGTACGATATTTTTCGACAATTACTTTTGTTTCTATGACAAAATTCACTTTACGCATACCATTTTCCCATGTTTTCGTGTCAAAAGGTACTGTTTCTATTTCCCGTTTTCCATCATATTCTCAATGAAAATACCGTATCCTCCTGTAGAATCCTGCACAAAAACGTGAGTTACTGCACCAAAAAGCTTTCCATTCTGAATCACAGGACTTCCTGACATTCCCTGGACAATGCCACCTGTTTTTTCCAGCAGTTCCTTGTCTGTCACCTGAATCACAAAACTTTTGTTGGAGTCTTCGTGATTCATGTCGATTTTTGAAATTTCTGCTGTATACTCTTTTACCTCTCCATCTGTACAGCAGAGAATCGATGCAGGTCCTGTTTTCAGATCCTGTTTGTATCCTATGGGAATTTTCTTCAATGTGAGAGATTCCAGCTGATCCGGCTGCATTGTTCCAAAAATTCCATTTTCACAGTTTTCTGTAATTGAACCCAGGATATTTCTGTTTTCGTACCGGATGAGACCGGAAAGTTCTCCCGGATTTCCTTTTTCTCCTTTCCGGATTCCAAGAATCTGGGCAGTATAGAGGTTTCCGTCTGAAATATCCAGAAGTTCTCCTGTATCCACATCGCTGATTCCGTGTCCCAGAGCCCCATATCTGCCATTCTCATCTACATAGGTCAGCGTCCCGATCCCCTGGGTGTCATCCCGCACCCAGATACCCAGCTTATACGTTCCCGATTCATCTTTTACCGGAGTTACAGACAGCGGGATTGTTTTTTCGTCCCGGCGTACCTTAAGTGTCACAGAAGTTTCATTCAGATCTTTCAGGTCATCCAAAAGATCCTGTTTGCATCTTACTACTTCCTGATTAAAAGCGACAATGTAGTCTCCGGGCTTTACGATATCCCTGGCCGGATCCTGTGTTTTTCCGCCTTCTGAACGGATTTCACCTGTATCAATGATCAGAACGCCTTCTGTCTGCATGTAGATCCCTACTGCATTTCCGCTTACATATACATCTTTTGCAGGAGTGTTTTTTACCTTAACATCTTTAAACGGAATCATTCCCAGAAACCGGCAATGCAGGGTGTAACAGTCTTTCCCGGAAACTGTGATGGCATCATCAAAAGTAACTAGCGGCCGTTCCAGAAGCTTTGTCACTTCCTGGCTGCTTTCATGGTCCACCAGGATCTGGTCCGGGATCTTGCGGTCCAGAAGACGGTATCCCAGCCATCCCATCAGTGCCAGATCCAGAAGCAGAAACAAAAGCAGGAAACATCTGTACTTTGCTTTTCTGTTCATCTTACGCCACATCCTTTGTATTTTTTTCATGATAGAAAGTAAAAAAGAGAGGACTTTGCCATTTCGGCTGTCCTCTCTTAGTATGTAACGTATGAATTATTTCAGTCTTGTATTTTTTTGGTGCTGTGCCAATTCCTTCATTTCTCTTGCATTTCCCAGAACAGCCGGAGTGATCTCCGCACCACCTAAAAGCCTTGCAAGTTCCCGCACAGATTCTTCTCCCTCAAGCGGATGGATCTGGGTGATTGTTTCTGTTCCTTCCACATGTTTCTCAATTTCAAAATGCGTATCTGCCATTGCTGCAATCTGTGGCAGATGAGTGATGCACAAGACCTGTCTGTGCTGACCGATCACTGCCATCTTCTCAGAAACCTTCTGCGCTGTGCGGCCGCTGATTCCTGTGTCGATCTCATCAAAGATCAGTGTATCGATCTGATCCTTATCTGCAAGAATTGCCTTGATCGCAAGCATGATCCTTGAAAGCTCACCGCCGGATACGATCTGTCCTAGCGGCTTTCTGCTTTCGCCCGGATTCGTGGAGATTTCATATTCCACAGTATCATAACCATTATCTGTATAATTTTTTCTGCGGTCAAAACGGATGGAAAAATCAACATCAGCAAAATTCAGTTCTTTTAATCCCTCGATGATCTTTTCATCCAGCTGTTTACTGTATTCTTTCCTGATCACCGAAAGTTCATACGAAGCTTTTTCAAGAACTTCTTCTGAACTGGCAAATTTTTCCTTCAGCTCCTGGAAATTTTCTTCAAATTTTTGAAGCTTTTCCAGTTTTTCCTGCTGTTCTTCCTGATAGGATAATATCTCCTCAATCGTCTGTCCGTATTTTGCCTTCAACCCATTGATCAGATCCAGCCGTTTCTCAGTCTCAAAGAAAGTCTCCTCATCAAATGTCAGGCTGTCGATATAAGAAGAAAGATCTCTGCTGAAATCACTTAAAAGAGAATCGATCTCTGTCAGTGTTTCCATAAGAGGTGCCAGCTCTTTATCATAATCAGATATTCTGGAAAACTCTTTCAGCGCAGTCCCTGTCATGTCTGCCGCACCCCGGTCATAGCCGGTCAGGCTGTGAACATTCCGGACTGACTCCATGATCTTTCTGGCATTGCTTAACTTCCGGTATTTATCTTCCAGCTTCTCATCCTCGCCGGAAATAAGAGCTGCCTCCTGAATCTCATTGATCTCAAATTCCAGAAATGCCTTTTCCCTGTTGCGCTGTTCCTCATCCATATCCAACGCGTTCAGCTGGTTCAGGCATTCCCTGTAATCACGATATGCTCTGCGCACTTTTTCCCTGGCAGGAAGGATACGCTCCTTTCCGTACACATCCAGGATGGCAAGCTGTCTGTCTCCGTAAAGAAGAGACTGGTGCTCATGCTGTCCGTGAATATCCAGAAGGCAGGCTGCTGCTGCTTTCATCTGGCTGACTGTGCTTGTCTCTCCGTTGATCTTGTTGATACTTCTGCCGTCCATGATCTTACGTGACATCAGCACCTGCCCGTCCTCCGGATAGATGTCGAGTGCAGCAAGGGACTCCCTGGCTTTTGTATTTTCAACCTGAAATAACAGCTCTACCAGGGCATAGGAAGCATTCTCCCTGATCATGCTTCTGGAAGTTTTTCCACCCAAGATGAGCTGTATGGATCCTAACAGGATGGACTTTCCGGCTCCGGTCTCACCGGTTAGGATATTAAGTCCCGGACCAAATTCCACCTCTGTTTCCTCTATCAGTGCAAGATTTTTTACATGCAGATGTACTAACATTCGTTTCCTTTCTGTTTTGCTTATACTGTCGATTTTATTTATTTCCGGATAAAATGCCGCTGAGTTTCTGTACAACACCAGGTGCCTGCTCAGAGGTCTTTACCACGCATATAATGGTGTCATCTCCTGCAATGCAACCTAAAATCTCCGGCCACTTCATGGAATCCAGCGCAGCTGCAGCAGCCATTGCCATTCCGGATATTGTTTTTACTACTATGATATTCTGTCCGATATTCATCGAGACCACAGCCTCTTTCAGAACACGGGCATATTTGTCGCTTAACAAATCCGGTGTATGCTCTTCCAGGATGGCATATCTGGATTTTCCATTGCGGCCTGCAACCTTGGTCATTTTCAGTGCACGGATATCTCTGGAAACGGTAGCCTGTGTTACCTTGAAGCCGGCTTCATTCAGCCTTGCCGCAAGTTCTTCCTGTGTATCGATCTCGTACTGACGGATCAATTCGATTATTTTCTCATGTCTTGCTACTTTCAAAATTGAACCTCCTGCATCAGCTGTTGCTCATTTTCTGTCTCAGAACCTCCACAAAACTCAGATGGTTCAGTTTAAGGATCTTCGTTCTGGCTATGGCCTTACGGATTACGATCCGATCTCCTGTCACCATGGAAATCTGGGTATCTCCGTCAAATGAGGCCACTGCATTCTCAATGGTATTATGTCTTCCCTCACCGATTTCCACAGTAACCGCCTCTTCTCCGGAAAGAATAATACTTCTGGTGTTCATAGTATGAGGCGCAATCGGGGTCATGATCATCATACTGGCACTTGGAGATACCACCGGTCCGCCTGCCGACAGACTGTAGCCTGTAGATCCTGTTGGCGTGGAGATAATGATTCCGTCTGCATTATAGGAATTCATATAGGCATCGTTGACATAGTTCTTAAAGCGGATGACTCGAAGATGTCCCTCTCTTCCGATTACAATGTCATTCAGCGCAACATCTTTTCCGATAAGGTCAGCTCCATGATAGATCTTGCCTTCCAGCATCATCCTCTCTTCCAGCTCATAATCATCAGAAAGCAGACGGTCCAGTGCCGGATATACGGAATTTTTATCAACCTCTGCGAGAAACCCCAGTGTCCCAAGATTAATTCCGAGAAGAGGAATATCTTTATGCACTACATCCCTGGCAGCCTGAAGAAGAGTTCCATCACCACCCAGCACAATAATACACTGAGTATCCTCCGGGATCCCGTCAGGATCTGTATAATGATAAGGTCCCTCCATCTTCTCTGTGATCGGCTGAACATGACATCTGGCCCCTCTCTGTTCCAGATATTTAATGATCATACCTGAAAAAGCCAGTTCCGGATCTTTCGCACTGTTTGGAATTATATAAAATCTGTCCATATTGCTTTAAGTCCTTTCCAAGCATCAGTCCAGCTGGCCGTGAGCTTCCTTTACCACATCCTGTACAGAAGCTTCCAGACTCATAGGTACATCTGTTCCTTCCGGATGTTTCTTCAGATGGAGCAGATATTCGATGTTTCCCTCCGGGCCTTTGATCGGTGAGAAAGAAAGATGGCATGGCTCCATGAAAATACTCATGGCATAATCCCTGACTTTCTCAATCACTTCCTCATGAACTTTCGGATCACGGACAACTCCTTTCTTTCCAACTTTTTCTCTGCCAGCCTCAAACTGTGGTTTGATAAGGCATACAATCTCTCCGTCCTCTGTGAGAAGATTTCTTACAGGGAGAAGAACTTTTGTCAGGGAAATAAAGGAAACGTCAATGGATGAAAATGCGGCCGGTTCCTCCAGATCTTCCGGTACTACATAACGGATATTAGTTTTTTCCATGCAGACAACTCTTTGGTCATTGCGCAGTTTCCAGTCCAGCTGGCCGTATCCTACATCAATAGAATAAACTTTAACCGCTCCGTTTTGAAGCATGCAGTCTGTAAAACCGCCTGTGGATGCCCCTACATCCATACATACTTTATCTTTCAGTGTCACGCCGAAATTCTTCATGGCTTTTTCAAGCTTCAGGCCTCCTCTGCTCACATATGGCAGCGTCTTACCTCTTACTTCCAGTTTCGCAGTCTCCGCAAACATGGAGCCTGCCTTGTCTTCCTTCTGTCCGTTAACATATACTTCACCGGACATGATATATGCTTTTGCTTTTTCACGTGACGGTGCAAGTCCCTGTTCCACCATCATGATGTCAAGTCTTTTTTTCATGTTATCCTCCAACAGCCCGGCTCCTTGAGTGCCGGGCTGTATAATGCCTTGCAGGTTGTAATTCTCCCGAAAAGGCTGTATCTTTTATTTTTTGTTATGCACAAGGTCTGCCCAGCTCTGCTCCACTGCATCTACGATTCCCTGTACATTCAGACCGGTTTTTACACGCTGACTGTCTACAGTTCCATGTTCGATAAAGTGATCCCCGATTGCCAGAGGCAGTACTCTTACTTCCGGATGACAGGCCTCCATATAAGCAGATACATGCTCTCCAAAACCACCACTTTTTACATTCTCTTCCACAGTAACCAAAAGACTGTGGTTCTTTGAAAGCTGATCAAGAAGACAGGTGTCCACGGGCTTTACAAAACGTACACTGACAAATGTAGCTCTTGCTGTTTTGTGGTCTCTAAGCTCTTCACAGACTTTCTGACAGACAGAAACCATACTGCCCACTCCAAGAACTGCGATCTCGCTGCCCTGGCAGATTACTTCACTTATACCTTTCTGTAACGGCTTATCACATTCTTCCATATCTGTACAGGCCGTTCCCTTCGGGTAACGGATCGCACAGGGACCGTCAAGCTCTTCCACTGCAAACTTCAGCATCTCTTCAAGCTCTTTTCCGTTCTTCGGTGCCATAACTGTCATATTCGGAATCATGGACAGATAGGAAAGATCGAAACATCCATGATGAGTCTCACCATCTGCTCCCACAAATCCTGCTCTGTCAATGGCAAAAATCACGTGCAGATTCTGCATGCACACATCATGAAGGATCTGGTCGATCCCTCTCTGCAAAAAAGAGGAATACACCGCAAATACCGGAATAATTCCTCCAAGAGCCATTCCTGCTGCAAAAGTCACTGCATGTTCTTCCGCAATACCCACATCAAAAAAACGCTCCGGGAATTTCTGACTGAACTGGTTCAGGCCGGTTCCATCCGGCATGGCTGCTGTAACAGCCACTACTTTGGGATTCTTTTCCGCCACGGAACATATCGCTCTGGAAAAGCAGTCTGTATACGTAAGTGCTTTTTTCTCAACAAGAGGCTTACCGCTTCGGATCTCAAAAGGCCCGGTACCATGAAAACGCTCCGGATGAGAGGATGCCGGCTCATAACCTCGTCCCTTCTCTGTAAGCACATGGACAATAACAGGTCCCTCCACTCTCTTGGCTTCATTAAAAAGCTTCATCATCTGACGCATATTATGTCCATCTACAGGTCCCAGATAAGTCAGTCCCATATTCTCAAAAAGCATTCCGGGAATGATCAGCTGCTTGATGCTGCTCTTAGTCCTGCGGACAGTATCTACCACTGCCGTTCCCACATGCGGGATTTTCTTCAGTGTCTTGGTGACTCCGATCTTCATCCCTGTGTAAGTCTCAGCTGTGCGCAGAGCACTTAAATATGTGGCCATTCCACCTACATTCTTGGAAATAGACATATTATTGTCATTGATGATGATAATAAAATTCGTCTTCAGCTCTGCGGCATTATTCAGGGCTTCATAAGCCATTCCGCCTGTGAGCGCACCATCTCCGATCACAGAAACAACCGTGTATTTTTCTCCCAGAAGATCTCTTGCACGGACATATCCCAGTCCTGCGGAAATAGAATTGGAGCTGTGTCCTGTATCAAAGGAATCACAGTCACTCTCATTTCTCTTTGGGAAACCGCTTAATCCACCTTCTTTACGCAGCTTCTTGAAGCCGTCTTTCCTGCCTGTAAGGATCTTGTGTGTGTAGGCCTGGTGTCCTACATCCCAGATCAGCTTATCCTGGGGAAAATCAAGCACATTGTGCAAAGCAAGCGTCAGTTCTACCACACCCAGATTGGACGCCAGATGCCCGCCTGTCTCACTTACTGTCTGGATCAAAAAGCTCCTGATTTCCTCGGCAAGACGGGGAAAATCTTCCAATGAAACTTTATGAATATCATTTGGCTTTTTTATTTTTTCCAGAATCATTCGTATCCTTCCTTCGTTCTTTCTATTTCCTGCGGCTTACCAGACTCTCAACAAGAAGATCAAGAAATTCATTCTCCCTGTCAAGACTGTTCAGCAGTTCTACCGCATGGTCAGAAAGTTCTTTTACCTTGCCGGCTGCTGCCTGAATTCCCATAAGACTCACGTATGTTACCTTATTATTCTTCTCATCGCTGTGGATCGGTTTCCCCAGTTCCTCCTGGGTGCTGGTCACATCCAGGATGTCATCCTGAATCTGGAAAGCCAGTCCGATGTCCTCTGCAGCCTGCTCCACGATCCTGATCTCTTCCTCTGATGCACCTGCAAGTACTGCACCTGTCACCATGGAAGCTTCGATCAGTGCGGAAGTCTTGTTTTTATATATATAATTCAGCATTTCACGTTTCAGAGGCTTGCCGTCATTCTCCACATCCACACTCTGTCCGCCAAGCATTCCGTTTATACCGGTCTTATCTGCCATGATCTTCATGGCAGATATCACACGTTCTTTGTCTTCTGTAAGATCAAAGGCCATAAGCATAACTTCATAGGCTCTGTTCAGAAGTGCCACGCCGCTTAATACACCCATGGCTTCCCCATATACCTTATGAGTCGTCAGTCTGCCCCGCCTGTAATCATCATTATCCAGTGCCGGAAGATCATCATGGACCAGAGAATGTGTATGTATCATCTCCATGGCAGCCATGAAAGGTTCGCAGAGTTTCCCCTCTCCCCCGAAAAGCCGATACATTTCCCTGATCAGGATCGGCCGGAGTCTCTTTCCGCCTGCTGTCATACTGTAATTCATGGCCTCTGCCATAGTCTTCGCAAAACCGCCTTCCTCCGGAAGATATTTTCGGAGAGTGCTTTCTGCTTCTTCCGTTCTTTTTTTCAGTTCATCTTTAAAATTCACGAAATGTCCCATCCTCATTCATCTGAAGCATCTTTTTTTCTACGGTATCAAGTCTTCCGCTTAAATCCTTAAGAAGCTCCATTCCCTGTCTGTAGAGACGGAAAGATTCTTCCAGAGGTGTATCCCGATCCTCCAGCTTCTGCGCCAGAATATCAAGCTCGCCAAAGGTCTCTTCTATGGATTTCGCTTCTTTCTTTTCTTCTGTCTCTGCCATTATCGTTCTTCCCTTCTGATACTGTCCGCAACTGCTTCTATGGTTCCGTCTGTCACCGCAATGGAAAGACGGTCACCCTTTTTTACCTGGCTGATCTTCGTCACAGCATGTCCGTTCGACGCGGACACAAAAGCATAGCCTCCATTCAGCTTTTTAAGTGGAGAAAGCCCCTCAAAACGCTGAATCCATACTGCAAGCTCATGACGTTTCTCTGTAAGCCTGCATTCCATAGATGAGCGCAGACGTTCCTCAAGATCTGCTGCATACTGCCGTTTCTCGCGGAGCATGGACTCCGGGCTCAGATATTTAAGCTTCGTTTCATATGCAGTAAGCCTTGCGGCAAAAAGTTCAACCTTGCTGTTCATTCCACGCTGCAGCCGCTCTCTGTATATACGCAAGCTCTCCATCACACTGCGGAAATCATCCACTGCAAGCTCTGCTGCTGCCGAAGGTGTGGGGGCTCTTAAGTCTGCCACAAAATCCGCAATGGTAAAATCTGTCTCATGTCCCACTGCTGAGATCACCGGTGTCCTACACTCAAAAATAGCACGGGCCACAATCTCCTCATTGAAAGCCCAGAGATCCTCAATGGAACCGCCTCCACGGCCAACAATGATCACATCTACCCCTGCATCATCCAGCATCCGGATTCCTTTTACAATGCTCTCAGCTGCTCCTTCTCCCTGGACAAGTGCCGGGTAAAGAATGATCTGCAGATAGGGATTCCTCCGTCCTGCAATGTTGCGGATATCCTGCACTGCCGCACCTGTAGGTGCTGTCACCACACCGAGAGTCCTGATAAAATGAGGGATTGGCTGCTTATACTCCTGCGCAAACATCCCCATATCCTCAAGCTCCTGTTTCAGAGTCAAATATTTCTCATAAAGGGCACCTGCTCCCTCCAGTGTGATCTCTTTCGCATAGAGCTGATAGCGGCCATCTCTCTCATAAACATCCACAGTTCCTCCAACAACCACCTTGTCGCCATCCTTCATGCGGAAAGCCAGACCGCGGCGGTGCCCTGCAAACATCACGCAGCTCAATGTTCCTGTCTCATCTTTCAGGGAAAAATAGATATGCCCGCTCGTGTGATATTTGCAGTTGGATACTTCTCCTTTCACATAAACCTTCCGGAGAAAATAATCCTGGGTAAACATATTCCCGACGTAATGATTTATCTGGCCGACAGAATAGACATTTTTCATGCGTTCTGCTCAGATACTTCTGCTGCCTTCTCTTCTGCGTCAGCAGACTTCTCTTCAGGTTTCTTCTCTTCTTTCTCAGATGCGATCTTACCAAGAACTCCGTTTACAAAGGAGCCGGAAGCATCACCGCCAAATCTTTTGGCAAGTTCTACAGCCTCATTGATAGCTACTCCCGTAGGCACATCAGCATCATACTCCATCTCATACACTGCAAGACGAAGTGCCGCAAGATCCACCCGGCTCATACGTTTGGTCTTCCAGCCGCGGCTTGCACCATTCAAAAGAGCATCGATCTCTTCCAAATGCTCTTTCACATGAGCGTATTTCTTCTTCATATACTCCTGGTCCTGCTCTGAAAGCTCACCAAGACCTTCAAAATAAAGAGAGAGCTGTTCTGTCATCTCTTCCTCCGAATTAAACTCTGTCATAAACATAAGTTTAAATACATGTTCTCTCTGTTCTCTTCTTCTCATAATTTCCTCCTAAGACGGAAAAAAGGAAAGGTTTACTTTCCTTTTTCGTTCTCCATATCCACGCTGGCAATATGAATGTTCACATCTGCAACCTCAAGTCCTGTCATATTCTCAATAGCGGTCTTAACCTTCTCCTGAACCTTCTTGCTTGTCTCAAGAATGTTTCTTCCATATTCGATGTTCAGTGAAAGATCTACAGTGACAACTCCTTCCAGAATTGTTACCCTTACTCCCTTGGACAGGTTCTTCTTACCAAGCTTGCTTACCAGCTCGTTGGTAATGTTTCCTGCCATGGAAGCAACGCCATCCACGTCTGTTGCTGCAAGTCCTGCAACGATCGCAACCACTTCATCTGCAATATGAACTTCACCGATTCCGCCCAGATCCTGTATCTTATATGTTGTTCTTTTTTCTGCCATGGGAAACCCTCCTACGGATATAATTTTTTGTTCGTAATTTTCTATTATTATACCAAAAAAAACTATGAAATAAAAGGGCTTATTTACTGAATTCTGTCAGTACCAGATCCGGATTTCGGTCTTCTACCATACCAACACTCCATGCGTTGATAAAGAGAAGCAGCGGATTTCCCTTCAGATCTGTAACTCTCTTCATGTCAGAAGTTCCCACAATCTTGTCCACCTTAATCGCTTCCTTGTTTGCAATCCAGCGGATGTGCTCATACGGAAGAGGCTCCAGACGGATATCTACATTATATTCATTCTCCAGACGGTATTTCAGAACATCGAACTGCAGTACGCCGACAACACCCACTATGATTTCTTCCATACCTGTATTGAACTCCTGGAAAATCTGGATCGCACCTTCCTGCGCAATCTGGTTGATACCTTTAACAAATTGCTTTCTTTTCATGGTATCGATCTGACGCACGCGGGCAAAATGCTCTGGTGCAAAAGTCGGGATTCCTTCAAACGCAAATTTTTTTCCAGGTGCGCAGATGGTATCTCCGATGGAAAAGATACCCGGATCAAACACACCGATAATATCTCCTGCATAAGCCTCATCTACAACGTGGCGAGATTCTGCCATCATCTGCTGTGGCTGGAGAAGACGCATCTTCTTGTCGCCCTGCACATGATAAACTTCCCTGGTGGCATCGAATTTTCCGGAACAGATACGCATAAATGCAATACGGTCTCTGTGAGCTTTGTTCATGTTTGCCTGGATCTTAAATACAAATGCTGAAAAATCATCACTCATCGGATCGATTGGTCCGCAGTCTGCTGTTCTCGGAAGCGGTGATGTGGTCATCTTAAGGAAATGCTCCAGGAATGTCTCCACACCAAAGTTTGTAAGAGCTGAACCGAAGAATACAGGTGTCAGCTGTCCTTTGCTGACTTCTTCCTGTGAAAACTCGGCACTTGCACCATCCAGAAGTTCGATCTCCTCCATCAGCTGTTCTTTCTGCTCAGGATCCATAACCTCATCTGCATGAGGATCATCAATATCGATCTCCTCGATCACTCCTTCTTTGGTACCTTTCTGTGTATCTGAGAAAGTGAGGATCTTTCTTGTATTACGGTCAAAAACACCTCGGAACTTCTTACCGGAACCGATAGGCCAGTTGATCGGACATGTCGCAATGCCAAGCTCTTTCTCGATCTCATCCAGAAGATCAAAAGTATCGTTGGCATCTCTGTCCATTTTGTTAATAAAAGTAAATATCGGGATATGTCTCATTACACAGACCTTGAAAAGCTTTCGGGTCTGTGCCTCGACACCTTTTGATCCGTCGATAACCATAACTGCAGAATCTGCTGCCATCAGGGTTCGGTAGGTATCCTCGGAGAAATCCTGATGTCCCGGTGTGTCCAGAATGTTGATGCAATATCCGTCATAGTGAAACTGAAGTACAGATGAGGTAACGGAAATACCTCTCTCCTTCTCGATCTCCATCCAGTCAGACACTGCATGGCGGGCCGTAGCCTTACCCTTAACGCTTCCGGCCAGGTTGATGGCCCCTCCATACAGCAGGAATTTTTCTGTTAATGTTGTCTTACCGGCATCCGGATGGGAGATGATGGCAAAAGTTCTTCTTTTTTCTATTTCTTTCGTATACTTCGACACGTGAGCCTCCTGTATATTCTCTTATAACTCTTATTTTTATATAACCTTTCCTATTCTAGTATAGACAAGGCTTTGCTGTCAAGGCAATTCAATCGTAAATTCCCTCTGTATCAATGGTGGAACCATCCTGCACGTCAGCTGATGTCTCAGTGTCTTCTGCTGGTGTGGTATCGCTTTCTGCTGACGCAGCTGATGTATCTGAAGCATCAGATGCCGTCGTAGCTGCAGTATCTTCTGTATTTTTGCTCTGACTTAATGGTGTGATCACAATACTCTCTGCTGCCACACCTGTTTTCCTCTTCACAATGTCCTCGATCTGGGCACGACTGGCATCCTCAAGATCAGCATCGGGCACTACCACATCTGCGGTTTCTCCTGTAAGGTTCACGATCACATTCTCGAAACCTTTTGCTTCCAGAAGAAGTTCTGCTGCAGCTTCCTTTTCTGTAAGTTCTGTCATGGACACCATGGTATTGATCGCATTCTGTTTTTCCTCATCACTGATATCTTTGTTGCTGATGATGGACTGCAGGTCCGTTTTGTTCTGTGAGCGTACCTGTTCCCTGCTCACTTTCGCCTGTGCTGCAAAATCCGATGCACCCGTAAGTACGGCCTCACCTGGAGATGCAGTATCCATCACCTCCGACTGGGATGTGCCATCTGCCCCGTTCTCATCCAGAAGGGCTGTTTCATCTGTCAGATCATAGTTTACGTCGTCCAGGATACTGCTGCTGTCCGTGCTTGCCTCCTTATCCTTAAATCCCAGATTTACGTCTGCGAAATTCAGATATCCGGCCACTGCAATGAGAATGGCCAGAGAGGTGATGATTACCTGGTTTTTCTTCATGATCTTTTTCACTTCTACTCTCCTCATTTCATCTTCATCACTCTAATTTTAATGAAACTTTCCAAGAATCCTTTGTTTATGCGGTATTTCGAGTTTCACTTGTGACTTATTTGTGACTAACCGTGTAAATCTATATCTAATTAAATCACTGTAATTTAGTACAAAAAAAAGAGCTAAGGGTCGATTCCTAGCTCTTTCTTTTTAATCAACTTGCACTCATGCGCTATGCCACACGGTGCTCTACATGCACGATCATAAATAAAAGTGTGGCAAAGATTGATCTGGTAGAATCATATCATATTTTTCGTCAAAGTGCAATCAAATCTTTCCAGACTGCTGCATCACAGATTCCATCCTGTTTCATATTTCTGGATTTCTTGTAAGTGTTCAGTGCGTAAATGGTGTTTGTTCCGGCAGAACGATCAAGTTCAAGCTCTTTACCGTCTTTTCCTTTGAATTTTCGTGCTACAAGAATCTCCTGTAAAAGAAGGACGGAAAGTCCTGTGCTGCCTGCTACTACTGTTTCTGTTGTGAACATATATTTCCCTCCTGTAGTTGATGTGTTAGTTGGCGTTCCTTTTACGAGCTTCCAATCCGGTGTGCAGAATTTCGTTCCCGGCATCTGACTGTTAAGATAGCTTTTTGCACAAACACCACCGCCGTTTGCGATAATACCAGATGCACCGGAAGTATTACCCTCAATGGTATAAAAACGATCGCCAACAACCGCCGTGACTAATCCGGTATGAGTAAATGTACCATTGTGCTTAAATATCACGATATCGCCAACTTTTGGATTAGCATTAAGCGTAAACAATCCGCTCATGGTCGGACAATACACATAAGGCCAGTGTTTCAGCAGTTTCCTAGCCGTTTCAAGTCCGAATGCTTTCATAAAGCACCAGCTTACGAAGCAAGCGCACCAGGGCTGTCCCTGATAAGATGGCTTAATATCTCTCCAGTATTTTGTGTGATTGTTTGAGCCTGCATTTGCAGTCTTGCTGTCGAGCTGGCTGTTGCTTTTCTTTTCAAGATACCCGATTTCATTTTTTGCAACGAGAATCACTTTTTCGATAGCTTTGTCCATTGTAGAAACCTCCTCTTTATAATCCTTATAGAACACATCCATATCAACATTTCCGCTGATACCGGATACTTTTCCTTTACTGGAATACTGCCAACCTACACCGACCGGTGGGCGTAATCTTTCCTGTACAGAACCGTTGTCGTTTGACGGATAACGAGCAATCCAACAATCGTACTTTTTCAGCGCATCTGACAGGGCATTATTGTACCAATCCAGATTGCAGTAGATACCGACCTTATAACCGGCTTTCTTCATCCTTGTCAGAAATGCCACTGCAATGTTCTCAATAGCTTGTTTGCCGAGCTTTCGCTGATTAGACCACTCGAGATCATAGAACACTGGGAAGTCCAGTCCACGTCCGTTCAGCGCGGCAATTACATCCTCCGCTTCGTCAATAGCCTGTGCCGGTGTCAGGGCGTATGAATACTTGTATCCGCCGACAAGAATTCCGTTGCTCTTGCATCCTTTGTAGTTGTATTCGAACGAGCTGTCAACACCAGTCCTCTGATGTACTCTTAAGATTGCAAATTTAACGCCGGATTTAGCAGCTTTCGCCCAGTCGGGCTTTCCCTGATTAGATGATACGTCAATACCTTTAATCTCCAAATTATCAACTCCTTTTTATGAAATTTTCAAAGTTTCTTAATGAACTAAATGGGAACTAACTCGCTCAACCCGGCCTGCCGGTTACTATTTTGTTTTAAGACAATTGTATTTTTTTCCACTCGCTCCAAGTAGTAGATTTGGTTTTCATCCATATAGTTGCAGCGTAAGAAAAAAGCACAACAATTCCGCATTTGCTGCCGGATTTGCTTTGATATACAAGTAGAAATCCGCCTTTGCCATCCGGAGAACCTTGATTGATACTTACTGAGCTTTGTATTGTGAATAACCTAATTTCTCCATAGCCACATTTCATAAGTACATCTTCAGCAAGATCAGAACCAGAAATTATGTTTTCTGAGCTCCTGAGCCGGTTACTATTTAATTCATTAATCGCCCCCAGTACCGTCTGATTACTCGTCTGCAAGTTGCTGATGACCGCATTGGTCAGTTTTCCAACGATCCATTTCCAGATTCCACTGAACGGTGAAAGCTTGTTTGCCTTCGCCACCGCATCATAAATCATCAGTGTATCTGCATCTTCCGGTGTCGCTTTCTGTGGGTACTCATTAAACTTTGCCATTTTGTAATCTCCTTTCTAATTCCTTGATACGTTCCTCTTGCTCATCAACCTTTGCGCTAAGTTCCTGTATGGCTTTAATGGCGTAGTTCAGCAAGTACGGACTGTTAATCTGCTTAATGTCCATCTCACCGTTTTCATCATACCCGCCGCCCAGTGCCAAGTTCGGGTCGATTTCTTCCAGTTCGTCCGCCACGAAACCGATGTTCTGATGACCGCCCTTTTTCCAGTCGAATTGACGGACTTTCATTCTGTTTACAGCTTCAAGAGCGTTTATTTCGCTACCTGCGATATTTTCCTTTAAGCGAATGTCGGAAACGCCCGTGTTCGTGTAAACGTAATCGGTGGCATAATAGTTTTCAGTAGTGCTTCCCCATTGTCCCCGAACAGCCATTCTTCTGTATTCTTTTCCACCGGTTGTTCCTGTACCTGTTCCTATGTAATCAATTCTTGAACCTGCATCACCTGCTGATGTAACTGGCTTTCTACGCGCTTTTCCCTCCCAGCCATACACATATACATTGTTATTGATATACGTTCTATCCGCTGTAAAATTGATGATTCCGGGAGCTATGGTTTCTACGCCTTTTACCCATTCGACAAAAGATATTCCGTTTTTATTAAACAGGAATCCTGTATAGTTATTCTCGTCTGTATATGTTTTGTAGTACAGCGTTCCGTCATTATCCGACTTACTAACACGTTTTCCGTTAGCATCGTACAGAATCTGTGTACCATCTCCGTTGTTTTTACCGCCAAGTACAAGTGTTCCACCTTTCGCGGCATTAAATGAAATGTATAGCGACTGGGTTCCATCATCGTTTTTTATATAATATAAACCCTTGAATTTACCATCATCAGACAGGATATTAACAATATCTTCCTGTGTCAGTGACGCCACATCGACCGCAACGGAATATGTCTGATAGTCTGCAAGCTTCGTCTTTGCCTGGTCGAAATACAGTGAAACCTTGAGCATGTTGTGAGCCTTGAGCGACAGGTTATTGACGTTAATACTCAACCGGTCAAGTGCCGCAGTCTGCGATACCGTGAGCGCCGACCATGTAGCGCCGTTGTCGGTGGATTTTTCCAGTTTCCACCATCCCTTTTGCGACTGTGCAACTTCGCCGTTTCCATCCCTGTAGAACGAATCCACAATGAGCGGTGCCGGTGTTATCTTCTTGTCTGCTCCCATCAGCAACACATCTGCATTGCTCTGGAAGAAGTAAGTCCTTCCGGCATTTCCCTGTTCGCCCTTAATCTTTGTCCAACTGTATTTTGTTGGGTCTGTGCTATCGTCCGGCGTGTAATCGGTATACTGCCCGATATACAGTTTATTGACGCTATCATCCACGGAGAAACCTGTTCTACCATCAGCGCTATTTGCATATGCGATATGGAAGTACGGCGTCTTTCCGTTCGCCCCCGGCGTTCCCGGTACACCCTGTGCACCATCCGCTCCCTTAATCAGCGACCAAGTGTACTTCGTCGGGTCAGTGCTGTCAGCTTCCACGAAATCCACGTACATGCCGATATATTCACGGTTTCCGTCAGATACCGAAAAGTCTTTCGTTCCATCCGCACTGTTGGCATAAGCAAGGTGCGTGTACTGTGTCTTTCCGTCTTTACCGTCTTTTCCCGGGATGCCGTTCGCTCCGTCTTTGCCGTCATATCCATCAACGCCACGGAACCGGCTCCACGTATAGTCCGCCGGATTAGTGCTTTCTGTAGCCGTGTCCTTATTCGTTGCAATGCCAATATAGGTCGCCTGTGTCACCGTATAGATTTGTTCTCCGGCACTGTCCAAAATTGGACTACCGGTGGAATCCAGAAGTTTTACATAATCTGGGTTGTCTGACATGTCGAGGCCGTCTGGTCTTGTAGCGTATTTCATCCAAGTATAAGAAGATTTTCCATCCGCTCCCTTGATAAGAGTCCATGAGTATTTTGTATAATCCGTACTGTCGTCTGGCAGAAAATCTGTATATTGTCCAATATATTTTTTATTAGTGGAATCTGATACGGAGAAACCTGTCTTTCCATCGGGTGAATTTGCGTAGGCTATATGCAAATAGCTTGTTTTTCCGTCGGTACCAACACCTGGAATACCCCGCTCACCTTTTTCGCCTTGGATTCCTTTGAACCTCGCCCATGTGTATTTCGATGGATCGGTACTATCAGTTTCTTCAAAATCCACATAAGTACCGATATAAGTTGACGGGGTTTCAGTCATCTGACTAGATGTGGTTGGCTTTGCAACTGTGCTGTACTTGATATGAAAATGAGAAGTCTTTCCGTCTGCACCTTTGGCTCCAGGGATTCCCTGTTCACCTTTCTCTCCTTGAAGTCCCTGCAATCCTCGTTCGCCGGTATCGCCTTTCGGACCCTGTACGCCTCGATCTCCTTTAAACTGCGCCCACGTGTACTTGCTCGGGTCGGTACTGTCAACGCCGGAAAAGTCCGTATAAGTTCCGATATACTTGTTTGGTGTCTTGCTCATCTGTGCTGCTGTCGGGTTCTGTACCGGTGCGTACCGGATATGCAGATACGTTGTCTTTCCATCCTGTCCGACACCCGGGATTCCCTGTGGTCCGGCGTACTGTTTTGCAATCGAGAACTGTTTTGATACGACAAGGTTATTCAGATATGCCGCCTTGATGTTCACCCATCCGCTGTCTGCGGTCAGCCCGGTGACAGTGTATGTCTTTCTCTCCTTGTTCCAGTTTCCCTGTATGTTCTGAGATTTCGTAATCGTGTACGTACAGTTATTCGTGATATCCTGCGTACCGTACATAACGGTCGCTGTTGTGGTGCACTCTGGAAACTCCGTATAGTTGCCGTCACTATCAACCGGGATGCCCTGATAGTCGTTATCGAGCTGCATGGTCATGTTTCTAGCTAGGGACGCAGCTTCAAGGGCCTCTTCTGCTTTTGTGTCATCCGTATATTTATTCAGTTTCTTCCAATCCGACTGAACATAAGATGCTCCCTTTGCTCTTGAAACTATACAGGTAAGGATATCCCCACCTTCATCTCCTCCCTGCGACCATAAGTCGCCGATATCGTAAGGCGGCTGTGGCTTTGTCACAAACACTCTGCGCTTATGATCTGCGGTATCCTGTGCGTCCTCAGCGGCTTTCATTGCTTTCGTGATATCGGTATCTTGAACCAATGTCCAGCCCCACGTTGCTCCATCCTGCATGAAACGATATGCGTAACCGGTCGTTTTATTAAAGAACAAATCACCGATGTGCTTCTTTCTTTCTGCTGCACTTGTCCAGTCTGATGCCGGTTTGTTTTGGAGTGTAGGTTCATAATCGTAGTAGAACGTTTCAATCTGTCCGTCTATCTGGTCTTGCAGCTCTCCCAGTGAGCCAGTTACCGTTTCGGCGTAGTCAGACAGTTTTCCGTCTGAATAATCCTTGCTCTCTTGGAGATAGTTTGCAAATGTTTGATTAAGAGATTTTCCTCCACCAATTTGAACACTCCCGTCAAGGGTAACTGATCCGGTGTCCATATCCGCTTCAAATATCGCATTTCCACTTTTGTCTCTTACGATGAGCGTTCCTGCATTGATATAGTCAGCATTAATGCCCTCTGCATAGAGCAGTCTGGTTATTAATTCGCCGGTCATTGCAAAACCGTAAGGATACGTCTTTCCACCATCATTGGATACACCAATAGCTTCTGCTGTAAATTTAATGACATTCTTAGATTCTGCGAGTGTAGGTTTATCGTGCAGGTAAGTTATAATACTTCCGTCTTCTTGAGGTACCGAAGTTTCGTACAAACCAGAAGAAGTTTTTAAGGTTTCCTCCAGTCTCTTTACTGCTTTCTCTCTGGTTGAACGTTCTTTTTTGACAAGTCGTCTTGCTTCAACAATAGCTTTCGTTCCATCAGAAACAAACTTGCTCATTCCTCTGATTGGATCGTCGGCTTGAGTTTTCACAGCGGTTTTTCCATTAACGGAACAAGAAACGTCCGTCAGCGGAGTTATATATCTGTTCCATTTGCGGTCATAAGTATATACCATATCTCCAAACTCAATGAGTGGGTTATATGCAAGTTCGCCAGACATGCTGCGGAATTTAGCTCCAATTATGGAATCACCGATTTGAGCAGCTACCGTGTCCAAGTCCGAATCCGCAACAAGATTGTTCTCCAATTCAAGAACATATCCTGTGCTTCCGTACATGGCTTCATTTTCTCTATTTTTTAGCTTGATTCCAGTAATCACAATATCATCACTAGAAACGGTTGGACTTGTAAAAAAGTCTTTGAGCCTTTCGGATGTGTCAGCTGCTGATTCGATCAGTGTCAAGAATCCATCACTATCAATTATCCAGTTCCCTGTCGGACTGATAAAACTTTCTGAGTCAATATTCGCGCCGCCTTTAAATACTACATTTCCATCAGCGTCCACTACTGCGTTATAATCTTCTTGTGTATTGGAAAAATCCCATCTGATAAATCGCAAGTATCCTCTGCTGTCCAGGCGAGCGTTCGCAGTCTCAAGCATTGCTGCCCATCCGAACAACTGACGAAACGTCATGTTTTCCGGAATCTCTGACACGATCAGATTTCCATGTGCCATGGAGACTTCTGACGGAATACCAAGAGTCTCACACGCATCTCTAAAAAGAGTCTCTATTGACTGTGGCAGAACCAGATGAGATATATAAGTTGCGTTCGTTTTATACATATCGTCCAAAGCAGTAAAACTAAGGATTTCGCCATATTGTTCTGGTGTCGTAATTGTATAAATACCTTTATCAATGGTTTCAATTCTATCTTCTGTCGCTGGTTTTGTTGCCAGAATCGCACCGCCACTCTGGTCAAGAATTGGGGCATCGTTTTCATCCAGCAATTCATCTGTTGCAGCCGGACTTGCTACGGAGGTCTGCATTTTAAGATACGCATGAACTTTTGCCATGTAGAAATTATAGTTTTTCCACTGGTCGGAAGTGTTGTCCAACTCCAATGTCATGGATTTACAAACAACGCAGCCAATCGGAAAGCTGCTACTTTCTGCACAATCGGAAAAGGTGCAGTTTTCACCCATGATTTCATTTTTGACTGTTTTTACAGTTCCGTCAGGAAAGGTGATTTCCACTTCCTGCCAGACTCTTTCTCCGTCCTGTAGTTTTTGTTTGAACGCATCAGATACATTAATCAAGTGGATTCACCCCCTGCATATTAAAAGATATTTTTGATACAAATTTTAAGTCTGGCGAAATTTCTCCAATAGTTAGGCTTGCTTTTCCAACATAAAACGGATCAGTTCTCCATGCCATGTGGTAAAGCGACCAATGATACAAACTGAAAGTTTTTCCTTTTGCGATAACCTTGAGAATTTTATTTGCCTCTATAACCGGAACGTTTGATGCTTCATAGCTATACTGTTCGACCGTAAACAATGGAGTTAACAACGCTTTTCC
Organism: Blautia sp. HA8986; assembly: GCF_056504635.1. Lineage (NCBI taxonomy): Bacteria > Bacillati > Bacillota > Clostridia > Lachnospirales > Lachnospiraceae > Blautia > Blautia sp. HA8986. The sequence continues at coordinate 1,269,441 of NZ_JBWLUQ010000001.1, forward strand.
GAACTGCGTGCGGTTACTACCTTCTGAATAAGTTGTTTCGAGGTTATATCCCATATCTTTATCTGGCTGATAGATGGAAGCCCCATTCATCTTGTATCGTTCTGTTATGCTTTTTGGAATAGTTGCCACGCTTCCACCTCCTATGCCAGTTCAAACGGGTTTCTACCGCTTGTATCACGTCTTAACTTTGCTTCTTCGATAATTTCATCAAATACTGTTCTTCGGTTAATCTGAGCAGTAAAACAATAATTTCCACCACTCTGCTGCCCGCCAGATTCTTCGCGAACAATCTTTCTGAGCAAGGCTTCCGGTGTCTCGATGTTATTGCCCTGTTTCTGATCGCCCAGAACTGCAAGGAATTCGCTTCGAGGTGGGATGACTGCTCCCTTTGCTAAATATGGGACTGTCGGTACTCTTGGAAAAGTAGCTTTAAACCCGATAGTCTTTGAACCGAATGGGGTCGGTACTTTCCATGGGCCGAAAGAGAATGCTGATTCAATCGCACTAACAACTCCGTTTACTTTGCTGATAGCACCATTTACAACACTTATAATATTGTTCAGAACAGACCTAATAGCATCTCTCATTCCATTAAATACATTGACTACAGTGTTTTTAGCGGATGTGAATTTATCAACAATAGCGTTCTTAATTCTTTCAACAAAGCCACTAACGGTAGACCATATAGCATTCCATTTCTGATGCGCACTGGCCTTTATGTTTCCCCAGATGGTCGTCATTTTGGTAGCTAGGCCTCTGAGTTTCTTTCCAATATCCTCAACAAAACGTCTTGTTTTATTAGAAATCCAATCCCATACCTTTCCAGCCATTTCTTTGATTTTGTCCCAGTTCTTGTATAGCAAAACGCCGATTGCAATACATGCGCCGACTGCAAGGACAAAGACTCCACCTGGTCCGATAGCTGTTGCAATAGCTTTAATTCCGCCCATGATGCCACCAGTACCAGTCATTAGCGTGATAAGTCCTTTTGCAGCCATAGCTATCCCAGACACGCTCTTAATAACTCTCGACGCCAATCCTGCAATCTTTGCCGCTGCGAATGCCCCGATCAGAGCTGCACCGAACGCTTCAATGATTGATTGATGGTCTGCAAAGAATCCCACTAAGCCAGACACCAGATTAATCACTGTCGGAAGCCCTACCTCAATAATCCATGTCAACATCGGAAGGACAATATTTTTGTAAATCCATTCAAGTACATTTCCAATGGATTCCAGAATTGGAGCAAAAGTCGCTGTCAGATTACTGATAGATTCCAACAGCGGATAGAAGTCCAGATTTGCCGCCCATGTTGCCGTATCCTCTGCGATTTTCTCAACAAACTGCATAACTACCACGAGAGCATCTGCAATGTTCTGTATAATCTGTGTCCCGACATTATTCTTGTTCCACGCATCGGCAAAACCGGATGCAATGTTCCCGATAGTTTTAAGCACGTTTTGAGCAATCCTCAGCATGGTCGTAAGCATCGTTGTGCCTGTGCCATTTGTCCAGACCTCTACAAGGCTTTTGCCTACACTCTTAGCGAGCTTTGCAATTCCCGACAAAGCAATGTTTGCCGCATTAATGGTGTTTTTACCCTCTTTTTTCCAAGCGTCCTGAAATGGTTTCCAGAGTTTTTTTAAGAGCTTCGCAAGCTTTTCGGCTGACTTGCTGATTTTATCCAGCGCAGTTTCGCCCTCTGCTACTTTTCCATAGTCAACATTTCCAACAGCTCCAGCTAGACCACCAGAGTTTCCTCCTGACCCTGTTCCTGAGGACGGGACTTTGCCTGCTGTTGACGATGTATTCTGAGTTGAATACCGACTAATCTCATCAAGTGGACTCAAATACCCGTTCGCAGCCTTAGCCGCGTCTTTTGTTGCATCAGCTACATCTTCTGTGGAATCTGCAAGCTTACTGGCGTTGTCTGCCGCCTGTCCGTAAGCGTCTGCTGTATCCTGCACGCCACTTGCATCGCCTGTAAGACCTGCTCCACTTCCGCTTGTCTGACCTGATGATTTCTTTCCAGTGATAAGCTCCGTGAAGCTTTTGAAAGCATTCGCCAAAGTTGCCAGTTTGCCAAGAAGAATATTGATCACTTTCAGAACAGGCGTGAAAATATTAATCAAACCTTGTCCGACTGTTGCCTTGAGAGATTGCAGCTGCAACTGCATCACTCGCACCTGGTTCGCCCAGCTGTCAGAAGTACGGATGAAGTCTCCGGATGCAGCTGATAACTGTTTCTGTACAAAAGCCAAGCGGAGAGCAACCTTCTCCTGTTCGGTCATGGCGGATGTTGTTTTACCATATCCGTTCGCCAGTGCGTACTGGTCTAGTGCCGACTGGGTCATTACCACGCCGAGATCTTTGAGTGTTTCCGTTTCGCCTGTAAACACTGATTTCAGCTTGATATAAGCCAAGTCCTGACTGATGTTATAGAATGATGCTACATCACCAGTCAGCTGTGTTAGAGCCGTTGACATGTCGTAAGCCTGTGCTTCTGAGAATCCGAACGACTTTGACATTGCCCCGAATGTACCAACATACCGTTTAGCCATTGTTTCAGACAATCCGGCTGAGGTCATGGCGTTCTTTGCAAATTCATTGACCTTATCCGACATGGTGGTAAATGTAACATCAACCACGTTCTGAACTTCTGCGAGGTCGGAACCGAGTTCCACGCACTCTTTCCCAAACTGTACTAATTTACCGACAGCAAACGCCCCGCCAATCAGCAGACCGATTTTTTTTACAGCACTTCCAAGGCCGTTAAATGACTGTTTTATAGCCGATACTCCGTTCTGCACACCTGATGTGTCCATTCTGGTATCAATAATGACTGAGCCATCAGCAGCCATGTGTCCACCTCCTAACTATTTGAGGTTCAACATCTCATTCAGCTTATCTTTATAAGCTTGCTCCTCATCGCTGAGACGTGTTTTTATGTCAATTGTGTTTTTGTTTTCCTGATAGAATTTCTTTTCCCATTTATCCAGACGTTCGCCTTTTGCCTTTTTTGACCGGATTCCAACAACTGTGTTGAACAGACATTCACCAGATTCCATAAAGTACCCGAAAAACGTCCACCAGTGCATATACGGTACGGCTCTGATTTCTTTTCCGGCGACTTTATTTACAGCCGGTACAATCATATCTCCGTCCTGTTCCCAGTCCATCAAACGGGGTTTGGGATGGTTCGGATTATCGTCCGACTGTCCACAGTCGATGAATTCTGATGCTTTCTGACAAGCTTCATCCAGACTCTCAGCCGGTATACCCTGCCAGTCCTCGAACAGGATCTGCAGCATAACAACTGCTTTCGCCTGTTCATCCAGTTCTGGGTCATTCATAGCTATGAGAATATCAATGATTGCTCGGAAATCCGTTCTAATAGAAAAATCCACCCCACTGATGTTGAGTGAGGTGGGAAGCTCATAGGCGGTCATTTTGTATACTTCTCCGTATACTTATTGACTGCTGCCTGCATTTTCTTTTTTCTCTTTTCGATTTCCGGCGCAATTGCTTCTGCGATCTTATCCAGAACAATATAAGCGAATACCTGACCATTGCCGAATACAGTGGTTGCCGTGATCGGCTCTTTGAACAGGTCTTTTGATGCCTCATATCCGAGCAGGTAGTTGATTTTGTCCTCAATCTGTTTGTTCAGCTCTGCCATTTTTTTACCGGAATCGACCTTCTGAATAGAATCTTTAAGCTGCTCAAAGTATTCTGTCAGCTCCTCCGCACGTGCCGCTACATTGATATCGGTCGGATTCAGTTTAAAAGAAGAAAAGACTTCGTCTTCGTTATTCGTGAATGTGAAAATGAAAATTCCATCATCGATTTTGGTGTTAATTATTTTTGCCATTTGGCACACCCTCCTTGTATATGTACTTATTCGCTGTCAGCTGTAAATGTTCCGGTGGAAACATCAAACTTTCCTTTTACACGTTCGCCAGTATAATTAACGGTAAATGGAATCTGATAGCCGGATGTATCACCGCCGTAGGAGGTCGGCACAACGTAGCAGTCCTGCTGATACGCTTCATACTTGCCTGCCGTAGCTGCTGTCCAGAGATGAACCTCAACTGCTTTTGTTTTGAGGTTGTCGTCCTGGTAACGGTTGTCTACAATTTTCTGTAATGCTGTAAACAGATCAGAAGTAGTGTCTGCATAGAACGGATCAGCATCAGAAGAGACTTCGTAGCCGTTATGCTTAAATGTGGATTCTCCAAGAATGTTTTTAGATGTTTCAGTATCTGGATTGAGTTCGACGTTGTACTCTTCCAGATCTTTTCCAAGACGCTCATATTTCGGTGTCAGTCCTCCACAGAGGGAACCTGCATCGATATAATGAGCCATATATTTACGGTCAATCTTGCCTGTAACTGCCATAGAAATGTCCTTTCTGCCCATAACTTTTAAAAGGCTGTGTAGGTTAGCGACTGTCTCTAATTGATAGCCGGTTGTTGCTTGTTATATTACTTCATAAGTGTTTTCGTAGCGCACCGATAATGGCAATAACCAGTCCTGTACACCACTCTCCTGTGGCTCTAAACCATAGGAGTTGTCACGGGTGATGCGTTTTATCACTCGCCCCTGTGAAAGCTCAGGAAACGCATTTAAACGTGTCTCAGAGCCGTTTATAATAACTGGTTCTCGACATATCCATTTACCTAGATTATCCAGGAACTTCTGAACAGATAACTTCTGCCTTTCCTTGTCGGATGCTGTGCGGTACACCACGTAAAATGGGTACTGGCATACTTGGTGCATCGTTCCACAAACATCTTCTTTTTCTGAATAGATCAATGCCCCGTTATCTGCTGAGAACGCAATTCCCGATTCTTTGCCGAGTTCCTCAAATTTGATTGTTTCATTTTCGTACAGTCCCGGATACTGGTTCAGAAGTGCTTTCATGGCATCTGTCAGAATCTCATATCCAGTTGCATCTTTTCCGATAGGTTTATCTGCCATGTCTGCCACCTCCTGCCTGTGCTTTTACTTTGCGAATCCATGTGTTGCCGTATTGTCGCTTAGCAGCATCGAACCATTCAGCTTGTACCTGAGTATGCGGTGATTTTGTATATTGAAGATTCTCCTTTGCATTCGTCTTGCCGGAATACTGGCTTACAAGAACCTTTTCCGCATCGTGTCTCGCCCATGTACTGCCTGTTGCGGGGTCAACCATAGTTTTTCCGAAATAAAGAAAACGTCCATAAGGAGCAGCTGCCGCACATACAAATCCAGTCCCTTGCATCGATGTACTTTTGGCTCTTGTTCGGTCAATAAAATCTCCGGAAATCATTGGCATAAACTCTATCATACTGTCCATAACCATTCCATCAAGGAGATACTGGGCTTCTTGGTACTGCCTAGAAAATCTATCCATATTCAGTTTTATTTTCATATCTCCGTCAACTACAGAGAATCCTTTAAAATGATGAATTTTACTCATATTACTTACCAAGAATCTCGAAGTGAGGAATCAGTGTATATGGACCACCTACACTGGTAATCTTGAACACGTTGTCCTTATTCTCGTTCATGTACTGGTAGAATCCATTCCGATAATCGCCATCGGTTACTATTCCACCAGTCCACTCACCCTCCCAGAAGAACGATTCATCTGAGAATGTGATAGTGTCTTCCAGAGCGTTGTTAATCTGCCTTTTCCACTCTTTAGGCGGTATATATGGGAGAATCTTACCATTCCTGTCAGTAATGGTTATATCGCCGTTCTGGACAGTGTATCGAACGTGCAACTGCGCGTTGTCAGTTATGTCTGGCCCGTACTTCTTAAGGATTGCCCCTTTGTCCGTAATGAGGTCAACGCCGGATAAAACATGAGGATACCAGTACGCATCTCTTGTTGTTGGACTCTCATAATAATTGAAAATCGTCAATGTTTTGTCGTACATGATACCCTCTCCTTAATTATTCTTTCTGCACTGTCTGTTTAATAACCTGATTTACGCCAGTTGCTGACAATCCATTAAACATACCGACTGCAACTGCCGTGATATAATCCGTTGCCGGAAAATCCGGGATAATTCCCATCCCGACCGCTCCGAGAATCCCACCAGTAATCGCCATGGTTACCGGAATCCATTCATCAGAGATTCTTTCTGATGCTTTACAGCCCATTCCTACGATGTAGCAAATCATAACGATTGCTACGCATGAGCCTAATGTTGCAATGTCCATTATTGTCACCTCACATTAATTTAAGTTCATTGAATACTTTAAAAATTTTCGGTGACTGAATAGCAAACCAGTCAACCGTAGTTTCGTCATGTCCGAACTGCTCCGTATGTTGCCAGTTGCACTGCAATCCGCTTTCCGACAAGAACGCATGAATAATTTCATGTCTCAACTGCTTTTTCTGCAAGGAATCAAAATTGCCAACGTTATTTGCATTGTCTGTTCTGATAACAATTTCTTTTGATGTATTGTCTGTGTAGCCATCAATATCTGCATTTTTAAGTTCTTTCGGAATGATTTTGTAAACCGTTCCGAGAACATTAATATTACATTCCTGCATATAAAATCGGCATCCCTTCATCCGTCCTTACTCCCATCAACAGCGGTAAAGCTGTTTTGATGAGTAAATCATTTGTTTTCTGTGTATCTCCAGCAACACTGTATACTGCACTCCATTCCTTCGCACTTGCTCCAATCTGCTGAGGTGTTGCGTAAGAGATGGATTCATTGCCAGATGATACAGAGGTTACAATGCCTGTCGTGCTACCACCGGACCCGATTGTGGTTGATGTACCACTCACAGCGGCATTGGTAGCATTCTTCTCAGCAAGCTCAATCTGATACATTAATTCAGTCAATGAGCAAACCGCCTTTTTGATACGCTTCTGTGAGCGTTCATTTTCCGGCAGCCAGCCCACCAACCTATCAAACGTCATTGTGTCCACGAAATCACTAGCTCTTTCTGCCAGTCGTGGGAAGTCGGCTTCTGGCACAACTGAACCGAAATATGAAGTTGTGTAAAATTCATAATCTGCATAAGCCATGCCAGTTACCTCCTAGTCGATCATCATTTTGCTGTTACAGTCGCATGTCCGGCACTCAACGCCTTATAGGTACTGTCGCACTCAACCACTGTGATTACCTGTCCTGTTGTTGCGGTAATGTCAGATTCTCCATCCCACGCGCTCCAGTTCTTCACATTCTGTCCGTAGTCTACGGAAGTCTCAGATGATGCAACTTTGTACTTGTACACATTTCCTGCGCTTACTTTTGCCGGAGTAACAGTCACTTTTGTATCTCCGCTCTTACTTCCTGCTGCGGAGTTTACAGTGAGAGTTCCAAGTGTCTGAGTTGTGTTGATAGTTCCGACAGCAACAGCGTCAATATATTCTGCAAAGAGGGTAAGTCCCATGATTGCGAATGATTCAGACACTGCTGTGTGGTAATTGCCCTGTGTATGGAATCCAATCAGATTTGTTTCACCGGATACAGTATATACAAGACCCGCTCTTGCGAAATCAGATTCGTTCGGGTCAACATAGTACAGAACGATATTTTCAACAGGTGTAGCGATTACTGTTCCTCTCGGAATTTCACTGTCAGACAGTAAGAAAATCGTATTAAATCCCAGGAAGTCTTTCACATACTGGAAGCCAAACTGGTTCTGAATAGAAATCTCAGCTGCTCCGATATACTCATACACGTCCAGAATATTTACAAATCCAACAACGCCAGTCACATTTCTGTGCATCTGCTTAAATTTGTTTTCTACGCGACCCTTAGCCATTGCCAGAGCCATCTGGAAAGTGGTTTCCGTGAATGAGAGAGTACCTGTTTTCAGATAGTTGTAAAATCTTTCAGTAACATTGGTCTGAAGTTGGAAGAGAAATTCATCATCGGTCATCTGAACAGCGTTCTCGTAACCGTGATCTTTGATTGCTTCGATAGATACAGCCTTTGCGTATTTCTCGATAGTCATTTCTGCATAGGGTTTTTCTTTTACAACGAATTTGCTGTAAGGGATTTCCTCGCCCTCACCAACATTTCCGTTCTGTAATGTACCCTCTGCATATTTTGATTTAAGAACCGCTCCGGGTGTCTTTTTGATTGGACGCATGATACCAAGGATTTCACGTAAGTGTTCCCAGTTTCTTTCGAATCTGGTTACAAAGTCAATCTCACGTGCTGTGACCTGAATATCATTACTCATAATAAGATTAGTTTTTGCTGCCATATAAAAAATCCTTTCTACCCATAATTGTTAAGGTATTGGGTTAGCGGCTATACTCTGTCGTATAGTCGGTGTAAAAAAAATCACTGGAATAACTGGATGTTCTGGGCAATTGCAGCCTGTCTCTCGGACGGGTCTTTGATTGCTTCAATATCTTTCTTTGTCATGTTTCCCGGTGTCCGCTGCTGTCCAGCATGAGTGGTAAATCTTGCCTGATTCTGCTGAGCCTGCCGCTGAGATTCATCTACAAAAGCGGATGCGTCAGACTGCTTCATCTGCTCGATCAGGTCATTTAATCCAAGGATTTTACCGTCTTTCAGCTTCAATCCGGCTTCTTTAATGTCTGCCATAACAGACTTCTTTGCTGCTTCGCTTGAAAATTTAACATCATCAAGTGCTGTTTTGAGTGCGTCTGAAAAATCGCGTTCATAGATCTTTGCGTTGAATTCCTTCTCTGCGTCCTCAGCCTTCTTCTTCCATCCAGCAAGCTCTGTCTGAATGTTAGCCGCGTCGATACCATCAAAACCTTTTAAAGTTTCTTCTGCCGTCTCCGCACGTACTTTCCAACCATCACGTTCTCCCTCAACTTTCGACAGGGTTTTTGCTACTTCTTTAGCATTTTTATAATGCTCAGAGAGTGCTTTCTTCACATCTGCCTGCTTGTCCTCCGGGATTTCAATTCCAAATGATTTTAATGTGTCAATAAGTTTCTGCATATACATCCTCCTGGTCGTGTTTATTGACCTGCCGCCGCAGGTATTGGATTAAGCCAGTTAGACCACTGGCAGGGTAACTGTGGCTATTGGATTCGAACCAATGAATGAGTGTTCCTCTCCCGGGGTCAAAGCCCGGTGCCTTACCACTTGGCGAAGCCACATTGAAGTGCCTTTTCGGACCGAACATCGGTCTGCAGGATAAGACATAACCTAATCAGCATCATGATGTTGCAATCTACCCTAGCCATAGACCACCTGTGTACAGATAGCGTAACTTTAAGCAGATTAATTGCAGGAGACGGATTCGAACCGCCGGTCTCGAGGATATGAGCCTTGTGAGATTCCACTTCTCTATCCTGCGATGTACATATCTGGAAGAACCATTTCAGCACGTTCACTTATTGCCTACTTTAAGGGAGGCCACTTTACAATCCGATAGGCAGCAAACATGTCCGGAACTCGGAATTACATTCCCATGCGCCGCCCTGCGCTATTCCCACGCCAAACTTTCAGGCTCCAGACAAGCGGAAAGGATGGATTCGAACCACCAAGACCTAGTCTACGACCAGGCCGTTCCCAGTTACTTGCACTTTCCGAATAACCCGGATTGTACCGGGTTAGCAAGGTGTTTAACGTGTCATGCCTGCCACGAGTTGTTTCGGGCATCCGTCTGCCCATTTACCTTTTACAAGGAGGTGCGTACTGTCTACATGATCGCATAGACAGCAATGGTACGTGTCGGAAATTGCATCCGCTTTTCAACCTCATGCTTCTTATGTGACAATCCGGTCACTGCATTTTCTGTTAAGGACACGCACCCGTGAAAGGAGGAATCAATGAAAAAAAAGTCTATGTCAAGTGGCTGTAACCACTTACGAATCTTCCCTATGAATATATTTTACCACAAAGTATCCAAAAAGTTGTGGTACATGTTTTAGCCAATTAGAGCATATCCCGAAGTTTTTCCACGTATCTCTTGACAAGATCACGTTCTTCCCTGCACTCTGCATCCTTGGACATATCGCTCATTTCTGTAGTAAGCTCGTCAAGGTGTTCTTCCAATGCGGCAAGCATCTTCCTCTTACAGTCCTCAGATTTGCCAGAACGATAGCTCTGTTTCTGTGTCATGTAGTCATCGTAAGCGTCTCGTCCGTCAGAACGGCTGTAATGCCCTCTGACGTAATGTTCCCCACGTCTGGCATAAGAACTGCCCCGATCGTAATCCGGCATCATTCTGCCGTCATTTGAACTGTATCTCCCCATGCTGTCGCGCTTTCTTCCGCGTTCGCTGTAATCGTCATTGTATCCACCACGCATTTCATCAAGGACAGTGTTGTAGTACTCTACTTTCTTATCCCAATACTGCGTATTCTTGATATCTTTGTACATATCAATCAGTTTGTATGTCATTTCCAGATTTCCAGTGGTCAGTCCACTGTCAGCAATTTTGGACAGTTCGTCTTCAATTCTTGCACATAAATCCTTGATATCTCTCATAACTGCACCTCCTACGCTTCTCTGGTCACAACAATGTTTGCGTTCGCAACAGAAATAGCCTGATCACTGGTATTCTCTACTGCAATATTAACGCAACATCCGCGAGGCACATCCACGTAAATTCCGGAAGACACATTGTTGTACTGGTCTACTGCTGCCGGTGTGGAAATCATCTGAGAAGATAATACTGGTTCTCCAGAGATTGCAACTGCCAAAGAGATAGCTCCAACTGTACCGCCTGTTGGAATCGCAATGTTACCAGAGAAGTCCACGAAAAATCTAGCCTTGCACTGGTTAGTAAGCCCTCTCAGAGTGATGATCCCGCTTCCTTCTCTGTGCTGAATGCAGTTAGAACCTTTAACTGCCACGTTTGAAAATACTACATTCCCTTTTGCTGCTACCGTCTGAGCAGCTACATTTGTAAATTCCGCCATAAAAATACTCCTTTCATATCACAAAAGGACAGGTCCCAGCCTGCCCTCTGTGTAATACGGCATAAGCCGACATCCGAAATCAATCGAAAGATACTCTCGATATGAAGTTATCAGCAATTGCATCCAGTGTTGCATCCGCATCCGTAATATGTGTTCGGGTTTGGAACCTGATATGCCGGGATCGGTGCTGGATTGATCGCATTAATAAGCTGCTGTGTCTGTGAAGCCATTGCAGTTGTGAGTAATGCACTCTGGCGATCCTGAGAAGCGGCACGTCTGAGGTCGTTATTTTCAGCCTGTAAGTTGGAAATCTTCTCGTTGCACAGGTAATCAAGGATTGCCCTTGTTCCGGCGTTCTGGCTGTCGATAATGTCTCTTGTGTTACTGTTCATGGTGTTCTGCAATGCACAGGTATTCTGTGCCATGTTGTAGTTTATGCCCTGGATTGCTTCTCTGGTTTCACAGCAGCAGTTTGCAAGCTGTGCCTGGAGTGCATTGGTATTCTGCATATTTGCTACAGTGTCAGCGTTAATAGCCTGCTGGATTCCGAAGCCAGTCTGCATGATGTTGGTGTTGATTCCGTTAAATCCGGTAAGCATACCGTTATTCATGGCGTAGAAGCCATCACACAGGCCGCTATTGATTCCGTCAAGTTTGCTAATTACAGCGGAATTGTCGAATCCTCTCTGAATATCTGCCTGAGTAGCTGCTGTGGCTGCATATCCGCCGCCGTTTCCATTATTGCCCCAGCCGTTGTTTCCCCATCCGAAGAAAGCAAAAATGAATAAAACAATAATCCACCAGCTACCATCTCCACCAAACATGCCGTCATTATTTCTACCGTTTCCAGTAGCAGCGGCAATATCTGCTAAACTATAATTTCCATCCATAATATAATCTCCTTTATTGTATTTACATCAATCTGGCCAGATTGTAATGTACTATTTCATTCCTTTCAACATATGCTGGAATTGTCCTGCCATCTGTTGAACTTGATTGAGCTGCTGTTGAGAAATCTTTCCAGACTGCAACATTTTCTCGACTTCTGCTTTCGGATCTCCCTTAAAATTCTGTTTAAACTGCATAAACTGCTGTATCATTTGCATTGGCCCATTTCCCTGCGGCATCCCACCACCAAGCGCATTAAATAATGGATTACTCATCTGCGTTTCCTCCCTTGATTGCTGACTCCTGTACGGCATTAGTCCTAACAGGCTCAGGAAATGAATTTAATCGGTTTATGATAGCTTCGTATTTGCCCTTTAAATCGTCGTATTCCTGTCTGGTGACGTATTTACTGTCCATGTTCTGAACGGGCTGTTTAGGCGGCATCTGAGAGCCTACCTCGTGATACTCAAACGTTCGCAATGGCTGTGGCATACCGGAAACGTCTGTGGATTTTATAAAGAATTTTTCTGATTCTGAATCCATTAGTAAAACACTTGTCCCGGGTGCTACCAGATAGGATTTTGCGCCGACTTCACCGGATACCCACAGGATACCGCTATTATTCTGCTGTGGTTGCTGTACTGGTTGAGCTGGAATCTGGACAGGCTGTTGCTGGAACTGGTTCATCTGCCCAGGGACACCAAAACTATATTGATAAGGATTGTTATATAATGCCATCTTATACACCGCCTTTCTGATTATATTTTTGCACAGAAGTATTAAACTAAGAAGTTCAAAAAAGTATCAAAAAAGTATTGACATGTCACCCGTTGAGTGGTATTATAATATCAGAAAGAGGAAATGAAAACATTCAGGAGGTAAGCATTATGAAGTACGATAAAAGAAACGTCATGAGAAACGCATGGAATATTAAGAGAACAGCTAACGTGACAATGAGCGTTGCATTGAAAGCTGCATGGCACATTGAAAAAGCCATGATGGAAGCTGAAGAAATTGGAAAAAATTCTGGATGGAATTACAAAGTATTCGCAAACGATTGGATTAAATACGGAAAGAACCGTACATATATCGAAACAAGGATTTATACAAACGCTTGGAACTGCAAGAAAGAAATCAAACTTGGATATGTAGATAACCTTAGTGGAGAGTATGTCGCAGCATAAAAAATAAGGAGGAAAGAAAAATGGCTACAGAGTTAACGCATTATGGCGCAAAAGTAATTCATCAATTTGTCGAACTTGATGGACAATTCGAAAAAGCATTGCAGAAAAAAGGAATTGAATATACTTACCTTCCTGTAAGTCCTGGCGGTGAATTACGAAATAATGTCATCAAATATAACATTGACGGGGCAAAAAAATATGCCGTATTAATTGATGATCATTGCTGTATCACGGAAGATGTTCCGGAAGACGGTGATTGGTATGGGCTTTTTGAAGATATTAGAGATCAAATTAATGGGCATGAACCACGGAAAGCAGAATCAAAAGCTCATCAGGTGCTTGTAAGAGCAGAGGAATATGCAAGAGAAGAAAAGCAAAAAGAAGAAGAAAATCCTTTACTTGCGCTTCTGGCTGCAGATAAAGTTACAACGCATGATATTATGCGTAATTGCAGATTGCTTGGATATAATTCCAATACGTTTGCATTGATGTCGCACGATGATATAGATCCGGAATTTTGGAATAAATTAATGGAGGAATTCAGTAAATGCAAATATTAAAAATATATTGTAATTATGGTTGCTTATCAGCAGAAAAAAGAAACGTTTACACATACGGAATACCAGGGACCACAGCTACTTGCTGGGATGAAATGGAAGTAGAAGTCCCGGAAGGCTGGGAACTCTACGAGAATCGAATGGGGAAAACCATGGTGACCTCTCCATGGGGTGAAGGCTATGAAATAAATGAAGTTCTTCAAGGTAATGAAAAGCCTTGTTTTTATGCGCTTGACCATGGTGGAAAAGGCCACAGATATTTTTTAAAAGAAGTGGAGGAATAAAGTATGAACATCAAAGAAATCCGTTTTATTTCCGGATTAAGCCAACAAGCTTTTTCTGATAAGTACAAAATTCCCAAAAGGACAATTGAAAACTGGGAGGGTGGTAAACGTAATCCTCCAGAATATGTGATAAAACTACTTGAAAGGATTGTAAAAGAAGATTTTTGTTAAAAAAATGGGAGAGGGTAGAAAATCCTCTCCTTACTTTTTAGCATACTTTAATTATTTTATTGTTCACCCTCCGGCTTAACCGCTTTGCTGTTGATATGCTCACGTTCATCTGTTCAGCACAGTATTCGAGCGTATATTCCTTGCATCTCAGCCGGAACAGTCTTTCTTCGTCCGGTGTGAAATTACACTCTATCAAGAATCTGTCTATATCTTTCTTTGTGAACACATATAATTTCATGAGCATACCCCTTATTAATGCTAACGTTGATTCTGCGCAAGATAATTTGTAAGCTTCTGTTTTGTTTTTTTTAATTCTTCCACATTATTCCCACTGATCTGACTATCCAGCATGGTTGATAGTACTTCCAGAATCAATGAATCGCGTTCCGCAATTCTCCGAAGACTTTCATAATCTCGTCTATCATGTTCTTCCAGTGTCTCAACTCGCTTATTAAGTCGGAATGCCGGTGTAATCCACTTAAAGATTACAGCTGCTGCCCCTCCGACAATGGACACCCCTCCGCAGATAGAGAGGAAAATCTGTACAAATTCTGATATGCTCATTTATTCTCCTTTTCCCAGTAATATACCGGGATCTCATTACCACTATCCCATGTATCGAAATATTTGCCCTCTTGTACCGTCACCACATGACCATCTATGCAGAGAATGTACGTGCCTGTCGGATGGTCTGCGCAAAAGTCGTTGACTGTATAGATATACCGTTCTGATTGCTCAATCAGTTTGCGTCTGTACCCATGTTTGTAAAGGTACGCTCCCCAAACGTAATTAGCTGATGGCATATCTGACAGAGTACATGCCTGTATCATTAATCCGGTAAAAACCGTTTCCCAGTCGAAGCCAGTTGCCTTACATATTGCTCGGACAACGCAATCTCCTGTTCTCTTATCCTTAACAGGATTCGGATTGTAATATTCCCATCTGTCCATCAGTCAATCCCCTTTGCTGTCTTATATCGTTTTGCCGCTCCTCTGGCTTTTGCGGCGTTCTGGCGGCTCCATTTAGCTATCATAAGTCGGTCTTGCAGCTCTCTTAAATCATTCTGCTTGCAGTAATCTTTGTATGCAGCATTTTGTTTCTGCAAAAGATAAGACTTCCGGTCAAGGTCTTGCTGTAATGCGAATTTTGCCTGTTCGTCCTTGCAGTTATCAACCGCCGCTTGCATTCCTATGACTTCTCTTTTAGTTCTTCGGATCCTGCGTTCGTAAGTACGTTGTTTTTGCTCTTTTTCGTACTGTTTGCCTTTGTTGGCTTTATCCTGTGCCGATAGTTCTGCATAGGGATTAAATTCCCCGTCACTTGCCCCAAAGCTATGCCGACAGTTAACTCCTGACAGTCCGCTTGCTGTTCCATATCCGGTCAATGAGAACGGCGGAAATTTCTTACTCTTGCCAGAACGAGAGTATATCTTTCCTTGCCACCATGCGTGATTTCCCGGGTTCTCACCGCCGTCACCTGTTCTGGCTCCCATGTGAGCACTGACCAGAACTAAATCCCAGTCCATTTCTTCCATGCGTTTTAGGGATATATCTCCCGTAGCCTGAGCCACGCCAGTTCTGACAGAACGTGCTACTGCTGTTTCAATCGTGTCTTTTCTACCGGATGGATATGTGACAGTAACACCATCACTCACAACATTATTAACTGCCTCTTTGATGGCTTGCGTATATCCAACTGCCCCAGACATTACATGGTTATACGCAAGGTCACATTGTTCGATATAGAGCCTCTGAGCGGCACTTGCGGTTGTCCGTGTGAAGTTCTTCCAATCTCCTAAACAGTGATTCATATTCCGCTCCATGAGCCTTATCATTGCTGGAGACTGTTCGAGCGGTACAGGGCTTAATCCTGCCGCCTTGTATATCTTATCGTCGTAGTTCATCGCAGTGATTCCGGCATCTTCAAACGCTTCAAGGAGTTCCTGCTGTTCGCGTTTGGTGTATTTGGATAGTTCTGCCAGAATGTTCTCTAGCAGTTCACCGGATTCCTGTAGCGTTCTGATTCTCCACGCATCAGCATTGGTTAGAATATAGTCCTCACCTCTACCGATTCTTGCCATCATCCTCGACACGATCTCAGAGATGATATACTGATGCAGTTCTTCTGCAATCTGTTCACTGCCCTCTGTAATTTGCCGTAAATATTCTGGACTAAGCATAATATATCACCTCTTTCGTCAAAAGTCGTGGTACATGTTTGGAAAATATGCTACAATCAACCTATTAAGGAGGTGTCGCAAAAATGTTTCTAAAATTAAAAGTCTATTGCACTTGTAATTGCAACTACTACGTAAATGAACAAATTAACACGGAAAAGGTAATTTGTCCAAACTGCGGCAAAGAACATCCGTCTTCATCACAAATTATATCTATGCTTCGCATGGCTAAGTGCATTAATGATGGCAATGTTCCTGGTGCAAATACAGTGAGGACATTTGCTGTATCTAAGCAAGAAGATTCTGGCTGTTAATAATGTTATTGCAAAGTGGAGAGGGGTTTTAATCCTCCCCACTTTTTTTTACTTAATTCACTAAAGCCTTCTTTAGTTAAGTAGTTTCCGCTTTCGGTTCTTCTTCCTTATTAACATCCATCAGCTCATTGTACTGTTCCTCTGCAATCCTGCCCGTTGCAAAGAAAATATCAATCTTATTCTTTAAATCGTCTGTCAGACCGTTTCTTTTTTTAAGTTTTAATAATGCTCTATATAACATAATCATACCTCCAATTCTGTAAGTGCTACTGCGTATTCGCTGTTAACGTAGGCTTCTGCTGATTGTGTATCCATATCATAGATATAATCACGATTGTCGTTGAGTTGCTGTTTAACATAGTTCCAACCGTTTTCCATTGAAATTGGATAATTGAATACAGTATATCCGTCAAGCTGTTCTGAATTGACGCTGATGTTGGTTACTGGGTAGTATGTGGCAAGTGCTTTGAATGCGGCGATTTCTTCTGGTGTGAGGTCTATTTCTTCTGGTGTGGCGGATGCTAATAATATACGAATAGGATTTTTTGATAAAAAATTCTTAAATTCGGCTACTGTAGAGATGTTTCTGTTTTTGCTAATTCTGATATATAACTGAAATATATTATTTATAAAGAATCCCTCACTATCTGTATTCGCAATTAAAGTATTTTGCAACAATAATTTATTGCTTAGTCCTTTGCTTTCTAACGCCATTACACCACTTAGTCTAAAATTAGCAATATTATTTGCATTTACCGATTGCAATTCCCAACTTTCATCACCGTTATATTCAACCTCCTTGCACATTCTCACCAACTTTCCCCGTTCCTCATCCACATAATCCGCAACATACTGCTGTCCGTTGATTGTGACGTTACCGCCTGAATTTACAGGGATTGCGTTGAGGGAGTAAGGGAGAGTGACGGTCTGAATAGGTTTGTATGGTTCAAAATCGGAATCAGTGGCACTTATCATTATGTTTTTGTATGTAATTTCGGTAGCTGTAGCCTTATAAATATAAAACATAATTTTTACATATAAAACATTTTGTAAATTGATTGTTTCATGATTTTTTCCAGCGTTCGCTCCATTGAATTCAACCTTCGCATGGGAAATGTTATTTCCTACTATATTTGCATCGCCATTACCACCAATGTTTTCTTTATTTGCGTCAAAGTATTGCACACTAACAAGGTATTTGCCATCACTTGTATCTGAAAACGCATCAAAAGAAATACAAATTTTCCCCTTGTGTAAAATAACAGGCATAAAATCCGTAACATATGCTTTTGTCAATCCAATCAAATCACTACCGGGATAGAAATTCTTCCCACAAACCTTCACTGTCGGATTCATCACGCTCTTGATCTCAACTGGATTCTCTGGCGTTGGTGTTCCATCCTGTGATGATTTGCCATACAGCATCATATCTTGAATCTTGCCATTGTCGGAATCAGTGATGTTCGTTTCACCCTGATTTGATGTGTAGAACTTTGTAATTTTGTTGGATAAATCTTCCTTTAACGAATCAGTTTCTGCCTTTGCTTCCTTAAATTTGTCCCCTACTACTTTAGCATCTGCAAAGCCGCCCTGTATAGACAATGTTTCATCAGAAATAGGCGTTTTCAACACTGCGCCGTAAGGCAACTGTCTCTTCTTCCCGTCTGCTGTGATTATTCCTTTAAATACATCAGCCATTATTGTTTCCCTCCGTTGCTTTCAAACTCACATAGCCATCAGCATCCATGTTAAGTCCAACACCCTTGTCGGACAGGTATGTTTGTACCGCTTCTGCTATAGCTTCTTTGCTGGTTCCGATTCCGTCTATACAGAGTTTATACAGATACTTCTCTTTTCGTGTGATCGGCTTCGGGATTTCGCCTGTATAATCGCCTGTCAGATATGCGAGTTACTTTTCTTCTCGCGTTACTGGTTTATCTGCCATCTTTTTACTCCTCTCCGAATAATGTTGGCTCGTCTGGTTGAGCTTCTTTGACCATTGCTTTCGCATCGCTTTCGGTCATTCCTTCAAACTTCACGAAGTACATCCATGCCGGAACTTTTCCAGTTGTCACATACTGCCACCATCTTGCACGATCGTTTTCGCGCACATACAGAATGTCTCCGAAATCATAATTGACTTCATAAGCCCCAACAGGTGCAAGCCCGTACAGATCAGCATAAACGTTCAATGCGTAAATAACTTCATCCAAGCAAGACTCCAACTTATCCCTTACATCCTTGACGAACTGCACTGTCCTCTGCTGTTCCGCTTCTACTCCTGTAGCCGTCTGAATGCCGCTAGATTCGTTAAAAACAAAGTACCCGTTGGAGAATCCAATCTTGTACCCTAACTGGCTTAAAATGGCATTTATGCCGCTTATACGAGTATCTGTGTTGAGAATTGGATTGATTTCCTGATAGAACTCTTTCTCGTCCTGCCCGAATACATTCTTGACAAAGTGCGGTAAGTTCATCTCATTACGTCTGTTCTCCATACCCTGCGGTGACATGGCTGCTACAGGTGTACCGCTTGGCATCAGCAGCCTATCATCAGCCAGAACAATCTTCTGCGAATCAAAAATCTCTCCAGCGTTCCTGCTGTATGCAATGTCGAGATCTTTCAATTCTTCGATGGCTTCGGCAAATATTGGAAGTCCAAGTGGTGTACTGATATCTACATTGTTCGCCTGCGGTGTCCGCAACACTCCGTATAGAGGTCCGTCCAACTTCTCGCCATTTGCCTTGAGAATCGGCGGCGTATCTGCCATGAGGTCAGCCCATTTGGTCTGTTTAAGGTCGATTTTATCGCCGATTGACTGAGGGGATTTTGATACATAGGCTCTGTTAGAAACGTAGTACGGGTAGGCCGTTACGCCGTTCACTGTTGTCTCAACAAATCTATGATATTCAAGCCGTGTATAGTATTTTCGTCCAACAGTATAAGAGTCCTTGAATATAATCCCTTTGATTTCCTGATTATCATAATCCACAATCATCACATCTGCCGGAGTAAATAAGTCAAGGCTCTCTCCGTTCGGCTTAATGAACACGGTTCCGTAAGCACAGCCGTATTCTACCCAGTGCCGAATCTGGAAGTATACCTTGTCAATCTGTTCCTGTAACCATGCTGCCCTTGCGGAGCCATCGATCTGAATACCGATCGCCAGTGTTGCGAGCCGAGCTGTCTCTGAGCAGACAGATTTCGCGAAATTGATTGTCTTGATATTATTCTTGTCATCTAACCATTCCGGTACTCCCCTGTAAATGTTCGCGCACCGGTTAATCAGTGATTCCATTTCTGGAAACTCTGCCGCCTGGATATTAAAGTCCTCTTCGGCTTGTTTTTTGAATATCATGTTAAACCACCTTTTTAGTGTTGTTATAAGTCCCATTTAATCTACCTTTTAAAATCCATCCATCTTACAGAAGTATCTCGCACAATAATGTCTTCATATTCTACAACTTTTAAGATTTCGTTAATGTCAGATGATCCATATATTTTTAAACCGATGTTTAAGAATTTATTTATTTTATCTGAAAAGTACCTATCTAACATTTTATGCACTGTACCCCCTCCTGTTAAATAACGGCTCATAAGCATACCTAAGTGCCGAGATTGCGTGATCGTTTCCGTCAGGATAACCGCTTATTACATTTCCCTCTTTGTCTCGATCATACTCATATTCTGTAATTTCTTTGTATGCGTTCGGTGTCCGCTTCGGGTCAATGACAAGGGTCTTTGTTTGCAAGAATTTAAAACCATACTCGATACTGCCCGGTCCTTTGATTGCTCCTCTGGCAGGAAGCCCGGCATCCCGGAAGTCGTTCACGGACTTAGGCTCCGCAGAATCACATATCATTGTATAATCGTCATAACCTTTTTTCTTGATCCAATCAGCGGTCTTGGAGTTGCTCCATTTATTTACATACAACTCGTCAATCAGATATATCTTCTCCCTAGCAGAATCGTAATAGGTCCTGAGATAGCAGAAGGCGTCCGGGTACCATCCATAATCTACGCCAGCGAAAATACGATCCATGCGACTGATTTCTTCATCTGTAATGTCTCTAATCTCCAGATATTCAAATACGTTTCCACCGTTTCCATTCGCAATTCCCATGTACTCATGTTCATAAGCGTTTGGATTGACTTCTTTCAGATGCTCTGCTTCGTCAATAAATGGCTGTCCTAGCCATTCTTTTGGCACGTCCAAGTAAGTTGATGAATGAACTATTCTGTTCTCTTTTGGTTCGAGAACATACTTATTAGCCCAGTTATTCATTGTTTTTGGTGGATTGAAGCTTTTAAATATCCATGCAAGGTTTCCACCACGGATGGCGGACTGTTCAATCTTACGAATTTCCTCAGGTCCCGCGAATTGATCCAACTCCTCAAACCAGAGAATACCAATATATCCGAACTCAGGGTTAATGGATTTAATCTTGTCAGGGTCATCAGCACCACGGAAGTATATCTTTTGTCCGGTTGCTTTTAATGTAATCTCCATAGGTGATAACTTAGAATCAAATTCTTCTGTGAATTCCTGTTTTCCAATAGCCCATTTGATCTTGTTATACACAGAATCTTTAATTGTATTCCCGACCTTACGGCAAACCACAGCATGAATGTCATGATTGTTCTTCATCAACTCTATTATAGTCATTCCAACAGTGGTTGATTTCGTGGATCCACGTCCGCCCTTAAACACATACTCCAGATGTTCCTTATCTCGAATATCTCTAATAGCCCAGTGAAAACAATCAGGAATATTATACAGATCCATGTGATACGGCTTTGCATTTCTAGCAGCTTCCTCTGCTGCTTTCTTTTCTTCCTGCTCTTGCTTAATCTTTAATGTTTTCTCCAGATCATTCATGGACTTTAGCTGGTCTGAGAAGTCCGGAGCAAATCCGAATGAATCAGTCAGTTCACCTCTTGCGATCATGGAGCGGCGTTGTTGAATCTCTGCCAGTGACATAATGTCAGTGCCTTTTTGCTTTTCAATGAGAGACTGTTTTTCAGCTATATATGCTGAAATATTAAGTTTTCTTAAGTTCTGTGCTCCTATTACTTCTGCGTTTTTCTCGGCATATCCAGCTTTTCTCGCGGCATCAGATGCATTCCCGCCATTTTTTATATATTCATCTGCGAACGCTTTCTGCTTAGGCGTTAAGTCCATCTAATCACCTCTGTCTATCCTCATTTTCTGACCGCCTCCCATATTTCTTTAAGGCACATGACCACATCATACTGGGATGCAGTTCGTAATATTTCATAATCACAATCCTTCCATTTGCCCCTTTTTGTGAGGTGAAGTGTAGGTGTTGATATGATCGTTACTGTTATCAACCGTTCCTGCTCATGACTATAGAATTGCGATGTTCCGATTTTTATGACTACTCCGGTGGATAATATAGCTTTTTGAAGTTTTCTTGTAACTGCTTTTAAGTTCGCCATATTATCACCTCATTTCTGGCTATAAAACCCCATAGTAACACTTCTGAGTATATTCTATCACAAGTCAGTAGAAAAGTTGTGGTACATGTTTGAGGAATTTTGCGCTAAAAAGAGCCGGTAAATACCGACTCTCTAATTTTATTCATTGCTTTGCCATTTTCAGAACACTCAAATATTCTTCCCGCGTTCTTACAAATACGTTTTTTCCTGTTAAATCAATCATATTTTTCCTCCCTTAATCTTATTGCTCGCTTTACCTCTTTATCAGAATCTCTGACAACTCTACCACTTGCGCATTTTACGCACTTGATTCTCCAGCCACCTTTATATCTTTCGAAATGTCCATAACCTGTTGGAACTTTTTTACCGCAACAATAACAAGTTCCTGGATACCTATTTCTTGCCATTTATCTCACCTCTCATCAATCTATTTCCACCAGAGACCCACATATACTGTTTTCCGAAAAAATAATCCGTAATGCTCTTTTCCGTGCCTGATCTAATGTTTTACACGGATCTTGACACAAAAACCACATGATTATTTCGCCTCTCCTGCGATCGCATCAATACATTTATTCCAGCCGATTTTATAGCTCGGCGGTTTGCCTCCTGTTTTGAAATACTCGCCGTTATAAAGCCCAGTTACTTTCATTTTCTCCGGCAGTGGCTTTAATGGACACCAGTCAGGCTTAGTGCTAGTGTCCTTAATATCTTTCAGCTTTCCTCTACAATACTGTAAATTAAGCGTGAATCCTCGCAAATAGCATGAGCAGCAGGATTCTGGTGTGTCAATCACTTACTGATTTACTCATTTTCTCTTACCTCTTTTCTGCAAGAATGCTCCATACTGTGCAGGACTGATGACATCAATTTTTCTTCTGTCAGCCTGATAATATCCAACTATTCCATTCTTTTTGTTTTCTTCCCTCGTGAACATAGTAGAAATGTCCTTACCTTTACTCATCTGATTTCTCCCTGTAATAATTCTGGATTGTCGAAAATATTGCCAACTACTTCATAATGTTCCAGATCGAATTTATCAAGATATTCTCTATCCGTGCTACCAGCTTCGTGTGTTACCCATCCTGCAGCACCCCATTCAACGGTTTCATATGTCGCATCTTCTGGGTAGGATTCGTCCAAGTGTGCCATCAGAATGTCATTCTCCCAAATTTTCTTCCCGTTCTTGTCAGTCAGTCCTGTGAACTGGCAGAGGGTTTCTGGATTAATAGGTGGTGCGTATAAAACGCCTGATTCAACTGGTTGCATTCGATATTCAAATAAGTTTGACCGTGAATGATCTATTGCTAAACACCCCTCAACCCATTCACCGTTATCAATCCGCTTTGCCTTGAAAAGAATTTCTCTCATATAGTGTTGTCCTCCTGTGCCTTAGAAAGTGGTTCAAATCTTCTTTTCTGTTTGACATTTGGATATTTCTCTCTGTCCACATCACTCGTAAACATAGCCAATGGTCTGCACCATGTTACAAGTGGGTCTGTAAAGCACTTGTAGATCACCATAATTTCATCAGATTCTGTATGTACTGCGATATCGGTGACGATATAGGTTCTTCCTTTGAAGTGTTTATATCTTCTTCCGACCATACTGTCTTTTAACTTTTCCAATGTTTCAATTGATACGTTGCTCATTCAACTCCGCCACCTTTCACAATCTCTATTGCCCTGCTCAGTCCAGCATTGTATCCTTGATGTACATCAGATAAGATACATTCGGATTCGATGAATTTATCTCTTTTCAATTCGCCAATAACCTTATCAACATCAAATACTGTCAGCTGTTCATTGACGCAATCAATAAACTCTTTCTGGTCAGAACTAATACTTGTGCCAATTTCCCAAATTTTGATGTATTTAATTAATTCGTCTGCATCTATCAGTCTGCTCATTTAATCACAACCCTCTTTCTCATCAAAAGCCAAATCAACTCTGATCACATCCGTTTCTATTGCCGAAAGGCAGCTTACTTCTAAATCATAAAATGGTTTCAGCAGCTTTGAACCGGCATTGAATGTATCGTAATCACCCCATCTTCTTCCTGGGTGACATATCTGGATTTTATCTTCACTTTCAGGATCGCCACCAATTGCTGCTATTAAATCAATTAGCTTCATTATTCATCCTCCCACACTCCCAACAACCGCATCCTCTCATACAGTACAGCGGCAGTCTTGCGTCTGTATCCGTAAAAGTCTTTCGGATTCATCGGGATATATCTTTCTTTACTGATTTTCCTGTAACTTTTCCGGTGTAGTATATTCTCAATAACCATATCCGCTATCACCGTGTTTTTCGGACAAGCTGACAAGGCAGCACCGGAAAGCAGGTATCCATACTCTGCCGGGAAGTCTTTCAGCATCATATTCAGTTTTTCTATGTCCTCTGCCGGAATACCGTAGTCTTTCAGCTTTTTATTCCTTGTCAGCATACCGTTCTCCTTTCTAATCGTCTGGGTGGTGTTTATCGTACATGATCGCCACACATACAAGACCAACCACTCCGAATATGGTTCCAAGGGTGAACCCTAATAAGAATGTAATCATGGCTCGTCCTCCTCGTGCACCGTGAAAGCAAAATAACAATCAAGCTTCAGATCGCCATCGTAAGATATAGTGCATTCAAGCTCGTAACCCCCTGCTTCTGCACATTTTTGAATTAACGTGTTCAGGGCATCTCCAATTTCTTTGACGTCTTTATCGGTATATTCAATCATGTTTAATCCTCCTTATATGGTTCTGGAAGTGGCAACCAGGCTATGACCTTCCAATACGACCTAGCACCAGTTAAGTCCCATCGTTTCAATTTGCTTTGAAATTTTGCGTAGGTTGAATGATATATTCTTCCGTCCATGCAAGTCACTTGATACGTACCGCTTGCTTCTGGCAATCTCTCACTGACCGGAATCCAGTTAGTAGCTTTTAAACGCTCAATAACTTTCTTCTGTTCTTCTTCCGTTTCACAATGTATTACAACGTCATAAGTATCATCGTATGCACTAAATGTGCCATCTTCGTTCTGTGCAAGTGTAATTCCATCGCTCATGCTTCCGCCCTCCTATTCCACTGTTCTGCAGCTTCTTCCTCTGTTTCTCTCCAGCGTTCCACCATTCCGTCACTGAATTTGATCTCGCTCATTATTTACCCTCCTTTTTCAACATCGGAAACAACCATCCGGTCTTTTCATTCGATGCAATCCAATCGAATTTTAGCTCTGATAATTGATACTCTTTATTGCATCTTTCACAGGTGAATCCTTTCACTTTACTGTATTGCCCTATAATTCCACCGCATCCACATCTACAGTGTTTATAAACCATTTTCTATCCTCACTTTCCTCATATAAGCAACTGACACGCTATTGTGCAGTCCTCCATGATTTCTCTGAATGTAGATATTGTCCTGTATTTTCCATTATTCATCCACACTCCAATCAAATCTCTGCCCACATTTTGAACAGTAATCAATGTCTGTTCCAGCAAGAATTCCTGGTCTGTGGGTAGTTATAAATACGTTCCCACATTCGCAGCATTCCCATACTGAGCAAGTGTCGCTTCTGTTACGCATAAATTTCGGCTTTTGTGGTGTATGTTTTTTAATGAGTTGCCTAAACTCACTCATTTCAAGACTGTTTATTTCAAATGCTGTACATTTAGCCATTTGGTTCATCTCCTAATTTCAATTTCTCTGCAATTGCTTTAATCACTGATACAGTTACTCCGTTTCCTGCTTGTTTGTATAGCTGGCTGTCAGAATTTACAAATTCTGCCTTTTCAAAATAGTCATCCGACCAACCTTGCAACCTGAAGCATTCCCTTGGTGTCAATTTCCTGATTGCTATATAGCACTGATATTTTTCATACCAGACTGCATATACAATCAATTCATCAGAAACCCTTACAAATATTCCTTTGTTAGAATTTATGTTTAAAACATTCAGTTTGAGTGCAACACCGCTATCATGTGTGTTTGCCTTTAAACAACGAAAGCAACCTTCGTATATTCCACGGTAAAATTCTTTGGATACTCCTGTATAAAGTCCACCCAAAGGATTTAAACTGATGGCACCTCCATGTCTATCCTGAGATGTTAATGTGAACATTGGTTCTCCGTCTTCTTTGAACCTTCTTCCGTTCTGACGTTTCTCTCCCCTGTCTGGTGTTAATACTGGAATTACTATTTTAGGCTCTGTGTTTCCTCCCGGCTTCGTACTGATTGTTGGCGCTAATCCATCGTCACTATAAACTCTATCTCGCTGTGAATTTCTGCCATTAAGACAACCAAAAAGATTTAACGAAACACTATTTTTTCCGTCTGTTCCTTCGACAGGAAATACTTTTGAGGTACTTCTCCCTCTAAGATGTCCGATAATGAAACATCTTTCCCGGTTTTGTGGCACTCCGAAATCTTTGGAGTTGAGCACCTGCCATTCTGCATCATACCCTGCCCTATCCATTTCAATGAGCAGTCTGGCGAAATCCCATCCTCCATTAACACTAAGCAGATTTTTAACGTTCTCAATGAAAAGGTAAGTGGGTTTATTTTCTTCTTCGAGCTGTCCGACAAGGTACATAACTCTGAAAAACAGGCTTGAACGGTTTCCTTGAAATCCGGCTTGCTTTCCTGCAACGGATATGTCCTGACAAGGGAATCCGAAGCACCAGCAATCTGCTTTTGGAATGTCTCCGGCATACACTCTTCGAATGTCATTTGCGTACCATTCTCCATTTCTGTATTCCTCCTTTAATATTTCTTTCTGTCTTTTCTTGATAGGAATATCTTCCAATACCTTTCGCTGCTCTTCTGTCAGTAAGTGCATTGAGATGTAACTCGCAGTAGCAAATTTATCGAATTCGCAAAAACCAACGCATTCATGCCCCGCCAATTCCATTCCCCTACGAAATCCTCCGATTCCTGCGAAAAAATCTATAAATTTCATTCTAAACTCCCATCTTCTTAACCAGATTCTTATTCATCTCATCGAATCTTACATCTGTGTTCTCTTCAATGTCTTGTATCATGCTCAGAACGCTCATTTTGCCCTCATTTGCCATTTTAACGTATTCATTGGCAGTTTGTACGACTGTGAGCAAACGCTTCGTAGAAAAGCCATATAAACGTCTCAGAGCCATCATGGTCGTAACAACATTAATCGTATCAGCCCAATCTTCTCCATCATTGAATCCATTCTCATAAGCTTCTCTCTCCATGCTTTTGATCTGGCTATGGCAGTTAATCATTGCCCGTCCGAATGCCTGAGCTGCCTGATTGGACTGAGCTAGAGGGAATCTCTGCTTTCGTGGCTTTGCTTTAAGTTTACTGCTCACGCTTCACACACCTCCTAATTTGCCCTGCAACGGCTTCAAATTGCTTAAGCAATGAGCCATCATCATTCCGGTTTAAAGTCCGATCATAAGCCGGAGAGACGTCCCACAAGTCATTTACGAGGACGCCGTGTGCCACGCTGTTGAGCAGTGCGCTTCGATGCGCTACTGTGATGCTTATGATCTCGTCAAGCGTAAACTCTCCAACGTACTCAGTGCCTTTGAACAGCTCATACAGTTTCATGCTTCTTCCTCCTTGTCACGAACTCATATCCTGTCAACCGGAACGCTCTCGGTGTCTTCGGGTGGTCTGTTTCGATTAATCCATCTGTTCGCAGCATGTCCATGTGGCGAAGCACTGTGGCGTTTGACACACCGACACCATCAGCAATCTCTTTGTAAGACGGTGCGTACCGATGTTCCTTGATATACCGGCAGATGTACAGATATATGTCTTTGTGAACCTGCTGGCTTTCTTTATATTTCTGTTTGTACATCCTCTTTCATCTCCTCCTGATCGATATAGTTTCGTCCAAATGTCTCCATGAACTTTGCATGTCCATATCGTTTTTCAAATTCTCTTTGCGCTATTCGCTGCAATTCGTGGCGGATCTCTGCGTTGTTATGTACTGCTTCAGGTCCGTAGATATGGTGATTGTGGCACAAATATACTTTCAGGCCATATTCTTCAGAGTTCTTCCGGTTCGGTCCTCCAAATACGTGATGTTCGTCCAGGATCCTGTGTTCATTCCAGTTGTCATGTAGCATCACGCAAAGATAACAGGTCCTACTGTCTTTGCTGTGTAGAATGCTGGCCGGATGGTGCATTCTCTTTTTCTTACTTTTCTGTTTCGGAAATAACATTTCGCCCCTTTCCGGGGAGGTCAGGGCCTCCCCTTGTGTATTTGTGATATATTCGGATTTTCGATAACACCCATTTTTATGTGAGGATTTTATCCTCTGATTGTTTCATACAGTTTCTTCTTTTCATTGTATTTCATTGCTGCCAGCACCCGCTTTCCAGCTAACACATTTTTCAGGGCCATTTCCAAATTTGTTTCCTGTAACATATTTCCCTCCTTATCCCATCACGCTTGCCAGGAACGTTTTCTGCTCTCTGGCAGCTTCTTTCTTCCGGATGCTTTCTTCCGGCATCTGAAGCTCTATGCTTGTCTTAATGATTCGGTCTCTGGTTCTTGCGTCCACATTCAACGAATCCGTGCTCATGTTCGAAGTGTAGATCGTGATGTTTCCGTCCTCCATGCGCTTATTGACTAGCCGGAAGATCTCCTGCCTGTGCCAGTCCTTGTCTGCCTGTGCTCCGATATCGTCAAGAATCAAGATTCCGCACTCACGGTAGACCTGACTTGGATCTTCCTCTCCGCGTTCCCGCTTATAGCTGTTTCCTACAGTGTCTATGTAATCCGGAGCTGTGATGAACCGCATCGACAGGTTATATTTCATCATCACGGACTTAGCTAGACAGCAGGCCAGGAAAGTCTTTCCACTTCCAGGTGTCCGGCTCCACAGATACAACCCTTTTCCTGCCATCTCCCATTTCTGGAAATGGGCCAGGAAGTTGTGACACAGTTCCTGCATCTTCCCCATGTCGTGTGAATAAATGTTAAAGTTAAACTTTGTCAGATCTGCATCATGATATTCCTTCGGAGTGCCTGTTCTATCTTCGCCCCGGAACTGTCCTCTGCACTTTGAGCATCTTTGCGCAAATGTAATTTCCTCCGGAAGACCGTAATCAACAACAGTTGCTGTGTACAGCTCCCAGCCTGTCCCGTGGCACACTGGACACTCACCAGAGTCGGACTGAATTTGTTGGTTCTGATTCATCCTTCACCCCTCCCTGATCTCTTAGATCGTAGTTCCCGTCAAGTACTTTCGCCATGTTAGAATCGCAAATCATCCAGTCGAAAGTAGCTGACCAGTTACGTTTGTTGGCTCCTTTCATGAAGTCAGAAGCTTCTGCTTTTTCAAAAAGTTTTCGAAAGTCGTCAAGAGTATATCCTGTCTTCAATCTGGCATTTATCGCCTTTTTCCTTGCATCAGACATCTTTACCAGGCGGGGATACGACCCACAAACGGAATTGTATAAATCACGAATCGTGGTATAGATGCTGCTTTCCGGAGTTCTACTCTCATAATCTCCCTTAGGAGATTTATTATATTCTTCCCTTCTTTCCTTCTTCCCTTCTTCTATTGTTGCCACTTGACTGCCGCCTGACTGCCCGTTGACTGCCACTTGACTGCCACCTGACTGGTACTTATCGTAGTTTTTTATTGTAATTACGCTGAATTTCGGGTGCCGGTTGACTGCCACCTCGCCTGTATTTTCCAGATGTTTTAGTGCCGTTCTCACATTCTTAAGTGTGAGGCCAGTTTCCAGAGCAAGATTCTGCTGAGATGTGACAAACGATCCTCTCGGAACGTCTGTCCCCTGGAACCTTCCAGGCTTCCAGTTCGCTTTTAAAAGGATATGCAGGAACAACACCTTGGTGTTGATGTCGGTGTACCATTCCCATTCAAGGATTTTCCTGCTGATCTTCACATAATCCATAACCAGCCTCCCATTCCCTGTATAACTGCATCCAGTCCTCTAATGTCATAGTTACAAGCCATTCACAATGATTCTTGCGGTGGAACACAGCTGGAAGTTCGTCCGGCTTTCTGTCTCTCTTGGCCTGGTCTATCGCGTCGTATATGTTAAGACGTTCTCTTCTCTTGACTTCGATATGTATTCCAGGAAGGCCAACTACATCCGCATCACCGTTTGCTCCGCTGTACTGCTGGCCTCTCCTGGCTTTTTTATATCCATAGCCCCGGAGGATGCTTGCGACTTCCCGTTCTCCGGTGGCTCCCTTACTTCTGCTGTTCATGTTTTTCTCCTATTCCGTATTGCTCATATAATTTCCGCTTCTCAAATGGTGTCATGATCTCACTATCTGGGATTCCGGAATATCTGCATTCTTCAATCAGCCCGCTGATCAGTCTGGCCATCTCTTCTGTGTTGTAGGTACTAGAACCTCTCAGAAGGAGATACACACGCTTGGTTTCACCTTTCATGACTGTAACTTTCGGGGACAATGCCAGGTGGTACTCCATCTTGCTCAGGACTTCTCTTTCTGTCTGATCCGTGTCCGGAAGGGGAACGGCAATCAGCTGTCCCTCCACTTGTTCATACTGTCCGTAGTCCCGTAACATCCGGTTGTGAGCTTCTGCATTACTCCAGCCATGAATTCTTGCCAGCTTAGTCAAAATGCACCAGTAATAGGCATTTGCATCCAGGGAACGCTTTTCTTTGTGCTGCTTCAGTTTCACGTCTATATCTTTACCGAAGAAGATTTGAGCTGCCTCTGCAACATTTTGATCCGTAGAAAATGTAAGATTCCATTTCCCGGTTACGATATCACGGAATGTTGAAGAAATCTTTCCTTTAAATTCCATTAATCATCACCATATTTCTCCTTCAAAGCGTTCAGCATATTGCCTGCATCGGTTTCTGTAAGATTCTCCCATGTTTTTCCATTAGACCGGATCCAGTAATCCAGATTGATCTTATGTCTCTGACCAAGACTTTTTATAGTCTTAAGTTGCGCAGGCGTAGCAAGTGGATCCTCGCCCGGGATTTCGTTGCTAAATGGCCTGTGTTCCTCCTTTAGCCAGAGATTGAAACCCAGCCCTGTATGTATGGCCACGCACTTTACGAAGGAACGGCACATACTGTTCCATACTCTCTGCTGACTCATGGAATTGTCCTTTACTGGATTACTTCCATTCATCACTGGGGATTGCATGATATATTCCATATCATCGATCACCACTTTGATCCTGGTTTCGTAAGTTCTGTTTGTTACGCCGTTCTTGTCCGTAAAAACAACGTCCGAATAATAAAGGCTACCTCCCGTCCGTTCATTCGGAATTGGAACAAAATAAACCTTTTCAGCACCATTCTCATGCAGAAGGTCAATACATTTTGCCCAGTTCAGATACAACATACCTTCTCGCTTCTCGCAATACGGAAGCACATCGACTTTTC
Source organism: Blautia sp. HA8986 (assembly GCF_056504635.1). Classification (NCBI taxonomy): domain Bacteria; kingdom Bacillati; phylum Bacillota; class Clostridia; order Lachnospirales; family Lachnospiraceae; genus Blautia; species Blautia sp. HA8986. The sequence goes on from NZ_JBWLUQ010000001.1 coordinate 1,300,729, forward strand.
TCATCTCGTCAAAATTCTTCAACATATTCACACCGCCTTGAAAAAGCAATACACATTGTCGGATCCATCCCCTCTCACCGGATTCTGTTCACCATTTGAAAAGATTCCACCAGCGCAATGATACTCAAGATGATTCAGATACATGTCCGGGTTCTCCCAGTCAAGAATGTACGCTTTCCGCCTGTTCAGCTCCTCCAAAAGCTCGTTCGCTGTCGTTATCAGCTCCATTGTTGGCAAGAGTTTCAGCTCTGTCTGATTTAGCATCATTTAACGGACACCTCCCATTTATCAGAAGTTCCAGTAAGAAAGCCTTGATTATTTTGAGACTTTCACGACTTTCTTTTTCGTAAAACGGATTAAAAGATACATTCTGATACAAATCCCATTTAAATTTGTCTTCGGGAAGACTAACATCTTCCTTTCTTCTAAGTCCACATACGCTCATGCCATAAATTGAATAATTGAACGAGGCATTTGCTGTCGGAACTTCATTCACGACTCTTTTACAGAGTTTATAAATCTCATCGATTTCTTTCTCAAACATTCCCATTCTCCTTTCTCTCTGGCGTATCAATATCCCAGAGAATTCCATATACGATTGTTGTATTCATCACCGCCGCAAAAAGCTGTCTGCCCGATCCGCCCCATTGCCAGAATGGGAGGAATGTGGAAAAACTTCCAATCAGTGCGGCACAGATGATGTTTTTCAGATTATTCACTAATGCCTCCTATGATCAACGCAAGGTTGCTCGCTACCAGTGCAGCTGCTGTCACAATCCATGCAGTAAACCATCTTTTTGACTTTTTCTTGCTTTCCTCGACAATCTCAGTAGCAAGTGCTACTTCGATGTCAGCCCATGTTGGCTGATTTTCGTTTTTAATTTCACTCATATCGTGCTAATTTCTCCTTATTTGTCTTTACAATTAGCAGATAGAGGCTTATAATTAACCTGTATCTACTAAATAGTGCTTAGTAGATGCAAGCTCCGGGGTGGAGGTTTCAGCTCCCTCCGGGGCACCTACTTATTAAGAGCAGCCTTGCCTTTCCAGACGTGTCCGGTCACTTCATAGACTTTCCTAGGGCTTATGATGTATGTGATCCTGCCACCGGAAAGGCTTTTTGCTGGCTTGTTATTCTGGATAGCAGTCCCGATCGGCAGCCATCCGTATACAATTCCTGCTCGAATTGATGTTGCAGGAAGTCCGATCAGCTTGCTTGCATCAGATACGCTCATACTCTCTGATGAAAACTCCGGCATCTGTGGAATGCCTGATATGATTCTCGCAACCTCTGCGGCGAACTGATGAACTTCTGCATTTTCTTTGATGTAAGTATCAACTTCGCTCATTTTATACTCCTTTCTTGTGATATACTCCCAGTAGAGGGAGGTGATTAAAATAAATCAAATTATTTCAATTTTAAAATCGGCTAAAGAAATCATTACGTTTGAAAATGTTTCCTTTATGCTTGGGTTAATAGGGTCTGCTGGAACTGTATGGAACTTATTCCAATCTCGAAAAAAAATGGAGTTTATTCCTATTAGTTTCAAGTTGAAAGATAATAATGAGTTGATTGTTCATTTTGAAATCATCAATCATTCCAGAATTGCCATATCAATCGTAAATATTTCTTACGTGTATAGCGGAACCCATTATTCATGTTTAAAAGGGCGTGCTATTGGCGAATCAATTTATCACGAAAGAATGCAACTAAAGAACCTAACAGACTTCTATACACAACCTTTTCCGCTACAATTGGTTGGACTTGGCGGTACTTCGGAATATATTCGATTTGAACTTCCGAAAGAAATTCATCCAGATTTCTCCAAACCTCAGACTTTTCAAGTGTCTGCCAATCGTGGAAGGGCAACTGAAATGAAACTTCTGCTAACTGATCCGGATTCATCCAGTTTACATAAATTTCATATTCGGACTTCAATTCGTTCTCTCTTTCAAAAGTGGTTTCCAAACAACTACCATTGAAAGTTTGAGATATCACTTTTCCACTTCCGAGCGGACTATATTTCATGTTCTCACCTCCATCTGCCCTGCCATCGTCAGCACCGGTGGGGCGGTTCCGGTGGACGGTCATTTCTGACTTTTCTTTTATTGTTTTCATCTGTCAAATTTTCGTGATATACTTCTTTCTGAAAGAAGGTGATTAAATGATAACCGGGAAACAATATCGGTTAATGAAGTCCGTTCTTAAAAATAACGGAACCACTGCACAAGATACCGAGAATCACGAAATGTATAGATACTTAGCATCTAAAGGATTCTTGCACAAGCAACCTGTGCGTGGATATGAAGGCTACGTGATCACTCAAGACGGTGAAATTGAAATGAAAATATATAGAGAAGATACTTACCGTTTTAAAGTGACTACCGCAATCTCATTCATTGCTCTTATCACAAGTATCGTTTCCACAATTTTGAAATTCTGTATCAAGTAGATCGTCTGCAAGATGTCCAAGCGGTATTCTCTCACCGGGTTCCAGATGGATAGGATTCGGAAGCTCTAATCCATTTGTTTTCCCGGTAAGGGCTGCCACTTTCAACTGATTTACCTGTCTCTGTAAATCCCTTACATAATCAAATAGATACTGAATATCTGTTTTACTCAACCGTTTTCACCTCCAAGTTAAGAACTTTGTAGATGGTTTTAATCTGTCTGTTTACTTTCTGGAATCTTCGGTTCAAGGAACCTATCTGCTTTATCAGGATTCTTGTATTTTGCGATTGTTTCTCCGACCCCAAGAAAATATCCCTTGTCAAACTCTGACATATTGGGAACTGCCTTGGTTATTGATTCGAGAATCTTTTTTTCTTTCTCAGACAATGTATTCACTCCTTTCTTACACGTTTTGATTCTTCAAAAGCAACTAAGTCGCTTTCTAGCACTCTGTAACCAGAGCCCTTCAGATTGATTGCCGGAAGCTGTTTATTCCGTATCCATCTCCACACGGTAGGAACTTTCACACTATATCTCTGAGCGATTTCTTCGCAAGTGTAAAGACGTTCCAAAAAATCACCTCCTACTTATTTTTAGTTGCGTTTACCACTTATTTGTGTTATCCTAGTTAATGCCTATTGGCAAAGGAAAGGAGTGGTTATCATGACCCAACTTTTGAATTTGCCTGTTCCCTTTGCTCTTAATCCGTCCGTACTGATACCTCGACAGTCAAAACAGGTCAAAGACGGCTCTGATTGTTTTGTCAGCGATTAGGCATGTTGCAGAACCAAGACTGCGAAAGTGACAAGGTGCTTCAAGAAGCATTTGGCGCTATCGGATGTGGCTTCGGCCTGCAAAGTACATAGGGTAAACAAATTTGGAAAAGGACTGTTCAGAATAGCGCTCTGAGCAGTTTCTTTTTATCTAATAAAAGTGTCGGTTCTATCAGATCGTGGTAAACGCTCAAGGTTTTGTGTTACCTTGTGTTATTATAATATCTCACACAGATAGATTTGTCAAGCGTAAATCTCACAAAAAAATTTGACAGAGTTAGATTTTTGTGCTACTATATACTTGCAGTTAAGAATAGGAGGTGAAAAGAGTGAATACTAGGATTCAACAAATAAGAAAGACTGCGAAGATGACTCAGGATGAGTTTGCCGAGAAAATCGGGGTATCTAAGAACTTTGTTTGGATGATAGAAAAAGGAGAAAGAGTTCCATCAGATCGAACTGTCAAGGATATCTGTAGGGAATTCAAAGTCAACTACGAATGGCTGACTAAGGGAACAGGTGATATGTTCATCCAGAATAAGAGAAAATCTGAGATTGCGGATTTCGTTGGTTCTGTCTTGAATGGCGAAGCAGACAGCTTCAAGGTGCGATTGGTAGAAATACTTGCTAATCTAAATGAATCAGAATGGGAAACACTTCAGAAACTTGCAAACGCTTTAGCGGACAAGGAAGAGGAATAAAAAGATAGGGACAGGATGTAACTCCTGCCCCTTTTCTTTATTTCAGTCCCAGAAATGATATTATAAATCTAAATATTGTATACAATTGGTCATGGTCTGCTTTTTCTATCATTTCAATAATCTCTTTCTTATAATCCATAATAACCCTCCCTGTCGCAACTACCACCTACATTACAGTATATGTCCGGTTTGTGGGAAATATAACCGAACATTAGTTCACTTTTGCTATTATGCCACTAATGTTCGCCCTTGGAAACTGCCAGATATACACCGATATGTTTATGATTGCATAGAAAATATTCGTAACATCAAAGATATAGTCTTTTCTGTTTAGTGGCAGGGCGAATAAAAACGGCGGCATGGTCTGCTTTGCTTCATGGGCACTATTCTTATGCAGGGTAGAAGATCTGTACGCATTTTGGACAGAATACACTTCTGACTCTTCGCGGATATAATCGTCTACGCACATTGGTAAACAAACAATGTAATTAAGCAAAAGCACAGCTCCTATTATAATTAGTATATTTTTGATTATTTTCATTTTACAAATCACCTAAAAATGTCTATTTACAACTAAATTTAACGATGCTATAATAAAAATAACATATTTAAACACTTTTTTTTTGCAAATGGCGAAAACAACGCCCATAAGGGAATGATTTGAATGAAAATTGCGATTTGTGACGATGATAATTTACGAATTGAGATTTTCAAAAGTAGCATTGACCGATATCTAAAAGAGCATGGTGATGGCGGATATACATTAACCACCTACACCAGCGGAAAGCCTTTGATCGATGATGTTTCAGATGGTGAATGGTATGACATAATAATTCTTGATGTCTCCATTAACGGAGAAAATGGCATAGAGATTGCCAAAAGATTAAGAAAAATCGGATACTATGGAAATATCACTTTTTGGACAGAACGCAAAGAATATGTATTTGATGCACTTGATGTGCTACCGGTGCATTACATCATTAAAGGCTCCGAGCATGGAAGAATGTATTCAGTTGTTGAGCAGACTCTTGAAAATATCCGTGAAAAAACGCTTACTATCAAGAACAAGGACTACTTTCACAGAGCTGAATTCCGGCATATTGAATACATCGAAAGCCAGAACAAATACATAATGATCCATTGCACGTGCGGAATATCACACAAGGAACGAGGAAAGCTCAATGATATCGAAAAGAGTCTTGACGGAAGATTTTTGCGCTGCCACCAGAGCTATATAGTTAATATGGACGAGGTAAGCGAAGTAAGCCATTTTTTTACGATGGTATCTGGCGCGATCGTCCCGATCAGGCAAAGAGAACTTGCAAAAATAAGAGAAAAATATGAAAACTACGCCATTGGAGGGAGATAAAGCATGAGCGAAGAAAAAACCAAGAAGTGCAAACATTGCAAGATGGATATTCCAAAAGATGCAAAAATATGTCCACATTGCAGAAAGAAACAAAAAAGCGGAATATTAAAATGGGTTGTATTAATACTTATCATAGGAGTGGTTATCGGTGCTGTCACAGACAAAAGTGATTCGGGATCAGATAAAAACACAGCAGCCACTACTTCTACAGAAAAGAAAGAAACTGCTACTAAGCAAAAAGAAGAAGTTACACCAATCGAGTACACTACTGTTTCCGTCAATGATATGATGTCCGATCTTGATAGCAACGCCATGGGTGCATCTGATAAATACAAAGGTAAATACCTTGAGATTACCGGAAAGCTCAGTAACATTGATGCGGCTGGAAAATATATTGATCTCATGGCCGATGGAGATTTTGAGATTATTGGAGTTCAGTGTTACATCAAGAACGACGACCAGAAAGCTCAAATAGCATCCATGTCAAAGGGTGACACCATTACTTTAAAAGGAAAATGTACAGATGTCGGAGAAGTGCTGGGATATTCTCTTGATATTGACGAGATAGAGTAGATAACACGGCTCCTGCTTAACGGCAGGGGCTGTTTTTATACAAGGAGGAAAATATGGCAAAAAGAAAGAAATACCCGAAGTTGCCGAATAGCTTTGGCTCTATCCGCTATCTCGGCAAGGGTCGAAGAAACTGCTATGCAGTGCACCCACCGGCAACGATTGGCGCAACAGGAAAAGCGATCCGTCCGCCTGCAATCTGCTATGTTGACGACTATCTGAAAGGGTTTGCTGTCCTGACAGCTTACAAAGCTGGGACGTACAAGCCAGGTATGGAAAAAGAGCTTGAGATTGCCCCTACAACGGACACAGACGCCCTTATAAGCCGTATTCTGTCAGACTACAATACATTTAAAGGTGCAGAGGAAAAGCACCCGGAAACGCACAAATTGACGTTCTCAGAGGTGTATGAGCAATTTATGAAATGGAAGTTTCCCGAGGGGACAAAGCTATCGTACAGCTCGAAGAACGCATACCGGAACGGATACTCAAACTGCACAGTACTCCACAACCGCGTATTTGAGGATTTAAAAGCTCCTGACATGCAAGAGGTATTAGATACCTGTCCGCTCAAAAGAGAAAGCGTAATGATGATACTGACGCTGTTTAAACAGATGTACAAGTACGCCATGTATGCCGAGATTGTCACGGAAAACAAAGCTCTCTATGTTCGCAACAATGCACCTCACGACACGGAACACGGCACACCTTTTTCGGATGAGGAATTAAGCATCCTTTGGAATAACGCTGATGATCCAGAAGTGCAGCTCATTCTGATCATGTGTTACTCCGGATGGAGGATTGGTGAAGTATCAAAGCTTTCAATCAATCTCGAAGAAAGATATTATCAGGGCGGTATTAAAACAAAAGCCGGAAAAGACAGGATTGTGCCTATTCATCCAGCCGTGTATAGCTTTGTTCGGTCAAAAATGGAGTCGCAAGGAAAGCTTCTGATGTATACACAAAAGCATCATAGAGACAAGCTCTTCTATCCTACGCTGGAACGCTTGAATATAACCGGCAGCCCGAAGCACACGCCGCACGATTGCCGACATACCTTTTCTGCGCTATGTGAAAAATACGGCGTCCGGGAGAACGACCGGAAGAGGATGTTGGGTCATTCGTTCGGGAACGATGTCACGAACGCTGTGTACGGTCACAGGACACTGGAAGAACTCCGGGAAGAAATAGAGAAAATAAAAGTTCCGTTTGTGACTAACTGTGACTAACCGTTCCTATTTTTATCACTTTTAAACTGTCTTAATCACTCTAACAAAAGTCTGCAAAGCCTTGATTTTACTGGCTTTTCCGCATTTTACAAGGGATTCCGAAAAAGCATTCACAATAATCTAATTTTATTAGCTTCAATTTGAAATAATGCCATAATTGCCTGCTGAATATCCTGAACAACCACAGCACTGCCTGCTCCTTCTGCCGAAACCAGTACTCCGGTTACAGATATCTGACCATTCATGGAAAAACTGTTGTCATTTCCTTCATCACCGGTCATGATGATCACTTCCACTTTTCCCACTCCTTCCACACCGGAAAGAAGCTCCTCCAGGCGGCTTTCCAGTCTGGTTTTTTCTGTACTTTGTGTCTGGATGGTTTTATTTGTTTTCCGGGATACCGGAAGTCCTGCCACCAGAAGAAGAATTCCCAGAAGCAACAGGATTCCCCACTCCTTCCACCCCATTTCCAGAATCCAGGATCTGATACTGGGTTTCTTCCAGTCCGCAGATTCTTTCGAGTCCATTTTTTACCGCCTCCTTCTGGGATTCTGTAATTGCTGCCTTAAGATTTATTTTTACCAGGAGCTTTTTTTCTGCTGTGATCTCTGCTTCCACACCTGATATTTTTTCCGAAAAAATCCCTGCATCGGAAAGGAGCCTGCGGATCTGTTTTTCCAGTTCTTTTTTATATGCTTCTCTGAGAAATGTTTTCCGGATCCCTTCTGCCTCATTTTCCATCCTTGCCTGTTCCTCTTCCCCGTAATACTTCTGAAACCCGTTCAGAAGCTCACTGCTTTTTCCCACAAGTGCAAAAACAGGCGTACAGATCATAAGTGCCAGAAGAAGTCCCATAAACAGCCGGATATATTGCTCATACCTTTTATCCGGCAGAATATGAAGAACTGTCGTTGTCAACACGTGAAAAAAAGCCAGATTTTTCATCCACTGATAAATCTCTGTCCTCATTTTCATCCCCCTCCTGCCATAAGGATCAGAAACGTCAGCATACAAAGCACTTCCGCAGTAAACAGTATCCTCATCAGAAGTGCACAGCCCTCTCCCATAGTACTGAATGCCTCTACCAGCCTTTTGTCAGATATCGGCTGCGACACTGCCGCAAGGAAACGATAGATAACAGAAAGAAGTCCGTAGTGGATCACAGGTCCGGCTCCCACAGCCACGATCACAAGAAGCAGAGCCACCCCAAGACTGTTCCTTACCAGCACTGCTGTTGTCATAACCAGCTCTGTCACCGCATTAACTGCATTTCCGACACCAGGGAGGGCTCCTGCTGTTTTTCCGATGGCACTTCTTTTGAGGGAATCCATCACCGGTGTTACCAGTCCCCTCACAATCTGCAGGCCTGCCACCATTCCCAGCAGCGTACGAAGCCCCCAGGAGATCAACGTCTCAATAAGCTCTGCCATTTTTCCCAGCATCTCTTCCCTTGAAAGATGATTCACAAATTTCAGAAGAATGTAGAGACTGACCCCAGGAAGCAGCACACTCTCCAAAAGCCACTGGATCAGCCACACCAGAAGCAATACTCCCTGATAAAAAACGGCTGCGGTAGATGCGCCGGAAGCTGCTGCCACAGCCATAAAGTACACTGGCGAAAGTTCTTTCATAAACTCTGTGATCCATCCAAGCACCTGCATCAGAGATTCGCTCTGACTGGAAAAACGGTTCATCAGAAGGGTGAATGTAAGAAGATACACCACATAAAAACTGATCTCACCGATCTGCCCATTGTCAAATACCCCCGCAAATCCGGAGAAAACTGCTGCGAACAGCAAAAGGAGGAGAATTTTCACAAGAAGACCTTTTTCCTGTTCCAGTCCGGAAAAAAAGAGACTGTGCAGAAATTCCCGCACACTCTCCTCTGAAAGCACGTCCTCTCCTGACAGCAGCCTGTGAAAAGCATCTGTAACAGAAAAACTGTTCTCACCCAGCATAGCATCCACCATATCCTGCAGCCTGGTAAGTTCCAGCTGATCAGTGATCTGGATTTCTGCTGCACTGGCATCACCTGATGAAACAGCTTCTGATATATCGGCTGCCTGTATTGTCTCTGCACGAACTGCCTGCGCAGACTCTCCACATGCACTGATCCCCCAAAGAAACAGGATCACCCAGACACAGATCATACTCTTTCTTGTCCTCATGCAAGAAAGCCCTGTATGGTATCCAACAAAGCCAGGAGAACTGGCATACAAAGAACCATCACAGATAATCTGCAGAACAGCTCTATCTGTGCCCCTGTAGAAGCATATCCGGCATCCTTGCATATTCCAGATGAAAATTGTCCAATATATGTGATTCCGATCATTTTCAGAAGAGTAGTAATATAGCTTCCGTCTACCGGCAAGTTCTCCCTTAACCGCTCCAGCGAATCAAAAAGATAACCAATCTTTCCCACTGCAAGCCCCAGGATCACAAGACCGATTCCCATGGTGATCAGACTCACATATTCCGGTGCTCTGTCTTTCAGAAAAATTCCGAGAAGCACGCCTCCTACTCCCAGAACAGAGATTCTTAAAATATCCATGGTCTTCCCTTTCCCCTACAGAACAAAAAGCCTCTGAATATTCTCAAAAAGCTGATAAATATACGGCACGATCCAGAACAGCACGATCAAAAGCCCCGAAAGGCTTACCAGAAACGCCTGTTCCTCCCTTCCGCTGTGCTTCAGGATCTGGGAAAGAACAGAGACCAGGATTCCCACTGCTCCGATCTTAAATATGATACTGACCTCCAAACGACCCCTCCCTCACACAAGCAATACCGCCAGAAGCAATCCGCCAAAAACCCCTAATCCCCGGTACAATTTCTTTTTTCCGGAAGCCTCCTTTTTCAGATTTCCGATCTCCACTTCCAGATTTTTCTCATACAGGGAAAGCTGACGCAGCTGCATCTCCCGGTCCAGATATCCCAGATATTTTCCGATAGAAAAAAAAGCGTCCTTTTCCCCATGGGTAAGGCAGCTTTTTTTCAGGGATGCTTCTGCGCATTCCCTGCATATCTGTGAGAGTTTTTCTCCGTTTCCCGCTTTCATCCTGTTTGCGGCATTTATGAGAAATTCTCTGTATTTTCCATTCATTCTTCCGGCTGTGCCGCAAAAAGCATCCGGCAAGGAGGCATTCCCACTGCTGATCTCCCCTTTCAGGCAGATCACCATTTGAAGAAGCATCTCCAATGTGCATATCCGCTCTGAAAGTCGCAGGCTTTCTGAAAATCCCAGGCCCGTTCCTGCAGCTATGATCAGAAGACACCCTACAATTCTGAACATAGGCAATTTCCGTCCCCATCATAAATTCCTTCCACAACTCCCGCACGGTCACGTTTCCCCAGAAAAATATATCTCTGAAATACCCGCGCGTCCCACAGTTTCCGGAAAAACGGCTGGCTTAAAGTCTCTTCCATGGAATCTCCATGGGCTGTGGCGATCAGTCGGCAGCCGCAGTGGATCACAGACTCCACAGCTTTGAAATCCTCTTCTTTTCCAAGCTCATCTACAGCCACCACTACCGGCGACATAGAACGGATCAGCATCTGCATGCCTTCTGCTTTCGGACATCCATCCAGGATATCAGTGCGCATTCCCAGATCATTCTGGGGAATTCCCTGGTAGCAGCCTGCAAGCTCACTGCGCTCGTCCACTACGCCTACTGTAACCCCGGAAATATTTCCCCAGCCATTACTCATCTGCCGGATGATATCCCGAAGAAGGGTAGTCTTTCCGCATCTTGGCGGTGAAACGATCAATGTGTGCATGATCTGTTCTTTTGTCTGGATATAAGGCATTACTTTCTCTGCGCAACCCCGGATCTCATGAGCCAGACGCACATTAATGCAGGAAATATACTTCATTCCTCTGATCCTGTTTCCATCCAGGATCACTTTACCGGTAACTCCTACGCGATGTCCTCCCTGAACGCTTAAAAAACCCTGCCGGATTTCATCTTCATAGGCATACAGAGAATATCCGCTGACATATTCCAGCGTCTCCTTCAGATCTTCCCTTGTCACCAGATATGGTTCTGTATCTTTCTGTCTGAGAAAACACTCCCCGCCGTCATAAGTCAGAAACAATGGCCTTCCCACCCGAAGACGTATCTCATATAATTTATCATAATCAAGGTCTGCATCCACCAGAAGCTGACGAACATTACTGGCAAACAGGTTCTGAATCTGGTTTGCTTCCATTTTTTCACCTCTTACACTTAAATATATTGCAGACGACCCTGATTTAGTACCCCTTGTCTCAGGTAATGCTTTTTTGTTTTTCCCTTATTCCGACAGAGAAAACAGGCTGTCACTTTCTTCTTCATACGCTTCCATTTTGGGAAGGCTCAGTTTCAGTACTCTATCTACAATATTCACGGAAGACACACGGTATGCATAAGCGCAGGACTCAAACATCACATAAAGGTTATCACCTTCCACTACGATCTGCTCCAGCCGTTCCGGAAAACGGTAAGTCCTGGCTGAATTTTCATTTACATACAAACGTTTATCTGACTGCTCATACACTACCAGTCTGGATGGCAGGATACCAAAAGAATGGGATATCAGAAGCTTGTCATTATAAAAGGCAATTCCCTGAACCTGTTCCGATATAGTGGAATAATCAAGCGGCACTGCCATCTCAAAATTCATGCCCAGTTCTTTATCCATGGTATCGATCAGATTTCCTTCTGCGTCAATTCCGTATCGTGCAATTACACTTTCGTTATATTTTTCAAAACAGCCTACATACAGACACCCCTCATAGAAGGTCATAAAGGAGTCTCTTACGATTCCGTAAAGGCTGACTGTCTGCTGGCTATCCACAGGCAGATGGCTCTCATCATAATCGTAGGCTTCTATTGTATCCATCTTTACGCTGACTGCCTGTGCGATTCCGTTAATATTGGAAGAATACCAAAGGAGCTTATGATCCGGATCATAGGCAAGGCCACCTACATGAGGCTGTCCAGGCAGTATCACTTCTTTAATGAAGTTATGTGTTTCCTTGTCGATCACGTAGATCACCGAATTGTGCTTCTGCGTGCTGCAATACGCACTGACCATCACATAATCTTCCGTAACAGCCAGTCCCTGAGGTGTCATGGATGTACACATAGCCTGTGTGGCACCTTTCTCTGTAAGCAGCGTCCGGGTATTCTTCAATCCCGGAATCACATAAGTTCCGTATTCTTTCTCTTTCTCGCGCCCGTCAAATGCAAAATAGGAAAATGCTTCCTTCTGGGAAAGCATCTGCATCTGTCCCCGTAATGTATACACTGCGGAAGCTCTGTTCGTTACCACTGCCTTTGTAGGCAGTTCTGTCCTGGCTCTGTAGACAAACGCATATAAAAAATAACACATAGTCAGCACAAAAACAACTGCCAGAATCTTCAATATGAAGATCCTGAAGCTGCGTTTCATCTCATTGTTCATTTCTTTTGTTTCTCTGTTCGCTATTTCAGTATGATGTCTTCATATTCAAAACGCAATTCCAGATTATCTCTGGACCAGATTGCTCCGCTGTATCCGGGCTCCATCTCCAGCATCATATAATTACCCTTGTCCATTGGAATTGTCCTTAAATCCCTGGAAAGTCCCTCACCGGTCCATTTGATATAAGCTTCTCTTAATACCCACTGGGCAAAAAAAGCTTTCTCCATATCATCAGCTTCCAGGATCTCCCGTACCATATCTGCCGGCACCATCCGTTCAAGAACTCTCTCATAATTCACTTTCCTGTGGATCTGCACGTCAATTCCTACTTCTTCTCCCGCAAACAGACACATCACATATCTTCCGGAGTGGGAGATATTATAATGCACTCTTGGAAGCAGGGTAAAAAAAGGCTTCCCGTGCTCTCCTTTTGAACGTGGCTCGTATTTAAGCTTCCTTCCAAACTCTTTCTCAAGTCCGATCTCCAGAAGCTTCTCTCCGATCATATGCTCCATGTTCTTGTTGTAATACTCATCTTTTATTTTTGTATAATATATGATTCCATTCATAATCCGGCCTCCTCAAGGAACCGGGACGGCTCCCGTTCCTTCTCATACTGCTGCCTCACATAACACAGACAAAGCTGCTTTTTTGCCCGTGTCATTCCAACGTAGAAAAGCCTCCGTTCTTCCTCAAGATGAGCCTCCAGAACAGCTTTCCGGTAGGGCATGCTGCCCTCATTGACATTCAGTATATAGACCCTGTCATATTCAAGGCCTTTTACTGCATGGAGGGTAGAAATCACTGCACCTTCCCTCTTCACATCCTGTTTCTTCGCCTGTTCTTCAATCTTTCTGGTGTATTCATCCATATAAGCCAACCATTCTTCCAGGGATTTCATTCCCCTTGCACTTTCATGGATCCGGTTCAGGGTTTCCCAGAGCTCTTCTGGTTTTATTTTACGATACCTTGCGTATTCCTGCAAGTACTCTTCATATCCCATTCCATTTCGGATGAAATTAACAGCAGCATAAGGAGCCATGGTTTTTAAGATACGAAGATGTGTCTCCATGGTTGTAATACGGTCGCACATCCAGTCTTTATCCTTATAAAACTCTTCAAGAGCACGAAAATCCACTGTTTTTTCTGTAAGGGCATCTCTGGCTATATATCGGTTAGGACGGTTCATAACCTCCAGAAAAGTACTTCTGCTCCTGTCACCCTGAGCCATTTTCAGATATGCGATCATATTCCTGCAGATCCAATGTCGGAACAGATTGGGCAGTTTCTCTTTCATGGTAAAAGGAACTCCGTATTCCATCAAAGCTGCCACAAGTCCCTCTGCTTCCTGATTAGTACGGAAAAGAAAAGCGGTATCCTCAATATTCTCCCCGTCTTCCATGCGTTTTTTCAGTGTACCGGCTACTGCCATATACTCTTCTCTGGGATTTGGAAATTCCAGCACTCTTACAGGATCTCCCACCTCATTGGGAGTGGAAAGTTTTTTTGCATAGCGGTTCTCGTTGTTATCGATCACCTTTATAGCTGTATTCAGAATATTTCCGCTGCACCGGTAATTGATATTCAAAAGTACAGTTTCCGCATTCCTGAAATCTTCCGGAAAATTCAGCATAAGCTCCGGCCGGGCACCGCGAAAATGGTAGATGGACTGGTCATCATCCCCCACTACAAACAGATTGTTCTCCGGTGCTGCAAGCATCTTCACAATATCGTACTGAAGATAGTTGATGTCCTGAAACTCATCCACAAGAATATAACGAAATTTCCTCTGCCAGGCTTCCAGGATATCTTTTCTTTTTCTGAGAAGTTCGTAGCAGCTTAAAAGCATATCATCAAAATCAAGTTTTCTGCGCTCATTAAGAACCTTACGGTATCCTTTAAAAATCTGACGGAACACTTCATCCGGACAGCAGGAGGAATAGTAATGCTCCAGAGCAATTCTGCCGCCTTTTACAACACTGATCTCTTTGGCCACATCCTCTACAAAATCACCTTCCTGGGACTGTTCAGAAGCACAATTTACCACAATTTCCCGAAGGATTGCATATTTCTCCTCTTCAGACAGGATATTTCCCCCATCCAGGCCATATGCTTGTTTCAGAATCCCGTAAAATACTCCATGGAATGTCCCAAATGTGACCGCAGTCCGACTGACACCTGTGAATTTCAGAAAACGTTCTTTCATTTCTACTGCCGCTGCCCTGGAAAAAGTCACAACAAGAATAGAGGAAGCTGGTATCTTCCCATCCTGGATCATATGTGCTGTTCTCTCTACAATGACGGAAGTTTTCCCCGAACCGGGGCCTGCCAGAACCATCATAGGTCCTGACAGGTGGGCGATTGCCCTTATTTGAGATGGATTTCGTTTCATGACCGGATCAGTTCTCGAGTTTAGCGATTGCTGCATGAATACGTTTCAGAGTTTCTTCCTTGCCGATGATCTCCATGATCTCCGTAGCGCCGGCCGGTGTCATCTGCTTGCCGGATACTGCTGTACGAAGCGGCCACATCACATAACCGTTCTTATATCCATGCTCTTTTACAAATGCACTTAAAGAAGCGAACAGCGGATCATTGGTATAATCCTCCTGAGCCTCAAGTACAGGAAGTACCTCTTTGAGGACTGCAAGAGATGTCTCCTCTGTTGTTTTCATTTTTTTATGACGGTACATTGCGCTGTCGTACTCCGGAACTGCCTCAAAGAAATCTACAAGCTCCGGGATATCCGGAAATACTTCGATTCTTGTCTGGACCATTCCTGCGATCTTCTTAAGATCAAAATTTTTCTTAAGAACTTCCTTCAGATACGGAAGCGCTCTCTCGTAAAATGCTTCCGGATCCATTTTCTTGATATACTCGCCGTTCATCCATTTCAGCTTGGCAATATCAAATACTGCCGGTGATTTATTGATATGATGGTAATCAAATGCCTCCACAAGCTCCGGAAGTGAAAAAATCTCACGGTTATCAGCAGGACTCCATCCAAGAAGTGCAACATAGTTAATCACTGCTTCTGTAACAAATCCCTGATCGATCAGATCCTCATAGGAAGAATGACCGCATCTCTTGGAAAGCTTCTGATGTGTCTCATCTGTGATCAGCGGACAGTGAACGTATGTCGGAATCTCCCATCCGAATGCTTCGTAAATACGGTTGTATTTCGGAGAAGATGAAAGATACTCATTACCTCTTACTACGTGTGTAATTCCCATAAGGTGGTCATCGATAACGTTGGCAAAGTTGTATGTCGGATATCCGTCAGATTTAATAAGGATCAGATCCTCCATCTCCTCATTGTTAACGGTGATATCTCCGTAAATTACATCATGGAATGTAGTCGTTCCTTCTGTTGGCATATTGAAGCGGATAACATGCGGCTCGCCTGCATCCAGACGACGCTGAACCTCTTCCCTGGAAAGGTGAAGGCATCTCTTATCATAGATGGAAATCTCCTTGCCGGCAACTGTACGTTTCATGCTCTCCAGTTCTTCCTTGCCGCAGAAGCAGTAATATGCATCACCCTGCTCGATCAGCTGTTTGGCATATTTCAGATACATTCCTGTTGCCTGACGCTCGCTCTGTACATACGGTCCAAATCCACCGTCCTTGTCCGGTCCCTCATCATGGAGAAGACCTGTCTTCTCAAGAGTACGGTAGATAATATCTACAGCTCCCTCAACATAACGTTCCTGGTCTGTATCTTCAATACGGAGGATAAAATCTCCGCCTTCATGTTTTGTGATCAAATAAGCATAAAGAGCTGTTCTTAAGTTACCCACGTGCATTCTGCCTGTAGGGCTCGGTGCAAATCTTGTTCTGATCTTTGTCATTTCTTTTCTCCTCGTTTTTTGTTTCTCATTATAGGTGATATTATATACCTAAATCCTTCAAAATGTCCATAGCTTTTCCGACGGAATACCCCTGGTTTCCCCGGCAGACAGAAAAATCCCCTGAAACACCATTGTTCCAGAGGATCCTTATTCCTGCATTTACCTTCAGCAGATCTTATGCTTCTACACCTTTGTTCTTGAGGTACTCGATTACATCTCCAACTGTATTCAGATCTGTAAGTTCCTCCGCCGGGATCTCTACGTTGTACTCATCCTCAAGAGCCATAACCAGCTCAAACAGGTCAAGGGAATCTGCTCCAAGATCATCCTTGAAAGAAGTCTCCGGTGTAATTGTAGATGCTTCACAATTTAACTGCTCTGCAAGCATTTCGCTCATTTTTTCTAACATGTCTTATTTTCTCCTTTAATCATTACAGATCGAATCTGTTTCCTCTTTTTGAGCAAAGTATATAGTCTGTAAATACAGTTGTCAAGAGGATTTTCCCAAAAAATGTCCATCTGGCGAAAATATTTTGATTTTAAAACTATTTTAGTCTTGAAATTTTATCTGACGGGCCACACTGAGGGCCAGTGCCATCTCCGACATCAGGAACACAATGGACGTTCCGCCATAGCTGATAAACGGCAAGGTGACGCCCGTATTAGGCATCAGATTCAGCACAACTGCAATATTTAATATTACCTGCAGTGCAATATGTATAAAAATTCCCGTAACAAGCAGTGATCCGAACAGATCCGGTGCATTCTGTGCAATAAAGAACAGTCTGTACAGAAGATATCCGAACAGAATCAGCACAAAAATCCCTCCGAAGATCCCAAGCTCTTCGCAGATGATGGAAAAGATCATATCGTTCTGTGCCTCAGGAACACTGCCAAGTTTCTGGATACTGTTTCCCAGCCCCCGGCCAAAAAATCCTCCGGAACCAATGGCATAAAGTGCCTGCAGAGTCTGATATCCTCCCTCATCGGAATATTTCTCAGGCTGGAGCCACACAAGAACTCTCATAATACGGAAACTGTCGCTGCTCTTGGTCGTCACAACCAGAAAAAGTACACCGATCACGATCAGTACCAGACCTATCACACCAATAATAATAAACGGCCGCATATCCGGATGTGCAACAAAAACCATTCCCACTGTAATACCAAGAATGATCAAAGCTGTACTCAGATTATCCGTCAGTATATACGCAGCAAACGCAAGACCAGCACCCGGAAGTCCTAGGATCATACAGCTCTTCAAAGTCTTAACCTTACGTCCCATCTTACAGATCATATATGCCATCATAATGATGACTGCGATCTTGGCTATCTCAGCCGGCTGAAAGTTGATCGGTCCAATATACAGCCATCTGGTAGCACCATGGGATGAATGTCCAAGGGGTGTACGTACCAGCCCCATGAGGATCAGGGAAAGTACATACAAAGATGTTGTAAACGGCACCAGGATATGATAATCCAATATTTTTGAAACAACCAGTGCCACGATCAGACAGGCTGCACTGATCAGTGCCTGCTTTTTAAAATAAAACATGTCGCTGCCGTAATTTACTTCCGCCATATAGGAACTGGTGCTGTAAAGCATGACCAGACCGAAGCATACTAGAAGTACAATGACAGCAACCAGGCTGTAATCATAATAATCTGATTTTTTTTTATATTTTTTTTTGCTGTTCAGCGATTTTCCCATTCTATCACCAACGCTTTCTTAACTTGCGAAGAATTATCTGACAAGGTAAAAAAAATTCCCGGAAAGCCGCATAAATGCTGTCTTTCCGGGACGTTCCATAAATGGACCTGAGGGGAATCGAACCCCTGTCCGAAAGCCTATCCCTTAAGGCATCTCCCATCACAGTCGCTGTTTTAACATTCCCTCGGCTGCACGCCCACCGACAGGCTTACCGCTTCAGTAGCTTCATGATACATCTACCGGGGCAAAGCTTACCCGGCAAGGTTTCTCACATGGTCGACGCCAGATTCCCGATGTGTGAGTGCAACGGGACTGACGAGCAGCTTAGGCTGCTAACGCTAACTTTTCGTCTGCGTTTATATTTAGTTCCCGGTTGGTACGCAGTCCAGGAGTCTGCGGATGGCTTCCCTAACTTCAAAGCCCCCGTCGAAACCAGTACAAGCCCTTGTATAAAAAAGACTTCTGATGACTTCATTCTCTTCAAGTCATCTCTGGTGGACAGACGAACTCTAAGCCAGTTGTTTTTTGACTGGATTTAATTATACCAGAATGTTTTTTCGTGTCAAGGATATTTGCAAAAAAGGTTCCGGGCTGTGCACGGTTTTTCTTACCCTCACAGCCTGGAACCCAAGTCTGAAACTGTCAGCCTTATATGCTCTGCATCATATTCATTCGCCGTCTTTTACTTTCAGACAGATGATATGCTTCTCTTTGTCATATCCGTTAATACGGACCTTCATTCCCTCTTTTGTCTCTTCGCACTGTACATTAAGCGTTGAGTCCAGTGTCTCTGCACTTCCTTTTACGCCCGGAATCAGCACTGTATTCTCTTCCTTGGAAAGTCCCTCTATAAATACATAAAGATCTTTTTCTTTTGCTGTAAAGAACAGCTGTACACCATCTCCTGCTGTTTCCGGAAGATGTGCGGAACAACTGGTATCATAAATACCTTCTCCGTTAATCTCCAGCCATTTTCCAAGCGCAAGAAGACGTTTTTCCTGCTCAGCCGGAATAGTTCCGTCTGGTTTCGGACCGATATTGAGAAGCAGGTTTCCGTTATCAGATACTGTTGCAACCAAAAGATGAATCAGATCCGGAACACTGATCAGCTGATCGTCTCCTTCATTTTCATTGTATCCGAAAGAAAGTCCCATACCTCGGCACATTTCCCACTTTTCCTTGCGATTAGCTTCGCCCTGTTTGTATTCTTTTGTGCTGAAGTCATGATACAGTCCATTAAACCGGTCATTGACTACACCTTCCTCCACCACATTGTAATAATGTGCCAGGAAATACGGCATCATATGCTCACTCTGCTTTGGCCATCCAATATCATTCCAGAATACGGACGGGTGATATTTGTCTACCAGCTCTTTCATCTGGTTGTAAGAATAGTCTGCATACTCAAAAGTCGGGCAGGCATTTCCGAAATTGTCCTCTTCCTTGAAAATCGGATCATTGGCAAACTGCCAGTCGATCAGTCCGGAATAATAAAGTCCCATTTTCAGTCCTTCACTGCGCACAGCATCTGTCAGCTCTCCTGTGATATCTCTCTTCGGACCAAGTTCTTCGCAGTTGAAATCTGTATATTCACTGGGATACAGGCAGAAACCATCATGATGCTTCGTTGTCAGCACAACATATTTTGCCCCTGCTTTGCGGAAAAGTTCCGCCCACTTCTGTGGCTGCCAGTTCTCAGCCTTCCACATTGGCAGGAAATCTTCATAGGAAAAATCCTTGCCATATTTCTCAATGTGATGTTCATAAGAAGGTCCTTTTCCAACATTTATGGAATTATAATACCACTCCGCATAAGGATTGTTGCAGAACCATTCTTCATTGGTCTCCACTGCGCCAAGCTCCCATGTTCTTGGTGCGAAAGCAGGAACTGAATAGATTCCCCAGTGGATAAAGATTCCGAATTTACAGCCGTCATACCATTTCGGTACTTCATGCTCATTTACAGAATTCCATGTTCCTGTATATTTTTTTGACATTCTTCATATCCTCCTTGATATTATCAGGATCAGCCCTTTACAGCACCGGCTGTCATACCTGCGATCACCCATTTCTGTGCAAAAATGTATACCAGGATTACCGGCAAAGAAACCAGCACAACGTCTGCACATACAAGGTTCCAGCTTCTGCTGAACTGTCCGTAGAAATTGTATACAGAAAGCGGCAGCGTCCACTTGGACGAAGAGTTCAGAAGATACATCGGAATCTGAAGCTCATTCCATACCCACATAAAATTCAGAACGCCTGTTGTTGCAAGAACCGGCTTCAAAAGCGGCATGATCACTGTGCAGAACAGTCTTCCGCCTACTGCACCGTCCATAACTGCTGCCTCATCCAGTTCTTTCGGGATTCCTTTAATAAATCCACTGAACATCATTGTTGTAAACGGCATGTACAGAGAAGAATATACAAGACAGAGACCTATCCTTGATCCATAAATCCCCATTTTCTGCATCAGCTGGATCGTTGGAAGCGCAGCAAAAGGTGCAATGATTCCAAGAGTGATGATCTTATACCCGATCCTGCATCCTTTTGTATCTCTTCGCACAATGATAAAGCTTAAGAATGCAGAAAGAGAAACGATCAGTGCCACTGATATAAAGGTGATAAACACACTGTTCCCGAGAGAACGTATAAAATCTTTTTCCAGAACTGTTATATAGTTTTCCGGATGCCACTCACTTGGCAGGCTGACATTCATATAAGCAGCTTCGCCTTTGTTTTTAAAGGAAGTGAGAAGTACCATCAGCATCGGATAGATCGTCACGATGCTCACAAGCCAGAGAATGATCTCCAGTATCAAATTGATCCTAGTTTTTTTCTTATTCATATTATAACACCGTCTCCCATCTTGATGAAAACTTCTGATATACAACTGAAACAATGACCAGAAGCACTGTGAATACAAGGTTGACAGCTACAGATTGCGAATAACGTCCTGCAGACATTTCATTCATCATCAGCGTTCCGAAACTCTCAGTCGCATTTCCGGGGCCGCCGCCTGTCATAACGTAAATCAGATCGAACATTTTCAATCCATAAATCAGGCTGAACAGAATATTAACGTTTACAGTAGGCATGATCAGCGGAAGTGTGATATGGCGGAAAAGCTGCCATTCAGATGCACCGTCAAGTTTACCTGCCTCCAGATAATCAGAAGAAACTGACTGCAGACCTGCAAGTGTGATGATGATCGCATATCCCACATTTCTCCATACCTCAGCTACGCAGATAGCAAAAACTGCTGTGCCTCGTTTTCCCAGCCACTGTATATTTGCAATTCCCATAAGGTTCAGGATATTATTGATCGTACCGTGACGTGTCTGGAATACAGCACTGAAGATAAGGCCTACAACAAGGCAGGAAAAGATAGACGGGATAAAATAAACCGTTCTCAGAGCAGTCCGTGTTTTGATCTCACGGTTCAGGATATAGGCAAATACAAAGCCCAGAAGTGTTACGGTAATGGTTTTTACGCCTGCGTAGATCAGGGTATTTACAAAGGCTACCGGCACTTTCGTACTCGTAAGAACTGACATGATATTTTCAAATCCTACAAATTTCAGATTGGTTGTTCTGGCTGCACTCCAGTTGGTAAATGCATAATAATAACCCACAGTGGACGGTACAATAAAGAAGATAAAAAATACCACAGCAGGGATCAGTGCCAGATACAACGGATATATTTTTTTTCGATTCATGAATTTCCTCCTTAAACAATTTCAGGTTTGAAGTTTTACCCTCAAACCTGAAACCATCTTTAAAACGGATGTTTATTTACTGGGCAAAAGACTCAAGTGTTGCAACTCTGTCATCATCGATCAGTTTTACACATTCTTCTACGCTGATGTCTCCGTTCATAAGCTGAAGCAGAGCCTTGCCACCTTCCTGCTGGTTGAAACCAACAATCTTCGGCTGTGCGGAAGATGCACGGATCAGTTTATCTACGCTATCTTTGTTTCCATCATACTGAGCGGAATTTACATTTGTTGTCTCCTGTTTAAATACTGCTGCTGTGGAAACACCATCAAATGCCTGGTTGTAATTCTCCGGATCTGCCATAAAGTTTACGAAATCGCTGGCAGCCTCTACATTATCACCATTTTTGTTTACAAGCATCAGGTTTACATTTCCACCTTCATAAGTTCCCTCGTCGCAGGTTCCCATAAATACCGGCATGATTCCGAAATCATCACCTACATAATCATAAGATTCACTGTCATAATCTGTATCAAACCAGGTATCCCAGCAGAAGAGCATTGCAGCTTCACCTGTTCCAAGAACCTCACTTGTGTAATCCCATGTATCAGATGCAAAGTTCTTTCCAAAGTATCCTTTATCTGCTGCTTCTTTAAACCAGGTACACATATCTGTGAATTCCGGGATATCTGCGTAGGACATTTCTCCTGCATTCAGTTTCTCGATATATTCCGGATGCTCCTCAAGTACAGGATCCAGTGCGAACTGATAAAGGATTGGCCATGCATCAGCTGCTGCAAGGTAGATCGGCTGTACTCCGTTCTCCAGAAGTGTATCGCAGGCTGCATTGAATTCTTCCTGTGTTGTAGGCTGCTCAATTCCCAGTTCTTCGAAGATCTTTGTGTTATAGAAACAGCCGGAGTTGGATGCTTCCCAGAACGGAAGTCCGATCACTTTATCATTGTAGGTTGCCTGCGGAAGAACTGAGTCCTGAATATCGGACACCCAGTCAGCATCGGACCAGTCTACAAAATTCTCTTCCGGATTAAAGTTTTTCAGGTTGCTGTTTCCGAAATGAATGTAAAGATCCGGGATATCACCTGTTGTAAATTTTGTCAGTGCAATGGTCTCTGCATTATCTGTATCAAGGCCCTGCTGGTCAATCTTGTTTCCGGAAGACTCCTCCCACAGAGAAATGATCTTCTGCATGTACGGTTTTGCAAGGTCATCTGCATTTCCGTAGAGTGTCAGTGTTACTCCATCTGCTGCGCTGGCTGTTACCACGCTTCCGAATACTGATACTGTCATGCACGCTGCCATAAGTGCTGCAAACATTTTTTTCTTCATTGTAAAAATTCCTCCCTTTGTATGTTTTTTCGTTCTTAATATGGTCATATTATATAAAACCAGCTCTGGAAAATCCATGGACTTTTGTTTAATCCAACATGCACTTTTTTCCTTTTTTATATTTTTCCATCTATTTGTACAATTTTTCTTGTTTCTTTTTCGCTGTTCATATAAAATAGATACAAGAAATTTTCCGGAGGAACGATCATGAAATTCCATGAATTTTCTTTTCAAAAAAAGCTGTTCATTTCCTGCATCCTGCTAAATTCCCTTCTGCTTGTCGGTTTTTCGCTGTTTTTCTATTATTATTCGGCAAATTCCCTGCGGGAGAACATGCGCAGTACATTAAGCGGCAGTACATCCATGATACAGAACAATCTGGACACCCTTCTCAATGATGCAGATAATACGCTGAAAGAGCTGCAGCTAAACACCGCACTCCTTGATACTGCCAGAAATATCCCAGAGAGCGAAAACAACTACCTGCCCACCCATATCGCAGCCAGATCTGCTTTTCAGGACCGGTTCCGTACTACTTTGATATCTTCAGACCTGGATGTATCCCTTAATTATGTCAGCAAATATTACGACCATCTGGGAATTTCTTCCCCAAACGGTACCAGTTATACAAAAAAAGCTGTTCTGGAGAACAATCCCAATCTTACCGGCGTTATGGACAGCATTAATTATGTTTTATATGTTCCTCCTCACAAGGATTACTGGAAAAACAACCGAACTGTAATTTCTGTTGTACGTTCCATGCGGGATATTTATCATCAGTACGGGCTTCTTATTGCTGATTTTGATATGGATACCCTGACCAGACAACTTCTCTCCGGTTTTGATACTCCGGAAGATTATGATATTACCATTCTGGATGATGCTGATAATCTGGTTTACACAAGTGCATCCACACTGAACCGCCGGGCTTTTCTGGCCAGCTGGCGTTCCGCTTCCGAGATTTCTCCTGACAGTGGCAGCTTTTCCTATGGAAATCTTTCTGTTTCCAGCTATCACCTTTCCGATAAGACCGGATGGACGGTGATCCTCAGTGAGAATTCTTCCATATTTGCAGCCTCCATAAAACGGCTTCTCATAATCAGCACATTGCTTTTTGTAATCATGTTCATAATTATGTCCACCTTTCTTATGGTACTGACGCGAAACCTCACACAGCCACTTCGACAGCTGACAGATAAGCTGACAGTTCTTGAGCCCGGGGAAAATATTTCTGCTATACCCGGAAGCAGCGATAATGAGATCATCTTTCTCACCAATGCGATCCAGGGATATCTTTCTGAGATTTACGACCAGAACCAGCGTCTTACAGAACAACGGAAACGGACGCTGATTGCCCACTATGACGCCATGGAAGCACAGCTGAACCCGCATTTTCTGTACAATACTCTTTCTGTCATCGGAATGACAGGGCTGGCCTCCGGAAATATGGATGTTTCCAACATGTGCACAGAACTTTCCCAGCTTCTTCGCTACTCCCTCTCCTACACAGGACAGTCCGTTATTTTGTCCCAGGAGATCGACAATGCAAGGCATTACCTCTATATTATGAAAATACGCTACGAAGACGATCTGGAATACGAATGGCAGCTTGATGATTCCCTGAATTCCATTACTGTGCCAAAGCTGATTCTTCAGCCTCTTATTGAAAACTGTTTTCAGCATGGCTTCCACCAGGCAGGCGTGGAGATTTCTCCTCCCTGGAAGATTTCCATACGTTC
This sequence comes from Blautia sp. HA8986, assembly GCF_056504635.1. Taxonomy (NCBI): domain Bacteria; kingdom Bacillati; phylum Bacillota; class Clostridia; order Lachnospirales; family Lachnospiraceae; genus Blautia; species Blautia sp. HA8986. Next base: position 1,325,633 of record NZ_JBWLUQ010000001.1, read on the forward strand.
CCACTGTGACGACACCCGGTGGTATCTGTCAATCTCCAACAACGGAGCGCCGTTTCCTGAAGAAAAGTTTGCAGCTCTTCACCAGAAACTCTCAGGCTTCACCTTTACCGGAAACCAGGATATGGATTACGAAAACACCTTTCGCCATCAGGGCTATGGTCTGGAAAATACCATTCTCCGTTTTCATATTTATTACCGCGGCGAAGAATATTTCCATGTTTCCAGAAATGATTCTGACAACCTTACGACCGTCACCATCGGCGGCCCGTTAAAGCCTGAAAAATTATTCAGCCGGAGCACTTCCTGACAGGGAAGCCTCCGGCTTTTTTCCTTAAACTTTATTTACTCCTGATCTGATAGATCGCATCTTTCTCTGTATCAAATACGTATCTTTCTTTTTCATCTCTGATCACAGAAACTTTTATTCCATCTTTTGAGATCTCCAGTTCCTCTCTGCATCTGAGAACTGCTTTTTCCCCATGTTTCGAAAGAAGCCACCCATGAGAAAATCTGCCTTTTTCCCAGGTCATATCCACCTCAAAACCGCCTTCTGCACAAATACCTGTGATGCTTCCCTCCTGCCAGTTTTTCGGAAGAGCCGGAAGCAGGAATATCTCATCCAGATGGCTCTGCAGCAGCATCTGGGCGATTCCGCACGTACCGCCGAAATTTCCATCGATCTGGAATACCCACGGAATACCTGAAATCCGCTCAAGCGGCGGATGCAGATCAAACATATTCGGTGCTGTCAGTTGGTTGAGAAGATAATCGATATATTCCTCTGCTTTATCTCCATTCCGAAGTCTTGCATACAGATTGATCAGCCATGCACAGCTCCAGCCTGTGTGACCGCCACCAAATTCCATTCGTCTCTCCAGAGATTTCTCACATGCTTTTACCAGCTCCGGATTCTCATATTCATTAATCTGGTTTGCCGGAAACAGGGGATATAAATGAGAAAAATGTCTGTGCCCAAGTTCCCACTCCTCATAATCTTCTCTCCATTCCAACAGCTGACCGTATTTTCCAATCTTATACAAAGGGAGCTTATCAAGAGTTTCACGCACCCAGTCTTCCTGAGATGCTTTTTTCCCAAGGATCTTGTTTCCTTCCAGATAGGCATGAAAAATATCTCTCAGGATTCCGGTATCCATGGTACAGCCTGCGCAGGCACTTCCCGTTGTTCCATCTGCCTGATAATAGGTATTCTCCGGAGAAACAGACGGACAGACGATCATCTCTCCATGATCCTCGATCATAAAATCTCTGAAAAACAGTACACATTCCTCCAGAACCGGCATCATACGATCAAGAAAAGCCTGATCCATCGTATAACGGTAATGTTTCCAGATATGTGCTGCCAGCCATGCGCCGCCCATTACCCAGTATGACGCTGCCAGTGCCAGATCCTGAGGTGCAGTATCTGCCCAGATATCTGTGTTATGATGTGCCACAAAACCTCTGCATCCATACATTTCCATGGCTGTTCTTCTGCCATTTTTCACCATACGTTCCAGAAGATCAAAAAGCGGCTCATGACACATGGAAAGATTACAGATTTCTGCAGGCCAGTAATTCATTTCTGTGTTGATATTGATGGTATATTTGGAATCCCAGGTAGGCTCCAGCTTCTCACACCAGATTCCCTGAAGATTGGCAGGAAGTCCTCCCGGGCGGCTGCTCGCCATAAGAAGATATCTTCCGTATCCATAATAAAGAGCTGCCAGCCCTTTGTCTTTTTTACCTTCCCGGAGTCGTTTCAGACGCTGATCTGTTGGAAGTTCGGATAGACCTTCATCCTCTTTCAGTTTCAGAACAGAACGGTTAAACACCTTGCTGTGTTGCTCCACATGTTCTGCCAGTATCCGGTCAAAATCCTCTGCTGTGTAAGAAGCCAGCTGTTCTTTGAGGTAGCTGTATGGATCCTCGACCTTCTTTTTTCGGTAAGGGAAAGTAGTCACTCCGTTTACATAAAAAATCACCCTGGAAGCATTTTGGATCACCAGATGTTCTCCGATCACCTGCACGCTTCCGCCTTCTGACACCGCGCGAGCCTGAATGCCGAATTCACTTCCGCCCTTTCCCAGATCTCCATCAATATAAATACTATCCTCGCCGGCTTTTCCTGCACAGTTGTAAAATCGTCCCCTTGTTATCAGAACAGACATTGTAAGACCTTCTTCTCTGTCTGTAAAAAACTCCGCTGCCATCAAATCTTCTTTTTCAGAGATCAGACAACGCATTCTGTACTGTGCTCCATTATGTACAAATGAAGTACTTACAACACCTTTTTCCAGATCCAGTTCTCTTCTGTAATTTTGGATCTCACCCGCTTCGTGATCTATGCTGTAATTCACATCACACATGGTCTGATATGGCCGTTCGCTCTGAGGTGTTCCAGACAATGCAAAAAGCTCCAGTTTCTGGGCTTCCCGAATCTTTCCTGCCAGAACCAGTTTCCGGATCTCCGGGAAATACTTCGCCGCGTCCGGATTGATGCGGTCAAGCGGTCCTCCATAGACAATACTCTCCTCATTCATCTGGATCTGTCCGCAAAAAGGCTCTCCGGATATCATAGCCCCCAGCCTGCCATTACCAAGAGGCAATGCTTCGATCCAGCTTTTTGCTGCTTCTGTATACCATAAACAGTTCATATTCTTCCTCCCTGTTTTTTTCCTATCATATCATACCTTCTGTATACACAACATGGAAAAAAAGCGACTTTCGTATGGACTTTTTTCTTGTTTCCACGTCTATTCATGCTATAATTAAAACATATGCAAAAAATTTCTTTCACATACAAAGGAGAAATCATGATACACGTACTTATCATTGAAGATGAACCAGCCATTGCCAGAGGTCTCTCGCTTCTCATCACCAAAAACTACCCTGATTTCCAGGTTCTTGGCATCTGCAAAAACGGCAGGGACGGCCTGCAGAAAATCCTGGAGCAGAAACCGGAGCTGGTATTTACTGATATCACCATGCCTGTGATGAACGGTCTCGATATGATCGAAAAAGTTCAGAAATCCCAGTTTCATACCCGCTTTGTTATTCTTACCGGATATGCGGATTTCGAATATGCCAGAAAAGCGATCCACCTTGGTGTTTCCGATTATCTTCTCAAACCGATTGACCTTAAAACTCTGGACGATATCCTCTGTTCCTGTATGGCACAGCAGAATGCCCAGACGTGCCTGCTCCAGAAAGAATACCTGCAATGTGCACTGCATAGCGATAATCTGACCGATCCTGCCCCTGTTTTTATGAACGAAGTTTCCTGCTCCTTTATCTTCGTTTTTCAGGGTCCATTACGTTCTAACATATACAGCGAGACTATCCCGGATTCCGTTTTCGCGCCGGTCTCTCCCGGATATCTGACTCAGTTGGAAAAAGAATATCAGGTTTCGCTTTTTCTTCTCCATGGAAAACATTTCAATGAGCAGGTATATGCAGTTATCTATCCTTCCTCCAGTCAGCCGGATACGGAAGGACTTGCCAGGAGAATCCACAGTATACTGGATATATCTGATCAGCAGCCGGACTCCTGGATTAACACGATTCTGTCTCTGCAGTCTCCAGATTCCGGTTCTGTTTCCGACCTTATAAAAGATACCTATCTTTTTGCACTGTTCAAAAACAGATTTGGAGCCAGTTCTTTTCAGACATGTACCACATTATCAGATCAGAAGATCCGTGTTTCCCAGGATGTTCAGCAGCTCTGCGCAGGAATCTCTTCTCATTCTGATCAGGAAAGCCTGTACCATATGATTCATTCCCTGATTACCATACAGAACCAGCCGAATCTTTCCCAGTTTCAGATAACTGCAAACCTGAGATACTATATCTCCACTGTAATCCAGAAATGCCACAAAGACATCATTTATCCGGATGTCGCTGAAATCGTTTCCACCTGTCATTCCTACGAGGAACTGGAACGGGAACTGCAGTATGAAACTTCCAAGATCTGCGGTTTTCACAAAACCATACCTGGAGAAGAACTACCGTCTCTGGCCCGTCAGGTGCGCAATTACCTGGATAAGAATTTCACCCAGCAGATCACCACGAAATCTTTTCAGGATATTTTTGGCTATAATGAGAAATATATCTCCACACTTTTTAAATCAGAATTCGGGATTTCTCCCAGCAAATATATCAGTGAACTTCGCCTGAAAATGGCTAAAACATTAATGCAGAACAATCCGGATATCCTTACCAAAGATGTGGCTGAGATGGTAGGCTTCTCCGATGCTTTCTATTTCAGCCGGGTGTTTAAATCCCACGAAGGAATATCTCCCAGCCAGTTTCTGAAGCAGTTAAAAGACTGATAGTCAGATATAAAAAAACCCGCTTACGCGGGTTTTTTTAATGTATCGCATTATACACGGGAGAGATACTCTCCTGTTCTTGTATCGATCTTCAGTTTGTCGCCCTGGTTTACGAACAGCGGAACCTGAACCTGTGCACCTGTCTCAACAGTTGCAGGTTTGGTAGCACCCTGTGCTGTATTTCCGGCGAATCCCGGCTCTGTCTCAATAACCTCAAGCTCTACAAAGAGTGGCGGCTCGATAGCAAATACCTCGCCGTTATGAGAGCAAACCTTAACCATCTCGTTATCCTTAACGAATTTCAGAGAATCGCCAACCTGCTCCTCTGTAAGACCTACCTGGTCATATGTCTCTGTGTTCATGAAGTAGTATAAACCACCATCCTGATACAGATACTGCATATCTACACGCTCAATACGTGCTGCTGGAAATTTCTCTGTAGGACGGAAAGATTTCTCTACTACAGATCCTGTGATGATATTTTTGTATTTTGTTCTTACAAAGGCTGCGCCTTTTCCTGGTTTTACATGCTGGAATTCAACGATCTGACATACGTTTCCATCAATTTCAAGTGTGATACCATTTTTGAAATCACCTGCTGAAATCATAAATATTTCCTCCTTAATATGTGCGCTTCTTTTTCGCTATGAATTATTCTATAATACCTTTTGTCATTTTTCAACTGTTTTTTTATTTATGCCTTTAATTTTTCTTCAATTTCGGCAATTAATTCGTCAAACGGCTTCACTCCTGTGACAACTTTAATGTCTGCAAACTTCTCATAAACAGGATCTCTCTGCTTGAGGAGCTTCTTGATCTTATCCTCTTTATTCTCAGCCCCTTCCAGTGTCGGATTATTGCTTCCTTCCAGTCTCTTGATCAGAGTTGCAGCAGATCCTTTCAAATAGATGATCGTTCCCATTTCTGCAAGATACTTTTGGTTCTGCTCCTGCAGTGGCAGTCCTGCACTGACGGAGATTACCTTTCTCTCACTGTCTGTAGAAAGTTCTTTTACTGCCATTGTCTCAAGTGCACGGTAAAACGGTTCTCCGAAACGTTCAAATACCTCCTTTACTGACATGTTCATTTTTTTCACGATCAGTCTGTCCACGTCAATAAACGGAAGTCCCAGGTCCTTCGCCAGTCTCTTTCCAACTCGTGTCTTTCCTGAACCCATAAAGCCGATAATTACAATATGGTTCATGAATTCTTTCCCTCCTCTTTCTGGTAAAAATGTAATACTATTTTCTCCAGATAGCGCTTGAGCACGATCTGGATCTCTTCTTTTGGATGAATGGGCTTCACAAGGATCGTCCGGATCCCGGCCCTCTTCGCTCCATAAATGTCCGTAAACAGCTGATCCCCTACAAAGATAGTCCTGTCAGGATCTGTTCCGATCACCCGGCAGGCCTTTCTGTAGTTCTTCACAGCCGGTTTATGGGCATTTTCTATAAAATTCCCCTCCACAGCACGGGCAAAAGGCTCCACTCTCGGTTTCTGATTATTGGATACAAAACAATACTGAAATCCTATCTTACGAAGCCTCTCAAACAGTTTCTTTGTACGTTCATCTGCCGGTGCGCCATGTGGAACAATTGTATTGTCTATATCAAAAAGAAGCCCTCTGTATCCCTCTTTATAAAGTTTCTCATAATTGATCACATATGCAGAATCCAGATATTCATCTGGAAAAAAGCTTCTGAACATCTATTACACCTCAGTTTTCTCTCGTCATTTCGTAATAATGCCAGTTTTTTTATCGCTCTGCAAGAGGAACGTATGTCGCTTCCGGAAGAACATTCTTGTATGCAGGACGGATGATCTTATCCACATTGATAAGCTCTTCCATACGGTGTGCACTCCATCCTACGATACGTGCAATGGCAAACATCGGTGTATACAGCTCCAGCGGCAGATCCAGCATGCTGTAAACAAATCCGCTGTAAAAATCCACGTTTGCGCTGACACCCTTGTAGATCTTGCGTTCCTCTGCGATAACCTGCGGTGCAAGGCGCTCCACTGCTTCATACAGCTGATAATCCTTCATCCTGCCTTTTTCTCTGGCAAGCTGCTCCACATAGCCTTTAAATACCTCTGCACGGGGATCGGAAACAGAATAGATCGCATGGCCCATACCATAGATAAGGCCTCTCTTGTCAAAAGCTTCTTTGTGAAGAAGTTTCTGAAGATAATCGCGAATCTCGTCTTCATCACTGTAATCATGAACATGCTTGCGCATATCGTTAAACATCTTCACAACCTTGATATTGGCACCGCCATGCTTCGGTCCTTTTAAGGAACCAAGTGCTGCTGCAATGGCTGAATACGTATCTGTTCCGGAGGAAGAAACTACGTGAGTGGTAAAGGTAGAGTTGTTACCACCGCCATGCTCCATATGAAGGATCAGGGCAATATCAAGGATCTCCGCTTCCAGAGCCGTATACTTCTTATCCGGTCTTAAAAGGCGCAAGATATTCTCTGCTGTGGAAAGCTCTCTCTTAGGCTGATGGATATAAAGGCTTTTGCCCTTCTCATAATGGTTGTAGGCCTGATAAGCATAAACAGATAACAGCGGGAAAACACTGATAAGATTAATGCACTGACGAAGCACATTATCAAGCTGGATATTGTCCGGATCCTTATCATAAGAATAAAGTGTAAGGACACTTCTGGACAAAGCATTCATAATATCCCTGGACGGTGCCTTCATAATGACATCTCTCACAAAATTTCTCGGCAATGTCCTCTGATTGGCCAGAATACCGGAAAACTCATTCAGTTCTTCCTGGTTTGGCAGCTTGCCGAAAAGAAGCAGATAAGTCACTTCTTCGAAGCCGAACCGTCTGTCATTGATAAATCCCTTGGTCAGATCCTTGATATCATATCCTCTGTAGGAAAGCTTGCCAGCACAGGGAACTTCCTTTCCATCTACGATCTTCGTTGCCTGTACATTGGAGATCTGGGTCAGTCCTGCAAGAACACCCTTTCCATTAAGGTCACGCAAGCCTCGTTTGACATCATATTTACCATAAAGGGATAAATCCAGTTTATCATTCTCCAGACAGATCTGGGTCAGTTTCTCAATCTCAGGTGTCACTTTCATGTTAAATCTGCTCATTAATAAATTCCCCTTTCGCTTTCTGTTTATTGCTGTTCGATAGCGGTCCCTCCTCATTCCCCTCTCAAGCAATTCTTATGCTGCTGTTCACTCCATGGGCATGAATGGCAGCATTTCTGGTCTTATTCCACATATCCCGGCATAACCGGCCGGGATATTTCATAAATGATTATAACATTTTTTTCGCTATTGGTCTATGATGAAAATTCTATTGATGATCACCTCTGCTTATATGTAGCAAAGAACTCTTTCATCTTCTTCATGGCCTTGTCCAGCTGGCGAATATCCGGCAGATATACAATACGGAAATGATCCGGCTGATGCCAGTTGAAGCCTTTTCCCGGAACGATAAGAACCTGTTTATCATGCAGGAAATCCAGTGCAAACTGTTCATCATTGAAGATATTGAATTTTTCTGTATCGATCTTCGGGAAGATATAGAATGCCGCACGTGGCTTCACTGCTGAAATTCCCGGAATATCATTAAGAGCCTTGTAAATAAAATCTCTCTGCTCATACACACGTCCGCCCGGCTGGATATATTCATTGACGCTCTGATATCCACCCAGTGCAGTCTGTACGATAGACTGTGCCGGAACATTGGAACACAGACGCATGGAAGAAAGCATGTTGATTCCCTCAATATAACCTTTTGCCTTATTCTTTGCACCACTTAGGATCATCCAGCCGATACGGAATCCCGCAATCATATGGGACTTGGACAGTCCGGAAAAAGTAACACAGAATACATCCGGTGCAAGAGATGCAATAGATGTATGTTTATATCCATCCATAACAAGACGGTCATAGATCTCATCAGAAAAGATGATCAGTTCATGTTCTCTTGCAATATCTGCGATCTGCTCCAGGATCTCCTTCGGATATACTGCACCTGTAGGATTATTCGGGTTAATGATAACGATCGCCTTGGTCCTTGGTGTGATCTTGCTCTTGATATCCTCAATATCCGGATACCAGTCAGACTGTTCATCACAGATATAATGAACTACATTTCCGCCTGCCAGTGTTGCAGTAGCTGTCCACAACGGATAATCGGGCGCCGGGATCAGGATCTCATCCCCGTTATCAAGCAGTGCCTGCATACAAAGGTTGATCAGCTCACTGACACCATTTCCTGTATAAATATCATTAATGGTAACTCCCGGGATCCCGCGAAGCTGTGCATACTGCATGATCGCCTTCCTTGCGGAAAAAATACCCTTGGAATCAGAATATCCCTGGGACGTACGTACATTGCTCAGCATATCAAGAATGACTTCCTGCGGTGCAGAAAATCCAAAAGGATACGGATTACCTATATTAAGCTTCAGGATCTCCATTCCGTCCTCTTCCATTCTGGCCGCCTCATCTACAACCGGTCCTCGCACGTCATACAGTACGTTGTCAAGCTTTGATGATTTCCCGAATGTTCTCATAAAAACCACTCCTTTACCTATTTTCACTATTATTTTAACTTTTTGTGTTCATAGTCAAAAAATATTTATTTCTATATCTTCTCACATTTGCTCCCTCAACGCAAGAAATAAAAATTTAAAAAATTTTATTTTAGCACTTCCCTTTTTTAGCATGTTAATGTATAATAGCACTCGAATTTATATTTCAAACACAATTCAATACGTGATGAGGAGGAAACAACTATGTCTTACACAGAAGAAGTTTATGAAAGAGTTGTAGCACAGAATCCTGGCGAGCCAGAATTCCATCAGGCAGTTAAGGAAGTTCTTGACTCCCTTAAAGTCGTAATTGACAAAAATGAGGAAGAGTATCGTAAGCTTTCCATTCTTGAGCGTCTTGTAGAGCCAGAGAGAATCATCTCTTTCAAAGTACCGTGGATCGATGACAACGGAACTGTACAGGTTAACAAAGGATACCGTGTCCAGTTCAACAGTGCGATCGGACCATACAAGGGCGGCTTAAGATTCCATCCTTCTGTAAATCAGGGTATCCTGAAATTCCTTGGTTTTGAGCAGACCTTCAAAAACTCTCTTACAGGTCTTCCGATCGGCGGCGGAAAAGGTGGCTCCAACTTCGATCCTAAGGGTAAATCTGACAGAGAGGTTATGGCATTCTGCCAGAGCTTTATGACAGAACTTTGCAAATATATCGGTGCAGACACAGATGTACCGGCTGGTGATATCGGTGTTGGCGGACGTGAGATCGGATATCTCTTCGGACAGTACAAGAGAATCCGCGGACTCTATGAGGGTGTACTCACAGGTAAAGGTCTCTCCTTCGGCGGTTCCCTGATTCGTACAGAGGCTACCGGCTATGGTGTTGTATACATGCTCAATGAGATTGCTAAGGCTCACAATGATTCTGTAGAAGGAAAAACAATTGTTGTAACAGGTTCCGGTAATGTAGCTATCTACGCTGTTGAGAAAGCCACACAGCTTGGTGCCAAGGTTGTTGCAATGAACGACTCCAACGGATACATCTATGATCCGAACGGAATCAACCTTGACGTTGTAAAAGACATCAAAGAAGTTAAACGTGGACGTATCAAAGAGTACGCTGACCGTGTTGAGGGTGCTACCTACACAGAGGGACTTGGCATCTGGAACATCAAGTGTGATATCTATCTTCCATGTGCTACACAGAATGAGCTTGGCCTTGACGGAGCTAAAACACTTGTTGCAAACGGCTGCAAATATGTAGTTGAGGGTGCTAACATGCCTACTACTCTTGATGCAACAACATACCTTCAGGAGAACGGCGTTCTCTTCATGCCTGGTAAAGCCGCAAACGCTGGCGGTGTTGCCACATCTGCACTGGAGATGAGCCAGAACTCCATGAGACTTTCCTGGACAAGAGAAGAAGTTGATGAGAAGCTTCACAACATCATGATCGACATTTTCCATAAAGCTGATGACGCCGCTAAACGTTACGGCATGGAAGACAACTATGTTGTAGGCGCTAACATCGCCGGATTCGAGAAAGTTGTCGACGCTATGAAAGCTCAGGGTATTGTTTAATCTTCAAGTTTCCTGAATCTTTAACGTAAGATCTTATAGCAGGATCGCAGAGGAATTTTTTCTCTGCGGTCCTGTTTTTATAAAAAAATCCGACCATCCGCAGACAGCCGGTTCTCTTTTTTCTGATATCCTTAAGTCTCTCCACTGCTTATCGCTTATTACAGCCATGGGGGACTTCCCTGATTTATTAATCGATCAGTTAATCAGCTTCTTCAGCTCATCCATAAATGTGCTGACATCCTTAAATTCCCTGTACACAGATGCAAAACGCACATAGGCAACTGCATCCAGATCCTTCAGATGTTCCATAACGATCTCTCCGATCTTGGTGCTGCTGATCTCACGATCCTCGGAACGAAAAATATCTCCCTCTATGGAGTCAATCATCTCCTCCACTCTCTCAATGGGGATCGGCCTCTTATAGCAGGCACGCAAAACCCCGTCCTGGATCTTGGAACGCTTATAGCTCTCACGGTTCTGATCCTTCTTGATCACAGTCAGTGGAATCGTCTCCACTTTCTCATATGTAGTAAATCTTTTCCCACAGGCATCACAGAGACGACGGCGGCGGATAGAATTGGTATCTTCCACAGGTCTGGAATCTACAACTCTTGTATTATCCTGGTTACAGAACGGACATCTCACAGAACTCTCCCCTTTCAGGATCCATATTTTCATTACTAAACTTGTTTTTATTATAAAATAAATTTATATAATGTGTCAATAATTGGACTTGCATAAATTTTACCTATTTTCCATAAAATCATACCAGGTGATGAATTTTATGCGTATCTGCGAACTGAAACAGAAAGAAGTAATCAATATCCACACCTGTCGGAGCCTTGGCTGTCCCATTGATGTGGAGTTCTGCTGCGAAACTGCCCGGCTGAAAGCTCTGATCATGCCGGAGCCTGGGAAATTCTGCTGGTGTTTTTCCAGGGAAAGCGAGTGTATCATCCCCTGGGATTGCATCCGTCAGATTGGAGAAGATATCATCCTTGTAGACTTTCGGAATGAAAAAAGGCTCTCCGGAGAATAAAAGATTCTTCTTTTGTCAAGGCTGTTTATTTTTTATATTTTTGTAAAAAAAGTATATTTCCCCTGCCCTCTGAGAATCATCTTAATGTACTGACAAGACAAGGAGGATTCTAAGATGGCACTAAATAAAGTTGAAATCTGCGGAGTAAATACCTCAACCCTTCCGGTCCTTAAGCAGGAAGAAAAAGAGGAGCTCTTCAAAAGAATCAAAGCTGGTGATAACGAAGCCAGAGAATTGTACATCAAAGGTAATCTGCGGCTTGTTTTAAGCGTGATCCGCCGTTTTCAGAACAGCAGTGAAAATCCGGATGACCTTTTTCAGATCGGCTGCATCGGCCTTATCAAAGCTATTGACAATTTCGACACTACCCTTCAGGTAAAGTTCTCAACGTACGCTGTTCCTATGATCATCGGGGAGATCCGCCGGTATCTCAGGGACAACAACAGCATACGGGTCAGCCGCTCTCTGCGGGATATCGCCTATAAAACCATTTATACCAGGGAAAATTATATGCGCCAGCACTTAAAAGAGCCTACGATTGCAGAGATTGCCCAGGAGATTGGCATTGACAAAGAGATGATCGTCTACGCCATGGATGCGATTCAGAGCCCTGTGAGCCTTTTTGAGCCTGTGTATTCCGAAGGCGGGGACACCCTGTATGTGATGGACCAGATCAGTGACAAAAAGAACCGGGAGGAACACTGGATCGAGGATATTTCCCTCAGGGATGCCATTTCTCGTCTTGGTGAACGGGAACGGCACATCATTGACCTTCGCTTCTACGAGGGAAAAACCCAGATGGAAGTCGCTGAAGAGATCGGCATCTCCCAGGCCCAGGTCAGCCGCCTGGAAAAAAATGCGCTGCGTTGTATGCGGAATTATCTAAGGAATTAGATTTCACTACCAGTTTCCCAAAGCAGTAAAATGCGACAAGATGTATATTCTCCCATACATCTTGCCGCATTCTGTTTCGTCTCAAATCAGCTGTCATTTCGGGGTTCTATCAGCCGCAAAATATCGCTAAAGGCCATCCGTTCAAATCCTTATTCATCGATCCAACACACTATTTCAACGCCTTCTCAATCTCCTCTATCACAATACGAAGAGCCTTCAGTCTTGCATACTTTTTATCTACGGACTCAAGGATATGCCATGGTGCATATGTTGTACTTGTTTTCTGCAGCATCTCATCCACTGCAACCTCATACTGATCCCACTTCTCGCGGTTTCTCCAGTCCTCATCTGTGATCTTCCAGCGTTTCTCCGGATTATTCTGCCTGTCATTAAATCTGGCAAGCTGGGTATCCTTATCAATCTGCACCCAGAATTTCACGATCACTGCTCCCCAGTCTGAAAGTTCTTTCTCGAATTCATTGATTTCATTATATGCACGCCGCCAGTCATTCTCACTGCAAAACCCTTCCAGTCTCTCAACCATCACCCTGCCGTACCAGGTTCTGTCAAAAATAGCGATATGGCCATTTTTCGGAAGCCTTGTCCAGAAACGCCACAGATAATGACGGGCCTTCTCATGCGGCTCCGGGCTTGCGATCGGATGCACCTCAAAACCGCGAGGATCAAGCGCCTCTGTGATCCGCTTGATATTGCCTCCCTTGCCTGCTGCATCCCATCCTTCATAGGTAATGATCACAGGAACTCTCTTTCTGTACAGACGGTTGTGAAGACTTCCAAGCTTCGCCTGCAGTTCCTTAAGCTCTGCCTTGTACTGCTCCTCTTCCACTTCTTTTCCTTCAAGCGGGATCTCATTGAGCTTTGGCATCTCCACCAGTGGAAAAACATTCTGCAGGATCGGAACCGAATGTTTGCTGTTTTCCATAGCGATCTCAATATTGCCGATCATCGTCTCCAGTACCTGCAGCTCTGCCCATTTCCGGTCACTGGCATCTATGATATACCATGGCGCAGAGGAAGTATTGGTATCTCTCATATACTGATCAAAAATTTTTCTGCATTTTTTATAATGATCATTTTGCCAGAGATCATATTCATTCACTCTCCAACGTGTATCCTTGCTCCCCAGGAGATATTCCATTCGTTTCTCCTGTTCTTTACGGTCGATCTGCATAAAAAATTTCAGGAGAACATATCCGTTATCAGTCAGCTGACGCTCAAATCTGCGAATACTGTCGATCCGCTTCACATAACTGTCACCTTTCAGTTTCTTGTCCATACGGTCGCGGCAGGTCTGGTCCATCCATCCGGAATCCAGAAATGTGAATTTTCCATTTTCCGGAATTTCCTTGAAATACCGGTAAAGAAACGGTCTCCTTAAATCTTCCTCTGTTGGAGCCGACATGGTAGCAACTTTGAAAAAACGCGGATCAATATTCTTGATGACCTTGCTTATGGTACTTCCTTTTCCGGAAGCTCCCCATCCCTCAAACAGAACGATCACCGGGATCTTATGCTCCTTAAGAGCCATCTGCAGTTCATATAATCTCGCTCTTGCAGTACTGAGCCGTGCCTTGACATCTTCTTTTTCCGGAATCTGCTCCGGGTTCCAGTTTTTTAACATCTACATCGTCCTTCCTGAAATTATTTGAATATTTATATTATATCACATTCATTTCTGTTTTACGATGAATTCCTCCTTGATTTAACGTAATTTTGCAAATTCAACATTTTACACTATAATAAATCTTCTCAAAAAAATCTGAAAACACAGCTCAGACTATTGACATTTTTCCCACTGATACATACAATAAATGCGCCTATTGTTATTTTTTTAACTTCATTGAAAACAGTAGAACAAAGCCGTGCCAAACAGCAAAAAAGCAAGGAGAACATCATGAAACTCACAGAAGAACTTCTGAATAAAATGGAACAGAAAAAAGAACTTTACGGGGACGGCATCATCATGCCTGACGGAGATTACCGCCTGATCCAGGACGGACACTTAAAAACCCTTATGTCCCTTTTGCCATATACAGAAAATGAACTCTGGAAGATGATTCCGGAAGATGATTCCGCCCTCTTCTGGCTGGTGGAAAAAACAGGCTGCGTCCTAACAGATGTAAACTCTACGATTGGAATGAAAATGACCCCCGAACAGCAGAATACTTTCGAGGCACTCTCCTGCCGGGGGATCATTTCCGGTGAATATTATGATCTTACAAAACAGCGCGAAAAGACGCATGCACGTCAGTCATCATAACCTTCCAGGAAGGAATGTTTCACACCATCTTTTTTATAAGCGATCACAGTATGAAGATTAACATTCTCCACACTCCGGAAAATATTACTCTCAACATGTGGATTAACTTTCTTTAACTCTGCGATCAGATTCTTGATCTCCATGCGCTTGGAAACGCTGGTACCGTCTGTACGGCATGTTGTACATGTATCTGTAAACTTACATGCACACTGGATAAAATGAAGATCATTATAATCTCTCCAGTGCTTGATATCAGCTTCCCTGATCAGATACATGGGACGGATCAGCTGCATTCCTTCGAAATTGGTACTGTGAAGTTTCGGCATCATCGTCTGAACCTGCGCTCCGTAAAGCATTCCCATAAGAATGGTCTCGATCACATCATCGTAGTGATGCCCAAGTGCTATCTTGTTGCATCCTAGTTCTTTCGCCTTGCTGTAAAGATATCCTCTTCTCATGCGGGCACAGAGATAACAAGGAGATTTCTCAATATTGTAGACAGCATCAAAGATCTCTGTCTCAAAAACCGTGATCGGGATTCCCAGGAGCTTTGCATTATGCTCGATTATGGCACGGTTCGCTTCATTATAACCAGGATCCATCACAAGGAATACCAGTTCAAACGGAAACTTGTTGTGACGTTTTAATTCCTGGAAGAGTTTTGCCATAAGCATGGAATCCTTGCCGCCTGAGATACAAACAGCAATCTTGTCTCCCGGCTTCACCAGCTCATAATCATTGATTCCTCTGGCAAATCTGGAAAACAACTGCTTGTGGAATTTCTTACGGATACTCAGCTCAATATCCTTTCTGCGCTGTTCCAGTGCTTCTTCTTCACTCAGATCACTATCCTCTTTATTGGACATATCTTTCTGCATCTGCTCAAAAAGCCATCCTGTATAACCGCCCTTTAAACTGAGTGCAGGAATACCTTTTTCCCGAAGCATCTGCGCTCCCTCCTGGCTGAAAAGTCCTCTCGTGCAGTAAAGAACAGGAATTTTTTCTCCCTTCAGCTCTTCTGCCCTCTCTTTAAGATCCGGTTCCGGGACAGAAATAGCTCCCGGGATCATTCCGTATTCAATAGTTACTTTATCGCGGGTATCAACCAGAAGATATTTCTCCCTCTCTTTTTCTACCTGGTCGTAAGAAATCTCCAGTGTTTCTTCACTCATGCTGTTTTTATTCCTTTCCTTACAGCTCCTCTCTGATCGTGCCGTCACGTGCGATGATAACTACCTGCCACGGGATCATCTTTCCGCTTCTCTGCATGGCGCGGATCACTGCTTTCTCAATGCCTCCGCAACAGGGAACTTCCATACGAACGATGCAGATACTGCGGATGGAATTATTCCGTATGATTTCCGTAAGCTTGTCTGCATAATCTCCCTCATCAAGTTTAGGGCATCCGATCAGTGTTACATGATCTTTTATGAATCTCTCATGAAATCCTGCGTAAGCATATGCTGTGCAGTCTGCCGCGATCAGAAGCTGTGCATTTTCAAAATATGGTGCATTTACAGGAACTAATTTAATCTGCACTGGCCACTGGCCAAGGCAGCTCTGCTGTCCCATATCAGGGACTGTGTCTGTTCTCTGTTTCTCCGATAAAGCCGGCTGTTCCTGTTTCGGTTTCAGGCTTCTTGCCATACTTCCAGGGCATACATGTGCAGCCAGGCCTCCGGAAGTTTTCTCTTTTTTAAGCTTCATTCTCTGTTCTACCGCTTCCATATCATAATCTGCTGCTTCACGCTCTATGATACGGATCGCATCTGCAGGGCAGACCGGAAGGCAGTCTCCCAACCCGTCGCAGTAATCATCCCGGATCAGTTTTGCCTTGCCATCTGTCATGGCAATGGCTCCTTCATGGCAGGCAGCTGCACAGGCTCCGCAGCCGTTACATTTCTCTTCATTAATGTGCACGATCTTTCTTATCATAATATCATCTCTCCCTGATTTCCATATGTGATATAACTGTTATCTGTTTTACAGCCATATCATATAAAAACCAGCGAAAATATTCGGTAACATACGTTACGCTCAGAGATAAAATTCAAGTTTTTCCTGATCTTTCACAAGGATCTGCCGCCTGGATAATTCCAGGATTCCTTCTTCCTGCATCTTTCCCAGTTCCCTTGAAAGAGATGGTCTGGTGATATTCAGATAATCTGCCATCTCTTCTCTGGACAGGCTCATATGGATCACGCCTTCACTATCCTGGCACTCCACAAGAAAACGGACAATCCTCTCCCGCAAAGTACCGCTTCCCAGAATCCGAAGCTTCTGGTTCATATTGTAAGCCTTCTCTGCAAAAACCTCAAGAAGATTTTCACGGAGTTTTCTGCTCAAAACATCCCCTTTTTCTGTAAAAATCTGATTATCCAGTATCAGTACTCGTGTCTTCTCTGCTGCTTCCACATACATATTATAAGAGGATTTTTCCATAAAGACATAAACTTCCCCGAACAGAACCCCTGGCATTTCCAGCTGTGTCAGAAGAATCCTCTTTCCGGAAAAAGTCTCCTTTGCAATGATCACGCTGCCGTCAAGCAGAACATATACTGCTTCGGGTCGGTCTGTTTCCTGAAAAACCCGTTCTCCCCTGGAAAAAGATCTCACTGTTCCTTCTTTTACCAGCAGTCTTTCCATCTCACCTTCTTCAAGATTCCTGCACAGCCGGCTTCTTTTTAAAACACCCAGGAGTTCTTTTTTCTCTTTGTCATTCATATTTTCACGTATAATCCAATTATCTTAGATGGTAATTGGATTTTTCCTTTCTCCCAGTTAACACTGGGTATTTATTTCCATCTCTGATATATTTTGAAAAGGCACTGTGGATCTGTATCTATATCTTTACAGCTTTGACTGGTATGAGGTGACTCAGACCACAGCTTTTCGTCTATTACTGTTAATCAGTTTGTTAACGCATCGACGTTTTTATTTACGTGATTACACAGCCGAATTCTCTGTGGAAGACAGCAGTGCTCAAAATATTTATCAGGAGGTATAAACCTATGTCAATGTACTTTATTGGAATTGATATTTCCAAGTACAAACATGATTGCTGCATCATTTCTGCAGCTGATCAAAAAGTAGTTTCTAAAGTCACAATCAAAAACAATAAAGCCGGCTTTAATGAACTGCTTACAATCATTCATTCTCTCGCAAATCCTGCAGACATAAGAATAGGGTTTGAATCAACTGCCCATTATGCTCTCAATCTTGAACTCTTCCTTGAAAATTCTCTCCTAACCTTCATGGAAGTAAATCCTGTTCTCATCAGTGAATACAAGAAATCAAAAACACTTAGGCGTACAAAAACCGACTCTGTTGACTGCGAATCAATAGC
This sequence comes from Blautia sp. HA8986, assembly GCF_056504635.1. Classification (NCBI taxonomy): domain Bacteria; kingdom Bacillati; phylum Bacillota; class Clostridia; order Lachnospirales; family Lachnospiraceae; genus Blautia; species Blautia sp. HA8986. The sequence continues at coordinate 1,343,632 of NZ_JBWLUQ010000001.1, forward strand.
TCGTTGGTTAATGACTGTTGAATACAAACCCCATTCAAAAGGATTTTACCACGCTTACTCTTTAAAGTCATTAACTCGTTTACGCGATAAACTTATCCGACAGCGTTCTTTCTATCTTGTTAAAATCACAAATGTGTTAGATCATACATTCCCTGAGTTTAAACCATTCTTTAATGAACGCTTATCCAAAACTGCTCTCTATCTGCTTGAAAACTATGGTTCTGCTGGAAAGATGGCTCGTATGAACTCAGCCTCTTATGAAAAGCTACGTTCCTTATCCCGGGGGAAGTTTTCACCACAGCAATTCCTACGACTAAAAGAACTTGCTGCCAATACTGTTGGTGTAAATAACTCTATTTTTGATGTAGAGCTGAACAGTCTTTTATCTTTATACAAATCCCTTGTAAAAGAGATTAATACCATTGAAAAAGAAATCAACAAACTAATTGAAGAAGTACATCCTCACTATATGTCAGTTCCTGGAATCGGACCATTATCAGCAGCTGTAATCTATTCTGAATACGGCGATATATCTAACTTCACTAATCCAGGACAAATGCTTGCATTTGCCGGAATAGAACCGGGAATCAACGAATCTGGCACTGAATCTCACGGAGGTAAGATGGTTAAGCGTGGATCATCCCAGCTCCGCTACACACTCATCAATTGTTGTCTACCGTTAATCCGCTTTGACATGACATTTGCAACTTACTATGCCAAGAAACGCGGAGAAGGCAAACCACATCGAGTAGCCATTACTCATGTAGCCAAAAAGCTTATTAGAGTCATCTATGCATTGGAGAGGCAAGATATCGACTTTAATGCACAGAAACTTCGTTAATCTTTAGTGGATTAATACTAATTTCTCCCATCTGAAATACGATGTATTCAGATGGCTTATTAAAGTTACCCATTTTTACAATTCAAAAAAATCACAAAATTCTCTTGACTGTTTATAGTTTGTCACCTCGCCCTAATACAAGCTTTTACCATATTTCTATATTATCTGTCAACTTTGCCTGACGCAACCTGTACTTTTTTCAGAAAATAAGTTATAATATTTTTTATGATTATCCGGCAGGTCATCTTCTGCCATATATATATTACCAAGGAGGATACCGGAAATGAAAACAAAGAATCAGACTCTGCTTTCTGAGAATACACTGACTTCCCGGCCAACAGATATTATCGCGGGATTTCCTGTGCGTCCCGGTCTTTTTGAATTAAATGGTGCTACTCCTCTTTCCAATGGAGTTAACTTCACTGCACATACCCGTCATGGTACATCCTGTGAACTTCTTCTTTTCCACTCCGGTGAAGAGGAGCCTTTCGCAGTTCTTCCGTTTCCTAACGCCTGTCGTATCGGTGATGTCTACTCCATGATCGTCATGGGGCTGGACATTGAAGATCTGGAGTATGGATATCATGTTGACGGTCCTTATGAACCGGAAAAAGGTCATATTTTCGATAAGACAAAAGTTCTTCTCGATCCTTATGCCAAGGCTGTTGCAGGCCAGCGTGAATGGGGTCAGCAAAAGATCGGAAGCTACCACGCCCGCGTTGTACGTGAAACTTTTGACTGGGAAGACATGCCCCAATCCACACGTAAGATCAGCGATCTTATCATCTACGAGCTTCATGTCCGTGGATTTACACAGGACTCCTCTTCCGGTGTTACTCACCCCGGAACCTTCGCAGGCCTCCGGGAAAAGATTCCTTATCTGAAAGAGCTGGGAATCAACGCTGTGGAGCTCATGCCGATCTTCGAGTTCGATGAGAACATGAATGCCCGTACTGTAAATGGCAAACGTCTCCTTGAATACTGGGGATACAATTCCGTTAATTTCTTTTCTCCAAACACCAGCTACGCTTCCAAGGCCGAGCATAACTGTGAAGGAACCGAGCTGAAAGAACTCATCCGCGAGCTCCACGAGAACGGGATCGAAGTCATCCTGGACGTTGTCTTTAACCACACAGCTGAGGGTAATGAGCTTGGAAGAACTTTCTGCTTTAAAGGATTTGACAATAAAGTTTATTATATGCTTACCCCGGAAGGAAATTACTACAATTTCAGCGGCTGCGGAAATACATTAAACTGCAATCACCCCATTGTCCGTCAGATGATCCTGGAATGCTTACGCTACTGGACCATTAACTACCGTGTGGATGGTTTCCGTTTCGACCTTGCCAGCATCCTTGGAAGACATGAAGATGGTTCTCCACTTAACAATCCACCACTTCTGGAGCTTCTTGCCTATGACCCGGTACTTCGAAATGTCAAGCTGATCGCCGAGGCATGGGACGCCGGTGGACTGTATCAGGTAGGTTCTTTCCCTGCCAGCCGCAGATGGGCTGAGTGGAACGGACGTTACCGTGATTGCCTCCGCTCTTTCCTGAAAGGTGATTTCTGGAATGCCTGGGATGCAGCCTGGAGTATTTCCGGTTCCGGTGACCTTTACGGCGGATTCTATTCTGACCATAACGATAATTACGCAGGCTACAATTCCTGTGTCAATTTCCTTACCTGCCACGACGGTTTTACCATGTATGATCTCTATTCCTACAATGAAAAACACAACGAGGCAAACGGATGGAACAATACAGATGGTTCCAACGACAACCGCAGCTGGAACTGCGGAGAAGAAGGCGATTCCACCAATCCAGAAGTCCTTTCCCTTCGTTTCCGCATGATCAGAAATGCCTGCGCCGTACTGATGTCAAGCCGCGGAACACCGATGTTCCTTGCAGGTGATGAATTCGGAAATACCAAACGTGGAAATAACAACACTTACTGCCAGGATAATGAAATTTCCTGGATCAACTGGAACCTTCTGGAGAAAAATCATGATCTTTTTGAATTTTTCAAATATATGATCCAGTTCCGAAAAAATCACCCGGTTATCTCCCGCAAGCTTCCAAACGCTGTCTGCGGCATGGAGAACATCCACACTCACAATATCGATGCAAGAGATGTGACCATTCCTAGAGATGCCCATACATTTGCCGTAAGTTTTGCAGGCTATGACAAAACAAAAGGTGCTGATGACCTGATCTACATTGCCATCAACGCTTACTGGGAAGATGTGACCATCACCCTCCCGGATCTGGCCCGTCCCGGTGCATGGTATCTCTGCGTCAATACCTTTGGCGACGGAAATGGCCGTTATTTCTACAATGAAGATCAGGCACCGCGCATTGAACATGAATTCTGCATGCGCCCAAGATCCGTTGCCATCTTCACAGGACGTAATTATTAAAGGAGATTTTTTAAATGGAATTAAAAAACAGAACTCTGTCCAATTTCGCAGAGCTTGTACAGACAGGTGAATGCAAAAAATTCCGCGGACGGCTTAAAGTCGGCGTTGACCTTGGTACAGCCAACACTGTCCTTGCAGTTGTTGACCGCAACAACCGTCCTGTTGCCGGAGCTTCGGCACCTTCCCATGCAATCCGGGACGGCGTGATCGTAAACTATTACGAATCTGTTCAGCTTGTAACGAAACTCAAACAGGAGCTTGAGGAAAAACTTGGCACAGAACTCCTTTACGGAGCTGCTGCCATCCCACCCGGAGTTTCCGAAGGAAGCATCAAGAGCATCGGCTATGTTCTGGAAGGAGCAGGACTGGAAGTTACAAAAATCATCGATGAACCAACTGCTGCGGCTGCTGTGTTAAAAATCACAGACGGCGCCGTTGTGGACGTGGGCGGTGGAACAACCGGCATCAGCATCCTGAAAGACGGAAAAGTAATCTACACAGATGACGAAGCTACGGGCGGAAGCCATATGACCATGACTGTAGCCGGTCATTATAAGATTCCTTACGAAGAAGCTGAAGTTCTTAAAACAACACCGGAAAAAGAAGCCGAGATCTTTCCGGTGATCAAAGCCACCGTAGAAAAAATGGCGGTCATCACAGAAAAATTCCTGCAGGGCTACCAGGTTCCTGCAGTCTACGTTGTAGGCGGCTCCTGCATGTTCAGGGAATTCACAACTGTATTTGAGAAGAAACTGAAGCTTCCTGTATACAGACCTGTACATCCTCTTCTTGTCACACCACTTGGCATCGCATATCACTGCGAGCTTCCGAAAGTCTGAAAAAGTCATATAAAAAACAGGTATCTGCTCCGGAACCGGGTTATCAAACCCGTTTCTTAGCAAATGCCTGTTTATTTTCTGTTCAACATATTTTATATCGTTCTGAAATGCCCTTGAAATATTTCATTTCATCTTTGTGGTCTGTTTCTCCGGTTGCCCAGCAAAACAACGGTTTCTATAGAATCTGTGACAGGAAACATATCTACAGGCTGGATTTTCTTTACCTGATAATCTCTTTTTGTAAGATATGCAAGGTCTCTTGCCAGGGTCTCCGGGTTACAGGATACGTAAACGATCTTATCCGGTGAAAGGGTTAATAAAGAGTGCAGGAATTTGCGGTCACTGCCTGCACGGGGCGGATCCATAAGAACAACGTCAACCTTCTCCCCTTCCGCTGCCATTCCTTCCATAAACCAGCCTGCATCTCCCGGAACAAAGCGAACATTACGGATCTTATTCTCTCTTGCATTCATTCTGGCATCACGGATAGCATCCCGGTTCAGTTCCACACCGATCACATCCCTTGCATTTCTGGATGCAATGATTCCGATAGTTCCCGTTCCACAGTAAGCATCGATCACGCGCTCTTTCCCTGTCATGCCGGCAAACTCCATGGCTTTACCATAAAGAACTTCTGTCTGCACAGGATTCACCTGATAGAATGAAGACGGGGAAATACGGAATGTCAGTCCCATAAGACGGTCTTTTATAAATCCGGGACCATAAAGTACAATATTCCTTTCTCCAAGCACCATGCTGGTCTGCCTGTCATTCACATTCAAGACAACTGTAGTGATCTCCGGATGTTCTTTTCTCAAAGCTTTCACAAAATTATTCTTGGATGGAAAGATCGGGGAAACTGTTACCAGCACCACCATGATCTCCCCTGTGGAAAAGCCTCTTCTCACAAGCACATGTCGAAGCAGTCCGTATCCTGTATCCTCATCATAAGTCTTGATCTTAAATGATTTCAGCATTCCCCTAATGGTACGGATGATCTCCTGGCTCTTTTTATCCTCAATCATACAATCATCCACAGAAACAATGTGGTGGCTTCTCTCCTCATAAATTCCGGAAATAATATTACCCTTTCTGTCACGTCCGAAAGCTGCGTGAACTTTATTTCTATAATAATAAGGATTCTCCATGCCAATGATTGGCTCAACTTTGCCGAATTTCTTCAGAAGTCCTTCTGTATATCTCTGTTTTTTGCGAAGCTGTTCTTCATACGGTACGCCCTGATAACGGCAGCCACCGCACTTTTTCGCAACTGAACAGACCTGTTCTTTCTGTTCCATTATTCTCTCTCCTCTTTCGCGGGCACAAAAAAGATGTTCCCAGTATTTTCACTGAGAACATCTTAACAGACCTTGTCTTTTTTTACAAGGTTTCGGGGGAAATCCTTTATTTCTGATACTGCTCGTTAAATACAAGAATATGTCTCTTCACATTCTCATAGGTTCCCTGCACCATTGCCTCATTAAGGTCAAAGAAATTATGCTTGTCTGTGGAAGCCATATATTTCTCCACATGAGCAGTCAGGCTGTTAAAACTTGCTGTTGCAATATTCACCTTGCGGATTCCAAGGGAGATCGCTCTCTGAAAATCTTTGTCTGTGATACCGCTTCCGCCATGAAGTACCAGCGGGATATCAACTTTTTCATGGATTTTCTCAAGAACATCAAAAGCAAGTGTCGGTGCTACCGGATAATTTCCGTGAGCATTACCAATGGCAACTGCAAGTGCATCAATTCCTGTCTCTCTTGCATAAACAACTGCATCGTCCGGATCTGTGCAGCGAATTCCATGATCACAGCTTCCATCTTCACTTCCACCTACCAGGCCAAGCTCTGCCTCTACAGTTGCACCATACTTCTGCGCCTTCTCCACAACAGTCTTCACTTTTGCAATATTTTCCTCAAAAGGAAGCGTGGAAGCATCCAGCATTACAGAAGTAAATCCAAGGTCCAGAGCCTTATCAACAGTCTCAAAAGTAAGACCGTGATCCAGGTGGACAGCCACATCCACCTTAGCCTCTTTTGCAGCCTGTACCATCATCGGTCCCATCAGATGAAGAGGGGAATTCTTAAGACGAACCTCTGCGATCTGGAGGATGATCGGTGTTTCCAGCTCCTCAGCAGCACGGATCGCACCTTTCACCATTTCCATATTACCAACGCTGAAAGCACCACATCCAATATTTTTCTCCTCGGCACGCTTCAGCAGATCTTTCATTTTTACAAGTGCCATGATGATCCTCCTGTCCTGTTTATCGTACACTGTTTACAGAAAAAGCGGTGTCCACGCACTTATGGCCGATACCGCTTTTTCCGTCTGATTTTTATTTATTAATTACAGTCCTGTTTTTTCTGCGATGAATTTTCTTGCACGGATCGCATATTCAAGCGGATTAGCCTTAGCCGGATCCTGCTCTGCCTCTACGACCATGTATCCTTCGTATCCTGCATCTTCAAGAACCTTAAAAATCGGATCATAATTGATGCATCCATCTCCAGGAATTGTGAAAGCACCAGCTCTTACACCTGCAAGAAAACTCATGTTCTCTTTCTTAACCTGCTCAACAACTTCCGGACGGATATCTTTCAGATGTACATGTTTGATTCTGTGTACATATTTCTTTACAACTTCCAGAGGATCTTCTCCACAGTATGTAAAATGGCCTGTATCAAAAAGAAGGCTTACATATTCAGGATCTGTATTCTCCATCATACGGTCAACTTCCTCAAGGCTCTGTACGACAGTTCCCATATGATGATGGAAGGTCAGTGCAATACCATACTCTTCCTTTGCAATCTTGCCAAGCTTGTTCATGCCTGTGCAGAATGTATCCCACTCTTCATCATTCATTACATATTTATGACCAAAGATCGGAGTATCCAGCTGACCCTGAACGCTGTGGCTCTGCTCGGAAGCACCGATTACCTTCGCTCCCATAGCTTTCAGAAATGTAAGCTGTGCACGGAACTCTTTCTCTACCTCCTCAAATGGTTTTGTGATAAGGAAGCTTGAGAACCACTGGTTACAGATCTCAACACCGCGAAGCTCAAGAGCTTTCTTAAGGACTTCCGGATCTTTCGGATATTTGTTTCCAACCTCGGAGCCTGTAAATCCTGCAAGTGCCATCTCACTGACGCACTGCTCAAAAGTATTCTCCTTGCCAAGATCAGGCATATCATCATTGGTCCATGCAATTGGTGCAATTCCAAGTTTTACTTTATTCTTATCAAACATCAGTCAATTCTCCTTTATTATCTCGATTATTCCATAATCTCGGAAATTTTAACAGGTCTGTGCTCCTCGCTTGATTTCTTGGCAGCAAGTCCCATTAATACCGGTTTCAGTCCATCGTATACATTGAGTGGTGTCTCTTTGTCGTTTACGATAGCATCAATAAATGCTGCAACTTCTTTACCGTAAGCATCCATGTATCTCTCAAGGAAGAAGAACATTGGTTTCTCACCGGTAACGCCCTCTGCATTGCTGATTACTGTAGAAGACTGGCTGTCGTTGGAGATTGCAGCCATTCCGTCAGAACCGAATACTTCTGCTCTCTGATCGTATCCATAGGAAGCTCTTCTGCAGTTATCAATTACTGCGATCGCTCCGTTCTCCATCTGAAGTGTGATAACAGCTGTATCAACATCGCCTGCTTCGCCGATAGCTGGATCAACAAGGTTCGCGCTCTGTACATAAACCTCTGTTGCATCGCAGCCTGCAAGGTAACGAACCATATCGAAATCATGGATTGTCATATCCAGGAACATTCCTCCGGAAACTTTAACATAGTCAATGCTTGGCGGCTCAGGATCGCGGGATGTGATCTTGATGATCTCCGGTTTACCAACCTTACCAGCTGCAACAGCTTGCTGAAGAGACTCAAAGTTGTGATCAAATCTTCTGTTGAAACCTACCTGATATTTCAGGTTTGTACCTTCAAGTGCATCAATAACTTCTTTGATCTTAGCAATATCATGATCGATCGGTTTTTCGCAGAATACATGTTTTCCGGCTTTGATCGCTTCAACAGAGATCGGAGAATGTGTATCTGTAGAAGAACAGATCAGCACTGCGGAAATCTCCGGGTCATTGATGATCTCCTTGTAATCTTTCGTTGTGTGCTCAACGCCCATGCTCTTAGCCCATGCAGCTGTCTCGTCATTTAAAAACGGATCTGCTACTGTCTTGATCACTGCATCCGGTACTCTTGTTGTGATACTGGTGATGTGAACTCTTCCAATTCTTCCTGCTCCGATAATACCAACTTTAATCATTTTTTGATCTCCTTTTGATTTATTTTCCCAATGTGTTCTCTTTGCGTGTCCGAACACGCTCTTTATGTTTAATATAATATCATCGCATACCATAAATCGCAAGACCTAATATTGAACAATATTACCATCTTTTTTCTATTAAAAATGACGAGAACTATTTTTAGCCAAAATATGTAATATTTTTAGGTTTAGTTTGCCATAATATATCCAATACATATCCATTTTTTCTTTCACACAGAAATAACTGCACATATAAAAAAGAGACGCCATATTCAGCGTCTCCTCTCCGGAATCGTATACTCATTTCTTATATATATTTCCGTAAACAGCTTCTCCCGATCCGGTTTCTCTCCATTGAAAAGCAGCCGAAACAGGATCATCACAGGTTCATATCCCTGGATCCTGGCATCCTGTCCAATAAGGAAATGAATAAAACCTTCTCTCATCAGTTCATAGTTCCGTCCCATAAAATCATTGGCTATCATTTTTATCTGTCCCGTCTTTCCTGCCTCTGCAATGGCCTGACAGACACCTTCTTCACCATGAGATGTGAGATATATTCCTTCAAGATCCGGAACGTCTTTAAATATTTTCTCTGCAACCTCTTTTGCCAGGGCATTTTCCTCAAAACAATATTCCGGCCCGATGATTTTGATCCCCGGATATTTCTTCTTTATCTCAGACTGGAAGCCTGCCACACGACTGCTGAGAGAAGTATTGGTGCTGTAGCCGGAGATAATTGCAACTCTGCCCTTTCCCCGGTAAGTTCTCCCATAAGACCTGCAGCCGCACGACCGCACTGTACACCATTCTGCCCCACAAAACACAGTCGCTTCGTATCCTCCACATCAGAGGTAAAAGTCACCACAGGAATATGGTACTCTTCCACAAACCGGTTGATTTCTTTCTTCACCTCTTCGGCTTCAAGAGGAACCATTGCAATGCCGCTGACTTCTTCCTGCCGCATTTTTTCCATGGCAAGAAGAACATCCTCTGCACTTTGATGCTCAATGGTATGGATCAGCACCGTGCCTCCCAGATTATCAACTTCCGCTCCGGCCTCCTCAATGCCCTTCATAACTTCTTTCATAAAAGGAGTCTCTGCCCCCTGAAGGATCACGCCGATCTTAATGTTATTTCTGCTCATGGACAGCGCACGTCCCAGCTGATTGGGTTTATACCCCATCTCCTCTGCGATCTGCCGTACCCGTTCTGCCACTTCCGGTCTGATCCTTCCTCTGTTATTCAGCGCTCTGTCAACTGTTCCTCTGGAAACACCTGCAGCCTCTGCAATCTGTCTAATGGTTACGCCCATGGTCTTGTTCCTCGTCTTTCTGTAAAGCGGACTTTTGTATTGCTTTTTGTCTCACGCTTTCGCCCCGCCGATACGCCTTAGGATACCTCTGAACCTTTCCGGTACTCTGCCGGGCTCATTCCTGTGATCTTCTTAAATGTTTTGGAAAAATAATGATAGTCTCCAAATCCGGAACGCAAAGCTACATCCTTCACCTTGCAGTTGGTCCCGGAAAGAAGTTTCTTCGCGCAGTCAATGCGAAGTTCCTGTACATAATTGGAAAAACCGATCTCCATTTCCTGCTTGAAAAGATAACTTAAATATGCAGGATTCACCGCTGCCGCATCTGCCACATTCTGAAGACTGATCGGCTCTTCGTAGTGCTCCCGGATAAACTCAAGTGCTTTTTTCACTGCATAAGAAATCCCCTCCGGAACTTCCTCTGCACCTTCTGCAAAAAGTTCTGCAATACAGGAGTTTCCTTTTTCTGCCAGTTCCTCAATATCTTCAATCTCATCATACCAGATGGAGTCTCTTTCGATTCCTGCTGTCTGGTTCATTTTTTTCAGCCACTGCACAAGAATCCTTCCGTCTGTATATCGCTTACGGCAATCTGTAAGAACCTGTTCCCACAGTTCTTCGGCTTTCTTCCGCTCATTACCCGCCTTCATGGAAAGCATATTGCCGGCAAGTTTCTCTGCACTTTCCGGCAGAACACTGTCAACTTTTTTACAGCCTTCAAAATAGAGAATATCTTTTTTCTCATAAAAACGGATCTTCATCATCTCCCTGGCCTGTTGGTAAGCTTGGCGGATTCCTTCTTCTCCCATACACACACTGCTGACGCTGATCCCAAATTCACAGAGATCTTCCTGACAGTGACGGTAACAGGAGGCAGCCGCTTCTGTCAGTCTCTGCTGCATCACTGATGTCCTGCAGTCTTCTGAGAGATCCAGAAAGCAACAGAAGATTCCTGCGCCAAGATAGATCACCTCAGACGCTTCATTCTCCGTTCCCAGAAGTTCTTCTGTCCGTTCCAGAAGCCTGTGCCGGAAATTGTGGGAATACTGTTCGACCTCAAGAGAGGTCCACTGCCGTTCCCTCTCTGCCCATTTTTCCATAAACATGCAGATCACAGCACTGTTAAAAAATTTTCCCGTGATCCCGGCTTCCACACGTTTCTCCTCACGGGCCTGTCCTTTCAGCGTCCCAGAGATCAGTCCGTTGAAAAAATAGTATTTCAGCGCATGGCTGCCAAACCGGATCAGTTTCCTTGTCTGAGCCTGCTCCTGACTTTTTCTTCTGCGTTTCTCAATCAAACGAGCAGATTTTTCCAGAGTTTCGTAGAGGCTGTCCTCGTCCAGACTGTTCTTAAGCACATATTCATCTGCGCCAAGACGCATGGCTTCTTTTACATATTCAAAATCATCGTGGCAGCTGAGCACGATAATGTAGACCTCCCTGTTTTCTTCCCTGATTCTTCTGATCAGCTCTATTCCATCCATTACCGGCATGGAAAGATCTGTCACAAGCACATCTACCTTTTCTTTCCGAAGGAAGTTGTAAGCTTCTTCACCATCCTCCGCATCGTCCACAATCTCATATCCTGCTTTTTCCCAGGAATCCAGTGTCTTAAGATAGCTTCTCACAAGAAAATCATCGTCTGCCACAAGTGTTCTGTACATCAGTTTCTCCTCCTTTCTTCCGGTATATCGTAGATCGCAGGCAGAAAAACAGTAACTGTTGTACCTTCACTGCTGCTGTCGTATTTCATTCCGCCTTTCTCTCCATAATAAAGCTTCAGACGCTCTTTTACATTGGGGACTCCCACTGCGGAAAGTCCGTTTGTTTTTTTTGTATGGCTGTTAAAAAGATTTCGAATCTGCTCCCGGGTCATTCCCCGTCCGTTATCTGCCACAACAAGAGTCAGTTTTCCACTCTCCACATTTCCGCTGATCCAGATCTTTCCCTTCTGCCTCTTGATATCAATCCCATGGAGAAGCGCATTCTCCACAAGCGGCTGGAGGATCAGCCTTGGAATATAACAGCTGTATGCTTCCTCGGAAATATTGTACTCCACCTGGAAGCTTCCCTGATAGCGAAAATCCTGAAGATAGATATAATTTTTCAGAATGTGGATCTCATCTGCCACAGAAAGAAAGCTCCCCTTTTTATTGATGCTTGCCTGAAGAAGTTCCACAAAATCCCCGATCAGTCCTGCCAGTTCCTTCTCACCTTTTAAAAATGCGGCAAATTTAATGGAGTTCAGAGTATTATACATAAAATGCGGCGTGATCTGATACTGCAAAGCCTCCAACTCCGCATCTTTTTTCTGCTGTTCTTCCTCGATCACTTTTGCTATCAGATCTTCAATATAGTCTAACATATGATTGAACTCTTTTCCAAGAGTTCCGATCTCATCTGAAGTCACCACTTCTGTACGGAGACTTAAATCTCCCTCACCAACTTTTTCCACTGTACTGGTCATGGACTTCAGCGGCCCACATACAACTCTGGAAAGCCACAATGCCAGCAGCACTGCCATCACAAAAAATGCACCAAAAATCCCAATCAGAAAAAGTCTCATTTCAGAAAGTCCACTGAGCACTTCTTTTTTCGGCACTTCCAGATACAGTCCACAACTGGAAAATCCTCCTCTGCTGAAAAATGAGATCACACCATTCTCTTCGAAATATCCGTTTTCATCTGGAACATCATGGTCTATAATCTTCGGAAATGTTTTTCCAAGATCACTGTAATCCCCGGAGGTGATGATCTCATTATTTCTGTCTACCAGCAGGATCGTCGTGATCTTTTCATCATTCACGGATTCCAGATATTCATAATAAATGGTTCTTTCCTTGATATCTGCTGCCACATATCCAAGCACATTTCCGTTATCATCTTCTACTTTCTGGATCACAGAAAGAAAACTGTCTCCTTCATGGATCAGTGATTCCACAACAACAGGAAAGGAATTGTCAGCCTGCTCTTCTTCCAGCTTCTGAATATCTTTTTTTGCAAGCTCCTGCTTGTTCACCGGAAATTCTTCTGATGTCACTGCCATTTTTTCCCCCGGGAAAACGAAATACAGAGAATTGATATCTTTATATTCCCGGCTATGATTCCGAAGAAGCTCTGCCACAGTCTCCAGATTGTCCTCATTCTTCGTGCTGATATAAGACCTGACATTTTCCCGGAGGGCTTCATCCCAAGCTGCTCTCGTATCTACATAGTATATCTCTTTCAGGGATTCGTCCAGATCTTTCACTGTCTGCTGCATCCGGCCGTAGAGGATTCCGGAATAGTTTTCTTCGATCATTCCTGCTGCCCTTAAATAAAATACCACTGTGATGGAACATGCTGTAAACATGGTAACTGCCAGGATTGCCAGCATGATCTTTCCCCGGATGCTTTTTAACATATGACTCCTCCCTTCTGTAAAGCGGACATTCGTATTCCACTGTTATCTATAAACGCAGGAAACAGCAGGAGCGTTTTACCCCTGCCGGATTTCCTGTTTCTGGTTGAATATATGTGTTACAAATCGATCATAACTGTCCATGTGCCTCACGCTCGGTAAGCTCCTGCATGATCGACGGATACATCTTATCAAGCTTGTATCCGAAAAGTGTTACGATGATCACTGCCGCAATGAGGATCGGTCCGAATTTATAAAGGGAAACAATCATCTCAAGTGCTGTCTCCGGCTGTGCGGAAATTCCAGTGGAAGAACTTACATATCCTGAACTGCTTAACAGACCTGTGATCACTGCGGATGCAAGACCTGCACCAACTTTTGTTCCAATAGAACCACCTGCAAAAATCAGACTCTCCTGACGGATGTGGTGTTTCCACTGTCCAAACTCTACTACATCACCAACCATGCTGAATACAACTGCGTTCAGCGGTGCAAGTCCGATAGCACGTGTCACACAGCTCATAACCATAAATCCGAAGCTGTATGGATTCATAAAAAACAGAAGCTGACCTCCAAGTGCGATAAATCCACCGACAAATGCGATGTTTCTTTTTCCGAATTTCTTAATTAACGGTGAGCAGACGAAGATTCCTGCTACCAGAACCAGTGTCTCTGTAAGATACAGTGCACTGTACATCCATGTATCATTGTTGAAGATATATTTACAATAGTAAGGAAGAATGGTTCCTGTAATCGTAAAGGATACACTCTGTACTGTCCACAGAAGCATTACTGACCAGAAATACTGGTTTGTGAAAAGTGCTTTCAGCATTGTAGGAACCGGAAGTTTCTCGTCTTTCTTTCTTGCCTCGATCTGAACTTTCTCCTCACATCTGAAGAAGCAGAGAATAAGAAGAACCAACGCAAGTACTGCCCATACGCTCATAACCTTGATCCATGCAGCCTGATCGTTTCCGACAAGTTTTACAAGAGGAAGCGTGCAGGTTGCTGCGATGATCCTTCCCAGAGGGGAAAGTCCCATTCGCATAACGCTGAGTTTATCTCTTTCAGATGACTCGCGGATCATCATTGTAGAAAGGCTTCCATATGGAAGATTTATTGCCGTATAGCATATGGTTGTACAGAAATTATAAGTCACAAACAGATACAGAAACTGAAGCATTCCAGTTGTATGCGGTACTGTGAAAAGCAGTACTGCTGAAAGCGCAAACGGAACGCTCATCCATAAAAGCCATGGTCTTGATTTACCCCATTTGGAGTTGGTCCTCTCTACAATTACTCCCATTACCAGATCCGAAAATCCGTCAAAACATCTGGACAGCAGCATGACAAGTCCGACTGTCGCTGCGCTGATCCCTACATAATCTGTGTAAAACAGTGTCAGCAGTGTTCCGATCATTCCGAACACGATATTGCATCCTACATCTCCTCCAGCATAACACAGCCTCGTTGATACCGAAAGTTTTTTCTTCTCCATCTTAATAATCCCGCCCTTTCATTTTCTTTTCATTTTTGTTTTCGTTTCCGATTTCCTTTTGATGATTATATTTTATCGAAAATCAGGGATTATCAAAGTGTGATAAATTTTAGTTTTTTCGGTATTATTTTTACCTATCTGTTAAATGTATGCCAAAGTTATTTTATTTCTGTTTTTTCTGTGTTCTATTTTTATATTATGTGTTTTATTTTTGGTAAAATCCTTTCAGCTTCATGTCTGTACATTTTAAGAGGAAGAATATTTGTCTTCTTTTATGTATGCATCGATATTTTCCGTAGTAAGTACCTGCGAATCCAGAATCTCATCTTCTCCTGTTCCTTCTCCCTGCAGATCTTTTACAATATAATGGATCGTTTCATAACCGATTTGATAGCCGGACTGCGCTCCAAGCGCTACGATCTGTCCATCCTGGACAGCTTTCAGCGCATCCTCCTGGGCATCTACGGAAACAATTGAGATTCCTCTCCCTTCCACAGCTTCTGAAAGTCCCAGAGCTGTCACTGCACTGGTCGTCATGATTCCGTCAATATCCGGGTATTTCGTAAGGATCTCATCCACATCCTTCTGGGATACACGCATATTGCTGTAACCGTTTCTCACCATCTCTATATTTATCCCAGTCTCTTTTTCCATATATTTTTCGAATCCGGCGACACGCTTCCTGTGTCCGGCTTGCTGGAAGTCTCCGGCGATCACGCCGATGTTTCCCTCGTGGTTCAGTGCCTCGGCAAGCTTTTCCCCAAGCTCATAGCCCAGTTTTTCATTGTCAATCCCTATATAGGGCACATCAGAATCTTCCATTGGGGTATCACAGGCATATACAGAGATTCCTTTTTCTCTGGCTGCTTTCACATATGTCTCACTGTCATAAGAATTTATGGGAGAAACTGCAAGTGCCTGAATATCTGTTTTCAGAAGATCCCTGATCATGTTTTTCTGGACATTCTCCTCTGTTTCGGCATCAGGAGAAAGAATCACCACATCCACATTGTATTTTTCTGCCGCATCCTCCATTCCGTCACAGACGGACAGCCAGTATTCACTGCTCTTTGATTTTGTAACAACACCAATGGTTACCTCTTCTTCTGTCTTTTTTGCTGACGGCTCGCAGCCGGAAAGACTTAAAAGGCCTGAAACTGCCACCAGCATACAGATGTATTTTTTTCTCACAGGCAATCTGCCTCCTTTCTTCTGCGGCTGCCCCTGTTCTTCCAACCGGAAAAAAGACTCCGGAGCCTTTTTCTCCGGTCCGGAGTCTTTTCTTAACTGGCAATATGGGTTTACATGCAAATTTTACCAGAGTTTTCTGTAGATTTCTTTTACTTCTTCTTCTGTTACATCACGCATGGTGTTCTGCGGACTTCCGCTGTCCATAGCATCATGTGCCATTTTATCAATGACATTGAAGAATTCTTCTTTGTTGATTCCAAACTGCTCCAGAGTTGGGGTATCCAGCTCTTTTACAAGTGCTTCTACTGCTTTCAGGAATTTCTCAGCAGCCTCCTGATCGGAATCGGATACGTCAGCTACTCCGATATCGCGTCCAAGAGCTCCGAATCTGTCATATGCTCCAGGAAGTGCGAATGTAAGACACTCTTTGAGAAGCATTGCATTAGAAAGTCCGTGTGCTACATGGAACAGTGCTCCGATCGGACGGCTCATTCCATGGATGATGGTAACAGATGCATTGTTAAATGCAATTCCAGCCTCAAGAGCTGCTACAGACATCTGCACGCGGGCTTCCTCATTCTTTCCGTCTTTGTATGCAATCGGAAGGTATTTGAAGATTCTCTTTACTGCAGATACTGCAAAAGTATCAGAAAGTGTCTGTGCTTTTCTGGATGTATAAGCCTCTACACTGTGGCAGAGCGCATCAAGACCTGTTGCTGCTGTGATCTTAGGCGGTGCTGTCATGGTAAACTGCGGGTCAATAATGGCAAGATCCGGCATGAGAACTTTGCCTTTAAGAAGCATTTTGATATCTTTCTTTGTGTCTGTGATGATAGTAAACTGAGTTGCCTCAGATCCTGTTCCTGCAGTTGTTGGAATCGCAGCCATAGGCGGCATTTTTACATCGATCACTTTTCCCATGTAATCAGAGATATTTCCACCATTTACTACCAGAGAGCCTATGGCTTTCATGGAGTCGATCGGGCTTCCTCCTCCCAGTGCTACCAGGAAATCACAGTTCTCATCTTTATAAAGCTTCAGTCCTTTTTCGATCATGGTATCTGTCGGTTCACCGGAAATCTCAGAATAAATGCTGTATTCGATTCCCTGATTTGTCAGAGCTTTCTCAACTTTTGCACAGTTTCCCAGGTCGATCATTACTTTATCGGTCACGATCAGGGCTTTTTTACCAAGGAGCTTCAGTGCGCTCTCCGCCATATCCAGTGCTCCGGAACCGGAAATAATTTCTCCAGGTACAATAAATTCTCTTGCCATTGTCAAAATCTCCCTTCAGTCAGTACAATTTCTTAAAACTCAGCATCATGAAGCCAGGTATATCTCTCATCCTCACAGCGGTCTGTCTGCAGCCATGGATTTCCATCAATGTGACGGATCATCCAGCATGTGTACATCTGATATCCAGGTGCAACTGCCTGCGGATGAAGCTCTCCTCCTGGAATTGCGGAAAAGCTCTCGTCAGTGCTCTTGAACACCTGATCTCCCACAAAGCTTGCTCCGAATCCTTCCGGATGGTCAAATTTGAAGAAGTATGTCTCCGGCTGCGGATGTCTGTGTGGCAGATATCCGGACCAGTTTCCTCTGTCATTGAGAACCTCACCAAGTACCATATTGGATTCCGGTGAAATGTCATGATCAAAGATGGTATTCACTCTTCTCTTTGCCACGTTTCCGAATTTACCTACGCTGGAATATCCCCACGGAGCATCTTCCGGTTTGTAGAGTTTCGCACCAAAATCTTTCTCATTCTTTGTACACTGGACAAGGATCTGTGACTCTGCATTTGCCACAACTGTGATCTCAGTTCCTGTACATCCGTGAACACACCATGGTCCCTCTGTGAATACATCCTTTCTGGTTGCTGCAGCTTCGTTTCCGTTCCATTTATAGGTAATATTTCCGGAGAGAAGGAGAACTGCTGTCTCCTCACCCTCTCTAAAAAATGTTTTTGTCTCTCCTGCTTTCATACGGTAAACACGGATGTCCATCATCATGGCCTTGTACTCATTATCGTATGTTGTAAGAATCTTTTCGCCTTTTTCGTCATATTCCGGATAACCAAATACTTTACTCATTTTCTTACCTCCCAGATTAGTACAGTCTTGCCTCTTCGCGGCCTTTCATAACTCCCTCGCAGGCCTTTCTTACACTTTCCTTCTCAGATGTTGTTGCAATTCCTACATCCCACCAGGACTCATATCCGTCTGTCATGGTCTTAGGAATAACTTTGAGATCAAAGAGGCATGCAAGTTCCTGTTTCTTAGCATCTTCCAGAGCGTCAACAAGCTCCTGGATGGTGCGGCAGGTGTATGTCTTCAGGCCATAGCCTTCGCCGATCTTTGCATAATCTACAGGAATCAGGTCTCCTGTCGGTTTCTTGCCATCTGTGTAACGGAACTCTGTTGCAAGGCTTCCGATTCCATGGTTCATCTCAAGGTTGTTGATACAGCCGAATCCGCAGTTATCAAATACCATGATATTGACCTTCTGCCTCTCCTGCATGATAGTCATAATCTCGCTGTGGAGCATCTGGAAGCTGGAGTCACCAACTACGCAATATACTTCATTATCCGGCTCTGCGAATTTCACACCAAGGGTAGCAGCAACCTCATATCCCATGCAGGAATATCCGTACTCTGCATGATATCCGCCACGTTTGTCTGTTCTCCACATACGCTGCATACAGCTTGGAAGAGAACCGCCTGCTGTTATAATGGTTGCATTTTTATCAATTGTTCTGTTGATCGCTGCAAGTGCTGCTGTCTGTGTGATTTTTCCGTTTGTAAGTTTTACATACTCCGGAATTGTACGAGGATCTCTTGCCTTAATTAACGGCTCAAAATCATCTCCTGTGTACTCGATGCTTCCCAGACGCTCCATCTCTTTATCCCATGCAGCTTTTGCTTTCTCAATCTCGTCTGTATATGCGGATTTATATCCTCTTGCACGAAGTTTCTCTGCAAGTGCCTCTACAGTAGCTTTTGCATCGCCCACTGCTTTTACTGCATCCATCTTGTATGCGTGGAATCTGCAGTTGTTGATGCTTACAAACTGAACATCTTCGTTCTGGAACAGATGCTTGGAGCTTGTTGTAAAGTCAGACATTCTGGAACCGATAGAGATTACCACATCTGCGTCTTTACCGATGATGTTGGAAGCGTAGGTACCTGTTACACCGATACCACCAAGGCAGTATGGATTGCCGGACTGGCAGGCACTCTTTCCAGCCTGTGTCTCGCCGAACGGGATCTTAAACTCCTCACAGAATTTCTCAACAGTTTCTCCAGCCTCTGAGTAACGGACACCGCCGCCTACAACGATAAGAGGTTTTTTAGCTCCTGCAATGATCTCAGCTACATCCTCAAGCTCTTCGTCTACTGCAACCGGTCTTGTGATCCTGTGTACTCTCTTCTTGAAGAAGTACTCCGGGAAGTCAAAGGATTCACCCTCAACATCCTGACAAAGTGCAATACAGCATGCGCCTGTTTCAGCCGGATCTGTAAGAACTCTCATTGCGTTGATAAGAGCTGTCATGACCATCTCCGGTCTTGTGATTCTGTCCCAGTATTTGCAGACTGGCTTGAATGCATCGTTTGTGCTGATGGCAAGGCTGCTGCTCTGCTCCAGCTGCTGAAGAACCGGATCAGGCTGGCGGGATGCAAAAGTATCTGCCGGGAACACAAGAAGCGGAATGTTGTTTACTGTCGCTGTCGCACATGCTGTTACCATGTTTGCTGCTCCAGGTCCGATGGAAGATGCACAAGCGATAATTTTCTTACGGTTGCTCTGTTTTGCAAAAGCGGTTGCAACGTGGCACATGCCCTGCTCGTTTCTTCCCTGAAGAACTTTTAACTGGCCAGGATTGGTATCCAGTGCCTCTCCAAGTCCTACAGCAATGCCGTGTCCGAAGATCGTGAAAAAGCCTTCTACAAATTTTGTCTCCACTCCGTCCATGGAAACGTACTGATTATCCAGAAATTTTACAATTGCCTGTGCAGTTGTCATTCTTACTGTCTTTGCCATTTTTTCCACTCCTTTTCTTTATACTCTTGCGATCATTTCGCCGAATTTTTCTTTTTCATCTTTAATGAATGCGTGAACCTCATCCGGTCCCGGAAGGGAATCGGAGCAGTTGTTACTCTTAACCATCATGGATGCCTCTGCGGAACCGAACTCCAGGCAGTCAATGATCTCCCAGCCCTGGTACAGTCCATACAGGAATCCGGAGCCATATCCGTCTCCGCCGCCGAAGCCTTTTCTTGCATCAACCGGGAAAGGCTTAATGCTGAACTTCTGTCCGTCAACTGTGTATGCTGTGGAACCCTTCATACCGTGTTTGATGACAACGATCTTTGCATTTTTTGCCTGCCAGTAAGCTGCACTCTCCTCGTCAGTCATGCCCTCTTTGATCAGCTTCTCTGTAAGATCAAACTCTTCTCTGGAGCCCATGATAATGTCTGCTTCTTTTGCTACGATGGAATAGTAGATGGAAATCTCATCTGCGTTCTTCCAGTTGTATTC
The DNA here is from genome assembly GCF_056504635.1 of Blautia sp. HA8986. Lineage (NCBI taxonomy): Bacteria > Bacillati > Bacillota > Clostridia > Lachnospirales > Lachnospiraceae > Blautia > Blautia sp. HA8986. The sequence goes on from NZ_JBWLUQ010000001.1 coordinate 1,363,963, forward strand.
TCTGTAATCGATATCAAAGATGATCTTTGTGTTTACTTTCTTTGCAAGCATAACTGCTTTGATCGCTGCTTCTCTGGACGGACTCTCCGCAAGAGCAGTTCCGGAGATGAGAATCGCTTTTGCATTTTTGATGTAGTCCTCGTGGATGTCGTCTACATGAAGCTGCAGGTCTGCGATACGGTTACGGTACATGAGGATGCTGCTTTCCTTCGGAGAAAGCATCTCTGTAAAGGTAAGTCCCAGTTTCTCTCCGTTTGTACATTTGGTGATCTGTGAGGTATCGATTCCTCTCTCATTAAAATAATCTACAACATACTCACCGAACTGATCATCAGAAACCTTTCCGATGAATCCTGCTTTCATGCCATGTTTGGTAACACCTACAGCGATGTTTGCAGGAGAGCCTCCTACGAATTTCTCAAACATATGTACCTTCTTCAGGGGCTTGAACTCTTCTTTCACCTGGTCGTTATAAGCAGGGTTGAAATCAATGGCAACTCTTCCAAGGAGTACCAGGTCCATTGGTCTGGATTCATCAAATTCGATATACTTCATGATCTTACCTCCGTTTTGTTTGATGATTGTTTTTTACTTACTTGCGTGCTTTATTTTGTTATGCGTGCTTTCTTGCGTGTTTCCTTATGATGTTAATATAGCATTCTTTTTAAAATTGAGCAAGTACTTCTTTGTATTTTCTTCGTTTTCTGTTATTCTGTACAATTTTATGGGTTTTATTTTGGTAAAAGTAGATATTGTTGATATGTGCTTTTGCGTGTTTTAAATTACAGCACGCCAGTAGCACGCATTTCAGGCATATACCTAAAGCCCCCTGTTTCTATTGCGAATATCCGTTTAACTATAATAATTTCTGTGAGTGCTATAATCCCCATGATTCCCCGCTCTTTTAAAGCGCAAAAAAAGCCTGCAGTTTTTATTCTGCAGACTTTTTCCTATTTTTCCTACGTGATCTTTCACTTAATGCAACTTATAATCACAGATTATATTTGGTTTTGATCTTGATATCTGTAAAAAGATATTCTCTCTCCGGTTCCTGACCTTTTGTCAGGATATCCGCCAGGATCCTTGGCGGTTCGTAGCCCTGGACATATCCATTCTGGTCGATCAGGAAATCAACAGAATCATTTTTTAAGGCGCGTTCATTCTTCGGTGTCTGGTCATAGATCACAACATAAGGCCTGCGATCCAGTCTTAGCTTTTCAAAAGCTTTCCCAACACCTGCCTGGCCGCCGGATACCACCAGGATCCCGCTGATCCCTGATGTGCTCATCATGGAATTCTCTATAATATGCTCCACTTCAGATGCCTCATCGAAGCTTCCGTGAACACCTGCAATCTCCAGATGCGGAAAAGCTTTCTTAACTTCTTCTACAAAACCATCCACACGCTGGTTATCAACATGGTTGCTGAAATATCCGGTGATAATAAGAATCTTGCCGCTGCCTCTTGTAAGCATTCCCAGAAGACCTGCTGCTGTACGGCCACTCTTGCGGTTATCCATCCCCACAAAACATGCTCTTCTAGTTCCAACAATATCAGAGTTGAAAGTTACTACCGGAATATTTTTCTCTTCAATAAGAGAATTCAGCTTCTCGCGGACAGCCTCACTGTCCACAGGCATCACTGCAAGGCCTCGAATCCCTTCTTTTTCCAGCTCTTCAATCGCCTGAAGCTGTTCTTCCTCATCAACAGACAACCCTTCTTTCAGGATCAGCTGGATTCCTTTCTCCTTAAGCTCCTGAGCGGCTTTCTCAATGCCTCTGTTCACTTCCTGCATAAAGGAAGATCTTGCCAGCTGAGTGACAACTCCAATCTTTACCTGCTGATCTTTCGCTGTTCTGGAACGTTTCCGTTCTTTCTGCACATAGCCCATCTCTTCTGCCAGCCGGCAAATATTCTCTGCTACCTCCGGATTGATCCGTCCTCTGTGGTTCAATGCCCTGTCTACGGTTCCTCTGGAAACCCCTGCCCGTTCTGCAATCTGCTGTATCGTTACCGCCATAAATCATTCTCCTGCTTCCGCCTTACTGCATCACTGCCTTTTTATCTGCAATGATTGTTCTATATACATTTATATAGTTTTTTTGAAAATGTGTCAATAGAAAAAAACGCTATCCGCAAACAGCCATATGATAAGCTTCCCTGTAAGAAACTCCTGTTTTTTTACAGAGTTTTTTTACGCTTTCATATTCCGGATAAATATATTCCTGGCCATCAAAGATGCATACTTTTACTTCTACGTCTCCCAGTGGTGTTACAACTGTTCTCTTTTCTCTTTTCAGGACAGTGCGCTCCATCTTCTGACGGCGTATCCCAATGGTTGTGGTCTCTTTGAAAATGATCCTCTCCATCCCGGAAACCTGATCTTCCTTACAGATAACTGTGAGAAGCCATGCCGGACGGTTTTTCTTCATAAATACAGGCATGTAATTAGCTTCTCTGGCTCCTGCCTCATAAAGAAGCTCCATCACATAGCCGAGAGTTTCTCCTGTGCAGTCATCAATATTTGATTCCAGCTTGATAATCGTATCGGATTCTGTATCTGAAAACTTCTGTATCTCTGTATTCTTCTCTGCTTCCCGGATCAGCATGGCACGGAGGATGCCCGGGCATTCATACTGGCGCTTGCCTGCTCCGATACCGATCTTTTCCACTGTAAAATCTTCCGGAAGCTTCTCTGATGTAAGAAATGCTGCCACAATGGCTGCACCGGTAGGTGTCACCAGTTCGCCCTGAACTGGCGTGATATGCAGCTTCAGATGATGGGCACTTACAATATTGCTTACTGCCGGAACAGGCACCGGAAGGATTCCGTGCTGACAGCGGATGGTTCCGCTTCCCTCGCAAAGTCTCGGAATGATCACTTCCTCCACGTCCAGATCATCCATACACACCGCCACGAAAAGAATATCCACAATGGAATCCACTGCACCTACCTCATGGAAATGCACCTGATCTGCCGGTACATTATGGGCTTTCGCTTCTGCTGTGGCAAGGATGGTAAAGATTTTTTTCGCATAAGATCTGGCACGGTCTGTCATGTCTGCATGATCAATAATAGCCATGATCTCGTTAAGTCCGCGGTGCTCATGGTGATGATGTCCGTGATGGGAATGTGATTCTGCTGCATGTGCATGAGTATCATGGTTTTCATGCTCATGGACATACCCTGTTGTCTCATGATGATGGTTTGCCCTGCAGGCATGTGCTTCTTCATGTTCACGGCTATGCTCTCCATGCTCGTGTCCATGCAGATATCCCATATCATGATCATGATTCTCATGTTCTTTATCCAGCACTACATCAAAATCACAGGCATCGATCCCGGATTTCACCACACGGCTGATCTTAATATCGAAACCTTTTACAGGAAGACTCTTTAAAGCTTTCTTAAGTTTCTCCCTGCTTGCACCCAGGTCAAGAAGCGCGGCAACTGCCATATCTCCGCTGATTCCGGAAGTACATTCCAGATATAATTTATTTTTCATCTATTTTCCCTCCGCAAGTCTGTTGATCTGTGTTGCAAGATATCCTGCACCATATCCATTATCAATGTTTACTACTGCAATTCCATTGGCACAGGAATTAATCATGGTCAAAAGTGCCGAAAGTCCGTGGAAGCTGGCTCCATATCCTACAGATGTAGGAACTGCGATCACCGGGCGTTTCACAAGACCACCTATCACACTGGCCAGTGCTCCTTCCATTCCGGCAATTGCAACAACACAGTTTGCATTCCGGATCGTATCCAGCCTGGAAAAAAGCCTGTGCATGCCACTGACTCCCACATCATAGATCCGCTCCACATGAGTTCCGAAATACTCTGCTGTCTGGGCAGCTTCCTCGGCAACAGAAATATCTGCAGTTCCTGCTGTACAAACTGCCACTTTTCCGATACGTTTCCTTTCCTTCTCGATCTTCAGTATCCCGGAAACAGGATCATAGACAACCTGGGGAAGAACACTTTTCACCAGCTCATACTGATGCTGGGATGCCCTGGTGCCAAAGACCTCCCCATCCTCTTTATAAAGCTTCTGATAAATGTTCAGAAGATGTTCGTCTGCTTTTCTCGCACAGTAAACTACTTCTGCAAAACCGGTACGCTCTTTCCTTGTGGTATCCAGTTTCGCATAATCCATTTCTTCGTATCCTTCTTTTTTCAGAAGGTTTTCTGCATGCTCCACAGAGAGCTGTCCGTTTTTTACTTCTTCAAGAATCTGCTGTAAAGTCATTATTTTTCCTCCCTGTTCTTTCACGATATCATAACACAATAGCCAGACCTTTGCATAAACTTCTGCAAATTGTCTGGCTATCTGCCTGTCGGGCATTCCTGCCCTTTTGTTTAATTTCGATCACTCAATCATTTTCTCATATTTTTCTGAAACTTCATCAATATCACCGTATGCGATCAGTTTTCCCTTTTCCAGGATCATCGCCTTATTGCACAGGCGCTGTACCTGCTGCAGGGAATGTGATACAAATAAAACAGTCACACCTTTATCAAACATACTGAGAACTTTTTTTTCACTCTTTTTCCTGAATTTGGCATCTCCTACGGAAAGTACCTCATCCAGAATCAGGATGTCCGGTGATATCAGCGTTGCAATGGAAAATCCAAGTCTCGCCTTCATACCGGAAGAATAGTTCTTGATCGGTACATCAATAAATTCCTTCAGCTCTGAAAACTCAACGATCTCATCAAATTTCTCTTCAATAAACTTTTTGGAATATCCAAGCATTGCTCCATAAAGGTAAATATTCTCACGACCTGTATATTGTGGATCAAATCCTGCCCCAAGTTCAAGAAGCGGTACCAGTCTTCCATTCCTGATAACCTTGCCTTCAGTAGGCTTGAATACACCTGCGATTACTTTAAGCAGAGTACTTTTTCCAGCTCCGTTCAGTCCCAGGATTCCAACACGGTCTCCCTTCTGGACTTCAAAATTCACATTCTGAAGAGCCCAGAATTCATTATATTTAATTTCTTTTTTTATGAATTTAATCAGATAATCTTTCAGGTTATCAACCTTTTCCTTGCTGAGATTAAATTTCATACTCACATTGTCTACTACAACTGCCGGTTTTCCCATTTTTCTCTCCTGTAGATCCGCAATTATATATAAAGTATAAATTCATCCTGCTTCTTTTTGAAACAGATCATTCCGATCAGAATCGACACTACACTAAATCCCAGTGCATATGCAAAATAATGCATATTCATCATCTCGCCAAACATAGCGGAACGAAAAATGCTGATTGTACAATACAGAGGATTGAATTTCAGTATCCATGAAAATCCACTTTTTAAGAGTTTAGACGGATAGTAGAAAATCGCACATGTATACATAATAATCATCAACGCTACTGACCATAAATATTCCATGTCTCTGAAAAAGACACCGATAGTAGAAAGTATCATTCCAAATCCATATGAAAGCAGCAGCAGCAATATCAGTGCAACTGGTATCTGCAGCATGTAAATAGTAGGCTGTATTCCTAATACAACACTGACGATAGCTAACACAATCAATGAAATCAAAAAGATCACATAATTATAAAGTACACTTGACAACGGGTAAATATACTTAGGCACATAAACTTTTTTGATCATTCCCGCATTTGCCCTGACTGATTTCAGAGCCCGTGTTGTGGAACTTGAAAAATAGCTGTACATCAGACGTCCGGTAAGGATATATACAGGGAATGTCTTATCCTTATTTCCAAACAGAGTACCAAACACGATCGTCAGTACCATCATGGTAAGCAATGGCTCCAAAAGGGACCAGACGATACCAAGATAGGAACGTCTGTACTTCAGTTTGATTCCTTTTTTTACAAGTTCTTTCAAAAGAAACCTGTAATGCAGAAAAGTATTTACGTATTCTTTCATAGCATCTCCAATATTCAATTTTATATTTTTTCACGCGGCTGTAAAACATAATATACCATTTTTACAAATCTGGCAACCTTATTTTTGCCAAAAAAAGATGCGCCAAAGCGCACCTTTTTCAAAAATATGTTATTCTTTGCAGCTTTCTGAATTATCGCTTAATATTGAAGGCCTGGAATCCCGGATATACAGCTGCCTCACCAAGCTCTTCCTCTATGCGGAGAAGCTGATTATATTTAGCAACACGCTCGCTTCTGGACGGTGCTCCTGTCTTAATCTGGCAGGTATTCAGTGCTACTGCAAGATCTGCGATAGTTGTATCTTCTGTCTCGCCGGAACGGTGGGAAGAAATTGCTGTGTAGCCTGCCTTGTGTGCCATCTTGATTGCTTCCAATGTCTCAGATACAGAACCGATCTGATTCAGTTTGATCAGAATAGAGTTTCCGCAGCCAAGGCTGATACCTTTTTCAAGACGCTCTGTATTTGTAACGAACAGGTCATCACCTACAAGCTGCACTTTTCCGCCGAGCTCTTTTGTCATGATCTGCCATCCTTCCCAGTCTTCCTCATCAAGACCATCCTCGATGGAGTAAATCGGGTATTTCTCGATCAGGTTCTTCCAGTGCTCAACAAGCTGGGCTGAGGTAAATTTCTTTCCGCATTTCGGAAGAACATACTCGCCCTTCTGGCTTCCCTTCCACTCACTGGATGCAGCATCCATTGCAAGAACGAAATCTTTTCCCGGCTCATATCCTGCTTTCTTTATTGCCTCAAGAATGTACTCGATGGCTTCCTCATCACTTCCAAGATCTGGCGCAAAACCACCTTCATCACCAACGCTTGTTGCAAGACCTTTCTCTTTGAGAAGTGCTGCAAGTGCATGGAAAACCTCTGTACACCAGCGAAGTCCTTCCTTGAAGCTTGGTGCTCCTGCAGGCATGATCATGAACTCCTGAACATCTACAGTGTTTGCAGCATGTGCACCGCCGTTTAAGATATTCATCATCGGAACAGGAAGTCTGTTTCCGTTCACGCCGCCAAGGAATCTGTAAAGCGAAATGTCAAGGGATATTGCTGCTGCACGTGCACATGCGATAGATACAGCAAGAATGGCATTTGCGCCAAGTTTGGATTTATCTTTTGTTCCATCTGCCTTGATCATGGCAGCGTCTACAGCATAAATATCAGATGCGTCCATTCCTGTCAACGCATTGTTGATAACTGTATTGATATTTTCAACAGCTTTGGAAACACCTTTTCCTCCGAAACGGCTCTTATCCTGATCTCTCAGCTCAAGTGCCTCGAATTCTCCTGTGGACGCTCCGCTCGGTGCTGCTCCTCTTCCGATAGTTCCATCTGCCAGATATACTTCCGCCTCTACGGTCGGATTTCCTCTTGAATCAATGATCTCTCTTCCAATGACTTTCTCGATCTCTAAATATTCCATTTGATATTTATCCTCCTGTCCGGCCTTTTCGCCCTGTCCGCAAATACTGCCCGGCCGTTATTGTCAAGGGATACGGCCCGCCACAATTATTCACGCAATAGTTAGAACCTGCTAACCAGTTATAAGTTTATCAAATCTAACTCTCGCAGTCAAGAGGAGTTATTGTCTGTTTTTTCTCATTTACGTCCTTTAGTATTATCAGAATATTTAAAGAAATCGTGTAAATTTTACGTATTGACAACTCTTTCCCTGTTATGATAATATAATCGCCGATGTCAGGCAGTATATGCCGGCCACTTTATTGCTTACCTGTAACCAAATATAATTTGGTTAAAAATCGAATATGGTTTATGACAAAAATCCTGTCATATATTGGAAACGCACATTCTCCTGAATGATTAACGAACAACACATGCTCTAAGGTTTACATTATTATTTAATCATTTTAAAGGAGGATTTTTTATGCCAAAAAACAAATTCCAGGAAGTTATTTTTACTATTATCATGGTATTTTTCATGGTTTATGCCATGATCTGCTACAACATTGTACTGAACACAGGTGCAATGACAAATCAGGTTTTCCTTTCCGCTTTTCATGAACTGACATTTATGGGACCGATTGCATTTGTTCTTGATTTCTTTATTGTATCCAAGCTTGCTTTTGCCTGCGCAAGCCGCATGGTAGATTTCCGCAGCTGCCATCCGTTCAGCATGATCCTTGCGATTTCCGTTGCTTCTGTTGCTTTCATGTGTCCGATGATGAGCTTTTTTGCAACACTTTTCTTTAAGCATGCAGGAAATCAGTTTATCGCCGTCTGGCTGCAGACAACTTTTATGAACTTCCCGGTAGCATTTTTCTGGCAGCTGATCTACGCCGGCCCGATCGTACGCTTCATCTTCAGACATATCTTTCCTGAGAAAGAAAATGCAAAAGAAGCTACATTGAATATGTAATTACAATATAAAGAAACAGAAATCAGCACAATGTTATGGAATGATTCGTTCCGCAGCAATGTGCTGATTTCTTTTATCAATAGTTTTCTTCTCTGATCTCCCTAAAATAAGAAACGCAGACAAAAGGATCCGCGTGAAAGTTTTTCTTCAGTCAATGATATCATTCTGAAAACGTGAAAGATGCTCATAGGGAAGGATCATCCTTCCGCGGAAAAGCCCGCAGCCATCATTGATCAGGCTGTTGTTCACTGCACCGAACATATTCACATCCAGCTTTGCAAGATCCAGTCCAAGAAGCTTCATGCCCCTCTCATAGGCCTCATCAAAATAGATGCATTCCCCTTCCGGAATCGCATCTCTTCTTCTGCGTTCACTTTCCTGTTTTTTCTCGTAGCTTAAATGGTTGGCAGAACCGATCTCCGCCACATCGTCCATATCCTTTGTGCGAAGCTGCACCTCCATGTAGCTTCTGGAACTGTTATCATAAAATGTAATATGTAAAGACTGATAATCATCCTCTTTATTATGACAGACATAGTCTCTGTAATAAGGTTTTGCATCCTCGCTGAGCAATGGAGAAGTACTTTCCTGAACGCCTCTGGCAGGCTCCGCGGTAAATCCTCTCTCCTCCAGAAATCCAGGAAGCACGTTCGCGATCTCATAAAGATAATGGAGTTCCTCATCCTGTGCATTCTCTCCATTTTTCAGGTGACATCTCGGCATTGCAATAACAATCCTGTATGCAATGAAATCCCGAAAGCAACTTAACCGTTCTTTGATCTGGGATACAGACGGATATTTCCCGTGATCTTTATAATAATCATAAATATATTCCACAACATATCCGTTGAATTTCTCCTCTGCACGGATCAGTGATTTGATCCTGCCTTTGAATGTAAATGCAAGAAACGGATACTCTCCGGCCATATATTTATAAAATTCCCGGATCTTTTGAGACTGGGCTGTAAGGAAATCATTATGCTCCAGAAGTTCCTGAATCTGAATCAGAAAATTACAGTGCACCAGATCAATCTCATTGTGCTTTTCTTTTGCTTCTGCTCTCAGATTCCGGATATATCTTTTCAGTATCCGAAGAAGTGTATCTCCGGAATACAGGTAATCATTTAATGTTATCATTTGTGTTTCTCTTTTCCTTTTATTCTGATTTTCTTTTGCAGGATCACATATTCACAACAACTTTCTCAACCAGTTTCCGGAAATATATTGCCACACGGTCTGCTGTCTCCTGCACTTCTTCATGATTCAGTGCCTCTTTCGAAATTCCTGCTGCCATATTAGTGATACAGGAAATTCCACAGACTTCCATTCCCATATGGCGTGCAGCCATAGCCTCGCATGCTGTACTCATTCCAACAGCATCTCCGCCCCACCTCTGAGCAAGCCTGATCTCTGCCGGAGTCTCATAGTTAGGGCCTGTAAACTGCACGTAAACGCCTTCCTGGAGTTTGATTCCGCATTCTGCCGCACATTTGCGGATCACGTCCTGAAGACGGCGGCTGTATACTTCACTCATATCCGGAAATCTTGTTCCCAGTTCATCAATATTGGGTCCGATGAGAGGACTTGGAACTCCTGTTGTGATATGATCTGTGATCAGCATAAAATCGCCGGGATGAAAAGATGGATTTGCACCTCCGGCCGCATTGGTAAGAAGAAGTTTTTTTGCCCCAAGCAGCCCCATCAGACGTATCGGAAGAACTACGTCAGACATTGGATATCCTTCATAATAATGAACACGACCCTGCATGATCACAACCGGCGTTTTCTCTACATAGCCGAATACAAAGCATCCTTTGTGCCCTTCTACTGTAGATACCGGAAATCCCTCAATATCTGTATATTTAATGATCTGTTCGATCTGGATCCGCTCTGCAAAATCACCAAGTCCAGATCCAAGAACCAGTGCGATTTCCGGTTTGAAATCTGTTTTCTTTCTTACACTTTCCAGACATGTCATTAATTTCTGATACATAGTTTCCGCTTCCTTTCTTAATTTAGCCTCTCCTTTTTCTTCTGCCCTTATGATACCATGCTGCCTGTTTTTTTACAATCCGGATATGGGAAACAGGCTCTGTTTTCCATTTAAGAAAAGCAGAGCCTGTCCTGGGATTTATCATGTTTATTTCAGGGATTCCGTTAGTTGGTTACATCTGTTTAAAAATGAATGGATTCACTCCAGTCATCAGCATCAAAAGCAATATTGCTTCGGATATCATCTTCATCATGAATGCATCCGTTCTTAGCCTCTGATGCAAGCTCATCTGCCTCAACATCCTCTTCACTTGAGAACGGTGTCTGTACAAAATTGCTGCCAAGAATCTTAAGAGGTGCCCACCAGTTGGTAGTTTTCAACTGCCCCGGGGCAACATCTCTTCTTCTCTCTTTGATAAAATAGCCTTCATCCTCAAGAGTTGCACTGAGCACTGCCATATCCTTGTAAAAATCATCTCCGACATACTCAAATGTCATCAGAATGAATTCCTCCAGCTCATAGAAAAACTGATTGCGGATTCCATGCTGCCACATAAATTTACGTGTCTTCTCTGATGGATTCAGCTGTTTCTCAAGGAATGCTTTTCTCTCTTCCGGTACAACATAAATAACCTCTTCTACCCTTCTCATATTCAGTCTACCTCCAAATATTATATTTTCTCGCACGTTTTTGATGCACTCAATATAGCATTTTTATCTCCGCATTGCTATGCACTTTTTTGATGAAAATGTTCAAATATTTCACCTTTTGATATTTTACAGTACAGCACATCTCATACTATCTGAAATATAACATTTATCGGTTTCTATGAAAAAATATACCCCATCTCATTCCATTTCGCATTTCCGAGAACAGAAGCAGAAGTTCCCATATATTGAAATCCCATCCTCTCATACATTCCAATTTTACCATCCACACAGGTAAGGATTGCTCTCTTTCTTCCCCTTGCCTGCTCCCTGGCGAGATAGCGCATCATTAGTTCTCTGGCAAGTCCCTGTCCACGGTATTCCGGAAGAACTCCCAGTCCAAGGAGCATATTGTTCTTACCATTCGGTGTGCTCAGATCTGCATCTGTGAAGAATTTATCCTGAAAAACTTCCTCATCTGTTGCAAGGCCCGTAAGATATCCTGCCAGTTTTCCTGTTTCCCGGTCTTCTGCCACAAGAAACAGCTCCGGGATTTTTTCCACCCGGTCTATAATATCCTCTCTGCTTATCGCCTCTGCCGGAGGAAAACAGATCTGCTCGAGTTCTGCCACCTGCTCTGCTTCCTCCCTGCGTATGGAACGAAATTCATATTTCTCTGATAAATTCATAATCCTTCTCCTTTGTTTTTTCCTCATCCTTATACAGGATAACATTTTTTCGGAGAAAAGCCTATCTTTTATTGTAAACTCTTATCTCAGAATCTCATCAATGGTTGAAACAGTGCTGAAAGATCCTTTATTTCTGGAAATGATCTCTTTCACTTTCTGCAGCTCAAAATAATTCACATAACAGATCAGCGTTTTGTTTTCCCCTGCGATCACCCCTGAAGAATTGATAATGGTACAGGTTTTGTTCAGTTCTTCCCTGATATCGTGGATAATGGCATCCGGATCTTTTGTGATGATCGTTACCTGTTTCAATGCCTCGAAATGATCAGTGAAATGATCGATAATGGAAGTTGCCACAATATACACAAGAAGACTTAACAGTGCAGAATCCCGGTCAAGAAGAACGAACACAGCTCCGTATACACAGGCATTGAATGCAATTAATATGTAGGAAATACTGTAATCCTTGCCGGAATGATTGTAGATTTTTTTTACAATAATATTAGCAAAGATCTCAGAGCCGTCAATACAGCCGCCATTTCGAAGGATCAGGGAAAGTCCCACGCCAAGGATCGCACCGCCGAAAGCCACTGCAATAAAATGCTCCGTATTAAGTTCAAAGGGAATTTTTTCAAAGTACGACAGGCCTATAGTATAGACAACAAAACCCACGAATGTTTTCGCAAAGAAGTATTTGCCGATCAGAATGATCCCGGCAACAAGAAACGGAAGAAAAACAAGTAATACACACAGTGACAGATTATACCCGGTCAGCTTGCTTATGATAATGGCGATTCCGGCAGTTCCATAATCAATGGCATCATTGGGAAGCAGGATACAGGCAACCGAAAAGCTGGCCAATATCGCCCCTATGATGATCATCAGATACGAAAACACTGTCTTGATTTTTTTGTTCATAAAGGCCTCCTCTTTGTAAGCAAAATTGTTTGTCAACAGTAACAAAAAAGCTGTTATAATAGACTTTTTCTATTGTAACAGCTTCGTTTTCCCTCTTTTGGAATGGGTTTATTATATTATGTTTTCTTTTTCCTGTCAATGCCACCTTAACTCTGGTATACGCCCTTCCAGTTTGCAAAAATATCGGCAGAATCCTTCAGAAAATCATAGGATATCTGGATCTCATCATCAGCAAGTGTCCTGTCACTTTCCAGGATCGGCCAGGGATTGCAGCCGCCTGCGCTTTCCCCTACCTGATCCATGGTAAAAGAGGTTCCGCAGTTCTGGCAGACCAGTTTATCACCTTCTTGTTTGTAATAACCATTTCCGGAATCATAGCAGACCTGACAGGTGTTAAACGCAGTATGGATCGTTCCATCAGAAGTCTTCACTGCGATCACTTCCATCTCTGTACCATCTACGTTTAGAGGATAAAAAGCCGCATTTTCCGTCAGTTCAGAAACCGATATGGTCAAACTCTCACCGGAGCTGATGCTGACTTCCTGATTTTCATTTTCACCTGCTGTGGAAGCTTCTTCTGCAATGTTTGTCTCTTCTTTTCCTGCACTTCCGCAGCCTGCAAATACTGTCATCGCTGCAAGAAACGCCATACCTGTTGCTATAATTTTTTTCATCTTCATTATTTACGCCTCCTCTATTACTCTGTAACATAAATCGTTCCCGTGATCATTCCCATCCAGCAGGTATAGGTATAAGTCCCTGCTTTTTCCGGGGTGAACTCGAGAGTATTTTTCCCGTTTTCAAAAGTATATTCCACACCGAAATCCCTGAGGATCATTTTATAATTGCATCCATTGATGCTGCCCTCTGGTGCCTGGATCTCCCACTTCACCGGTTCCCCCGCCTTCACTGTAATGTCCGGGTACTGCCCGGATCTCAACGTGCTGGAAACATACTGCACGCCATCTTTTTCTACTGCTGAAGTCTGGTCATCATTCTGCATATGATCTGCTTTTGCCGCTGTTTTTTCACCGGACCTGCTGCCCAAACCCGACAATGCACTTCCCTGAGACATCATAGACAAGCCCATAACAACCACCAGGATTGCTCCTGTTTTCAGGATCTGTCTGGTAAACTTTTTTCCCAGCGCAGAAAAAAGAGAACCAAATCCCAACATCAGAGGAACCGTTCCCAGACTGAAATAGAACATGGAAAAAGCTCCTGTCGCACAGCTTCCGGACGCCAGAGCAACAATCTCCATAGACTGCAGCGGCCCACAGGGCATAAAACCATTACACAGCCCAACGAAAAAAGGTGTCCTTTTTTTCCACGAAGATTTTTCTCCAGGAAACGGAATACGAATCCTCAATTTCCGAAGCCCTGGGAAAATCCCCAGCATATTTACCCCCATAACGACCATGATAATTCCAACCAGAAGTTTCAGATATCCCTGAAACGCTGAAGAAGTCTGCAGACTATCCCCGCTCCCGGCCAGGCCGCCCAAAGCTCCCAGCACGCCGCCGATCACTGTATAGGAAACAACACGACCCACATTATATGCAAAAGTATTCCAAAACATTGTCTTTGATATTCCCTCTGCGCCTGACTCTCCTTTCCGCAAGGTCTGGAAAAGATTGATCCCGCCGCACATGGCAATACAATGTACAGAAGTGATCAGTCCGATCACAAAAAGCATTCCATATCCCATTCCTGTCTCAGCAAGAGAATCCGGTGCAAGGCGGTTAAGAATTCCCCAGTGCTGCAATACCAGTAACAGAAGAGCGATCACAAAAAACTCTCCAACAGCCTGCAGAAATCGTTTTCTCCTCAATTTCTCAGTTGGGATCACCTGATACCCCAGATCCTCGATCAGTCTCCCGATCTCTTCCAACGTGATTTGCTTCGGATCATAGGAAAATTCTGCCTGTGACTGTTCATAACTGACTGTGATATCTGTAATCCCAGGTGTGGATCTCAGCGCCTTCCAGATCCTGGTCTGACAGTTGATGCAGGTCATGCCGTCAATATAAACAACCGTATGTTTCACTGTTTTACGTCCTTTCTCATAAAATTTTCCAGACAAAAAACTGTTACAATAGATCATATCTTCTACTGTAACAGCTTTTATATCCTACTTTTGCGATAGGTTTAATTATATTATTGTCTTTTTCTTCTGTCAATGGTGGCAGCTGATTTCACAGAATCTTCACGATTCGGCCACGTAACTGCGGGACTAGATCTCCACAAGCTTCTCTTCTGTAGTATCCTGAGCCATGAGCAGTACTTCCTCTGCCTTTCCCTCTTTCCATGTAAGTGGAGAGATTGCAATAGATTTAAACTGTTTCTCATCCCTGGTACAATATTCAAAACGGTAAATATCATCCGGCCCTTTCAGCATTTTCCGTATATTTTCCACTGAAAAAGCCTGCTTCAGGGTAAGATTACCGGAAACGGTCTTAAATCTGGATGCCATATACTCTACAAATTCGCAATATTTTCCCTCCGGTTTACATGCAGAGTCATTCATATTCTGACTGTAAAAATGATAAATATCCCGTTCCAGATCACATGCTACATAACAGTCAACAAGCTTCACCGTACCTTTAATCAGCTGATTCATGATCCTGTTCTGGTTGGTTATTTCCTTAAGATTTTCTTCTTTTCTTTTTACTTCTGTGACATCACTTACAAAACCCAACGCATAACGGGGCGTATCCCCGGCAGAGTCCCGGATGATCACATTTCGTATCCAGCGCATATTTCCGTTCATCAGGATCCTGCACTCCAGATTGATTTCTTCGCTTCCCTCTTCCAGCTTCCTGGCAATATAAGCCCGATCATAAAATTGTTTCATCATTTCACGGTCTTCCCAAACCACATAAGTATCCGTGAAACGACCGATCATCTCATCCCATGTGATGTTTTTCTCGAACATTCCTGCCAGCTCTCCCTCCATTTTCATGGAATCAAAACTGTTTTCTTTAAGATCCACATAATATTCACAGAGGTTGGCTTTCGTGTATGCGCGGTGAAAAGCATCTGCTCTCCTAGTGTACTGCGCTGCTTTTTTCTCTTTATCAATATTTACAAAAATTCCCACCATATGAAAAGCGGTTCCATCCGCACAGCGGCTGACTTCGCCCTTGTCCCTGAACCACTGATAACTGCCGTCTGCCAGACGCATCCGGTATTCCACATCATATTTTGTCTCGTCTGTACAATCCCGAAAAGCATCATAAAAAGCCCTGTCAACCATTTCAATATCACCGGGATGGACTCCTGCTTGCCAGGTTTCCAGGCTGTCGGGAAAATCCAGTATATTGTGGTATCCCAGCATTTTTCGAAATTCATAACTAAAAAAAACATCTGTGGGTTTTCCATGCTGATCACATTTCACAGACCAGAAGCCTGAGCTTATGACCTGGTTGACCAGCTGCATGTTTTCCTGCATCTCATCAATATGAGCAGACAAAATCCAGAGCGGTGTTCCCTCATTGTCAAAGGAATCTGTTTTATAGGCACGTATTTTCACAGGTGCTCCTTCTTTATTCAGCATCTTTACATCCTCTGAACCATGAATCTTCACCAAACGCTCATTCCGAATAAAATCATCATTCTCACCACAGAATACATTTTTCAGTGATCCCGAAACCACTTCCATAAATTCTTCATAACCGTATCCCAGATTATGCAGAAAAAATTCACTCACATATGCTATGGTAAGATCCTCGTCATAATAACCGGCTATAATGCCTACCGCCTGATTATCTTCAAGGGCAATACTTATGGCAGCATATGACTCCCTGCAAAGCTTAAAATCACCAGACGAATATAATTTTTCTCCTTTAAACAACTCCGTATTCATCAATCATTCACTCCGTATTCCCAACTGCAGCAGTTTTCCCGAGTTTGATCCATGACGCACGGGCATATACTCTCACGTATTTTTACACACTAAAAAAAACAGGGTCAGGATATAGACATGCAACTATACCGTTCCCTGTTTCTAATCCCTGCAACTGGCTGCCATTTTAAAGGCCCTATAGCTTTGCGTCACAGCTTTTCAACTGCTTTGCCCATATATTCTTTTCTTAGATCTGTACTATTATACCCTTACTTACAGGCACTGTCAACAGCTCTTCCTGATTTATCTGAGCTGCTTTTTTAAATCTGATACCAACGGATCTCATTGGCCTCCAGATGAAGGTCAAAGCTGCTTCCATCGCCTGTGTAAACAACAGTATCCTGTGGCTCATAAGTGTTGTTTACCACACAGTATTTACCATTTTCTACATAAGCGTGCACTTCCACATTGTAATTGGAAGAAAACCAGCAGTGAAGTTCCTCCTCTGCCGCCGCAGACCAGAGCACCGCCCTGTAAAGGACACGGCTGTTGCAGAAGCTGTAAGGAAGTCCGCTGATATAAACGCCGCGTCCTTTTCCAAATGTTTTTACTGCCATCTGCACCTCCTGGTCTTTCTGGATCAGGATTTCTGTCTCAGGCAGTGCAAAAATATTCTTTTTTCCTTCGCCAAAATCTACAGTTCCGTCTGTATCTTCCAGGATAAAATGGTTCTTATGCTCTTCCCAGTTATACTTATCTGTGTTGAGATTAAATCCTCGTTCTTCCTCCACACCTAAAATATCATCCAGCTGGAAGAATTTTCCCTGCCACTGATGAGCAGCCGGTTCCCCTACACCAATGAAACCGCCGCCATTATAAACAAATTTTCTCACAGCTGTAAGGATCTCAGGATCAGCCCAGTTCGCTCCGCCGGACTGTGCAGTGTCCGCGTCTCCCACATTGATGATCACATCGAAATCTTTTAAAATATCTTTGTTCTCACGGATATCGTCAAAACTGATAAAAGAAACATCAAATGGTGCACCGCTTAAGGCCTCGATAATTCCGAAATACGAATAATTCTGCTTGTAATAGATTGCATGATGTACCATATGGTTACCCCAGGAGCGCATTTTTCCCCAGCAGTTCAGGACTGCCACACGTTTCACGCAGTAAGGTGTTGTTCCCCGGATATTGTCATAAAGCACACGGAATTCCTGGCAGACTTCTTTAATATACTGTACAAAATCCGGGAACTCCAGAGCCAGCTTCAGATAACCGCCGTAACCGATTCTCTGGATCGGGCTTCGGAGAATCGCTCTTCTTGCTGTCACCCAGTTTACTTTCGCTTCTTTTACAGGATCGCCACCTTCATGGAAAGTATCCGGGAAAAAGTATGGCAGAAATCTTCCTTCTGTATATTTCACATTTTTAATATCGCTGAACAGCCGCAATGTTGCGCCATTTCCAACACTTCCCACAACTGCATCCAGTCCGATAGAAGCAAACTCGTCCATAAAAGGCTCCATGCCGATCCAGTGATCTCCCATAAACATCATGGCTTCCTTTCCATATTCATGGACAATATCTACCATTTCTTTTGCAAGCTTGGCAACTTCTCTTCTCTGGAATGCCTGGAAATCTTTAAATTCCTTTGACGGAATACGGTATGTATTGTTCATATATCCCTGATCAATAATGAATTCCGGACGGAATCTGTATCCCACTTCTTTTTCAAACTGCTCCAGAATATATGGACTCACTGACGCGGAATAACCGAACCAGTCTACATATTTTTCTCTGGCAAGCTCATCGAAGATCAGGGTAAACTGATGGAAAAATGTTGTAAAACGCACCACCTTCACATAATCATGGGAATCCAGAAATCTTCTCAGTCGTTCCAGGGAATGTGCACGTGTTGCAGGCTGACGCACATCAAAGGTGATCTGCGGCTCCACATCCTTCCAGTCATTGACTACTGCATTGTACATATGTACAGGGTCCCACATAATATACGCCAGAAAACTTACAGTATACTCATGAAATTCTTTGGCTGGTCTGATCACAATATTTCCTGATTTTTCATCATAAGTCCAGTCTTCTGTGCTCACGTTTTCCCCTGTGGTACGATCGATAACCTCCCACCAGCGTTTAATATCATCTCTGGTATTTACAGCCAGCATATCCGGATACAGATGATCCATCAGATGGATTTCCAGCGTATCGGAAACTGCTGTGTGAAAAGCTGTCATGATATACATCTGCTGGATTTCTTCCGGATGTGCCTTTGCCCAGGCATTATCTTTTCTGGTTGTGTAGTATGTGGCATAGATCTTGGCTCCCGTCTCTTTCAGCTCTGCCGGAAATTCCGTTCCGTCACAGTCGCGGATAGCATCTGCTCCCCATTCATCCAGCATTTCCAGAGTTTCAGGGATCACATCAAGGTCTGTAGGGATCGTTACCCTTCCTTTTGTCTCTTTCATTTTTGTTCTACCTCCATTATATTTTTTCAGGAAAATCATCTATTTCTGATATCTGTGCACAATTTCCTGCATGATATCCCATTTCTGTTCCATATCTTTTACCAGCTTAAACTGAGTCCGGCATCTGTCCAGATTATGCTCTTCCCGGTCGATCTTGTAATAATGGTCTCCTTCCAGATAATCGGTAAGAAAACGGATACCACATTCATAAGTCATCACCTTGGCTCCCATTGGAAGAAGCTCGATTTCTTTCCTGGTAAGCTTATCTCCGCAGCTTTCCAGAAATCCTTTCACATAAGCTTCATACAATTTCATATTACAGGAAACTTTGCTTAAGTCTTTTTCATCCTCAAGTGCTGTGCTGGCTCCAAAACGGATGGCATCACCGAAATCATTCATGGCAAGCCCAGGCATCACAGTATCCAGATCCACCACGCAGATGCCTTTTCCCGTTGCAAGATCGATCATAACATTATTCAGTTTCGTGTCATTGTGGGTGACTCTTAAGGGAAGTTCTCCTTTCCGCAAAAGATCTCCGAACACATCGGCTATCTCTTCATGTTCTAACGCGAAATTGATTTCTTTCTGCACGCCGGATGCCCTGTGGCAGACATCTTCTTTCACAGCATTTTTTAATGCCTGGAGACGTTTCTTTGTATCGTGGAAATCCCGGATCGTCTCATGAAGTGTTTCAGCAGGATAGTCTGCCAGCATTTCCTGGAATCTCCCAAATGCAACCGCACTTTCATAAAAATCTTCCGGTTTCTCCACAAGATCATAGCTTACTGCATCTGTAATGAAAATATAGGATCTCCAGTACGCTCCGTTCTCATCAATCAGATATGTTTTTCCATCTTTTGCAGGGATCAGATTCAGAACTTCACGTTCCGGATCCCCTCCATTCTCAATGATCTTACATCTCAGATGCTCTGTCACCCCTGCAATATTGTCCATCAGTTCTTCGGGATTTTTAAATATATCACCGTTGATCTTCTGTAATATCACCTTAATGGAACCCATATTTCCAATTCTGTATTTCAGAAGATAGGTTCCATTGATATGCCCGCTTCCGCAGGGTCTGCATGAAACAAGCTCCCCTGTAAAATCAAAACCGTCTGCAATCTTTTTTATCTGTTCTTTTAATGTTTCCTTCATATTACCTTCTCTTTTTGCCCCCCCCTACATTACCAAAAAGCATATCAGTCTCCGGCCAATATGCTTTCTGATATTTTTATTTTTTGCGTTTGAGAATCCTGGTCTGCAGCGGACTCATATTCTCACTGTCTGTTCCATAGATAACTTCATATTCTTCCGGCACAGATACTGTCTGCGTTTTTCCGGCAAAATTCTGGATAAAAAGATACTCTGTATCTTCCGTCTCCCTGGTTGTCACGGAAACACCTCCCGGCACAAACTCAAGTGGTGTATCCACTCCTGCCTCATCTGCAGCGCGGCCGAAGAAATCTTCATAAAAAGCAGCTTCCATATCTGCTGCAACATAATAAACATGGCCTTTTCCATATTTTTTATGTGTCAGGACCGGATATCCCTGATAAAAATCCTCGCTATAACGCATCATCACTTCTGCATCCGAAACTTTCGCAAGCTCACATAGATTTTTACAGGTATAAGTCTTTGTAATTCCAAGATGATTTCCGGTTTCCGGGATTCCGTGATTTTCTTCCCAGTCATAAAGCGCATCGATCTCTTCTGTACGGATACCGGCAGCTTCCATCAGTCCGTTAGGTGTACCTTCAAGATAACATTTATCCGTCTCATCTACAAGACCTGACCAGTAGGAAATTACAAGTGTACCGCCATTTTCTGCAAAGGTGCAAAGTTTTTCTGCATAACCATGATAGAACATATAGGCCATTGGCACTGTCAACAATTTATAATCTGAAAGATCATGTTCCATCGTAATAATATCCGTATTGCAGCCCTTTCTTCGAAGTGCACGGTACTGTTTCTGCACACATTCCTGATAGTGCATATCCTCGTTCCGCGGTCCCTGGGCATCTTTCAGTGCCCAGTCATTTTCTCTGTCATAGAGAACTGCTACCTGGCATTTTATTTCGCTTCCAACAATCTCCCGGATCTGTTCCAGTGCCTCTCCAACCTCTGTAACCTCGCGGAAAACTCTGGTATCGTCGCCACCGTAATGATCGATCACAGCACCATGAAATTTCTCAGATGCTCCCTGGCTCTGTCGAAGCTGAAAATACAGCACACTGTCTGAACCATGGGCAACTGCCTGGAGGGACGCCGCCAGATGCATTCCCGGCTTCTTCAGTTTGTTGATGGGCTTCCAGTTGGTTGCAGAAGGACAGGATTCCATCAAAAGGAACGGTGCTTTCCTGATGCTTCGCATAAGGTCGTGCCTGCATGGCTCCGTCAACAGCTGTCGTATATTCGTCTTTTTTATGCCAGCTTGGATAATTATCCCAGGATACGATATCCATGACATCTTTAAATTTCTTATAATCCAGTCCATTATAATCGTACATCAGGTTCGCTGTTGCAGGAAGCTCTGATCCACCTGCACGGATCGCAGAAATCTCATGTCTCATAAAATCTACTGTCCGGTCTGTGACAAAACGCTTCCAGTCAAGGGTCAGCGCATGGAGGGCGTTTTCCCCTTTTGGTGAAGGGCTTTCGATCTGGTCAAAACTGTTATAAGTATGGCTCCAGAATGTTGTACACCAGCTGGAATTTAAATTCTCAATAGTTCCGTATTTCTCTTTCAGCCATTCCCTGAATTTTTCCTGGCACAAAGGACAGTGGCATTCACCGCCGTATTCATTCGAAATATGCCAGAGAATTACTGCCGGATGTTTGCCGAGGTGTTCGGAAAGTTTCTTATTTATATTGTAAATCTTTTCCCTGTATACCGGAGACGTGTAACAGTGGTTATGCCTTCCGCCAAAAAATCTTCTTGTCCTGTCCGGATCCACACGGAGAACTTCTTCATATTTATCTGCCATCCATTTAGGCCTTGCTCCGGATGGTGTTGAAAGAATCGTGTAAATGCCTTCTTTATAAAGATTATTGATCACATCTTCCAGCCAGTCAAAATTATATCTTCCTTCTTCCGGTTCCAATACAGCCCAGGAAAACATTCCCATGGAAACGGTATTGATATGTGCCTTCTTAAAATATTCAATGTCTTTTTTCAGAATGTCCGGTCTGTCAAGCCACTGCTCCGGGTTGTAATCACCGCCATGCAGAAAATGGTCATATCTGATCTGCTTTGCCATTTTTTTCTTTCTCCTTATATTTTTATTATGACACTTTATAAAAAGGATGCTGCGTGATCCACTTGAAGCATATTATACAATATACCTACAGATTTCGACAGCATCCTTTTGAATTTGACTCTTATTTGTTACTGTTCACTTCGCAGTAACTCTTATTTAACAGCTCCTGTGATACCTTCTGCGAACTGTTTCTGTAATACGAAGAACACGATCATAGTCGGGATGGAGCAGAATAATACACCGCACATCAGCATACCATAATCCGTTACATAGCCTGTAATCAGGTTGGCGATCAGCATCGGCATTGTCATTGCCTTGTTGTCTGTCATGATTACCTTCGGCCACAGATACGAGTTCCACGCATTCATGAATGTGATAACTGCTGCTGCCGCATATGTAGATTTCATAGTCGGAATAAACATCTGGAAAAAGATCCTTACCTCACTTAATCCGTCAATACGAGCTGCTTCAATGATATCGATCGGGAATGCTCTTGCATTCTGACGGAACATCATGATCATAAATGGTGTGGAAATGATCGGAAGGATAAAACCTACCGCTGTATTTAAGAGGCCTGCTTTGGAGAACATCTTAAATAACGGAACCATTGTGGCAACCTGAGGAACCATCATTGCAAGAAGCAGGATGGAGAACAGTCTGTCTTTCCATCTGTCATGATATACCTCAAATCCATAACCTGCGATAGAGCAGATCAGAAGACAGATAACAGTAGTCAGTACCGCATAAAACAGAGAGTTTCCAAGTGCTCTCCACAGCGGCTGCTGTGCTGTCAGGTTCTTAAAGTTCTGCATAAAATATGTACCCGGAAGAATCCGGCCTCTGGATACATCTGTGGATGTATTGGTTGCTGCAGAGATCATCCAGTATAACGGAAATACAGAGATAAATGATACGATGATCAGGAAAATATATGTAGGGATCAATCTTCTCTGGATCGCGGATTTATTCTTTTTCTCAGTCACGTGTATCACCTACTTTCAAATTGATAAAGGCCAGGATAGCTACCATGATAAATATGATAAACGACATTGCTGCAGCATATCCGAAGTTTGGCACATTAATAAAGCATGTATTGTAAACATAGTGAGACATTGTGATGGTTGAGTTAGCCGGGCCGCCTTTTGTCAGGTTGACAGACTCATCGAACAACTGCAGTGTACCGTTAATAGACATGATGAATGTCATGATGATCGTCGGTTTCAGAAGCGGTACTGTAATTTTCCAGAAAGTCTTCCAGCCGTTGGCTCCATCAATCTTTGCTGCCTCATATACGGAATATTCGATATTCTGAAGTCCTGCAAGATAAAATACCATGTTATATCCGGTCCATCTCCAGATCAGCGCGATGATAATTACAATCTTTGCACTTGTGGAGTTTCCAAGGAAGTTATAACCGGTTGTTAAAATTCCAAGTTTGATCAGGATACTGTTGATCAGACCATCTGTTGCAAACATGGAACGGAAGATCAGGGAATAAGATACAAGAGATGTCGCACATGGAAGAAATACACATGTACGGAAAAATCCTTTGAATTTCAGATCTTTGTTATTCAGAAGCTGTGCGAGCAGGATCGCAAGGATCAGCATGATCGGCACCTGGATAATAAGATACAGAAATGTATTGACAATGGACTGCTGGAATACTTTATCCATCATAATACGTTTATAGTTACTGAAGATCGGATCCGCAAACCTCATGTTTGCTCCGGCACCTGTCTGTAAAGAAATGATAAATGCACGGATCATCGGATAAAAACTCATGACAGCGATCATAATGGTTGCCGGTGCCAGAAAGATCCAGCCGGCCGCTCTTTGTTTCGCTACCAGAGACATGCCACTTTTTTTGGAATTCACAGGAACTCCTCCTTTCAAACATCTAAACCTTTACATAAGACAAGGGACTGCATGCAGTCCCCTGCTCTGTATTTCATTAATATTTCAGCTTTACTCTGTCATCTTGAATGCCAGTGTATCCTGTGCTTCCTGAAGTGCAGATTCTTTATCTGCGCCGTTTACAATATTAACAACAGCTGTGTTGATGCACTCTCTTGCCTCATAGTGGTACGGAGTTTTTGTAAATTCCGGAATGTGTGAAGAGTACTCTACAATTGTTGAGAAGATCGGCTGGTTATTGAAGAACTCGCTTGGCTCATTGTAAACTTCAGACTCACCAGCCGGCAGGTAGCAGGAAATTGCTCCTGTTTCCGGAAGGATTGCATCATAGAAGTCTGTGCTGGAACCAAATGTACTTGCAAGGAAGTCCTCAGCAAGCTCTACATTCTTGCAGTTGGATGTAATGTACCAGGAAGATCCGCCATTGTTTGCATAGTTTGTAGCTGTATCAACGCCGTCAACTTTCGGCATTGTTGTGATCTGCCACAGACCCTTCTGATCCTCTGTTCCCATCAGTGTAGCTGTGATCCAGTTACCGTTAACGATACCGGCAGCCTCTCCGCCTGTGATTGTGGAGATGTACTCATCCCAGTTATTTACTAATTTAACAACATTGTTCTTTACAAGATCCACATAAAGATCTACGCATTTCTCTGCTGCATCGTTGCCAACGATATAAGCCTCTCCGTCATCATTTACGAAGTTTGCTCCACAGGACTGGATCATCATCATCAGAGTATCGCCACCTGTTGCTTCACTTGTAAGGAGATATTTACCTGTTTTTTCGTGAACGTCTTTTCCGATCTCCATGAATTTGCTCCATGTGATATCTGTAAGATCATCAATGGTATATCCTGCTTCTTCCAGGATATCTGTACGATAGCAGGCAATTGCTGCACCGTTATCAAACGGAACTCCGTAATGTGTGTCATCTACCATGGAGTAAGACTGTTTCAGTTTTCCGAAATCATCCCAGTTGATATCCATATCCTTCAGATCTGTGAAAGCATCCGGATAACTCTTCAGATATTTCTGATAGCTGTTGTCCTGCATCAGAACGATGTCCGGAAGTGAGCTGTAATCTCCGGCGTTTGCTGCTGTTGTAAGTTTGGTCTGGCAGTCATCAGAAGATGTCTCAACTACATCAACCTTGAATCCTTCGTGATCCTTTGCATACTGCTCACCTGCAATATTCATAGCCTTGATGTTGAAGTTCTGATCCCATGCCCATACAGTCAGGGTGTTATCGTCATCACCTTTTGCATATACTGCTGTAGTAGTTGCAGCAAAAGACATTGCCATGATACCTGTCATTAATACTGCGAGTAATTTTTTCTTCATTTACTTTTCCTCCTTTATTAAGCATTTCCCGTTTGCTTATGAATGGATTATAGCATCCGTATTTCCTCTATAGTTTGCAGAATCGTTCATATAATGTGCAATTTCAACCATTTTATCAGTTTTGCACTATTAATTCTCATGTTAAAGTTCTTTTTTATACATTTTTATCATTTTCCAATTATTCTTTCGTTGTTACGGCAAAGAAAAACCTTCTTTTTCGACATTTTGTAGAAGCTTTTCGTCAAAAAAGAAGGCCTTTGTCTCTATTTCATAAATTTTTTCATTGTTTTTTGTACATATTTTACAAACATTTCCACATATTATGCAAAATAAACCTTTTCTGGAAACTGTGTTTTTATTGTGTGGAGCATTTCTTCTGTCAGATCAAGGAGCAATTTTAT
Organism: Blautia sp. HA8986; assembly: GCF_056504635.1. Lineage (NCBI taxonomy): Bacteria > Bacillati > Bacillota > Clostridia > Lachnospirales > Lachnospiraceae > Blautia > Blautia sp. HA8986. Next base: position 1,389,759 of record NZ_JBWLUQ010000001.1, read on the forward strand.
CTTCTGTCCGTCCTCTTTTATGATCATAGTGTAGTACGGTACATCGTCTTCATAAGATGTGTAATCATATTTTTTCAGTTTCTCTGTTCCTGTGTTCTTTTTGTATTTTGATACTTTTTCATGCCAGTGGGGAGCTGTCACTTCCATATCTTCCAGTTTCAGCACATGGGCTGTTTTTCGGTATTTTTTTCCATAGATCACATCAATGGTAAGTTCACCATTCTCCATGGTATATTCATAATCCCTCTGACTGAAAATATCGTACACAAAATAGAGAAGTGCAAGGAGGAATCCGGGAAGCATAAATGCCTGGGAAATAGTAATTCCCATCAGCACAAAAAGAGCAGCAAAAATCACCATCACTTTCCGGAGTGCTCCTGACATATGTTTCTTTTTTCGTGAGACCTGTTCCACGATTCTGTAGTCGTACATTTCTACCTCTTTCCGTCTGATGTGCCGATACAGCATTTTTATATGTATTATGCTTTTCTTTCACATCAGATCCATGTATTTATTTGCTACCACCCTTCCTCAGAGTGGATATCAAATTTCAGAAGCTGCTGTTCATAATTCTCCGGACGTTTTCTCCACTCCAGAGGTGTCATCCCTGTAATCTGTCTGAAATTCCGGTTGAATGTGGAATTGGTGGTGAAACCGCATTTGTGTGCCACATCTGCAATAGGCTGGTCTGTTTTCTTAAGATAATCACAGGCCGCCTGGATACGTATGGTGTTGATATATTCCAGCGGGCTCATTTTCATATACGATGTAAAGATACGTCGAAGGTGCGTCTCACTGATATGGCAGTGCTCCGCCAATTCATCAATACGGATATCCTCCATGTAATGATCCGAAATATAATCCTGGCAACGCGAAATCAGATCTGTAATCTTTCCTTTATCTTCACTATATTTCTCTTCTCCTGAAATTCTGTTGACCCTGGCAATCTCTACCAGGAGTGATGCCAGAATCCCCTTGGCCTCTTCCAGATAAAATTCTTCCCCATCCCTCATGATATTCAGGATTTTGAGAACCTTACCTGCCATTGAGCTGTTATCCGTTTCGTTCAGAAAAAGAGCTCTGGAATTGATCCGCTGAACTATTTTTTCTTTTTTTGCTGAATTATCAATTAACCTATCCATAAACCCTTCCACATCAATAAAAAGATATTCCCATCTGCTGATCGTTCCCAGATCGCTGTTGGTCGTGTGGGGATAGTTCTGTGGAATCACTGTAAGTTCCCTGCCATGAAACCGGACCTTATCCTCTCCCAGGATCAGAAATCCCTGTCCTTCATAGCAAAAGCCTATCTCCAGATAATTGTGAAAATGAAGGTAATCCACATCATTTCCATAATTCTGGATCCATTTCTGTCCCAAAAGAGCCAGTATCGGACTCCCCTCCGGCATCTTATAGTATCGGAGCTCCATTTTAGGTTTTCGTTTTTTTGCCACAGATATTCCTCCGTATTCAAGTCTTCCTGTTATCTTACAGCTAACTATAAAAAAAAGCAACCTGCATAACAAACGTACAGTTTTGAAAGGTAAAAATAATTCGCGCTAATAATACTAAGATTTAAGCCGATTTTTTTGCGATAAGGTAAAATAACACCACTTTACAACTTTTTCATAAAAAAATATCGCACAGGGCTTTCTGATGTATAATGAATTTGCTGAAAACATTACAAAGGAAAGTGACTCTGTACGACAAAAGCATTATACAACGAAAAAACACTGATTGGTAGACTTCATCAATATTTTTTGATTTACGTAAATTTTCTATTTTTATTGACATATTTTCGCCACAACCATATAAGAATGATAGAGACGGGATTTCTGTCATCGAAAATATTGTTTGCCCACCGTTGGCGGCTTATAAGTGATCGGCTCGAAAATATTGTTCGCTCACCGGAAGCGTCTAATAAATGTCCGGCTCGAAAATTTCGGCCCTGCCGCATGGCAGGGCTTATTTTATAGGTGATGAATATGATATATCAAGAAGGATACGTTTACCATATTAAAGATGAATACTTTGAAAAAGTACAGGATTCCAACTTAATGCAGAACAAAGAAGGCGGTGCATACCGCCCTATTTTTTATTGTCTGCGTGATAGTAAAACTTCTCTGTTATGGATGGTTCCACTCAGTTCTCGTGTAGAAAAGTTTAAAGCAATACACGATAAACAAATGGCTAAATATGGAAAGTGCCTAACGATTGTTCTTCCTCCAACTCCCGGAGGACTTCTTCGCCGTACTTATCAATCATCCGTACCAGAAAATCAATGCACCGCTCAAATTCAATATTCTGTTGCATAAGCTCCTCCCGTTATTGTTTTGATCTGAGCTTATTTTACAGAACTTGCCGGAAAACCACATTGAATAGAAATTGATTGTAAATTGACACAATCAATTTAAAAATATCCGTATTTTCTTGAATCGAATGTATGTTCGTGTTATGATAGATATACTCAATCTTAACTACGAAAGGGGAATTTCTATTGAATCGATGCGATTTTTCTTCTATTAGCACTTGCTTAAAAAATCATATCAGCGAAAGTAATCAAATGAGTCAGCCTGATTTTTTATACGAATTATTTGAAGATTTTATGGATGATCCGGCAAATCAAGATTTTTCTATGGATAATGGTCTGGTTTGTCGTTGGCTGACTGGTCAAGCAAAGATCAGTCCTAAAATATCCGCTTACTATTCCAAGCCATCCAATCAGGAAAAATTAGCCCATACCATCCACCAGAATCTTCTTCCACTGATGTCTGACTGTAATATGGCTATACAAGATATTTACACTTTATTCATTCAGGATGACAGCATCTCAAATGCGAAAAAGAAAAATCTGACTCCCTTATATAAACCAGCCAGTTCAAGACTGCTGTTCCTTGCAAAACTGATTTCTTTTGGCATGGGACGCCAATTCATCAAACGTAATACCAAAAATCAGAAGCTGCTCGCCGGAGGTGCTTTATCCCCCATTGTGCTGGATTATATTATGGACAGTGAGGTTCCGAAACCATGCCGTCATTTTATCGGAAGAGATAAAGAACTGGAAGAATTATATACCATGCTTGAGGAAAACCGTCATGTTTTTCTTTGCGGAATCGCCGGAATCGGAAAAAGTGAACTTGCCAAAGCCTACGCAAAGCGGTACATAAAGCAATACACCAATATCCTTTATGTAGAATATACCGGCAATCTTCATCAGGATATTACTGACATGGATTTTATTGACGATCTTCCGGAAAGCACTGAACAGGAACGGTTTCAAAGACATAACCGTTTCCTGCGTTCCCTGAAATCTGATACTCTGCTTATCATAGATAATTTTAATGTCACTGCCACACAGGACAGCTTTCTGTCAGTAGTATTAAAATATCGCTGCCAGATTTTGTTTACAACCAGAAGCAAACTGGATGAATACTGTACTCTGCCATTAAAAGAAATAGAGGACATGAACGCTCTCTTCCAGCTGGCATCAGCATTTTATTCAGAGGCAGACACGTACCGGACAACAGTTGAAAAGATCATCGAAACTGTTCACTCTCATACTTTTGCCGTGGAACTGGCAGCAAAACTTCTGGAAAATGGAATCTCGACTCCAGACCAGTTATTAACAAGACTTCAGGTGGAAAAAGCATCTTTCCATAACGAAGATAAAATTAAAATAATCAAAGATGGACAAAGCAGCAAAGCCACCTATTATAGTCATATCCATACGCTGTTTTCTTTATACACTTTATCTCTTAAACAGCAGGATATCATGTGTAATATGTGCTTTCTTCCTTCCACCGGTATTTCTGCCCGTATATTTGCCAAATGGCTGGAACTGTCCACACTAAATGAAATCAACGATTTAATTGAGACTGGTTTCGTTCAGACAACAACACGTCGCACTATCTCTCTGCATCTGATGATTCAGGAAATCACCCTTTCAGAGACAAAACCATCTGTAAGTAGTTGTCACACGTTGCTGGATTCTTTACAGCACATATGTTTAATGCATGGAATGGAAGTAGATTATTATAAAAAGCTATTTCAAACAATCGGAAATATCATAGAATTGATTGAAAAAGATGATATGCCAAAGTATCTGCTTTTTCTGGAAAATGCATTTCCATACATGGATAACTATAACTATCACAAAGGTATGAAGGGAATCATTCAGGAACTGAAGGTGCTGTTAAAGACAAAAAGCATTGGCACCAACTCTGACCGGGCGTTATTACTGGATTTTCAAGCAACCCTTGAAACCAAACCTGAAAAAGCAATAAAACTGGAAAAGGATGCACTTGCCCAGATAGAAAATATCACTGCTGACAATGCTCGTCTTGTTTCCAACCTTCATGCCAATCTCGGTGGACTTTACCGCATAAACGGTCATCCCGATCTTGCAAGAGAACACATGGAAAAAAGTATCTCACTGCTTGACCAATTTAACCTGCTTCATATAAATGACAGCATACCTCAGATTGCCAATTATGCAATGTTCCTGACAGAACAGCAGGAACCCGAAAGAGGAATCTCCGAATTGCAAAAATTATCCGGCATCATCAAGGAATACCATTCCGATCACTGTCTGGATTATGCCAAAGTACAGGAAACCCTTGGAACCATTTATCTGATGACTGCCAATCTTCCGCAAGCCAAAACACATTTTAAAAGAGCTTTCAAAATATATGAAAAGATCTGGGCTGATGAACCAGAAATGATTGAAGCAAAATATCAGGAAATTCAGGAGTTATATCCACAGATTGGATTTTGCATTGGAAAAAATCTATCCGGTCTTTTAACAAAATAAGCATAATTTACGGCGGGCAAGTTGCCCGCCGTTATATTCAACTATTCGTCAAATAAATATATGCATCTTCCAAAGTGATATCATTATCCAGGACACAATTCTCATTTGGCTTTCCTTTGCTTAATATTTTCATATGAATTCCATTTTCTACATACTGCTTAGATGATATAGAATAATTGGCTTCTAACAAACGGGCTTCTTCTGCATTTTGTACCGTACAATTCCAAACACAGCCCTTTGCATTTTCCAGCAACCCACTCACGCTTCCAGAATATAAAAAACTTCCCTTTTTCATAATGGCAAGCTGTGTACAGGTTGCTGCTAAATCTTCTACTACATGAGTGGAAAACAGCACAGTTCTATCCTTTGAAAAATCAACCAGAAGATTGCGGATCCTGATTCTTTCTTCCGGATCTAACCCAGTTGTTGGTTCATCAATAATCAAAAAATCCGGATTATTAAGAAGTGCCTGTATGAGTCCGACACGTCTCTTCATACCACCAGATAATTGCCGCATTTTTTTATTCTGATGCTCTGTAAGAGAAGTCTTTTCCAGATAATAGGTAATTCTTTGTTCGAGGTCGTTTCTGGATACTCCTGACAGTCCCCCCATATATACAAGACATTCTTTCACCGTAAGATTCGGATATAAGTCGATTTCCTGTGGAAGATAACCAATCTTTTTCTGTATTTTCTCATAATTTCCCTCGTTATACAGAATTCCATCAATGGAAACCATTCCTTCCGTTTGTTTTAAAACGGTTGTAAGAACCCTCATCAAAGTGGTTTTTCCAGCACCATTCTCACCCAAAAGTCCGTAAATTCCCTTAGGTATTTCAAGAGATGCCTTATTTACTGCAACTACACCATTTTTAAATCTAACTGTTAAATCATTTATTCTAATACTCATAATCTATCCTCTTTTCTTTAAAGCCATTGGTAATACTGCAAATAAAAACAGACCCACTATAAAAGACACAAGCGTTCCATAAATCCAACTCTCGGACATTAATTGAGTAGGTTCACAAAAGCTGAAAGAAAACAATCCCAGATTTCCGAAAAATGAACTTCCCGCTTTTGATATAAGTCCAATGACAATTCCAAATAAACATCCAATACCTGCCCACATATTTCGAAGCAATGTACACAAAATCACAGAGCATATACTCCAAAACCAGATAGTTCCAAACATTGCAATGAAATATAAAAGAAATATCTGAATACCCGAAATGCCTTCGTTTACACTGCTCGGTTTTTGCCAGAAAAACAAAACATATCCAACACAGGAAAGTATTAATAAATATAATATTTGAACGCCCACTCTCTGCGATATTACTTTTAACTGCTTTTTTTGATCATACAAATGAAATACATCGGCACGCTTACTTTTTACTTCCATCAAATATGTGTCACTACAAAAAATAATTGTTAAAAATGCTATTGGAGACTGAATTGCTGAACCGATTTCTTCATAGTATATAATCGGATGAATAACACACAATATCAGTATAAATGCACATGAATAAAAAATCTTATATAATGACAGGCAGTTTTTTAATTCCGTTTTCAATGAACCCTCCTCCTTTTCCAGATTATGACAGAAATACATACTAATATAACAGATGAGATCACAAGCATAATCTGATTTATATTTGACATTTTGGCTGCATGTGTTTCAAAAAACCTGCCAGGAAATCGCACCATAATAGAGAACGGTCTCATATAATAAATATCATTCTTCTTGGTCAGCATATTTGAATATATAATGTGTAAAAACAAAACTGGTGCTGCCGGAAGCGGATTTTTAAATATTAATGCTGTAATTGTATAGACACAACATATCATCAAAAGATTCGGCACAATATAGATCAGAGAATTCACGCAAAAATCAATTGGTGTTACCGGAAAGCCTGATTCTAAAGATGTTTTCAAACACAGCATAAAGAATATAACATTCAACATCACTAATACGCCCAACATACTAATGAATCCGCTGATTACTTTCCCGCATATATATTGAATTGCTGTAACAGGCTTTGTATGTAATAATTCATAGGTATTTTTTCGTGTATCCTGAATAAATAAAAATGATAGCAAGACTGTTGCAAAAAAGGCCATATGCAATCCTGCAAAATCCGTAAATTTTTTGGCAAAGTACCAGGAAAAAGAATGTTCGGATAATTTCCGCTCGATATAATGATTGATTTCTTCTGCTGTCCCCTTATGAATTTCAAGGTCCTCATAAGCATATATTGCATTATAATAGCCATATTGGGATTCCAAAAACTCAGAAGCAGTCTTTACATCCATATTCTGAATTTCTTTCATTACATGATCCGCTTCCTGCCTGCTAAATCCAAAACCATTTTGGGAGGTGTCCATTAACGTCTCTTTGATTGTATCTTCCCACTCCCTTCTTCTTTCTTTATCATCAGATGTGGGAATGTACCCATCCATGACATCAGCATCTTCCAATGCTACGTCATTTTGTGTGACCTGTTCATTCTGTTTGATATAATGAATTTGCAAATACGATGACAGACATTGATACATACTGGCAACTATAATAATCAAGCCAATCCACAAAACAGGGTTCTTTAAATAATCAAGTATACTTCTTTTTATGATTGTTTTCATTGTATCTCTTCCTTTCTTTATTTCTTTAACAACATCATACAAATCAATTCTCAATAAATTCACAACAAAAAAGACTAAAACCACTTTATTTGTGATTTCAGCCTTATAAAGTATTTTTATTCAGCTTTGAAAAGAGCTTCTACATGAGCACCGCCTTGTCTGGCATTATATATTTTCAAATTTCCTCCATGCTTTTCACAGAAAATACGAGAAATATACATACCAAGACCAAAATGCTTTAAATCATCTTGTGGATTCTTATGATAAAATGGCTCTGTTACTTTTTCCTCAGTATCCACGAATCCTATTCCATCATCTTCAACAGAAATTATAAGAAAACCATCCTTTTTCTTTATCTGCAAAGCAATACTTTTTTGTGCATATCGAACCGCATTTTCCAGTAAGTTGTCTGTCACTTCCATGACAAGTTCCTCATCCACTTTCACAATGTTTTGTTCCTGCACTCTTTCTACCTTACATAATTTACTTTCCTTCTTGGACAGCATGGCAGCTTCTGCCTCAATCTTTTTTGCCAGTTCCGATAATTCTATCTCTGAGCATTGCAGTTCCCTCTGTTCTAAATGGGACATTTTTCTCATGTTTTCCGTGAAATGCTCTATACGGTCAATCTGATACATGCCTGTTTGTAAGATATCAATAACATCCTCTGTTTTTATACTCTCAGAAGAAACAAACTCTAAGAGCATTTCCTGATACCCTCGCAATATGGAAAGTGGAGAACGTATATCATGTGCAATTGCATTCCGCAAAGCCTTCTCGTCATCAATCATTCGCCACATCTTTCCGTTGTTATCTGCTAAAGCACTTCGCATCATTTCAAATTCTTTACACAAAGTTCCCATCTCATCTTTATTTTCATAGGACACATGAAAATCCAGTTCATTATCTGCAATCATTTGTGAGGCATCTTTTAGTTCCTGTAGAGGTGTCTTTAACTTATTTTTATAAAAAAAGAATACCGCAGCAACACTCCCAACAATCGAAAAAATCAGTACCGAATATGTTTCCATAAAGTCACACATTTCCGAAAGATGATAGTCCAAACGATTCATCTGCGATTGATTAGGTCTTGATATCTCAATCTCGTATTTCTTTCCATATTGCTGAAACACGTCCGTATAATCTGCATAATCAATATATTTTTCCCATATTTTATTCTGCATATTTCCTGCAAAATGAACTGTAAATCCAGATAACAGAAATGCTGCCGTTAAGCTGATCACAAAATAAAGCAGAATTGTTTTTTTCAGTGACAAGTTTCTTATTTTTTCCATCGGTATCCAATCCCCCATACGGTTTCTATGTATTCTTTTTCTGAATAATCCGCTATTTTTTTCCTTATACGCCGTACTAATTCCGTTATCGTTCTACTGTCCCCTTCCGCATCATATCCACAGACTTGTGCATATATACGTTCTTTATCAAACACCTGCCCTGGATGCATGGATAAGAATTCAATAATCTGATATTCAATTTTTGTGAACTCCATCCTGTGTCCAGCTATAGCTACTATTTTTTCAGAATAATCAATCAGCATTTCATCCATAAAACGGTATTCCGTTTTTTGTTGATGCCTTTCTTCTCTCTTTATGTTTGTGACAATCCTTGCTTCCAACTCCCGAAGACTAAATGGTTTCGTAATATAATCATCCCCACCCGAAAGCAACCCATTAATTTTATCATCTTCATCAACTCTTGCTGTTAGAAACAAAATCGGACATAACACTTTACTGCGTATCAGACGACATACTTCAATCCCATCCATACGTGGCATGTTGATATCCAATAAAATAATATCCGGTTTCATTTTTATTTTATTTAATGCTTCCATTCCATCTGTAGCCGTAATGGTTTCATATTGTTTCATATTAAAATAACTACAAAGCATTTTCACCAATTCTTTATCATCATCGACAACTAAAATCTTGTATTTCATCCAAACCGTCGAGTAGACTTTGTCTCGACTTTTTCACATCCTTTCACCATATATTGTTTTGCGATGAGAGGTTCAAGTCTCAAAAGCCCCTCACAGAACCGCACGTGCCCTATTAAGGCATACGGCTCTTCAATAAGACATTTACCTAATAAGCACTTTTCAGATATATCCTTGGATACTCCATTGGATGTATCTTTAGGATATTCATATATTTCTTCCACGTCAGCCAATACGTTTGGTCTCTGCGTCTCTTGCTTTTCCATAACTCCTGTCTCACATATTTGTAATACTTTTGCAAACCTATGTAGTTCCCATAGATTCCATAGTATCTGTAATGCCCCGTCAGTTTCACATTCAACGCTTCTATGGTATCGGCTATGCTTTCGTGCATATGCTCCCATAACCATTTCTTGACTGCTTCTCTTTTCATTTTCAGCTTCTTCCTGCTTGTTCTATGCAGTACACAGTACTTGCCCCAGTGACTTGTCGCATTGTAGTGTGTAAAGCCGAGAAAGTCAAAGGATTCCTTTGTTCCCTTGTATCTGCCAAATGGTAGAATTCTGCTTTTATCCTCTGCAATTTCAAGACCGAATTTACGCAGTCTTTCTATCAGAAGCTGATAAAACCTTTGTGCTTCATTCTCGTATTGGAACAGACATACAAAATCATCTGCGTAGCGTACCATGTACATTTCTCCCTTAAACTCATGCTTTTTCACATAATCAAACCATGTATCTAAGGTATAGTGCAGATACACATTTGCCAGCACTGGCGAAATCAGACCGCCCTGTACTGTTCCAGCTTCTGTATCCAGTCGCTTACCATCCTCCATAACTCCCCCTATCAGAAATCTCTTGATATATCTGATAAAGTTCTTATCTGCTATGTCATGCTCAAGAAATTTTATCATCCACTCATGGTCTAGGTTATCAAAGAATCCCTTGATGTCTGCATCTAAAATGTAATTGACCTTGTCTGCCATGATGTGTTTGTTTACTCTTTGAATGGCATCGTGACAACTTCTGTTTGGACGAAACCCAAATGAAAACTCCTTGAACTTAGGCTCGTAAATCGCTTCCAGTATCTCTTTAAAGACACCTTGAACGACTTTATCCTCAAATGACGGAATGCCGAGTCCTCGCATCTTGCCACTACCTTTTGGGATATAAGCTCTGCGCACGGGATATGGCTTATAAGAAAACTTCTTCATTCTGACAAGCAGGCTCTCTATGTTTTCTTCTAAGTTCTCTCCGTATTGCTCCTTGGTTATTCCATCCACTCCTACTGCTTTCCCTTTGGGTTGTTTGCTGTAGGACTCTTTGAGTGTGTCACTGTTGACATATTTCATTAGCGACTGAACTCTGCCATATCTTTCTACGAGACTGGCTATTTCTGCTTTCTCTTTTTCCATAGATTTTATGCCTCCTGTGCTCTCTATGTTTTGATTGCAAAAGCAACTTATTGTCCGTCCCTTCCCTCCAGCGTCATTACTGCTTTCATCAGTACTATGGACGAATCCGACTCCTCGATGGTCTTCGTTCATACTCACCATTGCATTGGTCGATATTCCCTACTGTCTCATGTACAGAACCATCCAGGTCTCCCAGGTATGTCAAATATAACGATATCAGGTATGCCATGCTCTAGGACTCCGGTGTGTTTTCATAGTCTCGCTTTAACGACTAATCCTTGTTGGTGACCCAAGGAGGTAGCAGACCACCCCACACAATTGATATTTCTAACGAAGCTCAATCACTTCACGCTTACGCATTACGGCTTTCCTGTTCCCTGCCCTACGCTTAAACACCATTGTTAGCCTTTGGCGTTCCAAGGACTCGGTACTGGCGACTTGCTAGGTCTTACCAGACTGGATTCCCACCAGTTATATATTTGGCACCGAACTGGCGCACACCTCCTGCACACATATTATAATGGGAGTACGCATAAATCAATCGACTAGCAGTAGAATTGCAGAATATTAGCACAAATATATCAAATAATCTCCCCATTATAATTATTTCTGTGAAGTTATATTCGGATATTTTTTAAGCCATACTATGGAATAATTAAATCTGTGTAACTTATAACCATGGCAGAAAAAACAACCTTCCGGAACTTAGAAAAGGTCACCTGATATGGAATTGTAATTTGATTCTTCTTTGAACCCTTACAAATGCAGAAGCTGAACAAATAGGATTTTTCTTCCTACCTGTTCAGCTCTTTGTTTACCTGTAAATCAATTCATTTAACACAATCTCTTCCGCCATATTACGAATACCATTTATCGCTCTGACCCATTTCATCTGATCACGAACTTTCAATTCTTCCGTAATGCCCTGCCTATCCATCATCTGACGCACAAGAATATCCATTCTCTCCTGTGCTTCATCGTCCACAGTATTCAGATGTTCTGTCAGTCTGTCTTCCAGCATATACAGTGAATACATTGCCGGACGATACTCTTTCAGATATGTTTTCCGCATCATTCCATATTTCCCATAATGCGGTTCTTCATCTGTACTGACAAGATTCGGATAGTAAATTCCGTCTGCGCCAAGTGTGTAGGTTCCACCCATTTTTTCAAATGTACTTTTCATGTGTTATTCCTCCTTGAAATCAGCGATGTCCTTAGATCATCGCATAATATTTCAGGGCAGCCTTGATAGCATCTTCTTTCTCTTTCGGGCATTTCGGAACTCTTGCATTTTCTGATTTTGGAAGATTATAGTTTTCTCCCACTTCAATTCCACATTTGCGTTTTACCTGAGAAATATATAAACTTGAAACCTTCAAGCCAAATTCTTTCAGCACATAATCTTTGATTTCCTGATAGGTTGCTTTCAACTCGGCACTGGTGGCATCCAGCTCGTCCAGGTCTAAGTCGATCTCTATCGTGTCATCTGGTTTTTGTTGGGACAAAAGAACAACCGTCTCCACATGGCTCGATAGGTCCGGATTGATGTCGGTCATCGGGAACCTATCCAGACTAATATGGTATGTACCAAAATATCTCCGTTTGTTTGCGGAAACATATCTACAAATTCTGTAGCAGAAAATTCTTGATACATTCCGCTATCCATATCACAGCCTAAACCTCGCCTGTTCACGGAAAAAGTTCAACTTTTTTATTCGTTTCTACTATTATAGTGATTCAAACATAAAAGTCAAATTTTGCAAGGAACCTCCATCGCCTCAACCTTGTCCGTTCTTCCTACAAAAACAGGTCAACAGCTATTTTTCGTCCTAACTGATAGCCAGGTTTCCATGCACTCGACCTTATCATACCTGAAAATCCAGCATTGAAAGAGAGGACCGATCCTATTACTTCTTCGCATTCTCTTCCAGTTCCAACATGTATTTATCAAAGTCAGACATGAACAATCTGTCCTGAATAACACGATACTTTTCAAATTCAGTCTCGGCTCTAGCCTTGGCAATCTCTGCCGTGATCTTTCCTGCATCCTGAAGGACCTCTCTGTCATCAGCCATCAGGAATAGATCCAGACGCTTTGCCCAGTCCTCCATTGTCATCGGAATGTGACGTTCTGCACGATCCTCGGCCAGATCCAGATAAGCAGAAACGATACGCTCTAATGAACGCATTTCCTGCTCTGAAAGATAATTCTTCGCAACACTCACATCACTTTTTACAATCTTTCCTTCCGGTGCTGCTGCCCACGTGGTCAGCCCCATATGTGGCTTATCAGCATCTGCTCGCTCATAAATCAACTCTGCTGCCGTATGTCCGTGAACTGCATAATGCATCTTGTTCTGCACCTTGGAAAAAAACTGCTTTGTTGTTTTGGATGTGCGGTCGTAATCAAGAGCTGTAGCATAGATGTCCGTTATCTTCTGATAGAATCTACGCTCAGATAAACGGATCTCACGAATCTGCTCAAGCAAACGATCAAAATATTCTGTTGTAAGCACTGATCCACCATTTTTTAGACGTTCGTCATCCATAACCCAGCCTTTGATGGTGTAGTCCTTGGCAATTTGATTGACCCATTTACGGAACTGAACCGCACGCTCTGAATTTACTTTAAAGCCTACTGCAATAATCATCTCCAAGGAATAGTGATTTGTGCTGTAGCTTTTTCCGTCAGCGGCAGTTATCCGAAATTTTCGGATAACTGAATCCTCTTGTAATTCGCTATCACTGAAGATTTTTTTTACATGATAATTTATGGTGCGAACATCCACATCGTACAACGTGGCCATCATCTTCTGTGTCAGCCATATATTCTCATCCTCATAGCGCATCTCAATGCTGTCCTGCTGATCACCGACAGAAGCAACATAAGTCAAATATTCTGCAGCGCTGGAACGGATGGTTATTTCATCTTTTTTCTTTTTCAAATAAGAGACCTCCTTCTGGTTTCTTCTCATTTCACCAATTGAAAATCACAACAAAATTGATAGCTTTAATATTTCTTTGCAAGTCCAGAAAAATGTGACTCCACAATTCTATCCATCTGATTAGCAATCTCCGCAAAAGGCTGGTTCAAGTCTAGAGTTTTAACACTTATCTGACTTCCATGCATTTGATACACATTGTCCGGTTGTATTTCTTCTTCTGTCTTTGCATAGAGAAGCATTCCAGAAACTGTATTTTTCTCCTCTCCAAATTGATAACTCCGATTTTTTACGTATGTAAAAATCTGATACAAATTATTGGAATGAATCGTATGTTTATCAAACTGGGACTGTGTTGTGTGACTATAGTATTTTGCGTCAATAATAAGTACAGTATTGCCACGTTGCAGATGAATATCACTTTGCATGACCGGAAGCATGGTTCCAATACCATCATCCAGTGACCACGGAATCTGTGATGCACTGACAGATAATTCAGGATAATGTCTGCTGTAATATTCCAGAATAAATTTCTCATACAACCTACACATACGTTGCTCATCTACGAAAGAGGCTAACCTATAGTCACCTGAATCTGTTGTAATAAGCATCCCCTCAATAATCAACTGGCAAATACTTACAAGCATTCTATATGTTTGATTGTTACGCTGAAAACGAATGGACGACCATTTAATTCCTGTTGGTTCTATTATCTCTACATTTGAAAAATACAACATTTTCTTTTTTAGATCATCTTTGTATTTTGCTTGCACTTTTCCATTGCGTAAAAGAAGCGTAACAGTTGTTTTCAGTATTTGATTCAGTAAATTGTTTTCTGACAACTCATCAAAGTCGCAAGTAAGTACCCTTTTATGTGCCAACCTATTTTTAATTGTACCCGGCATATTTATTTTGCCGCGCATAACTGAAAGTTCTTCCTGACGACTTATGTATTCTCTATATAGCCCTTGCTTTAACTGCAATCCAATTCCCTTAGACAGAATCGCTGCCAGCAGATTATACATCTCGTCAAAAGACTCTACTGCAACATCTTCATAGGTTTCTTGGTTCAGTGCCTGAAAAGCATAAGAAAGCATATGATAAATATTATTGATTAAAATGCTCTTATCCTTTGTCATTGAAATACACCGTGCAAAATATTCTCCCAACGTTGCAGTTTGTCTGTATCATCAAACCAGTATTCTGCTAACATAGGCAACACATCAAAATCAACCACATCTTGCATCCATTCTTCTGTACACTCATCTGTGTTACAGAAATAGCTATGCCCAATACAGAAACCTTTACCAAGTGATTTATCTTTAGCAATTTCTTGGTTCAATTCCTTAATACGGTCAATCAGAGTATTGAATGTGTCGTTTGCGAATCCTTCCTGATATTTAATAAAACCTTCTGAATCAAATCCCGGTTCCATATCAAAGAAGCTAAAACGACGACGAAGTGCGTAATCAATCATCGCCAGACTTCTATCAGCAGTATTCATCATGCCAATGATATGTAGACGCTTTGGGACAGAGAAACTTAGGCCATTGTAGGCTAATGTTGCTTTCGTATCTCTATAATCTGCCTCAATTAACATGAGTAACTCACCAAAGATCTTACTCATATTTCCACGGTTGATCTCATCAATGATAAAGAAATAATCTTTATCAGGATGGTTTGCAGCCTTTTGACAAAATCTATAGAAAATACCATACTTCAATTCAAATCCATCTTCAACCGGCTTATACCCCATCATGAAATCTTCATAGGAATAATTTTGATGGAATTGCACAAACTCTATGCGATCATCATCCTTCTCACCCATAATCGAATATGCAAGTCTCTTTGCCGCAAATGTCTTTCCAACACCTGGAGCACCTTGAAGAATAATATTTTTCTTCTTTTTCAAAACTGCAACTAAGCGCTCATACTTTGCTTCAGTCATATATACATCATTTAAGAACTTTTCTTTGTCATATTTTTCAATACTATCTGCTGCAGGTGGTGCTGGATTTTCATCACGAATCATGTCATAAATGAAATCATATTCACCCTTTGTCAGTTTGAACAGACTACCCTGCGGATTACCAAAGTACTCCATTTTTTCAAGTTCTGGACAAGCTTTCAGAGTTGCATAATCAATTGGAGAAGACAGCCCTTCTACTTTTTCAAAATAAATTGATTTTCCATCTTGTTCCGCACTAATTTTGAGAATTGCAACTACCTGCTTTACCGGTGTGGACTCATAGCCGATTATCATATCTCCAGCCTTTGCATCTAAGAAATTCTGAAAAATACGCCGTTTATTGCCATTATCATTATATAATGTATAATCCTGTACTTCTCCAACTGGCATGCTAGCCATACTCCATATTTTGGGATTTGCATTCAAAAACCAGTATCTATGATCTTCTTCTCCTTCTTCATCTTGCGCATACAAAAGGACTTCTGATAAATCGACTTGATCTAGAGCTTCTGCTAATTCATCACGAAGTTTCCAAACATAAGATCCTTCTTCATCTTTTGCAGCATTCTTACCAACATATAATACAGGCCAAAATCGAGAGTTTTCTTCATCTCTTGCAATTACTGGACATCCAGTTTTTTGAACAATACGTCTTGCCAATGCAACAGATCCACTATTATAAAAGTTCTTGGTTTCTCCGTATTTCACAGCAAGCTGAGTGCAAGTAGCCTTTCCACCATAATCCTTCATTCGTTTCATGATTTCGAGACTGCTCTCATTAAATACGTCTTTATCTGTCAGAAGCTCTAACCAATCCTCTACCGTTAATGCCGGAGTATAATCAGTCGGCCACCACTCATCCGCTTTAGGACCTGGTTCCTCCTTGTTCCAATAGCGAGAAATAAAGAAGCCCACATCTATTGTAAGAGTTCGTAATTCAGGATCAGCGTAACATGTAGATGTCAGCTGAGAATTAAGCAGATTTTTAAGTTCATCATCCTGCTGAAGTTCAGCACAAATCTCATCATAAAATGCCACAAAATTCCTGATGTTATCAGCATAAGCACCCTTTTTGAATCGATAATCACTTTCCAGCTCCGACGAGACAGCTTTTACTTCACTCAATTTGTAGATGTAATATTTATCCGGATATCGAAGCCATAAATATGTCATTATCGCATTTTCATACTGGTAATGCTGAGCCGCTCCATTGCCATACCTCTCTAATAACGTATTAGATTTATTTTTGAAGCTGGCTACTCTCTCGTATAAATCCTTGCTCTCATCATACAGTTCAATATACATTGAGCGTACTTCTTCTGGCGCAATCTCTGCAAACTTGGTAATCATTCTTGCTGGGAAGTTATTTACCGCTGCCAACAAATTAGCCGTCTGAGCAAGTGACTTTGTTAGCATCTGTGCAAAATCATCTGAATTGACATCCCAATTTAACTGAAAGCATTGCACAGCCTCCCATTTATATTTTTCATTAGGCCACTGTTGTTGCACAAAGCGTTTTTTGTACTCTACCAGCACTTCTTTTAGTCGAAATTTATCGAACACTGTCTTTCACCGCCTTTATACTGATTCTCTAAGACTTTTATAAATCTCATCAGAAAAAATTCCCATCACCTGATGTTTCATTTCATCATTTGACAACAACATTGAAAAGAAATCTTGATTCTGTGACAATCCTTCAATAAGTGCATCATCAATATCATCAAAATAAGAGAACTCAAAGTCTTGCTGTGTATTATTCTTAGCACTTGTTTTAAGTTTATCTGATTTCATAAGGATATCTCTAATCTGCAGCATAGCCTTTACAACAACATCGTTATCATAGTTCTTGCCAGTCTTGCTGTTAATCTCATCGATTATTTCAGACAGTCTCTTTTCTTTATCCTCACTCAAACCAAAGTGTTCCGCCGTCGGCAGTTTCATTACCGGCTTTGCAACCAGGTCAGATGAAACATGTTCTTCACCCTTTTTCTGAACAAATTGAGAGGCTTTGATCTTTCCATCCAAATTAAAGCCACCACCTGGATGCTTAATATTGATATAAGCTAACAGGTATGAAATAAAGTTATACTTCTTGTGCAAATCAGTATCTTCAAAACTAGAAACTTGAAGCAAAAATTCATAATAACGAACAAATCCACGCATATCTGCCACAGCTTGACGCTGTGTTTCATATTCATAATGTTCCAGTAGCTTCTTGCTTTTCTGCAGGAAGAATGTCAATCTTTGCTTCTGTTTCCCTGTTACTTTCTGTGAATACAATATATCATTTGCAGCTTCAATGTCAGCCGGATCAAATAATGCATAGGCATCAATAGTAGCTTCCAAGTCGTAAATTGCATTAGGCGTTACTGAATTTGCCAGTAATGTTGTGGTGTAGTATGGAGCAAATGCAGCTTTGATATCCTCGTATGTATTTACGAAATCCAACACAAATGTCTTTTTATCATATGGAGCACAAATACGATTCAGTCTCGAAAGTGTCTGGACAGCATTAACACCTCTTAGTTTTTTCAGAACATACATTGCACACAGTTTTGGCTGATCAAATCCTGTCTGATATTTATTAGCAACCAAAAGCACTTGATAATTATCTGTATCAAATTCTTTGGTGAGTCTATCCTCCGGAAAACCATTGATAGATGCCTCTGTATATTCTTTATCATCATCCGGTAGTTTTACTTTTCCAGAAAATGCAACCAGAGCATGAATTCCGTCGTAACCTTTCTTGGTAATGTACTCCTCAAAAGCCTGTCTATATTTAACAGCACCTTGTCTGGACGCGGTAATAACCATTGCCTTAGCCTGGCCACCCAGTTCCTGCATTACCGTTGTTCGGAAATGCTCAACAATTACTTCTACACGCTGTGCAATATTAGTATCATGCAATTCTATAAAGCGTGCAATCTGCCTCTTTGCCGCATTCGTTTTACAACGAGGATCGTCTTCGATTTCCTTGTTAAGCTGGTAAAAAGTTGAATACTCTGTATAGTTCTGCAGAACATCAAGAATAAAGCCCTCTTCTATAGCCTGCTTCATCGAATAAACGTGAAATGCTTCTCTCTGGCCATGCGTATTCAAACGACCAAACAACTGAATTGTTGTCGGCTTAGGTGTAGCTGTAAATGCAAAAATTGATACATTTGCTTGCTTACCGTTTCTTTTGATTTCACTTGAAATCATATCTTCAACATCTGATTCAGTTTGATCACCAGAACCAAGCGACATTGTTACCGCAGCCATATCTTTACCTGCAGTAGAAGAATGTGCCTCATCAATAATTACTGCAAAACTTTTATTCTTAAGGTCCTTTACACTATCAACAATATACGGGAACTTTTGAATTGTGGTTGCAATAATCTTTGTATTACCATTCAATGCAATCGCAAGGTCAGCTGAATTGCACTTATCGTCCATAACACGAATCAATCCGGCCTTATGCTCCATTCCCATGATTGCTTTTTGAAGCTGACGGTCAACAACAACTCGGTCAGTGACAATAATGATGTTGTCAAAAATTATCTTGTTTTCTTCGTCATGAAGAGATGTTAAACGATGTGCCAACCATGCTATAGAATTTGTTTTTCCAGATCCAGCGCTATGCTGAATCAAGTAATTCTGTGCAGTGCGATTTTCTCTAACATCGGCAAGCACTTTTCGAATAACATCCAGCTGGTGATAACGAGGGAATATCAAATTCTCAGAACGTTTGATTTTCCCGGTCTTATCATCTACTTTTTCTTTTGTCTCGACAAAAATAAACTTACTTATTAAGTCCAAAATCGTATCCTTTGTAAGGATATCTTCCCACATATAAGATACGCTATACTTATCTTCAAACGCAGGATTTCCAGCACCAGCAGTTACACCTTCTCCGTTTCCCATATTAAAAGGAAGGAAGAATGTAGCGTCACCTGCGAGTTTTGTTGTCATATACACTTCTTCTAAGTCCATAGCAAAGTTTACCAACGTACCTGCTTTGAACATAAAAAGACGTGTTTTGGGGCTACGGTCGGTTCGGAACTGATAAATTGCATCCTGATAAGACTGCCCAGCTGCATTGCACTTAAGTTCAAATGCAATAATAGCTAGTCCATTCAAAAAGATAACAACATCAATTCGTTCTTTATCGCTGGCCCACACTTCCTCCATTGCAGAGAAAATATTCTGTCCATACTTTCTAGTCAAATCTGGATTGAATGTAGTTGCCGGTTTTGTGTACATGAGTTCCAGCTTCTGATTAGAAATTTCGATTCCATGCTTCAGCACATCAAGAAGGCTGCCACGAGTTTTTGTCGTTTCAGCATTGATAAAACTAACAATCGTCTCTTCCAAATCAGACTTATATATTTTTCTCAGATATTCCATCGTTTCGTGCTGAGTATCTTCTAGAAACTTAAAGAACATCTCACGGTCAACTGCAAAATAACGATCAAAGCCACTTGCCTTACGAATAACGTAACCATTATCCTTTTCCAGTCTTTCAAGAAGAAATTTCTGATATTCTTTTTCGGAAAGAATTGATGCGTGATGAAGAAGCTTCTCGCTGTATGAAGCAACTCGTTTTGCAGCATTTTCTGCATGTTTTTCCGCATCCAAGTTCGTAATATCAATTATCGTTTTATCATCCATTGATTATCCCTCCTTACTCACTTTTCAGCCGTTTGATTAGTTGACGTGCAAAAAGCAAAGCAATCTGGTCGCAACTATATTGGGATGAGTCAATCGCTTGTATATCTGCTATAGATGGATACTTTTCTTGTAACTGTGAAACCGTAATGTTGTGTAAAATTGGTAGAATCAGCTTTTGGCCGTTTCTATTCTGTCGGTTTAAAAACTCATTCAATTCACGCTCAGTCCATTCTCGATCAAAGAAATTTTCTGAAATAACGATAATTGCAAACTCTGCTTTTTTCGTGCCGTTCAGAATGCGATCCTTCCAATTATCTCCCCACTCCAAAGACTCTTTATCATAGAAAATCTCAATTCCAAGTTTGTTTAATGACTGATATAATTCTTCAATCAAATTTTCTTTGTCCTTATTAGCATGAGAAATAAAAACATCAAATTCAGACAAGTTTTTTGCCTGATTCTTTGGCATACTAACCATTGAAATTCCGTTCATTTTATTTATAAAATCTTGATCCTTGCTGATACTCTCCAAACATCCAACGAGATTTTTGTAAGCATCCAGATTTCTATGAAACAGGATTGTTTTCATGCGGTTACCTAATGGATGTTCTTTAAGATAATTATTGTAAAAAATCTCTACATCATTGATCCATACTTCACTCGGACGATTATATTCGTTTATATCCGTACCGATTGCCGCTGCATTAATTGGGCTTTTAATAGAATGAGTCCTTTCTAGCAGATTATTAAGTTGTTCTTCAAAAGTAGCCATTAGACAACCTCCTTCTTCCCAGTTACATACTCAAAGATGAGTGATTTCTTATATTCGTCAAGTGTTGCAAGCTGCTCTTTCTTATCAGAGATAACATCATCCGCCTTTGCAAGCACTGCATCGACATGTTCAACAATCGCTTTTTGTTCATCCAGCGGTGGAACAGGATATGAAAGATCCGCTAACTTGTTCCAACGCAAATCACAAGAACGAACTCGAATTCCGGTTGCCAGTGCAAGGAATACATCACTGTACGCCATGCTACGAAGATAGTACATAATGTATCGCTTGTTTTGGTTGGTATCTAAAACATTAAGCACAGGTGACGCCTTGCCTCTTGAATCAGAAATGCCAATAGCGCCTGCAAAGCCGTCCATACCATGTACAACCAGATCACCGATATCAATGCCTTGATAACCGATTTCTTTATCAGACATCGTAAAACCATCTTCACGTCGATTGCTTCTCAGGGTTACCTCACCATCGCGGAAACAGGTTATTACACCATCATCATCACGCACCGGCTTCTGCATATATCGTAGAATGTACTTGCCACGAATAACCTCCCAATGTGAAGGCATATTGCCAATCCATTGAATCCCGCTGTCCTTCATCTCGGCATCGGGATTCAGTCCTTTGGTGACAGTTTCGGTGATAACAGACCGCTTGTACTGCTCCAGCGTGTCGATCTGAGTTTGAATGTCGGTGGTCAGCACATCAATTTCAGCGCATTTAGCATCGAGAAAATCGGCAATGCGGTGCTGCTCACCTGTTGGAGCAACCGGTATAAAAAGGCCGCCAAACTTATCCATCGGAATGCGCATTCGAATTGTATTCAATTTTCCATTTCCAGATTCTTTAATAAGAATGCCATTTCCAAGTCCAAACAAACTGCGTTGAAACATCGTTGTCTGAAAGATATAGTTATAGTAGCGTACATCTTCCTTTGCATTCCAAGGGCGAAGCATATAATAAACAGGACTAACACAACCAAAATATTGCGACAGCCCCACAGAGCCAGACAATATATTCATGCTATTCATTACGATATCCCCAGGATAAGCCAGTCTGTATGCACTCACATCCTCTTTAGGTTTGTTTCCTCCACCTTCTTTTTGATCGTATGGAATGACGCCTTGTTTAGCAGTCAACGAAAGAATTTCTGTTGTCCTAACAGGATTATTTTTCTCAACTCGTTCTTGCAAACAGTATTTTATTTTTCTTAGTTCCCAATTGGAGGGAAGCTCTCCCAACCAAGAGATTCCACTCGCTTTCATTTCTCTCATATCAGCACCACCTTACTCAAACAGCTTTGCCACACGCTTTGAAACCGAAAATTCCAGTTCCATAAACTTTGTTTCCAGCTCTTCACTTGGCGTTGATGCCTGATATTTGTAGAAATACCGCGTGAATGGGATTTCAGCACCGGTCTTGATGACAGGTTTTTTCTTTCCAAGATCTTCCTCAAAGAAAGCGGCGGCATCCGGGATATGAGGCAAAACCTCACGTGCCATATAATCTTCGATGCTTTCCTCCCATTTCACCAGTTCGGTGTCCTTGGTTTCTTTGTCGTAAATAATCCTTCCCTTGCGGTCACGTTGAATTTCTGCATTCTTATCCATAATAGAGAGGCCATTAGCAATCTTGTCGAGCAATTTTTTATCAGATGTTGCCGAAGCAAGTGCCTTAGTCAGTACAGGCATAAACTCAGTCGGTGAATTATATACTTGTTCTGAAGTGACAGCTTTCAATGTAGTAATAATCTCATCGTATAAGGCCTGATTGTTTTGGAATGATTCCAATTTTTTCTGTTCTTTGCCAGTTAGTTCTTCAGCATTCTCCAATTCATTAACCTTAGCCTGATCATAGAGAGAAGAAAGCGCACCCTTAGACAGCATAGCTTCGATACGCTCCTCTGTAATGGCATAGCTACGCTGAAGAGGCTGCATAACCGTGTACTCACGGTAAATGAACTCCTCGTTGTCGTAAATCTTGCAGTACTCGTTTTCTGCAAATTCTGCATAGAGCTTCGTTACGGTGCTGCGGTCTTCCGGAGATATTTCATTTTTCTTATCACCCAGAGCCTTGCGCAGTTTGTGGAAGAAGGACGAAGCATCTATCAACTGAATCTTGCCCTTGCGCTCAGCACGTTTATTTTTTGAAAGCACCCAGATATATGTAGCTATGCCCGTGTTGTAAAACAGATCTGTTGGCAATGCAATAATTGCTTCGATTAAATCGTTTTCTAACATCCAACGACGAATTTGGCTTTCGCCAGAAGCTGTACCACCTGAAAATAATGGACTACCATTTTCAATAATAGCAGCACGACCAAAGTTATCATCCATTTTGTCAATAGCAGATTGCAAAAACAGCATCTGCATATCGCCGGAACCAGGGAGCCCAGCACCCCAACGGCCATCATGTCCCTTTGCGTATTCATCATTAACTGCTTTTTCTACACCTTCAGCGGCATCCTTTCCTCCCCAAGGTGTACCAAATGGAGGATTTTCAATGACGAAGCGCATCTTTGTTTCAGGAAAACAATCTTTTTTCATTGTATCCTGATACCATATATTCTCAGCATTTTGGCCCTTGATGAGCATTTCTGCAAGACAGATAGCATAAGATTCCGGGTTGATTTCCTGACCAAAAAGACGCACATCCGCAGTGGGATTGTACCTCTTAATGAAATTATAGCTTGTAGAAAGCATACCACCGGTACCACAGGCTTGATCTAAAACTGTGATGACCTTTCCATCATCAAAAATATCATCACATCCTTCAGCAAGCAGAATATTTACCATCAATTTGATGATGTCACGTCCGGTATAGTGATCACCAGCTTCGGCATTTTCAGAAAATCTACGAATTAGATCCTCGAAAATATATCCCATCTTTACGTTATCAATTGTGCGAGGATTTAAATCCAGATCTGAAAATGCTTTAACGACACTTAACAGACGGTCATTTTTATCCATCTTGTCAATTTGCTTATAAAAGTCCAAACCTTTCTCAGCAGATACAATAATCTCCTGAACATTTGGTGAAAAGCTTTGCAAATATGCTTTGAAGTTTGCAGCTAAATGGTCTGCATCGTTAATCAGCTCTGCCAGTGTAAATTCACTAGTATTGTAGAACTGAAATCCCGAAATACGATACATAGCTTTTGCTGGGTAATTTGGATTTGCTTTAAACTGTGCAACCACCTTATCTTTGGTAGGTTCCAGCGCACACTCAAAACGTCTGATAATAACCATCGGAATGATTACATCTTTATATTTATCACTCTGGTATGTACCACGCAGCTTATTTGCAATAGACCAGATAAAATTCACCTCTGTTGATACATCGATAGGGCTATCGTCCCACATTGCATCGATAGTCTGCTTTTGTGCCATTATATTTTCCTCCAATCAGACTAAGAGCTTCCTAACCCTAGTCATTGTTAATTTTATATGTTTAAGTGTCCAAAAATCGGGACTTAGTCCTCGATTCCCATCATCATCTTATAGTTCTGTTCCTGATGCATGGCAGTGAAAATCAACTCAAACACTTTTTTGCACTGTTCCACATCACTGCCATCATCAATATAGTTGAAGCCATCACTTATAACAGCTGGGCCGTCGTTCATATATGTGAGCATGCTTGAAGCAAGGTTGTATCGGTCATAATTAGGCTTCTGTCCTTCCACTTCATCCACAAACAACAGCTTATTCTGTTCCAGAACAATCTTGTGAAGGTCGTTTCCTTCGTAGCCACATATCTGAATAAAGTAGTATTCAAGAATATGTCGGATTACATTCTTCACCGTATTTGCTGTTTTCAGTTCCTTATATTCATCCCACAGAGCAGCATACGAGTTTTGAATTGGATTATAGTTCTCTTGCTCGGTAGGTACTCTCTGACTCTGACGCACACAAAGTTTAACTGAAGAAATGTTTTCTATCTTACGAATCATATAGAACGAAACGCTGTGATATCTCTTTGCTTGGTAATGCGTAATTTCCTTATGGAAATAAACATTGTGAGTCAGAATGAAAATCTGCTTAATATAGTCGCCGTCGACTTTATGGCTTCGATAGTCCGTATTGTTGTAACAAACCTCAATCATCTCTCTGACCAGAGCACTGACGATGAACAATGCTCCACTATCCATACTGGATACCGGGTCATCAATAACAACAATTTTATCTTTTACAGCTTCACTATTAAGGCTTCCTTTCACAAGGTGATAGTAATACAAGAATGCAATAAAGTTTCTTTCACCTTCGCTCAGTTTTTCTGCAACAGTTCCATCCGGCCGAATAACCTCATATGTATTTGCTACTCCGTCCTTTGCACGAAGATGGAAACCTTCAAAACCAGAATTATCAAGCAGAACATTGATGCTATCGATAGTGGCCTCAGTATTCACAATCTGTTTGTTTAGTTCATTGGCCTCTTTCTTCTTGGCAGTAGCATCCTTTTTTAACTGTTCCATTTTATCTTTCAATGCTTTTATTTCAGTGTCCAAATCAGACAGTGCTTTGTTGTACGCAGCTACATCAGCTTTCAAAAGCTCTGCAAGATACTCCCACACCTGCTTTTTGCATAGAACCTTCTTTGTTTTGAGGTCTCTGACTATCTCGTTATTTTCTTTGATTTTCTTATTAAAGCCATCAATCAGAGTGCCAATCTCAATGAGCAAACTATCAGTATCTTCTAAGGAAGCAATGGATGTCGGCTCTTTAATCTTTGCTGCAATTCTCTGTTTATTAATGGTTATCGCATCCACAAGAAGCTGAACTTTTACTTCATATTCTGACAAGTCTAATTCCGGCATAGCAGCAGATACATTGCCCTCCAGCGTTGCTACAACGGAATCCATCTCTGATTCATATGTTCTTTGAAAAGCATTAATCGCAGAGATGTCATCTTGATACTGTGCATCAAAGCATGCAGCTATTTCTTTATCAAAGTTAGACGGGAGTTTTTGCTGGCAATATGGGCATTTTCCGTCTGTCTGGCCAGCAAAATGAGTATGACCACTTCGTACCCAATCAGTAGCTTTTAGGGCTTTAATAAATTTTGCAAAGTCCGTATCACTGCTGCTGGAGATTGGTTTTCCCATCAATTCATATCCCGGCAGGGATGCATAGGTAACTTTACCTGCCTTAGACAGCATGTTGTACTGCTGTGCATCGCCAGAAAAAACGGTCCCATATAGAGTTTTTAAATCTTCAACATCATGAGCAACCGGCGTAATTGCTAAAATTTCTTGAGCGAATAATGCAGCTTTTTTCTTACCCTTAATAGCTTCATCGAATAGTGTTCTGGCTTCCGCACTCTTGCTCCAGCAGTCTGATTGAAATGTCGATAAAGCGGTATTCTTATCCGCTGTTTTCTGGTCTATAGCGGCCTTATGTCCGTTATATTCCTCACCCATTTTCTTGCGTTCTGCATTGAGTGTATCAACCTGCTCTTGAATAGCAATATTAGTTTCATTTACGGTGAATACACCAGCAAGATTTCCATAGTTACGCAAGTTAGCATTTATAAAATCTGTATCATACACAAGAACATCATAGTCAGTTGATGCCTTCCCAGCTTGCCACTGTAAACGCTCATCGTTTGCCTTAAACGTTCGTGCAATGGTAGATTTGCCTGCACCATTCTTCCCATAGAAGAAATTTACATACGTCGGTTCTATAACCTCATTGGAAAATGTGGCATCGTTTAACGTTATTTTTTCTATTGCTGATTTCATTTTAGGGTTCATATGCAAATCTACCTCCTGCTTCTATTCTTTAATTTTTCCTTCTCTGACCCATTCGTCAACTTCAGAGATTTTGAATTTATATCGTTTTCCAGCTTTATATACAGGTAATTTTCCTTCTTTTATCCAAGTACGGACTGTATCCTGACTCAAACTTAGGTGTTCTGCTACATCTTCAAGGTTTACCCATTTTTCAACTTGCATGTTTTCATATTCTGCACTCATATTATTCCTCCATGTTCGATTCCAGATGAGTGGTTGCGTATTTATAAAGAAAAGACTTGTATCCCAGCTTCCCTTAATACCTCTACTGCATTTATCTTTTTTATTGCCCAGTGCATACGATTCAATTCATTCGTTCCGCTGCAGCCTTCGATTCCGAGTTCAAACCGAAGTTCATTTATTTTCTGCTGTGGTATCCAGTTAAGTATTTGATAATATACTTTAATGCCATTGTCCTGAATCTTTACATCAACAATCAACCCATACGCAGCATAGTGGTCTTCATCTGTTTTCCCATAAGTGTGGTTCTCAGTCGCAATAATTGCCGGATAGGTTTTCAGCACCGATATTGCATCTTCTGACAAAGCCGCATAAGCTGCTTTCAGTTCTTTTGAGGTACTTTCCGTTATTGCTCTGTCCTTTCGAACAAGGCAATGACAGTACTGAGGATTTAATTCATCATCTCCAACAACCAGAAGGTGATAGAAATCTGTATTTAATGTAATGGTGTGCACTGCGTTAGGGCTTCCCGGCATGGGTGGTGCCCCACCCACCATCATTACGCTATAGGTATTGTTCACAGCGTCTGTATGAGCTACCAATGTATTATTGTTACCGGGCAAATTAAATGTCGTATTCGGTGTTTGCGCTTGCAAAACTCCCGGTTGTGATGGCTGTAATTTATTCTCCATCTTTTTTCTGCCCTCCATAATAATTGTTCGTAATGCTATCGACATGCTGAATGAAGCTATTGTTATTTCCAGTTACGTTGAAATTAAAAACCATTTGCTGTTTAGATTTTTCTTTGTTCTGATGAGGATCTTCACAGTCCGCTTCAACTATGACATCTTCTGGTGAGCCATTAGCATCATTCTCAGCTATGTCACAATCTTCAAGCTGAATGTATCTGAGTTTGATATCTACTGGCCAATCGGCACCAATATCTCCTTTGTAAGTCCTTTTTGCTCCACCGGCAGACGGACACCAGAAATCGAATGTTTCAGCTCCAACTACATTATCAACACTACATACCGAATAATGAAATACACCTAATAGAAATGACTGCAAAGGAATTTCTTTCATATTTATGAGTTCTTTTTTCTGCGCTGTTGTTCCATCTTCTTTGATATAGAAAGATTGGCTATCATCAATGCAATTATCCAACGATATTAATTCGACGAGTGCTTTCACGAGTAGCTCGTCTTTTTTTATATCTCCTCCAGCATCAATGAAGTCATCCACAAAGCGGCACATTTTTCTCAATGTATCCACATACTCGTTCTTCACTCTTTCGTCAAAAACTCTCAATGCCGTTTTATCACCGAACGGGAAGTAGCCTCCGCCTGCATTCTTGCATTTCTTATATTCTGAAGCGTTACCCTGAATTGTTTTAATTTCAGTCGGCATTGGTGTCGCTAAATCAGAACGTATCACTCTGGCTAAACCAATCAAAGTTTCATATTCAGTTAATCCATCTTTTTTTCCTGCGTAGTGTTCATTTGCACCCAGCAGTTGCTTTCTAGCCTCTAAAAGTAAGGTGAAAAACGTACCGCCACACAGTCTTAAATTTTCATTTTTTGTCATTGATTGTCCCTCTAACCAAATTTACCTACTCAACTTACTCAACTGTGAATGGCAGGCCTACTCAACTTACTATTTTCTAGCCCTGTGAAAAGCCACAGGGATTTTTTGATGTTTGTCGGCCGTCGAATCTGATGAATATAAACCAGAGCAACCCCCAACAAACCCTACTAAATCATCATAACACTTTTCGACATTATTTTCAATGTAGCGAGTATGAACGAACAATAAACTCTACAGCGAAATATGCCTGAAATCTCTGTTTCCACCTGTGACTGGTCACAAATCTATGCCAATCACAGGAGGTAAATGTTATGGCAAACAAAGACAATCAGAGCAAACAGTATCGTATCTACATCAAGGAATCCAAAAGCTGGGTAGACGTAAACAAGGAGTTCTACACGAACTACTACCGTGACATCAACGCCTACCGTAAACGCCAGCAGGAACATGGCCGTTGTGTCTGCCCTGCAAGCAAACGCTATTTATGCGACATGGACTGTATGACCTGTCCGTATGTCAAGGCTGGCGATCAGCTTTCTCTCGATAACACCGTAAGCGACGGTGAAGGAAATGAAAAGAGCTGGCTTGATGACATGCCGGATGAATCCGCAGCTATCGCTGAATTAATGGAGGACGCAGAACTTCTTCGTGCCCTCTACGCAAAGCTGAACGAGCTGGACCCGGAAGGCCGTCTTATCTGCCAGCTTATTATGGAAGGAAAATCGGAACGTGACTGCGGCAAGGAAATGGGCCTCTCTCGTAATACATTCGTGTATCGCAGGGACAAGCTGTTCCAGAAGCTCCGCTCCGAGCTTAAGGACTACATCTAATATGAATGGTCGTCCTCTGATTCTTCAGGGGACGATTTTTCTTTTCAAAAAAGTTTCTTATATTTTTCGGCCAAACGGCCATCTCACCTCCATTGAGTAGTGTAAGGCGAAACAAAGCGACCTACAGAAAGTGAGGTGAACATTGTGAATCGGACTTTTCACAACAGAAGCGGTACTGACGCAGAAGTGATTGCTACTCTCACTGCAATCAGTCAGGTATCCACAAGAATGGCGAAGAATCTCAGAATCATCGCCGCACACAGACAATCCGAGGAAGGAGGGAAAGTAAATGTCAAAAATGAACGATATGGCTATGACCATCGAAGAGCTGAGAAATGCTGCCACTGCTATTAATGATGCAGCAAACTGGCTCATACAGCAGTTTTCATCTGACGATAAGCAGCAAGCTGAAAATATTACTGCTAGACCTGAAAAGAAAACAAAACCTGCACTGACCTTTGAGGAGGTTCGAGCTGTTCTGGCTGATAAATCTCGTCCCGGACATACAGTTGAAATTCGAGAACTTCTTAAAAAGTACGGTGCAAGTAAGTTGTCACTCGTAGACCCGATACATTATGAAGCCCTGCTCAGGGAAGCGGAGGTGCTCTAATATGCCACCTAAAGGACATGCAATCCTCTCCGCATCCTCTTCTGACCGCTGGCTCCACTGCCCACCATCAGCAAGGCTCTGCGAAACCTATGAGGATAAAGGCAGCAACTATGCTGCAGAAGGTACCGATGCCCATACAAACTCCGCAAAGCACTCGGTATGGAAGCTACAGATCCTACCGAGAATCTCGACTGGTACAACGCTGAGATGGAGGATTGTGCTACCGGCTATGCCAGCTTCATCATGGAGCTTTTGGATGAGGCCAAGCAGACTTGCTCCGACCCTGTTGTTCTGATTGAACAGCAAGTGGACTTCTCACGCTGGGTAGAACAGGGCTTCGGAACCTCGGATGCTATTCTCATCAGCGATGGAACTATGCACGTGATTGACTACAAACATGGTCTTGGAATCCTCGTATCCGCTGAGAACAATCCGCAGATGAAGTGCTACGCCCTTGGCGCACTGGAACTCTTCGATGACATCTATGACATCGATACGGTCAGCATGACCATCTACCAGCCCAGACGTCAGAACATTTCTACCTACGAAGTCAGCAAGGATGACCTGCATCAATGGGCCGATGAAGTTCTGAAGCCTACCGCAGACCTTGCCTTTGCCGGTGATGGGAACTTCCTGTGTGGTGAATGGTGCGGATTCTGCAAAGCAAAACATGAATGCCGAGCCAGAGCTGAAGCCAATCTTCTACTCGCACAGCACGATTTTAAGTTGCCACCACTATTGGAGGATTCGGAAATTGAAGTCATCCTCTCCCGTGTCGACGAACTGGTCGCTTGGGCAGGTGACATCAAGGAGTATGCACTCCAACAGGCAATCAGCGGTAAAGAATGGACTGGATGGAAGCTGGTCGAGGGTCGCTCCAACCGCAGATATACCAGCGAAGACGCTGTATCGAAGGCTGTCAAAGCTGCCGGTTTTGACCCTTACGAAAAGAAGCTGCTTGGTATCACAGCCATGCAAAAGTTGCTCGGCAAAGCTCGCTTTGAAGATCTTCTTGTAGCCTATATCGAAAAGCCACAAGGCAAACCTACTCTTGTGCCGGAAAGTGATAAACGCCCGGCAATGAACACAGCAAAAAATGATTTTACGGAGGAATATGATAATGAGTAAAAATGCAAAAATGACAAATCCCATGAAGGTTATCACCGGTCCTAACACACGCTGGAGCTACGCTAACGTCTGGGAACCGAAATCCATCAACGGTGGTACTCCGAAGTACAGTGTCAGCCTGATCATCCCAAAATCTGACACCAAGACTGTCGCTAAGATTGAAGCGGCTATCGAAGCAGCCTACCGTGAAGGCGAATCCAAACTCAAGGGCAACGGCAAGTCCGTACCGGCACTTTCCGTACTTAAGACTCCTCTTCGTGACGGAGACCTTGAAAGACCGGATGACCCTGCTTACGCTGGTAGCTACTTTGTAAATGCCAACGCCACTTCTGCTCCGGGCATCGTGGATGCAGACCGCAATCCTATCCTCACTCGTTCTGAGGTTTACTCCGGAATCTACGGTCGTGCCAGCATCAGCTTCTATGCTTTCAACAGCTCTGGTAATAAGGGCATCGCCTGCGGCCTTAACAATCTGCAGAAAATTCGTGATGGCGAGCCTCTTGGTGGTAAGGCATCTGCCGAATCCGACTTCGCAACTGATGACGATGATGATTTTCTTGATTAATGGAGGTGACAAACTATGGAGACAATCATGATTAGTACTATTCTTGTAAACATCTGTATCGGCTGCTTCGCTTGCGTGGGGCTTGCTACTGCGGTCTCTATCATTCAGAGCATCATCAATGACCATAAACGCGAAAAGCGTGAACAGGAAAAGGACAAGCGTGATCTCGAATACCATGAAAAACGTATGAAGGACTTTAAGTAATCTATCAACCTGCTGGCGGTGGTTTTGCTGCCGCCAGCACATCTTTCGACAAAAGGAGACAATCTATGAATGAATTTGCAGAAATCTTAAATCTATTTATTGCTAACGTCATCGCATACACCTTTTTTGTAGCGGTATATGGCTTCATCATTTATAACGTAGGGAAAATCATTCTCTATCTTATCCGCTATGCGGTATGCCACATCCGCCGTGACATCAATAAATACAAATCCAATAAAGATAAACAGTAACACGGCAGGCGGCAGGGATTTCTCTGCTGCCTGTTTTGTAGAAAGGACAATCTCATGAAAACACTCAGTATCGATATTGAGACCTACAGTGATGTGCCTCTTCAGAAAACAGGCGTCTATCGCTATGTGGAGTCTCCCAATTTTGAAATCTTGCTCTTTGCCTATAGCGCAGACAACCAGCCCGTTCAGGTGATTGACCTTGCCTGCGGAGAACAGATTCCAAAAGAAGTCCTTCTTGCCCTGGAAGACGAATCTGTCATTAAGTGGGCGTTCAATGCAGCTTTTGAACGCATCTGTCTTTCTCGTTTCTTAGGGTACCCGACAGGAGAATATCTGGAACCAGAAAGCTGGCGTTGCTCTATGATTTGGGCTGCCACAATGGGACTCCCACTCTCCTTGGAGGGTGTCGGTGCTGTTCTCGGTTTGGAAAAACAAAAGCTCTCAGAAGGAAAAGATCTCATCAAATATTTTTGCCAGCCCTGTGCTCCCACGAAGACCAATGGGCAGCGTACAAGAAATCGCCCCTTCCATGCTCCGGACAAGTGGTCCGTGTTCAAGAAATATACTGTCCGTGATGTGGAGACCGAAATGTGCATCCAGCAGAGGCTTGGTCCTATGTCAAGATTTAGTACAAGTTAAAACGAGAAATTTCTCCCCATTTTAACCTGCCAAAAGCTCCGCCTCAGTGTGCGTTCTTTTATACACTCGTTCGAATTCGTTTGGCGACATATAGTTGCAATGGGTATGAATTCATTTCGTATTATAGAAAGCTTCCAGATATTCAAAAATCAGCTGGTATGCCTGCTTATAATCGCGGATTTTAAATCGATTGAGCCATTCGCGTTTAATAATAGAATGGAAGGATTCAATGCATGCATTATCCCATGGAAATGCTTTCTTCGAATAACTGCGTTGCATATTTTCGGTTGCTTTTTTATATTCCTTTGCAACATACTGGCTCCCACGATCTGAGTGGATGATTAATGGTTGATCGATATTTCGACGAGCTTTGGCTTTGTTTATAGTATCAATCACGCAGGATACTTCCAGTGTTTCTGAAAGCGTCCAGGCTATGATTTTTCTGGAAAATAAATCCATAATACTGGTCAGATAGACGAATCCGTCTATTGTCCAGATGTAGGTGATATCCGAACACCAGACGGCATTCGGACGGTCAGAATTAAAATGTTCATCAAGGATATTTTGTAATTCGGTGCTGAAATCAGAATCTTTTGTGGTGATTGTCCATGGCTTGTTCCACTGAGCACGGATCCCCATTTGGCGCATATATGTACCAACGGTTCTTTCCGAAATGACTTCACCGGTTTTTCGCAGTTCTACAGTGATTTTTGGCGCACCGTAGTTCTGTTTGGAATCATCATAAATATCCTGGATTTTTGCTTTCACAGCTTCACGGCGTTTTTCTGTATCAGAAGGTACATGTTGGAACCATGCAAGATATCCTGAGCGAGAGACACCTAAAAATTTCAACATTCCGGAGACGGAAACCCGGCGTCCAACCTTTTGGCAGCTTTCGTCTTCTCAGACACTTCGAGATAAATGACTTCCGTCATTTTCCCAGAATGTTGATTGCTTTTTTAATACATCAAGTGCATCTTGGGCATCACTCAATTCACGTCTGAGTCGGGCAATTTCTTTCTACTCATCAAATGCGTAATTACCAGAACCACGAACAGGAATATCACCTGATTCCCGGAAGTCTTTCAGCCACTTTGTTAATGTGCTGTATCCGATGCCAAGATTTTCTGCACATCCACGTACTCCGAGATCTTTGTGATCCTGATAGTACTGGACTGCATCAAGTTTAAATTATTTGTCATGTTGCTTTGCCATATGAGATCCTCCTTCAGCATGTCTCTATTGTACCATACTTATGTGTATTTGGAATTTCTCATTTTGGCTTGTACTATTTATATTCTAGCATCAAACATTCACAGAAAGGATTGATGATTAGATGGGCCATACACCATTTGGCTATCGGATTGAAAACGGCATCGCAATTATAGACGAACCTGCTGCCACAAAACTCCGACAGCTTTATCAAAATTATCTGAGTGGCATGTCATTATCAAAGGCAGCTGCTGAAGCTAGGATACCAACCTATCACGGAACAGCGAAGCGATTGATGGGAACTGTCCATTATCTTGGCGACAGTTTCTACCCTGCCATCATTGATAAGGAAACCTACCAGAAAGCACAAGAAGAACGTAAACGCCGAGCCACAAAACTCGGACGAAATAATAAGCAAACACAGATGAAGAAAATACAGATACCAATCGTAAGCAGGAAGAAGAAAAACCAAAGCTCCGAGTCGCAACGTACTGTCGTGTCAGTACCGACAGCGATGAGCAGGCTACCAGCTACGAAGCTCAGGTAGAACACTATACAGAATATATTCAAAAAAATCCTTGCCGGTATTTATGCCGATGACGGTATCTCCGGCACTAACACAAAAAAAACGTGAAGAATTTAATCACATGATTGATGACTGTAAGGCTGGTAACATTGATATGATTATTACCAAATCCATCAGCCGATTTGCCAGAAACACACTGGATTGTCTAAAATACATCAGACAGCTTAAAGACATGAACATTCCTGTTCTGTTTGAAAAAGAGTCCATCAACACGATGGATGCCAAGGGCGAAGTTCTTATTACTATCATGGCATCTCTGGCTCAGCAGGAATCGCAATCCTTAAGCCAGAATGTTAAGTTGGGCTTGCAATACCGCTACCAGCAAGGCAAGGTACAAATCAATCACAATCGTTTTCTTGGCTATACGAAGGATACGGAAGGCAACCTCATCATCGATCCAGAGCAGGCAGAAATCGTAAAGCGCATTTATCGAGAATATTTAGAAGGGCTCAGCATGGATAAGATTGCCGCCGGACTGGAACGTGACGGTATTCTTACCGGTGCCGGAGGAAAAAAGTGGCACACAAGCACCATCAACAAGATTCTCCGAAACGAGAAATACATCGGCGATGCCCTGCTCCAGAAAACCTACACAACAGACTTTCTGAACAAAACCAGAGTCAAGAACAACGGTCTCGTCCCGCAATACTATGTAGAAGGCAACCACGAAGCCATTATTCCGAAAGACATCTACTTACAAGTTCAAGAAGAACTGGTCCGCAGGCGAGTGGTCAAAACCAGTACCAACGGCAAGAAACGTAGCTATAGCTGCAATCACTGCTTCTCGCAAATTGTCATCTGCGGTGAATGCGGTGAAATGTTTCGAAGGCTCCACTGGAACAATCGTGGAGTTAAATCTATCGTCTGGCGCTGCATCAGCAGGCTGGAATCTACCGGATTGAAATGCCACGCCAGAACCATTAACGAGCTGGTCCTTCAGGATGCTGTCATCAAGGCAATCAACCAGATGCTTGGAGACAAAAGTAGCTATCAAGCACAGCTACAGCTCAACATTGCCTCAGTCATCCGAGCTTCGCAGGCAACCTCCGTTGAAAACATTGACGAAAAACTGATGACCCTGCAACAAGAACTGATCTAGAAAGCCCAGAGCAAAGAAGCCTATGACGAGATTGCCAATGAAATATTCAGGCTTAGAGAACTCCGCCAGCAGACCACCCACCTCACCGAATTTGACGAATCACTAGTACGCTGCTGGATCAAACAGATAACCATCTGGGATGACCACATCACTGTCGAATTGAAATCTGGCGTTAGTATCGATGTTGATATATAAGTCTATAAACGTACAAAGGCTCCTCACCACTGGAACTAATCCGGCGATGGGGAGTCTGTTTTAATTTTTCCAACTTATTACTTTTTCGGCGCCCTTTTCTAGAATGGCGGAGTAATTTTCATTTTCCATCATTATCCTCTTGAGACTATTTTCCATTTCATCATCAACTATAAATTCTTCGTTAGATAAATTAGGTAATCCTTCCTTAATAATCTTCTGAAGAACCATGTCATTTAATTCAGGTTCCTCACTGATTCCAATGAGATAAACCACATAAAACAATACGGTTGCTTTCTTATTGCTCGTATCAGGATTTAATCTAATAGTTTCATGATCGCTATAAAAATTTTCATTTACAAATCTTTTTATTGATTTTTTTTGCAGCGTTGAAGCTTGTGTGATATTTTTCAATTGTCTAAGAAAAATCCTATTAATTATATCATTTGGTTTAATTGTATCAGTATTAACCTTCGAAAGATATTGAGTGATATTAAACCACAGTGGATAAATCCCAACATTTTTCATTGACGCCATAATTTTGGGAATCATTATACTTACACCATTAAAGACACCAGCACTTACAAACTTGTCCTGAGCAAACATTCCATAAAACCTTTCTTGCGCTTCCTCCGTTGATCGATGAACAATTTCCTTCCTTGAAGAATCTGTTCTCAACTCCGTATACAAATAGTTATTCACACATATACTTGGTTTTTGTTTCGCTACTACAACTCTATACATGAGCAATCCAAAAAGTGAGATAATGACATCTATTTCTCCGTCTTCTTTTTCAAAAGCAAATAATATATGACTTCCTAAATTTCCAAGTTGGTCTACCATTTTATAAATTTCTTCTTCTTGAATAATACTAACAGGATTTGTGCCATTACCAGTTGTAATAAAGTCAATTATGTCACTAAACTCTGGACAATAACCAGAGACATCATTTTTGGCACAATACCATTCAAAAGCAATTTTTGAAAGCATTCTATACATCGATATATCAAAAAAAATCTCATTATTGATACTGACCTTCTTTTGTATTTCTATTGTGTTAATATCTAATGATTGAACTTTGCTCTCGTCTTTTGCAATTTTAACGGCTCTGTCATAAGAGCTAATCATATGCTTGTTATCTGATGATTTTATTACTCTTCCATTAAATATTTCATTATCCCCGTGAAGTTTTAAATTATAATCTATTCCCTCAATGTTTACTACAGCATCATATGCCGCATATTTTTTTCCTTTGCTCGATTTAATGTCAAGTTCATTTGTGATAAACCCTAAAGCATCGATAACTCTGCTTTCAAACATATCGCTGAACTTATTGTTATGTTCTATTCGACAAACATTTCTATTTAATACACGCGCGTTAGTAAGCGCATCAGGGATAATATCCGACTCTGATAAATCATGGTCTTGACCACAATATATACATCTGCGTGTCATCTCTACCGCTCCTTCTATATCATCTATTCCACTGCCAAGTCTGCCTCTTAGTATCGAGTGGCTTAAACTGCGGTCGGCTCTGACAACAATTCCAGTGCCACAACCTATGACATCTAATCCACAGCCTAAACCCTACCGCATTTTTTCGACCATCCACTTTTTCTCCGGTCAGGCTTAAAAGTAGATATGTTTCCATACAAGAAAACCGAGCTTTCCGCAAGTCTTCTCTGATGATTATAACCTTACAAAAAGCCCGGAAATACGCCACTTTTCAGCCTTTATTTATCTCTTCTTGACAGCAAACAGACTGTCTCCACATGTGTGCTCTGCGGAAACATATCAGTAGTAGATACCCGTTTCAACTCATACTCCTCTGCACAAAGTATCTTCAGATCCCTGGCCAATGTCGCACTGTCGCAGCTTACATATACAACTCTCTCCGGTTTCATCTTAAGTATCGTATTCAACAGTGCTTCATCACAGCCCTTTCGCGGCGGATCTACCACGATAACATCTGCGTAGATACCGTTCTTGTCATATTCTCTCGGCAATACTTCTTCTGCCTTTCCAACAAAAAATTCCACATTCTCAATTCCGTTGATCTTCGCATTTTCTCTTGCGTTGTCAATGGCCTGTGGAACGATCTCCACACCGCGGACAAATTTTGCTCTCTGTGCCAGAAACAGAGAGATGGTTCCAATTCCGCAGTACAAATCCCAGACAGTTTCATTTCCGGTAAGGCCTGCATATTCCAGAGCTTTTCCATACAGTTTTTCGGTCTGGATAGGATTGACCTGGAAAAAGGACAGCGGAGAAATCTGATATGATACATTTCCAATACTGTCCGTTATATAGGACTGTCCCCAGAGAAGGCGAAGCTGGTTTCCCAGAATCACATTATTACGTTTCTTATTTACATTAATAGTAATACTGGTCATTCCCGGAATTTCACAAAGAGACTCCACCAGAGCTTTTTCCGCAGGAAGCTTATCTCCATTGAGAATCAGGCAGACCATGATCTGATCTGTATGGAATCCATAGCGAATCATAATGTGACGCACAAGGCCTTTGCCAGTGGTCTCATCATAAGGCTGAATATGATACTTTTCCATATGTCCAATTACACAGTCCAAAACATCTTTATTCTGTTTTACACCCAAGATACAATCCCGGTTCTCAATAATAGAATGCGTTCTTCCTGCGTAAAAACCGGTAATGATCTTTCCGTCTTTATTTTTTCCTACGGGGAACTGAGCTTTGTTGCGGTAATGGTATGGTTCTTCCATTCCCATGATCGGTTCCATTTCAAGATCTTTAAAACCTCCGATCCGCTCCAGATGACCGCGAACCTTTTTCTCCTTAAATTTCAGCTGTTCTTCATAAGACAGTGCCTGGATCTGGCAGCCGCCACATTGACGTGCTATGGAGCAGGCTGGTTTCACACGGTATGGGGACGGTGTGATCACCTCCATCAGACGGCCATAGCCGTAGTTCTTTTTTGCCTTGATGATCTTAGCTTTGATCCTGTCACCGATCACGGCATCTTTCACAAAAACGGTGAAGCCATCGGCTTTCCCGATACCTTCAC
This sequence comes from Blautia sp. HA8986, assembly GCF_056504635.1. Classification (NCBI taxonomy): domain Bacteria; kingdom Bacillati; phylum Bacillota; class Clostridia; order Lachnospirales; family Lachnospiraceae; genus Blautia; species Blautia sp. HA8986. Next base: position 1,428,833 of record NZ_JBWLUQ010000001.1, read on the forward strand.
CGTCAACTCCGCAATCTTCTATATCCAGGGTTAATATATCATTTTTACGGAATTCCATTAATTAAATATCTCCTGTTCTTCTTAAATTGGACTCAAAAAAACGGTTGTAGCCAAGCCATTCTTTTTTTCCTTTGTCTGCATGGAAGATCTCTGTCAGCGTCTCCATTCTTGCATCTGTATTATCTGCAAGATTCAAAGCAACTGCCTCTGCAAGTGCAGGTTTTTTCGGAGATCCGTACTCCAGCTCACCATGATGGGCAAGGATACAATGGATCACCTGATTCTCAATCTTCTCCGGAAAATCCGGAATTTCTTTTACCAGGTCGTGTACCATCTGTGCTCCAATCATAATATGTCCCAGAAGCTGTCCCTCATCTGTATAATCATTCATCGGAAAAGCAGAAAGCTCCCTGGTTTTGCCAACATCGTGAAGAAGTGCTGTTGTGATCAGAAGATCTCTGTTCAGCAGAGGATACGCATTCGCCATGTAGTCGCAGAGACGTGTCACTCCAAGGGTATGCTCCATCAGTCCACCGATAAATCCGTGATGTACAGTTTTCGCTGCTGAATGTCCCTCAAACACTTTCATAAATTCCTTATCTTCTACAAAAAGCTTCTTCAGAAGCTGGGAAAGATATGGATTCTTCACACTGTCGATCAATGCATGAAGCTGGCTCTGCATATCGTCCACGCTGTTCTCGCTGACCGGAAGATAGTCTGCCGGGTCGTATTCGCCCTCTCCTGCCTTGCGGGCTCTCTTGATATTCAGCTGCATGGCACCTGCAAAGCTTGTCACATCTCCCATGATCTCAATATAATCCAGCGCATCAAAATCATCAATTCCCAGGGAATTCGGATCCCAGATCTTACCGTCGATCACACCTGTTTTATCCTGAAGGATCAGATTCTCATAGGGCTTGCCGTTCTTGGTGGTAGCCGGCTGTTTCTGTTTGCAGAGATAGATCCCGTTTACTCTGTCTCCCTCATGTAACTCATTTAAAAAACGCATAAAATCTTTGCCTTTCTATTCACACTTTATTTTTTTACACTATTCAGAGCAGCTATCCTTTACGCTCATAGCCTTACTCCAAAACACACTTTTTAACCATAAGCCGGTAATTCCTTCCGGTTCGCTCCGCAAGTCATATCATGCTTCCGGCGCATTTTGGCTTTATTTAGTATCATAACACATTTTACTTTCCTTTGCTACGGAAATCATGTAAAATAGGAAACGAAGTGTTTTTTTGTATACCCTGTATCACACAGAAAAACACGGAATCAACAGAAGTAACAAAAAGGAGTAACAATAGCAACAATGAACAAAAAAGCATACAAAGCACTTGAATACTATAAAATCATAGATCTGCTCACAGACAAGGCCTCTTCCCCAATGGGAAAAGATCTCTGCAGGAAGCTTACCCCTTCCACGGATATCGAAGAGATCCGTTCCATGCAGCTGCAGACTCACGATGCACTTGCCCGCCTCTTCAAAAAAGGCAGCATTTCCTTTGGCAGTGTCAAAGATATCCGCGGCACCCTGAAGCGTCTTACTGTAGGCAGTTCCTTAAATGCGCCGGAACTTCTCTCTGTGTGCAGCCTTCTGGAAAATACCGGCCGTGTAAAAGCTTATTCCAGAAGCGACCGCGATGACGGAATGACCGATTCCCTTGACGGCATGTTCTCAGCCCTGGAACCATTGACACCGCTTAGCACGGAGATCCGACGCTGTATCCTTTCCGAGGATGAGATCAGTGACGATGCCAGCAGCACTCTCCGTCAGATCCGCCGCAGCATCAAGATCACCAACGACCGCATCCATTCCCAGCTTTCCTCTCTGGTTGCAGGAAGCGCAAGGAATTATCTTCAGGATTCTGTTATCACCATGCGAGATGGTCGCTACTGTATCCCGGTAAAAGCTGAGTACAAAGGCCAGGTTCCAGGTATGATACACGATCAGTCAGCAACAGGTTCCACTCTTTTCATTGAACCCATGGCCGTTGTCAAACTGAACAATGACATCCGTGAACTAGAGCTGAAAGAACAGAAAGAAATCGAAGTGATCCTTGCAGACTTAAGCCAGAAGGTAGCCGCAGAACTGGAAGCAATCCATGCAGACCTTTCCATCATGGTCCAGCTGGACTTTATTTTTGCCAGAGCTGCTCTTGCCATGGATATGAATGCCAGCGAACCCATCTTTAATACCGAAGGACGCATCCGTCTCCGTCAGGCCCGCCACCCGCTTATTGACAAAAAGAAAGCCGTTCCCATTGACATTCGCCTTGGAGATGAATTTGACCTCCTTGTTGTCACAGGACCGAACACCGGCGGTAAAACTGTCTCCCTGAAAACCGTGGGTCTTCTCACTCTCATGGGTCAGGCAGGTCTTCATATCCCGGCACTGGACCGCTCCGAACTTGCACTTTTCCGCGAGGTTTACGCAGATATCGGTGATGAACAGAGCATCGAGCAGTCATTAAGCACCTTTTCCTCACATATGACAAACGTAGTCTCCTTCCTCAAGTCCGCAGATCAGGACTCCCTTGTCCTCTTTGATGAGCTTGGCGCAGGAACAGACCCGACAGAAGGTGCAGCACTGGCCATTGCAATTCTTTCCCATCTTCATGAACAGGGAATACGCACCATGGCCACCACCCATTACAGCGAACTGAAAATTTACGCGCTTTCCACTCCAGGCGTAGAAAATGCCTGCTGCGAATTTGATGTAGAAACTTTACGTCCAACCTACCGCCTTCTCATCGGTGTCCCTGGAAAAAGTAATGCTTTCGCCATTTCTTCTAAACTGGGACTTCCTGATTTTATCATTGATAAGGCAAAAGAGCAGATCAGTGAGCAGGATGAATCCTTCGAGGATGTTCTGACTTCTCTGGAGCAGAGCCGTGTCACCATTGAAAATGAGCGCGCAGAGATCGCCCGCTATAAAGAACAGGTAGCTGAACTTAAGAAATCCCTCCAGGAAAAAGAAGAAAAACTGGATGAACGCAAAGAACGCATCCTCCGTGAAGCCAACGAACAGGCACACGCGATTCTCCGCGATACCAAAGAATACGCAGATCAGACCATGAAGCTTTTTCATAAATTCCAGAAAGATCACGTGGATACAGCCTCTGTGGAAAAAGAACGACAGAACTTGAAGAAGCGTATGTCAAAAGCAGAAAAAGGCATGTCTTCCAAACAGCAGAAACAGAAACCGACGAAGCAGCTGAAGCCATCCGATCTTTCTCTTGGAGATACTGTAAAAGTCTTAAGCCTGAATCTCAAGGGAACAGTTTCCAGCCATCCGGATTCCAAAGGATATCTCTTTGTACAGATGGGCATCATCCGTTCCAAAGTACATATCTCTGACCTGGAGCTTGTGGATGAACCTGTGATCACCACCCCGTCCATGCAGCGTACAGGCGCAGGAAAAATCCGCATGTCAAAAGCAGCCAGCATTTCCACTGAGATCAATCTCCTGGGAAAAACCGTTGACGAAGCTGTTGCAGAACTGGACAAATATCTGGATGACGCTTACATTGCACATATGAAATCCGTCCGCATTGTACACGGTAAAGGTACCGGCGCGCTCAGAAAAGGGGTCCACAATTACCTGAAACGTCAGAAACACGTAGCTTCCTTCCGTCTCGGTGAATTCGGAGAAGGCGATGCCGGTGTAACCATCGTAGAATTCAAGAAATAAAAAAGGAGCTGAAACTATGGCTACAAAACAGAAAATCCTCATTGTTGACGATGACAATAATATTGCAGAGCTGGTAGCTCTCTACCTTACAAAAGAATGCTTTGAGACTAAAATCGTAAATGACGGCGAGGAAGCCCTGAAGCAGTTCCATATTTTTCACCCGGATCTGATCCTTCTGGATCTGATGCTTCCGGGAATCGACGGATATCAGGTATGTCGTGAGATCCGCCATACCTCCGATGTACCGATCATCATGCTCTCCGCAAAAGGCGAAACTTTTGACAAAGTTCTCGGCCTTGAGCTTGGAGCTGACGACTACATTATCAAACCATTTGATTCCAAGGAACTGGTGGCACGTGTCCGCGCAGTGCTCCGCAGATTCCATGTGAAATCTCCATCTTCTGCTCCGAAAGAAAAATGTGTTTCCTACCCGGATCTGGTGATCAACCTCACCAATTATTCAGTAACATATATGGGACACCAGATAGATATGCCTCCAAAAGAGCTGGAACTTCTTTATTTCCTGGCTTCTTCTCCGAATCAGGTTTTTACAAGGGAGCAGCTTCTGGATCATATCTGGGGATATGAATACATCGGCGACACCCGCACCGTAGACGTACATATCAAACGTCTCCGCGAAAAGATCAAGGATAATCCAAACTGGTCACTTTCCACAGTCTGGGGCATCGGCTACAAATTCGAGGTAAAGGCCTGATGAAACAGCATCTTTACCGCAAATTGCTGATACTCTATTTTGCCATCGGAGGAATCTGCTTTCTGCTGCTTTCCTCCGGAGGATCTTACCTTGTAGAAAAAAAGCTGGAAAAAACTACCGGTGCTTCTCTTTACCGCACAGCCAGCCATATCGCATCCCAGGAGGAGATCCGGCAGGCTGTAAAAAATCCGGACAATGATCAGATTTCCCTGGCTCTGAATTCTGCAGCTGCTTTTCAGAATGCAGACTTCTGGATCATGGATACAGATGGAACTGTTCTTATCAATACCAGTAAGAATACTTCTGATTCCGGTGAGATTACTGTTAAAAATTTCCGGCCTTCCGATTACGAAGATACCGATTATTCTTCCGGTACCTTTTATGGGGCATTTAAAGAAACGCATTTAAGCACTGTTGTCCCTGTCAAAGATACAGATCAGATCATCGGATATCTTGCAATCCATTATCCAATGAAAAACCTCTACGAAAGCCGCAGCAATATCGTAGAGGTCATGATCGTAATCTTTATTGTTATTTATGCACTGTTTTTCAGCTTCCTGCTGGTCTATTTCTTCCGGGTACATAAACCTTTAAAGGAAATCCTGAAAGGTGCGCTGGAATTTGCCAACGGAAATCTTTCCTATACGATCCCTGTAGATTCTGAAGATGAGATGGGATATCTCTCCCACTCCCTCAACTACATGGCAGACAAGCTGAACAAAAACGGCGAGTACCAGAGACAGTTTATCTCTAATGTGTCCCACGATTTCCGTTCTCCGCTGACCTCCATCAAAGGTTACGTGGAAGCCATGCTGGACGGCACTATCCCGCCGGAAATGCAGGAGCGGTATCTTAAAGTTATCGCTTTTGAATCCACCCGCCTGGAGAAACTTACCAGAAGTCTTCTTACCTTAAATGAACTGGATGTGAAAAAGCGAATGATGCACATGCGCCGCTTTGATATTAATGAAACCATTCGCACCACTGCTGCATCTTTTGAAGGCACCTGCTCAGAACGGAATATCCGGCTGGAACTTCTCCTTGCAGGAAAAGAACTTTTTGTCCGTGCGGATATGGAGCAGATCCAGCAGGTACTGTACAATTTACTGGACAACGCCGTAAAATTCAGCAATGATAATTCATCTATCACACTGGAAACCACTGTCAACCACGGAAAAGTTTTTGTCTCTGTAAAAGACCACGGAACCGGAATCCCCAAAGAGAGTCTTTCCAAAATATGGGACCGCTTTTACAAAATCGATGCCTCCCGCGGAAAAGACCGCAAAGGAACCGGCCTTGGACTTGCAATTGTAAAAGAGATCATCAATGCACATAAGCAGAACATTAATGTGATCAGTACAGTAGGTGTTGGAACTGAATTTATCTTTACACTTGAAAAGGCCAAATAAGCAGAAAACCTCTGATTCAAATAACTGTAAAATATACTTTTTTACATTTTTACAGTTCATTCGAAACAGAGGTTTTTTGTTTCCCTGCACTCTATTATTTCTATAAGATTCTCACAAGTCCGCTTTATCTACTTCCATTCATAATTCCGAAGATGACCTTCCAGATTCATATGTGCAAAATTATGCTGACGCAATGCCTCGTAAAGCACAATAGCAACAGAATTACTTAAGTTCAATGATCGGATATCCCCGATCATCGGAATTCTCACGCAGGTTTCCTGATTATTCACCAGAATATCCTCCGGGATACCTGCACTTTCTTTTCCAAACATAATAAAGCAGTCATCCTCATACTGCACATCTGTATAAGTCTGGGGAGCTTTGGTTGTTGCGTAATAAATCTTCGCTCCCGGATTCTTTTTAAGAAAATCCTCATAATCCAGATATCTTGTCACATCCAGATGCTCCCAGTAATCCATACCTGCACGCTTGATAGCCTTCTCATTGAGCCGGAATCCAAGCGGCTCGATCAGGTGTAGCCTGGTTCCTGTTGCCACACAGGTTCTTCCGATATTTCCTGTATTCGCCGGGATCTCCGGCTCATGGAGTACAATGTTTAAAACTCCCATTTATTTTCCTCTTTTCTGCATAACATTATTTCCCGGCCGTTCCAGATATCTTGCATTTCCGCCACTGTAAAGAAGCCTGTCATTTCCGGAATTCGTCTGTCCGATCACAGCGGCCATGATTCCTTCTCTTCTAAGCTCCTGCACAAAAGCATCTCCACCCTGGATTCCCAGAAGCACGCTTCCTCCTGACAGAAGCTTATAAGGATTCACATCAAAGATCTCACAGATTTCTATTGTCTCCTGCCGGATCGGCACACTGCGAAGGTCCACTTCAAGTCCCACACCGGAAGCCTCTGCCATCTTCCAGAGAGCAGCCAGAAAACCGCCCTCACCCATGAGATATCTGGCACTGGCTCCTGCTTTCGCTGCCATTTCCCAGACTTTATTGTTCTCTTCTTTCATTCCTGTGCCGTAAACGTCCGAAAGTCTTCTGGCATCCTCCAGAAACCGTTCTGCAAAAACTTCTCTCAGCCTCTCATAATTGTTCTCTGTTATCCATGCAGTTCCTTCTGCTGCCACAGGCCCTGCCACGATCAGCTCATCGCCGGGATTAAGCTGCCCGTCAATTTCCGCCTGCAAAGCCTCGAGGACTTTTTTCCCAAGTTTCATAAACTACCATCCTTAGTAAATAATCAGTGAAAGCACAGTCGGAACTACCATTGCAAGTACCAGAATAACTGCGATGATCGCTGTGATCACTTTTCTTTTTTTTGGATCAAACATTCCCATAATTTTTATTCACCTCGTCTGTGATATCTGTTAATCTCGCGTTGTTTGTCAGTGGATCTCTGTCTGTATAATCAAAAAGCGTGATCTTTCCATCCCGGAACACTTCGATGTGTGCTGTTTTCGGAATCTTCTTCTCTTTACGGTAAGTCCAGATTGTACGCTCGTATGGCTTCTGATCTGATGCAAAAGATGGTCTGCTCTTCAGATTCTCCCTGAGATAAAGATCCAGAAGCATAACATCCGAAAGCTTCTCCAGTGGGATTTCTCCATGTTCTCCGGCAAATTCCATAAGGATCTCATAACGTCTCATCCTGGAATGAGATATCTCGGAATATCCCCTCTTCTCATAAAATCTGCCAAGTGCCTCATACATCCGGAACGGGTCTTCGAAATACCCTTCCAGAAATACAAGAGTATTTTTGAACTGACCACTATTATAATACACTTCCACCATACTTTCCACCATTTTCAGTCTTAAAATCTCGCCGTAAGTAAGCCACGCTGTAGAAAGCACCTCATATGGCTCCCTGTCTTTATAAAGAATTTTGTACTCTTCCGTCATCTCCATCATATGAGAACCCTTAAGTACTTTCAGGAAGCCAAGCTGAAACTGTTCCGGATGCAGAGCATATACATCGCAGAAAGATTTATGAAAACTCTCATATCCCTCATAAGGAAGCCCTGCAATAAGATCCAGGTGCTGATGAATATTGCCAAAACTGTGAATCTGATCTACGATCCCTTTCAGCTTCTGAAAATCCATAGTCCTGCGAATGGCCCTGATCGTCTGCGGATTGGTAGACTGCACCCCGATTTCCAGCTGGATCAGTCCCGGACGCATGGTTTTCATCAGTGCAAGTTCCTCTTCCCGCAAAAGATCTGCTGAGATCTCAAAATGGAAATTGGTGACTCCATTATCATGTTCTGTGATATAACGCCAGATCGTCATTGCATGATCATGCTTGCAGTTAAATGTACGATCTACAAATTTCACCTGCGGGACCTTATTATCAATAAAAAACTGCAGCTCTTTTTTTACAAGTTCAATATCACGGAATCGAAGTTTCTTATCAATAGACGAAAGACAGTAACTGCAGGAAAAGGGGCAGCCTCTGCTGCTTTCATAATAAATGATCCTGTTTTTGAACTCTTTAAGATCCTGATATGCAAAAGGAACTTTGCTGAGATCCATCAGTTCTCTCCATCCTGTGTGTACGATATCCGGGACTTTGTCCTCATTTCGGAAAGCCACTCCTCTGATTTCTTTCAGATTTTCCGGTTTTCCTTCTATATAATGGCCTGCCAGTTCCTGAAAAGTCTCTTCGCCTTCTCCGACCATTACACCAGAAAAAGCAGGATTGCTTCTCAAAAACTTCTCCGCGTCATAAGACACCTCCGGACCTCCTGCCCAGAAATCTGCATCCGGGAGGATCTTCTTCAGATCCGGAACCAGTTCTTTTACAAAAGACACATTCCAGATATAGCAGGAAAAGCAAATGACATCCGGCTGTTCCAGATAGATATCTTTCAGGATCTCATCCCTGATCTGATTGATCGTATACTCCTTGATCACAACCTGCGGACTGTATTTACCAGCACAGGATTTTAAGTTGTACACCGCCAGATTGGAATGGATATATTTCGCATTGCATGCTGCAAGTAATATCTTCAAATTTATGTTCTCCTCGTCTCTGCTGAAACATGCATCTGTCAAGCAGACAAGATCATCTGCATTCGGTTAAAATGGGCATGTTAAGCTTTTTTTCATTTTTACACTCTGATAGATTATACCGTTCCTGTTTCCATATGTAAATAGTTATGCCTCACGTTACTATTGCGTTTCCTACCAAATCAGAGTAAAATCACAGTAATTGCCAACACCTCAATTCAGCATGGTACGCAGCTGAAAATATCATTTCATAAGGAGAGTGCTATTTAATGGACAGAAACAGTTGTCTGAATTATTTTCAGGCTTTTCCTTTCTGGGAACATATGACTGCTGAAGATCAGAATTTTCTTCTTGATAATATCCGGGAACTTCATTATCCTGCCGGTGCTGCCGTGCAGTCTGAGGAACGCCAGTGCCTGGGAACGCTTTTTCTCCTGAAGGGAGTTCTCCGTGTATATCTGCTTTCCGCTCAGGGAAAAGAGGCCACTCTGTACCGTTTAAGGGACAATGATATCTGTACTCTTTCTGCTTCCTGCATGCTTTCTGCCATTACTTTTGATGTTCAGATCGATGCAGAGACAGACTGTGACCTACTGCTCCTCCCAGCTGTACCTTTTTCCAGATTGATGAAAAATAATATCTATCTGGAAAATTTCATCTACAAACTGACAACCGAACATTTTTCTGATGTGATATCCGGAATTGAACGAACTTTTTTTCTTACACTTCCTCAGCGCATTGCCGCATTTCTTCTGGATGAAGCTGCTGACACCGGATCTGATGAACTCAGTCTCACCCAGGAAGCAATTGCCCGGTCTATTGGAAGTGCAAGAGAGGCTGTCAGCCGCAGCCTGAAAAAAATGAACAAAGACGGCTCCATCCAGATCTCGCGGGGATCGATCCGCATTCTGGATAAGAGCCGTCTCTATAAAATGATGAATACGTATTGATTTTTTACTGAAGTGCTTCCTCAAGTGTTGCCTTTGGTGTCAGTCCCACATAACGTGCTGTCTCTTTGCCACCTTTAAATACCAGCAGTGTAGGAATACTCATAATCTTATACTGCTGTGCAAGAGCCGGTTCTTTATCCACATCTACTTTGCCAACCTCATAACCTGCTTCTGCAAGTTCTTCCACGATCGGGGCCTGACGTCTGCATGGTCCACACCATGTTGCCCAGAAATCTACCAGTACTGATTTCTCTGCATTTAATACCTCTGTTTCAAAATTGTCTGTTGTAAAAACTTTTGCCATGATATAATCCTCCTTATGCTCTGTGTGAAATCTTTTACAGATTTCTGCTGTTTTTTATTTATCAGTCTTTGCAGTTTTTTGTGAACTATACTATTTCTCACGCTTCTGTCTTCAGAAGCTTCCGCACATACTGACAGGCTGAAATCCCTGCCTGCGCACCATCATGTACAGCCTTGGCTACCTGAAGAAGTCCTCCTGTACAGTCTCCTGCTGCATACAGTCCCGGAACTGTTGTCTCCATCTCCTCATTCACACGGATGTTTCCCTTTTCGTTAAGCTCTGCTCCGATCTGACGGGCCATCTCTGAACTTCCTGCAGTCCCAAGTGCCACAAAAACACCTTCTGCTGGTTCGAATGACGAAACTTCCTCTCCAGCTTCCTGCAGGCTCACATCACCTTTCAGGCGGATTCCGGAAACACGCTCATCTCCTTCGATTGCCTGGATCTTCATAGTATTGACATCAATGGAATTCTCCCTTGAAAATTCCGGTTTCTTTCCATCTGTAAAGATCGTTACATGAGATGCTGTATGGGAAAGCTCTTCTGCTTCATGAAGAGCGAAATCACTGTTTCCCAGAACTGCCACTTCCTTATCGCGGTAAAAGAACGCATCGCATACTGCGCAGTAGCTGACGCCTTTTCCCTCAAATTCTTTTACACCTGGGATCTTTGCGGACGCTCTCTTGCTTCCTGTTGCAAGGATCACGCTACGAGCTTCAAAATCTCCTTCTGTTGTCTTCACTTCAAAAGTATCAAAACCACCCATTCCAACAACCTGGGCATCCAGGATACGAACGCCAAGCGCTCTGGCCTGGTCAAGACCTCTCTCAAAAAGGTCTTTTCCGGAAAGTGGTTTCTCCAGTCCGTAATAATTCTCGATCTTCTCTGCTTTTTCCAGAGAGCCGATTCCTGTATTTATGATCAATGGGTCCATGTTGCCTCTTGCTGCATAGAGAGCTGCTGAGATTCCTGCCGGACCTGCACCTACAATAATGATATTTTCCAATTCAGACACCTGCTTTCTTCTGCTTCGTTATGATCTGCTTTATAATATACGCTCTGCATCTGCCTGTTTCTGTGATCAAGTCACTTTTTCTCATATGGATCATTATATCACATCTTTGAAAAAAATATCTATTTTGTTTTATACCCCACCTTCAAAATGCCCTGAAATCTTGCACCCACCATTCTTCTATGCTATTATTATAACAGTTTTGCGTATGCAGGATCATTACATTATGAATTCACTGTATTTCACTGTATTTTAAATAAATAACCAAAAAGGGAGATCTACTTATATGAGAAGTTTTGAATATTTTACCCCCACAAAAGTTATCTTTGGAAAAGATACTCATCTTCAGATCGGCACACTTTTAAAAGACCAGCACTGTAAAAAAGTACTGATCCACTACGGTGGACACAGTGCTGTAAAATCTGGTCTGATCGATGAGATCAGATCAGTTCTGGATGAATCAGGCATTTCTTACGTCACCCTGGGCGGTGTCGTTCCCAATCCACGTCTCTCCAAGGTAAGAGAAGGCATTGAGCTTTGCCAAAAAGAAAACGTTGATTTTCTTCTTGCAGTAGGCGGTGGCAGCGTTATTGACTCCTGTAAAGCTATCGGCTATGGACTGGCTAACCCGGATACTGATGTGTGGAATTTTTTTCTCCGCACAGAAACACCGAAAGCCTGTCTGCCAGTAGGTGTCATTCTTACCATCGCAGCTTCCGGAAGTGAGATGAGCAATTCCTGCGTCATCACGAATGAAGAAGGCTGGCTGAAGCGAAGCACTGCACGCAATGATCTGTGCAGACCGCGTTTTGCCATTTTGAATCCGCGCCTTACATATACACTTCCTCAGTATCAGACTGAAAGCGGCTGTGTGGATATTCTGATGCACACCATGGAACGGTATTTCGTAAATATTGAGACAATGGAGATCACCGACAGTATCAGCGAATCTCTCATGCAGACAGTGATCTATAATGCCCGCATCCTGATGAAGGAGCCGGATAATTACACTGCAAGAGCTGAAATTATGTGGGCCGGGAGCCTTTCCCACAATGGACTTACCGGTTGCGGAACAGGTGGCGGTGATTGGGCCTGCCATCAGCTGGAGCATGAACTTGGAGGAGCTTACGATGTAGCACACGGTGCCGGACTTGCTGCACTGTGGGGAAGCTGGGCTCGTTATGTTTATGATGCAAATCCGGAACGTTTTGCACAGTTTGCTACGAATGTATTCGAGATTCCGTGCAGTCTTGATTTCAGTAAAACTGCTCTTGCAGGTATTGAGGCAATGGAAGATTTCTTCCGTTCTATCAATATGCCGACCAGCCTGCATGAACTTGGTCTTGACCTTACAGAAAAAGGAATCCACGATCTGGCATTCAAATGCAGCTTTGAAGATACCCGTACCATCGGCATATTCAGGCAGTTAAATATGAAAGATATGGAAAAGATCTATCTGGCTGCCAGATAACTGATCTCCTGTTTTCCAGATCAGATAGATATTGGCAACCTGCAGGGAGCTTCCCTTATTCAATTAACTATTGCAGATGTTTTTTGAAAAATCCGATTTTTATAAAAACATCTGCATTTTTATTTTTTCCTTGCAATTTGTACATAAATGTGTTAAAGTAACAAAGTACTCGAAAGAGAAATGCCCAGATAGCTCAGTTGGTAGAGCAGAGGACTGAAAATCCTCGTGTCGCTGGTTCGATTCCGGCTCTGGGCATTATTTTTTTATCCGTAAAAAGGATTTCCATGTGCAAGATCCTTTTCCAATTACAAAAACTCTGGCAGCAGATGGATATGTATGTATCTTCTGCTGCCAGAGTTTTTATTTTCGGCCCTCTTTTTTCTTTTACTGAAGCAGATAAACTTCTGTATAAAATACGCCTTTCTGCTCTGCTTCTGAATGTGTTGCAACATAAACATCAATACAGTTGGTCCGGATCGCACCACCGCAATCCTCCGCAACATACACCTGTCCGTTGATAACTACTTTAGAACCATATGGGATCTGACTTGGATCTACAGCTATCGTCCGGTTGGTCGTAGCTGTCACACCTGTAGATGTTATTCCGTCAGACCACGGTCCGCAGCAAATACTGCACGGACAGTAATGGGTGATCCTGAAGGTTCCCAGCGGCTTCAATGTTGCATCGGAGGCAGCTGATACCGGTGTTCCGATCTGCACACCGCTGGCCGTTGTACCTGAACCACCTGTGGAAGTTACCCCATCCACTGCATCTGCAAAAATCCCCTCACCGGAGCTCTTGGTAAGAGAACCTGCCTTGGTTTTCTTCTCCTGCTCGGCCTTAGCCACTTCAGTCTCCTGATACCCTTCCAGGCAGCTGGTTGGAATATAGCCTGTCTGTTCTGTACCATTATCATCTGTGTACACAATACGGCTCCAGATATCATCTACCGTACCTGTTCTTTTCAGTTCATCATCCTCAAGTACTTCACCTACAACTTCGCCGTCTTTTCGTCCAGGATAATCGAAAATGTCACTGTCCGATGCTACTGTGACTGTGTCTGTAAATTTATTTACAGTTTCTGTGTCACTGAGTACGCTGTCCTGAACATAACCGCTGATCTTATCTTCTCCATCTTTCTGGAAAGTAACCTTGCTCCATCCATTGTCACAAACTGCAACCCGCTCCAGTTTTGTTCCAAGAAGCACGGAACGGAGCTCTGTGCCGCTTTCCCCCGGATTGGATCTGATTGCTGTGTTTTTCGCTGTAACATAGAGTGTGTCACTTTTTGCCAAAGCATTTACTGTATTTCCCGCCCCGTCATCAACCTGAAACTGCTGGGCTGTTTTTTTCTCCTGTGTATATGTATTCAGTGTTGCTTCATATCCTGAAATCTCTGCGGATACTGATGCAGGGAACAGCATGTAAGCACACAAAATAACTGCAAGAAGCCTTTTTCGCATATAAAATCCTGCCTCCTTTTCCGGCATTCTGCTGTTTGTCCCGACTATCATAGCATATCGGCTCCTATTTTGCAATTTTACAGAGCTGTCTTCAGAAAGATTTAATAAAAAGATCACATTTCTTAACTGGTCAAATCCGCTCACACCGGGTAGAATATATTTATGAATACAAAAAGACCAAAACCAAAATTAACCAAAAAACAACGCCACCTTCTCCGTGTACGCCAGGTGCGCAGACAGAAATTTTTTCTCTTCTGTATCTTCCTTTTGATCATACTCAGTCTCATTGTATGGTTTGTACACTTCCCGGGAACCAGAGAAAATACTTATCAGATCAATGCTTCCTGTGAATCTTACCGCGAAGAAGTTACTGATATAGCGGCGCAATATGATATGTCGGATTACGTAGATCTGATCCTTGCAGTTATGATGCAGGAAAGCTCCGGACAGGGAACCGATCCCATGCAGTCCTCAGAAGGTGCTTATAATACACAGTATCCACAGGAGCCCAATGGAATCACAAATTCTTCTTATTCTATTACCTGCGGAATCCAGGAACTGAAATATGCCCTTGAAAAAGCCGGTTGTACAGGCCCTTCCGATCTTACCCATATCCGCCTTGCACTTCAGGCCTATAATTTCGGTGCAGATTCCTACTTCTCCTACCTGGAGAAAAATGGGGAAACGGTCTGGACTACAGAAAGTGCCCAGGCTTTTGCACAGATGGCAAGCGGAGGAAGAAAACGTAATGAGGATGATCCCCTCCATGATCCCGCAGGTCCATGGGATTACGGTGATCAGTACTATCCGGATCATGTACTGCGGTATTATCCCATTGCTGATGAATCATAGAATATTTTATGAAAAAACTTTACCATCTGCTTCATGATGTCCTGCCGAAACGACAACAACAAGTTTTGTATAAATTTTTCAAAAAAATCCAAAAAAATATTTGACATATACAAAAATCTATGATATCATACGTCTTGTCGATGAGGAAAACACTTCATCTTCAAGACATATGCGATAGTGGCGTAGTTGGTAACGCGCGACCTTGCCAAGGTCGAGACCGCGGGTTCGAGCCCCGTCTATCGCTCTTGAGAACTCTGAGAGAATTCAGAGTTCTTTTTTTATGCCATATAATCAAACATTCACTACTTTTACGATACTCTTACTTCAGACAATATTCCCCTTAATTATCCAACTTCTCTTTATCCACTTGAAGGTTACTTAATTCAGTTATAAAAAATCCCGGATTCAGAACTTTACACTTTCCAAATCCGGGATATTTTTAACGTATTTTCT
Organism: Blautia sp. HA8986; assembly: GCF_056504635.1. Classification (NCBI taxonomy): domain Bacteria; kingdom Bacillati; phylum Bacillota; class Clostridia; order Lachnospirales; family Lachnospiraceae; genus Blautia; species Blautia sp. HA8986. The sequence continues at coordinate 1,444,187 of NZ_JBWLUQ010000001.1, forward strand.
GTTACAGAAATCGAATATCTGTTGCTGTTCACTCTATGACCAGCTACATTTTTTTCTTTCTATGAGCTTTCCCTATATCTTAGTGATGGAACAGTCTGATTCCAGTAAATGCCATAACCATTCCATACTTATTGCAGGTATCAATAACAGCATCATCACGGACAGATCCGCCTGGCTCTGCAATATATTTCACTCCACTCTTATGCGCACGCTCAATGTTATCACTGAACGGGAAGAAGGCATCAGATCCAAGAGTTACATCTGTAAGTCCATCCAGCCATGCTCTCTTCTCTTCCTTTGTAAATACTTCCGGCTTCTCTGTGAAAGTTTTATCCCATGCACCGTCAGCCAGAACATCCATATACTCCTCACCGATATAAACATCAATGGCATTGTCTCTCTCTGCACGTGTGATCGTATCTTTAAATGGAAGATTCAGAACCTTCGGGCACTGGCGGAGGTACCAGTTATCTGCTTTCTGACCGGCAAGACGTGTACAGTGAACACGGGACTGCTGTCCTGCACCAACACCGATCGCCTGTCCGTCTTTTACAAAGCATACAGAATTGGACTGTGTATATTTCAGAACGATCAGGGAAACTTTAAGGTCTCTTTTAGCTTCCTCGGTAAGTTCTTTATTCTCCGTAACAATATTGGAGATCAGCTCATCATCAATAGCAAGTTCCTGACGGCCCTGCTCAAAAGTAACACCAAATACCTGTTTGTGTTCCAGCGGTTCCGGAACATAATTCTCATCAATCTGGATCACATTGTAGTTGCCCTTTTTCTTCTGTTTCAGGATCTCAAGCGCTTCCTCTGTATATCCCGGTGCAATAACTCCGTCAGAAACCTCTCTCTTGATCAGCATTGCTGTATCCTTGTCACATACATCAGAAAGGGAAATAAAATCACCGAAGGATGACATACGGTCTGCACCTCTCGCTCTTGCATAAGCACATGCAAGCGGTGAAAAATTCTTCCAGTCCATATCATCTACCCAGTAAATCTTGGCCAGTGTCTCATTCAGTGGAAGTCCGATGGACGCACCTGCAGGAGATACATGCTTGAAAGAAGTTGCTGCAGGAAGTCCGGTTGCTTTCTTAAGATCACGCACAAGCTGCCAGCCATTAAAAGCATCCAGGAAATTGATGTATCCAGGTCTTCCGGAAAGTACCTGGATAGGAAGTTCACTTCCGTCTGCCATGTAAATCTTAGATGGTTTCTGATTCGGGTTGCATCCATATTTTAACTGTAATTCTTTCATGAAAAAAATCCTCCGTTCTGTGTGATACTGATAATTTCATCGCAGCTGTATACTCAGCTTGTTATTTATTCTTATTCACGATCCTTGACTCATATTTTCCGGTTTCAATGTCAATGAAACGAACAAAGAGAGAAACTTTATTATCCTGATTCAGGCTCTCCCAGAGAAGGTTTGTAAAGTCATCAATATCATTCGGGATTTCTACAGGCTTCGGCTCTCCCTCAAAACTCGGAAGTGGATTTCCATCGCATTTATAAGTATGGATAAAACGTCCCTGTCCTGCAGCTGCATTCTCATAGGCGAATGTATAACGAAGACAGGAATCCGGATTACCGTTATTGCTCTTTAAAATAGACATTGCATAGTTGAATCTGCCATTCTCTACGTGCAGAACACCGGAAATACGAGGTGTATAGTTCGGTGCGTCTGGCTCAAATTCTCTGGTTCGGAGGGACTGCTCAAAAGTAAGCTGTCTGTCCATTCCCTCATAAATGGTATCTGTCTGGTCGCCGTTTGTTACGATCGTCTTGTTTCCAAGGACACGTACCGGTGCGTAGATGATAAGGCTCGGGTCTGTAAGCTTGGACGGATCAAATGCCTGTGTGCGGATTCCCTCTCCATCCTCAACAAAAATACGATTTCTGCTGTTCTCGCTTCTTCCCATGATAAAATATGCAGTAACAGCATGCTTTCCGTCTGCGGAACGTCCGATCACGATTCCTCTTCCTGGGTAGGAATTTTCTTTCAGTTCTTTTTCAAGTGAAAATGTAGTCATTTTTCACAGTCCTCCTTATCTAATATACGGCCCGGGGATCATTCCAGGTATCAGCAGGTAACAAAAAACCGCCTGGACACCCCATTAACAGGCTGCCCAGGCGGTCGGCTTCTTAAATACACTGCACTCCCTGTAGGTAATCCTACTCTCCGCCAGTCATGCAGCTTCTGTTGTTATACTACAATACTTCTTCTGAATTTTCAAGTCCTAATTTTCTGAAATTGTTTTCAATTTTTTTATTTTCCCTGCAATTCATAATCCGTCTGGATCTGTGCTGCAATGTCAGACTTCATCCGGAACCATGCATCCGGGTTTTCCACATAATATTTGGGACAGTCTTTTCCTGTAACATCGTAATGCCGAATCACCTGATCCGTATCCAGCCCAAAACGGGTACAGAGCCACGCCGTCAGCTTCACTGCCGAACTATATGTTGCATCATTAAACTGTCCCGTCTCATCCGGATGGCAGCATTCAATGGATATGGTATCCACATTTCTGGCATTAGTAGCATAGGACATTTCTGAAGTAGGAATACACTGCACCACTTCCCCATCCAGTCCTACCACAAAATGACTGCTGACTTTATTATCCTGCGTTGTGGCAAGATTCTCAAAATAATTCCGGTTGGATATAGCTGTTGAACCTGGATTCGCTGTATAGTGAATCGCTATATAATTCACCTGTTCAATAGGAATCTGAGGCCTGGAATAAGAATTTGGCGTAAGAAGTTCCACATCAATATACGGAGCACCTTCTGCCTGCCATTGTTCCTGCCCACCGCCCTCACTGCTTTGCTGTGACCAGCTCTGTTGATCTATTTCAAGTCCGCTCTGCTCTATCCTCATCTCAAAAAATCCATATCCAAGGGCACACACAGCCAGTACAACGATCACAATTACCACTGCCAGCACAATATGTTTTAAAATATTCTGCGGTTTCTTTTTTCGGGAAGATTTTTTTCTTCTGCCAGCTCTGTCCGATATTCCAGAAATATTTTTTCCTGAAGAAGTTCCCTTTACGGAAACAGGCCGTCCATTATGGGACGGCCTGGGTGACTTCTTAACTGTCTTGCCTGCTTTTCCTTTATTATTCATCTACACTGTAGTTTGGAGCCTCTTTTGTGATGTGGATATCATGTGGATGTGACTCCTTAAGGGATGCAGCGGAAATCTTGATGAATCTGCCTGTTGTCTTAAGCTTCTCAATATTCTCTGCTCCGCAGTAGCCCATACCGGATCTTAAACCGCCGATCAGCTGGAATACAGTATCCTCAACATGTCCCTTATATGCAACTCGTCCCTCAACACCTTCCGGAACAAGCTTCTTGGCATTTTCCTGGAAATAACGATCCTTGCTGCCGTTCTCCATAGCGGCAATAGATCCCATTCCACGATATACTTTATATTTTCTTCCCTGATAGAGTTCGAATGTTCCCGGACTCTCATCGCATCCTGCGAACATACTTCCCATCATGCAGACATTGGCGCCAGCTGCAATAGCCTTGGTAATATCTCCGGAATACTTGATACCGCCATCTGCGATGATCGGAATTCCGTAACGGTCTGCAACTTCATAGCAATCCATAACTGCTGTTACCTGTGGAACACCGATACCTGCAACAACACGTGTTGTACAGATAGATCCAGGTCCGATACCAACCTTAACTGCGTCTACACCAGCCTCGATCAGAGCCTTGGTAGCTGCACCTGTTGCAACATTACCTGCAATAACCTGAAGTTCCGGATATGCAGCCTTGATCTCGCGGACTGCTTTTAAGATATTCTCGGAATGACCATGTGCGGAATCGATAACGATAACATCCACGTTAGCCTTAACAAGTGCATCCACACGTGCAAGTACATTAGCTGTGATACCAACTGCTGCGCCACAGAGAAGACGTCCCTGTGCATCCTTAGCTGCCAGAGGATATTTAATCTGTTTCTCGATATCCTTGATGGTAATGAGTCCCTTTAAATTAAAGTCATCATCTACAATGGGTAATTTCTCCTTACGAGATTTCGCGAGAATCTTCTTGGCATCCTCAAGTGTGATTCCTTCCTTGGCTGTGATCAGTCCCTCAGAAGTCATGCACTCCTTGATCTTTCTGCTGAAGTCTGTCTCAAACTTAAGATCACGGTTTGTGATGATGCCTACAAGCTTTCTGCCTTCTGTGATCGGAACACCGGAAATACGGTATTTCGCCATCAGATCATTGGCATCTTTCAGTGTATGTTCTGCTGAAAGATAAAATGGATCTGTAATAACACCGTTCTCAGAACGTTTAACCTTATCAACCTCTTCTGCCTGTGCCTCGATGGACATGTTCTTATGAATGATACCGATACCACCCTGTCTAGCCATGGCGATAGCCATTCTGTGCTCTGTAACTGTGTCCATACCCGCACTCATCATGGGGATATTCAGCTTTACTTTCTTGGTTAAATACGTTGAAACATCTACCTGATTCGGAATTACTTTAGAATAAGCCGGAACCAGCAGGACGTCATCAAACGTAATGCCATCACCAATAATAGTACCCATTGCATTTCCTCCCTTTTGTAAGATATTTTAAATTTGTGAACTAGTGTAACAAAAAACAAGTTTCATGTCAATCCAAAAAAACTTTACTTGGTGCAGAATTTTTCATGGTGTTTGCAAGGGCATCATCCAGTTCCAGGATCACTTTACAGGTTTCACCGCCATCTCTGGTAATCATTGCATAGCGTTTATGATCCTCAATGCCGGAAGAAAAATCCATTGTTTTCATCTTCTGATTACCATTGTAATAGTCCATTCTGTGGGAATTAAGAGGAGCTACAATATCTGCTTCCGCAAGCTGGAGAGATTTCACTCTTTTTCTCTTGGACTTTGACATGATCATATCGATATCCAGTTCACCGTTAACAAACAGATACTCGTATTCCAGATCTGTTTTCGGTATCACAAAATAGCATGCAACGCCAAGAGCGATAGCCGGAACCAGAAGAAGACCATTGAGAATAAGCCCCCCAAGGACCATGATCACAGTCAGGGCTATGAGGCCATACTTTACAACAAGATCCTTCCCTGTCTGTTTCTTCTTTACCAGAAGTTCTGAATATAAGTCACTCATTTGCTTCTTCCTTTCGTAATTTACTGATTTTTTTAAATTATAACATAAAAAGAGAGCCGCGTCCATGACGCAGGCCCTCTTATTTTGTGAATATTTTCACCTGCTTAGCTGATTATTACATCATTCCCATTCCCGGGTTTGCTGCCGGAGCAGGAGTATCTTCTTTGATCGTGGAAACTACAGCCTCTGTTGTAAGGAGTGTAGATGCAACGCTTGTTGCGTTCTGAAGAGCACTTCTTGTAACTTTGGCCGGATCAAGGATTCCGTTCTCAACCATGTTTACATATTTTTCATTCAGGGCATCGAAACCTGTACCAACCTCAGACTCTCTTACTTTGTTGATGATAACAGCGCCTTCCAGTCCTGCATTTGCAGCGATATGGAACAGCGGAGCCTCAAGAGCTTTCAGGATTACGTAAGCACCTGTCTTCTCATCTCCCTCAAGTGTTGCTGCAAGTTTTGCAACTTCTTTAGAAGCATGGATGTAAGCAGATCCACCTCCTGCGATGATACCTTCCTCGACAGCTGCTTTTGTTGCTGCAAGAGCATCCTCAAGACGAAGTTTTGCTTCTTTCATCTCTGTCTCAGTAGCAGCACCAACACGGATAACAGCTACGCCGCCAGCCAGTTTTGCAAGTCTCTCCTGAAGTTTCTCTTTATCGAACTCGGATTTTGTCTCCTCGATCTGTGCACGGATCTGCGCAACACGTTTTGCGATAGCGTCTTTGTCTCCAAGACCATCAACGATAACTGTGTTCTCTTTTGCAACTTTAACGGATTTAGCACGTCCAAGCTGCTCCATCTTAGCTTCCTTCAGGTCAAGACCAAGCTCATCGGAGATTACCTGACCACCTGTAAGGATTGCGATATCCTGAAGCATTTCTTTTCTTCTGTCGCCATATCCAGGAGCTTTGACAGCTACTACCTGGAATGTTCCTCTCAGTTTGTTTACGATCAGAGTTGTAAGAGCCTCGCCCTCAACATCCTCAGCGATGATAAGGAGTTTCGCACCAGCCTGAACAACCTGCTCAAGAAGCGGAAGGATCTCCTGGATGTTGCTGATTTTCTTATCTGTGATCAGGATGTACGGATCATCAAGAGTTGCCTCCATCTTCTCCATATCTGTTGACATGTATGCGGAAATGTATCCACGGTCAAACTGCATTCCTTCTACAAGATCAAGCTCTGTATGCATGGTCTTGGACTCCTCAACAGTGATAACACCGTCTTTGGAAACTTTCTCCATAGCGTCTGCAACAAGCTGTCCTACCTGCTCGTCACTTGCAGAGATTGCCGCTACATTAGCGATCTGTTCTTTGCCGTTGATCGTCTGGCTCATATTTTTGATTGCTTCTACTGCAACATCTGTTGCTTTCTTCATTCCTTTTCTGAGGATGATCGGGTTGGCACCTGCTGCCAGGTTTTTCATTCCCTCATGTACCATTGCCTGAGCAAGTACAGTAGCTGTTGTTGTACCATCACCTGCTACATCGTTAGTCTTGGATGCAACTTCTTTGATGATCTGAGCACCCATGTTCTCAAATCCATCCTCAAGCTCGATCTCTTTTGCAATGGAAACACCATCGTTAGTGATAAGCGGAGCACCGAAAGATTTATCAAGTACTACATTTCTTCCTTTCGGTCCAAGTGTTACTCTTACTGTATCTGCAAGTTTATTTACGCCAGCTTCCAGTGCTGCTCTGGCTTCTGCGCCATATTTAATCTCTTTTGCCATGATATAATGACCTCCTGTTTATATTGATATACGATAAGATGTTTATATTATTTAATAACTGCCAGGATATCTTCCTGTTTTACAATGATATAATCAGTTCCGTCCATCTTAACTTCTGTTCCTGCATATTTGGAGTAGATAACTGTATTTCCAACTTCTACTTCCATCTTAACTTCTTTACCGTTTACAATTCCACCAGGGCCAACTGCAATAACTTCTGCCTGCTGTGGTTTCTCCTGTGCCTGTCCTGGAAGTACAATTCCGGAAGCTGTTGTTTCTTCTGCTTCAACCTGTTTTAATACTACTCTGTCACCTAAAGGTACTAACTTCATGATCTATGTTCCTCCTTATCAGTTTCGATTTCGCTTGCTAGCACTCACTTTCTACGAGTGCTAATCACTATGGCTATATTAGTGAATTTTCATATTTTTCGCAACTCTTTTAAGATATGATAATTCTAATATATACTCTTATTTTCTCATTTATTCTCTTGTTTTCTCATTTTTTCTTAATTTCAGTATTTATTTTAATTTTTTCAGCACATTCGCCGTAAAAAAAGAGGCTATCCGGATAACGGACAGTCTCTTTCGTTACGTTCTTTATTATATAGCTCACAAACCAAGCGTATGCTTATGCTTTCTTATTTCTCTGTGCCTTAATCTCCTCCAGCTCATCGAAAATCACTTCATTAAGAACCTTAATGTAAGTTCCTTTCATGCCGGAAGAACGGGACTCGATCACGCCTGCACTCTCGAATTTACGCAGTGCATTAACGATTACGGATCTTGTAATACCCACTCTGTCAGCAATCTTGCTGGCAACAAGGATTCCCTCATCTCCATCCAGCTCGTCAAAAATATGGATGATAGCCTCAAGTTCTGAGAAGGACAGTGTACTGAATGCAGACTTCACGATCTGCTGCTTTCTGTCTTCTTCTGCATTCTCATCATGAACCGCACGCATCATCTCCAGGCCAACAACAGTTGTGCCATATTCACTGACGATGATATCTTCAATATCATAAGGGTGATCATTACGGTACATAAATAATGTTCCCAGTCTCTCACCTGCAATATCTATCGGATTCACGATTCCCTGATAATTTCCGGGTACATGCTCGAAACCAAGTGTCTGGAGATTGACATTCTCCTTTGTGGAAAGAACGCCGAGAAATCTCTCGTTCAATAACGGATCAATATGTCCTCCGATCTTATCGTCAATCAGCTCTGTGATCTCATCCACGCCAGGACAAATACTGACTCCCAGAACCTTACCTTTCTTGCTGAGTACCAGGATGTTGGAACTTAAGGTTTCCATGAGCACCTGGCAAATGTCGTTAAACACTACCTTGCTTGAACTGCTGTTATGCAGAAGCTTGTTGATTTTTCTAGTTTTATCTAGCAACTGAACGCTCATTTTTTCCTCCTTTCACTTTCGTACCTTGAAAGAAATCGTTTTTCTAGTCTAATATTACACGTTATTCTGGAAATTTACAAGACATTTTTATATTTTTTTCATTTTTAACGGGCTTTTCTGAAAATTGGTTGAAAAGCATCTATTCAATCAATCTTCATCTTTTGGCTTTTGTTCTACATATCCGCAGGTTTCCTGGCTGCAAACCAGCTTATTTCCCTTTTCGAGCATATAATTGCCACATTTCGGACATTTCTTTGCAGAAGGTTTCTGCCAGGACATGAAATCACATTCCGGATTATTCTCACATCCGTAATATTTTCTGCCTTTTTTCGTTTTTTTCATGACAATTTCGCCACCGCATTTCGGACATGCAACGCCGATTTTCTCATAATATGGTTTCGTATTACGGCAGTCCGGGAATCCAGGGCATGCAAGGAATCTTCCATGAGGTCCGTATTTGATCACCATGTTGCGTCCGCAGTTATCACAGATCACATCTGTGACTTCATCCTGGATATCAACTTTTTCCAGTTCTTTCTCTGCCTCATCCACATCGTGTTTCAGATCCGGATAAAAGTTTCGCACAACCGTCTTCCACTGTACAGTTCCTGCCTCAACACAATCCAGAAGTCCCTCCATGGTAGCTGTAAAGTTTACATCAACAATACTTGGGAACGCCTGCTTCATAATGTTGTTAACTACCTCTCCAAGCTCTGTTACATAAAGATTCTTCTGTTCCTTGGATACATATCTTCTGCTGATGATCGTTGTGATCGTCGGCGCATAGGTGCTCGGGCGTCCGATTCCCAGCTCCTCCATAGTCTTTACAAGGGAAGCTTCTGTGTAATGTGCCGGCGGCTGTGTAAAATGCTGCTCTGGCTTCAGCTCTTTCAGCTTCAGCTCCATGCCTTTCTCAAGACTCTGGCTCAACACATTGCCTTTCTTATCGTCTCCCTCTTCTGTGTATACAGACATAAAACCATCAAATGCGACCTTGGATGCCGCAACTGTAAATGTATACTCATCTGCTCCGATCTTAACGGATGTTGTATCATAGCGAGCCGGTGCCATTCTGCTTGCCGCAAAACGTCTCCAGATAAGCTGATACAACCTGAACTGATCTCTTGTCAGGGATTCCTTCACAAGAACCGGAGTTCTGGCAATATCAGTAGGACGGATTGCCTCGTGTGCATCCTGGATTTTCTGACCATTCTTAACTGCTTTCTCTATCTTGGAAACATAATCCTTACCATACTGTTCGGAAATATAATTTCTTGCTGCTGCATCTGCTTCCTCGGAAATACGGGTGGAATCTGTACGAAGGTAAGAGATAAGACCGACCGTACCGCTGCCTTTAACATCAACACCCTCATACAACTGCTGTGCAAGACGCATTGTTTTCTGTGTGGAAAAATTCAGTGTCTTGGCTGCTTCCTGCTGCAAAGTACTGGTTGTAAAAGGAAGCGGGGCATTCTTGATACGCTCGCCCTTTTTTACCTCTGTGATCTCGTATCTGCAATTTTCCAGTTTCTTCAGGATCTCTTCCATTTCCTGACGGTTTTTGATAAGAAGCTTTTTATCTGTTCCGTAGAACCTGGCTGTCAGAGGCTTCTTCTCGCCCTTAACCTGGAACTCGCCTTCCAGACTCCAGTACTCCTCCGGAATAAACGCATTGATCTCATCTTCCCTGTCGCAGATAATTCGAAGCGCTACAGACTGTACACGGCCTGCGCTTAATCCTCTCTTTACCTTCGCCCAGAGAAGCGGACTGATGGTATAACCTACCATACGGTCCAGCATACGTCTGGCCTGCTGTGCATCCACAAGATTCATGTCAAGCTCTCTGGCCTGCTTGATGGAAGCCTTGACTGCTGTTTTTGTTACTTCATTAAATGTGATTCGATGCATCTTTGCAGGATCTGTTTTCAGTGCCTGCATCAGGTGCCAGGAGATTGCTTCTCCCTCACGGTCGGGGTCAGTTGCAAGATAAATCTTATCTGCTTTCTTTGCTTCTTTACGAAGTTTCGCAAGAAGTTCTCCCTTACCTCTTATTGTAATATACTTGGGTTCAAAATCATTCTCTACGTCAATACCAAACTGGCTTTTCGGAAAATCCCTCACGTGACCGTTTGATGCTTCGACTGTATAATTCGCCCCCAAAAATTTTTTTACAGTTTTCATTTTAGCAGGTGACTCTACTATCACCAGATTCTTGGCCATTTTACCTCTCCTAATCTCATTCTGCCCCCTGTCCTGTGCTGCAGTGATTTTTCAAAATGCTGTAAGCAGAATGCAGAACAGATCGGCTGTTATTCAAGTCTGATATAATGCTGTGTTCCGGTTTCCCTGACAAGTCCCATCAGCGTGAGCTGTGCCAGAATCCCGGCTGTTTTTCCCGGCGAAAAGCCGGTTTCTGTGATAATCTGATCCAGATTTTTGGGTCGTAAATCGAGACAACTATACACCAAATCCAAATCTGTTGCAAGTCCTAACTTGGTTTTTCCTTTTAAAATTGTCTTTTTTTTCACAGACAGACCCCATTCATCCAGAAGCACTTCCGGGGAATATGCAATGCCTGCTCCATCGTAGATCAGCTTGTGGCAGCCTCGGCTCAGCGCATCATTTACTGCACCCGGAACTGCATATACAGTCTTTCCCTGTTCCAGTGCACAGGCAGCTGTGATAAGAGAACCGCTTTTTTCCTTTGCTTCCACAACAACCACTACATCTGCCAGTCCACTGATGATCCGGTTCCTTGCCGGAAAATGATAGGCCCTACCCGGTGTCCCCGGAAGGTATTCACTGATGATTCCACCATTCTTCTCCGGAATCCGCCTGTAAATACTGCGGCTGGAAGAAGGATAGCAGATATCCACTCCGTTTCCCAGCACTGCAAAAGTAGGTGTCCCGCCTTCCAATGCACCTTTATGTCCTTCTGCATCGATCCCTGCTGCCATGCCGCTGATTACCTGCACACCGTTCTCGCTTAAAAACCTTCCATAATTAAATGCCTGGATCCTGCCGTAGGGACTGCACATTCTGGCACCTACAATAGCTGCTGTAGGTCTGTTATCATCAGGAAGTCTTCCAATATAATATAACATATCCGGCATGCCACTTAGAGAACGCAGCCTTTCCGGATAAATGGTACTGCTTTTTTCCACAGAATTGATGGCTGTTTTCGGTTTTTCTTCCATTATAAGGTACCTCCTTTTCCTGTATTTTATGACCAGTATTTTTTATCATAGACACGGTACGTCAATGCTTCGCAGATATGGTCCTGCCGGATCTTTTCAGAATTTTCCATATCTGCAGCTGTCCGTGCAACTTTCAGGATCTTATGGTAAGCCCTGGTACTGAACTGAAACTGTGTATATGCCTGCTCCAGAAGTGTTTCTGCCTCACTTGTCATAACACAATATTTCTCCACACTTCTCCCATCCAGTTCCCCGTTGAAGGAAAACTCTTCGTTCTTATAACGTTCACGTTGGATTTCCTGGGTTCTTTCCACTCTCCGGCGTATGGACATGGAACTTTCCCCTCTCTTTTTCTTCTTCATCTCCGTAAAACGGATGGCCGGAACTTCGGTACAGATGTCAATCCTTTCCAGCAGAGGCTGGCTGATTTTTCCAAGATAATGGGTTATCTCACCATGACTACATCTGCACCGGTTCATATCCGGATAAAAGCCACAGGGACAGGGGTTCATGGCTGCTGCCAGCATAAAGCTGGCCGGAAATGTGTACGTTCCCGCAGCTCTTGACAAATGGATTTCCTTATCTTCCAGAGGCTGCCTCAAAATCTCCAGGCTCTTCCTGGAAAATTCAGGCATCTCATCCAGAAAAAGCACTCCCCGGTGTGCAAGAGTAATCTCGCCCGGACCGGGAATCCGTCCGCCTCCTGCCAGGGCCTGGGCAGAACTGGTATGATGCGGACTTCGAAACGGCCGTTTTCGGATCAGAGGATCTTTCTCTGTGAGCAGTCCTGCCACACTGTATACTTTCGTAATTTCCAGGCTCTCCTCAAAAGTCAGCCGGGGCATAATGGTTGGCAATCTTCTGGCCAGCATCGTCTTTCCGGAACCCGGCGGTCCGATAAACAATATATTATGAAAACCGCTGACTGCTATCTCGGCAGCCCGTCTGGCCCCTTCCTGTCCGCACACATCTGCAAAATCTGCTCCACCTTCCTCCATTCTTTCTTCTGTTTCCGGTTCCCGCCTGCTTTCATTCTCATATTTCTCCGGAGCCTGCAGACAGCGTATCATATCTTTCAGCGTTCTCACCCCAAATACCCGCATATCCCGGATCAGTTTTCCCTCCTGAATATTCTCCTGTGGAATAATGCAAAAGCGAAGCCCCAGTTCTCTGGCACGGATCACCCTGGGCAGGATACCTGAAACACCGTGGATTTCCCCATTAAGACTGATTTCCCCCACTACCATGACCTGCTCCAGAAGCTTTGGTTCCAGGATCTCTGCTGCTGCCAGAACTGCTGCAGCTACAGGAAGATCAAACCCGGCCCCTTCTTTCTTCATATCTGCAGGGGCAAAATTAACAGTTACTCTCTTAGGCGGCAGACTGAGCCTGTTGTTCTTAAATGCAGTGCGCACACGTTCCTGTGCTTCCCGCACCTGTGCTGACGGAAATCCTACCATAGTAAAGGAAGGCAGACCATCACTGACATCTGCCTCAACCTGGATCTCCCGCACCTCCATGCCAAAAATCGCCGCTGATAAAACACTTGCAAACAAACGAATCCTTTCTGCGATAAATTTCGTTCCCGATCGACAAAATCCTCGTCTTTTTAATAGTTAAAGGGAAAAATTCAGATAGACATTTTCTGAATTAAAGAAGATAATAAATTTAGTATAGTCCATTTTGCTCTCTTTTGCAAGAGTGCAATTCGTTCTGTTTTATACTTTCTATAGAAAGAAGAGGTGAGCACAATGAAATTTCAGCGTATCCAGGATTTACGTACAGACGCAGATCTGTCACAGAGAGAATTAAGTGAGATTCTTCATATCAGTCAGCGTTCTTATTCCCATTATGAAACGGGATCTCGTAGTATTCCAATTGAAATGCTTATCCGGCTGGCAAATTATTATGACACCAGCATTGACTATCTCGTTGGTCGCACAGACCGAAAAAAAATGGTCAAATAAAGAAATCCCCGGACTTAGGAACAGTTCCGGGAATTCCTGTATCAGGATTCCCGCACTTCCGCAGATCCGGGGATTCTTTATTTCGTGTTATTTATTATTCCGCATAATATGTTTCTTCCTCACCGTAGGGAATTCCATATACATTATCGCTGCTCTCATCATAGGAAGATTCCTGCTCTGCTGCCGGTGTACTTTCCATCGGTTCTTCCCTTGTCATAATAGACTCTGTTTTCGGATAAGTCTTAGAACCATCCGCTCTCTTATAAGTCTTGACCTTCACATAAAGCTTTCCGCTTTTATCAAAAACAAATTCTCCTTTGGCCTTGTTTCCCTCGGAATCTTTCAGATAAAACTGTGTAGCATTTCCCGCCACCTCTGCAGTTACATCTGCCTCCGCAAAAAGAGAACTGTTCTTCCCATTAACTCTTTTATAAGTGAAAGAAACCGAATCCAGACTGATCTCATAAATATTGATCGTTGTCAGGCCGTCTGTACTGTACCAGGTTCCCCGATAACTCTCCGGATCAAATGACGGAAGAATGGTGGGAATCGGAGTCACAGAAGGAGTCGGCGTCGCTGTCGGTATCGGTGTCGCTGTAGCCATCGGCGTTGCCGTTACCTCCGGAATACTCTCCAGTGCAGCAATCGCCGCCTGTTTTCGCTGTTCTTTTGCAACTTTATTTCTGTGGGAAACCAGCAGCATCCCTCCAAGTCCTGCCAGAATAAACAAAATGATCAACAGGATCAGAGCCGTTTTCAGACGCTGTTTTTTTCTTTTGTTTTTACTCATCTGCATCACCTCTGTTTACTATAGCATATTAAGAAACTTCTCTGTATTTCTCTCTTTTTCCTATTTTTTCTCTTTAATAATACCTTTTCTGTATACCTCCAGAAGCTGGATCAGTTCTCCAATCCTTTCCTTCAGTGCTGTACCCGTATCTGTATCACCCACCAGAGTACGTTTGTTGTTATAATGAACAGCCACTCTGTTTGACACAATATCCTGCTCTTTCTCCACTGCTTCTTCCGCGGAAGTAAATGGCTCATGAGCAGACAAAATCAGTCCATAGGAGTTATAAACCAGCGTGTAGCCTGCAATTCCTGTGACCTTCTGATAAGGTCTGGAAAAACCACCGTCAATTACAAGAACTTTTCCATTACATTTCACAGGACTCTCTCCCTCACTCTGGTGAACTGGCACATGGCCATTGATGATATGTCCTTTTTCCGGTTCCAGGCCAAACTCGCGAAGAAGGTTATCAACCACTTCTTCATTTTCCAGAAGATGGTAATACGCATTTTTTTTCTCTTTATGTGTAGCCTTGTCCGCAATAAAATACCTCTCAAAAGTAGTCATCTTATCTTTACCGAATAATGGAGAATTCGGTGCAGCCCAGATATACCACATGATATCTCTGCCTTTTCGCTGTTCATCCTCATTCATTGAGAAAAAAGCTCTCCGCACATAAGTCTCCAGAACATCGTACAGCTCTTTTCCCTTATAAGTTTTGCCGTAGATCTGCACTTCTTTCAGGCTTCCATCCTCATTAAGAGGAATGCTTCCATGGAATAAAAGATTTCCATTATATGTCTTATAAAGACCGCCTTTATCAAGAAGAAGACGTACATGATTCTGCAGCTTCTCACAGTTACGGAATGCCAGGTCCAGACGTTCCATTACATCTTTTTCTTCTGCTGTAAGCTCATACGGCTTCTTCCAATCAATTGTCGGGAAATATGTATCTGTAAGCGGATATTCTTTTCCGTCAGGGAGTGTGATCGTTCCCTTCTTCGGATCAATTCTGTGTAGCAGGCAGCGTTCTTCCATATGGAATTCTTTGTGCCTGCGGATCAGCTGACCCTCCAGCTTAAACTGGATCACAGCAATCGCCTTGTGCATTTTGCGCCCAAGTTCTTCCTCCAGAATGCTGTAATTATTGGCATCACCTTTCATCTCAAAAGCTTTACATGAATCATCTTTATATGCTTCCATTGCAAAAGTAGCCAGAGGCATGAGATTGATCCCATATCCATCCTCCAGAATGTCCATGTTACGGTAACGGATACTGTTTCGTATTACTGTCGCAATGCAGGCTTTCTGTCCTGTGGCTGCGCCCATCCAGACTACATCATGATTTCCCCACTGGATATCCAGGGAATGATATTTCATCAGACGATCCATAATGAAATGCGGACCAGGACCTCGATCATAAATATCACCAAGCACATGAAGGTGATCCACAACAAGACGCTGGATCAGTTCAGCCAGGGCAATGATAAAATTCTCTGCTCTGCCGATCTCAATAATGGTGTTGACGATGGCATCATAATAAGCTTCTTTATCAAGAACTTCTGCTTTTTCTGTGATCAGCTCCTCAATCACATAGGCATAATCTGCCGGAAGGGCTTTTCGCACTTTGGAACGGGTGTATTTGGATGCTGTTGTCTTGCACACTTCGATCAGACGGTAGAGGGTGATCTTATACCAGTTTTCCATATCCTCCTCGTTTTTTTTCACAACTTCCATTTTTTCTTTCGGATAATAGATCAGAGTTGCCAGCGACCGCTTATCGCTGTTGCTTAATGTATGACCAAATACATCGTCGATCTTTTTGCGCACTGCGCCGGAACCGTTGCGGAGAACATGAGAAAAAGCATCATATTCTCCGTGGATGTCCGACATGAAATGTTCCGTACCTTTCGGAAGATTCAGTATGGACTGCAGATTGATGATTTCAGTTGATGCCTTTGCAATAGTAGGATACAGCTCTGCAAGCCGCTGCAGATATCTTAATTCTTCTTTCTTCATATTGCCTCCTGGAATTATATTTTATAATGTGCCTTGACCAGCTATCATATCAGTCAGATGTTAAGTAAAGTCAAATAATGACATCTGATTGGACTGCGGAATATCACCGAACAGATTCAGATCATCCATCAGGTCAATAACTGTTTTGCTGACTTTTGTACGGTCGCGGAAATCGTCCTTGGAAAGAAATTTTCCCCTGGCAGCTGCATCCACTACAGCATCAGCCGCCTTATCGCCCAGACCGTCTATGGTATCCAGCGCGGGCATCAGCTTATCTCCCATGATCTGGAAACGGTGCGCTTTTGCCTTGTAAAGATCAATGGGTACGAAATCAAAACCTCTGGCATACATCTCCTGCACGATTCTCATATCCTTCAGAGTATCCTGCTCCTTCTTGGATGCCTCGTCACCCTTCTTGCGGATCTCTGCCATGTAATATTCCAGACGTTCTTTTCCCATGCACATCAGTTCATAGGAAAACGATGTTGCACGGATACTGAAAAATGCCGCATAGTAAGCAAGAGGTTGGAACACTTTGTACCAGGCAATACGGTAAGCCATCATAACATAGGCAGCTGCATGTGCCTTCGGGAACATGTACTTGATCAGCTTGCAGGACCAGATATACCATTCCGGAACGTCGTGTTCTTTCATAGTCTGGATCCATTCATCTCGAAGACCTTTACCTTTACGGACGCTCTCCATAATAGTAAACGCCAGACCACTCTCCACACCTTTTCCAATCAGATAGATCATAATATCATCTCGGGTACAGATTGCTGTGGAAATGGTCGCTGTACCATTCTGAATCAGCACCTGTGCATTACCCAGCCAAACGTCAGTACCATGTGAAAGACCTGCAATACGTACCAGATCAGAAAAATATTTCGGCTTGGTATCAATAAGCATCTGCATGGCGAAATCTGTACCAAACTCCGGAATTCCAAGACAGCCAAGCTTACAGCCTCCAATATCCTCCGGGCTGATTCCCAGTGCCTGGGTTCCCGCAAACAGAGACATGACATCTCGCTGATCCAGGGGAACAGTCCTTGCGCTAATACCTGTCAGGTCTTCAAGCATACGGATCATGGTCGGATCATCATGTCCCAGTATATCCAGTTTCAGAAGGTTTCCGTCAATGGAATGATAATCAAAATGTGTGGTAATGATATCGCTGTTCACATCATTGGCAGGATGCTGCACAGGTGTAAACTTCTCTATCTCCTCACCCATTGGAAGTACGATGATACCTCCAGGGTGCTGGCCTGTGGTACGGCGGACTCCAGTACACCCCTGTACGATTCTGTTAATTTCACAGTATCGCTTATGCTGACCACGTTCCTCATAGTAGTTTTTCACATAACCGAAGGCAGTTTTTTCCGCAAGGGTACCAATGGTTCCTGCCTTGAAGGTCTGGCCCTTTCCAAAAATAACCTCTGTGTATCTGTGGGCATTGGCCTGATACTCTCCTGAGAAGTTCAGGTCAATATCCGGCTCCTTGTCACCTTTGAATCCAAGGAACGTCTCGAACGGGATATCAAAACCTTCTTTATTCATCTTAGTGCCGCATTTCGGGCAGACCTTATCCGGCATATCACAGCCTGCCATGCCTGCATATTCTTTTACCTCAGGAGAATCGAAATCACTGTATTTGCAGTCCGGGTTCGGGCAGAGATAATGCGGCGGCAGAGGATTAACCTCTGTAATACCGGACATGGTAGCTGCCAGGGACGAGCCAACCGATCCTCGGGAACCAACCAGATATCCGTCCTCATTGGACTTCCACACAAGTTTCTGGGCAATGATATACATCACCGCATAACCATTGGAAATAATGGAGTTCAGCTCCCTATCAAGACGGTCCTCTACAATCTTTGGAAGAGGATCTCCGTACATTTCATGTGCTTTTGTAAAGCAGATATTCTTCAGGTCCTGCTCGGAATTCTCAATGACAGGCGGGAATTTATCCGGATGGATGGGCGAGATCTTTTCGATCATATCCGCGATCTTGTTGGTATTGGTGATAACCACTTCTTCCGCCTTCTCACTTCCAAGATAGGAAAATTCCTCCAGCATCTCCTCCGTTGTACGGAGATAAAGAGGTGCCTGGTTATCTGCATCGGAAAAGCCGTTTCCGGCCATAATGATACGTCTGTAAACCTCATCCTGCGGATCCATAAAATGCACATCACAGGTTGCAACCACCGGTTTCTTAAACTGCTCTCCAAGCTTGACGATCTTTTGGTTGATCTCTTTTAAATCTTCCTCTGAATTGATCATATCGTGCTTCTCATCCGCAAGCATAAACGCATTGTTCCCAAGTGGCTGAATTTCCAGATAATCATAGAAATTCACAAGTCTTGCAATCTCCTGATCCGGTGCATTACGAAGCAGGGCCTGATAAAGCTCTCCGGCCTCGCAGGCACTTCCCACAAGAAGTCCTTCTCTGTATTTCTCCAGTACACTTTTGGGGACTCTTGGGCGTCTGTGATAGTACTTTAAATGGGACTGGCTTACCAGTTTATAGAGATTGATCCTGCCTGTCTCATTTTTTGCAAAAACAATGGCATGGTAAGTCGGAAGCTTCCGGATGGTATCAGGTGACACAGCACCCTGACTGTTCATCTCATCCACATCAAAAATATCTCTTTCTGCAAGCATCTTCACAAACCGCACAAAAATCTCTGCAGTACATGCAGCATCATCTACAGCTCTGTGGTGATGATCCAGGGAAACACCAACTGCCTTGGCTACCGTATCCAGCTTAAAACGGTTCAGCGCAGGAAGAAGGAATCTGGCCATACCTACAGTATCCACATAGGTAAAATCATCCGGGATTCCCTGACGTTTACAGTTTTCTATGATAAAGCTCATATCAAAGTCCGCATTATGGGCCACCATCACACAGCCCTCACAAAACTCCAGAAATTTCGGCAGTACTTCTTCAATGGCAGGCGCATCGATCACCATAGAATCATTGATGCTGGTCAGCTGCTCAATACGGAACGGAATTGGCACTCCCGGATTAACAAAGGTGGAAAAACGGTCTGTGATCTCACCTTTTTTTACTTTTACAGCACCGATTTCAATGATCTTACAGGTCAGAGCCGAGAAACCAGTTGTCTCAATATCAAAAACAACAAAATCCCCATCCAGTCTCTGTCCTTTGGAATTTGTAACCATACCCTTCAGATCATCAACCAGATAAGCTTCCATGCCATAGAGTACCTTGAAATCAGACTCTTTCGGCACACATCCTCCCCAGGCATCAAAGCAATGGTTCGCCTCCGGGAAAGACTGTACAACCCCATGGTCTGTGATGGCAATTGCCTTATGCCCCCACTCATAGGCTCGTTTTACCAGTGCTTTGGCATCTGTGACACCATCCATATCACTCATCTTGGTATGGCAGTGCAGCTCCACTCTCTTCTGCGGACTGGTGTCTGTTCTTGCTGTTGTAAAATTTGCTATTTTTTTGATTCCTGTAATATTTCCGATAGTCAGCTCACTGTCAAATCGGTCAATAGTCGTAACGCCCTTCAGTTTCAGGAAAGCTCCCTTCTTAACGCTCTCTGTCACTTCCGGAACCTGTTCATTACGCAGGAACATCTTTACCACAATACTGTCTGTAAAATCTGTCACAGGAAAAATGAGAATAGTCTTTTCATTTCGGATCTCACGTTTCTCCACATCCATAACCTGACAGCGGATGATCACCTCACCCATCTCACCGGTAATACTCTCCAGAGAGATCGGTTCTCCATCGAAATCTCTGCCGTAAACAACATCCGGATTACTGTCTCTCCGGAATCCGAAACCGCCGCGGAAGTCGCCCTTCTGGCCTTTCTGCTGCTTCTTGTCAAAAGATTTCTTCTCATTTGATTTTTCATTCTTTTTATCCCCGGAAGCCTTCTTTGTCTTTTCTTTGGATACTTCCTCTGCTTCCGGCGCGCTCTCTTCCCCATTTGAAAGCTTCACATGCTTCAGGACATTTTCCACTTCCTGCCTGATCTGCAGGGCAGCATTTTTCCTGTATTTGCTCTCTTTCGCTTCTATGAAATCCAGCTCTACCTTGAGATCCATTCCGCACCGCTCACAGAAAACCTTATGAAAATATTCCACGAGGATCTCACTTTTCTGGCGGGATATCACAGTATCAGGAAGTTCCATATGCATGGTATCTTTTCCTGTAAAAGTAATCTTTGCCCTTCGGAACAGATTGTACTCCAGCATATTATAATTCCGAAGCTCCACTTCCATACTGGAACGGTAGCTCTCCAGGAAATTCTCTGGCGTATACTGCTCGGAAAGATGAAATTTTTCCACAACTGTAACAGTCATTGGGATTCCCGGAAAACACTGTCTCTCGATTTCATCCTCCAGGGCAAAAATATTCTTCTTATGGATCCATCTGCTGCTCTCAATATAAACCCTCAGATGTGTCCTTCCCGGATTCATGGAAACTTTTGTCACAAACACCATGTCCAGAAGTTCTTCCAGTTCTTTCTTTACTTTCAGATGAGGAAATACATCAAAAAAATCCTTCTCCATTATGACTCCTGTTCATTCCAGGAAAGAAGCTCTTCCCGAAGTGTGTTCAGAAGTTCACTCTCCGGCACTTTCTTTACCACTTCTCCATGTTTGATCAGCAGGCCGACTCCATCACCTCCTGCGATTCCGAGATCAGCTTCTTTCGCCTCTCCCGGGCCATTTACCACACAGCCCATAACTGCAACTTTGATATCAAGAGGAATATCCTGCACCATAGTCTCCACCTGATTTGCAAGGCCGATCAGATCGATCTTGGTTCTTCCGCAGGTCGGACAGGAAACAACCTCCACGCCGCCTTTACGAAGTCCCAGTGTCTTAAGGATACGTCTGGCAGATTTTACTTCTTCCAACGGCGCACCTGTCAGGGAAACGCGGATAGTATCACCGATTCCCTGATACAGGATAATCCCAAGTCCAATGGCTGATTTAATATTCCCGGAATACAGAGTTCCTGCCTCTGTGATTCCTACATGAAGAGGATACTGTGTCTGTTTTGCGATCAGTTCGTGAGCTTTCGCACACATAAGGACATCGGAAGACTTGATGCTGATCACAAGATTGTCATATCCCATCTCTTCGATGATGTGTACCTTGTCAAGGGCACTCTCCACAAGTCCTTCTGCTGTAACACCGTGATATTTCTCCACCAGTTCTTTCTCAAGAGAACCACTGTTTACTCCTACACGGATAGGAATATTTCGCTCTTTTGCAGTATCCACCACTGCCTTGATCCGTTCTTTTGAACCGATGTTTCCCGGATTGATACGGATCTTGTCTGCGCCGTTTTCCATGGCTGCAATCGCAAGTCTGTAATCAAAATGAATATCTGCAACAAGCGGAATATGGATCTGTTTCTTGATCTGAGATAAAGCCTTCGCAGCTTCCATAGTAGGAACTGCACAGCGGATAATATCACAGCCTGCTTTTTCCAGGGAAAGTATCTGCGCAACGGTTGCCTCCACATCTTCAGTTTTTGTATTGGTCATGGACTGGATCAGAACCGGGTTGCCTCCTCCAATGACACGATTTCCGATTTTTATTACTTTTGTATGATCTCTGTACATAAAAAATCTCCTCTATTAATCTTGAAAGGCAGGTGTTTCTGAACGCCCTGCCTTTCTTTTCCATATAATTATCAGCAATATTTTTTCAGTGCCGGATCTCCAGCAGTTTTGATTTCAGTTCATTCTCCATCCGTCTCATATCTGCCTCTGCAGCCTGGCGTTTCACCCTGCCTTCCTGTTGAATTTTCATCACATCATCCAGAGTCTGGATCAGCTGCTGATTGGTCTGCCTGAGAGTCTCAATATCCACGATTCCTCTCTCTGCTTCTCTGGCTGTTTCCACAGATGCAAGATGAAGAGTTTCCGCATTCTTCTTTAAGAGTTCATTGGTAAGGTCTGTAACCTGACGCTGTGCCTGAGCTGCTTCTGTGGAATGGGCAATTCCAAGTGCCAGAACCATCTGGCTCTTCCAGAGCGGAATGGTGTTCACGATGGTTGTCTGGATCTTCTCGATCATTGTTGTATCATTATTCTGGATCATACGGATCTGCGGTGCAGTCTGCATGGAAATCGTTCTGGTAAGTTCCAGATCATGAAGCTTTTTTTCAAATCTGCCGCATTTATTCTCCAGATCACTGGCAGCCTGTGCATCCTCCGGAAGACCGCTTGTGGCTGCTTTCTGCTGAAGCTCACGAAGCTGTCCGTCGCGGACTGCCTGAAGTTTCTTTTTGCCCGCAAGGATATACATAGAAAGCTCTTTAAAGTATGCCAGGTTCTGGTCATACATCTTATCCAGAACTGCCGAATCCTTCATCAGACGCATCTGATGCTGTTCCAGTGTCTCCGTGATCTTCGCCACATTTCCTTCTGCCTTGGTATAACGGTTCTTCAGTGTATCCACCCTGGCTGTCTGCTTCTTAAAAAAGCCAAACAAACCTTTCTCCTCGGCAGCATCAAAATCCTTCAGTTCCCCTACAACATTTGCCAGAAGATCTCCCACTTCCCCAAGATCCTGTGTCCGTACATTCTCAAGTGCAGCATCCGAAAAATCTGCCATCTTCTTCTGGGTTCCTGCTCCAAACTGCAGGATCTGGTTCGTATTCTCAATATCGATCTTTGCAGCAAAATCATCCACCATCTTCTGCTCCTGTGGGGAAAGCACCGGTTCCTCGATTGCCGGCTCTTCTGTTTTCTCAGGTTCTTTCGCTGTGACTTCGTCTTTCTCATCTGTGAGATCCGGTTCCAGTGTCAGTACCGGAGCTTCTGCTTCAAAATCTTTAAATTCTTCTCCCATAAGCTCTCCTAAATCATTTATCCATACATAACAGTTCAAACTCAGGATAGCACTTCTGCCATCCTGATCACTCTGTTTTTGTTTCCGCCCGGCTTCCTGCCATCAATGGCATTTATTTCTGTGCAGCTTCCTGTTTCATCTTTTCAAAATCATCTTCCGTCAGGCCTTCCTGTGCAAGAACTGTATGTAACACAGAAATATCTGCTGATACATCCCAGGCTGTATCACGGAAAATAGAATCAAGAAGTTTCTCGAATGCAATATTCAACGTATCGATCGTATCCTCGATCTCACGCTTGGAGGCTGAAATATTCTCACCCTGGATTGGCTGCCTGTCCATGTCCTCATAAGCATCCAGAAGCTTCACAGTCATCGGCAGATAATAATCCATCAGTTTCCTGAGGTCCGGGATCACCTCCGGATGCTCTCCGGCACGCTCAAATATCTTCTGAACGATCAGTTCCATTCTGGATATCTTCGCGGAGATCTCTTCTCCAGGGATCGCGTCGTTGCTCTCTCTGATCTTCACCAGGAATTCATTCCCTTTCTTCAGAACGTCCTGTGCTTCCGGACTCATATTCTCTTCAAGCTGCACCTTCGGATCTGCTTCCTGTTTTCTGATTTCCAGCTGCTTCTGTGTTTCCTGGTATTGCTGATATGTCTCATTGCTGGTGATCAGACAGGTCTCCTGGGCATCCACATGGCCTTCCAGAAACCATCCTTTGGCGATCATACGGCTGATATCTTTTTTTACATATTTTTCCGGTTTTCCTACTGCCAGGGCAAGCTTCCGGAAATTACAATATGTATGATCTCCCAGTTCCTTAATATATTTCTGAAAACGTCCCAGTCTTCCAAGCCGTTTCGTTCCGGCCCCAAGAAGTACTCCACCTCCTGCTGCACCTGTGCACATCACTCCAAGCACACCTGCTGCAAGTGCTCCACTGTGGCCAAGTCCCATCCAGATCAGAAGCACCATGGCACCAAGTCCCATTCCGCTTAAAAGAATACCTCCGGAAACCGCCATCATCATGCCCTTCAGATTCTCGCCTGTTGTCTTGCCGTAAAGAAGCTCTGTCTGTTTCTTCGCAGCTTGTTCCCTGGCCTTCTTATTCCGTCCGTAATAAGGATTCTGATAAGTGTAGCTGTTCTTCCTGTAGTTCGGGTCATTGGCCGGATCAAATACGGAATTCATAGCATTTTTCAATGCTTCGCTTCCTGAATCGATTGCCTTGTTCACAGTCTGATTAATGGTACGGCTCAGCTCATGATAGCTGTTGGAATTTACCGCATTATCTACAATGTCCTGAATCTTTTTTCCAAGATCCTCAAATTCATGATTGTCCATTTTTTCCTCCAGTCCATAGATATTTTTATTATAGCGAACTCCTGTAAAAATTACAAGAGAATGCAAAAAAGGAATAAAAAATTCAATTTTGCCTATTGAAGTTAGTACGTAAAAGTTTTACAATGGTAAAAAGTAAAAATTCTCAAACGGAGGAATATCGTCATGGAAAAAAAGAACATTGACTGGTCCAGCATCGGATTCAGCTACATGCCAACCGACTACAGATATGTATCTAATTTTAAAGATGGAAAATGGGATGAGGGTACTTTAAGCACAGATCCTAACATCGTACTTAATGAGTGTGCTGGTGTACTTCAGTATTCACAGAGCGTATTCGAAGGACTGAAAGCTTACACAACAGAAGACGGACGTATTGTTACATTCCGTCCTGACCTGAACGCAGAGCGTATTGCTGCTTCTGCTGCAAGACTTGAAATGCCGGTATTCCCGAAAGAGAGATTTATCGACGCTGTTAACCAGGTAGTTAAGGCTAATGCTGCATGGGTTCCTCCATACGGCTCAGGTGCAACACTTTACCTTCGCCCTTACATGTTTGGTTCCAACGCTGTAATCGGCGTTAAACCGGCTGATGAATATCAGTTCCGTATCCTTACAACACCGGTCGGCCCGTACTTCAAAGGCGGCGCAAAACCGATCACGATCCGTGTCAGCGACTTTGACCGTGCTGCACCTTGCGGAACAGGTAACATCAAAGCTGGCCTTAACTACGCAATGAGCCTTCATGCAATCGTAGATGCTCACAAACAGGGCTTTGACGAGAACATGTACCTTGATCCTAAGACTCGTACTAAAGTTGAGGAGACAGGCGGAGCGAACTTCATCTTTGTAACGAAAGACGGTAAGGTTGTAACACCGAAATCTGACAGCATCCTTCCTTCCATCACACGTCGTTCCCTGATCTACGTTGCAAAAGAGTACCTTGGTCTGGAAGCTGAGGAACGTGAGGTCTACTTCGATGAAGTTAAAGATTTCGCAGAGTGCGGTCTTTGCGGTACTGCTGCTGTTATCTCTCCAGTCGGAAAGATCAACGACCATGGCAAAGAGATCTGCTTCCCAAGCGGAATGGAAAAGATGGGACCGGTTATCCAGAAACTGTACGACACACTGACAGGCATCCAGATGGGACGCATCGAAGCTCCGGAGGGATGGATCCACGTAATCGAGTAATCGTACTTTTTTAATCAGATAGTACTTTTAAGACAGGCTGTTTATATCAGATAAGCAGCCTGTTTTTTCAGTTACTGTATCAGAATTTCATCTTTATATTCACAAAATGCACCACAGTCTGATATTAATATACCGACTCCAAAAGTCTGACCTAAACTCTAACGCTTGGAAGTCATCTCATAATATCCACTCCGCGGTGCATTTCTCTTTGATATTGATTCACTCAATATTATTTATTCTTTCTCTCGTATTTCACAAATGCATACTCCAGATCAAAATATGTCTGCTCATCACTCTCTGCTGTGATCTCCCACTCAGGATCCTCGTCCAGATTCGGGAAATGTGCATCTGCCTCATATGCAAAATCAATCTTTGTCACATGAGCTACATCACAGTACGGAAGCATCTGTTTATAAATGCTGTCTCCGCCGATGCAGTATACATTCTCAGACGGATATTTCTCCACTTCTTTCAGAGCTTCCTCAATACTGTGCACGACCACTGCACCTTTTACCTGATAATCTTTATTTCCTGTGATAACAATATTTGTTCTGTTCTTAAGCGGAAGTCCGTTTGGGAAAGATTCCAGTGTCTTTCTTCCCATAACAACCACCTTGCCTGTAGTCTCCTCGCGGAACATTTTCATATCTGCAGGGATGCTGACCAGAAGCTGATTATTTCTTCCGATTCCCCAGTTCTTATCTGCTGCAACAATAATATTCATATCTGATTCCTTTCTTGTGTCCAATATTGTTTTATTTATACCGCGATGGGAATATTTTTGATTTGCGGCCAGGTCTCATAGTTCTCCACGATCAGATCATCCGTTGTAAACTTGTAGAAATCTTTTACATCCGGGTTCAGCTTAACTGTTGGTGCAGGATATGGTTTCCTTGAGATCAGCTCCTTGATCACCGGGATATGTCTGTCATAAATATGGCAGTCAGCGATCACGTGGACAAGCTCTCCGGCCTCCATATCACAGGCCTGGGCAATCATCATAAGAAGCAGGGAATACTGACATACATTCCAGTTATTGGCAGCCAGGATATCCTGGGATCTCTGATTCAGCACTGCATTCAGAACCAGTTTGTCTTTATCCGGTTCTTTGGTAACATTGAAAGTCATGGAATATGCACAAGGATAAAGATTCATCTCATGAAGATCCTGATGTACATAAATATTAGTCATGATCCTTCTGCTGTACGGATTGTTCTTAAGGTCAAAAAGCACACGGTCAACCTGATCCATCATTCCCTCTTTATACTGATGCTTCACACCCAGCTGATAACCGTAGGCTTTTCCGATGGAACCGTTCTCATCGGCCCAGCTGTCCCAAATATGGCTGTGAAGATCATGGATATTGTTGGATTTCTGCTGCCAGATCCATAAGATCTCATCCATGGCACTCTTTAAAGCTGTTCTTCTTAAAGTCAGTGCCGGAAATTCTTTACGCAGATCATAGCGGTTCACAACACCAAATCTCTTAATGGTATAAGCCGGAGTTCCATCTTCCCATACAGGGCGCACCTTCTCTCCTTCTGTGCTGGTTCCGTTCTCTATTACATCTTTACACATGTTAATAAATATATTATCTGCAAGACTCATTGATCCTTCCTCCCTTATTTTGCTTTTATCTTTCGGATATTTAGTTTTTCCACGTTTAAAATACCCCTGGAATTTGGTTTCTATTCTAACACAATTCTTCCATTAATGTCTACATGGCTGTGCAAGAACCGGCAATTTGTGAAATAATCGGTTTTCTTCTTTCCTCTGGACATTTTCCGGCATGAGTGCTATATTAAGAGCCATGAAAGTACTGATTACATTATTAAAACCATTTTCTTTTGCACCTGCGATCCTGATGATGTGCGTGATCTATTCCTTTTCCGCACAGACCGGAGAAGTTTCCGGAGCTTTAAGCTATAAAATCAGCTACCAGATCGTAGAAACGAAAAACGAAATACTTGCCACTGGCAAAAGCCCTGATCAGCTCTCTCAGGAGGCTTCCGGCATCGAGTTTTATGTCCGTAAGGCAGCTCATATGACAGAATACTGTCTTCTTGCCATCTCCATTTCCTTCCCGCTCTACGTTTACGGAGTCCGGAGAATCTGGCTGATGCTCCTGGTAGGAATAGTATGCGTGGGATTTGCAGGTCTGGATGAATATCATCAGTCCTTTGTAAATGCCCGCGGACCGTCTGTAAGGGATGTGGGTATTGACAGCTGCGGTGCACTGATCGGGATTTTGCTGGTACAGGCATTCTGCTGGTCCACCCTTCACACCCCTGGTGGTAAAAAATCCCGAAAGAAACGGCGAAAATCAAGAAAACGCAAATAAACAAAAGCCGGAAGATCCAGGCAGAGAACATTTCAATAATTCTCTGCCAGATGTTCCGGCTTTCTATATTGTTGCTATATCGTATTTGTGCAGATCCTGCACGCATTCTATTCCGCTACATACTCACGGACGAAATCGTTTTACCTTTCCCATTCCTTATATTACTCCGCAGAACTGTTATCAACTTTCCCACTTGTCTCTTCTGCCTCACTCTCCTCCGCATCATCCAGATTCTCGGCCAGATGCGCTCTCTCTGAGATAGACATTTTCTTTTTGGCATTTTCCTCGATCATTTTTCTTGCTGCTGTTTCCTGCTCAGATGCTTTCTCTGCACCTGCTTTAGCCAGATTGCGGACAGCTTTAACAAGAAGCACAGCTCCGATCACAATAAAAATGCCGCCTGCTGCCAGAAATCCTTTGCTTGCATCATCCGTTCCTTTAATGATTCCTTCACACAGGCGATATCCTGTATACACAAGATAACCGCCTGCAAAGATCCACAGAAGACTTCTTCTTGCAGGAGACTCTTCCTGTACAGGATTCTCATTCTGTGTAGCTTCAGTCTTCTGCTTTACCTCGTTATTTTCGTCTTTGGCTTCTTCCATGATATACTTTTATCCTTTCTGTGGAACAGACATCTCCACTCCACTACCATACTTGCTCATAACAAATCAGACATTTATATTCAGCTGCCTATTTATCATCTGTCATTTCTTCCACATCTGCTTTATCCACTGCTTCGTTTTTCAGCGGTTCTTTCTTTACAATTCTTCCATAAAGCTTCGTCATCTTATATATCTTCTCAATCGTTTTATCCGTAAGCTGGCCTTTCTTCATTCTCCACTTCCAGTTATCTCCGAGTGTAGACGGCTCATTGATCCTTGCTTCATTTCCCAGGCAAAGATAATCCTGCACCGGAACCACGCATCTATCCGCCACACTCGCCATTGCTGCACGGATCATGCTCCACACAGCTGCAGTCTCATGCCTGCCCTCGCAGCCGACATACGCTTTCGCAAAATTCCTGTCATGCTGGCTTAAATTCCGGAACCATCCTCTTGTTGTCTCATTATCATGCGTTCCGGTGTAAACGATGCAGTTTCTCTCATATCTGTGCGTCAGATACGGGCTATCCTCATTCTCATCAAAAGCAAACTGAAGAACCTTCATACCTGGAAATCCGGATTCCTCCACCAGTTCGATCACACTGTCTGTAAGAAGTCCAAGATCCTCCGCGATCACATTCAGCTTGCCGAGATTTTTCTCCAAAGTCCGGAAAAGCTCAATTCCCGGTCCTTTTTCCCAATGGCCAAACTCTGCTGTTTTATCTCCATAAGGAATGGAATAATACTCATCAAACCCTCGGAAATGGTCAATACGTACAACGTCATAAAGCTTCATGCAGTTAGCCATGCGAAGTGTCCACCACGCATAACCTGTTTTTTTATGGTAATCCCAGTCATAAAGCGGATTTCCCCAGAGCTGTCCTGTAGCAGAAAAAGCATCCGGTGGGCATCCCGCAACACCTACCGGCAGATTTTCTTCATTAAACTGAAAAAGCTCCGGCTGCGCCCAGGCATCTGCACTGTCAAAAGCAACATAGATCGGCACATCCCCGATGATCTCCACACCTTTATCGTTGGCATAAGCCTTCAGCTCTGTCCACTGCTTAAAGAACCAGAACTGCTGGAAACGATAAAATGCCACTTCCCTGGAAAGTTTTTTCCCAGCTTCATCAAGTGCTGCCTGATCTCTGTTCTTTAATTCTGCCGGCCACTCAATCCAGCTGATGCCGCTGAGACTGTCCTTGATGGCCATATACAGGCTGTAATCCTCAAGCCATGCTGCATTCGTTTTAACAAACTTCTGATATTCTGCATCTGCCTCACAATTTGATTTCTCAAACGCTTTTCTCAGAAGAACAAATCTGGACTTGTATATCTTTTCATAATCCACATAGCTCTCATTACTGCCCCAGTCACAGGCCTCACATTCGCTTTCCTCAAGATATCCTGCCTTTACAAAAGCTTCCAGATCAATAAAATACGGATTTCCCGCAAATGTGGAAAAAGACTGATATGGTGAATCTCCATATCCGGTAGGTCCAAGAGGCAGGATCTGCCAGTATCTCTGTCCTGCTCTCACCAGCTGGTCTACAAATTCATAAGCTTCCGCAGAAAAACAGCCGATTCCAAATCTGGACGGAAGGCTGGATACCGGAAGCAAAATTCCGCTTGCTCTCATAACAAGAATCCTCCTGTATTCATCTCAGTAGTCGCGCCCTCGCACAGATGTCTGCAGGAGCACTCTTTTGTTATTATAGCATCCCGTTTCAAAACCTTCAAAGCTCTTTTTTGTGGATATATATAAATATATCACGATATACTCGTTTCCGATCTGCCTCATTCAAAATCTCATGGCGCATTCCCGGATATAATTTTCCCCGGACATCCTGATATCCGGCTTGACGCATAGCACGGACTGCTTTCGCAAAATGACGCACATTTCCCATGCAAGGATCATCTGCTCCGCTGATAAACAGCACCGGCATCTTCGGTTTCGTACAATTCCAGTGTTTCACATCGTAAGCTCTTTTCATCAGGTCAAAAAGTGCTAGGTACGCATCATCACTGAATGTAAATCCGCAATACTCAGAATCCGAGTAATCCTGAACTACCTGCGGATCTGAACAGATCCAGGAAAAACGGTTCTTTTCTTTCCGGAACCGAAGTGCATACGTTCCAAAAGACATCGCCTCTATAAGACCTGCACTGTGTTTTGGTCCAAAAACAGCCTTCTCTGCTTTTGCCAGGGCAACACCAACCGGACGTAGCGCATTGTAGCTTGGAGATCCGCATACAATCAGCATATCCATACAATTATCATGATGGGCTGCATAAGCACGGACTGCCAGGGATCCCATACTGTGTCCGAATAAAATCAGCGGAATCTCCGGAAAATGATCCCGTATCAGGCTATTCACAGTGTGGATATCCTGAAGCATGGCATCTGCGCCACCGCCGTACATATAGCCCAGGTCTTCTTTATCCCGCACACTTTTGCCATGTCCTCTGTGATCATGAATCACACTTACATATTTATGTTCCGCCATATATTCCATAAACGGAAGATATCGTTCCTTATACTCACTCATTCCATGAACGATCTGAATGATTCCCCGGTATTTCTCATCACGTCCAAGCTCCGGCACCAATGCCAGACAGGAAATTACCAGTCCGTCCGCTTTTGACGGAAACGAATACTGAATCGTTCTTGCCATTATATTCCACCTCTTCTTTCCTGCCGCTCCCCGCAGCATTTCCTGACCTGTTTTTATATCACAAAGTATATCATAACACAGGGGGTTTCTCAAACAGTAAACCTATGTTATAATCGTTACCGTAATATAACAACCACGACGGATATTAAGGAGGAATAATGAATACAGATAATAACGATTTTTACGATGATGATCTTTCCAGGTCATTGATCAACAACGATTTCGAAGACAATTCCCCTCGCAGAAAGAAAAAGAGCAAAAAGCCTCTCATCATCTGCCTGGTCATTCTTCTGATTGCGGCAGTTGCCGGCGGAGTCGCCTGGTACCTGAACGAGCGTCATAAACCGGTAGAAGCTACAGAGAAATTTCTCACAGGTATGCAGAATATGGACTTTACAACTATGGAGAATCTTCTCCAGAGCCATGATCTCAGCGCCCTGGATGATGCAGATATCCGGGATTCCGCATACACAGATTTCTTCACCACAATTAATAAGAAGATGACCTACAAGATCACCAAAAACAAATTTGACATCCAGAACGGAACTGCAAAAGTAACCGTTCACATGAAATATATTGACGGAACCAACATCTACGCAGCTACCATTCAGGAATACACCCGGAAAGTTGCAGTTGCAGCCTACGCTGGAAAGACCATGACCCAGGATGATATCCAGGAAATGCTCGCTTCTCTCCTTACTGAAAATGCTTCTACAGCAGATGAGAAATACAGTGATATCGACATCACCTATCCGCTTATCAAGATTGGTGATGAATGGAAGATCGTTTCCCTGGATGATACAACTGTCAAAGTTATGTGCGCGAACTTCAAAAATGTAAAAGATGAGATTTCTTCCCAGCTTAATGATGACAGTTCCGACAGCAGCTCCGATGCTTCCGCTGATTCCACAGAACCTTCTGATACTTCTGATTCTGCACAGACTGCTGGTTCATCTATTGATATCACAACAGACAAGTTTTCTGTCCGTTTCAAACAGTTTGCAGTATCCAAAGACTACGGTGGAAATTCATGTCTGATGATCTACTATGATTACACAAACTCCGGTGATTCCCAGTCCAGTGCATTCGTGGATTTTACTTTGCAGGCATCCCAGAACGGCGAGTCTCTTGAAGGAACTTATCCGGAAGCCAATGACACAGCAGTAGACAACTACATGAACACCATTGACCCAGGCAAAACAGTCACTGTCTGCCAGGTATTTCTTCTGAAAGACACCACCAGCGATGTCACCCTTCAGGGAAAAGAAACTCTCAATGTAAGCGGTGGCCAGACAACATCTCAGGTGCTTAAATTGCAGTAACGTGCCAAACGGATAAAATCATCCGCAGGACTTTCTCAATTCGTTCAAACAATAAAACGGAAATTTCCAGCTCATGTTTTAACATGAATACCAGAAATTTCCGTTTTCTTTTTTCTCTATGATACATATTTTTCCCGCTTCCGCGAAAAACTATCTCCTGTATAACGAAAGGATGGTGACTTATGGCAAATAAATTTTTACAGTATTTTGCACTGACGATTGCCGTGATCGGTGCGGTAAACTGGGGCCTGATCGGATTTTTTAATTTCAATCTGGTAGCTTTCCTGTTCGGAAGCATGAGCTGGCTTTCCCGGATCATCTATGGTCTGGTAGGCTTATGCGGTCTTTATCTTCTGACCTTCTATACACTTATAGATCAGGAACAGGTAAGTGAATAATTTTCATTCCTGTTCCTGACAGACAGTTCTCTCCGTCTGCGGCAGAATTTCCGGGGACTCTGTCCCTTTCACTCTGCCGCAGCACGGATTTGCCTGATCTGCTGCAGATTTTCCCGGCAATAAAAAAGAACTCTGACCATCCTCAGAGTTCCAAAGAGCGATAGACGGGGCTCGAACCCGCGGTCTCGACCTTGGCAAGGTCGCGCGTTACCAACTACGCCACTATCGCACAAGCGGGTGATGGGAATCGAACCCACGTATCCAGCTTGGAAGGCTGGTGTTCTACCATTGAACTACACCCGCAGTTATGAAATTATAAAGCTTCATCTTCCGATGAGAGCGATAGACGGGGCTCGAACCCGCGGTCTCGACCTTGGCAAGGTCGCGCGTTACCAACTACGCCACTATCGCATAAGCGGGTGATGGGAATCGAACCCACGTATCCAGCTTGGAAGGCTGGTGTTCTACCATTGAACTACACCCGCGCATCGTCGCTTCGGTGATTACCGATCGCTTGACCGCTGCAACGATGATTAGTATATAGCATGCTGTTTTATTTGTCAACAGTTTTTTTGAATTTTTTTAATTTTTTTATTTATTTGATTTGTTATCAATAATCCCATACATTTGTAGCAGAAACCTGAGTCTTCGGTTTCTTAATCACAAGCTCCGGACTCTTGGCACTGACCTTTGTATTTGCAGGGATAGATTCTGTAATAAAAGTATTACCACCGATAATGGTACTCTCTCCCACAACAGTTTCTCCGCCAAGTACTGTGGAATTAGAATAAACTGTCACATTATCACAAATTGTCGGATGACGCTTCACATTGGCAAGCTGCTGCCCCATTCTTGTAGAAAGAGCTCCGAGAGTTACGCCCTGATACAGCTTCACATTGTTTCCGATTTCTGTTGTCTCACCAATAACCACACCTGTACCATGATCAATAAAGAAATACTCCCCAATGGTTGCACCTGGGTTAATATCAATTCCTGTGCGTCCATGTGCATACTCAGACATTACTCGTGGGATAAACGGAATATTTTCTTTATAAAGGATATGCGCCAGACGATACACATAGATTGCAAACAATCCAGGATAGGAAAAAATGATTTCTTCCTTACTCTTGGCTGCCGGGTCTCCGTCAAATCCTGCCTGCACATCTGTCAGAAGCAGTCTCTGAACTTCCGGAAGCTGTTCAAAAAATCCACAGGCAGTTCTGTCTGCATGCGCCTCTGCCTCTTCCGGCTCTTCTCCATGATAAAGAAGCGCGATCTCGATCTGGTTCTTCAATCTGTCATAAATATCATTCAGTCTGTGTCCCACATAATACTCCGGAAATACGGTAGCACTGGTATCCGTACTGAAATATCCCGGAAATACAATAGATTTCAGATCTCTTACTATATCGATGATGACCGAACGGTTCGGCAGACGTCTGCCGCTTTTCGGCATAAAAAGTTCTTCAGAAGCATAATTCTCAGTAAGACCCTTCGCCGCTCTGAGAATCGCTGATTTCTTATCGCTCATAATTCCCTCCATTTCTGCACATCCACTTCTGTCTGTACACTTTATCTCATTATCATATTATAGTCTGGAAGATTCGTCAATAATACAAAAAAGAAAAGTTTTAAAAAAGATTGACCTTTCTCCGGATACCTTATATAATAATAAAGGTTTTCACGAAAGCTGCTGGAAAGCTTTGAAAGCATCCGGAGATGTACCCAAGTGGCTGAAGGGTCCGCACTCGAAATGCGGTAGGCCGGGCAACCGGTGCGAGGGTTCAAATCCCTCCATCTCCGTTTACTGCCGTTTTTTCACCAGTTAAAAATATGCTGGTATTTATATTTTGTATAAAAAAGCACTCTCATCTCTTGACAATTGTATGTTTTATATGTATAATTGCAACAGTGATGAAAACACCATTGAATATAGGGGATTGGTCAAATGGTATGATAGGGGTCTCCAAAACCTTTGGTGGGAGTTCGATTCTCTCATCCCCTGCTATTAAGAGCGCTGAAAAGTCTTAATCAAAGATTTTCAGCGTTTTTTGTTTTTCCATAAAGTTTAAAGGAAACCCATATTGAGACTGTATAAAGAAAAAGTGACCGCCCGGCCTGTAATATCATCGTCTGGGTGATCACTTTTCAATATTTTACTCCGCACTGCATTCATATCGTGAAAATTTCTGCATGTATCCACCTGCACTTATCACTTCAGTTACTCCAGATTATCCGGTCCAAATCCAATTGGCAAAAGTTCCTTTAGCGCAAAGATATCATATTTTTCTCTGCTGACTGCCAGTATGATCTGAAAGGTTTCCGGATCACAGAACTCCATCATAACCTGTCTGCATACTCCACAGGGTGCTGCATATTCTGTAGGAACACCATCCTTGCCGCCAACGATACAGATTGCCTGAAAGTCTCTCACGCCTTCACTGACTGCTTTGAAAAAAGCAGTTCTTTCCGCACAGTTCGTTGGAGTATAGGCAGCATTTTCTATATTGCACCCGGTATAATAAGTGCCGTTTTGGGAAAGAAGTGCCGCCCCTACATGAAAATGTGAATATGGCACATAGGAATAGTCCATCTGTCTGATCGCCAGATCGATCATTTCTTCAATCTGTTTCTTTTCCATGATTTTCCCACCTTTCCTGAATCAGGCATATATACGTTATTCTTCTTTTTTCTGTGCCTGATCTGCACGGATCAGTTCACGGATCGCCTGTACTGCAACCTGGATTGCTTTATCGGTATCATGTACCACAGGATTATCCAGGCCCAGCTTCTCTCTTTCCTGATTTGCAAGCACCAGGAAACAGGCACCTACTCTCACTTTCAAATAATTTGCCACCACAAAAAGAGCAGCTGATTCCATCTCCGAAGCAAGGCAGCCGAGGCGTTTCCATGCTTCCCATTTATTCATCAGTTCATAGCTGACCGGTTTTGTTTCCGGCTCATGCTGCCCATAAAACGAATCCTTAGACTGTACCACACCTGTGTGGAATTCACATCCTTCTTTTTTTGCCCCTTCCACAAGTGCATTGATCACTTCCAGATTTGCCACTGCCGGAAATTCAATAGGTGCATACTCTTTGCTGGTGCCTTCCATACGAATCGCGCCCGTTGCAACAACAATATCACCGCTCTTTACCTCCGGCTGCATCCCACCGCAGGTTCCGATCCTCACAAAAGTATCTGCACCACATTGATAAAGCTCTTCCATTGCAATAGACGCCGACGGCCCTCCGATTCCGGTAGAAGTCACACTTACCTTTACTCCATCCAGTGTTCCGGTGTACGTTACATACTCACGGTTATCTGCCACAAAAACCGGATCATCAAAATATTGAGCAATTTTTTTACAACGCTTCGGGTCCCCCGGCAGGATAACGTAACGTCCGACTTCACCTTTCGCCACCTGAATATGATACTGTCTGCCTGCATCTTCTGAATAATTTTTCATGTTGTTCCCCCATTTCCACATCTGTTTTTCTTTCATTCATAAGATATGATGATCTTCTTGCAATACTCACATCGGCAAGCACTGATCCGATCACCATATATCATTTTTGACAGACCTTTCTCTGTATTTAACCGCATGGATTCACCTTTTGATCTCCATTCCATTCCCGAATTGAAAGAATGGATCTGTCCCTCACACATTTTTCTTCCGCAGTATGGACATTTCACCTTGATTTCTTCTTCATCTGTGCTCTCGTTCAGCATTTGCGCATCGTAACGGTGTACAACCTGATCATCCTCTGCGTCAATTGAATTTACTCCCATGTTTTTCTCCTTCATTATATTTTTCTCTGGCATTCCTTAAATGCCGCCATAAGCTTTTTCTCTTCAAGCGGTTTGGTCAGATGCTGGTTCATTCCGGAAATACGGCTGTTGATCATATCCTCAGCCAGAGCATTTGCACTCATAGCTATGATTGGAATCGTTCCCGCATCGCTCCGTTTCATGGAACGGATCTTTCTTGCTGCATCCCATCCATTCATATTTGGTATCATAATATCCATAAAAACTGCATCATAATACCCTGGTGCAGATTCCTCAAATTTTTTGACCGCTTCCATACCGTCAGCAGCACACTCTACATGAACACCTTTATTTTCCAGCATAAATTTTACAATTTCCATGTTCAGCTCATTGTCTTCTGCGACCAAAGCACGTTTTCCCTCTAAAGATATCTCCTCATGACTTTCTGCTTTTGCAAGCTTTTCCGGATTTCCAATCTTAAACGGAAGTGTGACACGCACAGTGGTTCCGATACCCTTCCTGCTTTTTATCTCGATTGTTCCACCCAGACTCTCCGCCATTTTTTCTGATATTGCAAGACCCAGACCGGTTCCTTCATATTTCGATCTGCTGGTTATATTTTCCTGTGAAAACATTTCACAGGCATGAGGAATAAACTCCTGGCTCATGCCGATTCCATTGTCCGAGCATTCAAACTCATATACTACATTCTCATCATCTGCTGATTTTTCTTTACACCAAACATGTACACTGCCGCCTGGCTCAGTAAACTTCACTGCATTATCGCTAACTGCATCCAGGATCTTTTTCAGATAAACAGGATTTCCCTTCAGGCATATATGTCTTAAATCAGATTTTTTCCAGTCTACCACATAATCAACATCTTTTTCTTCTGCCTGGACCTGTTTATCCGTATTAGCCTTATTTAACAGTTCTGCCAGGTCAAATGTCAGCTCCTTTTCTGAAAAATCACCGCTTTCCAGTTTGTTCATCTCCAGAATATCGCTCACGATCGAAACAAGATATTTTGAGGATTTCATGATCTGATCTCTGCATTTCTGCTGGACTTCCACATCTTCAGGATAACAGTTTGCCAGATCGAGCATACCCATGATCCCGTTCACTGGTGTTCGGATATCATGGCTCATATTGGACAGAAACCTAGATTTCAGAGCTGCATCCTTCCTTGCTTCTGCCACCTGATATATAAGATTCTGCTCTTTTTTCTTCACATCGCTGATACTTCGGATCGCACAAAGTACATGGGTCAGCTGTCCGTTCTCATCTCTTTTCTTTTCAATAAAGCGAAGTTTATGCCAGTTTCCATCCTTCATCTGGTATTCCATCGCAATGGTCTCTTCGTTTTTCATTCGTTCTGCCAGTGTACTCATATCTGTAAATTTAAAAAAAGCATCCTGATATTCCTCAGCTACAAACTGTCTGCACAGTTTTTCATTATTAACCGATAAAATACCTGCTTTTATATATTTCAGATTTTTCACATCTCTGTTTGATATTTCTTCAAACCAGTCTTCCTGAATATCAATCCTTGAAATATAATGATAGGTCTTGGCAATGGCATCTATGATCTCATTATTCAGCCTTGTTTTTTCCAGTGCTTCTGCCAATTTTTGCTGGATTGCTTTTTCCTTATAAAGAATACTGCCAACATTACGATACCCTAAAAAAATAGTAAATGTTTCATCATCAACTTTTCCTTTTGCAGCATAAGCTTCATAATAGCTGTTGTGTCCATCTTCCGAAATGCTCTGATAATGATATGTAATTTTCTCTGTATAGCGAAGTCTTTTTTTCATGTTCCTGCATAAATGCCAGTCAAGAAATTCTGCCTTGTCTTTCTCCGAAATAAAGGTATCTGCATATACTTTGGAATATTCATCAAAACTGTTAAATATCCCCGACGTCTTATCAGCAAGCTTCTTTGCATTGGTATTTGAGACAAGTCTTAAGATTTCGTATTTTCCGGAATTGAGTTCTATACGATACAGCGAAACATATTCCGGAAATAATTTTTTTACGATGTAATTCTCATCTGGAATCGGATCATTTATTTCTGTATTCTTATTCTCCGCTTTTTCAGACTCATAGATCATACCTGAACAGAAACCCGTTTTTCCAACTGGTGCAATGACCACATGATAGTTTTTTTCTTTTCGCACGTCTGTCTCACTGGACCGGTTCTCATATGCCGCTTCATAACAGACATGCAGCCATTTATTATCTGCCTCCGGAAACAAACTCTGAAATGAATGGTCCAGTATTTCCTCCAGGCTGTGATCTTTTATATCTGCAAAAGCCTGATTACAGTAACGGTAGATCCAATCCACTGGCTGTCCCTTATCGTCCAGCACAAGTTCCAGCACGCAATATCCTACAGGACTGTAGTCAAAAATACTCAGGTTAAACTGTTCTTTATATGAAGGCATAGCATTAACACCCCCTTTTACTGTCAGAATCTGCTGATAGCCACCCTCCGCATACCATCTTTTTTGTCAGAAGATATCCTGACTTTTCCTGTATTATACCATCTCATGAATTGCAGGAAAAGAATATTTTGGCAGAAGCTTCTTTCATAATGAGTTTTTTTCATCAGCCAGAAATATATCCTGGCAATCGAATCTCGATTCCATTCTTTTCGCAAAAACAGAACATACCGCCGTTTACCGACAGTTTCTCTGATTTTCCGGTTATCTTTATACATATTTTTGTTCAATTATCCCCTTGACGTAAAGCTATCTCCAGGGTGTATCATTATCCTGTGTTAAAGGAGGTATACTATCATGTTTAAGACATTAGAAGAAAAGACTGAAGAGAAAGCAATGGTGCAGTTCCTTGAACGCTTTACAGATTATCCATTTCTGGTAAAGTTCAAGAATTCCGAATATCTGATCGGAGAGGGTGAACCTACATTTACAGTTAATTTCAAAAAAGCAATTCCTATCGCAGATCTGATGAAAAGTACTTCTCTCGCACTGGGAGAAGCTTACATGCGTGGTGATCTGGATATCGAGGGAAATCTTTATGAAGCTCTTGATCATTTTCTTGGACAGATGGGTAAATTTTCCACCAACGAATCTGCCCTGAAAAAAATTATGTTCAGCTCTACATCCAAAAAGAACCAGGAAAAAGAAGTAACCAGTCACTATGATATCGGAAATGATTTCTATAAATTATGGCTGGACGAAACCATGAGTTATTCCTGTGGCTATTTCATTCATGAAGATGATACTCTGTATCAGGCACAGGTAAACAAAGTAGATTACATTCTTAAGAAATTACATCTTGAAGAGGGCATGTCCCTTCTGGATATCGGTTGCGGATGGGGATTTCTGCTCATCGAAGCTGCCAGAAAATATAAGATTCACGGCACAGGCATCACATTAAGCCATGAACAATATGCTGAATTCCAGAAACGTATCAAGGATCAGGGCCTGGAAGATTATCTTACAGTAGAACTGATGGATTACCGTGACCTGCCGAAATCCGGTTATCAGTTTGACCGTGTTGTCAGCGTTGGTATGCTGGAGCATGTTGGCCGTGACAATTATCAGCTCTTCCTTGACTGCGTAGAAAAAATCCTCAAACCAGGTGGATTATTCCTGCTTCACTTTATCAGTGCCCTG
Organism: Blautia sp. HA8986; assembly: GCF_056504635.1. Taxonomy (NCBI): domain Bacteria; kingdom Bacillati; phylum Bacillota; class Clostridia; order Lachnospirales; family Lachnospiraceae; genus Blautia; species Blautia sp. HA8986. The sequence continues at coordinate 1,484,606 of NZ_JBWLUQ010000001.1, forward strand.
AAAGAACATCCTGGCGATCCATGGGTTAAAAAATATATTTTCCCAGGTGGAACTGTTCCAAGCCTCCGTGAGATCCTGACTCATATGGCTGAAGATAATTTCCACACTCTGGATATTGAAAATCTCCGCCTGCATTACAATAAGACATTACTTCACTGGGAAAAGAATTTCCGCGACAATATCGAAAAAGAAAAGACCATGTTTGATGAAAACTTCCTGCGTATGTGGGATCTTTACCTTTCTGCATGTGCAGCAACCTTCCACAACGGAATCATTGATCTTCATCAGATCCTTATGACAAAAGGAATTAATAACAATCTGCCAATGACCCGCTGGTATTAATTGTTTCATCAATTTTCATAAAAAATATCGTACAGAACCTTCTCTGATAAAATTCAGAAAAAGTATTTCTGTACGATATTTTTGTTTCTGTTCCAATATCCGGAATTTCTTGCCCATCTATGCATAATCCCCGATCAATAATTTTCTGATAAGCTTGGTATAAACATTCTTCACAAACCACGGTTCTGTTGATTTCTTTAATGCTTCTTCCGGTGAAAACCAGGCTACGCCACTGTTTTCATCTGCTTTTATGGAAACAGTCTCTTCTGAATCTGCCTCAAGGAGATATGTTATATTAAAGTGCAGATGGCTGGATACATATTTTCCTTTTTTCACATGCCCGTCTACAGTCAGGGATTCCATGGAAAAAATTTCTTCTGACACAGGATGAACATTACTAATCCCTGCTTCTTCTTTTACTTCTCTGACAGCAACGGACAATAAATCAGTCTCTCCATCTGCATGTCCTCCAAGCCAGGACCAGGAATTGTATATGTTGTGATATACCATAAGGACTTTAGTCCGGTCTTTGTTTACTACCCAGGCAGAAGCCGTCATATGGGCTACTGCATTCTCTCTGGAAAAAGCATTCTCATTGTTTCTGATCCAGTCCAGGATCAGGATTTTATCTTTTTCTTCCTGCTCATTATATGGCTTGTATTTTTCTATCTGATCGATCAGTTTCTGGCGTGTTATCATTATGCACTCTGCCTCTTTCTTAAATATCCTCCAATGTATTTTTATTAACAAACACATTGTATTTTATCATCATATCCAATGCTTGTAACTATCTTTTTTATTTAATACCCATCCTTTAACCGGACAATATTTTTTAATTCTTTTCCATTCAGATATCGTTCCAGATTTTCCATGCAGATGTTCCAGATCATATCCTGGACTTCAGCGTTTCCGCCGAAGCTCGGGCCTGCAATGTGTGGGGTAATGAGGACGTTTTCCATATTCCAAAGAAGTGATGTCTCCGGCAATGGTTCTGTCTCAAATACATCCAAGATCACTCCTTTTAAGTGGCCTTCCTCCAGTTCTTTGAGCAGAGCTTCTGTTTGAATGAGACTTCCTCTTCCCACATTAACCAGAATTGCAGCTTTTTTCATGGAATGCAGCCGTTCGTAATTCAGAAGGCCTTTTGTTTCCGGCGTTCCCGGGAGACAGCCGATCACAATGTCTGCTTTCTGAAGCTGCTGATCCAGAGCTGTCAGATCATATACCTCATCAAACTCTTTCATCTGCTGCGAATGCCCCGGGACTGCAGTTCTTTTTATTCCAGTCACATGAGTTTCAAATGCTTTCATTCTGTGGGCAATGTTTCTTCCAATATCCCCGGTTCCCAGGATAAGGATATTTTTTCCATATATGGTTTCTGATGATTTATTCTGTACCCAGAGGTGTTTCTGTTTGTTTTTCCAGTAATTCGGAAGTCCACGGTACAGCGTAATGATATTCCCGATCACATATTCTGATATGATCTTTCCAAAAGCGCCGGAAGCATTGGTTAATGTAACTCCTGTCGGGAATGCTTTCATTTTTGTATATTTATCCACACCGGCCCAGGTCAGCTGGAGCCAACGAAGATTTTCTGCTTTCTGAAGTTCTGATTCTCCCGGTTCTCCGATCATTACTTCTGCTGCCACGATCGCATCCTCAGTTTCTTTGCCCTGAAATGTAAATTCACATTGAGCTCCGAATTTTGTTACAAACTGATTTCGGATCTCTGCATCGCATTGTGGTTTTATTAAAACTTGTATTTTCTTCATGTTTTTTCTCCGCAAATCATCTTTATCAGCTATATCCTACCATAATTAATAGCCATCTGCTATTATTTTCTGTTATTTCTGCCTCTGATACCTGGTCACTGCCAGGATCATGCAGACAAAAACTACCGCGAACATAGCTTCCAGTCCAATGCCTTTCCAAACCGATGCAGCTGCCTCACCTGAGAGGCGGCTGTAACTTCCAAGAGTCTCATTTACAGTTTCATACCAGTACACCGGAAGAAACTGAGACACCTTCAGGACGTTTCTGTCCATAACATTCATAGGAACAAACACACCACACAGGAAGCACATTCCAAGAGACAGGATATTTGCGATCCCGCTTAACATGTTGCTGTTTTTTACAAAAAGACCGATCAGATAGGAAAGTGAAAGTGCCACTGCCATCATCACCAGAGTGTTCAGTACATAATATCCGAAATTTTCTGAACTGAGAAATTTTTTTCCATACATAAGGATAGCTCCTGCCATACCGATTCCCCATAATCCCCCACCCATCACAAACATGGCCAAAAGCCCTTCCAGACTCTGTCGTCTTGCTGAAACCGCTGATGCCTGCATTCTCTTTGGTATATCGTCTTTTTTGAAAGCCATCAGCACATATCCCATTACATAGCAGAGTAATGCAAGAAACAGATATGGAATATATCGGAAATAATAGAGCCATCCGGACGTACCACTGTTTTCATCTGTATCCAGCATTGTGACTTCTCCTCTTTTTTCATCCAGGAGCGCAGCTGCCGCTTCCTTCCGGGAAAAACCGGCTTCCAGATATGTCCGCATTGTATTCAGACAGCTCTCAAGCTGCTGATCCACATAATATGCCGAATAAGATCCGGGCACCTTTGTCACGGAAATACTTTCTCCGTTTACCATACAGCTCTCATAAAAATTCTCAGGGATCACCACGATGTACTCTACATTTCTGTAAAAAAGCTCCTCCTGAAGCTTCTCCCTGTCATCCTCCAGCATTGTCACGTGATGCGTGCCTTCAAGCCATTTTACCAGTCCTTCTGCAAGTGGTCCGTTATCTTTATCCACCACTCCGATCTTTATTTTTTCGCTTTCATAGCTGGTATAAGTTTCCTTACCGGCCGCTGCCTGAAGTGCCATTGTCACTCCGAAAAAAATCCCCAGATACAGAAGGATCAGCCCTGTATTTTTTTTCATGATTCTCATATAGCCTTTAAATACTGTCATAACGTTCCCTCCTGACCATGAAAAAGGATGCCAGCACCAGCACCACACACATTACCGCCAGTGTGATCAGATTTCTATAATATCTGGTCATATCATCATATACATTGATACAGTAAAATGCATCTGAGATCAATGATGCAGGATTGATCCGGTTCACAAACGGAAAACTTTTTTCCACGATATCCTTCATATTTCCGTTCATCAATCCTGCGAGGAAACTGCTTACCATGGAAATTCCCAGTATGATCCCGATCTTGGCACCTTCCTGCATTTTTCCAAGACTCCCAACGAACATTCCCATAGATACGCCGATAAGACTTCCGAAGAAAGATATCACCAGCATTTTCCCCATCTGCCCCTGAAAATCCAGTTTGAGAACATATCGGAGATACAGGAGCAGAATGATCACATCCACATAGCCCAGGGCAAAAGATGTCAGCTGATCTGTAAGAATCAGCTTCAGTTTGTGAGTCGGCGTCACGCATCGTCTGGCTGCCAGCGGTGTGATATTGGCCTGGATCCCGATAGCGGAGCCAAAGCCGATAAAGCATCCATACAGACAAGCCATGGCGATCAGTGCGTAAAAGAACTGCACATTTCCGTCAATGGTCCGGCCCCCAAGAGACACCTCCTTTACCAGACTGTCAGCGCTTAACAGGTTTGTTATGGTTTCTATGTCCATCTCCGGATTTTTTTTCATGATGTTGGTGATGGTCGTCCTGGTATTTTCGCAGCTGTCAAGAACTGTCTGGAGGATACTCTCTTCTATTCCGGTTCCTGCTACTGTAAGGGAAGGTTCTTTTCCTACATAATAAATTCCTTCTACTTTTTTATCCTGCAGTGCTTCCAGAGCTTCTTTTTCTGACATCTCTTCCTGCTTTAAAAGATCCGGATTGCTTTCTCCCACCTGTTCCAGATAAGTCAGGAAAAACGTATCCGCTATATCTTCTTTTACCACTGCCACCGGAACCGTCTGAAAATCTGCCTCATTGATATTTCCGAATGCAAAATAGAAAAAGGTTCCAAGCACAAGTGGAAAAACCAACGGCCAAAATACAATGTTAAAATTCCGGATTTTGGAAAGAAAACTGTATTTCAGTAAATGCAACATCTCTCATCCCTCCTAATCTCTCAGCTGTTTTCCGGTGATCTCCAGGAATACATCATTCAGTGTAGGCAGCTCAGAAAAGACTCTTCCAAAAGAAATATCCTGGCTCTGCAGATAATTAAGCAGCCGGATCAAGTTATGCTTTGCATCTGTACAGCGTACAGTCAGCACCTGTTTTTCGTACCGGACATCAAAAACATGTTCCAGCGTACGGATATCCTGAAGATTTTTTTCCTCCAGAACAATAGCTTCCACAGTAACAGTCTCGCCTGTTTTGATCATCTGTTTCAATTCTTCTTTTGTTCCCTGAGCGATGACTCTTCCGTGATCCATAATGGCGATCCTGGTACAGATCTGCTCCACTTCTTCCATGTAATGGGATGTGTAGATAATTGTGGAACCCTGCTGGTTCAGTGTCTGGATTCCTTCCAGGATCTTGTTTCTGCTCTGTGGGTCTACTGCTACGGTTGGCTCATCCATGATGATCAGCCTTGGTTTGTGAGCGATCCCGCAGGCAATGTTCAATCTGCGCAAAAGACCTCCGGAAAGCTTCTTCGGATACATTTTGCGGAAATCTTCAAGACCTGTAAATTCAATGGCATCCTCCACCAGCTCTTTTCTCCGTTTCTTGTCTCTTATGTAAAGGCCACAGAAATAATCGATATTTTCCTGCACTGTCAACTCATCAAAAACTGCTACATTCTGAAGCACGATTCCGATCTGTTCCTTGATCTTATAGCTGTCCGGTTTCATCTCTTCACCGAAAATCTTTACTTCACCTCTGTCATATTTCAGAAGTGACAAAAGGCAGCTGATGGCCGTTGTCTTTCCTGAACCGTTGGGGCCAAGCAGTCCGAATATCTCACCCTCCCGGATATCCAGCTCCAGATGATTCAGTGCGGTAAGATCGCCATATCGTTTTACCAGATTTTCTATGTGGACCATACTCTTTGACATATGTTTTCCTCCCTTTTCCTGTCCGTTAAACAGATCTTTCCTGTTTTACTGCAGAAATTCATATTTCTTCTATGATGTCATTATATCCTTTTCTTCTGTCTGCTCCAAGTGTCGGATGTCATTATCTGCGAATGACAAATGTCATGTCTTTCGCAAGCGCTCAGATTTTTCTTTGCAGGGAAGGAACCGGTATATTATAATAAAGGCACGTTGATTTCAGAAATAATTCTGAGAAAGGAGGGTTTATTTTTTATGCGTTATTTCACAGATTCCATCCTATTGCTTTTATACAGTACTTTAACATTTTTTTATGTGCCTGCAGATCAGGCTCTTGTGTTCGCCTTCCTTTTTGCAGTGATCCTCGGCTGCGTTACTTATCTGTGCAGGGCATGTAAAACAGACTCCGGTTCACACAATTCTCTATCTTTGTTGAAATGCTCCGCAAATATCATTCCTGTTCTTGCAGGAAGTTATGTAATCTTTGGATTATGTTCCCTGTGGTTTTCGGATCTTCTTCTGTTTTTCCCGCTGCTTCTGTATCAGACTTTATCTTCCGGACTTTTTCTGCTGGCAGCGGCTGAACTTCCATTCTGGGGATTTCTGGTTTTTCAGATCAACGACTTTCCGGCAGTTCTTTGTATACTTGTGATTTTGGGTTTCGTCCTTTCATTTTTTCTCTGGCTCTATGCCGGAAAATATCAGGCTCTTTACCAGGATTTTCATCAGATCCGGGATGACAGTGAGGAACATACGCTTCTTCTTTCTGAAAAAAACAAGGCACTTCTGGAAAAACAGGATTACGAGATCTATGCTGCTACATTGCGAGAGCGAAACAGAATTGCCAGAGAGATCCATGATAATGTGGGACATGTGCTTTCCCGTTCTATCCTTATGACTGCTGCCTGCAAAACCATAAATAAAGATGAAGCTCTTGCGCCTCTTCTGGAAAATCTGGAAGCTTCCCTGAATGATGCCATGAACAGCATCCGTTCCAGTGTCCATGATCTTCACGATGATGCGGTGGATCTGGAAGATGCCATAAAAGGACTTGTAAAGGATTTCACCTTCTGTCCGATAGCCCTTACTTATGATATGTCCAGGCAGGTTCCAAGGGAGGTGAAATACAGTCTGATCAGTATTACAAAAGAAGGCCTTTCCAATGTGATGCGGCATAGTAATGCAGATTCCGTGAATATTCTTCTGCGTGAGCATCCTGCACTTTATCAGCTGTGCATTGAGGATAATGGAACATCGGGAAATGAAATTCCGGATATTCAAACTGAATCAGACAGTGATAAGATGAATAATATTTCCGATGGTATGGGACTGTCCAATATCCGGGACCGTGTAAAGTCACTGGGTGGTACGGTCCAGATTACGCAGGAGAAGGGATTTCGGATCTTTGTAACGATCCCGAAATCTGTTTCTAATTGAAGCAGTCTGTTTTTTCTACTCTGTAATTTAATTTTTTTCAACTCATAAACAGGAGATTTTGACATGAAAATTATAATCATAGACGATGATTGCCTGGTTGCAGGTGCATTAAAAACCATTCTTGAGACAAACCCGGATATCAAAGTGACTGCCACCGGCTCTGATGGTGAAGAAGCCTGTGCTCTGTACAGAGAGTATCTTCCGGATATTCTTCTGATGGATATCCGTATGAAAGGAATGGATGGACTGGAAGCTTCCAGAAAGATCCTAGGTGAATTTCCGGAGGCAAAGATTCTTCTTCTGACTACTTTTTCCGATGATGAATATATTGTAAAAGCCCTCCGCCTTGGCACAAAGGGATATCTTCTGAAGCAGAATTATACCAGCATTTTTCCGGCTTTGCAGGCAGTCTATTCCGGACAGACTGTATTCGGCACGGAGATCATGTCCAAGATCCCGGAGCTTCTGCAGTCTTCCGGTGGATTTGATTATACTTCCCGGGATATCAATGAACGGGAACTGGATATCATCCGGCTGATCGCCAACGGATACAGCAATAAGGAGATTGCCGCAGAACTTTTTCTCAGTGAGGGAACTGTACGGAATTATCTCAGTTCCATTCTGGATAAACTGCAGCTGAGGGATCGGACACAGGTTGCTGTGTTTTATTATCAACATAAATAAGGAGAACTATAATGAACCGCTATCTTACTATCCATATCCCGGAAACAGCTGTTCCGATGCCTGTCTCCCGCTTTCTTCACACTCAGGCCGGTCTTACAAAAAAGCAGATCAGCCAGGCAAAGTTCCGCCCCGGTGGTATCAAAAAAAACGGACAGCAATGCCGGGTAACGGAAACAGCTTATCCCGGAGATCAGATCATGGTATGCCTGGAAACAGATGATGTGGATTCTGCACAGCTGGAATCTGCGACTTTCACTGTCAATTCAGACCGTCACAAGTCCTGTTTCCATCATTCTACAGACTCAACCTTTTGTTCCTATTCTACTTCTGATGCCTGCTGTTTATCAGCTTCACCTTCTCATTTTTTTTCTGAACTGGAAATCCTCTACGAAGACCAGGACATTCTTGCCGTAAACAAACCAGCCGGAATAGTCACACACCCTTCTGGTTCTCACTACAGTGACAGTCTATCCAACCAGGTAGCTTCCTATTTCCGTTCCAAAGGAGAGCCTACCAAAGTCCGTTCTATCGGGCGATTGGATAAGGAAACCTCCGGTATCCTGCTCTTTGCCAAGAACCAGACTGCTGCCGCCAGATTGCAGAACCAGCGTGAAGAGGAGATTTCAGAGAAAACCTATCTGGCTGCGGTTTCCGGTCCCATGCCTGTGGATACAGATGGAACTTTTCACAGGATCACTGTTCCCCTTGCGCCGGACCCGGATAACCGCCTGAAAATGATCATATCTACGGATGGCACGCTTCCCGGAAGTAAACATGCGGAAACTTTTTATTCTGTTCTGAAATCAACCGGCTCCGATACAGCAGCTCCGGTCTCCCTTGTAATGCTCCGTCTGAAAACCGGCCGCACCCATCAGATCCGTGTGCACATGGCATCTCTCGGGCATCCTCTTCTGGGCGATTCCCTGTACTGTTTATCGGATATGTCGAATCATTTTTCCCGGGCTGCACTCCACGCATGGAAGCTTAACTTTCAACTGCCATTTCCAATTGACGAAGCTGCTTCCGACACCCCGTCTTCCATGCTTCATAACAAAAATGCAAAAAAAGAAATCTCCCTGGAAGCACCCCTCCCGGAAGATTTCAAAAAATTCTATGAAACGATATTCTGAAGCCATACGCCTTTTTTTACAAGGATAAATCCAATGACACATTTCATCATATCCGCAGCCTGGACCATTGCATAGATTGCAAGTACAGGCAGACCTGTAAACCGGCTTAAGGTAAATGCGATCGTCACACTTACCACCCAGATAAACACACTGTCAAACAGAAATGTAACGATGGTCTTTCCGCCGGAACGCAAGGTAAAATACGTTGCATGCAGGAATGCATTCTGTGGCATGAAAAATGCTGTGATCATAATAAAATATTTCGCCAGAGTACGTGCCTCAGCATTGGTATTGTAAAGCTGTGGAAATAACGGTGCCATCACAAACATCACGGCTGCCACGCAGGTACAGCAGAACACAGAGAATGCGATCATCTTGTTGTCCGTATCTCTGGCTTCCTTCATCTTACCTGCTCCCAGAAGCTGTCCTACAACAATGGCTACCGAATCTCCAAGTGCGATAAATACGATATTGAATACATTGTTGATGGTATTGGAAATATTTAGTCCCGCAACCACGTTCAGTCCACGGACTGAATAGCATTGTGTCAGCATGGCCACTCCGGCTGCCCATAATGTCTCATTCAGAAGCAGAGGGGTTCCCTTAATAAGGATCTTCTTTGTCAGATTCGCCGGAACCTTTAATGTTGAATACAGCCCCTGTGCAAAAATATTCTTTTCTGTATGCTTATGTGTCCAGCTCAGGACAATGCAGGCTTCCACATATCTGGAAAGCACTGTGGCAACAGCAGCACCCCTTACTCCCATTTCCGGGAATCCGAATTTGCCATAGATCAGAAGATAATTAAATATCAGATTGATCAGCACTGCCACGATTCCGGCCTTCATGGGAAGTACAGTCTCACCGCATTCACGTAAGGTACTTGCATAAACCTGTACCATCATAAATGGCGGAAGTCCCAGAAGCATGATCCATAAATACTGTTTTCCATAAATAAGAGTATCCCTGATCTCCTGTGCGGTTCCATCGCCTTTTAAATACATGCTGATCAGTGAATCCCCTGCTGTCAGAAACAGTACAATAGTGATCGCTGTCAGTATCACTGCCATCCACAGTTTATAACGAAGTGTCTGGCGGACACCCTCATGATCCTTCTGTCCAAAATACTGTGCTGTAAAAATTCCTGCTCCGGACACCCCGCCGAAAATACATAGATTATATACAAAGATCAGCTGATTGACGATTGCCGCTCCGGACATCTGTTCTGTACCGATACGACCGATCATAATATTGTCCAGAAGACTGACAAAATTCGTGATCCCGTTCTGAACCATGATCGGTACCGCAATAGACAGGACCATCAGATAAAATCTTTTATCTCCTACAAACTTCCGGAAAAAAGGAGTCTTCTCCTTCACCTTCTCCATAAATCCTTCCCCCTTGTTTTTCGTTTTCCTTCATCCAAAATTTTTCACAAAAAGAAGACTGCCACCCGAAACAGTCTTCCTTTTCGTAAGCGTTGTAGCTAATACATTACTACAAAGCTCTTCCTTTTTCAATAGTCTTAATAACGATAAATCGCCGTTTTTTTCGTATCTTTTTACTCCACCATGTGACTCTCATCTGCAATATATTCAAAGAAGTCAAAGTCTGCACATTTTTTGTGGAGAACGCGGTCTGCACAGGTGATCCCAACCATTGTTCCTGTAAATTCTCCGTACTTGCAGTATTCATCAGAAAATCTTGTGGTGTCAAAGATACGTCCGATCTTTTCATAAGTTTCTCCGTCATAGCTCCACTCGAACCAGGATTTTCTTCCCTCTATATAAAGTCTCAGATAAACCGGTTTATCTTCTACCGGGATTCTGGTATTCAGGAACTCTGTTTTTTCTCCATTTTCCAGATGGATGATGGACAGGGCGCTCTGTCCCAGGGTTTCACTGTAATATTTCCGGAGATTGATGTAATTCATGTTGTCGTAATACAGGATCAGACCTGCACTGTGCTGGTGTACTTCCGGTGTGAATTCCATCTTTGTGGTGATCCGTGCGTATACGCTTGTAAGCTTTCTGGCCAGGATACTTACTTTGTTGAGAGAGGTTCTGGATTCCTGTCCACGAAGGCGCACATAGCCTTTTCTTGCTTTCACATCTGCAAAACGCTGGGGCATGATCCTTGGAGAGTAATAGAAGTTCCCAAGCTCATCTCCGTCAAAATCATCAAAGTCCGGAGTTTTTTCCACTGGGTATTCCGGAAGGGAAGTTTCTGGCACTTCAATTTTCGCCAGATTGCTTCCATCTGCCATGCGGAGCCAGTTATCTTCGGTCCACATCATTTTCTGAATGGCCGTCTCTCTTCCAAGTGTACAGCGAAGTTCCGGTACAAAAGGTCTGGAGCAGAGATGGACCAGATAAACTTCTCCTGTGGGAAGTTCCACATAGCTTCCATGACCGGATTTCTGAAGTACAGTGTCCGGATTATAGTACTTTGGTTTCAGATGGTCTGGATCCTGGCGCTCGTAGGATTCTCCCGGAACGCTGGTAACGATGGGATTCTTCGGGTCTTTTTCATATGGGCCCCAGACATTTTTGGAACGTCCCATCGTAACGCAGTGGTTATATCCGGTGCCTCCCTCTGCACACATGATGTAGTAATACTCGCCTCGTTTTGTGAGATGCGGTGCCTCGATGCAGCCTCTGTCTGTGCCACCTCTCCAGACCCGCTTCGGATAACCGATGATCTCTTTTTTCTCAGGAGAATATTCTACCATACAGATAGCACCTGGCTTCTCATAGCCTTCTCTTGTTTCCCACTCCAGGGATACCACGTATTTTTTGCCATTGGTGTCATGGAAAAGTGACGCATCAAAACCGGAGGAATGAAGGTAAACCGGCTCGCTCCACGGTCCACGGATATCTTTTGCACAGATCAGGAAATTGTCCACGTCAAAATATCTGGCGTTCATGGAATTCATTACTCCATAGACAACGTAGAACATATCCTCTTCCTCGCAGTAGGTCAGGCAGGGTGCCCAGATTCCTTTTGCACTTGGAAGTTTTTTGAGATCTACTTTTTCATCGTCTGTAATTACGTGTGTGTACAGCTCCCAGTTTTTCAGGTCTCTGGAATGGTAGACCGGGATTCCCGGAAACCACTCAAATGTGGAAACTGCCATATAGTAATCGTCGCCTTTTCTGCAGATACAAGGGTCCGGATTAAAACCCGGAAGTATTGGATTTACGATCATTTTAACATCCTCCTTTATCAGCCGGAAACCAGCCAAAGTCATAACATCTTCCCAGATCCCAGCTGTCCCATCCGATCCATCCGGGAGTATTTACCGTATCAGTCAGAAGCTTGTAGCTCCAGTAATAATAACCGCTGCCTTTCTCCCAGAGTTCCAGCTGTGCCTTTGCAAGGGCTTCATAGATTTCTTTTTTCTTCTCCGGTGAAAAGCTTTCCTGCCGGCTCCCTTCCACTCCGTTGAGCACGCTCTGGCCGCCTTTTGTGTCACAGCCGCAGGCAAGGGAGTTAAACAGACACCACTCGCCGCAGATCACCGGGAAATATTTTTCCATCTCTGTGATCTGTGGTTCCAGTTCTTCTCTGATATATTTCAGATAGCCTTCAATAGTCTGGCTGCATCCTCTGGCCTCCGCAACCATGAGATACTGATGGGTATCCAGGATCACATTGGAATATTTCTCTTCCTGCATGAAATCTTTCCATTCCATCAGTTCAAAGCCATCGTGGATCACAACGTACTTATCTTTTGGCATATAGGCACTGATACGGTCGTAGGCATCCAGATAAAACTGTCTCAGGAATTTCATTGTGATCGGTGCGGAGCCTTTTGCCATCTCCTGATCTGCCGGAGCATAACGGTTCTGGATATCCATGGTTTCCCACATATTTTCTGTGATGGGCTCATTTAACGGCTGGATTCCAAACAGGCCTTTTCTGTTTCCATATCTCTTTGCAAGACGTTCCAGAACGCTTAATGCAAACTCTACTTCATCAGGATTCTGTGCCCATTTGCACACACCGCTGATGCCTCCGTTGTCAAAACCGTTCTGGCTTAAGGGTACTGTATGAAGATCAATGAGAATGGTAAGTCCGTATTTTTCCGCCCAGTTAAAGGCCTTATCCAGTTCTTCGATGCAGCCGATAAATGGTTTCCGGTCGCCGAAGATAAAGTATGGCACCGGAATCCGGACAGACTCCATTCCCATGCTTTTTATGGTTACAAAATCACGCTCTGTAATGTATTCTGAACGATGGATCTTTATTCTTGCCTCATATGCCTCCGGGGAAAGCTGTGTGGGAAGATAATATTCATCCTCTGCGGTGGTTCCCTCAAATAATGCCGGACTCATCCATTTTTCCAGCACCAGCCAGTTTCCAAGATTAACGCCTTTGATGTTCACTCTCTCTGATCTCCTTTTCTATTTCTGTGCACGTGCCTTCAGATCTGCGATGATTCCATCGAATTCTTTATCCAGATGATAGAATTTCATGATCACAAGGCCGCAGGCATAAACAAGGATCGGAATCCATACGAAGCATACTTTGATGGACGTCAGTGCAGATTCTGTCTGTACTGCTGCTGTTCCAACATATCCGCCGATCTCAAGGATCAGACCAAGAAGTGCGGAACCGATTCCGTTACCGATCTTGTATCCGAAGCTGCAGGCACTGTTTACAAGTCCCTCTGTACGGCAGCCTGTTTTCCACTCACCATAATCAATGGTATCGGAAACCATAGCCCACATGGTAGCACCGCCGCAGGCATTACCGATTCCACGGATCACACTGGAAACCACGATGATCGCCATGGAACCGCCGGAAAAATTCAGTACCAGCATTCCCACAATATCCAGAACAAGACCAAGTGCAAATACATTTCTTTTTCCGAATTTTTTTACCAGCATGGCAATGAAGAACATGCCGCAAATCTGTACGATGTTAAAGATTCCGTTGATGGTACTTACCAGATTTTTATCGCCCAGGATATCTTTTGCATAGTATACCGTTGCTCCTCCGTTGACAGAATACATCAGGAAGAAAAGGGCAAGCATTCCTGTCATCATGATCCAGTATTTGTTCTTAAAAAGTGCTTTGATTCCTGTTACAAACGGTACATCTTCTGTCTGTACTTCACCTTCATTTTCTGCTGCCCGTACACGCTCTTTTGTTCCAAAGAAGGTACATAAAAATGCGGCGATCGCTACGAAACCGAATACTACGAATGTTTTTGTCCATGCTGCTGCATTGTTTCCGAAATATTCTACAAGCGGAAGTGTGAAGGTATTGATGGTCAGTGTTCCGGCTGTTGCCAGAAGATTACGGAAAATACTTAAAACAGATCTCTCATAGGGATCCTGTGTCATCAGCGCATTCAGTGCGGAATATGGCACGTTGATGGCTGTGTAGATCACTGTGGAAACAAGGTTGTATGTAATGAATACATATACAAGTTTCGGCGTGGAAGCCCAGGATGCAGGAACAGAAAACAGAAGAATTCCAGACACTGCAAAGGGAATACACATACGTAAGATCCAAGGCCTTGCTTTACCATATTTTGATCTTGTTCTGTCTACGATCACACCCATGATGATATCACTGACACCGTCAAAGATTCTGGAGACCATCATAATGGTTCCAACTGCCATTGCGCTTACATTCGCATAGTCTGTGTAGTAAAACAGAAGGAATGCAGACATCGCCGTGTAGATGATGTTACAGCCAAAATCACCACATCCATAAGAAAAACGCTCAAATATTTTTCCAAAGGTCAATTTACTCTTTTGATTCATATTTTTTTACCTCTCCCTGTTTTTTCTTTCGCTTTTCCATGGCCATGGAGCTTTGTTTTATGGTATTATACTATCATAATGATTCTGCACAGATTAGGTCAGAAAAGCTCTAATATATAGGTCGATATTCTCTTTTTAAGGAGGTTATATGGATAAAAACGGAATTTCCTATGAGATCATAGATTACTCAGGTATCACAAATGTCAAATTTTATACGTCCACAGATAATGGAAGCTACATTCCTTTCCACTGGCACCGGGCTGTTGAGATCATTTATATACAGGAGGGCGAACTGGATGTTATCGTGGAATCTTCCAGTCATACCCTCCACCCCGGAGATTGTATCCTGATCAATGCCAACATCATCCATTCCACAAAATGTACCGTTCCAAATAAAGCTATCGTTCTTCAGATTCCGCTGGATTTTATGGAAAAATATATTCCCAATGTCCAGCAGTTTGTATTTTTCTGGGACTATCAGACCAAAGATCCTGTTAAAAAGACAAAAATAGAAATGCTGAAAACCACCCTGGAACAAATGCAGATCATTGATGATATCCGTCCGGATGGGTTTATCCTGCGTTTTAACAGCCTGATCTTTGAACTTCTGTTCCAGCTGTACCACAATTTCCGTGTAAAAGTTTTTCAAAGTGATCTAAGTCAGCAGAAAAAAGATCTGGATCGGCTGAACCTTGTACTGAATTATATTTCTGAAAATTATAAGAGGCCCATTTCCCTGGATGAGATCGCAGGTGTCGCTTATCTCCAGACCGGATATTT
Organism: Blautia sp. HA8986; assembly: GCF_056504635.1. Taxonomy (NCBI): domain Bacteria; kingdom Bacillati; phylum Bacillota; class Clostridia; order Lachnospirales; family Lachnospiraceae; genus Blautia; species Blautia sp. HA8986. The sequence goes on from NZ_JBWLUQ010000001.1 coordinate 1,499,808, forward strand.
CTGTCGTTTTTTTAAGAAAAAGATGGGGGTTACGTTTCTGGAATATCAGAATGAATACAGACTTTCTTTCATTTACAAAGATCTGATCAACACAAAAGACCCCGTGCATGTGATCCTGGAACGCCACGGCTTCACCAATTATAAGCTGTTCCGCCGGATGTTCCAGGAACACTTCGGGTGCACACCTACGAAGGTACGGGAGAATATGAAGAAATAAATTTTCTTAAATATCAAAACTTCCGGGAGCTGGACAACATACTCCCGGAAGTTTTATTATCTATAGTTCCTGTCCATTGGTCTCAATCACATGCTTATACCAGTAGAAACTCTTTTTCTTATAACGCTTCATAGTTCCGCTTCCGTCATCGTTGCGGTCCACGTAGATGAATCCGTAACGTTTGCGAAGCTCTGCCGTGGATGCGCTGACAAGGTCGATGCATCCCCAGGTGGTGTATCCCATCAGATCCACGCCATCCATGACAGCCTCTTCCATCTGGCGGATGTGATCTCTGAGATAAGCGATGCGGTAATCGTCTTCTACGGTCATCTCGCCATCTGCACCCTGAATCAGCTGATCAAACGCACCAAGACCATTCTCCACGATAAACAGTGGTTTCTGGTAGCGGTTCCAGAGTGTGTTCAGAATATAGCGAAGTCCCTTCGGATCGATCTGCCAGCCCCAGTCGCTGGCTTTCAGATACGGGTTTGGCACACCGCCCAGAAGATTTCCCTCTCCCCGGACATTTTTTTCCGGATCTGCTGTGGCACAGACACTGACATAATAACTGAAGGAAACAAAGTCTACGGTGTTTTTCAGGATTTCCATATCCTCATCCGTCACAGAAATGCTGATGCCGTTTTCCCGCATATAACGTTTCGCATATCCCGGATAGCAGCCGCGGACATGGACATCTGCGAACATCATGTTCTTGTGATCCTGTTCCATGGCAGCAAGAACATCCGAGGGATCAGGTGTCAGCGGATATACCGGCATACTTAAGATCATACAGCCGATCTTGAAATCCGGATTGATCTCATGACCGATCTTGGTCGCCCAGGCGCTGGCTACAAGCTCATGGTGAACTGCCTGGTAAAGATCACTCTGGGAAAGTTTTTCTTTCGGCGTATTGATCCCGCCGCTCATAAATGGAGATTCCAGGATGGAGTTGATCTCATTAAATGTGAGCCAGTATTTTACCTTATCTTTATAACGGTTGAAAACTGTAGTCACATACCGTTTATAAAATCCGATGAGATCACGGTTTACCCAGCCGTCATAATGCTCTGCAAGATAAAGCGGAGTCTCATAATGAGATAAGGTTACCAGGGGCTCGATCCCGTATTTTCTGCACTCGTCAAACAGATCATCATAGAACTTAAGGCCTGCCTCATTGGGAGTTTCCTCATCCCCCTTCGGGAATATCCTGCTCCAGGCAATGGAAGTACGGAATACCTTAAATCCCATCTCTGCAAACAGCTTGATATCTTCTTTGTAATGGTGGTAAAAATCAATTCCTACCAGCTTCATATTGTCTTCTGTGGGTGCTTCCGTCCTCGGGCCTTTGATCCCGTGAGGAAGGACATCCTGGATGGAAAGTCCTTTGCCGTCCTCGTTGTATGCACCTTCACACTGATTGGCAGCTACTGCGCCGCCCCATAAAAAATTCTTGGGAAACATTTTTTCTGTCCTTTCTCATATAAATCGGATATCTCTCTGCCGGATATCAGATATCCAGCGCTGCGTGATAGCCCCAGTATACTGCATTGGTGATGGTGGAAACTCTGCTTGCATCACCGATCACCGCCACATATGGCGCGCAGTCACGAAGCTCATCCACAATGTCGGTTCTGGATCTCTGGCCCAGGGCACAGATGATGGTGCTTCCGGGAACCAGAACCTTTTTGCCCTCTTTATCCTCACACCATACACCTTCTTCGGTTACCTCAAGGCCCTTGTATCCTGTGTAAACTTCCGCGTATTTGTCGATTTCTTTCAGAAGAAGTGGTCTGTGTCTTACATTGGCATCCGGTGCGAGAACATCTCTCATCTCCACAATGCGGACTTTCTTCCCTTCCATTCCAAGGTGGATGGCACACTCACATCCTGCAAGGCCGCCGCCAAAGACAACTACCTCATCTCCTACTTTTTCTTTCTCTTTATAGTAGTTATTTACGATCACCACATTGTCGCCGTTCAGTCCCGGGATCGGAGGTACCAGCGGTCTGGAACCAGCCGCGATGATCAGTGCATCTGCGTTTTCTTTTTCCGCATACTCTTTTGTCACCGGTGTGGATGTACGGATCTCCACGCCTGCTTTTCTTGCAAGAAGCTCGTAAGTTCCTGCAAGCTCGTACATCTCATGCTTAAATGGCAGGGCCTGCTCGCTTTTCAGGATTCCGCCCAGAGTATCCTCTTTTTCACAGAGAATGACCTGATGGCCTCTTCTTGCCGCTGTATAAGCTGCGTACAGACCTCCCGGGCCGCCGCCTGCTACCAGGACTTTTTTCTTAGCAGGTGCAGGCTGTACTTCATCCCCTTCCATCTCACGTCCGATCAGCGGATTGACGGTACATCTTCTTGTGGAAGTTGCCGCTCTTTCTGCCATGCAGGTAAAACATCTTAAGCACTTAACGATCTCCTCGTCTCTGTTTTCCATGACTTTTCTTGGAAGGAAGGGATCTGCAAGAAGTGCTCTTGCCATGTAAACGATATCGGCTTTTCCCTCTGCAATGATCTGCTCCATCTGTGCAGGATCGTTCAGGCCACCGATGGTTGCAACCGGAATGGCCACATGTTTCTTGATCTCAGCCGCAAGGTAAACATTGCAACCGTGGTCTTTAAACATGGACGGATGGGTGTCACCGAACCCTCTCTGATAAGTTCCTGCGGAAACGTGAAGAAGATCAATATATGGCTCCAGAACTTTTGCAATCTCCACACCGTCTTCCAGTGTGTAGCCGCCTTCAAAAAGTTCAGAACCGCTCATACGGAACTCGATGGGGAATCCAGGTCCCACACCTTCACGCACTGCCTTCAGAACTTCTACTGCAAAACGGCAGCGGTTTTCAGGGCTTCCGCCATACTCATCGGTACGTTTGTTAAAATACGGAGAAAGGAACTGGTTGATCAGCCAGCCATGTCCGCCGTGTACCATGATCATCTCAAAGCCTGCCCTTTTTGCCAGGGACGCGGTCTCTTTATAGGAAGCTACGATCTCGTCGATCAGCTCTTTTGTGAGGGCTTTTACCTCCACGCCATCTGGACGGACGGTATCAGACGGGCCCCACTGGTTCATGGATTTCTGTCTGGATTTATCTGTCATATAAGTTCCTGCATACATTCCGGAATGAGAAAGTTCAATACTCGGTATGGCTCCGTGACGACGGATGGCGTCTGCAGTATAAGTTGCGGATGCCAGGGAATTCAGGATGGATGTGTCCAGATGATAGGCATGGGAGCCATCGGTTTTCGGATGTACCATACACTCGCTGACTGTTACGGCACCTGCACCGCCTTTTCCTCTCAGTTCATAAAAAGCTGTAGATTTCGGGCCGATACATCCGTCGTTTGTAATATCTGTTCCGCCCATCGGAGCAGAAAACATACGGTTTCGAAATGTTACACGGCCAATCTGGATCGGTTTGCATAAGTTTGGATATTTTCGGATCATAATTACCTCCCGTTATTCTGTAAGGAGGGCTCTCAAATATTCGCCCTCTCTTCGGTTTTCAAGTAATTCCATGAGTTCATTTACTTTTTCAAGACTGATCTTTTTCTCTCTTGCTTTCATGTGTACATAGACGGCACCGATCAGGTTTGCGTCATTGTAAAAACGGCAGCTTGTCACCTCCGGGACCGGAAGCGTCCAGGGATACATGCCGTTGATCTTTAAAAGCTCTTCACGGATCAGCTGGAGAAGCAAAGGCTGTTCACTGATCCCGCCGCCTACTGCGATCTTTTCCGGATCAAACATGTACTGACAGTTGTGGATATGGATGGCCAGTTTTTTTGCATGATTCCGGATTCCTGCCAGAGCTTTTTCATTTCCCTGGTTCGCAAGGGAGAATGCTTTTTCTCCGTTTAACTCTTCTACAGGAATGCCGGTTTCCTCTGATACGCTTTTAAGCAGTGCCTGGGCACCGGCTGTTTCTGCAAGGCTGTTAGACATTTTGTAGTCATCCTTACTATCTGTGATCACATAGCTGAATTCCCCTGCCATGAAATTTTTTCCACTTACTACTTCGCGGTTAACGATCACAGCACCACCTACTGCAGTTCCGCAGACAACAACGATGGCATTCTGGCAGTCCTTTAAAGAGCCCTGCCAGATCTCAGCCAGCGCTGCACATTTGGCATCGTTTTCTACTGTCACCGGAATCCCTGTTTTTTTCTCCAGGATCTCCACGATATTTACATTGCTGATGCAGAAAAGGCTTCCACCAGTATACATAAAACCCCTTTTGGAATCAATGATCCCCGGCATGCTTAAGGCAATTCCCTCGATCTCATACTGCCCTTTGATCCTGTCACAGATTTCTGTCAGAGACTGGATAAATATTTCCAGAGAATCCTGTTTTGTAGGGGTTTTGTCTTTTTCCAGGATGGAACAGTTTTCTGTGATCACTGCATATTTGATAAATGTTCCTCCTATATCGATCGCCAGATAATTCATGGTGTCACCTCTTTTTTGCGGATTTTTTCTTTGCTGTAGATGATATTGCCTTCGCCGCCGTCCAGACGGTTGAAATATTCATTGGCCTTTTTTGCAACAAAGGCCTGCTGCCCCATAAAGTTAAATGGAACATCATCTGCCTGATCCTTCATGATCGTATCACAGACTTCGATCACACTGCGAATCATATCTTTGGAAGCCCAGATCACATGATGACAGAGACAGGTTGTGTCAAAACGTCCCTCCAGTCTGTTCTGGATCTGGATCAGATTTTCCCTGTACTCTTCCACAGTAAGGGAATTTTTATCAAAAAGGAAGGTAGCATTGTTGCAGGCATCTCCAAGGATCAGGATCTTTTCTTCCGGGATCAGCATGACCATGGTTCCCGGAGTGTGCCCCGGGAGGGCATAAGTTTCCACGGAAATCCCTCCCAGGTCAAATCTGTCACCATCTTTCAGATCTTTAAATGTCATCGGTGCAGGCGGCAGAAATGTCTCTTCCAGTCCTTCCGGCATCTGGCCGCCAAGTCCTGCCAGTACATATCCTTTTCTGTTTTCTATGGAATTCATTCCCAGATAAATTTCGGTATCCGCATGGTTCATGTAGATCTCACATTCAGGCTTTCCATCATTCCCGGTGAATTCCGGTGCTCCCATTGCATGATCGATGTGGCCATGGGTAAGCAGCACTGTAAGTGGTTTTTCCGTAAGTCTTTCCACAAAATCCCGAAGGTTTCCTGCTCCCACGCAGGTATCGATCAGCAGGGAGCGTTCCGATCCATTTACCAGATACATGATCTCTCCTGTGAAGCTTATTATCGCTGTGATTCTGTCGTTTACTTTTTCTGCTCTGTAAAAATCCGCCATTTTATTCTTCCTCCATATCAAGAAGCTTGGATAACTCTGTTCGGAGATTATCTACGATTTCTCTGGTAAATCCCATATAAAACAGTTTTTCCAGGCTCTGGATGCTCTCATAAAAATAATCCTGATTTCCGGTAGAAAGGAAATACATCAGCATTGGAGATACTCTCTCGATCACTTTCATTGCCTCCGGATCATGCATCATATCCTTAAACATGGTTTTGTTGTTATAACGCTGACGAAGATCTTCTGTGGGACGATATTCATAATGATAGCTTCCAGCTTCCACTTCCATAACTTCGCCCTCATAAAACGGCAGACCGATCACTGCACTGCATCCAAATGGAACCTGGATATCTACTGTTACCTTCCCGTTCTTCAGGATTTCCCAGTCTACCTTATATTCTCCATAAGCAGAATCATAGGTCATATGCATATATTTCAGCTTTCCGTTCATCAAAGGAGTGATCAGCGCTTTCTTAAATCCAGGCTCCAGTGCCTTTAAGCCTGCTACATCTCTGTAAAGATATTCCACAACAGAGCCATAAGAATAATGGTTCAGGGAGTTCATCATCGTACCGCTTAAATGCCCGTCATCCAGAACGGAATTCCATCTTTCCCAGATTGTTGTTGCTCCAAGATTGATGCAGTGCATCCATCCCGGATAATCTTCCTGAAGAAGGAAATAAAAAGCGTCTTCCTCGAATCCGTTTTCGGCGAGAACCCTGCAAAGGATCGGTGCCCCTGTAAATCCGCCCTTTAATTTGTAGCAGTCTTTGTAAAATCTTGCTTTCAGTCCTGCCACAACAGCTTCTTTTTCTCTGTAGATCCCGGAATATAAAGCTACAATATATCCAGTCTGGGAATCAATTGCCAGACGTCCCGTTTCTGTAAAATATTCCCGGATGATCGCTTCTCTGATCTTCTGATAGAGACCATCATAATATTTTTTATCCTCATGATATCCTAGGATTTTTGCTGCTTTTGCAGTCTTCTGCACAGACATTGCATAGTAGTTGGAGCCAATATAATAGGCATCTGTTCCACCTTCCATGCTCTGCTCGGTTCTTCCGTCAAGTGCAAGCCAGTCACCCAGCTGATTTCCGAAATCATAAAGATATTTCTGTCCTCTTGCCTGGTCTTCCCTGGTGATCTTATCCACCCAGTCCTTCATCATCGGATAACTGGATCTCAGCATTTCTGTATTTCCTGAATGTTCATAAACCACCATTGGAAGGAATGTGGCAATGTCTCCCCATACACTGGAAAAGATCGGTCCGTTTGGATCAAGTACCGGAATCACTCCCGGAAGGATTCCATCGTATTTTACCTGCTCATTTCGAAGGTCGTGGATGAATTTCTGATAAAAAGCTGCAGTGTCCATATTAAAACTTGCTGTTCCGGCAAATACCTGAGCATCCCCGGTCCAGCCAAGTCTTTCATCCCTCTGCGGGCAATCTGTAGGAAAGTCCACAAAATTTGATTTCTGTCCCCACAGTGCATTCAGGAACAGTCTGTTCACTCCCTTATGGCCGGTTTCCATATATCCGGTCCTGTCCATCTTTGAATAAACTGCTTTTCCTGTAAATTCTTCTGCTTTTACTTCTCCCGGCCATCCTGTCACACGCACATAACGGAATCCAAAATATGTAAAGGAAGGACGTACCAGCTCTTCCCTGCCATCGGATACATATACAAACTGAGATTTTGCAGCACGGTAATTTTCGTTATAAAAATTGCCATCTTGAAGGATCTCGCCATGGTCAAATATAAGTTTGCTTCCTTTTGGGAGATGATTCCAGAAGGTCACATATCCGGCAAAATTCTGTCCGAAATCCAGGACTGTTTCCCCTGCCGGTGTATGGATCACTTCTTTTACCGGCATATCTTCCATTTCCATTACAGGAAGGCTGTATCTGGAAACCAGTTTTCCTTCTGCCTCTGTAAGAACTGCCTGTTTCGCCGGATTTTCTTTTTCTTCCCATAACAGATGGTTGATGATCTCGCCGTCATAAATTCCATCGTCTTCCACATCAGAGCCAATATAGTTCCAGGTTTCATCTGTTCCGATCACCTGGATTTCCCCATCTTCATAGATCAGACGAAGCTCCGCGATCAGCTTAAAGGTATCACCAAAATTATTGCTCTGGCTGTTCAGTCCAAATTTTCCTTTGTACCAGCCATTTCCCAGCGATACAGCCAACTGGTTTTCTGCTGTTTCCTGCATTTCTGTATGGTTATCGATATTTTTGATATTTTCCATGACATCAAATGTAAGATACTGTTCTTCATCGTGATAATTGCTGTAATAAGGAGTCAGAACTTCCTCCCCGATTTTTTTTCCATTTAATTTTGCCTCAAAAAGTCCAAGACCGCAAATATAAAGTCTGGCTGAAGCAGGTTTTTTCTTTACTTCAAAATTCTTTATAAAGAGAGGGTGAAAGGTATCTTCTTTTTTTGTTGTGATCCATTTTCCCATCCATGGATCATCCATCTTTCCGGTTTCAAAATATGCAGGCTTGGAAACAGCAGTCTCTCCCTCATCGCTGGTAACGGTTACTCTTACATAATATCTTGTATATGCACTCTGCTCAAATTCCAGTTTTTCCGCCGCACTGTTAAGATTCTTTCCCTCTTTTGTCCAGAGAAGCTCTGAAAAATCTTCTGTCAAAGCTATCTCTATTTTTACATTCTGCTGTCTTCTGGCTGATGTCTCACGAACTTTCCACGATACACATACGGTTTCAAAATCAAATCCCACAGGATTTTCCATACCGTTGATTCTTACATTTACAACTTTCATATATCTCTCCTCTTACTTTGGAATATCTGCGATCACAACTTCAGAAACGCCTCCAAATACTAGAATAGTTATCTAATTTCCGGAGGCGCAAGCAGTTTTCTCTGCTTTTCTCAGTTATTCATTTATCAGCTTTATTCAGCTGCTTCCATTTTCTTTAAATCTCTCTCGCAATGATACAGGATTACCATCAGTACAAAGATAGCGATCACCATGATAAATGGCAGCCAGTTGTACAGGAAGTTAATTGCTGTGGAAACACTTTCCGGCTGTGCGATACCCTGTGCATCCAGAGATCCGTCATAGCCTGCTCCGTTGAGAACCCAGCCAAATACAGCTGTTCCAAGTCCGAGACCGATCTTCTGTGCTGCAGAAACACCGGCATTTCCAAGACCAACGGTATCAATTCCTGTTTTCTTTGTTCCGTATGTAATGGTATCTGCAACCATTCCAAGTGCCATACCGCCGGCCATACCAACACCGCATCCTTTCAGTACGTTGCAGATGATCATCACGATCGTACTGGAACCGCCAAGAACAGCGAATCCGAGGAATCCAAGTCCCATAACTACCATTCCTGCTTCATAAACAGCTGTTTTTCCAAACTTTTTCATAAATGCAGGTGTTACAAACATAACTGCAAACTGTGCAATGGAAATAGAGTTGGATACCCAGCTGTACTATCCCATATCATAGAGAACATACTGACAGTAATATACATTTCCCATTGCGTACATGATAATTACGAAAAATACTACAAAACTTGCAACTGTTACGATCACCCAGTATTTGTTCTTAAAAAGTGCTTTTACAGTTTCCCATGTGCCTGCTTCTCTTCCAGCACTTGCAGATTTCTGAGTATCTTCCTCTGCGCTTTCAGCAGAATGTACTCTCTCTTTTGTTGAGAAAACACTGAAAATTGTAATTACGATCATTGCGATGCAGTAGATCAGCATTGTGATCGTAAATGCTCTCTGTGTATAAATGTTTTCTGTACTGCTTGTAAAGATTCCAAGTAAGGTAACAAATGTTGAGTTTACAACTACATTTCCAAGTGTCTGAAAAATCTGCTGGATGTTTCCAAGGAATCCTCTCTCATAAGGATTTGCTGTCATCAGTGAGATCATGGAATAATACGGTACCAGCATTCCGGTAAGGCATACAGCATTTACAATGTTATACATCAGGAAAATATATACATACTGTGCCATTTCCGGAAAATTCTGTGGTACAAAAAACAACAGCATGGTGGTGATTCCAAATGGAATACACATTCGTAACAGCCAAGAACGGCCTTTTCCGAGTTTTGATTTTGTACGGTCCACCATACGTCCTACGATCACATCTGAGATTCCGTCAAAAACCTTTGATATTGCAAAAATTGTTGCAATGATACCTGCATTCAGTCCTACTGTGCTGGTAAAATAAATGGTCAGGAAAGAACCGATGATACCATTGATCATATTAAAGGCAAATCCGCCTGTTCCGTAACCGATACGTTCGCTCCATGCCAGGCTGGCATTTGGATCGTTGTGTTTACTTGCCAAACTAAACATATCTCTTTCTCCTTTTCCCTTTTCATCTAATGGGTTTTCTGCATCTTCTGTATTTTTCTGTTTTTATGAAATTACTTTTATTTATCACCTTCTGTCATTCTTGTGTTTTCCTGTTGATAGTGATATTATCAGAAATAAGCGAACAGGATAACGTCTTTAAACGACATATGATTTATCCTTTTCGGACATATACGTTTTTCCTGTTGAAGCTCGTTGACAGACTAAGCGGACTTTCATAATCCGCAGAGAATTTTCCTGATTCAATTAATTTAGGTGATTTTATGAATGAATACAAACATTTAACAGAAATGATTCCTGAAATGGAACCTGACGAAATATTTTATAAACGGATTTTTCTGGAATATCCGGCTGCACATCTGGACCAGGCACATACCGTCGAGGAAATAGAAAAACTCTGCCCGGAGGCATCTTCCCATGCAGCCGCCGGCTTTACTTACCATCCTGGAAACGCTCTGGATGAAACTATTTTTCCTTCCGATGAGGATACGATCATTTTCCGTCATAACCGGTATGCTCCTGCTTTTTTGCATTCGCACACTTTTTTTGAGATGATCTATGTGCTTCGTGGAACCTGTGAAAACATATTTACCTCCCATACGATTTCCATGCGATCCGGTGATATCTGCATTGTGGCTCCTTCGATCATCCATGCATTAAGTGCTTTCAGCGATGACTGTGTGATCTACAATTTCCTGATAAAAAGCCAGACCTTTGAAGCTGTATTCTTAAATTCCCTTCCAAAATACGGTACTTTACATGACTTTTTCAGCCGGGCACTTTATTCCCCCGGATCTCAGTTTTATCTGTATTTTAAATCTGGAAAAGATCCGCAGCTTGTGAATTTATTTAAAAAAATCCTGAAAGAATATCAGACCCAGAAGCGCTATACCTCCTCCATGATAAATGCGTTACTGGAAATCTTTTTTATCTGTCTTCTCAGAAATCATGAAAAAAACATGATCGTCCCCAACCCGGCCGGAAAGAAGCAGGAAAAAAATATTATTTTTATACTGAAATATATCGAACTACATTATGCAACCCTTACGCTCCCGGAATTATCTGCGTTTTTTAATTACAGCGAACGACAATTAACACGGATCCTGAAAAACTATACAGGAAAAACCTTTTCCACTCTTATCCAGGATATCCGGCTTTCCAGAGCAGCCGAATTATTAAAACAGCCGACCCTTCCGGTAACTACTGTTATGGAAGAAATCGGCTACTCCAACATTACACATTTTTATAAAATATTTGAAAAAAGGTTTCATATGACACCAGCAGAATACAGAAGCAGTATCAGTCCGGACTCTTCTTTGCTGTAACCTTTTTTGAAGCTGTTTTCATATTGTAGATAAATGTTCCAAACGATGCCAGAATGATCAGCGCATATCCGGTAAAGCTGTATTTATCCGGCACTTCTCCAAACAGGAAAAATCCCAGCAGCGTTGCAAAGATAATCTGTGAATAATCAAAAATGGAAATTTTTCCCGCAGGTGCATACGTGTATGCCGCTGTGATCGTAAACTGTCCGCCTGCCGCAAATAATCCTGCCATCATAAGTATTGCAAACTGTTTCACCGTCATTGGTGTGAAATGAAATACCATCCACGGAATCACAGACAAACATGAAAAAACAGAAAAGTAAAATACAATGATCGGGCCTTTCACTCCATGGGTTCCAAGTACACGTACCATTGTATATGCAATTCCAGCGCCCAGTCCACCACAGACTCCGATCAGTGCAGACATAAATTCCGCATTATGAAATCCCGGTTTTACAACAAACAGACATCCCACAAATGCCAGGGCCACACATACTGCCTGCGTCGGGCTGATTTTTTCTTTTAACAGAAGAAAAGAAAAAATGATCGCAAAAAAGGGAGACAGTTTATTCAGGATTGAAGCGTCCGCTACCAGCAGATGATCGATCGCATAAAAGTTACACAGGATTCCCATGGTTCCACATACACAGCGTAAGATCAGCGGCCCCCAGTATTTTTTATTAACCTTCGGCAATGTATGATCTTTACATAAAATGACCGCCGCAAACACTGCCGCAACCAGATTCCGGAAGAAGCTTTTTTCCACAGATGGAAGATTTCCGGCCAGACGGACACTTACATTCATACATGCAAAGAAAAATGCTGACAGGATGATCATTATCATACCTTTTATATAATTTTCCTGTTTCATTTTATTTATTCCTGCCTTTTTATAATTTCATTGCGCTACGGATGCAGCTCTCAATATACGCTTCTCCCAGATCTGTATTCAGGCTGAGATCAAAGTTTCCTGCTGCGCCCCACATGCGGCGAGTATAGTAACGGTAGTTGTCTGCGCGGAGTTTTTCGTTTTTCTGGACAACAGCTCTGGCTTCTTTCTCAGAGATGTTCTGTCTCTGTGCTACTCTTTTGATTCTGCTTTCAAGAGGTGCAGAGAAGAATACCTTCAGGCAGTTTGCGGAATTTCTGAGGACGTAATCTGCACAGCGGCCTACGATCACGCAGTTTCCTTTTTTTGCCAGATCACGGACAACCTGTGATTCCGCCTCGAAAATTTTGTCCTTTGGTGCTTCATCCTGCATATCTGTGTTCAGGTACATCTGATTGACCAGATCATAGAGAAGACTGTTTGTCATGATCTCCTCATTTTTCTTAATAAATTCCGGCGTGTAGCCTGTGGTTCCTGCTGTCATCTGAATGATCTCTGCATCATAGAAATCGTATCCCAGCTTTTCTGCAAGTGCCTTGCCCATATCGTGGCCACCACTTCCAAACTGTCTTCCAATGGCAATGACATTTTTTCCATAAGTTCCTGTTGTCTGCTCGTTTGCTTCGCTCTCGTTTTCTGCTGATGCTGTTTCCGGGAAGATCATATCTTTCAGGAATGCAAGTTTTTTTCCGATAAGTCGTGCGATAAATCCAACCAGAAGGGCTGCAATAACTGTACCTTCTCTTACCCCGTCCAGTCTTCCTGCAAATACAAAGGAAAGTACTGCAGCGATCACTGCCATGGATACATCAAAACAGATCTTGGTTGTTCCGAAGTTTGTTTTCCATGTGAGGACAATGGCACGGACAAAGGATTCTCCCGGAAGCATGACAACGTCCGCCAGGACCTCCATATAAACGCCTGCGCCAAGGATCATACACCCGATGAGCAGATATACGATTTTCATGATATATACTTCCGGATTGACCCAGGAAAAAAGGATCATGGTAAGATCGATAAAATATCCGAAAATGATGGATACCGGGATCTGAAGGATGTGCTCCAGTTTAAAATTCTTCCGCAGAATGATCAGCTGCAGGATGATCAGTAAGATACTGAAAAAGATGGTAAAGTTTCCAAGTGTGAATGGAAAGTTCAGGCTTAACACATAGGGAATTGATGAGATTGGTGAGGTTCCCAGATTTGCCTTGGTAATCAGACTGACTCCCAGGGAGTTTACAAACAGTCCCACCAGAAATATTAAGTATCGTTTTAGTTTCTCCATTATTTTTGTCTCCTCCTCATTGTACAGATTTTCGCCGGATAATTATGTCTATGCTGCCATTATCCGGTTATTGTAAAGCGGATATCCGCCTGTTTACTTTATCTCAGCAAGATTCCTGTATATCCTGAGAAATATCTCCATAAATACTTTCTGTTCTTCTTCTGAAACATTGTTTAATGCTGTTTCTTCAATCTTTTCAAAAGTCTCTTCTACCAGCTTCTGATTTTTCTTTCCGGATTCTGTCATAAAAATATGAAAGGTACGGCGGTTTCCGTTAAGCATTTTTCTCTCGAGCAGTCCTTTTTCTTCCATTCGATTTAAAATAGAAGTTAAAGATCCTGCCTCGATCAGACATCCTGCCGCAATTTCCTTCTGACTGGCGCCATCGTGATCTTTCAGATAATCCAGAACCTTTGGCTGTCCCAGGGTAAGGCCGGTATCCTTTAACTGTTCCATCAGCTTTTTCTGGACCATCATGTGGTTTGCCATGGATAGATAGTGAAAAGAATCGTTCATATATCTTTCTCCCTTTTTAATAGTTATAATTCAAACATTTAGAATTATAACTATATTAATTACGTATGTCAATATTATTTTTAAAATATATTGGAATTCTGTACAAAAAAGAGAGCTGTTTTTATTTCAATCTGCACAAAATACAGGGAAAATCACAGGGACAAACGTATAAATAAAATGATTATCTGTCCGCATAAAAAAACAGCGAAATGGATATTCGCTTCCATTTCACTGTTTAATGTTATTTCTGTTAATATGTTTGTGTTGTTTTATGCAACCTGATTCTTGTTGTTAGTAATGGTGATCAGATGGCTCTTGATCAGTACCGGACGTACTGCGTTGTAAATGATCGCTACCAGGATCACGGATACAACTGCATTGATGAATGTTGCTGCCGCACTCATTTTTGCAAGTGCCTGTGCCAGCTCCTGTGGCTGTCCCAGGATGTACTGTTTGTAAAAATATCCTACGATAGGATCTGCTACTACGTTAAATGCAAGTCCTGCGATGGATGCGATCACGCTCCATTTAAATACATATTTCTTATCTGTGCTTTCGTTGATCTTTGCAATCTTATGTGCCACGAGACCTACGATCAGGCCAATACAGAATTTCAGTACAAAGGTTTTCGGTGCTCCTGTGATATAAACAGGATCCATGATGTCCGCGATTCCCATTCCGATAGCTCCGGCAAGTCCGCCGTATATGCCACCCAGAAGCAGTGCTGCAAGTACGCAGAAAGCATTTCCGATATGAATGGATGTTGCATCTCCGCCCGGCACCGGAATCTTAATCTGCAGGAATGTGAAGGTTACATAGCATAAAGCTGCTAATAACGCAGTTTCTGCAAGTTTGACTACTGTGTTGTTCTGTGTGTTCATAATAATTCCCCTCTCGTCTTTTGTTATTACTTTAGTGTGTGATTGGTTTAATGTGCGAATGTAATAACACGTGTGTTATAGTACTGCTGATTTGGTTATTTTACAAGGGGCAATTTTAATATTTTTTCAGGGGACAGTTTGTTGGATTTAAGCACAAAAAAAGTGGCTGTTTAAGCCACTTTCCACGATTGTATATTCAAAACTACATACATGCTTTGTTGATGGTCAATCATTTTGTTGAATCAATTTTAACCTGCGTACCGATACTTCAGCGGTAGTCATCTCACGACTCCGTCGTGAGATGCCATTTGCTTCGCAAATGTTCAGGAATCATCATGAATGCCTCTCCACAAGCAAGCTTGTTCCGATTCATTCCCGCTGTTTCCTGCCCGCTTCCTCGGCTTTTTGGTCAAGCCCTCACCCGATTAGTAACAGTCAGCTCCATGTGTTACCACACTTCCACCTCTGCCCTATCTACCTCGTCGTCTTCAAGGGGGTTTACTTCTTAAAGAATGGGATATCTCATCTTGAGGGGGGCTTCACGCTTAGATGCCTTCAGCGTTTATCCCTTCCGGACTTGGCTACCCGGCCATGGCTTTGGCAAGCCAACCGGTCCACCAGCGGTCCGTCCATCCCGGTCCTCTCGTACTAAGGACAGCTCCTCTCAGATATCCTACGCCCACGCCGGATAGGGACCGAACTGTCTCACGACGTTCTGAACCCAGCTCGCGTACCGCTTTAATGGGCGAACAGCCCAACCCTTGGGACCTACTACAGCCCCAGGATGCGATGAGCCGACATCGAGGTGCCAAACCACTCCGTCGATGTGAACTCTTGGGAGTGATAAGCCTGTTATCCCCAGGGTAGCTTTTATCCGTTGAGCGATGGCATTCCCACTTAATACCACCGGATCACTAAGCCCTACTTTCGTACCTGCTCCACCCGTCGGTGTCGCAGTCAAGCTCCCTTCTGCCTTTGCACTCTTCGAATGGTTTCCGTCCATTCTGAGGGAACCTTTGGGCGCCTCCGATACCCTTTCGGAGGCGACCGCCCCAGTCAAACTCCCCGCCTGGCATTGTCCCACCGCCGGATTACGGCGGCTGGTTAGAAGCCCAATATCACAAGGGTGGTATCCCAACAGCGGCTCCGCGGCAACTGACGTTACCGTTTCTCAGCCTCCCACCTATCCTGTACATGCAACACCGGACCCCAGTGCCAAACTGGAGTAAAGCTCCATGGGGTCTTTCCGTCCTGGCGCGGGTAGCCAGCATCTTCACTGGCACTTCAATTTCACCGGATGTATTGCCGAGACAGCGCTCAAATCATTACGCCTTTCGTGCGGGTCGGAACTTACCCGACAAGGAATTTCGCTACCTTAGGACCGTTATAGTTACGGCCGCCGTTTACTGGGGCTTAAATTCAAAGCTTCGACTTACGTCTAACCTCTCCTCTTAACCTTCCAGCACCGGGCAGGCGTCAGCCCATATACCTCACCTTTCGGTTTCGCATAGACCTGTGTTTTTGCTAAACAGTTGCTTGAGCCTATTCTCTGCGGCCTGCTCTCGCAGGCACCCCTTCTCCCTAAGTTACGGGGCCATTTTGCCGAGTTCCTTGGCAATACTTCTTCCGCCGGCCTTAGGATTCTCTCCTCATCCACCTGTGTCGGTTTACGGTACGGGTACAGTATAAACAATAGCGGCTTTTCTTGACGCATGGCTCACGGGCTTCGCTACTAAAATTCGCTCCACATCACGTCTTCCCATTGCACGGCGGATTTTCCTACCGTACTGGTACCTCGCTTGTACCGGGACAATCCATCCCCGGCTCCCGCTCTCCTTACGTGTCCCCACAGTTCTGTTATACTGCAGTACAGGAATATCAACCTGTTGTCCATCGGCTACGGCTCCCGCCCTCACCTTAGGTCCCGACTCACCCAGGGCAGATCAGCTTTACCCTGGAAACCTTGGATATTCGGCCTAGAGGATTCCCACCTCTATCTCGCTACTCATTCCGGCATTCTCTCTTCTATACAGTCCACAGCTCCTTTCGGTACTGCTTCTTCCCATATACAATGCTCCTCTACCAATCCTTTCGGATTCCTTAGTTTCGGTGGCGCGTTTCAGCCCCGGACATTTTCGGCGCAGGACCTCTCGACCAGTGAGCTATTACGCACTCTTTGAATGTATGGCTGCTTCTGAGCCAACATCCTGGTTGTCTTCGAAATCCCACATCCTTTTCCACTTAACGCGCACTTTGGGACCTTAACTGTAGGTCTGGGCTCTTTCCCTTTTGACCGCCCAACTTATCTCGTGCAGTCTGACTCCCGGTGATATCTACACGGCATTCGGAGTTTGATATTCTTCGGTAGGCTTTGACGCCCCCTAGGAAATTCAGTGCTCTACCTCCGCAAGACTCACACCGAGGCTAGCCCTAAAGCTATTTCGAGGAGAACCAGCTATCTCCGGGTTCGATTGGAATTTCTCCCCTATCCACACCTCATCCCCACCCTTTTCAACGGATGTGGGTTCGGTCCTCCACTACCTCTTACGGCAGCTTCAACCTGGACATGGATAGATCACCCGGTTTCGGGTCTACTCCTACTGACTCTGGCCCTCTTAAGACTTGGTTTCCCTACGGCTCCACACCTGAAGTGCTTAACCTTGCCAGTAAGCGTAACTCGCCGGACCGTTCTACAAAAAGTACGCGGTTGTACATATAAAGTACTTCCACAGCTTGTAGACACAGGGTTTCAGGTTCTCTTTCACTCCCCTCCCGGGGTCCTTTTCACCTTTCCTTCACAGTACTATGCGCTATCGGTCACTAAGTAGTATTTAGCCTTAGGGGGTGGTCCCCCTTACTTCCCACAAGGTTCCTCGTGTCTCGTGGTACTCCGGATCCTGCTCAGTCAGCTCTGGCTTTCACGTACGGGGCTTTCACCCTCTCCGGCCGGCTTTCCCAAAACCGTTCTGTTAACTTCGCTGAATCTTAAATGCAGTCCATGACCCCGGCATGCACGCACACCGGTTTAGGCTCCTCCGCGTTCGCTCGCCGCTACTTACGGAATCGATGTTTCTTTCTTTTCCTCCGGGTACTTAGATGTTTCAGTTCCCCGGGTTCCCTTCCATACGTTATGGATTGGCGTATGGATGCATGAGGTCTTCTCATGCGGGTTTCCCCATTCAGAAATCTCCGGATCACGGGATATTTGCTCCTCCCCGAAGCTTTTCGCAGCTTATCACGTCTTTCATCGGCTCTTAGTGCCAAGGCATCCGCCCTGTGCCCTTATTGCTTGACCTTTCGCTTCATCACCCTAGCGTAGGTGATGCGGTCTCTTTCTTGATTCTCTGTCTTCCGATACTCACGTATCTTCCGACATGTGTTTGATTACTCTGTTCAATAACAGATAAATCGATGTCTTCCTATCTTTGCGTTTGCATTAATTTCTTAATACTTTGCGTTTAAGGATATTTGATTAACTTAATCAAATTTCATGTATGCAGTTTTCAAGGTACAATGCTGACTGATGTTTTATCAGCCATCAGAACTTACAAACACATTTATAAACTCTGATCACTGGTAAAAACCAGCTATTATAACAGTCCTTCCCGACTGATTTAGGGTTAGCACCGGACTTATCGAAAATCTTCTGGTTCCACTCTGTTCCCGACAGAGCTCACTTTCCAGTGCCCGTTCTATTTTTATCAGGCAGCTTCGCCTGTTTCTTTCTTTTTAATCTGGCGCCCACCTGCTCTCCCACACCGTCTCCAGTGCAGTACCATCGGCCGATTGGGTCTTAACCGTCGTGTTCGGGATGGGAACGGGTGTGTCCCCCAACCGCATCGGCACCAGAAATCTTTCAGCTTGATAGCTAAACAGTAAAACACATCTTGTTTCTCTACTTTTTCCTTAGAAAGGAGGTGATCCAGCCGCACCTTCCGATACGGCTACCTTGTTACGACTTCACCCCAGTCATCGGTCCCGCCTTCGGCAGCTCCTCCCTTGCGGTTAGGTCACTGACTTCGGGCGTTACTGACTCCCATGGTGTGACGGGCGGTGTGTACAAGACCCGGGAACGTATTCACCGCGGCATTCTGATCCGCGATTACTAGCGATTCCAGCTTCATGTAGTCGAGTTGCAGACTACAATCCGAACTGGGACGTTATTTTTGGGATTTGCTTACCCTCACAGGCTCGCTTCCCTTTGTTTACGCCATTGTAGCACGTGTGTAGCCCAAATCATAAGGGGCATGATGATTTGACGTCATCCCCGCCTTCCTCCAGGTTATCCCTGGCAGTCTCCACAGAGTGCCCAGCCGGACTGCTGGCTACTGAGGATAGGGGTTGCGCTCGTTGCGGGACTTAACCCAACATCTCACGACACGAGCTGACGACAACCATGCACCACCTGTCTCCCCTGTCCCGAAGGAAAGGAACGGTTAAGTTCCGGTCAGGGGGATGTCAAGACTTGGTAAGGTTCTTCGCGTTGCTTCGAATTAAACCACATGCTCCACCGCTTGTGCGGGTCCCCGTCAATTCCTTTGAGTTTCATTCTTGCGAACGTACTCCCCAGGTGGAATGCTTAATGCGTTTGCGGCGGCACCGAAGAGCTTTGCTCCCCGACACCTAGCATTCATCGTTTACCGCGTGGACTACCAGGGTATCTAATCCTGTTTGCTCCCCACGCTTTCGAGCCTCAACGTCAGTTACCGTCCAGTAAGCCGCCTTCGCCACTGGTGTTCCTCCTAATATCTACGCATTTCACCGCTACACTAGGAATTCCGCTTACCTCTCCGGCACTCAAGACGGGCAGTTTCCAATGCAGTCCCGGGGTTGAGCCCCAGCCTTTCACATCAGACTTGTCCATCCGTCTACGCTCCCTTTACACCCAGTAAATCCGGATAACGCTTGCCCCCTACGTATTACCGCGGCTGCTGGCACGTAGTTAGCCGGGGCTTCTTAGTCAGGTACCGTCAATCTCTTCCCTGCTGATAGAAGTTTACATACCGAGATACTTCTTCCTTCACGCGGCGTCGCTGCATCAGGGTTTCCCCCATTGTGCAATATTCCCCACTGCTGCCTCCCGTAGGAGTCTGGGCCGTGTCTCAGTCCCAATGTGGCCGTTCACCCTCTCAGGCCGGCTATGGATCGTCGCCTTGGTGGGCCGTTACCCCACCAACTAGCTAATCCAACGCGGGTCCATCTTATACCACCGGAGTTTTTCACACTGAGCCATGCAGCTCTGTGCGCTTATGCGGTATTAGCAGTCATTTCTGACTGTTATCCCCCTGTACAAGGCAGGTTACCCACGCGTTACTCACCCGTCCGCCACTAGAAACAATCTAAATCTGCCGAAGCTTCAATAAAAGGTTTCCCGTTCGACTTGCATGTGTTAAGCACGCCGCCAGCGTTCATCCTGAGCCAGGATCAAACTCTCTGATAAAGTGTTTGAATCTTTTACTCAAGACAACCGTTTGGCTATCTCTCGTTTTACTGCTAAATAGGTCGTAACTCCGACTCGCTTCCGCTCATCGGAGCAGGTTCATGCTTTCGCATTCACCCGAACCGTTCTTTAAATAAATGTAAAGAAATTTTCGAGAATCGTATGTGTTTCACTGTTTAGTTATCAAGGTTTGTTGCGTCTGTCTCTCAGACAGCTCATTTATTTTATCTCATCTCTTTTTGTTTGTCAAGCACTTTTTTAAGTTTTTTTCAAACATTTTCGAGTTAAGATTTTGTTGCCGCTTTGTTGGCGACTTGGATACTTTATCATATCTTCTGTCTTTTGTCAACTATGAATTTCATTTTTCTGAAATTCTTTTTAATTGTTTGTTTTTCAAAAACAATTATTTGCGACAGCTCAGTTATAATACCACCGGGAGTTATGCTTGTCAACTATAAATTCCAGTTTTTTTGAATTTTATTCTTTCACGGATACAGCCGGCATCTCCAGATATCGTTTCAGATCTTCTGTGAGTATGCGGATTCTATCCCTGGTATCCTGTTCCTTATAATGGATTCTTTCCGCGATCCTGGTGATATAATCTTCTTCCTCTATGATCTCGCAGGTTTCCGAAAAATTGATATCATAGTACTGCGCAAGATAAGAGACCCAGTAATCTACAGGCACCTGCCTGTCTGCTGAGAGCACCGATTCTCTTCTCAGACAGGATTCCCATACTTTCGGTGAGATCAGTCCTTCCCCTGCAGTCTCCTCTGATACACCAAGCATGGCCTCTATTGACGCCTCCAGCTTTACCCTGCAGTTATCCAGCTTGTCTGCATCCCGGATCAGTTTTGCATGGAAAAGTGTTCTTGTATCGTGGATTCCATCCAGTTTGAAATCACTGTGTTTCCGGATTGCTGCATCGATCAGCTCATCAAATTTATCATCCTTCACAAAGCGTCGGATCATCTTCTCCTCCCCAAAGAGAAGATCTGCCCCGAATACTGCATGATCCATGGTTCCCGGCTCAAAACTATGAAATCTCCGGATCTGTTCAAAACGTCCGATATCGTGGAGCAGACCGATCAGCTCTGCAAGCTCCACATCTTCCCTGGAACATTCCATTCTTTCGGCGATCTCTCCTGCATATTTCACAACACCGTAAGTATGCTCGATCTTCAGATAGATCTGTTCATCCTCCCGGTCGTATTCATCCAGATATTTTTCGAATTCCTGTTTTGCATGTGCAATGTCGATCATCCAGTCACAACCTTTCCGTATTTTTCTTTCGTTCTGCATTTTTTAACAACATTCTGTGTTTATTATATCGAAGGTCTCTGACAAATTCTACTGTATTTCCTGAAATTTTGAAAATCATAAAAACAGCTGCCCGGAATTTATCTTCTCGATAAACCAGGCAGCTGTCTTCTTTTTAACATTTTTCCTATATTATTCTATATATTATCTCACAAAATGAATCTCATAATCTCCTGATCCGGCTTCAGCCTGCATAAATCCATCTGCAGCTGTGAAGTTAAGTCCGTCTGCGGCTTTCACTTCCTTCGCACCATCCAGGCAGATGGTAGCTGTTGTATTCACAGGTACAGAAACATGAAGAACTGTCTCTTCCGGTTTTTCTTCCCAGAAGCTTCTTACCGGTCCGTATACAGAACGATACTCAGCCTTTACATAGTCCAGGTTTCCACCCATTCTCGGATAGATCACTGCATGTTTGTATCCAGGTTTCTTCTCGTCAACTTCAAGACCTGCCATTACACGAACCAGCCACTCTCCGATAGAACCGTAAGCATAGTGGTTAAAGGAGTTCATATCTGCACTCCACATGGTTCCGTCCGGTTTCAGTCCATCCCAGTGCTCCCAGACTGTAGTTGCGCCCATTTTTACCTGATACAGCCATGATGGGAAATCATCTTTAAAAAGCAGGTCATAAGCTTCTTTTACATGTCCGTTCTGGCTTAATGCGTGGCAGAAATACGGAGTTCCCACGAATCCTGTTACAAGATGATCATTCTCTTTTTTCAGAAGTCTTAAAAGTCCCTGAACTGTTTTTTCTTTGTATTTTTCCGGTACCAGTCCGAAGTACAGTGCCACGATATGGGCTGTCTGTGTCTGTGCTGTCATCTCACCGTTTTCATCAAAGAAGGTTCTCTGGAATTTATCTACAACTTTATTGTAAAGATCTGTGTACTCTTTCACGTCCTCAGTACATCCCAGAGCTTCTGCTGCTTTTACAAACAGACCTGTGGAATATGCAAAGTATGCAGTACAGGTCAGATCATTTGGTGTTGCACCAAAATAGCTGCCTTCTTCAGCATCAAGAGCTACCCAGTCACCGAACTGAAGCTTGTAGTTCCAGATATAATCTACAGAATATTCTCTCATAAAGTTGATCCAGTTCTTCATGCTATTGTACTGGATCTTCAGGATCTCTTTGTCACCGAATGTCAGATACATTGTCCATGGATTGATCACAGCTACGTCTGCCCAGGCTGCTGCAGAATGGCTGCCCTGTTCCAGAAGCCAGTTGTCTCCCTCATTACCGGAAATGATATCCGGAACAACATGGGCAACGCCTCCTTCTGCTGTCTGATCTGCCTCCACATCACGGAGCCATTTGCGGTAGAAGGAATAGGTATTCTCAAGGAAGCATGCTGTACGGCAGAAGATCTCCGCATCGCCTGTCCATCCAAGACGCTCATCTCGCTGTGGGCAGTCTGTTGGAACATCCACGAAATTGCTCTTCAGTCCCCAGAGAATGTTGTGCGCCAGCTGATTCAGATCCTGATTAGATGTCTCAAGGAATCCTGTACGCTCCATATTGGTATGGATGGCATTTGCCGTAAAATTGTCAAGGGATGGCTCACCCGGGAAGGAAACGATCTTCGCATAGCGGAATCCCATAAATGTAAATGACGGACGGTACGTGATGGTTTCGTCTTCCCCGAATGTATACTGAAGAGATTCCTTTGCCCCTCTCAGGTTATCCAGATATACATTTCCTTTGGAATCCAGCACCTCAAAGCAGTCCAGCTGGATCACATCACCTTTTTTGCCTGCTGCTGTAACCTGGATCAGTGCGCTCATATTCTGTCCGAAATCGATAACTGTATCTCCTGCCGGTGTTCTGAAGATTTTTTTTGGCTTCACTTCATCCATAAGGGAAACTTTTCCGCTACCCTGGCCTGTGAGTACAGAGAAGTCATAATCCAGTTTGCGGACCGGTTTCCACTGTCCATCTTTGCAGTCTGCTTCTGCCCAGTCTTTGATCTCTTTAGCTGCATCGTAAATCTCACCATCGTAGATCTCTGCAAATACTACAGGTGCATCTGCGCCGTTCCAGCTCTCATCTGTGACAACTGTTTCCTCTGTTCCGTCCTCATAACGGATGACCATCTGTGCAAGAAGTGCTGTATTCTCACCATAATGGTTTCTTCTTTTTGCAAGGCCGTCAAAGCCCATTTTTCCTTTATACCAGCCCGCTGCCAGAATTGCACCTGCTGCATTCTTTCCTTCTTTCAGGTAATCGGTTACTTCGTATGTCTGGAAACAAAGATGCTTGCGATAGGATGTCCAGCCTGGTGTAAGCTGATCGTTTCCTACCTTCTTTCCATTGAGATAGAAATTATAAAGTCCAAGTGCAGTTACAGATACGAATGCTTCTTTTACAGGCTTCGCTACTGTGAACTCGCCTCTTACATAAGTTCCTTTGGAATTATCCTTGTCATTCTCTTCCTCAGCAGATACGAACACAGCTTTCCACTCTTTATTGTCCATAATTCCTGTAACAAAAGATGTCTCTGCCCAGTCGGTTTCTTCCCCTGCAGCAGTTACTTTTACACGGGCAAAATATTTCTTCTGGGATTCCGGCTTCACGTTATCCGGCTGGATCTGTGCAGATGCATCGCCTTTTACCTTACCGCTCTCATATATCTTCTTATCAAAAGCCGCGTCTTCTGCAATTTCCAGCTCATAAGACTCCTGAATCACATTTCTCTTGTCACTTTCTAATGTCCAGCTGAATTCCGGAACATGTGTGATTCCAATCTGTTCTTTCTCATAATCCATACGGATTTCTGTAATTTTTAACATATTTTTCACCCTCGTTTTTCTGTGTTATGGTTATTTCCTGCAAAAATAGTAACAAAAAAAACGTTATCCTTCAATAACGCTTTTTCATCAAAATATTAACCATTTATAATGTATGTCTGTGTTCTTTCCGATACCTGGCAGGAGTGCATCCTTCCGCCTCGCGGAATTTCCGGTAAAAAAAGTTCATATTGTTGTAGCCACACAGAGGGATCAGCTCTGATAGAGGCAGTTCTGTTGTCTCAAGCAAGGTGCGGGCTTTTTTTAGCCTCTGCTCCTGAACATGTTCTACAAAACTCCGCCCTGTTTTTTCTTTAAGAAGGGCAGTAAGATAATTGCCATGCATACCGAAAGCTTTTCCCATCTGCGGAAGTGTGCAGGTCTCATAATTCTTCTCAATGTAGGCAAGAAGCTCCAGGATCTGTACTTCCCTGGAAACGGAGGCCTGCTTTCTGGTCTCATCTCTCCACACGCGGAGAAGCTCTGTAAAAAGAATAATCACATAACTTTCCATCACTTCTTCCATCCCGATGTCCCGGGTATAATATTCCGAGATGATTTCTTCCATGATCTCACGTACACGGCTGTTCCGGTGGGCTTTAAAATACAGATAATGCTGTTTTTTCCTGCTTTTTGTAACAGACTCTGCCAGAAATTCCGACACGATTCCCTGTCTTGGCATCCGACTTAAAAATGCGCTGTCAAAAAACTCCCGGCTCATCAGGATATTTACCAAAATATCGTTCTCGCCGCCTGGTTCAATGGAATGTACGGCCTGTGTATCAAAAATACACACATCTCCCTCACCGGTGACGATCTTTTTTCCCTCTATGGTCTGGCCGCAGCTCCCTGACCATAAATAACATAGTTCAATATAATCATGCTGATGAGGCAGTACCTCCACATAACGATCCTGCCTGCTCACCACGATTTTCTCCCCGGAGCCATAAATAAGCTTTCCTCAAAAAGATAAGTTCCCTGGCCGGCTTTTGCAAAGCGGCAGGTATCCTGCCTGTGCAGTTCCTCCAGGGGGATTCCCTGCAGCACCTCTTTTTCTCTTGGTGTTGACTGCCGTAAGTAGCAGTCAAGTTCTTCTCTGTTCATTATGTATACTCCTGCAGATAATGTTCTGCTCTTTATCCTACATCGGTTTCCAAGATTATTCAAAAGAAACCTGAGCTATGCTTGACTTTCGCAGCCTGATGCAGTAGTTCACGCTCAGTAATTACAATATAACACTTTCATTTTTCACGGTAAACTGTTTTTTAGCCAGTTCCTCCGAAATGCCTATCTTCTATTCATATTTCACGATTTCTTTTCGAAGACGTTTCATGATCCTTTTTTCCAGTCGGGAAATATAGGACTGGGAGATTCCAAGAAGGTCAGCTACCTCTTTCTGGGTTTTCTCCAGACCCTCTCTGTTTCCCAGACCGAAGCGGAGACGAATGATCATCTGTTCCCGTTTGGTAAGCTTGGAAATGGCTTTTCCCAGGAGGGTGATCTCCACCTCATCTTCCAGTTTCCGTGAGATCACATCATCATCCGTCCCCAGAATATCAGAAAGCAGAAGCTCATTTCCATCCCAGTCCACATTCAGTGGTTCATCAATGGAAACCTCCATCTTGGTTTTGCTGTTTCTGCGGAGATACATCAGGATCTCGTTTTCAATACATCTGGACGCGTAGGTTGCAAGCTTGATATTTTTCACAGGATTAAAAGTATTGATCGCCTTGATAAGCCCGATCGTCCCAATGGAGATCAGATCCTCCACTCCAACTCCTGTATTGTCAAATTTTTTGGCAATATATACCACAAGCCGGAGATTGTGTTCGATCAGCACAGCCTTTGCCTCTTTCTCCTGATCTGTATTTAACAGGCTGATGGCACTTGCCTCCTGTTCAGGAGGAAGCGGTGCCGGAAGGATATCATTCCCTCCGATATAAAAAACCTCTCCCGGCCTGTTGATCATAAATCTTGAAATCACCTGAAATGGATAATATTTAGCTGCTGCTCTGTTCATAGCAATGCCCCCTCCTTAATGCAATAGTCTGGAATTCAAAAGTATCCCGTACTCTTCTCCCAAAGCTGAGGGCTCAGATGTTATGGCAAGCACCGGTTTTCCCACATGCACCACCCTTCCGGGAGTCTGGATCTCAAGTTCCCCCAAAACCACAGCCAGCATAATGCCTTCTTTCCCTCCGGCTCCCCGGAAAGACAAAAAATGCGGCTGCCAGCGTGGAAAGCTCCGTGCTTTTCAGATTCTGCGGTTCTTCTTTTATGTACATCAGTTTTTCTGTCAGCTCACTGGAAAGGAGCTTTTCCAGAAGCTCCGGTTTTATAATCGATACGGGCTGTTTGTTCACAGGATCCATAAGGAGGTTTCCCGTGTCAAAAAAGCCGTAGGACTGCTGTGTTCTTTCCTGATATTTCAGGATTACCCGGATAAATGTTTCTTCTTCCTAACCGGATGGAATTTGCCGCGCACGTCAGCGTGTAAAGACCTCCGTAGATCCCTGCCATAAAAAGCAGAAATGTTTTTACTGTCATGGTTTTTTCTGCTTCCAGTGCCTGGTAAATACCTCCGACTACAAATGCTGTAAGGTACATTGCCAGGATGGTTTTTGCAAGAAGCCCGCCTTTTTTTAGACGAAATGCAAATGCCGCCATAAAAAGCGCAGCCGCCATGAATCAGTACAGCCACAGGAAGAATGATCCTGAAAGGTACATAAAGAAGCAGGCAGGATACAAAAGATCCAAATACAGCGGATATCATGCACCGAAAACGTTTTACGTCCAGATGCAGGAATTTTCCCACAAGCCTTAAAAGCATATAATCCATAAGGAAATTCGTCATAAAAACGATATCTATGTATATAGTGTGATACATAAGATTCCCCCGCTGCTATTGCCATTGATTCTCAGCTTTGGTAAGTGAGTTTATTATATGGCAGTTTCCCTGCATATTTTGTCAAAGCCTGGAAGCCAGTCCTGCAAATTTGTCGTGGGATTTCTGGGTTACTCGACATCTATAGATATTTTTTATGAATCCGCGACAGAAATGTATAAATTTTCGTACAATATCCTTATTTGTTGTTTTTCGCGCTTTATAGTGTTAAAATGTTTTCTGATAATATTTAGCAGAATCTGGTGGTTTCTGTCGAACCACATTCTTTCATAAGATACAGGAGGGAATCGAACAATGATTAATATTACCGGACATACAGGACTTACCGGCCTGCTTGGAAGCCCTGTTGCACACAGCGTATCACCTTTAATGCACAACGAGGCATTCCGCTACCTTGGTCTTGATTATGTATACCTTTGTTTTGATGTAACAGAGAAAACGCTTCCCCAGGCCGTTGAAGGACTGAAAGCCTGCGGAATCAAGGGCTTTAACCTGACCATGCCTAACAAGAACAAGATCGTGGAGCTTCTTGATGAGCTTTCACCTACTGCACAGCTGATCGGAGCTGTAAATACTGTTCGTAATGATAATGGGATATTAAAGGGATTTAATACAGATGGCTATGGTTTTACCCAGTCTGCCAGAGATGCCGGCTGTGATGTGAAAGGACGTACGATCACAGTTATGGGTGTAGGCGGTGCCGGAATGGCTATCTGCGGCCAGTCTGCCTTGGAAGGCGCAAAGAAGATCCATGTTTTTGCCCGTCCTACCAGCCGTTACTGGGAGCGTGCTGCTGCCATGGCTGAAAAAATGTCCCATATGACTGAGTGTGAAATGATTCTTCATGAGATGGATGACCATGCAGCACTGAAAGATGCTATGGAAGAGAGCAGCCTTCTGATCAACGCCACTTCTGTTGGTATGGTTCCTGATGTTACTGGAACTGTGATCCCGGATAAATCTCTGTTCCACCCGGAGCTTACTGTTGCAGATGTTGTATACGAACCAAGGGAAACAAGACTTCTCCGGGAAGCCAGAGAAGCCGGCTGTCCAACATTTAACGGCATGTATATGCTGCTCCACCAGGGTGTAAAGGCGTTTCATATCTGGACTGGACTGGATATGCCGGCTGAGATCGTGCGGGAGAAGTATTTTAAATAAAAAAAGCGGTCCACATTACATACAATGCGGACCGCCTCTTATTATTTAAAATTTCCTGTAATTATTTTTTCTCTTCCTGAACCTCGATCTTACGGATCGTCTTGTTCTTAATCTCTTCTTTAATGAAGCTGATGAACTCAC
Organism: Blautia sp. HA8986; assembly: GCF_056504635.1. NCBI lineage: Bacteria > Bacillati > Bacillota > Clostridia > Lachnospirales > Lachnospiraceae > Blautia > Blautia sp. HA8986. The sequence goes on from NZ_JBWLUQ010000001.1 coordinate 1,528,371, forward strand.
CCAGGTCTTTCATTCCCTCGTCTCCAAGGTAACGGCTTCTTACGGAAACCTTGCCCTCTTCTTCCTCTTTTGCACCAACGATAAGCATATACGGTACTCTCTCAAGACGTGCCTCACGAATCTTGTAGCCCATCTTCTCAGAACGTCCGTCTACAGAGCAGCGGATGCCGGCTTCTTTCATCTGAGCCTCAACCTTCTCGGCATAGCCATTGAATTTCTCGGAGATCGGGATCACACGAACCTGCTCCGGGCAAAGCCATGTCGGGAACATACCGGCATATTTCTCGATCAGCCATGCAAGTGTTCTCTCATAGCATCCCATAGATGTACGGTGGATGATGTACGGACGCTGTTTGTCACCGTTCTCATCGATGTAGTACATATCAAACTGCTCAGCAAGAAGTGCATCCCACTGAATTGTGATCATAGTATCTTCTTTTCCGTATACGTTCTTGGCGTTGATATCAACCTTCGGTCCGTAGAAAGCAGCCTCTCCCACATCCTCTGTGAACGGAATGTTCAGCTCCTCAAGCATCTGGCGGATATGGCCTTCTGTCTCTTCCCATACCTCCGGCTCACCAATGTATTTCTCTTTATTTGCAGGGTCCCATTTGGAAAGATGGTATGTTACATCTTCCTCAACACCAAGTACCTGCAAACAGTACTGAGCAAGTGCGATACAGTCTTTGAACTCTTTTACCATCTGGTCCGGTCTTACGATCAGATGTCCCTCGGAAATAGTAAACTGACGAACTCGTGTCAGGCCATGCATCTCACCGGAATCCTCATTACGGAACAGTGTGGAGGTCTCACCGAGACGGATCGGCAGATCACGGTAGCTGTGCTGCTCTGCTTTGTATACATAGTACTGGAACGGACATGTCATCGGACGAAGTGCATAAACTTCTTTGTCCTTCTCCTCATCACCAAGTACGAACATACCATCTTTGTAATGATCCCAGTGTCCGGAGATCTTGTAAAGATCGCTCTTTGCCATAAGAGGAGTTTTTGTTCTTACGTATCCACGCTTTGTCTCCTCATCCTCGATCCATCGCTGCAGTTCCTGCATCATGATAACACCGTTTGGCATGATAAGCGGAAGTCCCTGTCCGATTACATCTACAGTTGTAAAAATCTTCATCTCACGACCAAGTTTGTTGTGGTCACGTCTCTTAGCCTCTTCCATCTGCTCCAGATGCTCTTTCAGTTCATCCTTTGTTGCATATGCTGTTCCATAGATACGTGTAAGCATTGCGTTCTTCTCGCTGCCTCTCCAGTATGCGCTGGAAGAAGAAAGAAGTTTGAACGCCTTAATGCCTTTCACGCTCATAAGGTGCGGTCCTGCGCAGAGATCTGTCCAGTCTCCCTGAGAATAGAAGGAAATCTCTTCTCCCTCCGGAAGTTCCTCGATCAGCTCTACTTTGTATGGTTCATTTTTCTCCTTGAAGTATGCGATGGCATCTTCACGGGATTTTGTAAAACGCTCGATCTTTGCGCCTTTTTTGATGATCTTTTTCATCTCTTTTTCGATGGCATCAAGATCATCGCGTGAAAATGGCTCATGATCGAAATCATAATAGAATCCTGTATCAATAGATGGTCCGATGGCAACTTTTGCGTTCGGATATAAGTTCTGTACAGCCTGCGCCATTACATGGGATGCTGTATGGCGGAGAACTGCAAGACCTTTCTCATCTCTTGCTGTAAGGATGTTAAGCTCACAGTCACTGTCAAGAACTGTACGGAGATCTACAACCTCTCCGTTTACCTCTCCTGCACATGCTGCGCGTGCAAGACCTTCACTGATATCATATGCGATATCGATTACAGATTTTGCTTCTGCATATTCTTTTTTTGATCCGTCTTTTAATGTGATGATCATAATCGTTTCTCCTTTCATTTTCGGTAAATTTCTATGGTACACAGTGCAGTTTCTGTTATTATGAAGGATTTTTTTGCAACAAAAAATCCCTCACAGTACATCGTGCACTGTAAGGGACGAGTTTGTTCATTCTCGCGGTTCCACCCTGCTTGCTCTGCTTCCTTGGTCACGCCAGGATACAAAGCCTCTCAATTTAGATTATAACGGAATCACCGGACCGGATTGGGGTCACTCGGAGGTAGTTTTCGACTGTTTCCTGATAAGATGTTTCCAGCACTTCACATCTCTCTCTGTAACATTTCACAGCTTACTCGTCTCGTCAACGTGTTGCTTTATTGCTTTTTCTGTGGTTTATTATAAGCTCATGATTTTTATTTGTCAACGCATGTTGGCAAAATTTTTGAGATTTCTCTTCTCGCACAGATCTACAGATTTCCCATGAGTTTGTCTTTGATAATGGCCAGAATCTCACGGGGAATGTAGATAAAAAGACGCCAGCTTCGATACCTGGAAGGTACCATGGCCACTTCCCGGAATCCACATTTTCTTGCAATGGCTGCTCCTCTCCATACATGAAAATTGTTCGTCACCACGCCTACGGAACAGTCTGTGGTTCCGATCTTTCTGCGGCTGAACTCCAAATTCTCTTTCGTACTGGTAGATTCCTCTTCCCGTATCAGTCTGTCCCCGTTTATTCCGTGACCGGTAAGGTAGCGATACATGGCCTCTGCCTCGGAAATGTTTTCTCCATCACCTTTTCCTCCGGAGAGCACTGCCTTCGTACCCGGATTTTCTTCAAGATAAAGAAGGGCCCTTCTGGCTCGTTCCAGAAGGGCAAGTGTCATCCGTGTTCCGTCCACATGGGCACCTAACACGATAATGTAATCCAGATTCTTCTTTACGCTCATTATCTTCCGCAGCAGTGTTTGTATTTCTTGCCGCTTCCGCATGGGCACGGATCGTTTCTTCCGACCTTGTGCGGTTTCACAACTGTGCCGGATTTCTTCTGCTCCATGTAGAGGGTTTTCTTTTTCTCTTCTGTGAAGATCTTGTCCCACTGAGGAAGGTTGTAAAGCCAGTCAGCCTTGGCATCTACCATGTTCTTATAGAGAGCCTCTTTATCAAATGCAAGGTTTACCTTGGTATTCTCATCCATAGTCTCGATCGGGTTCGGAACCTTCAGACTGTCATTGATTCCGTCAAGGAAACCAACCATAGTCATAACGTCCTGACCGTATTTCTCAGCAAGCTCTTTTACAGTTCCGGAAACGATCTCATCCGGGTTCTCAAGAAGCTGCTCATAAATATTCTTCTCAATGTTAAAATAATTTGCCCAGAAGCGCTGAAGCTTATTCTTATCTGCATTCTGATTATAAGCAATGGAACGCCACTGCTCAAGAATTGTCATATCGCTCATTGTCTGATCCTCTTTTCCAAAATTTTAGATAAATAAGACGGAGATTTATATTCCGCTTCGCAATTTTTATTTATTATATCATCTTTTGGCGAAGAAATCAAATACATCTGCTTCATATCAGTTTTGAAAGGTAAATTTATTTTATAGCCTACCCATTTTGTGATTTCACATATTTACACATTTCTTATAAATTTAGGAAAGTTATCCACATTGAATGATTACACGGATTCCCTCTCTAAAAAAAATGTGCATAAATTTGTGTTTTCCTCTTGGCAGGCATCACCTTCTTTGCTAAAATTAAATCAGTTTAGAACTGCTCTATGCAGCTCCACTTTTATATCTTCCCTGAATCCGTGAAGTTGATTTCTTCACAGGCTCCTTAAATCCTATAATTTCAAGCTTTTGCAATACTCTGTTGTTCAATATCATTATTCACCCAACCGGTGAAAGCAATCTATGGTAAAATAGACGTAACAAAACCTATGGATTGGAGTTTTTTACCATAAATAACAACCACCGAATCACACTGAACACTAATAAGAACATTATTGTCGAGTTTACAAATGAACGCATTATCCCAGCCAGCGGTCTGGCTGTTGTGGGCACCCTCCTTGGAAAAAGCAATTTCATCAAAAAACTCAATCGCATGGATGTGACATCCAACCGGTCTCAGCATCAGATTAAGAACGGTGATATTGTACTCACTTACCTTGGAATGCTTTGCATGGGCAAACCTTACTTTGAAGCTGTCCATGAAATGGACGATGACAAGGACTTTTACAAAGCCGCTCTTGGCATCACCCGGAGCATTCCTTCCGAAGAGACACTGCGCCAGCGTATGGATGACATCGGTGTTTCACGAACCTACAAAGGTGCTGACGGCTATGCGCCTATGATGGCATATATAGGTACAGAGGGGTACGCCATCAATTTCGAACTCCGTGAAGGAAAACAGCATTGTCAGAAGGGGACGGTTAAATTTCTGCAGGAAACAATAACGCTTTGCCACAAACTGACAGATAAGCCGCTGTTGATTCGCCTTGATTCCGGCAATGACTCCATCGACAATGTTGCTGTTCTGATGGATTAAAGAGTTTACACTCCGTACCGGCTACAAGATTACGGAACGAACCATTGATAAATATGGTCAGTTCAATCTGGAAAGTTCACGACCAATGCACTGATACTCGAATTGGGGATGATCGCATATAACATTCTCCGTATGATCGGTCAGGGCACAATTGGAGGACGAGCACCTCGTCAGAAGAGGGATGTTAAACGCCGTCGTTTACGCACAGTTATCAGCAACCTGATCATGATGGCAGGCCATGTAACCATGCGTGCACGCCAGTTGATAATCGGACTTGGAAAAAGCAACATCTGGCGGCATATATTTTCTGATATCTGTCAGAAATATGCTGTCACAAACGCATAAGTAACAAAGCAATTTTATAGTAGGCTTATTTCGTGTACCTTTTTTTGCCCAATAAGCGCTTGGAGTCACGACATTGGTATTGAAAATAGACAGGGAAGTATATTTTTATCATGGAACTAACTTGCCCTTGGCAGGTTGGTTCACTTAAAGGATGAACTTCACGGATTCAGGAAATTATTTATTCTTATATGTGTACATATAGCACGGAGGTGGTTTTATGAAGTATATTCAGGATAATGGGAAAATTAAATTATGTGAAACTGATAATATGGATCATCTCGTACGGTTAACACAAGCGTTGAATGAAAATAATATTCCTTATGAAACCAGATTGAAAAAAGCAACATTTATCAATAATCTTTTTTTCTTGTTTTTTTATCATACTTTTGCATCGGGAATTGATCATAAGAATGAAACAACATGTATTTATGTACTAGAAAAGGATTTTGATGCTGCCCAAAAAGCAATAGTAAACTACAGAGAAACTGTGAGAAAAAGTCTGTAAATAAGATTCTTCTATGATAATAAAGGGTGAAAAGTTCTTTCACAGAGCTTTTTGCCCTTACTCTTTATATATAACAGGTGCAAATCTGTATGTCAAGAGCAGGCGGATTTTCCGCCTGTCTTAACTGTTTCAGAGTTACTGTTCACTCCCAATGTCATTTACTTAAGGAATTTCCTTGTAAAAAAAGGATTTTGATATGGATCACTTAAAAGAACTCTACCATCTCAGATGGTCACAGAAAACAGCATACCGGGATCTAAAATCCCCACTATGTTTAAAAGCATTTCATAGCCAAAAATATGCTTATATTGTACAGGAAGTATTTGCCAGGGTACCCATGAGCTTTTGTTACCGTTAGCAGTAACTGCCCATGTCCAATATAGCCCTTTTTGCATCAAATGGGAAGTAAAAATATAATTTTTTGCTTACCTTTCTTAAAGTTACCCTAAAAATAAAAACTTACCACCACATGTGTCAAAAAGATCACAAGATCTTATATATTTTCTGTATAACAGATGCCGTTCCGGGAGATACTTATCATATCCTCCCCTTTAGAATGCAGAGGGCTTCGCGATGGTGCAGGCCCTCTGCGTTTCTCTTTTCACACTGAAGGTCATTTCACACCAAGCTTCTCAAGCTCCTTCGCCGCCTGTTTCAGATTCTCAAACTGAATGGTATGAATACCGGCTTTTCCGGCTCCCTCACAGTTCACGGCACGATCATCCAGAAATACCGATTTCTCCGGTTTCAGGCTGTAACGCTTCAGAAGTGTTTTGTAAATATCCACCTCAGGCTTGATCTGCTGCACATCACAGGAAAATACCACTCCGTCCATATATTTCAGAAAAGACATATCCTGCTTTGTACGATCCAGCATATAAGTTCCGTAGTTGGAAAGGACATAGAGATGATATCCCTGATTTTTGAGATATTTCACCCAGGTTTCCGCATAATCATACAGATGCATACACTCCGGATCACGTCGTACCACCTCACGGATATCTGCTTCATATTCCGGTGCACTTTCCACAAATTTATCTACATACCAGGACTCCTCATGCTGTCCACGGTCCTGTTCCTCCCAGATCGGGTTTCGAAATACTGCATCTGCGATTTTCTGATACTTTTCTTCCGGGAAGTCATAGCTCCGAAGATACTCTTCCCAGTCATAGCCCATCAGCACATTTCCCACATCAAAAATAATATTCTCGATCATACGGTTTTCATTCTCTCTCGGTTTCTTATTTCCCCAGATCCGGTACGCCATCCAGAAAACATACGCTACGATCGGTACCAGAACTGCTGCCGCAAAAGCCCCCCGGAACAAAGCCTGGGCGTTTTCACTGCTTCCCCAGGCAAATGCCATTGGAAGGCAGAATATAAGAAGTAATATGACAACACCTGCAAGTGCCGCGATTCTTTTAAAATTTTTCATTGAGCTTCCTTTCACATGATACATCAGCTATTCTATCTGTTATTTTAACTGAATATCTCTTTGAACCAAAAGGGCGCCGGAGAAATTCTTCCCCGGCGCTTCCTGTTGTCATAATCCTGATACTGTAAAAATAATTATCTGTAAATGATGTCGCTTCTTCCTGGTCCGTTAGAGATCATTGTGATCGGGAATCCAATATGTTTTTCTACGAACTCTACATATTTTCTGCAGTTCTCCGGAAGATCCTCGTATTTCTTGATTCCGCGGATATCACATTTCCAGCCCGGAAGTTTCTCGATAACTGGTTTTGCTTTCTCAAGCTGTACAGTGGTCGGGAATTCTGTTGTTACCTCTCCATCAATCTCATATCCTGTGCAAACCGGGATCTCATCCAGATATCCCAGAACATCCAGTACTGTAAAAGCAACGTCTGTAGCTCCCTGGAGACGGCATCCGTATTTGGATGCAACACAGTCGAACCATCCCATACGTCTCGGACGGCCTGTAGTAGCACCGAACTCACCACCGTCACCGCCACGTTTTCTCAGCTCATCTGCTTCCTCGCCGAAGATCTCAGAAACGAATGCACCTGCTCCAACTGCACTGGAGTAAGCTTTGCATACGGTTACGACCTTCTTGATCTCATATGGAGGCAGGCCTGCACCGATGGCACCATAAGCAGCCAGTGTGGAAGAGGATGTAACCATCGGATAGATTCCGTGATCCGGGTCTTTTAAGGTTCCAAGCTGTCCCTCAAGAAGAACCTGTTTTCCCTCTTTCAGTGCATTCCAGAGATAGAGAGATACGTCGCATACGTATGGCTCAACCATCTTCTTGTATTCCATCAGCTCATTCATGATGTCTTCCGGTTTCAGAAGAGGCTTATGATAGAGATGCTCAAGTGTTACGTTCTTGGTCTCGCAGATACGTACAACCTTCTCTTTCAGTGCTTCCTCATCAAAAAGCTCACTTACCTGGAAGCCGATCTTTGCATATTTGTCAGAATAGAACGGAGCGATTCCGGATTTTGTGGAACCGAAAGCCTTGCCGCCAAGACGCTCCTCCTCATACTGATCAAACAGAATGTGGTAAGACATTACCATCTGTGCTCTGTTGGAGATCAGGATCTTCGGTGCAGGTACTCCACGGCTTACCACTTCATTGTACTCTTTAAAAAATACAGGAATGTTCAGTGCAACACCGTTTCCGATGACACTGGTCGTATGTCCGTAAAACACACCTGACGGAAGTGTATGAAGTGCGAATTTACCGTAATCATTTACGATGGTGTGACCCGCATTGGCTCCACCCTGAAATCTTACGATGATATCGGCTTTCTCAGCAAGCATATCTGTGATCTTGCCTTTACCTTCATCTCCCCAGTTTGCTCCTACTACTGCAGTTACCATAACACAGTTCCTCCTTGTGTCTTTCTCTATTATTCGGAATGCCACGTTATCTGTTATCATCCACAGAAAACTGACATTCTTGTCTGTGTTCTTTTTATGCTTACAGCATTATACGTTGATCTCAACCTTAACGCCAAGCAGATCTTTATGCGCATCCAGCACCGGCTGCACCACATTTGCAATGAAAGCTTCTGTCTGCTCTTTGGCACGTCCTGTATATCTGGACGGTTCCATGGCCTTCTGAAGATCCTCAAGAGTCAGGTTAAATGCCGGATCTGCTGCGATCAGCTCAAGAAGATTGTTATCTTTACCCTCTACCTTCACGTTCTTTCCTGCTTCCATGGAAAGCTCACGGATACGCTCATGAAGCTCCTGACGGTCTCCGCCTGCCTTAACTGCATCCATCATGATATTCTCAGTTGCCATAAACGGAAGCTCAGACATCAGTCTCTTCTCGATAACCTTCGGATAAACAACCAGTCCGTCTACAACATTGAGGCAGAGATCCAGGATTCCGTCAATCGCAAGGAATCCTTCCGGAACGCTGAGACGCTTGTTTGCAGAGTCATCCAGAGTTCTCTCAAACCACTGTGTTGCAGATGTGATTGCCGGGTTCAATGCATCGATCATCACATATCTGGACAGGGAAGCGATTCTCTCACTTCTCATCGGATTTCTCTTATATGCCATAGCGGAAGATCCGATCTGGGATTTCTCAAATGGCTCCTCTACTTCCTTCAGATGCTGAAGAAGACGGATATCGTTGGACATCTTATGTGCACTTGCAGCGATTCCCGCAAGGATATTCAGCACACGGGTATCAACCTTTCTGGAATAGGTCTGTCCGGAAACCGGATAGCAGGATCTGAATCCCATCTTCTCTGCGATCATCGGATCGATCTTGTCGATGGTCTCCTGATCCCCGTCAAAAAGTTCCAGGAAGCTAGCCTGTGTACCGGTTGTTCCCTTGGAGCCAAGAAGCTTCATAGTACTTAAAACATATTCAAGATCCTCCAGATCCATCAGGAATTCCTGTGTCCACAATGTTGCTCTCTTACCTACGGTTGTCGGCTGTGCCGGCTGGAAATGTGTAAATGCCAGAGTAGGCTGATCCTTATACTGTGCAGCAAACTTGGACAATTCTGCGATAACGTTCACAAGTTTCTTGCGTACAAGCTTCAGTGCTTCTGTCATAACGATAATATCAGTGTTATCTCCTACATAACAGGAGGTTGCTCCCAGATGGATGATGCCTTTTGCCTTCGGGCACTGTACACCAAATGCGTATACGTGAGACATTACATCATGGCGAACCTGACGCTCGCGCTCCTTAGCCACATCATAATTGATATCATCCGCATGAGCCTTCATCTCGTCAATCTGCTCCTGGGTAATGTTAAGGCCAAGCTCACGCTCCGTCTCAGCAAGTGCGATCCACAGTTTTCTCCATGTGCGGAATTTCATGTCCGGGGAAAAAATGTACTGCATCTCTTTGCTTGCATACCGCTCTGACAGCGGGCTTACATATCTGTCTGTATTCATTATTATCCTCCTGATTGCATACATCCGGGCCGGAATGGCGAAAAGTCCGTTATCTGCCCGGCTCTGGTTAATTCACGCCTCTTGAAATTATATAACATTGCCTCTTTAAAAGCAACCGTTTGTTACTCCATATCACTGTGGAATTTTCCCAGAAATTCCTTCATTCTTCCATTATCTGAAGAAAATACTTCCTCTGGGGTTCCTTCTACTGCGATCACACCCTTATCCATAAAGATGATCCGATCTGAGATATCTCTTGCAAAATTCATCTCATGAGTAACGATCACCATGGTAATATGCTCCTGAGCAAGATCCTTGATAACCTTCAGGATCTCACCTGTAAGCTCCGGGTCAAGTGCAGATGTAGGTTCATCAAAAAACAGGATCTTCGGGTTCATGCAAAGCGCACGGGCAATAGATACTCGCTGCTGCTGGCCTCCTGAAAGCTGGAAAGGATAAGCCTTCTCCTTATCTGCAAGACCCATTTTCTTAAGAAGGCTTCTTGCCTGTGCATAAACTTCGTCTTTTTTTCTTTTCTGTACTTTTAAAGGTGCATCCACAATATTCTTCATCACGGAAAAATGCGGAAACAGATTAAACTGCTGGAACACCAGTCCCACATCACCATGCTTGATGATCTCGCCGCTATCCGGTGTTTCAAGACCTGTTGCACAGCGCAGGATAGTAGACTTGCCGGAACCGGAAGGGCCGATAATGCTTAAAACCTCTCCCTCTTCCACATCAAGGGAGATATCTTTGAGAACTTCCAGTCCGTCAAAGCTTTTTTTGATATGTTTCATTTCAAATAATTTCATATTGTATATTCTCCATTCCGATTAACGGTAGTAATTCATACTCTTCTCAACCTTCTGCATCACAATGGCTACCAACAGGTTAAATACATAATAAAACACAGCTGCAATCACAAAAGGCATCATAGTCGTCTGTGCACTTGCGATCTGCTTCGCAATGGTAAACATCTCCGCTACTGCAACTACAAATGCAAGAGAGGTATCCTTGACCAGCGTAATAACCTCATTTGTGATGGACGGCAGAATCCTCTTGATTACCTGCGGAAGGATGATGCGGAAAAATGTCTGCACTCTGTTGTAACCCAGAATTTTCGCAGCCTCATACTGTCCTACAGGCATGGACTCAATACCCCCGCGGTAGATCTCTGCAAAATAAGCCGCATAATTAATGGCAAACGCGATAAATACAGCAATCAGGCTGTATCCCATAGAAATGCGGATGCCGAAAATGAAATATGGTCCGAAATATACAACCATAAGTTGCAGCATAAGAGGTGTTCCTCGCATGATGGATATGTAAGCAGATACAATTCTTCGTATCATCTTTTTCTTGGACATTCTGCCAAAACAGATCAGAAGTCCCAGTGGCAGAGAAAACAGCAAAGTTACAAAAAAGATCTCAATGGAGACCAGCATTCCTCCTGCCAGCTGCTGAAGCATTACACTAAAACTCATTTTTTTCCTCCTGGTTCGGAGTATCTGTCCCTTTTATGGAACTGATACCTGTAATTCCTGTAAACAACAGGAAATGAGCGTGCCCGGTATTTCAATATGCACCGAAGCACCCTCATTTCCTTTTTTATGCAGAAACCTCAATAGCTTCTGCTATGTTTCTTATTTCTACTGTTGAACAGTTCTCTGATAAAACTATCTGCTCTTATTTGGACTCGGAATCTGCATCCTTATCTGTGCTGTCTGCACTTTCCTCTGCGTCAGCTTCTGTGGAATCAGAATCTTCTGCATCCTTATCCTCGCTGATGCAGAGCATGCTCTTATCCAGTTCATACTTATCCGCAAGCTTGTCAACCTCGCCTGCCTCATCAAGCTTCTTAACCTCATCCCATACAAGATCCTTAAGCTCGTCGTTGCCCTTCTTGAATCCGATACCATACTGCTCATTCTGAATCGGCTCGTCAAGGATCACATATTTATCCTTGCCTCTCTGGGAAAGCTGATAGTTGGCTACACCGATATCAACCGCAACTGCGTCTGCAGCACCGGAATCAATGTTCATAAATGCTGTATTGTAATCCGGATTCTCCGTAAGAGATGCAAAGCTGTCCTTGAGATCTTTGTTATCATCATTGTTCAGCGCATCAAGTGCAGCGGATGCAGCCTGTACAACTACGTTCTTTCCTTTAAGATCTGCAAGCTTCTCGATTCCGGAATCCTTGGCAACTACCATCACCTGCTCATTGTTGATGTAAGGATCTGTCCATGTGTAGTCATCCTCACGTCCGTTAATGGTGAAACCGTTCCAGATACAGTCAATCGTTCCGGAATTCAGCTCCATATCCTTGGAATCCCAGTTGATCGGTTTCTTAACAAGCTCCCAGCCAAGATTATCACATACTTCCTGTGCCAGGTCAAGGTCAAATCCTACATATTCTCCATTATCATCCTTATATCCGAATGGCGGATACTCCGCATCAAATCCGACGATCAGGGTCTTATCCTCAACACCTGCCTGTACACTGACTCCTGTTACCATCATCCCTATTGTCATCGCTGCCGCCATTACTACTGCAACTGTTCTCTTCTTCATGATTGTTCTCCTTTATTTATCATTCCTTTATCACGTGGTCACTCTACCACGCGAAAGCGTATGGTTATAGTAACATACCAAAAAGAAGCTGTCAAGAGGGAACCTTCTGCTGATCCAGATAATCTTTATATTTCTGCCTGGAATTCTTGAGATAAGTTCTTGAAATGGGAATTTCTGCCCCTCCTACTATGAAACTGTTCTTATTTAGGGAAGTAACTTTCTCCAGATTAATCAGGAAACTCTGATGGCATCGAAGAAAACTGCTGTCCGCCAGCTGATCAGAAAAATCTGTAAGCCTTGCCCTGCACCGGATAACTGTACCGTCTGTGAGGTGAAAAACCACATTATGCAGGCTGCTTGATATGTATGCCAGACGTCTGTGCTGCAAAGTATATATCTGCGTTCTGTACTGAAAGTGAAGCACCTTTCCCCCATCCAGCTCACAGGAGCGCAGGATCGGTTTCATCACATGCTCCAGTTCCCCGATCCCTACGGGTTTAGTGATATAGTTAAATGCAAACACTTCAAAAGCTTCTTTATAGAAGTGATCATTGGCCGCCACCAACACGACCGGAACATAATTGCCCCCAAGCCTTATGGCACGTACGGTCTCCAGACTTTCTCCCTTTTCTCCGTCCAGTCCCATAAACAGGACATCACATCTCTTATGTTCATCTTTCAGCCCTTTAAGAAGGCTCTCTCTTTTCCTGTACACCAGGAGCTCTGCCTCCGGAATCAGCTCGGAAAGCTTCTTTACCAGTTTCTGTGCATCTTTCCGCACTTCATCACACACTGCAATCGTTATAACTGCCATAGTTCATGCTGCCCTTTCCTGTTTTTCGATGTAAACCTTATAGGTTTATTTTATTTTTCCATGGGCTGTCTTTCAATATGTGCTACTAATTGTGCCTTGTTTTTTTACAAATTATTGCAAATCATGAACCATTTCCGTATAATAATGCCATAATATATCAAAAGGAGACAAAAACAATGTCTGAATTCAGCAGCAAATGTCGTGAATACATCAAAAACACTGGAGAGACTGTCTATCAGCTATCTGCCTCTTCCGGACTTGACAGGACTTCCCTGCAGCGTATGATCACAGGCAAACGGCTGCCAGGCACAGATTTCGTCCGCCAGTTCTGTGACTCCATCCGTATCAACCCTGCACAGCGCCAGGAACTGATGGAATTATATAAGATTGAAAAGATAGGAAAAGAAGTTTATTATAACCGAAAATATATCCAGGAGCTTCTCCGTGTGATCAGCTCTCAACAGGCTTTTTCACAAACCGCATTCCGCAGACTTCCTGCACTGCCTTTTTACAGAGGAGAATTCTCTTTTGACGTGGAGAAAAAAGTTCTCAGTCTTTTTGAAGACATCCTGCTTTCCGGTTCCGAAGAACAGATCCGCACCAATATACCTGCTGGCTGCCGGCTTCTTGTACAGATTTTTGCCCATCTGTATCCACAGTATCATAAGCTCCCGCCGGTAATCCAGGTTCTTCCGCTTCTCCAGAATCCCAAGACATCACCGGATTGTAATATGAATCTGGATACTTTTCTCTGCACGCTCCTGCCGATCCTGTCCGGTTTCCAGAATTACCAGCCTTACTATTACTACACCCGGTTCGGGCGTGAGGATCTGCAGTTTGAACTGTATCCGTTTTTCTTTATCACAGAGAAACGGCTGCTTCTTCTTTCCTCAGACATGATGACGTTTATTTTCACAGATAATCCGGAAGTTGTCCGTTCTTATAACCAGGAGTTTCAGCGTATCCTTAACAATTCCAGACGCCTTTTCCAGCAGTCTGACTCTCCTGAGCAGATTCTTAATATTTTCGGAGCGATCTTCCAGTCAAAAGCTACCACCAATTTTGCACTGGAATCCCACCCCTGCCTTGCACTGATGTCCTATGGTCCGGAATTTATCCAGGCTTTGTTTACTCACAGAGATGTTGATCTTTGCAGCCCGGTCTATACACAGCTGTCTGCAATTATGAAACAGCCACAATTTACTTTCGCAGCTAATGAAACCTCCTGCAATTATTTTACCCTGGATGGTCTTCGCAAGCTGGCAGATACCGGTCTTTTTAATGGTCCGTATTCCTACCATCAGACGCCTCTTCCAAAGTCTGTGCGCCAAAAAGCTCTCCAGTATCTTCTGGATACAGATATGGGAAATCAGAAATGCAAGAATTCTGAAACCTTCCATTCTTTCTGAAACAGGAATCCATCTGGAAGTTCTGTCGGATTACTCTGTATTTCTCTGCTTTCTCTCAGAGAAAGATACCTTCCTCTGCATTTATCTGAAAGAGACCAGCATCGGACAGGCACTGGACGATTATCTCTGTTCTCTCGCAGAAGAAGACGCGGTTTATACACAAAAAGAAGCCCGGCAGCTCCTGCTCGGACTTCTTGAAGGGCTCTCATCATGAGCCTGTACTTCTGTGATATTCTCTTGTAATATCTTCCAGAAAACGATCTGTCTCCCCGGAAGCGATCTGCTCCTGGGGAAGACTGATAAAACAGTTCAAAATTTCAGAAACCTCTTTTTTCATAGGTTCTTCCACCTTCAGTTCGTCTTCTGTCTTCTCAAAATCTTCCTGTGTATGCACACTTCTGTATGCCAGAAGATATGTTTTCAGAGCTTCTTCTAATTTTTTCACCTGCCATGCCATCCAGAAACAGTCCAAAGCCTTATCCATCTGGAACAGATAACTGTAGGCACATCCCTGATTATGGAAAATCCGCTCTCTCATCTCATCTGAAATCGCAGCTGCATCTTCTTTCTCAATAAGCTTCTGATAAACACGGATGGCATTGACATACATCCGGTTCTCCATCAGTGCATCGCCTTTTCGCTTCTCTCTTATCTCTTCTGCTTCCGCATTTCGTGTCTCGATCCTTGCATTCAGGCTTCGAAGCTCTTCATAGGCAAGATAATTGATCTCCTTAAAAACAGGGTACAAAACTTCCTCAAGCCCTGCCTCCCTGCCGATATAAGGCCGAAGTTTTGCTGCGAGCTTGGGCAGTTCCAGTTCCTCCTCAATCCAGGTACACAGCTTCTGATTGATCAGTGAACTGTCTATCAGATACAGATTGTTATAAAAATAATAGCAGAGTTCTTCAATAGAATAGATGTTGGTGCTGATATTCTCTATGAAAAAAGGCTTCTCTGCTTTTCTTACCTGACATAAAATATATCCACTCATGCCTGTTTCCTTTCTTCTGTCTCATCCCAACGTACCAGTTCCTTCCAGACTTTTCCGCTGGATGGATACATCTCTCCGAACCCAAGATCCTTTACTGTGATCTCACAGTCTTTCGGTGATACATATTTCAGTTCCAGAGACAATCTCGTTGTCCTGTTCGGACGCTTGGGAATCCCCGGGAGAGACATGGCTACACGCCTCTTTTCCGGTTCATCCGGAATTCCCACAACAAACACCAGCTCCTCCGTATCATCCAGGATCAGTTCACAGCCTGCTCCGCACTCATACCAGTTATAACCGCCTTCGATGAGCGGATAGTAAGCCGGGGAGCCCATCACACGCATATCCATTCCCACATCTGTTGTCACAAGGGAATCACTTAAGAAACGGTAGCCTTTCAGCTTCTTATCCTCCAGACGGTCCTTACCGGCTATGCAGGCACCTTTTGCAAAAAGGTTATTTCCATAAAATACCTTCCGCCCCTGATGGCAGAGAAGCCTCACTGACTGCTGTGCCCACTGCTGGTCAAATCCTTCCCCTGTGATCTGTACGCTGGAAAAAAGCTCTTTTCCCAAAGTTTTGGTCACAAAGCGGCAGAACTCCACATCCCGGATCTCATCTTCCGATGGAAGCTGTGTACTTACCGGTTCTTCCATTTTTACAAGGAACGGTCTTACAGATCCATTGATCGTCAGTTTGCGGAACGTTACGTTCTCTCCTATAAATGTGTACCAGCCTACACTTCTGTTCCATGTTTCACGCTTCTGGCCCAGTGCATAATAATAAAAACTCTCACCATAATCCATAAGCATGTATTTCTCAGCCGGAAAACCAGCCAGGCTGCAGGCTTTCTGGTAATTCCGCACCTGAACTCCTGTAAGCTCCGGTGAGGTGATACATAAACACTTTGTATTTTTTACGATATCCTGAATTCCGAGAAATCTCAGGATTCCCTTTAAGAAACAGGACAGAAGCTCTGCAGGATCTTTCTCTTCTCCTGCTACCTGAGGTTTCTCCTCCCTGCGGCAGATATCATAAATATTTCCAACCATGATGCCGCCTTTTTCCCTGGCAAAATATTCCGCTTCCAGTCCCACACAATAATCATCATGTTCTGCACGGTAACAGAGGCATCCCGGTGCCTCATACTGACTGGTTCCCACCTTCATGGAAAGAGAACGGGCTTCTTCTGCCTTTCTGTCGTAGTAACAGATCTGCGTATATTCTTTTCCTATATCGATTCCTATGATCAGATCACGAATTTCATTCATCTTTCGGATTCCTTCTCTATGATAAACATTTCTTTGACGTATTGTTCCTGACGAAGATACTGTTCAAGCTTCTCCCTGACTTCCTGTTCTTTCTCCAGTTTTCTGGCACAGAGAATCTGGTTGATCAGCAGATATTTACTGGATGCCCTGTCATCAGTCTGGTTCATTGTAAGAACTTTTTCATCTGTCTTATGCACTCCGTCTGCATCCTCTGTCTGGAAGTAATAGCGCAGGGTTTCTCCGTAAAACAGAGTAAATGTCTTCACAAAAATTCCTTCATATATATTACGCAGCGGTTCGCTCTTATATTCCGGTGCAGTTCCAAGCCCTGTATCCAAAGAATAATACAGTGTAACGGAATCCTCGGGAGAACCATGATATTCCACGAATGTCTTATCATCCAGCTGGTAAGGCTGCAGGATAGACTGATCCAGATCTGCAAAAAATGCAAACATCTGACCTTCTTTTACACAGGAAGCAAGGATCTTCTCTTCCAGCGCAAGGATTGCTTCATCAGAATCTTTCTCCTCAGAAAGAATTTTCAGAAGTGCCAGATCACAGATCCTGTCACCAGGCCATTCTTTCTCCTGTCTGCATTTCAGGTACTCGCAGATACATGGTGTCTCCGGCTTGTCTTTTACAAACATTCCGTAAGCCTTCATAGTGAGGTAAGCTCCTATCACACGCTCTTTTCCGGAATGGCTGACATACGCTTTCAGGATCTTCTCTCCTTCTTCCCTGTAATCTGACGTATACATCAGAAGAGAAAGGATCCTCTCCTCCAGCTTGTAGGTATCCATCTCAAAACCACAGGCACTTTTCCAGATATCCAGAAGTTCATCCACAGGTCCGAAACGGAACTTCATGAGATACTGCAAGATTACCTCGTCATAGATCCCCGTACGATATACATAAGAAGCAAGGGCGATCAGTTCCTCATCCTCCGCACTGTCACAGCGGATGATCATTCTGCTGACCAGCTTCAGAAGTGCACGTTCATCCACACCTTCAAAACCAAAGGCTTCCACAACACTCATTGCCTGTGGAAAAAGCCCTCTCTGGATCAGGATCGTAAGCAGTGTCTTCTTATCCACCATTGCATATTCACGGTAATCCATTCTTTTAAGATATACATCCAGATCCTCTCCCTGGATGTGGGCACTGTAATAATCAAGAATTCTTTTTCGCACAAGACATCTGTACTCTTCGGTAAAAGCAGCAGAACGTACCAGCTTATGGAAAATTCCCAGATTTTCTCTGGTAATCTCATGGCTTTCACAGTAATAAAGCAGCACACCCGGTTCATCTGCTCCCTTCTCCAGAACTGCCGGAACCATCTCCCTGTCGTCAAATAGCGGAGAACGGTTGTAATCCACAGTTGCAGCATAACGTCTCTGCTTCTCATCCTGGAAAACAACAGCTGCATCCTTCGTATAAACGCGTGGATAGGCAACGCCGTGAATACACGGATAGATTTCCTCCTTATTTATCTGTCTGTGTCGGACGATCACACTGCGTACCTTAGGATCATCTGTATACAATCTGCTGGTAAACATTCTGGAAGCAGTTACCTGTGCTTCCTCACTGTTTCCCGGTTCCCTCATAAATTCCTGGTAGACAGCTGCATAATTCTCATTCATCCGGCCTTCACGGAGCTTGCGCAAAGCAAATTCTCTCATGCTCTCCCTGTAGCTCTCATAAGTCTGCGGATCACGTTCTTTCTCAGCGATGATGCAGGCATAAAGATATGCGCGCTTAGAATCTCCAAGTGTATTGTTGTTATAAGTAAAATACATAAGAAGCGGCTTCGGCAGTGCTCTTCTGTAAGAGGTATCCAGTGTTTCCACATAATATTCATACAGTCTTGTGATACGGATTCCCCGATCCACAGCCTTGGAAAACCAGCGGAAATATTCTGCCCTTCTCGGATTTCCCTTCATAATGTATTTACAGATAGCCTCAACTGTATCATCCTCAGGGAATGCCTCGCATCCCATGACCATGGCACGGTAAAGGCTCTCATTAAATGTTTTCTCGTAACCTGAAAGATAAGACAGACGCATCACAAGCTCCTCTGTAAGCATCTGTTCCCTGCCCGCAAAAAGGAATACCTGCGCCCAGAAACGATTCATTCTGTGAAGCAGCGACATATCTTTGCAGATGCTGTTCCATGCTTCCAGATACAGAAACGGACTTGTACATCCTCTCTCAAAGAGTTCCTCCATAAGAAAGATCTTTCTGGATGGGGAAAGATTCTGATCCATGTCAAACAAAAGCTTCAGAAGGATAAAACTGTCCTCCTTCTGCATCTGGAAATTCTGGATCTTACGCAGAGCCTGGGATTTATCTCCGTAAATACCGGTCTCCACACAAAGATAAAGATAAATTCCGGCCAGTTCCAGTTCATTATGATGAAAGGACTTGTTCTGATATCGCGCCAGAATCTTCTCTGCTTCCTCATCGTTACCTTCCAGATGAAGGACATATGCCTCAAAAAGCTCATACTCCGGATATTTCAGCCCGTTCTCACCAAGCTTGTTAAAACGCTCATGGGCATTCGCTGTCCAGGTATCAAAATCCACTCTGCCACAGACATATCCCAAATATTCCCTGATCATCTCAGCCCTGTATTGTTTCTCCAGAAGATCGATATTTACAGTACTCTCTGTTCCGCGGGATGCCAGCACCCCAAAGATCAGCTTCTGATATGGAGTCCGTACAATGATCTCCCCGTACTGGTTGCCTCGACCCATTCTCTCTCTGTGAATCACGTAATTCACTTCGCAGGCACTTCCGATAAAATCGTCCTCCGTAACAACATGTTTGCTGACTTCCAGAAAATCTCCGTTTACTTCGATATCAGCACGCAAATGTCCCCAGCCGCTTCTGTGGATGTAAAGTGACTCCTGAACAGTCTCTCTGACATCATAGAAATTCGCCTCATCTTTATTCAATTCCAGAGTTACTTTCTCCTTGGCACCTACAGCTATCAGAAATTCCTCCAGATGCTGGTATGTCACCGGCTGCTGGGACAATCCAGCATAAAGGGCACGGATCTTCTCACTCTGATCTTTAAGGATCAGGGAAAAATGAGGTTCAGTAAAGATCCTGTATGCCTCACGGGAATCCCTCTTCGCAATCCGGATAAATTCATCCAGTGAAGAAACCTTGCCGCCAGAACTCTTCACTTCTTCTGTTTTTGTCGTTACCTTAAACGGAAGTTTATATTCTCCGATGCTTGTTGTAAAACACAGCCATCCCTCAAAGCACTCGCCTGGCTCCATTCCTTCTGCGTCTACTCCATACGGCATACGCACCGTTGTTCCTGAAAAGCGGTCAAATCCCGGTACCAGCCGCCTGTCTGAAGATGTGACAAAGCCACTGATTCTGCGGTTATCATCTGTTCCAAAATAGATCTCATTCTTTGTCGTATCTCCTGCTTTAAGACTGACGGAGATCTCATCCTGGGAAAACAGAAGCCCCGGCTGTTCATAAATAAATTTTCCGTTAAGAAGCTGTTCTATCCTCTTTTTCAAAATATATACTCCTCGTCATATACACTGTTATTATCATTCATATTTTATGATTATACACCAGAACCAAAAGCGGTGCAACAGGTGTTCGCCTTTGTCCCAAACGGAAAGTTTTTGTTGGAAAAGCACGAAAAGCGTGTCCTTTTCATAAACTGTATGGAAATCCCCTTTGAGGTGAATCTTTGAAAACTTTCCCAAAACCGCTGTCTGCTGATGAAGAGCAGCACTATCTGCTCCGCTTCCAAAGGGGCGATCCGGAAGCCAAAAACATTCTGATCGAACACAATCTCCGTCTGGTAGCCCACGTTGCAAAGAAATACCAGAGCTGTGAAGAAGACCCGGATGACCTGATCTCCATTGGCACCATTGGTCTTATCAAAGCTATCTCCACCTTTGACTTAAGCCGCACTTCCAGACTTTCCACATACGCTGCCCGCTGTATTGACAATGAGCTTCTTATGATGCTGCGCGCCCGCAAAAAATGCTCCAGGGAAGTCTCTCTTTACGACCCGATCGGCACTGACCGGGAAGGCAACGAGATCAGTCTTCTGGATGTGATTGAAAGTCCGCCGGTAGATGTTGTGGAAGACTGTTTTAAACGGGACAATATTTCCCATCTTCTTAAGCACATCAAAAACAGCCTTTCTCCAAAAGAGTACCATGTGATCTGCTGCCGCTACGGTCTGGGCGGCCAGGAGCCCCTGACCCAGCGGGAAATCGCAAAAGATCTCTTCATCAGCCGTTCCTATGTATCCCGCATCGAAAAAAATGCACTACGAAAACTCAGAGCTCTTTTTCCCGAAAAGCAGTAAAGGGGAGAACGTTTTTCCGTTCTCCCCTGGTAATATCTTATTCACCTCTTCGAAGGATATCAAATACCTCCGGTGTCTCAGTAAGCTTCACATAGATTCTCTGCTGTGCATGCGGTGCACTCTCCATGGACTCGCCTTCTTCATTGTAGATAGCTTCTACCTGAACAGAAATATTTCTTCCGTCCGGCTTCATGATCTCGATGGTCTCTCCTACAGAAAACTTATTTCGCTGCGTCAGTCTCGCAAGCCCTCTTTCATCGATTTCCTCTGCAAATCCAAGATATGTGTACTCTCTCACATAAGTATTGCTGTCGTAGATCTGTGTGTTCTCATCCGGTTTTCCGTAAAAAAATCCGGTTGTAAACTGACGATATGTACAGTTTGAGATCTGTTCCTGATACCATGGCATATTTTCATGATACTTCTCCGGGCTTTCCAGACAGTCATCAATAGCCTTACGGTAAGTTCTGGCTACTGTTGCCACATAAAGAGCTGTTTTCATACGGCCCTCGATCTTCAGACTGTCAATACCGCTTGTCAGAATATCTTCCATATGCTCTACCATACAGAGATCCTTGGAATTGAAAATAAAAGTTCCTCTCTCATTCTCGAATACCGGCATGTATTCCCCGGGACGCTTCTCCTCAACAACAGAATATTTCCATCTGCATGGATGTGTACAGGCTCCCTGATTGGCATCCCTTCCGGCCATAAAATTGCTGAGCAGGCATCTTCCTGAATAGGAAATGCACATCGCTCCATGGATAAATGTCTCGATCTCCATATCATCCGGAATGTGTGCGCGGATCTCACGTATTTCCTCCAGAGAAAGCTCTCTGGCACTTACCACACGCTTTGCACCAAGATTATACCAGAAACGATATGTCTCATAGTTGGTATTGTTGGCCTGAGTGCTGATGTGACGTTCGATCTCCGGACAGATCTCTTTTGCATACATAAAGATTCCCGGATCTGCGATGATCAATGCATCAGGACCAATCTCTTTCAGTTCCTGAAGATATTCCCTTACTCCCTCAAGATCTCTGTTATGAGCCAGGATATTCACTGTCACATAAACTTTTACGCCATGGTCATGTGCAAATCTGATACCCTCGCACATATCCTCTTTTGAAAAATTCTTAGCTTTTGCACGAAGTCCAAAAGCTTCTCCACCGATATAAACGGCATCTGCACCATATATGACGGCAACCTTCAAAACCTCAAGGCTGCTCGCCGGAACCAAAAGTTCTGGTCGTTTCATAAAACCTGTTCTCCTGTTTTTATGCTTACAGCTGCTCCGTCTCCCAGCGGAAGGACCGAAGTACGAAGTATGGGACTGTGGGTCAGCTGCCAGAGATATTCTCTCATTCTCTTATAAATTGTTCGGTTGCGCCGTTCCACAAGATAGTGGGATTCAATAAGGTCTCCCTCCTGCAGAACATTATCTGACACCAGTACACTTCCTTCTTCCATCAGGCGCAGCACATCTGGCAACCAGTTGATATACTGGCCCTTAGCCGCATCCATGAAGATCATGTCAAACGTTCCGGTAAGTTCTTTCAAAATCTCACCGGCATCCCCTTCCAGAAGTGTAATCTGGGATTCTCTTCCTGCACGTCTGAAATTTTCCTTCGCAACAGGAATTCTTTTTTCATAATTCTCTATGGTGGTGATCTTAAGATCCTCCGGTCCATATTCGCACATAAGAAGTGTGGAGAAGCCTACGGCAGTCCCCACCTCCAGAATTCGCTTAGGCTGTTTCATGGCCAGAAGCATCCTCATAAAGCTCTGCATATCCCTCCGGATGATCGGCACCCTGTTCGCAAGTGCCTGTGCTTCCAACTCCTGCAAAAAAGGAGTATTCCCCATATCAAGAGAATTGATATAGGTTTTCATGCGTTCTTCTACGATCACTGGCTGTTCGATCCTTCCTCACTATCTTCTCCCGACAGCACGGCCAGTATCCTGGTCGGAGTGTAAGCTGTGCTCAAGAGATATGTACCTGTCTTGATCTGTCCGTGATATGCGGACATTCTCTCCTGTACTGCAAAAGCAAGTGCATCTTTTACAAGACCTTTCTGTTCAAGTGTCCTGCCAACATTATATGCAGATGAACCTTCTTTGATAACCACAGTCACCTGCTGTCCCTCACCAGGGCTCATAGCCTGCTGGTTGAACACATTATAGCCAAACTGATATGTTGATTTTCCAACCCAGATCAGAAATACAATGACGCAGATATACAGGGCAATCTTAAATACCCCTCCAGCCAGAAAAACGCCGGCTCTGCCCAGCTTGTCTCTTGTGTCTGCCATAGTTTTTCTTCCTCCTATAAATCAGGAATCTGTATGTCTATCCCGGCCACCAGAGTTCTGCAGATTCTCTGCATCAGTCTGCACAGTGCAAGCTCAGCGTCAAGATAGGCATTCACTCTCTGATTCTGTCTCAGACTTGCAGACTCCTGGTTGAGCTGCTCCGCTGCATGAAACAGCTCATCCTGGTTTACCTGGCTCTGAAGTCTGAAATTATCTCCCCGGAATCTCATCACCCTTGCCTTAAGCTCAGGATCTTTATCAAGCTGAGCTGCCTGTTTCTGATATTCCTGGTATTCACTGCTTCTGTGCACAGCATCGAGAAGCCTCTCAATGTCCATGCTGATCTCATCCATGTTCTTATGCCTCCATAATGATTGGCAGGATCATCGGACTTCTCTTGGTACGTTTCCACAGATATTCGCCCAGAGCATCTTTTACCTCAGTCTTAATCTTGCCCCAGTCTGTAATGTTGTTCTCCAGACAGGAATCCAGTGCGGTCTCTACGACCTGTTTTGCATGCTCCATAAGATCCTCGGATTCTCTTACATATACAAAACCTCTGGAAACAATATCCGGTCCTGCAAGAACCACATTGCTGTGACGCTCCAGTGTCATAACTACGATCATGATTCCGTCCTCAGACAGATGCTGGCGGTCACGAAGCACGATATTTCCAACATCACCCACACCAAGTCCGTCTACAAAAATTGCTCCTGTGTGGACGCTTCCTGTTACTTTTGCATCCTGTCCATCCAGTTCCAGTACATTGCCGGAAGCAAGAATAAAGATATTCTCCTTCGGAATTCCAAGATCCTCCACAATGTGTTTCTGTGCTGTCAGATGACGGTACTCTCCATGGATCGGAATCGCATATTTCGGCTTCACAAGGGAGTAGATCAGCTTGATTTCCTCCTGGCAGGCATGTCCGGAAACATGGACATCCTGGAAGATAACCTTGGCGCCCTTCATGGACAGCTCATTGATAACCTTCGAAACGGCTTTCTCATTTCCGGGAATCGGGTTGGAACTGAAAATAATGGTATCATTCGGCTTGATGGTGATCTTTTTATGGATATTGGCTGCCATACGGGAAAGTGCTGCCATGGACTCGCCCTGGCTTCCCGTTGTGATCAGAACAACCTTGTCATCCGGATAATTCTTCACCTGATCGATATCAATCAGCGTATTCTCCGGAATCTGAAGATAGCCAAGCTCAGATGCCACGGAAATAACATTAACCATACTTCGGCCTTCTACTGCAACTTTTCTTCCAACACGATATGCAGTGTTGATAATCTGCTGCACACGGTCGACATTGGAAGCAAATGTTGCAATAATGATCCTGGATGCACGGTATTCGTTAAACAGGTTATCAAATACGTGCCCTACTGTACGCTCGGACATTGTAAATCCCGGTCTCTCGGCATTGGTGCTCTCGCACATCAATGCAAGAACCCCTTTCTTTCCGATTTCAGCAAAACGCTGAAGGTCGATGGCATCTCCGAATACCGGCGTATAATCTACCTTAAAGTCTCCTGTGTGTACCACGATTCCTACCGGAGAGTAGATGGCAAGTGCAGATGCATCCTGGATACTGTGATTGGTCTTAATGAATTCCACAGCGAAATCTCCAAGATTGATCACCTGTCCATGCTTCACTTCTTTCATCTTCGTGGAGCGCACAAGATTGTGTTCTTTCAGTTTATTGCGGATCAGTCCCAACGTAAGCTTGGTCGCATAGATCGGAACATTGACCTCTTTCAGTACATACGGAAGTGCTCCGATATGATCCTCGTGTCCGTGAGTGATCACAAATCCTTTGACTTTTGAGATGTTCTCCTTCAAGTACGTTACGTCAGGAATAACAAGATCGATTCCCAGCATATCATCTTCAGGAAAAGAAAGTCCGCAGTCTACAACTACAATGCTGTCTTCATACTCAAAAGCAGTGATATTCATTCCGATCTGTTCCAGACCGCCTAACGGTATGATCTTCAGTTTCGAGGATGATCTGCGGTTATTGTTTTTCCGTCCGGAAGGTCTGCCGCTGTTTCTTGCCGGTCTCTGTGTGTTTCTGAAATTGTTCTTTACTGTTCCAGTGGCCGCTGTCTTCTTTACTGCCGAGCGGAAGGGCTTGTCCTGACGGCTCTTATTGTTATTATTCCCGCCCCTGTACTGTCTTGTCCTTGATCCAGCGTTTCTCTGTCTTGGTCCCTGTCTTCTGGAACCGCCTGCGGAGTTAAAGTTTCTGTTTTCCGCGTTTCTGTTGTCACCGTTGTTCTCGCTTTTCAAAAATCGCTCCTCCATTCAAAATTCACGTCATCCAGCATCTGCTGAAAAACTGCGTATACAGCCTGAAGCTCCTCTTCATCCTCGACTATCTCATAACAAGCTTCAGTGCTTCCCGGAGCTGAAATGTCCTTCAGAATATATGCGTCTGCTTCCTCATCCTGTGAATCGGACACCAAAAGATAAGTCACACCCGCAATGTTGGTCTGCTCCTCTACGTAAAACTCAGCAGTTGTGCCGTCGTCTGACTGAAATATTATTTTTTCCATATTTAATTCTTCCTTATCCGTTCTTGTCAGGCGGATATTATGATCCGCGTTCCTGTTTCGTTCGTGGTCTACTCTTCCGGGTTATCGTTCTCCCGCGCTTTTTTGTATGCTGCGGCATCCAGATATCCCTGCAAAATAAAGACTGCAGCTACCTGATCCAGATACTGTTTACGGTCTTCCTTATGCACGCCAGTCTCTTCCAGTGTACGGTCCGCTGCCATGGTAGTCAGTCTTTCATCCCACATAATAACAGGCAGGCCTGTACGTTTCTCCAGCATTTCCTTGAATTCCAGAGATTTCTCAGCCCGCTCTCCTACGGTATTGTTCATATTCTTCGGGTATCCCAGAACGATCTCTGTCACCTGATACTCCGAAATGATCTCTTCAATACGTGCCAGTGTACGGCGCAGCTTGTTCTCCTGCTTGCGCCATACTGTCTCCACGCCCTGTGCTGTCAGACCAAGAGGATCGCTTACTGCAACTCCCACTGTCTTCGAGCCGTAATCCAGTCCCAGTACTCTCATATTACCGTTCCCAGGATTTATTCTTGATATACTCGGTAAGAAGTTCCTCTACCAGCTCATCACGCTCCACCTTCATGATCATGCTTCTCGCACCCTTGTGGCTGGTGATGTAGGTCGGGTCTCCGGACATAATATATCCTACGATCTGATTTACCGGATTGTATCCCTTCTCATCCATTGCATTGTACACCAGGTCCAGGACTTCTTTTACCTGAAGTTCCTGATCCGGTTTTGTTCTGAAATACTGTGTATTTCCCAGATTATTCTCTGCCATTATCTCTCACGTCCTTAAAATATATTCTTTTTTATTTTAATATAAATTTACATAAATTACAATCTTAATTTTAAGCGAGCTCTCATTCTCTACTCCACAACTTTGCCTGTCATGATATGTTCTTCCAGAAATTCCTCCGCTCTCACTTTCACAATATCATTCACACCGTAGCTTTCAGACTTTTTCACAGCTGTCCTGATATATTCCCGGCTATGTCCCAGATACCAGGTCTGGCCGTCTTTTTTGTACTCTTCCTCTATAAGAACTTCCAGTATTTTTCCAAGCATGGATTTCTCGTAATCGCTTGCATGTCTGTGATGCATGGCGATCATTTTTTCACTGCGAAGAGCTTTTTCGGCCTCTGTCAGCTGTCCATCCATGGCAGCTGCTTTTGTTCCCTGTCTTCTGGAATACTTGAAAATATGTGTCTCATAGAAACGGATACTGTCCACAAAATCATAGGACTTCTGAAATTCCTCTTCTGATTCCTTCGGAAAACCAACGATCACATCTGTAGTCAATGCCGGATTTCCGTAAACTTCCCTTAAAAGCTCACAGCGTTCCCTGTATTCGCCACTTCTGTATCTGCGGTTCATTCTCTCAAGGGTTTCATCGCAGCCACTTTGAAGGGAAAGATGAAAATGCGGGCAAACCTTCGGAAGTGCAGCAATCCCTTCTGCAAATTCTCTGGTAACGATTCCAGGCTCTAGGGAACCAAGACGGATTCTTTTGATTCCTTCAATCTCATGAACTGCACGGATCAGCGAAAGCAACGTCTCTTTCTTCTCCTCCGGGAAGTCCACTCCATAGGAGCTTAAGTGGATTCCTGTAAGAACTATCTCCTTATATCCTTTTTGGGAAAGTGCACGGACTTCTTTCAGCACACTTTCAATATTGCGGCTTCTCACACGGCCTCTTGCATAAGGAATGATGCAGTAGGTACAGAACTGGTTGCATCCGTCCTGAACCTTAATGTACGCTCTTACATGCTCCGCTGTATGATCAATGGAAAGATCCTCGTATTCTTTTGTCTGATTGATCTTGATCACGTGAGAGCCGTGGCCCGGTTTGTTCTCGGCATATTCTGCCAGTGCATCCACGATATTTCCTTTCCGGTTATTGCCAAGCACAAGATCAATAGCCTCATCCTTTTCCAGCTTGTCTCCACCTGTCTGTACATAGCAGCCTGTTGCCACAACAATGGCCTCCGGATTCATTTTTTTTGCTTTGTGGAGCATCTGCCTTGATTTTCTGTCTGCAATATTGGTGACAGTACAGGTATTGATCACATAAATATCCGCTCCCGGTTCAAAAGGTACGATTTCATAGCCTGCCTCCTCCAGGAGCTGCTGCATAGCTTCAATTTCATAAGCATTGACTTTGCAGCCAAGATTGTGTAATGCAACTTTATTTCCCATGTTTCCTCACTTTTTTTACATTTTAACTAATTATTGAAACAATTTTTATCTCTTTTTACCTTGACTTTTCTGGGGCCGACAGGTAAGATGAAAGCTGTAAAACAAAAATCTATCAAGGGAGGTTATTATAATGAAAACAGCTAAAATCTCACTGAACTCCATCGATAAGGTGAAGGCATTCGTAAACGAGATCAGCAAATTCGACTGCGATTTTGATTTAGTGTCCGGAAGATATGTGATCGATGCAAAATCCATCATGGGTATCTTCAGCCTGGATCTCTCCAAGCCAATCGACCTCAACATCCACGCAGACGGCGCTGCTCTGGATAACGTAATGCAGATTATTTCCAAATATACAATCGACTAATCCATGATGTATATTTGAGAGGAACTGTATGGAACATGCAGTTCCTCTTTTTTCATGTGATAAACTATATGGATGAATGGGTCGCACACCGGAATTTCCCTTTTTTCCGGTATGCGGCTTTTTTATATTGCAGTTAAGCCTCATCCATTTCATGAAACCTGTTTACCGGGGTTCCTTTTCTCTCATTTACCGGATCTCAATAATTTCAGTTGTGTTCAGTGCAGTCTCCATCAGCTCATCAATCTTCTCAGAGAGTTTCTGCTCAGAACGGCGGATCACTTTGAGATTGGGCTTCGTTACCGGATGCTTGGCAACAAAAATAGTACAGCAGTCCTCAAACGGCTGTATGGATGTCTCAAAAGTATCGATCTTTCTGGAAATGCGGACGATCTCCTCTTTGTCAAAGCCGATCACCGGACGGTATACAGGCAGTGTGCAGACTTCATTTGTGGAAGCAAGGCTCTGTAATGTCTGGCTTGCAACCTGTCCAATGCTCTCACCTGTAATCAGGCCAAGACAGCGGTCTTTTTTCGCAAAGTGCTCAGCAATACGCATCATGTATCTTCTCATAATGATAGTAAGCTCATCATGCGGGCACTGATCATAAATATAAAGCTGGATATCTGTAAAATTAACAACATGAAGGCGAATCGGTCCACTGTATTTTGCTACCAGACGGGCAAGATCCACAACTTTCTGTTTGGCACGTTCGCTTGTGTAAGGCGGTGCATGGAAATATACCGCATCGATCTTAACTCCACGTTTTGCGATCATATAACCGGCAACCGGACTGTCTATTCCGCCGGAAAGAAGCAACATGGCTTTTCCGTTGGTTCCGATGGGCATTCCGCCTGCTCCCGGGATTGTCTGGGAATATACATAGATTTTGTCACGGATCTCAACAGAAAGATCCAGTTCCGGATGATGAACATCCACACTTGCCTCAGGAAAAGCATCCAGAATACGTCCACCCAGCTCTGCGCTGACTTCCATAGAGCTGATCGGATAAGACTTCTTTGCACGGCGTGTCCATACCTTGAAGCTTCCGTTAAAGTCCGGATGCCACTGCTTCATATATCCAACCACATCTTCTGCAAGCTTCTCAAATCCCTGTTCCTCATAAATCATAACCGGACAGATACCAACAATACCAAATACATGCTGCAGTGCATCCACAGCCTCATCATAATCATAATTTTCCGGACAGAATACATAGACTCTTCCCTGCTCTTTTTTTACCTCAAACTCGCCCTCAATCTTGGAGAGTGCGATCTCCATCTGATGTACGAGAGCATCTTCAAAACGGTAGCGGTTTTTTCCCTTAAGGGCAATCTCCGCATATTTGATCAGAAATGCGTGTACTAACATAAAAATTCCTTTCCTGTATATTATCTGCGTGCATATTTGCGCAACATTGGAATCGATTTCTTCAGGGTATCGATGCAGTAATCCACTTCCTCAAAAGTATTCTCCTCACAGAAGCTGATACGGACAGTGCTCTCCACATCAGCTCTTGATAATCCCATTGCTGTCAAAGTCGCACTTGGTTTTCTCTTATGGCTGGAGCATGCACTTCCTGCGGAAATATATACTCCGAATTCTTCCAGTGTATGAAGCAGAACTTCGCTCCGGACTCCGTGGAAGGTAACGCTCATAATGTGCGGTGCCCCCTCATTTAACGGCATTCCGTTGACAGTAACGTCTCCAAGTTCTCTTAAGCCCTCTGCCATCCGCTGTTTCAGGTCATAGAGGTGCTGTATTTTTTTGTCAAAATCTGTGTAAACCATCTCAGCTGCCACACCAAGACCTGCAATTCCCGGTACATTGTCTGTTCCGGAACGCATACCGTTCTGTTGCCCACCACCAAGGATCTGAGGCTGTACTCTTACTTTCTCATTGATGTAAAGAAATCCCACACCTTTCGGGCCGTGGATCTTGTGGCTGCTCACAGAAAGAAGGTCTATTCCCAGTTTCTTCGGATAGATACGGTACTTACCAAATGCCTGGATCGCATCTACATGAAAAAGTGCTTTCGGACTTTTCTTATGAACCAGTTTTCCAATCTCGTCGATCGGCATCACCGCACCAACTTCATTGTTTACATACATAACAGACACAAGGATCGTATCCGAACGCAAAGCTGCATCCAATGCATCCAGCTTTACAACTCCCCGCTCGTCAACAGGTAGAATTGTCACCTCATAGCCCTGCTCCTTCAGATAAGCAAAAGGCTGGGCCACCGCTGCATGCTCTACTGCTGTTGTGATGATATGGTTTCCCATACGCTTATTGGCTTCCACACCGCCAATGATGGCAAGGTTATCCGATTCTGTTCCACCGGAGGTAAAAAGAATCTCTTTTTCATTCACTTTCAGTAATTTTGCAAGGGTCTGGGCACTTCTGCGGACATAATTCTCCGCTTCCATTCCCTTTTTCATGCATGGCAGAAGGGTTTCCAAAATCTTCTGTCATGGTTTTGCAGACAATATCCTTTACTTCATCGAAGCATCTCGTTGTCGCGGAATTGTCAAAATATGCTTCCATAATCTATTCATCCTCCAGTTGAAACATCAGAACAGAAAGTACTGCGAGTCCCGCGGTTTCCGTCCGTAAGATTCGGTGTCCCAGGGTGATAGGTTTCGCACCCGCTTCCATGGCATCTGCCACTTCCTGCTCTTCAAAACCACCCTCAGGGCCGATAAAGACACCTATGCTTTTTCCCGGTTCGATCGACCGGATCAGCTCCTTTGTCTCTTTCATTCCTTTTGCAAGCTCATAAGGGATCAGCAGAACGTCCAGTTCTTTTGCATAGGCAAGGGCCTCTTTAAAAGTCATCACTGAACGGACTTCCGGTACCAACATACGCTTGGACTGTTTTGCCGCACTCTCTGCGATCTGCTGCCAGCGTGACACTTTTTTCTCTGCTTTCTTATTATCCAGTTTTACCACACAACGTCTGGTTGAAACCGGAACTACGGAATATGCTCCAAGCTCTACTGCCTTCTGGATGATCAGCTCCATCTTGTCTGCTTTCGGCAGGCCCTGAAACAGATAAATGCGGTTTTTCAGCTCATAATCCGGCTCCTGAACATATAAAATATGAAGAAGTACCTCATCCTCTTCCGTACTTTCAATCACACAGTGGTACTCTTTTTCTTTATCGCTGATCCAGAGCTCCTCACCTTTTTTCATACGAAGCACATTCGCGATATGATTGACGTCATTTCCTGTGATGTGGATCTCATGTCTGTCCCTGTCGATCTGATGCGGTTCCACAAAAAATCGCTGCATGAGATCAGTCCTTTCTTGCTGTCACAGATACCCACTCGCCCTGATGAGTCACCTCAACAAGAGTCAGTCCGGCGTCTTTTACAGCCTGCACTACAACATCCTCCTTTACATCCAGGATGCCGGATGTAATGTAGTAAGCGCCTTTTTTCATCTGTGCAACGATAACCGGTGTCAGAGGAACCAGAACATCTGCAAGAATGTTTGCAGTTACAATGTCATATTTCTCATATCCGACCTGATCCTGCACCTCTTTGTCATCAATGATATTTCCGATCATCATGTCAAAAGACTTCTCTTCAATCTGATTTGCTTCTTTATTCTCGGATACCGCCGGAACTGCACATGGATCAAGATCTGTTCCTACCACATGGCCTGCGCCAAGCTTTAATGCTACGATTCCAAGGATTCCACTTCCGGTTCCCACATCCAGGATCTCCATGCCTGGCTTCACAAATTTCTTCAGCTGACGGATCACAAGCTGTGTGGTCTCATGCATTCCTGTACCAAAAGCTGTTCCCGGATCAATGTGGAGGATCATCTTGTCCTTATCTTCTGCCTTCACTTCTTCCCAGGACGGCACGATCAGAATGTCGTCTACATAGAACTGATGGAAATACTGTTTCCAGTTATTGATCCAGTCCTTGTCCTCTGTCTGGGATTCTGTGATCGTAGCTTCTCCGATGTCAACAAAACTTCTTAAGTCTTCCAGTGCAGCTTTTACATCCTTCAGGATGGCTTCTGTATCTGCATCTTCCTCAAGATAAAAGTTCAGATATGCAATACCATCATCTGCCGGGCCTTCAGGCATGATATCCACAAACATCTGCGCCTTGTCCTCATCGGTCAGTGGCTGCTTATCCTGGATCTCCACACCTTCAATTCCCACCTCGGCAAGTGTACAGATCACAATATCTTCTGCCTCTGTTTTTGTTTTCAGTGTAAAACGGTTCCATTTCATATTTCTATATCTCCTTATGCTGTATACACATTTACGGATTTTCGTTCCTGTCTGTTGCCTGTTTTCTTTTCCCCAAAAACGGGCACTTCTTTTAATATACACGAATACAGTAAAAAAAGAAAGAGGCATTTTTCGCCTCTTTCCTGTTTTTGCTTCATTTATTCCTCAAACATTTCCTTGACTTTCTCGCGGAAACCTTTTTTCTTCTTTTCCGTTTTTTCTGAAGTCTCGGCTGTACTGTCCTCTGCCGGACGGTTGCCGCATGCCGCGTCAAAAGCTGCCAGGGCTTTCTTTGCATCCTCATTTAAGTTGGTCGGGGTCTGGACTACCAGTGTTACATAATGGTCGCCACGAACGTTCTTGTTGCGTAATGACGGAACACCTTTTCCTTTCAGACGGATTCTTGTATCTGTCTGTGTTCCCGGCTTCACCTCATAAGTCACCTCGCCGTCAACGGTATTAATACGCATCTCACCGCCAAGTGCAGCCTGAGCAAATGTGATCGGAGCTGTTGAAAAGATATTCATATCCTGTCTCTGGAAGATCGGATGACGGGCTACATTTACCTCAACCAGCAGATCTCCTCTTGGTCCACCGTTAGTTCCCGGCTCACCTTTATCACGGATACGGATACACTGACCATTATCAATACCTGCTGGTACAGATACCTGGATCTTCTTTCTGGAAGATGTATATCCGGTTCCACGGCAGGCACTGCATTTTTCTTTGATCACTTTACCGGTTCCGTTACAGTCCGGACAGGTCTGGACATTACGTACCATACCGAACATGGACTGCTGGGTGTAAACAATCTGTCCCTGACCTTTACATTTCGGACAGGTGACCGGTGATGTTCCAGGTTTTGCTCCGGTTCCGTGACATGTGGTACATTCATCCTTCAGAACGATCTCCAGCTCTTTCTCGCATCCGAAAACCGCTTCCTCAAAAGTAATATTCACACGTGCACGAAGGTTTGCCCCCTTCATCGGTCCGTTATTTGCCCGTCTGGTTCTGCCTCCGCCGCCGAAAAGGTCTCCGAAGATATCTCCGAAGATGTCTCCCATATCTGCGCCGTTAAAGTCGAATCCGCCAAAGCCGCCGGCACCGCCTCCGCCGCCGTTTTCGAATGCTGCATGGCCAAACTGGTCATACTGTCTTCTCTTGTCGGCATCACTTAAAACGGAGTAAGCCTCTGTCGCCTCTTTGAACTTCGCCTCAGCCTCTTTATCACCCGGATTTACATCCGGGTGATATTTTTTGGCCAGCTTACGATATGCTTTTTTTAATGTTGCGTCATCGGCGTTTTTATCCACACCTAAGACTTCATAATAATCTCTTTTATCAGCCATTGTAATTATTTCCTACTTGTCTTAGACTTCCTTGTAATCAGCATCTACAACATCATCGCCGTATCCTGCTTCATTTCCGCCCTGAGCACCAGCGTTTCCGCCCATATTGCCCATATCCGGTCCAGGACCAGCCTGACCCTGAGCTCCCTGAGTCTGCTCATACATCTTGGAAAACAGCTTCTGAGCACTCTCCATCATCTTCTCCTGTGCAGCCTTGATGTCTGCAACCTGAGAATCTGTAAGCTCCTGAGCATTTGCAGTCTGTGCAAGAAGATCCTTCAGTGCATTGAGGTCTGCCTCAACACTTGCTTTATCGTTTGCATCAAGCTTATCGCCTGCTTCCTTCAGTGCATTCTCAACCTGGAATACCATGGAGTCTGCATTGTTTCTTGTGTCGATCGCCTCTTTACGTTTCTTATCCTGAGCCTCGAACTCAGCTGCCTCTTTGACAGCTTTGTCGATATCGGAATCGGACATGTTGGAACCAGCTGTGATAGTGATGTGCTGCTCCTTACCTGTTCCAAGATCCTTAGCGGATACGTTAACGATACCGTTGGCATCAATATCAAATGTTACCTCGATCTGCGGAACTCCACGACGTGCTGGCGGGATTCCATCCAGACGGAACTGGCCAAGGGATTTGTTGTCTTTCGCAAACTGACGCTCACCCTGTACAACGTTGATATCTACAGCTGTCTGGTTGTCAGCTGCTGTAGAGAAGATCTGGCTCTTCTTTGTAGGAATTGTAGTATTTCTCTCGATCAGACGAGTTGCGATACCACCCATTGTCTCGATGGACAGTGACAGCGGAGTAACATCCAGAAGAAGGATATCACCGGCACCTGCATCACCTGCAAGCTTACCACCCTGTACGGAAGCACCAAGTGCAACACACTCATCCGGGTTCAGGTTTTTGCTAGGCTCTTTGCCTGTTAACTGTCTTACCTTATCCTGTACTGCCGGGATACGGGAAGAACCACCAACCAGAAGTACCTGGCCAAGCTCGGAAGCTGTGATACCTGCATCAGACAGTGCACGGCGAACCGGCTCAGCAGTCATCTCTACAAGGTCATGTGTCAGCTCATCAAATTTAGCTCTTGTAAGGTTCATATCGAAATGCTTCGGTCCCTCAGCTGTAGCTGTGATGAACGGAAGGTTGATGTTTGTTGTTGTTGCGGAAGAAAGCTCTTTCTTAGCCTTCTCAGCTGCTTCTTTCAGTCTCTGAAGAGCCATCTTGTCGTTGCTTAAGTCTACGCCCTCTGTTCTCTTGAACTCGGAAAGCATGTAATCTGTGACCTTCTTATCAAAGTCATCTCCACCAAGACGGTTGTTACCAGCTGTGGAAAGAACCTCGATAACGCCATCACCGATTTCGATAACAGATACATCAAATGTACCACCACCAAGGTCGTATACCATGATCTTCTGCTCTTTCTCATTGTCAAGACCATATGCAAGAGCTGCTGCTGTAGGCTCGTTGATAATACGTTTTACATCAAGACCTGCGATCTTACCTGCATCTTTGGTTGCCTGACGCTGAGCATCGTTGAAGTAAGCCGGAACTGTGATAACTGCCTCTGTTACTTTCTCACCAAGATATGCCTCTGCATCCTTTTTCAGTTTCTGAAGGATCATTGCGGAGATCTCCTGTGGAGAATATTTCTTATCGTCGATTGTTACACGGTAATCTGTACCCATCTCTCTCTTGATGGATGAGATTGTTCTGTCAGCGTTTGTAACTGCCTGACGTTTTGCAGGCTCTCCTACAAGACGCTCTCCTGTTTTTGTGAATGCTACAACGGATGGTGTTGTTCTTGCTCCTTCTGTATTTGCGATAACTGTTGGCTGTCCACCTTCCATTACGGCTACACAGCTGTTTGTTGTACCTAAGTCAATACCAATAATCTTTCCCATGATTTTTTCCTCCTGTTTTAGTCTGTATCTGTAAAATTACAACTTGTTAACAATTAATCAGTTAGCAACTTTTACCATGCTGTGGCGTACTACAAAATCCTTATAAGTGTAACCTTTCTGGAATTCTTCCACCACAATGTTCTCGCCAACCTCTTCATCCTCCACATGCATCACTGCATTATGGAAATCCGGGTTAAACTCTTTACCAACTGCTTCGATCGGCTTCACACCGAGCTCATCCAGTGTTGTGGTAAGCTGCTTGTAGATCATTTTCATTCCATCTGCAAAAGCATCTCCTTCCTGCGCCTGTGCAAGACCTCTTTCGAAGTTATCCACAACCGGCAGGATCTTCTCAACGATCTCTTTCGCTCCGATGATATACATGCTGGATTTTTCTTTTTCTGTTCTTTTACGGAAATTATCAAATTCAGCCATGGTTCGCTTCAGGCGATCGGTAAGCTCCTCCACCTTCTGCTCAGATTTATCTTTTTTCTTCTTTCCGAAGAAGGAAGTCTTTGATTTTTCTTCTTTTTTATCCTGTGGGGCAGTTTCTTCGCCTGGAGTATTATTTTCTTCCTCCGGCAGATCTTCTCCCTCCGGTGTCAGGTTTTTTTCTTCCTGATCTCCGTCAGTTACGGGAATCTCGTTCTCCGCTTCCTGCTCTTCGGATGTTTTCTTTGTTTCCTCCGACACTTTTCTTCTACCGCCTTTCTAAGTTTTCTTCTTTTTCAAAACGTCATCCAGATGATTCTTCAGTTCCTTCAGACTGTCCACTACATTCTCATAATCCATTCTCTTGGGGCCGATGATCCCGATGGTTCCGTACATTCCGTCTCCCAGTTCATATCTGGCAGTTACAATGCTGCAGTCCTTCATGGTCTGGATCGGCATCTCATCACCAATGTAAACCTGGATTCCTGTATTTTCTCCATCTGACATCTGTTCTTTCACAAGATCGGCAAGTTCATGCTTCTCTTCAAATGCGGAGATCAGCTCCGTTGCCTTCTCTTTATCGGCAAGCTCCGGATACTTGAAAATGTTAGTTGCACCTGAAGTGTAGATCTCCATATCTTCCTCTTCCACATGAATAGTGGCTGCCACTGCATCCAGAACTGTGGCCACCACACCACTATGGCTGCCTGCCTGTTCCTTCAGCCTGGCGATCATCCCAAGATTGATATCCTGGATCGGAATCCCATTGAGATTGGTGTTAAGAAGAAGATTCAGCTTCAGGATCGTCTGGTCGTCCATTTCCTCATCCAGATTGATGATCTGGTTCCGGACTGTGTTGTTGTCACTGACAACCACTGCCACAAGCTGAAGCTCGCTCATTCTCGACAGCTGGATGAACTTGATCTTGTTGCCGCTGTACTGCGGAACGGAAACCATGGTAGCGTAATTGGTATTGGAAGCAAGAACCTTCGCAACCTTCTTAAGCACCTTATCCATCTTATCTGTCTTCTCAATGATCAGATCCCGCAGCTCTGCAACCTCGGCTTCCTTCTCCTTCATCAGCTCATTAACGTAAAGTCTGTAGCCCTTATCAGAAGGAATTCTTCCTGCTGAGGTATGAGGCTGGACGATATAGCCCATATCTGTCAGGTCTGACATTTCATTTCGGATCGTTGCGGAACTTACATTGAGATCCGCATACTTGGAAATGGTCCTGGAGCCAACCGGTTCTCCGGTTTCCATATAGGTCTTGATGATTGCTTTTAAGATTTTTTGCTTGCGCTCATTCAACACCTCTTCCATGAAGCCATCTCCTTTCCTTTTTATTCTTCCTGACGGATGTTGATTCTTTTTTATATCTGTTAGCACTCATTTTAGTGGAGTGCTAACATCTACAGTCTTTAAGATATCACCATGTAAAATATTTGTCAATATGTTTTGAAAAAAAGTTCTTATTTTTTCGCAACAAAAAAAGCATCAGTACGATGCTTTTTTGTAATACTGGTCTATGCAGTTCTGTGCCCCGGCAAAAAATTCCGCTTCTGTTTTCTGTCCCAGCACATATTTCTGAAATTCCGTTCCCATGGACGAAACAGCTTCTATGGAATCGGCACACAGTGGTCTTGCCTTCAGCTTATAATCTTTCAGATATTGCCGGATCATTTCAATTCCCTCCAGCTCAAGACTCTTATCCTCGATCACATCCAGTCTTGCCGGACACATTTTTGTCAGCTGTCCGTAATTTTTACTGGCCTCATATCCGGACACATACTGAAGGAACTTCAGAGCTGCTTCTTTATGCGCAGAATTTTTATTCAGTACATACTGCCAGGTTGCGATATTGGTCACCTTCTCGTCAAATTCCGGAAATGGTGCCATATGGAGCTTATCTTTTCCATACACGCCTGCATTCTGAAAGGTACTCAACGCACCAGTATACATGAACATACATCCATACTGGCCGTTTATAAATTTTTCATTCAGCTGGTCATGCTGGTCGATCAGATTCTCCTCTGATATCATCCCTGTATCCAGCATTCGCTTCATATATTCTGCCGCTTCTCTTGTTTTCGGATCCGTCCAGTCTGTATAATCTCCTCCGAAAAAATCGACATACTCGCTGATACTATTATATATGTAAGAAATCTCCCATGCATCCCCGTATGCATATTTTCCCGTATTCTGAAGCTTTTTCTGAAGGATCTCAAGATCACTGAGACAGGAGAGTCTGTCCAGACCAGCCTGATCCAGCAATTCCTGGTTCACCCAGAATGCCATGATATCCATTTTGAACGGTACCGAAAAAATATGTCCGTCTGACATGCATATTTCTTTCAGGTATTCCTGTGGAAAATTCGCCGCTGTCTCCTCTGTCATAACGGTATCTTCCAGCGGAAAAAGAAATCCCTTATTTTTAAATTCGGATATCATCTCATCATTTACTGTGATCAGATCCACCGAATCATCTCCCGATGTCAGAAGAGTTGCTATTTTGGCCTGACGATTGTCCGCATTAGCCGGACATTTTTCGATATGAATCTCTATTCCAAGATCTTTTTCCGCCTGGCTGATAAAAGAATCAAAGCCCTCTGTGCCTGCATCCACATGAAGGATCGTCAGTTCCTGTCTGTTCTCCGGTACAATATCAGATGCAGCCTCCTTCTTCCGGACTCCACATCCTGTCACTGCCAGAGCCAGGGCAAACGCCACGCAAAATACCTGTTTTTTCAATCTCTACCACCCTTTTTATCTGGGCCATCTGTCCTCTTTTGACATCAACGGCTGGAACGGTGCATGAGGAAGTGTCTGATACCAGTATGCTACACTTGCCACATCATCCTGTCGTTCAAACAGGCCACGATATCCGACACCTATCTGCTGAATTGTAACGCGGAGATTCTCTTCAAAACAGATCGGATCCTGTAAATGCCATCTGTAAAATCCTCGCATTGGCGGGCAGTCATCATTGTGATAAAAATTATGGATCAGTTCGTCATGGGCAGAATAATACGGATATCCCAGATATGGCGTATTATAATTCTGTTCCACGGTTTTCCCATCTACCTGCTTCGCAAAGCTCCAGGAACCTCCAAAGTAATCTTCCGTTCCTGTTCCGCAGATAGTCGGATACTCCTCATCTCCGTCAATATAAAATTTCACTTCTCCTTCGCCCCACCAGTAACGTTCCAGTGTGGTAAGTGCCATGTAGGTTCCTATATAATGGCCTTTTCCTTTTACTCCATCCAAAATTGTATAATCTTTTGTTTTTTCTGTCAACCGTTCCCGTCTCCACTGTGCATGGAAATAAGCAATATCGTCCGGAAGCTCATCATAGAGACAGTAATCTACCTGATAAAAGAAAGCCGGTATTTTATTTGCATGCTGGTTTTCCAGTGTGATCTTTGCTTTCTTCTTAAACGGCATCGGGAAATAGCAGTTAAATCCCCTGCTTGGAACAACAGCCACAGGAACAGAATTTACAAAACATTCCCTTCCGAATCCGCAGCAGAAGAAATCACCCAGAGGACTTTCCACGGAAGGAGTTTCCTCGTCATCCCAGTACATACGGATCACAAGATCCCTCAGTACAAAGCAATCTGCCTCTGTAGTCTTGTTATCAACGGTGATCCAGATATGATTGATCTGTCCCGGTCCTTCCATTTCTGCCAGAGTTACCACAGTTCCCGGCTCAATATCCTTAAGACACGGGCTTCCTTTTCTGGATGGTCCCAGATGACTTGCAGCCATACCGCCTCTGCCTTTTTCTCCATGAGGATTTTCCGCGTTGATCGCACGGCTTTTTCCATGCTTTGCAAGTGCGATTCCTCCCAGTCCGCCTGTAAATGCCTGATACATATCTGTTTTCTCCTCTCTTTTGGAAATTAAAAATATTTACGCTTTTACTCCACCTGCCATGATACCATCCATGATCTGTTTCTCAAAAACAGCTACAAAGATAATGATCGGAAGAAGGATGATCCATCCCATGGAGCTGACAAGATCCCACGGAACTCCATACATGTTGTCACGTAACGGAAGCTGTACAATGGAAACGGAAAGTACCTGAATACCATTTGAATAAAACAACGGTGTGAAAAAGTTATTCAGACAGGTAATAAAGTTGATGATGCAAACCGTAGCGATCGCCGGCTTCATCAGCGGCAGAACGATCGTAAACAGTCTCTGTGAAAAAGATGCGCCGTCAATAGCAGCTGCCTCCTCCAGTGAGATCGGGATCTCACCGACAAAGTTTCTGAGGATCAGAACCGTAAACGGTATAACGGTACTGATATAAAGAAGGATAAGTCCCGGATATGTATCATACAGCTTTACCTTCTGCATAAACTCATACAGCGGGCGGGCTGTAACAACCTCAGGGATCAGCATGGTAGCCAGAACAAATGCAAATGCAACAGAAACTCCCTTTGAGTTAAATCTTGAAAAGCCATAAGCTGCCATTGCACACAGCACGGTGCTGATCACAAGAGTAAGACCGACGATCAGTACGGTGTTTCCAATCTTTGAAAGCAGTCCGACATTCTGTAGCAGAAATGTGTAGCTTTCCAGTGTGGGATGATCCGGAAGATAATCAATCGGTGTTTTAAACAGTTCTCCTGCCGGTGTGATCGAAGAAATAAAGATCCAGTAAACCGGGAACAGGATCAGAAAAGCCACGATTGCAAACAGAACCCATCTTCCAACGGATACCACTTTATGATAAACATTATATTTTCCTGTATTCTTCACGATAATTCCCCCTAACTGTCAAACTTATTCATAACACGTATGTTCAGCCAGCTGAAGATTGCCATTACAACAAACAGCAGCATGGCCAGCGCCGAAGCATATCCTACGTTCAGATTTGTAAATGCTTCTGTTGTGATTCTGTATGCGATCAGCGCAG
The DNA here is from genome assembly GCF_056504635.1 of Blautia sp. HA8986. Taxonomy (NCBI): domain Bacteria; kingdom Bacillati; phylum Bacillota; class Clostridia; order Lachnospirales; family Lachnospiraceae; genus Blautia; species Blautia sp. HA8986. The sequence continues at coordinate 1,569,727 of NZ_JBWLUQ010000001.1, forward strand.
TATCCTCGCCAGGGCCTCCGGATGTCATGGAATAAACCAGATCGAAGGTTGTCAGTCTCCAGAGTGTGAACGGAATACATAACGTCAGGACATTTTTTGCGATCAGCGGAAGTGTGATCCGGAAAAAGCTCTGAATCCCGTTTGCACCGTCTACCTTTGCTGCCTCATAGATATCGCCGGAAATAAACTGAAGTCCGGAAAGTACAAGAATTGCAAAGAACGGAAGATCCTTCCACAGGTCCATTGCAATTACCGCTGCTCTTGCAGTACCTGTATTGATCAGCCAGCTGTTCTGGTATCCCGGTACAAACCAGCGGATAAAATCATTGATCAGACCATAATCATTGTTAAATGCCCATTTTGCAGCCATACCGGCTACTACTGCTGGCATAGCCCATGGGATCAGCACAATAGTCCTCAGAAAACGGCGGCCTTTGAATTTCATATTCAGGATCAGTGCCAGGATAACTCCGAGGATCACATGCAGGATCATGGAAACAACCACAAATATTGCCGTAAAGCTGATCGATGTAAGCACTTTAGGATCAGAAAATACCTTCAGGTAATTCTTGAAGCCTATAAATTCATTGATACCTGCAAGGATACTGATATTAAAGAAGCTGTTTTTCACAGTCATCAGAATGGGATATACTGTTGTAAAGCCTCTGATCAGTACAACCGGCAGGATCAAAAGCCATGGTATCCACTTCATAGTTTTTTTACTTATTGTCATGGAACTTTCCTCCCTGTTCATCAAGCAATGTAAAGCAGACTTTTACCTCTGCTTTACATTGCTGTTTTTTTATATCTTTTACTTATACATATCTACCACATCCTGAGCCTTCTTGCAGAACTCATCAACTGTAATCTCGTCTTTCATACAGGACTGGAAGATCGTTCCCATATCGCTGATAAATTCCATTGTCTGTGCCGCCAGTGGACGTCCCTGTACATTGCATTCATTTGCATATCTGCTGTACATTTCTTTTGCCGGGTCAGAATCCGGAACTACCTTCTCTGCAACATCCTTTCTTGCAGGATATCTGTCAAATGCTTTATAGGAAGCTTCCATTCCGCCTTCATCAGCCATATACTGAAGGAATTTCACAGCTGCATCTTTATTCTTGGATGCTTTGTTAAGAACATAGTTCCAAGAATCTGTAAAGATCGCACGCTCTCCCTTACCGCTGAAATCCGGTACCATTTCCATGTGGATCTTATCTGCGCCAAGCATATCTGCCTTTGCATAATCTGTTCCAAGGCCCCACATAAACCAGCATCCGTATTTTCCGTCATTGATCTTCGGATTCATCTGATCATATTTATCAGCAATCTGCTCAATGGAGGTTTCTTTATCAGCAACCAGATCATGGAGGAACTGAACCGCTTCCTTGTTTTCCTCTTTGGTCCAGTCAAAATAATCGCCGCCGAACATGTTTACAAACTGTGCAAGCTCGTTAAATGCATAAGTTTTCTCCCAGGAACCGCCGTAACCGAATCTTCCATCCTTGGAAACAGCCTTCATATACTTCATGAAGTCCTCTTTTGTATCAATGGACTTGATTCCGACCTCATCCATGATCTCCTGATTTACCCAGAATGCAAGATATCCTGCATAGCCTGGAACACCGACGATGTTTCCGTCCTTATCTGTGATCATATCCTTTACATATCCCTGAGCAAACTGATCAATGATATCATCTGTCATTACTGTATCATTCAGTCCTTCCAGCCATCCGGAATTTTTAAATGCCGCGCTCATCTCATCGTTGATCTCAATGACATCCACGGAAGTATCTCCTGTGGAAAGCATTGTGGTGATCTTCTGCTGACGGGTATCTGTATCTGTAGGTGCCGCAATTACATTAATGTTCAGGCCCGTGGCATCTTCCACATTTGCAAGCCAGTCCTCAAAATCCGGGTCTGTGGTGTTGACGCTGTATAAGGTAAGATCATATTTTTCCTTTGCGGAAACAGTAACCACGTTACCTGCCATACCCACAACCATCGCTGCTGCCAAAACTGCACTCATTACTTTTTTCTTCATATCTTTCTTCCTTTCTGGACATTTTCGTGTTTGTCCACACCTGTTTTTGATGGTTTAAGGATACCAGAGAGCCCCCTCATTCTAAATACAATATTTTATGATTTATTTATATTATTTTTCGTTCTCTTGTATTTTTGTTGTTAATTTTTTATAATCCTTTTATATAATCTATATTTGTAACAGCTTTTTTCACAGCTGAATTCGGTTTCATTAATTTGTTTTTGACATAAAGGAGAATATGTACTATGAAATTCCACAAATGTATCCCACCCAGTTTTTCCTCATTTCGCTATAAGCTCCTGCTCGCATTTCTGATCGCAACTATGGTACCTCTGATTTCCCTGACCTTCATCAGCTATCACATTTCCTATAACATTGCCAGAGATCGTATTATCGATTCCGCCGTAATGACTGACAGACAGCTGGTTTCTCAGCTGAACGACCGCCTCGGCCAGGTTGAAAATGTAGCAGATACCATACAGTTTCAAATGTACTCCCTAAATCATTCTTCCTCCAATAAGGTAGATGCACTTAAAAAATTCACCACTGTAAAAAACAATATTTCGCTGTATAAATCCACATTCGATTTCTTCCATATATATGTTTTTCTGCGGCCGGATCAGCTTGGTTCAAAAGAAGGCCTGTACTTCTTTTCCACAGACGAGCTTTCTGTATATGGTCTTGATAAAAATACTGTTTCCGGTTCAGGCTTCTCCTCTGTCTGGATACCGGTTTCCAATATGCCGCTACCTAAAATACTGTCAACAAAAAAACCATCCGCCGATGTGATACTCTGCGTCCGGGCACTAAAAAATCAGGCCACCGGTATTCTGGAATACGCCTACGGCATTGCACTGGATACCTCAGAGCTTACCACTTATCTGCAGCCTGCAGCTATGGATTCCCGCATATACAGCTACATTCTCACAGATCACGGAGAGATTGCAGCGAAAAATACATCCTCACTGAATTTATCCGGAATTTCCAAAGCACAGTTTCAGAAATTTAAAGAAAATTCAGATTCTTCTTTTCACAGCGGCGACAAATATTATAACTGCTGTACCTTAAGCAATGGCTGGCTCCATGTTACCGAAATCCCTGAAAGCTACATTAGGGGCAACACACACATCCTGATCCGTGCCTTACTGATCACTGTCCTTATTTTTCTGCCCCTTACTGTTATCATCGTTATCCTGTTTTCCGAAAATCTAACCCGGAAGATCACTGCACTTTCCTATGCAATGGAAGCCTTTCAGCTGGGACATGATCCGGAACATCTGTCTATCGTTACTGTTCCCCACCCGGATGACCCTTCCAGGTATGATGAAATCGACAGACTGGGCATCACCTTTGAAGATATGCAGCACACAATAGCCGGAAACCTGAAGTCCATTGTAAATCTTTCCGTAAACGAAGAACGTCTGAAATACCAGCTGCTCCAGTCACAGATCAATCCGCATTTTCTTTACAATATCCTAGGATCGATCCGTACCTGCCAGTCCCTTGGAAAGCTTGACATTGCTGATCAGATGATCGCAGATCTGACTGCCTTTTACCGTCTTACCCTGCGTAAATCAAAGGAACTTATTCCTATTAAAGATGAATTGGAAATTGCCCGGCTTTATCTGGAAATGGAAAAGCTCTGTCATAAAGATAATCTGGACTGGGAGATCGAAGCAGAAGATGGAATCGAAAATTTCCTGATCTGCAAGTTTACACTTCAGCCATTTCTCGAAAATTCCATTCTGCACGGGATTTCTTCGGGCACACCAGCTGTTTTCATTTCGATCCATGTTCTTTATGGCGATGATACGGTTGTGATCTCCATTGAGGACAACGGTGCCGGCATGGACTCCGAAACCCTTGCACGGCTGCGCCATGCTATTGAGCATAATGTTATTGATTATGAGAAGCATTTTGGAATTTCCAATGTAAGTTCCCGTATTTCCAACCCATTATACGGAAACGGTTCCGTAAGGATCCGCAGCAACCCCGGAAACGGCACATACGTCACCATTGAATTCGAACAGATGGAGGAAGATATCGATGAAAAAAATAATGATCGTAGATGATAATTACTTATCTGCAGAAGGTATCGAAAAAAACATAGACTGGGAAACACTGAATGCAGAGATCATCCATGTCTGCTACAATGGAACCTCTGCTATCGAAGCCATGAAAAAAGAACCGGCAGATCTGATCATTTCTGACATTGAAATGCCTGATCTTGACGGCATTTCCATGAGCCGTCAAGCTCTTGAGATCAATCCTATGGTGAAGATCATCCTGATCAGTGCCTATGATAAATTTGAATATGCAAGACGCGCTCTGCTCCTCGGTGCTCTGGATTATATCGAAAAGCCTCTGGATTATGCCTATCTTATCCAGAAGGTAAAAAACGCTTTTGCACTGATGGAAAAGGAACAGAAAAATCTCCAGCTTCTGAAACAAAGCAGGCCTCTTCTTACGGAAAAGTTTTTCCGCGAGATCACCCACCTTCCGTCTTCGGAAGCTGCCTACCGGCTTAAGCCTTATCTTCAGTATCTGAACCTGGAGCTGAATTATGATTTTTATACAGTTGTTGTTCTGGAGCTTGAAAATGCTCCGGATCTAAAAGCCGTTTACGGGATTGAAAAATTTCAGATGGAGCTTCTCAACCTTCAGGATCTGATAACTGAGGAAACCGCTTCTCTTGATTTTGTACACCTTCTTCCGGATATGGATGGCTATCTGTGCATTCTGGGACACAGTGGATGCCAGTCCAACAGCTTCCGTCAGCTTACCAGCCAGCTTATTTCCTCAATAGCAGATGCCTGCCAGCCACTGGGTCTGTCCCTCAATGCAGGCATCGGAACAATTGTCCGGGATTTCTGGAACCTGAACCAGTCCTACAAAAGTGCCGTACATGCGCTGGAATACAGATTCTTTTTCCCGCATCAGAATATCTTTGACGGAAGAGACGCTCTGGGTTCCGATCTGTCTGTTGCAGATTTTTCAGACACAAAGGAAGATGAGCTGATCCGGCTTCTCTGTAAAAAGGATACCTCTGCCATAGATATCTGGTTTCAAAATTTTTCCGACTGGCTTACCCAGAAATTTCGCACAAAGAATTTCGCTTTCATACAGATCTATTCTCTTCTCGGCCGAATCCTGAAATTTTTCTATGAATTAAATCTGGATACTCATGACCTTGAAGCTAAAATTTTGTATGTTTACAACCACATAAATGAGTTTCATAATACGGAAGAACTATGTCAATGGCTGAAGGATCTATGCCATCTTTTATGCCGGAAACTTGATTCCTCCATGAATGATTATCACCAGAAGCTCTGTGAACTGGTGATCTCCTATATCAACGAACACTACACTGACAATACGCTCTGCCTCAATGACATTGCCGCCTCTGCCAATGTAAGCCCTGCTTATTTAAGTGCTCTTTTCAAAAAAAATCAGGGGATCAGTCTCAGCGACTTTATCACATCTCAGCGAATTTCCGCAGCCGCCCGTTACCTGACTACGACTACTATGAGTCTGAAGGAGATCAGCCTGAAATGTGGTTATGCCAATCAATATTATTTCAGCACCAGCTTCAAAAAGAAAATGGGGATCACCCCTTCCGCCTATCGGGAACAGCATACGTAACTTCTTCTCTTCTTTATAACAAAGTTACTGTCACAAATGCCAGTGTCCTTCTCCGGAATTTTACTTATAATCAATTAATAAAAGGAACAATTATATTGTTTCGAAGGAGGGATCGCTATGAAAAAATGGAAAAAAATCCTGATAAAAATTCTTCCCAAAAGCTCAGGCAGATACCCTTAACTCACTTCTCTATTTAATTATTCCATAGAAATGCCCCTGACGCTGACAGCCAGGGGCATTATATCATCAGCTGCTTTGCAGCCTATTCCGTTAATTCTTCCAGATTCTTTTTCAATTCGAGCATCTTGTCTCTCAGCTCAGCAGCCTGCTCAAAATTCAGGTCTGCTGCTGCAGCACGCATCTGCTTCTCTACCTGAGCAATCACCTTCGTCAGTTCTTTGCGGTTCATGGATTCCGGATCCTTCTTAAGCTTCACTTCTGTCTCTGCCACCTTCTTCGAAACAGCGATCAGATCACGGACTGCCTTCTTGATCGTGGTCGGAGTGATGCCATGCTCTCTGTTGTAAGCCTCCTGTATCGCTCTCCTTCTTTCTGTCTCCAAAATTGCTTTTTCCATGGATTCTGTCATATTATCCGCATACATGATCACATGGCCTTCGCTGTTCCGGGCAGCACGACCGATAGTCTGTACCAGGGATGTTTCCGAACGAAGGAAGCCTTCCTTGTCTGCATCCAGGATCGCTACCAGTGTGATCTCCGGAATATCCAGTCCCTCTCTCAGAAGGTTAATTCCAACCAGCACATCAAATACATCCAGTCGCATATCACGTATAATCTCTGCACGCTCCAGAGTGTCAATATCTGAATGGAGATATCGGACACGGATTCCCAGATCCTTCATATAATCCGTAAGATCTTCAGCCATACGTTTGGTGAGAGTCGTGATCAGGACTTTGTTTTTCTTTTCAATTTCCTTATTTACTTCTGCTACAAGATCATCGATCTGTCCTTCGATCGGACGCACCTCCACCTTCGGATCAAGAAGCCCTGTGGGACGGATGATCTGCTCTGCGCGGAGAAGCTCATGGTCATATTCATATTCTCCCGGTGTTGCAGATACAAACATCACCTGGTCAAGCTTGTTCTCGAATTCATCAAAGCTCAATGGACGGTTGTCCTTGGCAGAAGGGAGTCGGAAACCGTAATCCACCAGTGTCTGTTTACGACTCTGATCACCGGCATACATACCACCAACCTGGGGAACTGTCTTATGGGACTCATCTATAATAAGTAAAAAATCATCTCCGAAGTAATCCATCAGTGTATACGGTGGTTGCCCCGGTGCAAGCCCTGTCAGGTGCCTGGAATAGTTCTCGATCCCGGAGCAGAATCCCGTTTCCTTCATCATTTCCACATCAAAGTTGGTTCGCTCCGCAATTCGCTGAGCCTCGATCAGCTTGTCCTCACTTTTGAAATATCCCACCTGCTGCTTCATTTCTTCCAGGATTGCATCTGCCGCACGACGGATCTGCTCCTGAGGTACTACATAATGAGATGCAGGAAAAATCGCTGCATGGCTTTCCACACTTTTGATCTCACCGGTAAGCACATCAATATCCGTGATTCTCTCAATCTCATCCCCAAAAAATTCCACACGCACCGCCCGATCCGTAGAGTTCGCCGGAAAGATCTCCAGCACGTCTCCCCGAACGCGAAAGGTTCCTCGGTGGAAATCCATCTCATTTCTTGTATACTGAATGTCGATCAGCTGTTTGATAACCTCGTCACGATCCTTCTCCATACCTGGACGCAGGGAGATCATCATATCAAAAAATTCCTGAGGTGCGCCCAGACCATAGATACAGGACACGGAAGAAACCACGATCACATCCTTTCGCTCGCATAAGGCTGCTGTGGCAGAAAGACGAAGCTTATCGATCTCGTCGTTGGTAGAAGCATCTTTGGCAATGTAGGTGTCTGTTGACGGGACGTAAGCCTCCGGCTGGTAGTAGTCGTAGTAGGAGACAAAGTATTCCACTGCGTTCTCAGGGAAGAATTCCTTAAACTCACCGTACAGCTGGGCTGCAAGTGTTTTATTGTGCGCAAGTACCAAGGTTGGTTTGTTAAGCTGAGCAATAACGTTTGCCATGGTAAAGGTCTTACCGGATCCTGTAACACCCAGTAATGTCTCGAACTGGTTGCCTTCTTTGAAGCCTTTGACCAATTTTTCGATTGCCTGGGGCTGATCGCCGGTTGGTTTGTATTCGGAATGAAGTTTGAAGATTTGTTGTGAATTCTGCACAAAAGCACCTCCTGGTTTTTATATCAAAAAAGTTCGTCTATCAGGCGGAAATTCGTCGAAGCACATTTTCTAATTTCGCCCCAATATGCCTCTCGACGAATTCTGTTCACCACCTGACATTTTGTAGACTTATAAAAAGTAGTAAAACTGACGTGGACGAATTAACACTCAAATGTAAGAGATATTATATCATGGAAATATGGAATTGTATATACAAGGCGAACATTAGTTCTTTAAAATTTTTTCTACATTTATCATCGTATTCAGAACATTTTCTGTATTATCCTTCTTCTTTTCCGGTAATACTTCTTCCATATAAGAAAGCAATTCCGGCGGGATCTCCTCAGCTATAATATTTCCATTATCTCCATACACATCCATGGTTATCAACTCTCTTGCATGTCCCATCAACTTGGATACTGCTTTGGGAGAGAAATTATTCTTTAACAACAGGGTGCAATATGTACTTCTCAGATCATGCCACCGAATATCAGGAAGTCCTGTCTCCTGCAGTAGCTGTTTGTAGTGTTTCCAATGAAAATCTTTACTTCACGGTTTTCCATAAATTGAACAGCAGATGTAGTCTCCATCAAAAAAGTATTTTCCTCTACGCCGACGATTCTTTTCATATTGTTTACGTTCTTCAACGATTGCTTCAAATACCAGATCAGGAAGCGGAAGAGCACGTTTACTGGAAAAGGTTTTCAACTGAAGTTCTTGCTCTTTATTCTTAATATACGCATAATATTTATATATAAATTCATAGGTCATGCTCAGTACCAAGTTATCTTTTCTATTCATGAAAATAACAGCCATCTTCACGTCCATATCTTTGTAAACACAATAGATTTGACTAATGATATGCTCTATAACTGTGATATGCATAATTTCTACGCTATCAGAGGCCATGTTAAATTTGTTCTACAATCATACCGTTTGTGGTATGGGGAGCATCCGGTGCGCTTATTAGAATAATATCCGTTTACATAAAATTATCCCTCAGGGCTTCATACCCTGAGGGACATCCTCATTCATTTTAATTTTCCTTTTGCTGTTCAAGCTGTTCCAAACAATATTTTTCTGCCAGAATTATAAATTCATCTGCAACTGAAATCTGCCGTTCTGATTCTTCTTTACTTGCAATATAAAAATCATCATAATCGCTGGCATGGCGAATCTCTTCTGCCTGTCCGATTTTCCTTCCCATTTCTCTTGGAAACACTGATGTTTTCACATAATCCTTATTGAAGTTAGCCACAGCATCCTTATGCCTTTTATATGCTTTACCGCTTACAGCATGTACTGCATTAATTGCATGAAAAATAGAATAGTATGCCCTGTTATTGGCTCCTTTATAATCTTCAATAGAAAATAATGCTCTTGCTGATTTCAGATCATTTCGGGCTGTTTCCAGACGATATAACACCAGATCCCGTCTAGTACCGATTTCCTGATTATGCTGCTCCATACAAAACTACCCCTTCTTTATGAATATTGGAATAAAATGGATAGTTCACAATCCACTTGTTAAAATGTGCTTCACTTTTTGCAATAGGCTTAATATCCGTGTCATGATCCATATTAAAGTCATAGGTCATGTACGAGAGCTGTTGTGCATATGCCTTTAATTCCAGATCTGACATATCTACCAGAATCATAATGTCCACATCAGAATCCGGACGGAAGTCACCCCTTGCATAAGAACCATAAAGAATTATCTGGCGTATATGGGAACCATAGATCTTCTTGATCTCTTCTACATACTGTTCGATTAACTCCTGCATCATCTTTGGCATATATCATCACCTCATTTTCTGCTGATCATTCTATACTCTACTTACTTCTTAATTTTATTATAACCAGTTTACCCTCGTTTCTCAATCAATATTTTCCATGTATCAATTTTACTACTTTCTTCGACGAATTTTGTTCACCGTTATAGTGAATCCATCTTGTCCATTTGTTTTTAATCTATCAGTTATTGTGCTTTATATGGTATTATTTCATCTTATTTATTCAATATATAGTATACGAATTAATATCAAGATACTAGGAGACAAAGTATTCCATTGCATTCTCAGGGAAGAATTCCTTAAACTCACCGTACAGCTGGGCTGCAAGTGTTTTATTGTGCGCAAGTACCAAGGTTGGTTTGTTAAGCTGAGCAATAACGTTTGCCATGGTAAAGGTCTTACCGGATCCTGTAACACCCAGTAATGTCTCGAACTGGTTGCCTTCTTTGAAGCCTTTGACCAGACGCTCGATCGCCTGAGGCTGGTCGCCGGTGGGCTTGTATGGGGCTTTTAGTTTGAACTCATTCATAGTAAATTCCTCCATTCACGCTTATTGAACTACTAATGTTCAATAAGATGTGACTTTTAATCGCATTTATGCGATTGAAAAAGTTCTGTGAACTTTTTCAGTACGACTAATATCAGCCAAAAATTCGTATCCGGATTCGTAACGAAAAGCTTATTTTTATGGTGAATCATCACTTCTTTTAGCTCGTAACTGCAAAAAGTCACAAAACTGATTTTTCCGGATTAAACAGCACTCGGAAATACCTGATATCACTTGGCTCCGATCCTGTCTTATTTTTACTGTTTGTTCTTGTAACAGTCCCTATTATATCAAAGATAATTTCAAAAGTATATAGAGGAGGGTAAGAAAAAAGTACAAATGTTCGATTGTTATTTGTACTTTTTCTTTCACTACTATTCTATTTTTCATCAGGCTGCATGGAAATATTCTTCTATAATCTGTGCTGTATCTCCATAAACATCTACAGAAATGATTTCCTTGGAATGTCCCAATAAATGTGAAACTCCCTTCGCATTAAAGCTATATTTCGCAACTGGTGGAAATGAATATCAGGAAAATCCAAAGATTTCAGCAACTCTTTATAATATTTTTGATGATATCCCTTGCAGGAATTGTCCCATCTCCTGCCTGAAAAAGCTTCTGATATTCGATTAGGCTCTCAATCGGCAGTCCTGCATTTCTCATGCAGACCGCAAGCTCCACCCATTTAAGATCCTCTTCCTGATAGTCCCGGATTCCACCAGATGTCCTAGTAACTGCCGGTATTACCTGCACACGTTCATAGTATCGAAGAGTATCCTGTGAAATCCCATATTTCTCTGATACTTCTTTGATCGTCATAGCACACCTCCTGATATCAGGATACAACCTGGAGTCAACTCCAAGTCAAGAATTTTTTCACACGATCGAAAAATTTCATTATCCCAGTGCCACATCCAGCACCATCATCAGGGAAAATCCAACCGCAAAAAAGATCGTTCCTACATTGGAGTGTTCTCCTGTGGACATTTCCGGAATCAGCTCTTCTACTACCACATACAACATGGCTCCTGCCGCAAAACTCAAAAGATAGGGCAGTGCAGGAACAATAAGTCCAGCTGCCAGAATCGTGAGAATCGCTCCGATCGGCTCTACAATTCCGGACAACATTCCACCCACAAAAGCTTTTCCCTTTCCCATTCCCTCAGACCGCAGCGGCATGGTGGTTTTCTGCAGCTTACTCTTAGGGCCTTCGGCCTGATCACTGTTCTGATGAAGATGCAGAATCACATGATCCAGCAAAAGCAGAAACAGAACCCCTGCCCACAGTCCCAACACTGCCGGTACAAAAGAAAGCTTCCCCATGTCGGCAGACTGTTCGATCGCCGGAATCAGAAGACTCCACACCGACGCCGCAACCATGACTCCCGCCGCAAAACCGGTAAGGGCCCGCTGTACCTGTTCATTCAGATTTTTCTTCATAAAGAATACGCAGGCTGCTCCTGCCGAAGTTCCCAGAAACGGAATCAGGATCCCATAGAAAACATTTACATCCATTTATTTATCCCTCCGTTTTATTTCATATAAAGTAAAAACATATCGTTTAAAGCAGCAACTTAGTCTTTCCTGTTCCGCTAGTTAGTTATCCCTAACTTTAAATAAAGTATATCAGCTTTTATGCAAATAAAAAGAGCATACAGAACTTTTTTCAAAATTCTGTATACTCCATCACTTTTACAAGAATGTCTCTCGAACTGCATCCTCTATAGCAAACGAAACCACCGAGGCGGCTCCGCCAATATTTGAACGATTAATTCCAAGTACCATCTCCAGATCATTAACCGGATCCACAAAAAAATGGGTTCCAAAGGCACCGCTCCATCCAAAACTATCTCTGCTCCTTGAAAGATGTACTGTTTGTGGTTTATCCACAACCGCCATTCCAAGCCCCCAGTATACACCAGGAATCATTTCGCTCTTATGGCTTATTCCTTTTCCGGCCATCATTTCCACTGTTTCAGATTTCAGAATCTGTATACCGTCCAGTGTTCCTTTCTGTAAGAGCATATGTGCTAATTTCTCATATTCCTCCATACTTCCAATCAGTCCTGCTGCTCCGGAAACACACGTATTTTTTATCGGGCTCATCTGACTCCAGCCCTCATCTGTATCTGATACATCAGTCAATGTTCCCTGTGAGTACTCATAAAGCCTTGGCATTCTTTTCCTCTGTTCCATGGATGATCTATATGTAATATCTCTTATTCCAAGAGGTTCAAAAATGTGTTTATCCAGATACCGGTCATAAGCTTCCCCTGATACTTTTTCTACAATAGCTGCCAAAACTTCAAACCCGGCCATAGCACTGTAGCCACTGGCCGTCCCTGGCTGAAAATCCAGTGGAAGCTCTGCATATTTTACAGCACGTTCCCAGACATTATCTTCCGGTTTTATCACACGCTTTACAAGAGTATCCCCCACAGGTCCCATCCCTAGTCCACTGCTGTGATTAAGAAGATCAAATACGGTAATATCCCGGTCAGCTCTTACATATTGTATATTTCTGAGCTTTTCTTCATTGATACTCTGTCCTGTCGGACTGTTGGGATCCGGAGTGTAGATCAGATCTCCAACCTTCTCTCTGCATACCTTCTGTCCGGCAAACGCTGGAATGTAATCTTTTATCTGATCATAAAGTCCCAGCTTGCCTGTTTCAACCAGCTGCATCACTGCAATTGCAGTTACCGGTTTCGTCATGGATGCCAGACGAAACATTGTCTTTCTATCCACCGGCACTTTTTTTTCTATATCTCCATATCCATAAGAAAAGTCTTCTACGATTCTTCCTTCCTTTCGAACCAGAACCGCCGCACCTGCTATCTCTTTTCTATTCGTAAAATTCCTGAGAGTCTCTTCTATTTTATTCATAATCTCCTACCTCTGCTGTGTGTTATTCTCTCTCCTCACATATTGATTACACAGCTCAATGATCTCTGAAATCTTCTCTGCAGTGAAAAATGGTTCTCCCTGAAGAGGCTCTGAAACTCTGTAGAATGGTAATGGCAGCATCAGAACGAGAAATTCTGTTTTCTCCAGATCAAAGAAATCCTGTTTCCACTGCGGTTCATTCTGTTTCAGATACTCGTGGAAAGCCGGGCAATTTATGAACTGTACCAGTGGTGACATTTCAGTAAAATAATACATCTGATCTCCTCGGATAATATCTACAGATACCCTGGCTATGGAATCCTGTGCAGAAGTGTTCAGAAGAATCTCATATCGGTCTGACTGTACTCCCCATTTATGCAGTACATCACTGTATACAGCAAAATCCTCTCCTGATAAAGTAAATTTCACTGTTTTCGTTTCTCCCGGCTGCAGAAATACTTTTGCAAAATCTCTCAGCTCCTTTTCCGGTCTGGCAAACAGTCCGCCCTGTTCATGGATATAAAGCTGTATCACCTGGCTTCCTGCCCGTTTTCCTGTATTGGTGACATCCAGGCTCACAGTCAGTGTATCCTCCGGCGTCATAACTGCTTTATCTACAACCGGTTCCGTGTAGGAAAACGTCGTATAGCTAAGTCCGTATCCAAAAGGATACAGTACCGGAAGATGTCTTGTATCATACCAGCGGTATCCGGTAAGAAGACCTTCCGAGTAATTTACATGTGGCATTTCCATCATTTTCCCTGTAAAGTCAAAATACGCAGGTGTATGTGCGAAATCTATTGGAAATGTTTCTGTCAATCTTCCTCCCGGCTCACTTTTTCCAAACAGAATATTGGCAACAGCAGCGCCGGCACCTTCTCCTGCAAATCCGGCAAAAAGGATTCCCTTTACCTTGTCCTTCCAGGGAGTCATATCATAGACACTTCCGCCGGAAAGAACAATAACTATATTATCCGTCTGTTTTGTCAGGCTGTCCAGCATGTCCCTCTGTTCTTCCGGCAGACAGATATCCGGCCGGTCATAGCTTTCTGATTCATGGCCATACGGTGCCCCCACAAAAGCAAGCACCAGATCACTCTGGCATATTTGGGGTATCTGCAGGTCACAGCTCTGTCCTGCCTCTTTTTTCCCCAGTGGCAGGATCTTATCAGCCATTCTGTATCCTGGAATATATTCGGTCTGAATACCTGCTTTTTCTGCAAGTGTGCATATATTTTTTAAGGGATTTTCCACCATATAACCATTCATATATCCACTTCCGCTGCCTGTTATATTAGGCTTTTCTGCCAGTTCTCCTGCAACAATAAGTCTGTCTGTACAGGATGCGGTAACCGGCAGAATATCCTCATTTTTCAGCAGTGTCATACATTGCTCTGCAATTTCTATGGATTCCCTGTGAAAAGCTTCCAGATCTGCTTCCTGCGTATTTTCCTGTTTCAGGGCATACAGTGCCATCCGAAGCTGACGGCGGATGATCTGGTCAAGCTCTTCTTCTTTTATCTCACCATTTTTTACCGCTTCCACGATTTCTTTCGTATGAATTTCCTGGGCGGCAAGCTCAATATCCATCTGGTTTCTGTGAGCTGCAACCTTATTATGATGAATAGCAAGGAAATCCGAAACCACTACGCCTTCATAACCAATCTCTTCTCTCAGAAGCTTCATACACTCTTTACTGGAATTGACCCACTCTCCATTAACTTTATTATAGGAAGTCATGATCATCCAGGGCTGTGCTTCCTGGATCATTTTTTTCCAGGGACGAAGATATACCTCATGGAGCACTCTCTCCGAAATTACAGAGTCTGTATTCATTCTGTCAAATTCCTGATTATTGGCAAGAAAATGCTTGGGGCAGGCACCGATTCCCTGACTCTGTATTCCTTTTACATATTCTGCCGCCAGAATTCCTGTCTGTACCGGATCTTCGCTGAGATAATCGTAATTCCGTCCACACAGTGGTGAACGCTTCAGATTCATTCCCGGACGATTAAGGATATTTATCTTTTCCGGACTGGCCTTGGCTTCCTGTGCCCATTTCACTCCCACATCATAAGCCAGCTTTTTATCCCAGCTCATTGCCACAGCAGAATTGGACGGAAAAGCAACAGGATGATACTTTCCATCCGCAGGTCTGCCATCCTCTCCCGGAACCGGCTTTCCGGCAGGCCAGTTATCTTGTCCCCCTCCGGGAACATCCTGAGGCGTAGGGCCATAGAAGTCCTGAGATGGAATGGAACAGTACTGATTATCCAGTGGGGTCAGGGCGTAGGCCTTCTCCTCCAACGTCATCCTGCCAAGCATATTTTCTATAACAGTATCAAATAATTTTTCAAACATAGTTACTTTCCAACAGCCTTTCTCTCTTCCAGTTCTTTAACAATTGTTGAGTATTCTTTTTCCAGTTTATAAAAGCTTAAGATCACTGCAGAAAGAATATTTAAGATAACAGGCAGATAAACATAGACGATCTTAATTCCTGTCAGTGCTGATGCAGTCTGAATCTCCGCAGCTCCGTTATATCCTGCCCAGGCAAGTACCCAGCCGCACAGTGCAGTACCAAGCGCGGTACCACATTTGGAACCAAAACTGTTTGCAGACATGATCATACCTTCCTGACGGACGCCTGTTTTCCACTGTCCATATTCTACGGTATAGCAGAGAAGCGGATAAGAACACCACTGTGTGCTGCAGCCCAGAGCAAAAATAAAGGTTCCCACATAGATCATCATCAAAGAGCTTTCTCCGCTTACTCCAACGATAATTCTTCCCACTGTCATGATCAGGACACCTGCTACCAGACTGTTCTTCATTCCACATTTTGCAACGATCGGTGCTGACAGCGGGATCAGTACCAGCATCGGCATGGACAGTAACATTCCTACGATTGCAACAGACTGTGGCTTTCCGCAGACATAGGCCAGATAAAAGAACATAGAGCCCATGTTCAGGGAAATTACAGCACTTGAAAAAATACCGTTTACTGTAAGGATACGCCAGTATTTATTTTTCATTACATTGAAAAGACTTTCCACAAAACCAAGCTTTTTGTCATCCTGTCCATGCTGGTCTTCCTCAGCATTAACTCTTTCTGTTGTGTTGACATAGCAAAGACTGTATACGATCAGCGCAATGACAGCATATACACCGATAACAATGGTCCAGCTCAGCTTTGTATTTCCGGCCCATCCTATAAAGATCATTGTAAAGGAATTCACGATCGTAGATGCTATAGTAGAAAAGATTGACCGGAGAACTCCTGTTGTCTTTCGATCATCCTTATCCTGTGTGATCAGCGCCTGAAGAGAGTTATACGGAATAACGATCATTGTGTAGATCGTACAGAACAGATTATAAGTAATAAATACATAAATTCCCTGAGCTACCGTGCTTGTAAAATCCGGCACAGTAAAAAGAATGATCGCGGAGATCGCATATGGCAGTGCCATTCTTTTCAGCCATGGTCTTGCCTTTGCTCCTGGCTTTGCAAATCTTTCTTCCACATATCCCATTGCCACATCTGAAATCGCATCAAAGATCTTTGACACAAACATAATGGTTCCTACTATTGCCGCATTTACATGAGCATAATTGGTATAGTAAACCAGCAGATATGCACTCATAACTGTAAACAGCAGGTTTGTTCCCATCTCACCGCCGGAGAAGGATATCTTTTCCAGCCAGCTTAATTTATCGGTTGCTTTCATTTTTTGTTCCATTTCGGACCTCCTCATCTTTCTCTTTTGATAGTTCTATTCTATCAGCTGAAACAGTTATCTGCCCCTATATGATCTATTATCTTTCTTTTGAAATCCGACCTTTTTTAATATTTTATACATTTTATTATTTTCTTTACAAGCGGCCTGTGATAGAATTTTCCATAGAATATGATAACGATAACCATACTATAAAGAAAGGAATCCTATGAATTTTTATATTTCCATCGGAGAGATTCAGGACCATATAGAGGAATATCATCGTGTCACAGGAGAAGCCCCTGATTTTCCTTTTATTCTTCACCAGATCTACACACAGAAGCATTACCTTAAGGAATTTCCGGGTACCATAGATACATCCAGTCTGATCCGTCTGGAAGACGATGACTTTTTGAAAGAGATCCGGAAACTATATTTCTATTTTTCGGATAAGATCCTGCATATTCCGGAGCGTTTTGATATTGTTCCTCCGAACGCAGGGCTCACTGTCGTTTACCAGTTCTGGGGATGCAAGGATTTTATTCATCTCCACGACTGCTTTGAGATCGACTACGTTTACCGTGGTCAGTGTGAACTTACCTTTCTGGATGAACAGCAGATTCTGACGGAAGGTGATTTCTGCATTCTATCTCCATTTACCCGGCACAATGTAACTCTTCTTAACAAAGATTCCTACATATTTCCGATCTATATTAAGGAAAGCACTTTCAGCAAACTGTTTTTTCCTCTGCTTTCCTCTGATGACATCCTGTCAGATTTTTTCCGCAAGATCCTGTCCTCCTCCGAGGAGGACAATTATCTGCTGATCAAAACTGATGCTTCCTGTGAGATCAAAGATCTTGTAAAGAAACTGTTTCTGGAGAATTTCCGGTATGACAATTATGTGGAACGATGCAATATTTACTGGATCAATCTGCTGTTTGTCTATGTCCTCCGCTCCTACCACATCTACCAGCAGTTTTCCTATTACAAGTCCGGCCCGGATCATATTCCCATTGTCCGCTACATTCAGAGTCATTACAAAACGGTTACTCTTCCCATACTTGCAGAGCGTTTTCACTATTCTGTCCCTTATCTCTCCAAGATCATCAAAGAAAACACGGGCAAAAATTTCACACAGCTTATTAAAACACTGAAAATGAAAGAAGCTCTGGAATATCTGGAAAAAACCGATCTGTCCATAGAAGATATCTCCGAAAAAACAGGCTACAACAGTGCTGATCACTTTTATCGTGTATTCAAAGAATACCAGGGAATTTCTCCTCAGCAATACAGGAAGGAGTTCCTGAAAAAGAGAGCAGAGAATTTTCCCTGGTAATATTTTTTGCAGCCATTCGCCAGCAGTCTTATTTATTCATAATCGTCCAGACTCCATTCCTCTTTCCAGTCGATATACACCATCTCTCCGTCAAAACGCAGCGGAAGCCATACATAATCCGCAATAGATGTGTTATCCTCCGGAAGGGGTTCCCTGGCTAACAGCTTCTGACGTTCTTCAACGGAAATATCCGGATTAAAGATTGCCTCAAACATTCTGGAATACTCCTCATATCTGGCATCCATCTGCCGGGGCAGCCATCGATCCGCACATGCAATATAAAGATCCTTTTTCCCCTGTACCTTAAATACAGAAGAAATCTGGGAATGATAAGATGTGTTGCTTTTGTCCTCCGGATGCGGATTTCCAAGTACCCTGTACGGACCATGCCAGGTATCGGCAATGGCAATTTCTGAAGGATTCGGATAATAAGAAGTGGTTCCCGATGTCAGGAGATAGTGTTTTCCTTTTCTACTGAAATGAGCAGTTGCCTCCCTGACATAAGGTGGATAAGGTCTTGGGAAATGTGTGGAATAATATCCTGTCACATCTGTATAGTCCTCTGTCAGGTCTGCGCAAATGGTTTCACTGTGTACACGCTCAAAATAATAATATGCTTTTCCGTCCGGCGCCACTGCCAGATCAAAGTCTCCTGCGCTCATGTTCAAAGGCTTCAGTCCTTCTCTTACCTTGATATAAGGTCCCAGAAAGTGATCTGCAGTAAGGACTGTTGAAGTCTGTGTCTCATCAGGATTCATGATCTTTAACCAGCACACATATTTTCCGGTGCCTCTGTTATAGATAATATGAGGCCTGTCCATGCATCTGGATGGATGAAGAGAAGAATGGATATCATCCGGCTCCGGAGGAATGATCAGTCCTTTATCCTCCCAGTTGTACAGATCTCTGGAAGCATAGCATCTTACACCCCAGTGCCAGATTCCGCTTCCAGGTACTGTTTTTTCTTTATTTTCACCGTACCAGTAATAAACTCCGTCAATAAAGATCACGGATCCACCGTGAGCCTGTATTCTTTTTCCTTCTGTATCCAGCCAAACCCTTCCCGGATAAAATCTATCATATTTATTCATCTTGATCTTCTCTCCTGTCTTTTATTATTCGGCGTCCTTTCCGGTCCGCTCCTTCTGAGAATTTTATCATTTTTCTTTTCTCTGCGCCTGTATAAAATCTACCCTGTCTCTTCCTAAATCCGTTCTTTTTTAAGATAAACAAAAAGAGCATACAGAACTTTTTTCCAAAATTCCGTATGCTCCTGATTCTTTCTCCGTAATTTTTTCTATTCCCCACAGGAAAAATAAATATTCTCATGTAAACTGCACCGTGGATTAAAACCGGCATGGCAGTAAGGGCAGCTGCCTTGCTTATATTCCTTGCGGGTAAGCTTCCTCCTACAGTTTCCACAGAGAACCGGATACTCTTCTTCCGGTGCTGTCGCTGCAAAGGGATGATCTTCAATTTCGTCATGACAGGAATAGCATGCATAATATTTTCTGCATTCTGCACAGAGTAATGCGGCTATATCAAGGCTGGTATGGTAATGCCTGCATCGTCCTTCTTTATCAAGTCCGATGCCGTGAATCTTAACATGTTGTTTCTTATCTGTTTCCTGCATTGTTGATTCCTTTTCGGATCGGAATGGCAAGTAATACTGCAAGAACCGTGATCACGATATCTTTTGGAATGAATGCAGTTAAAGAATATACCGCAATGGCCGGAATACTCATAGATCCGCCAACAAAATGCCACTGTAAACCACCGATAGTCTCAACGATCAGAAGACCGATCAGGGAAAAACCGATGGAAATTGCCAGATTTTTTGTCTTATTATCTGTTTTCGGACGGATTCCGCTAAGCCATGTCATAAATGGCCATGCCCAGATATAACCTCCGGTAACGCCTACAATACTGCTGATTCCGCCGGTAAAATTGGCAAAGATCGGAAGACCGATCGCACCTAAGAGAACGTAAACCACCGTTGCCGTTGTTCCAAGTCTGGAACCAAGCACTGCTCCTACAAGTGCCACACCGAATACCTGAATCGTGATCGGAACACCTGTCGGCATTGGCAGTGATATCTGTGAGATTACTGCCAGAACTGCTGCAAACATACCAACCAGTACCATCTCTCTGGTTGTAAACTTTCGCTCTGAAGCAGAGCTTTCTGCATAAGACTGATTCATAATAATGTCTCCTCTTCCCGTAAAGATTATGTGTTATGACTTTCTTTTTATATCACAACCGGGAAGAATTGTCAACCTGAGTTTTAAACTATGGTTTACATTCTTTAATTGTAAACCTGGTAAATATAGACAAATCATCTCTTCATGTCTGGTTTTCAGATATCCCAGTCCCATTTATCCATTGTTCATCCTGGACTTCTGCCTTAATATGTCCACATATTCATTGAACGAACGAAGTGATATTTCTGAAGCAGATAAAAATTGCATGTACCGGCTATATTCTGGTGTCCGGCGCTTTTGGCGTTATAGTGATCCTGAAAAATACACTTTTCTTTGCAGGCTGTGCACTTCTGGCCGAAGGATGTATGCGCCATTACATTGTAAAACATACCGCCCAGCTGCCTGACTATCATTATCTGAATGAGAAACAGCTATCAAAATAACTAATTTTTTACAAAGGTGGATTTCCTTCCCAGCGAAAAACGATCCGTGAATCAATCGAAAACCCGGAACATCCTTATTATTCCTATATCCGCAAAATTTTTACAGATGTTGACCCTAATGTTGCCAAAACTCTTGCTGTCAATTTCTTTATTAATGCTACACTGGTTGGCTGGTCAAAGGAAAAAAGCTCGGTGTCTACATGTACATCTATATCTGTGGCGAACCGCTTGTACGAAAAAAAGACCTGATCAGTCTCTGCGAAAAGCATTCTGACTGCGTATTTTCATGCTTCACAAATGCTACTCTCATTGATGAGGACTTTGCTGACGAAATGCTCCGGGTAGGAAATTTTGTTCCTGCTATTTCTCTTGAAGGCTTTGAAGAGGCAACGGATGGACGCCGTGGTGATGGTGTCTATCAGAAAGTAACAAAAGCTATGTCTCTTCTCCGTAAAAAAAAACTGATCTATGGCATTTCCTGTTGTTATACCAGTGCAAACTATGAATCCATTACTGATGATGATGGCTTACCACCAGAACCAGCCAGTCTAACAGGCTTCCCACAAATATACATTATAGGACTTGATCAGTACTTCCTTTTCTTCTTTTGAAATCTGCTCACATTCCTCGATTCTGTCTACATATGTACGGATGATATCATAGCCCATTTCGTTTAATCTGGATAAAAATATATCTTTCTGCACAGAACGGAACAGATGTAAAAAGACTTTTTTTCTTTTCATGCACTCCTGTGCCATATAGGTGAGACAATCTGCCGGCGATTCAAGTGTTCCGTATTTTTGAATTACATCCGCCATCCAATCCTCGATAGAATCTATCATCAATGTCGGAATATCCTGAAAATGATAATAAAATGTATTTCGGTTAACCTAACAGCGATTTACAATATCCTGCACCGTGATCTTATTGTACGGCTTTTCTTCCAGTATTTCCCAGAATGTTTCCTTGATTATCTTCTTTGTATGAACCACACCTTCTACCTTCCTTATTATTTTCAGGCTTTGACTCTATTGCGAAATAAACAGCACGCCCAGAGTACCAGGTCCGCAATGGCAGGAAATAACTCCGCCTGCACGTGTTTCAAGGACTTCTTTAAAAACTTCAAGATTTTCAAGATATGTGCGTACTGCTTCCACAACTTCTCTGTCACAACCGGAATGTGTAATAAAGACGCGGTCAGGACGGGCATCCTTCAGTTCTTCTTCCATATCTTTCACATACGCTGTAATCACCTTTGAAAGTTTTCCACGATATTTCTTGGAAGCATCCATTGCACCATTTTCCACAACGATCTTGGGATGCAGCTTCAGAACACTTCCCGCCATGGCAGAAACAGCATTGCAGCGCCCGCCACGATAAAGATATACCAGCGTATCCACCACAAAACTTGCGCGTACTTTTGGCTTCAACTCTTCGATTACTGCTGTGATCTCTCCGGCAGTTTTTCCTTCCTGCGCCATGATCGCTGCTTCAATAACGAGAAGACCGATTCCTGTAGAAAGATTTGCCGAATCGATCACTGTCACAAGATCGGAGGCCTCCAGCTCTTCTGCTGCCAGCCGCATAACATTCCCGGATGTGGACATACCAGAGGAAATGGAAAAGCAGATAACCTCTCTCTGTTCACTGACATAAGGCTTCAACATCTCCACCGCATCCATAAGCGACGGTGCAGAAGTCTTCGGAGTTGTCTTATTCGCATCGGACCACGCAAAGATCTCATCCGGAGTGATATCCCTGCCGTCCCTGTATTCCTTTTCTCCAAGCAGAATGTGAAGCGGCAGAATATCAATATCATACTTTTGTAAAAGATCCGGTGAAAGATCACAGGTACTGTCTGAGATTATTTTTACCATAAAATTATTTCCTCCTGTTCAATAATTCATGCATATATGTCATTAACACAAGCAGGATCAGCAGATATACCGGCAATAACCGGATAGATATGTGATTTGCGCTCAGACCAAACAGTGGCGGCATCAGACAGGTTCCTATGTAAGCACTTGCCATCTGCACCCCAATGATTGCCTGGGAACGTTCCGCTCCAAAATGTTCCGGTGTGGAATGAATGATACATGGATATACCGGCGCACAGCCAAGTCCGATCAGGGAAAATCCAATCAGAGAAGCGGTTTTTCCAAAAGGAAGCAGCATGATCAGGATTCCCGCAAAAATAATTGCCTGTCCCATCCATCCGGATCATCTGTGCATCTTTAAGCTTCATGGCAATAAAACCATTGATACCACGTCCGATCGTAATACCAATGCAGAACATTCCCGCAAAAGAAGCGGCTGTTTCTGCATCCACACCTTTTGCCAGGTTCAGATAGCTGCTCGCCCAGAGCATTGTTGTCTGCTCCACTGCACAATAGCAGAAAAAACAAAGCATGATTGCCTTTGCCCCTGGAATGGCAATGATCTCACGAAGTGAAAGAGACTTGCTTTTTGCCTGTTCCTCTTCTGATCCACTCTGTTTCTTCCATTTTGGAAAGCTGAATACAAGAACAGCTGTAAGTACGATCTGCAGCAGAGATATGATCCGGTATCCACTGTTCCAGGTCGCACCTCCGGTAAGCACTGCTCCCATAATGTACGGTCCCAGTGTCGCGCCAACGCCCCACATGCAATGCAGCCAGCTCATATGCTTACTTGCATAATGTAAAGCCACATAGTTGTTCAGAGAGGCATCTACACTTCCTGCGCCAAGTCCATACGGTATCGCCCATAAACACAGCATCCAGAAACTGTGGCTGATTGAAAATCCCCACAGTGCAAAAGCTGTGATTCCTACACTTACTGCAGTTACTTTGCCTGTCCCGAATTTCTTCGTAAGACGGTCACTCTGCAGACTGGAAATGATCGTTCCAAACGCAATGATCATGGATATCATTCCCACGTAAGATACCGGAACCTGGAATTCCGGATACATATCCGGCCATGCCGCTCCAAGAAGCGCGTCCGGAAGTCCAAGGCTGATAAATGAAAGATATATGATTCCTAATAACAAACTCATTTTTTTGTTCCCCTTATTTTTTCATTTATATTTTGTTATTATACCTGATTTATCCAACTAAATACAATCCTTACGGTAATATATGCCTCATATCTTCCACACATATTATTCTTTTCCTGCCTCAGATCACCTGGAAATTTTTCCACTTTCCGGATTTCTGTCTCCACAGGAAGATCACGGCTCTGACGATCCAGTCACTTACCATTGCAAGTGCAATACCAATCACTCCCATGTCAAATACGATGCCGAGAAGCCAGGATAAAAAGAGCCGCACTACGATCGTGGAGATGATTGAAACATACATGGTAAACTTCACATCCCCTGCTGAGCGCAGTCCGTTACTTAAGGCACCCGAAAAAGGATATGCTGTCGCATTGAAAACATTGTGGATCAGTACCAGCCAGATTACCAATGGTCACATTTGTCTTTCCAAGGCTTCGATACACAGCTGCACCGGCATTGTTTATCGCCAGAGCCGGATAAGAATAGGCAGAGATTCGAAGATAAGTCACACAGGCATCCATTACAGGAGCCTCTACCTTTCCAAACAGAAGCTGCAGCATCCACCGGTTTCCCACCAATACAAACAGCATTATCACAACAGAAAAGCCAACTGAAAACAGCAGCAGCTGTTCCAGAAAAAGTGGAATGATCATCTCTTTTATTTTCTGATCTGTAAAAAGTAATGTTTTCTGCTCCATTTCTGCTTTCCTTTCTCTGTCTTTATGTTTTGTGTATCTATATTATAGATCGCGATTGCTGTCTATATCAAATACCTTATCATCATAGCTCATTTATGCCTCAAAAGCATATTAAGTCAACTCTTACAATACTTTCTGAATTCTTACTTTTATGGTACAATAAAAATATTCTTGTACATAAGGAGGAATTCGATAATGAAAACCCGCAGATTAGGAAAAACAGATCTCCAGGTAAGCGAGATCGGCTTCGGCGGCGAATGGCTGGAGCGGCATCCGGAGGAGGAAAGCATTGAACTGATCCACTATGCCTCCTCAAAAGGAATCAACATTCTGGACTGCTGGATGGCGGACCCTAAATCCAGAGATATCATCGGAAAAGGAATCAAGGATAACCGCAGTCAGTGGTTTATCCAGGGACATATTGGTTCCACCTGGAAGAATGAACAGTATTTTCGTACCAGAGATATGAAATATGTCCGCCCTGCATTTGAGGATCTGTTAAAACGTCTGCAGACGGATTATATTGATCTTGGAATGATCCACTATGTTGATTCTGAGGAGGAATGGGAACAGATCCAGCATTCCGATTATCTGGACTATATCATGGAATTAAAGGACAAAGGTGTGATCCGTCACATCGGCATGAGCTCCCATAATCCGAAAGTAGCAGTCAAAGCAGCCGAATCCGGATATGTGGAGATGATTCTTTTCAGCATCAATCCTGCTTTTGACATGCTTCCTGCCAGTGAAAATATCGATACCATGTTTGCAGAGGAATTTGACTCCCAGCTCAAGGGAATTGATCCGGACCGTGCACATTTATATAATGTCTGCGAACAGAATGATGTGGGAATCACCGTTATGAAGGGCTTTGCCGGAGGCCGGCTTTTTGATGAAAAACGCTCTCCGTTTGGAGTAACCCTGACACCGATCCAGTGTATCCACTATGCGCTGACACGTCCTGCTGTCTGTTCCATTATGTGCGGATATGACACAAAGGAACAGATCGATGCTGCCACTGCTTATGAGAATGCTTCCGAAGAGGAAAAGGACTATGCATCCATACTTGCCAATGCCCCACTGCATTCCTACCGCGGAGAATGTACCTACTGTGGACACTGCAAGCCCTGCGTATCTAACCTGGATATCGCAATGATCAATAAATTCTATGATCTGGCTACCATGCAGCCTTCCGTGCCTGCAACCATCCAGTCTCATTACGAGCTTCTGAAACATAAAGCTTCTGAATGTATCGGATGTCAGGCCTGCGAATCCCGCTGCCCCTTCGGCGTTCCGATCGCAGAGCGCATGAAAAAAACAGCCGAATTATTCGGCTGCTAAATAATCCAAAAGGGTGAGAAGCTTTTTTGAACTTCTCACCCTTTATCATTATTGTTTACTTACTGCACAGCTTCATAAAATCTGCCGCAGCTTCCTTCTCATCCGCGCAATCGTTACTGTTCAAGGGCTAACTGGACTTAAGAAAACCGATGGTGTAAACTGGGAAACAGTTAAAGCCATCGGTTTTCTTTATCCAAATATCCTGTACACTCTGTCAAAAGGAACAGCAGAAAAAACTATAAACACAGTTTTTTCTGCTGAACATGATTATCCACAATATAAAAAAATAAAAATTCGTCACTTTTTACAATGACTTATGCATACCCTTGAACAGTAACAGGCAATCGTATGGATCATTTTTTTTACATCCAGTGGTTTGGCCAGATGTGCGTTCATACCACAGTCCAGTGCATGGCGTACATCCTCTGCAAAAGCATTAGCGGTCAGTGCGATGATGGGAATGGAAGAAGCATCCGTCCTGTCAAGCTTCCGGATCTGGCGTGTGGCCTCGTATCCGTCCATCAGAGGCATCATAATATCCATAAGTATCACATCAAATGTCCCCTCGGGGTGACGGGAGAAAAGTTTTACAGCTTCCTTGCCATTGGATACTGCAGTTACCACAGCACCTTCCTCTTCAAGGAGTACCTGTGCCACTTCTCTGTTTATTTCATTATCCTCTGCCAGCAGGATCTTTATGCCCTGAATGGAGTTTCGCTCAGATTCTGGCTCAGAAGAGATATCCGTTTCTTCTGCCTCTTCAAATGGCAAAGTGATCACAAAAGTACTTCCGATACCCGGAGTACTGGAAATCTCAATGGTACCACCCATCTGTTCAAATAGCGCTTTGGCAATGCTCATACCCAGTCCGGTGCCATGATATACACTTCGGGCATCCATATTCTCCTGAGTAAAGGGTTCAAAGATCTTCTCCAGATATTCTTTGTTGATGCCGATTCCCGTATCAGAGATCGTCCATCTGCAGACCAGCTTATGATCATGGGAAGGGAGAGCATGGATCTCCGTATGGATTGCCCCATTTTCTCTGTTGTATTTGATACAGTTACTGTAAATATTCATCATGGCACGACGGAGGTGCAGAGGGCTGCCGTATACAAAGGGATGTTCGTATATCTCCGGTGCGATATGAACGGTGAAATCAATGCCATTTTTCTGTGCCTGCATATCAATCAGCATCTGTGTCTCTTTTTCATATCTGATCAGATCAAAAGGTTCATGGTTGAGTACAAGTCCGCCCTCCTCGATCTTGGACATATCCAGTACATCATTGATAAGAGAGAGCAGATGACTGGCTGAAATGAATGCTTTTTCACGATTACTTTTCAGGAATCCGATATCATTTTCGTGCTTTTTATCAATTTCCAGCAGACCAATGATCCCATTCAACGGCGTACGCATATCGTGGGACATACGGGAAAGAAAATTGGATTTCTCTGCATTGGCACGTTCGGCAGTATCAAGAGCTTCTTTGAGAAGCTTCTGGTGTCTGATTTCTGATTCCACCACATCGTCCACATTCAAAAATCCCAGAACAATGATACCGGAGTCTTCGTTTTTGATAAAGCGGAACTGATAGTAATGGATACCATCCCTGTCATTTATCCGGTAATTCCCCTTGTATTCGGACTGACCGGACAAAACACTCATTACATTATCCAGTTCCAGTGATTCTTCCAGCATTGTACGGTCATCCGGATATACACGCTGCCGGATATAGTCTGAGAGGAAAAGATCATAGGGGTATGTATTGTTGTGTTTTTTGTCCGGAGCAGGGACATCGCGGTCTTCCTGCTTGATCACAGAGAGCGTTTTTTCTCTGGGATTGATCAGGTATACGTTCAGGTAGTTGCTGCTCAGTGTCTGGACAATACTTACCTGTGTCTCATAGGCTTCCTGTGTTCTGGTGACATCCTCACCGTAGAGGATTGCTTCCAGATGGTTATTGGAAGGATTGAGCAGCAGTCTTGTCACATATTTGGAAAGCCTGGTTATATTGTCATCGTAGAGACAGCGGGAAACTCTGGTGACCTCTACCTGACCGTCCTCGTAGCTTTTCATCAGGGAACTGCGGCAAAATGCGTTGATGAAATCGTTTCTGTCCTTTAATACCGGTATAAAAACAGCAGTCTCTGCAATAAAATGGTCAATGGAAGCGTCAGCATCTATCTTATAGGCCAGGGCAGAAGTGCCTCCGATCTTCAGAATCTTATCATCTGTAAGGTCGAGATGAAAGTAGCCGGCAGCATGGGTAATGGATGCCAGAAGAGAGTGGAGCTGATTTTCATAGATTTTGCGTGCTGTCACATCATTGTCTTCACAGGCCACTGCAATTACGAAATTCCGATAGTCATCGGCGTTTCCGTTTCTGGCAATGAGCAGATAATAGTAATGGACAGTATCTGTGACAACCCTGAAATGGAATTTGAAAGAGGCTTCCTGAGAAAGTCTTTCCAGCAGGGTTTCATAATTCAGGTGTATGGACACATAGGAACGCTCATCCGGATGAATATATTTCTGGATGAGAAAATTAAATGACAGCTTATAGTCTGCATTATCTTTAATATCCGCAAAAGCATCAGTAAATCTGGAACGATATACGGAGATTTTCCCGGTTTCCCGGTTTACGCCATAAACAGACATGTAGTCAGAAGCAAGCAGGTTGATGGCACCCAGCAGACGGAGAGAGTTCTCACCTGTGGGAATAGACTTTGACAGGCTTTCTCCTTCGGCTACTGTGCTGAATACAAGTGCATGTCCTCTGCTACCGTCGGGCTGTACAGTCTCTACTGCATCAACTGTCTCATAAATATGACGGATCGGATCCAGGTAGGTCTTTGGCCCCTGTATCCCCAGTGCTACAGGGCAGGGCGGGCATGGGGAATCAAGCCCCATAAGTGCCTTATAGCATTTCACTCCCGGCTGGAGATTGGGGTACAGTTGTTTGGCAGTGTCGTTATAGCTTAGGATATTATAGTCTTTGTCTATGCTGTAATATCCGGATGAGTGTGTGTTCATAATTTTATACTCCTGGTGTTTAGTGCTTTAAAGTATACTCTTTTTACTAAAAAATAGCAATGATAATGGACGAATTTGTAAAGGTTGTACAATGTTTCGGTTACTGTTCACTCCCAATGTCATTAACTTAAGCTATTTGGCAACATTGCTTTGATGAAAAATATTAATAAAAAGATTTGGATGTGATAAAAAAGCGTAGGATGTGAACAAGATAGGATGTCTTATTGAATTTTAGGTACAACAAAAAGGCAAAATCAATATTTAACATTGAAATTTGCCTGAAAATGAAATATAGTTAATGTATGAGCTAAATGTTAATGTCTATAGAGACACGCATTACTCCAGGAATTCTATTTTCAGAGCAAAATACCTGCACTCGTCGTTTCGACAGTCCCCATTTTCCAGCTGTTTGACTGATTGAAAGATATTCCATGCCTTCATCTTCATATTATAGTGAGTTCACGATCAATTATATTTCTATTTTTAAATTATAATCCCAAGTGCGAATAAAGTCAATTTCAGCTACCACCTTAGTATTCTTTCTCTTTCATCTTCAAACATATCTACTCAGCTAATTAAAGCATACTTATTTCAAGAAAAAGAGCATATGGATTTGATTCCATACACTCTATGATTGTGATCTTCATATTTATTTTACAGTGTCAAAATATCCAATGATTCCAATGTATCCCTCCTTCTTTAAAGGCGACCACAATGTATGCAATTTCATTCTATACATCTGACTGTTATTTTCCACCGTCGCTTTTATCGTGGCAGATATTTCTTTATTTTGTACAGATGTCTGATGTAATAAAACACGAAGGCATTGAACATCTTCTTCATTTACTCCAAATTCTTTAAACAAATTGAAATTCGGATTATCTCTCTGACATAATATCTGATGTTCTCCATTTAATATAGTTAATTGACCCGAAACCGCATTGTAATCAATCGAATTCTTGCCACTGTTCGATTTGAAGAAATCGATTTTTTCCTGCATGACCTTGATAAGATTCTGTGAATACATCTGGTTCGGTAAGAATTTATCGCTGAGTATTTCATTCGAAAGTCTCTGTATTTCATAATAATGTTTATTATCATCCGTCTCTTTACCAGACATTTTTGAAAGCTGAATACTCAGTTCTTTCAGACACTTAAGGAGGATTGGATTAAATTGTCCGCATTGCCCATCCAGGATCATTTGAATCGCTGTGTCATGATCAAATGCTTTCTTATAACATCTTTCACTTGTAAGTGCGTCATAAACATCGACAATTGATACCACCTGTGCAGAGATTGGTATTTCTTCACCTTTCAAGCCATCCGGATAACCCTTTCCGTCCCATCTTTCATGGTGCCATCTGCTGATTTCCCATGCGGTATGCACCAGTGGATGATCTTGCAGAAAGTCCATATCCTTAATTATAGCTGCGCCAAGCTCACTATGAGTTTTCATAATTTGAAATTCTTCATCTGTAAGTCTGCCTGGCTTATTCAATATTTCTTCCGGAATACGAATCTTACCAATATCATGAAGGGAAGAAGCAGTTGTAATCAAAGCAATATCTGCCTCTGTCAAAGGATAAGCAGCTGTTACTTTTACCAGTTGTCTCAGCATCATCTCCGTTGCTGTTTTTATATGCAGGATGTGTTCTCTGCTCTCTCTATTACGGGATCCCAATATATTACTCATAATCCGGATCATGATATTATTATTTTCTTCTTTTTCGTAAACCTGATCATAAACCACATTTATCAGATGCTTTTGATTCATATAGAGGCCCAAGGTATTCTGAACTCTTTTCTTTACAATCACAGAATCAAACGGTCGTGTGATATAATCTGTGATTCCCAGCTCATATGCCTTACGCATAGTATCAACAGCATCTTCAGAAGATATCATGATGACAGGAGTTTCAGCAATACACTGGCTTCTTTTCATTATTTTCAAGACTTCAAAACCATTCATCTGTGGCATATTGATATCTAAAAGCATCAGATCAATTCCAATATTTTCTCCTATCATCTGGATTGCCTGATTTCCATTTTCAGCTTCCAGATAATTATAAGTTTCTCCGAGAATCTCCTTCAATATGTCCCTGTTTAATTTTGAATCATCTACAATCAGGATTTTTTGTCTTTTATCCATACTTTTTATTACCTTTATCCACTCGTTTTTTATGATCTTCCAAGCACTTGATTCAAGACAGAAAGTCATGTCGCATCACTTAATGCTACATTCCCTTCTTTATTTCTTCAATCGTCATCTCATATACTTCTGTCACTTTTTCCAATGCCTGTTTTAACTGTATATAACTCTGATCTTCAAGGAACTTTAATGTAAATCTCCGAATCAGTGCTTCGCTGTGAAGGCGTCCCAGGACATCTTCATAGTTTCCTCCAATAGCTTCATAGCACTCTCGCATTGTCATATTTTAGTCCTCCTGTCAATTGTATTCCACTAATTCATGAACCTCTGCTAATCAATTATATACATACCTTAAAATCATTTTTATAACTTCATCAATCACAATCGGCTTTGACAAATGTGCGTTCATTCCTGCATCCAGTGATGCCTGAACATCTTCTGCAAATGAATTAGCTGTCATTGCTATAATAGGAATGTTTTTTCCATCCGGTCTGTCATTCATTGCCCTGATTGCTTTTGCCGCTTCATAACCATTCATTTCAGGCATCATGATATCCATCAGGATTACATCAAATGTGCCTTCCGGATGATTTCTGAAAATCTCAACAGCATTCTTTCCATCCACAGCTCTTTCTACATTCATCCCGAACTCTTCCAACTGCACGGTAGCAATCTCTGCATTCAGTTCATTATCCTCTGCAATAAGGACATTCACACCTGTAAGATTTACCTTTTCAGAAAAACCTGTGTCTGACTTATTACATTCCTTATCTGTAATTTTCAAAGGAATATCCACAGTAAATGTGGTTCCCTCATGCTTTTTACTCTGCACGGAAATGGTTCCACCCATCATATCTACATACTTCTTTACGATAGCCATCCCCAGTCCAACTCCATGGTACTGCGTTCTCACACCGGAATCTTCCTGTGCAAATTCCTCAAAAACTTCTTTTGTAAATTCCTCACTCATGCCAATACCAGTATCCGAAATGCGGTAACGCATATTTATATATCCATCCCCGCCCTTTTCCTGACACCGGGCTTCAAATGTAATCGTCCCTCCATCCGGAGTGAATTTCACGGCATTGCTCAGAATATTGACCAGCACATCACGCAGGCGTGCAGGATCCGCAAGTACATTTGGAATCTTTGCTTCTTCACGCTGAATCTTAAAGTTGATATCCCTGTTCGTAAGAAAGCCTTTTGTAATATCCAATACAGAATCTGTAATGTTTTTCACATCCGCCGGTACCGGATTGTAATTCACTTTTCCACTTTCGATGCGGGTCAGATCTAATAAATCATTGATCAGCGACAGTAAATGCTCTGAGCTTTCGTCAATCTTTTCCAGACAATTTTTCACTTCGTCTGACGGATTGTTTTTCATTGCAATACCGGTAAATCCTATGATTGCATTCATCGGTGTCCTCATATCATGGGACATATGTGACAGAAATGCTGTTTTGGCCTTGTTTGCAGCCTGTGCATGCTCTGCCAGTTCCGCCATTTCCTCAGCTTTCTCCTGGTCCGCCTTCTGAGCTTTTTTTCTTGCACTGAGACGCACCATTGTTACAGCCATAATAGTCAGTAGCCATCCAAAAATAAGAAGAACCCAAACAGTAACAACAGGATGCAGACGTATCCAGTCAACAAATGTCAGCTCTGTTGCTTTGTATGTGGTATACTGTGCTGCAAGATCTTCAACAAGATTTTTTGGCATGGCATACATTGCTTTCGTCAGAATACCAGCCAGCGCATGGTTCTCAGTTGATGAAATTACCATGCGGTAGGTGAATGTAGGCTGTTCCAGCAGAGTATATGTCATGGTGCCCGTAGTGTCACTGTTCACAAACGCCTGTGCCATGTAATAGTAGACGAAGGCAGCATCTGCTTTACCCTTACGGACAGCTTCCATCATTTCCTGTCGGGTACTGCACATCAGTTTTTCTGCACCGGGTGCTATTGCATCTTCAATTGAATTTGATGCTGTCTGGTCAACAGTAGTAACAACATTAATTTTTCCATCAAAGTCACGCCGTGTCACCCTTGCCATCTGCATCGTAATGAAAGGTGCAGTAATCCCCCATTTATTCGTCTCAGCATAGTTATCTGTTTCCAGACGTGCATCGATGCTCATATCTGTGGTTTCCTTATTTTTCTGATAAGCAATATACTCATCTCTGGTGACAGGTGTGAGAAACTCATAGGAAATCCCGGCATAGTCTGCAATTTTCCGGAAGTAATCCGGGATAATACCCTTCATCTCACCATTTTCATTATAAGAATATGGATAACGGGTCGGATCACACAGAACATGAAGCGGGTTGTCCTTGGAATACTGTGAAATAATACTTTTTTCTTTCTCCGTATATTCCAGATTCTTAGTTTCGATGCTTTCATAATTTTTATTATAAAGTGTCGTTTTCCAGTCACCCTCAACTGCATTCATCTGGTCGATTGCATAATTGATCTCATTCAGCAATTCTGTATTACCTTTTTTAACAATGACATAGAAATCGCTGCTGTCAAATTTATCCACGATACGCTCATTGTTTGTTTTTCTCATAGAAGTGGCAGCAATAGCATCAACATTTCCGCTCAGAAGAGCTTCCTCCATCTCTGCTGTCGTATCAAAATAAAATGGATCATATGTAAATCCTTTATTGCCTGCAAAATCCGCAAACTCTATATCTCGTGAGCTTCCGTTCAAAAGTGCCACACGCATACCGTTGTAAGTACTGTAATTGCCATCCACAATCGTGCTGTTGTCACTGCGGACGGTCAGAATCCCATTATTGGTTCCGATCGGACGTGAAAAATCAAACTTTTCTTCTCTTTCCGGTGTTTTGCGGGGAGATGTTACCATATCAATCTCGCCATCTTCAAGCATCTGCTGCATATCATCCCAGCTCTTATCATATCCGACATATTCGTAATCTACATCCCAATAACGGGCCATCAGCCGAAGAAAATCATAACCATACCCACTGCGGTTGCCTTCTTCATCCATCACATGATAACCATCCATGGCAAAGAAACCGACTTTGACAGTTTCATGCTGCGAACTGTCCTCGGCTGCATATGCAGTCTGGGGAGAAAATATCATACACACGCATACAAAAGCCAGTAACACTGCCACATATTTCTTTGCTCTCGAAATCATATTAAATCTCCTGTCTGTCTGTCTGTCTGTCTGTCTGTCTGTCTGTCAAATATATTTCTCTATACATCTCTTTGTCAACCTTCTGATTTAATAAAATTACACTACTGTATCAAAACCATTTGTCACTGTTCAATGCCCTGCGGTTCGGTGCCCCCCCCCCGCCGGATTTTATGCTTCTGATCGTCTTCTCCAGTACCGTCATCTCAACCGGTTTTGAAACATGTGCATTCATACCGGCTGCCAGAGAATGCTGAATGTCCTCTGAAAATGCATTCGCAGTCATGGCAATGATCGGAATCGTCTTTGCCAGTTCATGGGAACTTCTGCGGATTTCCTTCGTCGCCTCATAGCCATTCATAACAGGCATCTGTATGTCCATCAGGATCATGTCATAATCACCTGGAGCAGACTGTTCAAATGCTTTCAAAATCTCTTCGCCATTTTCACAGATGGTACATTCCGCACCTTCAATCTTTAACAATTCCGTCAAGATTTCCGCATTTATCTCATTATCTTCTGCACACAGGAACCTCATTCCCTGCAGAATATTTCCATCCTGCTCATCGGTTTCTTCCTGTACCGCCAGAGCAACCGTTCTATCCTCTGCAATTTTCAGATCCATGAGAACCTCAAAACAGCTTCCCTGCCCCAGTTCACTCTCCACATCAATGGTGCCTCCCATTGCTTCAACCAGATTTCTGGTAATCGCCATTCCAAGTCCGGTTCCCTGTATCTTATTCGTCACAGAATTTTCAGCGCGGGTAAACGGATCAAAGATTATCTCTTTGAAATCTGCCGATATTCCCAAGCCATTATCGCTAACTAAGAAACGGTACTTTGCATAGACAGATGAATTTGTCTCACATTCTTCTACCAGAAGCTGAATTTTTCCACCTTCCTGCGTATATTTTATGGCATTAGACAGCAGATTACTGAAAATCTGCATCAAATGAACCTGATCCCCATTCACCCACTCATGCTGAATATTTTCTTTTATGATTGTAAGCGTCTGCTTCTTTTCATATATTTGAGAATGAAACATAGTGTCAAGCTCCTGTACAAAATCCAGAATAGAAAAGTCAGAATACTTGAAGACTGTTTTTCCTGCCTCAATCTTGCTCATATCCAGAACGTCATTGATAATTCCCAACAGATGCTGTGATGAAATATCTATTTTATCTGCATACTCTATAACTTTTGCTTTATTACCTGCATCATGTCTGATCAAAGATGTGATACCAATGATTGCATTCATAGGAGTACGAATATCATGTGACATATTAGACAGGAAATCCGTTTTCGCCTTATTTGCATTTTCAGCTGTCTGTAAAGCCTCTGTTGCAGCGTTCTTTGCCTTTTTCAGTTTTTGATTGACTACTTCCATTTCCTTCATTGTTTGTAAATGAAGTTCATTATTTCTTTTTTCATATTCTGCTTTTTGATCTGCAAGACTAAGTCTGGAAATACTGTAGAATAATCCGGCAAAAAGTAAAAGTATAAAACCTGCCATGAGTATTGTTGTAAACAGCACCGTTTTCTGGTAATCCATCAGCACATTGTCAATAACTCCCTTTGCCACAATACATACCAAAATGGTGTTGTTGCTTTCGATCGGGCAATACCCCAGATAATAGGGGTCCTGTTTTCCCAAAAGTGCAACTCCGGATTCTCCGTTATCAAACTTCTTTTTGAACAAATCAGCCTCTTCTTCTGTAATAGCCTGTTCCCCTTTTAAATGTTTTAACAAAGAATAATTACGCTGGTATTTATCACCACTCAGGTTCGTATACGTAATATTTCCGTCATGATCCAGCATGAACAAATATGCTTTCCCATCATAACCTTTCAGTTTTAACATGGAATCCAGTTTCGAATGATCATACACAGTTCCAATTGCCGTATAAGTTTCCCCATTGATCGTGTATTCCTGACATGGGATCGCAACCAGATAACCGTCTTTTTTCTTCTGATCATAATCAAGACGCACCAGTTTTCCAATATTGTATCCATTCTTTAAGTCCAGCAGAAATTTACTTGGCATATCAATCCGCATTTTTGTTCCATCTGCTGATATTGCCTGACCATTTTCCTGAAGGAATATAAGTGTACTTTCCGATTCTTTTTCCCATGCTTCAAAGAAACTTTTGTTCACATCCGTTTCAAGAGACAGCTCTCTCTCATGAAGTAAAAATTCCTCAACCAACTGCAGCTGGCTGTAGTACCCACTCACTTGAAGATCATAGGTCTGCTGTATCTGTTCAACAACAGCTCCCATACTGCTTTTTCCATTTTCGCTGATATACTTATTAGACTTACTTATAAGATACTTTATAAAAACTAAGCTTAAAAGAATAATAAGTAGTATAAGCAACAGCCTTGTTATTTTTTTTCTTTTATTTACCGCTTGTTCTATCTCCACTTTTACTGTTCAACCTCTATATAGCCTTCCGGTGCTGACGGCTGCTGTCCTTTTGACATTGCTTCGGTCCATGCACTTGATAATGTTGTATCTTTAAGCTGTTCAATCTCACATTTCGGATTTATTTTTGTCAAAACAGACATTGTGGTGTCTGTAAGAAGAATAGAGTATTCCTTTTCTTTGTCTATTTTCTTATCATTAACTGTTAAGTCCTTTAACGAAAATCCACTTTCCTCTTGACTGACGATCATTTTCATACCGGATGCAATTGGTAATTCGTATTTATTGGTTACATAAAAATTCTCATCAGCATCAGCAAAATAATTTTCCACGAGTTCATAAACCTGTTTACCATTAATTTTTGTAACATATAATGCTGTATCTGAACTCTTCGCTGTCATCATGCCAACCCGGCTGCTGGTGCATTCTCCTTTATACATAGAGGAAGTGAAATAATAATATGGTGCCAGAGCCAGCTGTGCATCATTTTCTTCTCTGATCGTAGTTAAAATGGAAGATGCTGCATCACGGCCATTTCTATCGTTCAGTGAAATGGAATATTCATTTTCAAAATTCACCGTTGCTTTTTCTTCTGGATCTTTACGATTCATTACACTGCGCAAAGTATCATAAGCCTGTGTTTCATCCATTTCCCCTGACAGTAATCCGTGAACAGCCTCAAGACTTGCATCAAATGATTTTTGAGCGGAATATCGGATATAAACAGCATTATTGTTAATTTCCTCTTCCAGTCCAGGCACATCCTGCATCATGGTTGGAACATCTGTATTCAATGAAATAACACCGCTTCCATCCGCAATCAGTTTTTGCCCCTCTTCTGAAATCATACAATCCAGCACATCCAGTGCAGTATCCAGTTTCTCCCGGTCTTTTTCCAGGTTTTTGTTAAATGCAATGTTTAAGGACGGAGTCATGTACACATAGGATTCATCCGATGTCTGTGAAAAATAAGGAATACGGGTCAGCTCCGCATCCATCTGTTTCTGCAGCTGCTGCATAACCGTCGGATGTCCATGAAACATTGCTGATTTTCCCTCGACAAACATCTGGATTCCTGTATCGACGTCAATATTGATATCTTCTTTACCAAAGTGCGAGTCTTTCAGAAACTGGCTGGTTTCTGAAAAAATACGTTTCCATAATGCATCATCAAACTTTACTTCATCCGATGCAGTCTCTGCACCGTTTCGCCATTCAATACCATCCAGGCTTGTGAACTCACCGATTGCCGCCGCCTGGATGATCTCATTATTAGACCAGTCTTCACCAAGATCCATGGAATACGGTTTTATGCCATTATCATAAAACTGCTGACAGGCCTGTACATATTCCTCATAATTTTCTGGAATCTTTACGCCATACTGATCAAACAGTGTTTTGTTGGCAATGATCGTCTGCGGAATACCACAGATTGGCAGCCACTGGATTTCATCCTCCTCATTCTTATAATATTGCACCGCATAAGAATAATACTTGGAAACAACATCATAAGAAGCAAAATCCATAAGATAAGGCTGTAAGTCCTGTGCATCTGTTCCAGAGAATCGACGTACTGTTATGATATCCGGTAATTCATCATGTTCTTTAAAATAACTGTATAAATCGGTATCATTGTTACCAATAATAAATTCAATATCCTGATCAGGAA
Source organism: Blautia sp. HA8986 (assembly GCF_056504635.1). Classification (NCBI taxonomy): domain Bacteria; kingdom Bacillati; phylum Bacillota; class Clostridia; order Lachnospirales; family Lachnospiraceae; genus Blautia; species Blautia sp. HA8986. The sequence goes on from NZ_JBWLUQ010000001.1 coordinate 1,608,119, forward strand.
ACTGTTCATGGATATAGGGTGCAATATTTTTCATCAAACGATTTTCCCACAGATAAACGGTAAGATGATCATCATTTTTAGATACTTCTTTCTTTGACTGTCCACATCCAGACAAGACAGCAGATGCTACAAGTACACCTGACACCACTGCAATCAGACAACGTTTTGCCTTTTTCATACTTTTATTTTCCTCATTCTTTCCTGATAAAATCATTATTGTTACGCCTATGAAATAACACCGTAAAAAAGCACCGTCAGACAGACAGTGCACCTCATTTTATGCAACTGGCTGCCATTTTACAGGCCCTGTAGCTTTGCGTCCCAGACTTTCATCTGGTTTGCCGATTTCCTTATTATAGATATAGCTTTTAAACTTATGCCAAAAAAAACTAATTTTATTATACTTTAACGTTCTACTATGCACAAGAAAAAAATTACCGTTTTAACGTTCAAAAACAAAAAAAAGAACAGCCGATATATACATCGAACCGTTCTCCTACTTCCGAAGTCCACGCAGCATTGACATCACTGTTTCCTGCTCATTTGTATTCAGATCGTTCCATATCCTTAAAACTTCTTCCTGCTCTTCTGTCAGATTCTCTGAATTACCTTCCTGAAAAAACTGCGATAATGTCACGCCCAAAGCTGCACATATTTTTTCAAGTGTGATCAGCGACGGCAGGTTTTTCTGCGCCATGATCCTTCCCAGTGACGACTGGGAAATTCCAGACAGTTGCGATAATCTGTATTTACTGATATCACGCTTTTCACATAAAGATGTTATTTTATCCGCAATATACTTCTCTACCTGCAAGTAACTATACCTCATTTCCGCTATTACATGTTCTTATTGTACCTGTAATAATGAAAAAATATTAGCAATCAATTTTGCAAGTATTCATTCCCATTATAGGAAGTATACGGATAAAAAATATAAAGATACTTTCGTTTCCGCAAAAGTCATTTTCGCTTGTGACCTCCGACTCGTTATGCTTATTCTACACCGTCCTTACACCCCGATCAGTCCCTCTCTCCGTCTTATCTTTTCCAGCTACCGCCTGCTTCTGCTGTGTCAGTTTTCTATCTTCTTTTCCCACATCCTTAACCACAGCATTCGCTTCGGTGCTTGTTCCCCACTCATCTGCTCTTCCTTCATTTCTTTCTGCTATCTGCAGTTCTCTTCTCTCCTTCACACCTTTTTCTTCCAGGTTACAAAAGCTCTGCAGATACGGAAGCACATGATTCTGCATGTCTGTCAAATCTTCCATATACTTTTGGAACTCTTCATTTCCTTTGCCTTTCTGGTAATTGATCCAACACTCATCTGTAAGCTTCATTTCATTATCATGCTTCAACTGACTCACAATACCGCCATGTCCATTTCCAATATCCATTGACTTCTTAAAATGATGCAGCTTCTGTTCACCTTTTTCCGCATAATATACAGTCACATATATCTTTGCGATTTTCATAAGTTCGTCTGTTTTTGGATCACGTTTTGCATACCATTCTTTATCTCACATTATATTAACGATCCCTTCCTGTCTGCTGTGGTTCTTTTTATGAGCACAATGGTAATCTTCGGCAGTTTGTAATAGAGAAATTCATCTCCATCCACCTCCACATTTATCAAACGTAATATTACGGATCATATTCCGGTTGATCAGCTGTGTTCCTTTCTTTACAGTATCTACTTGCACCCACTGGGCATCTGCTGCCATCAGCTTTCCTTTGATCGCGCCGACCTCGTTAAACAGGCTTACCACACATTCTCTTCCCATATACTGCTCTAATAATGATCCGTCCATATCTTTCCATTCCTTTCCATTTTCATTCATGATCACGATATTGTTTGCTTCCTGCAGCATAGTCATCATATTGATCATGTTCAGATTATTGATTGCAACCATAGTAGCTACATCCATTTGCTTTCCCCCTTCATCACGTCAGGTTATGATTCTATCATAGCATATCTCTTCATCTATTTCTCCTGCTTTTTCCACTTCTTTATTCTTCGCCTGTAAAAAAATCAGAGGCCGACCGTTCCGTCAGACTCTGATTTTCATTTCATTATTTTTCTGTATTTCTCTCAAAAACGATCTCACCGCCAAGAACTGTCATATCCACTTTCGTGGTCTTAATCTCATCCGGGTCGATCTCATAGATATCCTTCTCGATAACTACGAAGTCCGCATTTTTACCCACTTCGATGGTTCCGTTCTCTTCTTCTGTATAGGAAGCGTAAGCTGCGTTTTTTGTAAAAAGCTTCACCGCTTCATCTACGGACATTTTTTCGGATGGGATCCAGCCTTCCTGTGGCTGACCGCTGATATTTTTGCGGGTGACTGCAAAATAAATATTCTCTATGGCATCAAAGCTTACCACCGGTGCATCGGAACCACCACTTGCATGGATTCCCATATCCAGCATACTCTTCCATGCATACACCTTATCCATACGGTGTGCACCGATAGCCGGTTCCACGGTATTCATATCCAGATCAATAAACACCGGCTGAATATAAGCCAGAAGATCCTGTTCCTTCATTCCTTCCAGAATGCGCAGATTGGTGATCTGGCAATGTACGATGCCGTGTCTGCCTTTTTTATTAGTCTTTCGGTAAGGAGATTTTGCCACAGCCTCAATGACCATATCCATGGCACGATCGCCGATACAGTGTACCGCTGCCTGCATCTGATGCCTGTCAAAAAAAGCAAACAGATCGTCAAGCTCATCCTGACTGAATGTGATGATCCCCGTATTTCCCGGTGCATCCTCGTAAGGCTCATTCATGGCCGCTGTTCTTGCACCAAGGGAACCATCCTGGATCAGCTTCATCGGCCCGATCGTAAAGTGATCTCCCCTCTGCCCGGTACGATATCCTTCCTCGATAAAAGCCTTCGCATCCTCCGCCCGCTCAAAAAGGCACTGCTCATAATGGCGGATACTCAGCTCTCCTCTGGCATCCAGTGCCTTGTAGGAGGCCATGATCCGACGCCAGTTTTTTCCCGGAAGGGAGGCAAGATCATCGGACTGTACACCTGTAAATCCACATTCATTCAGCTTCTTCGCACTGTATCTGATGTAGCCTTCCACTTCTTCCTGGGATGGTGCTTCCAATACGGAAGAATAAAACTGTACCGCATTCTCCTTCAGAAGTCCGGTATCCAGATCAACTTCCTTCTCAATCTCCGGAAACTCCGGGATTTTTTTCAGAAGCTCCAGACCGCAGCTGTTGCACACAGCCACATGCCCACAGACACGAACCATAATGATTGGGATTTCCGTTGAAAGTGCATCCAGCTCATCCTTATGCGGATAGCGCGGCTTATCAAAATGCTCCTCATTCCAGCCTCTGCAGTAGAGCCAGGTCAGCTTCTGACCTTTGCTCTCCTCCAGTCTTTTTTTTGCTGCGGCAAGCATTTCCTCAACACTTGTGCAGTCAAACAGTTTCACAGATCTTTCCACAAATGCATAATGCAGCATATGCATATGTGTATCCACAAAACCGGGCAGCATCAGCCTTCCCTTAAGGTCAATCCGTTTTTTGCAGGAAAAAGCTTCCGCTTCTTTATCAGTTCCCACAAAAACGATCCGGCCATTTTCGATTCCCACAGCCTCTGCCACTTTTTCACTGTCATCCAGTGTTCTTATACATCCGTTAAAAAAAATTGTATCCACTGTTTATTTTTCCTCTTTTTCTTTTTTATCCTCGTAGAAAAGTGCCATATCCTTGTCTACCTTTCCGATTCCCATGTAACGCGCCTTGTAATCCTTCAGCAGTTTAAAGAAGGTACCACTTAAGATAAATAATGTGGCAACATTTACAAATGTAGGGAATACGGTTGTAAAGTCTGCAATTACCCACAGCTGCGCCGGTGTTCCGTTTCCGTAAAGAGTAAGCACTGTGACCAAAAGACCCCATAATGGTGTTCCAAGGATAAAAACCTTCTCTGCAATCTTCAGAACCTTCTGATTATTTTTCAGCCAGTGCTTCAGGATCACGCTGTAATAGGTGAACCATCCGGTTGATGTTGTCAGTCCGAAAAGGAAAATACTGATCGCGATCAGTGCTCTCGCAATGGAGCCCATTCCAGACTCAAATGCTGTCAGTGTCAGCTCTGATCCCTGAAGTCCTGAATTCCAGTAGCCGGTGATGATAACAACAAGACCTGTCATGGAGCAGACTACGATGGTGTCTGCAAATACCTCAAATGCTCCCATCAGTCCCTGTTTTACAGGATGGTCTGTCTTTGCGGAAGCATGGATCATAGGAGATGTTCCCCAGCCTGCCTCGTTGCTGTATACGGAACGGGCAAAGCCAAGACGCATTGCTGTTGCAACACCGGCTCCCATAAATCCACCGACTGCCGCCTGTGTTGTAAATGCACCCTTGAAGATCATTCCAAAGGTTTCCGGCAGCTTGTCAAAATTCACTACCAGTATTGCAAGAGATCCTACAATGTAAAGCATGCACATGATCGGTGTCATATAGGAAGAGATCACACCGACTTTCTTTACACCGCCGATGATGATCAGGTAGATCGCTGCCACATACAGAAGTGACGGCACGATGTACGGCAGGTGGAAGGTACTTCCGACAGCCTCTGATACTGTATAATTCTGTAAGGTGATGAACCATGTCATAAAAATACAGCCGCCGAACAGTACTGCAAAAAGTTTCCAGAAGGGAAGCTTTTTCTCTCCGCCAAGGCCCTTCTGCATGTAGTAGGTCGGTCCTCCCTGGTACTCACCGTTTGGCTGTTTTTCTCTGTAGTACACAGCAAGTGTTACCTCTGCCATCTTGATGACCATTGCAAGAAGTGCTGCGATCCAGAGCCAGAATAATGCACCAGGTCCTCCTGTTGCAATGGCTGTTGCAACACCGGACATGTTGGATACTCCAACGGTGCCGCCGATAGCAATGGAAATAGCCTGGAACGGTGTCAGGCTCTTTCCGTCATCTCCGCCTTCCTGACGGCGTTCTTTACTGAACATGTTTTTCACAATGTAACCAAAATGGCGGAACTGGAAGAAACCGGAACGTACTGTCAGATATACGCCTGTAGCGAGGATCGTGATCAGCAACGGCAGTCCCCAGAGCCAGTTGGTCAGATTTTCAAATAATTCAAACATCTTTTCCTCTCCTGTCCTTCTTATTGTTTTTCTTTTGCATACATTCGGAAAATCCGCGTACAGAATATAAAAAATCCCCAGAACATGAAGTCAGATACGGATACCCGGTGTTCTCGACATACAGCTCTTCTACCATATATCTGCGAGCCCCGTTTCTGCCCTCTTTATGCTTCATGCTCTGGGGATCTTACATTTCAGTCCACTAATCTTCCAAACGATCACAGTATATCACAGTTCCGGAGGAATTGCTACTTTTTCCGTTTGAATTTTGTATTTTTATTCATTTTTCGTGAATATTACTATTTTACCGTATCTTCTCCGGATACTCCACCCCTTCCGGCATGGGATCCCATTCGTTAAGACCAATGCTCTGCTTGAATTTCGCCTGTTCAAGCGTAAGCTTCGGGAGATCATCCTGCAGATAATCCATCAGCTCGCTGATACCTTCCCTGGTCTTGTTATTTACCATAAAGATCCTCTCACATCCCATGTTCTCCATCCACTGTCTGACCATGGGAATGTTGGCATGGGGAGAATCTACTTTGGTGATGATCCCGATCAGCGGCCGCAGGAGAAAGTTCCTGCTGCCGTCACTGAACAGGTTAAATGGCTCATTGGCTGCCTGCACGATGGCGATCACATCCGCCTCAAAGGAAAAGCAGGCCAGTCCTACGCTGAAATGCTTGGATTCCGCATATTCTCCCGGTGAATCAATGGTATCTTCATTTGTATTGGTATACTGGGTCTTATGATAATGAAGCTCTTCCCCTTTAAGAGCCTGTGTCAGAGATGTTTTGCCGGCTTCACTTCGACCCATCAGAAAAATTTTTTTCATTTTTTTATCCCGTCCTGCTCTAGCTTCTGTGGATCTTACAGACATTGAATTTCAATGTCTCATGGAAAAACCGCACCACTTCCTCCACAGCTGTCATCACTTCCGTAAAACCGCCTGTCAGGATCAGTGTCCCGCAGAAACGGTCCATAAATCCAACTTCCACATGAGCTGCCTTCACTGCAACATCTGCCGCAACTACAATAGCCTCCCAGGGTGTGACTCTGACCATACCGATGGCATCTCCTCTGTGGTCCTCGCCTTCATGAACACCGATATGTAATGCAAGATTCTCATAGACTGATTTATCACTTGGTGTAAAAACATGCGCAAAGGAAAGCTCTTTTCCAGGTACCCGCACACGGGTCAGCCGAAGTCTTTTTCCCTTAAGATTTTCATAATCATCATGAAACAACCGCTCCAGCAGTTCTTCCTTTGTTATCCGTTCTTCCATGATACACTTCCTTATCTCTTGGTAATCTTGCAGACTACATATCCAAGCGTATCACGGAAATAATCCACGATCTCCTCCATTGCAGTCTGCACATCGGAAATCTCTCCTGTTATGATCAGTGTTCCTGTAAAACGGTCTGCAAATCCAAGATACACATTACCGCTCTTCACAGCAATATCCGATGCGATCACAGCAGACTCGGAAGGTGTCATGTTCATGATCCCAATTGCAGATGATCCATAATCCACCTGCGGATTCAGTCCAAGCTTCTGATATATGATAGGTGCCGGACCACCCATGATATGAGCAAATGTGATCTCCTTACCGGCTACGGTCTCCTGTACGATTCTGATCTGATCTCTATGTTCATCTGCCATTGATGATTCCTCGCTTTCAAAATTTCGTATTTATCTTCCTGATCCATTGATCAATTTAAGCGAATCAAGGAATCCCCCTGCCCCTGTAAAAAACAACAGGCAGAAGGTGGGACTTGCTTTTATCCGCTTGACTATTCGATAAGCCGGATTTTTTTATATCCGGCTTACAATTTCCCTACATTAAATTTTACTATCTGCACATCTTAATGTCAATACAATTCTTCGAAAACAAGGCAAAAAACAACGTTTTTCAAAATTAAAATCCACAAAAAACAACATCCATTTTCATATCCGGTTCGAAAACCCGTCAGAAATCTGCTCAGAACTCAAACGCCTTCTTAATGCTGTCATAATGCAAAAATTTTCCCTCAGCCGCAAACGCTTTGATCTGATCCAGAGTTGCAAACATATATCCGTCTGTCTCCTCTGTCTGAAGCTTCAAATCGCCGTCAGCCACATCCATGACAAAACGGTAAACATCCACAAAGTAATTATCCCCCTCACCCGGGTTCTCTCTTTTATATGTAAAAAGATATCCGCCCTCTGCCTCACTGGCGTCCAGTCCGGTCTCCTCTTTCACCTCACGGAGTACTGCATCACGGGAAGCCTCTCCTGCCTGAGCTGCACCGCCGGAAACCTCCCACCAGCCCGGAGCCCAGGCTTTCGTCATCACACGCTTGGTAATAAGGAAAGTTTTGTCCGGTCTTGCTACCACACCTAAGACTGTCAGATGATACTCTCCGTCCTTTAAACACCAGTCATTACGCTTCATAGTACGTCCCGTCGGTTTCTTATCTGCATCGTAAATATCCCAGAATTCCATTTTATCTGTCTCCTGTCTTTTTACAGAACACGGAAATACATTCTTACATTTGATCCGTTTCAGCCTGCCCGTTTCTCCGTTTTCTGTATCTTTTTTATTTACTATGATAACACGTTAAAATCATATATGTAAACCCCTGGATCCGGTACCATTTCCCAGTTAGCGTTGCTGTTGTTACCGTTCACTCCGTTCTCTGTAACCAGTCAGCTTTCTACATCTTTTTTTCATATTATAAGCATGCAAGTACCTGCAGCCTGAAAGATGATATGCAAAAATCTATAGATTATTTTTATTATATCACCCGTATTATGAATTAGTTTTATAGATTATTCTGTTATATAATTAACACAAACAAACGATTCTATTTAAAATAACCAGGGAGGTTTTTCCAGATGAAGAATGATTATCCGCATATTTTTTCCCCATTAACCGTTAAAAATATGACTATCAAGAACCGTATTGTTATGATGCCGATGGGCACCAACTACGGTGAACAGAACGGCGAAATGAGTTTTCTTCATATCAATTATTATGAGCAGCGTGCAAAGGGTGGCACAGGTCTCATCATCGTAGAGAACGCAAGCATCGATTCCCCTCAGGGCTCCAACGGAACTACCCAGCTTCGTATCGATCATGACAACTATCTGCCACGTCTTTTTAAATTCTGTGAGAACATCCACAGATATGGAACAAAGATCGCGATCCAGATCAACCATGCAGGTGCTTCTGCAATTTCTTCCAGAATTAACATGCAGCCGGTTTCCGCATCCGACGTTCCATCCAAAGAAGGTGGCGAGATCCCGCGTCCTCTTTCCAAAGAAGAGATTCTTCACATCGTAAAGAAATACGGCGAGGCTGCAAAGCGTGCACAGACAGCCGGCTTTGACGCAGTAGAAATCCATGCAGGACACTCCTATCTGATCAGTCAGTTCCTGTCCCCGATCACAAACAAGCGTACAGATGAGTTCGGCGGATCTGTTGAGAACCGTACCCGTTTCTGCCGCATGGTCATTGATGAGGTAAGAAAACAGGTAGGACCTTTCTTCCCGATCATGCTCCGTCTCAGTGCGGATGAGCTGATGGAGGGTGGAAATACACTGGAGGATACTCTGGAATACCTAGATTACCTTCAGGAAGAGGTTGATATCTTCGATGTTTCCTGCGGACTTAATGGTTCCATCCAGTACCAGATCGATGCAAACTATCTCCCGGACGGCTGGCGTTCCTATATGGCAAAGGCTGTAAAAGAAAAATTCAACAAACCATGTATCTCCATGGGTAATGTCCGTGACCCGAAGGTTGCTGAGCGTATCCTGGCTGACGGTGACGCAGACCTGATCGGTATGGGCCGTGGTCTGATTGCAGACCCTGCATGGGTAAACAAGGTTGCTACAGGTCATGAGTGTGACCTCCGCAAATGTATCTCCTGTAATGTTGGCTGTGCCGGAAACCGTATCGGTGTAAACCGTCCGATCCGCTGTACTGTAAACCCATCTGTTCTTGAGGGCGATGTATATAAGAAAAAACATGTAAATGAAAACTGCAATGTGGTTGTTATCGGCGGCGGTACTGCCGGACTGGAAGCTGCCTGTACAGCCGCAGAGGTTGGCTGCAATACCTTCCTTCTGGAAAAAGGCAATGAGCTTGGCGGACTTGCATCTCTGATCTCAAAGATCCCTGCAAAGAACCGTCTGGCTGATTTCCCGCACTATCTCATGCATCGTGCAGAACAGCTTGATAACCTTTACATCTTTAAAAACACAGAAGGAACACCAGAAAACATCCGCAAGTTCCATCCGAATATCATCGTAAGCTCCACCGGCTCTGCTCCGCTTCTGCCTCCGATTACAGGGCTGAAGGATCGTATTGACAACGAAGACTATAATATTTATTCTATTCTTGGTATGATCAGCCACATTAATGATTTTCCGAAGGATCTGGAAGGCAAAAAGGTTGTTGTTGTAGGCGGCGGTGCTGTAGGTCTAGATGTTGTGGAATTCTTTGCTGACAGAAACGCTGACATCTCTATCGTTGAGATGATGGATCAGATCGGACGTGATCTTGACCCGGTAAGCAAGAATGACACAAAAACCATGATGAAAAAACACAATGTACATCAGCTTACAAAAACTGCTCTCCTTGAGGTTAAGGATTCTTCCTTCCTTGTCAAAGGCGACGGCGAGCCTTATGAGCTTCCATTTGAGTACGGCTTCGTATGTCTCGGAATGAGAGCTCAGGGACAGCTTTACCAGAGCCTCACAGAGGAATTTTCTTCTGAGGATGTTGAGATCATGAACATCGGCGACAGCCAGAGAGCAAGACGAATCATTGACGGTACCCAGGAAGGACGCAATATCCTTACCATTCTTGAGCAGAAGGGATACCTTTAATATTTTTTCCGCTATACCCTTTCCGGGAACATTTCAATCCTTCTACCGGAAAGTGTATATAGATCTGTTACAGTTCACTCGGTGATCCGTAACATAGTTTTTCCACGTCTTCCTCCCCCGCAGCCGTCCGGAGAATGTCCGCAGCTTCTTCAGATCTATGTGGCGGGAGGTTTAAAAAAGACAAATCTTCATCCAGATTTTACCAACGAGAGGAGTTATTACCATGTCAGAAAGAATCACAGGACATACCGAACTGATCGGTCTTATGGCATATCCGATCCGCCACTCCAGCTCTCCTGCCATGCAGAACGAGGCTTTCGCAAAGCTTGGCTATGATTATGCATACCTTGCATTTGAGGTTGGCGCAGACGAGATCGAGGATGCTGTAAAAGCCATCCGTACTCTGAAAATGAGAGGTTCCAACGTTTCCATGCCGAACAAAACTCTGGTAGGCCAGTACCTTGACGAGCTTTCACCGGCAGCAGAAATGTGCGGTGCTGTAAATACCATCGTTAATGATCATGGTCATCTTACAGGTCATATCACAGACGGTATCGGATTTATGGCAGCACTGAAAGACAATAACATCGACGCCATCGGAAAGAAAATGACCATCGTAGGTGCAGGTGGTGCCGCAACTGCTATCGAGATCCAGGCAGCACTTGACGGTGTAGGCGAGATCGTGATCTTCAACCGCAAAGATGAATTCTGGGACCGTGCAGTATCTACGGTAGAAAAGATCAATACCAGAACTTCAAGCCATGCTGTTCTTTATGATCTGGCAGATCTTGACCAGCTGAAAAAAGAAATGTCTGACAGCTATATTTTCGTAAATGCAACAGGCGTTGGAATGAAACCACTGGAAGGTCAGTCCGTTGTTCCGGATAAGTCTTACTTCCGCCCGGAGCTTATTGTTGTTGACGTGCCTTACTCCCCTCTTGAAACTGCTATGCGTTCCATGGCAAAGGAAGTTGGCTGCAAGACAATGAACGGACTTGGCATGATGCTTTTCCAGGGCTCCGCTTCATTTGAACTGTGGACCGGCGAACCGATGCCGATCGAGCATATGAAAGAGATTCTTAATATCAGATACGACGACTAAACTGCTATCTGTTCCTGTCGTATCAGAAAGGACTATTATGAAAACAGTTCAGATAAGAAATATCACACTCGGAGAGGGAAGACCGAAGATCTGTGTCCCGATCGTGGGACAGACAAAGGAGGATATCCTCCTTGAGGCAGGGACCTTCGCAAGAATTCCCGTAGACGTTGTAGAATGGCGTGTTGACTGGTTTGAGGACGTTTTTGACACAGACAAGGTTCTGGATGTGGCAAAAGATCTCCAGACCGTTTTAAAAGACACTCCGATCCTCTTCACCTTCCGTACGGCAAAGGAAGGCGGAGAAAAAGCAATCTCCAATGAAGATTACAAAGCCCTTAACATGGCCGTTGCAAAGAGCGGCTATGTAGATCTCATTGATGTAGAAGCCTTCACAGGTGAGGAGATCGTAAAAAGCATGATTCAGGAAGCACACAGCTATGGCGTAAAGGTCATCGCTTCCAACCATGATTTTGACGCAACTCCTGAGAAGGATGAGATCGTGCGCCGTCTCTGTATGATGCAGGACTATGGCGCAGATATCCCCAAAATGGCTGTTATGCCAAGAAACAAACAGGACGTGCTTACACTCTTAAGTGCCACTCTGGAAATGTCCGAGCAGTTCGCCGACCGCCCGATCATTACCATGTCCATGGCAGGTACAGGTGTTGTCAGCCGTCTTACAGGCGAGACTTTTGGTTCCGCCCTCACCTTCGGTGCAGCTACAAAAGCTTCCGCACCGGGACAGATCAATGTCAACGAGCTTGAACAGGTTCTTGACATTATCCACAAAAGCCTGTGATCCTGTGACCTCCCATAAAAAGGATCTACAGTAGATTTTTTGTAACAGAACGTAAATTATAAACCAATTTTTAAACCCAATTGATGTAACAAATTTTTGCAATTTTAATCCCATAATAGCAAATCTATTAAAATAATAATTAAAAACAACAAATCTCATGACAAAAGGAAGAAGTATGCTGACCCATCCAGCACACTTCTTCTTTTTCTGTTTTTTATATCTTTGTTATTTCTCTGATCATTTTTTATCCTCGATCGCATTCTCCTCTTTCTTTCTCGGATCCCAGTTTGAAAGGAAGATATTCAGACCGAAGCCTACAGCCAGAGCCCATGCGGATGCCCATGCAGTTCCCTGGGTTGCAAGTACGGCTGCCATAACGCCTGCGATCATCTTATCACGGTCTGTCTTGCAGTAGTCCATACCGATTCTTGCACAGACAAAAGCCTGGAACATCAGTGTAATAGAAGAACCAACACCGAAGATCGGACGGAAGAAGCTTACTACCGGAATGATCAGCACACTCAAAAATGTAGCAATACGGAAGGACGCCATTCCGCCAAGAAGAGATTTCATGGCTTTCTTTCCTTCTTTGTAACGGATGGAGACAGATACTGTCATACCAACCCATAACGGACCGGAAAGTGGCGGGAACGGTGCGATGATGGAAAGGATCAGGTTTCTCAGACCGCTGACCAGATTGGAACGGCTGGAATTGAAATCAATATACTCATCATCTCTGGACTGACGTGCCTCTGTAACAAGTGTCTCTGTTGTAACAAAATCACCAAACGCGATAACGTAACATACCAGTGCCAGAGGAAGTGCCTTCACAAACATGGAAATCGGCGGGATACCCACGCCAAAGATACTTACCTGGCTGATGATCTCCTTAAACTGCGGAATCTTGATAAAGGTACCGATCTCAAGTCCCGGTTTGTCCAGCTCTCCTACAAGAAGACCGACTACCATGGCGATCAGATACGGAAACAGGTTTCCATAGCGAGCAACAAGATCCAGAAATTTATTGTTCTTTCTCTTCTCCTGATACTTGTCAGAAAAACTGATCAGGATCAGAAGACCTACACCTGCAACAATGGCCAGCGGATATTTGTGCATGTTGCCGCCCTCTCCCAGCTGACCTGCCATAACCGTAACCGGCGCAGCAAGAAGGATTCCACCTTTTACAGAATCCGGCACAGCATGAACGAATTTATCCGCAAGCTTGGTAATGCCCATGAATATGAATACCAGGCCAACCAGCATCTGCAGGGCTATCATCGCCTGTATTCGCTCTTTTCCCATAGGGAAGCCTTCCAGGAACACGATGGTAAGCGGTAAGGTCGGTGTGATCCATCCCGGAACTACCGGATCACCAAGTAAACTGTGCAGCATGTAAAGCATGGTCTCAATGATGACACAGCTCCATGCCAGCTCATAAGGCAGTCCCAGATACTGTTCAAGATACGGAACAGCCGCCAATGCCGTAACTCCAAGGATCAGACCCTGGATAAACTCTACGGACTCTATTTTATAGTGAATAAACGGAAAACGAATCTGAAATGGCCCAAACGGAATGTAGGGCAGTTCGTTTTCTCTTCGCTGTCTTGCTGCACGTGCCATAACGATTCTCCTTTATCGGTTTTTTTGATAATACATATATAATATCTTCTGTTCTGGAAGTTTGTTAATTAACAAACATTTTCAGAAACGGAAAAGTCCAATCCGGGAATTGTTCCCGAATTGGATTTTTCCCTGCTCCGATTCAGTCATTTTCATCCAAATCGCAACAGTTATTCACGTCTTTTCTTCTCAGGCTTCTTTTCCACGGTTCATCTTAACGAACAGTGCAAGAAGGATTCCAACGAATGTCACTGCCATGTTGAGAAGCAGGATCATTCTTGGAGCACTGGTTCCGGCAGTCTTTGTAATGTAGCCAGCCAGTGTCAGAATGGTGTAGTTCGCAACGCTGGATGCGATCATGACCATGGATGTTGCAGTTCCCTTGTTCTCCGGGAAGAACTCAGCAGTTGTGGAAACAGCCAGCTGAAGCACACCGCCTGCGCCTGCAAAACCGATCACAAATCCACCGATGAGGCAGATGGTCGGATTCTGGATAAAGTAGCACAGTCCCAGCATGATGAAAGAGATCAGCGGATAAATGATCAGGATATTGATTTCCTTCAGTCCTTTTTTGATAAATACAGAGGAACACAGGATTGCTGCAAAGGTTCCTACTGCATAGAAGGACTGGATCTTGGAAGGATCACTTAAGTTATAAAGCTTTCCAAGCTCCTGGTTGCAGTTCAGCCACAGCATGAATGTAGATGAGCTTGTGAATCCGATGAGGATTGCTGCAAAAGCTGCCGGAGTGATCTTTAATTTTGTTTTTTCTTTCTTTACTGTACCTTTCGCATTTCTCTCCGGGAATGGCAGGAACAGGATCAGGATTCCATCGATAAAGATCGCAGCACCTGCAACAATAAAGATGGTTCTGTAGGACATATTAGCCGCTGCTACAAATCCGATCAGGAAAGGAAGCAGAAACTGGCTGATACACATGGAGAATTTTGTAAACAGGTTCGCTACAGAAGGATTGTTTACGTAAATCTCCATACATGTCGGGCTTACGCAGGTGTCCAGGAAGGAGTTTGCGATACCACCTACAATGGCAAAGGCGTAGGCAACTCCCATAGACGGAGCAAATGCGATTCCCATAAAGTACGCTGCATAACAGATCACGCCGATAATTCCGCTTAATCTGCGTCCGAATTTGTCGGACAGGGGACCGGAAAACGGAAGTGAGATCAGTCTTCCAAGTCCAAGTGCGGCAATTACAGATACTACCATGCTGACATCCATGGTTCCATCACTTAAAGCCTTTGCTCCCCAGTGAGCCGCAAGCTCCGGCTTGTACTGGCCCATGATGGAAGCTCCGATTCCGTGGATGAAGTATGTAAAATACAGCGCGATAGAAGTAATCACTAAATTTTTCTTACCTGTCTGGCTCATTTTTCTTATTTCCCTTCGTTCTCAGCCTGGAATTTCTGATACTCATCTGTTGGCATCTCAAGTCCAGTATACAGCTTATAGGACTCAGCTCCCTGCCACAGAAGCATTCCTTTTCCACCTACAGCAAGCTTCACGCCTGCTTCTTTTGCTTCTTTTACCATCTTTGTCTCTGCCGGATTGTATACACAGTCAGCAACAACAAGATCCTTATGGAACATGGATTTGTCGACCAGTGTGATGTCATCGTGTGGTTTCATTCCTGCAAGTGTTCCGTTTGCAAGGATGTCTGCATTTGCAATCTCTTCTCTCAGTTTATCCTGATCATCAAGACAATATACGCTTACTTTGCAGTCCGGTACTTCTTTTGCAAGCTTCTCAGCAGTTCCTTTTGCTCTGTCAAGGAATGGATCGTTGGGATTAAAGATCGCGATAGATGCTGCTCCGTCAAGGGCACACTGTACAGTAAGGGCTGTAGCTGCTCCGCCGGCTCCGAGGACTACCATCTTTTTACCTTTTACATCAACACCGTGCTCTTTTAAGTTGCGGACAAATCCGATACCATCTGTGATATGTCCAACAAGTTTTCCATCCTCATTTACGATTGTGTTTACAGCACCGATGATCTTTGCTGCCGGTGAAAGCTCGTCTACACACTGAGCTACTTTGTTTTTGCAAGGCATGGTTACGTTGCAGCCTCTCATTTTGAACAGACGCATTGCATCAAGAGCTGCCGGAACCTGATCCTCTTTGATATCGAATGCCATGTAAGCATAATCCAGATTATGGTACTGAAAACTGAAGTTGTACATAGCCGGGGATCCGGAATGTCCTACCGGGCTTCCGATCAGTGCAAGTAAACCAGTTGTTCCTTTAATTCTCTGTTCCATTTCTTTTACCTCCTGCATTTTCCCCCTGACAGACACCGGATTATTTTTCTCCGATGTCTGTCGGGCCATCTTTTTAATTTTTATACTGTCCGGTTTATCGGATAGTTATTTTCTTTTGTATCAATACGATCAGCGACTGGCAGATCAGATTCTGGAAGCTACCTCATAAGCCTCTTTTGTTGCATCCAGTGCACGTCTTGCACGGATAGCATCTCCGATCACATGTGTCTCAGGCACAAGATCCTTGATCTTCTCTTCCAGAGGATTGTAGTTACGGAATCCCATGGAAAGGATTACAGAATCATATCCTCTTGACTCGTGACGTACTCCGTCAGCGGTCTCGTATTCTACACCGTCTTCATAGAACTTGCATACCTTTGCTCCGGTGATCTCCTTGATTCCGTAGTCCTCGAAATCCTTCATCAGATATACTCTGTGCTCGTGGATCACATCTGCACCTACGGTATCACGGAACTCGATAACAGTTACATCATGCTCCTGCTCGCCTAAGAATGCAGCTGTTTCGCATCCAACCATTCCACCGCCGACAACGAGAACTTTTTTGCCTGCTGCTCTCTTGCCATCCAGAAGGTCTGAGCCGTGGATGATAGCCGGATTATCGATTCCCTCGATCGGAAGGATCAGAGTCTTTGAACCGGTTGCGATGATCACGCTGTCCGGCTTCTCTTCTTTGATAATCTCCGGAGTTACCTCACAGTTCATCACGATCTTAACGCCATCCTTCTGGCAGCGATGGATGTAGCTGCGGATCATGTTTGTGATATCACCTTTTCCTGGCGGATATGCAGCAAGTCTCATGTTTCCGCCGAGAACATCTCCTGCCTCATAAAGTGTTACCTCATGTCCTCTCTCTTTTGCGATAAATGCAGCGGAAAGTCCTGCAACACCGCCACCGATAACCATAACCTTCTTCGGATTCTCAGCTTTCTCAAGCGGCTCTGCCTCATGACCCAGGAACGGATTTGTCAGACAACATACCGGATTTCCTGCATACATGTTTGCAACACAGCCCTGAAGACAGGCGATACAAGGAGTCATATCCTCAAGACGCTCTTCCTGTGCCTTCTTCGGCATAGCCGGATCTGCAAGGCTCTGACGTCCGAATGCTACAAGGTCTGCTCTTCCTTCTTTTACCATCAGCTCTGCGAACTGCGGCTCTGTATAACGTCCAACTGTGATCACCGGGATATTTACCGCACGTTTGATCTCCTCAACCTCTGCTGCGGAGAATCCACCGTGGATAACGGTCGGTGCCCACATAAACTCATCCTTGATATGAACAGCACGGGATACATGGAGCCCGTCCAGTCCACAGCTTTCCAGATATGCTGCAATCGCTGCACTGTCGTGAACATCAAGTCCACCCGGGACCTCGTCCGCACAGTTGATTCTTGCAAGAACTGCGATTTTTCCCTGTGTTGCTTTTTTAACCTCCTCGATGATCAGACGGGAAAAACGCATACGGTTCTCAAAGCATCCGCCAAACTCATCAACTCTCTTGTTTGTTCTTGGAGAGAGGAAGGTACTTACCAGATAGCCGTGTGCCATATGGATCTCAACAGCATCTGCTCCTGCTTCCATTGCTCTTCTTGCAGCTTCTCCGTAGCCTTTGATCAGCTCGTAAACTTCCTCAGTTGTAAGCTGCTTCGGAATATCACGTCCGCATACAGACGGAATGCTGGTTGCTGCTGTGATCGGTGCTCCTGCGTTCTTTGCATTTCCCTCAGGACCTGCGTTCTGAAGCTGAATGGACACCTTTGCTCCTTCTGCATGACATCCGTCGATGACCTTGCGGAAGCTTTCGATAGTGGAGTCATCATAAAGACATGGTTTACGCGGGCCGCCCTTTGCGCCCTTGTGAACTACAGTAGCCTCGATGGTGATCAGGCCAAATCCGCCTTTTGCTCTTTCTCTGTAATATGCAGCGGACTGCTCACTCATTGTTCCGTCTGTGTTTGCAAAGTTATTTCCCATTGGAGGAACAACAAAACGGTTCTTTACTGTCATAGGACCGATCTCAATCGGCTGAAACATCGCATTGAATTTCATATGCGTTCTCCTTTCCTCTGAAACAATCTTTTTGTTTCTCTCACTGGAACGCCCTGTCACCGGTATGACGTCGGAAACAGGGGTTCGTCTGAAATATTAGTTTCTTATATTAATTACAATACTTCCGGCCAAGCCTCTTCCAGTACCTTCCTTGTGTTCTCATATGTATGTTTTGCAGCATACTCAATACCTTTTTCAAGGTTTGCATCGCTGATAACTTCTACGCCGATAGCATTTGGTCTGATGCCTTTTTCTTTGATCATTTTTACGAACGGCACAGTTGTTCCGATTCCTGTTCCAGGAGCAAGACGGTCATGCATGGACTCATCTCTTAAGATCGTTGTTGCATATGGTCTTTCCCATACATCGTTGATCTGGATGGATACGATCTTGTCTGCCGGGATTCCCTCAAGTACGGAAAGCTCGATCGGCTGGTTTGCTCTTACCCAGTGCCATGTATCAAGGATCAGTTTTGCATTCTCGCAGTCAGCAGCTTTTACAACAGCCCATCCTTTTTTCACATCCGGGATTCCGCTGTATGGCATTGGCTCAACACCGATGATGTATTTGCCTGCTCTGTGGCAAAGCTCACGAAGTTTCTGTGCTGTGTACTCTACGGAATAGTTCTCCATCAGTCCGCAGTTGATCTGTTTCACGTTAAATAATTCACACATATGGAAGCAGAGCTGTTCTTTATATTTCTGCTCATAGGAACGATGCTCCTCTGCCCACTGCACGATGTACTCAACCTCTGTTACCTTCATGTCATATTTATCCAGGATCGCCAGGATATCCTCATCGAAAAGTCCCTCATTCAGGGCATCTACGTAGGTTTCTGCTCTCAGGCCGATTCCCTCATAGCCAGCCTCTTTGGCAGCTTTTACACGGTCCTCAAATTTGCACTGATCCCCAAGTGTCCAGGAACTGATTGTAATTGGAAATTCTTTTGACATGGTAATTCCTCCTGAAAATATAAATAATTTTTTTGGTTTTTTTTAAATTATTTTGTATCTTTTTTCTATAAGCATTATATAACTTTGTTAAATACAAAACAAATTGATTGTACCAGGAGAATTCATAGATTTTATCAATATATCATGTTATACTATATAAAACAGATTCAGCCGTACTGCCACCGTCACAGCATACGGCCCGGCAAATCTCTTATGTCTGTCAGACTTACCTGGGATCTGTCCGAAGTAAAACATTCAGCTAAACTTACGAAAGGAGTATTGAAAAATGAACCTGTATCATCTTCGCTATTTCGTGACACTGGCTCATCTGGAGCATTATACAAAAGCTGCTGATGTTCTGGCCATCACGCAGCCCAGCTTAAGTCACGCGATCTCTTCTCTGGAAGAAGAGCTTGGAGTGAAATTATTTGAAAAAAACGGACGGAATGTTTCTCTCACCAAGTATGGCAAGTCTTTTCTGGAGGATGTGGAACAAACCCTGAACCGGCTGGATTCCTCTGTAAACGGTCTCCAGCTTGCAGGAAAGGGAGAAGGACAGATTGATGTGGCTTTTCTCAGAACTCTGGGTGTTGACTTTATGCCGAAGATCATCCGCAGCTTTCTTAATGCCAACAAAGAAAAAAAGATCAATTTCAATCTGTTCTGTGATAAGGTACTTACCGGTGATATCCTCACCGGACTGAAAGAGAAGAAATACGATATCGGCTTCTGTTCCAAATTTGACGACGAACCGCTGATTGAATTTATTCCGGTTGCCAAGCAGGATCTGGTCGTCATCGTTCCACCGGAACATCCTCTTGCTGAGAAATCCGAGATACATCTGGAGGAAACGCTTCCATACAAGCAGATCATCTTCAAGAAGCGAAGCGGCCTGCGCCAGATCATTGACCAGCTGTTTAAGAGCATCGGCCAGTACCCGGATGTTGCTTTTGAGATTGATGAGGATCAGGTTGCCGCAGGGTTTGTTGCCAATGACTTCGGCATCTGCATTGCCCCGGATATCCCTATCCTTCATTCTCTGGATCTTAAGATCCTGCCTCTTGTTTCACCAAGCTGGCAGAGAAATTTTTATATGGCCATGCTGAAAGATGTTTATCATCCGCCGGTTGTGGAATCGTTTAAGAAGTTTGTGATCGAGACTACCTCAAAAGAAATCTTTTATAAGACCAATTAAGCGGACGGCAGATCAGTCATCTGCTGTCCGAAAGCTTCATTATCAAATGGATATTTACGATTTGTATCCGATAATAAAAGAACAGCTGCCCGATTCCCGCCTTATCTCTGTACGGTTTATCGGACACCTGTCCTTTTTTATATGTAAAAAATATTCTGCTTTATGATCAGCGATTATTTATTCGCATCTGTCTCACGAAGTCTGTGAATCAGCTCCTCACAGATCTCAAGTTCACTCTTTCCGTCTGTCTGGATCACGATGTCTGCTGCTGCCTCGTATTTCGCACGACGCTTCTCCAACAGGTCAGCGATAAATGAAACATTTTTGTTGTTCTCAAGTAACGGACGGTCATGATTATCCTTTACACGTTCCAGAATAGTTTCCGGCTTTGCAGTAAGGAGTACGACACGGCCATTTTTTTTCATCTCAGCAACATTGCGCTCCCGCATCGGGACACCACCGCCACAGGATACTACAACATTAGATCTGGACTGCATCTCAATAAGAAGGTTGGTCTCAAGCTCACGGAAATACTCTTCTCCGTAAGTCTCAAAGATATCGGAAATGCTCATTCCCTGTCTCTCCACGATACACTGATCCATCTCAACTACATCCATAGCCAGTGCATTCTTCAGGTAGTCAGAAATTGTAGATTTACCTGCGCCCATGAATCCGATAAGGAAAATGTTGTAATTAAAGAGATTTCTGGACTGGATTCTCTTACTGTTCTGTGTGATGCTTGCAAAAACATCGTTTACTTCTTTCTTATGGCGTCTACCTTCCATTCTGGCTTCCAGCCATCCCTTCTGCTTCGCCTCCTGCTCCGGCTGCAGTACAGGAAGATCATGAGCTTCCTTGTATACCATGATGTCCTCAACGATTCTGTTTCTCATAAGCAGTGCATCCAGGATGATCTCATCGCACTGTCCAAGGCTCTCTCTTAATACTTCTAACTGGTTCATAATATCTCCTTTACTTCGTTCATTTTATCACGGATTTCCGTCATCGCTTTATCACTTTAAACTAAGTGTCTGTTCTTATTATACCAACTGGCCATTTTTATCTCAACCTAAACTTTCATCGAATTTATACATGTGATCTATAGATTATTTTTATGGTTTTTAGTAATCACTCCTGGATCTGTGTTCAAAAAAATCTCCGCCTCATTACAGAAGCAGAGATTTTTCATGAGAATTTTTTCACAGAGATTCTACTGTATCACTTCATAGATCCGGTAATGCCTGAAGATATAATCCCTGAACTGCTCCACAAGAGAGCCCTGATACCTGTTTTTCAGCATTCCCATATATATGTAACGGCGATAATGAAGATTCTCAATATTCAGGATCTTCACAGGCAAGGTATGGATCACCGGCACATCCGGCACAATTCCCACACCAAAACCTTCTGCCACCATTCCTGCAAGTGCACCATCCTCTTCCACTTCAAAAGCGGTTTCCGGTACGATCCCCTCTTTTTCAAAAAGCTCCCGTACCACAAAATACAATCCGCTGGTAGGAGTAAAAGTCACCTGTGGATATTGTCCCAGTTCTTCTATTGTCACTGTATTTTTGCCTGCCAGGGCATGGTTCTCCGGCACTACAGCCACCAACTTTTCTTCCGCTACCGGCACAAAGCTGATTTCTTTTTCTCCTTCAGCACGGGAACAGAAAATCACATCAAACTTTTCTTCCTTCAGCCCCCGGATCAGCGTTCCTGTAGCTGCATTCTGGAAATGGAAATCGACCTTTTTTCCTTTCTGTTCATTTAAAAATCCGCGGACAAGCTCCGGGATAAACCGGCGTCCCTGGGTATGGATGTACCCGATGGAAATACTTCCTCCCGGAATCCTTGCCGCTTCCTGTATCCTCTCCACCCCAAGATTCAGGATATGTAAGGAGTCCTGCACATATTTCAGAAACATTTCCCCGTATTTGGTCATGGTGACATTTCTTCCGTGACGCTCAAAAAGGGGAACCTTAAGCTCCTTTTCAAGATTGGAAATCGCATGGCTCAGACTTGGCTGCGTAATATCCAGCCTCTTGGCTGCTCTGGTATAATTTTCGATCTGGGCAAGAGTCACAAAATATGTGAGCTGATTTAAGTTCATATGTCAAAAAATCCTTTCTTTCCTCTGCATAAAAAACTCTGCATACATCTTCAGGATAATATGCAGATATCCGCATTAAAGCAAACTACGCATTATACTCCCAGACTGAGCAGTTGTTTACCTGCTGCAAGCCGCTCATAAAACTGCTCATAAAAATCCCGCTTCTCATCATAAGGCTTCCGGTAAAACTGGTTCACCACATACATGTTCAGATTTCGGATCAGATCACTGTCCTCGCTCTCATAGAGAACTTCCTGGACATCCAGAAGAAAATAATGCCAATCGCAGACAAATTTTTCGTAGTTTCGAAAATCCGGAGTATCTACCCATTTCCGGACCTTGATCTTACTGCGGCTGGTCTTTTTGCACTCGTGGATCTGAAGGATGTATTTAAAGCCACCGTCCTCATAGTATCTTCCCAGCGGGAACAAACGGCAAAAACCCGGACGGAAGCTGTGAATGGAGCATCTTCCGTTGCCATCCAGAAATACGCATCGTTCCTCTGCCCCTGCCATCTTAAGATGTGGCAAAATATTCCCGTCTGTAACGCCAAGCTCAATTTTTCCCGCAAGAAGCTGATCCGGACTTAAATGAAGCCCCTGGCTTAAACGCCATACATCCAGAGGATCCAGCACAACAGAATCCCCCATTCCCGTACAGCAGTCAAAACATCCTTTGCAGTCCTGGCAGTCTGCTTTTACCATGTCATTTGCTTCGTATAAACGGCCGTCGGAAATCTCCTCCAGCGTAACTTCCCGCCGCATTACACCAGGGTCTCCAGGCCCGTTACTCCCCAGTCTTCAGCAAGACTCTTCAAACCATCCAGGATCTCTTCTCTGGAATAATCATGGTCATCCAGATAATCACCGTCCATATCATTGAGATAAAGATAAAATGTAAGGGCAAGTTCCAGATATTCCGGATCATCATCCTCCATGTTCATAAGAAGCTCGTTCTCTGCCCCGTTGATATCTCCCTCATCTGCCAGTCCTATGATTTTTGAAAAAAGCTGATCTGCTTCCGTATAATCTGCTTCTGCTGCCGGAAGTGTATACTGCGGCATATCTCCCTGAAGAAGAAGTCTTGTGATCAATCTTGCTATATCCTGAATGTTTCCTGACATTCTGTCATCCTGTAATCCCATATCCGAATCCTCTCTTTCTGCTGTCCTGCATGCACCTGATCGCACTATTCCGGAATTGCCGGTGCTTTTCAGGCTTCGACTGCTGTTTCGTGAACATGTTCTATCTGTTATCTAATCCAGTTTAATCCCGGACAATGCCTGTGCAAATGCGTTATTCACCGGCTCATTAGCCTCTTTCTGCTGCTTCTTAAGATAGCGCTGCACATCCTTTTTATTAACACCTGCACCTTCCCTGGCTCTTCTTGCCTGGAAAGAGGAAAGTTTCTCCTTATATCCGCACCGACACACAAAGGTCTCTTCTTTTCCCTTCAGAAGCATCTCCATACGCTTGTGGCATTTCGGGCAGCGCGCATTGGTTGTCCTGGAAACAGTCTCCCTGTATCCGCACTCTCTGTCCTCACACACCAGCATACTGGAATTTTTTCCGTTAACTGCAAGAAGATGTTTGCCGCAGTTCGGGCATTTCTTGTTTGTCATATTATCATGATGGAAAGTTCCCTGTCCGCTCTTGATCTCATCTACGATCTCGCAGGCATACTCACGGATTCCTGTGAGGAATTTATCCTGACGGAGTTTTCCGCTGGCAATATCGGAAAGCTTCATCTCCCAGTCAGCTGTAAGCTCAGGTTTTTTCAGATCTTCAGGCACAAGTTCCAGAAGCTGTTTCGCTTTGGACGTGATATATATATCATTTCCTCTTTTTTCCATCATAAAACTGTTAAAAAGCTTCTCAATGATATCAGCTCTTGTTGCAACAGTTCCAAGTCCACCTGTCTCCCCCAATGTTCTGGCAGCCTTTTTGTCGTGGCTCTCCATAAAATGAACCGGGTTCTCCATAGCACCAAGAAGAGTTGCTTCCGTAAATCTTGCCGGCGGTTTCGTTTTTCCGTTAGTAAGTGAAGCTGATTCTACTGTAAGGTTTTCTCCTTCTTTCAGCTCCGGAAGCTTCTGATCCTTCAGCTTTTCCCGGGAATCATCCTCCTCATCGTCCTGCCAGCCGCCTTCGTATACTTCTCTCCATCCTGCACTTTTCACAATACGTCCGCTTGCTGCAAAAGTCTCTCCTGCTGCTGTTCCTTCCATGCTTACCTGCTCGAATACAGCCGGCGGGTACAGCACGCTTAAAAACCTCCGTACGACCATATCATAGATCTTTCGTTCTTCATTGGTCATATGGTCCAGCTGTACAAACTGTTCTGTAGGAATGATCGCATGATGGTCGCTGACCTTCTTATCATCTACAAAACCTGCATTGGCCTGAATCGGCTTATTGGCAAGTGCTCCCGCAAGTTTCCGGTAAGGACCTGTTCCGCATGCCTGGAGACGCTCCTTAATAGTAGGAACCACATCTTTTCCTATATATCTGGAATCAGTTCGCGGATAGGTAAGTACCTTATGGTTCTCATACAGTCTCTGCATGATATTTAAGGTTTCCTTTGCGGAAAATCCATATTTCTGATTGGCTTCTCTCTGAAGTGTTGTCAGATCATAAAGGCCCGGCGAAAACGTTTTCTTCGGTTTTCTGGATACTTTGGTTACTGTGAGGCTGCTTTTTCCTGCTTTCGCCTGAATCTCCTGTGCACGTTCTTTCTTAAAGGTCCGGAGGCTTCCGCTCTTTTTGTCTCTCCATGTCCAGCACACATTCCCTGCCTGTAAGATAATCCCGTAATAATCTTCCGGCCTGAATTCCCGTATCTCCTGCTCACGCCTTGCGATCATGGCAAGTGTCGGTGTCTGCACCCGTCCACAGGAAAGCTGTGCATTATATTTGCAGGTCAGTGCTCTTGTTCCATTCATTCCAACCAGCCAGTCTGCCTCTGCCCTTGCCTGTGCAGCACGGTAGAGATTATCATAATCATGACCATTCTTAAGGTGTGCGAATCCATCTCTGATTGCCTTGTCCGTTACAGATGAGATCCACAGACGTTTGATAGGTTTATGGCAGTCTGCCTTGGCAAGGATCCATCTGGCAACCAGTTCTCCCTCACGGCCTGCATCTGTGGCAATGATGATCTCTCCGATATCCTTCCTGTAAAGCTGTGTCTTCACTGCATTATACTGCCTGGATGTCTGGCGGATCACCACCAGCTTCATCTTCTCAGGCATCATGGGAAGGGTTGTAAGCTCCCATTTCGTATATTTTTTATCGTATTCCTCCGGATCAGCCAGTGTTACCAGATGGCCCAGTGCCCAGGTCACTACATAATCCTTTCCCTCAAGGGTTCCGTTCCCTTTCTGATTACAGTGGAGAACTCTGGCGATATCTCTGGCAACGGACGGCTTCTCCGCGATAACTAATGATTTCATATTTATATTTCACCTCTTGCTCTTTAAAGCATTTTTCAGATATGCTTCAGGGTTCACCTATTATAGCATGAAAAAAGCACTTCGTCCAGAAAAGTGCCATGGCCTTTTTTCCGTCGAAATGCTCTTCTTTTATTTCCTGTTATGCAGATTTTCCACTGATCTTATATCCTACTCCACGGACGGTTTCCACCATATCTCCGGCTGTGCCAAGCTTCTGGCGGAGCGTACGGATATGTACATCCACAGTCCTGCTCTCTCCGTCAAACTCATATCCCCAGATCTGATTGAGAAGCTGTGTTCTGGAAAGTACTGTGCCGCTGTTTTTAAGAAGAAGACAAAGCATCTCATATTCTTTCAGCGTAAGGTTCACAGGTTCTTTGTCAACTGTTACCTCATGTTTTCCCGGACATACGTAAAGGTTGTCCATGCGGTACTCTTCAGCTCCGTTATCCTCGGATCTTCTAAGCAGTGCCCGAACTCTGGAGATCAGCTCCATCATACGGAAAGGCTTCGGAATATAATCGTCTGCTCCGCTGTCCAGCCCCACAACTGTATCAAATTCACTGCCTTTTGCAGTGAGCATGATCACCGGAAGTTTGCGCACATCAGGACGGATACGGATCTTTTTCAGAATGGACAGGCCGTCCTCTTCTGGAAGCATGATGTCCAGAAGTACCAGCGACGGCAGTTCTTTCTCCAGTGCCTTCCAAAAAAGGGAAGGCCGCTCAAATCCCTGAGCCTCAAGCCCCTGACTGTTTAACGTGTATACAACAAGTTCACGGATGCTCTCGTCATCCTCTACCAGATATATCATAATTTTCCTCCGAATCTTTTTTCTTTCACTGTTTCCCAGTATAATTTTTCTTGGTAAAATCCATACGTGGAAAATCGTTAAATTTATGTAAAATATAGAATT
The DNA here is from genome assembly GCF_056504635.1 of Blautia sp. HA8986. Lineage (NCBI taxonomy): Bacteria > Bacillati > Bacillota > Clostridia > Lachnospirales > Lachnospiraceae > Blautia > Blautia sp. HA8986. The sequence continues at coordinate 1,634,623 of NZ_JBWLUQ010000001.1, forward strand.
CTTTAAGAATTTTTAATTTGTAAAACGCTGTCTTCAATGTTATGATAAAGCTGACAGCAGTTTGGAGGTTTTCATATGTATTCTTTTATTGTGAATCCCAATTCAAGATCGGGCCAGGGACGTGAGATCTGGAACCATCTTCGCAGCATCATGGAGAGTCAGGGGATTTCATATCAGTATTATCTCACAGAGTATGTGGGACACGCCACAGAATTTGCGCGTAAGATCAGCGCGTCAGGAACTCCGGATGAGCCGGCGACACTGGTCACTGTTGGCGGTGATGGAACTATTTACGAGGTTCTGACAGGAATTGAAGATCTGGACAATGTGATCTTCGGCTTCATCCCCACTGGTTCAGGCAATGATTTCTGCCGGAGCATGGGGCTTCCCAGGAACCCTGAAGAAGCGCTTCGCATCATATTAAATAAAAGACGTATTGTTTCCATGGATGTTCCGAAGATCCAGCTTGGGTCGCATGCCTACCGTTTCGGCATCAGTGCAGGAATGGGTTATGATGCAGCAATATGCCAGGAAGTACTTATCACCCCTGGCAAAAAATTTCTCAACCGTCTTCATCTTGGGAAGCTTACCTATCTCATGGTGGCACTGAAGCAGTTTCTGTTCCTTACTCCTTTTACGGTCACAGTACAAACAGATACGGAGGGCGAACAGATATTCCCGAAAACATGGTTTGCGACTGCAATGAACCAGAAATATGAAGGAGGCGGTTTTAAATTCTGTCCTGATGCCAGACCGGATGACGGACTTCTGGATGTGATCGTTCTTTCAGGCATTTCCAGATTAAAGATGCTTTTCTGTCTGCCCAGTGCACTCTGGGGCGGACATACGAAGATCAAAGGCGTACATATTTTAAAGTGCAGGGACGTACATATTACAAGTGACTATCCTCTTCCCGTGCATAAGGACGGAGAATCCGGCGGAATCCAGCGTGAATTTTCTGTGTCAATCGAAAAGAAACCTTTAAAAATCATAATGCCTGTGTTATAGTAGCAGGTGGATACTTAACAAACCGAAGCGTAAACAATCCGACTAATGAGCTGCACCCGGCCATACTTCAAGAAAGGAAGCGTTATGTTGAGTAAGATAAAAAAATACAGGCACGGTTTTGTGATCCTCAGTTATTTTATCGTATATCTTATCCTGTTTAATTATCTGGAACAGCGGCCTGTACATTCCTACCACATTGTACATACTGTTTTTGACGATATGATCCCGTTCTGTGAGATCTTTATTATACCGTACCTTCTGTGGTTTCCGTACGTGATACTTACAGTTGCCTATTTTCTGTTTTTAAATAAAAATAAAAGAGAATATTTCCAGCTGATCTTCAACCTGATGATGGGCATGACAGTTTTTCTGGTAGTTTCTTATATTTACCCGAATATCCAGCAGCTCCGTCCGGCTGTATTCCCGCGGAATAATATTTTCACCCAGCTGGTGGCAGGTATCTATAAAACAGATACACCGACCAATATCCTGCCAAGTATTCATGTATTCAACTCACTTGCAGTTTATTTCGCCATCCGCCACTGCCAGGCATTAAAGAATAAGAAGTGGATCCAGATAGGATCTCTGATCCTGTCCACTCTCATTGTTCTTTCTACCATGTTCATCAAACAGCATTCTGTAATTGACGTATGTCTTGGAACAACACTGGCACTGTTCGGACACCTTCTCTTCTATCCGCAGAGAGTGGAAGAATATGATGAGCAGCGTGCTCTGAGCCATATTCATAAGAAGAACCGGAAACAGAACCTGGAACAGAATTTATAAAAAAGCAGCCCTGAAATTCCGGGGCTGCTTTTTTTTATTCCTAGTTAAATCCATAGAACTTCTGGCAGATCTTATATGCTGCCACGAACATCTTCCTTCCACCTCTTCCCGGAAGGTTGGATACTCTTCCGAAAAGACTTCTTCTCAGTTTCCTGTAAAGTCCCATATTCTGGTCTTTAATGTAATCCTGAAGTTCCTGTCTCTTTTCCAGACATTCCTCTGTGCCGGCTCTTACCAGCATAATAGAAGAAACTGTTGTAATAATATCCAGATAACTGAACATGTACATGCGAAGCCTGCGGTTGCTCACACTGGCTTTCAGATATGCATCTACCATCAGCTTGTTTACACGTATCTGCTGATCGATCCTCTTGATCATGACCTTCTCATTGACAGACTGATCATCTCTTCCGATAAAATATCTGTAGAAGTTCACATCCAGATAATAGAGATTCTTCACATACGGAAGCGGTTCAAAAGCAAACAGGTTATCTACATAGAATGTATGCTTCGGAAGCTCCATTCCACAATCGTGGAGAAGTTTCGTTCTGTAGATCATGGAGTGCATCAGAAGGTACTGACCTTTTTTCATATGGCGCACTTCGTCCCATCCAAAAATCTGATTCGTCGGGAAACAGTGTCTGTACTGCATGACTTTCTTGCGGGTCGCTCCCTGTTTCTCATAGACAAAATTGCTGATCAGAAGATCTACTGTTTCCGCTCCGCGTGTCAGCTCATAAAGAGTCTTAAGGATCTCATAATATGCATCCTGATTTACCCAGTCATCACTGTCAACAACCTTGAAATAGAGACCTGTGGCATTACGGATTCCGGTATTTACCGCCTGTCCGTGTCCTCCGTTCTCCTGATGGATTGCCTTGACAATGGTCGGATATTTTGCTGCATAATCGTCTGCGATCTCAGCGGTACGGTCGCTGGAGCCGTCATCTACGATGATGATCTCCACTTCCTCTCCTCCGATCAGCAGGGAATTGATACATTTTGACATATAAGCCTCTGAATTATAGCATGGAATTGCTACGCTCAAAAGTTTCATGAGTGTTCCTCCTTCATGTATTTCGTGTATGCGCTAAACGCAGATGGAATTGCATATTTTCTGTCGGATTCTTTTTTATCTACAAAAAGAAACTCCTGATGTCCGGCCTCTTCCAGAGATGCCACTGCAATACGGTAAGCACACATTCTCCATTCAATATGGGAAAAAACATGCCTGGCATCCGGCAATTGTTCAATACGGAGAGGCTCCAGACCAATATTTTTTACCTGTGTGAGAGCTTCCTTCTGTGTCAGGTGGCCTTCTACATTCGGAATTTCGTAAAGTCCTGCCAGAAGCCCCTCCGGCGGTCGTCTGCGGATCGCGGTGGCTGCGCCATCCTGTATTACAAGCACTGTTCTGTTCTCTATTTTTCTGGCTTTCTTAGGTGCTTTTACGGGAAGTTCCTCCACTGTTCCATGTTTCCTTGCCAGACAGAATCTGCCAAGCGGGCATTCTTCACATTTTGCTTTTCCGTTCGGCACACAGACTACTGCACCGATCTCCATCATAGCCTGGTTGAAATCTCCCGGCCTGTCCTCTGGCATGATCTCTTTCAGCTGTTCTTCCACAGATTTCCGGACAGACTGCTTCATGATATCTTCCCTGCTCTCTGTAAGTCTTGAATATACACGGAGAACATTGCCGTCCACTGCCGGAACTTTGTGTCCGTATGCAATGGAAGTAATAGCTCCTGCTGTGTATCTTCCTATTCCTTTTAACGAAAGCAGCGTCTCAAAATCTTCAGGTATCTTTCCATTGTATTCTTCCATTACCCGGATAGCCGCTTTCTGCATATTGCGGACCCTGCTGTAATAGCCAAGCCCTTCCCAGAGTTTGACAATGCGCTCCTCCGGTGCTGCTGCAAGACTTGCCACATCCGGCAGTTCCCGGATAAAACGCTGGAAATATGGTTTCACAGCTTCTACTCTTGTCTGCTGGAGCATGATTTCCGATACCCAGGTATAATAGGCATTGTTCTTATCACGCCATGGAAGGGTTCTTTTATTTTTATCGTACCATTCCAGAAGAAGCTGCGCAATATTTTCACACATGTGTGTTACCCTCCATTCCCGCTTCTGTTACTGTTCATTCCGTTCTCAATAACCCGCTTCTTCCAGTTTCACCGGTACAGGGCTGCAGATTTCCATGGAATCTTCTGTGATGGTACAGTCATAAGCCAGAATGTGAACACCTGCATCTGCTGCTTTCCTCAGAGTTTCACCGAATTCCGGATGTGTTTCCCAATTTGGTTCAAAATATCTCACATCCTTCATCTGGATCACCAGGAGAAGATAGGCTTCATATCCATCTTTCACTGCATGGATCAGTTCTTCCAGATGCCTGACCCCGCGGGCTGTCGGTGCGTCTGGAAAGCGGACAATATTTTTTTCTTCCAGGGTAACTCCCTTTACCTCAATAAATGCCTTCCGTTCCGGCGATTCCACGTAAAGATCGAACCTGGAATTCCCGTAAGTCTTCTCTCTCTGTACAGTAATTTCTTCCGGAAAAAGATTTCCGGCTGCTGTCCATTCTTCTGCTGCCTTATTGGGGGCCTGGGAATCCATATTGATCCAGCGGCCGGCTTTATTTACACAGATCAGATCATATTTCGTCTTTCTGGCAGGATTATCACTTTTCTCCAGGATGACTTCTGCATCCGGAACAAGAAGTTCTCTGCACCTGCCGGTGTTCTTTACATGGACTGTCTCAAGTTTATCACCTACCTTAACATGGGCGATAAAACGGTTAGGACGATCTTTAAAAATACCTCTGACCGTATTTCTGTATTTCATATTATTTACCTCGCATTTTCTACTATAACACAAAATCCTTAAAAAGACAGTTGCTTTTTCATCTTTTCTCTTATAAAATTATTTTGTATTGCCTTTGATACAATATAGAATATTTATACTTTTATTGGGAGGTTACTTTAATGGACAGCATCATTTTTGACGTTGACGGCACACTCTGGGATTCCACGGAGATCGTGGCGGAGGCCTGGAATGACTATCTTACAAATACGGAACACATGGATACAGACGTAAGTTCCAGACGTCTGATGGGACTTTTCGGACAGCTGCTTCCGGACATTGCGAAAGCACTTTTCCCGAAATTGCCGGAATCTGAGCAGCTTCGTATCATTGACGGCTGCTGCCAGGCTGAGCACGAGGCTCTGCTTCGAAAATGCGCGCCTTTGTATCCGCAGCTTGAAGAAACACTGAAAAATCTTTCTGCACGTTTTCCGCTTTTTATTGTCAGCAACTGTCAGGCAGGATATATCGAAGTATTTCTGCAGGCAACCGGCTTCGGCCACTACTTCAAGGGTCATCTCTGCCCTGGTGATACAGGCATGGCCAAGGCCGAAAACATCATGAAGATCCGTGATGACTTTGACTTAAAAGATCCTGTATATGTGGGTGATACACTTGGAGATTTCAATGCCTGCCGCAAGGCGGATATTCCTTTTATCTTCGCAGAATATGGTTTCGGAGAAGTGGAAGCTCCTGACTACCGTATCTCTTCCCCGGCAGATCTTGTGGAGCTTTGCAGATAATCATGAAAAAAACGAAATCTATTGACCTTACTTCCGGCCCGATCCTCAAGACCCTTGCTGAGCTGGCCCTGCCCATCATGGCTTCCTCTCTTCTGGGAACAGCCTATAACATCACAGACATGGCCTGGATTGGCCTTCTGGGTTCCAAAGCTGTTGCTGGTGTTGGTGTGGGCGGCATGTATGTCTGGCTTTCCCAGGGACTTGTAGCACTTCCACGAATGGGCGGACAGGTAAACACCGCACAGGCCTGCGGCCGGAAAGATTACGATGAGGCCCGTTCCTATGCAGCCAGTGCTCTGCAGATCACTGTTTTCTTCGGGCTTCTTTTTGCAGCTGTCTGTCTTGTGTTTCTTGATCCGCTGATCGGATTTTTTAATCTGACAGATGCTGAAACTTATACGGCAGCCGGCTCCTACATGAAGCTTACCTGCGGGCTGATCATTTTTTCCTTCCTGAATCTGACACTGACCGGACTTTTTACAGCCCAGGGTGATTCCAGCTCTCCTCTTATGGCCAATCTTCTTGGTCTTGTGGGAAATATGATCCTTGACCCGCTTCTGATCCTTGGCGTAGGACCTTTTCCAAGGATGGAAACAACCGGTGCTGCTGTTGCCACTGTAACTGCACAGATCCTTGTTTTCGCAGTTCTGGTATTCCGGATCCTTACTTCCAGGATGGAACCGAATATTCTCCGTGAAGTGCATCTTTTTTCACGTTATTCCAGAAAATTTTATAAAAATATCTTCCGGATCGGTTTTCCAACTGCTGTACAGAGTATGATCTACTGCATGATCTCCATGGTGCTTACACGAATGGTTTCTGGTTTTGGTGCTGCTGCCATTGCCACTCAGCGTGTTGGTGGCCAGATTGAATCTGTTTCCTGGAATACTGCGGACGGTTTTGCTTCTGCCCTGAATGCTTTTACAGCTCAGAACTACGGTGCAAAAAAACATGACCGTATCCGGCATGGATACCGGATCTCCTTTGGTATTCTCGCTATATGGGGACTGATCATAACAGCTGTGTTTGTATTCCTTCCGAAGCCCATCGCAGGACTGTTTTTCCATGATAAGGAGTCCCTGTCAATTGCAGTGAATTATTTGATCATCATCGGTTTCAGTGAAGCGTTTATGGCCATTGAGCTGATGACCATCGGTGCCCTCTCAGGTCTTGGAATGACCAAGCTTTGCAGTATTATCAGTATCGTACTTACAGGGGCAAGGATTCCGCTGGCTATGATCCTCAGTTTCGCAGGAATGGGACTTGACGGTATCTGGTGGGCACTTTCCCTCACTTCTATTGTGAAGGGCATTGTATTTACACTGACGTTCCGGCATACCAGCCGCACCAGATTGCAGTAAACATCGTATCAAAAAAACGCTCTCTATATTTCCTGTGTTATATAATAATCATATAACAGTATGGGAATATAAACAGAGCGTTTTTTATATCTCAGATATTATCTTCGGCATTTCGTTTTAAGCAGAAACAGAAATACTGCCAGTATCACAAACAGTACCACAACATAAACGATCTTTGCTGTGACAGATGTTGTAAAAGCATCGATTCCTGTTGCAATTCCAATAAGAAGCATACAGATTCCGGAAACTTTTTCCATTTTTTTCTCATCGTATTTCCTGGCTCTGGCCTGGGTGTTGCCGCCTTTCATGAACATGGCTCCGTGTCCTGTGAGCAGCATAATGCCGATCACTGCCGCAGCTATGGCAAGTATATAGCTGAATGTCTCATCCATCATAATTCTTTTTCCTCCTGATAAATAACAGGAGCCCTCACCGGATTACCGGCTGGCTCCTGTCTGATTTGTTCTTATTATTAATAGAAACAGATGATCGGAACATCATACTGGATGATGTTGTAAAGCTCTCCGGCCTTGTCCGGAGGCATGTTGATACATCCGTGTGAACCGCCTGTAAGATATCTGTCTCCGCCAAAATACGGCTGCCAGTCTGCATCATGGAATCCGATTCCTCCATTGAACGGCATCCAGTATGTTACCGGCTGCTCATAGGAATAAGTTCCGTCTGCTTTCTTGGTACCGCGGAGCACATCCGGACTCTTCTTATAGTACAGCGTGAAGATTCCAGGAGGAGTTTTTCTCTCAGGATCACTTGCAAGTCCGGATACAATGTCGGACTCAAAGATCACATTTCCGTCCTGATAATACCACATATACTGTTCTGTAAGATCCACTTCTATATAAGTGTTACCGAAATCGTTGACTCCGTAAGCATTGGCGCGCATGGAATATACAGGCTCTCTCGTTGTCTGGGTACCGGACTGGATCTCCTGGGTAAGCTGTGCAACCTCACCATCCTGGTCGATCTTCCAGCCATATGCAGAACCGGATACCGATACGGTTCTTCCGCTTGTTGTCTGGAACTGTCTCTCAGTTCCAACTGTATCATGGCTTGCCGCAAGCTGAGCGACATAATCCACAATATGCTGTTTAAACGACGCATCATCCTGAATCAGCTGACCCTTTTCATCAAACTGCAGCCAGTCCTTGATGGTGGTTCCGTCCAGCGTTACTGTCTCATCACCAAATATATAGGTAATACTTGCTTTCGCAAAATTGTTATAAGCGTCCACAGTAGCCTGAAGATCTGCACTGTTACTGGTGATATCCGCTGTAACATAGGCATCCGGATTACTTGCAAGATCTACCTCATTTTCATCATTGCTGATGGCCTCGCTGATCATCTGGTAGGCTTCCTTTACCTTAAGTTCGCTTCCCTCTGTCTCCGGAACAATGGTAAACTCCGAATCATTGAAGCTTACATAAGCGTTCTCCGGTGCTACCTGGTTCTCTTTCTGTGCACAGTTCAGTGCCTTCACCTGTGTTTCCAGCTTCGTCTTATCATACGATGTCTGTTCCTGGGCTGTATAAGTTGTTTTTTCGAAAAAGCCTTTCACCCATGTGTATGGTTTCTGGGTTTTTAAAAGCTTCAGGATCTCACCGCTTGATACATACTTGTAATCAATATCGGATCCGTCAATGGCCTGCGCATCCTGATCTCTCGCTTTTATCTCAATGGAATAGCCTGCCATCTTAGCGGCGATTTCCTGCTCAACCTCGTAAGCTGTTTTATTCGAACTGTCGATTCCGTTGATTGTTGTCCCTTCAAAAAAGTGATTGGTGTAATAATAAGACACCCCGGCATAAGCACAGCCGGCCGCTACAAGAACCATGGCAGCGATCAGTCCCGTTACCTTAAGTCCTTTATGCTTCTTCTTTTCCGGGAGAACGATGGGGTCAAATTCAGATTCATCGATGGGCACGTATGATATCTTACGCGGTCTGGCTGACTTCGATGGCCTTGCTGATCTCTGTCCGCTGCTTCTGTCGTTCTCAGTCCGGAGCTCCCCTGCTGTATCACTGACGATCTGTGCCATGGCATCGTTGATCTTGTCTTCGATATCCTTCCTCTCCTCGTTATTCATATTTATATTCCACCTCTATGTTTATGTGTCCCAAAAATCGGACACTTCTCCATTGATATTTTCTGGTTTTGTTACCAGCTTTTTCATTATAACATACTTTCCGGAATTTGCATCTCATTTCATTGTTTTTTTACAACTTATTTGTACCGTATAATTTCCGGGACATATCCTTCATAACATAAAAATACATCACCCAGAGAAGGGCTGAAGCAAAAATCCATGCTACAGGACTGGCAAGGCAGGTTCCGATATAGCTGCTTTTTCCTGCTGCGATCATAGCTGTGATTCCTCTTCCTGCAAGTTCTGCAACACCTGCCATCATCGGAAGCAGTCCGTATCCCATTCCCTGGATTCCGTTTCTCAGTACATTTACAAAATAAAGCGGGATAAAAAACAGTGCAACGCATTTCACATAAGTATCAACCATAGGAAGTACTTCTGCGATATTATCCGAAATAAACAGATATGCGAAATATTTTCCTGCAAAAAACAGGAACATTCCGACTACCACACTGTACACACAGCCAATGAGATGGGACGCACGGAATCCCTGACGCACCCGTTCCAGCTTACCTGCTCCGATATTCTGTGCATTATAGGTTGCACTTGCTGTTCCCTGTGCCACGAATGCCTGGCTGAAAATCTGCTCGATCTTACTTCCTGCTGTAAACGCTGCCACAGCATAAGAACCAAGCATATTTAATGCAGACTGTACCATCATGGTTCCGATCGCTGTGATAGAATACTGAAGTCCCATTGGGATTCCCACACCAATCTGTTTTCCTGCAAGGCTTTTTCTGAAATACCAGTCTTCTTTTTTCATGTGGAGTTCCGGAACGTATTTCCAGATGTACAGAAGACAGAGGACTCCGGATACTCCCTGTGAGATTACGGTAGCCCACGCTGCTCCAGGTGCTCCCATCTTAAACACAACGATAAACCCAAGATCCAGCACGATATTCAGCATTGCTGACAGAATCAGAAAATAAAGCGGTACTTTGCTGTTTCCAAGCGCACGTAAGATGCTGGCCAGAATATTATATAAGGCCTGGGCAAAAATCCCCCCGCAGATGATCATAACATAAGCATACGCGTCTTTAAAGATATCATCCGGCGTATGCATAAATTTCAAAAGTGCATGCATCCCTGTCATGCTGACAGCTGTCATCACAGCGGAGATCACCGCTGTCAGGATCAGTGCATTTCCTACTGTCTGACGCATTTCGTCCATCTTTCCCGCACCGTATTTCTGTGCTGTCAGTACAGTAAAACCTGCTGTCAGCCCAAGCAGAAATCCGATGATCAGAAAAATGATCGTTCCTGTGGAACCAACCGCTGCCAGTGCTTTTGTTCCCACAAACTTTCCTACTACTACAGCATCTACCATGTTGTAGAACTGCTGGAACACATTACCTATGAACACCGGAATAGTAAATCCCAGCAGCACTTTCATCGGCTTTCCCTGTGTCATGTCTGTTTTCATTTAATGTTTTTCCCCCTGCTAAAATACTCAAAACTTACCAATATTTATGTATCAGAGGGATTATAGTTGAAATAGGATTATTTTACAAGATGGTTTTGAAAAAAATTTCATTTATTCAAATATAAACAATTCCTCCAAAAAAGCCCTGCGAATCTATATTGACCCGCAAGGCTCTTCACACAAAATGCTTATTTATTTCTCAACAAGAAGAGATTTTCCTGTCATTTCCTTCGGCTGCTCCATTCCCATAAGCTGGATCAGAGTCGGAACGATGTCTGCAAGGCATCCGTTCTCGCGAAGTGTGTATTTCGGATCTGCGTTTACAAGGATAAACGGAACCGGATTGGTTGTATGAGCTGTCCATGGCTCACCTGTCTCATAGTTTACAAGCTGCTCTGCGTTACCGTGATCAGCGCAGATGAAGAGCTGTCCGTCAACCTCTTTGATCGCCTCTACAGCTTTTCCAACGCACTCGTCAACTGTCTCAACAGCCTTGATCGCAGCTGCCTCAACACCTGTATGGCCAACCATATCCGGGTTTGCAAAGTTGATGATGATCACATCATATTTTTCAGATTTGATCGCCTCTACAAGTTTCTCACACACTTCCGGTGCACTCATCTCCGGCTGCATATCGTATGTCGGAACCTTCGGGGATTTCACAAGGATTCTGTCCTCTCCCTTGTTCGGCTCCTCAACACCGCCATTGAAGAAGAATGTTACGTGTGCATATTTCTCTGTCTCAGCAATACGTGCCTGTGTCATATCATGAGCTGCAAGGTACTCACCGAATGTATTGTGAAGAAGAACTTTGTGGAATGCTACCTGTTTGTTCTGGATAGTATCATCATACTCTGTAAAGCAAACGAATGTAGTATCCAGTCTTTTAGCTCTCTCAAAGCCCTTGAAATCATCATCACAGAAAGCTCTTGTGATCTCTCTAGCACGGTCAGGACGGAAGTTAAAGAATACAACGGAATCCTTATCAGAAATTGTTGCAACCGGTTTGCCATCTTTCTCGATAACTGTCGGAAGAACAAACTCATCTGTCTTGTCATCATCGTAGGAAGCCTGAACTGCAGCTGCAGCGTCTGTTCCTTTTACGCCTTCACCCTGTGTAAGAGCCTTGTATGCAAGCTCTACACGATCCCAGCGGTTATCACGATCCATTGCATAGTAACGTCCGGAGATCACTCCGATCTCACCAACGCCGATCTCTTTCATCTTAGCTTCCAGCTGCTCTACGAATTCCTTACCTGATGCAGGCGGTGTGTCACGACCGTCCAGGAAGCAGTGTACGTAAACCTTCTTAAGTCCTTCTCTCTTAGCCATCTCAAGAAGTCCATAGAGATGTGTATTGTGGCTGTGTACACCACCATCAGAAAGAAGTCCCATGAAATGGATCGCTGAATCATTTTCTTTTGCATTCTTCATTGCTGCAAGAAGTGCTTCGTTCTTGAAGAAATCGCCATCCTGGATTTCTTTTGTAATTCTTGTAAGCTCCTGGTATACGATGCGGCCTGCACCCATGTTCATATGACCTACCTCGGAGTTACCCATCTGGCCATCCGGAAGACCTACGGCAAGTCCGCTTGCATTACCTTTTACAAACGGATAATCTTTCATCAGTCCGTCCATAACCGGTGTCTTAGCCTCGTATACAGCATTTCCGTCATGTCTGTCATTCAGTCCATAACCATCAAGGATCATTAATACGGTTGGTTTTTTGCTCATAATTTTCCCCTTCTTATCTTTGATCGAAAATCTGCCGCCCACATTTCGCCGGGATCGTTCCTGCTTTCTGTGTCTGACAGAATTCTTTTGTTTTCCATTTTATATAGTACCAAAATCCAGGAATTTTGCAACGTTTTCTTTGATAAAAATTTATCCTGATATAAATTTCCGAAAAGCGGACCTGCAAATTTCTGCGCTGATTTCCGTGGGAAATTTTTTAATTCTCATATACACGGATCATGGAAGAAATCTTTCTTACAGACGGGCTGTTCTCCAGCTCTTCCTTAACCTTGAAGAAAGCTCCCTCGCTTACCAGCTTGGTGATCACAACAACCTCTGCTGTATCCGGTCTCTTGCTCTCTTTCTGCATGATCTGTGCAACACTTGCCTGATATTTGGCAAAATACTCCAGAATCTCGGCAAGTACACCGCAGCGGTCCTCTACCTGAAGGCGGAGGAAGTAACGGTTATGAGTGTCTGCCATCTCTTTCACCGGAAGAGTCTTATAACAGGTGCAGCCTACACGTCCGCAGCAGTCTGCCTTCATATTGCGGACTACCTCAAATACATCACCCACAACAGCACTTGCTGTAGGAAACTCACCTGCTCCACGTCCGTAGAACATGGTATCTCCAACTGCATCACCGCGTACAAAAACAGCATTGTAGGAATCATTTACAGAAGCAAGCGGATGTTCTGCCGGAATCAGCATCGGGCATACATAAGCCTCAACACCGTCCTCCTGACAGCGCGCAACGCCCAGCAGCTTGATCTCGCAGCCCATCTCCTTAGCATAACGGATATCCTTGGCTGTGATCCTGGTAATTCCTTCTATATGAACATTATCCAGAGTGACTCTGGAATTAAAAGCAACGGAAGCAAGAATCGCAACCTTTCTTCCTGCATCGATACCTTCGATATCTGCCGTAGGATCTGCCTCTGCATATCCAAGTTCTGTCGCAAGGGCAAGGGCATCAGAAAATTCCATACCCTCCTGGGACATCTTTGTGAGGATGAAGTTTGTGGTTCCGTTTACGATTCCCATAACTTCCGTCACATGGTTGGCCTCAAGGCTGTTCTTCAGCGGACTGATGATCGGAATTCCGCCGGCAACTGCTGCCTCGAATAAAAAGTCTTTCTGCGCCTCCCCTGCTGTCTCCAGGATCTCTTTTCCATGAACTGCAATCAGATCCTTGTTAGCTGTTACTACATTCTTTCCTGCTTTCAGTGCGGAAAGGATGTATGTGCGTGCAGGCTCAATACCACCGATCAATTCGATCACGATATCAATAGAAGGATCTCCAGCGATATCATCCCAGTTCGTTGTAAGAATAGAAGGATCTTCTACTTTCTTAACTGCTTTTTCAAGGTTGCGCACCAGGATCTTTGTGATCTTTACCTGACATCCAAGCTTGGCTGTCATTTCCTGCTCCTGGTTCCTGATGACTTTATATACGCCTGTTCCTACTGTTCCCAGGCCAAGGAGGGCCGCATTTACGACTTTTTCGCTCATTTTCTGATGTCCCCTTTCATTTTTTTCCATTTTTTTATCAGAATTATCTCATATGTTATGGCAGAAAACGTTTTTTGTCAAGCTCCGGCATCGGAAGAAGCTCCAGCCAGCTTGCAAAAAGTCCTGTGATCAGCTCCTGTACCATGGCTTTGGATTCCGGTTCCAGTTTATCCAGACGCCATGCCATGGCAGCCAGACTTTTCACTCCTCCGTCCAGGATCTGCTGGATCGTCTCCGCCCCGGTGGCCTCAAGCACGGAAAAAAGCTCCGTGATCAGATGGGCTCTCTGCTCCTCATTCATGCCATCAATCCATTTATGAAGTCTCAGATCCATTGTCTCTGCTTTTCTGGTCAAACCTTCTTTTCTTATAAAAGAAGGTCCCATGATCTCCCAGGTAAAAGCATCGTGCTGCAGAATCCCTTTCTGCGTACTGCCTATGATCACCGGTTCTTTCTGGTGGGTAAGCAGCATACCGATCACAGATGCTTCCGGTATGATCCTCGTTACTTTTTTCAGGATCTTTTCTGTATCTCTTACATAAAAAAATCCTTCCGGGAATCCGGGTCCGTCATTATCATAAACTGTCAGGATCTTCTCCTGTATCTCTTCCTCACACTGCAGTGCAGCATACATGGCCAGATTTCCGCCTTTGGAATGACCGCCGATACGCAGCATGGACTGGATGTACCTGCCTTCTTTTTCCAGATATTCCAGCGCACGCTTATGGGATGGAACGATCCCGTTGCTGAGATTGAAATCTTCCTTCCATCCGGTAATGGTATCATCCGTGCCTCTGAATGAAATATAGACAGTTCCGTCTGGCAGTTCTATTGTCACAGCTGCAAACTGCTGTATCTCGCTTGACAGGATCTCATTGACAAAACCACCCACCCTGCATTTCCGATATCTGTCGGACCTGGCCATTTTTCTTAAGAGCTCTGGTATATTCTTCAGGAACGTGGTCTGGGCTTTAATTTTTTCGTCCTTTTTTTCTGCAAAAAAGTTCTCTGAAAGCTCCTCCAGATAAAGAGTATTTCCATCCTGTATCCCGCGGATACCATCCAGTTCAAGATAGGAAAAGCATGCCAGTATCAGATTGTCCACTTCATTAAACGGTGCCCGCTCAAAAGTAATATCGCCTCTCCAATCCAGATAATCCAGAATATTTCCCATAAAAACCTCCATAGATCAATCTATTATCTGTTTCCCATGGTTACAGCCTTACTCTTTATTATAATACCATAAATCCGGATCATTTACCCTGTTCATCAAGTTTTTTCCTGAGATATCGAATGTAATACAGGCATCCGCAGGCAAAACCCGGCATCAGAACAGCCAGACCTGCTGCTGATACAAGATAGATTGCCTTTCCATTTCCTCCTGTTGGTGCTCCGGCCACAAAACAGTAAAACATAGTAGCTGAAAAATAGAGCGTGATTACCACAGAAAAAAGTCTTCTTAAAAATTTCTTCATTGTCTCTCCTCTCCATAGTGTCTCTATAAGGACACTGTTGTAATTCCAATTTTACATTCATAATAAGTTTAATTCAAGGACGAATCGGACAGGATACACATATGATAAAATATGACAGATTTTGGGTGACTATGAAGGAACGCGGAATTTCCCAGTATGATCTCTATGAACATTATGAGATTACACGTTCACTTCTGGACAGACTAAGGAAAAATAAGAATATTGAGATTTTTACAATAGACAGGCTGTGCTCCATCCTTCACTGTAATATTGAAGATATTGTGGAACACATTCCTGATCCTGGTGAAAATACTGAAAATACAGATGAGCTCGAGAAAAAAAGTACTTCTCCTGAAAATAATAAAAACTCTCTCTGAAATTAACGGCGTTATGATGGCATGATCTGCACCGGTTGATTTCAGAGGGAGTTTTTGTTTAAAAAAGAAGGGGCCAAAGCCCCCTCTTCAGAGTTGATCTTAGTAGATCTTATTTGTAGTTTACGATCTTTCCGAAATCCGGTTTCAGGGAAGCGCCACCTACAAGACCGCCATCGATGTCAGCCTGAGCGAATAAGTCAGGAGCTGTTGCAGCGTTTACAGATCCGCCGTACTGGATACGGATCTCTGCTGCTGTAGCATCATCATAGATCTCAGCGATGCATTTACGGATATCAGCGCAAACTTCCTGAGCCTGCTCTGTTGTAGCTGTCTTACCTGTTCCGATAGCCCAGATCGGCTCGTAAGCGATAACTGCTGTCTTAGCCTGATCAGCTGTAACACCCTGGAATCCAACCTTAACCTGCTGACGGATGAAGTCCATTGTTACGCCCTGCTCTCTCTGAGTAAGTGTCTCACCACAGCACATGATCGGTGTGATGCCATGCTCGAAAGCTTTGAGCATTTTTTTGTTAACGTCCTCGTTTGTCTCACCGAAGTACTCTCTTCTCTCGGAGTGTCCAAGTACAACGTACTTAACGCCTGCATCTACGAGCATAGCCGGAGCGATCTCACCTGTGTAAGCACCTTTCTCCTCGAAGTACATGTTCTCAGCACCAACCTGGATGTTAGAACCTTTAGCTGCCTCAACAACAGGGATGATGTCGATAGCCGGTACGCAGAATACTACGTCAACTTCATCGTTAACAACAAGCGGTTTTAAAGTCTCAACAAGCTTTACAGCCTCGCTTGGTGTCATGTTCATTTTCCAGTTTCCAGCAATAATTTTCTTTCTTGCCATTGTTTTTATCTCCTTTTCGTGTTCGCGGAACACTTTATTTTTTATCAGTCTTTATCGTTAGCTGCTGCTACGCCCGGAAGCTCTTTGCCCTCAAGGAACTCAAGAGAAGCACCGCCACCTGTGGAGATGTGTGTCATCTTGTCGCCATATCCAAGGATATTTACAGCTGCTGCGGAATCACCACCACCGATGATGGTTGTTGCGTCTGTATCAGCAAGAGCTTTTGCAACTGCCTCTGTACCATGTGCGAAGTTCGGCATCTCGAAGCATCCCATCGGTCCGTTCCATACAACTGTCTTGGCATCTTTAACAGCGTCTGCAAAGATTTTCTCTGTCTCAGGTCCGATATCCATTCCTTCCCATCCGTCCGGAATCTCACCGCGTTTTACGATCTGGATATTGCAGTCGTTGGAGAAGTCATCACCGATTCTGTTATCTACAGGAAGAAGAAGTTTCACACCTTTCTCCTCTGCTTTCTTCATCATGTCAAGTGCATACTGAAGGTAATCATCCTCGCAGAGGGATCTTCCGATATGTCCACCCATAGCTTTGGAGAATGTGTAAGACATTCCACCACCGATGATCAGTGTATCTACCTTGTCAAGAAGGTTGTTGATAACGGAAATCTTGCTGGAAACCTTAGCTCCGCCAAGGATTGCAACGAATGGTCTCTCCGGATTGTTTACAGCGTTTCCAAGGAATGCGATCTCTTTCTCCATCAGATATCCTACAACTGCTGTCTTCACATATTTGGTAACACCTACATTGGAGCAGTGAGCTCTGTGAGCTGTTCCAAATGCATCGTTTACAAATACGTCGCAAAGGGAAGCAAGCTCTTCGCTGAACTTATCCTCGTTCTTTGTCTCTTCTGCACGATAACGTGTGTTCTCAAGAAGAACTACGTCGCCGTCTTTCATTGCTGCTACAGCAGCCTTTGCGTTCGGTCCTACTACCTCAGGATCTGCTGCAAATTTTACTTCCTGTCCAAGAAGCTCGGAAAGGCGAACAGCTACCGGTGCAAGAGAAAGCTCCGGTTTCGGCTCTCCCTTCGGTTTTCCAAGGTGGGAGCAGAGGATAACCTTTCCACCGTCTGCGATCAGTTTCTTGATTGTCGGAAGAGCAGCTACAAGACGGTTCTCATCTGTGATCTTTCCGTCCTGAAGCGGAACGTTGAAATCACATCTTACAAGTACTCTCTGTCCTTTTACATTGATATCGTCAACACTTTTTTTGTTCAGCATCTCTATATCTCCTTAACTTTTATTTCTGCAAAAGCAGATCAATAAGGGCGAGCGATATTGTTGTCCGCTCTGTTAACAGTCATTCCTCAGACATTTTTTTGTTTGGTCTTTTGGAAAAAAAGGGCCCGGTCCTCTTCAGACCGGACCCTTTCTGAGTCTATTCTTCTACACCCGTTCGCAGAAAATTAAGCGTTCAGAAGTTTTCCGAAGTGCTTGATTGTACGAACCATCTGGCTTGTGTAGGAGTTCTCGTTGTCATACCAGGAAACTACCTGAACCTCTGTTGTGCCATTCTCAAGTGGAAGTACCATTGTCTGAGTAGCATCGAAGAGGGAACCAAATCTCATACCAACGATATCGCTGGATACGATCTCATCCTCGTTGTATCCGAAGGACTCATTGGAAGCTGCTTTCATAGCTGCGTTGATCTGCTCTTTAGTAACGTTTCCTTCAACTACTGCTGTAAGGATTGTTGTAGAACCTGTTGGGGTAGGTACACGCTGTGCAGAACCGATAAGTTTGCCGTTAAGCTCTGGGATAACAAGTCCGATAGCTTTAGCAGCACCTGTGCTGTTCGGAACGATGTTAACTGCAGCTGCACGGGATCTTCTCAGATCGCCTTTTCTCTGCGGTCCGTCAAGTGTCATCTGATCGCCTGTGTAAGCGTGGATTGTGCACATGATACCGGATTTGATCGGTGCAAGATCGTTAAGAGCCTTAGCCATTGGTGCAAGGCAGTTTGTTGTACAGGAAGCTGCGGAGATGATCTTGTCCTCGTTTGTAAGACCCTGATGGTTTACGTTGTAAACGATTGTCTTAAGGTCGTTTCCAGCCGGAGCGGAAATAACTACGTGTTTAGCACCTGCATC
The DNA here is from genome assembly GCF_056504635.1 of Blautia sp. HA8986. Classification (NCBI taxonomy): domain Bacteria; kingdom Bacillati; phylum Bacillota; class Clostridia; order Lachnospirales; family Lachnospiraceae; genus Blautia; species Blautia sp. HA8986. The sequence goes on from NZ_JBWLUQ010000001.1 coordinate 1,653,041, forward strand.
GATATGAGCCTGAGCTTTGTCTTTAGATGTGTAGAAACCTGTGCACTCAAGAACTACGTCTACACCGATCTCTCCCCATGGAAGCTCTGCAGCGTTAGCCTTAGCATAGATTTTGATCTCTTTTCCGTCTACTGTGATGGAATCCTCGCCTGCTGTTACTTTATCAGCAAGAGCATATCTTCCCTGTGTAGAATCATATTTTAATAAGTGAGCAAGCATCTTAGGAGATGTAAGATCGTTGATTGCTACGATCTCAAATCCTTCTGCTCCAAACATCTGACGGAATGCAAGACGACCGATACGTCCAAAACCATTAATTGCAACTTTTACTGCCATGATAAATTCCTCCTATGAATTGAATGGTGATTTAAATCGTTCCTTTGTTAAAGAAACATCAACCTGTTTCATATTGTACCTAATTCCAAACAAAAATTCAAGAGCTATTTATAAAAAACCATATTAAAATAAATATTAAGAAAATTCCCGAAAAATGTGCTATAATTCTGTGATAGAAAGTTCTGTCCTGTTAAGTACCAAAACGGATATCCTTAATCCCACCAGTAACTTATCCGGCTGCGCAACAGACAGATAAAAACATTGTCACAGAATATAAAGACTTGAATATGGAGGTAAAACATGGACCAGAAAATTTTATGGGACTGCCATATGCACTCCTCTTTTTCCTCAGATTCCGATACTCCTATGGAAGAGATGATCCAGACTGCCGTAGAACAGGGGCTTAAGGGAATCTGTTTTACTGAACATTTTGATCCGGATTATCCTGATACTCCGGAGGATCTTGATTTTTCGCTGGATATCCCGGCATACCGACAGAAGCTTGAGAGTCTTGCAGATGCTTTTAAAGACCAGATCAATGTTAACTTCGGGATCGAGCTTGGGCTTCAGCCTCATCTTGCAGAATCTTTTTCCGGACTTCTGAAAGAAGTTCCTTTTGATTTCGTTATTGGTTCCTCTCACGTGGTGCATGGATATGATCCTTATTATCCTTCTTATTTTGCGGGTCGTAAGGAATCTGCCTGCTATATGGAATATTTCGAATCCATCCTGGAAAATATCGCTGTTTTTGACGAAATGGATGTATACGGACATATTGACTATGTAGTACGCTATGGTCCGAATCAGAACCGACAGTATTCTTATGGCCGGTACAAGGAGATCCTGGATGAGATCCTGCGTACGCTGATCCGAAAGAATGTGGGGATTGAGCTTAACACAGGCGGTTATCACTACGGGCTTGGAGAGCCGAATCCCTGCGTCAATATCATACGCCGTTACCGCGAGCTTGGCGGTGAGATCATTACGATCGGGGCTGATGCACATACTCCGGATAAGATCGGTTATGCCTTTAACAAAGCAGCTGAGGTTCTCCGTGAATGTGGATTTTCCTATTATACTGTGTTTAAAAACCGCCAGCCGGTTTTCCATAAGCTGTAGATTTTACTTATTATACTGATACTAATTCATTAAGGAGGAATATTTAATATATGTCAACAAAAAGACTCCAGAAAAAGAAAGCTGCCATGCAGGCAAAGAAAGAAAAGCAGCTGAAAAAGAATACCGCTGCTGCCGGTACCAGTGCCAGTGCTGTTAACTCTGTTGAAAATGCTAAAGTTGAGACAGAAAAAATTGAGACTGTGAAGAAAGAGCCTCTTAAGGTTGAGACTTCTAAGACTGAACCGCTCAAAGTCGAGACTTCCAAAACTGAGCCAATTAAAGTCGAGACTTTCAAGACTGAGCCAATTAAAGTCGAGACTTCCAAAACTGAGCCAATTAAAGTCGAGACTTCCAAAACTGAGCCGGCAAAAGTAACTACTTCCAAAACGGAACCTCTGAAAGTTGAGACTTCCAAAGAGGACACTGCCTACGATGCTCTCTACGAGAAGCGTCTGAACCGCTACTACAATGATCTGAAATGGCTCTACTGCGAGCTGTTCCGCGATCATCCTGAGGTTGCCGGCACATTCTCAAGCCTTACAAAAAAAATGAAAGAGATCTACCGCGAACGTTCTCTTTCCATGAAAGAAGCTGACCAGGCCTGCGCACAAAATCCTGACTGGTTCCGCAAAACCACTTTCACAGGAATGGCTGTAAACCCTGCTGATTTCGCAGATACCCTTTCCGGACTATCCAATAAACTGGACTATGTCAGCGAATGCAAGGCAGACACTCTGTACCTGACAGATCTTTTTCAGGCAACCTCCAACTGCTCTCTTCGCATTATCCCGGAAATCGGAACTTCCGAAGATCTGCACACCCTTGCAGCTAACTGCCAGAAAGCAGACATCCGCCTGGCCCTTGAGATCCCGTTAAGCCTTTCTGTGGATGATCCGCAGTCCGGTTCGCCATGTGTACTCCAGACTCCGGCATTCTTTAATGCAATGCTTCTCCAGATCCTGGAGCTTGCAAATGTGGGAGCTTCTGTTTTCAGCCTCGGTGTCCTTCCAATGCTGAACACCGAAGATCTCTGGAAGCTTCACTCCCTGCTTCGCATGACACGTATGGTCTGCGAGATCGTATGCCCGGGAGTTCTTCTTCTCGGAGAAACCGACCGTACTCCTGCCGAGGCAGCTGCATTTGGGGGAACCTCTGATATGCCGGAACTTCACATTGTAAACAGCACACAGCTGATGTCCGATATCTGGCACACCGTTGCCACAAAGGATACTTCTCTTCTTCGCCATGGAATCGACAAAACTGCCGCTCTTTCCCAGGCACCGGTATTCCAGAACTACCTCCGCAACCGTAACACCGTACGCTGGAATCTGGACTACGATTTCCTGAAAGACAGCTTCATCACAGAAGGCCCTCACAGAGATTATCTGAATGAATTTCTCTCAGGTACCTTCCCGGATTCCTTTGCCCGGGGTGAAATCTACATAAATACGGAAACTGAAGAATCTGAGCTCTGCGGTACAACTGCATCTCTTGCAGGAATCGAACGTTTTGACTACGAAGGCAATGCAGACGGTGTCAGCCGCGGAATCCGCTACGATGTAACCCTTCATGCTCTCCTTCTTTCCCTCCCGGGAATCCCGGTACTTCGAAGCGGAGACGAGATCGGACAGCTCAATGACTACACCTACAAAACCGATTCGTCCAAAGCAGCTGATCCACGCTGGCTCCACAACGGCCACTTCAACTGGGTCCTGGCCCAGAACCGTGCTGACGCCGAAACCATCCAGGGACGCATTTTCAACAGTCTGGAGCAACTGGAAGCCATCCGGAACAGTCACTCCGTATTCGCCCCTGAAATCCCGTCCCACACCCTGGAAACCTGGGACAAAGCTCTGCTCGCGCTGGTAAGAGAAACTGAGCAGGAAAAACTGATCTGCCTCTACAACTTCAGCGACCAGGACAAAGTCGCCTGGATCAACGAACAGGACGGTACTTACACCGATCTCCTCACAGGCGTTCAGAGAGACGCACAGGCTGTAGAAATCCCGGCATTTGGATTTATCTGGCTCATGCGGACCAAGTAACTGATTTGGCTTTTTTCCCACAACAAAAGGCACTGCCATTTTCTGCGCAGTGCCTTTTGTTCATTTTTTGTATTATTCTATTTTCTAAGTTTATCAATAAATATCGTAAATTTTCCCTGCTCCCCCTTATCCAGTGACCTGCTGTAAATATTCCTGAGCCAGTCTGTGATCACTTCGATAAAAATCGGCGAAAACGTCATAAGCAGAAATACCAAAATGATCATGCCAAACTCCAGTGAGCCCAGTGTCAGAAGATTCTGCAGAACAACCGCAGCCCCGAAAAAGATCACCTGCATACTGTAAATGATTACCTTTCGATAGCGGTTCAACGGCGCATATACTGTCTTTAACGCAGCCATATAGTTCCATCCTGTAACAAGGACACAGGCTGTATTCAGCATCAGATTAGAATGGTATACATTCTGACATACCAGCATTACAGTAAATACACATCCTGTAATGGTAACTGCAGCCGGAAAGGCATTCATAAACACATGTCGCAGGAAAGTGTGGTCGATCTTCTCATAGTTATTCTCCTGAGCCAGAAGAAATGTAGGGATACCAACTGCACAGGCACTGATCAGTGACATCTGGATCGGCTCAAACGGATAGTAATCCCCGAAAAAAATCGTAATCAGTGACAGCAATACAGAAAAGATCGTCTTGATCAGGAACATGGAAGCTGCTGTCCGAATATTGTTGACAACACGGCGTCCTTGGTTTACAATCTCCGGCATTGCCGCAAAATTGGAATCCAGAAGAACCACATTTGCAATATTCTTGGCAGCATCACTTCCCTCTGCCATGGCAATACTACAGTCCGCTTCTTTGAGAGCCAGAACATCGTTCACACCATCACCGGTCATTGCAACTGTATGCTTCTGTGCCTGGAGGGATTTCACCATTGCCTGCTTCTGCTGCGGTGTTACACGGCCAAATACACTGTATGTGGCAACTGCCTCATCCATCTCTTCCTGAGTGGTTATGGTGGTAGCATCTACATACTGCTCTGCATTTTTCAGCCCTGCGCGCTTCGCAATAGCTGAAACTGTCACAGGATCGTCACCTGAAATCACTTTCAGGTCAACACCCTGACTTTCAAAATATGCCAGCGTATCCGGTGCCTCTGCACGGATCACATCTGTAAGAAGGAGAAGTCCTACAGGCTCAAGTCCTTCCGGGATTTCAGTGCCTTCATTTACATTCTCACTGTGGGCAACAACCAGAACACGAAGTCCTTCTTCTGCAAAACTGCCACAGTACTCCATCAGTTCAGGATTTCCCTCCGGGAAAAGAAACTGCGCAGCCCCCATCAGATACGTTCCTGCATCTTTAAAAGCAGCTCCACTATACTTCCTGTCAGAAGAGAACGGGATCACATGATCCAGCTCCATATCCTGAGCCACCTTAAATCTTGCACGAAGCGCATCTGCAGTAGCATTCTGGTCTTTCAGAACAGAAAGAAGATTTCCCATGATATGCTCGATCTCCCGGATCTTCACAGTATCTTCCTGTCTAGTTTTCTCTGCACCGGTTTCAGCCTCCTCCTGTGGTAAGAGAATCGAACTCCCATCCTCTTTTGCAATCGCTTCCGCGGCTGAAACTGCTGAAGCTTCAGAAGCAGCCGAACCCTCAGTCAGCTCAGAACTCTTAGTTCCATCGTTATTCCTTTCTCCAGACTCGGTCTTATTTCCTGATGCTTCATCAGAAATCTCCTCATACACCGGCGGATAGCTCTCCACTGAATCCACACACATGGTTCCCTCTGTGATGGTTCCTGTCTTATCCAGGCAGAGTGTATCCACACGTGCCAGAGTCTCAATACAGTAAAGCTCCTGCACAAGCGTCTTCTTCTGTGCCAGTTTCAGGGCACCAAGAGTCAGGGCCACGCTGGTCAGAAGAACAAGCCCTTCGGGGATCATTCCAAGAACTGCTGCCACCATATTGACTACAGAATCCCGGATACTGTCTCCCACAAAATAATACTGTTTATAAAAAAGCATCGCACCAAGGGGCACGATAATAATACTGATCACCTTAAGAATAGCGTTCAGTGAATTACGAAGCTCTGAGTTATGACGCTTGAATTCCTTCGCCTCACTGGTGATCCTGGAAGCATAATTATCGCTTCCTACATGAATGATCTGGCAGCAGGCCTGACCTGCAGTTACAAAACTTCCGGAAAAAAGCTCATCCCCCGGATTCTTCGGCAAGTTATCTGCCTCGCCGGTAAGCAGGGATTCATTTACTTCCAGATTTCCTTCCAGTATCTTCGCATCTGCCGGTACCTGTTCCCCGGCCTTGAGGAAGATCAGATCATCCACAACCAGCTTCTCTGTGGATATCTTCCATTTTTTTCCTTCACGCAGAACTACAGTCTTGGATTCTGTCAGGATCGCCAGCTTGTCGATGGTCTTCTTGGCACGGATCTCCTGAATAATTCCAATTACCGTATTAATAAAAATGATTCCTACAAACATGGAATTCTTGTAGGAACCAACCAGCAGTACGAGAACCAGCAGCACCAGGTTCAGAAAATTGAAGAATGTAAGTGTATTCTCCAGAATGATCTGCTTATAAGTCCTGGTGTTGGGGTTTTCGTTATTATTTACCTGGCCCTGCGCAATTCTCTCCTGAACTTCTTCGTTCGTAAGTCCTGTCATGTGTCTACTTACCTGTCCTTTCAATGGCTTACGGTTTCCATTCGCGCGAAGCTTGCTCATGCCACGGCTATGATCTTAAAAATATAAGGGAATTAATACTCTTCTTCTGTATCCTCTTCTCCTTCATGGATATCAGACTTCGGTTTGGAAAGACCCTCGATCTTAATGTGATGTTTCTCTGCATAGTCCCAGAGAGCTGCATGAATTGCTTCCTCAGCAAGAAGGGAGCAGTGGATCTTTACTGGCGGAAGTCCGTCCAGTGCCTCCATAACAGCCTTGTTGGTTACTTCCATTGCTTCTTCAATGGTCTTTCCCATTACAAGCTCTGTTGCCATGCTGCTTGTCGCAACTGCTGCGCCGCATCCAAATGTTTTAAATTTGCAGTCTTTGATAATATGAGTTTCGTCATCAATATCAAGGAATATTCTCATAATATCACCGCATTTAGCATTTCCTACAGTACCCACGCCGCTTGCGTTCTCGATTTCACCTACATTACGTGGATGCTGAAAATGATCCATTACTTTTTCACTATACATTATTTTTTCCTCCTGACAAGTGTTTTTATTATTTTTTCTGCTTTTTAATAAAATCTTCATATAATGGAGACATACTTCTTAAGTTTGCAGTAATGTCTTTCAGTTTATCTACTACAAAATCAACATCCTCCATTGTTGTCTCCTCGCTTAATGTCATACGGAGAGATCCGTGTGCGATCTCATGTGGAAGTCCGATAGCCAGCAGAACATGTGACGGATCAAGAGAGCCGGATGTACATGCAGATCCGCTGGATGCACAGATTCCAAAGTTATCAAGCATCAGAAGAAGAGACTCACCCTCGATGAACTGGATACTTACGTTTATGTTGTTTGGAAGACGTTTTACTTTATCTCCATTGAGACGTACGTACGGGATCTCTGTGAGGATCCTGCTGATCATATGATCTCTGATCTCGATTTCTTTTGCAGTACGCTCCTTCATGGACTTGTTTGCACGCTCTGCTGCAAGACCGTAGCCTACGATACCAGGAACGTTCTCTGTACCTGCACGACGTTTTCTCTCCTGTGCTCCGCCGTGTACGAAGGAACGGATCTTAACGCCTTTACGAATATAGAGGAAACCTATTCCCTTCGGTCCGTTGATCTTATGTCCGCTGGAACTGAGCATATCAATATTGAACTCATCTACATTGATCGGGATCTGTCCGAATGCCTGAACAGCGTCTGTATGGAACAGGATTCCATGCTCACGTGCGATCTGTCCGATCTCTTTCAGCGGCTCAAGAGTACCGATCTCGTTATTGGCTGCCATAACAGAAATCAGGATGGTCTCCGGTGTGATCGCTTTCTGAAGCTCATCCAGGTTGATGAAACCGTTCTCATCAACATCAAGATATGTGATCTTCGCTCCGCGCTCTTTCTCCAGATACTCACAGGTATGGAGAATGGCATGATGCTCTATTTTTGTTGTGATGATATGGTTCCCTTTATTTTTGTATGCCTCAAATGTAGCTTTCAGTGCCCAGTTATCAGACTCGGAACCACCTGCTGTAAAATAAATCTCTTCTTTTTTGGCTCCGATCACATCTGCGATCTGCTGTCTTCCTTTTGCGATAGCTGCTTTGCTGTTTGCTGCAAAATCATAAACGGTTGAAGCATTTCCATAAAACTCTGTAAAATACGGCAGCATTGCCTCCACAACTTCCGGTGCGGTCTTTGTGGTAGCCGCATTGTCCAGATATATCATTTTTCCCATTTTCTTTTCCTCCTGTTCAGGATAATTATTTTTCGTGTATTCTCCGGCTTTCTTCGATCAGCTCACTGAGCATCAGTGTATCCACTGCATCTGTGATGCTGTCGTTGATCCTCTTCCACACTAATTTAGCTACGCAGAGATCGGAACCCTGGCAGCCACCGTCGCCTTCTGTTCCCGGACATGACGCAGCTTCCAGGCCGCCCTCCAGGACACGAAGGATATCTCCCACTGAAATCTCTTCTGCCGGTCTTCCAAGGAAATAGCCTCCGGCAGCACCGCGGATACTCTTCACAAGTCCCGCTTTTTTTAAAAGAGCCATCAGCTGTTCCAGATAGCTGACTGATATATTCTGACGGCCTGCAATACTCTGAAGCGAGACCGCTTCTTTTTCACTGTAAAGCCCAAGATCTATAAGGGCCTTGAGTCCGTATTTAGCTCTTGTTGACAGTTTCATCCGCTCACCTCTTTTTTAATTCCCAGTGTTTTCCTCGGATTTCATGTTTACTCTATCAGAAACGTTTAGTTCTGTCAAGACTAACTTTCTCATATACTGAAAAAAAGCTCTGGTATCGCCATGTCAAAAAAAGTATTTCTGAAAGGAACTCTGATTCTTGCCTGTACCGGGCTTATCAGCCGTCTTGCAGGCTTCTTTTATAGAATATTCTTATCTCACACGATTGGTGCCGCAGGCATGGGACTGTATCAGCTGGTGCTGCCGCTACAGGGACTTATGTGCGCCCTTTCCTACGCCGGGATCCAGTCCGCGCTTTCCCGTCTCATCGCTTCCAAGCTTGCTCTTTGCCAGAAAAAAGAGGCACATTTTTCCCTGCTCCTTGGCACCTGCACTGCTGTTTTTCTTTCTTCTGTAACCGGATTATTTGTTTTTCAGAAAGCTGATTTTTTTGCGTCAGCTATACTGAAAGCTCCAAAAACTGCGAATCTTCTCCGCCTGATAAGCTTCACAGTTCCTGTCTGTGCAGTTCATTCCTGCATTGGCAGCTATTATTTTGCCCGGAAAAAAGCTTTTGTACCCGCAGCTACCCAGCTTACAGAACAGGCTGTCCGTATCGGTGCAGCTTATGTCCTGTATCTGATCTTTCTCAGGGAAAACCGCCCTGTAACTGCACTTATTGCTGCAGGCGGCTCCCTGGCCGGTGAAATCGCAGCAACCCTTGCTTCTCTCCTGGCAGTTTCCTTTTATTTCGGAAACCATACTTTTTCCAGGGAGGAAGCCCGCTCCTTGAAAACTTCTGCACTTCTCGAAGAGCTTTTTGAGCTTTCTTTTCCTGTCTCCCTTAACAGGATTCTTCTGACTCTCCTTGGGAGTATTGAAGTGGTGCTGATCCCGCAGATGCTCCTGCGTTCCGGACTTACTGCATCAGATTCTCTGAAGACCTACGGAGTGTTTACAGGAATGGCACTTCCTCTGATCCTTTTTCCATCCACACTTACTGCATCTGCTTCTGTAATGCTTATGCCTTCTGTAGCAGAGCTTGATGCCCTTGGCGATCAGAAACAGATCCTTAAAGTTACAGACCAGACTTTTCTTGTTTGCATGGTCCTTGGCCTTCTTTGCGGAAGCGGCTTCTTTCTTTTCGGACCTTTTTTCGGTCAGCTGCTTTTTCACAGTAAAACTGCCGGGATCTACATACGGTATATGTCTTTTGTGTGCCCGTTTCTTTATACAAATACTATGCTTGCCAGCATTCTTCACGGACTTGGAAGACCTGGCCGGTGCCTGGTACACAGTGTCTGCGGCATCCTTATCCGGATCTTCTTTGTAGTTTTTATGATCCCGCGTATCGGACTCCGGGGTTATTTTTACGGTATTTTTCTGGGCGAATTGCTCCTGACTCTTCTACACGTGAAAGCGTTAAAATTTCCCTATCGACAATCCGGCAAGAATCGTTTATAATTAATAACCGAATACAACAGTTTACAAATGACTGCTGAATAAAATACGGAATTACGGAGGAATTAATACTATGAGTTTTGAATTCATAAAGAAACTGCCTACTCCTGAGGAAATCCGCAACCAGTACCCGGTAGATGCAGAGATCCAGGCACTTAAGGAGAAACGTGATACAGAGATCCGCGATATTTTCACCGGAAAATCAGATAAATTCCTCGCTATCATCGGACCATGTTCTGCTGATAACGAAGACGCTGTATGTGATTATCTTTTAAGACTTCGTAAAGTACAGGAGAAAATTGAGGATAAAGTTCTCATCATCCCACGAGTTTACACAAATAAACCTCGTACAACAGGTGAAGGATACAAGGGAATGGTTCATCAGCCGGATCCTGAGAAGAAACCGAACCTTCTTGCAGGTCTGATCGCAATCCGTAAGATGCACATGCGTGCTATCCGCGAGAGTGGTTTTACATGTGCAGACGAGATGCTTTACCCGGAGAACTACCGTTACCTTTCTGACCTTCTCTCATACGTTGCTGTAGGTGCACGTTCTGTAGAGGACCAGCAGCACAGATTAACAGTCAGCGGCATGGATGTTCCGGCTGGTATGAAAAACCCGACCAGCGGTGACTACAGCGTTATGCTGAACTCCATCGTGGCTGCCCAGGGCGCACACCGTTTTATTTACAGAAGCTGGGAAGTTGAGACAATAGGCAACCCGCTTGCGCATGCTATCCTTCGTGGTGCTGTAAACAAACATGGCGAAGCTATTCCGAACTACCATTACGAGGATCTTCGTCTCCTCTATGATAAATATCATGCTAAAAATCTTGCCAACCCGGCTGTTATCGTGGATACCAACCACTCCAACTCCAACAAGCAGTACGAGCAGCAGATCCGTATTGCGAGCGAGGTTCTTCACAGCCGCAAGGTAGATCCGGAGCTTCACACTATGGTAAAGGGTCTCATGATCGAGAGCTACATCGAGCCAGGCAACCAGAAGATCGGCGGAAACCATATCTACGGCAAGTCTATTACAGATGCCTGCCTCGGATGGGAGCAGTCCGAACAGCTTCTCTATACAATTGCCGAGAACTGCTAGGCAGATCTGATCTTTATATTCCGGACATAAATTTATCCCGGCAGATTCGTTACGATCATTCGGATCTGTCGGGATTTTTACATTCAATCATATAGTAGAGTCCTGCATGCTGCTTCATCTGCGGTGACTAAAAATTAAGCCAGAAAACGTATCTTCTCAGATATCCGCTTTCTGGCTTAACTTATATATTTAATTTCAGTGGCGCGGATGCGCCTTCATGTACACATCTCTCATCTTCGCCACGCCAAAGTTCAGATACACCTGTGTGGTGGAAATGTCGGAATGTCCAAGCATCTCCTGTACACTCTTTACATCTGCCCCGTTCTGCAGCATATGCGTGGCAAAAGAATGTCTTAACGTATGTGGTGTAATATCATGCTTGATTCCTGCTTCCTCCGCATATCCTTTCAGCACCTTCCAGAATCCCTGCCTGCTCATGGAATTACCTGAGCAGTTCGTAAAAAGAAACTCTGTCTCATTCTCTTTCACAAACTTCTCCCTGGCCTCTCCCAGATATTTTTCCATGGCAGTCTTACATATATTCCCGATAGGAATCACTCTCTCCTTGCCTTCATCACGGCATACCACATACCCAAGGGAAAGATTGATATCCTTCATCTCCAGGCGCAAAAGCTCGCTGACACGCATTCCCGTAGCATAAAGAAGCTCCAGCATGGCACTGTCACGGATTCCCTTGGGAGTTGTTCTGTTAGGCTGCTTCAAAAGCCTGTCCACTTCATCTACAGAAAGGATCTCCGGCATCCGCTTCTCAACCTTGGGCGGCTTCAGTTCCAGGGAAGGATCTTTCTCAATTCTGCCCTCCTGATGGAGATACTGAAACAGCGCACGGATAGAAGCAACATTCCTGGATATGGTAGAAGAAGCAAACTGTCCGCGTTCCATATAACTTAAGTACCCTTCCAGCTCCAGTTCCCCTACATCTTTAATATCATAAATTCCGCGCTCTTCAAAATATGCCGCCATTTTCTTCAGATCTCTCTGATAAGATACCTCTGTATTATGCGATGTTCTTTTTCTGTTATGTAAATATGTAATAAATTCCCGTATCTCTATGTCCATTCCCTTACATCCCGTTTCTAACGCTAATGCTATATTAATTTTATCCCAAATAGTAAATTCTGTATCCTTTTATTACTGAATTATACTGTGAATTTTACATAAAATCAAACGGTTTTTTAGCGCAAAACCGCGCATTTTCAACACTTTCAGCCATTAACCACCAAATATCGCAGATTTTATGGAAACCATTACTAGATGTTGTGGGAAACTTTTTCAAAAAAATTTCAGATTCCTTATAATTTTTTCAACAATCCATGGATTCAGAAAACTCTCTGCCAGAATCCCCCCTGCATAAATCAGAAAAACCGTAATTCCCTTTCTGATATAAGGCACGTTTTTTGCAGGCACCAGGCCGTAATTTTTCCAGATTCTACAGGACTGCCGGTACACCATTCCTGCCAGGCAAAAATAGGCCGGTACATAGATTATATACTGTGGCAAAAGAAGCCCTGCTCCGGCAAGTCCTCCATAAAGTCCGAATTCCAGAACCGACAATGCAAGCAGAAGTCCTGTTTCCACTCCCAGGATCAACATGTACGCCACAGACAGCGGCACACCAAACACAGTAAAGCCACACAGAAACAGTATAATAAAAAATCCTCCTCTTCGCCTGAGCACTTCCATAAAATATCCGCTGCCGGAAATATCTTTCTCTGCAAAGTTGCGGATCAGGTAAAAAGAAGCCAGGGTCTTCTGTTTCCATTCCATCTTCCAAACTATATTTGGCAGGATCGTCCCTGCAAGAAAGCCGGTAAGAAATAATATTTCCGCTGGAAATCTTCCGGCTGTTTTCCATTTTCGGTTTTCTGTCTTAATCTCCATTCACTCACCCTGTACCAGTTTACGTTCACATCCCAGGTAATATAACTTCCTGTTAATATTTCAGGACGCAAAAAGGCCGGGCAGCTATATAAAAGCTGTCCGGCTTTCTTTATTATCAGTACTCTTATATGATCTGTGGATTATTTCGCGTAATCAACCGCTCTGCTCTCACGGATCACATTGACCTTGATCTGTCCTGGATACTCAAGTTCTGCTTCAATCTGCTTTGCAATGTCTCTTGCAAGGAGAACCATATCTGCATCACTTACATGATCCGGTACGACCATAACACGAATTTCTCTTCCTGCCTGAATAGCAAAAGATTTCTCAACGCCCTTGAACTCATTTGTGATGTCCTCAAGCTGTTTCAGACGATTGGTATATGTTTCCAGTGTCTCTCGTCTTGCACCAGGTCTTGCTGCGGAAATGGCATCAGCAGCCTGTACAATACAAGCGATAAGAGATTCTGGCTCCACATCACCATGGTGGGACGCAACAGTATTGATAACGATCGGGGACTCCTTATATTTCTTGCAGAGATCTACACCGATCTGGATATGTGAGCCCTCAACTTCATGATCAATGGATTTACCAATGTCATGAAGAAGTCCGGCACGTTTCGCCATACGCACATCTACACCTATCTCTCCTGCAAGGATTCCGGAAAGCTGTGCAACTTCAATGGAATGTCTCAGTGCATTCTGACCATAGCTTGAACGGAATTTCATACGTCCAAGAAGTTTCAGAAGCTCCGGATGGATTCCGTGTACACCCACATCCATGGCAGCAGTCTCGCCGTCTTCACGGATCTGCGTTTCCACTTCTTTCTGGGCCTTCTCAACCATCTCTTCAATTCTTGCCGGATGGATACGGCCATCCACAATAAGCTTCTCCAGAGCCACTCTGGCAATCTCTCTTCTGATCGGATCAAATGCAGAGAGGACTACTGCCTCAGGTGTATCGTCAATGATCAGATCCACGCCTGTAAGTGTCTCCAGTGTACGGATATTTCGACCTTCACGACCGATGATCCTTCCCTTCATTTCGTCACTTGGAAGCTGTACCACAGAAATCGTTGTCTCGGAAACATGATCTACTGCACATTTCTGGATGGCATTGACCACATATTCCTTTGCTTTCTTTCCGGCTTCTTCCTTGGCTCTGTTCTCAAGCTCTTTATAGAGTCTTGCAACATCAACCTTTACGTCATCTTCAACAGATTTCAGTAATTCTTCTTTTGCCTGTTCGGAGGTAAGACCTGAAACTCGTTCCAGTTCCCGTACTCCTTTTTCCTCAAGTTCATTTACTCGTTTTTCTTTTTCTTGTAACTCGTTAAATCTCGCTGTACATTCCAGCTCACGCTTCTCCACCGCATTGGCTTTCTTATCAACAGATTCCTCTTTTGATAATACTCGTTTCTCATATCTCTGCAGCTCGTTTCTCCGTTCCTTGGTTTCCCTTTCCAGTTCATTTTTAGTTCGCAGAGATTCTTCCTTTACTTCAAGTAAAGTTTCGCGTTTCTTGGTCTCTGCTGCTTTCAATGCTTCATCAAGAATATTCCTTGCCTTATCCTCTGCTGTACCTACGATTTCCGCATCCTTGCGTACTTTCTTGTCCACAGCAACCTTGCAAGTAACAGGAACTGCAATAAGTAGCGTGACTACCACAGCGACAATAACACCGATAATTGTGCCTGCCACAGGAGCACCTCCTTATTTAGTTTTCATTGTACAAATACAACAATACAAGTTTAGCTGTTTTTCACATTTATGTCAAGTTTTTCTCTTGAAAAAGCCAATTTTGGTTAGCATATGTGAACTGTGGTTTTTTGGTCGCTTAATTCAGTATAACGATCCCGTATCCCGCTTCACCCGTATATTCATTTCTTCCAGAGCATGGGCGATATCTTCATACTTGAACGCTCTTCTGGCAAGATATCCCTGAAGCCTCCGCATCTCCTTCTCATCCAGCTCTGCATTCGGCTTAAATTTCTTCTCTATTGTCTTACGAAGTACTGCACGTTCATCCGGCTCCATAAGCTCTTCCATCTCTTCCCAGGCCTCCAGTGCAGTCTGGCGGTCTACCCCTTTCATCTGAAGTTCTGAGAGGATCTTCTGGCGGCTTTTGGACTCCATGCGGAATGAGATATAGGTTCTGGCATAACGGGCATCATTGATATAGCCGTAGGACTTCACATAGGCAATGGCATCCTCCACTGCCTCCTGTGAAAATTCGGCCTGGCGGAGCTTGTCCGTCAGGCCTTTCTCTGTGCGGTCCATATGTTCCAGAAGTCTCATGGCTTTCTTACGTGCTCTGTTTCTCTCTTCCGGATTCAGCATGGATTACTCTTCTTCCTCTTTATCTGCAGCCTGTGTACCAGCTGCCTCCGCTGTCTCGTCAGACGGATCCAGGTGATAGTGTACACGTACCTTCTTCTCGATCTCATCACGAAGTTCCGGATGCTCTCTCAGGAACATCTTGGCATTCTCTCGTCCCTGTCCGATCTTATCTCCTTCATATGCGTACCATGCGCCGCTCTTGTTGACAATGGAGCACTCTGCTGCAAGATCCAGAATATCTCCCTCTCTGGAAATACCGGTACCGAACATGATGTCGAACTCTGCCTGCTTAAATGGCGGAGCCACCTTGTTCTTCACTACTTTCACACGGGTATGGTTACCAACCATCTCGCCGCCCTGCTTCAGTGTCTCAACACGGCGTACATCCATACGGACAGACGCGTAAAACTTAAGGGCACGTCCGCCTGTTGTTGTCTCCGGATTGCCGAACATAACGCCAACCTTCTCACGAAGCTGGTTGATAAATATAACAACACAGTTTGACTTGCTGATTACTGCTGTCAGCTTACGAAGTGCCTGTGACATCAGACGGGCCTGAAGTCCTACATGGCTGTCTCCCATATCTCCCTCGATCTCAGCCTTCGGTACCAGGGCTGCAACTGAGTCTACGATCACGATATCTACTGCACCGGAACGAACCATAGTCTCTGTGATCTCCAGTGCCTGCTCACCGTTATCCGGCTGCGAAATGTAAAGATTATCAATATCTACGCCGATACTCTTGGCATAAACCGGGTCAAGTGCATGCTCTGCATCGATGAATCCTGCGATTCCGCCTCTCTTCTGCACCTCAGCTACCATATGTAAGGCAACTGTTGTCTTACCACTGGATTCCGGTCCGTAAATCTCCACGATACGTCCCTTAGGAACACCACCCACGCCAAGGGCGATATCAAGGCTCAGACATCCTGTAGGAACTGCCTCCACCTGCATATGGGAACTGGAATCTCCAAGTTTCATAACGGAGCCCTTACCGAACTGCTTCTCAATATTTCCAAGGGCTGCTTCCAGCGCCTTCTGCTTCTCTTCACTGATCATCCTTCGACTCTCCTATTCTTCTCTATTTTATAATTTACGTTTCATTTTTTTCGAACCTTTGTTCGTGTTTTCTGTATTACATAGTATTATAAATCGGGCTGATTGTCAATAAGATACTTCAAAATCCCCCTGTTTTTTTGTTGACACCAAAACTCATAATATGACAATCAGGCGGATAAAATCATCCCTTTTCGCCACGCAGCTCTGCAGTCAATCGGATATTCGCAATCCGCTTTCGCTACTTGCTCATAACCGAATAACTGATATGCGGTTATTCAGCAAAAAAGCAGATACAGCGGAGATTTTTTCCGTGTATCTGCTTTTCCCCAAAAATTATAATACTGTCTTACTGATCATTTGTCAGCTTCAGCTTGTCAAGAATATAGAATACAAGGCTCAGGGCCATAGCGACCACACAGGCCAGGACCATACCTGTAAGCTCTACATTTCCAAGCTTCAGGGCAATTCCTGAAAGTCCTGTTACGAACACAACGCTTGTCAGTGTCAGGTTTCTGGATTTACTGTAATCTACCTTGTTGTCAACCAGCATACGAAGTCCGGATGTTCCGATCATTCCGTAAAGAAGGAAAGAAATTCCTCCGATGACTGGTCCCGGAATGGTGCTGATCAGTGCTGCCAGTTTACCAAGGAAAGAACAGCAGATGGAAAGCACCGCCGCGCCGCCGATAACCTGCACGCTGTAAACTTTTGTCACTGCCATAACGCCGATGTTCTCACCGTAAGTAGTTGTCGGTACAGAACCAAGACAGCCGGAAACTGTGGTGGAAAAGAAATCCGCAAACAGTGATCTGTGAAGTCCCGGATCCTTAAGAAGATTTCGTCCAACGATCTTTCCGGTTACGATCTGATGTCCGATATGCTCGGAAGTTACCAGAAGCAGTGCCGGAAAAATGGTCATAACTGCCTCAAAATTAAATTTCGGTGATGTAAAATTCGGAAGTGCGAAAAATGCTGCTTCTTTTACTGCTGTAAAATCAAGAAGCCCGCATGCTCCTGCTGCCACATAGCCCGCGATGATCGCGATCAGAATCGGAATAACCGAAAGAAATCCTCTGAAAAGGATCTGTCCGAATACTGCAACTCCCAGTGTCACCAGAAATACGATCACATTCTTAGGATCTACTTTATCCTCCAGAAGTCCTGCTGTGCTTGCTGCACTTCCTGCAAGTTCCAGTCCGATCAGTGCAACTACCGGTCCCATTGCTGCTGTCGGCAGCACGATATCGATCCAGTCCGTTCCGCACTGACGTACGATAAAAGCAACTGCCATACCGGCAATACCAAGAACTACGAAGCCTCCCAGCGCATATTCATAGCCATATTTGCTGATGACCAGCAACGCCGGTGACAAAAAGGCAAAACTGGATCCCAGGTAAGCAGGCGCCTTTCCTTTTGTGATAAAAATGAAAAGAAGTGTTCCCACACCGTTCATCAGAAGAACGATGGCCGGACTGATGCCAAAAAGGAACGGTACCAGTACAGATGCTCCAAACATGGCAAACATATGCTGGATACTTAAGGGTATCAGCATTTTGGCAGGTACTTTTTCCTCGACCTGTATGATTCTTTTTTCCACTCTCTAATCCTCCCCGTTTTTTATTATCCCACCGATTATAACATATGTTTTGTCATACCGGGGGATTTTTTGCATAAATATGTGGATACTGTGTGGTATACTGTTAGTATCTCCGGTTAATCAGAGTTTTTTACAGCCAAGGCCACTCTGATTTAACCAAATTTTCCCAGAAAGGATCTATATATATGAAAGCATACGAACGACTTTTATCCTATGTAAAAATACTTACCCCAAGCAATGAAGACAGTACCACAGCCCCGTCTTCCAATTGCCAGTTTAACCTGGCCCGCATTCTTGTTGATGAGCTGAAAAATCTTGGGATCTCTGATGTCTCCCTGGACGAACATTGCTATGTTTACGCCCATATTCCTGCGTCAGAAGGTCTGGACTCCTGCAAAACTCTTGGTTTTATCGCACATATGGACACGGTTTCCGATTTCTGCGATCATCCGGTCACACCTGTCATCACTGAAAATTATGACGGCGGCGAGCTCCCTCTTGGCACAAGTGGCAGAATTCTTTCCCCGGAAATGTTCCCGCATCTTTCTTCTCTGAAAGGCAGAACTCTTATCACCTCAGACGGAACTACGATCCTCGGTGCTGATGATAAAGCCGGAATCGCTGAAATCATCACAGCTCTGGAGCGTATCCTTACGGAAAAAATTCCTCACGGCCCTCTTGCCATTGCCTTTACTCCAGACGAAGAGATCGGCATGGGACCGGCACATTTTGACGTCGGAAAATTCGGTGCAGACTATGCCTACACTCTGGATGGGGATACAGAAGGTGAGATCCAGTACGAAAACTTCAATGCCTGCAGTGCAAAAGTTGTTTTCCAGGGTGTGAACGTTCATCCAGGCTCCTCCAAAAATACCATGGTCAACGCGTCTCTTGTTGCCATGGAGTTTAATTCCATGCTGCCAGCCGCTGATACGCCACGGAACACAGAGGACTATGAAGGATTTTTCCATCTGTGTTCTGTGAAGGGAGATGTTTCCCGGGCAGAGCTTCACTACATTGTCCGCGACCATGATGCAGCATCTTTTGAAGCACGCCAGAATACGCTTACTCATATTGCAAAGATCCTCAACGAAAAATGGGGTGAAGGTACAGTCGCCCTTACCCTCACTCAGCAGTACCGCAATATGAAGGAGATCATCGATACCTGCCCGTGGCTGATCTCCCTTGCAGAGGAAGCCTGCCGGGCCTGCGGCGTCACTCCTCTGATCCTTCCCATCCGCGGCGGTACAGACGGAGCCCGGTTAAGCTTCATGGGGCTGCCATGTCCTAACCTTGGAACAGGCGGACATGCTTATCACGGGCCTTATGAACATATTACCGTGGAGGGGATGGACACTGCAGTGGAAGTTACCCTGCAAATTGTGAAATTATTCGCAGAACGCAGAGATTAAGATAATTTCCTGCTTATTTATGAAAAAAACACCCACAGCTCAGCCAAGGGCGAAGCATCATGTCTCGCCTGACTGTCTGTGGGTGTTTTTGTATACATATATTTATTTTCTTTAAGATCTTAGATGATCTTCATCATTCTCGCCAGTTTCTTCATATATCTTCCGCCAGGCATCATGCCCAGTTCTTCTTCACCCGGCTTGCTCACAAACAGATATACAATAAAATATACACCTGCTGCCAGGATTACAGAAACGCCAAGACAGATCACATTGGAATGGATCAGTGCATACAAACCGTAATATACCACTCCTGCCACGATTCCCATAGGAATGGAAGCCAGGAACGGGCTTAAATAAGCACTTCTCCACGGATTCTTATATCCCATGTATTTTTTGATAGAATGGTCATTAAGAAGACACATTACAACTGCATAAACAATCTGTGCGATAACAATGGTATAAACACCAAGGTTGGTAAATACCAGAAGCAGTGCCATTGCGATCACATCTGCTACCAGTGCGATGGCTGCATGGATCATCGGAAGTTTCGGCTTGCCGATACCCTGGAGCACACCGTTGGTAATATTGGAATTACCATTAAGGATAATGGTAATCCCTCCAAGGATCAGAAGCTGTCCGCCCACGCCATTAGTTCCAGGGAATATCAGTCTTGTGATCGGACCTGACAGAACAGCAAGACCTACAGCAGCCGGAATGGAAATCAGCATACTGATCCAGGTAGCTCTGTCTGTCTTCATATTCGCACCTTCAATATCATGCATTGCATAGTGTGCAGAAACCTCCGGGATCATGGAAGTCGGCGCTGTACTTGCCAGAGTCAGCGGGATATTGATCAGTGTCATATAATATCCGTACTCAGAATACAAAGTCTGGATCACATCCTTGGCAGCGCCTTTGATATCCATGATTCCGGAATACATGTAGCTGTTGATATATCCGTTTACATTATAGATAAAAGCGCTGAGGATGATCGGCATGATAATGAGCACAATATTGCTCATTACATGACCCATGCTCTCATTTACGGAATGATGGTCATTGGCGATCCTTTTGCGGATGATCCTGCGGTTCACTGCATAGACGATCAGCATAAAGATCAGCGCAGATGCCACACCTGCACCAGTACCCATGGTAGCACCTGCAGCACCCCATCTGTGTACCAGATCCATATCTCCTGTTGCAGAAAAATGCTGAATAAATATATGGGACATCAGAAGTGCAAAGGTTGCCACAAATATCTGCTCAATGATCTGCGAGATTGAAGTCGGCATCATATTGCGGTATGCCTGGAAATATCCGCGGAAAACACCACAGATACCTGACATAAAAATCGTAGGTGCAAGCATCTGTAGTGCCAGACGGGCATTGGCCATACTGTCCGGAACCAGAATTCCCGCACCAAATACGCAGATCAGTGCTACAATGCCGCCTGCAACTGCCGCATAGATCAGTGCACCGTAAAATACTTTCTGTGCATCCTTATATCTGTGAAAAGCGATCTTCTCAGCCATGATCTTGGATACGGCCTGAGGAATACTGAAGGACGCGATCATCAGCAAAATAAAATATACATTCTGCGCAAACTGGAAAAGTGCGAAACTCTGACTTCCCAGTGTTGTTGAAAGCGGACTCTTGTACAGCATTCCGATGATCTTGGAAATCAATGCCGCGATCATCAGAAAAGAGGCGTTTTTCACAAGTGTGTTATCGTTTTTTTTACCCATTTTACTTTCCTTAACTTAAATATTCTCGATCTGCCAGTCAATCGGCTCCTCACCGTTGGCTTTCAGAAATTCATTGGCCTTACTGAAATGTTTGCAACCGAAAAATCCTCTATACGCAGAAAGAGGACTTGGATGCGGAGCCTCCAGGATCAGATGTCTGGGGTTATGAAGCATGGATGCCTTCATCTGGGCAGGCCTTCCCCAGAGAAGAAATACAATAGGACGGTCTTCCTCATCCAGGATACGGATCGCGGCATCTGTAAACTGTTCCCAGCCGATTCCTCTGTGGGAATTGGCCTGATGGGCCCTTACTGTAAGCACCGTGTTCAGAAGGAGAACACCCTGCTTCGCCCATTTCTCCAGATTGCCGTTATTTGGGATATAACATCCCATATCATCCTCAAGCTCCTTATAGATGTTTACCAGAGATGGCGGTGTTTCCACACCTTTTTTTACAGAAAAACAAAGTCCGTGCGCCTGTCCGTCATTGTGGTACGGATCCTGTCCAAGGATCACCACCTTCACCTTGTGAAGGGGAGTAAAATGAAACGCATTGAACAGATCTTCCGGCGGTGGAAAAATCTTTCTTGTCTTATATTCCGTCATCACGGTTTTATAAAGTTTGGCATAGTAAGGCTGATGAAACTCACCCTTAAGAGCCTCCTGCCAGTCCCCAGCTATCGGAGCCATATCCTTCACCTCTCAACCTTTTATCTTCTCACAGAAATTCCTTTTTCTGCAAGGTAATCCTTCACTTCACGGATCTCAAGTTCTTTGTAATGGAACAGGGATGCTGCAAGTGCTGCATCTGCTCCGCCTTCTGTCAGTGCATCGTAAAAATGTTCCAGCGTTCCTGCTCCGCCGGATGCGATCACAGGAATGGAAACTGCATCTGCAACGGCTCTTGTAAGTGCAATATCATATCCGGCCTTTGTTCCGTCACAGTCCATGCTGGTAAGCAGAATCTCACCTGCACCCAGTTCTTCCACCTTCTTTGCCCACGCAAGAGCATCGATACCTGTATCCAGTCTTCCGCCATGCTTGTAGATGTTCCAGCCGCCATCTTCTCTTCTCTTGGCATCGATCGCAACTACCACACACTGACTTCCGAATTTCTGTGCTGCCTCGCGGATCAGCTCCGGCCGGTCGATGGCTGCGGAATTTACAGAGATCTTATCTGCACCTTCGCGGAGCAGCTTACGAAAATCATCTACTGTACGGATTCCGCCGCCTACTGTAAACGGGATAAATACATTGGCAGCTACGGCTCTTACCATATCTACCACAGTATCTCTTTCCTCACAGGAAGCTGTGATATCCAGAAAAACAACCTCGTCCGCACCTGCTGCATCGTAGGCTTTGGCAATCTCCACCGGATCTCCGGCATCTTTCAGATCAACAAAATTAACGCCCTTTACTACCCGGCCTTTGTTTACATCCAGGCATGGGATGATTCTTTTTGTAAACATGATTATGCCTCCTCCTTTCCGGTGTTTGCCTCAAGTGCCGCAAAATTCTCAAGGATCTTTAAGCCCCACCGGCTGCTCTTCTCCGGATGGAACTGACAAGCAAATACATTGCCTTTCTCTACAGATGCGTGGATACATGTGCTGTACCGGGTTGTCGCTTTTACGATTTCCTCATCCTCCGCCTGTAAATAATAGGAATGTACGAAGTAAACGTATGTGTTTTCCGGAATATCTTTGAATAATCTTCCATTGTTCTGAAAATGCAGGGAGTTCCAGCCCATATGCGGGATCTTAATCCCCGGACTTGGCGGAATGCGTAAAATCTTTCCTTTCAGGATTCCAAGACCTTCCACTCCCGGAGTCTCATCGCTGCTCTCAAAAAGAAGCTGCAGTCCAAGACAGATTCCAAGGAACGGAGTTCCTTTCTCCACGATCTGATGAATTACCGGAACAAGTCCGTAGTTATGAAGGTTCTCCATGGCATCACCAAAACTTCCAACACCTGGAAGGATCACTTTATCTGCGCCAAGAAGTACCTGGGGATCTCTGGAAACAACAGTCTCCTGTCCCAGATACTGAAGTGCTTTTTCCACACTTTTTATGTTGCCTGCGTCGTAGTCGATAATTGCTATCATTTGCCGCTTCCTCCTGCTTAATTGTATCTCGGTCGAATTCCTCTCACACGTCGATTTACATTTGTTTAGTATAACTCAAAAACAGGCAGTTGCAAAGACTTTTCTCTGCTGCTGCCCATTTTTCACACTACCGTTCTAAAGTTTCAGATGTCCCGTACGATTTTTTGCTGTTATTTCCGGTCCAGTGTGAACCAGAATTCCACTCCGTTGTCAAAATTCTGCACACCATATTCCTGGTTCATGCTCTCCATGATGGCTTTTACAATGGATAATCCGATACCGCTTCCACCGTATTCTCTTGTTCTGGCCTTGTCTACTTTGTAGAATTTATTCCAGAGATTCGGGATATCAGCCTCAGGGATCGGTGTTCCGTTGTTAAAGACTGTCACTTTCACACGGCTGTCCTCATCAACAAGCTTGATCTCGATCTGTCTGTCACCGTCCAGATGGTTCAGCGCATTGCTGACATAATTAGTGACAACTTCCTCTGTCTTAAATTCATCTGCCCACACATATATCGGCTTCTGTTCGTCAAAAATCACTTTGGCCTTTTTCTGTCCGATCATGATATCCATGGTCTGGAGCACACCCCTGATCAGGGATACAATATCAAACCGCTCCATCACAACAGCATCCTTGCCGGATTCCAGCTGATTCAGTGTGAGGAGATTTTTCACAAGCTTGTTCATCTTGGACGCCTCATCCATGATAACATCACAATAGAACTCTCTGCTCTCCGGATCATCGGAAATGTTTTCCTTAAGACCTTCCGCATATCCCTGGATCAGAGCGATAGGAGTTTTCAGCTCGTGAGATACGTTATCCAGGAATTCTTTTCGCATCTTATCGATCTTGATCTTATCCTCAATATCCCGCTGCAGTTCATTGTTTGCGGATTTCAGCTCACTGATGGTATTCTCAAGTTGAGTGGACATCCTGTTAAAATTATCTCCCAGCATATCGATCTCGTTGCCCACCTTGCTCTCATACCTGGCTTCAAAATCCAAATCTGACATTTTCTTTGACAGCTCGGTAAGCTCACTGATCGGTCTTGTGATCCGTTTGGTCACTACCATGATCATCATTCCGCTTACAATAATGATGGCAAGTCCTACCGCAAAATAGAATTTATTGGAAATATCTGCACTTTCCCGAATGCTCTCAAGCGGTGTCCTTATGATAAAATAATGATCCTCATCCAGCATTCCCCAGCATTCCACATAATCCATTCCTGCAAAACGGTCATGGGACTGCTGGATGGTGTAATCATCACCACGCTTCAGAACGTGACTTTTTCCGCCGTCCTCATCCAGGTCATATACATATCCGAACAGTTTGCTCTGAAGCATTTTTTCATTCTCACCCCAGGAAAGCCAGCTGGTGTTGCTGCTGTCGATCACAACCCAGGAAAGATTATTTCTGGAGCAGGCTCTCTGGATCTCATCAGGAATGCTCCTGGAACTCTCCTCATCCTCGCTGTTCATCAGCTCATCAATGTCCGTACTCTCCAGCGTTGTGCGGAGATCCAGCAGTACATCGATCTTTTTGGACACATAGTACTTCTCAAGAAAAGCTCCGTTTATCACAGTGATCGTCAATATTGATAAAAACAAAAGTCCTATGAAATAAGCCGTGATCTGATGTCTGAGACTGTGTACTTTTTTAGGTTTGTCTTTCTTTTGTTTTTCCGGCTTTTTCATTCTCCTACCTCAAACTTGTATCCCATACCCCAGACTGTCTTGATGTATTCACCTTTATCACCCATCTTGCTTCTCAGCTTCTTAACATGGGTATCAATGGTTCTGGCATCTCCGAAATAATCATAATTCCATACAGAGTTGAGGATCTTTTCCCTTGAAAGGGCAATGCCCTCATTCTCAAGAAAATAAGTAAGAAGTTCAAATTCCTTGAAGCTTAAGTCCATCGGCTTGCCGTCTACCGTTGCCTGATGAGCAGCCTTGTCGATCACAATGCCACCTGCGGAAAGTATCTCGTCCGGATTACTCTGTCCCGTTCTTCGAAGGATTGCCTCCACGCGTGCAACCAGGATCTTCGGACTGAACGGCTTGGAAATATACTCATCTACGCCAAGCTCAAATCCAAGAAGCTCATCTCTCTCATCGCTTCTTGCAGTCAGCATGATGATCGGAACTTTGGAATTTTTACGGATCTCACGGCATACTTCCCAGCCGTCCATTCTCGGCATCATTACATCCAGGATCAGCAAAGCGATGTCCTTCTCTTTGTAAAATATATCCATGGCTTCCTCACCGTCACCGGCTTCCAGAACCTGGAAATTCTTTTTTGCAAGAAAGTCTTTTACCAGTTTTCTCATTCTGCTTTCATCGTCTACTACAAGGATTTTTAATGCTTCCATCTTCGATTCCTCCGTTTCTTTACGTTCATATTTGTAATATATCACAGGTTTGTGATGTGTGTGTGAACGTAATTTCATTTTTTCAAATAATTTCCTGCCAAAAAGAGAACCCTCTGTTAAAAGGATTCTCCCATCTTTTCTCCCATAAGGACTCTTGTCTCGATTCCTTCACCGGAATTTTTCAGGATGTCCTCGTCTGGTTTTACTGTATTTTTCTGTGTGATCAGTACAATGGTAGAGCCGCCGAAAGCAAAGTTGCCTTTTTCTTCCCCGCGAAATACGTAAGGCTTACGCGGACGGTTCTCAATCTTTCCTACCATAAGTGCCCCTACTTCCATCATCAGTACCGTGCGGAAATTCTCGGTTTTCAGAAGTGAAAATTCCCGGTTGTTTTCTTTATAGATAGGATAGGCATCATTAGCAGCCGGATTCACGGTATGAAGGATTCCCGGTATCTTCACACGCCTGGACTCTCTGGCATTGTCCGGGTAAATATATCTGTGGTAATCCTGGACGCAGAGACGAAGCACCCACACATAGCCACCCTGAAATCTTTTTCCCAGGGAAGGGTTCTTAAGAAGTTCCTCCACTGTATATCTGGTATGCTTGACAGAAAATCCTGTCTTTCCGTCAACAGGATAAACACCTGCACGGCAGTCGCACGGGCTGATAAAATGCTTCGGTTCCATATCTATGCTCCGCGCGCCCTCCCTGATCTTCCGCTTAAAAAATTCATTATAAGAAGTGTATTTCTGTTCTTCATAATCCCCCATATCCAGATGGTTCATCCGGATAAAAGGCTTCACTGCTGCTGCCGAAATCCCTGAATCCAGAAGCTTTCCCACTGCAATGGATACGGACGGAGTTACCAGTGGCCGGATCAGTGCACGACCGGAAGCTGATCCGTAAATTTTTTCCAGCAGATTATTCTGGAAGGAATCTTCCTCCACAACATGACCATTTCTGTCTGCTGTCCGTATCATAAGGTCCCACCTCGCTCCAGTGATGTCTTGTAGATATAGCTGAATCTCCACCATCCTTCATTATAAAAAAGGACAAAAAGAACTGCGACTGCAACTACTGCAACCAGAATTACAAGCTCTCTGTTTGTAGGTTTCCGAAATTTGAAATCCAGGATAAACAGAAGTCCCACTGCCAGCATTGTAATATGAAGAAGCACCACAAACCATTTATAACCTGGCAGGATCATGGATGCAACAAACAAAAGCGGCAGGATCACAGACATGGATGTGATAGGCAGTCCCTGATAATATTTGCGGTTTTCGCTTGTTTCACTCTGTCTCTTTGCTTCCATCACATTGAAATATGCAAGGCGGATCAGTCCTGCCAGTCCGTAGAACAGAAGGATTGCCACTCCGTAAACATGGTACATTCCAAGTTTAAATCCAAGTACGATGGGCAGAATACCGAAGCAGACGATATCAGCCAGGGAATCAATCTGGATGCCAAAGCATTTCTCTTCATCTGTCCTGTTCTTCTTTGTTCTGGCAATTTTTCCGTCAAACATATCGCACAGTCCGGAAAAAGCCAGACAGCACACAGCTGTAGCAATCCGGTCTGTCATGGCACAGAATATTCCGATCATGGAAGACACCACACTTATGTAAGTCATTATTACTGTGTAATCATAAAAACCTATCATTTGCACACCTCATTTTCTGTTACTGTTTCCTCTGTAAACAGTAAACCTTTCTTTTTAAGCTCCAGGCACTGTTTTATGCCTTCTTTTTTCTCTCCTGTCCGATAGTCAGCTGAGCCACTACTGTAAATATGGCACTGATCAGAAGTTCTCCGTAATATCCAAGCCCTCGGCTCAGTACCATACCCGGCAGTAGCAGCGTACCAAACACAGGCTTGAATATAGTTAAAAATAATGTCTCGCTGATTCCCATTCCTCCCGGGAGAGGCAGCATATCCACAGACACCGAGATCACGGCTTGGAGAAAAAGTATCTCCCAAAATCCGGTTCCGTGAAGTCCGAAGGACTGATATACAAACCAGGTTACTGCAAACAGTGCCATCCGCTGTATAAAAGTGATTCCAATAACTTTAACGATCACCGTAGGATTATTCTTCAGATATGCCGCAGTATCTCTGTAAGTATCCATGGAATCTTCCAGTTTTTTCAGCCGACTCCCCTTTTTTTTCATGAGATGCAGCCGCTCCAGAAGCTTCATTCCCTTCACCAGGATTGCTTTTGCAAAAAGCGGATGAAATACCAGAATGGTCATAAAAGTGACACAGAAGATATTAAGCACCAGTCCCAGATAAAACACCGGCAGTATTCCTTCCAGATATTTGTGGAGAAATCCTCTTCCGAAAATTGCGATTCCAATACCGATCACCACAAGCACCAGCTTATAGGTAATAGTCACGATCATCAGGATTACCGTTGACACCGGAATGGAAATCTTTTCTTTTTTCATATAGTAGATCTGCATGGGCTGTCCGCCACTGGCGGACGGTGTGATGCAGCTGAAAAAAAATCCTACGGACGAAAACAAAAAGCAGCTTCTTTTTTTCAGATGAATTCCACTGGAACGCATCATGTACCAGATAATAATGGATTCTCCCCAGATAAAAAATGCTACCAGTGTAATTCCCGGAACCAGCCACCGCTTATCTGCCCTGTGTATGGCATCCATCATGGAGGACAGATCTTCTCCGTGAAAAACGCCGTAGATAGTCAGGGCAAAAACTACTGCCAGAAACACTCCGTTAAATATGATCTTTTTTTTGCTTTTCATCATTTGGCACCTTCTATATAGCTGTTGATCTTCTTCTCAATTTCAGTTCCTATCCGTTCATAAATATGCCAGATCTCTGTTTTCTGTCCCAGCATAAAGCATACCTGAGCCAGGAGCACACCGCCTGCCACGTCCACAAGTACATGCTGCTTGGTAAAAATGGTAGACAGAAAAACCAGCACAGCCAGCACAAGGGATACTCTCTTGTACCATGTCGGAATTCTTTTCTGATCTTTGATCCCCAGAAAACAGAACCAGCTTACCAGGCAGTGGATAGATGGAAACAGATTATCCGCCGCATCAACAGAATAAAGCCACCTGGCCAGCAGATCCCAGATTCCGTTTCCTTCGATCACCGGTCTTGTATTGGTAGTTGGATACGCCAGAAATATGATCAGGCACACACAACGGGATATGAAATCCGCAGTAAAAAAGCGGTAAACCTGTTCCTTCTCCTGTCTTGCCGCAAGAACATAATTTACTGCCCAGAACAGATAGCAGCCAAAATAAACAATTAAAAACTGCGGCAAAAACGGAAGCCGCAGGTCAAGATTACTTTCTATGTTGTGGTGATACCAACTGCCTGCGATCGCCCTTGAACCGGAATATACAAGACAGTTAAATACAAATGAAAAGACAAGGGGAAAAAGCCCGTACGCAGGTATGACCCCTGTTACATATTTCCAAAAATGTTTCATAAATTCACGCCTCATTATTTTATTAATATCAGGAATAAAACGTATTCTTCTCCTGATGCCATCTGCTAGTCACAGTATAACAGTCGAGGCGTATGGTTTCAACTAAATATGGAAAGTTTAAAAATTATTAAGAATTCAGTTCAGTTATTTTTTCTTTTTTGTTCATACTTTTTTCAGAATGACGTCACAGAATGACCACAAAATATGAGTATATTATTAGATGTGCAAAGGGTACTACCTTTGATAACACTTTTTTCTTTTTCATACTGCCGGGGCTACCTCCAATTAAAGCCCCGGCCTCCTTCCTTTTATTTTCCCATTTTAGTTATGCCATGCAAGACGCACACTTGACGGGTGAACCTCTTTTGTCATCCAATCTACATCGTTGGTGATCCAGTCCATGATTCCGAGCTGGCGTGTTTCCCATGCAACGGTTGCTTCTCTTGCTTCCGGTGTTTCTTCCACTTCCATGGTAGTGTCGATCTCATCATAGCCGAAAATATATCCGCCTGCGCTCCAGATACTGAAGTTGCTGTCCGGACCCGGATCAATTTTATCGCCTCTCTGTGCCACAAGGCCGTCATGACGGGCTTTATATTCTTCCTCACAGCCGTCTTTTAATTTTGTCATGAACATTCTGTGGCGAATCAGCTCCTTGTTTTCTCTCACAACACCAAAATTATAATACATCAGGCGCATATCCTGATCTGGTGTGGAGATCCATGTGAAAGTATTCTGGATTTTCTCTGTGAGAGCTGTTTTCACTTTCTCTTCTTCTGCAGAAATCACTGCTCCGTCTGCATTTTCGTAATATCCGAAGATCAGGTCTGCAGCATTCCAGATGCTGAAATTATTGATTCTGTTGCGGTCAAGATATGCAGTAAGCTCCGGCCAGATTTCACCAAGTTTTTTACGGTAATCATTCATTTTTCCTTCTTTTACTTTCATTGCAAAGGCATGTCGTTCCATTTATGCTATCCTCCTGTTTTGATGATTTTTCTGCTATATTTCCCACTATACTTTCCACAATGAGCAGATATATCCATTCTGCTCTCTCATATAGTCTGATTCTATCACTTTTATCCCGTTTTTACAATTCTGCTGGCAGGATTTCTGTGGATTTCCGGTGATGCTCAGACAAGATACAGCATGACCATCAGCGGCATGGTTATGATACTGACTATGGTGGTCATTACATTAATGGTGCTGGCATAGACCGGTTCCTGATCGTAAAGCTGTGCCAGCTGTACAACCGTTGTTGCAGAGGGTGTGATCACGGCCATCAGACTGATCAGCAGAATAGTTTTTCCTTCTTTTACCATTGAAGCCATTGGCAGATACTTTAAAAGCATTAGTATGACCAACGGAGTGACCACCATCTTCAGGATTGTGATCAGATAGATCCTGGAATGGCTGAAAATGTCTTTCCAGTTTACCTCCGTCATGGTCATTCCCAGCATAATCATACACACAGGACCCAGGGTGGCTGAGATCTGGCTCATGGTATTTCCAAGGATCACAGGCAGTCTGATCTGTGCAAAAAACAGAATAATACCAAGGATGATCGCAATCAGATTGATATTACAGAGGATTTTTTTCCAGTTGATGCCAGCTCTCGCCTCCATCAGTGACTGTCCGTGAGTCCACATCAGAATCATCTGTACACTTAAAAATGCACTGGCATAAATTACCCACTCCTCACCAAGGACTACGATTACAAGTGGGATCACCAGATTTCCTGAATTGGAATAGATGATGGATTCTTTTTCCACCACGCTTAATTTCAGCGGTTTGCCGATGATCCTGACAAATACCAGCAGAAAAATATGGATCAGAACAGCTGCTGCTACTGCCAGAAGGAAACCATTGCGGATGCTTCTGGAATATTCAATCTGGAAAGCGTTGATCATCACACAGGGCATGATAATGTAAATACAGATGACTGAGAGTGTCTTACTGCTTTTTGCATCGATGAGTCCACATTTTACCACCGCATATCCACAGGCCATCATCAGAAAAAATACGATGATCTGCTGTAATAATTGTAAAGTTATCATTTTCTTCTCTCCCCTCTGAACGCATCAGCTCTGTCCGATCTCCTTCAGGGCTGTCTGAAGCTGCGTGTCTTCCTCATGTGTAAGTTCTGTCCAGTCTGCAGAGCCTTCAGAAAGCTCTGCTTCCACATTCGGAGTGATACCTTTTTTATTGATGTCATTTCCTTTTGGTGTGAAATATTTTGCAATGGTGATCTTTACCGCACTGCCATCGGTAAGCGGCTGGATGGTCTGCACCACACCTTTTCCGTAAGTCGTAGTTCCTACGATCGTTCCGATACCATAATCCTTTACTGCTCCCGCAAAAATCTCCGAAGCACTGGCACTGCTTCCGTTTACCAACACGGCAAGAGGCATGTTGAGTTCATTTTTGCCATCGCATTTCTCTTCTTCTTTCTTTCCATTTTTGTCTTCTGTGTAAACGATCAGACCTTCCGGCAAAATCTGACGGAGCACATCGCAGACTGCATTCAGAAGCCCGCCTGGATTATTTCTGAGATCTACTACCAATTTCTTCATTCCTCTATCATGAAGGTCTTCGAATGCTTTTTTGTACTGATTGCTGGTAACTTCTGAAAATTCGGAAATGCGGATGTAGCCTGTCTCGTCATCCAGCATTTCATGAGATACTGTCTGGATCTCCACATCACGGATTTCTACTTTAATATCTGATGTTTCCTTCTGCTCCGCTCTTTGAATGGTGAGGGTGACGGAATCTTTATCACTTTCCCTGATCATGGCTGCAATGTCTGCAGTTTCTTTTTCTGTGACATCTTTACCGTCTACGGCTTTCAGAACGTCTCCTTTTTTCAGCCCCGCCTGTTCTCCGGCCCCTCCTTCATAAAGCTGTATGATCTGTGCCCCACCATCCTCGTCTTTCTGAAGAACTGCGCCGATTCCTACATAAGAGCCTTCATTGGATGTGTTCAGTTCCTTATACTGTTCTGCTGTGTAATATACGGAATATGGATCATTCAGGCCACTCATAAGACCTGCATAAAGCCCCTCTCTGAGACTGTCCTCATCTTTTTCATCCAGATATTCCTCATCGATCAGACTCTCCAGATAATTCAGTTTCTGAACAGTCGCAGAATCCGCCAGAGCGGTTCCTTTGGGAAACATAGTCTTCTGATAGCCGACAAAGCCAGCTCCTGTGACAATTAGAGTTGCTGCTGCACCAACAGCGATTCCTTTTTTGAATTCTTTATTATGCATGTGATTCCTCTTTCTGTATGCCAAAAACGGCTGCCGGTTCTCCGACAGCCGATGCTTATTATATTATACTCTGAGGTGCTTTCTTGTTGTGAAGAAGCTTCCCAGAAGACCGATTCCTACACCAAGTCCGAGTCCCATCGGGATCAGTCCTTCGTAAATCTGCCAGATTGGGATAAAATCTACAATACCTGTGAGCACATTAAATTTTGTTAAGATAAATTCTACTGCTGAATTATACAGGAAGAACAGTCCGATCAGCGGGATTGCCGCACCGATCACCCCAAGGACAATACCTTCCAGAAGGAACGGCAGTCGTACAAAAGCATCTGTCGCGCCGATGTATTTCATGATTCCGATTTCTTCCTTTCGGACGGAAATACCCATGGATACCGTATTGCTGATCAGAAATACGGATATCACCAGAAGGATTCCGATCACTCCGATGGATACGTAAGATACAAGTTTATTGATAGATCCAAGTGTCTTGGATGCCTGCTCAGACTGGTTGACTTTACGGACATGCTCCAGTCCCTGTATGTAATTTACCAGCTCTGTCTGCTTGGTGATATCGTTAAGATATACATGATAATTAGATGAATTCACAAGCGGGTTATCATCCTTGAATCCGTCTGCCGCATCTTCATCGTCAAAATACTGCTTCTTATATTCTTCCCATGCCTGGTCTGCTGATTCATACTCAATCTTCGCCACCTCAGATCTTGCCTGGATTTCTTCACCTACTGCCTGGATTTCTTCCTCCGTTGTTCCTTCGTCAAAGAATACTGTGATCGGAACTTCCGCTTCTACCTTATGCGCTATATTATCCACATTGTTTACAATAGAATAAAAAATACCTACCAGAAAAATACAGGCTGCCATTGTAATGATACACGCAAGGGAAAACATCCAGTTTCTCTTTATGTTCTTGAATCCCTGTTTCAGGGTATACCAGATCGTACTAGGCCTCATGATATCCTCCCTCTTTCTCATCGCTGATGATCTTGCCGTTGTGCATGGTAACTACTCTTTTACGCATGGCATTGACGATATCTTTATTATGGGTAACTACCAGGACTGTTGTTCCTCTGTCATTGATCTGTTCCATCAGTGCCATGATCTCCTCGGAAGTCTTTGGATCCAGATTTCCGGTTGGCTCATCTGCCAGAAGGATGTCCGGGCGGTTTACCAGTGCTCTGGCCAGTGCTACTCGCTGCTGCTCACCACCGGAGAGTTCATCCGGATATGCTTTATATTTTCCGGCAAGTCCTACTTCCTGAAGGACTTCCGGTACCCGTTTACGGATAACACGGGTCGGTCTTCCGATGACACGCTGTGCAAATGCCACATTCTCATATACATTGCGGTCTTTCAGAAGACGGAAATCCTGGAACACTACGCCAAGTTTTCTGCGATATTTCGCTACACGTCTGTGTTTCATCTTCTCCAGACGTTCGCCGCTGACTGTAATAGTTCCGCCTGTGGAATCCAGTTCTTTCATCAGAAGCTTGATCAGGGTTGATTTACCTGAACCGCTGCTTCCGACTACAAATACGAATTCCCCTTTATCTACATGTAAGTTCGCATGATTCACAGCCGGAAGACCCGGACCGTAAGATTTGCTCACATCTACAAGATCGATCATATTTATCCTCCTCTATGTAATCCAAATATGGTTTCTTAACTTTTTTGTAATATTATTGTAATATATTTCCTGTCTGATTGCAAGAATAAATTTCCCAGAGCCAAAACAGCCCTCTTCGAGTTATTTATTTTAACGTAAAAACACAAAAATTACAATAGAGCTGATGGCGGTTATCTGTGAAGTTCGTGTGAACTTCCATATAAAAACTGCCGCCTATCCAAAAAAGATCAAGCGACAGTTAAAAAATTCTGTTTTTACCTTAATGTATTGAACTATCATCCTGATTCCAAGATGATATCAGTACTCCAGTGTCTCCATATACTTCATATATCTGACAACCATCAACGCGATCTTAAATGTGATCGCATCTTCGAATACTCTCAGATCCAGTCCTGTGCTCTTCTGAAGTTTATCCAGACGATATACGAGTGTATTTCTGTGGATATACAGCTGTCTGGATGTCTCAGATACATTCAGGCTGTTCTCGAAGAATTTATCAATGGTGACAAGTGTTTCCTCATCGAAATCATCCGGTGACTTGTTATCGAAAATCTCACGGATGAACATCTTGCACAACGGAATAGGCAGCTGATAGATCAGTCGTCCGATTCCCAGTGAACTGTATGCAATCACTTCTTTATCTCCAAAGAAGATCTTACCTACATCAAGTGCCATACGGGCTTCCTTATAGGAACGTGAAACTTCCTTCAGCTCATTGACGATAGTACCATATGCCATATGGACATCCTCGCCATCCTTGTTCAGGTCAAGAGTATCCAGAATCGTATGAGCCAGCTTATCCATCTCCGGATAGCCCTCTCCGTCCTCCAGTTCCTTGACGATAATAATGCTCTTCTCATCTACAGCAGTGATAAAATCTCTGCTCTTTCCACCAAAAAGACTCTTCACGCTCTCCACTGAGCTGTGATCCTTCTCCTGGTTCAGTTCCAGAATCATAACTACACGACGGACATCTGCCTCAATATGAAGCTTCTTCGCTCTGTTGTAAATATCAACCAGAAGAAGATTATCAAGAAGAAGATTCTTGATAAAGCTGTCCTTGTCAAAACGCTCCTTATACGCTACGATCAGATTCTGGATCTGGAAGGCTGCAAGCTTGCCTACCATATAAGTATCCTCATCATCCCCATGGGCCACAAGGACATACTCCAACTGATAATCATCACAGACCTT
This sequence comes from Blautia sp. HA8986, assembly GCF_056504635.1. NCBI lineage: Bacteria > Bacillati > Bacillota > Clostridia > Lachnospirales > Lachnospiraceae > Blautia > Blautia sp. HA8986. The sequence continues at coordinate 1,688,082 of NZ_JBWLUQ010000001.1, forward strand.
AAAGTACTGAAATCCCTTGACAAGCTGGCTGTCTGCCTGGGATTCTACAAAAGCCTGGATATCTGCCGGCTGGATTTCAAAATCAGAAAAGGTAGATGCCAACACCTTACCGTCCGTATCAATGACACAAAATTCTGTCCTTGATATTTCTTTAAGTCCCTCGAGCGTATTCTGTAACACCTGATTCGATATCATTCCGTTCAATCCCTTCTCACTTATGTGTATGCTTATCTTCTGTCTTTCCCTCTCTATCTATGGCTATTTTAATACAAAATCACCAAAAATAAAAGAGGAAAACTGAAAAAATTTACAAATTTTTGTTGAAATCCGCCTAATTTTTCTCTATAAAGCCTTCTCCGTGAACCTCTCTTGCATCGGAAACAATCACAAAAGCATCGGGATCAATATCATCCACCAGCTCTTTCAGCTTCACGATTTCTTTCTTATTTACCACACAGAAGATGATGGTTTTCTCCTGGCCGGAGTACATACCCTTGCCACAGATTCCGGTTGCCCCACGATCCAGGTCTTCCATAATGACCTTTGCCACCTCATCCGGCTTCTCCGTAATGATAAATGTCTGCTTGGAAAACTTCAGACCTTCGATCAGGCTGTCGGATACTTTTGTTACCAGATAAACTGCAATGATGGCATACAGAGCACGCTGGATGCCAAACACATACATACCCACAATTACAACAAGGCCATCAATAAACTGCATGATCTGTGCAATGGAATAATGACGCATATATTTCTGGATCAGCGCTGCCATCATATCCGTTCCACCTGTGGTTCCCTGTCCAAGGAATACCATTCCTATGCCGATTCCCAGTATCACTCCACCGTATACAGCCGCCAGAAGAAGGTCATCTCCCGCTATATTCCACACTGGCTGAATGGCAAGCCAGGTTGAGAGGGATATCTCACCGACCAGAGCTTTTTTTACAAAGGAAAATCCTTTGATCCGCCATCCCAGAAAAAACAGCGGGATGTTCAGCGTGATATTGGTAAGCCACAGCGGAACCCCGCCATCTATGATCCCACCGGTCCAGTGCTTCACCAGAATCGAAATACCGGAAAAGCCGCCTGTTACCAGCCCGGTTGCATCAAACACTGAGTTGATGGCAAGTGCCATCAGCCCGGTTCCGGCTATGATCAGAAGATAATCCAGATACCAGTTCTTTTTTTTCGCAAGACTCATAAAGTGCTCCTTTCATTTTTTCACAGCAGTTTCTGAAAATCTGCCATGAAATGTTTCCCAAATATATACATTCCACTGCCAAAATTTTCATAACGCTGCAGTATCATATGACAACTGCATCAGTTTCCCGTACTGATGTGTCATAAAAAGAACGGGCACGTACACTATTCTGCGTCCGTTCCCGTTCTCAATGCTACTTATCTGTCTTCTTATTTATAAAATGGACAAACTCATAGCTTTCCATTATCTGAAAGTATTTTACGATTCTCGGATAAAGCGGTTCTGCCTTATCTCCGAAATGTTCTTTCACCAGCAGGGCAATATCCTGCACGGTTTTTGTTCCATCGATTTCCGGCCAGATAAAAGTTCCCATTTCATCAAGATGAACCTTGGAAAACCTGGGCTTGCCAAAAACCTTCTGCGCGATGGTATTGAACATACCCTTATTCTCAATTTCAAGAATGATCCGCTGCTTCAGGTCCCGGTGCCACCGGATCGACTGGTTTGTTTCCGGGATCAGATCAAGATAATTAATATCCTGTTTCTTATCCTTTTTGTTTTTTCTCATCAGGCTTTCTTCTTTCTCCAGATAGAGAATTTAAGCAGTGACAGGATCATGATGATCATCAGCACAACACCGCCGATATTTCCAAGGCTTACAACGCCGGACATATCAAGACTGATACCGACAACTGCAAAGATCGCAAGAAGAATTCCAACAAGACCCTCGCCGGCGATCATACCAGCACAGTACAGGGTACCATCTGTGGCCTGAGCTGTCTTGGTTTTTTCGTCAACGCCTTTTCTGCGGTCAAGTAATCCACGAACGATACCACCGATCATGATAGTTGCGTTCAGATAGATCGGAAGGTAAAGACCGATTGCGAAAGGCATTACCGGGATACGGAGGATCTCAAGGCAGATTGCAAGGAATACACCTACAAATACAAGTCCCCATGGAAGGTTTCCACCCATGATTCCCTCAACGATCATCTTCATAAGCTGAGCCTGCGGAGCAGGAATCTCTGCTGTACCGTAGCCCCATGCTGCATTCAGAAGATACAGAACACCGCCAATAGCAAGACCTGAAACAACAACACCGAGCATCTCGCCCATCTGCTGTTTCTTAGGTGTAGCACCAAGAAGGTATCCTGTCTTAAGGTCCTGAGAGGTATCACCTGCGATTGCTGCGATGATACAGATAACAGAACCAACAGCGATCGCTGCTGTCATTCCGTCGATACCTGTTTTACCGGAGCTCTTGATCGCAAATGTAGCGATCAGAAGAGTAGCGATAGCCATACCGGAAACCGGGTTGTTGGAGCTTCCTACAAGACCTACCATACGGGAGGATACTGTTGCAAAGAAGAATCCAAAAACTACGATGATCGCTGCGCCAAGAAGAGTTACCGGGATTGCCGGAACGATCCAGATGATAAATACCATTGCAACAACACCGAGAAGGATGAACTGCATCGGAAGATCCTGTGCTGTTCTCTCTGTGCTTGTGTTCTTGCTTCCCTTCATGCTCTTCATGGAGTCACGGAAGGTTGTAACGATCAGCGGCAGGGATTTGATCAGAGAAATGATACCACCTGTTGCGATGGCACCTGCACCAATATACTTAACATAAGTAGACCAGATTGCTGCTGCTCCGCCGTTTGCGTAAAGCTGGGAAATGGTTGTTCCCTCTGCTGCCGGGTACATCCATGTGTCAGGTCCGAACAGGCAGATCAGCGGGATGATGACCATCCAGCCAATAAGAGAACCTGTAAACATGTATGATGCGATCTTCGGTCCTACGATATAACCAACACCAAGAAGTGCAGGATAAACCTCCATACCGATCTCACCCTTGAAGGATTTAAATGCTGCTGAAACATCTGCCGGAAGAAGCTTCAGTCCATCAACAACAAATTTGAAGATGGCAGCAAGTCCCATACCGGAGAATACTGTGGAAGCATTGGCTCCTCCTTCCTCACCGGCAAGAAGAACGTCTGCACAGGCAGTTCCTTCCGGATAGAGAAGAGTTGCATGCTCTTTAACAATGAGGGCATTACGAAGGGGTACCATGAAAAGTACACCAAGGATACCACCGCAAAGTGCGATCAGAGTGATCTCAACGATGCCTGGCTTGTCTGAAAGTCCTTCCTCTGCCCAGAGGAACAGTGCAGGCATGGTGAAGATAGCACCTGCTGCAAGAGACTCACCGGCTGAGCCGATGGTCTGGACCATATTGCTCTCCAGAATGGAGTTTCTACGAAGAATCACGCGGATAACACCCATGGAGATAACTGCCGCCGGAATGGAGGCAGATACTGTCATACCAACACGAAGGCCAAGGTAAGCATTGGCTGCACCGAAGATGACAGCAAGGATACATCCCATGATCACAGATGTAACTGTGAGCTCCGGAGTGACTTTCTCCGCAGGAATGTAAGGTTTGAACTCTGTGTTTTTGTTCATATTTCCTCTCCCTTTATCTAGTAAATTAGTAACGTCATATAGTATATCAAATTCCGCAGTATTTTGCAAGGAATTATATCTGAGATATTATATATAATTTACAATTTTATGTATAATTATAAGCAAATAATTGGTCACTATGCAGCTTTTATGCTAACATAGTGACCTCATTCCTTTCAATTGAATATTATATATTTTTAAAAAAATGCTTTTTTTTTTCAGTTGTCCGCCTCCAGCTGTTTTGTCAGATATCGTCCTACGATCTTGGAAAAATTTCCGATATCCCGGATATAGGCAAAATCCTTTCCAAAGATCTTCTTTTCCGCTGCAAGGTCCTTCTCTTCTCCCGCAAATACTCCCAGAACACTGACCCCCTGGCTGCGGAGGCGGCGCACTTCTGTTGCGGTATCCGCAATAGCATATTTTCCCTGATAAGGTGCCGGATTTTTTGCATTGGGACGGTTTATGATCACATCATAAGGACGGCCGTCACTTAAGATGATCAGGATCTTTTTCTCCTCTTCTCTCTGTAAAAGGCCGTATCCCACTGCTTTTATGGCAAGCCCGTCGCGGTTGTTAGATGAAGTCACATAATTGAAAATATCATCATCTGCCGCGACCGGATCCTCATACTCCCGAAACCTGTGCAGGATGGTATGATCCCAGAATGTACAGTAACTCATAACCCGGTGGGGGATGTCCACATTACTTAAGGCAGAACTGATCATATAGGCCTGCAACGCCACATCTCCCTGTCGGCTCATCTGGGAACCGCTGGCATCGATCAGCACATCTACCACAAAATCCGTATTATCCCCACGGAGGATCCGTTTAAAAAGATTCGCCTCGCTGCTTCTTCCTACACGCCACAGCCTGGAAGGAACGATGCTTCCCCGGTCTGAGAGGACTTCCTGGTTTTCACTTCGGATCACCAGTGCTTTTTTCAGAAGTTCCGTCAGCATGGAAATATTCCGTTTCGCAATCCTGTGCTTGTCATGATAGACCCATATGTTCTTATTACGGAGACGTTTGGCATACTGGTACTGGTAATTGTCCCGGACCGGATTTTTCAGGATCCCTTCGGTAAAATATAACATACAGTCCCCGTGAATCCCCCGGCACATCAGATAATTCATTCTTTTTTCTTCTGCCGGTGAAAGATAACTTCTTCCAAAGTTCAGTTCCACATAGGTGTGGGCTTTCTTAAGTGCCTCCTCGGAAACCACTGTGATCTTGTTTTTTACCTTGCGCTTTTCCTCCATATCTTCAGTAAGGGAAGAATCCTCAAGTTCTGTCATCCGGTCCGTAATCTTTTCCACATAGTTTTCCAGGGCATCCTCATACATCTCTTCGTTGAGATAGTCTTCCCAGCCGAATTCCGTCAGTTCCTCAAGCGTCACTGCCATTACCCGATCCAGAGAACCGTTTTTCTTCTCAAAATCCGGATCGATCACTGTATTATAAAGCCTGTCAATGATCCGGATCAGTTCCATGGTATCTCCGGTTTCTGCACAGGCATAGATCTGATCCCGGAATGCGGAAAGTTTTTTCTCCACAGGTTGCACACTTCCTGCAAGAACGTCACGGAATACCGCGACTTTCAGCCGATCCAGCAGTTTATCATAGGAAGGCAGGGTCTCATATTCCTGATCCAGGATATCTTCCAGTGCTTTTTTCCGCATACGGCGCACGCCCGGGCGTTCTTCGCAGATCCGCGTTCCCACTGCTGCCTCGATGCAAAGCTGTGTCAGCCCGGTAAGTTCCGCCTCCGACGCATCCAGATAGATCTTTTTCACAAGGTAAAGGCCAAGAAGGTTTTTGTCAAAATATCTGGCAAAAGCGCCCTGTTTGATCCCGTCGTAAAGTGCGATCTCTTTGGAGCGGAGAAACAGGGATACATCCGGCTTTACTTCCAGGGTGTAATCTCCACTGACCGTCCAGAGAAGATTCCGGATGCGGTTTTCCAGATCCAGTTTGTAATCTTCAATAGAAAGTTCTTCTGTCAGATCTTTACGCATAGACATCGTCCTTTGTCCACTCTTCCGGGATCCTTGTACGGACTACATCGTCCACGATCTCTTTTTCAAAAATATCGAAGGTTTTGTTCACCACTCCCATCTGCACTGCAGCCAGGGGAGAAAGTCCCGCGCGGACGATTTTCATGGCAGCCAGAAGGCCGCGGAGATCCAGGGATTTTGTGGAAATCTCACTGTTTACAGATTTTTTCTGAAGGTCCATAAAAACGCCTATAAACTGTTCCACTGCTTTTTCTTTTGCTTCCGGGAACATCTTATTAAAAATAAATCCAAGTGTTTCCTCTGTCTGGGCCGGCATATCGATCACCAGAAAACGGGAAACAAGGGCTTCGTTCAGCTCTTTTGTTCCTGCATATCCATAATTCATGGTTCCGATAAAACGTGCCGCCGGATGGAGATCGATCCTGTCATATCCGGGAACATCAATGGAACGGCGGTAGTCCAGCGTTGCGTGAAGGACTGAGACCGCATCGTTCTTTGCCATGTTGATCTCATCCAGGATACCGAAACCACCGTACTCGGCGCACTGATAGATGCTGCCCTTCCGGAGGCATACTTCATTGTTTACAAACGTGTCCGTTCCGATGAGATCCCCGCTGTTTGTGTTGACATGAAACGATACATTATAGATCGGGCGGCCAAAAGCATAAGCCAGATTTTCGGCCAGGATATTTTTTCCGGTGGCTTTCGGACCTGCAAGGAGGAGATTTTCCCCCTCCAGAAGACCTGCGATGGCCATTTCCAGGATCTCTTTTCCATAGAACGGAATGGACGGTCTGGTAACTCTTCCCTGTACTGCCTCATCCACGCCATAGTTTTTCCGGAATTCCTCGACACCGTGGATCAGGTCTTCGGAAACGTTCTGTTCTTTTAAAAATTCTAATTCTTTCATATATATATTTACTCCTGAATCTGATTCAAGCGGATAAAAGCCTTACAGCTTCTCTCTCCGCCAGGTAAAAAACGGGACAGATCTTACATCCATCCCGTCATTTGCTTTCAAAGATGCCTCTGCATTCAGGGAACATCTCTTATTTCTTATATTTTATTCAGCCGATCATACCTCAAAGATCAGATCGCCGTAAGATGGCATCGGCCACATATCTTTATCTACGATCATCTCAAGCTCATCAACCGGTTTTCTTAAAGCTTTCATTGCCGGTACAACACACTCTCTGAAGAATACCGCACGGTCGCGTCCTTCTTCATGTGCATCTGCCTCAGCAACCAGTTTGGAAAGTGCATCCATAGCTTCTTTGGTCTGGGCAAGAAGTGCGGAAGCATTCTCAAGGAGACTTGTCTGTACGCTGACATCAAGTGATGCGCTTACTGCTTTTACAGAGTTGATGGATTCTGCAAGAACAGTTGTGTAGCGGATCACTGCCGGAATAATCTGTTTGGTTGCAATATCGATCATAGTCTTGGCCTCAATGTTGATAGCCTTTGCATAACCCTCATACTGGATCTCTGCCCTGGACTCAAGCTCTGCTCTTGTGAATACATTAAAGGACTCAAAAAGCTTCACAGCCTTGTCTGTTGTCAGTGCAGGGATTGCATCTACCATGGACGGAAGGATCGGAAGACCACGTCTTCTGGCTTCTTCTTCCCACTCAGGAGCATATCCGTTTCCATTGAATACAATTTTCTGGTGCTCAGTTGCATACTCTTTAATCAGGTCATGTACTGCGATATCAAAATCTTCTGCTGCTTCAAGGCGGTCACATGCATCACGGAATACTTCTGCTGCAATGGTATTCAGCACAACATTGCACTCGGAAATGGAATCACGGGAACCGACCATACGGAACTCGAATTTATTTCCGGTAAACGCAAACGGTGATGTTCTGTTTCGGTCTGTTGCATCTTTCATAAAGTCAGGCAATGTCTTAACACCAGTGTCAAGTATCTCGCCTTTCTTACTGTGTGTTGCTGTGCCTGTGCTGATCAGCTGCTCCAGCACATCCTGAAGCTGCTCGCCAAGGAATACGGAGATAACTGCCGGCGGTGCCTCATTTCCTCCGAGACGTTCATCATTTCCAACGTCTGCTGCTGATTCTCTCAGAAGATCTGCATGCTCATCAACCGCTTTCAGGATACAGGTGAGAACAAGAAGGAACTGGATATTCTCATGAGGAGTTTTTCCCGGCTCAAGAAGGTTGATCCCGTCATCTGTTGTCAGGGACCAGTTATTGTGTTTACCGGAACCGTTAACTCCTGCAAACGGTTTCTCATGAAGCAGGCAGCGCATACCATGACGGCTGGCAACTTTTTTGAGGATACGCATCATGATCTGATTGTGATCTGCCGCAATATTTACCGGTGCATAGATCGGTGCCAGCTCATGCTGTGCAGGTGCTACCTCATTATGCTGTGTCTTGGCTGTTACACCCAGTTTCCAGCACTCCTCGTTGACTTCTTTCATATATGCGGAGATTCTCTGACGGATAGTTCCAAAATAATGGTCATCCATCTCCTGTCCCTTAGGAGGCATGGCACCGAAAAGAGTTCTTCCTGTGTAAATCAGATCTTTTCTCTGGAGCCATTTCTGCTTGTCAACCAGGAAATATTCCTGCTCAGCTCCAACGGAAGGAGTTACTTTTTTGGAAGTTGTATTTCCGAAAAGGCGAAGAAGGCGAAGTGCCTGTGTATTAACCGCTTCCATGGAACGGAGAAGCGGAGTTTTCTGGTCAAGTGCCTCCCCTGTATAGGAACAGAATGCAGTCGGGATACATAAAATACCGCCTGCTGCATCATGACGTACAAAGGCAGGTGATGTACAATCCCATGTTGTATAACCCCTTGCCTCGAATGTTGCACGGAGTCCTCCAGACGGGAAGGAAGACGCATCCGGCTCACCCTTGATCAGCTCCTTGCCGGAAAAGCTTAAGAGTACCTTGCCGTCCTCTCTTGGTGCTGTGACAAATGCGTCATGCTTCTCAGCTGTAACGCCTGTCAGCGGCTGGAACCAGTGGCAGTAATGTGTAGCACCTTTCTCAATAGCCCATTCCTTCATCTCATGTGCAACCACATCAGCGATCTCCATGGACAGTTCCTTGCCCTCTTCTATTGTCTTTTTCAGTTCCCGGTATACCTTCTTCGGCAGACGGTCCTGCATAACAGAATCGTTAAATACATCGCAGCCAAAGATTTCCTTTACATTGATATAATCTTCCATTTCTTCCTCCTTTTCGTTCCTGTATATCCAGTCTTTCTTATGGGGAAAGACGTTTTCACATCTGTAGGATCACCCTGTCTCCGGATACCCGGATCATTCTTCGCTGTTCTGGGTGATTTCCTTGATCTCCTGCAGCTTCTGGTTCAGCCGGCCTTTTTTCTGATTCTTATTGCTGGTGAGATAAAGGTTCATGGCCTCATGAAGATTATCAATCTCCACATGAGTCTGGTCTCCTCCGAATTCTCCGTCCAGCGTCCACGGAACAGCCTCTTCAGACTCGATCACAACATGGGCAGACTTAAAAGAATAGATCAGATCTGTATTATCCTCTGCTGTGAGAAGGGCTGTCATGATCTCCTGAAGCTCCAGAGGATTCTTCGGATTTGTAATCAGTGTCACCTCAAACAGTCCGTCATTCATATCCACATTCTTACCTGTAAGATTCTTAAAGCCTCCTACGGATCTGGAATTGCTGATCATACCATAAATAAAATCATTCTCCACAGTCAGCTCATCGGAGGTTACTTTCAGATGATAGGATTTCACCTCAAAAAGCTGTTTCATTCCTTCCAGCACATAGGCAACATGTCCCAGGATATTCTTCAGATCCTGATCAGTCTCATAGGAAACATTGGTAAACAGCCCAAACGCAGCCACATAGGCAAATGTCTGGTTATTAAATTTACCGATATCACAGTGATAGATCTGCTCCTCCATGATCATGGATGCAGCTGCAGTCATACTCTTCGGCATAAACAGACTGTTGGCAAAATCATTGGTGCTTCCTGCCGGAATATAACCGATGGGTGTCTGGCTGCCTACTTCCACGATTCCGGTAACCACCTCATCAAGTGTACCGTCACCGCCGCTGCAGGCGATCAGATCCACCTGATCTGCATATTCCTTCACCTGTTCATAAGCATCCTTCGGTCCCTGCGTGGCACGGATGATCACTTCATATCCACCTTTGTTAAAGATATCCACAATGTCCAGCAGATGCGTCTTGATCCTTCCTTTTCCTGCTTTGGGGTTGAAAACAAAAAGCATTCTTTTTTTCATTATCCAATCCTCATTTCCCGAAATGATTCGTTATGTCTATTCTTTTACTATGATAAAAAAAACGATGTAAAATGTCAATCTTAACTTTTCACATCTGGTCTTACCACAGATATCCGAAAATCATGGTAACAAAAAAAGTCCGAAAACCCAATTAGAATTGAATCTTCAGACCTTTTGTTAAGTAGCGAGAGGGGGATTCGAACCCTCGACACCACGGGTATGAACCGTGTGCTCTAGCCAACTGAGCTATCTCGCCATATTCTTTTGTAACATGGGACCTATAGGGCTCGAACCTATGACCCTCTGCTTGTAAGGCAGATGCTCTCCCAGCTGAGCTAAGATCCCATATAAGTAGCGAGAGGGGGATTCGAACCCTCGACACCACGGGTATGAACCGTGTGCTCTAGCCAACTGAGCTATCTCGCCATATCTTTTTGTAACATGGGACCTATAGGGCTCGAACCTATGACCCTCTGCTTGTAAGGCAGATGCTCTCCCAGCTGAGCTAAGATCCCATAACAGTCGCTCGTCTTATGAACTCTTCCGTTCCGCAACTCGCTTTGCTATTATATAATGATTTATGACTTGTGTCAACAGTTTTTTTCACTTTTTTTAATTTTTTAAAAAATATATGCTTTTTTGTATTTTTACAGTGGCAGGGAGGTCTGAAATCCCCTGCCACTGCATGCAGCTCACACAATCCTGATATTATCTAAAGTATTCCACACCGGACTCAAAGATCCTGATATCCTGCTCTCCGTAAATATTGACAGCAACACCTGCATCACGACGCTCGCTGTGTGCCATCTTTCCGAGAACACGTCCATCCGGGCTTGTGATACCTTCGATGTTCATATAAGAGCCGTTTACGTTGAACTCTCCCTCATATCCTGTCTCATCCACAGGTACATACTCTGTTGCAATCTGTCCGTTTTCTTTCAGTTTCTTCAGCCACTCATCATTGGCAACAAAACGTCCCTCACCATGGGAAGCCGGGTTACAGTAAATTCCACCAAGCTGTGCTTTCTGAAGCCATGGAGACTTGTTGCTGACAACCTTAGTATAAACCATCCTGGATACGTGACGTCCGATGGTGTTGTATGTCAGTGTCGGAGAATCCTCTTTCTGTCCACAGATCTCACCGTATGGTACAAGTCCAAGTTTGATAAGAGCCTGGAATCCGTTACAGATACCAAGTGCAAGACCGTCACGCTCATTGAGTAACTTCATAACAGCCTCTTTGATCTTCTCATTCTGGAATGCAGTAGCAAAGAATTTCGCAGATCCGTCCGGCTCATCACCTGCTGAGAATCCGCCAGGGAACATGATCATCTGTGCCTGGCTGATGGCTTTCTCAAAGATTTCCACAGAATCATGGATATCTTCTGCAGTAAGATTCTTGAATACCTTGACATCAACCTCAGCTCCTGCTCTCTCAAATGCACGGGTACTGTCGTACTCGCAGTTTGTTCCGGGGAATACAGGGATAAATACACGCGGTTTTGCAACTTTATGTTTGCATACATAGATGCTGTCTGCTTTGTAAAGGGAACCGTCATCAGCCTTGACCTCTTCGGTTCCTGCTGCAGTCTTAAATACGCTCTCCAGAGTTCCTTCCCATGTTGAAAGTGCCTCTTTCAGAGTGATCTCTGTATCACTGTAGGAGAACTTCGCATCATCCGTAACCTCACCAATCACAGTATAGGTAATAGCAAGCTCACCGACTTTTCCATCCGGAACCTCACAGATGATATCTCCGAATGCCGGGGCAAAGAAATCTCTTGGATCAAGGTTATGCTCGATTTTTACACCCATGCCGTTACCAAATGCCATCTTGCTCACTGCTGCTGCAATTCCGTGGCGGTCAAGTGCATATGCAGAAATCACACGGCCTGCCTGGATATCCTGATGTAATTTATCATACTGCTCCATAAGAGCCGGATAATCCGGAAGGTCATACGCATCCTTCGGCGCGCGGAGCCATACAAGCTTGCTTCCTGCTTTCTTAAGCTCCGGTGTGATAACGTCTTTCACTTTTGCAACATCCACTGCGAAAGATACCAGTGTCGGAGGAACATCGATATCATTGAAGGTTCCTGACATACTATCCTTACCGCCGATGGAAGGAAGACCGAAGCCGATCTGTGCCGCATAAGCACCAAGCAGTGCGGAGAACGGCTGGCTCCATCTCTTCGGATCCTCTGTCATACGACGGAAGTATTCCTGGAATGTGAAACGGATCTTCTTATAATCACCACCTGTTGCAACAATCTTTGCAACAGACTCTGTTACTGCATAAGCTGCTCCATGATATGGGCTCCAGGAGGAAAGATATGGATCAAAGCCATAGCTCATCATAGTGACAGTCTCGGTTTTTCCGTTCTGTACCGGAACCTTTGCAACCATGGACTGTGTCTCTGTCAGCTGATATTTACCGCCGTGAGGCATAAATACACTGCCCGCTCCGATGGAACCGTCGAACATCTCAACAAGACCTTTCTGTGAGCATACATTCAGGTCAGCCAGAGTGTCCATCCATTTCTTCTTAACGTCTGTCACATCCGGACGTTTCTCAAAGAGGTTTCCTTCTTTGGACGGAATCTCAACCTCAACGGAAGTCTCCTGATGTGCACCGTTGGTATCCAGGAATGCACGGGAGATATTTACGATTTCTTTTCCTCTCCAGTTAAGGACAAGGCGTGGCTCCTCAGTTACAACTGCAACAGGAACAGCCTCAAGATTCTCTTCATTTGCAAATTTCAGGAAAGTATCTACATCTTTCGGGTCAACTACAACAGCCATACGCTCCTGGGATTCGGAGATAGCGATCTCAGTTCCGTCAAGACCTGCGTATTTCTTCGGAACCTTGTCAAGGTCGATCTGAAGTCCCGGTGCCAGCTCGCCGATGGCAACGGAAACACCGCCTGCACCGAAGTCGTTACATTTCTTGATGATATGGCTTACTTCTTCTCTGCGGAACATTCTCTGGATCTTACGCTCTGTCGGTGCGTTACCTTTCTGCACCTCTGCGCCGCAGACTTCGATGGAAGCCTCTGTATGTACCTTGGAGGAACCGGTTGCACCGCCGATACCGTCACGGCCGGTACGTCCGCCAAGAAGGATAATGATGTCTCCCGGATCGGAGTTTTCACGGATAACCGCACGTCTCGGAGCAGCACCCATAACTGCACCGATCTCCATACGTTTTGCAACGTAGTCCGGATGATAGATTTCTTTTACAGCACCGGTTGCAAGACCGATCTGGTTTCCGTAGGAGCTGTAGCCGTGGGCTGCGCTGCGGACAAGTTTCTTCTGCGGAAGCTTACCCTTCAGAGTTTCCTTTACGGATACAGTAGGATCTGCTGCACCAGTTACACGCATAGCCTGATATACATAGGTACGTCCGGAAAGCGGGTCACGGATCGCACCGCCAAGGCAGGTTGCAGCACCACCGAAAGGCTCGATCTCTGTCGGATGGTTATGTGTCTCATTCTTGAAGTTAATCAGCCACTCTTCTTCTTTTCCGTCCACGTCCACCGGCACCACGATACTGCAGGCATTGATCTCATCAGATTCTTCCTGATCTGCAAGCTTGCCTTCTGCTTTCAGTTTCTTCATTGCCATAAGGGCAAGATCCATCAGGCATACAAACTTGTCGTCACGGCCCTTGTACATGTTCTTATGTGTGTCCAGATATTCTTCATAGGTTTTCTCGATCGGAGTCTTGTAGTCGCCCTCATCAAACTTCACGCTTGTAAGCTCTGTTGAAAAGGTGGTATGACGGCAATGGTCAGACCAATATGTATCAAGAACACGGATTTCTGTCATGGACGGATCACGTTTCTCTTCTTTATTAAAATAATTCTGGATGTGCTGGAAATCCTTGAATGTCATGGCAAGGTTCAGGGAAGAATACAATTCTTTCAGATCAGCCTCAGCCATATCCTTGAAGCCGTCAAAAATCTTCACATCATCCGGGTCAGGGAATACACTGACCAGAGTCTCCGGCTTTTCAAGTCCTGTCTCACGGGAATCTACCGGGTTGATACAGTGATGCTTGATCGCCTCAAATTCTTCATCTGTAATACTTCCTTCAATTACATATGTAGTTGCGGAACGGATGATCGGTGCTGCATTCTCATCCAGGAACTGTACGCACTGTACAGCGGAATCAGCTCTCTGATCGAATTGTCCGGGAAGGAATTCTACGGAAAATACATGTGCGCCCTCTGCCACATCAAAATTCTCATTGTACAGATCGTCTACAGGCGGCTCTGCAAATACAGTTTTGCAGGCTTTCTCAAATACTTCATCGGAGATGTTCTCCACGTCATAACGGATCAGCTCACGGACTGCTGTCACAGTGCTGATTCCAAGATAATGTTTGATCTCATGTTTCAGTTCCCTTGCTTTTACTGCAAAGGCAGATTTCTTTTCTACATACACACGTCTTACGTTGCTCATAGAAGGCTCCTTTCTCTATATCCGATAATAAGGATAGTAAACGTGCAGAAAGCATTTCGCACTTTCTTTTCTGCTGAAAATATAGTATCATAGGAAATATCATTAGTAAAATTAATATATCTTATATCATTTATAAGCGGAGGATTTTTACATATGGATATCAATCTTGAACTGTACAAAGTATTTTACTATGTAGCTACAACCTTAAGCTTTTCCGAGGCTTCCAGGCAGCTCTTTATTTCCCAGTCGGCTGTCAGCCAGGCAGTCAAAAATCTTGAGAAAAAACTGGGACATACTCTTTTTGTAAGAAGCACCAAGAGAGTGATCCTCACCCCTGAAGGAGAACTTCTTCTCCAGCATGTAAAGCCGGCTCTTTCCATGCTCAATGAAGGCGAGGCAGCTCTTTCCGGAGAAGGCAATCTCACAGGTCAGCTTCGCATCGGTGCCAGCGATACCTTATGCCGCTACTTCCTGATTCCGTATCTTCGCAGGTTCCACAAGGATCACCCTGATGTACGGATCAAGATCATCAACAGCACTTCCATCGGATGCGCCGAACTTCTGGAGAACGGCCAGGCTGAACTGATCGTTACCAACTATCCGAACTCCAGGCTTTCTTCCCACACCAAGCTTCAGACTGTGCTGGAATTCCGCGATATCTTTGTGGCAAACCCGGATTATTTTTCCATGGGACGAAAGCCGCTCTCACTGGAAGCGCTTCTGAATTATCCGATCCTGATGCTTGCACCTAAGAGTACTACAAGCGAATACCTCCATCAGGTTTTTGCTGCACAGGGACTGAAGCTTCTGCCTGAAGTTGAGCTTAACAGCAATGACCTTCTGATCGACCTTGCCGAGATCGGCCTTGGCATCGCCTGCATTCCGGATTACATGCTTAAAAACCGCCCGGGGCTGGAACCTGTTGATCTTAAAAACCCGCTTCCTGCACGAAGCGCAGTGATCGCTCATCATGAAGCTCTCCAGCTCTCCCAGGCTGCCCAGTGCTTCCTGAAATACTTCTGAAATCATGGAGGCTCCTCATATCTGTCTGGCAGAAAACTAAAATGTCTGCTGTTACTGTAAACATATCAAAACCAAAAAGGCCACCGGAACCTGACAGAAGGATGTTCGCGATCACTCCTCACTGAACCGGATTCCGATGGTCTTTTTCTGTTATTAATTATTTCTTATGCCTCATTTTTAGGCATTACATCTGCTGCAGCAGTGATATACTCATTCTCGATCTTGCTGAACAGGCCGCTGTCTGCAAGCTCTGCAAGCTTCACATCGATTGGCATTTTTCCAAGTACCGGAACATTAAGCTCTGCAGCGATCTCGTCGATATGGCTCTCGCCAAAAACCTTGAGCTCTTTTCCGCAGTCCGGACATTTCACATAGCTATAGTTCTCCACGATTCCCAGAACCGGGATTTTCATCATATCTGCCATATTGTACGCTTTCTTAACGATCATACGTACCAGATCCTGCGGAGAAGTTACGATCACAACACCCTCGATTGGAAGGGACTGGAATACAGTCAGCGGAACATCTCCTGTTCCTGGCGGCATATCTACGAAGAGATAGTCAAGCTCTCCCCATATAACATCTGTCCAGAACTGTTTTACCATGTTTGCAACTACCGGTCCTCTCCAGATTACCGGTGTCTCCTCATCCGGAAGAAGAAGGTTTACAGACATAACCTCGATTCCGTTAGCTGTCGGGATCGGATAAATGCCGTTGTCGCTGCCCTGTGCATTCTCCCTGATGCCATACATCTTCGGGATGGACGGACCTGTGATATCTGCATCCATGATGCCGACCTTGTAACCTTTAGATGCCATCAGATTTGCCAGGGATCCTGTAACGAAGGATTTACCAACGCCACCTTTTCCGCTTACTACTCCGATTACATGCTTCACATCAGAAAAAACATTCGCTTCTGCCATAAGGCTCTGCGGCTGTTTCTGTCCGCATCCCTCACAGCTTGATTTGTTGCAGGATGAATTACTGCACTCTTTTGCCATAATAGGTTCCTCTCATTTCTTTTTATTTGCACAGATGCAGAACTTTCTGTATCTGCGCAGTTTCCTCATTCACGATGCACTCATGAAAGCCTTACCTTACTTCATAAATCTGTCTATCGCTTTCTCCAGCTCCTTAATGGCATCCCGGTCTCCATGTTCCACTGCATCTACGATACAATGTTCAATATGATCCTGCAGGATGATCTTGCCTGTATTATTGATCGCAGATTTCACGGCTGACAGCTGGATCAGCACTTCGCTGCAGTCACGTCCTTCCTCCACCATACGCTTGATGGATTCCATATGCCCGATGGCCCTGGAAAGTCTGTTGAGTACGGCCTTGGTCTGTGCGTGGCTGTGGTGGTGAGGGTGTGCTCCGCCGTGGCTGTGCCCCTGCTCTTCGTGGGTATGCTCTAAAACGGTTCCGTCCTCAAGAACGTGCACATGCGTTTCTCCCATATTATTTCCTCCTTCAGATTTCCGTGAAGGAACAACGCTGTCGGATCATGGATGTCTGAATGTCAAAAATGATCGTTCCATCTTCCAGTACTGTCTTCTCGTAGGATACATCTTTTCCCTGAAATTTATGCTTCACATATTCCTCGGGGTCTGCGATTTCCACTTCCTCCACAAATACATCACGCATCTGATTTCTCGGACATTTGTTAAAAATTTCCCAGATTACTTCGTACTCTTTCATCTGTGCCTGTTCCTTTCTTTGTCATCTTATCTATTATAATAATTTTATGTTTTTTTGTCAAAAATAATTGCACTCACGCAAATATTGTCGTATGATACATATTAAAAATATTACTGCTCTGTCCGTGGGCAGTAAACATATATTAATGTGATAAATCAAAGGAGATAAATTTCATGCAGCTTTTAAAGGACAGAATTCTGACAGACGGCGTAGTAAAAGAAGGAAATATTTTAAAAGTGGACAGCTTCCTGAATCATCAGATGGATATTGACCTGATCAATGAGATCGGTAAAGAATTCAAGAAACGTTTTGACCACTGTCCAATCACCAAGATCCTTACCATCGAAGCTTCCGGTATCGGTATTGCCTGTATTGCAGCACAGTATTTCCATGTACCGGTTGTATTTGCAAAGAAAGCACAGAGTGTGAACCTTGACGGTGAGATGTACACCACCAAGGTAGAATCCTTTACACACAAGAAGGTCTACGATGTGATCCTTTCCAGAAAATTTCTCGGACCGGAAGATCACGTACTCCTGATCGACGATTTTCTTGCCAATGGCTGTGCACTTCTCGGTCTGATTGACATCGTTAAGAAATCCGGCGCAACTCTTGAAGGAGCCGGAATCGTTATCGAAAAAGGCTTCCAGTCCGGCGGACAGACTATCCGTGATATGGGTATCCATCTGGAATCCCTTGCTATTATTGATTCTATTGCTGATGGCAAGCTTACATTTCGTGAATAAATCCAACTGAATCTGATATGTAATAAATTCAGCTGTAACCGATAGCAAGTAATCTTTTTCTCAATATATGCAAATGCTAAAACTCCCGATAACTGATGATCTGCTCATGTAATACAGATATAAGTTTATCGGGAGTTTTTTACTTATGCTTCGGAACCTTTTTCCGTTTTCTCAGAAGGTGTGGGTGTTGCTGTGTCCTTCGGAGTCGGTGTCGGGGTATCTGTTGCCTCCGGCTCTTCGGTCGGTGTTGTTTCCGAATCTTTGTCTCCGGAATCAGTCGGAGTTGGTGTCGCAGTAATATCTTTCTCATCTTCAGACGGTTCTTCTGTTACTGTCGGCTCCGGCGTAGGCGTCGGTGTTGCTTCCGGCATGATCTCGTCTTCATCATAGTATCCATCGTCCACAAGCATCTGATAATTATCTTTATCGATCAGCTGGATATCACTTGTCACAGTTCCCACAATCTTTGTTCCGTTATCATACTGCTCATAATCGGAAATCTCCGGCTTCTCGCCCTTCAGGTAAGTATCTACCATAGCAGCACAATCATTGGCCAGCACGCGGTTATCAAAAAACAGGCTGTCTGTCAGTCTGCCTTCGATCACTGCAGTCACAGCCTCCGCCTCACAGCCACATCCTGTAATCATCGGCCAGTCTTCATTTCCTGCCGCATAATCTGCATCTTCAAGTGCATCCACAGCTCCAAGTGCCAGCTGATCCGCGCCTGTGCAGATGATATCCGGCGCACCATCTGTATAATACCCGGAAAGGATCTCTGACAGATCATTCTTCGCAGTGTTTCTTGAACTTCTCATCACTGCTGTATCGTCAAAGCTCTGCTTTTCAGACTTGCATACAAGAGTTCCGTCATCAAAATACTGCTGCAGCTTTTCCATCACGCCGTTATAGAAGAAAAGTGCCGCACGGTCATCCGGTGAGCCCATAAGGAACTCGATGGAAAGCGTTCTCTTCTCCTCGCTGGCTTTCTCCAAATCCATCTTCTTTATGATGGAATCTCCCACCATTTTTCCTGCCTTCCGGGTATCAAAAGTGACAAAATAATTTACCTTATCTGTATCCATAATCAGTTCATCATAGGAAAAAACAGGGATAGACTTCTCATAGGCCTGTTCCAGCACGTCATTTAGTCCGTAAGCATCTGCCGGCGCAATGATAAGAGCGGATGTGCTTTCATCGTCCAGAATTTCACTGATCTGAGAGGCCTGGTTCTCACCACTCTCATCTGAGAAGAATACCTCAGCATCATATCCTTCATCTTCAAGAGTATGCTGCAAGGTCTCGCCATCTGAAGACCACCTTGGGTCATCAGAAGCAGACGGCAAAAAGATTCCTACTTTCTTATCTGCGGCAGCAGTTTCCTCTTCTTCTTTTTTTTCTTCTTCCTCTGCATCATCGCTGTTTTTGGCTTTTCCTTCCGGGTCCTCAGACTCCACACTCTCATTGGCTGCTTCTGTTGCTTTTTTATTCCCGCCGCAGCCGGAAAGAACTGCTGAAAGGGCAAAAGCTCCCACAAGCAGGATCGCTGTTTTTCTCTTCATGGTCTAATCTCTCCTATAAGCCTTTATATTCCTTTGCCAGTGATTTCAGATAGTCTCTGTAAGCCAGCGCGGATTTCTTAGGTTTCAGTATACGCACACTGCCGTCCATACCCGTGAGCCAGCCGTAAAACTTCGCATTCTCAGGCAGCTCTGCTGTCACAGTAAAATCTCCGCTTTCCTTCATTTTATATTCCGCATCTTCGCCAAAAAAGCCTCTTACTTCATCCTGTACAGCACCTGCACAGAGAAGCCGGATCTCTTTCTTTATGTTTCTTGCGGAGCAGGCAAGAAGCTGCCGATAACCGCTAAGTGTCGGTGCTTCCGCTTCATTCTTCTGCACAGCCTGACTGTCTGACTGTATCTCTTTTCTCTCTTCTGACGGTTTCACCTGATCCGTGCTCTGCCCGTAAAGATAATATCCACCTGGTCTCTCTCTTGTATAACGGATGTCCATTCCAATGGAACGTAAAACCTCCACATCATCATAAATGCTTTTTCTTTCTGCATTAATCCCGTGTTCACCAAGTCCTGCCAGGATATCCTGCATGGATAAGGTTTTATGCTCACCTGTCTCCTGCAGCATTCTTTCCAGATACAGGATCTTCGCCTTCTGATTATTTGATTTCGCCATACTGACCTCTTTATCCTTCGTTTTTTACAAAGCGGTGGAAAATATAGGAGTTCGCCTCCTGTTCCTCGCTGTCATCCAGTTTCTCAAGCTCGATTTTTCTTCCGTATTTCTTCTCCAGAGCACGGCTGATCAGAATATCTGCCAGCTGTGGGTTCTTTGGAAGAAGCGGCCCGTGCAGATAAGTTCCGATCACATTCTTATAGACTACGCCTTCAGCACCGGACTGTCCATCATTGCCATAACCGGAGAGAACCTTTCCCAGAGGCTTGTTATTGCCAATAGTTGTACGTCCTCCATGATTCTCAAACCCAACGATAGGCATATCAAAAAGCTCACTCTGCATGACAATATTTCCGATAAGCCGGCCCTTTCCCTGCTCAGTGCTCATATCTACCAGCTTCAGACCCTCGATCATTCCCTGATCAGTCTTGTAATAGTTTCCAAGAAGCTGATATCCACCGCAGATTGCAATGACAACGCCGCTATCCTCAACATAAGCCTTAAAATCCTTCTGGATCTCTTTCAGCTTCTCGCAGACCAGCATCTGCTCTCTGTCTGAGCCGCCGCCAAGAAGCACGATGTCCAGCTTGGAAAAATCGATCTTATCATCCAGCTCAAAAGCAATGGTCTCTGCCTCGATTCCTCTCCAGAGGCATCTTTTCATAAGACACTGGATATTTCCTCTGTCACCGTAAAGATTCAGAAGATCCGGGTATAAATGTCCGATCGTTATTTTCATTTCTCACCCTCCAGTTTCTTCAGTATATTTCTGGTTCCAAACAGTGCTGTATAATTTACAAGTACATAGAGATTGCCAACTCCATCGTCAATACGTTTGCGGATGGCTGTCTCCACGTCATTCTCCAGCATGGATGGAATATCTACGTATTTCAGTCGGAGCCTCATATCCTGGCAGCGGATGCCGCTGACTGTGATGGAATTGATGTTATCCCCTCCGAACAGGTCAAAATCCACATCCCAGAGCCAGGAGATGTCTTTTCCATCCTGAGCATTATCATTGATGACAATGATAATATCCTTCGGTGACTCATCCTGCATAACAGCAGAGATATTCTGGTTAAAACCTGCCGGGTTCTTGGCCAGATTCAACACAACGCCGGTTCCCTTAATGCGGAACTGCTCCATTCGGCCGTTCTCAGGATTAAACTTCTTTAACATGTCATTAAAATGCTCTGCCTGAAATCCTGCAGTACGGATTCCTGCATAAGCAGCCAGAATATTATAAACATTGTAGAAACCTTTGTAATTGGCTGTGATCCGTTTATCTTCCACAGTAAAGGCGATCTGATTATCCACCTTTACATCTGTGGCATCAAAATTAATCTCCGGCCGTTTAAATCCGCATTTCGGGCACCTGTAATCGCCAAGCTGGCTGTAATGATAGAAACTGTATACAAGACGCTCCCCACAGCATTTACAGAAACGTCCTTCACGGATCTCATTGGTCTTGCTGCGAATCACCGGCTTGCTGATTCCGTACGTCACATATGGATTCCCACAGTCCATAGCCAGATATGCAGACAGCGCATCATCGCCGTTCACAATGACTTTCATATCCGGAACTTTCCGCATCATTTCCTCCAGGATATTCATGGTAATATCGATCTCACCATAACGATCCAGCTGATCTCGGAACAGATTGGTCATAACCATATAGTCAGGCTTGATCCTGGTAAACACGTGTCTTGTGGATGCTTCGTCTACCTCAATACAGGCATAGTCTGCATCCAGCTTTCCACTTGGTTTTGCTCCCAGCACAAAAGCAGCCACAACTCCATTGAGCATATTGGAACCTGTATGGTTACAGATCACTTTCTTTCCTTCTGCCTCAAGCCCTGCGCAGAGCATGTTGTTGGTTGTAGTTTTTCCGTTGGTTCCGCATACTACGAATATTTTATCTCTTACCTGGGAGGAAAGTTCCTCCAGGATATCCGGGCATATCTTCAGCGCGATCTTACCGGCCCAGGTAACACCCTGACGGCCCATAAGTTTACAGACATGTCCTGTGATCTTCGCTGCCATCACAGCAACTGTAGTTCTTATTTTCATAATCGTCCGTTTCCTTTGTTTTTATTTCGTTCTACCACAGATCCTCCGTTGTGAGAAAATCCGTGCAGACTCCTTCTGCTCCTTCTGCGAGATATTTTCTGGCCTGGTTCCTGTCATTGACCGTGTATACATAAAGCCGGATTCCCTGCTCCTCAAAAATCTTTTCAGCCTCCTCAGACCAGTATTTCCAGTAAATAGTCGCAGCCTGAATGCCTTTTTCTCCGCAAAAAGAAGCGATCTTTTTCAGATCATCTTCTGAATATTCCTGCCACAGTGAATAAATATAAGAAGGAAATGAATGAATCATAGCAGTTCCCGGATACATAGCTTCACTGTAAATTTCCGGGATGATCTGATCCAAAACTTCCCCCGCTCCGGCTGCACGTGCGATCTCCACATATTCACAGTAATCCTCCAGGGTTTTCTGGTAATTGCGAATAGAATACTGTTTGGAATCGATCATCACAAACGCATCCGGATAGTCTTTCAGCAGCAGAAAAAAATCTTCCAGCGTCATGGGCGTATATTTCCCATATATTTTATTGGATGTAAACTGTTTCTCTGTAAGAACTTTTTTTCCTGTGCCTTTCCACTGACCCATAGATTCATTCCAGTTATGGCGGCATACCCATACGCCATCTGATGTTCTGGACAAATCCAGTTCAAAAAGTCTTACACCCTGATTGTACATGGCCAGAAATCCCTCTCTGGAATTCAAATATTCCTTTCCATCCAGTCCGCCCAGTGCATGAGCGATCGTCCTGTGGTCAGTCCAGGAAAATTCCGATGTTCTGGCTTCCGCTGTCTGTGTTATCACCGAACTTCCTCCAATAATAAACAGAGACAGTACCAGGATTTCTATGGTCAGAATCAGCCGGCGGATCATTTCAGACAACAAAAAAATGCACAAGATTTAAAGAAAAACATCTTCTCTGTGCTTTCCTTCGTATCTTCTGCAAATCTATTCTGTTCAGGTCCTTCGCCTGAATTAATCTTATATTTCAACTGTCCGGTAGTACCAGAAATTCTGCCGACCATTATTTATCATCCTTTCGCATACCTGTACTCTGATTTTTTGTACATTACCGATTGTACGCTAAAAAGGAATAATAATCAAGGGGGGATTATTGTTACTGTCCCCGCCAGGACCAGTAACATACTTCACGGTCACAATCAACCCCGGTTACTCTGATACCCCCCCAAGAAATTTCCTGCTGCAGCTGCAGATACTCTTCGTATCTCTCATGAGCTGTTTTGTTATAGGAACGTGATATAGGAATTACGTTCTCTCCTATACTGAAGCTCTCTGTCTTCGCACCAGTGATACGCTCCATATTTACAATGAAGCTCTGATGACACCGCAAAAACGTGCTATTTTCCAACTGTTTCTCAAAATCTTTCAACTTGCCTCTGCACTGCAGTGTGCTTCCATCTGTCATATGAAAATTCACGATATGAAGGCTGCTTGTTATATAACTCACCTGGCTGTGCCGCAAGGTATATACCCGTGCACGGTACTGAAAATGGATCATCCTCTCATCTGTATCCGCATTCAACCTCTTCTTCAATGGTTCCATAACATATTCCAATGCTTCCAGAGTTACTGGTTTCAGAAGATAGTTATATGCAAACATATCAAATGCATCTCTGTAATATTCGTCACTCCTGCTCATAAAAATGACAGCAACTGACATTTCACGTTCTCTGATTTTTCGTATGGTGTTCAATCCATCTGTTTTTTTCGAATCCATATTTACAAAAATTACATCATAAGGTTTCCTTTTCTTTTCCAATTCTTCCAATAAAAGCTCTCCGCTTTTAAATATCCGAATTTCTGACCCCGGAACGATTTGCACAAGCTGTTTGTGAAGTCTTCTCGTATCTGCCTGCATATCATCACAAATGGCAATGGTCATCATCGTCATATTTATGTATCCCCTTTTATTCCGTCATTGTATCTTTTTTGTTCTATTATTATACCATGAATTATTATTCAAATCTTAATATCTTTCTGTAAATTATGGTCAAAAATCCACCATTTATGCACATTTTCAATTTTTCGACAAACACTAAAAAAGGACATCTGCATTTCTGCAAATGTCCTTTAAAATGGTCAGAAGTAAATTATACAAGCTCAATAAGAACTTCCATAGCTGCATCGCCTTTACGCTGTCCGATCTTAACGATTCTTGTGTAACCACCGTTACGATCTGCATATTTCGGAGCGATCTCGCTGAACATCTTATCAACCATGTCAACTTCTTTTGTGTTTTTCTTTCTGCCGGCGCCCTTAGCAGGAACCTCTGTTACAGGATAGAAAACTTTCATCATCTCACGACGTGCATGAAGTCTGGAAGGAGCATCTTTCTTGATCTCTTTCTGTACTTCATCGTAAACTGTTTTCTTCTTGCCGTCTACAACCTCTTTTACACGTTTTCCGTCAGCATCTTTACGAGCAACTTTAGCTGTTACTGTAACTGTCTCGAAATTATCTTTCTCACGTACAGCCATAGCGATAAGTCCCTCAGCGATCTTACGGATCTCTTTAGCCTTAGCTTCTGTTGTCACGATTTTTCCGTGATGAAGAAGATTTGTAACCTGATTTCTCAGAAGTGCTTTTCTCTGATTAGATGTTCTGCTTAATTTTCTATATTTTGCCATTTTATTATCCTCCATCTGTGGGACAACAGGACATGCTTGTTCGGTCTTACTGTCCTGCTGCTGACACCCCACTCATTACTCTGTTTCCGGATTATTCCTCTGTAGGCTGAAGCTGAAGTCCCAGCTCTTTGAGTTTTGCAAGTACTTCCTCTAATGATTTGCGGCCCAGATTACGAACCTTCATCATATCGTCAGAAGTCTTATTGCATAATTCTTCAACCGTATTGATACCGGCTCTCTTAAGGCAGTTGTAGGAACGAACAGAGAGCTCAAGCTCATCAATGCTCATCTCCAGAACCTTTTCTTTCTCATTGTCTTCTTTCTCGATCATAACCTCTGCTGTCTTAGCATTCTCGGAAAGATCAATAAAGAGACTTAAATGCTCGCTGAGAACCTTCGCTGCAAGGCTGACTGCCTCATCCGGATCAAGTGTTCCATTGGTATATACATCCAGTGTAAGCTTGTCGAAGTCAGTTACCTGACCAACTCGTGTATTCTCTACGATCATGTTGACTCTGTCTACCGGTGTGTAGATCGCATCAACTGCGATCATACCGATCGGCATGTCATCGGTTTTGCCTTTGTCTGCACTGATATAGCCACGTCCCTTGGTAATAGTAAGTTCCATAGCCAATCTGCAGTCTTTTCCACCGTTCAGGGTTGCAATTACCTGATCCGGGTTCATGATCTCAATATCCTGATCTGCCTGGATATCAGCTGCTGTAACAACACCTTTTCCCTCACACTCGATGTATGCGGTCTTCGGCTCATTGTCACTGCTGTAATTCTTGATGGCAAGAGATTTCAGATTCATGATGATCTCGGTCACATCTTCCTTCACGCCCGGAATGGAGCTGAATTCATGAAGTACACCATCGATCTTCACCTGGCTTACTGCAGCTCCCGGAAGGGAGGACAGCATAATTCTTCTTAAAGAATTGCCAAGGGTAGTACCATAACCTCTCTCGAGAGGCTCTACAACGAATCTTCCAAACTTCTTATCTTCGGATATTTCGGTAATTTCGATTTTTGGTTTATTGAAATCAAACACTATAAGGTTCCCTCCTTCTGGGTTAATCAACATTCGAGGGTATTACCAATTTTTATAACTGTAGACACAGTAAACAGTTACTAATTATTTAGAATACAGCTCGACGATAAGCATCTCGTTTACAGGAACATCGATCTGCTCTCTTGTAGGAAGCTCTTTAACTACACCCTTCAGGTTCTCCTGATCAGCGTCGATCCACTCCGGAACAAGTCTTCCGCCAGTGATCTCAAGGATTCCTTTATATCTCTCAGAACCTTTGCTCTTCTCTCTGATCTCAATTGTGTCTCCTGCCTTGCACAGGTAAGACGGAATGTTTACACATTTTCCGTTAACAAGTACGTGCTTGTGATCTACGATCTGACGAGCCTCTCTTCTTGTTCTTGCAAATCCCATACGGAAAACAATGTTGTCAAGTCTGCTCTCAAGCATAACCATAAGGTTCTCACCTGTCTGGCCCTGCATTCTGTCAGCTTTCTTGTAATAGTTACGGAAAGGTTTCTCAAGAACTCCGTAGATAAATTTTGCTTTCTGTTTCTCTTTTAACTGAAGACCATACTCAGACACCTTGCGGTTTGCACGTTTTAACTGTCTTGTGGACTTCTTATCAATTCCTAAGTAAATCGGATCCAGGCCAAGGGATCTGCATCTTTTCAGAACAGGTACTCTATTTACTGCCATTTCAACTACCTCCTAATTAGACTCTTCTGCGTTTTGGTGGACGGCATCCGTTGTGAGGAACCGGAGTTACGTCACGAATGCTGGTTACTTCAAGTCCGCATGCCTGAAGCGCACGGATTGCAGCTTCACGGCCTGAGCCCGGGCCTTTTACCATAACGTCTACTGTTTTTAATCCATGAATTAAAGCAGCCTTTGTTGCAGTCTCTGCTGCCATCTGTGCTGCATAAGGGGTAGATTTCCTTGAACCTTTAAATCCAAGACCACCGGCACTTGCCCATGAAAGAGCGTTTCCTTCGTTATCTGTCAGTGTGACGATTGTATTGTTGAAGGAAGACTGAATGTGTGCCTGTCCGTGTTCAACGTTTTTCTTGACACGACGTTTTGTCGTTTTCTTTGTAACTTTTGCCATTTTAAAACTAACCTACACTTTCCTTTTATTGAAATTAATTAGTTATATCTATAAATTATTTCTTCTTGTTTGCAACAGTTCTCTTCGGTCCCTTGCGAGTTCTCGCATTTGTCTTAGTCTTCTGACCACGAACCGGGAGTCCTTTACGATGACGGATACCTCTGTAGCATCCGATCTCCTGCAGTCTCTTGATGTTAAGGGCGATTTCCCTTCTCAGATCACCTTCTACTGTCATTGTCTCATCAATAACAGCACTCAGTTTCTTAACCTCATCATCAGTCAGATCTCTGACACGTGTGTCAGGATTAACCTCTGCTTTAGCAAGAATTTTGTCTGCGCTTGGTCTACCAATTCCATAAATGTAGGTAAGACCGATTTCAATACGTTTCTCTCTTGGTAAGTCTACACCAGCTATACGAGCCATGTACTGTTTCCTCCATTTTCTGTTTCTGAAAGTCTCTGCATATCGTATGTCACTTGCTCCCGCAAGGTGAAATGGGACATATCGGTGTGCCGCTTTCTTTTCTAGTTTCCTAATTGGGGTGCCTCGGTAAAACACCCAGCTGTAATCGGCGAATCACAGCCTTTCCGAAATTGCGGATCTTAACCGCTGTTGCCTCTCGGTATTAGGCAATACATGCTTATTATTCACTCAGCAGAACAACCCTACCGGGTGTTTCATACTGCAGCCGCACGTTTCACAAACATTCCAAAGAAGTTCCGATATGGAAATCAACCCTGACGCTGTTTGTGCTTCGGGTTCTCACAGATAATTCTGATGGATCCCTTTCTCTTAATGACCTTGCACTTCTCGCAGATCGGCTTTACAGATGATCTTACTTTCACTGGAAATCCTCCTTCCGTAAATTAGTCTCATATCTGCAGTTTCACAGGCGCACTCATACACAGTATTTGCGCGCTTGAAATATATACTAACACCTGTTTTCCCGAAATGCAAGAAAAAAATTAAAAAATTTTTGATTTTTTTTACAGGCTGTATTATAATGGGTGGCAAAGTCCGGCAGACATATGGAATCTGCCTATTTTAATGAAAGGAATCTTTACATATGCATACGGAAATGAAATATCGTTTTCTGATACATTACACCTTATCTTTTATCGGTGGATACCTGGGGCTTTATGCCATTGTGTCAAGAGCTGATCTTTTCGGCAATGCCCAGACAGCCAATCTTCTTGGTGTTGTGCGGGATCTCATAGGCAGGAATTTTTCGGATATGCTTCTGCGTGTGGGTGCGCTTCTCATATATATGGCTGCTGTTATCCTTACGGTCTGGATCCCAGAGCATTTTTCCGCAGATCTTCGTTTTATCAGTATCGGGATTGATATCTTTGCGATCCTGCTCCTGGGATTCTTTCCTTCCGGAATGTCTCCGGTTGTGGCTCTTTACCCCGTGTTCTTTGCAATGCCTTTCCAGTGGTGTACCTTCAAGGCTCCCGGCGGATATAACAGCTCCACGATCTTTTCCACCAACAACCTTCGCCAATTCACCACAGCTGTCACTCAGTTCCTTATGAAAAAGGACAGCACACAGTGCGATAAAGCAAAATTCTACGGAATGACGTTGCTTTCTTTTCATACAGGTGCAGCTTTGTCTCTGATCCTGTATATGACCTGCGGTCTCTCAGGCGTATGGCTCTGTCTGGTTCCTGCCTTCTATGCTATATGGCTGATCAGTGCAGACCGGAATACCGCAGCCGATACACCGGCAGTTACCCGAAGCACAGCTTCTGACGGCAGCAGCTTCAGGAATCTTTCCTATAAGAAAAAAGAGGCCTGACTTTATTTTAGCTTTGATAAAATAAGAGGAAATGTGATCTGTTTTTACACTGTCACATTTTCTTTTTTGTTTACGCGTAAGCCCCTCTGGCGCTTACAGCTTATATGCGTTCGAAATCCAGTATCATGATTTTGAATGGCCGCAAATTGATTTCATCTATATTTCTCATACTATCCTCATAACATATCAATATGCTCTGTAACTTGTTTAAACATTCCACGGTATTTGCATTGCGCTTACCGGGAAAATCTTTTATAATTATTCCAGAAATTATAAATCCTGCTATATATTTTTGACCGAACATGAATGGAGAATTGAAATGCCCAGAAGTATTTACGAAGATATTTATAAAGATCTGAAAATGAAAATAGAGGACAACACTTTTGCCTATCAGGAGCTTCTGCCTTCCGAAAACACTCTGATCCGGACTTACGGCTGTTCCCGCAATACCCTGCGCCGTGCGGTCAGTCTTCTTGTCAATGACGGCTATGTACAGACCATGCAGGGAAAAGGTGTCCGCAATATCTACCGTCCAAACGAGCAGACTGCTTTCACCATCGGAGAGATTGAAACCTTCAAGGAATCTGCTGCAAGGAACGGTCAGAATGCCCATACAGAGGTGGCTCTCTTTACAGAGCTTTGTATCAGCAAAAAGCAGTCTGCTTACACAGGATTTCCCGCTGGTGCAGAAGTATATTATATTCAGCGTATCCATTATCTTGAAGATATCCCACTGATCATCAACCATAATTATTTTCTGAAGGAATCCGTTCCCGGCCTTACTGCCGAGATTGCCAGTCATTCTATCTATGAATACCTGGAGCAGGAGCTTCATATGACCATTGTCAACAGCAAACGTGTCATGACTGTGGAAAAGGTTACGGAAATTGATGAAAAATATCTTCATCTGAATGTAAAGGATTATAACTGCGTGGCTGTGGTGTCCAGCCAGACTTATAACAGTGATGGCGTGATGTTTGAGTATACCCAGTCACGGCACAGACCGGATCATTTTCGATTTTATGATAATGCCCTGCGCCGATGAGCCCGGCTCATAGCTGCTTCGCAGCTACCCTGTTATGAGTTCCCTATTTTCCGGAATTATGTTATACTAAAACGATCAAATGGAGAGAGGATATTATATTTATATGAAAAAACGAGAATCTTTTAACAGCCGCTGGGGATTCATTCTGGCCTGCATCGGGTCTGCGGTTGGAATGGGAAATATCTGGATGTTTCCCACCAGAGTTTCCCTGTATGGCGGGGGATCGTTCCTGATCCCGTATTTTATTTTTGTGGCTCTGATCGGCTTTACCGGCGTGATCGGTGAGATGAGCTTTGGCCGTGGGACACGTTCCGGGCCCATTGACGCTTTCGGCATGACCTGTGAAACCCGCGGAAAGCGAAAGCATGGCGAACTGCTCGGATGGATTCCTGTGATCGGTGCACTGGCCATGGCTATCGGTTATACCGTTGTTATGGGATGGATCTTCCGATATATGCTCGGAGCCTTTACAGGCTCCACCCTGGCACCGGCAGATATTGAGTCCTTTGGCGCCAAATTTGGAGGCATGGCCTCTGCATGGGGAAATAATCTCTGGCAGCTGGCTGCTCTTGTGATCTGCATGTTTATCCTGATGTACGGCGTTGGAAGCGGTATCGAAAAAGCCAATAAAGTGATGATGCCCATCTTCTTTATTCTGTTTGTGATCCTTGGCATCTATGTTGCATTTCAGCCGGGAGCTGCTGCCGGATACCGCTATATCTTCCGCGTGGAGCCGGAAGTTCTGGCAAAGCCTTCCACCTGGATTTTCGCACTTGGACAGGCATTTTTCTCCCTGTCTGTTGCAGGTAACGGTACACTGATCTACGGATCTTATCTTCCGGACAGCGAAGATATCCCTGCATCTGCTGCAAGGGTAGCACTTTTTGATACTCTGGCTGCTATGCTGGCAGCACTTGTTATCATTCCGGCCATGGCTACCACAGGTGCCAAGCTTGACCAGGGCGGTCCCGGACTTCTGTTTATCTACCTGCCGCACCTGATCAAAACCATGCCTGGCGGACGGATCATTGCCATCATCTTTTTCGTAGCTGTGTTCCTTGCAGGCATGACCTCGCTTATGAATCTTTATGAAGCTCCTATTGCCACAGTTCAGGAAAAAACAGGTCTTGGCCGGATCCCTTCCTGCATGGTGATCGCAGTGATCGGCGTTGTGGTTTCACTTCTTATCCAGGGCATTGTTTCTGACTGGATGGATGTGCTTTCCATCTATATCTGTCCTCTCGGCGCAGGACTTGCAGGGATCATGTTCTTCTGGATCTTCGGCCGGAGCTATGTGGAAAATCAGGTCAGCAAAGGACGTGAGAAACCGTTTACAAAAATCTTTTATCCGGTGTGTAAATATATTTATGTTCCTGTTTGTTTTCTGGTTCTGATTCTAGGAATTGTACTTGGCGGAATCGGATGATAAAATGATAGTACAGTTGAAATAATAAATTGCCTGCATAAACAAATCCTCCGAAAAAATGATTTTTTAAATCATTTCCGGGGGATTTTTATGTTTTATCTTATAATATTCGCAAAACCAGGCTTTTCGATTTGCTGCATATCCTGAACGCACTCACTTCACAATTTGTCAGCGAGTTTACGTTTTACACTGATTCCCAATTATCCTACATCCTTAGAGTGTATCCGGTTTCTCCACCTCATAGTCAGACCAGGAAGCAATCGTTTCGCTGTCTGAAGTGTCTGCAGTTTCTTCATATTTATCTACAGTAATGGTGTAATCGCTGTCGCCTTCTGCATATACAGTTCCGTCTGTTCCTTTGATCGTGACTGTTTTTCCGGAGTCATCCACAATGGTTCCTGCGTTAGAAAGTGTGGATACGGTGCTGTCACCGGTTACTGTCCAGGTAGAGTCATCATTGACATATACATTACAGTAGCCATCTCCACCGTTACCGGCAAAGCTCTCATCATCTATGATAACTCCTGTCAGGTTACTGCCGTCCGTCATATAGAAGTCAAGCTGGCTGATGGTGTCCCAGATCACATCCCCCTCCATATCCTGGCTAATTGCTGTAAAGTCGCAGTCTGCTCCGTTGGCTCCGCTTTCGCCCCAACCTCTTTCGTTATTATTTCCTGTGCAGCGTAAGAAATACTCATTGTCATTGTTGTATGTGATATCTACAGCATTCAGAGTGATATCACTCTCTGTGTTAGTTGTGTAGAACACGCCGCCATTCTGTGATGTAAGGGTTCCTCCATCCATCTGAAAGGTGCTGTTTCCTACTTCGGAATCACCGGACATACTCTGGTAGAGGATTACTGTCCAGATACTGTCATTCTGGCTTAAATCGCTCATATTTCCGGTGAGGTCACAGTCAAACAGATGCAATGAATTCAGGCCTTCGATGCATACTGCTTCTGATCCGTTTGCTGTAAGTGTGGCATCCTTTACCGCAATATCTGCTGTACAGTATACTGCCGGCGAGCCTTCACCGTTGGATGTATAGGTTCCGCCGTCAACTACCATGGTTCCGCCGCCACGGTCACTTCGGATGGCAGCTGCGGATTCTCCGTTTGTTTCCACGTTCAGCTCCCAGGCATATAACTTACCGCCACCTGCTGCGTGGATTCCACCGGAAGTATCCTGTGTTGTCTTAATGGTAGTGTCTGCCGCATAGACCGTTCCATCGCCGTAGGCAAAAAGTCCTGCTCCGCCGGCTGCGTCAGTGGTTACAGTTCCACCTTTTACATAAGCGTTTCCCTCTGTTGCAAGCAGTGCCGCTCCTACGCCGTAAAAGCTTGAATTGTCGCCGCCTGTGCTGTCGGAGGAATTTCTTGTAATGTCCACATTATTGAAAGTTACATTTGCTCCTGATGATACAAGTGCTGCATTTTCATCTGTTCCTGTTGACTCCAGGGATGTATCGGATACTTCGGTATCGGAATCATAGGTATTGACAGCATCATAGCCGTCTACTCCCTGAGACTGTCCTCCTGGTGCTCCACCAGGAGCTCCCTGACCACCTCCCATGTCAGTGCTCTGTACTTTGATGGTAAGGGCGTTTCCGTCATCGTCTGTGGTGATTGCTACGATGTCACCTTCCTGGATGCCGGAGAGTTCGATGGTTTCGCTTTGAGAATTATTGCCATCCGACGCACCGCCCTGGGTGCTGCCTGGAGCCTGACCATTTCCGTTATCTCCGTCTGGTTTCTCCGGGGCTATACTGTCATTCGCTGGCTTCTCCGGGGATTCTCCATTTCCATTATCTCCATCCGGTTTCTCTGGTGCTTCTCCCTGTTCTCCGCCTGGTGTTCCACCGTTTCCGCCCATTTCTTTCATCGTTCCTACAGCGATCGTAATCTTACCAGTTTCTACGGATTTCACCTCACCGTAAGTTACATCTTCCTCATCGGAATCACCTTTATCAAAACTTTCTTTATCGGCGTCTGCATTGGCGTCTTCATTGCTGTCACTGTTATCGGAATCTGTGCTCTTTGTACTGTCTGCCGTTGTATCTTCTGCATCCTTATTCTCTGAACTCTCAGCCGTACTCGTTGTTTTCTCTGTTGTCGCTGCCTCGCATGCAGTAACGGATGTAGCTGCCATCATAACGCCTAAGATTGCTGCAAGATATTTTTTCTTCATATGAACACGTATAATCCAATTATCTTAGATGGTAATTGGATTTTTCCTTTCTCCCAGTTAACACTGGGTATTTATTTCCATCTCTGATATATTTTGAAAAGGCACTGTGGATCTGTATCTATATCTTTACAGCTTTGACTGGTATGAGGTGACTCAGACCACAGCTTTTCGTCTATTACTGTTAATCAGTTTGTTAACGCATCGACGTTTTTATTTACGTGATTACACAGCCGAATTCTCTGTGGAAGACAGCAGTGCTCAAAATATTTATCAGGAGGTATAAACCTATGTCAATGTACTTTATTGGAATTGATATTTCCAAGTACAAACATGATTGCTGCATCATTTCTGCAGCTGATCAAAAAGTAGTTTCTAAAGTCACAATCAAAAACAATAAAGCCGGCTTTAATGAACTGCTTACAATCATTCATTCTCTCGCAAATCCTGCAGACATAAGAATAGGGTTTGAATCAACTGCCCATTATGCTCTCAATCTTGAACTCTTCCTTGAAAATTCTCTCCTAACCTTCATGGAAGTAAATCCTGTTCTCATCAGTGAATACAAGAAATCAAAAACACTTAGGCGTACAAAAACCGACTCTGTTGACTGCGAATCAATAGCTCGTTGGTTAATGACTGTTGAATACAAACCCCATTCAAAAGGATTTTACCACGCTTACTCTTTAAAGTCATTAACTCGTTTACGCGATAAACTTATCCGACAGCGTTCTTTCTATCTTGTTAAAATCACAAATGTGTTAGATCATACATTCCCTGAGTTTAAACCATTCTTTAATGAACGCTTATCCAAAACTGCTCTCTATCTGCTTGAAAACTATGGTTCTGCTGGAAAGATGGCTCGTATGAACTCAGCCTCTTATGAAAAGCTACGTTCCTTATCCCGGGGGAAGTTTTCACCACAGCAATTCCTACGACTAAAAGAACTTGCTGCCAATACTGTTGGTGTAAATAACTCTATTTTTGATGTAGAGCTGAACAGTCTTTTATCTTTATACAAATCCCTTGTAAAAGAGATTAATACCATTGAAAAAGAAATCAACAAACTAATTGAAGAAGTACATCCTCACTATATGTCAGTTCCTGGAATCGGACCATTATCAGCAGCTGTAATCTATTCTGAATACGGCGATATATCTAACTTCACTAATCCAGGACAAATGCTTGCATTTGCCGGAATAGAACCGGGAATCAACGAATCTGGCACTGAATCTCACGGAGGTAAGATGGTTAAGCGTGGATCATCCCAGCTCCGCTACACACTCATCAATTGTTGTCTACCGTTAATCCGCTTTGACATGACATTTGCAACTTACTATGCCAAGAAACGCGGAGAAGGCAAACCACATCGAGTAGCCATTACTCATGTAGCCAAAAAGCTTATTAGAGTCATCTATGCATTGGAGAGGCAAGATATCGACTTTAATGCACAGAAACTTCGTTAATCTTTAGTGGATTAATACTAATTTCTCCCATCTGAAATACGATGTATTCAGATGGCTTATTAAAGTTACCCATTTTTACAATTCAAAAAAATCACAAAATTCTCTTGACTGTTTATAGTTTGTCACCTCTCTTTTTTGTATGCTCATACTATATCAGCAAAATCTGTTCACTTTATGTTTAAAGCGTGAAAAAAATGTGAGTGATAAACTCCACTTTAAATTCTTTTTCTGCAGAAAAAGCAAAAAAGACCCGGCAGCTTATTGCCACCAGGTCGTCTTTTATAATATTTCTTATTTATCTCTCCAGATAATTCTTCCCTTGGAAAGATCATACGGAGAAAGTTCGATCGTTACCTTATCTCCCGGGAGAATACGGATGAAATTCATACGGAGCTTGCCGCTGATATGTGCAAGTACCACATGCTTGTTTTCCAGTTCTACTTTAAACATCGCGTTAGGCAATTTCTCCAGAACAGTGCCTTCTACTTCAATCACATCTGCTTTTGACATTTTTTACCTCCTATGTCATGATAACAATTGCTGCTTACAGGCTCGTAAGCGTCAGAATCTCTGGTTCCCCATCTGTGATGAGGATCGTGTTTTCATAATGTGCGGAAAGTGAACCATCCATGGTTACTACTGTCCACTCATCGTCCAGCCATGCCACGTCCGCACGACCAAGGTTGATCATGGGCTCGACGGCCAGGGTCATTCCCGGAAGGAGCTTGATGCCCCTGCGCTTCTGCGGGAAGTTTGGAATCTGCGGATCCTCATGAAGATGAGTTCCGATTCCGTGTCCTACAAGGTCACGTACGATACCATAACGGTATTTCGCTGCATGGGCTCCGATGGCTTTGGAAATATCATTTAAATGATTTCCGGCTTTTGCCATTTTCAGTCCTTCGAAAAAGCACTCTCTTGTAACTTTAATAAGCTGCTGTGCTTCTTTGGATACTTCACCTACTGCATAAGTACGTGCTGCGTCAGAATGATAGCCCTTGTAAATCAGGCCGGCGTCGATTTTAACCAGATCCCCGTCCTGGATTATCTTTTCCTCGGATGGAATTCCATGCACAACCTCATCATTCAGGCTGATGCAGAAAGAAGCCGGAAAACCTCCGTAGTTCAGAAAGTTCGGAATACAGCCCATGGACCGGATCATATCTTCACCGATACGGTCAATTTCTTTGGTGCTGACACCTGGTTTAATATAAGGGATCAAACCGTCATGCACCTTCTCAAGAAGATGGCCTGCTTCTCTCATAAGTTCTATTTCATGCTGTGTCTTAATTGTTACGGACATTCTTATTCTCCTAAGATGTCAACGATCTCCTGGAATACCTCATTCAGATCCCTGGTTCCGTCTACCGTCTTCAAAACACCCTGTGTGGTGTAATAGTCAATCAATGGCTGTGTCTGCTCATGATAAACGTTCAGACGCTTCTGGACTGTCTCCGGCTTGTCATCGTCACGAAGTACAAGCTTGTCGCCGCAGGTATCACACACACCTTCTGCCTTCGGTGCTGCAAAAACTACGTGATAGGTTGCACCGCATTTCACGCATGCACGGCGTCCGCCCATACGTTTCACGATGTTATCATCCGGAACATCCACATCGATTGCATAGTCAATTTTGCTTCCAAGTTTAGCCAGAGCTTCTGTCAGACACTCTGCCTGCGGAATTGTTCTTGGAAAACCATCAAGAACATAGCCTTCTTTTGCATCATCCTGCTGAATTCTGTCAACAACAAGGTCACAGGTCAGTTCATCCGGAACAAGAAGTCCCTGATCCATGTAAGTTTTTGCTTTTTTTCCAAGCTCGGTACCGTTCTTGATGTTGGCACGGAAAATATCTCCTGTGGAGATGTGCGGGATTCCATACTTCGCCGCGATCTTCTTAGCCTGAGTACCTTTACCTGCCCCCGGTGCACCCAACATAATAATTCTCATAGCATACCCTCCATTTTCCTTTTTTCTGCCTTTTTTAGACAGTCCTGTTTACAAATCAAGGCTGCGACACTTTCGCACCGCAACCTTCATTTTCAATTAGTTCAGGAAGCCTTTGTAATTACGTACAAGCAGCTGGGATTCCATCTGCTTAACGGTCTCCAGGATAACACCTACGATGATGATGATAGATGTACCGCCGAAGGAAACATTCGCACCGAACACACCGTTGAAGAAGAACGGGATAACGGCCACGATAACAAGACCTACTGCACCTATAAATATAATATAATTCAGGATTTTAGTCAAATAATCTGAAGTCGGTTTTCCCGGACGGATGCCTGGGATAAAACCGCCCTGCTTTTTGATATTATCGGCTACTTCCAACGGATTGAAAGTAATGGATGTGTAGAAATATGCGAAGAATACGCAAAGTACCACATACACGATCAGTCCCCAGCTGTACTGGATCTGACTTGGATTACACCAGTTATTAGAGGAAAGTCCTCTTAAGATCTCACTTCCGATACCTGTTCCGTTACCTTTGCCAGCGAACTGTGCAATGATTGACGGGAATGACATGATAGAGGAAGCAAAAATAACCGGGATAACACCGGCAGTATTTACTTTTAGCGGGATGTTTGTGGACTGACCGCCCATCATCTTACGTCCAACCATCTTCTTGGAATACTGAACCGGAATTCTTCTCTCTGCTCCGTTGAGGATAAGTACGAGCACTACAACAACCAGGATGATCACAGCAATGATGCAGGCTGCAAGCATTCCTTTTGCAATTGTTTTGCCCTTGACGAAGTTCTCATAAAGAAGGGATATATCACTCGGGATCCTGGAGACGATATTAATAGTCAGGACGATGGAAATACCATTTCCAACACCCTTCTCTGTAATACGCTCACCCAGCCACATAAGCATTGCAGAACCCGCTGTTAAACTTGCAACAACTACAACTCCTTTAAGGAAGTTCATGTCCGGGATCATGCCCTGACGTCCGAATCCGATTGCCATGGCAACAGATTCAAACAGAGCAAGACCTACAGTAACATAACGTGTGATTGCTGTAAGCTTTTTTCTTCCTTCTTCTCCGTCACGCTGCATCTCTTCCAGTGCCGGAATGGCAATGGTAAGAAGCTGAATGATAATGGAAGAAGTAATGTAAGGTGTGATGTTCAATGCAAAAATTGACATCTGAGTAAAGGAACCGCCGGTGAACGCATCAAAGAAATTGAATGCGTCACCGGTATTAGATTCAAACCACTGCTTAAAGAAGTCACTGTCGACTCCCGGTACAGGAAGCTGGGATCCGATTCTGATCACGAATATCATCCAGATCAGATAGAGAAGTTTTCTTCTCATTTCCTTTACTTTGAAAACACTCTTAAGAGTCTCAAACATTAGATCACCTCTACTGTACCACCAGCAGCTTCAATTTTATTTTTTGCAGTCTCGCTGACAGCGTTTACTTTAACATTAAGTTTTTTTGTAAGCTCGCCGTTTCCAAGAATCTTAACACCATCACCGATCTTGGAAATTGCACCGCTTGCAAGTAAGCTGTCAACTGTAACCTCTGCTCCATCCTCAAAACGATTGAGAACGTCTACATTGATTGCGATAATCTCTTTGGAGTTTCTGTTAGTGAAACCTCTCTTAGGAAGACGTCTGTATAAAGGCATCTGACCTCCCTCGAATCCCGGTTTCTTGTGTCCGGAACGAGCAAGCTGTCCTTTATGTCCTTTACCAGCTGTTTTGCCGTTTCCTGAACCATGTCCACGGCCTCTTCTGAAGTTATCGCTATGCTTGGAACCCTCTGCGGGTCTTAAGTTTGATAATTCCATTCTGGCACCTCCTTAATCTTCTACTTTTACCAGGTGCTGCACCTGCTGAATCATTCCTCTTGTTGCAGCGTTGTCTGGCATCTCAACTGTTTTATGCATCTTTGTAAGACCCATAGCTTTTACAGTTTTTTTGTGCTTCGGTACTGCACCGATTGGAGATTTTACCAGTGTAACCTTGATTGTATCTGCCATTTCCATGTCCTCCTTAACCCAGAATCTCATCTACAGATTTTCCGCGGAGCTTTGCAACCTCATCCGGAGTCTTTAACTGGCTCAAGCCTGCGATTGTTGCCAGAACTACGTTCTGTTTATTTCTGGAACCCATACATTTTGTACGGATGTTCTTAATACCAGCAAGCTCGATTACGGCACGTGCCGGGCCGCCGGCGATAACTCCAGTACCTTCCGGAGCTCTCTTCAGAAGCATCTCAGCACTTCCGAATTTTCCGATGAAGTCGTGTGTAATGGAATTGTTCTCGTCTCTTGCAACAGTAACAAGTTTCTTCATAGCGTCCTCTTTACCTTTGCGGATCGCCTCCGGAATTTCTGCTGCTTTTCCTAAACCTGCACCAACGTGTCCATTGCCGTCACCTACAACAACTAAAGCTGTGAAACGGAAGTTACGACCACCTTTAACAACCTTGGTAACACGCTTGATTGATACTACTTTATCTTCTAACTCTAACTGACTAGCATCAATAAGATTACGTTTCATGTGTTCTTTTCCTCCTCTTAGAATTTCAGTCCAGCTTCTCTTGCTGCATCTGCCAGTGCTTTAACTTTTCCGTGGTAGATATATCCACCTCTGTCGAAAACAACGCTCTCGATACCAGCCTCAACAGCTTTTTTACCGATTACTGCTCCGACTTTTGCTGCAGCCTGTACATCGTCAGTATTCTCAAGCTCTGCTTTTACGTCCTTCTGGAGAGTAGAAGCGGATACTAAAGTTTTACCAACTGTGTCATCAATAATCTGTGCATAGATATGCTTGTTGGAACGAAATACTGCCAGACGAGGAGTAGTTGCAGTTCCGTTTAAATGATGACGTAATCTTCTATGCTTCTTTTCGCGAATTTCGCTTCTGGATGCTTTGTTAATCATATTCTCACTCTCCTTAATTATTTCTTACCGGTCTTACCGACTTTACGTCTGATAACTTCGTCAACGTACTTGATTCCCTTGCCCTTGTATGGCTCAGGTCTTCTCTTGTCTCTGATCTCAGCTGCATACTGGCCAACTTTTTCTTTGCTGATACCAGATACGATGATCTTGTTTCCATCAACTGTGGACTCAAGACCTTCTGGATCTTCCATTTCTACCGGGTGAGAATATCCAAGGCTAAGTACGAGCTTCTTGCCCTGCTTAGCTGCTTTGTAACCAACACCGTTAACCTCAAGCTCTTTTTTATAGCCTTCGCTTACACCAACAACCATGTTGTGGATAAGGCTTCTTGTTAATCCGTGAAGGGATTTGATTCTCTTTAAGTCGTTCGGTCTTGTTACTACTACATGACCGTCTTCAACTTTAATTTCTAACTCTGTCGGGAGTGCTCTCTCAAGTGTTCCCTTAGGTCCTTTTACTGTTACAACGTTTCCATCAGCGACTGTAACCTCAACGCCAGCTGGAATTGCAACCGGAAGTCTTCCGATTCGTGACATAAATTTGTCCTCCTTACTTAGATTGTCGGAGAGGGACCCTGCCCTCTCTGTTTTCAGTTTAAAAGCTATATTCTGATTCATTCGGAACATTCCTCAACTAAATTCGTCCGGCGTGCTTAAACACTTGGACTCATTAAGTTGCTTTCGGTCTACCAAACGAATGCAAGAACCTCGCCACCAACCTGAAGCTTACGAGCCTCTTTGTCAGTGATAACACCTTTGTTTGTGGAAAGGATTGCGATACCAAGTCCGCCAAGAACCTTCGGAAGCTCATCCTTGCCTGCGTATACACGAAGACCTGGTTTGGAGATTCTCTTAAGTCCTGTGATGATCTTCTGGTTTTTGTCCTCACCGTATTTCAGTGTGATGTGAAGAGTTTTAACAACTCCATCCTCAACCAGATCATATTTTGCGATGTATCCCTCATCTACAAGGATGTTTGCGATAGCAATTTTCATCTTGGATGCCGGTACGTCTACAGTGTCATGTTTTGCAGTGTTTGCGTTACGGATTCTTGTAAGCATATCTGCGATCGGATCGCTCATTGTCATGTAAGTTTCCTCCTCTTTCTTCAGACTTTACATGTCGTGTGAATTATTTATTTATATATTAATCAAAAAGTTGCTTTCAGCCTACCAAGAAGCTTTTTTAACACCCGGAATCTGACCTTTGTATGCCAGCTCACGGAAGCAGATTCTGCAAATTCCGTATTTTCTCAGGTATGCATGTGGACGGCCACAGATTCTGCAGCGAGTATACTCTCTTGTGGAGAATTTAGCTTTGCGCTGCTGTTTAATTTTCATTGCTGTCTTAGCCATGAATCTTTTCCTCCTATTTAGCAAATGGCATGTTGAATAATGTCAGTAATTCGCGTGCCTCTTCATCTGTTTTAGCAGTTGTAACGAAGATAACGTCCATTCCTCTTACTTTATCAACCTTATCGTACTCAACCTCCGGGAAGATGAGCTGCTCTTTAATACCAAGAGCATAGTTTCCTCTGCCATCGAATGCGTTCGGGTTAACACCACGGAAGTCACGTACACGTGGAAGAGCAAGGTTGATAAGACGATCAGCGAACTCATACATCTTCTCGCCTCTTAAAGTAACTTTACATCCGATCGGCATACCCTCTCTGATTTTGAAGTTAGCGACAGATTTTTTAGCTTTTGTAGCGATTGCTTTCTGTCCTGTAACAAGTTCCATATCTGCGATTGCAGCGTCAAGAAGTTTAGCGTTCTCTTTTGCCTCGCCAACACCCATGTTAACAACGATTTTCTCGAGTTTTGGCACTTCCATTACGTTTTTGTATCCGAATTTCTTGGTCATGGCATCCATGATCTCGTTCTTGTAAAGATCTTTTAATCTACTCACCTTTATATGCCTCCTCTCTTAATTAATCGATTGTCTTTCCTGTTGCTTTAGCAACACGAACTTTTTTGTCTCCATCCATCTTGAATCCGACTCTTGTAGCTTTTCCGTCTACAACGAGCATTACATTGGAGATGTGAAGCGGAGCTTCTTTTGTCACGATTCCACCGTTCTGATTAGCTGCGGACGGTTTAGCGTGCTTTGTAACCATGTTTACGTTCTCAACAACTACTGTGTTGTCTTTTACGTTAACTGCAAGAACTTTTCCGTCCTTACCTTTATCTTTTCCAGCGATAACCTTTACAGTATCACCTTTTTTAATTTTCATAGCTGACATTCGGCACCCTCCTATAATACTTCCGGAGCTAAGGAAACGATCTTCATGAATTTCTTCTCACGAAGCTCTCTGGCAACTGGTCCAAAGATACGTGTTCCTCTCGGAGTTAAGTCATCCTTGATAATTACGGCAGCATTTTCATCGAAACGGATATAAGATCCGTCTTTACGACGAGCGCCTTTTTTAGTTCTAACAACTACAGCTTTAACAACGTCACCTTTTTTAACAACGCCGCCTGGTGTTGCATCTTTAACCGTAGCAACGATTGTATCACCGATATTTGCATATCTTCTTGTAGAGCCGCCCATAACACGAATACAAAGGATTTCTTTTGCACCAGTGTTGTCGGCAACTTTCAGTCTTGTTTCCTGCTGAATCATACTGGTTCCTCCTTATTTAGCTTTCTCTACGATCTCAACCAGTCTCCATCTCTTGTCCTTGGACAGCGGTCTGGTCTCCATTACCTTAACGGTATCTCCGATGTTGCACTCATTGTTCTCGTCATGAGCTTTTAATTTATATGTTCTCTTCACGATTTTTTTGTAAAGAGGATGTTTTACATGGTCTTCAATTGCAACTACGATGGTCTTATCCATTTTGTCGCTGATAACCTTACCCACGCGGGTTTTTCTCAGATTTCTTTCCACGATCTATGTCCTCCTGTCCTATTTGGAAGCGTTTGCCTGCTCAGTGATTACTGTCTGGATTCTGGCAATATTTTTACGAACCTCTTTGATTCGTCCTGTATTGTCTAACTGGTTTGTTGCATTCTGAAATCTCAGATTGAAAAGCTCTTTTTTAGCAGCTACTAATTCATCATTCAGTTCTGCAACTGACTTTGCTTTTAAATCTTCAACGAACTTATTAATTTTCACTGTTATCACCGCCTTCTAAGTCTGCACGAGAAACTATTTTACATTTACATGGTAACTTGTGCATTGCAAGACGTAATGCTTCACGGGCAACCTCTTCGGACACGCCTGCAATCTCAAACATAACACGACCTGGTTTAACTACTGCTACCCAGTACTCAAGAGCACCTTTTCCGGAACCCATTCGAGTCTCAGCTGGTTTAGCTGTTACCGGTTTATCCGGGAAGATCTTAATCCAAACTTTACCGCCACGTTTGATGTAACGGGTCATAGCAACACGGGCTGCCTCGATCTGGTTGGATCTGATCCAGCACGGCTCAGTAGCAACAAGTCCGAAATCACCATAGTTGATGGCATTGCCTCTAAGGGCTTTTCCTCTCATGGAGCCACGGAATTGTTTACGACGTTTTACTCTTTTTGGCATTAACATTATTTATCGCTCCCTTCCTTAGTTCCTTTTGTCGGAAGAATCTCACCATTGTAGATCCATGCCTTAACA
Organism: Blautia sp. HA8986; assembly: GCF_056504635.1. Classification (NCBI taxonomy): domain Bacteria; kingdom Bacillati; phylum Bacillota; class Clostridia; order Lachnospirales; family Lachnospiraceae; genus Blautia; species Blautia sp. HA8986. The sequence goes on from NZ_JBWLUQ010000001.1 coordinate 1,731,466, forward strand.
CCAACTTTACCGTATGTGGTGTCTGCTTCCGCAAAGCCATAATCGATATCTGCACGAAGTGTCTGAAGCGGGATTGTTCCCTCGCTGTAGAACTCTGTACGAGCCATATCAGCTCCGCCGAGACGTCCGGATACGGAAGTCTTGATTCCCTTAGCGCCAGCCTTCATTGTTCTCTGCATTGTGGACTTCATAGCACGTCTGAAAGAAATACGGTTCTCAAGCTGAAGAGCAATGTTCTCAGCAACCAGCTGTGCATCTTTGTCCGGTCTCTTTACTTCTTTGATATCAACGATAAGCTTCTTGTCTGTGTATTTCTGAAGCTCAGCTTTAACTTTCTCGATCTCTGCGCCGCCTTTACCGATTACGATACCAGGTTTTGCTGTGTAGATGATGATCTTAACTCTGTCAGATGCTCTCTCGATCTCGATCTTGGAAACACCTGCGCTGTATAATTTCTTTTTAAGGAATGTTCTGATGTTGTAGTCTTCTACCAGGTAGTCAGCAAATTTGTCTTCTGCATACCATCTGGAATCCCAATCCTTGATAACTCCGACTCTAAGGCCATGCGGATTAACTTTCTGTCCCATGCTTTTCCTCCTTACCTTTCATCAAGCACAACTGTGATATGGCTTGTTCTCTTCTCGATTCTGTAAGCTCTACCCTGTGCTCTCGGCTGAATTCTCTTCATTGTAGGTCCCTTATCTGCATAGCATGCTGCAACATAAAGGTTGTCTGCGTTCATTCCGTTGTTGTTCTCAGCGTTTGCTACTGCTGACTCGAGCAGTTTCTTAATCACGCTGGAAGCGTATCTCGGATTGTATGTCAGGATACCAAGTGCTGTCTGTACATCTTTACCACGGATTGCATCTAATACGTAGCAGGCTTTCTGAACAGAAATTCTTGCATAAGATAACTTTGCAGACGGCCTTGTCTCTCTATTATTCTCATTTCTGGCTCTCTTTATCTGGCTTCTATGTCCTTTTGCCATCTTAAAGTGCCTCCTTTCCTAAATTCGATATCTGAGTTATCTGCCAGCTGTCGAAAATGACAGCGGGCAGTTAAAAATCTGATGACTAGCGTACTCCGGACTTCTTCTCGTCTTTTCCGTGTCCTCTGTAAGTTCTTGTTGCAACGAACTCACCAAGTTTGTGTCCTACCATATCCTCTGTGATATATACCGGCACATGTTTTCTTCCGTCATGAACAGCAATTGTGTGTCCTACGAAAGACGGGAAGATTGTGGAACGGCGAGACCAAGTTTTGATTACGGATTTATCATTTGCAGCGTTGAGTGCATCTACTTTTTTAAGTAAGCTCTGGTCTGCAAAAGGTCCTTTTTTCAGTGAACGAGACATGCTTTCTCCTCCTTATTATTTCGATAATGCTTTTCCATCGCGTCTTCTTACGATGTACTTGTTGGACTGTTTGTTTTTCTTTCTGGTCTTCAGGCCGAGAGCAGGTTTGCCCCACGGTGTGCAAGGACCTGGGCGTCCGATACCGGTCTTACCTTCACCACCACCATGTGGATGGTCATTCGGGTTCATTACGGAACCACGAACTGTAGGTCTGATACCCATGTTACGTTTACGTCCGGCTTTACCGATGTTAATAAGGTTGTGATCTCCGTTTCCGATTACACCAACAGTTGCACGGCATACGATCGGAACCATTCTCATCTCACCTGAAGGAAGACGAAGTGTTGCATACTTTCCTTCTTTAGCCATGAGCTGTGCGCCGTTTCCTGCAGAACGAACCATCTGTCCGCCTTTTCCAGGATGAAGCTCAATGTTGTGAACCATAGTACCAACCGGGATAAGCTCCAGTGGGAGGCAGTTTCCAACACGAACCTCAGCTTCCGGACCATTGTAAACCTTCTGGCCTACTTTAAGTCCCTCTGGAGCGAGGATGTAAGCTTTCTCGCCATCTGCATAGCAGATAAGAGCGATGTTAGCTGTTCTGTTCGGATCGTACTCGATTGTTTTAACTGTTGCAGGGATTCCATCTTTTCTTCTCTTGAAGTCGATGATTCTGTATTTTCTTCTGCTTCCGCCACCCTGATGTCTTACAGTGATTTTACCCTGATTGTTACGTCCGGCATTCTTCTTAAGGGAAGTAACGAGGGATTTCTCTGGTTTTGCAGCTGTAATCTCAGAGAAGTCGGAACCAGTCATATGTCTTCTTGACGGTGTATATGGGTTATAGCTTTTGATTCCCATGATGTTTCTCCTTTCAATCTTTATCATCACGCTTTTGACTGCGTATATTCGGACTTAATTGTTAATTAAAGTCCCTCGAAGATCTCGATATCTTTGCTCTCTTCTGTAAGAGCTACGATAGCTTTCTTAGTTTTAGCAGTTTTTCCAACTACCATTCCACGGCGTTTTTTCTTGCCATCCATGTTGATGGTATTAACGCTTTTAACTTTTGTTCCCTCGAACATCTTCTCAACAGCCTCTTTAATCTGAGTCTTGTTAGCTTCCGGATGTACAAGGAATGTATATTTCTTCTCACCCATGTCTGCCATGGATTTCTCTGTGATAACCGGACGGATGATTACGTCATAGTACTGAATACTTGCCATTATGCGTATACCTCCTCGATAGATGCAACGGCATCCTTTGTAACAACTACGGTGTTGTGTTTCATAACATCGTATGTGTTGATTGTAGCCGGTGTTGCAGTTTCCACGTCAGCGATGTTTCTTGCAGAAAGAATTACGTTCTGATCGTTGTCAGCTGTGATTACAAGAGCTTTCTCTGCTTTCAGGTTTGTAAGAACCTTCTGCATCTCTTTTGTCTTAACCTCAGCAAGTGCAAGGCTGTCAACAACAACAAGTTTATTATCCTGAACCTTGGATGTCAGAGCGGATTTAAGAGCTGCTCTTCTTTCCTTCTTGTTCATTTTTACTTCATAATCTCTCGGAACCGGAGCGAATACAACACCGCCGCCTGTCCACTGTGGTGCACGGATGGAACCCTGTCTTGCATGACCTGTTCCTTTCTGTCTCCACGGTTTTCTTCCGCCGCCTCTTACCTCAGAACGAGTTTTCGCTTTCTGAGTTCCCTGACGGTTATTTGCAAGCTGACGAACAACTGCAAGATGAACGAGATGCTCATTGATCTCAACGCCGAATACTGCGTCATTCAGCTCCATTGTGCCAACTTCATTGCCTTCCATATTATAAACAGTTACATTAGCCATTCTGATGCTCCTCCTTTCCTATTATAAGGACTTTACTGTCTCTTTGATTGTAACCAAAGATTTCTTAGGTCCTGGAACAGCACCTTTAACTAACAGTAAGTTATTCTCTGTATCTACACGTACGATCTCAAGATTCTGAACAGTTACCTGAACATGTCCCATGTGACCTGGCATATGTTTTCCTTTGAAAACCTTGCTCGGATCGGAGCAAGCGCCGTTGGAACCTGCATGACGATGATATTTAGAACCGTGAGCCATAGGTCCTCTGGACTGACCATGTCTCTTGATGGCGCCCTGGAAGCCTTTACCTTTGGAAACTGCAGTAGCATCGATATGATCTCCTGCTGCAAAGATATCAGCCTTGATTTCCTGTCCAACCTCATACTCGCCGGCATTGTCAAATCTGAATTCTTTTACAAATCTCTTTACAGCTACACCAGCTTTGTCAAAGTGGCCTTTCTCCGGTTTGTTGACCAGTTTCTCTCTGATCTCGCCGAAGCCAACCTGAACTGATGCGTATCCATCGTTCTCCTCAGTTTTAACCTGAGTTACAACGCAAGGACCTGCCTGTAAAACAGTTACCGGAATTAACATTCCATCTTCATTGAAGATCTGAGTCATTCCGACTTTAGTAGCTAAAATAGCTTTCTGCATTTCTTTCTTCCTCCTTATAGCGGATTACCATTCGGTAATCATATAGTTAATGTCAAATGACATTATTAACGATTTTTCATTTTGATATCGATGTGAACACCAGCCGGCATTTCCAGTCTGGAAAGTGCATCTACTGTTTTCTGAGTTGGTGTCAGGATATCGATAAGTCTCTTATGAGTTCTCTGCTCAAACTGCTCTCTGGAATCTTTGTATTTATGAACAGCTCTTAAGATTGTAACAACCTCTTTCTTAGTAGGAAGCGGAACCGGCCCACTTACCATTGCACCGTTCTTCTTTACTGTCTCGATGATCTTTGCTGCAGATGCATCAACGAGCTGATGATCATATGCCTTTAATGTGATTCTCATTACCTGATTTGCCATAAAAAAAGTCTCCTCCTATTCGTACTTATATAGCAGTACGACAAGCGGCGACTGTACACATCTCCGTGTGTGTCATGGTATATTTACACACACGCCCATCCCATGATGGTTATTGAACTTTGTACAGTGACTTGTCGTCAGTTTCCTAACTTGACATTCGCTCCACGGAAAACCTGCCAGCGTGGCAGCAACCTCGCGCTTCATAGCTATCAATGTCACAGCAAGGATTAGTATATACGATGTTCTTTAAGAATGCAAGTGTTTTTTTTATTTTTTTTAATTTTTTTGAAAATAAAAAAACGGCTCATTTCTGAACCGTTTTCTTCTTATATAATAGGTAGTTATTTATTCATCCAGCTCTTCATGTTCACCGCTGATAATATCTGAGTAATCAAATAATGTAACATTGGTGATATCATCCTTCACAATATCAGGAGCATCTCCTGCTTTCTTAACACGGCTGGCGAGCTGTGCCGCTGTAAGGGACGGCATTGCAAGATTTCCGATAGCAACCGGCTCTTGCTCTTCATCAGGTATAAAAGTTTCCGGCTGTATCTTCTTCGATCTCGCTGCTTTTTTCTCTGCAACTGTACGCTCTGTTCTCTCAAGATGTGCAACTACATCATTATCCTCAGATGTTGCTGCTGCAATCTCTTTCTTCAGTTCTGCATGTGCTTCGCTGGCTGCTGTCTGTGCTGTCTGCTTCATCGCAGAAACTCTTCTGCCGGATACAGGCTCTGTAACATCATCCTCATCAATCTCGTCCACAAAACCGCCTGTGCGGACCTTGCGCTTATCTGTTTTTTTCTTCTTTTTCTTACGCGCCTTCTCTTCCTGAAGAATCTCTCTGTCCTCTTCCTTCATTCTTCTGGCACGTGCTTTCTCCTCACGTTTGAGTTCCTTCTTGGACTTCACATATCCAGGCTCCGGATCATCCATATCATCCTGAAAATCTTCCGGATCCTTCTTCCAGAGTTCTGCGATCACATAGAGAATAATCAGAAAAAGAACCACAAGACCAAGAATGATAAGTCCCTCAATACTTTCTGTTGCCACAAGAAGATAGCCGATAAAACCGATCGTAACAACAACTTTCGGAACGTAATCTCCCACTTTGATCGTGAGTGTCTTTCCGCCGGAAACGGACTGGTCTGCAACAGTTCCAGTTCCTTTGGCAGCATCAAGATTGGTGATCGTATATTTATATGTCTTAGAATCATTCTGTACCAGGATCGGTGTTCCCACACTTACCTCAGAAGACTTCTCCGGGATCGCATATGTAACAGAGCCTACAGGCAGGTTCGTTGCATCTCCTGATTTATCTACGATCACGGTCCTTACTCCGAAAAATGGCGGCAGAACAAGTCCCAGCACACAGATCAGAGTACATATTACAACAAGATGTACAATAAATTTTAATACTTTCGACATAGGTAATCTTCCTCTTTCTTACTTAGTAGAAATCCACTTGAAGCGTAAAGGGATACAGCGGGAATCGGTCTTCCTTTCCGTCTGTATCCCTTTATGTTCCACGTCTGGAAGAAATTCTCTTCACAGACTGCTCTGTCCAGATTGACTACTGATTGCTTAAATACTGCTCAATGCTCTCCATTGCTGCATTCTCATCATCACCATTGGCAGAAAGTGTGATCTCTTCTCCAGCGTCAAGACCAAGCGTCATCATTCCCATAATGCTCTTGGCATTAACTCTTTTCTTGCCAATCTCAACATATATTTCACTGTTAAACTGGCTCGCAACCTGTACAAGCTGCGCTACTGGTCTTGCCTCCAGTCCAGTGGATAAGTTGATAGTGATTGGTTTTTTAATCATAATAGCTCCTCCTTGTTCTCCCGCAGCTCATCTGCGATCTCACTCAGCTTACGAAGCCGGTGATTCACACCTGATTTGCCCACCTGCGGATTCAACATCATACCTAATTCTTTCAGTGTGGCATCCGGATACTTAAGCCTCAGCCTGGCAATCTGAGCCAGTCCATCACTTAAACTTTCAAAGCCGACGGTCCTGCTGATCAGCTGTATATCTTCTACCTGCCTCACTGCCGCATTTACCGTTTTATTGATATTCGCAGCCTCACAGTTCACCTTGCGGTTTACTGAATTACGCATCTCTTTCAGTATCCGGATATTCTCAAGATCCATCAGAGCTACGTTCGCTTCCATGACTGCCAGCATGTCAACGATCTGCGCGCCTTCCTTCACATAGACCACATATGATTTCTTGCGCACCACAATCTTAGCTTCCACGTGAAAGCTGCGGATAATCCCCTTTAATTGTTCTGCCTTCCTGCTGTCAGGGCATACGATTTCAAAGTGATATCCCTTCTCAGGATCACTGATCGAACCCGACGACAGAAAAGTGCCGCGAATAAATGCACGCTTGCAGCAATTCATCTGAACCACAAGCGAATTATCCATTTCAAGTAACCCGGTTTCATTATCCACGGAAAGCTTCGTCCCCTGCAGCACCTGTTCTGCTCTTACAGGATCAGCCACCTCTACCAGATACACCTTACCCCGTTTCAGCTGGGACCCTTCCCGGATAACAATCGCTGTCTCTATATTAAAGGTTTTTCGCAATAATGTAAAGCTTTTTCTTGCAACTGCTTCATTTTCTGTCTGAATCCACAGTTTTCTGCTTCCATCGGTCAGATTTTCCACATGGCCGCATCCGCAGAGCAGAGCGGCCATCTCCGCAACCTGACAGTGCCTTGCAGTACTTATCTGTCCTGCAAGCTCCTCTTTGACTTTTCCCGAAAATGACATCCCGAACCCTCTTTTTATTATTTTTTCAGAAGCCTGTCCTTCTCTGCATCCCTGTGTTCCAGGCGTATTCCATAATCCTCGGACTTGGACAGCCTGGAAAAAAGTTCTCTGGCAATGGTAACAGAGCGGTGCTTGCCACCTGTACATCCGATGCCGATCACAAGGCTTGTTTTTCCCTCTTTAATATAATTTGGAATCAGAAAACGAATCATATCTTCCAGCTTGCCAGCAAAAGTCTTCGCTGTGTCACTCTCCATCACATAATTAAATACTGCATCATCAAGTCCCGTAAGAGGACGGAGTTCATCCACATAATAGGGATTCGGCAGAAAACGCACATCAAACACAAGGTCAGCATCTGCCGGGATCCCGTACTTGAAGCCAAAGGAAAGAACAGAGATCATGATATTACTGAACTCTCTGTCATCTACAAATATCCTCTCGATCTCCTGGCGAAGCTCCCTTGTAAGAAGATGGCTGGTATCAATAATATAATCTGCACGTCTGCGCAGGAATTTTGTTTTCTCTCTTTCCAGACGGATTCCTTCATCGATTCTTCCTGTTCTTGCAAGAGGATGACTTCTTCTGGATTCCTTGTAACGCTTCACAAGCACAGAATCTTCTGCATCCATAAAAAGGATCTCATACTCATATCCGGTATTCTTCATCCGGTCCAGAACAACTTCCAGTTCATCCAGTGCGCTTCCGCTTCTTGCATCAATCCCAAGCGCAACGTTTCTCACATTCTCTCCCTGCATCTCAGGAAGAAGAGAAGCAAATTTTTCCAGAAGCTGGATTGGAAGATTATCCACGCAGAAATAATTCATATCCTCCAACATCTTAAGCGCAGCTGTTTTTCCGGCCCCCGAAACTCCTGTCACAATTACAAAACGCATACTTTCTCTTCCTTTCCCTGATTCCCGGTTTATCTTAATTCATTCAAACTCACCCAGGAACTTCACTTCCGGTTCCAGGGTAACTCCATATTTCTTATATACGATATCACGAACATTCTCCATCAGCGTACGGACATCCTTCGCTGTGGCTCCACCTGCATTGATCACAAAACCGCAGTGTTTCTCAGAAACCCGGGCTCCTCCAACCTGATATCCCCGGAGACCACTGTCCATTACAAGCTTTCCTGCAAAATATCCTTCCGGTCTCTTAAAGGTACTTCCTGCACTTGGAAATTCCAACGGCTGCTTGGTGGTTCTCTGGATCGTCAGCTCTTTCATCCGCTCCCTGATTGCTTCCTGATTGCCTTCTTCCAGACGAATCTTCGCTTCCAACACAATGTAGCCGGCTTTCTTGATGATGCTGGTACGATATCCAAGTTCCAGCTTCTCTGCAGGAATCGTAAAAATATTTCCATCTGCATCCATCACTGTGACTTCCACAAGAACATCTTTCATCTCACCGCCGTAAGCACCTGCATTCATAACAGCCGCACCGCCCACAGTTCCCGGAATGCCGCCTGCAAACTCAAAGCCCGTAAGAGAAGCATTCTTAGCAACTGCTGCCACCGAAGAAAGCAGTGCACCAGCCTGTGCTGTGATGATAGTTCCTTCTGTGGTCACTGCTGACATATTTCTGTAAATCTGGATCACGACACCACGATAACCGCCGTCTCCCACCAGAAGATTACTTCCGTTTCCAAGAATAAAATACGGTATATCTGTCTGTTTACAGATCTTTATGATCTCACCAGCTTCCTCCCCAGACTCCGGCACCAGAAAATAATCGGCCGGTCCCCCGATTTTGAAAGTTGTATGCTGCTTCATAGGTTCATCAGTAAAAACACGATCTTCGCCAAGAAGATCGCAAAATATTTTTTTAATTTCCTGATTCAAAATTCCCGTTCCTCTGTCTTTCTGTTTTATTTCTATTTATATGTCATAAGGATAAAAGTATCCTTCCCCGTCTCCTTTTATATCAGCTTCTGCCAGTGGTTCCTGTTGTCAAAATATCTCGCACCACTTCTCCCGCTAGAAAACATCCTGCAGCACCAAACACAAAAGAAATATTTCCTTCCTGTGGCTGAACTGCCCCATTACGGCCACGCCTGAAAAGCTTCTCCCTTGCCGGACGCTCCTTGGAATAAAGAACTTTCAGTTTACGGATCCCCCGTTTACGAAGCTCCGCCTTCATAATCCTGGCAGCCGGACATACAGCTGTTCTTGAGATATCTGTGATTTCCAGTCTGGACGGATCAAGCTTACTTCCCATATTCAGGCATGAGATCACCGGCACACGGGCTTCCTTCGCTCTGCTGATCAGAAGCAGTTTGGAAGAAAGTGTCCCCATAGCATCCACTACATAATCAAAAGACCGCAGGTCAAACATCCCCGCTGTCTCCTCTTTATAAAATGTCTCATAGGTATGCACCAGGATTCCCTCATCAATATCATGGATCCTCTTCTTCGCAACCTCAACCTTACTCATCCCGACTGTGGAATGTACTGCAAGGATCTGACTGCTTATATCAGGCAGCGTAATCTTCTCATGATCTACCAGAGTCAGACTGCCCACGCCGCATCTTGCAAGCGCATCGACTGCGCAGGAACCAGCTCCGCCAAGGCCGAATACTGCGATCTTCGCCCTGCTGAGTTTTTTTACGCCTGTATTTCCCACAAGCAATTCCATACGAGAAAAAGCATCCTGCATATCCGTCCTCCTCTGCTATTCCATGTATTTCCACTGCAAAAACATTTAACTTCCAATGTTTCCACATTTCTCTTCATTCGTCTGCTGCTTGTCGTGTAAACAGCAACTTTATTATACTATCTGCGGCTGAAAATGTACAGATATTCTTATTTTTTAAGATCTGCGCATAAAATTTTTATATTTTCCAATACTAACTTTACTGTCAAAGGAGGGTTCTTATCATGCCTGAACTGATTTTTCTGTGCTTTGTAGGATTCTGCGCCGGTATCATTGTAGCTGGAGGTGTTTCCGGGCTTCTGATCGGCCTTTCTATCGTCCCACGCTATGCTGGGGTCACACATACAGCTGACTATATTTTTCTGTACGAAGACATGTCCCTTCTGGGAACTGTGGCCGGCACTGTAGTTTTTCTCTTTCATATCCCGCTTCCCCTTGGCACATGGTTTCTTGCACTGTGCGGCGTTTTCTTCGGCATTTTCCTTGGCGGCTGGATTCTCGCACTTGCAGAGATTGCAAAAGTTTTCCCTGTATTTGTCCGAAGGATAAAGCTTTCCCCTGGAATGTCACTCGTGATCCTTTCAATTGCTGCCGGAAAAACCTTAGGTTCTCTTCTTTATTATGCACAGGGCTGGATGTAATGTACAAAACCGGATGCCAAAATTATCAAACAGATATTCGCATCCAATTATTCACATTTTTGCGAAAGGAGCATTTTCATGCGCAATATCGATGAAAAAAAATACGAAAAATATGTCAAACAGATTACCCCAACGCATAGTCTCCCTTTAAATATGTTGAAAGCTTTTTTTACAGGAGGACTGATTTGCCTGCTTGGACAATTTATCACAGATACCGCCCACTCTCTTGGCGCGGACCTGTCTGACGCCAGAACCTGGTGTTCTGTCCTTCTGATCCTGCTCAGTGTGATTCTCACCGGATTCGGTATCTATCCGAAAATCGGCAAATTCGGCGGTGCAGGAAGTCTTGTTCCAATTACAGGCTTCGCCAATTCCGTAGCAGCTTCTGCTATTGAATTCCGGGCAGAAGGACAGGTATTCGGTATTGGCTGCAAGATTTTTACCATTGCAGGTCCTGTGATTCTCTACGGCATTATGAGTGCCTGGGCTCTTGGCGTGATCTACTACATCCTGAAAATTCTGGAGGTGATCTCATGATAAAAAATCTTCATAATGGTGCTGCAAGCATTGGTTTCGACTCCCCTCTTTATTTTGAAAGCTGTGCTTCTATTGTGAGCCAGAAAGAAGGAGACGGACCTTTGGGAAATCTTTTTGACATGATCTGCAAAGATCCTATGTTTGGCTGTGATACCTGGGAATCGGCAGAAAGCACCCTTCAAAAAGAGGTCGCCACGCTTGCCATGAACCGCTGCAGTCTTACTCCTGAAGACGTGCAGCTGATGTTCGCAGGAGACCTGCTTGCCCAGACTGCAGCTACCAGCTTCGGCTCTGCCGGAATCGGAATTCCCTTTTACGGACTGTACGGAGCCTGCTCTACCATGGGCGAATCTCTCTCCCTTGGTTCCCTGGCTCTCACTGCCGGTTTCGGAAGCCGTGTTCTATGCACAACCTCCAGTCATTTTGCCAGCGCGGAAAAAGAGTTCCGCTTTCCACTTGGATATGGAAACCAGCGGCCTTTTTCTGCAACCTGGACTGTCACCGGAAGCGGAGCCTGTATCTTAAACACTGCTCCTCCCGGGGAAAACTCTCCTCTCCGCTCTTCCGGCGGCTGTGCTGCCATCACAGGTCTCACTGCCGGCAGAGTCATGGACTACGGTCTGAAAGATTCCATGAATATGGGTGGATGTATGGCTCCTGCCGCCTGCGATACCATTACCCGGAATTTTGCAGACTTCGGACGCACTCCCTCTGATTATGATGCAGTCTTTACAGGCGACCTTGGTGTTATCGGAAAAAAAATCCTTCTGGATCTTCTGGGCGAGCAGAATATCGATCTCTCTCCTATACATCAGGATTGCGGAATCCTGATCTATGACAACGAGACACAGGATACCCACGCAGGAGGAAGCGGCTGCGGCTGTTCTGCCACAGTTCTTGCCGCCTATATTCTTCCCAAAGTTGTATCCGGCGAATGGAAACGAATTCTTTTTGTACCAACAGGAGCACTTCTTTCCAAGGTAAGTTTCAACGAAGGTGACAGCATCCCCGGCATTGCCCACGCTGTTGTCATTGAACATGTGGAGGTATGATCATGAATTATTTCAACGCATTCTGGGTAGGCGGACTGATCTGCGCCCTGGTCCAGATTCTTCTGGACAAAACCAAGCTGATGCCCGGCCGCGTCATGGTGCTTCTTGTCTGCGCCGGTGCCTTTCTCAGTGCAGTCGGTTTTTATAAGCCTCTTGTGGATTTTGCGGGAGCAGGAGCTTCTGTACCCCTGATCGGATTCGGCCATGTATTATGGGAAGGCATGAAAAAAGCCATTGAAGAAGATGGGCTTCTCGGCCTTTTTACCGGAGGTTTTACCGCCTGCGCAGCCGGTGTATCCTCGGCTCTCATCTTTTCCTATCTGGCCAGCTTCCTCTTCCGTCCTAAGATGAAAAAATAAAAAGGAGATGTCTTTTCATGAGTGATACCTTATATCTGCAGCTCGATCAGAACATTGAGGTCACAAATCCTCATGTATATCTCCAGGACATTGCCGCCCTTTCCATGGCTGATGCAAAAAAGCTCAACCGCCTCCGCGTCATGCAGGTAATGGTCCTGGATCCCATGAAACCTGGCCGATATGTAATGTCCGTCTCGGATCTTCTGAAAATGATCCTGAAAGTGGAACCTTCCATTAATATTTCTCCCATCGGAGAAACGGATTTTATCATCACCTACCGGATCAGCTCTTCCACAGGCACGATATTTCGCTATGTTAAAATTTTCTTCGTATGCCTGGTTTCTTTTTTTGGGGCAGCCTTCTCTATTATGACTTTCAATAATGACGTTGACCTCGGAGGTCTTTTTGACCAGCTCTACACCCTTGTTATGGGAAAAAGCTCCAACGGATTTACGGTTCTGGAGATTTCCTATTCTGTCGGGATCGGACTTGGAGTTCTGATCTTTTTCAACCACTTCGGTCATGCGAAGCTTTCCGATGATCCTACTCCCATGCAGGTGCAGATGCGTACCTACGAGGATGATGTGAACCAGACACTGATCGAACAGTCAGAACGGACGCAGAACCCTGCTAAAGAAATATAGGCAAAATCCTGTACCAGCTCTGGACAGAACATCCGCAGATCATGTAAGAAAGAGGTCTGCCTGCCGTATTCTTTATCTGCTGCAGATCACCTTGAGCGACCTTTGCATGATGTAAAAAAGCTCCCTGCAGATTCCTCTGCAAAGAGCTTTTTTTATATAATATGGGTTTACTGTTTTTCTGATTACAGAAGTCCTCCGATGGATAAAAACAGAGGAGCGAATACCAGAGATACAATAGTCATAAGCTTGATCAGGATGTTGATGGACGGACCTGAAGTATCTTTGAACGGGTCGCCGACTGTATCGCCGACAACGGCTGCTTTGTGCGCCTCGCTGCCTTTTCCGCCATGATGTCCTGTCTCAATATATTTCTTGGCATTATCCCATGCACCACCTGCGTTGGACATGAAGATTGCCATCAGTACACCTGTTACAAGAGCACCTGAAAGAAGTCCTCCAAGAGCCTCAACACCAAGAACAACTCCAACAATAACCGGAACAACAACTGCCATGATTCCAGGAAGCATCATCTCATGAAGAGCTGCTGTTGTTGAAATCGCAACGCATGATTTGTAATCCGGTTTCTCTGTACCCTTCATGATACCTGGTTTCTCACGGAACTGACGTCTTACTTCCTCGATCATCTTGTAAGCAGCCTTGGAAACAGATTCCATAGTGAAAGCTGAGAAAAGGAATGTAAGCATACCACCGATAAAGATACCGATCGTAACACGAGGAGCAAGGATATTGATTGCATCCAGATTTACTGCATTTGCATAAGATACAAACAGAGCAAGTGCTGTAAGTGCTGCGGAACCAATTGCAAAGCCTTTACCCATAGCTGCTGTTGTGTTACCTACAGAGTCAAGCTTATCTGTGATCTCACGAACAGATTCATCCAAACCTGACATCTCTGCAATACCACCGGCATTGTCAGCGATTGGACCATATGCGTCAACTGCAACTGTGATTCCTGTTGTGGAAAGCATACCAACTGCTGCAAGAGCGATTCCGTATAATCCATCCACACCGTATGCTACAAAAATACCAACACAGATCAGCAGGATCGGGAATGCTGTAGATTTCATACCTACTGCAATACCGCTGATGATAGTTGTAGCTGCACCTGTCTCAGACTGCTCGCCGATTCCCTGAACCGGTTTGTAATCTGCAGATGTATAGTACTCAGTAATGTTTCCGATGATGACACCAACAACAAGACCTGCGATAACAGCGATGGCTGCTTTCATGTCTCCGAAGAGAGTCTTGCTGAGGATCAGGGACACGATGATAACAAGTGCTGCAGATACATAGCTTCCTCTTGTGAGGGCTTTCTGCGGATTGGAATTATCATCACCCTTTACAAAGAATGTTGCAATGATGGATGCGATCAGTCCACAGCCTGCAATAGCCAGCGGATAGAGAACACCGGAAACTGCTCCGGCTACCGCACCAAGTGTAAGAGCAGATACCAGAGATCCTACATAAGACTCGAAAAGGTCTGCGCCCATACCGGCAACATCACCTACGTTATCACCTACGTTATCAGCGATAACAGCAGGGTTACGAGGGTCATCCTCCGGGATTCCTGCCTCAACCTTACCTACAAGGTCAGCTCCTACGTCAGCTGCCTTTGTATAGATTCCGCCACCAACACGTGCGAACAGTGCGATGGAAGAAGCACCAAGGCTGAATCCGGAAAGTACGTCAACGTTCTTTGTGATGATATACACAACGCTGACACCAAGTGCACCAAGGCCTGCAACACACATACCCATAACAGCACCGCCGGAGAATGCAATGGAAAGAGCCTTGTTCATTCCTCCCTCTTTTGCTGCATTTGCTGTTCTTACATTAGCCTTTGTTGCAACGGTCATACCGCAGTATCCTGCGATTGTTGAAAACAGAGCACCTACTACGAAGCAGATTGCTGTTACCCAGCTTCCAACTCCGATTCCGATCAGTACAAAAAGTACGGCCACGAAAATAACCAGGATCTTGTACTCTGCTGTTAAGAAGGCGCGGGCACCTTCTGCGATCGCACCTGCGATCTCCTTCATTCTGTCTGTTCCTGCATCCTGCTTGCTGACCTTCGCTGCAAGGTATGCTGCGAACAGAAGTGCCAGTACTGCTGCCACCGGCACCAAATACATGTAGTTTTCCACTCTTTTTACCTCCGTTCATGTATTGTTAATACTTTATCACATTATTTTGCATATTTCAAATAGAATTTTCACTTAGTTTTTTGTTAATATTGTGATATAATAAAATTTTATATAAATGAAATAAAATTTTTTTATATTATTGCTCGCATTTTTTCAGTTTCAGACAGCTTATATAATAGGAAGTTTTTTTATATCTCTATTTGGACAAAATTTCCATTTTTCTTTCCAGAAGATTTTTTTCCAATAATTGTTTTTCTGCATTTTCGAATCCAATTCGTTCTATAGTCTCGGCAAAACGTTCTCCCTTTAATCCCTGGTCCTTAAAAAGCAGGATTGCCTTCTCAATAACATCCAGTGCCTCTTCCTCTGACGTAAAGATCCGGTTCAGGGCCTTTCCGTGAGAAATTTTCTTTCCCCAGCGTCCACCAATATAGATCTTGAATCCGTAGGTACCGTCCGGGATGGAATGGAACGGACATTTTCCCACACATCTTCCGCAGTGTCTGCAAAGCTCCTCATCAATGTGCAGTTTCCCGTCAACGACTTTCGCCACTTTGTTTGGACATGCAGCTTCAATGGCACATTTTTTACAGCCCTTGCAGGCCTCGCTGTCAAAGTGCGGGATCCTCTGTCCGATGATCCCCACATCGTTCAGATTTGGTTTCACACAGTTATTCGGGCATCCGCCTACTGCGATCTTAAATTTATGCGGCAGTGCAACCTGACGGTAGCCTTTATAGAATCTCTGGAAAATCTCTTCTGAAATTGCATAGGAATCCAGAAGTCCATACTGACAGGTGGTTCCCTTGCAGGATACTACCGGTCGGACCTTTGCTCCTGTTCCTCCTGTCTCCAGACCTTCCTTCGCAATAAATTCCTGAAACTCTTCGATCTTTTCATAGGGGATTCCCTGGATCTCCACGGAGAGCCTGGTCGTGTAGGTAAGATTTCCGTTGCCGAATTTCTCTGCTGCTTCCGCCATACATCTGTGCTGTGCCGCTGTCACCTTTCCGTTTACAGTGATCACCCGTGCAGAAAATTCATCGGTTCCCCGGTTATTTAAAAACCCCTGCCCCTTCAGTCTTTTCTCTTCCTCTTTGCTTACAGTTAATGCTGACATATTTCCTCCTCCTGGTCTCACCGGCATTCCGATACTTTCCCACGGTATCGTTGCCCTGTATTTTGCAATGTTGAAATCGTTTTCACGTACTTCCTACTATACCACTTGAAGATGTATTTGAGAAATGATATTATTTTATAAAAATGATAGGTTTTACCTATATACCAATTTACAATAAAAGGAGATTCCATATGACCATCCGCCATCTCACTGTTTTTGCGGCCGTTGCGGAACAGGGCTCCATGAGTGCTGCTGCCAAACATCTTTATCTTTCCCAGCCAACAGTCAGTCAGGCCATCCGTGAGCTGGAAGCTCATTATAACGGCCTTCTCTTTGAACGTCTTGGAAAAAAGCTTTATCTCACAGAACGGGGAAAGATTCTTCTTCCCCATGCCCGTGAAATGATCCGCCAGTTTCAGCAGCTGGAAGAGCTGATGCAGAACCAGGGACAGTCTTCCACCCTGAAGCTTGGCTCCACCCTCACTGTGGGAACCTGCCTGACCCCATCCATTATCCTGGATCTGCAGAAAAAAATCCCGGACCTTGACGTTTACTCCTTTGTCACCAACACGCAAAATATCGAACAGAAGCTTCTGCGTTCTGAGCTGGACGCTGCTGTGGTAGAAGGTGAGATCCATTCCCCGGACCTTGTCGTTCTTCCCATCATCGACGACTGTCTGGTCCTTGCCGCCGGAAAAAAGCACCCGTTTTACCGCAGAGGACGCATCCATGTCCAGGAGCTGAACAACCAGAAATTTGCAGTCCGGGAATATGGAAGCGGTACCAGACAGCTTTTTGAGGACTATACACTTCGCCATGATCTGAAGATCCTGACTGCCTGGGAAGCCCACAGTCCACAGGCACTGCTCAACGCGGTACTGTATAACCAGATGCTCTCTGTTATGTCCATCCGTCTTATGCATCATGAGATCCGTCACCGTTCAGTCCGGGTCTTTTGCAACGAAGCAGGGGAATGGAACCGGAAATTCAAGCTGGTCTATCACAAGAATAAGTTTCTTACCCCTGCTATCTTTGAGCTGGAAAAGATCCTTCACACCTATCAGCAGCTGGAACTGCCCTCTGTCATGGGTGTTCTGGAGCAGGAATAGGCAGCTTTACAGGATTCCTCTCAGATCCGTTAAAAAACGGCCGCACATATCGCTCTTACGATATGTACAGCCGTTTTTCGTTTTTTATCTCACCCGACAGAGTCGGATCTCTTTCTGAACCGGATATTTAGTTTGATTCGTTAAACACTTTTTTATCCAGTGCATTGTTCTGGTGTGCAACGATGGTTGTGCAGACTGCATCACCGGTAATGTTAACCGCTGTTCTGGTCATATCCAGGATACGGTCAATACCCATGATCAGACCAATAGCCTCAACCGGAAGTCCTACAGAGTTAAATACCATAGTCAGGGTAACAAGACCAACACTTGGTACACCGGCAGTTCCTACAGAAGCAAGGGTTGCAGTTCCGATAACTGTCACATAATCCATCGGACTTAAGTGAATACCGAAGGCCTGTGCCGCAAATACTACGGCAACACCCTGCATGATGGAGGTACCGTCCATGTTGATGGTAGCTCCAAGAGGAATGGTGAACGAAGAAATCTTCTTGGAAACACCCACTTTCTTGGACAGGGTATCAATGGACATCGGGATCGTGGCATTGGATGTAGCTGTTGAGAATGCAAATGCCATAACCGGGAAAAATTTCTTGATGAATTTTATCGGATTCAGTCCTGTAAAGATCTTCAGCAGGATCTGGTATACGCCGAAACACTGGATCGCCAGTGCAAGGAGAACACCGATCATATATTTTGCCAGCGGGATAAACGCACTGAAACCGATGTTTGCAAAAGTTCTGCTGATGAGGCAGAATACACCGATCGGTGCAAGTGCCATGATCATCATGGTCATCTCCATCATGATATCATTAAACTGACTGAAAAAGTTCGCTACTGTCTCTGCGCGCTCTCCCATTTTCGCAAGGATCACACCAACGATCAGGGCAAATACGATAACCTGAAGCATGGTTCCGCTTGCCAGGGAATTGATTGGATTGTCCGGAATGATATTCAGGATGGTATCCGTAAGAGAGGTCGCCTCCATAGTCTCCACAGAGGAAGCGGAGGACTGAATAGAGCTCATATCGAGTCCCACACCCGGATTGATCAGATTACCTACAGTCAGAGCAACCGAAACAGCCAGAGCTGTAGTCGCCAGATAAAATACCAGTGTTCTCACACCTACGGTTCCAAGCTTCTTGGTATCACCGATGGACATACTTCCGCAGACAAGGGAACAGAATACCAACGGTACAACCAGCATTTTCATCAGACGGATAAATCCCTGTCCGATCACATAAAGGATTCCCTCCACGATCACGTCTTTTTTGAAGCTGCTGTCAGGAACCAAATAGCAGAGAATGATTCCCAGTATCGCACCTGCGATCAGCGCCACAAAGATCTTCGTGGTAAGACCCATTTTCTTTTTCTGCTGTGTTTTCTCTTTTATATTTTTTTCTTTCATCCTAATCCTCCGTTCTTTCATCCATATATTCTTTCAATGATGCTTTCCAGTCTGGCATATCATACACTTCAATGATACGGAGGATAAAATTATCAAGAACGGCATACGGCGGTCTGACAGAAGAAAGATCTGACTGCTCTGTCGGCACGGATCTCAGCTCGATCTCCTTTCCTGCAAGGCGAAGGATCTCTGTTGCGAACTCATAACGGTTGCATACACCGCTGCAGGTTACGTGATAAGTTCCATATTCGTTGGTATCGATAAGATACAGGATCATTCTTGCCAGATCCTTGGCACTGGTCGGTGATCCAAACTGATCAGAAGCAACGGAAAGTGCCTGACCTTTTTCTGCAGTCTCAAGCACACGGTTTACAAAATTGTGCCCGCCTTTTCCATATACCCAGTTGCTTCGGATAATGAAATGTTTGTGTGTGAACTCTTTTACATAGTTCTCTCCCGCTCTCTTGGAACGGCCGTAAACAGTCAGCGGATTGGTATCGTCAAACTCTGTATACGGTTTTTTGCTCTTTCCGTCGAAGACATCATCTGTGGAAAGCTGTACGATCTTTGCTCCGCATTTTCTTGCCACGATACTTAAGTTTCTTGCTCCCAGTGCATTGACACGGTATGCATGTTCCGGGTTCTTCTCACACTCATCGGTATCTGTGATACCGGTGCAGTTGATGATCACATCCGGACGGTTAATGGAACCGAAGTTGATCACTTCATCTGTGTCTGTGATATCCAGCTCGTCAAGGTCTGTGTTCAGAGTCTCGATCTGCATTGGATCCAGAACATCATTCAGTGCCCGTCCGATCTGTCCGTTGGCACCTGCGATCCATACTTTTAACATCTTTCTACCTCCCTGGTGTAATATGTGTGATACATAAAATAAAAAGACATTGATTTAGATCAAAACCAATGCCCCTTTAACCTATATACTGAAATATATTTTATCAATATCACAAAAAACTGTCAAGAAAAAAGCCCCTGTTTCCATAAGGTTCCTGCTGCTGATGTTACTGCCCACCGGCAGTATTTCCTCAAGATGTTTTTGTGAACAGAATTTACAGAAATCCTGAGGATCGGGAGTTCCATAACTCCCGATTTTGTATTGTAAATTCTGTCCCATGAATTATAATCTAAACAGGAGATCATCTAAAAACACATATAAAGGAGAAACTTATGAAAAAGCTAAAAAAATTAACATCTCTGCTATTTCTGTTCTGCTGTCTTTGCTTCTGTCTGATCCTGTTTCCGCAGACAGCCCGAGCAGGCTCTCTTACGCCAACCGCACAGGACAATCTCAATGTCAGGTTACGCCGTACCTCTGACCTTGTTCCTGTTTCCGGCGGATACATGAGGGTCTTCCACCAGAAAAATTCTATCGGCGTTGAATACTATGATAATGATCTGAAGATCAGAAGCAAACGCAAGATCAACATGGAGCTTCCGCTGTGGGGTGGCTTTTATGCCGGATCTGACGGATATTATCTGGTAGAAGGCCAGACAAACAACAAGGAAAACGATTCCGCTGAGGTTATCCGCGTCATCCGCTACGACACAAACTGGAACCGGAACGGTGCAGCAGCAATTACCAGTAACCCTGAGCTTTTTGGCGGTGAGGTCCGCACGCCCTTTGACTATGGCTGTGTGGAAATGACAGAAAGCAACGGCAAGCTCTATGTTGTTACCGGTCACGAAGGATATGTGGATTCCTCTGTCGGTCAGGGACATCAGGGCTTCCTTATGGCCGAGATCGACCAGGCAACCATGAAAGGAAAGATCGTTTCCTGCGATCTGTGGCATTCCTTTGCACAGTATATCAAATCACATGGTTCTTATCTCTACGTACTGGAGCAGAGTGAGGGTTCACGATGTACAAAGCTTTCCAGATATAACAGCAATACACTTGACCGCACCACCATAGAACTTTTGCCATACGGAGGCTCACGTACTTCTGTGTGGGCACTGGCCTGCTACGCAAGCGTTGACGGCATGGCTGTTTCCTCTGACAGTGTATTATGCGTCGGCACTTCCATCGATCAGTCCAAATATGATAAGGTATCTGAAAACACGCCTCATAATCTTTATCTGTCCGTCACACCAATATCTGACTTTTCCGAAAAAGCAACCGCTACCAGGAAGCTTACCAACTTTACAGGCGGAGGAAAAAGCTTTGCGGGCGTAAAGATCACCAAAATAAATGACAACCGTTTTATGATTTCCTGGGAAGAATACGTCTCCGACGATAACAAGAAAAACTCTTCCGCTAACGATCCGCTCTCTTCCAGCACCCTTCATTATCTTTTTGTGGACGGAAAAGGAAAGAGCCTCAGCAAAGAGTTTACAACAGCTGCTCCGATTTCTGACTGTCAGCCTGTGGTAAAGGATTCCAAGGTCGTTTATTATGCTTCAAACTCCAACACCCTGAACTTTTATTCCATTAATTCCGACAACGGAAAAGCTGACAAAAAAACTTACCATATCGCAGGTGACAACGCAACCTGGAATTTCAAAAACGGTATCCTTACGATCTCCGGCTACGGACCACTTTCTATTTCCACAGAGGAAAACAACCGATACCCAGTCTCTTCAACAAACAGCTGGTTTTCCTTCTCCAGCGATTCCTCCTGGAAAGCTATCAAAAACCAGATCAGAAAGGTAATAATAAAGCCCGGGATCACAAGTATTTCCGAAAGGGCCTTTGTTTATCTTCCTGAGCTGAAAGAGGTGGACATCCAGAAAGGGGTCACAAAGATCGGAAAAGAAGCTTTCGCCTACTGTAACAATCTATCCAGGATCAACATACCTGATACCGTTAAAAGCATTGGAACGGATGCTGTGTGGTGCGGCTATTACTGGTCTGACAGCTCTCATGCATATTTTTGCAAGATCCATGCTCCGTACGGCTCTTACGCAGTTACATATGCCAAGAAAAACAATATCAGATATGCATGCAATATTTCCGATGCATCTGTAACAGGGATCAAAAAAACATATACCTATACAAGCTCTGACATAAAGCCCGTTCCAACCGTAACTCTTGGAAAAGCAAAGCTTTCTGGCATCAATGATTATCATGTGACATACCAGAACAATAAAAAAGCAGGAACTGCTACCCTGAAGATCATCGGTGATAACCATTTCTACGGAACCATCACCTTAAATTTCCAGATCACTCCTGCAGCCACACCAAAGCCACAGACTGCAAAAACATTCCGGGATGCCTATAATGTCTACACAGTCAATACCACCGGGACTTCCGTAGCACTGAAGGGACCACGTTCACGCAATACTGTCACTGCAAAGATTCCGGCCACTGTCAAAGCTAACGGAAAAACCTACAAAGTCACAGCCATTGCAGCCAATGCCTTCAAAAACTGTAAAAACCTGAAACAGGTAACGATTTCAGGAAATATCACAAGCATAGGTGCCGGAGCCTTCCAGAGATGCACAAGTCTTCGTACTGTAAAAATCGGTTCCCGAGTTTCTGCGATCGGCACGAAAGCTTTCTGTGACTGTAAGGCCCTTACCTCTGTCACCATACAGACAGGACGTCTTACTTCCAAAAGCTCAGGTAAATATATCTTCACAAGAGCAGGTCAGAATAATTACAAAAAACTGACTGTAAAGGTTCCGGCAAACAAACTTTCTTCTTACAAAAAGCTGCTTCAGAGTCAGGGGCTGTCCACACAGGCCAGGGTCATCAAATAGCCAGGATCGTACCTTGCATTTCCACGCCCTTTATGCTATACTCAGTTTCGCTGCAAAAGCCCGCAAAAACCAAGGTCGTACAGGGCTTACAAGGCGGTCACCGCCTATAAATGTGCCGAGTGTTCGTGACCTTCCACTCGTAAAACAAAACTAAAGGAGAATATTGAATATGAAAAACAAAGGTACTCATTTTCTGGTGCAGGGAGCTGCCATTGCAGCTGTATATGTTGTCCTGACACTGGTATTCGCACCACTTAGCTTCGGTGAAGTTCAGATCCGTTTTTCCGAGGCTCTGACTGTGCTTCCGTTCTTCACACCGGCTGCCATCCCGGGACTGTTCGTGGGATGTATCATTGCCAATCTTCTTGGCGGTGCGATTCCGGTTGACATCATTTTCGGAAGCATTGCCACACTTATCGGTGCATTCTTTACCTACAAGCTTCGCAATACAGGCAAATGGACAGCCCCGATCCCGCCGATTGTTTCCAACATTGTGATCGTTCCTCTTGTGCTTCGTTACGGATATGGCATTAACCTTCCTATCCCGTTTATGATGCTCACAGTAGGAGCCGGTGAATTTATCTCAGCCGGTGTGATCGGTATGATCCTTCTTGGAGCACTTTCCAAATACAAAAATGTACTTTTTCATAAAAAAGCAGCAGTCTGACAAGATCTGCTGCCCCCAAAAGAGAGCCATGAGAAAACAGCAGCATTTCTCATGGCTCCCTTTTATTTTATCTCTGCTGATTTCTGCAGACTGCGCAGAATCCTTTTTTCCATTCTGGATACCTGCACCTGGGATACCCCAAGCTCATAAGCAATTTCCGTCTGGGTCTTGTTCTGAAAATACCGCATATAAATCAGTTTTCGCTCCTTTGCCTTCAGAGTCCCCAGTATCTCTTCCAGAAAGATCCGGTTCAGTACTTTTTCCTGACGGTTTTCTTTCTCAGGAAGCTTGTCCATCAGAGAAATTTCTGTTCCTTCTCCCTGATAGATCGTCTTATGGAGGGATTCCACCTCTGCTCCGGATTCCAGAGTAAACACAAGCTCCTCCACTGATATTCCCATTTCGCAGGCAAGCTCTTCCACAGTAGGCTCTCTTTCCAGCCTCCTGGTCAATGCTTCCCTCACCGAATAGATCCTGTAATGATTCTCTTTTAAAGACCGGCTGACTTTCAACATCCCGTCATCCCGGAGATAACGTTTGATCTCTCCTGAGATCATCGGGGCACTGCGTACGTTGAAAACCTCACATCAAAAGACATGTCAAATTTATCCACAGCTTTCAGAAGTCCGATGCTGCCGATCTGGAACAGATCTTCCATCTCCACTCCTCTTCCCAGAAAACGTCTGGCCACACTGTAGATCAGCCCTGTATTTTCCTCAAACAAAATATCTCTTGCCGTTTTATCCCCCTGGTGTGCACGCCCGATGAGGGCAAGAGTACGATCCATAGTTACCTCCTGATGATCTTTTTCATGTGCACGGTAGTTCCGCGGCCAACCTCCGATTCCACAGAAACTTCATCCATGAATGCCTCCATAAATGTAAATCCCATGCCCGAACGGTCTTTATCCGGTCTGGTGGTAAACAAAGGTTCCATGGCTTTCTTAATATCCGGGATACCGGTTCCGTGATCTGTAACATCCACTTTAAGCTCCTGTCCGCAAAGAGAACAGTCCACCCGGATCTTATGTACCTCGCCTCCATACCCATGTATGATGCAATTGGTCACAGCTTCAGAAACTGCTGTCTTCAGATCTGAAACTTCCTCCAGTGTGGGGTTCAGCTGCGTGCAGAAAGATGCAACTGCCACTCTGGCCAAAGCTTCATTGGCTGGTCTGCTGTCAAAAATGATCGTCATTTCATTTGTGTTTTCCATAGTATGCGCCCTCCTGTTCTGCTGATGTTTTTTCCGCCTCGGAGATGTCTATGTATCTGCCGATCCCGGAAAGTCTCAGAAGCTTTCTGATATGGCTGTTTGCATGGATCACCTGCACACATTTACCTCGCATTCCCAGTGCCCGGTATCTTCCCATGAGCAGTCCAATCCCGGAACTGTCCATAAAAACGGTCTCTGAGAAGTCGAAAACCATATTTTTTATATATTGCTGTCCAATAATCCGGTCTGTTTCTCTTCGAATACTGTCAGACACCGGATGATCCAGATCTACAGGCAAATGAACTGTCATCACAGCTCCTGATATTTCAAACACTGATTCCACTTTATCATTCCCCCATTTTTTTATTTTTATGCAAAAAATCTTCTATAAAAAATCGCACAAAAAAGAAGAATGTGTCGAAACACATTCCCCTTCTCCGAGGTTTCTCACCTGTATTCTGTATCGATCATTCTCCTGTATAGCCATCGCTGTAAGACGAATCATAGCCGGTATCTCCACTCTCATCATAAGATGACTGGTCTGATCCATCAGAAGTACCGTCGCCGCTTCCATCAGATGAACTGTCGCCGCCATCAGACGTTCCATCTGAAGCTGCACTTCCGTCTGCAGTTGTACTTCCATCTGCGGAAGCTGCTGAAGCGGTATTGTCACTGCCTGATGAATCACCGGTAATTCCCGATACACCAGTCTTCTCACAGATAGTATTATAAATACCTTTCGCAGAATCAGAAAGTGTATCTACATATACCTGCTGGATCTCCACTGCTGCAGTATCCAGATCCTCCTGCTGCATGGCTGTATAAGCAGAAAACAGAGCCTCATAACTCTGACTTCTCTTTTTCTCTTCCTCAACCTGCTTAGCTGTGGCATCCGCAGTACTATTGGACTGCTCTGCTTCTCCCTGGGCTTTGGAAAGTGCCACTCCCTGGCTGGAAAGTGACTCACTGTACTGCACGATTTGCTCATTTGCCTGTCTGTACACATCCTGCTTCACTGCCGGAAGTACAAGCAGCCAGAATGCCGCAGCACCTGCTGCAAATCCCAGTACCATAGTAAAGAACAGGGAAACTTTTGACCTTTCTTTGTATGTGGACGGTCTTACAACGATCTCTCCGGAAATATTATCCTTTTCCTTTTCATTGTCCCGAATAAGACTCTTCCGTCTGTTCTCCATCTTTGTAGTAACACCCGTCTGCTCATCGATTTCTCTTAAGAAACGGAGCGTCGTGGTGTTGGTCTTATCAATCCTTGCCGCTTTCTTGAGCGTTCTTCTCGCCTTGTTCCACTCCTGATTCTTCATCTGGATCAGTGCAAGAAGATGATATCCCTTGATCAGCTTGGGATTCTGTGCCAGGATCTTCTTAAGACGGATGGCTGCCATATCTTCATGGCCTTCCCTGCACATGGCAAGGGCATTGTTATATTTCTTGATGCTTTCATTGATCGTTTCCAGTTTATTCTGGTTCGCCTGAAGCTTCTCAATATATTCAGATGCCAGGTTACGGCTCTTCTGGATATTTTTGCTGATGATCCACTCACTCAGTGCAGCAACCACCTCGCCTGTCTCAAAATACACAAGACCAAGAAGGTTTCTTGCACGGATATTTCGTTTATCATAGGCAAGACTCTGCTTCAGACAGCTGATCGCTCCAGACAGATCACGAATGCTGGCTTTCTCCAGCCCCTGGTTGTAATAGAGCTTGGAAAGATAGTCAACCTTCTTCTGGATCAGTACATTGGCTCCGCAGTGCGGACAATAATCCAGATCTGTATCTGTCAGGAACGCTCCACAGTTAATGCAGTTCATTCACTTCTCCTTATCTTACACGTCTGTTGCTCTTAACCTCCCGCAGCATCTCCTGGAGCACATCCATGATATCGGTGATCTCACGGTCATAGATTGCACCTTCTACATCTGCCACATCCAGACATGGTTCAAATTTCTTCAGTTCCTCTTCATAATCGATCATAATTTATTCCTCCTGATCCAGGCTTTGATCTCGCCTACAAGATAAAGCGATCCCACACAGAACAGCATACCGTCCTCGCCTTTCTCTTTCAGTGCAAGCTCAAATGCCGTCGGAACATCCTCTGCTGATTCTACTTCCGGTACTCCATCCTTACGGAAAATCTCTGCAAGCTCTTCCACCGGAACTTTACGATATCCTCCAACCTGTGTGACGATCACATGCCGGAAGCTGATCCTTGTACAGATGGTACGGATCATATCTGTGTAATCCTTGTCATCCACAGCGGAAAACAGCAGTGTCAGCGGAAATTCCTTCTGAAAATGCTCAGCTGTCTCCACAAACTTCTCAACACCGTCTTCGTTATGTGCGCCATCTACGATCACACCCGGGAGAACTGTCTCCATTCTTCCCTGCCAGCGTGTCTTCGCCATGCCTGCTTTCAGCTCCTCCATAGATACCGGTATCTCACGATTGAGAACCTGAATCGTTTTTACTGCAAGGGCTGCATTCATTACCTGATAGCGTGCAATAAACGGAATACTGAAAACAGTATCTCCATAAGCTTCATCTTTCAGAGAAAAATCAATCCCGTCTTTCGCAATCTTATGGATCTCGGTATCCGCTCTTGTAAGTTCATATGCAGGACATCCAAGCTCCCTCGCATGCTCACGCATTACCTTAACTGCATCCGGATCATTTCCATCGTAGATCACCGGAACACCCGGCACCATGATCCCTGCCTTCTCTCCTGCAATCTCGGAAACCGTATTTCCAAGATACTGCATATGGTCAAGGCTTATGGATGTGATCACACAGGCTGCCGGATTCTCAACTGCTGTAGTAGCATCCAGACGGCCGCCAAGACCTGTCTCCAGTGTTACATAGTCCACTCCTGCATCTGCAAAAATCACCATTCCCATAAGCGGCAAGGTTTCAAAATATGTGGGATGATAGCTTCCCTCTGCAACCAGCTCATCGGAAAGCTTTTTAACTTTTTCAAAAGCACAAAGGAATGTATCGTCATCGATCACATCCTCGTTGATCTGAAAACGCTCATTGATCTCCACCAGATGAGGCGATGTAAAAAGTCCGCAGGAATATCCTGCCTCCCGAAGAACCGATGTGATAAAAGCACAGGTACTTCCCTTTCCGTTAGTTCCTGCCACATGGATCACACGGAATTTTCTCTGCGGATCTCCAAGTCTTCTTAAACATTCTCTGGTATGGTCCAGGCTGTTCTTGGTTGTAAATCTCGGTATATCTTCAATATACGCAACTGCTTCTTTGTAATTCATAAAAAAAACCATCACTTATCTATAATGTATTCGTAAAGAACTTTTAGGGAGAAAAGCTTCTCCCCTCCTGTTCGTTACGATACCATTATATAATAGTGGTGGAAGATGTCCAGTCCTAATCGTAATATTTTATCCGACATTTTTTGTATCGAAGTATTTTTCGTGGGCTTTTTACCGACTTTCTGTGCTGTTTTCCCCACCGAAAGTCTCAGCTGCAGCTGTCTCTGCTGTGTCTGATTCTTCAGCCTCCGCTGTGTCAGAAGCATTTTTTTCACTGTCGAGCTTCCACCTGCTGTCAGAGAGCAGCGCATAAACCGCCCGGTCATGACTCTTTGTCATGGCCTTTCTGGTGGAGCTGTTGCTTCGCTGTACTACCGAAAGCCTGTCAAAATCATCCAGTTCCTTTCCGGTAATAATCAGCTTGGTCGGATTCACATAAACCGTATCATACCACTCACCATTAATCTTCACCTGGCTGGATGGCGTAAAATTGGTTCCCTGAATATAATAAGTATGGTCTGTTTCAGACACTACCTGGATAGACTCCAGAGTCGTATCGTAGATTCCCATGTGCATCTTTGTCCGCTCAAAAGGATTCTTTTCGTCATAGGTATACTGTTTTCCGTAGAGAAGATCATACTGCAGAGTTTCCAGATCCACCTGATAATTCTTGGTGTTTCTTCTTGCCTGATGATATTTGAAAATATTTCCCTCATGGATACCTACACGGTCCATAACCTCTGCTGCCATCTGATATGCCGCAAGATTTTCTTTCTTTTTCTTAAGTCCGAAATTATCCCACATCACATACTCTGTCTGGAACAGATATTTGTTATCCACATCCTCCACAGTCAGTCCCATGGTCGGCAGATGATCACCATACATAACCAGTACCACATCCTCCGGATAATCTGCCAGCCTGTCAGTCAGCTCTTTGACAAAATTATCCATCTCATGGATCTGATTTACATAATACTCCCACTTATTGTTCAGCTCGTCAGTAGGTGCCCCGGAAACTGTGATCTCCGGATTTTCCAGCACCGGTTCTGAAGGATAATCTCCATGTCCCTGTACGGAAATAGTATATACATAATCAGGTCCTTCTGTGGAATCCAGGCACTTGACGATTTCATCCGTGAGAACACTGTCCTTAGTCCAGCCCAGCGGGTTCTTCTGATTTTCATCCTTCATGTACTCTGCAGAAGTAAAGGTATCAAATCCCAGATTAGGGAAAATGCTTCTTCTTCCGTAGAAATTCGCCTCATTGTTATGTACTGCATGCGCAGTATAACCAAGATTTTTCAGAACATATGGTGCGCTCTCACAGGTAGTTTCCTTAAGAATACTCTTGTAAGGATATTCCCCCGGCCCAAAATAATGAAGGCTCATTCCGGTAATGGACTCAAACTCCGTGTTGGCAGTTCCGGCTCCTACAGACGGAACCTTGTAATAACCGGAAGAATACTCCTCCATCAGTTTTCGGAAATTGGGAATCGGATCCTCAGAAATATCCAGATAATTGACAAGTGTAGGGTCAAAAAAGGACTCCAGCTGTAAGAACAGGATATTCGGATGACTTCCATCCTTTGTCGCAGGAAGATTCTCCTCTGTTTTCTCGATCCTGCTGATTTCTTTTTCGGAATAATCTCTCGGCGCACTGATTCCGGTATTAAAAATTGTCGTTGCCAGACAGTAGGGATATCCGTAATCCTCATAAGCTATGGCAATATTTCCAAAATAATTGGAAAGTACTCTTTTTTCCAGAGCAAGCTGTGTAATTCCTCCAAAGGCAAGTATCCCGGCCAGAACCAGCGGAATATTCACCTTGTATTTCAGTTTGCCTCTGTACTTCGGCGATCTTATCAGTATGATCAGAAGGATAATAACCGCAAGCCCCAGAAGGACCGCACCTACGGTCATCTGGGTATGGGTCAGATATTTTTTTGCAATACTGAGACCATCTGTCAGGTTCTTTACATCCGGTCCTGTAAACGGTGTGACACGGTTGAGAAGAAGCACACCGTTTACGATTCCCAGAAACAGCCATAAGCTGCCGATAAAAATGCGCCAGAAAATTCTCTTTCGGAAGAGATAAACAATCAGCATCGTCGTAAAGATAAACGCTGCATTATAAGCAAATACAAGCGGCTTTGTGGTCATGTAGGTCCACGCCTCTGTGAACGAGTGCCTGCATATGGCCTCGATCACAAAGTACAGGACTGCACAGCCCAGAGCCTGAAGTATCAGCGAAATCTTATTGAAAAAGTTACACCACTTCATTAAAACACTCCTTCGTTATTTCACCATCTGTGTTAACTGCAGGTTCACTTTCTCTTTCATCTCTTTGTATTTCTCAAGTTTCTCCTTCTCTGCCTCTACCTTGGCTGCAGGTGCCTTGTTCACAAAATTCGGGTTGTTAAGCATTCCCTCGCAGCGTGCGATTTCTTTTGTAAGACGCTCCTGCTCTTTTGTGAGACGTTCGATCTCCTTTTCACGGTCGATCAGATCCTCCAGTGGCAGATATACCACACCGTCTGCCACAACGATGGAGACTGCATCCTCACCGATTCCGTTCTTATCCTGCTGTACGTGAATCTCTTTTGCAAACGCAAGGTTTGTAAAGGATTTCTTACATGACTCAAAACGTGCACAGCTCTCAGCATCCTTGCCTACGATATAAATATTTGTTTTTCTGTTCTGTGGTACGTTCATCTCGTTTCTGGTGTTACGGATTCCACGTACAACCTCCTGGAAGCTTGAAACTGCTTTCTCAGCATCTGCAAAATTCATCTCATCTCTGTATACCGGCCAGTCGGAGATCATGATGGACTCTTCCTCAGGAAGCAGTGTACAGTAGATCTCTTCTGTGATAAACGGCATGAACGGATGAAGAAGCTTCAGTCCCTGTGTCAGTGCAGTGCGAAGTGTCCACAGTGCATCGTTTGCTGCTGCCGGGTTTTCCTCTGCCTTCCACAGTCTTACCTTGGCCATCTCGATATACCAGTCACAGAGCTCATCCCACAGGAAGTCATAGACCTTCTGTACGGCGATTCCAAGCTCATATTTATCCATGTTCTCAGTAACATCACGGATCACTGTGTTCAGTCTGGAAAGAATCCATTTGTCCTCGTTGCACAGTGCGTTCAGGTCTTCCGGCTTTGTTACTGTCCTGCCTTCCAGGTTCATCATAATGAAACGGGAAGCATTCCAGATCTTATTTGCAAAGTTACGGCTGGATTCTACACGCTCCCAGTAGAAACGCATATCATTTCCAGGTGCGTTACCTGTCATCAGTGTCAGACGAAGGGCATCTGCGCCGTATTTATCGATAACCTCCAGCGGATCGATACCGTTTCCAAGAGACTTACTCATTTTACGTCCCTGTGAGTCACGTACCAGACCGTGGATCAGCACATGGTGAAACGGTGTCTCACCGGTCTGCTCCAGTGCGGAAAATACCATACGGATAACCCAGAAGAAGATGATATCATATCCGGTTACCAGAACGTCTGTCGGATAGAAGTACTCAAGCTCCGGTGTCTTGTCCGGCCATCCAAGTGTGGAGAATGGCCACAGTGCAGAACTGAACCAGGTATCCAAAGTGTCCTCATCCTGATGCATATGTGTACATCCGCATTTCGGGCATTTCTCCGGCATCTCTCTTCCAACCACCATCTCACCGCACTCATCGCAGTAATAAGCCGGAATTCTGTGTCCCCACCAGAGCTGACGGGAAATGCACCAGTCACGGATGTTCTCCAGCCAGTGAAGATAAGTCTTGTCAAAGCGTGCAGGAACAAACTGAAGGTTTCCGTCGTCCAGAGTCTTGATGGCTGCTTTTGCCATTTCATCCATTTTTACAAACCACTGTGGTTTGATCATCGGCTCTACAGTTGTACCGCAGCGGTCATGTGTACCAACGCTGTGGCTGTGCGGAACAACCTTTACAAGGAGCCCCTGCTCCTTCAGGTCTTCTACCATTGCCTTACGTGCCTCATAACGGTCCATACCTGCATATTTTCCGCCAAGGCTGTTGATAGTCGCATCATCATTTAAGATGTTGATTTCCTCAAGATTATGACGTCGTCCAACCTCAAAGTCGTTAGGGTCGTGTGCCGGTGTGATCTTAACGCAGCCTGTTCCGAATTCCTTATCAACATATTCATCAGCAATAACCGGAATCTCTCTGTCTGTAAGCGGAAGCTTCAGCATCTTGCCTACGAGATCTTTATATCTTTCATCCTCCGGATTTACAGCAACTGCTGTGTCGCCGAGAAGTGTCTCAGGACGTGTGGTTGCAATCTCAACGAAACGACCTTCCTCACCTACGATGGGATAATTAATGTGCCAGAAAAATCCGTCCTGATCCTCATGTACAACCTCTGCATCAGAAATAGAGGTCTGGCATACAGGACACCAGTTGATGATCCTGGAGCCTTTGTAAATATAGCCTTTCTCATAGAGACGGATAAATACCTCCTGAACAGCCTTGGAGCAGCCCTCATCCATGGTAAAGCGCTCACGCTCCCAGTCTGCAGATGCCCCCAGCTTTTTCAGCTGATTGATGATCTTTCCGCCGTACTCCTCTTTCCATGCCCAGGCATGTTTCATAAATTCCTCACGACCGATCTCGTTCTTGTCAATACCTTCCTTACGGAGCTTCTCTGTTACCTTAACCTCTGTAGCGATGGCTGCATGGTCAGTTCCCGGCTGCCAGAGAGCCTCATAGCCCTGCATTCTTTTGAAACGGATCAGAATATCCTGCATGGTCTCATCCAGTGCATGGCCCATATGCAGCTGTCCGGTTACATTGGGCGGCGGCATTACAATTGTGAAAGGTTTTTTGTCCGGATTAACTTTTGCATGGAAGTATCCGTTGTCCATCCATTTTTTGTACAGACGATCCTCAATACCTTTGGGATCATAAGTCTTTGCAAGTTCTTTGCTCATGTTTTCCTCCTGAATCT
This sequence comes from Blautia sp. HA8986, assembly GCF_056504635.1. Classification (NCBI taxonomy): domain Bacteria; kingdom Bacillati; phylum Bacillota; class Clostridia; order Lachnospirales; family Lachnospiraceae; genus Blautia; species Blautia sp. HA8986. Next base: position 1,764,055 of record NZ_JBWLUQ010000001.1, read on the forward strand.
TTCTTGGAATCAAGCTGTCTTTCTGACAGCCTTTTCTGATTATGGGAGCTTTGAACACTCCTGTTTTCTGCAAGAAAAAGCACGCCCTCCACACGGGAATCCAAAAAACTCCTGTGCGAAGGGCGATCATTCTCGCGGTACCACCTTCATTATCCGGGAAAAATGTCTTATATTTTATTCCCATCTATCTCTTATCCCTTAACGCGGGATACGTGAAAACCTACGCAACAGCATCTGCATCTGTTCTGCATTTCTGCCTTCAGTCTCCCGGCTCCTAAGCTACCTTCTGCAGTCTTCCATCTGAAAATGCCTTCCAGCCTGCGCTTCTCCCGCGTCCGTGCATCTCTCTCTGTCAGCGTAGACCTGCATACTCCTCTTATTCAACGCCTTTACCATGTTCCTACTATAATGAAATTTTCTTTTTTTGTCAAGACAAAGGCCTGCTTTTCCTGGGATTTCACATATTTCCAGATACAAGTACCTTTCTGGCATTTTAATATTTTATTCCACGCTCTTCAGTGACTCTACCATATTGATCTTTTTCAGCTTAAAATGCATTACCATATTTACAAACATGGAGAATCCAAATGTAATGATCCCACTGTAGACAAAGCTTATTGGCTTGATATTTCTTCCAAACATCACCGCATCTACCTCAACGGTTGTGATCACATACCGGTGAAGGAGGATTCCGAATACTGCACCTGCCAGGATCCCTATAAAGGACAGCAGGATATTTTCCCGGAATACATACTGGGAAACCTCGCCATCATAAAATCCCAGGACCTTCAATGTTGCAAGCTCTCTCTGACGCTCTGTGATATTGATGTTGTTCAGATTATACAGTACCACAAATGCCAGCATTCCGGCAGAAATGATCAGGACCCAGATCACCGCTCCAAGGGAGCCCAGCATTCGCTCTACCTGACCGGCCGTGCTGCTTGTATAGCTGATACTTAAAGCTGCCGGATATTTCAGGATCTCATTTCCAAGAGTCTCCAGATCACTACCTGCATCTTCTTTCATAGTATATACTGTACTTGAATACTCCGGTTTCTCCCCGAATGTTTTTTCATAGCAGGATGGGGTCATGTAAACATAATGTCCCATATAGTTCTCTGTGATAGCAGTGATCTTTACTTTATACTTTCTGTTGTCTTTCTCCAGGGCAATCTCGTCTCCTGCTTTCACACCGATAAGAGAAGCTGTTTTTTCACAGATCACGGCTCCGTCATCGGTAAGCTCATACTGCTCGTGGGACTTTCGGTCACGTAACGTTACATCCTCTTTAAAATTTTCCGTATTTTCCGGAACATACACATAGATACTGACACTTCCCTTTTCTTTTGGTGCCGTCATCTTGGTGAGCTGCACACGAGTATAGTGATCGATCTCGCTGTTTCCGTCCAGGAATTTCAGAAGTTCCTTTTTCTGGCTCTGTGTAGCATCATCATCGTTGATCACCATGGCATCATAGTGCTGGATCTGGTCATACTGGAGAAGCGCAATATCCATGATCGAATCGTAAAGTCCGAATCCTACAAGCATCAGTCCCATGCTTCCTGCAATTCCGAAAATAGTCATAAAGAGTCGCTTCTTATAACGAAAAAGATTTCGCATGGACGATTTCCAGGAAAAGCTCAGATGCTTCCATATAAAGCCGATCCGCTCAATAAGTATCCGTTTTCCCTCTTTTGGTGCAGGCGGACGCATCAGGGATGCCGGTGTTTCTGCCAGAGTTTTTGCGCTGGAAAAAAGTGTTGCACCCATAGTACAGATCACCGCTGCTCCGGAAGCGATCAGTGCATAGTGCATTTCATAATTCAGCTGCATGTGATCACCAATATTCCAGTACATGATCCCATATGCCTGGATAATGATAAACGGAAGAACCTTTTCTCCGAAAAGAATACCCACGATGCTGCCTCCTGCTGTTGCAAGGAAGGCATAACAGAGATATTTGGATGCAATAGATATTTTTCCGTAGCCCAATGCTTTCATGGTTCCAATCTGGGTTCGCTGCTCCTCAACCATTCGTGTCATTGTGGTAAGACTGATCAGAGCCGCTACAAGGAAGAATATCATCGGGAAAACTTTTCCGATGTTTTTCAGCCGCTCTGCGTTATCACCAAAATCCGAATATTCCGGAAGGTCATTGCGGTCTGTGATGATCCACTCCGGTGTTTCAATATCATCTACCTCTTTCTGGGCATCCTCGATCTTCTGCCGGGCTTCCGCAATTTTGTCATCGGCCTTTTTTTTGCCGTCCTGATATTCTTTCTTTCCATCGGAAAGCTTCTTTTTTGCGTCCTCCAGATCTTTTTTGGCGTCTTTTAATTTCTGTTCGTTTTCTTGGATCTCTTTTTCACCATCCAGGATTTTCTGTTCATTTGCATCCATTTCAGCCTGACTGCTGGTAAGCTTTTCCGTATTTGCCTGGATCTCTGCCTGTCCTGCATTTAACTGGGCCTGTTTTTCCTCCAGCTGCTGTCTTCCGGAACTTAACTGGGCTTTGGCAGCGTCAAGCTGGCTCTGACCGTCATCAAGAGCTGCCTGATTGGTCTCGATTTCTTCTTTGGCTGCAGAAAGCTCTGTTTTCTTTGCCTCCAGTTCTTTTTTTCCTTTATCCAGTTCTTCTTGGCCTGCGTTCAGCTGTGTCTCTGTCCCGGAAAGTGTCTCTTCCTGTTCTTCGATCTGACTGAAACCCTCATTGATCTGAGTGAGGCTGCTCTCCAGTTCAGCCCGGGTCTGGGCCAGCTCTGATTTTTTTGCTGTAAGCTCAGCCTGCGCCCCGTCGATCTGCGCCTGACCGGAATTTATCTGTTCTTCCATTGCACTGATCTGGTCATTTAATGTCTGGATCTGCGCGGAAAGCTCCGCCAGCTCTTCCTCGGTTTTTCCTGCTTCCGCACCGGCGTCATACTGAGCCTGCAGCTCCGCCACATGACTGCTTAATGTCTCTTTCTGGCTGGTCAGTTCATCCAGCTGTGCCTGCTGCCCGGAAAGGGCTTCTTCACTGGAACTGATCTGGGCTTCGCCCTCGGAAATCTGTGCAAGCCCTGCCTCACACTGTTCTTTCTGACTGGTGAGAGATGCCTTTGTTTCTCTAATCGTATTTTTTCCGGCTTCCAGCTGTTCTCTTCCGGTGTCAAGCTCAGCCTGTTTGCTTTCCAATGTTTTCTCCGCTTCCCGGAACTGAGCCTCACCGTCACTTACCTGCTTTTTTGCATCAGTCAGCTGTTCGTATCCGGCAGTCAGCTCTGACTGCTTCTCATTTATCTGTGCTTCGGAGTTGACAAGCTGTGATCTGGCAGCATTTAACTGGGTCTGCCCGTCTTCCACCTGCTGCTTTGCACTGTTAAGCTGAGACCATCCATCTGCGATCTGCTGTCTGCCGTCTGCAAGCTGCTGTTTTCCATCGATCAGCTTCTTTTTTGCATCATTGAGCTGCTGTTTTCCATCTTCGTACTCTTTTTTTCCATCATTATACTTCTTCTGCCCATCATCCAGCTTTTTCTTCGCATCGCCAAGCTTTTCTTCTGATTCCTTCTTTCCGTCCTCAAGCTCTTTTCTGGCGTCATCCAGTTTTTCATTGGCTTCTGCGACGATCTCATCATAGCGCAGGCTGCACTGTTCTTTTTCGATGCCTTCCACACGCTTCCGTATCTTTTTGATAAGATTGTCGTAGGCATCGGTATAGCTGATCACATCCCCGGATTCATGGACCATAATATAGATCTGGGTAAAAGCCTCCTGATCAAAATCCTCCGGAAGGATGTATCCGAAACCGCTGATTTCACCTGACCCAAGAGTCGTATTTCCTCTGTTAAATGAAATATAAAGAGGGCTGCTTCCGATTCCCACAACTGTATAGGTTGTCTTTTTCAGAAGTTCACTGTCTCCATCCTCATTGACAGATATGGTATCCCCGATTTTATAGCCACGGTTCTTTGCAAATGGCTTGTCCAGAAAAATCTCGCCGCTTTTTTCCGGTATCCTTCCTTCATCTGCTGTGAGCAGATTAAAATTGCTGCTGATGGATTCCAGATGAAGAACCTTCCTGGCATCGTCCTCTCCACTCATAACATCCGTAGAGTAACCACCCTCAGCCAGCTCTACACCGTCAATGTCTGATACCGCTTTTACATCACGCTGGGTCAGTCCCAGTGTTCCCTGGATCTTCAGATCCATCAGCTTTGCCGCTTCATAATAGGCATCTCCGGAATATCTCATATCCGGAGAAGACGCCTGGATCCCGGAAAAAAATGCAACGCCCAATGCCACGATCAGAAAGATCGAGATAAAACGTGCTTTACTTTTCCGGATCTCCATCCAGAAATCTTTGTGTAATGCTTTCATTCCGTCACCTACCATTCAATTTCTTCCACTGGTGTGGGATGTGCATTTTCGGTCATCCTGGAAACTTTTCCGTTTTTGATCTTGATCACACGGTCGGCCATAGGTGTCAGTGCAGAGTTGTGGGTAATGACAATGACAGTCATGCCTCGTTCCCTGCAGGTATCCTGAAGAAGCTTCAGGATTGACTTGCCGGTCTGATAATCCAGCGCTCCTGTAGGTTCATCACAGAGCAGAAGCTTGGGATTCTTTGCCAGAGCTCTGGCTATGGAAACTCTCTGCTGCTCACCGCCGGAAAGCTGTGCCGGAAAGTTGGTCAGCCTCTCCTTCAATCCTACTTCCTCCAAAACCTTCCTGGCATCCAGAGGATCCTTACAGATCTGAAGAGCAAGCTCCACATTCTCCAGTGCAGTCAGATTTGGCACCAGATTATAAAACTGGAATACAAAGCCAATATCCTCACGCCGGTATCCGGTCAGCTGCCGGTCTGTATATTTTGCGATATTTTTCCCATCGATCCAGACATTGCCGGATGTAGCTTTATCCATTCCGCCCAGGATATTCAACACCGTTGTCTTTCCGGCACCGCTGGGTCCTACCACAACTACAAATTCTCCTTTTTTTATCCGGAAGCTGATCTCATCCACCGCTATGATCTTCACTTCTTTTGAGCCATAGATTTTGGATACATTTTCCAGCTTCACATAATCTTCCGTATGCTCCATTCTCATCCTCCTCTTTGCTCTCTCTATAATTTCAGGGGGCTTTTACTTGCCCCCTTTTTATTCCCCGCCTCAATATCACAGCTGTTTGGTAATATCCCTTCATCTGTAATCGATATGTCTGTAAATATATTTATAAGTATATCGGTTCTTCATTCAAAATGCAATTTCTACTTATATTTTACAAAGATTTTTCATTCCTGCGCATTTGTATTTTACATTTCTTTTCTATAATACAGACAGATAAAGGAAATCAATATTATGGCTGACTGTTGCTGACAACAGCAGAAGTATAATTCCATCAAAATGGGAGGAATGGATTATGTATAAAACACTGTGGAATCACTTAGCTCAAAATAAAAAAAAGGCCCCTGCACCTGCTGTTTTTCTTGCACTTCTGACAGCTGGATGGAGTGCAGCCGGAATTTTGTCCGGATTACTTGTTTGTCTGGGACTTCAGACAGAACTGATGGTGAAACTGACTGTGATCTTATGTACCGGTGGATACGCCGGACTGATACCCGGATTCTTCGGTGGAATTCTTTATCTTTACCGAATGGATCTTCGGAAAACTTCTGCTGATCCGGCAGCTGATTCTGTCGCTAATCCGGAAAAAGCTTCTTCTGATCATACTTCATTGATCTATTTTCACAATAATTGACAAAAAAGCAGAACTCTGCCTGATTGTGCAGGGTTCTGCTTTTTTATTGAATATGTGTATTAATTTTGATTACTTTCTTATGGAATCAGCGAGCTTTCTTGCTTCTGCTGTCAGCTCTTTTATTTTATCAAATTCTCCTGCCTTTACAAGATCTCCTTTTACCATCCAGCTTCCGCCGCAGCAAAGGATTTTGTCACAGGAAAGATATTCCTCAAGGTTTTTCGCATTGATCCCACCTGTAGGCATAAATCTGATTCCTGTATAAGGAGCTGCCATAGCCTTGATCATTGAAATTCCGCCTGCCGGTTCTGCCGGGAAGAATTTTACTACCTTAAGGCCTCTTTTCACTGCCTGTGCAACCTCAGATGGAGTGATACATCCCGGGAAAACAGGAATATCTTTTTCCAGGCAGTAGTCTACGATCTCTGGATTGAAGCCTGGGCTTACGATAAATTTTGCTCCGGCGCCAACAGCTGCATCTACCTGCTCAGTTGTAAGTACGGTACCTGCTCCCACAAGCATTTCCGGGAACTGCTCTGCCATCAGACGGATAGACTCTTCGTGCCCAGGATGCCATGTACCTTCATCTAGTTTATAACCGCAAAAGAATCCTGATTGTAGAAAAAAATTCCTGATTTGTCGGACAGCATCCTTTCCGGATGCTGTCCGATCTTCCAGAAGTCTGTCTTCACTGTCTTCAGCAAATACATTTTTATAATAAAAATAAGCCCTGGAAATTTATCTTTCCAAGGCTTTCTAAGAGGTGCCACCCGGATTTGAACCGGGGATAGAGGTGTTGCAGACCTTTGCCTTACCACTTGGCTATGGCACCATGCTCCCCCTGTTGGACTCGAACCAACGACACTGCGGTTAACAGCCGCATGCTCTACCGACTGAGCTAAGGAGGAATATTTAATTTAAGGCTTATACCTTAAAAACTACATACATGCTTATTGATGGTCAATCAAACTCTTTGAATCAATTCTTAACCTGCGTTTCTTGGTCAAGCCCTCACCCGATTAGTAACAGTCAGCTCCATGTGTTACCACACTTCCACCTCTGCCCTATCTACCTCGTCGTCTTCAAGGGGGTTTACTTCACTAAGAATGGGATATCTCATCTTGAGGGGGGCTTCACGCTTAGATGCCTTCAGCGTTTATCCCTTCCGGACTTGGCTACCCGGCCATGGCTTTGGCAAGCCAACCGGTCCACCAGCGGTCCGTCCATCCCGGTCCTCTCGTACTAAGGACAGCTCCTCTCAGATATCCTACGCCCACGCCGGATAGGGACCGAACTGTCTCACGACGTTCTGAACCCAGCTCGCGTACCGCTTTAATGGGCGAACAGCCCAACCCTTGGGACCTACTACAGCCCCAGGATGCGATGAGCCGACATCGAGGTGCCAAACCACTCCGTCGATGTGAACTCTTGGGAGTGATAAGCCTGTTATCCCCAGGGTAGCTTTTATCCGTTGAGCGATGGCATTCCCACTTAATACCACCGGATCACTAAGCCCTACTTTCGTACCTGCTCCACCCGTCGGTGTCGCAGTCAAGCTCCCTTCTGCCTTTGCACTCTTCGAATGGTTTCCGTCCATTCTGAGGGAACCTTTGGGCGCCTCCGATACCCTTTCGGAGGCGACCGCCCCAGTCAAACTCCCCGCCTGGCATTGTCCCACCGCCGGATTACGGCGGCTGGTTAGAAGCCCAATATCACAAGGGTGGTATCCCAACAGCGGCTCCGCGGCAACTGACGTTACCGTTTCTCAGCCTCCCACCTATCCTGTACATGCAACACCGGACCCCAGTGCCAAACTGGAGTAAAGCTCCATGGGGTCTTTCCGTCCTGGCGCGGGTAGCCAGCATCTTCACTGGCACTTCAATTTCACCGGATGTATTGCCGAGACAGCGCTCAAATCATTACGCCTTTCGTGCGGGTCGGAACTTACCCGACAAGGAATTTCGCTACCTTAGGACCGTTATAGTTACGGCCGCCGTTTACTGGGGCTTAAATTCAAAGCTTCGACTTACGTCTAACCTCTCCTCTTAACCTTCCAGCACCGGGCAGGCGTCAGCCCATATACCTCACCTTTCGGTTTCGCATAGACCTGTGTTTTTGCTAAACAGTTGCTTGAGCCTATTCTCTGCGGCCTGCTCTCGCAGGCACCCCTTCTCCCTAAGTTACGGGGCCATTTTGCCGAGTTCCTTGGCAATACTTCTTCCGCCGGCCTTAGGATTCTCTCCTCATCCACCTGTGTCGGTTTACGGTACGGGTACAGTATAAACAATAGCGGCTTTTCTTGACGCATGGCTCACGGGCTTCGCTACTAAAATTCGCTCCACATCACGTCTTCCCATTGCATGGCGGATTTTCCTACCATACTGGTACCTCGCTTGTACCGGACTTTCCATTCCCGGCTCCCGCTCTCCTTACGTGTCCCCACAGTTCTGTTATACTGCAGTACAGGAATATCAACCTGTTGTCCATCGGCTACGGCTCCCGCCCTCACCTTAGGTCCCGACTCACCCAGGGCAGATCAGCTTTACCCTGGAAACCTTGGATATTCGGCCTAGAGGATTCCCACCTCTATCTCGCTACTCATTCCGGCATTCTCTCTTCTATACAGTCCACAGCTCCTTACGGTACTGCTTCTTCCCATATACAATGCTCCTCTACCAATCCTTTCGGATTCCTTAGTTTCGGTGGCGCGTTTCAGCCCCGGACATTTTCGGCGCAGGACCTCTCGACCAGTGAGCTATTACGCACTCTTTGAATGTATGGCTGCTTCTGAGCCAACATCCTGGTTGTCTTCGAAATCCCACATCCTTTTCCACTTAACGCGCACTTTGGGACCTTAACTGTAGGTCTGGGCTCTTTCCCTTTTGACCGCCCAACTTATCTCGTGCGGTCTGACTCCCGGTGATATCTACACGGCATTCGGAGTTTGATATTCTTCGGTAGGCTTTGACGCCCCCTAGGAAATTCAGTGCTCTACCTCCGCAAGACTCACACCGAGGCTAGCCCTAAAGCTATTTCGAGGAGAACCAGCTATCTCCGGGTTCGATTGGAATTTCTCCCCTATCCACACCTCATCCCCACCCTTTTCAACGGATGTGGGTTCGGTCCTCCACTACCTCTTACGGCAGCTTCAACCTGGACATGGATAGATCACCCGGTTTCGGGTCTACTCCTACTGACTCTGGCCCTCTTAAGACTTGGTTTCCCTACGGCTCCACACCTGAAGTGCTTAACCTTGCCAGTAAGCGTAACTCGCCGGACCGTTCTACAAAAAGTACGCGGTTGTGCATATAAAGCACTTCCACAGCTTGTAGACACAGGGTTTCAGGTTCTCTTTCACTCCCCTCCCGGGGTCCTTTTCACCTTTCCTTCACAGTACTATGCGCTATCGGTCACTAAGTAGTATTTAGCCTTAGGGGGTGGTCCCCCTTACTTCCCACAAGGTTCCTCGTGTCTCGTGGTACTCCGGATCCTGCTCAGTCAGCTTGGCTTTCACGTACGGGGCTTTCACCCTCTGTGGCCGGCTTTCCCAAAACCGTTCTGTTAACTTCGCTGAATCTTAAATGCAGTCCATGACCCCGGCATGCACGCACACCGGTTTAGGCTCCTCCGCGTTCGCTCGCCGCTACTTACGGAATCGATGTTTCTTTCTTTTCCTCCGGGTACTTAGATGTTTCAGTTCCCCGGGTTCCCTTCCATACGTTATGGATTGGCGTATGGATGCATGAGGTCTTCTCATGCGGGTTTCCCCATTCAGACATCTCCGGATCACGGGATATTTGCTCCTCCCCGAAGCTTTTCGCAGCTTATCACGTCTTTCATCGGCTCTTAGTGCCAAGGCATCCGCCCTGTGCCCTTATTGCTTGACCTTTCGCTTCATCACCCTAGCGTAGGTGATGCGGTCTCTTGATTCTCTGTCGTATCCGATACTCGCGTATCTTCCGACATGTGTTTGATTACTCTGTTCATAACAGATAAATCGATGTCTTCCTATCTTTGCGTTTGCATTAATTTCTTAATACTTTGCGTTTAAGGATATTTGATTAACTTAATCAAATTTCATGTATGCAGTTTTCAAGGTACAATGCTGACTGATGTTTTATCAGCCATCTGAAAGGAAAATAGCTTTTTCTCTCAGATCACTGGTAAAACCAGCATATATTCTCATCAGGATCTCTCCTGTTTTTCTTTTTTTGATCTGGCGCCCACCTGCTCTCCCACACCGTCTCCAGTGCAGTACCATCGGCCGATTGGGTCTTAACCGTCGTGTTCGGGATGGGAACGGGTGTGTCCCCCAACCGCATCGGCACCAGAAATCTTTCAGCTTGATAGCTAAACAGTAAAACACATTCTCTGTTTCTCTACTTTTTTCCTTAGAAAGGAGGTGATCCAGCCGCACCTTCCGATACGGCTACCTTGTTACGACTTCACCCCAGTCATCGGTCCCGCCTTCGGCAGCTCCTCCCTTGCGGTTAGGTCACTGACTTCGGGCGTTACTGACTCCCATGGTGTGACGGGCGGTGTGTACAAGACCCGGGAACGTATTCACCGCGGCATTCTGATCCGCGATTACTAGCGATTCCAGCTTCATGTAGTCGAGTTGCAGACTACAATCCGAACTGGGACGTTATTTTTGGGATTTGCTTACCCTCGCAGGCTCGCTTCCCTTTGTTTACGCCATTGTAGCACGTGTGTAGCCCAAATCATAAGGGGCATGATGATTTGACGTCATCCCCGCCTTCCTCCAGGTTATCCCTGGCAGTCTCCACAGAGTGCCCATCTTAAATGCTGGCTACTGAGGATAGGGGTTGCGCTCGTTGCGGGACTTAACCCAACATCTCACGACACGAGCTGACGACAACCATGCACCACCTGTCTCCCCTGTCCCGAAGGAAAGAAACGGTTAAGTTCCGGTCAGGGGGATGTCAAGACTTGGTAAGGTTCTTCGCGTTGCTTCGAATTAAACCACATGCTCCACCGCTTGTGCGGGTCCCCGTCAATTCCTTTGAGTTTCATTCTTGCGAACGTACTCCCCAGGTGGAATGCTTAATGCGTTTGCGGCGGCACCGAAGAGCTTTGCTCACCCGACACCTAGCATTCATCGTTTACCGCGTGGACTACCAGGGTATCTAATCCTGTTTGCTCCCCACGCTTTCGAGCCTCAACGTCAGTTACCGTCCAGTAAGCCGCCTTCGCCACTGGTGTTCCTCCTAATATCTACGCATTTCACCGCTACACTAGGAATTCCGCTTACCTCTCCGGCACTCAAGACGGGCAGTTTCCAATGCAGTCCCGGGGTTGAGCCCCAGCCTTTCACATCAGACTTGTCCATCCGTCTACGCTCCCTTTACACCCAGTAAATCCGGATAACGCTTGCCCCCTACGTATTACCGCGGCTGCTGGCACGTAGTTAGCCGGGGCTTCTTAGTCAGGTACCGTCATTTTCTTCCCTGCTGATAGAAGTTTACATACCGAGATACTTCTTCCTTCACGCGGCGTCGCTGCATCAGGGTTTCCCCCATTGTGCAATATTCCCCACTGCTGCCTCCCGTAGGAGTCTGGGCCGTGTCTCAGTCCCAATGTGGCCGTTCACCCTCTCAGGCCGGCTATGGATCGTCGCCTTGGTAGGCCGTTACCCTGCCAACAAGCTAATCCAACGCGGGTCCATCTTATACCACCGGAGTTTTTCACACCGAGACCATGCGGCTCCTGTGCGCTTATGCGGTATTAGCAGCCATTTCTGACTGTTATCCCCCTGTATAAGGCAGGTTACCCACGCGTTACTCACCCGTCCGCCACTAGAAACAATCTAAATCTGCCGAAGCTTCAATAAAAGGTTTCCCGTTCGACTTGCATGTGTTAAGCACGCCGCCAGCGTTCATCCTGAGCCAGGATCAAACTCTCTGATAAAGTGTTTGAATCTTTTACTCAAGACAACCGTTTGGCTATCTCTCGTTTTTACTGCTTTTGGTTTGTTTAAACCGTTCTTTAAATGTAAAGAAATTTTCGAGAATCGTATGTGTTTCACTGTTTAGTTATCAAGGTTTGTTGTGTCTGTCTCTCAGACAGCTCGTTTATTTTATCTCATTCTCAACTGCTTGTCAAGAACTTTTTTAATTTTTTTGAAGTGTTTAATCTTCAGAAAAATCAAAGCGGAGAAGGAGGGATTTGAACCCTCGCGCCGCGTTAACGACCTACTCCCTTTCCAGGGGAGCCCCTTCGGCCAGCTTGGGTACTTCTCCAAATTGCCCTACTTACTAAGTAGTTCTGATATTTATCTCTCTGCCGTTCTCAGCGACAGGTGATATTATATCTCGTATCTTTTATGTTGTCAAGTACTTTTTAACTTTTTTCAAAAGTTTTTATTCTGTATCTGACCAACGGAGAGAGTGGGATTCGAACCCACGCGCCCTTGCGGACAAACGGTTTTCAAGACCGCCTCGTTATGACCACTTCGATATCTCTCCATATAATGTTTCCCAACATTTTTTGTGCTGTTTTGTCAGCGCATGATGTATTCTATCATCAAATATCTTACCTGTCAATAACAAATTTGATATTTTTTTCAAAAAATTGGACATATAGCTTCAATTTCTGCTATATGTCCATATTTACCAGGATTTTCACCCTGTTCTACTCTCTATTTTCCCTCAGAAATGCCTCCGCAACCACCAGATCTTCCGGTGTTGTGATCTTGATATTGCGATAAGAACCTTCTGAAAAACGGATTTTCACCCCGGTTTCATGTTCTGCTACCATGGCATCATCTGTAATTCCGGTCATTTCCTTTTGACGAATGCTGGTATATGCACCATAGATCAGCGGATACTGAAAGATCTGCGGTGTCTGGACAATCCATACACTGCTACGATCCGGAGTTTCACTTACATTACCTTCTGCATCTGATATCTTGACGGTATCTTTGGAAGGCATACCGACAACACTTGCACCGGTTTTGGAAGCTGCTGCAAGTCCTCTTTCAATGATTGCATTATCAATAAATGGTCTGGCTCCGTCATGGATCAGAACATATTCTGTATCTTTACATGCCTGAAGCCCCTCGTATACAGAATCATATCGCTCTTTTCCACCGCATACCACAGCGGAAACCTTTGTGAAGCCGTATTTTCCCACAATTTCCTCTCTACAATAGGAAACATACTCCTCTCCTGTTACGAGAATGATGTCCCGTATCAGTGGACTTTCCTGAAAACAACGCAGAGAATAACAGAGTACAGGCATTCCGCCCAGCTCCATGAACTGCTTCTGTATCTTACTGTGCATTCTTTTTCCCTGGCCCGCTGCCAGAACAATAGCTGTGTTTCTGCATTCTCCCATGATAATTACCCCGGATTTCCTATCTTTCGCCAAGCTTCAGGTTGGGAACTGCATTAAGATCCCAGCTGTGGCGTGTTCCTCTGATATATTCATAATATGCCGCCACTCCGATCATAGCTGCATTATCTGTACAGAAGATCGGTGACGGACGGTAAAACTTGTAGCCGTGATCCGCACATGCCTTCTCCATAGCTGCACGAAGAGCCCCGTTAGAAGCCACTCCGCCTGCAATCGCAATTTTTTCCATGCCATGGTCAGCTGCTGCCTGCATGGTATGCTCCACCAGTACATCAACAACCGCTTTCTGAAAAGATGCCGCGATATCTGCACGATTCACTTCCTCACCTTTCATCTTCGCGCCGTTTAAGTAGTTGAGAACTGCTGATTTCACACCGCTAAAGCTGAAATCATACGGATTCTCGCCAATTTTTGCCCGTGGAAACTCAATGGCCTCCGGATTTCCTTCTTTTGCCAGCTTATCTATCTTCGGGCCGCCCGGATAGCCAAGTCCGATGGCACGAGCCACTTTATCAAAAGCCTCGCCAGCTGCATCATCTCTGGTTCGTCCCAGGATCTCAAACTGCCCATAATCTTTCACAATAACAAGGTGAGTATGTCCACCGGACACGATAGCACAGAGAAATGGAGGTTCCAGATCCGGGTGCTCGATATAATTGGCTGAAACATGTCCTTCAATATGATGCACACCAACAAGGGGCAGATTTTTTGCATAAGCGATTGCCTTGGCCTCTGCCACACCTACAAGAAGTGCGCCAACAAGCCCAGGTCCGTATGTTACGCCGATCGCATCAAGATCATCCAGAGTAACTCCCGCTTCATCCAGAGCTTCCTGGATTACCTGATTGATTCTTTCTATATGATTTCTGGAGGCGATCTCAGGTACGACACCGCCGTAAAGTTTATGGATCTCGATCTGTGATGAGATTACGTTTGATAAGACAGTCCTTCCGTTCTTTATCACGGAGGCTGCTGTTTCATCACAGGAGCTCTCAATACCAAGAATTAATGTATCTTTCATTTTTCAGTCCTCTTCAAAATTCAGTTCCATACTTTTGCCGTCTTTTCCCGGCCATGCCTTCGGAAAGATCTCACGGACTGTATCCATGTAATCATCCGGGCGCACCAGTGACGGACTGTAGTGGGTAAGCCACATTTCATTTACCTTCGCATCGCGTGCCAGAGTTGCAGCTTCACGAAATGTCATGTGCTTGTAGCCTTTTGCTTTTTCGATCTTGTCGTCTTCCCCGTACATTCCCTCGCAGATAAAAAGATCCGAATCTTTTGCATTGCGCAAAATGGATTCCGTTGGTCTGGTATCTGTTGTATAGGTAAGCTTGATTCCTTTTCGCGGCGGCCCAAGCACCATGTCCGGTGTGTAGACTCTGCCCTCATCTTCTACTGTCTGTCCCTTCTGCAGAGGATTCCAGAATTTCAGCGGGATCTCATGCTCTCTGGCACTGTCCGGAGAAAATTTTCCCTGGCGGAGGATCTCGAGGGTATAGCCATAGCAGATTACATTATGGTTTACACGAAACGCAGTGATACGATAACCATTCAGTTCCAGAACTTCCTCCGGCTTCGTGATCTCTATAAATTTTATTTCAAAAGGCAATTCCGGTGCAATAACGCGAAGTGCGTTCACCACACGCTCAAGCCCTCTTGGTCCTACAAGAGTCAGTGGTTCTGTACGATCCGCATTTCCCATTGTAAGAAGAAGCCCCGGAAGTCCGCTGATATGATCCCCGTGATAATGGGTGAAACAGATCACATCGATGGGCTTGAAACTCCAGCCTTTTTCTTTGATGGCTACCTGTGTTCCCTCTCCGCAGTCGATCATCAAACTGCTGCCGTTATAGCGGGTCATCAGAGCAGTAAGCCATCTACGCGGCAGCGGCATCATTCCACCGCAGCCAAGCAAACAAACATCTAACATTTTTTTCCTCTTTTCCTGTCATTACTTCCCATCTGTACGTGTCATAAGGACAGCGTCCTCCGTGGGGTCTGTATAATAAGCTTTGCGCAGTCCATCCTTCACAAAGCCCTGTCTCTCATAAAGCCTGATTGCAGTTTCATTCCCTGCGCGTACTTCCAGATGGATCATGGTAATGCCCCGCTCACAAGCCAGCCGCACCATACTCTCCATCAGGAAATTCCCGATTCCTTCTCTCTGGCGGTCTTTGCGCACAGCAACATTTGTCACATCGCCCTCATCCAGCACTGTAAGAAGTCCGCAGTATCCCAGAATCTGTCCTTTCTCTTCCACAACAAGAAACATTGCATTATCTTTCATAAGGAATGTAAAAAATCCCTCTTTTGTCCAGGGAACGGAAAAAAGCTCTTCTTCGATCTCCATGACCTGATCCAGGTCATCTGCCAGCATCTCCCGCAAGATCATGCTTTTTCACCTTCTGCTTTCAGTTTCCCGGCACGTTCCCGCTCTGCCTGGGACACACGGAGATAGTCCGGCTTATGTTCAGCCGCTGTCTCTGTTCTGCCTTCTTTAACATAAAGAACTCCAAGTGCACCCACTGCGCCTGCTCTCTGTCTGGAAAGGTGAGCCGGTGCAAAAGAATACGGCACATTCAGCTTCTCTGCAATAATATCCTTAAATACAGGCACTCCGTCTCCCAGGAAAGTCACCGGCTCCTGCATTTCATTCAGCATGGAAAGAAGTTCCTCGATTCCCACTGCCATCTGGTCTTTCACAGTTGCAAGCTTATGATCCTCATAACGGTAGATTCCCGTGTATACCTGTTTTCTTCTTGCATCCATGATCGGACAGATCAGTCCATTTACATCATAGAGATTATAGGCAAGTGCCTCCACTGTCGGAACTCCCACAAGCGGCTTATCAAGAGCAAGTCCAAGTCCCTTGGCTGTGGCAGAACCGATACGAAGTCCTGTAAAAGATCCAGGTCCTTTCGCTACTGCAATGGCATCAATGGTTCCAAGATCAAGCTCTGTCATCTTCACGATCTCATCCAGCATTGGAAGAAGTGTCTGTGAGTGTGTTTTTTTATAATTAACCGTATATTCCGCTACCAGCGTCTCATCCTCCACAACGGCTACGGATGCCACGATACCGGAACTGTCCAGTGCCAAAACTCTCATTTTGTCTCTTCTCCTCTCTCCTCGATAGTAATCTTTCTGTAATCAAATCCCTTGTCAAGATCTTTCTCAATAGTAACTTCGATCCTTTTTTCCGGAAGTATCTCCTCGATCAGTTCTGCCCATTCGATCAGGCAGATTCCCTGTCCGAAAAAGTAATCATCGTATCCGATTTCTTCCATTTCTTCCAGATCTGCGATACGGTATACATCAAAATGATAAAATGGCAGACGGCCGTCTTCATACTCCTGGATAATGGTAAATGTAGGACTGTTCACAGGCTCTGTAATCCCAAGTCCTGCAGCCACACCCTGGGTAAAGACTGTCTTCCCAACTCCAAGGTCGCCTGTCAGTGTGTAGATCTGTCCCGGTTTCGCATTCATTCCGATCTTTCTTCCGGCCTCGAATGTTTCCTCCGGATCATGCGTTTCTATGATCATATTTTCCACCTTTTTCTTGCACAATTATTCTTTGCATATTATAATAGAGCGAACAGCGAAATACAATACTTTTTGAAAAGGAGTGCGAAAACTATGTCTAATCCTATCGTTACTATTACTATGGATAATGGCGATGTAATGAAAGCGGAAATATATCCGGAAGTTGCACCTAATACTGTAAATAACTTTATCAGCCTTGTTAAGAAAGGTTTCTATGACGGACTGATCTTCCACCGTGTTATCAACGGTTTCATGATCCAGGGCGGATGCCCGGACGGAACCGGAATGGGCGGTCCCGGATACAGCATTAAGGGTGAGTTCTCCCAGAACCGTTTCAAGAATGATCTGAAACATACACCAGGCGTTCTCTCCATGGCAAGAGCTATGAATCCGAACTCTGCCGGAAGCCAGTTCTTTATCATGCACAAGGCTGCTCCGCATCTTGACGGAAGCTACGCTGCATTCGGACAGATCATCGAGGGAATGGATGTTGTAAATGCTATTGCTGAGACAGACACTGACTACAGTGACCGTCCTCTTGACGAGCAGAAGATCAAATCCATGACTGTTGAGACTTTTGGCGTGGATTATCCGGAACCGGAGAAATGCTAAGAAGTATTTTTTCCGCAGGAAAACTGTAATTTGTAATATAAGTAAATCCCGGAAAATGGATAGTATATCGTAATATGATATGCCTGTTCACTTACCGGGATTTTTTATATTATCGGAAACTATGGCTATCCGAAAAATCAATATATCGACTATTTCTTATTTATCGAAAGTTTTCACTTCTCCATTGACTTTTGCAAAATAAAGCTCTGCATCTTTTTCAAGTCCGGCTCTTCCGTTGGTTCCTTCTGTGATTGCTTTCTTCACCTCTTCAATCTGGTCATCCGGTACAAGAAGCCTGAGAACTACTTTATCTGTGTATTCAGAATCCAGGATCGGAAGCTTTCTTTCTCCTGCTATGTACTGGATCTTTCCGATTCCTGTATAATCTGCTGTTACCTGAAGGGAGATCCCATGATGTTTTTCGATCACAGTACTTGCTGCAAGTCCGGCCTGCACAGCACCTGAGTAGGCCCGTACAAGCCCGCCGGTTCCAAGAAGCACGCCGCCAAAATATCTTGTCACAACAATTGCCGCATTATAGATTCCTGCACCAAGAAGCACATCCAGCATCGGTCTTCCAGCTGTTCCGGACGGCTCTCCGTCATCGCTGCATCTGGTAGCTTCCCTGTTCATTCCTACAGAATATACATAACAGTTATGCCGTGCATCCCAGTATTTCTTCTTCATTTCTTCGATAAAGGCAAGTGCCTCTTCTTCTGTCTCCACAGGACGGACAGTTGCAATAAAGCGGGATTTCTTCTCAACCAGCTCCCCTTCTCCGCCTTCATATATGGTTTTATAGTGTTCCAGCATATCTTTTATGCCTCCGTTTTTTCTGAGTTTTCGTAACTTACAGTTACCTGTTTTCTTTATTGTATAATAATTGACAGCTTTGCGCAATGTATAAGATATCAATGACTACAGCAATTCTCAGGTTTTCTGTGACCTTCGCTCACACAAAACACCTCGCGGAATATCACTAGTGAATCAATGGTATTCAGATAACGTTTCCTGATTTAATATCGCGATTTGTGAAATTTTTTTTAAGGGTTTATTTAGCATTCCATATTTGATATAATGGAACGGATTATAAAGGAGGAATAACATGAACTACGGAAAAAGATCCACTTCTAAGAAGCGGAATGCTCTGATCTCCCGTACTTCCATGCTGGAAAAAAGAGCTCACGTTTCGTTTATCCGGGTTTTATTTACAGCTCTGATTGCTGTCTGCGTCATGGTTATCTGCCTTGGCATCGGTTCTTTCCGAGGCGTGATCGCCGGTGCACCTGATGTCAATGATGTGGATATTTCACCTCTCGGATATGCAACGTTCCTGTATGATGATCAGGGAACTCAGATGCGGCAGCTTTCAGCACCTACATCCAACCGTCTCCCGGTAGCTCTGGAGCAGATCCCGGTCAGCCTGCAGCATGCAGTGGTGGCTATTGAGGATGAACGTTTTTATGAACATAACGGTATTGATGTCCGGGGTATTGCACGTGCCGGTATGAAAGCAATCACAACCGGTAATTTTTCGGAGGGTGCCAGTACCATCACACAGCAGCTTCTGAAGAACAATGTTTTTACAGACTGGACTAACGAATCCACACAGCTGGAACGTTTTACACGTAAATTTCAGGAACAGTATCTTGCCGTGCAGATTGAGAAAAAATACAGCAAAGATGTGATCCTTGAGAATTACCTGAACACCATCAACCTGGGCGCAGGTTCCTACGGTGTACAGGCTGCATCCAAGAAATATTTTAATAAAGATGTATGGGACCTGAACCTTTCTGAATGTGCCACACTTGCAGGCATCACCCAGAATCCGACCAAGTTCAACCCTATTACAAATCCCAAGGCTAATGCCAAGAGACGTAAGGAAGTCCTGGATCATATGCTGGATCAGAAATATATTTCCCAGGATGAATATACGGCAGCATTAAATGACGATGTTTACTCCCGGATCCAGCTTGCACAGATGGAAAATACAGAGGAAGAAAGCACTGTCTACACATATTTTGAAGATGAAGTTACCAATCAGGTTATCAGCGATCTGATGAACATCAAAGGATATACCAAGACACAGGCTACCAACCTTCTTTACAGCGGCGGTCTGAAGATCATGACTACTCTGGATTCCAATATCCAGCAGATACTGGATGAAGAATATGCAGATCCATCCAACTATCCGGCTGATACTCAGTACGAGCTGGATTATGCACTGACTGTACAGACTCCGTCCGGAGAGCAGGTCAACTACAGCAAGGAAATGCTGCAGCTTTATTTCCGTGATCAGGATCCTGAATTTGACCTTCTTTTCAGTTCTCCTGAAGAAGGACAGCAGTATGTTGACCAATACAAAGCCAATATCCTTGCCGACGGAAGCACTGTTGTTTCCGAACGTGTCAACTTCGCCCCACAGCCGCAGTCTTCCATGACTGTCATCGACCAGCACACCGGATATGTGAAAGCCCTGATCGGCGGCCGCGGCGAAAAAACTGCCAGCCTTACCCTGAACCGTGCAACAGATACAACCAGACAGCCTGGTTCTACTTTCAAGATCGTATCTACCTATGCACCGGCTCTCAATGAAAAAGGGGATACACTGGCAACTACCTTTATGGATGAACCCTATGAATATCCGGACGGTTCTCCGGTCAACAATGCAAGCCGTAGTTACGGCGGCGAGACAACCATCCGTAAAGCGATCCAGAACTCCATCAACGTTGTAGCTGTTAAATGCCTGGAGCAGGTTACTCCTTCTCTTGGTCTTAAATATCTGGATGATTTCGGATTTACCACACTGGCCCACGGAACAGACGCAGATAAGGATGCCAACGGAAATGTATGGAGTGACGCCAACCTTGCAACTGCACTTGGCGGAATTACCAACGGTGTCAAGAACGTTGAGCTCTGTGCCGCTTATGCAGCTATTGCAAACAACGGAAATTATATCAAACCGATCTATTATACACAGATTCTTGATCATGACGGCAATGTTCTCATTGAGAACTCTTCTGTTTCCAGATCCGTCATCAAAGACAGCACAGCCTATCTTCTTACAAGTGCCATGGAAGATGTTGTCAAAAAAGGTACCGGTACAGCCTGCCAGCTTGACAATATGACAGTTGCAGGTAAGACAGGTACTACCGAGGATTACAATGACCTCTGGTTTGTAGGTTATACACCATATTACACATGTGCTGTATGGTCCGGTTATGATAATAATGAGAAGATTCCGGAAGATGCCCGCAATTTCCACAAGAATCTCTGGAAAAAAGTTATGAATCGTATCCACGAAGGACTGGAGGACAAAGATTTCGAAATGCCGGCAAGTGTTGAGAAAGCAAGTGTCTGCTCTGAGACAGGTCTCCTGCCGCGTGCAGGCTGCCCGACTATCACAGAGTACTTCGATATTTCCAGTCTTCCAACTGAATACTGTGATCAGCACTTCTATGAAAGCAGTTATGATTACGATGAAGACTACTATAATGAAGATACAGACACCGACTCAGCAGCAGAAGCAATTCCAAGCGCTGCTCCTGACAGCACGGATAGCACAGACAACGGCGACAGTACAGATAATACGGACAGCACAGATAATGGTTCCGGTGATAATACTGACGATTCCGGAAATGGCGATAATGGTGATGACTCTGGCGGCGGTGACACTGGTGATGATACCGGTGACGATGGCAGCGGTGATGACGGCGGCGGTTCCGAAGAGGACCCTGTAGAATATTACTGATTTCTAAAAAAATACCGGCTCCCGGATGTCAGATATTAATCTGATATCCAGGGGTCGGTATTTTTTTCAGAAATTCACACTTATATTCGTTCAATTACAGAACCATCTTAGCGGCACCGTAGATTCCGGCATCATTACCAAGTGTTGCGATCACGATCGGCGTATCTTTGCAGGATGAAAAAGTATACTCTTTGTAATATTTCCGGATACAGTCGATCAGAGGCTGTCCGGCCTTGGAAACACCGCCGCCGATCACGATAGTCTCCGGATCTGTCACACAGGCAAATATTGCCAGGGAGCCGCCAAGCTGCTCGCCTACTTTCTCCATCGTTGCCACAGCTACCGGATCATTCTCCTTAAATGCGTCCAGAACAGCTTTTGCAGAGATATCATCCATATCGCGGAGAACACTGTTCTCACCGGATGCTGCAAGTTCTTTTTTTGCCATGCGGACAATTCCTGTTGCAGAAGCAAACTGCTCCAGACAGCCTTTGTTTCCACAGTTGCAGGACTCTGTCTCATGATGATCCACATTGGCATGTCCGATCTCACCGCCAGCTCCGTGATGTCCTGTTACAATCTTGCCGTCAACAATGATTCCGCCGCCGACACCAGTTCCAAGCGTTACCATGATCACATCCGAGGAACCTGCTGCTGCACCCTTCCATGCCTCACCAAGTGCTGCTACATTGGCATCATTTCCTGCTTTCGCGCGAAGTCCTGTCATTTCTTCCAGCTCGCCTACAACATTCTTATATCCCCAGTAAAGGTTTACTGCACGCGGTACTTCACCTTTGGAGTTCACTGGTCCCGGAACACCGATTCCAACACCTTCTACATCATCTTTGGAAATGCCTTTCTCTTCGATCTTGGCATTTACGGCCGCAGCCACATCCGGAAGGATCTGCTCTCCGTTATTATCCTTGCGAGTCGGGATCTCCCATTTCTCAACAAGAGTTCCGTCTGTGCGGAAAAGTCCGCATTTTACAGTTGTTCCGCCTACATCAATTCCAAAACAATATGTTCTCATTTCTTATCCCCTCTTATTCTTCGTCCTCTGGATTCTCTCTCTTCTTAGCAAGGTTTGCCTGCACACGCTTATACAATGCCTCTGCTGCATTGTATCCCATCTTCTTCTGTCTGTGGTTGACAGCTGCTGCCTCAACAATGATTGCCAGGTTACGACCTGGGCGAATCGGAAGGGAATGGCATACAACCTTGTTTCCAAGATATTCCGTATACTCCTCATGAAGTCCCAAACGGTCATATTCCTTGTCTCTGTCCCACTCCTCAAGCTTGATAACAAGGTCAATAGACTGTGTATCCTTAACGCTCTCTACACCGAACAAAGTCTTTACATCGATGATGCCGATACCACGAAGCTCGATAAAGTGACGTGTGATATCCGGAGCAGATCCTACCAGTGTTACATCACTGACCTTACGTATTTCAACAACATCATCACTGACAAGGCGGTGTCCACGTTTGATCAGCTCCAGGGCTGCCTCACTCTTACCGATTCCGCTCTCACCTGTAATCAGGATACCCTCACCGTAAACATCCACAAGTACTCCATGGATGGAAATGCAAGGAGCAAGCTGTACGCCAAGCCAACGGATGATCTCTGCCATAAAGCTTGAAGTTGTTCTTTCTGTCACGAATGTTGGGACATTATATTTAACAGCCAGATCGATCATATCCTGAGACGGACGTGTCATAGTACTGAAAATAACACATGGGATCTTGCTGGAGATGAAACGCTCATATTTAAAACGTCTCTCCTCCTCATTAAGCTGCATCAGGTACGTATACTCTACATATCCGATAATCTGAACACGCTCATTTGCAAAATGCTCCAGATATCCGGTAAGCTGAAGCGCAGGTCTGTTGATCTCTGCAGTCTTGATCACGATGCCTGACAGGTCGATTTCCGGAGTCAGATTGGTAAGCTCCAGTTCCTGTGCCATCTTTGTCAACTGTACACCCTTCATACTTTTTTATCTCCTTTTCACTGAAAGTTTGCATTCTCACTGCCGTTTTACCGGGGCGTGAGACACCTTATGTTTAATTATACACAATCATGATAAAAACTGCAATGCGGCATCAGGATTTATGGAAAAATTCATACACCTGACGGGCACTTCCTGTGTTCATGCTCTCTGTCTGTGCCAGTTCTTCCTCCGAAGCATCCCGGATATTTTCCACAGATTTGAATTTTCGAAGAAGAGCTTTCCTCCTTGCATCTCCGATTCCGGGGATATCATCCAGAACAGAATGCACCTGTCCCTTGCTTCTGAGGGAACGGTGGTATTCAATGGCAAAACGGTGAGCTTCATCCTGGATTCTTGTGATCAGGCGGAATCCCTCGCTAGATGTGTCAACAGGGATTTCCACATTGTCGTAATACAGGCCCCTTGTTCGATGGTGATCGTCCTTTACCATGCCGCATACAGGAATGCTGATTCCAAGCTTATCCAGAACTTTAAGAGCTATATTTACCTGGCCTCTTCCTCCATCCATAAGGATCAGATCCGGGAGCCTTGCAAAGCTGTCAAATTCACCGTTGCTTTCATGGGTAAATCTTCGGGTCAGAACCTCCTCCATACTTGCATAATCGTTAGGACCCTGAACCCATTTGATCTTGAATTTGCGGTAATCGCTGCGTTTCGGGCGGCCTTTTTCATAAACGACCATGGAACCTACAGACTCAAAACCGCTGATATTGGAGATATCGTAGGCTTCCATGCGGACTACACCTTTAAGTCCCAGCCAGTCTTCTACCTCATGGACGGCGCCGATGGTACGTCCTTCTTCTCTCCTGATCCGCTCTCTGTCTTTGGAAAGAACCATGCGGGCATTTTCCAGGGCAAGTTCTACCAGTTTCTCCTTGGTACCTTTCTTCGGGACACGGATATGCACTTTCTGCTTTCTTCTGGCAGTAAGCCATTCTTCGATAATGTCCGCATCCTCGATCTCACTCTGGAGCATGATCTCAGACGGGATAAACGGTGTTCCTGCATAAAACTGCTTCAGGAAGCTTGAGAGCACCTGAGCTTTTGTATCGCCCTTTGCTACCCGGAGATAGAAGTGATCCCTGCCGATCAGCTTGCCATCTCTGATAAAAAATACCTGCACAACCGCATCCTGATCCCTAAGATCTTCACTCTCATCCATAGCTACTGCGATAATATCGCGGTCTTCCCGGCCATATCCTGTGATTTTCTGGCGTTCCCCGATCTTTTGGATACTGCGGATCAGGTCACGGGATTCCATTGCATCCTCGTAACGCATCTCCTCGGAAGCTTTCTGCATTTTCTCTGTAAGCTCGTCAATAGTGGCCTTGAAATCACCATTCAGAAAACGGACCACTTTACTGATGTTTTTACGGTATTCTTCCTGACTGATATATCCCTGACAAGGTGCATCACACTGCTTCATGTGATAATACAGACAAGGTCTGTCCTTTCCTGTATCTCTTGGCAGGGTACGGTTACAGGAACGCACCTGATAAAGCTTTCTCACCAGCTCTATCACATCTTTTACTGCACTGCCGCTTGTGTATGGGCCGAAGTATCTGGCCTTGTCTTTTTTCATTCTTCTGGCAAAAAGCACTCTTGGATATGGCTCATTAACTGTTACCTTGATAAAAGGATAACTCTTGTCATCTTTCAGCATGGTGTTGTATTTCGGACGGTGTTCCTTGATCAGGTTGCATTCCAGAACAAGTGCTTCCAGTTCAGAGTCCGTAATAATGTACTCAAACCTGGTGATATGCGTTACCATCTGCTCAATCTTTGCGCCTTTGTTGCGGCTGCTCTGGAAGTACTGGCGCACACGGTTCTTAAGGCTGACGGCTTTTCCCACGTAGATGATCTCGTCTTTTTCACCATGCATGATATAGACTCCCGGTTTCCCCGGCAGTTTCTTTAATTCTTCCTCAATTATGAACATATACTCTCTCCTGATGCTTATAACTGCTGTTTCCGGTATAATACTGCAAAAACCGGGATCACTCCCGGTTTTTGTATGACCTTGTTTTATGCCTGCGGTCCCGGCTTTTCTTTTGTTTCTGTCTGATCCTGTGCATCACAACTTTGCATCTCAGGATTCTCTGCTGACCGGAGTTCATGTACTACTGCTGTATCAGCCTCCGGTACAGACTCGATCTTTACACTGTCCTGTTTATTGGACACTGCTTTCTCATTCTCGGAAAGCACCAGATCTTCCAGATTCTCAGGAATATCCATTCCCTGCTGTACTGCGCGGAGAATCTTCATAAACTCTTTTCCGGTGATGGTCTCCTTTCGGATCAGATACTCTGCGATCTTATCCATCTCTGTTCTGTGGCTGCCCAGTATTCTCTTGGCCTCCTCATAAGAGTGGTGAAGAAGCTTCATGACCTCATGATCAATCTCTGTTGCTGTATCATCACCGCAGTTTAAAACTGCTCTTCCGCTTAAATACTGATTCTCCTGTGTAGCCAGTCCCATCAGCCCGAATTTCTCAGACATACCATACTGAGTGATCATGGCTCGCGCCACCTTGGTCGCCTGCTCGATATCATTGGCTGCGCCGGTTGTCACCGTGTCAAAAACAATCTCCTCTGCGGCACGTCCGCCGAGATATCCAACCAGCATAGCTTCCAGTTCTTTCTTGGTGTTTAAATATTTCTCTTCCTCCGGAACCTGCATAACGTAGCCGAGAGCTCCCATGGTACGTGGTACAATGGTAATCTTCTGTACAGGCTCTGAATCCTTCTGAAGGGCATTTACCAGAGCGTGTCCAACCTCATGGTAGGAAACGATCCGGCGTTCCTGCTTGCTTAAGATACGGTCTTTCTTCTCTTTACCAACAAGAACTACCTCAACGGACTCCTCAAGATCTTTCTGTGATACAGCCTTACGGCCTTTCTTAACTGCAAGGATCGCTGCCTCATTGATCATATTGGCAAGGTCAGATCCTACTGCTCCGGATGTTGCAAGTGCAATGGTCTCAAAGTCAACCGTCTCATCCAGAAGCACATTCTTGGCATGTACTTTCAGAATATCCACCCGTCCTCGAAGATCCGGTCTGTCTACGATCACGCGTCTGTCAAAACGTCCCGGACGGAGAAGTGCAGGATCAAGAACTTCAGGTCTATTGGTAGCTGCCAGGATCAGAAGACCCTTGGAAGTATCAAATCCATCCATCTCTGCAAGAAGCTGGTTCAGTGTCTGCTCACGCTCATCGTTGCCTCCGCCGTAACGGGAATCACGGCTCTTACCAATGGCATCGATCTCATCGATAAACACGATACAAGGAGCATTCTTCTTGGCTTCCTCAAAAAGATCACGGACACGAGATGCACCTACACCTACGAACATCTCCACAAATTCCGAACCGGAAAGTGAGAAGAACGGTACCTGCGCCTCACCTGCAACTGCCTTGGCAAGAAGTGTCTTACCTGTTCCAGGAGGTCCCACAAGAAGGGCACCTTTCGGAAGCTTCGCTCCGATAGCTGTGTATTTCCCAGGATTGTGAAGGAAATCCACCACTTCCTGAAGAGATTCCTTGGCCTCATCCTGTCCTGCCACATCCTTGAAGGTGACACCTGTTTCTTTCTGAACATAAGCCTTGGCCTTGCTCTTGCCTACGCCCATTCCCATAATACCGCCGCCTTTGTTCATACGGCGCATGGAGAACATCAGAAGCCCAAAAAGAAGCAGTGTCGGCAGTACCACACTTAAGATCATTGCAACAAACTCGCCAAACACATCCGGCGGGTCAGTCTTAAACTTGATGCCCTTACCTTCCAGTCTCTTGGTCAGGGCTGTGCTATCCTCGGTTTTCGTAGTATAGTAGCTCATATCCTCGTACTCGGAATTCTGCTTCTTCGGTACGATCGTCAGTGTACTGGACTGAATCGTTACTTCCTTAACCTGGTCCTTATCCACCATATCGATGAATTTATCATAGGATATCTCACTGCTGTTGTCCTTCAGCATGTTGGTAAACAATGCGAAGCAGACCAGTGTTACCAGGAGGCATATCAGAAAAGCCAGAATCGACTGATGGTTCTTATTGGATCCCTGGTTCTTGGGATCTTTGTTATCAGGCTGTTTCCCGCCCTGATCATTATTCAGTTGATTATTCATTTTTTTCCTCCTCTTGTCATTTCTTTATTATAAAGATAAAACCTGCATAAATCAACCGCGATATTATAAAAATAAAAGGTAAAAAAACTTTACGGGATATTGCCAATGAACGGTAATGTAAAAAAACACATACTGGATATTGCCAGTAAATAGTAAGTTGTAGTATACTGTTCCCAGTGATTTGGAAAATTAAAAGAGGAGAGGAAATCAGACAAATGAAAATAGGTTTTGATAATGACAAATATCTGAAAATGCAGTCAGAACACATCCGGGAACGAATCAGCCAGTTCGGAAACAAGCTTTATCTTGAATTCGGCGGCAAGCTTTTTGACGACTACCATGCCTCCCGTGTTCTTCCGGGCTTTGAACCAGACAGCAAACTCCGCATGCTGATGCAGCTTTCTGATCAGGCGGAGATCGTTATTGTTATCAGTGCCAATGACATTGACAAGAATAAAGTACGTGGCGACCTTGGCATTACCTATGACGAGGATGTTCTTCGTCTCATGGGTGAATTTACAAGCCGTGGCCTCTATGTGGGAAGCGTGTGCATCACACAGTACTCCGGCCAGGAAAGTGCCGATCTCTTCAAGAAACGCCTGGAGAAACTGGGAATCCGTGTTTACAAGCTTTACCTGATCCCTGGATATCCAAGCAACACTTCTTTCATCGTAAGTGATGAGGGATATGGAAAGAATGATTATATCAAGACTACCAGACCCCTGGTTGTGATCACAGCTCCAGGACCCGGAAGCGGAAAGATGGCCACCTGCCTTTCCCAGCTCTACCATGAATATAAACGCGGTGTAAAGGCCGGCTATGCGAAATTTGAGACCTTCCCGATCTGGAACCTCCCGCTGAAGCATCCGGTAAACCTGGCATATGAAGCAGCTACCGCTGATCTTAACGATGTTAATATGATCGACCCGTTCCATTTGGAAGCTTACGGCGAAACAACCGTCAACTATAACCGTGATGTGGAAGTTTTCCCTGTTGTACAGGCAATGTTTGAGAAAATCATGGGAAGCTGTCCTTATAAATCTCCTACTGATATGGGTGTCAATATGGCCGGCAACTGCATTATTGACGATGAAGCCTGCCAGGAAGCATCCCGTCAGGAGATCATCCGCCGTTACTATAAGAGCATGAATGCACTTGTTTCCGGTTCCGGCACTGAAAACGAGGTCCGCAAGATCGAGCTCCTTCTCCAGCAGGCTCACGCAGAACTTCATGACCGCAAGGTCGTTCCTGCTGCCCTGGCAAAAGAAGAAGCAACAGGCGGCCCGGCAGCTGCAATGGAACTTCCGGACGGAAAGATCGTATGCGGAAAAACTTCCGACCTTCTGGGTGCATCTGCAGCTCTTCTCCTCAATGCACTGAAAGAGCTTGCAGGTATTGATCACGAGCTCCACGTGATCTCCCCTGATGCCATCCATCCGATCCAGCAGCTGAAGACCAAATATCTTGGAAGCAAGAACCCTCGCCTTCACATTGATGAGATCCTGATTGCCCTCTCTATGAGTGCTGCCACAAGTGATGCCGCACGTCTTGCCCTGGAGCAGATCCCGAATATTCGCGGATGCCAGGTTCATACTTCTGTTATGCTCTCTGATGTGGATGTGATCAGCTTCCGTAAGCTTGGTGTTGAACTCACCTGCGAAGCAAAAGCTGAGAAAAAACAAAAATAGTATATTTTAAAACGGGCTGTCTATTAGCAGACAGCCCGTTTAATGTTTTGCAGGTATTTACTGAACCGTAACAACTGATATTTTTATTTCTTTTTCGTCTTCGTTTTCGCTGAGATCGAAGTCACCGCCATCCTGTACGGAAACATGGACCTCATACAGAACATCTTCTGAAAGCGTCTCCGGTGTTTCTCCGCTTTCTGTCTGGATATGCCACAAATCCTGCGGTACTTCTTTAAGCGTACCGTCTGTACCATAACCGTAGAGTTTCAGTGCATCTGCGCTACCTGACAGCCCTTTCATCCGAAGTGCAACTGTAGTATTCGGGTGGATATTTTCCACAGTTACCGTACTCAGCCATCCGCAGACGCTGCCCTGACCTCCATCTGCCTCGAATTTTTCCTGGGTCAGCACATTTCTCATTGCCTTGTCCAGATCCACTTTTCGGTAAGGCATTTCCGGCAGATAAACGAATCTGTCCTGAAGTCTTAACAGCTCCAGATATCCGGTCGGGCAGTAAAGTGCATTTCCGCTGTTTCCTGCATACATGCCTATGGCCATATTGTTGTATCCCGGTTTGCTGGAAACATCCATGGAGAATACTGTTTCCCCTGTCTCAAAATCAAGCATGATATACTGCCACATACCTGTTTCCAGATTCTGGACATAACCATAAATATATCCGGTCGCAGTGGAAAGCTTCATCATGGAAGTATCAGACAGATCACTTCTGCACCAGATACTCTTCATTTCATATCCATTCTCTGTTCTGATAGTGTCCACTCGCTCCACACCTGGCATGATCATCTTATTTCCCTGGCTCAGCCAGTTTACATCATAAATATTTGCATAACTCTGAATGGAAGAATCACTGTCCTCTTTTCCGAGATTTGCACTTCCGGCACCAAACCAGTTGCATACAATGGTGCTTACCGTTCCCTCTCCGTTATCATATACGATCGCTGAATTTTCCACAGAAACCTGTTTTTCCTCCGGAAGCTCATCGATCACAGGAAGGCTTGCAACTTTTTCCCCTGTTTTCATATCAACAGCAAGAAGATTCACAGGATTCTGGTTGTCTGTAAACATGACCAGATTATCTGTCATAGACGGAGAACAGCCGCTTCCCCATGCAAGGCCGCCACCTGTAGTGGCATCTCCCTCCTTGCTCTCTTTTGCACCAACGCTCTCATAAGGAGTCTCCCATACTTTCTGTACTCCATTATCAGCAGAAAACAGATAGCAGTTGAGATTGGTCAGGATCACCGCACCCTCTTTGGAGGAAGCAATGCCATTTTCCGCACCCTCGCCCGGAGTCAGTTCATATACAAACACAGCATTTGTAAGATCTGCTTCTTCTCCGTTTAAGATAGCATCAATGGCACTGCGGGAAATATAGCCAACTGCCCCCTGCTGTTTTCGGTCAGGATAAATACGGAATCCACCGGTGGCAAACCATAAATTCCCGTCATAGTCAAATACTACAGAAAGAAGGTTCTGATCCAGTGTTTTTCCAAGAACTGCCTCTGCTGCAGCTTTGATATCAATATCCAGTACTTTTTCGAATTCAGGCAGCACATTTCCTTCCTCATCTGTGGCTTTCAGCATCAGCACATGGTTGTTGCTGGTAGGACACACGATCCGGTTGCTCTCATCAACAAAAGAATAGGAGCTCTGAATCACATAGTCGCCGCTGTCATGCTGTTTCGGGGAAAAATATCCTTCTGTCTGTGTCTCATCCGCATTGATATCACGGATTGCAAGACCTCCAAGAAGAGGAACCACCGCATGACCGTAAGAATCAAAAAAGATCGCCGGAGATGCGTTTGCATTTACCTTTTCGTAGGAAACATTGATCTCAGGATAAATTCCAACCGGCAGCACTTCGTCCGTACTGTCCGTGTTATAGCAGTCGTGATGGATATTGGCATCAGCTTTTGCCATGTATGGATTCTCAGAAACCACCTTTGAGGAAAGTGGCTTTATGGGAACCTGAGAAGCTTCTTCACTTCCGGATTCTGCCTGAATTTCTGATGCCTGTGATTCTTCCTTCTGCATTTCTTCCGCAGAAACAGTATTTGCCGCATAACCGGAATTAACCGTAAGCATAGCTGTGATCACTGCAAGAATTATCGCTCTTTTTTTCATATCATCTTCCTCCTGAATTAAAAAATTATCTGCTGTGTCCGAAACAGGCAGCAAGTCCTTCCCTGATCTTCTGTTCTTCTACCGGTTCCATGAAGAAATATTCCACCCGCAGTCTGAATGCATGAAGGGAAAAATCAAGGTCACTGCTCCAGATGATCCTGCATCTCGGATACAGAGACCGAAGATGCTCTGCTGCATTGAGTCCTTTCACTCCCGGCAGTATCAGAAGTACAATGGCCGGCACAGTCTTTTGTATCTGTGCAAAAAATTTTTCCTGATCATAATAAACCTGAACCAGCGGAAATATATTTCTTTCAGCGCAGCAATTCAAAATATATTCTGTGTATTCCCGACCACTTTGCGCTTTATCCGTCAATACATCAATGCAATACACAAATCGCCCTCCTTTTCTGTTCGATTTTTTCCTTCACATGTTAACCACATTATAAAAAAATCCTGCCGTTTTTCAATCCATCTGGCACGAAACCACTTAAAATGGCACGAAATTCCAACACAGACCATAGTTTGGCCTGATATTTTATGCTATACTGTTGACAGACAGATAGAGAGGAAAATAGTTATGCGAATTGCGATTGTAGATGATATTCACAGCGAACGGGTGCTCTTGCATACACGGCTGGAAGAACAGCTGACGAAACGTGGTGTTCACGCTGACTTGACTGAATTTGAAAATGGAGAAGCTTTTCTGAAAGCTTCCAGGGAACGGCCTTTCACAGTTTTGTTCCTGGATATTTATATGAATGGTGCAAACGGTGTGGAGATTGCCAGAGAACTTCGAAAATCTGATCCGGATTGTCTTCTGATTTTTACTACAACCTCTACTGACCATGCTCTGGAGGGCTTTAAGGTCCGTGCCCTGCACTATCTTGTAAAACCTTATAACATAAAAGAGCTTTCGGATCTGATCGATGAGATTCTTTCCCGTATTCCTGATTCCGGGAAATATATTGATGTAAAGGTAAACGGAAGTAATATACAGGTTCCTTTCCGCAGCATCATATATGCAGAGCATTTTTCCCATATGATCCATATTCACACGTCAAAAGCAAAAGAGCTTGTTACCAGACAGTCTTTTGAAGCTTTTAACGCTCTTCTGAAAATGGATCCCCGGTTTTATCAGTGCAACCGGGGAATTGTGATCAATCTGGAACACGCTGTTGATTTTGATGGTACGGTATTTGTTATGGATAATGGAAATCAGGTTCCGGTCAGCCAGAAGCTGGCAAAAAATGCCAGACAGACTTTTATGGAATTTCTGTTTCAGAAAAGACATTGAAAAAGCCAGCTGATAGTTTTCTGCATTCTACTGAATCTGAATGCTGCTGCCAACACCTTTTCCGCTGCATTGTTTGGTCACAATGATCTTGTTTTCGATCCGATCTTTCAGTTCCGCCACGTGGGAAATGATTCCTACCATACGGTGGCCGTCCGCAAGACTGCTTAAGGCTTTCACAGCCTGAGAAAGAGCCTCTTCATCCAGAGAGCCAAAACCTTCGTCTACAAACATGGAATCCAAGCGGATGCCTCCTGCGCTGGCCTGGATTTCATCAGAAAGTCCCAGTGCCAGGGACAGGGATGCCTGGAAGGATTCCCCTCCTGAAAGAGTTTTTACACTTCTTTCCGTTCCGTTGTAATGGTCAATAACATTAAGATCAAGACCAGCTTTTTCCTTGCGGTTCTCGCTTTGCTCCTGACGCTTCAGCTCATACTGACCGCTGCTCATGGTCATAAGGCGGACATTGGCTCTTCTGAGGATTCTGTCGAAATATGCCATCTGGATATAGGTTTCCAGCTCGATCTTGGCCTTGCCGTTTAAATTGCCGTTGGCTGTATCTGAGAGATTTTTCATCCAGACGTATTCTGCTTCGGCTTTTGTCATCTCTTCCTTCCGTTTCTGTACCTTCCGGAAAATTTCCAGGTTTCCGCTCTGAATGGAAAAAAGTTCTTTTCTTTTTTCTGCCAGTTCTGTTTTCTGCGTTGTACTTTCTGTATACTGCTCCCGAATTTCATCTTCCCGTATCTCCCCGATCTCCTTTTGCTGCTCATCAAGAGTTTTTATCGTGGAAGTTATCCTTGCCTTTTCTGCCTGAAATCTCTCAAAGGTTTCTTTCATCTTTCTGCTGTTTTCTTTTAGATCAATATATTCCTGCTGTTTTTCCCTGATCTCTTTTTCCAGAACTTCTTTTCCTACCTCCGAATGGACCTGTCTGATTTCTTCTGCTGCATTTTTCTGCTGTTTTTCATTTTCGGATGCTTTTGTTGTAAGCCCGGTCTGTTCCCGGTCACAGGAATTCTTTTTTTCCTGAAGTATATCTTTTTCTTTTTCAAGATTTTCCAGAAGTTTTTCCACTTTTTGCTTTCTTTTTGTGTTTTCCTCTGCTTCCCTGATCTTTCTGTCACTTTCTGTCAAAAGATTTTTGCACTGTTCTTTTTCCCGGTTTATCATGAGGATCATCTGTTTCCATACAGTCCTGAAATCTCCCGCCTGTCCATTTCCATTTTTTGTTTCCTTACGGAATTCCTGGAACTCTTCCAGAAGCTCTTCTGCACCGGACACGATCTGTTTCCAGGAGGCATTGCTCCGTTCCTTTAATTTTCCGGCTTCCAGGCTTTGGTCTGCGGAAATCTTTTCCAGTTTATCCAGTTTGATTTTCTCATTATCCAGTATTTCCGAAGTAACAGTGCGACCTTTGGAGATTATTCTCGGGTGTGGATGGCTTAAAGAACCGCACACCGGGCAGGGCTCATTTTCCTTAAGTTCCTGTGCCAGGATCCCTGCCTGGGCGTCCAGAAAGCTGTGAAAAATCTGCTGATAGTATTCACTCTGCTGCTGTGCTTTTTCATATGCAGCCTGATACTTTTTCTGCTGCTCTTTTGTGGCTTCATAAAGGCCTTTGAATTCCCGCATTTCTGTTTCAAACCCATTCAGTTCCGACTTTCTCTGTGTCCGTTTTTCCTTCTCTGTTATTGCTTTCTGCAGATCCAGCTGAGAATTTTCCAGCAGGGAACGCTCCTTTTTCAGCTGTTCCATATCTTTATGAAGCTGCTGTTCCTGGCGGATATTTGCTTCCTGTCCGGCTCTGCATTTTTTCAGCTGCATCCTGATTTCATCCAGTTCCTTCTTAAGCTGTTCCAGAACCTGATATTTTTTCAGCTGCTCCTGTTTTTCACGGATCAGAATCCCCAGTGCTTCGCATTTTTGGTCTGCATCTTTATATTTTTCCGCCTCCCCGGAAGCCTTCTCAAGATCCGGAAGAAGCTGCTCAAGCTGCTTCCTGGCAAAATCTTTTTTCTGTTCAAGGTTCCGCTTCTGCGCAGAGAGATGCAGTATATTTTCCATTGTGCGAATCTTCTGATCCACCTCCTGTTCCTGTTTCAGAAGCTCGCTTTCCCTTTTTTCTCCCTGATCAATAAAGCTCTTCAAAATCTCAAGGCTCCGCTCCAGCTTACCTTCGAATTTCCCCTTTTTCAATTCTGCAAATTCCTCTGCTTCTGTCCCTTCTCTCTGCCGGAGCTTCACCCCGTCCAGATACTGTGCAATGCTTCTGCGCATTTCATCGTACTCCTTATATCTGGATTGTGCCGCCTCCTTAAGCTTCAGCTGTACCTGCTGATAAATCCCTGTATGAAAGATCTGCCGGAATATCTCCCCTCGCTGCACTGTTCCTGCAAGAAGCAGCTTCTGGAAATCTCCCTGTGCGATCATGGCGATCTGGGTAAACTGCTCGTAGTCAAGTCCAAGCAATTCTTCGATGGCTTTTGTCACATCTCTTGCCTTTGTCACGGGCTGACGCTCATCCGGATAAATAAGCTGTGCCTCCGCTTTCCGGAGAGTCAGTCCTGTGCCCCTTTTCTTTGGTGCCATATATTCCGGACTTCGAAAGACCTGATATTTTTTTCCCTGATAAGAAAAAACAAGCTCCACAAAAGTCTCCGTGGCAGTGTCTGCATACTTGCTTCGGAACATGGCAGAGTCTCTTACCTGGCCGCTTGCCTGGCCGTAAAGTGCAAAAGTGATTGCATCAAATATAGTAGTTTTTCCAGCTCCCGTATCTCCGGTGATGAGATAAAGGCCACTGTCCCCAAGCCTGGAAAAATCAATCTCTGTTCTGTCTGCATAAGGCCCGAAGGCACTGATGGTCAGTTTTTCCGGTCTCAAATGCTCACCTCCTGTATCTTTCGGATCAGATCTTCTGAAAATTTCCGCTGTTCCTCATTCATAGGCTGATTATTCTGCAGCTCAAAAAATTCCTGAAAATATTCCAGCTCGGATTTTTTTTCCACTGTCTCCGTTCCGGAGATTTCCTGATTTTCTCTTGTTCTGCGGTTGTCGTATTCCAGCCTCATCAAATTTGGATAAATAGCACGCAGCTTCTGCATTCCGTCCACAATATCCTCCTCATCTGTCAGAGTGATCTGCATATAATCCTCTGTGTTAGTATCCTGATAATTGGCCAGTGAGGTAATCTCCATATATGTGCCTTTCAGCTTTCTCATATCCCGAAAAGGTTTCAGCGGAATCTCCCGCACTTCCAGATCTCCTTTTTCAAAAAGCTCCGCTACAGTCACGGATTTCTGCTGTCCTGCCTCGGAAAAAGAGTATTTCAGCGGTGTTCCGCAATAACGGATCTGATTGCTTCCCACATTCTGGGGACTGTGGATATGCCCAAGTGCCACATAATCAAAGTCCTGAAATACAGACACTTCAATCTGGTCGATTCCTCCAACTGCGATCTCCTCGGAATCACAGCTCATAGCTCCTACTGCAAACTGATGCGCAACCAGAACATTTCGTTTCTCGGTGTCAATGTCCATATGCTCTACTGCAGCCTGTACAGCTTCCTGATAGCTGCGGATCTCCTCTGCACCTTCTTCTCCCTGAAGTGCATGGCGTACTACTGCCGGTCTGATAAACGGAAGAAGATGAATCCACACTTCTCCATAACTGTCCATTAAACAGTACTTTTCTGTTTTTCCGTCATATACAGGTGACATGCAGATCCCGCTGTTGCTCATAATGTGGGAGCCAAATGCGATCCTCTCAGCACTGTCATGATTGCCACTGATGGCATAAACCGGTATCTTTCGCTTCGCCAGTCTGGTAAGAAAACTGTCCAGAAGCTGTACGGCCTCCGCAGAGGGAACCGGTCTGTCATAGATATCTCCTGCAAGAAGGACCCCATCCGGTGCTTCTTCATCAATGATACCCAGTATCTGATTTAAAATATATTTCTGATCTTCGATCATGGAAAACTCATTCACTCTTTTTCCAAGATGAAGGTCCGATAAATGGATCAGCTTCATCTATCACCTCCGTCTATCACCCAACCACCAAACAGCTCCGGTTCAAAATCAATATCACAGGCAGCAAGAGCATCTTTTAACTGGTTAAGATTGCTGACTCCTGTTACAGGCACCGTCTGGAACGGCTGATGGAAAAAGTACGCCAGAGACAAAGACTGCAGGCTGTGTCCTGTTTCTTTCTGAAGTTTCAGAAGCTTCTGGTATGTGCGAAGATTTGTCTCATTCCAGTATGATTTTTTTATGCTTTCTGAAAGATCTGCGATCTGTGATTCCATATTCCGCATCCAGAATGTATCCACTTTTTCTGTATAAAGAACTCCCATTTTCTGAAGCTTGGAGAAAAATCCCATAGCAGTGGATGAGAACGGAATGGACGCAGTTTTTGTCTCACAGTGCCATTTATATTCCTCCCTGGAAAATTCTACAAGTGTCGGATCCGGATTGGTGTTTCCTCCCGGATTGATCCCGGCCAGGCTCCACTGGTTGGAAACTGCCGTGATTCCCGGATGATTTCTTTCTTCCAGACATTTCTGGATCTCTTTCAGTCTTTTTGTCCTGTAATTGGAAAATCCGAAATACCGGATTCTTCCTTCTTTCTGCAGTTCTTCCAGAATGTCAACGATTTCCTCTGCCGGTTTCTTCGGATCATCTCTGTGAAGCCAGTAAAAATCAATCACATCCGTTCCAAGTGTACGGCAGCTTTCATCCAGGTCTGTGCGAATGTCTTCTCTGTTTACTCTGCTGCGGCCCTGATCTTCAAAAGAATAATGTGCACCTTTGGTAGCCACGATCACTTTTCCCTGTGTTCCCCGGTCCTTCAGCCATTTTCCGATAATCTGTTCGCTGCAGTTTCCGTGTCCTTCCAGCCACTTGCAGTACACATTGGCTGTATCAATAAAATTTCCGCCTGCCTGCACAAAAGTGTCCAGTACCTTAAAGCTTTTTTCATGATCCAGTTTATCCCCGAATCCTGCTGTTCCAAGGCAGATACGGCTGACATTCAGATCAGTATTGTTCAGCTGTATATATTTCATTTCAGTAACCTCCTGTATTCTTATATATCTGTTTATAAATCTGTTCCCATTATAACTTTTTTCCCGGAATCCGAACAGAGTGTTTCCTGACTATCCTGCACTATAGCCCAAAAAATCCCCCGGCACATACATGCCGGGGGATCGATATTCTGTTATTTTAACAGTATGATTTATTTGTAAAGTGGTCCATAGTTCTTGCAAGCGCGGAAGTCTGCACCCTCTTTTTCCATACCGAATGCATTCCAAGCTGCCGGACGATAGATATCCTTCTCAGGAACGTTGTGCATGGATACCGGGATTCTCAGCATAGAGCACATTGTGATAAGGTCTGCACCAATGTGTCCGTAGGAGATTGCGCCGTGGTTAGCACCCCAGTTGTTCATTACATCGTAAGCTGTCTTGAACGGTCCCTCTTTGCCATCGCATCTTGGAGCGAACCATGTGCATGGCCATGTGTAGTCTGTACGTTTCCAGAGTTTGTCAGATACCTCTTCCGGAAGAGCTACTGTCCATCCCTCTGCAATCTGAAGAACCGGTCCAAGTCCTTTTACAAGGTTCAGACGGATCATTGTTGCAGGCATCTGGGCACGTGTCTCATAACGGCTGGAATATCCGCCTCCACGGAAGTATCCGTTGTCAGCCATACACCACTCTGTATTCTCCATGATAGCTTTCTGGTCTGCCTCTGTAACATCCCACCACTGTTTCATAACCGGTGTTCCGTCAGCCTCTTTAGCCTGTCCGTTAGCATCCAGGCAGGCAGCACCGGAGTTGATCAGATGAAGGAATCCGCCAGCTTCTTTGGCAACACCCTCAAGGTCATATCCTGTAGCTTTCTTA
Organism: Blautia sp. HA8986; assembly: GCF_056504635.1. NCBI lineage: Bacteria > Bacillati > Bacillota > Clostridia > Lachnospirales > Lachnospiraceae > Blautia > Blautia sp. HA8986. The sequence continues at coordinate 1,802,248 of NZ_JBWLUQ010000001.1, forward strand.
ACTGCCTCCGGGCTCCAGTATGTACGAACATCAGCGAAAATCTGAGCACGTCCTGTAAGGAGTTTCATGAACAGCATTCCAAGTCCGTTGAGAACGTCGTTCTCTGTAGCAAGAATGTACGGCTCACGAGCACCATTCCAGTCAAAGGAAGTGTTCAGCATAGCCTCTGCAAAGTCACCGTTCGGATAGAAGTCTGTCCACTGTCTCTGGCCCTGGAATCCAGCTGCAAGAGCATTGTGTCCGATTGCTTCCTCGGAGAATTCCGGAGCAAGATTGTCACAGCCGTTCATCAGTTCTTTGATGATAACTGCCATCTTAACAACAAACTCGAACTGCTCCTCTTTCTTCTCCGGTGAGAACTGAAGTTCTTCCGGGTTCTTGTCCCAGCCGATCTTGCAGGTTTCTTTTGCCCATTTGAGAGCTTTCTCAAACTCTTCGTGATCGTAGATGCCTTCTGTCATACGACGGATGATCTCTACCTCATCAACAGACTCAACTCTCATTCCAAGATAGGACTCGATGAAATCAGAATCAATGATAGATCCGCCGATACCCATTGTTACAGAACCGATCTGCAGATAGGATTTACCTCTCATGGATGCTGCTGCAACTGCTGCGCGGCCGAATCTTAACAGTTTCTCTTTAACGTCTTCCGGAATAGATGTGTCATCAGCTTCCTGAACGTCATGTCCGTAGATACCGAATGCCGGAAGTCCTTTCTGTGCATGTGTAGCAAGAACGGATGCAAGATATACAGCACCAGGTCTCTCTGTTCCGTTGAATCCCCATACAGCCTTGATCGTCTGCGGATCCATATCCATTGTCTCAGCACCGTAGCACCAGCATGGTGTAACTGTAAGAGTGATATCTACACCCTCTTTACGGAATTTATCAGCACATGCAGCACTCTCGCCAACACGTCCGATTGTTGTATCAGCGATTACAACCTTTACAGGCTCACCGTTGGAGTATTTCAGGTTCTCCTCGAAAAGCTTGGCTGCGGATTTAGCCATGTTCATTGTCTGGTCTTCCAGAGATCCTCTTACATCCAGTGCTCCTCTACGTCCATCGATTGTCGGTCTGATACCGATAACTGGATAGCTTCCTACTAATCTGCTCTTTGCCATAGTAAAAATTACCTCCTACATATATATTCTTCGTTATTAGTATGAACTTGTTTCATAATGCAAAGCATAGATTCCTGCTTCACAATTTGTGTTCAGGCATCCTTTGCCTGATTGATGATTTTATTATACGATTGCATCTTATAAATTACTTGTGTTATAATAGCAAAAAATAGTACAATATTCACTTTTCCATATAAGTTCCTAAAAAATCTATAAAATTTATGAAAGAAGGGTTTTATTTTGCACGATCTTGGAAGAAACGAAGACCGGCTCCGGGGTACCTATGAATTTCCTTTTGAGTTTCACCACATTGACAGCACGCATCCCCGCTACGTCATGTCCTATCACTGGCATGTGGAATGTGAAATCATGCGGATACTCCAGGGCACTCTCACCGTCACTTTAGACGAAAAAAGTTTTACAGCAAAAGCCGGAGATGTTATTTTTGTCAATAGTGGAGTGCTCCATTCCGGAATTCCTCATGATTGTATCTATCAGTGCATTGTTTTTGATATGAACATGTTTCTGAAATTCAATTCTGTCTGTACAGAATACATGCAGAAGCTCAGCCATCAGGAGCTTCTTATTTATCACCATTTTACCGAGAGACATCCGGATATCCGGCAGACCGTCAATTCTCTTTTCGATTCTTTCTGGCAGAAAAAGCCTGGATATGAGCTGATTGTGTTTGGACAATTTTACCACTTTTTCGGATTGGTTTTTGGTAATCATTACTACCTGGAAAGCCTGCGCAAAACCCGCCGTGACTACAAGCGTATCGTCCAGCTGAAGCAGGTCGTTGAATTCATTGAGAAGAACTACGCAAATCCCATCACCCTCCAGGAGCTTTCGGCCTCTGTTTCCATGTCACCGAAATACTTCTGCAGATTTTTTTCCGAGATGACACATCAGACTCCTATGGACTACCTGAACAGGCAGAGGATCGAGCAGGCCTGCTGCCAGCTGGCTACTACTGATGATTCCATTACAGAGATCGCATACCGAAACGGATTTAATGACCTGAGTTATTTTATCCGGACATTTAAAAAATATAAGGGGGTTACACCCGGAAAGTATAAGCGACGATAAAAGACCAAAAGCAGGATTTCGCACACGCATATGCGGAGATCCTGCTTTTTTCAGATTTAAGCTGTCTGGTAATTTATAACTGGCTGCTGCACTGGAGATTGCTTCTCCGTATCTGCGACCAGCATACAGCTATATGTAACTAACACCTCTTTTTTCGGCCTTACAGCAGAAACGCTGTACCGGAACTGATTCCTGCTTCATGGGCAGGCTACGTTCATGTTTAGGAATACACGCTTCTCTTATGTATGAGAAAAAAGCCGGCAGGGCAGATTTTCTGCATGAAAAAGCCGACGCAGATCGTGTATGATTCTGATCACTGTTCCTTCGCGCCTGGGAACAGCAACAGATTATGTCTTAATGGAAAGCGGATACGACCATCCACCTCACTGCTTGCTTCTGACCGACGTAAGTCGATTCCATTTATTTGAAGGGATTCCACGGCTGCATAGAACTCTGCTTGCGAAATGCCTGTACACTGCACCGGAATGTGCAGACAGAAAATAGTCCGCAAGGTGTGCACATCCGGCTGTATAATGTCCGCCGGATGTCTCCTGCTTGTCTTATTCTAACAAATGTGACCTTTAAATGCAAGACAATCCGGAACATTTCGCTCTGCATTTTCTGACGGCAAACGGCTCTTTCCTACATATTCTGCACCGCATCAATAAACCTTTTTCCGTATTTTTCGAACTTGTGTCTGCCTACTCCTGTCACATTCAGCATTTCTTCCTCATTTCCCGGCTTCAGAATGCACATATGAATGAGAGTTTTGTCGGAAAATACCATATATGGAGGAATTTTTTCTTCCCGGGCAATCTCCAGGCGGAGCGCACGGAGCCTCTGAAAAAGCGGCTCGTCCTGTTCTCCAAGTTCCCCTGCGCTAGCCTTTGAAAGGCGGCTGCGCTTCTCTTTTCGCTTTGGTTCCTGTTCTTTCGGCATCTTCATTGTGAGATGTTTTTCCCCGTCAAGAAGGCTCTCTGAGGAACCTGTAAGCTTCACAATCGTATAGCCGTCATCTGTAAGGGCAAGATAGTCACGAAGCACCAGATAATTAAAAATCTGACGCAGCTTATGTGCAGGGATCTTAGCGCAGTCTCCGTATGCAGGATTCTCCTCCATATGGTACTGCCGGATCTTGGCTGTGGATGCACCGCGGATGGTATCCAGGATCACATTGACGCCATAACGCTGGCCGCAGCTCTGCACGCAGCGGACCATAGCTCCGGCTTCCTCTGTGATATCTTTTTCCTCGAATTCTGTCTGGCAGTTCAGGCAGCTTCCGCAGTAGCTTTTTCCATATTCGCCAAAATATTTCAGGATATATTCCCTGAGACAGTCATGGGTAAAACAGTAAAAAGTCATTTGTCTCAGTCTCTCCTGATCCCTCTCTCTTATCAGCTGCTGTGTTGCCGCATCCATCTCCAGATTCTCCTGTCCGCGCTCGATCAGGTACTGGTTAGTGACAACATCCTTGCCGCCATAGAGAAGGATACATTCCGCAGGATCTCCGTCGCGTCCTGCACGGCCCGCCTCCTGATAATAGCCCTCCATGTTTTTCGGCATATTGTAATGAATGACATACCGCACATCCGACTTGTCGATTCCCATTCCGAAAGCATTGGTAGCCACCATCACATGGCATCTGTCGTAGATAAAATCATCCTGATTATTCCTGCGTTCCTCATCAGAAAGGCCTGCATGATACCTGGTTGCGGAGATCCCGTCCCGGATCAGTTTTCCGCAGACTTCTTCCACCAGTTTTCTGGTAAGGCAGTAGATAATACCGCTGTCGTCCGGGTGTTCCATTATGTAATCATGTACTTCTTTATATTTATCCTTCGGGGTTTTCACTGCAAAGTAAAGATTTTCTCTGTCAAATCCTGTTGTTGTGCAAAAGGGATCTCGAAGGTCCAGAAGTCTTGCAATGTCTTCCCGTACTTCCTTCGTTGCTGTGGCTGTAAATGCACTGATCACCGGTCGCTTCGGAAGCTGTGCCACAAACTCCGCGATCTTAAGATAACTTGGCCGGAAATCCTGTCCCCACTGGGATACACAGTGTGCCTCATCTACTGCGATCATGGAGATATCCGCACTCAGCGCAAAATCCAGAAATGCCTCGGTAGTAAGCCGCTCCGGTGCCACATAAATGACCGGATAACGTCCTGCTTTTGCGTAACGCAAAGCTGTGAAATACTGTCCCTGCGTCAGAGAGCTGTTAAGATAAGCCGCCGAGATTCCTGCCTGGTTCAGGCTTCGCACCTGATCTTTCATCAAAGAAATCAGCGGTGATATTACCAACGTAATCCCCTTCAGCATCAGTGCCGGCACCTGATAGCAGATGGATTTTCCTGCTCCGGTTGGCATCACTGCCAGAACATCTTTTCCTGCAAGAAGTGCATCAATCACTGCTTCCTGCCCTTCTCTGAAAGTATCATACCCGAAGTGGGTCTTTAAAAGTTCCTGTTTCGTCATAAATCGACATGATCCTTTCTTTAATCAAGCGGACAAATCATCCGCATTCGCTGCTTATATATATCCAAATTGCTGCTGTTTTCCGAATGTTTAATTTTAACATATTTTTCGGGTAATTGCCAATTGATCGTAAAAAATCACAAAGTTACCTCTGTGTATTTACCTGCTATAATGATATAAATGAAAAAGTCTGTTTATACTGTCCCATTACATTGAACCATGCATTCATATAGTATCCGGTTCTTCTGATCAGTGACAGCCGGAATACTCAAAAAAGGAGGAGTTATTATGTGTAAAAGAAAAATAAAAACCATCGAGGCAATTTTTTTCCTGCTTCTTTTTTCAGTTATCATGCTCCTGCTTCCCCAGGATGCCCACGCCAAAGTCCGGGTAGTGACCAAAGGAACCACTTCCACGATCCGTGATACCGATGGTGTGATCGAAGATGAGTTTTCAGACATTAATTTCCCGATCAACATCAAAAATGCCAAATGCCAAAAACGAATCTATGCCATAACCGTCCGTGTAAGCTTTTATTCTCCTAAAGGAGTCATACCCAAAAGCACCACATTTTCTATTGATGGGATCAATGTAGTTAAGCTGAACACTTCAAATTATACACCACTGGCATACAAAGAGACTTTTTTCACCTACGATGACAACCTGGAGGACGGCTACCTGGAATTCGATTTCGGCAATAAAGAATGTCCGGTGCCTGTAGACTGCGACTATGAAGTCACCATCAAACAGGCAATTCCGGAAATTTTTATCATCAACAACAATTATCTGACCCAGAGTATCCGAACCGGAAAAACTACTTCAATCGGAATTGAGAATTTCTGATCCTTACGTAAAAACCATCAGCAAATCAAAATTCAAGGTTACTTCTTCCAACAGCTCTGTTCTCAAGGTGCAGAGCATCTCTCAGGATTCAAAAAAACGCAGCCGTTTCACAGTTACTCTGAAGGGCATGAAAGCCGGATCCGCAAAGATCACTTTATCCTACCCCAAAGCCACAGCCTGTAAACTGACCGGAAAAGTAACATCTCCATCAAAAACCGTAGCAACCTTCCGCGCTTCCAAAACTACGCTTAGGGTTGGCTCTAAAATTACCATGCGTTCCCTCATTAATCTGAAGGGAGGTACCAGTCTGACCATCAAAAATGCAAAATCCAGCAAGCCTTCTGTACTTGCCATTTCCGGAAACTATCTTGTCCCAAAGAAAAAAGGGACAGCCACAGTTACCGTAAAATTAAATGGTGTTAATCGCAAGATCACCATTACCGTATCCGCCCCGGCCACCAAACCTACCGCAAAAAATCTGAAGATCAGTGTTGCCGGCATCAAGTACGGCCCTAATGACATGAAAACCTATTATACCTTAAAATTCACTAATACTTCTGCGAAAACCATCACCAAAGCAAAAGTACAGATCACCACAGGCTCCGGTATCTATGACCAGATATACTGGACAAAAACTCTGACACTGAACCTGAAGCCCGGAAAAACTATGACAAAGACCTATTTTATCCAAAATATGGTTCAGGCACCGGAAAAAAGTGATATTTCCATCAAATGCCTGAAGCTTAACTGGAAGTAAGCTATCCTTCTGTAAAATGTTCACAAAAGGGACGTGCTGCAGTATTGATTTAAAAATCATCACTGCAGCACGTCCCTTTTATTTATGCTCTTTGAGCTGTCTGTACATTTTATTTTTATCCTTTATCCTACAGTACTTCATTCAGAATCTGCAGTCCATACTCCGCGAGGCTGTTATCCTCTTCGCCGGTACCACCGCTGATACCAAGACCTCCGATAATGGTGTCTCCGACTTTAAGCGGTACTCCACCTCCGAATATTACGATATTGTCGCTCATCTTGCCAAGACCGTAAAACGTCTGGCCCGGCTGTGTCAGTCTGGAAAGCTCCATAGTTGACATTTTTACTGCCACAGATGTGTAGGCCTTTTTTACTGCCATATCAAAGCTTACAAGAAAAGATCCGTCCATCACATGAACCGCAACCGGATTTCCGTCCGGGCTGCATACTGCGATCACAGAAGGCTTGTTTCTCCGCTGTGCTTCCTGCTCGATCTTCTCAATAAGCCTCTTGGCAGAATCCAAGGTGATACGTCCCTGGATACCCATACGCTTCAGTACTTCCTGGATTATCGCCGTGTTTACTGCCATACTGTCATTCTGTGCCATCGCCGTATTTCCTCCCGCTGTTGTTGTCACAGTTCCTGAAGCCTCTGCCCCAACATTATCCTCAATCCCGGCAGTTTCTGATTTCACAGATCTCTGAACACCTTCAGCAGTTTCTGCATTCTTCTCTCCGATCTTCGCAGCATCCACATATCTTGCCAGCACATAAAAATAATCGGACAGCCGATTCATGAACTTCTTGGCACCTGTGTCAGATCCAAACTTCACACTCACCAGCGCAAGCTCTCTCTCTGCTCTCCTTGCCACAGCTCTTGTCACATCAATCTCAGCTGCAACTCTGGAATCCCCAGGAAGAACCGGAAGTCTCTCCCCGGAAAAAATTTCTTTCATCCGGCCAATCTCTTCCTCCAGAAGCTCTGTCCGGTCTTCATTCACCTTAAATTCTCTGTTATAAGGATCAGAAACCCCATCCGTAATCTTCTTCAGAGACTCCGAAATCTTCTCCAGCATCCGGACAACATCCCCGTCCGATACCAGAACGCGCACAAGCCCAATATGACTCATCAGTTCCTCAACTGACCCCATCAGACAAACCCGATCATCCGACTTGGAAACATTCTTCGTATGGGAAAGATCCGTCATCCCCTTATCACCATATCCGGTATAAACCTCCATACCAGCTCAACCTCCCAGCAACACCTGATAAATAAGCCTATCCATATCAGACCAATTTTACAATCCTCGACAATTAATCGGCACAACGTTCAACCCGAAACAACCGCAGCATACAGACAAAAGTCAATACCCTTCCGCCCGCCACAGTCAAGCACTCTAAAAAAAGCCCGAGGGGTGTGCAGAGGGGCCGCGGCTTTGCGGCCCCTTTGCTATTCCTTTGCGATTTCCTTTTCTTTTTAAAAAGACCACAATTTAGTATAAATCTTAACAATATCCTCTTTCTTCGGTACACGCGGATTTGCCGCTGTGCAGGCATCCGCAAGTGCCATATCCGCCATCTTATCAACCGCCGCAAAATATGCATCCGGTGTGATCGTCTTCATCTCTTCGATAGTAAGCGGGATATTCATCTCTTTCTGCATAAACTGAATCCAGTTCACAAGAGATCTTACGCTCATAACTTCGTTATAATTGCTCAGTCCAAGAAGATGTGCAATATTGGAATATCTCTTTACTGCCGGAAGATATTCTTTCTGGCTTCTGCTGCGTTTGTTGATATTTGCATTGTATTCAACAATATGCGGCAACAGCATCGCATTAGCTCTTCCGTGAGGAATATGGAAAATAGCACCCAGCTGATGAGCCATACTGTGAGTGATACCAAGACCTGCTGCATTGAAGGAAAGTCCTGCCAGACAGGATGCTACATGCATTTTCTGTCTTGCATGCATATCATTACCATCAACATACGCACGGTAAAGATATACACCACAGATCTCAATAGATTTCTCGGCAAGTGCAGAAGTAAATTCATTATGATTGATGCTGACATAAGACTCAATTGCATGAGTCAGAACATCCATACCTGTATCTGCTGTGATTGCAGGTGGAACACTGCGTACAAGCTCAGCATCCAGAATCGCCTCATCTGCTGTCAGGCTGTCTGAGATCAGCGGATATTTCACATGTGCTTCTGTATCATTTACAACAGCAAAAGAAGTAACCTCGGAACCTGTGCCACTTGTTGTAGGAATGGCAACCAGTCCAACCTTTCCGTAATTGTTGATCTTCAGGGCAAACTCACGGATTGCCTTGGAAGAATCGATAGCAGAGCCACCGCCTACTGCAACAATCGCTTCCGGCTGATACTGAAGGAATTTTTTGACTCCTTCGGCAATTTTCCCAACCGGTGCATCCGGAACAACATCACAGAAAATATCAAATTCTTTTCCACCTGCCTGAAGCGGTTTTGTGATCATGTCGATCATTCCGCTTTTTACGACAAACGGATCCGTGACAACAAGGACTCTTTTGTATGGAATATCTTTCAGTCTTCCCAGGGCATCAGCTCCAAAGTGGATGGCTGTTTTCATTTCAAATGTATTCATAGAAACTGCTCCCTCTCGTCATACCGTAACACAGTTCTCTTTTGTCTGCCTGTGTTCGGATAAAGTAAAGCGGATCTCCGCATTCCGCATACACTGCATGCTCATAAACATAATCATTTCCCGATATATGTTCAGTCTATTTCGGGTAGATGCATTCGATCTTATGATCGCTGAAATGCTTCAGCCATTTTTCAGATGGTTTTTTGTCTGTAATAACCATCTCGATATCCCGCAACTGTCCTGCCACGGAAAAGGCGGTCTGATCAAATTTCGTGCTGTCTACCACCAGAATACGCATTTTTCCGGAATTGATCATGGCTTTTTTTGTTGTTCCAAAAGCTTCTTTGGATTCCATGATCCCCATATCTTCATTTAATGCCTTACAGGAAAAAATAACCTTGTCCACATAGTAAGAGCGGATCACTTCCTCGGTTCTGGCACCAAGAAATGCAAGATATCCCTCCTTCATCACTCCACCGGTTGAAATAATATTCCATCCGGATACATCAGAGAGCTCCAGGAGGATTTCCATTGAATTGGTAACAACTGTGAGACGTTCTTTTTCTTTCAGTGCCTTGGCTACAAAAACTGCAGTTGTGCTGGCATCCAGAAAAATATGATCTCCGTCATTCACCATGGAAGCAGCAATCTCTGCCATCTTCTGCTTTCCCTGTACATTCTGGTTTTTACGAATATTAAATGGTAAATCAATACCGACATCTTCGTTGATCACCGCACCGCCATAACTCTTTGTGGCAAGTCCCTCTTTTTCCAGCTTGTCCAGATCACGGCGGATTGTTTCTTCTGAGACACTGTAAAGCTGGCTTAGTTCACTTACAACAACCCTTTTCTCTTCCTGTAATTTCTCGAGAATCAGATTTCTTCTCTCTAACGCTAGCATAAGATGCCTCCTTTTCAGATGTCATTGCAGGGATATCCTTCAAAAGGATATCCCTCAGATATAAAAAACAATATTAAAGGATCGTATCGATCATTCTCTTGTCCGGATGAGCGATCACTGAGGAATCCATGTACATTCCTTTCTCAGCTACCAGCTCTTTTGCTCTTTCGATAGAAGCCTCTACTGCAGAAACCTCGCCTGTAAGAAGCATGTAGGATTTACCGCACATACCCTTGGCGATACGAAGCTCGATCAGATCAACGATAGCTGTCTTAGCTGCCTGATCTGCTGCTTCAATAATAGATGCTGCATCATAGGTCTCAAGAATTCCCAGGGCACTGATCTCCTCAACCTGTGTGGTTCCGTAGATCGCTGGGAAAATGGACTCATGCGGATTGCCCAGTACAAAGCTGTCAATGCATTTGTCCTCGTATGTTGTTACAGCTGTGTCTACAGCAGCTTTCACTGCGCTTAAATCTCCGGTGATAATTGCAATATATTTTCCCGGACATACTGTCTGCGCCTCCACGATCTCTACTTCAGATGTCTTAACCATGGCATCTGCTGCAGTGATACCAGCTGGTGTGGTTTTAAACTCAATCATTCCGATTGCTCTACTCATTTTGTGCACGTCCTTTCTAATTTCTTGCAATTACAACATGGCGGTCTGTCACTTCTGTAACCTTACCGCTGATGGTTGCATGAATTCCGACACTTAATCCCTGTGCAGGCTGTGCGATCATCTGTCCTTCTGTTACCATATCGCCTACATTTACGATTGCCTGTGCCGGTGCACCGATATGCTGGCTTAAGAGAACCTTTACCTTTGATACGTTTACAAGTTCTTCCTGAAGTGGTGCATCCTTGTCATATCTGGTAAGTCCCAGACGTGCCATCAGGCGCTCTTCAGGAACCTTGCGGTATTCTCTTGACTCCTGTACCGGCTTCGGCTGAACACCCTGAGGTGGTCTGATTCCGGCCTTACGAAGTCCGCCTTTCATATCTGCAAGCAGTGTTCTCGGAGCCAGGCTCTGCGGACACGCATACATCTCGCAGACACCACAGGAGCTGCAGAATGCAGAATTGATATAAGGATTTACATTTCTGAAATCCTGGTTGGATGCTGCCATCATGAACATTGCCGGATCGATCGGGTGTCCCAGATTATGTCTCGGACAAAGATCCGTACATGTATGGCAGTGACAGCAGATAGATGCTGCTCTCTTCAGATCTATAGAAGAAGTCCGCTGCTTCTTCATAACAATAACATGGTCCTTTGGAAGAACCAGGATTGCGTTCGTTGTTTTTGTAACCGGGTCGGAACCGTTTCCGATACGTCCCATCATCGGGCCGCCAACGAAATATACAGGATCCTTTACAGTTGTACCGCCTGCCTGGGCAACAACCTCTTCCAGTGTACATCCCAGTGGAACTTTCACTGTAACAGGATTCTCGACCTCAGCAACAACGGAAACATATTTGCTTATTACCGGTTTGTGTTCTTCTACCGCGCGGTATACATTGTAGAGAGTCTCTACATTGAATACGGCTACTCCCTGCTCGATCGGCAGTCCTCCTGGCCGTACCACACGTCCGGTTGCTTCATAAATAAGAACAACCTCATCACCCATCGGATAAACCTCATCCAGAAGATGGATCTTAACCCTTGGGAATTCTTCAATATGCTGATTTAAAGCATTGATCGTCTGTACATAAGATTTTTTGATTCCGATAATGGCCTGGGAAGCTCCTACTGTCTCCGCAACCATATCGAATGTTTTCATGATCTCGTATGCGTGCTTCTCCAACAACTGTCTGTGAAGTTTCAGTAATGGTTCGCACTCTGCACAGTTCATGAGAATGATTTCAGCTTTGTCTGTCAGCTTCATGTATGTAGGGAAACCTGCTCCACCTGCTCCGACAACACCATTCTCCTGCATAATTTTCTGTAATTCTTTGATATCCATGGCGTTACTCCAATCCTGCACCGTCATCTACGATTCCGACGATTGCGGCATCTACCGGTGCTGTTTCTACGCCGCAGCCAATTCTTGCTGCGCTTCCTTGTGCCACCAATACATATTCGCCGATTCCTGCACCGATGATATCGATGGCAACAATCTGGCTGTGCTCGGCTTTCATATGATGCACCGGCTCCACGATCATGAATTTATTTCCTATCAGTTTTTCACTTTTTCGTGTGGAAACAATACTTCCAACTACTTTGCCTACGATCATATGAGCCTCCGTTTTTTCTCTATATCCTCTATTAGGGATGCCATTAAGCGGCATCCCCGAAGGAGGAATATTATTTAATTATGGTAACTGTATTGCCTGTGGCAATTCTTGCTGCATTTGCTTCATCTGTATCAATATGCATTTCCAGTGTAAAGCTGTCATCAACACGGATCTTAACCTGATTAAAGATCGTTCCGCGCTCATTGTCAGCTTTGACGGAAACAACATCACCATCATGTACACCCGCAGCCTGGGCATCCTTCGGAGCCATGTGGATGTGACGCATAGCCACAATACATCCCTCTTTCAGATAAATGGCACCTTTCGGTCCGACGATGGCGATCGGTGCACTTCCTGCAAGATCACCGGACATACGTACCGGAACCTTCATTCCCAGCTTGATCGCATCTGTTGCGGAAACCTCAACCTGTGATTTACTGCGGACAGGTCCGAGGATTCTTACATTCTCGATCGCACGGAGCTTCAGTCCCACAATGGTAACTGTTTCGTTGGATGCAAACTGTCCGCCCATCAGATCTTTTTTCTTTGTGAGCTGATAGCCTTCTCCGAACAATGCCTCCACATGCTCCTGTGTCAGGTGAATATGTCTTGCGGAAACTCCGATAGGAACAACGAAACCATTGCCCTTGTCTTCGTTTTTGTTGATCGCATCGATCACCATTTTTGTGATCATTTCAATATTATTCGTTTCCAAGAGTACACCTGCTTTCTTTCGGTTTCATACTGAACTTAACTCAAAACGCACCGGCTCGAAGCCTTAATGGCCCTCAGGCCGGTGCGTCTTGGAACTGATCAGTTAGATTATTTAAGAACCGGAAGGATTTTCTCAACGTCTGTATGAGGTCTCGGGATTACATGTGTAGCTACAAGCTCTCCAAGTCTGGATGCTGCTGCGCTTCCGCTCTCTACTGCAGATTTAACTGCTCCTACATCTCCACGAACCATAACTGTTACGAGACCAGAACCGATTTTCTCTGTTCCTACCAGTGCAACGTTAGCTGCTTTACACATCTGGTCAGCTGCCTCGATAGCTGCTGTAAGTCCTCTTGTCTCAACCATTCCTAATGCTTCCTGTGTCATGATCATATCCTCCTTGTGGATTATAAATGCTTTATTTGTTCTGTTTACTTCTGACTATTTTGGTGCAGCAGCTTATTTTTTGCTGCTGTTTTTGCTTTCCAGTGCTTCTTCCGGATTTTCCTGCTGTTTCTTTTTCCATCGGCTTGCACTCAGCTCAACCAGTTTGACGATTTCCTCGTGTGGATTGGCAATTACCGCATAGCTGGCAGGCTTCTTGATAGCCTGTTCTACTGCTGCATTGACAGCTGCTGTAACTGCTGATACATCGCCTTGTACGATCAGGGTCACCAGTCGTCCGCCCAGCTTACGCTCCCATGACGCCAACTCAACGTCTGCCGTTTTGCACATGATATCCAGGGCATTGATAGCCGCAACGACACCTGTGATTTCTATAAATCCATATGATTTTCCCATGAGCGAACTCCTTAATTAATTTCTCTTTCTTTCAAAGCCTGAATTAAAGCTTCGGAAGAATTTTCTCAACATCTGTATGAGGTCTCGGGATCACGTGTGTAGCTACAAGCTCTCCAAGTCTGGATGCTGCTGCGCTTCCGCTCTCTACTGCTGCTTTTACAGCGCCTACGTCTCCACGAACCATAACAGTTACAAGACCGGAACCGATCTTCTCTGTTCCTACCAGAGCAACCTCTGCTGCTTTTGTCATTGCATCTGCTGCTTCGATTGCAGCTGTGAGGCCTCTTGTCTCAACCATTCCTAATGCTTCCTGTGCCATGATTCTATCCTCCTGAATCTTACATTCGTTACTTTTTTATCATATATGATTCCGCAACTTTTGTAAAGTTAAGTTCCGAAATCCTCTTAATCTTTATCCAGGGCGCTGATCTTCAGCATTTTCTGTGTACCTGGTTCCGGGTTGGGGATTATGTAATGCTGTACCACACCTGTCATGCTCTCTGCGACCTTCATGCCGGCTTCTACCGCTGCTGTGACATCTGACACGCTTCCGCGGTACTTGATGCAGACAAGAAGCGGTACTGGCAGGCTGTCCGCATTCGCCGGTTTATTCTTATCGAATACCTCCAGGTGGACATTTGCAGCCTTGCACCCGGCGTCAGCTGCCACAAAGGCTGTCGCAAGTCCGAAGACCTCCAGAATTCCTACAGCTTCTGCCATGTTGCTTCTCCTTTCCCGTTAAGGTTATTTGTTAACAACCGCAATCTTAAGACCTGTCATTGACAGGTTCTTCTCAAGTGCCTCGTTGATCTCTTCCAGCGGATACTTGTCAGTGATCAGCTCAGACATTGGAAGTCCGATTGCTTTTGCTCTCTTAAGGAAATCAAATGTTGTTGCATAATCTCTGAGGTTGTATACCCAGGAACCAACAAGGTTGATCTCTTTGGAGCAGAGGTCGAAATGCGGGTTGATGGTTGCATCTCCACCGTTGATGAAGAATCCAAGCTCGCAGAGGCCGCCGCCGTTGCGGATGAATTTGTAGATATTGGAATGAGCATGAGGATTTCCAGTGCACTGGAAAGCGAAATCTGCAAGATGTCCGCCCTGAGCCTCTTTCACAGCCTCAGTAAGTGCCTCAACACCCTTGAAGTTCATAAAGTTTACAGTTGTAGTTGCGCCCATTCTCTTGGCGAATTCAAGACGCTGCTCGTTTCCGTCTACTGCACAGATGTTGTGAACACCCATTGTATGAAGAACGGCGATACAGATCAGACCGATCGGTCCGCAGCCCTGAACAACAACTCTGCTGTTGAATTTCAGGATTCCCGTTGTTTTTGCTCTCTCTACTGCATGTACAAGTACTGCACATGGCTCGATGAGGATACGGGAATCAAGATCCAGATCACTTACATTGAAGAATGTGGAACCGAAGCTTCCGCCTCTGATGAAGATGTAATCAGCGAACCATCCGTTGAATTTAACATCATCGTCCGGAAGAAGTCCGTATACGTCAGCGCCGCCTACGTTTTTCTTGTTGAGGTCGAACATTGTGATTTCCGGATCATCTTTGAAGATCATACATGTAACGATCTTATCTCCGACTTTAACCGGTTTGCCAGCTGTATCAACCTTAACGTTTTTACCCATTTTTACGATCTCGCCGGTTCCCTCATGTCCGAGAACTACCGGAATAAGACCAAACGGATCATTTTTGTACTCATGAGCATCTGTTCCGCAGACACCGCATCCCTCAACCTTAACAAGGATGTCGTCGTCACCAACTTCCGGAAGATCATACTCCTGAAGCTCAAAATGTTTCTTCTCTGTCATCATTGCCACTCTTGCTTTTTTAGGAATTGTATTTCCTGCCGGAGCAGCCGGAGCGCTTGCAGCAGCTGCTGCAGGAGCGTTTCCTGTCATGCCGGAAAGAACCTGTTTAACGATTTCTTCGATATTTACATTGTTCATATCCATGATTTATGTTCCTCCTGATCAACGAATGCAAAGGCTGTCTGTCATTACGCAGCGTCTTCTCTTTGTGAATGTGCTTGCGCTTGTAAGTCCCTCACCGGTACGGCTTGCAATGGTAAATGTACAGAAGCCTTCTCCACCGAATCCAAGCGCGGAATAGGACGGGCCGTTCTTTACAAGGATTGCTGTGTCGATTGCTTTCGCATATTTTGTAATGTTATCAATATTCTTGGAATGAATATGTGCGGAATGACGGTTGCCATGCTCAAGCCATACAGCCTGCTCTACAGCGTCATCAAAATCCTTTGCTCTTACGATTCCGAGGATCGGCATCATAAGCTCTGTTGTGATAAGCGGATGTTCCTTCGGTCCCTCGAAGATGATGCAGCGGGTATTAGCCGGTGCCTGAACTCCGATCATGGAAAGAAGTGTTTTCGCGTCACGTCCTACACATTTACGGTTCAGCTTGCCGCCTGCAAGTACAGTCTCAACAAGCTTGTCCTGCTCTTCCTTGGATGCAAGGTAGCAGTCATTTTCTGTAAGCATGTAGTGCATTAACTCATCAACTACGGAGGATACTGCAACAACTTCCTTCTCTGCGATACATGGAAGGTTGTTATCGAATGTACATCCGTTTACGATATCCTGAGCTGCCTTACGGATATCAGCAGTATCATCAACCAGTGCCGGCGGGTTTCCTGCTCCTGCACCGATTCCTCTCTTACCAGAGGAAAGAACTGCTGTCACAACACCAGGACCTCCTGTTGCTGCGATCAGATGGATATCTTTATGTTTCATCATAATATTGCTTGTCTCGAGGGTTGGTTTCTCAACTGTGACAGCGATATTATCCGGGCCGCCTGATTCCAGGGAAGCCTCATTTAAAAGATTGATTGCGTAAATAGAAGTTTTAACTGCTGCCGGATGTGGATTGAATACTACTGTATTTCCGCCTGCC
The DNA here is from genome assembly GCF_056504635.1 of Blautia sp. HA8986. NCBI lineage: Bacteria > Bacillati > Bacillota > Clostridia > Lachnospirales > Lachnospiraceae > Blautia > Blautia sp. HA8986. The sequence goes on from NZ_JBWLUQ010000001.1 coordinate 1,818,747, forward strand.
AGCATACCCATTGTGTTGCAGAGAACTGTTTCACTTGGGTTAGTGCATGGTGTGATCGCACCGATAACACCAAACGGTCCCATCTCGATCAGAGTCAGTCCTCTGTCTCCGGACCATGCAGTTGTTGTAATGTCTTCTGTTCCAGGTGTCTTGTCTGCTACCAGGTGATGCTTCAGGATCTTATCTCCCACATTACCCATACCAGTTTCCTCAACACCCATACGTGCCAGTACTTCCGCATTTTCTTTGATCTTCTTGCGGATGCAGGTGATGATCTTTTCTCTCTGGTCCATAGACATTGTCTTAACTACCAGCTGAGCCTTCTTGGCTGCTTCGATAGCATCATTCATATCCTTGAAAACGCCATGTTTTCCGGCCGGAGCATCTGCAATCTGCATCTTTGCCATAACTTCCTGTACAATTTCCTGTACCATATTCTCACTTATTGGCATGAGATTGTCCTCCTTAATTATTCCGTCAAAAGATTATTTCAGGCCAAGCTGAGCCATAACCTGTTTTGTGATCTGAGCTACAAGCTCTGCATCGTTGTTAGCCGGTGTTTCTGCTGGAGCAGCTTCTTTATCACAGTCTTTTCCAACGAAATCATACTGATATCCTGGGAACTGTTTGTAATCATCATTGTGGCATGCGCCGCCGCAGTTGTGGCAGTTCTTTCCGTCTTTGTTCAGGCAAAGGCTTGCCGGATGTTTACCTGGCATACCGAATTTACGACGGATAGCGTACAGTTTCTCGATGTTCTCTTTGTCGAATTCCTTCGGGCCACCAAGAAGTTTTGTCTGATACAGAAGCTGTGCGTAGAACTCTACAGACTCCATCTTCATGTATGCAGCGTTAAGGTCTGTGCTCCATGTAAGTGCTCCGTGGTTCTCAAGAAGTACTGCATCGAAATATGGAAGGTATTTCTCAAGGTTATCCGGAATCTCCATTGTGGAAGGTGTACCGTACTCAGCGATCGGAACACATCCGAGAGCGATAACTGCCTCCGGCATGATCGGCTGTGTAAGCGGGATACCTGCGATTGCGAAAGATGTTGCATAGATCGGATGAGCATGTACAACAGATCCTACGTCCGGTCTCTTCTCATATACTCTCATGTGCATCTTGATCTCAGATGATGGTTTGAATCCCGGGTTAGCCTGGATTACATTACCCTTGCCATCTACTTTACAGATGAACTCTGGTGTCATGAAACCTTTAGATACACCTGTTGGTGTGCAAAGATACTCGTTCTCTGCGATCTTAACAGAAAAGTTTCCGTCATTTGCTGCAACCATGTTACGGTTGTAGATTCTTTTACCGATGTCACAAAGCTGTTTTTTGATTTCAAACTCGTTTACCATGCTTAATTTCCTCCTTGAGCATTGGATTGCACTATTTTGTTTCTGTCAATATTTTACTCCATACCACAGAATAAGTCAAGGGCAATCCGTTGTTTTATGTTGGTTTCTTGTTGCTTTTTATGTTGTTTTTATTGTTTTTTATGTTTTCTTTTGAAAAAGGATCTCATTCTTTATAAAGTGCTGTCTTTCAGCCTCCGATCTGGCAGTCCAGACCGCATACAGCATGTACAGCACCCTTAAGCATCTGCATATGTTCGGCAGTCGGTGGAAGAATTCCTTCCATTAAATAGGGTCTTCCAAGGCCTTCATACTTATCCTGTCCAAGTCTGTGATAAGGAAGCAGATGAATCTTATTTACGCCCGGAAGAGAATCCGCAAATCTGGCGATTGCCTGGATCTCTTCAACAGAATCATTAAATGTAGGAATAACCGGGACACGGATCACAAGCTTTGTTTTTCCATAGAGGGCAACTTTTCTTGCATTCTCCAGCATCAGTCCGTTGGCGCGTCCTGTGAATTCCTTGTGTTTCTCCTGATTCATGTGCTTGATATCCATCAGATATACATCCAGATACGGAAGAACCTGCTCGATCTTTTCCCACGGGGCACAGGCCATACTCTCCACGGCTGTATTGATACCGCGTTCTTTGGCTGCCCGTAGCAGATCTCTGGAAAAATCTGCCTGACACATACATTCACCGCCGGAGAGGGTGATTCCCCCTCCTGAACGGTAATAATATGCACGGTCTTTTTCTACTTCCTCGATCATCTCACGGACTGTCACATCACGGCCGATCACCTTGTCCTCGCCCAGTACTTTCATGTTCTGAATCCTGTACTCCTGCGATTCCGGATTACAGCACCAGCGACAGCGAAGGACACAGCCTTTCAGGAATACGATAGTACGGATTCCCGGACCGTCATGCACCGAATATTTCTGAATATCAAAGATCCTGCCCTTTGTATCCAAATAGTCCATAATTTACCTCTTAAATCCGGTTAAAATCCCTGTTCGGTACGGCGGATGATGTCATCCTGCAGAGAACGGGAAAGAGTTGTAAACAACGCACTGTAACCTGCAACACGTACAACCAGATGTTTATATTTCTCCGGATGTTTCTGTGCATCCAGAAGTGTCTCTCTGTCGACAACGTTAAACTGCATGTGCATACCCTTCTGATCGAAGTATCCACGGATCAGTGCCACGAATTTCTCCAGGCCTTCTCTTCCGGCAAGTGCTGACGGATGGAATTTCTGGTTGAACAGTGTACCGTTAGATACAATGAAATGATCCAGACGTGATACAGAAGTAGCTGCCGCTGTCGGTCCCTTCACATCCTTGCCTGCTGACGGGGAAACGCCATCCGCAACAGGTGTATGTGCATAACGGCCATCCGGTGTTGCGCCGGTCTGTTCGCCAAGAGGAACGTTTGCAGATACAGGATAAAGTCCGGCCTGATAATGTCCGCCTCGTGGGTTCATATATTTCTGAAGCGGCTTGGTGTAAGTATAAGCCACATCTCTTGCAAAATAATCCACATCCGGGATATCGTTTCCGAATTTCGGAACCTCCTCGATCATCTTGTGGATCTCTTCGAATCTTGCTTTCTTCTCAGGAGATGGCTCTGTTCCGAGAGCTGCTGTCATAACGGCTGTTGCTGTCTGCTCATTCACACTGATACCATTCTCCTGAAGCTTCTTCATTACAACGGTAGTGATATCTGCCGCAGACTGTGCATCAATGCCTTTGCCATAGTTCCATGCCAGAGCCTCCTTCAGCTCTTCCATGGTCATCTTCTTCTCTTCATATACAAGCTTGCGGATTGCATACAGGGAATCTGCCATGTTGGCGATACCAAATCCCTGAGGACCTGTAAAGTTATAAACAGCTCCTCCTTCCTGAACGGATTTACCACGTTTCAGGCAGTCATCCACCATACAGGAAAGGAATGGCAGCGGACATCTCTCCGCATGTGCCACATCAATGGAATTGTCAGCATTTACAAGCAGAGAAATGAAATATTCCATCTGTTTCTTATATGCCTCATAGAACTCGTCAAAAGTCTTCATCTCTGTGACATCGCCGGTCTGAACACTGATCTGCACCCCTTTGTCCATACCATTTGAGAAAACCATCTCCAGCGGACGGCACATGTTAAAGAATGCAGCATCATGCCAGCCCTCTGTCTTACCTGCTTTCTGCGGTTCTACGCATCCGATGATGTTGTACTCTCTGGCATCTGCAAGGGACAGTCCCCGGTTCTGCAGTGCCGGAATAATCACCTCATCATTGTAGTAAGCCGGAAGTCCGATTCCTGTTCTTGTAAGCTCAGCAGCCTTGATCAGGAATTCATGAGGAGATCCGTTCCATACTCTTACTGAAAGAGATGGTGCCGGAAGATGTACATGCATAGATGCCTGGATGCACATAAAGGAGAGATCATTGGTCACATCCTCGCCTTCCTTGTTCTGTCCACCTGCGATCAGGTTCTGGAAAAGGCTGTAGCCTGCAAAGCCTTCTGCGGATGCAGCGTCACGGCATTTATTCAGGTCATTTAATTTAACCCAGATGCAGTCCATCAGTTCCTGGGCGAATTCTCTTGTAAGGTTGCCTGCCTCCATATCACTCTTATAATATGGATACATATACTGGTCAAAACGTCCCGGTGAAATGGAATGTCCGCTGCTCTCCATCTGGATCAGCTGCTGTACAAACCAGAAGGACTGGCATGCTTCGTAGAAGTTGCGTGCACCCTTAGCCGGTACGCGGCTGCAGTTGGATGCGATCTGAAGGAGCTCCTGTTTTCTTGTCGGATCCTGGCACTGATATGCCATCTGCTCTGCAAGCTCAGCATAACGATGTGCATAGTCGATAACCGCCTGACAGCTTATGATAACTGCTTCCAGGAAGCGGGATTTTTTTGCGTAATCGCCATCCCCTACATTGCACTCATCCAGCTCTTTCTGAGCTTTTGCAATGATTCCTTCATAACCGATAGCCAGCACCTCTTCGTATTTAACAGTTACATGACCTACACCATTGTAGAAATAATTTCCCGGTGTGAAGATGTTATGGTCAATAGCAAGAATTGCTTCCGGTGCCATATAGGAGGTTGCCAGTTCGCTGGTTGTCTTACCTTTCCAGTATTTATGTACCTCGCGAAGTTCGGCCTTAGTCTCCTCCGCAATATAGAATGGATCGGCTGTTCTGGTGGCTACTGTGTCCAGCTCATCCTCCAGCCACTGGAAGGAATACTCCGGGAATGTCTGACATCCTCTTGGTGCCAGTGTGCTGCTTCCTACGATCAGTTCCTCATCACGGATGATGATAGGGATATTGTGCAGGATGTGTGCAAAAGCCTTGGCTCTTCTTGTGATGATCGGCTCATCTTCTGTTGCCTTGTAGGATTCTGTGATCAGCTTGGCTCTGGCTGATTCGATCACCGGCATCTTCGCATAGAGGTTATCTACCAGATGGGTGATTCTGTCTGTTTTCGGGATATCTGCTATATGAAATTTCTCCATGATTCTCCTTTCTCACAGCCGGTTGTTTCTGGTGATTTTTCCACACTTCCGGCTATGTGCTCATGTAATTTTATTATACCTCACCCGCAATTCAGTGTCAACGAAATCCAACACTCATTTATTGCTGTTTCTGTGGTTTTTATCAATCCGATTATGTCTGTTTTGTTTGTTTTGTGCAAATTTGATATTTTATATATTGACTTTGGTTTTCCGCTCTGCCATACTTGTTTTTATATAGGAAGTTCTTTTATTCTCAGTAAAAAACTCGTTATTTTAACTGTAAAAGAGGTGTTGATTTTATGTATCTTTCCGATATGCACACGCATTCCATTGCCAGCGGCCATGGCACTGAATGTACGATCACCAATATGGCCCGTGCTGCTGCTGCGAAGGGTCTTCGTCTCCTGGGGATCACAGATCATGGCCCCGGCACTCTGGCAGCCGGAACTTCTTCTTATTTCCGCAGCCTTACCTACTCTCCAAAAAAGCATTTCGGAGTAGAGCTTCTCTACGGAATCGAACTGAATATCCTCGACAGAAACGGCAGCGTAGACCTGGATCAGGAATTATTATGTAAGCTTGATTATGCCATTGCCAGCATGCATTCCTGGAATTACCGCTGTGGCACCAGAGCCGAAAATACAGAAGCTTTTATCAATGTCATGAAAAACCCCTGTGTGAAGATCCTCGGACATAGTGATAACACTCATTACCCGGTTAATTATGATGTGCTTGCCAGGACTGCTAAGGAAACCGGCACGATCTTTGAGATCAACGAGGCTTCTCTTGCACCATATGGCTATCGTGGTGATACCAGGGAGAACTGTTTCAAGATCCTTCATTACTGCCGCAAATACCGCCTACCACTGCTTCTTTCCAGTGACAGCCACGGACCGGAACATATCGGCGACTTTACATATGCCGCTGATTTTGTCCATCAGGCCATGTTTCCGGAGAGCCTGATATTAAACAATCAGATTCCGAAGCTGAAAGTATTTCTGCAGACAAGAAAACCTGTTTAATTCTGAAAAAAGCCAGCTCTGACATTTTTATCCTGTATCAGAGCTGGCTTTTATTTTATCTAATGTATTTATTTCTATATCTATTTTCTTAATACGGTTTCTTCACATTTTCCGTGGAATTCTCCCTCTGTTTACGAACAAGTTCCGCAAGTTCCTTGTACTTGCCTGTGATATACCCGAAATTCTCTTTCTTATGCGGAACCTTACATCTGGAACAGTCCTTAATACCGCTGTCCAGGAAACGGAAATTACCACCGCATTTATCTCCCAGTGCATATAAAGGACAATAGCAGAACAGACAGTTGAAATTATCCGGATCTGCTCCTGTATGGCATGGAAAATATTCACAGTTCTTATGACTGAAATAGGAAAACTCCTTCCCCTCCCAATATGGTTTTGCCATGATCGTTACCTCCTCCCAAGGTTGTACACTCATGATTTTTCCCATAAAAAAAGAGGTAGCGATGCCACCCCGGGGTAGAAATATAATCCGTTCATGAGTGCGCGGAGGGAACGAATGTATCCGGAGTAGTATCGCCTGCCATTTAATCATGTATAATTCATATGAACAGGCGCATTCCATAAAAAAATGCCTACTCTCGTAAAAAAGTAGACAACGTCCCAGGGGTGCGGAGTCCCTGAAATGGTTGTTACACTTTACACGGAAGTTTAACCTCGCCATAACAAGCAGGTTTCCTGGCTCCGGGATCATGGCTTGTCTCTCCTTCTCATACATATGTACAATGGATTATGAGATTCGCTCCTCCGTTACAGTGACCGGATCGCTCAGGTTTCTCACCTGATTCCCTTTTCTGTGAGATTCCGATAATTATCAGATAACTGTCAGACTCCCGCAGCACTTGCTATGTTCAATATGGAATTATACTGACATCATAATAACACCATGTTAATTATATGTCAATATATTTTGAAAACTTTTTTCAAACTTTTCATCAAAAAACATCCCGGCAGAAAACCACCGGGATGCTGTATATTATTGTTATCAGACGGACAAAAGCATCCGCATTTGAACAAAATTATACAAGACGTCTTACAGACACGATTGTTCTGTATGTAGCATCATTGCTGACCTTGATTCCGTCCTGTGAGTTGGATGCATGGACGATCTGTCCGTTGCCCATGTAAATTGCAACGTGTCCACCGTAACAGATCAGATCTCCTGGCTGTGCATCTGCATAGGACACCTCTGTACCTGCATTCTGCTGCTCATAGGATGTTCTCGGAAGGCTGACGCCAAAGTTTGCATATACACTCTGCACAAAACCAGAGCAGTCTGCTCCATTAGTAAGGCTTGTACCGCCCCATACATATGGGTTGCCGACAAACTGTGTTGCATAATTTACAACCGAAGAACCGGAACCACTGCTGTAAGAGGAAGAAGAGCTCTCACTTTCGGAAGAAGATGTATCCTCTGAAGTATCTGCCTCAGAGTAATCACCGTTATCAGAATCAGCGTCTGTGTTGTCTTCTGCTTCATCTGTATTATCAGAGATCACATTTCCATCCTCGTCATACTGAACACCATCGTCCTCACTGTCATCTGTGTCTCCCTCTACATACTCATCATCGTCTTCTGCAGTGTCTTCGTCTGTATTCTCGATCACATCGCCATTCTCATCATACTGAACATCTTCACTCTGATCTTCTTCTGCCTGCTGCTCTTCTGCTTCAGCCTGGCGTCTTGCTTCCTCTTCTGCCTCAGCCTGTGCTCTCGCTGCAGCCTCAGCTTCAGCCTGACGTCTCGCCTCTTCCTCAGCAGCAATACGCTCAGCCTCTAATCTCTGAAGCTCTGCCGTCTGCTCTGCAAGAAGGTTCGCATAATCAGTTGCCTGCTGCTGTGCATAAGCAATCTCATTATCGTAATCTGCGGATGTGGCACGTTTCTCATCCAGCTGTACCTGCAGGTTCTGGGACTCCGCCTCATATTCCTGCTTCATTCCCTCAAGCTCTGCTTTCTCCTGTGTGTACTGTGTCTCCAGGTTGGCTACCTGCTGAATCGTGTTGGAATACTTCTCAAGACTTTTTCTATCCTGCTCATATGTCTTCTGTGTGTACTCAGCTCTTGTAAGAAGCTCTGACAGGTTCTCTGCATTAAGCATCATCTGAAACCATGCATCGTCGCCACCCTTCTCATAAAGATACTGAATACGTTTCTTCATTGCCTCGTACTGCTTCGCCTTGGCGTTCTTAGCCTTCTCAAGGTTAGTCTGTGTAGATGCAATGTCGGCTTCTTTATTGGAGATATCTCCTTCCAGTGTCTGAATAGAAACCATCACGTTTACAAGATTCGCATCAAGAGTAGAAATCTCACCTTCGATCTGGGATTTCTGAGCGGAAAGCTCATCCAATCTGGAGTATGTAGCGTTCAGCTGGTCATTGGTTGCATCCATCTCCTGCTGAAGTGCTGCTTCATCTTCTCTTGTTGCGCTTACGCTGACTACCTGTGCTCCGCTGATGATGAGCGCCAGTGTCAGACATAATATTCTTTTCTTCATGACTGTTCACCCTCACAATCTAATTCTGATTCTATAGCGGCAAAAGTTCTCCGCTGTTTCAAGTTTACTCACGTCTGTTGTTATTTCATTTTTAACAGTCCGTGTAATATTTTTGCAATATCTTGTTTCAATCTTTTTATATATTAACACAGTGTTATTTGGATTGCAAGGATTTTCTATTATTTAGTTTAAAACTTTGTAACATTTATTAATGGTTTTGACATTAAAAAACAGGGGAACCTGACGCATCAAGGATTCCCCTGTTCTGTTTGTTACATATTTTTTTCTTTTATATCAGCTGTTCTTCTAATTCAGAACAGATCTGCAAGGATCTGATTCGCTGTCTTATTCAGATAGCCTTCCGGATCAGAAAGTGTATTTCTGTTCCATCTGAAGTATGCTCCGTTACGGATATAGTTACCACTTGACTCATGATAGTCATATTTGGTAACTCCAGGATACCTGGCCATATAAGTCTCTGCCAGTGCGATAGCCTGGCTACCATATGTTCCGCTCGGTGTCGGGGTTCCGGAAATCTGAACACCTGCATTCGGTGTGCAGTGAAGGATCACAACACTCTTATCTGCACACTGTCCGAGAACCATCCATGTATGTCCGCCATTATATCCAATATCTCCAGGATAAAGCTTATATCCGGAGCTTGCAAGCTGCGCCTGTGAAACGATTGTTCCCATTCCTCTGCCTGAATATAAAGATCCGATGCTTCCTGAAACTGTTGTATAGTTCACACCGCCGGATTTATTCTGCATGATCTGATATACAGACCATCCTACATAGCCGGAGCAGTCAAGACCTTTCTGCTCTGTAGCTTCTGTAAGATCCATATAATATTTATAATTATAAGAACTGGAATTACTGTCGTACCACTGTTTCCATCTAGGGCTTACACCCTTTCTGGTTGCATCGGAATCATTATGTCCTCCGCCCCATACATAAAGTGTCTGTCCAACCGGCTTCAACGCATTGGCCAGGAAATTCTTAATAGTTCTGGTTCCTGTGGATGGTGTCGTATTAGGATTATTATTCACCTGCAGAATTCCGCTGCTGTTGAATGTATATTTCTTACCGTCAATGGTCACAGTACCGGTTACCATGATACCGGTAGATGGATTAAAGTAATATTTATATCCCTTGGATGTATTCTTCACCCAGCCAGTTGCCATAACACCGCTGCCACTGTAGAAATAATATGTATTATTTCCGATCTTCTTAAATCCCTTGTACATAGCTCCTGTACTCGGATCAAAGTAACGTTTCTGGGATTTACTGTTTGTTGCCCAACCGGTTGCCATAAAGCACTTGCTGGTAAAATACCGGGTAACCTTCTTAGTATCTGTAAGAAATATGTTCTTGGCAGCAACACCATTGCCACTGTAGAAATAATACTTCTTCTTACTAATGGTCGCCCATCTGGTCGTCATGTATCCTGTGCTTGTATTGAAGTAACGGGTGTTCTTCTTACTGTCTGTAAGCCAGCCTGTTGCCATGTATCCTTTGACACCGTTGGCATTATAGAAGTAACGTTTACCTTTTCTGTCCTTGGTCCAGCCCTTTACCTGCACGCCTGTGGAAGCATTGAAGTAATACTTCTTGCCGTTCAGTGTAAGCCATCCCTTAACCTTCTTGCCATTCTTGTAGTAATAAGACTTTCCGCCTTCTGTCTTAAAGCCCTTCTTGGTTGCAGCCTGTACATCTGTTGCAGTTGTGTGTACAGTCGCCCCAGCTGCAAAAAACATCAAGATCAAAAAAAGTCCCCAAAATTTCCATTTCCTGCTTAATTTTCGCATACATACCTTCCTTTGATAGATAATTGATATTTACTATTTCTGAAGTCCGGCTGATCGTTAGCTGCTGAATTCATTACAATTCTGTTACAAATTTACGTCCATATTATATACCATTCTTTACTCTACGTCAACTCTTTCTGTTTTTTCCACCATTTGCACATAACTATAACCAGTATTTTGTGATATTTTTACGTAGAAAATCCCCGGGACATCTGATATTTACAGACATTCCGGGGATACGATCATTTAACCAGCGTACAGCTGTTTATAACAGATCTGTTACAGATTCTTACAGGAATTTTTTGCGAAGCTCTGCTCCGTCAAGTGCACTTAAGTATGCAGGTGCAACATCAAATACAGTTTTGCAGCCCTTCTGTCCTTCCTGGTTCATGCGATATGCAGCTCTTGCATAGGCAACGATAACAGAAGATGTGAACTCCGGATTGGAATCCAGTTTCAGGCTGTACTCGATCACATGGCTGTTCTCGTTGTTCCAGCCGGTTTTGCCGCTGCGGATCACAAAGCCGCCGTGCGGGATTCCGCTGTGATCACGGTCAAGCTCTTCCTGGGAGATGAAATGTACAGTTGTATCATACTCATCAAAGTAGTTCGGCATAGTCTTGATCTCTTCCTCGATACGTGCAAGATCAGCACCCTCCTCAGCTACTACAAAGCACTCTCTAGTATGTTTCTGGCGTGTTGTAAGCTCAGGATTCTCTCCGTTTCTTACAGACTCAAGAGCAGCCTCTACAGGAATTGTATACTGTTTTGCGTCTTTTACACCTTTGATACGGCGAACTGCATCGGAATGTCCCTGGCTTACACCCTTGCCCCAGAATGTATAGTCATTTCCATTTGTAAGGATCGCATTTGCATACATGCGGTTCAGGGAGAACATTCCCGGATCCCAGCCTACAGAGATGATTCCTACATGTCCTGTCTCTTCTGCTGCCTTGTCAACATTCGCAAAATGCTCCGGAATTCTCTTATGTGTGTCAAAACTGTCTACAACATTGAAATATTTTACATATTCCGGTGTCTGAACAGGAAGGTCTGTTGCGCTTCCTCCGCAGATGATGAGAACATCAATCTCATCTTTCATTTTCTCAGCATCCTTTACAGAGTACACCTTAGCTGTCTCAGTAAGGATCTTTACAGTCTCCGGATCACGTCTGGTAAATACTGCAACCAGCTCTGTATCCGGATTATGTTTGATGGCGCACTCCACACCGCGGCCCAGATTACCGTAACCTAAAATACCAATTCTTATGCTCATAACGATTTCCTCCTCTTTTTCTTTGCAGATGCAGTTTCAGTCATCTGCAATCTATATCGCAAAACGGGTCTGCAGGATCCGCCTTACAAACTTTTTTAAATCCGCTGCATCAGCAGCAGAAAATACCGCCCGGCCAGCACATGGCACAGGCCATGGTCCTGCAGCAGGCATCACACATATCATCCCCTGCTGTGGGCATACCTCCAAAAGGCCCCTGCTGCTGTTGGTACCAGCCGCCTCCGCCTTCCATACGCTGAAGCAGTATACGGTACTGCATGTTGTTCGGTTCCTGGCGGACTGCTTCCCGGATCTGATCCAGGGCTGTCACATTGTTTCCAAGTCCCATATTGGCCATGGCAGCCAGATAATACCACTCACCATTTTTCTGTCCAAGAGAATTCAGTACATTCATAGCTTCCTGATAATGACCGCTCTGTATATAATTGGCGGCTGCACGTCTGCGCATACTCTCCTCATCCTGGTAGGCCGTGGAATTACCATTGCTTCCATAGCCGCCGAATCCGCCGTAATTTCCGTATCCGCCATAATCACTGCCTGAGCTGCTGCCATACTCCCGTTCTTTCATGATCTGTTCGTATGCCTGCTGTACTTCCTTGAATTTCTCCTCAGCCTGATCCTTATTCGGATTGTTGATATTGGCATCCGGATGATACTTCCTGCTGAGTTTGCGGTATGCTTTTTTTATTTCGTCATCAGATGCGTTTCTGGAAACTCCCAGCACACTGTATGGATCTAACATTGTTTTTCTTTCTCCCGTTCTCCCTTGCGCTTCTGTCCGATTGCCGTAAAACGGCACCACACGCCGGAATATAAAATATTTCGGAGGATATCTCCATAACGGATAACAGGAAGTTTCTCGAATTCCCTGCATGCCTCGGAAAGCATCATGACCAGCATCCTGCGGATTTCCTCCTCGAACCCTTCCATCTTATATTTTTTGAGAAACGGATTGTAATTTCCGTTTTCTGCGTCTTTCTCCACATCATCGTAGGCATCCAGGATGTAAATAAATTTTCCCAGGTAAAAGCCCATTCTGCGAAGAGAGGATTCCCACATATCCTCACGAAAAGCCAGAACCTCTTCCATGATCCTGCCGGAGCAGCCGGCTACCAGATCCACATCTGTCTCTCCTTCTTTCTCCAGCCCGGAAAGCTCTGAAAGTGTTTCCTGAATCCTGCGCATTTTCTCCGGATAACCCGACATGTGCTTCCGACCGATATTCTTAAGAAGAATGGCATAGGCATAACGGAAGGGCTTTCTTTCATCCTGCCAGTCATCCATACACTTATAATAAGAAAGGATCACATTCATATCTGCGCAGTACTCTGTCACTTCGTTTTTCCGCACAGGCTGCGCTTTCAGCGGATGGACGGCACAACGGGATTTTCCCTTTCTGGTAGGCGGCTCATAAAGCCCGCTTAAAAGCAGCACCACAAAGGTCATATCATAGGTCAGGGATACCTGTCCCGGAATCCCGTAACGCTCCCGCAGCTCCCGGCACAGGCCGCAGTAAAAAGAGCGGTACATATCAAAATCTTTGAATTTGATCTCAGGTTTGTTGACTGTCACATATCCAAACATGTCAGCTCCTCTTTACAAATTTCGTATGGCATTTGGGACATTCGATCTCGATTTTTCCCTTGCCTCGTGGAATACGGATCTTCTGTCCGCAGCCCGGACAGGCGTAGATGTGATGAGTTTTTCTCTGTTTCATTAAATTCTTTTCTTTATTGAAACGAAGACGGAGCTTCGATGTCATCTGAAGATATTTCTGGTTCTCTGCATAACGCTGCTGGATATTTCTGGAAAAAATACGGAAATACGCATACACGATAGCCGCGATTCCCAGGAAATCAAGCACACTTCCTACACTGCGGTTTACAATGTTCACAAACATAGTCAGTATGATAAGTGCCAGGGCAACTCCCATCGTAAATCTGGAAAGCTCATCCACACCGTAACGTCCCTGCATAAATTTATTAAATTTGTCTCTCATAAAAATCTGTCTCCTTTACATTTACCTCTCACAATGACAGTTCTTATCTGTCATTGCATACCTGGAAAATGTAGAATTTCAGATAATAGGACTCGTCTGCTGACCAGAGGATCGGATGATCCGGAGCCTGTGTGCGGTATTCTACCTGACGCAGTCTCTTATGAACGTTCTTCGCTGCCTGTCCGATGGTCTGTGTAAAAAGCTCATATGTCATAAAATGAGAACAGGAGCAGGTTGCCAGAAAGCCGCCGTCTTTTACAAGACGCATAGCACGGAGATTGATTTCACGGTATCCTTTTACTGCATTCTTCACAGAGCTTCTGGATTTCGTGAAAGCCGGCGGGTCAAGGATAACCACATCAAACTTCTCACCTTTCTCCTCAAGCTCAGGAAGCAGCTCAAAAACATCCTCGCAGATGAATTTCACTTTCCTGTCCAGCCCGTTAAGTTCTGCGTTGCGTGTTGCCTGCTTTACAGCTGTCTCAGAAGCATCTACACCCGTTACACTCTTAGCCCCTGCAATTCCCGCATTGAGGGCAAAAGATCCTGTATGGGTGAAGCAGTCCAGAACTTTTGCTCCTTTACAGAGTCTCTGGATCGCCAGACGGTTATATTTCTGATCCAGGAAAAATCCTGTTTTCTGTCCGTCTTTGATATCTACTTCGTATTTCACGCCATTTTCTTCGATCTGAACGATGGTCGGAAATTCTTCTCCGATAAATCCCTTGGTAAGTTCCATTCCTTCCTGGCGGCGTACTTTCGCGTCACTTCTCTCATACACGCCTCTGATATGGATCCCGTCTTCTTCCAGGATCTCTCTCAGCACGCGGATAATGGTGTCTTTCAGGCGATCGATTCCCAGAGCCAGGGACTGTACGACAAGAACATCCGAAAACTTGTCCACAACAAGTCCCGGAAGAAAATCAGCCTCACCGAAGATGATACGGCAGCTTCCGGTATCTACCACTTTCCTGCGGTAATCCCATGCGTCACGGACACGCTGTTTCAAAAATTCTTCGTTGATCTCTGTATGTTCGTCTCTGGTAAGCATACGAACCGCGATCTTGGAATTGGTGTTGATAAACCCTCTTCCCATGGGATAACCGTCAAAATCGTGAACCAGCACAATATCTCCGTTATTAAAACTTCCCATGATACTTGAAATTTCATTATCATATACCCATAGGCCTCCTGATTTCAGAAATCTTCCTTCGCCTTTTTTTAATGTTACTACTGCCAGGCTCATAAATTCTACCTTTTCCCTTTCTCATTTCCCGAGGCAGCGCAGAAATAAATTGGATAAATTCCTCTCACTGCCTGTGTATAAACCAATTTAAGGACAATTCTATCACAGAAAAAATCATTTTTCCAGTGCTTACCCAAATCCTTAATATAAATCACAGAAATTTCATAAGCTGCGAACTTGTCCGATTCCTTTAACAGAGTTCCCCGAATACTTATCCGGCAGATATTTTTCTTATATAAAAGACCCGCAGCAGAAGGTTAAAAAACTTCTGCCGCGGGTCATACTTGATTTTTTAATAAAATGCTGTTCTGATATTATTCTGCTGCAGACTCATCTGCTGCAGAATCTGTACTCTCACCATAAAGTCCTGCAAGAAATTTTATAGTGTCTTTATAGAGAGTCTTTTTATCTTCCTCTGTGACATCAGCAAGAAGGGCTTTAGTCTCGTCTGTAACATCTGTATCCTCCTCGGAATCGTCAATACCAAAAAGCTTCTTAAGCTTCTTATCCATCATGTTAAGCTCTGTGCTCTGGTAAGTTTCAGTTCCATCTGCCTCATAGGAATCTGTTCCATTATTGAGGATATCGTAGTAGTCCTTCTCAACTGTAGCAGCCAGATTCTTACCTGTCTGCTCATCCAGTGTCACTGTTGCAGCTTCTTCTGTATTCTCAGTTGCTGCAAGAAGAGAATCTGGATCTCCCTCATACTCTCCTTTTGCAAAAAGTGCAAATTTATCATAATTATTTCTGGCTTCCTCGCTGAGTACAGAAGTATCAGGTTCTGTGCTGTCAGTCTCTGTGGATGCAGCCTCATCAGATGCACTCTCATCAGAGCTGCCGCTTTCGTCAGATGTGCTCTCATCAGAGCTGCCGCTTTCGTCAGATGTGCTCTCATCAGAGCTGCCGCTGTAAGTTCCGTCATCTGTTGCATCCGGGATTCCTGTTCCGTTTCCGTCACTGCTGTCTGAAGAATTATCTGTCTCGATCTCAAGTGTGGGATCTTCTGTAGAACTCTGGATCACATCATCGCCAAGTACGCTGTCATCTACACTGTTTGTGATATCATCTGAATCACCGTCAACCTCTACAGTATCATCTTTGTTCTCTCCGTCCAGAGTATCATCACCTGAAGACGCCTGGCCGGTTGTGTTCTCATTAACCTGCTCCAGAGTTTCTTTTACATCATCGTAATTGTAGCCCTGCTCTGCAATCTTCTCGAGAAGAGATACGATCTTGTCAATCTCCTCCTGGCTTACAGAAACATTGTTCTGCTCTGCCACATTGATAACAATATTCTGGATCTCATCTGCATTCTGAACATTGTTCTGGATCACGTCCATCTTGGACTGGTTTACAACTGTAGTTGCCTCATTCTTTCCAACCTGATCTGCAAGATTTCCGGTAACTACCATCTCTTCGTTTGCAAGTTTTGTCTTGGTCTCGTCAAGCTTCTTTCCACTGGCCTGCTCATATGCCATCTGGATACCTGTAAGAGCACCTGTTCCGGATACTTCCATCGGGCAGGCTGCAACAACTTCACAGTTCTTTACGCCAGATGTGGAAAGTGTGGTTGCGATCATATTACCTGTTACCCAGTTCAGGTTCGCAGTACGTACCTTGATTCCTCCGGACTGTGTAGGCTTCACATATGCACAGCTCAAAGTTCTGGTACCGATCTGAGACTGCGGTGCGATATTGTCCAGATGGTTATGCTCATCCTGATTGGTAATGGTCATGATCTGTACCTGATCAGAACTTACATTAAAATATTTCATCATAGTCTGTTTCTGTGCATCTGTAAGGTCTGCACCAAGTGTTACAACTCTGGCTGCATCTGCCATTACTGGATTTACGCTGCCCGCAACAAGGCATGCACTGCAGAGTAATGCTGCGATCAAATTTCTTTTCTTCATTGAATTTCCCTCCAATTTATGACTTTTCAGGTTAATTGTACTATAGCTTTTTTATAAACTGCTGCTATAAGTTTACTGACGTTTTTTCTGTTTCATATTATAACACAGTTGTATAGATATTTGTAATTAAAAAAAGACCATCTCTGAGAAATGGTCTCTCCAAATACCCAATATACTGTCGCTCCATATAGATATTATCCGATTTTCTTTAATTTTCCCAACTTTTCCGCTTCTTTCAGCAATTCCTGATTTCCGGCATTCATGGTGCCGAAATCTTTCAGCGGGCAGTAAACTTCCCGACATTTTTTCATGGCTTCCAGTGCCTTCTGATAATTCTCCCGTGAAATGCACTCAAAAGGTTTCTCTGCTATCACCTTACCGGCAAGCTCCCTTGCCACCTGATAATCCGCATCATTGGTATGAAGAACTCCTGTGATAAAAGGAATTCCCTGTCTCTGAAGTTTACGATATACCGGAATCCCACTTCCGTTGCCTCCGATCACAAATATCTCCGGTTCTCCGGATGGCGGCTCCATCTCCACACATCCAAACTCTGCATTATAGCTTCCGCGGGTAATTCCGTAAAGATTCTTAATATAATCTGATGTAAAAATCTCTTCCGGTGCGCCGTATTTTTCAATGTAATCTCCGTGAACACAGATCACCTGATCGGATATCTTCTGGGCAAGATCCAGCTCATGAAGAGACATGATTACTGTCACCTGTTTTTCCAGTACCATCTTTTTGAGGATAGCAAGAAGTTCCAGCTTATGGCGGATATCCAGAAAGGAGGTAGGTTCATCCAGGATAATGATCTCCGGCTCCTGGCAGATTGCTCTCGCCAGAAGGATCCTCTGTCTCTGTCCATCACTGATCGCTGTAAAATCCCGGTCTTTTAAGTCCCATGCGTGAACCATTTCCATTGCATTCTGAACCTTCTTTTTATCCTCCTCAGAAAGAATCCCCAAGGTTCCTGTATAAGGATAACGTCCGGTTGCTACTACATCTTCACATGTCATAAGTTCCGGGCGCATCCGTTCAGTAAGCACAACAGCCAGCTTCCTTGAAACTTCTTTATTTGTCATACGGCTCATTTCAGCCTGTTCCAGATAAACAGTACCACTGATCAGGGAAAGCTGTCTTGTGATGCTTTTCAGTATCGTGGATTTACCAGCTCCGTTTGGGCCGATCAGTGTCAGGATCTCGCCTTTGTTCAGTCTGATATTGATCTCTTTGATCAGCGGTTTTCCATCATAACCTACAGTAAGCTGATCTGTATAGAAAAAATATGATTTCATCTTTTATATCCTCTGTTGTCTGCGAATCATAATATAGATAACCACCGGTGCTCCGAATACCGCCGTTACAGAACTGATGCTGAGCTCTGTCGGTGCAAAAACAGTTCTTGCGATCAGGTCGCAGAACAGACAGAACACCGCACCCCCAAGAAAACAGGCCGGGATTACAAGGATCGGCTTTGCTGTTTTCAGAAGGCTTTTTGCAATGTGGGGAACTGCGATTCCAACGAAGGAGATCGGTCCTGCAAAAGCAGTAACACAGGCAGAGAGAATACTGGAAAGCAGGATCAGAAGAATCCGGAACAGCTTGATATTTACTCCCATATTCTGAGCGTAAGTCTCTCCCAGCTGGTATGCGCTAATGGGTTTTGACATAAAAAATACGATTACCATGGTAATCAGTACCACCACGACCATTGTCCGCACATTGCCCCAGGTCATACCGGAAAAGCTTCCCAGAGACCAGTTGTGGAGGTTGACGATATTGGAATCGTCCGCAAATGTCACCACAAAATCCGTGATGGCTGAGCAAATGTAACCGATCATAACACCACTGATAACCAGCATGGACATGTTGTGGACTTTTTTTGCCACAAGGAGAACAAAGCCCATGGAAATCATGGAACCTGCAAAAGCAGCCAGGATCATGGCTCCGGAACCGATGGATACGGATCTGCTTAAAAGAAAGATCATCAGCAGTGCCACGATCAGCTTGGCTCCGGAAGAAATACCCAGTACAAACGGTCCTGCAATAGGGTTGTTAAAAAATGTCTGCAGCAGAAATCCGGATACAGACAATGCCCCACCCAGGATGATAACTGCCAGAATTCGCGGAAGACGGATCTCCCACACAATATTATAGGAAGTCTGATCTCCCTGACGTTTGAATATGATATTCAGGATCTCATTCACAGAGAGATGGATACTTCCGGAATTTACATTCCATATAAATAAAATTATCAGCAGTACTGCAAGAATCACAAATGAGATTCCGTATCGGACTGCACGTTTTCGGTCGTTCATTTTTCTGTATGTCTCCCTCCGTGTTTATTTATAGCAGATCAGGCGGATCTTCTCAATCCGCCCAATCTGTTTTCCTGGTTTTAATAGTATTTTTATTTATTTCAGACGATGCATATAGGTCAACTCATCCAGAGAATCATCGTCACTGGTAAGCATGGTGTGGATATCCTCGATCATAGTTCCAAGCCCCGTTGTCTCCTGGAAAAGATTTTTACCTGTGCACCAGACATTGCCGTTCTTTACAGCCTTGAAATCTGCAAGAAGCTCGCTCTTGGAAAGAAGTTCATCTATAGTATTCAGCTCTCCGTCAATTGTGCTGTTGTAGATGATATAATCTGCATCTTTCGCTTTCGCGTAAAATTCTTCCATCTGCATATTCATGGTGGAAAGGGCATTATCATTCTCTCCTGTGTCTTCAGGGACATAATTGCCACCTGCAAGAGAAATCATCTCAGAAACATAATCTCCGCTCTTTCGCACATTTACTGCGCCTACAGAGTTGATATAAAAGAACGCTACGGTCTTGTCTGTCTTATCTGCTGTGAGAACTTTATCCAGCTTGTCTGTCTGCTCCTTGAAAACTTTTTCTGCGAGATCTTCTTTTCCAAGGAGAACTGCATAAAGCTTCATCCATTCTGTTCTTCCAAGCGGATGGCTCTCGTAGCTGGAACGCTCTACCATAACAGGGATTCCAAACTGCTCCAGTTTTTCCTGAACTTCCGGATTATGGTGGATCATGGTGGACTCGATTGCCAGATCACAGCCTTCATTTAAGATCAGCTCATAATCCGGTGCACTGTATTTGCCTGCATAGATCATCTTATTCTGTTCCATGGCATCCTTCGCTTCCTGGATATACCATCCGTCCTCTTTTGTACCGGAAAGATTGATGCTGTCGATTCCGTCAATAGCGCGGAAAAGATCCATAGCGGAAGTTGCCACCATATAAATATGATCCAATGGCTGTTTCAGCACTGCGATATCACTGTCCAGGCCTTCCGGAGCTTCTTTTCCCTCCGGAACTACAAGAAACTGTCCTTCCTGATCAATAGTGATCAGTGCGTAGCCGTCATCATAATAGTCTACATTGAACTCTTTCGCATAGGAAAGCTCCATGCTGTGGTCAAAAGTAAGTCCCGGGATATCTGCAGGCGTATGCTCTTTTTCAGCTGCCTGTACGCCTGATGTACAGCCCAGGATAAGAGCTATCGTCAGAAATATGTAGGAGATTATTTTTTTCATTTGTCTGCCTTTTTCATGCTTGAAGAATCAAAATTCAGGGTGTAGTCGATCTCATGAGGAGTGCTCATGGCCACTGTATCTGCAGTCACTTCCATCTCTGCATCAAAAACACTGACCGGAATTTCAAATGTAGAGTTTCCGTCTTTATTTACAGGCTCATATTTCTCACCGTCAACGATCATATAATCGTAATTCGGGCTGCTCCAGATGATGGTCGCTGTCGCTTCTTTGTCCTTGATCTCTACCTTTGCAGGAGATTCCACAGTTGCTTTTCCTGTACCGCCTGTAAGAGTTACTTCTGTCTCATAAGTTCCGTCCTCAAGCTTCAGATCTTTCAGCTTTTTGCCTTTGGATTGTTTATCGTCATCTTTCTCGTCGGAATCATCAGCAGTTTCTGCTGCATCTTCTTTTACCGGATTCTTAATACTTACTTTATGATCATACCATTTACCCTTTTCTCCCAGGATCGCTACATCAAACTCCTCGTCAATGGCAGGTACAGGGATATCAAATCCATACACTTCTTCTGTATAACCATCGCTGTATTTTACAGTATCTGTGGTCGGTTCAATGATATCTGCTCCGTCTTTCTGTGCATCTTCAGCTGTTCCCGCAAACAGATTTACGATTTTCTTGGAAACCAGGCTTACATGGATAGTCATCTCGCCATCTTTGACTGTGAGCTTTCCTTTTTTGTCATTTGCCTCATTTACATGGAACATGCTGCTGTCTGTGTCAAACTCAGCTGTGTAAACGCCATCTTCCAAGGTGTTCTCTTTATCTGTGGATACATCTTTCTCATCAGCTGCTTCTGCATTCTCCCCGGATTCCGTTTTCGCAGAATCACTCTCTGCCAGTACCGGTACGGAGCCAAGCATCAGGGCAGATGCACTTACCATTGCAAGAAGAAGATTTACGTAACGTTTTTTCATGATTGTTTCTCCCTTCCCTGTGACAAGAATCTGCCCGGAAGACAGTCTTTTTGATCTTTCCGGGCAGTTACTTTATTTCTTATATATATCCGCTTCTACACGGATATTCTATACTGTTTATTCTGCGGAATCCTCAGCGGAATCAGCCTCTGTATCTGCTGCTGCATCAGAATCTGCGGACTCATCAGTGCTTCCGATAGAATCGATAGCTGCTTTTGTGTGATCTACATAGATCTGCTCAACTGCTTCGATTCTTCCAAGACCTGCAATCTGAGTGTCAACATTCTCAAAGTTTCCGGATGCTACAAACTGGCTCTTCCAGGAATCCTCGTCATCACCAGCCATATCATTATTAGCGTGGTCTCCTGCAACAACCATCAGCGGACGAAGGACAACATTCTTGTATCCTGCTTCTTTTACTTTCTCGATAACTTTATCGCATGCTGTGTCTTCCGGCTTACCTTCTACAGTACCGATGAAAGCGTTCTTGAATCCAAGGTCTTCCATCTGTGTCTGCATCTGATCATATGTAATATTGGCTGTATGGGATGTACCATGTCCCATGAATACAAATGCAGTGCCAGCCTCAGCTGCTGCATCCATGCTGTCGAATCCGGCTTCTTTACAAGCTTCATCTGTGATTGCCTGAGCAACTGCTTTCTTGTCATCATTGATAACAGTTGCATCATCTCCAACCTCACCAAGCATTGGCTCTGCAATTGCCACAGACTCGAATTTATCTTTATATCCGTTAATAGCTTCTGTCATCTCATCATACTCAGCGCCATGCATCAGATGTGTAGGCTGAACAACAAGATTCTTAACGCCATTCTCTACTGCACGGTCAAGAGCCTGCTGCATGTTGTCGATGTTCTCCTCATCTCTTGCCTCAACATGGTTGATGATGATCTGTGCTGTGAAAGCTCTTCTTACAGACCAGTCCGGATATGCTGCTGCCAGAGCATCCTCGATTCCCTTGATATCCTCAGCACGGCTGTCGTTGAAGGAAGTACCAAAGCTTACAACAAGAAGCTCGTTCTCACCGATCTCATCCTGGTTACGCGGATCGTCTTTGGAAGCATCTCCTGTATCACGTCCGAAGTAATCCGGATCAGCATTCTCGCCTTCTACCAGCTCTTTCTGTGCGTCTGTCAGGGCATCCCATGCTTCTTTAGCTGCCTTGCAGTCCTCATCTGTTGTATCTGTTCTCTCCTGAACATAGATCTTGTCGATCAGTGCTGCTACATTATCAGCTGCTTTCTGATCCTCATCAGAAGCCTCTGTGGTATCAGCTGCCTCAGTATTTTCTTCTGCTGTGGTATCAGCTGCTTCCTCTGTAGCGGAATCATCAGCTGCCATTGCTGTTGTAGCTGCACCCATAGAGCATGTCATGGAAACTGCAAGCATCAGAGCTAACATAGTTTTTCTTTTCATTTCTTATAGTCCTCTTTTCATGTATTTCCAGATAACCAACATGTACAAAAAAGCGGCAGCTTAACGCGGCCGCCTGCTCCTACATAGGATTCTCTGCGCAATACATAAAAAGAAGTTCTGTATTGTTATGGAGAATACAGATTCGTAAACCGCGAATCTAAGATCTCACAATAAGGCAGTTCTCCTGACTTGGTTCAGCGTAGCCTTTCCTTCCCGGTCTCCCAGTGGTTCTCAAAAGCCACTCCCCTTCACAGTGACGGTATCGTTCCGGATTCGCACCGGATTCTCTTTTGCGCATCGGTTCTGATGCAACCTTATCGTTATAACATTTGCACATATTCAATTTAATCTGGTTTCTTCTTTTTTACCACAAAGTTACAAAAATGTCAAGCTTACTGTCGGACTATTCCAAAATCCCCCTCAAAATATTTGTGTTATTGTCAGAATGCTTTCAAATATTCATGCACACCAGGCATACCTATGCATGATATATGTTTTATTTTTATAGAATCTATAATTTCACCTGATCTGCGGTCTCTCTGGTTCAAATTATTTAGTCAGGCGAATATTCTCAATTGAAGCAGGGGACTTACTTGCTTCGATTAAAGTATTCCTGATCAAGATATCTTGCAACATAAACTCCGCTGGCTGATGCGTGGGAAAGAGAATGTGTCACGCCGCTGCAGTCTCCGATAACAAAGAGACCTTTGTGGCAGGTTTCCAGATTCTCATCGATCTCAACTTCCATATTATAGAATTTAACTTCCACACCATAAAGCAAAGTATCATCGTCTGCTGTTCCAGGTGCGATCTTATCCAGTGCATAGATCATCTCAATGATGCCGTCAAGGATACGTTTCGGCATAACAAGGCTTAAATCTCCTGGTGTGGCAGAAAGTGTCGGTGTTACAAAGCTCTCGTCAACACGTGCTTTTGTGCTTCGTCTTCCACGGATCAAATCTCCGAAACGCTGAACCATAACACCGCCGCCAAGCATATTGGAAAGTCTTGCGATACTTTCGCCATATCCGTTGCTGTCGTGGAACGGCTCGGAGAAATGCTTGGATACAAGAAGTGCAAAGTTTGTGTTGTTGGTGTGCTTTGCAGGATCTTCGTAGCTGTGTCCGTTTACTGTGATGATTCCGTTGGTGTTCTCATTAACAACAACACCTCTCGGATTCATACAGAAAGTACGTACCATATCCTCGAATTTCTCTGTTCTGTAAACAATCTTACTCTCATAAAGCTCGTCTGTCAGGCGGCTGAATACCTCTGCCGGAAGCTCCACACGCACACCAATATCCACACGGTTGGAAAGTGTCGGAATCCTAAGATCAGTACATACAGATTCCATCCATTTACTTCCGCTTCGTCCTGCTGAAATGATGCAGTATGTTCCCTCGTAACGCTGGTCACCTGTCAGAACTGCATAACCCTCTTCTGTTTTTTCCACTTTATCAACAGACGCATCAAAATAGAAATCTACATGATCTTTCATTTCATCATAAAGATTCTGAAGAACTACATAGTTGATATCAGTTCCCAGATGACGGACAGAAGCATCCAGAAGATGCAGCCCATTCTGAAGGCAAAGCTTGCGGATCTCACTGTTTGTTGTAGAATAGAGCTTAGTTCCCTCGCCACCATGCATCAGGTTCAGTTTATCTACATACTCCATCAGCTCTGTTGCTGTTTCCCTGCCGATATGCTGATACAAAGTTCCGCCAAACTGGTTGGTGATATTATATTTTCCATCGGAAAAAGCTCCTGCGCCTCCGAATCCTTTCATGATGGCACATGTTTTGCAGTGGATACAGGATTTTACTTTTTTTCCGTCAATTGGACATTTTCTCTTTTCCAGGGGATGACCAGCCTCAAAAACCGCGATCTTTTTCTCCGGATCATTATTCATCAGTTCATAGGCTGCAAAGATTCCTCCAGGACCTGCTCCTACGATCAGTACGTCATATTTCATAAATAAAAGCTCCTTATCTTGTGTTACTTTTATATGTTTCATTTTCACACAAACCCTGTTTATTCTACAACAAGTATCAGCAAAAGTCACCTGTTTTTTTCATGTTTTTCGGGGGTTTTTCAGTTGCTGTAAAATCTGAGGATCCTGAGATTTTTCCCATTGGTTTCCAGGGTGATCGCGCCATTTTTCATGGTGTATTCAATCTGACTTCCGCAGTCTTTCAGACGCTGTATCGTTTCCGGTGACGGATGGCCGTAGGTATTGGTGGATGAACAGGATATGATGGACAGCTCGGGTTTCAGTTTCTTTAAAAATGCCTCTGAGGATGAATATCGTGAACCATGATGGCCGACTTTCAGACAGTCAATATCACTAAGACATCCTGCAGTCAGAAGTTTTTTCTCCGTGTCTGCTCCGATATCCCCTGTAAAAAGCATCCGGAATTCGCCGTATGTAAGTTCCATAACCATAGCCTCCTCATTCACATCTTTTCCCCTGGCCGTACTTTCCGGCCACAGGATCTCAAATGTCGCTGTCCCGGAATGAATGATATCTCCTGTGTTTCCTGTCACTGTTTTTACCCCTGCTTTTTCGGCTGTCCTGGCAAGATCTGTCCAGGCTTCCGGCGGTTCTGACCATCCTGGCAGAACAAGATGACCGGCCCGGATAGTTGTGAGTCCTTTTTCCATATATTCCAGAAGTTCCTGCACACCACTTAAATGGTCTTTATCTGTGTGAGAAATGAAAATTCCGTCCAGATAGGAAATCCCCATACTTTTCAGAGCCGGAAGAAGGCAGTATCTTCCAAGCTCTGATTGGCTGCTGCTTCCTCCATCTATCAGATAATGTTTGTTATCCGGGGTCCGAACCAGGATTCCGTCTCCCTGACCTACGTCCAGACAGGTGATCTTCAGGGTTTCAGATTTAAAGAGATACCCGAAAGACCGAACGCCCAGCGTCAGTATACTCAAGGTCAGGAGAACAATGGCAGCTATACGAAGAATGTGTTGTAATCCCTTTGCCTCTCCCTTTTCCAGTTCTTTTTTCTTCTGATCTGATTCTTTTATATGCTGTCCAATAAACAGTACAGCAATTAATATCATATAATATACCAAAATCTGCCAGAGTTCCGGTTCGCCGCCAATCCAGGTGCACCAGCGGCTTCTTCCGGCCAGTTCACAGAGCTTTTCATATAGAAGCAGGACTCCCTTCGCAGGAAAAATCACAGCTCTGGCTGCCGGAATACTGACAAAGCCAAGAAGCATTGCAGCCACACCTCCTGAGAGAACAACTCCTACACTTGGCAAAACCGCAAGATTCAATATCAGTCCGGCCAGTGATACCTCACCAAAGAATTTCAGCATCACAGGAAGCGTCACAAGCCAAAGAGCCACCGATCCCCAGAAGGCTTTCGTAACCTTTCTCTTTGCTCCTGCGAGAGCGCAAATCCTTTCTGATGCAACACAGATTCCCAGAACACACCCAAATGACAGAAGAAATCCACTGTCCAGCAGATACGCCGGTGACTCTGCCAGGATCATCATGGCAGTGACAGACACTGCGCTTGGCATATCGTAGATCCTTCCTGTGATCCTGGCTCCCATTGCAATGAGAAACATGGTGACAGCCCGCATCGTAGACACACTTCCCCCTGTCATCATCCCATACTGCAGCATCACAGCCAGAGAAAAAATCCCTGCTGGCCAGATACCAAGCCCTGCACGTTTCAGCAGATTATAAAGCCCCATCCCCAGAATACTGATATGCAGTCCGCTGATCGCCAGAATATGTACGATTCCTGCCAGCTGATAACGCATCCGGATCTCCGGGTCCAGGCCTGTTTTCTCCCCAAGAACAATGGCATCAAAAACAGGTGCATCTTTTCCTGCTGTATTTTCCAGGATCTGTCTGCATTTCTCCTTCACCATAAGCATTGCCTGATGATAGCCGGAATATGTGGATGTTTTTTTCAGAAGTACAGCTTTTTTCATAAAATAATAAATATGGCGGCAGGCGTAATACTGACTGCTGTCAAAACCACCCGGATTTGTTGGGCCTTCCACTTCTTTCAGGATTCCTTTTACAAGAATCTGCATCCCAGGCTTCAGCTCTTCTTCTTTTTTCAGAAATACTCTTACATTATTAATTGGAAATTTTTTTGAATGATAGATGAGATATGTTTTTTTCAGATAAACAGACTGGGAGAATTCTGTGCTTTCGTACCGTTCCACCTCCCCGCAGATCTCGGAAGCGGGATGTACTTCAATCCAGGACTGCACACTGGCAGGAAGGGGATTCCCCCTGATAAGAGGAATCCCCGCCAGATCCGCAATGCCAAATGAAAGCATCATCAAAAAACACAGAAGACACATTGGACGTCTTATCATATGTTTCTCCCGTATTATATTTTTTTGCTGTCGGAATGATCAGTTCTCTTTCTTCTTTGCCGCTGAGCTGGCAAGAAGACTGTCATTCCATTCATAAAATTTATAAAGCTGCATATTTTTGCCGAAAGTTACTTCTTTGTTTCCTTCAATGGAAATCTCCACTTTATCCACTCCGGTGGCTGCGATCAGTGTATTTACCACCGAATAAACAGGAATCTCCTCAGAAACATTCAATGCATAATCCTGAAATACAGAATTGTAATCTACATAGCAAATGCCGTTCGCCCTTGTCAGGGAAAGCACTTCTGAGTTCTCCGGGATTGTAGGATAATGGCCTTTTTCCAGAGGGCCGCGCGCCAGCTGTTCCAGAACAACTGTCGCTTTCGGAAGATTTCGTCTGTACCGGACACTTCGCTGTTCTTCCACCAGCTTGTCTCCGTTTTTATTGGTAAAATACAAAGTAAAAGTGTCATAGCTGTATACATCGCCGTCAGAGCCGGAAAACTCCACAAAGGTATCGCCGTTCATAGCTCCGACTTCGTCACCTTTTGTATCTGTGAGAGGTTTTTTCCCAACATAGATTTCTACGGAATCGACTCCCGGAACCTGGACAAATATCTTCACAACTCCTGCTTTTACAAGAAGCTCCCTGGTACGGGACATCTTACCGAAGGCTTCATTGAATTCCAGACGGAGCACGCCGTCATTCACAGAATAGGAAGAAATCTTCACACCGTCAGGAAAAAGTGAGATTCCATCATCTCTTGTCTCACGATTATTCAGACTCTCTGAAAAATCACGGAGCATTACTTCTGCTGATTCTTTTTCAGGAACATATTTCTCCTCTTTCAGCTTTGTTTCTTCATTGTTGATATAGTAAAAACTGTACTGCTGCTCTTCGGTCTCTTTTTTACCTGAGAAGCTTATATACGCTACCATTCCCAGGAGAAGGCACGCAGCAGCCAGACAGATGATCCAGATCGTTTTTTTCATGCGCTACCTCCTAGGATGAGATATAAGACAGCGGAATCTTCACATTGAATGTGGTTCCTTCGCCTTCTTTGCTTGATACCTTGATGGTTCCATGGTGCATGACAATGGAACTTCTGGTGATGGCAAGGCCAAGACCAGTTCCGCCGATCTCCCTGGAATGGGATTTATCCACGCGGTAAAAGCGCTCAAAGATCCTCTCAATGGAATCCTCCGGAATTCCAAGTCCGGAATCTGCTACTGTCACATAAAAATACTTGTAGTCTGCATCCAGCGTTACCCGAACCCAGCCTTCATCTACATTGTATTTGATTCCGTTTTCCACAAGGTTGCTGATAGCGAGCGTAAACTTCACCTCGTCCACATCAGCTGTAACCGGACGGAACGAATCCAGTATCAGGGCAATGCTTCTCTGATCTGCAATAGGTCGGAGACGCTTCAGGATATTCTCAAGAAGCTCATTGATATTCATGTTGACAATGTTCATGTCTGCTGCTTTTTTGTCCATTTTTACAAGGGAGAGAAGGTCTGTGATGATCTTGTTCTCACGATCGATCTCCTCTGTAATATCAGAAAGAAATTCCTGATAAAGTTCTTCCGGCACGCCCTGCTGTCCTACCAGGGAATCTGCAAGTACTTTCATGGAAGTCATCGGTGTCTTCAGCTCATGAGACACATTGGATACAAATTCCTGTCTGGATTCATCCAGAATCTTCATTCTGGAAAGCATCTTATTAAATGCCTCCGTAATCAGGGCTGTCTCTGTATAATCCGGAACTGAGATTTCTTCGTTCTGATAACCATCTGTAAGATCTTCGATTGCTTTCGTTACTCTTGCAAAAGGTTTCACAAGCACTGTGGACAAAATATATCCCAGGAAGATCGCCAGCACTACAATGATTCCGATGATCAGGATCCCTTTCTGTTCCAGCTCACGTATGGTCGCTGTTACTTCACTGGATGAAGCCATGATCATCATAGCCCCCTGCACCTGATTCACTTCCGGGCTTTTTACCGGGACTGCCAGAACGATCTTCTGGCTGGCCGAATCATAACGGTAGTCATCTTCTCCCTTAAAACAATTCACTACTTTCTGGGATACAAGAGTCCTTCCTTCATCCACGCCGTAAGTATCCTTGATAATTCTGAAATCCCTGTCCACAATGAGAATTCTTCCCCCATAGATATTAGACAGCAGCTCCAGCTTGCTGTTTACCGTCTGCGAGCCGGAGTCATTCAGGTAATTCTCTTTGATCAGCAGGTCGCACATGATGTCACAGATATTCTCCATACTCTGCACACGGTTGGCAATGGCCCGGTCTTCATAATTGGCGATCACCATTTCCGTAACAATGACACTTGGTACGATTCCCAGTATGATCAGGATTATCATGATACGAAAGCGAAGACTTTTAAAGAATTTTCCGCTTTTTCTGAATTTCATGGATTATGCCTGAAAATAATATCCTACACCCCATTTGGTGTGTACATATTTCGGCTCACTGGGATTGGCCTCGATCTTTTCTCTCAAACGACGGATATGTACATCTACAGTACGTACATCGCCCGGGTATTCATATCCCCACACGATATTCAGAAGGTTCTCTCTGCTGTATACCTTGTTCGGATTAAATACAAGGAGTTCCAGAACATCGAATTCCTTGGCTGTCAGATTGATCTCTCTCCCGCCAATGAATACGCGACGTCCTTCACAGTCCAGCTTCAGCTCGCCAACTTCAACTGTCTTGGCCTTTTCTTTCTTATCCTGGCTGTTTCCTGCCCGGCGGATGATTGCCTTGATGCGGGCTTTTACTTCCAGAATGTTAAAAGGCTTGGTCACATAATCGTCTGCTCCGTATTCCAGACCCAGGATCTTATCCATGTCTTCTCCTTTTGCGGTAAGCATGATGATCGGGACATTGGAAAACTCCCGGATCTGCTGACATACCTCAAGGCCATCCATCTTGGGCAGCATCAGGTCAAGAAGAATAATATCATATTCTCCTGCCTTCGCCTTCTCCAGAGCTTCCTCTCCGTCATAAGCGCAGTCTACTTCCATTCCATCCTGCTCCAGACTGAAGCGGAGTCCTTTGACAATCAGTTTCTCGTCGTCTACTACCAATACTTTCCTGCTCATTTAACGCTCCTTATTCTATTGCTATTTTATCCTTGATCTTCTCATAGGTGCCTTCCTTGATGCCGGGAACATTCATAATGTCCTCGACGGAAGTAAAAGGGCCGTTCTCTTCCCTGTAAGCGATAATAGCCAGAGCCTTGGACTCCCCTACTCCTGTGAGAGTGGTAAGCTGGGATACATCAGCTGTGTTCAGATTGATCCTGGAATCGGCAGAACCTCCTGCGCTGTCGGATGTCGGCTGCTGATTATCTCCTGATGCCTTACCGATTTTTGTACTGTCAGTACTGCCTGTACCGTTGACATTATTGTTAGCAATGGTTCCAGTCTGAGTCGTTCCGTCCTGAGTCGGTGGAATCGTCCGGCTGTCCACCTCCTCCCGGGTCGGCACATAGATCTGCTGTCCATCTGAAAGACTCCTTGCGCGGTTAAGATAGCTGACTGCTGCCTCCGGGAGATATCCTCCTGCTTTCTCAATGGCCTGAAATACCCGGCTGTCAGATGAAAGCTCATAGACACCGGGCTCTGCCACTGCACCGCAGACATCTACGTAGATTGTCTCTGGGACATCTCCGGACTCTGACTGTGTACCGGAACTCTTCTGTGAATCGGCTTTCGGCTGCTGCCGGCTTTCCTGCTCAGAGGAATCCTGGCTGTTCTCTTCCTGCTCCAGTTCTTTTTCCAGAAATTCCGAATCCTTGTCCCGGCAGCCTGTCAGTCCTGCAAAGGTCAGGAACATGATCACTGAAAAAATAAGCTGAACATTTCTGATATTTAATTTATTTCTCATGATATGGTGGGCACTCCTTTCCGCTTGTGCAGTGGTAAGTGTCCCCTTACTCATACAAAACCATATCTTATTTTAACGAAATATTACAAATATTACAATACTAATATTTTATTTCCATTTGAAAATCACCACGCCGGCAATGCAGATCAGCATTCCCAAAAGTTTTCTCCACTGAAAATCTGCTTTCTCCACGCCAAAGAGTCCCATCAGTTCTATGAGATACGCAACAGCCAGCTGAGAGATCACGATCAGCATAACTGCCCTGGCAGGGCCTAAGCTTCCCATACTCCTGATTACTGTTATGGTAATAAATGCACCTATCACACCCCCAAGAAGCGTGTATTTATTCTCCACCTGCCACAGTGAGCCAATACTTTCCCGCCCTGTAAAAAGCCAGGCAGCAACACACACCAGAAATGCTGAAAACTGCACCCAGCCAGTTGATACCCACAAACTGGTCTGTTTTGTTACATTTGTGTTAAATACTCCCTGAATACTCATCAAAGCCCCGGAAATCAAAGCCGACAGAAATCCCCACATAAAAAATCCCTCCATATCCATCCGTTCAATAGTTCCGCCGTTATAAAAAGGCGCTGCATGTTCTGCAACGCCTTTACGGTTTCTTATAGTTTATGTGGTTTTTATGAGATTATGCGCATACATCTCTTTTATTTTCCTGAGGTAGATCCTGCCGGAAAAAGCGATATGCGGGAGCTCATAAAATCTGGCGGTTTCCGGGCAGATGGGACGATAGAGGGGATCTGCTATAATGATCTTTGCAGTTTTCAGCCTTTCTTCTATGGACTCCTCACCCCGAATAGCCTGATCCCCTTCCCGGAGAAGCCCTTCTGTGATCTCCAGGGGACAGAGGAGCTGAACTTTTTTTTCATATTTATACTCTATGGCAGCTGCCAGGGAACCCATGGTGACTGGCTCACCGATTACTGTGATGTCGGGCTGAGATGATTCTGTGGAAATGTAGATCACCTGATCCGGAGTTACTTTCCAAAGATCAGGAATTTCCTCGCTGATCCGGCATTCTCCCGTAACTTTTTCCGCCATCTCCGCAAGTGCATCAGATATTTTTTCCACATATCCATCTACAGGTGTCCCCACCAGAAAAGGAGTTCCGAATTTTCCCTTCAGCACATTAGCCGCAGGAATTCCCACTGAGGATACCACCAGATTCACATCTGCTTCACCGGCCTTTGCCAGTGTTTCCAGCGTGTCACCCATGGCCCAGGTGGAAATTATCTCCCAGCCCTGGTTTTCCAGACGTTTTTTCATGATATCTACAATGGATTGCGGGCCGAAATCCAGGGGAGTTACACCCAGAAGATTTAATTTTCGTCTGTTCATTTCTGACTTTATTCCCACACATTTCACAGATTTTCCGGTACTACCAGGGATTTTCTCATCATTAGTTTTTATTGAATGTTCGGATCCTCCCTTGTTCTTCTCTTCTCCTGCTCCTGTAAAATGTTTCGCAATCTCTGCCAGCGCAAGCCCGGCGCCGTACACATAATCATGCATTCCACTGGTCGGAACAGAAAAAGCCGGAATTCCCGTCCCCACTGTCAATGCCCTGGCAAGTCCCGGAAAATCGGTTCCATTCATAAAAGGAATCGGCGAACTGGCAAGGGCAATAAATCTCGGCTGCAATTCTTCTGTTGCGTCCTCAATATCCTGAAGAAATTTCTCATCATTTCCCATGATCGCATCAATATCCGTCAGCCCCGAAATAAAGATCAGGCTATCCTGATCGTACCACCGGATCTCATCATGTGTATTATAGGTAGAATTACACCCGGAAGGATCATGCATCACCGTCATTCCCCCCAGCTCATACAAGGCTGAGCAGACACCTGACACATCTGCTGTATAAATTGGTATGATTCGATATGCCTGTCTCATATGCAGCTTTCGCACCCCCATCCTTTTCGCACGATCAGATCTTCCGGATCTTTTTCTGCTTCAAAAGCTTCGATCATCAGCTGAGCAGTCCGGCGGATTCCGTCAAAGCCATAAAGCCCACCACCCTGAACCATATTTACAAAATTCCTGCTTCCGGTAAACCAGGCTGCTTTCTGTCCAATGGCAAGGATCTTATTTTCAGAGCATCGTGTTCTCACACGCATCTCAGGCCGTATCGTTGAGATCAGCTTCAATTCCGGAATATTCTCTTTCAGCCAGAAAAATACGTCTTTTTCCTCCGGACTGATACTGTCCAGATAAATGGACTCTACTTTGAATCCATGGGTCAGCAGAAGCTTTGCCAGCCCCAGCGGTCTTGGATGAAAAAGATAATCCAGTGCGATGGGTGTATCCCCGATAATTTTCTTTGCATGAGAAAGTGCTTCCTCGCAGAACCGGATTTCTTTTTTTATATCCGGACCTGTGATTTCTCCCTTTAATTCTTTCAATTTCTCCAGCAGCTGTTCCTCCTGCCACTGTATTTCCTCATAATCAAAGCTTCCCGGCAGATACAGAAAAGGCCTTCCAAGTCTTTCAGCCTGCTGCTGCACTCCGAATTTTCCTGCCGGGTAACAGTCAATGATCAGGCTTCCTTCTCCCAGTTTCTGATACTCTTCCCATGTTTCACAGGCAGCAGTCTCGCGAAGCTTAAATCCGTTATGCTCTGATATTCTTCTAATATCTGCATCTGCGTCCAGCACAAAATCACTTCCAAGAAGCGTCACACATCCAGGGTCTGCCTCAGCTTCCGGCACTGCATCATACATGGCACGCCGTAACTTCTGGTCTGGTGTGGGACCGGTTTTCTGCATGATCGGGTCCATAAAACATCTCATAAAAAAGATCTCCGGAAAACGGCTTTCCAGCTCTCCATAAATCCGGTCCAGATCACTTCCCAGAAAATGATGCAGACACACTGTAAAAAGCAGAACCGCTTTCGGCTTCTTCGGCAGGCGGTTCAGCACATCTGTCACACCCTCAATGGTAATATCCTCCAGATTCCCGCCCAGAAGATCCTTTTCCTCCACGATCACAAAAGAAAACCTCTCCACCGCATTCATCTCTGCCGCTGTCAGCACAACACCTCGCATACAGTTATCCGCGCAGACATAGATCTGCTGTGCCTCCGGAACCAGCATTCCTGTATGTACAATATTCCAGTTTCCATGGGCAGGAGAATTAAATTCCAATCCCGCCTGAAACGGTGCCGGAAAAGAAGCCTCTCCTATCGTTACCTCTGTTTTCTCCGAAATCGCTCTGATTCCAATTCTTTTTAACATGGAGCTTCCTCCCTGCATGCTTCCAGGATCTGCTCTGCCAATGTCCGATATTCTTCTGCCATCTCACTGTCAGGGTAGACTTCCAGAAGAGTTTTTCCCAGTACTTCTGCTTCCTGCACCAGCTCGCTTCGTGAAAGAGTTCCTATCACCTTCGTATGAAAATCTTCTGCCAGCTCCTGCACTTTTTCTTCCTCCCGCGGCACATTCCGTCTGTTCAGAATGATACCGCCAAGGGAAGCGTAGCCTCTGTTCCGGAAATTTTCCACTGCCATGGCAATGTTCGCGCCTGCATGGATGGCCATATTTTCACCGGAAGTAATGATAAAAACTTTATCTGCATACCCCTTTCGCATTGGCATGGAAAAACCGCCGCACACAACATCTCCCAGTACATCATAAAAAACAATGTCCGGTTTATAAGTCTCATATGCCCCTGTTTCCTGAAGTTTTTCCAGAGCTGTGATGATCCCGCGGCCAGCGCAGCCAAGTCCCGGAGCAGGTCCTCCTGCCTCTACGCATACCACACCGCCATATCCGATCTGCACCATATCTTCAAGCTTCAGATCCTGTCTTTTCTTATTATAAAGATCCAGAACTGTGGAAGCTTCTTTCCCATGGCGGAGCAGGATCGTTGAATCCGCCTTTGGATCACAGCCGATCTGCATCACTTTCATTCCTTTTTCCGCAAGGGCAACTGCCACATTGGAAACTGTTGTGGATTTTCCGATGCCGCCCTTTCCATATACTGCGATTCTGATCATTTTCTGTCCTCCGCCTTTGTGATCACATTAGAATATGCTGTTTTTGCAGAAACACCATTCAGCCGTCCGATCTTTCCGGATAAAGAGCTTATCACATCCTGCGGTGCATCAATGGCAATACTTATAATGTTGATACCTTTTTCCCGATAGGGGATCCCCATTCTCCCGATAATATATTTTCCCGCTTCGTGAAGAAAACGGTTGATATCATCGATCACGTCATTGTTTTCCACAATGATCGAAATCAGTGCCACTCTTGTCTCCATAAGGTCTGGCTCTCCTTTCCGGCATTCTGTATTAATATCCATTTTATCGTACTCTGCTTCTATCGCTGATTTTTTCTCTGTAAAAGGCGAATCTTTCTTCCTGACCGCCTTTCATATTCTAAACTTATCTGTCAGCAGATTCTCGGCAGCAGCTCGCCGCCGGGCTGGGGAAGCAGTGCCTGGGTTCCGATTTCTGTAGTCATGACAACCTTTCCCGGCTGATCATCTGTAACTTCACCGATTATGGCTGCATCTTTGGAGTACGGACATTTATGCAGTGCTTCCACGATCTTCTCTGCCTCTGATTTCGGAGCCATGATGACCATGCGGCCTTCACATGCAAGATAAAGAGGCTCCAGACCAAGCATTCCGCAAACACCTTTTACCCCAGGAGCTACCGGCACTGCTGCCGCATCCAGGCGGATTCCTACATTGCTCTGCCCTGCAATCTCATAGAGAACAGTTCCCACGCCGCCTCTTGTTGCATCACGGATCACATGGATATCATGTGTTGCATCCATCACTTCTTTTACAGTTCCCCAAAGTGGTGCACAGTCGCTTGTCACATCCGCATCAATTCCAAAATCTTCCCTGGCAAGAAGAATGGTACAACCGTGTCTTCCCACATCGCCGGTAACAATAATGGCATCTCCTGGTTTTGCAAGCTCACCGCCTACCTGGACTCCGTCCTGGATCTCTCCCATTCCGGTGGTAGTGATAAATACGCCGTCAACCTGTCCTTTTCCCGCAACTTTCGTGTCACCGGAAACAATCCGGACGCCTGCTTCTTTTGCTGTTTTTTCCATTGCGGACGCGATCTCCTCCAGTTTTTCCATTGGAAAACCTTCTTCGATCACGAATGCACAGGTGAGATACATTGGCTTCGCTCCCATACATGCAAGATCATTGACAGTTCCGCAGATAGAAAGTTTACCGATATTTCCCCCTGGAAAAAATGCCGGCGATACAATAAATCCGTCTGTTGACACAGCCATTTTTCCGGTCGGCGGAACAAGAACTGCCGCATCATCTGCAGTGAGATCCGGGTTTGCAAAATGTGCTTTAAATACTTCATCGATCAGTTCCGAGGTCTGGCGGCCTCCGGCACCGTGAGCCATGGTTACTGTTTTATTGTCCATAATTGTCATCTTCTTTCTATGATATTAATTTCCATACATAAAATACGCAGAACATGCTCCCTCATTTGACACCATACATGCTCCTACCGGATGCTGCGGGGTACAGACTTTTCCAAATACTTTACAATCGGATGGCTTACATTTTCCCTGGAGCACATCGCCGCAGCGGCAGGCCGGATTCGGTTTGCCCTGGATCGGCGGCACTGCATATTTTTTTCTCGCGTCAAAATTTTCCCATTCTTTTTTTAATACAAGTCCTGAGCCTGGGATCACGCCAAGCCCCCTCCATTCGGAATCGCAGGGTTCCATCAGCTCTTCCATCAGCTTCTGTGCCTCCGGACTTCCTTCTTCTTTCACCACACGGGGATAACAGTTCACAAAGAACGGCTTCCCCTCCTGAAAACGTACCAATGCAACAGCCAGTGCAGTTAACAGTTCTTTCGCAGTAAAACCTGCCACCACACCACTGACTCCGTCCTCTGCCAGCTGCTCACAGAGTTTTGTTCCTGTGATAGCATTCACATGTCCCGGATAAAGAAATACATCTGCACTTCCTTTTAACGCCTGGTATGCCTGAGGCATGGTTTTGTTTGCCACAAGAAGGGAATAATTGGAAATACCGTCTTCCTTCGCTTTTTTTACTGAAAGGCATCCTGCCGGTGTGGTGGTCTCAAAGCCCACGGAAAGAAATACCACCTGTTCCTCCGGGTGCTCTGCTGCATATTTTTCCGCATCAGCAGGGGAATAGACAATACGGATCTTTGCACCTTCTGCCCTGGCATCTGCAAGGCTCTTTTTTGTCCCCGGTACGCGGACAAGATCTCCAAATGTACAGATCGTTGCCTTTTTCTCCAGAGCAAGATATACAGCCTCATCAATAAATCCTACCGGAGTCACGCACACCGGACATCCTGGTCCGGAGATCAGTTCCACCTGGGGTGGAAGAAGCTTACGGATTCCCAGACGGAATATCTCATGTGTATGGGTTCCGCAGACTTCCATGATCCGCACAGGCGGCCCCTGATAACCTTCTATGATCTCTCGCGCTGTTTTTTTCTTTTCTTCCATTACAGCAGTTCCTCCATCAGCTGGTCTGTTTCATCTTCGTCATCATCTGTGATCTTTGCAATGGCCACACCAGCATGAACCATTACATAATCACCAGGCTCCAGATCTCCCAGAAGCTGCGCGGAGACTTCTCGCTTCGCGCCTCCTGCATCTACAACGGCAGTGCCGTCACTGATCTTTACTACTTTTGCTGATAATCCTACACACATATTTGTGCCTC
This sequence comes from Blautia sp. HA8986, assembly GCF_056504635.1. Taxonomy (NCBI): domain Bacteria; kingdom Bacillati; phylum Bacillota; class Clostridia; order Lachnospirales; family Lachnospiraceae; genus Blautia; species Blautia sp. HA8986. Next base: position 1,856,344 of record NZ_JBWLUQ010000001.1, read on the forward strand.
CTATCGTATATTTCTGTTCAGATATGCCATCCCATACGCAGCCTGTCCCAGTGCGATTCCTCCATCATTTGACGGAATCAGGCTATGCTTCAGAACCTGGAAGCCTTTTTTCTGAAGGCCTTCGTCCACCAGTTCCAGAAGCAATCTGTTCTGGAAAACACCACCGCTCAATGCTGCTTTACGGATTCCTGTCTGCCGCTTTGCTTCCTCACAGGCTGCAATGATCTGCTCTGCCAGCTCTGCGTGGAATTCATACGCAAGTTTCCGCGGATCCTCTCCTGCAAGTCTGTTTTCTGTCAGATGGCGAACGATTTCACCAGTATTTAAAATAAATTTCCTCAGATCCTCCGGGGCATCCTCACTATTCTTTGCGAGATCTGCTAAATTGCCGGGGGCTGCCAGATTATCCGTTTCCGGATTCCTCTGCGGACTTTTTCTCCACTCTTCAGCCGCAAATTCCAATGCCATGGATGCCTCCCCCTCAAAGGTAGAAGCTTTCCGGATTCCCAGGATCGCGCTGACTCCGTCAAAAAGTCTTCCTGCACTGGTGGATGTCACTGCATTGATCTTTCGCTGCGCCATTGTCACCAGTACCCTACATTCCTGTTCTGTGCAAAGTCCGAGTTTTTGAACAGTGGATAAAGTTTCTGCCAGATTTCCTGTATTCTGCCAGATCAGGGAAACAGCAATCCTCCAGCCTTCTTTTGCTGAAACATCACCCCCAACCTGGATAAAAGGCCGTATGCTTCCAAGACGGGTAAATCCCTGATAATCTGCCAGCAGGATCTCTCCACCCCAGATGGTTCCGTCCGTTCCATATCCTGTTCCGTCAAAGGAAACACCTATCACTTTTTCCTCACAGTCATTCTCAGACATACAGGATAAAATGTGCGCGTAATGGTGCTGCACTTTCAGAACAGGAAGCCCTATTTCCTCTGCCACTACTGCAGAATTATATTTCGGATGAAGATCACAGACAACCACCTCAGGCTGAACTTCCAGAAGAGTTTCCAGCCTTCCCATCGTTTCTTTCAGAGCTTTTACAGTACGAATATCTTCCAGATCCCCCACATATGGGGATGGATAAAAGCGGTTGTCCACACCAATGCAGAAAGTATTCTTAAGCTCTCCACCTGCTGCGATCACCTGTCCGCTCCATGGTGTGGAAACCATAAACGGAAGCGGTGCATAGCCACGGGAGCGGCGGATCATATACGGCTTCCCCTTATAAAAATCCATCACCGAATCGTCTGCCCGGATGCGGATCTTCCTGTCATGAGAAAGAATGCCGTCACATAAGTGTGAAAGCTCTTCCACCGCTTCCTCATCATCCCGGCAGATCGGTGCACCGGATGTATTACCGCTTGTCATAACCAGAAGTTCCGGCATCTGGATTCCATCATCATAATGAAAAAGTAAAAGCTGAACCGGTGCATACGGAAGCATTACACCAACCTTCGGATTTCCGGGAGCGATACTCTCACAGAGTTCCGGATGTTTGTCATACCCTGTCCCATCCACTTTTCCTGTCTTATCCAGCAGCAGGATCGGTTTCTGATGCCCTGTAAGTATCTTCTCCTGTTCTTCACTGACTTCGCAGATGGCTTTCACTGTCTCAAGATCCTGTGCCATAACCGCAAATGGTTTCATTGGCCGGCGTTTCAGTTTTCGCAGTCTTTCTACTGCTTCCTGACTTGTGGCATCACAGCAGAGATGAAAACCGCCGATTCCTTTGATCGCTGCGATTCCGCCGGAAGCGATCACGCGCCTTGTCTCAGTAATTGCTTCCCGCCCCCGCTCTTTTTTTCCGATCAGATACACCTCCGGGCCGCAGTCGTTACAGCAGACAGGCTGTGCATCATAACGTCTGGTGTCCGGATCATTATACTCGTCTGCACAGGACGGACACATGGGAAATTCTTTCATGCTTGTCCGCTCCCTGTCATAAGGAAGGGAATCCAGGATCGTCAGCCTCGGCCCGCAGCAGGTACAGTTGATAAAAGGATGCAGATACCTCCGGTTCTTCGGATCGAACATCTCCTCTTTACACTCATCACAGATCGCAATATCCGGAGAGACAAAAATCTCGCCTTTCGTTTTCTCGCTTTCAATAATATCAAACTGTCCAAACTCCGGCGCGTCCTCCACAGGCTCCACAAGAAGCTTCAGGATTGCCGCACGCTTCGGCGGTTTCTCCTCGATATCCGAAATAAAACCATCTACGTCCCCCTCTTTTCCCTGGGCAAAAATCTCCACATAAGGTCCCTTGTTGGAAACGCTTCCCCGAATTCCCCTTGCCATGGCATGTCTGCTCACAGTAGGGCGAAATCCCACTCCCTGGACGATCCCGTAAACACGGATCATTTTTGTAATTTCACGCTCCATATATTTCTCCGTTCCCTGTTATTTACCGGCACTTCCCCGACACTGCGAAATGCACCGCATCCACAAATTCTCCGTCAAATCCCGGTGTCATACGCTTCATGCACGGATCTGCAAAAATCACATCAAATCCATTACTCTCTGCCAGTTCGATATAGTCTTCCTCATCTCTCAGAGATACATCCCCTTCCTCAAGAAGATCCTTTTCCATGGAAAACCAGCTGGCCACAGTAACTGCTGCCCCTTCGCCACGCTTCCTGATCTCCGCTCTTATAGAATCCGCGATCACCTGCTGATGCACTACAAGGACTTTTTTCCCTGCATAATCCATATCTGGCACCAGCTCGTCCGCAAGAGGATAACCAGCTTCATAAGGAGTTCCAAAGGTTTTTTTAAGGTACTTCGCACATTCCAAAGCTGCCTGAGAAACTACAATATTCTTCTCCACGGAAGAAGCTTTTTTTACCTCGTCCAGGCCATCACCCATTCCATAGCAAACTGCCGTCAGCCCCTGCGCACGGAATTTCTCTTGGATCTTATCTGATGCGCCAAGATCACTGACATCCTGAGGTGTCATTCCCAGAATCCCGATCCTTCCAGGCTCCACAGGCAGCTTTTCTTTTGCAAACCCCTTAAAAAGCTCCACATAAGCCTTCCGTTCGCCCACATCATAAAGCTCCATTCCGTCCGTATCTACAGTCAGAACAGGTAGTTCTGTCTTTTTCTCGCACATACGCTTCAATGCCTGATAATCCGTTCCGATCACTGCCGGCACCGGTGTTCCGATAATCGCTGCAAAACCTGCTTCTACTTTCTCTGCCGCGTCCACAAGCTTGTCCACCAGCCTGTCATCACGCCCCAGGATGGCATCCATATCCCGAAGTCCTGCACTGAACACCGCGCTTTTCCGTTCAAACCACCTTGGCTCATCAAAACCGCATACATTTCCTGTGCATCCTCCCGCATCACAGATCACGATGATCCCGCCAAGTTCATACAAAACTGACACTGCGCCCGACTGATCCGGTGCGAAAGGTGTCAGATATTTTCGAAGTCCTCTCATTCTTTTTCCCCCTTCACCGTTGCTGTCAGCGTCTCAAACAGCCTTCGCACGCCTGCGTAGCCGTATGGCTGACGATCCTGGTTCCACACTGCATTTGGCTGATCCTGATGATAATAGCCGGCATCCTTTCCTATTGTAATATTCACGCCACTTGAAACCGGATCGTAATACAGCATGGTAGGCTCCATATTGGAAAAAACTCTGGTGTTCGGGCTCAATTTTGCCAGATTCCGTATGTATACAAAATTCTCAGCAGTAATGGTTCCGTAAATCTCCGGCACTTTAAATCCATATCTCACCAGTGCAAGCCCCAGCTCAAACGGATCTCCGTTCATGCACTCCCCAACTGCAAAAACCGCATCCGGACAGTCTTCCCGGAACTGTTCCACTGCTTCCAGTGCTTCTGCCTTATACTTTTTCTGGTCAAAATCAACTCCAAGAACCTGCCCAAGTGCACGGTACTGATTCTCGATCTTATCCATCTGATAAAGTCTTCGAAGCTCAATAAACGGAATCTTCAGCCGGTCATGAAAATCCTCCGCTGCAAACCTGGCTTCCGGATGCAGCACCAGGTTAAAATTAGCCTGGGACATCGTCTGATACTCTTCGTAATCCCTGCATCTGGAAATCTCATGAACAGTCTTCACCCCGGCCTGATGCAAAAGCTCGTAAAGCTCACAGTCATCCACAAGCGGAGAAAAAAATCCAAGAAGATTGACCACATTTCCTTTTTTCTTCTGCGGTTCCAGAAGAGAATACAGAGACTGCCGCACATGGACCATCGGCGGCTTTCTGCCTTCACGGGTCAGCGCGTACATGTAGCATGGCCGCACCGGAATATCTACCTTCTCCTCTGCTTTTCGGCAGACACGCTCCATATCAGTTCCAAGAAGTGCATCCACGCAAGTGATGCAGATCATCACAACAGAAGGCTTTTTCTCACAACAGTCGCAGATCTCCTTTACTGCCTTTGGGATTTTCTTCAGATGACGGCCAGTAACAATATCCGTCTCATCCATCATCAGGTAAAAAAATCTGTCATTGTATTCCGGCATGGAACTGATAAGCGATGTATTTCTGCCACAGCATCCTGGTGCCACAATGAGCATAATAGAGTCCGGCACTGCAAGCCCTGCACGCTTCACGCCGAATCCTTCTGCACCTGGCGAATTAAATGCCAAAGTTGCCGGAGAACTGTAGATCAGATGTTTCCCGGAGATCATCTGAGACGGAATCGCTTCCAGTCCGCCCCGGGCCAGGTCTTCCACTGTTGCAAAATATGCTTCCTTTTTCATACGCCCTCCTTTTTATCTGAATCTGTTTCTGAAACAGCAATGACTTTCTCTACTGCATTTTCTTCTGCAGCTTCACCATCACTTTCTAGCAGCTTTCGCGCCAGCGCAAAAAATTTCTCACTGATCTCAGAACTCCCATCTCCCTCAATCACGGTCTTTCCCTGATCCTCCCAGCGGATGATCTCGTCGCTTCTTGGAATCTCACCGACAATAGGAATATTACTTTTCTCTGCAAAAGCCTGCACTTTCTCAGTCTCATTTTCCACATTCCTGTGGTTCAGCACGATTCCGAAGATTCTTGCATAGCTGCGGTCCTCAAAATTCCTCACAGCACTGGAAATGTTATTGGCCGCATAAAGTGCCATCTTCTCGCCCGATGTAACGATCAGGACTTTTTCTGCATATCCCTCCCGGATCGGTGCTGCAAAACCGCCACACACCACGTCACCAAGCACATCATAAAGTACAACATCCGGCTTCCAGGTCTCAAAAAGCTTCAGATCTTCCAGTAGCTGAAAAGTTGCGATAATTCCTCTTCCTGCACATCCAAGCCCAGGTGTCGGCCCACCCGTCTCAATACAGAGAACACCGCCAAAGCCCTCTTTTGAAATATCTTCCAGTCTCTCCGGCTCCTCATCTTCTTCCCTCATGTAATTCATCACCGGCCGCAGTGGTTCCCCGCCCAGCAGATTGATAGTAGAATCTGCCTTTGGATCACACCCTATCTGTATCACTCTTTTTCCCATGGCTGCAAAAGCTGCCGCCAGGTTGGAAGTCACTGTGGACTTTCCGATGCCGCCTTTTCCGTATATTGCTATCTTCAGCATATAATCCTCCCTTACAGAATACTTCCGCTCCCACAAATTTTTTCATAAAAAAAGCTCTTCCACGCACAAGGTGAAAGAGTCCCGTATTCCACTCACAAAGCATAGCCAAACGGATAAAATCATCCGCATTTGCTATGCAGCTCTGCGCCGAATAGCTGCATAGCAGTTGATTCGGTTAAACTGTGCCAGATGAACAACGATTACCGCTCGGATATTCCTTGCCGTCAAAGTATGTTTCCTGCTGTATTCTGTTTTCATCACACATCATCCGGATAGAAAGAATTTTTTTCATTCCGTCTGAATTTTTCTGTTTTTATTATACAATATCGTTTATTAGTGAGTCAATTGTAACTCTGACTTTTCATACAAAAAAGACCTCTTGCCGAAATATTTTTAAGCATTTCGACGAGAGGTTCTTTCTCTGATCTGCCAGATAAGAAACTCCGGCAAACTTATATTTCCTGTATATCTTTACTGAATAGAAACTACGTGATATCCCCGATCCTCAACGACCTTTTTCAGCTCCTCGTTGGAGATCTCTCTGTCGTAGGAAACCACTGCCTCACCCTTTTTTAGGCTTACTTTTGCTGCCGCACCGTCAATACGGTTGATAGCTCTTGTGACGCTGGCCACACAGTTTTCACAGTGCATTCCTGTGATCTTCATGGTTTTCTCACCAAGCTTGGTTCCATCCAGTTTCTTCTTCGGGATTTCCGGCTTGCTGCCGCCTCCGCAGCAGGTACCTTCGCCCTTCAGATGTTTATATGCACCCTTTCCGGCAAACAACATAATAATAACAACAATGATAATGACAATTGCATTTGCCATGATCTTTCTACCTCCTGGTTACTTCTTCATTGTGCTGCATCCGGAGCAGCCGGAACAATGGCCGGAGCAGCCGCCGCCACAGCCGCCTGTACGTGTATTACCTGCACAGCCGACACAGCTGAGCCCCTGTTTCTTTCTTGAATAGAGATAACTGATCACAAATACGCCATATGCGATCACCAGTGCCAGTACAATAATATCCGCTATCATACTCATATCTGTCACCCTTTCTTTTGCTGTGCAGCCTATGAGCCGCTGCCAGCTTCTGATGAATCCTTTTATAAAAAATTTCATGTTTCTTCAGGTTCATTATAACACAGAAAGCCAGGTATTTATATACCCGGCCTCCTATGTTCTTATCATTCATCTGTTTTCACAGTATCATTTCAAAGCTATCATATGTACCGGATCTTTGCTGTATGACCGGTTATCAATTACTCTGTTGCCTGAACTGATCTTCTTGTAACATCGTTCTGGTTCTTGTACGGATCTGGTCTGAACAGAAGGAAGAGAATGATTGCTACAAAGATCAGAGCTACGATCGTTCCGATTCCAAAGGAACCGGCGCCTGTAACAACCAGGCCGATCTGATATACGCAAAGTGTTACAACATAAGCAAAAATGTTCTGGAAGAGAATTGCAAACCAGAACCATTTTCTGGACTGCATCTCATGTGCCATTGTGGAAATAGCTGCAAGGCACGGAGAATCAAGCAGGTTGAACAGCAGGAAAGAAAATGCTGCTACTGCTGTCGGGAACCATGCTTTGATCGCTGCACCAACAATCATGGTATCTTCTGCATCATCACCAGCTACGTTTGCAAGAACACCCATTGTACTGACGATGGACTCTTTTGCGGAGAATCCGGAGATGGATGCTGCAACCGGCTGCCATTTGCCAAATCCAAGAGGAGCAAAGATCGGAGCAAGGATACCGCCAAGGATAGCCATGATACTGTCGTTGCTGTCCTCAACAAATCCGATTCCGCTTCCTGTATTTCCGATACTGGAAAGGATCCACATGATAACTGTTGCAAGGAAAAGAATTGTACCGGCTTTGATGATGAAGCCTTTCAGTCTCTCCCAAACGTGAAGCAGAACTGTCTTTACAGACGGAATATGGTACTGCGGAAGCTCCATTACAAACGGAGCAGGTTTACCGGAGAACGGTTTTGTTTTCTTCAGGATGATAGCAGATACAAGAACTGCTACAACACCGATGAAGTACATCAGTGGTGTGATGAAACCAGCAGCTACATAGTCACCGGTTGCATAAGCTGTCATGATACCACCCATAAGAGCGATAACAGGAAGTTTTGCACCGCAGGGAATAAATGTTGCTGTCATAATTGTCAGACGACGGTCATTATCAGCCTCGATCGTTTTGGAAGCCATGATTCCAGGGATTCCACAGCCGGAAGAGATAAGGAGCGGAATAAAGCTCTTTCCGGAAAGTCCGAAATGACGGAATACACGGTCCATGACGAATGCGATACGAACCATGTAACCGCAGTCCTCAAGGATGGAAAGGAACAGGAACAGAATCGCCATCTGCGGAACGAATCCAAGCACTGCACCAAGACCACCGATGATACCATCAGATACAAGGCTTACCAGCCAGTCAGCAACGCCAGCATTACCAAGCCCATCCGATACGATACCCTGAATACTTCCAACAAAGCTGTCGTTTGTCCAGTCTGTTACCATAGTACCAACTGTTGTTACAGATACATAATAAACGATGAACATGGTAAGGATAAAGATCGGAAGACCAAGAACACGGTTTGTTACGATACGGTCGATCTTATCGGAAACTGTCATCTTATTTCCGCTTCTCTTAACGTTTGCGGAAACAACCTTCTGGATATACTGATATCTTCCGTCAGTTACGATACTCTCTGTATCATCATCCTCTGCTTTCTCAAGATTGGAAGCGATCTCTTCGATCCTAGACTGTGCAGAAGCCGGAAGGCTCAGTCCTTCTTTTACCTTGCTGTCTCTCTCAAGAAGCTTAACTGCATACCATCTTCTGTTCTCCTGTGAAATCGTCTCAGGAACGAATCCCTCGATCTCGTTTACAGCTTTCTCAACTGCTTTCGGGAACTCCATCTGTTTGGATGGTACTCTGTGCTGGTTAGCACATTTGATCGCCTCATCAACAACCTCCTTAAGGCCTGTTCCCTTAAGAGCAGATGTCTCAACGATCGGGCATCCAAGCGCGGAGCTTAAGCCTTTTACATTGATGTTGATGTTGTTCTTCTTAAGAAGATCCACCATGTTAAGTGCGATAACAACCGGGATACCAATCTCAAGAAGCTGTGTGGCAAGGTACAGGTTTCTCTCGATGTTTGTTGCATCAACAAGATCGATGATCACATCCGGTTTTTCTTTCAGAAGGTAATCACGGCTGACAACCTCCTCAAGTGTATACGGGGAAAGTGAATAGATACCCGGAAGGTCTGTTACTGTTACATCCTTCTGGTTTTTCAGTTTGCCTTCTTTTTTTTCTACAGTAACGCCTGGCCAGTTACCAACGTACTGGTTAGCACCTGTAAGAGCATTGAACATTGTAGTCTTACCACAGTTCGGGTTTCCGGCAAGAGCTATTGTTACAGACATTTTGCATCCTCCTTTTTGTTCAGATCAGAGCCTGCCGCTCTGTCATTTTTCGAAGTTTATTTCTGCTTTACTTCCACACATGCTGCGTCATGCTTACGCAGGGAAAGCTCATAACCTCTGATGGTGATCTCAACCGGATCTCCAAGAGGAGCTACCTTGCGGATATAAACCTCGCTGCCTTTTGTGATTCCCATGTCCATGATACGGCGCTTGTAAGCCGGGTCACCGGTGATTTTGGACACAACTACTGTAGAACCTACTGCTGCATCACGTAAAGTCATTTCTCTTTTCCTCCCTGTTTATATTCCAAATCCATTACTGATCCTCGGCTGCATCAGCCTCCAAAGATCCTGAAAGCTGCCCATCTTGCGGAGCAGTCACAGTAAAACAGGCCTCTCAGGTCTGTCTGCTGTTCATTTGTCATTGAACGTACTCTGCTGTTTACAGATCCGTTCGTAATCTATCCTCAACTGTATTCCTGTACAGTCTTGGGCAAATTCATTACCGGATTACGAGATACAGTGCGATTACACCATAATGTGTCTCGCCATTTCCTTATTGACTGCCACTCTGGAATCCTTGATGTTCACGATCAGGTTACCGTCAAACTGGGAAACGACTGTTACTTCTGCATTCTCCACGAATCCAAGTCCTGCAAGAAATCTTCTTGTATCCTCTGCTCCGGAAATACGTTTGATCGTGCCGGTATCACCTGACTGTAAAAATAAAATCGGCTGCATAGAAGTCCCTCCGTTTCTTCCTATTAATTAACTTCATCTAATTAGTTAATTCTAACTCAAAGGTTAGTTTATACTAAGTTTTTTTAAATGTCAATCCCTAAAATGAAAAAAGTTAATCAAAATTAATTTTTTATAAAAAATATATAAAAAGCTCCTGCAAAAATGTCTCTGCCTTACGGACAGGTGACATTTTGCAGGAGCTCTGTTAGCATTATTTTCAATTCTTTTACGACATGCCTTTGAAAAATCCAGCCGGACGCTGTCTGATTTTAATGTATCTGATCATCCAGAAGTTTCAGGATCAGGTTCTCTGTTTCATTGATTCCATAACTTGCACTGTTGATACACAAGTCATAATTATCCGGTTTTCCCCAGTGCGCACCGCCATAGAAATTGTAGTATTTTCTGTGCTGGTTATCCATCTTCTTTAAGAATCGCGTTGCCTGTTTTATATCCATCTTTCTCACATCCATGACATGCTGCACACGGATGGCAAAAGGTGCTGTGATAAACAGACTGATGTGCGGAATGTGATTATTTTTCAGGATTGCATCTGCGCATCGTCCCATAATGATGCAGTCCTCTCTGGAAGCCAGATCACAGATCAGATCACTCATATTGAAAAATACTGCATCCTGTTTCGGAAGGCCATGATATCTGTTAAATTCCCGGAGCCATCCCTTAGGATCAAACCTGTGCTTCTTCTCATATTTATTGAAGTCCGCAAAATATTCCGCATCATTGACTGCGCCTTTTTCTGCTTCAAGCCTTCTTAAAACCTGGTCAAAGATCTCAACATCATAGTAATTGACGCGAAGCTTATCTGCCAGTCCGAATCCGATATCATTACCTGCACTTCCCTGTGTACGGCTGATGCAGATAACAAGATGGTCATTCTCGGAGATCTTCTCTCTCCGCTTGATCATATGGTTCAGCGCCACACGTTCCTTATCCATGATATCCGTAGCAACAAAAGTTTCCGGAAGTGTAAGGATCTCCTGAAAGATCTCGTCATACTTCTTCATCAGACGGCTTTTTTCCTCTTTATCCTTGATGGTTCTGGCCATGTTGCTGATCAGCGCCATCTCGCTTCGAAGAAGATGTCCATCCGGTTTCGTGTACATCAGGGCACTTAAATTCCGGATGGTACTCTCTCTGTCACCGGTAAAGGTACGTCCAAGGGAAGATCCTACGCTTTCATAAACCTCGCCGTCCAGCTCGTAAAGCCTGGTGGCAAGCTCTCTGCATTTCTCTCGAATGTTGTTTTCCTGCATATTGATCCTCCTCCCTTATAAAAAGAATACCAGCATATCGATGATAAACACCGGTACCAGGAAACAAATGGACCAGCCCATGTATCCGAAGAAGGAAGGCATGTTGATACCATTTTCGTCAGAAAGTGTCTTGACCATAAAGTTCGGTGCATTACCGATATATGTATTAGCTCCCATAAATACGGCGCCGCAGGAGATCGCGGAAAGAAGCTTCACAGGAACTGTTCCCAGCGTTGTGGCAATTCCATTTGTAAATCCAAGAGTTCCTGCAGTTGTCAGGAATACAAGATAGGTTGGTGTATTGTCCAGGAAACTGGACAGTGCTCCTGTAGCCCAGAACATCTGATAAGGCTCGGTGATTCCAAGGTTCGGTCCAACTGCTTTCAGAAGCATCAGAGCCGGCTGCATGGTAATAAAGATTCCGATAAAAAGTACCGCAACCTCCTGGATCGCACCCCAGGTAAAATGGTTCCGCACACGGATCTTTTTGTCTGTTGTCTTAAAGGACAAAAACGCAGCTGCAAGGATCAAAATAATCTCGATGATCGACGGATAACTTAAAGTAACCTCACCAAAAATATGGATTCCTTTTACATTTCCGGCTGCATCCTGAAATGCCGGCATACCTGGAAGCATACCACTTAAGATAACACCCACAACGATCATCACAAGAAAAATAATGTTGTGAAGACCTTCGATCTTAAACTCTGTACCAGGCTTGCTGATGTCCGGTTTACGTCCGTCTGCAATATCTCTCTTATAAGAACGCATATCCAGATGATAGAACACAAACAGAAGGATCACCATATTAAAGATCAGTACCGGGAAAAGATGCAGGCTCCAGAAAAACGGAACGCCTCGCATAAATCCCATAAGAAGTGGCGGATCACCGATCGGAGTCAGGCAGCCTCCCATGTTGGATACCATGAAGATAAAGAAGATCATGATATGACCCTTTCTCTTTCTCCAGGAATTCATCTTAATAACAGGACGGACCATCAGCATACTGGCTCCGGTAGTTCCGATACAGCTAGAAAGCAAAGTTCCCAGTGCCAGCAGACCTACATTTACTCTTGGCGAACCCGCAAAATCGCCTTCAACCGTAATGTTACCGGATACACAGAACAATCCGAATAACAGGATAATAAATGTAAGGTAATCATTGATCACGCACTCAAGTACTGTTTCTGCAGTTTTTCCGGCACCGTAAACAACTGCAAACGGAATGATCATAAGAATGATCCAAAATGCAACCACAATCGGCTGATGTGACTCCCACCACTCACCTTTTACCAGAGGCATCACTGCAACGCACAGAAGAAGACCTGCAAAAGGAATACAAAGCCACAGCGGCACAGCTGCTGTTTTCTCACTGTTTCCTGCTGCCCATACACCCACAGGACATGCCAGAAATACTGTCAGAAAAGTACATATGACGGTTAATAATTTTTTCAAAATTTTCACCCCTCACATAAATTTTTTAACCAGAGAAATTATAACATATGGGGTATCAAAATCAACTGTGTGGATGTGCAATTTAAGCTCAGAATCACTCGTTTTTTTGTGCATTTTGTTGGTAGGTGCTTCCCGGTTTTGTTTATTTTTCAACCCATAATCAGATTTTTTGGTATTATATGATATATCTATTATATATTTTTATATATATTGGTAAGCTTAACTATTTCCCGGCAACATAAAAACAGCAGTATCTTACATTCGAAATTTTACTTTTCTCATGAAAAAATACTGCTGCTTTGTTTTCAGGTTTGTTGTTCCTCTGTCTGCTTTTTATACAGCAATTTCAGAACTTTTTCTGTTTATACTTATTCCATGCACTCTGCAAGGATATCAGCCATCTTGTCGATGTCATCTTTTGTGATGACAAGCGGAGGTACAAGACGGAGTACATCGCTTCCTGCTGAGATCACAAGAAGACCTTTTGCAAGGGCTTTCTTTACCACATCGCCCACCGGACGTCCCTTGATCACGATTCCCTGCATGAAACCGCTTCCTCTTCTGGCTTCTGCACAATCATATTTCTCAACAAGTTCATCAAGTTTTTTCTCCAGATACGGAGTTAATCCCTGTACATGGGAAAGGATCTGGTCTTTCTCAAAGATATCGAATACTTTGCTGACCGCTGCACATACGAATGGGTTTCCACCGTATGTAGTTCCATGATCGCCCGGTTCCAGGGATGATGCTGCCGCTTTTTTATTGAGGACAAAAGCACCTACCGGAACACCGCAGCCGAGAGCTTTTGCACAGGTCATGATATCCGGCTGTACGCCGTATGCCTGCCATGCAAAATAATGTCCGGTACGTCCCATACCGCACTGGATCTCGTCCAGGATCAGGATGATATCCTTCTCATCACAGAGCTTGCGAAGACCTTCCAGGAATTCTTTTGTAGCCGGATAAATACCACCCTCGCCCTGTACTGTCTCTGCGATGATCGCACAAGTCTTATCTGTCACCTGGGCTTTTACGCTTTCAAGGTCATTGAAATCTGCAAATTTCACACCACCCATCAGAGGCTCAAACGGCTCTCTGTAATGTGCAGTTCCTGTTACAGAAAGAGCACCGATGCTGCGGCCATGGAAAGAATGGTTCATGGCAATGATCTCATGATCTGCATGTCCATCTCTTGCATAAGCATATTTCTTGGCAGCTTTCAGGGCACCTTCGATTGCCTCTGTACCCGAGTTTGTGAAAAAAGCCTTCTCCATATGACTGGCCTGTACAAGCTTCGCACCTGCATCAATGATCGGCTCATTGTAGTACAGATTGGAAATATGTGTCAGTTTGTCGATCTGGCTTTTAAGAGCTTCATCATATCCAGGATAGTGATATCCAAGAGCATTTACAGCAATACCTGCTGCAAAATCCAGATATTCTTTTCCTTCAGAATCATAAAGGTGACAGCCCTCACCTTTTTCAAATACTACCGGAAAACGGTTATATGTATGAAGAATACTAACTTCGGATTCTTCCATCTGATCATGCATGTTCATTGTAATATTTCTCCCCGTCATCTTTTAAAATTGCAGTACCGATACCTTTGTTTGTAAAGATCTCAAGCAGCAAGCTGTGCGGGATCCTTCCGTCAAGGATATGGACTCTGTTTACACCGTTCTCAATTGCATCAATGCAGTTTTTCAGTTTCGGGATCATACCGCCGCCTACATGTCCATCTGTGATCAACTGCTGCGCCTCGTCTACGCGAAGCTCGGAGATCAGAGTTGATGGATCTTCTGCATCTCTGTAAACACCTTCGATATCTGAAAGGAAAGCAAGTTTCTCTGCATTGACAGCTTCTGCAATGGCGCAGGCTGCATCGTCTGCATTGATATTGTATGTGTCAAAATTCTCATCAAAGCCGATTGGAAATACAATAGGAAGGAAGTCTCTCTCCAGAAGATCCTGAAGGATCTTCGGATTAACTTTTGTTACCTCGCCTACGTAACCGATATCTTCGCCTTTGGAAAGTTTCTTTCTGCACTGCAGAAGGCCGCCGTCCTTACCGCTGACACCAACTGCCTGTACACCGAGAGATTCTACCAGAGTTACCAGTTCTTTGTTTACTTTTGCAAGAACCATCTCTGCGATCTCCATGGTATCTTTGTCTGTTACGCGGAGACCGTTTATAAAACGTGGCTCCATACCGACTTTACCAACCCAGCGGCTGATTTCCTTGCCGCCGCCGTGAACGATGATTGGTTTAAAGCCGACCAGCTTCAGAAGAACTGCGTCCTTGATGACGTTGCGCTTCAGCTCTTCATCAAGCATTGCGCTTCCGCCGTACTTGATAACTACAATCTTGCGGTTAAACCGCTGGATGTATGGAAGGGCCTCAATGAGAACCTCCGCCTTGTCAAGATATTTCTGATTCACCATAGTGGTATCTCCTTTTTTGAAAAATGATATGGTTTGAAAAAGGTTTTTGTGTATGTTGTACTTTTTTCTTTAATTGGTTTTAGTGTTCTCTTGCTGAAGGAGCTGTGAACTAAGTTCCGAATCAATTCCAGCTTGTAAGCTGTGTAACTTTGCGAGGAGGGGAAGCACTCAGAGTTCCAAAGACCGTTTCCCCTCCTCGCGCTCCTCCCCTCTGGCCACGGGAAACGGGCTGTTGCCCGCTTTGCGGGCAAAGCGCCTGTGTGAATGGCTACGAAACACCGTTCGAACACCATTCTACAGGGCTCTTATATTAAGAACGGTAATCTGCATTGATTTTGATATAGTCATAAGTGAGGTCGCATCCCCATGCGGTTGCTGCTGCATCACCCATCTTCATATCAGCAATGGCTGTTACTGCATCTTCGGAGAGGATCTTTGTCGCTTCTTCTTCACTGTATCCTGTGGAAACTCCGTTTTCGATGATCTTGATCTTTCCTGCTTTGCTTTCGAAGTAGAGGTCTACCTTTTCAGGATCGAACTGGACTCCGGAATAACCAAGAGCACAGAGGATTCTGCCCCAGTTGGCATCGTGGCCGTAGATTGCTGCCTTTGTAAGGGATGAAGTCACTACAGACTTACTTAAGGTTACGGCTTCTGCCTTAGTTGCTGCGCCGATAACTTTGACTT
The DNA here is from genome assembly GCF_056504635.1 of Blautia sp. HA8986. Classification (NCBI taxonomy): domain Bacteria; kingdom Bacillati; phylum Bacillota; class Clostridia; order Lachnospirales; family Lachnospiraceae; genus Blautia; species Blautia sp. HA8986. The sequence continues at coordinate 1,871,955 of NZ_JBWLUQ010000001.1, forward strand.
CGAAGAGTGCTGTTGCTCCTTCACCGTCTCCTGCGATTTTTTTTGCAAGGGTTGTGTTTACGTAGTTGAGTGCTTTTTTGAACTCTTCATAGTCTGCATTTTTTTCTGTGATCTTCGGGTTGCCGGCCTGGCCGTTTGCCAGAAGAAGGACTGTGTCGTTTGTGGATGTGTCTCCGTCAACGGATACCATATTGTAGGTGTCCTTGATGTCCTCACTGAGTGCTTCCTGAAGAAGTTCTTTGGAGATATCCACATCACTTGTGATAAATCCGAGCATTGTGCACATGTTCGGGTGGATCATTCCTGATCCTTTGCACATACCGCCAACTGTAACTGTTTTTCCGCCGATCTCAATCTCAACAGCTGCTTCTTTTTTCTCGGTGTCTGTTGTCATGATGGCTTTTGCAGCCTCAAGTCCTGCCTCACGGGTTCCTTTAAGATTCGGAGCCATAGCAGTTACACCGTTTGCAATACGATCGATAGGGATCTGCATTCCGATAACACCGGTGGATGCTACCAGCACGCTGTCTTCCGGAATTCCAAGTGCTTTTGCCGCTGCCTCTGCTGTTGCACGGCAGTAGCTAAATCCCTCCTCACCGGTACATGCATTGGCAATTCCGCTGTTGCAGATCACTGCTCTTGCTCCCTGATGATTGTATACAATATCCTGATCCCATCTTACAGGAGCAGCTTTTACCACATTGGTTGTGAAAGTTCCTGCAGCCACGCATGGAACTTCACTGAACACCATAGCCATATCTGTACGGCCTTTATATTTGATCTGTGCAGCTGTTGAGGCAGCCTGAAAACCTTTTGCAGCTGTTACACCGCCATCAATTATCTTCATATTAATCTCCTCTCAACGATGGTGCCTTTTGGCAACCATCACATATATTTATAGTCTGTCTGATTTACGGACACATCGGGATCTGCTTCAGTCCTTCATTCTCATCGAATCCGAACATCAGGTTCATGTTCTGAACTGCCTGTCCTGCTGCACCTTTTACAAGGTTGTCAATTGCTCCCATCATAATGACTCTCTTTGTTCTCGGGTCGATCTTGAAGTTTACGTCTACAAAGTTGCTGCCCTCTACATTTCTTGTCTGCGGGCATACATCTTTGTTCAGCACACGTACAAAAAACTCATCTTTATAATATTTGTCATATGCTGCCTTCACTTCCTCATATGTAACGTCCTTTGTAAGGGAAGCATAAGCTGTCACCAGAATTCCTCTGTTCATCGGAACAAGATGTGGTGTAAAGTTGATCATCACTTCCTGTCCGCAGGCATATCCAAGCTGATCCTCGATCTCCGGAGTATGTCTGTGTGTTGCAACACCATATGCCTTGATGCTCTCATTGACTTCGCAGTAAAGATTCGGAACTTTCGCTCCTCTTCCTGCGCCTGATGTTCCGGACTTGGCATCAATGATGATCGTGTTCGGATCAATAAGACCTTCCTTTAACAATGGGTAAATAGATAATGTAGAACATGTCGGATAACATCCCGGGTTGGCGATCAGTCTTGCCTTCCTGATATCCTCACGGTTGATCTCGCAGAGGCCATAAACAGCTTCCTCAATAAACTGCGGGGATTTGTGCTCGATTCCGTACCATTTCTCATATTTCTTCACATCCTTAATACGAAAATCCGCGCTTAAATCGATCACCTTACATTTAGAAAGGATTTCTTCATTAATAAGGGATGCACACAGACCCTGCGGTGTTGCGGTAAAGATCACATCTACCTCATCTGCAAGTGCTGCCATATTGTCATCCATACATTTGGCATCTACCAGTTTGAAAAAGTTCTGATAAATATCTGCATACTGCTGATCTATATAGCTTCGGGATCCGAACCACTTGATCTCAACATCCTTATGTCCAAGAAGAAGTCTTACGATCTCATTTCCGGCGTATCCTGTAGCACCGATAATTCCTGCTTTAACCATCTTTCACATTCCTCCTCTGCCGTATCTCTTACGGTCTCAGTAAAAAGGCGTTTCTTATGTCCGCCTTGTCAATGGATAGATTATACATCTTCTGTGCATATTATGCAATAGTCATTTTCTTTGATTTTTCACGGTCTTTTCTGTTTTTCTTGTATTTTCTTATAATAATCCTTATTTTATGTTGTATTTTTATGCAAAATTATTTTTATATTTTTCAAATTATCTCTTGCATATTTATAAAATCTGGTGTATATTAAGCCATGTCAACAGGACAGCAGAAAATTTTGTATTGCTGTTCATGAATATTTATTCACTCTGGTAAAGTTATAAAACAGCATAATTTTTCCGGATAAAATTAAAGAAATCTCACCGTCCCGGAAATATTCCGGAACGATACAAAATTCCAAAAAATCTCAGGAGGACATATATTATGAAAGAAAAAGTTGTTTTAGCGTATTCCGGTGGTCTTGATACCACAGCCCTGATCCCGTGGCTGAAAGAAACATTTGACTATGACGTTGTCTGCTGCTGTGTAAACTGCGGACAGGGAAACGAGCTGGACGGTCTTGAAGAAAGAGCCAAAATGTCCGGCGCTTCCAAATTATATATCGAAGATATCGTTGATGAGTTCTGCGATGACTTCATTATGCCATGTGTAGAAGCCGGTGCTGTTTACGAGCATTCTTACCTTCTCGGAACATCCATGGCCCGTCCGGTCATCGCCAAGAAACTTGTTGAGATCGCACGTAAAGAAGGCGCAGTTGCTATCTGCCACGGTGCTACAGGTAAAGGAAATGACCAGATCCGTTTTGAGCTTGGTATTAAAGCTCTTGCTCCTGACATCAAGATCATCGCTCCATGGCGTATGACAGATCTGTGGACCATGCAGTCCCGTGAGGATGAGATCGAATTCTGTAAAGCTCACGGCATCACTCTTCCATTCGATGCAAGCCACAGCTACAGCCGTGACAGAAACCTCTGGCACATCAGCCATGAAGGACTTGAGCTTGAGGATCCATCCCAGGCTCCAAACTATGACGACATGCTTGTATTAAGCGTAACTCCTGAGAAGGCTCCGGATAAAGAAACTGAGATTACCATGACATTTGAGCAGGGTGTTCCGAAGACTCTTAACGGAAAAGCAATGAAGGTTTCCGAAATCATCACAGAGCTTAACAAGCTTGGCGGCGAGAACGGAATCGGTATCGTAGATATCGTTGAGAACCGTGTTGTTGGTATGAAATCCCGTGGTGTTTATGAGACTCCTGGCGGAACAATCCTGATGGCAGCTCATGACCAGCTTGAAGAGCTGATTCTTGACCGTGAAACAATGGAAGCCAAGAAGAAACTTGGCAGCCAGTTTGCACAGGTTGTTTACGAAGGAAAATGGTATACACCTCTTCGTGAGGCTATCCAGGCATTTGTTGAGTCCACTCAGAAATATGTTACAGGTGAAGTTAAATTCAAGCTTTACAAAGGCAACATCATCAAAAATGGTACAACTTCTCCGTACAGCCTTTACAATGAGTCCCTTGCTTCCTTTACAACCGGCGATATGTATGACCACCATGATGCTGACGGATTCATCACATTATTCGGTCTGCCGCTGAAGGTTCGTGCTATGAAGCTTGCAGAAGTTAAGAACAACCAGAATCAGAACTGATTTTGCCGAAGGCTGCTTCGACAGATCATAAAAATGCCCCGGGAAGCTATATAAGTTCCCCGGGGTCTTTTGTTATATATCGCTTCGATCTCATAATAAACGAAAGGATTTTTTATCATGAACTCACAGAAAATGCCTCTGAAAAATTCTCTCTGTCTGCTCCTGGCTGCCACTATCTGGGGAATCGCCTTTGTAGCCCAGAGTGTTGGTATGAAATATGTCGGCCCTTTTACCTTTAACGGCGTGCGTTCCCTGATCGGTGCCGCTGTTCTGGTACCGGTGCTCTTTATCCTGAACCGTTCCGGAAATAATTCATCTGCTGGCACAGATTCCGTAATACCGGACTCCTCATTAGAGCCCTCAAAGAAAGCTTCGTCTGCCACTCCATATAACCGCCGCGACCTGTGGACGGGCGGAATCGCCTGCGGAGCCGCCCTCTTTGCTGCCAGCAGCTTCCAGCAGTTCGGTATCCAGTACACAACTGTCGGAAAAGCCGGTTTTATCACTGCATGCTACATTGTCATTGTCCCGATCATCGGACTTTTCCTGAAAAAGAAATGCAGCCCTTTTATCTGGGCAGCCGTTGTTATGGCTCTGGTCGGACTTTATCTTCTCTGCATCACGGACGGTTTTTCCATTGGACTCGGAGATATTCTGGTGCTGATATGTGCTTTTCTCTTTTCCCTGCACATTCTGGTCATTGATCATTTTTCCCCGAAAGCAGACGGGGTAAAGCTTTCCTGCATCCAGTTTCTGGTCTGCGGAATCCTGTCCATGATCCCGGCTCTGATCCTGGAACACCCTCAGGTTTCCTCTATCCTTACCGCGTGGCTTCCAATCCTGTATGCCGGCATCATGTCCTGTGGTGTTGCCTACACCCTGCAGATTGTAGGCCAGAAAAATGTAAACCCGACAGTAGCTTCCCTGATCCTTTCCCTGGAGTCCTGCATCTCCGTGCTCGCCGGCTGGATGCTCCTTGGACAGAAGCTTTCCTTAAAAGAGCTGATCGGATGCGTCATCATGTTTGCGGCCATAATTCTGGCACAGCTGCCTGAGAAAAACACTGCAAAATAAACTATAGCACTCCCGGAAATCACCTTAAAAAAGAAGTGTATGAAAGTTTTCAGCATCCAACTCTCATACACTTCTTTTTTTATGTAAGCTTACGCTTTTTATTTTGCCTCTGTTTCTTCTTTCTTAACGAATTTATTATAATGTGCCTTGATCTTCTCAAAGCTCTCCTGACTGATATCATGCTCCATCTTGCAGGCATCCTCAAGTGCAATATCGGACGGAACGCCAAGTCCCTCAAGCATCTTGGAAAGGACTGTATGACGCTCATAGATCTGGTTGGCGATCTCTGCGCCTTTCTCCAGAAGTGTTACAGTGCCGTAACGGTCCATTGCAATATAACCATCCTCACGGAGAAGTTTCATCGCGTGGCTGACACTTGGCTTGGAAACGCCAAGTCTGGTAGCAATATCAATAGAACGGACCCCTCCGCCTTTCTTGGATAAAACCAGAATTGATTCCAGATAATCCTCTGCTGACTGTCTGATTTCCATATAAAATCCTCCCTCACATAAATTCCAGCGGATAAAAATCCGCGTTCACTGCTTTTTTTATAACCGAATATCTGCTTTTCTCACTGTTTATTGCTTTTCGCAATCCCACAGAAACCTGCCTGATCCGGTTATCCTATATAACCCTATAGCAGTTCCAGGGTTCATCGACTCTGCTGCAACAAGGGATCTGAATCACACATTATTTCCCTATTTTACAGGTGAATATTAACTTTTAATATACCGCTTAACCCGAATTATGTCAAGCTTTTCACACACATTTATCTTGACATTAAAAATATTTTCCCTGATAATAATATCTGGACAATACATCTGTTCTGTAGCAGCTCTTATTTTTTCTGAGGTGCTATCTTTTTGAACAGTAGAAGAAAGGAGTTTTTTTTATGCTCAAAACCCTGTTGGCCCAGGTCAGGGAATTTAAAAAGGCATCATTTCTCACGCCTTTTTTTATGATCCTCGAAGTTCTCTTTGAGACTCTGATCCCCCTGTCCATGGCTTCCATTATTGATAAAGGTGTGGAAGTCGGAAATATCGGCCATATCTATCGGATGGGTGCAATTATGACAGCTCTTGCCCTGTGCGGCCTGTGGGCCGGTGTCATGGGCGGAAAATACGGAGCACTGGCATCAACCGGCTTTGCCAGAAACCTCCGGAAAGCCATGTACACCAACATCCAGACCTTTTCTTTTTCTAACATCGACAAGTACAGCACTGCCGGTCTGATCACCCGTCTTACAACAGACGTCACCAATCTGCAGAATGCCTATCAGATGATCCTGCGCATGTGCACCCGTGCACCGGCCAGCCTGATCTGTGCCATGGTCATGGCATTTCTTATCAATGCGAAGCTTGCAAGCATCTATCTTGTTGCAGTTATCTTCCTTGGAGGCTGCCTGATCTTTATCATGCGAAAAGCTACTGTATATTTCCAGGCCGTATTCCGTAAATATGACGACCTGAACGCAAGTGTACAGGAAAATATCGGTGCTGTCCGTGTTGTCAAGGCTTACGTCCGTGAAGATTACGAAATCAGTAAATTCCAGAAAGCCTGCAATAAAGTATACGAAATGTTCTTAAGCGCTGAAAAGATCGTTGTCATGAACATGCCTCTGATGCAGTTTACTGTTTATGCCTGTATCCTTGGTATCAGCTGGCTTGGAGCCAAAATGATCGTAGGAAGCTCTCTGACTACAGGTGAACTTATGAGTCTCCTCACCTACTGCATGAATATTCTCATGAGTCTTATGATGCTTTCCATGGTTTTTGTTATGGTAACAATGAGTATTGCAAGTGCGGAACGTGTCACAGAAGTTATCAATGACACCGCTGACATTACAGACCCGGAGAATCCTGTAACAGAAGTCCCGGACGGAAGCATTACTTTTGACCATGTTGACTTCAGCTACAAAAAAGACAGCAAAGAGCCTGTTCTCAAAGACATCAATATCTCAATCCGTTCCGGCGAAACTATCGGAATCATCGGCGGTACGGGAAGTGCCAAGTCCAGCCTTGTAAACCTGATCAGCCGTCTTTATGACGTAACTGACGGTTCGGTTTGCGTGGGTGGCATTGATGTCCGTAAATACCATCTGGAAACTCTGAGAAACCAGGTTTCCGTAGTCCTTCAGAAAAACGTACTTTTCTCAGGAACCATTCTTGAAAATCTCCGCTGGGGTGACAAAAACGCCACAGAGGAAGAATGCCGCCGTGCATGCCAGCTTGCCTGTGCCGATGATTTCATCGAAAAAATGCCGGATAAATACAACACCTTCATTGAACAGGGTGGTTCCAATGTTTCCGGTGGCCAGAAACAGCGTCTCTGTATTGCACGTGCCCTTCTGAAGAAGCCTAAGATACTGATCCTGGACGACTCCACAAGTGCAGTTGATACAGCCACTGACGCAAGGATCCGACGTGCTTTTGCAGAAGATATCCCGGATACTACCAAGCTGATCATCGCACAGCGTATCTCCAGTATCCAGAATGCTGACCGCATTATTGTCATGGATAACGGTACAGTCAACGGTTTCGGCACTCACGAGGAGCTTCTTAAGACCAACGCTATCTATCAGGAAGTATTTAATTCACAGACCGGCGGTGCCGGTGATTTTGACGAGGGAGGTGAGCCGGCTTGAAGAAACAGAATATGAAAAATCCTGGCGGTCCTGGTCCGAAAGGTATGGGAACACCTGAACAGCCGGGTAAGCTTCTCGGACGTCTTGCCCGCTATATTTTAAAAAGCTACAGTATTCATATCGTAATTGTTGTGATCTGTATTTTTGTCAGCGTTCTGGCTAATGTCCAGGGAACCATGTTCATGAAAACTCTGATCGACCAGTACATCACACCGCTTCTCAAGGCAGATACACCGGACTTCGGTCCTCTGACTGCCGCAATCGCACGTGTGGCATGCTTTTACGCCATCGGCGTTATTGCTACTTATACCTATAACCGCATTATGATCAATGTTTCCCAGGGAAGCCTGCGCAACCTGCGTAACGATATGTTCGCAAAAATGGAAACTCTTCCGATCAAATATTTCGACACACATGCACATGGCGATATCATGTCTATCTACACGAATGATATCGATACCCTGCGCCAGATGATCAGCCAGAGTTTCCCTCAGCTGCTCTCCAGCGTGATCACAATTGTCAGCGTTTTTATCAGCATGCTGATCCTTAATGTACCGCTTACTGTTGTTACTCTCATCATGGTTGCTGTTATGCTTGCCGCCAGCCGTAAGCTCGCAGGCTTAAGCGGAAAATATTTCCTGGAGCAGCAGACCAATCTCGGCATTGTCAACGGTTATATCGAAGAGATGATGGAAGGCCAGAAAGTTGTCAAGGTCTTCTGCCATGAAGATGAAAGTATCGAGAAATTCAATGAGCTAAACGACCAGCTTTTTACCAGCGCAGACAACGCCAACCGTTTCGCCAACATCCTGATGCCTGTTGTTGCTCAGCTTGGAAATGTCAGCTATGTAGTCTGTGCTATTGTAGGCGGTATCCTGGCAATCAACGGAATCGGCAATTTCACCCTTGGAGGACTTGCCAGCTTCCTGACTTTCAACAAGAGCTTCAACATGCCGATTAACCAGGTCAGCCAGCAGTTCAACAGTATTGTTATGGCTCTTGCAGGTGCCAAACGTATCTTTGATCTCCTGGATGAAAAACCGGAAGCAGATGAAGGTTATGTTACTCTTGTCAATGCCAGAGAAGAAAACGGCGTTCTCACAGAATCCGATAAGCGTACCGGACGCTGGGCATGGAAGCATTTCCACAAGGCAGAAGGCACCACGGATTATATTGAACTGAAAGGTGACATGGTTCTGGAGGATGTTGATTTCGGTTACAATTCCAATAAAATCGTTCTTCACGATATCAATATGTATGCACAACCCGGCCAGAAGATCGCTTTCGTAGGCTCCACCGGTGCAGGAAAAACCACCATCACCAATCTTCTGAACCGTTTTTATGATATTCAGAAAGGCAAGATCCGCTACGATGGTATCAACATCACCAAGATCAAAAAAGACGATCTCCGCCGTTCCATGGGTATTGTTCTTCAGGATACCAACCTGTTCACTGCAACCGTTATGGAAAACATCCGCTACGGTAAACTGGATGCTACAGATGAAGAGGTTATTGCTGCCGCAAAGCTTGCCAATGCAGACGGTTTTATCCGCAGACTTCCCCAGGGTTATAACACGCTTCTGCGAGGAAACGGCGCAAACCTGAGCCAGGGACAGCGTCAGCTTCTATCCATCGCCCGTGCAGCTGTTGCTGACCCGCCTGTTCTGATCCTGGATGAAGCTACCAGTTCCATTGATACCCGTACCGAGAAGCTGGTTCAGGATGGCATGGATAAGCTGATGGAAGGCAGAACGACTTTTGTTATCGCCCACCGTCTTTCCACTGTCCGCAACAGTGACTGTATCATGGTTCTGGAACAGGGACATATTATCGAACGTGGTTCCCATGAGGAGCTGCTTGCGCAGAAAGGACGGTATTACCAGCTGTATAATGGCTGATCCCGTACCACAGTTATTGTCACATAAAAAAACATGCAGGATACATCTTTTCCAGATGGTTCTGCATGTTTTTTATATACTCCGGGATCATATGTGTTATAATTTTTCTGTTATTTTTCCGGTTCATTCTCTTCGCTTAATATTTTATTCACTTTAAATATGATAATACTGAACTGAGTTGAGCTGAAAAATAATTTTGTAAAATTTTCAGAAAGGAGTTTCTGCAGTATCTTAAATTTTTGAGCTGCTGCAGACCATTTATATATGAAACAGGCTGAAGAATATTACTACGGCAGAATGCCGAAGGATAAACAGAATACATACCGGGCAATGCTGGCAGGACTTATGGATCTTTCTGATGAGATCCTGCTGCCCCAGGTCCCTACTACTGACGGAAACTGGCTCTATGACGTTTTTTTTCAGCTTCGTCTGGATCATCCGGAGATCTTCTGGGCTGTGGGATTTAAATACCGTCATTATAAGGATTCTCCCAACCTCATCCTGATCCCCGAATACATTTTTGACAAAAACAAAATCCGCGAGCACAAGAAAGCTCTGCACGCCCGCGTAGAGAAGCTTGTACGCCCTGCAGCGAAGTTTTCGGAATGGGATAAGGAAAAATATGTCCACGACTTTATCTGCGAAAATATCCGCTATGACAAACTGAAAAAGCCATACTCCCATGAGATCATCGGACCTCTTGGCCATGGTGTCGGCGTCTGTGAGGGAATCGCCAAATCCGTAAAAATTCTCTGCGATGCCCTCGGAGTCTGGTGTGTTATCGCCATCTGCGGAAATAATCCCGAAAAAGGTATCAAATACCGCCATACCTGGAACATTGTCCGAATCAACGGACAATATTATCATCTGGATGCCACTTTTGACAATACACTTGGCAGAAACGAGGATGATTCTGTCAGTATCCGCTACGATTATTTTAATCTGGATGACAAAAACATCTTCCGTGACCATGAGCCACTGATCGCTCCTGCTCCCGCCTGCCCGGACGGCAGCCACTCCTACTACCGCGAAAAAAAGCTTTCTTTCACCAAAATCGAAGATGTTTACAAGCGTGCTCTGCAGGCTGCCAGAAAAGGCCGTGAATTCACTTTTCACTGGAGAGGCAGTTATCTCACCCGCGAAGTCCTTGCAGATCTTGTCGACCAGATCCAGGCCGCAGGAAAGACCCGCGATAAAAAAGCCATCATTACACTTAACTGGCCCCAGGCCATACTGAGATTCCACTTCACAGATCAGCAGGCTGAGGACAAGGTATTTATTGAGGAAGTAAATGAAGGTGAGAAATTATAAAACCATGAAGACCTTCTGTAAATTTCAGAATTTACAGAAGGTCTTCATGTGATTGTTTATTGATGCGGATAACAGGACTTGAACCTGCACGGTTGCCCACTGGTACCTAAAACCAGCGCGTCTGCCAATTCCGCCATATCCGCATATGTCATTTCTTCAGACATGAATTATTACAACAAAAGATATTTTACAGGAAATTCTCAAATAACGCAAGGACATATTCAAAATTGATACAAGTAATTTCTCAATAAAAGTCCCCGTAATAAAATGTAACCACCTGTGCAAAAAAATTACAAAAACCAGAAAACCCGCATAAAACAGGTTTTTCGGACAAAAAAGCACTGTCAGCTCGACAGTGCTTTTAAAATTCAATGAGGCATCGGGGATTCGAACCCCGGACAACTTGATTAAAAGTCAAGTGCTCTACCGACTGAGCTAATACCCCATAAGGACTGGGCTAGCTGGATTCGAACCAGCGAATGCAGCAGTCAAAGTGCTGTGCCTTACCGCTTGGCGATAGCCCAATGGGCGAAGGGTGGATACAGGGATTCGAACCCTGGGCCTCCAGAGCCACAATCTGGCGCGCTAACCAACTGCGCTATACCCACCACAGCGTGCCTGAAGGGATTCGAACCCCCGACCCACGGCTTAGAAGGCCGTTGCTCTATCCAGCTGAGCTACAGACACATGCTCTCTTTTCAGAGAAGCGGGTGATGGGAATCGAACCCACGTATCCAGCTTGGAAGGCTGGTGTTCTACCATTGAACTACACCCGCATGCTTGCGGTAATAAGTTTACAGCAGTCGGGGTGACAGGATTCGAACCTGCGGCCTCCTGGTCCCAAACCAGGCGCTCTAGCCAAACTGAGCCACACCCCGATATACCATTTACTTATGGTCTTTATTAAGTTGTTGTCGTTTTTATTTCTCTTGCCTGACGACAAGTGATATTATATAATAGCGATCTACAAATGTCAACACTTTTTTTGAATTTTTTTAAAAAAACTTTTTTTCACGTTTTTTCCGTCTATTCAAAGGTTTTCTTGTCATTTGCGACTTGCTTATGTTATCATATTCCTGATAATAAAGTCAAGAAGAAAATCTGGAAAATTAAGGAGATGTTTTTATGGATATAAAACTATTTCAGCAGAAACTTAACGAAATCTGTGAGATCGCGGAGGAGAACGGCAAACAGCTCTCCCAGCAGCAGATCCGTGAACATTTCGATGAATCTGACCTGAATACTTCACAGCTCGTGAAGATCCTGCAGTATCTTAAATTGAAAGGAATTACTATCGAAGGCGCAGAAAAAGCTGCCGGTACTTCTGCGCCTGATGCTGCAAGCACCCGGGATGCAAAGCAGGAAGAATTTCCCGGTACCCGTACAGCTCTTACAGCAGAGGAACAGGCGTATCTCAGGGATTATATGGAGAGTTTTTCACCGGAAGGACTTGATTCCGAAGACCTCTCTTCTCTCTTCCAGGCCTTTGCCGATGGCGACACTGCTGCTGAGGGTGAACTTACACAGTTCTACATGGCTCAGGCAGCCCAGATGGCAGCTGAACTGAACTGCGAGGAGATTTATCTGGCTGACCTGATCCAGGAGGCGAATCTGGCACTTCTAGCTGCTCTCAAAGAATCTGAGCCGCTGGTGAAAGACGATACCTGGATGCGCGGCCGTATCCGCAGCGGAATCCTCCACGCTATCGAAGAACAGACACAGCAGAAATTCCGCGATGATTATCTTGTATCCAAGGTAGAAAACCTGGAATCTGCAGTAAAAGAACTCACAGACGATGATGACACCACCAGGTTCACCATCGATGAGCTTGCCGTGATCCTGGATATGAACGTAGACGAGATCCGGGATGTACTGCGTCTTACCGGAGATGATAAATAATCAGTATCACAGTAAAGCGGACATTCGCAATCCGCTTCGCTACTTGCTCATGAACGCAGTCGCTTCGCGATCTGTCAGTGGAAGCTTTCAACTCCCACTGACATAAGCATCCCCCCTCACCCGCCGCTTAGTGCTCCGCGCACTTGAAGCGGGGGAATGCTTATCTGCGTTCAAAAACAGCGGCAGAGATGCTTTTTTTCTCTGCCGCCGTTTTTATTTTTACATAACAGTAGTTTCACCATTTACACTGGATCAGATAACTGATCATATTATATTACAGATACCGGATCTCCACATTCATCTTTCCATTCCCGTCTGTCTCCAGCACCGCATAGCTTGGCCTGCGACCTCTTTGTCTTGGAAATGATAAGCTTCCAGGATTTACAAGAAGTATTCCGTCTTCTGTCTCCAGCACCGGCATGTGTATATGTCCGAAAAATGCCGCGTTACAGCCGCGCTGTTTTGCCGCATCTGCAAGCTGGTCAAAAGCCATGGACACTCCATAATAATGTCCATGTGTCACCAGTACTTTATTTTCCTCAATATCTATCACTTCTTCTCTGGGAAGATCTGAGAAAAAGTCATTATTCCCGGAAACAATGCTGCAGGGACATTCCGCAAGAGCTTCGATATAGAACTCCCGTCCTTCCACATCTCCGCAGTGTACCAGCATGTCAAAAGGTGCTTCCCTGTTCACTGCCAGTTCCAGATTTTCGTCTCTTCCGTGGGTGTCACTTACGATCAGTACCTTCATACCAGCTCTTCCTTTATCATGCGAAGAGCTTTTCCCCGGTGGCTGATCTTGTTCTTCTCTTCCATGGAAAGCTCTGCAGATGTGCATCCATATTCCGGAAGATAAAAGATCGGATCATATCCGAAACCGTTCTCCCCTTTTTCCTCATATCCAATACGGCCTTCCATGGCAGCACGTACTGTCTTTCTTCTTCCATCCGGAAAAGCTGCTGCAATGGCACAGACGAATCTTGCTGTACGCTTCTCATCCGGCACACCATCCAATCTCTCAACCAGATTTGCATTCTTAATATGATAGGAAGTATCTTCGCCCATATAACGCGCAGAATAAATACCCGGCTCTTTGTTCAGAAAGTCGATCTCAAGCCCGGAATCATCAGCCAGCACGATCTCGCCGGTCATCTTACAGATGGCCTCAGCCTTGATCATGGCATTCTCCTCGAAGCTTTTTCCATTCTCATCAATGTCTGCATGGATTCCGGCATCCTTCAGGGAAAGGATCTCAAGAGACGGATCTGCCAGGATCCTGCGGATCTCTTTCATTTTCCCCTCATTTCCGGTGGCAAAAATAATCTTTTTCATTATTTCATACTTCCTTTCTTTGGCGGACGCGGTCCAAGGAACTGATAATAGTAGGTTTTCATCATTCCGTTGTAGATTTTTCTGTTCTTATCGGCCTTCCGTCCGATATCATTCTCAGCTTTATCATAAGCAGTGATCAGATACATGGACCAGCGATCCAGACGCTCATAGCTCTCTCCGATCTCGCGGTAAAGTGCCGGAAGATTGGCCTTATCCTCGATTCGCTCACCATATGGTGGATTTGTCACAATAAAACCAAAAGGCTTGGAATGGCGGAGTTCGCTCACCGGACGCTGCTGGAAATGGATCAGCCTGTCCACTCCTGCCATTTTTGCATTGGCGCGAGCTGCTTTGATGGCTGCCGCATCAATGTCAAAACCCTGGATATCTGTCTCAATATCAAGATTTACCCTGTCTCCGGCTTCCTCTCTGGCGTCTTCCCAGCATTCCTTCGGAATCAGATGTTCCCAGTTTTCAGCCAGAAAATGACGGTTCATTCCAGGTGCTATGTCCGCCGCCATCATAGCTGCCTCGATCGGGAAGGTGCCACTTCCGCAAAACGGGTCTACCAGAATGCGGTCTTTTTTCCATGGGGTAAGCATCAAAAGTGCACTGGCAAGCGTCTCTGTGATCGGCGCTTTGACCGTCATCTGACGGTATCCCCTCTTATGAAGAGAAACACCTGATGTGTCGATTCCGATCAGTGCGATATCTTTCATAAATGCCACTCGGATTGGGAATTCCGGACCGTCTTCCGGGAACCAGGATATTCCGTAAATGCCTTTGAGACGTTCTACGATGGCTTTTTTCATAATGGACTGGATATCGGACGGACTGAACAGCTTACTCTTGATGGAGTTTGCCTTGGCTACCCAGAATTTTCCATTCTTCGGTATGTAATTCTCCCATGGAAGAGCCTTGGTTTTCTCAAAAAGCTCATCAAAAGTCTCTGCCTTTACCTCGCCTACTTTCAGCAGTACACGCTCCGTTGTCCGCAGGAACATATTAGCATCTGCCACACCCTGAGCATCAGCCTGAAAAGTTACTCTTCCGTCTTCCACCTTGGTCACGTCGTATCCAAGATCCAGTATCTCTCGTTTCAGTACCGCCTCTGTTCCGAAATGGCAGGGCGCAGTTAATTCCCACAGATTCATAAAATAATCTCCCGTACTGTATTTCCTTCAAAGTCTTTGATCGTAAAAATTCCGTTCTCATATACCGCATAAGTTGGTGGATTGCCTTCTTTCGGGATAGACACGGAGCCAGGATTCAGAAGGATGTAATTTCCCATATTCTCTGCTTTCAGCACATGTGTATGGCCATGGATAAGGATGTCGCCGTCCATCATTGGCGGAAGGTGATCTTTATTGTAGACATGGCCGTGTGTTGCATAGAAAGTTTTTCCATCAAGAGCCAGGATACAGTAGTCTGCCATTACCGGAAACTCCAGTACCATCTGGTCTACCTCTGCCTCGCAGTTTCCGCGTACTGCATAGATCTGGTTTTTTCTCTCATTTAAAAGGCGGATGACTTCCTTCGGTGCATACTCCACGGGAAGATCATTTCTCGGTCCATGATAAAGCAGATCTCCCAGAAGTACCAGTCTCTCCGCCTTCTCTTCGTCATATACTTTCAGCATTTTCCGGCAATAATATGCCGAACCATGTACATCTGACGCAAACATATATTTCATAATCTTTTCTCCTTGTGATTTTTGCTGATTTTCTATTTCTGTTCTTTACATTATCATGATTTCATTTAAAATACAAGATTTGTTGTTTTATCCACTCACAAGATTTCTTCCTCTATATGCCGCAAAACCGCCAATTACGGATCTGGTACGGCAGCCTTGTCTTGCCAGGTTCCTGGCTGCCTGCATGCTGGCCCCTCCCCGGTCACAGTAAAAAACAAGCGTTTTATCTCGCGGAAACCGATACTTCTGATCCTGTTTTTTCTCAAGATATTCTTCCAGCTCACGGTATGGGATGTTTATTGCATTCCGGACATGTCCCTTCCTGTAGGAAGCCAGGTCCCGGAGATCTATAATAATGGCGTCACTTCGCTCCACATAATAGTCCAGCATTTTCGCAGAGATAGTTTCGATCTGAAACATGGAAAAAACTCCTCTTTTTGCTATATTATATGGTATGTTCAAGAAGAAGGTTCCCTGTAGAAAAAGCAGGAAAAAGCTTACTTCTGGCTTTTCCCTGCTTCAATCGGATAGATGTCAGACGGATATTTGCAATCTGTACATTTTCACCTTATTCTTTATTTGTCCAAAATTCCCTCCGGCAGATCAATATCTGTCAGATTCGCTGTTTTTCTCAGATTCGTATTCATCGGACGTTTTGTTTCCGTAACTGTTGCCATAGCTGTTTTTGGATTTGTTCTTAGAACTGTTTTTTCCGCAGTTTCTGGAATCACTTTCCCCGAAATTTTTGCCCGCATAGTTTGATTCGTTTCTGTTTGTTTCATAATTTTTTGCCATTTGAATTTACCTCCTGATGAAGTTGATTTTGTGGCTTTTTAAACGTTTATCAAACATTTTTGCCACTTTTTATTACAGGAATTAGTATCCCAAAAAGTTTGGAGATTATTCGCCAAAATCATATTGCTTTTTTTTCCAGTTTATATTATAATCATTCTTGTAAAAAGAATTTACCCTTCAAAAATTTTTTTTACATAACCCCTTATTTAATTATTTATACTCCCCTCGAAACACCCGGTAGCTCCCCTACCGGGTGTTTCTCTATACAAAAACAAGCCGCCGGGTGACGCTCATAAGTTCATTCCGGCAGCTTGTTTTTTTATCCGTTGATAGGATTCACATGCACCATACAGTGCTTTACATCTTTGAATTTGTTCTCGATCGTATGATGTACATTTTCCGCAATATCATGTGCATCGCGAAGGGAAATATTTCCATCTGCTGCGATCTCGATATCCACATATATCTTGGATCCGAAAAGGCGGGTTTTAAGAAGGTCTACTCTTCTGACTCCCGGTACCCTGAGGATCTCTCTCTTCATGGATTCCTCGGTTTTTGCATCACAGGAATGATCTACCATCTTGTCAATGGCATCCCTGAAAATATCGATGGATGCCTTTGCGATCATAAAGCAGATCACAATGCTGGCGATCGGATCCAGGATCGGATATCCCAGTCTTGCTCCGAAAATACCGATAAACGCTCCTATGGAGGAAAGCGCATCCGAACGATGATGCCATGCATCTGCCATCAAAGCTCCTGAATTAAGCTTCTTTGCAGCACCTCTTGTATACCAGAACATCCACTCTTTTACCACAATGGATACCACTGCTGCAATCAGTGCAAGTGTTCCCGGAATGGCAATTGTTCCACCGGATGTGCTTTTTACAATGTCACGGGCACCGGTAACTCCGATTCCAAGACCTGTTACAAGCAGCATTCCTGCAAGGACAATGGAAGAAACACACTCCATTCTTTCATGTCCGTACTGATGCTCTTTGTCTGATTTCTTTGCAGAAAGGCGGACACCGATAATTACGATGAAGGTGCTTCCCACATCTGATGCAGAATGAATGGCATCAGAGATCATTGCTCCTGAATGTGCCACAATACCTGCGATCAGTTTAAATACAGATAATAAAAGGTTTACCAGAATACTGATCCCGGATACCTTCATTGCTGTCTGCTGTTCCCATGAAGCTGTTTTTTCTGTATCATGTATAATTGTTTTGTTTTCTGTGTGTTCCATAAACAGGACCTCCTTTTAAATATATGATCAGGTTCTTCTTATGGCACAACATTTTCCGTGAAAAAACCGACGGTTTCTTCACTACTCGCTGCAGTGCGATTTTCCGCCGGTGTTCTTTCTTTTATATATATGGATATCTCAGCTTCTACCATCTGTACCATCCATATTTTTGCAGTAAAAAAGACATACCTGCGAAACATACACTGTCCCGCAGATATGTCTGAAAGCAAAGTCACATTCCATATCCGCTGCCACTTCCTGCGGCCCGGCCCCATGCCTTCGAATAAATATTTTCGATTCCGAAAGGCATCGCCTGCTCAGTTTGTACTGTTGATCTCGCATCCTGTTCGAATGTAATGCAGTGCAAAGAGAATTTTTGCAGTCTTACGGGTCTCCCGCTCAACTTCCCAGAAAGGATACACCCTGTACCCTTTGTTAGTCAAGCCAAAGATTTTTTATTTTACAGATGGATAGTTTGTCAAAAAAATCGGGAGCGGATAAATCCGCTCCCGGTTAAGTCTACGATCTGTATTCAGTTGGAATGACTGATTATGCCTGCGGGCCAGCAGCAACGAGTGCTTTACCAGCTGCATTTCCCTCATATTTAGCAAAGTTCTTAACGAATCTTGCAGCAAGATCTTTGGCCTTTGTCTCCCACTCTGCAGCATCTGCATATGTGTCACGTGGGTCAAGGATTGCAGGATCTACGCCCGGAAGCTCTGTCGGAACCTCGAAGTTGAAGAACGGAATGCTCTTTGTAGAAGCTTTAAGGATAGATCCGTCAAGGATAGCATCGATGATACCACGAGTATCTTTGATGGAGATACGTTTTCCTGTTCCATTCCATCCTGTATTAACGAGGTATGCTTTCGCACCGCTCTTCTCCATTCTCTTAACGAGCTCCTCAGCATATTTTGTCGGATGAAGCTCAAGGAATGCCTGTCCGAAGCAAGCGGAGAATGTAGGAGTAGGCTCTGTGATTCCACGCTCTGTACCAGCAAGTTTAGCTGTGAATCCGGAAAGGAAGTAGTACTGTGTCTGCTCCGGTGTCAGGATAGATACTGGAGGAAGTACGCCGAATGCATCTGCGGACAGGAAGATAACCTCTTTAGCTGCCGGTGCAGAAGATACAGGGCGAACAATGTTCTCGATGTGGTTGATCGGGTAGGAAACACGTGTGTTCTCTGTTACGCTCTTGTCAGCGAAGTCGATCTTGCCCTCAGCATCAAGTGTTACGTTCTCAAGAAGAGCGTTTCTCTTGATCGCATTGTAGATGTCCGGCTCAGACTCTTTGTCAAGGTTGATAACCTTAGCGTAGCATCCGCCCTCGAAGTTGAATACTCCGTTGTCATCCCAGCCATGCTCGTCATCACCGATCAGGAGACGCTTAGGATCTGTGGAAAGTGTTGTCTTACCTGTTCCGGAAAGACCGAAGAAGATTGCTGTGTTCTCTCCGTTAAGGTCTGTGTTTGCAGAGCAGTGCATGGAAGCGATGCCCTTAAGCGGCAGATAGTAGTTCATCATGGAGAACATACCTTTCTTCATCTCTCCACCGTACCATGTATTAACGATAACCTGCTCACGGCTTGTAATGTTGAACATTACAGCTGTCTCAGAGTTAAGTCCTAATTCTTTGTAGTTCTCAACTTTAGCCTTGGATGCGTTGTAAACAACGAAATCCGGCTCAAAGTTCTCAAGCTCCTCAGCTGTCGGCTGAATGAACATGTTTGTTACGAAGTGTGCCTGCCATGCAACCTCAACGATGAAACGGATAGCCATACGTGTGTCTTTGTTAGCTCCGCAGAATGCATCTACTACGAAAAGTTTCTTGTTGGAAAGCTCCTTCTTGGCAAGATCTTTAACTGCATTCCATGCTTCCTGAGTTGCCGGATGGTTATCGTTCTTGTACTCATCGGATGTCCACCAAACTGTGTCCTTGGAGTTCTCATCCATAACGATGTATTTATCTTTAGGAGAACGTCCTGTGTAGATACCTGTCATTACATTGACAGCACCAAGCTCGCTGACCTGACCTTTCTCAAAGCCCTCAAGCTCCGGTTTGGTCTCTTCCTCAAATAATGTCTCGTAGGAAGGATTGTACACGATCTCAGTTGTTCCGGTAATACCATACTTTGTTAAATCGATTTTTGCCATCTTAACATTTACCTCTCTTCTTTAATAGTAATTATGATAGCCACCTACTGCTGCAGGTTTTTGTCATCCTGCCATAGGAATTGGTCATTCCAACATCCCTATCCACAATTATACATAAATTGTACGTAAAAGCAACCAAAAAAATTCATTTTCCGCAAAAAAATGATAAATCTTTAACAGTGACGTTTTGGTACTGTCAGATTTTACTCCATCTATACTTGACTTTTTCAGAATAATGGCTACAATATATCTGATTATAGTTATTATATATATTTATAATAGCAACTATATGATTTTAATATATAGAAAGAAGTGATTTCTATGTCAGATATTCTGATCAAACGTAATCATATGGAAATCCCTTGGCACAACTACGTAAGTACCAGGAACAGCCAGCCCATCACCGAAGCTTCTCTTTCCGAAAAAGCTTCCCTGATCGGCCGTACAGGCATGATGCTTCTCTCCTGTGGGACCGGTGCCTGGCGGGTACGGAGTTCCATGAATACATTGTCAGAAGCACTTGGCATCACCTGCTCCGCAGATATCGGATTGATGTCTATAAGCTACACCTGCTTTGACGGTGAGAGCAGTTTTTCCCATGCCCTTAGCCTGACTACCACCGGCGTAAATACTTCCAGGCTGAACAGGCTGGAACATTTTGTCAGTGATTTTCCTGCGGAAGGTATCCATATGAGCGGTGAAGCACTGCACAGTCAGTTAGATGAGATTGAGCGAATCCACGGGCTTTATTCCCCTGCAGCCCTGGGACTGGCTTCTGCACTGGCCTGTGGTGCATTTACTTTTCTTCTGGGCGGTGGCCCACTGGAGATGATCCTGGCTTTTGCAGGCGCAGGTATCGGAAACGCCATCCGCTGCAAGCTTGGCAAGCATCATTTTACTCTGTTTATGTGCATTGCAGTTTCTGTTTCCTCCGCCTGTCTTGTATATGCAGGTTTCCTGAAACTGGCAGAGCTTCTGTTCCACATTTCCGTCCAGCATGAGGCCGGATACATCTGTTCCATGCTGTTTATCATTCCGGGCTTTCCGTTTATCACAAGCGGGATCGACCTTGCCAAGCTGGATATGCGTTCCGGACTGGAACGACTGGCCTACGCCATTATTGTTGTAATGGTGGCTGCTGTCTCTGCCTGGCTGATGGCACTGCTTCTTCATCTGAAGCCTGTGGATTTCCTGCCTCTGAAGCTTTCGGCAGCTCAGAGGATCCTGTTCCGGCTTCTGGCAAGCTTCTGCGGGGTATTCGGCTTTTCAGTCATGTTCAACAGTCCTTTCCGGCTCGCCGCAGCTGCCGCCTTCATTGGTGCACTGTCCAACACTTTGCGTCTGGAGCTTGTTGATCTTGCCGGTTTTCCACCTGCTGCCGCAGCTTTTCTCGGAGCACTGACAGCCGGACTTCTGGCTTCCCTCATCAAAACAAAAGTGGGATATCCCAGGATTTCCATTACTGTACCATCCATTGTGATCATGGTTCCCGGGCTTTATCTCTACCGGGCGATCTACAATCTGGGGATCATGTCCCTGAATGTTTCCGCCTCCTGGTTTGCAGCTGCGATCCTGATCATCGTTGCTCTTCCTCTGGGCCTTATTTTCGCCAGGATTCTTACAGACAAAATGTTCCGCTACTGCACCTGATGAGCATACAAAAAGGACTGCTTTCTGTAGCTTCCGGTCATCAGCTATCCTTCTGATAACCGGAGCAATACAAAAGCAGTCCTTTTTTGTACACTCTATTTCATTACGATCTCATCAGCGATCCCGATCATTTTTTCCAGGCGGTCCGCAAATTTATGGATGGGGAGAAAAACGCCCAGTCCGTCATAACGTTTTCCACCATCCTCCACAGAATCCTGCCCATAATACACAAAAGCTCTTGGAAGCTTCTTCTGAATTGCCATCATGATATCCCATACAGCCGCATAGGCCTGTGCCTCCGTTTCTTTTTCCTTTACGCTGTCCGGAAGCTCATACACCAGCAGCACACCGATATGTTCGCCCATTTTGTACTCTTCTACTTCCATGGTAGCTTCATCATAGGCATGTCGCTTCCGGTAGCCATACGCCAGATACATCTTTACACCAGGTTTCTCCCTGTATATCCTGCGGAACCGGTCGTAATCCCTGTCACTTACATGGATTCCCTTTTCCCGCAGAAAATTTCCTTTTTCATCTGTGAGAAACACCGGATTCTCCTGTCCATCTGCATTGAACCTGAACGGTGCCAGAAAAGAATTGCGCAGAAGATCAAACATACTGTTCTGGCAGATCGCCATAAGGAGAGCTGTCAGATCACGGTTTTTATATGCGTCCAGCAATGCATAAGCGAATTTTTCCGGAGGAAGATATCCGCATTCTATGTCTGTATCCGCATCCATGGATTCATAGAAGGTCTCCGTCAGCCGTCTGCACGCCTCCGGATCCTTCAGGATCTTTTCAAATAAAAGCTCCGCCTTTTCCTCTCTTGGGAATAATGTGCTGTTTTCCACAATTCCTCACCCTTTCTAATCTCTATGTTTACTGGAAAACATCAGAATAAAGCTGAGCAGAAGCAAAACATCCGATACCCAGATTGCCGGGATCCCCAGCCTCATGGACAGATTTCCTCCGCCACCGGCTCCAATGGCAAAAAAGAAAATTATTCCGAAATAATAAAGAGCCTGCTTCAGCTGTTCCGGACGTTTTTCACGACAATACACGGACAACGCCGCCGTGCCGCTTCGTAAATTTCCGATGCACATAGTGCTTGCATAGGAATAACCGCCCACCTTCCGGAAGGTCTGTACCTGCATGGCGCAGGAAAAGGATACCAGTACGGTTGCCAGCATATCCAATTCTCCCGGCATAAATCCCACAACAAAAAGGATCAGGATCTCGATCAGCAGGATCATCTGCCTCCAGTGAAGTTTTTTTGCATATTTAAAGGTACTCTGGATCCGCTCCGCCGCTACAACACCAATGGCAAAGGCTAAAACAGGGAACAGGTACCTTAAGCCCTCTCCCCACTGTCCTGTCATAAAATTTTGGCTCATCAGAACCACGTTGCCTGTCTGGGCGTTGGAAAACACCTCATCTCTTGTAAAGTATGTGTAGGCATCCTGAAATCCGCCGGACATTGCCAGAAATACACTTGTGATAAAAGCTTCTGACATCTGCCGGTCTGCGCTCTGCAGCTTTCTGCCTCCTGAAACCACTCTAAATCACTCCTGTCATTGATTTTTTTCCTCGGGTGTATTATAGTTTGCTCAGAAGCAAATGTAAAAAGTATTATTAATATCGTAAACATATTAAAATCATATTATAAGACGGAGAACACACATGATCACTTACGACTACTATCGAATTTTCTATTATGTAGCCCAGTATAAGAGCTTTACCAAGGCAGCAAGAGCTCTTCACAACAACCAGCCAAATATCACCCGCTGTATGAACAACCTGGAGCAGGAGCTGAAATGTACTCTCTTTCTCCGCTCCAACAAGGGAATCGCACTTACACCGGAAGGCCGCCAGCTTTATGAACACGTTGCCCTGGCTTTTGAGCAGCTTTCCATCGGTGAGGAGGAGATCCGCCAGAACGGTGAGCTGGAGCATGGTCTGGTTTCCATCGGTGCCAGCGAAAATGCCCTGCGTCTGATCCTTCTGGAAAAGCTGGAGCTGTTCCGCGAGCAATATCCCCATGTTCGCCTGCGCCTCTTCAACCATTCCACTCCACAGGCTGTACAGGCACTGAAGAATTATGCGGTGGATTTCGCAATTATCACCACTCCGATTTCCATCCGCAAGCCTTTACAGAAAAAAAGTCTCCTGCGTTACCGGGAGATTCTTGTGTGCGGAAGCAAATATAAGGATCTGACCACTGCCCCCATCAGCATCCATGAGCTTCAGGACCTGCCCTTTGTGGGTCTTGCGGAAGGGACCAGCACCAGAGAAATGTATATGAATTACTTTATGGAAAACCGTGTTTCTTTTCATCCTGACATCGAGGCAGCAACTACAGACCAGGTTCTTCCCATGATCGTCCATAATCTGGGAATCGGCTTTTACCCGGAACCCCTTGCCCGGGAAGTAATCAATGACGGTAAAATTTTTGCCCTTCAGCTTAAGGAGCCACTTCCCCAGCGAGAAGTCTGCCTGGTCACAAACAGCAGTACTACCATGAGTACTGCTGTCAAAAAAGCCATTGAATTTATTGTGTAAATCTCTGAGACTGCTCAGCCATTTATGTTTACTGCTCCACTGTCCTCTCAATATGCATGGCAAGATAACCAATTTCAATAGGATCCAGCTCTTTACCCAGGCTTTTGCCCAGGCTCTTACATACATCCTCCGCGATCCTGTAGGATTCCGGATATTTTTCTTCTATATAATCATTCATATCCAGCTTCAGTGTCTCCCCTGTGGAGACACGGGCTACCATATATTTAATATGGTTCATCATACGGTTGTAGGACAGGGAGATCACATCGATCTTCTTACCTGTAGCCATCTCGATCATGGCGATACATTCCCGGACAGCTCTTGCTGTCTGCATGGCTACGGACACCTTCTCATCTCCCAGTGCAGAGTGAATATGAAGTGCCACATATCCCACCTCATGATCATCGATCTCAATGTCCATCTGTTCTTTCAGGATCTTCTTCAGTACCTCCGCCACCTTGAATTCGCTGTAAAAAAGCACCTTGATGTCATCAGTCAGGGGATTGCTGATCTGCTCATGATTACGGATACGTCCCACTGCAAAAGAGATATGATCAGCCAGCGGAAAAATAATCCCTTTATCTATAGTATCCCCGAAGGTCTTCTCCGCTTCTCTTAATATCTCATCTGCGATCTCCAGAAATTCCGGTGCCACGCTCTTTGCCAGTTCTTTTGCTGAGCCACGTTCTGTCTCCTGAGCCAGCCTGTAAAGGGTACAGTCTGCCGGAGCCTCAAAACGCTGGCTGACCTTCTTTCCGAATCCAACCCCCTTCCCCAGAAGCACATATTCCTGGTTTTCTTCCATATTTATGGCAATGATGCCGTTATTATTCAATACCTTGCTCACTCTGTACATCTTTTTTCCCCACCATTTTTATATATCCTGCTGCTTTTCCACATTCCACCACTGTCTGCCCCGGATTTTCAGTCAACATTTTTGTCTGCAGCTGTTGATTTTCTTTATCGTAACAGAATCTGTCTTTTGTGTAAAGTCCTTCTGACGGACAGTTGTTTTCTTTGCTACAGGAAAAGCGCGCCCGGGCATTAGGCGCGCTTTTCACAAAAACAATCCTCTATATTATTGCTGAAAAATTTCCTATTCTTCCACAGTCTCCACTGCGAACAGCGGCTCTCCTGCCTTGATCTCTCCATTTGCAAGAAGGCGTACTCTCTGGTTATCCTCGATCTCTGTGCAGAGGATCGGAGAACATAAGGACGGAGCGTTTTCTGTGAGATACGGGATGTCGATCTTCATCAGCGGCTCGCCTTTTTTCACATGCTGTCCCTGCTCTACCAGGATCTCGAAGCCTTTTCCTTCCAGCTTTACAGTGTCAATGCCTATATGAAGAAGCATTGGAAGATCTGTATCTGTCTGGAATCCGATGGCATGCTTTGTGTCAAAAATAAACTCTACCTCGCCGTCTTCCGGAGCACAGATCACCGGATCCTTCGGTGTGACTACAGCACCCTCGCCCATCATTCCTTCTGCGAAGCCTTCATCCGGTGCTGTGGAAAGGTCTGCCTGCAATACCGGTTACCGGGCTGTAGACGATAGCTGTTCTGAGAACCTTTTTCTCCTGCTGCGTGTTGGCTTCGGATGTCGGAGCTGTATTCTGAGCAGCCTCACCTGTACTTTCTGCTGTATGCTCTGTATCAGACTGAGCCTGATTTTCTGCATTGTCTGTTACTGCCTCATTTGCGCCTTCAAAATATTCATTCGGCGCTGTCTCCAGATAATCCTCCAGTTTGGACTTGATCACAGTTACCTGCGGACCGTAGATGATCTGGATACCCTGGCCCTTTTTCACGATTCCTCTGGAGCCTGTTGTTTTCAGAATGTCGTCGTTGACTCTTGCAGCATCATGGACAGTGATACGAAGTCTTGTTGCACAGCAGTCCACATCGCTGATGTTTTTCTTTCCGCCAAGACCGGCAGTGATTGCTTCGCTTACCGGATCTGCGGATGCGCTTCCTGCTGCTTCACCGGATTTACCGGCTTCTTTTCTTGCGTTTACATCTGCTTTTGTGTAAAGCTTTGTTTCTGTGTCGTCATCTTCACGTCCCGGAGTCTTGAAGTCAAACTTTTTGATCAGGAAAGTAAAGATCACATAGTAGAGAATAAAGTAAATAATACCAACCGGGATAATTCTGAGCCAGCTTGTCTTTTCATTTCCCTGAAGGATTCCGAACAGGAACAGATCAAGAAAACCGCCTGAAAACGTAAGTCCTACCGCAATGTTCAGCATATGTGCAATCATATAAGCCGCACCTGCAAGAACAACCTGTACTGCAAACAGTGCAGGGGCTACGAACAGGAAGGAGAACTCCAGCGGCTCTGTAATTCCTGTGAGCATACATGCCAGTGCTGCGGAAAGAAGAAGTCCACCTGCTGCTTTTTTCTTCTCAGGCTTTGCACAGCGGTACATGGCAAGGGCTGCTCCCGGAAGACCGAAGATCATGAAAATGAACTCTCCGGAAAAATATCTTGTTGCATCTGCGCTGAAATGCGCTACATTTGCAGAATCTGCAAGCTGGGCGAAGAAGATGTTCTGTCCGCCCTGTACCATCTGGCCTGCAACTTCCATAGTTCCGCCTACAGCTGTCTGCCAGAATGGCATATAAAATACGTGGTGAAGTCCGAATGGGATCAGCGCACGCTTGATAATACCAAAGATCAGGGTTCCGATATAACCGCTGCCTGTTACAAGGCCGCCCAGAGCATAAATACCATTCTGAACTACCGGCCATACAAAATACATCAGGATTCCCACAAACATATATACAATGGTGGAAATGATCGGCACGAATCTGGAACCGCCGAAGAAAGAAAGTGCGTTTGGAAGCACGATCTTATGAAAACGGTTGTGCAGTGCCGCGACACCAAGACCAACGATAATACCGCCGAACACACCCATCTGTAAGGACTGGATGCCGCAGACAGAAGTTACGGTACCTTCCAGAACGCTTTTTGCGATCTGTCCGTCTGCTGTGATCTTGTCATTTACTACCAGCATACCATTGATGGCTACGTTCATAACGAAGTAAGCGATCAGTGCGGAAAGAGCTGCTACCTCTTTCTCTTTTTTTGCCATACCGATGGCAACTCCTACTGCAAAGATCAGGGGCAGGTTATCAAATACCGCACTTCCGACTTTGTTCATGATGATCAGGAGTGCATGTAAAATGGTTCCGTCTCCCAGGATCTTCTGAAGTCCATAGGTTGCAATGGTCGTCTCATTTGTGAAGGAACTGCCGAATCCAAGAAGCAGGCCTGCCACAGGAAGGATTGCGATGGGGAGCATAAAGGAACGTCCCACACGCTGCAAAACTCCGAAAATCTTGTCTTTCATGTTTTCTCTCCTTTTCTTTCGACGTTCTGGAGAGGAATCTTTTAAGTGGGCAACAAAAAAAGACACCAACCCCCATAAACGTCAAATAAAAAATAATAACATTTATGACTGGTTAATGCCTGCTTATCAGTTACACACCAAATCTGAAATACACTATACGGGTTTTGTTCTTCTGTGTCAAGGAGTAATTTGATTTTTTCCAAAAAAGATATCTCCTCATATCACTATCCGCTCCGTTGCCAACAATCCCTCGCGGAATATTTCCTGTGAACAGCAGCCATATAGTTCCTGCTCTCAGAAAGTATGCAGAAACGAAACAGACCAGAAATTCACTTATCTTGACTTTATTCTTACTTATGATAAGATGAACATAGAATGTCCGGAAGCAATGTTTTTTGCTCAGACAACACTATACATTTCATAAAAACGGAGGTACTTTTTCCGATGAATACCATCAAGAAATTCATCCACTACTACGGCCCGTACAAAGCGGTCTTTTTTATTGACCTGATCTGTGCAGCCGTTATCAGTCTGGTAGATCTTGCTTATCCCCAGATTCTTCGTACCATGACAAAAACTCTCTTTACACAGGATAAGGATATTATTCTTCATGCCCTCCCTGTGATTGCAGCTTCTCTTTTTGTTATGTACATTGTGCAGAGTCTCTGCAAATATTATGTAACCTATCAGGGACATATGATGGGTGCAAAGATGGAACGTGATATGCGCCGGGAGCTTTTTGACCATTACCAGGAGCTGTCTTTTTCCTATTACAGCAGGAATAATTCCGGTCAGATGATGAGCAAACTGGTCAGTGACCTTTTTGACATTTCCGAGTTTGCACATCATGGTCCTGAAAATCTTTTTATCTCTCTGGTAAAGATTGTCGGTGCTTTTATCTTCCTGTTCTTTATCAACAGGAAGCTTGCACTGCCTCTGATCCTCCTGGTGATCGTGATGTTTGTTTTTTCTTTTCGTCAGAATGCCAAAATGCAGGAAACCTTCATGGAAAACCGTCGTAAGATCGGAGATGTAAATGCCAGTCTTCAGGATACGCTTTCCGGAATCCGCGTAGTACAGTCCTTCGCAAACGAGGACATCGAGCGTGCCAAATTTAAGAAAAGTAATGAGGCATTCCTTGTTTCCAAAAGAGATAATTATCACTGCATGGGAAGCTTCATGAGTTCTAATCTTTTCTTCCAGGGTATGATGTACCTGGTAACTCTGGTTTACGGTGGCTATCTGATTGCCCAGGGTGAAATGCAGACTTCAGATCTTGCCATGTATGCCCTGTATATCGGAATCTTTATCAGCCCCATCCAGATTCTGGTAGAGCTTGTGGAAATGATGCAGAAGGGTCTTTCCGGCTTCCGCCGTTTTCTGGATGTGATGGAAACAGAATCCGAGATCAGGGATGCAGACAACGCTGTTGAGCTTACGGATGTAAAAGGCCATGTGCGTTACGACCATGTTTCTTTTCATTACAGCGATGATGAAACTCCTGTGCTCTCCGATATCTCTATTGATATCCCGGCGGGAAAATCCATTGCCCTGGTGGGACCTTCCGGAAGCGGAAAAACCACGATCTGCTCTCTCCTGCCCAGATTTTATGATGTGACCGGCGGTTCCATTACTGTAGACGGAAAGGATATCCGTGGGCTGACTCTTAAGAGTCTTCGAAGCCAGATCGGTATGGTACAGCAGGATGTCTATCTTTTTGACGGAACCATCAAGGCTAACATTGCCTACGGAAAGCCCGGAGCTTCCGATGAGGAGATCATTAATGCCGCCAAATGTGCAAGTATCCATGACTTTATCATGGAGCTGCCGGATGGATATGACACTTATGTCGGAGAACGTGGCACACGCCTTTCCGGCGGACAGAAGCAGCGGATCTCCATTGCCCGTGTATTCCTTAAGAATCCTCCGATCCTGATCCTGGATGAGGCCACCAGTGCACTGGATAACGAAAGTGAACGTTGGATTCAGAAGAGTCTGGAGGAACTTTCAAAAAATCGTACTACCATTACGATCGCACACCGATTGTCTACAATACGCGATGCGGATGAGATCATTGTGATCACGGAGGATGGTATCGCCGAGAGAGGCACTCATGCTAAGCTGCTTGAGAAGAATGGATTGTATGCTGCGTATTACAATATGTAAAGATACGAGGGAGGGTCATCTCAGAGTTGCGAAACCCGAAGACCCTCCTAGCGTTGGGACGAAAAATGCTTTCGGCAAGATGTGCGTCACAAACTGTGGAAAATCTGTTTCGGATGAGGGCGGCGTAGCGGACTACACCAACTGAATTCGGGACAGATTTTCCGCTGTTTGGGGCGTGCAGCTTGTCGGAATGATTTTTCGTCCCAACGCTAAAGCTCCCACCCTCTTGGGCACGCCTGGTGTTTCATGCCGGAACGGGTTGAATGTTGACTGATCGCAGACGGACGTGGGAGGCGCTTCGCTGTCCCACTGGATGTAGCAATATATAAAAACTGCCGCACACGCTGTGTCTGGATTATGGCACAGAGTCTGCGACAGTTTTTTTAATGAACTTTGTGAATATTTCTTCTGTATTACAATTACAGCAGATAAACCGGAAGCTCATCCTTGATTCCTACCGGCTGGTTGTTGTCCGGCTCGTCTTTCTTTGGGGTGAGGAACTTGGCCTGGAGTTCGTCGGCGTTTCCTCCACTGATCACATTCTGAGCTACAGTTCCTGTTGTGGTTTCTGCGGCGACTGTTTTCTTAGCTGCAGTTTTTCGTGTTGTTGTCTTTCTGGTGGTGGTTTTCTTTGCTGTGGTTTTTGTTGTGGCTGCTTTCCTTGCTGTGGTCTTCTTTGCCGGAGCTTTCGCTGTGGTTTTCTTTTCGACTGGTTTTTCAGCAGCTTTCTCTCCTGTTTCTGTCTTTACTTCTGTCGGCTTTTCTGTCACTTTTACCTCTGTAACTTTCTCTTCTGTCTTTGCTGTTTTCTCTGCATTTACTGCTCTTGCGATGCTTGCTTTACCTACTGACACGATCCATTACCTCCTCTGCCAATGCTATGTATTCTTTTGCGCTGCGGCTGCTTTTTTTGAATTCCACAACCGGCTCGCTGCTGTCCTGTGACCATTCGATGGAGCTGTCCACACGGATAAAGGATTCAAAAAGATAGATTCCCTCCATCTCTTTGAGAGTCTCCATGGTCTGTTTGAAATAATTCTTTCTGGCATCTGCCTTTGTCACAACGATTCCCAGGACCTGAAGGGCCGGAGCGATCTCACGTACCTCATTCAGGAAATCGAACATATTTGCAAGACCAAACATCCCCCACGGGCTTGCCTCCACCGGAACCAGAACGTAATCCGATGCGCACAGGATATTCATCACCCAGCCGCCAAGAGTCGGCGGTGCATCAATAAGAATGTAATCGTACACCCCGGAATCCTTGATCTTCTGCAGACATTTCCGCAGGATAAATTCTCTCTGCCATTTCGTAAAAAGCTCATATTCCACGGAGCTCATCAGCGTGGATGACGGAACCAGATCCAGATTCTCATACTTCGTATGCACGATAAAATCGCTGAGATCCGACTGATGACCAATGGCATAGTAGAGATTTTTTTCCCCGGCAGCCATTTTCAGAACTTCTTCTTCATCAAAAAATGAAAGGGAAAGATTCAGCTGCATATCGCCGTCCACAAGAAGAACCTTCTTCCCCATACCGGCCAGTGCCGCACCTACATTGGAACAGCTGGTGGACTTTCCGCTGCCGCCCTTATTATTCGCAAAACAAATCGTCACTGTATTTCCCATCACAGCCTCCCGACAACACAAAATCGTAAATCACTAACTTTCCCTTATTATAATATAACGCTCCCCTAAAAACAAGCATATCACCCATAAAACCACAAAATCTGGCAAAAAACTCTCACATAAAACAACAACAAAAAAAGAATCCTGTTGCGGAACAATTTCCTATGCAAAAAAGCAGCAGACTTCAAATCTTTCCGAAAGCCTGCTGCTAAACTTCATTCATTTTTATTATTTTACGATAAAGGATTTTCTCTTACTTACAACATCAAAGATAACGGCTGCAAGAAGAACCATACCTTTGACAACCTTCTGGATATTCTGGTCAATACCCATGATACTCATACCAAGGTTCAGAACACCCATAAGGAGGGCACCGATGATAACACCGGGAACTGTACCGGTACCACCATAAGCAGAAGCACCACCGATGAAACATGCACCGATCGCATCCATCTCAAAGTTTGTACCTGCCTGTGGGTTGGATGAATTCAGTCTCGCCATAGTAACCATACCTGCAATAGCTGCCAGAAGGCCCATGTTCAGGTAAGCAAGGAAATAAACCTTGTTTGTATCAATACCGGAAAGCTTTGTTGCCTTCTCATTACCGCCAACTGCATAAAAATAACGACCTGTTGTAGTCTTGGAAGCAATGTATGTATAAATTGCAATGATCACTACAACCCAGAGAAGGGAATTCGGGATACCTTTGTACTGAGCAAGTCTGAACATGAATGCAAGAACAACTGCACAGATCAGAATCATCTTCACTGCAACACCACCGAAAGACTCAACACTGTAGCCTTTCTTTGCACGGTCTGCACGGTTTTTCATAACAAGTGCAACATAGACGATGCAGACAATAATGCCAACTACGAAACATGTTCTGTTAAATCCTTCACCTCCACCAAGGAAGTCCGGAATATAGTTATTGAACAGAGCCAGATAAGCATCCGGCATCGGAGCCAGGGTCTGTCCTTCCAGAACTACGTTGGAAAGGCCACGAAAAGCAAGCATACCTGCCAGAGTAACAATAAATGGAGGAATTCGTACATAAGCGATCCAGAATCCCTGCCATGCACCAATGGCAATACCCACGAGAAGCATCACAATCATAGTGAGATACGGATTCATACTGTTGAGAACCATCATCTTACCACCGACAGCAGCAACAAAGCATACAACAGAACCAACTGACAAATCAATGTTACCACCTGTTAAAATACAGAACAGCATACCGGTTGCAAGAATAAATACATATGCATTCTGGGCTACCAGGTTATTTACATTCTGCGGAAGAAGCATAACGCCCTTTGTGTTCACAGAAAACATGATCACAACAAATACCAGAACAATGACCATGGTATATTTTTTTAATATTTCTGAAAAACTAATCTTTTTCTCCATCTTCTTACTCTCCTTTACCTGACTTCACGATCCTGGACATGATCAGCTCAGATGTAGCTTCCTCACCACTTACCTCTCCTACGAATCTGCCCTCGTTCATGATATAGATTCTGTCTGACATTCCAAGCACTTCCGGAAGCTCAGAAGAGATCATGATCACAGATTTTCCTGCTGCGACCAGGTCATTGATGATACAGTAGATTTCATATTTGGCACCTACATCAATACCCCTTGTAGGTTCATCCAAAATCAGAATATCCGGCTCTGCAAACATCCATTTTGCAAGAAGAACCTTCTGCTGATTACCACCGCTCAGGTTTCCGACATTCTGCTCAACTGTCGGGCACTTGGTTTTCAGTTTCTTCCTGTATTCCTCAGCAACTGCGTATTCTTTGTCCGTATCGATCACTTTTCCATTACTGATACCGGACATGTTTGCAAGCGTAGTGTTCATCTTTATGGACTTGGAAAGGATCAGCCCGTTTCCTTTTCGATCCTCTGTAACATAAGCAAGCTTGTTGTCGATGGCTTCCTGAACTGTATTCAGCTTCACTTCTTTTCCGTTCATGAACACCTGTCCGGAAATCTTAGTTCCATAGCTCTTGCCAAAAATACTCATGGCCAGTTCTGTACGTCCTGCTCCCATCAGTCCTGAAATACCGACAACCTCTCCTTTATGTACTTTAAAGGATACGTTATTTACCACCTTACGTTCTGTATACAGCGGATGATAAACATTCCAGTTTTTAATCTCCATGGAAACATCGCCGATCTTTACATTTGGACGTTTCGGGAACCGATCTGTCATCTCACGTCCAACCATTCCCTGAATGATCCTCTGCTCAGAAAAATCGTCTTTCTTTTTATCCAGTGTTTCAATGGTAGATCCATCTCGGATAACTGTGATCTTATCTGCTACATAGGAGATTTCATTTAATTTATGGGAAATGATGATAGACGTCATTCCCTGCTTCTTGAATTTCAGAAGAAGATCCAGAAGAGCTTTGGAATCATCTTCATTCAGTGATGCGGTAGGCTCATCCAGAATGAGCAGCTTTGCATTCTTTGCAAGTGCCTTTGCGATCTCAACCAGCTGCTGTTTACCTACACCAATATCCTTGATCAAAGTTCTGGAGGATTCCTCCAGTCCTACTATTTTCAAATATTTATCTGCTTCTCCATAAGTTTCATTCCAGTTGATGGAAAAGCTTTTGCCTCTTTCATTACCCAGATACATGTTCTCCCCGATGGTCATATACGGGATCAGAGCAAGTTCCTGGTGGATGATTACAATTCCTTTATGTTCACTGTCCTTGATAGTGTTAAACTTACAGATCTCACCATCATAAATAATATTTCCTTCATACGAACCGTACGGATAAATACCACTTAATACATTCATCAATGTAGATTTACCGGCACCGTTTTCACCTAC
The DNA here is from genome assembly GCF_056504635.1 of Blautia sp. HA8986. Lineage (NCBI taxonomy): Bacteria > Bacillati > Bacillota > Clostridia > Lachnospirales > Lachnospiraceae > Blautia > Blautia sp. HA8986. Next base: position 1,905,818 of record NZ_JBWLUQ010000001.1, read on the forward strand.
CAGTGCGTGGATCTCGCCTTCCTCGACCTGGAGATTAACATTATCCAGTGCCTTTACACCTGGGAAAGTTTTGGTGATATTTTTCATTTCCAGAAGTATCTTAGCCAACTCAATTTCCCTCCCTTTCCACTGTTCATGCAGGCGGTTATATTCCCCGCCTGCATGTGATAAATTTCTTTCTTGAAAATTCTGATTATTTGATCTGATCCTCTGTGTAGTATCCGGAGTCGATCAGGATTTCTTTGTAGTTATCTGTTGTAACAACAACCGGATCGCAAAGGTATGTCGGGATGACACCTGTTCCGTTATCATAGGATTTTGTATCGTTCACTTCCGGCTCCTCACCTTTCATGATGGAGTCAACCATTTTTACTACTGCAGATGCAAGAGCTCTTGTATCTTTGAATACAGACATTGCCTGTTTTCCTGCTACAAGGTTCTTAACGTTTGGTGTGTCACAGTCCTGACCGGTGATGATCGGATATTCTCCTGTGTAGGAAGCTGCCAGTGCATTCTCAACACCAAGTGCCGTGGAATCATTGGAGCAGAGAACTGCGTCAAGATTTGTTCCGTCAGAGTAGTTACCTGCGATGATAGTATCCATTCTGTCCTGTGCTTTTGCACTGTCCCAGTTTGCGGTAGCAACCTGCTCGAACTCTGTCTGTCCGGATTTTACTACCAGCTTACCGTCATCGATGTATTTCTGGAGAACATCCATTGCACCACCGAAGAAGAAGTTACAGTTGTTATCACCAGGATCTCCTGTGAACAGCTCAATATTGAATGGTCCGTCCTGATTGTCAAGATCCAGTGCATCTACCAGGTACTCGCCCTGTTTCTGACCTACTTTGTAGTTATCAAATGTTGCATAATAGGTTACTGCATCGGAATTCATAAGAAGACGGTCATAAGAGATAACCGGAATTCCTTTTTCTTTGGCCTGTTTCAGAGGCTCGCCAAGGCTGCTTCCATCGATGGATGCCACAACCAGAAGGTCGCATCCGTTTGCTACCTGGTTCTCAAGCTGGGAAACCTGTGTGCTTACATCATTGGATGCATACTGAAGGTCTACCTCATATCCTGCTGCCTCCAGCTCTTTCTTCATGTTATCGCCATCCTGGTTCCATCTCTGGAGATCCTTGGTCGGCATGGTAACACCGATCAGTTTCTTGTCTGCTGCCTGTGCTGTTGCTGCCGGAACTACCACCATACCAGCTACCATTGTTGCGCAAAGAAGTGCAGATACCATTTTTCTTTTCATTGTAAAATCCTCCGTTTCATTATTTGTTTTTGGAATCACGTTTCCTTTGATGATGTTACTATAGCACAGGACTGTCTGGACATAGTTGGCAAGGACAGAGACATTTTTTTGCAAAAGAAAAATGCCCTGCATCAGGCAAGACATTTTTGCACCAAAAATCTGCTATTGATTTTTGTCATAATTGTGTATTATTGCGCATATGGATACACTGCCACATTACTTGCAGAATTTCACCGCCACATATATGCCGGTATGCAATCTGTTCTGCATTACTCTGTATCGTAATCTATATTGAGATATACTTCATCTCGTCTGTGGAAACCGCCGTCAATGATCACCTCATCAATATTATCCCTTGTAACGGCAACCGGTTCCAGCACCTTCGCCGGGATATCATAGCTTCCATCGCTCATGGTATCTGTCACATCTGACGAAATCTTTCCCTCTTCTGCCATCTTCACCGCATATTCAGCTGCCTGGCGTGCCAGATCTTCGATAGATTTAAATGCTGTCATGTACTGGGTTCCTTCCACAATACGCTGACATGCAGCCAGATCACCATCCTGGCCTACCACGATCACCTGTCCGGCAAGCTGGTTTTCCGCAAGAACCTGTATCACCTGGCTGGCAATATCATCATTTCCGCACATGATTCCCTTTACATCAGGATATTCTTCCAGTGCTTCCTCCACATAATCAGCTGCCAGCTCTGCGATCCAGCCCTCACAGTTGGCTTCGTAAACTACCTTCAGAGCACTATTTTTCAGAGTGTCTTCAAATCCCTCTTTTACCATGTCTACATTGTTATCTGAAGCAGATCCCTGGATCATAAAAATCTTTCCGCCATCAGGGATTGCTTCCATCATGGACTGTGCCATGACCTCTCCGACTTTCCGGTTATCAAAGGAAATATACATGTCTGTATCCGCATCATTTACCATGCGGTCATAGGAGATCACCCTGATTCCTACATTGTGGGCACGCTCCACGGCCTCAGATAATGCTTTGCAGTCTCTGGCAATGATCACGATCACGTCCATATGCTTCTTGATAAAATAGTCGATCTGGCTGATCTGCTCTTTTGTATCTGCTCCCGCATCCTGAACATTCACTTCCGCTCCCAGCTCCCTTGCTGTTGCCACGAATACATCCCTGTCACGGATCCACCTCTCAATAACAAAAGAATCCACTGTAAGACCGATCTGAATTTTCTTTTCTACTCCGTCTTCCTCTGTATCTATTTCCTGCGTAGCTGCCTGCTCTGTTTTTTCGGAAGTGCAGCCACTTAGCATCAATGTCAGCAAACACAGTAAAATCAACAGCTTCCTGATCATTTTCCCCCCGCTCATATTGTCTACCTCAACCTCTCTCTGAATTCACTTGGTGTCACGCCTTCGTATTTCTTGAATATCCTGCTGAAATAATTGGGGTCGCTGTATCCGGATTCCGCACAGATTTCCTTGATGGAAAGCCCTGAATCCTTGAGAAGTTCTCTTGCATTCCGAAGCCGCACTTCTGTAAGATACTCGATAAAATTTCCTCCGGTCTCCTGCTTAAAAAGCTTGCTGAAATAATAAGGGCTGATATCCACCTCCCGTGATACCTCATCCAGTGAAATATCTTTTTTGTAATTGTCCCGAATATAGGACTTTGCTTTTTCAATAATGGAAACCGCTTCTTTTTCCCTTGCGCTTTCCATGTTGCTGCAAATTTCTGATGTTTTGCCCAGGAACCATTTTTTTATCCCTTCTATGTCTGTATATTCCTGAATCTCATGAATATAATTTCTGCGGTAGCTGATCGCATATTTCACGGTACCTGCAAAAAAAGCCTTTTTTTCCACTCCCATCACAAGCTCCAGAATCTTGATGCGCATGTCCTCCAGATCTACTCCCTGCTGCTTCTCCATCCACCGGATAAATTCCTCGGCACAGCTTAAAGCTCCTGCCACATCCTTATCCATCACCCGCTTTTCATAGCGACGTTCCAGATCTCTTGGATATTCGCCGTCATATTTCTGTGCAGCCGGAACATCCTCAATATGTATCACATGGCTGGTACTTTCCCGAAGTGCGATCATGGCCTCCTTGAAGGATTCTTTCATGGTGCTTCCCATCTCCTTCACCCGGCCGATACCACAGCGAAATTTACTGTCAATCCTGCTTTCCAGCTTATGTACCATGTTTCTGGTTCTTGTTACAACCTCCACACGTTCCTCATAGGACTCCCTGGAATTACGGTACGGAACAAGCAGTACAATACGGTTTCCCATAATAGGTCCTACCAGACATTCAAAAAATCCCTGAGCGATTTCCCGGAATGTGGAATAAAATTTGTTTGCCTTCACACTGGCCCCCACTGCATTTGTAAGAACGCCATTTTCCGTAGAATCACCGAATTCAGCCACGATCATATATCCGTATTCTTCCCGGATATCCAGAAGCTCCCTGTAATTATCCTGGTATGTCTGAAAATCATCCTGCAGAAGAATATTATTGATATATCCGCTTTCGATCATAGGCACAACTGTTTCCAGCTTTTCACGGATACGGAGATCGTCGCTTCGCTTCTGTCTTGTGGAATCTACCCTTTCCATAGCTTTGGAGCATATTTCCAGAATCACCTTTTTGTTTACCGGCTTGGTAAGAAATTCCATAACTCCGAGATTTACCGCTTCCTTGGCATAATTAAATTTATCATAGGCTGTAATTATTACAAAGACCACAGATCTGTTAAATTTCTGAATTTCCCGGATTGCCTGGATTCCGCTTAAGCCCGGCATCTGAATATCCATAAAGCAGATATCCGGCGGATATTTCTCCGCCTCTTCCACAACCACACGGCCTGTCTTGGCTGTGTGGATCTCACATTCATTTCCATAATTGGAACTTATAATATTTTTCAGGGATTCCAGCATGATCCCTTCGTCATCAGCAAGCAGGATTCTGTACATTTTTTTCACTCCTCTCCAGAGGAATATTGATCACTACCTCTGTTCCCATTCCTTCACCTTCACTGTATATCTCCATCAATCCGTCACACTCATAATACAGTTCCAGACGGCTGATCACATTGTTCATTCCGATTCCCGTGGAATCACCCTCGCCCGAACTGCTGTGGACTTTTTTGGACAGGACTCTTTCTATCTGTTCTCTGGTCATTCCCAGTCCGTTATCTAGGACACTGATCTCAATATGATCGTCCCATCGCTCCACGCTGAGATTAATATGTCCCTCCCAGTCAATATTCCGTATTCCATGATTAACTGCGTTTTCCACAACCGGCTGCAGGATCATACTGGGAACACGCACATTTCCCACATCACATTCCACTTTTTTTGAAAAATGGATATCTCCGGCAAACCGCACGTTCAGAATATAAATGTAATTATCCACGGCCTCCAATTCTTCCTCAAGCGTCGCATCTTCCTCACCCTTCTTTACATTGTAGCGAAAAAAATCTGCCATCTTTTCCACAAAGATGCTGGTTTTTTCTGCATCCTCCATCATAGCAAGCTGTACTCCTGCATTTAAGGAATTAAAAAGGAAATGCGGGTTGATCTGAGACTGGAGATACTTAAGCTGCGCTTCCTTGAGATGTGTTTCCATCAAAAGCTCCCGCTCTATCATCTGCTGTTCTTTTTCCATGCCGGCCTTTGTCCTGGCAATGTAAAGACTAAGATTCTCCACCATGGTATTAAAAGCTCTTGTTACCTCTCCAAGCTCATCCCTGGAATCTGTCGGGGGCATCTTTACATTAAAATTCCCCTGACCTACCAGCTGTGCAGTTTCCGCCATATTGGTCAGCGGCAGGAACATCTCCCTTGTTGCTGTGATCAGAAGGAACATTCCACAGACCACCACCAGAAGCATGATCACCATATTACTGATCTCCAGATATCTCATAACCGCCCGGAGAGCTGCATAGGTCTGGGAATTTTCTTTAAAAAGCTGCTTGTTCAGCTCATCCATAGAACTCTGGATATAACTGTAAAGCTCAAGGCTTTTATCATATTCCTGCTTATATTTTTCCACATTCCTGCCTCTCTTGGCAGCTACAGTTCCTGCTGTACAGGAAAGATATGCTTCCGACATCTTACGTATCTTCTTCTCCAGAAGTTTCACGGAATCATCAATATTCTGTTCATTTAACTCCTCCAGCTCCTGCCTGTATTTCGCCTCATTCTGATAGTAATCCATTAATGCCTGAGAATTTTTTACCTTCAGATACTGGTACATGCTGTCCTGCACATCGTCAAAAACCTGCCCAAGCTCTGTGATCTGGGCATTACTGGCATACACATCGTCCATCTCCTGCATGGAGTTGTTGATCCGCGCATAAAACAGCATATTGATGCTGAACAGTAAAAGTGCCAGCACTCCAACCTCCAGCATGATCTTGCTTACAAGAGAAAAGTCACTCCAACGGATTTTTTTCATCTGTGACTGCCTCCCTCCTCATCTTCTCCACTGCTGTTTTGTCAAGAAAATTAATGTCTACGTTATAGAAAGAATTGGTTCTTCCATCTTCTATATAGCTGGTAACTGCCTCCACGCTGTACTGTCCCAGCTGGGTCGTGTCCACATCACAGGTAACTGAAATGACACCTTTTTCTACTGCTGCAAGGATATCCTCAGATGTATAGTAACCGATGATCTCCACCTTTCCTGCAAGATTAAAATCCAGAACTGCCTGTCTTGCACACTCCGTTGTCTCTTCATCCATGCACACCAGGATATCCGGAATATTCCGCTTCTGCTGAAAAATATCAGTAACTGCCTCCTCTGTCTCAAAGGTTCCTGTTGACAGAAGATTCCTTCCCTTGATCTCAATATCCGCAGAACCGACCGCTGTCTGAACTGCATTACTGATCTGGGTATATATCTGACTTTCATTCATATCGTCAATATCCCGTTTCTGCAGGATCAGGATCTTCTTCGTGTTCTCATTCACATATCTGGCAACAATTTCCCCGTAAGCCATGCCAAGCTGATAATCGCTGACTCCCACAAAGCTCTGGCGGCGGCTGTGCACCGCATCACTCATGACTGTAACTACCGGTATTCCGTTTCTTACTGCAGTATTGATTGCTTCTTCCAGACCGGCTTCTCCATTATACTGCAGGATAATACCATCCGCCTTGGCCGCAATGCTCATATTCATATAATCAAGTTTATTATAGGATGTTTCTCTATCCGACCCCATGATCTCAAGCAGTACATTATTGGAAGCTGCTTTTTTCTTCGCACTGTCATATACTGCCTGCCAAAACTGGGAATCAGGGCTATCCACAATCATGTCGTACTGGTATTTATATATTTTCTCTTCCTGTTCATCCAACCCTGCTTTTTCACTGATTCCTCTGTAATAGGATTCTCCTGTCATATAAGTAAGTACTATCACGGCAGCAAAAACCAGCAGGATGCAAGCTGATTTCTTTTTCATAATACACTCCATTCTGTTTCACAAAACATTCCGGGTTTCAGTTTATCATAATTTCACAGAAAAGTCACTGTTTGACATGGATTTTCTGTGCACTTTCATGTTATATTAATAACCATAAACCTACCAAAGGAGGGTGTACTTATGACAAATGCAACCAAGCTTGCCCTGGAAGAATCCCTGAAACATCTGCTTCTTAAGAAGCCTTTAGATAAGATAACCATCAACGACCTTACCACTGACTGCGGAATCAGCCGCATGACTTTTTACTATCATTTCAAGGATATCTATGATCTTGTGGAGTGGTGTTGTCTGGAAGATGCCAGAATTGCCCTTCAGGGCAAAAAAACCTCTTCCACCTGGCATGAAGGGCTTCTACAGATCTTTGATGCCGTGATGGAAAACAAGCCATTTATCTTAAATGTATACCGCTGCGTGGGACGGGAACAAATCGAGAATTATCTGTTCCAGCTTACCTGCAATCTTCTTATGGGCGTGGTAACAGAAAGATCAAAAGACATCCCCATCACGGATAAACAGAAAATTTTTATCGCAGATCTGTATAAATACAGCTTTGTAGGGATCATGCTGGACTGGATCAAAAACGGCATGCGTGAAGATTATCGCGGGATCGCGGATGATACCGCAACTGCACTATACGGAAGCATCGACAACGCCATCCGTAATTTTGCCGCCAGAAACAAAACTGCAGAAATGCATACAGAATAAAAACTTATCAAAACAGACATAATGATAAAAAACTGAACACTTTCGGTGTTTTGTAAATAGAATCTTTTTTCCGGATGGGCTATCATAGCATCAACAGCAACAAAGAACAGTTAATCCGATACAAACAGGTATCTCATTTATGAAAGGTGGATGTCATATGTCAGATAAAAAAGGATTCATGGGACTTGCAGCACTTGCAGCAGCCGGAGCCGGCGCAGCCATACTGATGAAAAAAACAAAAGAGATCAATGAAGAGGAAACTTTACATGTAAAGAAAACTACCGAAAATTACCGCAATACAGAGCGCGGAAAATATGACAAAAACAGTAAAGGAATTTATTACTCCAACGGTAACTACGAAGCTTTTGCCCGCCCTGAGAAACCGGAAGGTATTGATGATAAACATGCCTATATCGTAGGAAGCGGTCTTGCTTCCCTTGCGGCTGCCTGCTTCCTTGTAAGAGATGCACAGATGCCTGGTGAACACATCCACATTCTGGAAGCCATGGATATCGCCGGCGGTGCCTGCGACGGAATCTATGATCCGTCAAGAGGCTACATTATGCGCGGCGGCCGTGAGATGGAGAACCATTTTGAATGTCTGTGGGATCTTTTCCACAGTATTCCTTCCCTTGAAAAACCGGGTGCTTCCGTTCTGGATGAATTCTACTGGCTGAATAAGCATGATCCGAACTACTCTCTCTGCCGTGCAACTGTGAACCGTGGCCAGGATGCACATACAGACGGCAAGTTCAATCTGAGCCAGAAAGGCTGTATGGAAATCATGAAGCTGTTCATGACCAAAGATGAGGATCTCTACGATAAGACTATTGAAGATGTATTTGACGATGAGGTGTTTAATTCCACCTTCTGGCTGTACTGGCGCACCATGTTTGCTTTTGAAAACTGGCACAGTGCACTTGAGATGAAGCTTTACTTCCAGCGTTTTATCCATCATATCGCAGGCCTTCCGGATTTCAGTGCCCTGAAATTCACGAAATATAATCAGTACGAATCTCTGATTCTTCCTATGAAGAAATATCTGGAGGACGCAGGTGTTGACTTCCAGTTCAACACAGAAGTCACAAATGTTATCTTTGATTTCAAGGATGGCAAAAAGACCGCTTCTGCTATTGAGTGCAAAGTAAAAGGCGTTGAGCAGGGTATCCTTCTCACAGAAAATGATCTTGTTTTCGTCACAAACGGAAGCTGTACAGAGGGCACGATCTACGGTGATCAGAACCATGCACCGAATGGTGATGCAGAGGTACGTACCAGCGGAGTATGGTCCCTGTGGAAAAATATCGCAGCTCAGGATCCGTCTTTCGGACATCCGGAGAAATTCTGCTCAGACATTGCCAAGACCAACTGGGAATCTGCTACCGTCACCACACTGGATGACCGTATCATCCCTTATATCACTAACATCTGTCAGCGTGATCCACGTACCGGCAAGGTCGTTACCGGTGGTATCGTAAGCTGCCAGGATTCCAAATGGCTCTTAAGCTGGACCATCAACCGTCAGGGACAGTTCAAGGAGCAAGATCCTGATAAAGTCTGCGTATGGGTTTACGGACTTTTCACAGATGTTCCCGGCGACTATATCAAGAAGCCGATGAAAGACTGCACAGGTAAAGAGATCACTGCAGAGTGGCTGTACCACCTTGGTGTTCCGGTGGATCAGATCGATGATATGGCTGAGAACAGTGCGATCTGCGTTCCGACCATGATGCCTTATATCACAGCTTTCTTCATGCCGCGTGCCAAAGGTGACCGCCCGGATGTTATCCCGGATGGCTGTGTGAACTTCGCATTCCTCGGACAGTTTGCCGAAACTCCGCGTGATACTGTTTTCACTACAGAATATTCTGTACGTACTGCAATGGAGGCTGTATATGGCCTCACTGGTGTAGACCGTGGTGTTCCGGAAGTATGGGGAAGTGTTTACGATATCCGTGAGCTTCTGGACAGCTCCGTGAAACTGATGGACGGCAAATCTCCTCTTGAGATCCAGCTCCCCGGACCTCTGAATGCACTGAAGAAGCCTCTTCTGAATGTTGTGAAGGGAACTGTGGTTGAGAAAGTACTGCGGGATCATAATGTTCTGAAGGATTATATGTAAGATATACAGCCCGCCAGGCAGATATTCTCAATTCAAAATTTGAAATTTGAAAACAGTAATTGAGCCTCAGGTTCTATTTGTGCAGCAATCCCCCGGAAATACTTCTCGTGCGGTATTTCCGGGGGATTATTTATTTTCCGATACTATTTTCCCAGTGTTTCATTCATACTTCCGGACCGGAAGCCCTGAAGATCCAATGTTACGTAGGAGAATCCCAGAGTGCAGAATTTCTCTGTGATCTTTGTTCTTGTCTCATTATCTGCAATTTTCAGGATATCCTCTTCCGGGACTTCGATCCTCGCCATTGTTCCATGAATGCGTACGCGGAACTGGTGGAAGCCAAGCTCCATCAGAAACTGCTCAGCCTGGTCTACCATGTGAAGTTTTTCCTCAGTAATGGTTTCACCGTATACAAATCTGGATGCAAGACAGGCAAAGGACGGCTTGTTCCAGGTTGGAAGGTTCATGTGCTTTGACAGCTCACGGATCTCTTCTTTATAGAGGTCTGCTTCCTGAAGAGGACTTCGCACGCCAAGCTCCTGGATGGCTCTTTTTCCCGGGCGATAATCGCCTAAGTCATCCATGTTGGAGCCTTCTGCGATCATATTCATATTATGCGCTTTCGCTGCTTCCCAGAGTTTTGTGAAAATGGCTTTTTTGCAGATGTAGCAGCGGTCCGGTGGATTCTGCCGAAATCCCGGGATCTCAAATTCATTGATCCTGCAGACTTCCTGGCAGATGTGGTTCTCCTGGCAAAATTCCTCCGTTTCTTTCAGCTCTCTGTCTGTGAAAGAGCAGGGGCATGCAGTGATGGCCATAGCCTTGTCACCAAGTGTTTCCTGTGCAGCTTTCAGCAGAAATGTGGAATCTACACCGCCGGAAAATGCTACAGCTACGCTTCCAAGAGAATGAATGATATCCTGGAGTTTTCTGTATTTTTTTTCAAGTATGATGTTGTCTGTTTCTGGCATGTGTTATGTTACCTCGCACTTCCGGTCTTTTCTTTTTACTTCATAAAAAATTACATTTCGATCACATCAAGATCATCCGGAACAAACAGATTTCCGTGATAATACTCTCTGCCTTCTGCTCCGTAAAGTTCTTTACGATTCTTAATGTTCTTATCCTCTGTGTGATACAGTACAAGATTCTTTACGCCAAGCTGCTGGGCAAGCTCGCTGGCATCCTTAACTGTGGAATGATGTTTCTCATAAGGATTGAAGATGTCACGCTGTCCATACAGGCAAAATGCTTCGTGAAACATCCAGTCGCTGCCTTTCGCATATTTCTCCTCGCATTCGTTGTATGGCTCATCTCCGCAGCATGTCAGCACCTTGTTATCTCCGTAGATCATCTGGAAACCGAACTGTTTCGCCTTGGTAGAACCGATATCGAAAAATGTTATTTTCTTATTGAGAATCGTTTTCTCTTCGCCGTCTTTTATCTCGATCAGATGAAGTCTATCACCGATGTACTGTGTCTCTTTCTTGTTGAGAAGCTTAAATGCCATGTCTTTCAGAAGTCCGATTACTTCGTCATGTGCGTAGATATTGGCCTCGCCCTGATAAGCACCCTTCTTCATGTTCTGGCAGATAATTCGGATCACCCAAACAATTCCCATGATATGGTCAACATGCTTATGTGTAACAAAGATCTCATGAACATCCATCAGATCTACGCCTGCTTTCTTAAGCTGGGAAAGCACAGTGTTTCCACCGCCGCCGTCAACCAGAAAATGGCCGTACTCATCGCTGAGCACGAAGCATGTATTATAGCACTCCGTTACCAGTGCGTTGCCTGTTCCAAGCATGGTTAATTTCATTATTTTTTCTCCTCCTGTATATCACAGCGAATTTCTGCAGTTAGCCACCTGCTGCTCTTTCGCTGTCCGACTGGCTGTAATCTGTTGTAACGTATGTACTTACTATTAACAGCCTGGTATTTTTATTTTCTGTGTTTTTCGTGTCTCATGATACCATTAAGGAAAAATATTTTCAATAAAATTTTCACTGATCATCTCATGAACCAAAGGGCTGGAAATGGCATATTCTCTCTTACGTTATCACCTTTGTTCCACGGTACATTTTCCTGTCTTCTTTTCTGCCTTCTTCTCTTCCTGCCTCAAGTACCTCTGCTTTTGCAAATTCATATACGGATTCCTTCCATCTTTTTGCCATAGGCAACACCTGCTGTTTTGCAGAAGTGGAAGAACATTTTGGGCATATAAAAAGCAGGTGCTATCACATGTCATCCATGTCTGCTCCTGCTTTTTATCATTTGATATATTTTTTATTTAATCTTCTTCAGCTCATACTCTCTTGTTCCCAGGCCGATCTTTTCTGCCTGGTCCAGAGTTGCTTTCCATTCTACATTAGGGTTGGAATCTTTGAAATGATCGTGATGACAGTGCCATCCTGGCTCTGCCAGATGCTCTCCAAGCTGGCTGTTTTCGATCGGCGTTGCCTTGAGACAGGCATCTGCACATGCCTGATCCAGAGCTACCGGGTCAAAGCTTGCGAACATTCCGATATCCGGAAGGATCGGCGCATCGTTCTCACCGTGGCAGTCGCAGTTCGGGCTGATATCCTGTACCAGTGCAATATGAAAATGTGGACGGCCATGACAGACAGCCTGTGCATACTCAGCCATCTTGCGGTCAAGCATTTCATTAGCACTGCTATTCGGATTGTAAACAGCATCAAAACTGCAGGCTCCGATACAGCGGCCACAGCCCTTGCATTTATCATAATCAATAACTGCTTTTTTGTTTACATAAGTAATGGCATCACTTCCACATTCTTTCGCGCAGCGTTTGCATCCACGACAGACTTCTTCGTTGATGGCAGGTTTACCGCTGGCATGCTGCTGCATCTTTCCTGCACGGCTTCCGCAGCCCATACCGATATTTTTCAGAGCACCGCCGAATCCTGTTGACTCATGCCCTTTAAAGTGACTGAGACTGATAAAAATATCCGCATCCATGATCGCATGTCCGATCAGCGCAGTTTTGCAGTATTCTCCGTTTACTACCGGAACCTCTATCTCATCTGTTCCTCGAAGTCCATCTCCAATAATGATCTGGCAGCCTGTAGTAATGGTATTAAAACCATTGAGGTTTGCACAGTCCAGATGCTCCAGAGCATTCTTTCTGCTTCCTGGGTAAAGAGTGTTGCAGTCTGTCAGAAATGGCAGCCCGCCCTGTTCTTTGCAGAGATCTGCCACAGCTTTTGCATAGTTCGGGCGAAGAAATGCCAGGTTTCCCAGCTCACCGAAATGCATCTTAATGGCTACAAATTTTCCGTCCATGTCAATGTCTCTGATTCCGGCAGCAACACAGAGTTTTTTCAGCTTATCAAGCTGGCTGGTTCCCACAGGACAACGAAAATCTGTAAAATAAACTGTTGATTTTTCCATTGTGATGTTTTCTCCTTATTTAATATCACTTGCTGCCTTTTATTCAATCATCTCTATCTCTGTCTTAAAATACTGTTCCTGAAAACTTACCTGTGCCATGATTTCCTCGGCCGTCATAGTCATGTTTTCCGGTACTGCCACCCATTTATCTTCCACATCATTAAGACGGTGGATAACAGCGATGATTTTACCTGTAAATTCCTTTATCTGGTAATCCACGCCCAGAACATATACATCCTGTTCCTCGCCATCCGGAGCAATGATTCCTTCTATGTATCCATAATTTACCGGATAGAAAAGCTCCTTGTGCTCCGGATGGTAAGTATTCATCGGACGATCGATCACGACATGTACGATCTGGCCTGGAGCCGGTTTCTTTTCATGATCTGTCTGTTTCATTTATATTCCTCTGATTTCATTTTCATTATTCCTGTAAATCAAAGATTTATATTTCAATCCGTTCTGCTCTTTACCAGATCCTGGATTCTACAGCCGCACGCTCAATGCCAAGGCCTTTCATATACCGATTCATGAACGCATCAAATCCCTTCACACCTTCTGCTTCCGGTGCCAGTGTACTTCCTTCATTTCCTTTGAAGACATTTTCATCCAGAAAATCAGCAAGATCTTCACCATCATTTTTGTTAATGAGATAAGATGCCAAGATCGCGATTCCCCAGGCTCCGCCTTCTCCTGCGGTTGACATAACGGAAACCGGTGCATTCACTGCATCTGCAAGGATCTGCTGGCCAACACCTTTTGTCTTAAAGAGGCCGCCATGTCCAAGAAGCTTGTCGATCTTCACATGCTCCTGATTAAGAAGGATATCAAGACCTACACGCATAGCTCCAAGACAGGTATAAAGATTGTTTCTCATAAAATTGGCAAGTGTAAATTTGCTCTCCGGAGAGCGGACAAACAGAGGACGTCCCTCCTCAAAGCCAGTCATATGCTCACCTGAGAAATAACAATAGGAAAGAAGTCCGCCACAGTCAGGATCTCCCTCCATTGCTTTATTGTAAAGTGTTCCGAACAATTTGTCCATATCCACTTCCATGCCCATTGCTTCCATAAATTCCTTAAACACATTCACCCAGGCATTCAAATCAGATGTGCAGTTGTTGGAATGTGCCATGGCAACCGGATCACCGGCAGGTGTTGTGACCATATCGATCTCTTTGTACGGTTTGGAAAGGGCTTTTTCCAGGACGATCATGGCAAATACAGAAGTTCCTGCTGAAACATTTCCTGTCCGCTGACGCACACTGTTTGTGGCAACCATACCGGTTCCTGCGTCTCCCTCAGGCGGACACATCGGGATTCCTGCTTTCAGTCTGCCGGTTACATCAAGAAGCTTTGCTCCTTCTTCTGTAAGAGTACCCGCATCCTGTCCTGCAACCATAACCTCCGGCATGATATCGCGGAGTTTCCATGGGAATCCATAAGGAGCTACCAGCTCATCAAATTTCTTCACCATCTCCTCATTGTAGTCTTTTGTTTCGCTGTCGATGGGGAACATACCTGCCGCATCACCGATACCCAGAACTCTTTTTCCGGTAAGCTTCCAGTGTACATAGGCTTCCAGAGTTGTGATATAATCAATATCTTTCACATGCTCCTCGCCGTTTAAGATCGCCTGGTACAGATGTGCAATGCTCCATCTCTGAGGGATATTATAATGGAAAAGTTCTCCAAGTTTCTCAGATGCCTCACCTGTGATATTGTTTCTCCATGTGCGGAACGGAACCATCAGCTCGCCTGCTTTGTTAAACGGCATATATCCGTGCATCATGGCACTGACTCCAAAAGCCCCTACGCTTGTCAGCTCCACTCCATATTTTTCCCGGACATCTTTTGCCATATCCTGATAGCTGGCCTGGAGACCTTTCCAGATTTCCTCCAGGCTGTATGTCCAGATACCATCCACATACTGATTCTCCCATCCGTAACCGCCGGATGCGATAGGCTGGTTCTTATCATCAACCAGAACTGCCTTGATCCTTGTAGAACCAAACTCGATTCCAAGTGCTGTGCGGTTCTCAAGAATCGCTGTTTTTGCCTCATTTGCTCCCATTGTAAAAATCCTCCCGTATTATTTGCTGAAATACATATCCCAATTATAATATTCCTGTGAAAAAACATCAACATTTTACATCATAAAAAGGCCGGAACATCCATTTTAATGATCCGGCCTGTCTATTCAGAAAACTGCTCGGGAGTCCCCTGACATACCTTTCATTTAGCGGTACATCTTCATATAATCTCCATGTGCCTCGATCAGCTCATCACACATTGCCTGGATATCTTTGATATTCAGCTCTGCACCTGTGTGAGGATCCATCATAGCTGCCTGATAGATCTTCTGGCGGTCTTTGGTCACTGCTGCCTCAATAGCAAGGAGCTGCGGGCTGACATTGGATGAGTTCATAGCTGCCAGCTGTGTAGGAAGCTTGCCCACTTTTACCGGGTGTACACCGGTTCCGTCAATATAACATGGAACCTCTACGCAGGCATCTGACGGAAGGTTGTCGATATAACCGTTGTTAAGAACGTTTCCACCAATCTTGTACGGTGTGTTTGTAACAACAGCCTCCATGATGTAGGAAGCATACTCTTTACTTCTCTCATGGCCGATCTTGCCGTCTTTGAGGATATCCTCACGCTCTTTTTCCCAACCCTCGATCTGTTTGATACATCTTCTCGGATATTCGTCAAGTGGAATATTGAATTCCTCGATCATCTCCGGATATCTGGATTTGATAAAGAACGGATTGTACTCTGCATTGTGCTCACTGGACTCTGTGCAGTAGTAGCCAAGATGACGGATGTACTCATAACGTACCATATCCTCATGTTTCTCACCGGAAGTATTCTTCTCCTCTGCAATTCTGCGGATCTCCGGGTACAGATCGTTTCCGTCTTTATCATGGATTTCAAGAAGCCATGCCATATGGTTGATACCTGCGATCAGCTCGGTACGTCCCTCAAGCTTGTCTTCCATTCCCATTCCCTCAAGAAGCTTCTGGGAGCAGACCTGAACGCTGTGGCAGAGACCTACTGTACGGATCTTTGTGAAGCGCTGCATATAACCGGTAAGCATTGCCATCGGATTGGAATAGTTCAGGAACAGAGTGTTCGGGCAGACCTCTTCCATGTCCCGGGCAAACTCTTCCAGAACCGGAATGGTACGAAGTGCACGCATGATTCCACCGATTCCCAGAGTATCTGCGATTGTCTGTTTGATGCCGTATTTCTTCGGGATCTCAAAGTCTGTTACTGTACATGGCTCATAACCGCCTACCTGAATGGCATTAACTACGAAATCCGCATCGCGAAGTGCATCTTTACGGTTCTCGGCACCAAGATAGGTTTTGATCACTGCGCGGTCCTCGTTTACGTTGTGATTGATGGCACTTAAGATAATTCTGGAATCCTCCAGTCTCTTCTCGTCAATATCATAAAGTGCGATCTCGCTCTCGCGAAGTGCCGGTGTGCACATACAGTCTCCAAGTACATTTCTTGCGAAAACCGTGCTTCCAGCTCCCATGAATGTAATTTTGATCATGTTCGTTTCCTCCTGTTCTCTTTATTAGATCTCTTATCCGGAATTGTTATATTTTTCTTTAAAATTCCTGATTTTCTGCTATTTCTGCGGTGCAGTCCCGCTTCGTTTTCCTTGTGAGCTTATCATACTACCGGAAACTTGTTTAAAATATGTACTTTGATGTTAATAATTGTTGTTTTGTTGCATGAGATACCCAGAAGTAATTTTCTATAACATTTCTTATGACATAAAAAACTCTCTGCCCGATACCAGAATTTTATATATTCTGGCACAGACAGAGAGTTTTTTTCTTCGTGAAATATATCACAGGCTCAGGCCTCAGATTCCGTATAATCGCCCTTCTTTCCATTCACTACAAGTCTTCTCTTTTCTTCCTTGTATTCTCTCGGACTTCTTCCTGTTCTTGCCTTGAATACCTTGGAAAAAGCCAGCGGATCTCCATACCCTACTCTTGCAGCTACTTCACTGACCTGAATATCTCCGTTTTTCAGAAGAGTTTTCGCCTTCTCAATGCGAAGATTCATAAGATATTCCTGCGGCGAGCATCCAAGGCTTTTTTTAAATGAACTGGTAAGATAGCTCCGGTTGACGCCAATGCGGTCTGCCAGCTCATTGATCTTCAGCCTCTTGTCAAAGTTGGCTGCAATGTAATCCACTGCCTGCTCCACATAAACGGAATTTGGATATCTGTGGGATGGAAGAAGCTTGCCTTCTCTCAAACATGCATCCCGGTTATCTGTGATCAGGTCAGAAAAAAGAAGCAGCAGAAGTCCGTTTCGTTTCAGCTCATTTTCAAAAACGAGCTTGTTGGTCCGTACCATTGCATCAATATACTTCGCAGCATTTTCCATGCAGTGGATCCTTCGGACCGGATTTTCCCGGCTGAAACCACTTACATGAATCACTTCCTCGGCAATCATTCCCTCAAATCCTACCCAGCGGTACGTCCAGGGATTGTCCATGTCTGCCTCATACCAGGCCTCCACACCGGGTGGGATCAGAAATGCTTCTCCACCGGTCAGATGATACTGATAGCCATCCATCTCAAAAACCCCGGTTCCGGATTCCACGATATGAAGTACATGAGAGATCCTTTTATTTGGTCCAAATCGATGTCCCGGATCACAGCTTTCCCACCCACAGTAAGTAAGACAGAGATCCACCGCACCTTTCTTTAAATTCTCCAGACATTTATAGCTGTCTGAGTTTGTAAAACCAACTGTATGAAGCAACTTTTCACCTCCCTGATATTCTGCGTTCTTTTTTTCAGATCAAACGGATATCCGTAATCTACAGCTCTGTTCAGACAGCCGGCAACTCAGCAACAGACCGCCATATCCGGCGGTCTGTCTGTACCAGCTAACTGTTCTGCAGCCGATCCGATCAACCCTCTGCCTCAATTGTATACAATACAGAATGGAAATCACCGTTTGTCTTGTTGCAGTAGTCACGATCAACCGGGATTCCTGCATACATCAATTCATTTCCATATGCTTTCAGGCACTTATCTTCCCATTCTACTCTGTAGAGCTGATCCTCGTCAAGACCTTTGAAGCGCAGACGCATCCAGGAAGCATTAACCTTGTTCAGTCTCTCATAATAACCGGCAACTGCCTGTTTCTTATCCCTGGAAACAACCATCCACGCAGTATCATTTCCTTCGAACGGACTTAAGATACGGTAAAAATCACCCTCCACCTGAATCAGGTCACGGTGTTTCTTCATGAATTCAACCTGTGCCTTTACCTCATCGATCTCTTTGGCACTTAAAAGGTTCAGATCCAGCTCATAGCCAAAGGTTCCGAAATATGCCACATTTGCTCTTGTGGAAAGCGGTGTGGTACGGTGCAGCTGATGATTCGGTACTGCCGATACATGAGATCCCATGCTGACGATCGGATAGACAAAGGAGGTACCGTACTGGATCTTTTCTCTCTCAGCAGCATCGGTATCATCACTGGTCCATGTCTGCGGTGCAAAATACAGCATTCCCGGATCAAATCTTGCTCCGCCGCTTGCGCAGGATTCAAAGAGGATGTCAGGGAATCTCTCTGTCAGTCTTGTATACAGCTCATAAACACCAAGGATATATTTATGCATGGTCTTACCCTGATCTGCTGCAGATGCGCCGCGGCTGAAAGGCTCAGACATGTAACGGTTCATATCCCATTTAATGTAGGAAATGGAAGATTCCTCGATAACCTTGGAGATGGAATCATAAATGAAATCCACAACCTCAGGTCTGGAAAAATCAAGAACGTGCTGATGTCTTGAGTGAGACTCAAAACGGTCCGGTGCTCCGATGAGCCAGTCCGGATGTGCTCTGTAGCAGTCACTGTTCTTGTTTACCATCTCAAGCTCTACCCAGAGACCGAATTTCAGGCCCATCTCCTCGATCTTACGGGAAAGTCCGGAAATTCCGTTTGGAAGCTTATTCTTATTTACGAACCAGTCACCAAGGCCCTGGTAATCATCATTTCTTGTTCCAAACCATCCGTCATCCAGAACGAACAGCTCTACCCCAACCTCTTTGGCTTTTTTTGCAATATTGAGGATTTTTTCCTCATCAAAATCAAAATAGGTTGCTTCCCAGTTATTAAGAAGGATCGGGCGTGCATGGTTTCTCCATTTTCCACGCATCAGGCGGTCACGGTACAGTCTGTGGTAAGCCTGGCTCATTCCATTTAAGCCCTTATCACTGTATACCATAACAACCTCCGGAGTCTGAAATTCTTCATCTCTGGAAAGCTCCCAGGAAAAGCCCTGAGGATTGATTCCCATCATAACTCGTGTCATCTCATAGGTGGAAACCTCAACCTGTGCAAGGAAGTTGCCGCTGTACACAAAGCTGAAGCCGAAAACCTCGCCTGTGTCTTCTGTTGTATGAGGACGTTTCAGTGCGATAAACGGATTCTGCTCAGAGCTGGAACCGGTTCCTGCAAGGCTCTGTACAGCCTGTGTCCCCATCTCAAGTTTGCGTGTTTTTACATAACGCTCACGTGCCCACGCACCGGAAAGATGGATCATCTCATAATCCATATCCGGAAACTCCACTGCTGCACTCATCACATTCTCAAGCCGGATCCTCTGATCCCCTTTCTGAACAAGGCGTGCGCTTCTTGTGATCACCGGATAATCCTCATATACGGAATATGTAAGAATAAGATCTGTATCCATCACAGAATCATGAAGTGTGATATCCAGAGATGTTGCTTCCTCATCACTTTCTGTATAAGTTGCCGGAAGACCTGCAAGCTTCTTCTTGCCACCATAGATCTCATGAGAAACATATTTGAAATCTACGATCTCGCTTCCGTTCTCCTGACGAACAGTAAGGGCAGGGTTTCTGTAATCACCGGTTCCGTAAACAGGATACTCCTGTTTGGTATACTGCATGGAAAGAAGTCCTGGCTCCGGAACACATACAGCCATCAGGGAACGCATGATCTCCTCGTGGAGATAGCTGAAATCCTCTTTATCGCGGATGGCTTTTCCATAGTAAAGATTCTCCATCTGGCCATTTTCCATGATACAGGTGATGTAGCTTAAATGTTTGTTATAAATGTGGAATGTCTTTGATCCCTCATGAAATTTGATCGGCATAATTTTCTCCTTTTTTCGTTTACTGCGGATAAAAATACCGCTGACAACCTTAATAACCAAATCCTCAGTTATATACATTGTCAGCGGTCTTGTATTACCTTATGTAATATTTCTGATTACAGTTTTCCACCGCTGGTAGCAATACCTTCGATAAACTGTTTCTGGAAGATCATGTAGATCACGATCATCGGAATGCAGGCGATCAGAGATGCAGCCATCAGTTCCGGGAATTTGGATACGTACTGGCCCTGCATCTTTGCAAGTGCGGAAGAAAGTACCAGCATATCCTTATCTGTATTAACGATCATCGGCCACATCAGATCTTTGAATGCGAATACAGCTGTGAAAATTCCAAGTGCAACCATACTGGATCTTGTAAGTGGTGCCATGATGTAAAGGAAGGTCTGACCGATGTTACATCCATCAAGTCTGGCAGCCTCCTCCAGATCCTTCGGCAGTCCCATGTATCCCTGTCTCAGAAGGAAGGTACCGAACGCAGTGACAATACCTGGGAATACAAGGGCAAAGATCGTATTCAGCATACCCATCTTGCTGACCATCAGGTACTGCGGGATGATGAAGATCTGTACCGGAACCATCATCTGGAACAGTACAAGACCGAAGCAAAGATCACGGCCCTTGAAGTTCAGTCGTCCAAATGCATAGCCTGCCATAGTTGCTGTAAGAACCGCACACACTACTCGGAAGAAGATCAGAAGCAGTGTATTCTTGTACAGAAGCAGGAAGTTCATATTATTGATAACAGAAATAAATGCGTCTTTTCTCCATATTTTCGGGAAAATGGTGAAAGGATCTACAGATGTTGCTTCAGTTACAGTTTTAAAAGCTGTCAGTATCATCCAGATAAATGGCACAAGCATCGTTATGGACACAATGATCAGTATGACATGTATTAAAATAGTGGTTAATTTCTTTTTTGTTTCCATACTATCCATGGTTAATCCCCCTTTTTAGTTGTAGAATACCCATTTCTTCTGACCGATCATCTGGAATACTGTCAGGATCATGGTGATAATAAGAAGTACTACTACGATCGTAGCGCCGTATCCCATGTTCTTATTGATAAATGCATATTTATAGAACAGGTAAACCAGTGACTGAGTCTTGGTAAGTGCCGGGTTTGACTTGTCAATAACCATATAGATCAGGTCGAATACCTGAAGGGATCCGATCACACGGGTAACAAGCACGAAGAAAATGGTTGGTGAAAGAAGCGGGACCGTGATGTTAAAGAATGCATTCACGCCTGTTGCACCGTCAATGGATGCTGCTTCATAATAATCTCTCGGGATTTCCTGAAGTCCTGACAGGAAAAGAACCATATTGTAACCGATGATAGACCATACACCGATGATCGCAACTGCAAATACTGCAATTTTCGGATTAGAAACCCAGTTTACATGAACATGGAAAACGTTATTGATAAGACCATAATCAGAGTTGAACAGCCATCTCCATACCATGGCTACCGCTGCCGGAGCTGCTACCATCGGGAGGAAGATGATGGTTCTGTAAATAGAACGGCCCTTCATCTTTCTGTTAAGAAGTACTGCAAGAACAAGTGCGATGACAATGGAAAAAGGAACCTCCACGATCGCATATTTGAATGTGTTGATCAGTGCCTGCCAGATCTCTTTATCTGCAAAAACCTTCTGATAGTTCTGTAAACCGATAAAGATATTTCCTTTACCAAAATCTCCTGTTTTGAAAAAGCTCTGGTAAATAGTCTGGAAGATCGGAATGATGTTCAATACGATCAATCCGATGGTTGTTGGGAGAATAAACAGCCAGCCCCAGAGGAACTCACTGCGCTCTCTCTTTGTCCGTGCCTGTGACTTGGTAGTTTTAGCCATAAGAATCACTCCTTCTATTCCTTCTATGTATGAGGCCGCTGCACCTGAGTGCGGCGGCCCCTCTCATTACTGCACTTAATTATCGGTGTTTCTTAATGCTTACTCCTCAGCCAGCTTCTCGTTCATCTGATCAGCCATCTGCTTGCAAGCCTCTTCCATTGTGATGTCGCCTGTGTATACGCCCTTAAGGATCTCGTTGTCCTCGTTCTCCCATGTTACAGTAGATTTGGAGTATGGACGGATCTCCATGTCATCCATCATGTTCAGATAAGCCTGAAGGTTGAAGTCTGCGGATTTAGCCCATGCATCAGATGTATCTTTGTATGCACTCATTGTAACACCAAGCTCAGCCTGTTTCTCCTGAGCCTCTTTGGATCCGAGGTACTCGATCAGCTGCCAAGCTTCGTCTGTGTGCTCACCGGAAGCAGATGCTGCCCATCCAAGTCCGTTATATAAGGAAGCTCTTCTGCCTGTCTCAGCGTTTTTAGGAAGCTCTACACAATCACAGTTAGCTGCTGTGTACTCGTTCTCTTTAAATGCTGCAAGCATCCAGGAGCCCTGGCATGTCATAGCGATCTTGCCAGCCTCGAAAAGTACGTCCTCGTTGTTCTCGGACATTGTCTCAAGAGACGGGATCACGCCATCCTTGATCCATCCTTCCAGTGTCTGCATAGCTGCGATCGTCTTCTCATCATCCCAGCCGGATTTTGTCTTGTCATCGCTGATGATGTATCCGCCGTTATCATAGATCAGGTTGTAGTATCCGGCCTGGTTGTTATCATTTCTCATTGCGAGACCGTACTGGGAACCATCATCCTTAGTAAGCTTCTTAGCTGCCTCTGTAACATCATCCCATGTCCAGTCAGCTGTCGGATAATCAAGTCCTGCCTCGTCAAATAATGTCTTGTTGTACCAGAGAGCGATTGTATCTATATCCTTCGGTACTGCATAATATTTATCATCGTATGTATACAGTCCCCAGATATCCTCCGGATAGTTCTCCGGATCGATCAGATCGCTGTCTTTGATCTTATCGGTCAGATCAAGAAGCATATCGTTGGACATGTATCTCTGACTCTCGTTGGAGTGCATCCAGAATACGTCCGGAAGGGAACCACCCTGTGCACCGGCCTCGAGCATTGTCCAGTACTCATCCCATTTAACAACGGAAATCTCTGTCTTGATTCCTGTCTTCTCTGTGAAGTCTGCGAGAATTTCTTTGATTCCCGGCTCCTGGTTGGTGTCCCAGATGGATACGGAAAGTGTAACATCGTCACCTTTTGCATATACAGGAACTGCTGTCATTACCATGGCACCTGCTAACAATAATGCTGCTACTCTTTTAAAATTCATAACTTCTTCCTCCTTTTAAATCTTTCTTATTTTCCCTCTTTCTTTGGTCAGTTTTTATATTTTTTCACGTCCCTGACCGTTGATATTATTATAATTGCACATGGAAAAATGATAAATGGATTATTGTCATTTCAATATGGAAAAATGTTATTATTTGTTCATTTTATCTATTTTTTGTTCATACTTTGTTAATTATCCGTCATTTTTTCCTGTATTTTTATGTTTTTTTATATTTTCCCATAATTTCCACTATTTTTAAGTATGTTTTGAAACCATTTTGTTTCTTTATGGCAAAACCAACATTTTTACATGTCTGTTTTTGTATGTTTTTACTAACTCAAAACATGTACAAATGTCATTTGACGAAAAAATTGTTTTCCCGTTCCTAACATAATTCCATGCGTGCCATTATTTCTACATATGCACGCAAAGTTCCATGTTTTTTATTCAGTCCCATAAAATGTGCTGTATCCTCCGGTTTCCCTCAAAAGATTTTCAGCCACACCGGTTTTCTCACAGTCAGACGGGTATTTACGATCCATATTCGCTGCGAAGCGTATTACTGTTCACTCTGTGACCAGAACACACTTTATAATGCACAGGATACTTATCTGTGTTCCCTCTCTTTACACACAGTCGAAAACTGTGCTAAGATTACCTGTATCGGACTTTACAACTGTGGTCTGTTTTTCATTTTTATATTTCTATATAAGGAGGTATTTCGTTATGAATCTTTTGAATGAAGATAATGTTGTTCATGTATTTCTTAACAAACTGGGCGACATCGTGATCGCCAATCTTCTTTTTATTCTCTTCAGTATTCCGGTGATCACCATCGGGCCGTCACTGACTGCCCTTTATCACTGCATGATGCGTACAGTAAAGGGGAATAACAACGGCACGACGAAAACATTTTTCAGAGCTTTTAAGGAAAACTTCAAACAGTCACTGATCGTATGGCTGCTGATCCTTGCTGCCGGAGCCGTGATCATCCTGAATATACGTTTCCTGCTCCATGCAGAAGGAAGTGCTGCACATATGCTCTTTTATCTTTCTGTGGGAGTCCTGACTCTGCTGATTATTTTTACTTTATACATCTTCCCGGTGATCGCAACCTTTGCCAATACGCTGGGAGCACTTTGCAGAAATGCATTTCTGCTGGCATTTATGCATTTTCCCACAACGATTGCCATTGCAGTGATCACGATCTTTCCATTATATATGACTTATCTTGATGTAAAGCTGCAGCCACTTTACGTATGCTGCTGGTTTTTCTTCGGATTTGGACTTGTAGCTTTTATCAATTCGATGCTTTTGTATCGTTTTTTTAAGAAACTGCTTCCTCCGGAGGAGGATATTACACTTTTGTGACAAAAAACAGGAGGCCCAGTCAAATGAAAAAAGAACCCAACCCCCAGCACGCTCTTTCCGTCTACTTCTGCGGTCAGGAAGACTGTGGCCCGAACCACTCCTTCGGTCCGGCCATGCGCCCACACTACCTCCTCCACGTGATCTTCCACGGCAAAGGCATCTACCAGTGCAGCGGCCACACCTACCATCTGAAAGCAGGTGATGCTTTTCTCATCCGTCCAATGGACTCCATCTACTACCGCGCTGACAGCTCCGAACCCTGGAGCTATGCCTGGGCGGGCTTTGACGGCTCTACCTGCAAAGAAATCCTGAAACAAACCATATTTTCCGACTCTCTCATCTTCACCCCGGAAACACCCTCCCTGAAAAACAGCCTCCTTACCCACATGCAAAACCTCCTTGACACCTTTTCCGAAAACAACGGAAACGGCCTTGCCTCCGCAGGAAACCTCCTCCTGATGCTATCCGTCATGCAAAAAAAGCCTTCCGAAAGCAGAACCGACATCTCAACCCTCTACTTTCAGCAAGCTTCCGAATACATCAGGAACAATTACGCCTACCCTATCCATATCTCTGACGTGGCACGCTACGTAGGAATCGAACGTTCCTACCTTTACCGTATCTTTATGGAACACGAAAACACATCACCAAAACAATATCTCCTGAAACACCGCCTCCAGATGGCAGCCCAGCTTCTCTGTTCTTCCTCCTGCACAATCACAGAAGCAGCACTCTCCTGCGGTTTCCGGGACGCCCCATCCTTCTGCAACTATTTCCGACAGGGAACCGGCTACACTCCAAAGGAATTCCGCAAAGCCTACAGCGGAACTATCTACATCTGACCAGATACCTGCACTCCGTCATTTTTCTGCCTGATGAAAGATAATATCTCTTAACTGCAGACAGTCCGGAACAATTTCATAACAGCAAAAAAGACGGAAACCATCCTGCAGACTCTGCAAATGATCTCCGTCTTTTATTTTTTTCCTGAAAAGAAATGCTTGATAAACACATACAAAACAATAATAAAAGCAAACACATAACCAAAGGCGCCCAACGCCGGAATCCCCCACAGCTTTGGTTTCATATCCGTAGTACAGATAATGCTGGAACTGATCAGAAGTGCCATCACCCACAACCCCATCACAATATTCCGCACCAGCCGGCGCAAAAGCCACGCCAGATCATCCGAGGCATGAAGATCCAGATTGATCTTCGTCTGCCCTTTCATACAGCCCTGAAGGAAATCTGCTGCCAAAGAGGGAATATCCACTGCACGTTTCAGGGACCAGGCAAGATTTTTTCCTTCTTTTTTGATCTCACGCTTCCAGTTCCCGTTGCTGAACAACTGCTCCTTGAGCCTTGCTGCGGCAATCTGTGTCATATTGATCTCCGGACAGATTTCAGCCAGGACCCCCTCCACATGAGTCAGTCCTCTTGCAAGCATAGTCAGTCCGTGCGGCATCATGATCTTATTTTCTTTCATGACCTCCATCAGATCCACCATAACTTCTGCCACATCAATGTTTCCCATATCTGCAGTACCGTATTTATCCATAAGTCCACGGATATCCTCATAAAGCTTGCTGGAATCCGGTTTTCCTTTAAACTCACCAAGAGCCAGGACTGCATCCTGGATCTTGCCGATATTGTTCATGGCAACACCTTCGATGGCTTCGCTGATCAACTGGCGGTCACGCTCCGTCAGACGTCCCATCATTCCCATGTCGATCCAGACGATCTTTCCCTCCTGGATCCTTACGTTTCCCGGATGAGGGTCTGCGTGGAAAAAGCCATCCTCCATCACCTGTTTGATGAAATTATCCACATATTTCGTTCCGACCTCATTAAGATCATAACCATTGGCCAGAAGAGCAGCCTTGTCATTGACAGCAAAACCGTCAATATATTCCATCACAAGAATATGCGGCGAAATATACTCACGGTATAGGATCGGCACTTTCACAAAAGCCACATCTTTGTTCTTTTTTGCAAATTCTGCCATGTTTGCAGCTTCCGTCAGGAAATTCATCTCCTCCTGGGTCACAGTCCACAGTTCACTTAAGACCATGTTCAGATCCACCATGCCCTTAATGCTCACCGGAGGCATCAGACGTACAGCCTTGTGCATCAGACCGATATCCCTGGCCATGGTCTCATAGATTCCTTTTCGCTGAACCTTGATCACAACCTCTTCGCCTGTTTTCAACGTGGCCCGATGCACCTGGGCAATCGATGCTGCTCCCAGAGGTTTCTGCTCAATATACTGAAATTCTGCCTGCCACGGACAGCCCATGGACTCTTCCAGTACCTCGATCACCTGGGAAAAAGGCATCGGCGGTACATCAGAGCAGAGCTTCATCAGCTCGTCACAGTATCTCTTTGGAAGAATATCAGAACGGAGGGACATGATCTGACCCAACTTGATATAAGTTGGGCCCAGATCTTCCAGTATGAGCCGGAGCTTCTCAGGAGAAACGCCCCGGGTGATTGCATGCTTTTTCAGAACGGCTGTGATCTCTCTCAGCCGTTCTCCATATCCGTTATTTTCTTTCTTCTCCTGTTCTTCTCTGCCCATAAGCTTCTCCGTTTACTGCTTCGTCTGCGTTGTCGTTTAGTCAATCGGATATTTACGATCCGCAGTCGGTTACTCTGCTGCTTGTTCTTCGCTCCCGGTATCTTCTGCATTTTCTGTTTCCGCAGAAGCTTCCTGTACAACTTCCTCTGCCGGTTCTTCTGTTGTCTCGGCTTTCTCCTCAGCAGCCTCGGCCTGCATGCGCTCGATCTGCGTCTTCACAGCAGCCAGCTGCTCCGGTGTCAGCCTGGAAATCGTTGCCTTCAGTTCTTCCTGATCATTCTTTCTGGCTGCAGATTCCTTTACAGAATCAGCAGCTGTCTTAACCGTTGATTTGATGTTATGCTTCAGCTCCTGATTGAGAACCTTACCCTGTTCAACCGTAAGCTCACCCTTTTTTACCAGTTCATCCAGAATTTCTTTGGATTTCTCTGCTGTCACTGCTGCTGTACCAATACCCACCAGTAAAATTTTCTTCAGTCCTTCACCTAATTCCATAATATTTTCTCCTTTCCTGAAACAAAAGTTTTCTGTTCCTGTCATATTCCCAGAAAAGCAAGTCCCTTGGGAACAAAAATGATCAGTCCGACGATTGCTGCCATGATCGCTGCGATCAGTACTGCCCCGGCCGCTGTGTCCTTGGCGATCTTTGCCAGAGGATGACGTTCCTCTGTGACCAGATCCACCACAGCTTCCACTGCCGTATTCACCAGTTCCAGCGCCATCACCATTCCGAACAGTCCCAGGCAGATGCACCACTCTGTCACGGAAAGCCCAAGGATCAGTCCTGCGATCACCACAAGTGCTGCCACCATACAGTGGATCTTCATATTTCTTTCCTTGCGGATGCAGGTAAAAATCCCCTGAAATGCATATCCGAAGCTTTTATACAGCGGATCCTTCTTTCTGCCTGCCATGTTCCTCACCTGATTTCCTGTTTGAATTATTCCCTCCAACTGGAAGTATGGGATTATTATAACAAGTTTGTAGTAATATTTCCAGTATTCCGAAAAATTTATGAATATTTAAGGAGTATATGTGGCTATTCACAGATAACTGTTTGAGCGGATAAAAGCATCCGCATTCAGTTAAACCACACATACTCCTGATCCTGTTGCATATTCTGTAAGATTTCCGGATATCCTGAATTATTTTTCCGGATATATATACAGATGTCACATATTATTCCACATTTTTCAGTGCTTCATCCATGGGCACATGACGGATCCTCCGGAATTCCAGCACTGCTACCACCCCATAAGCTGCGATTCCGATCGCTGTCATTTTCACATAGATCATGGGATCCACCCACATAGTGATCCATCCCGAAATACTGGAAAGCATCATCTCTCTGAATAGCACTTCCATGATCTGCCGTTCAACCGGAAGGCTTAACAACAGGCAGAACATCACCACAAATGATGTAGAAAGTATATACAAACGACTGATCTCGCCATTTGTATAACCCAGGATCTTGGTCATGGAAATCGACTGGGCATTTTTTTCGATGATAACCTTGGAAAGCAGATAGATCACCACCAGAAAAATGATCACGGAAAATCCATACATCATTCCCATCATATCTCCCATGGAAACATCCAGCTGCCTGGATATTTTTGTAAGAGCTTCCAGGTCAATGACAGAACCGATATATTTTGAAGGGATATCCCTGATCTCTGTATCGGAAAAATATCCTCCAAAGTGATCATCCCCAAGATCAAACGCCTCATTCAGCTTATCACGTTCCATAAATACACAGAGGCTTGCCGCATAATCATAGATCCCATCTACTTTAAAGGAATACTCATCCTTCTCGTATTTTTCCTTCAAAGTTATGGTATCCCCCTCCTTGATCCGGAATTTATCTGCATAAGCACTGGAAATATAAACACCCTCTCCCGAAAGATCTGCACGGATATACTTGCTATCCGGCTCTACACCATAGAGAGTGATCTCCTCACTTTTATATTTACCAGGCATGGTATTCAGGGAATATGCAGAAAATTTTTCTGCATCCTTATTATCCGTTCTGGTATCCATATAATATTCCATAAGAGAACTCATGGCATCCGCTTTATTTCCTGAATAGGCACTTGCCGGAACCGAAAGTATGTACTGGTATTTCGCCAGCATGTTCTCCTGGATCTCCATCTGATAATGATCCAGCGTAGACGGCAGGAGCATCCCGAAAAATAACAAAAGATTGGCAAAAACAACTCCAATAAACAGCACAATATAATTGCTGGTATTCTGGAAGATCACACGCAGGCGGAACCTGGAAAAGATTCCGATCTTCGGACTCAGATATACCGCACGCTTCTGTTTTTTTCCGGAGAAATCCCTTCGAAGGAATTTAAGCGGAGAAAGCTGCAGCCTGTAACGGAGCACTGCATAATTGATCAGGACCATGATCACAACCGGCACAACTGTTGTCAGAAGAAATGCATCTGCATTCCATACCGTCACATAAGTCGGCAGACTATAGCTCCCGTAATACATGTCTGCACATACACCCTTAAATACGGTATATCCAAGAATATTTCCGATCAGGGCACCGGCCAGCGTGACCAAAACCGGAAGCGTTATATAATGAAGGATCAGCTCCCGTCTGGTATAACCAGATGCACGTAACGTACCGATAACACCGGCTTCCTTTCGGATCGTATTGCTAATGGTAATTCCAAACACAAAAGCCATGATCACGATCACAATATAAAGAAGCGTGATGACCATTGCCCTGTCTCCACCCATATCATCGCCGGTGAAAATGATCGCCTGGTTAAGATAACGTGGGACAAAGGCCTCCAGAGTTACCACTTTGCCAATAT
Organism: Blautia sp. HA8986; assembly: GCF_056504635.1. Taxonomy (NCBI): domain Bacteria; kingdom Bacillati; phylum Bacillota; class Clostridia; order Lachnospirales; family Lachnospiraceae; genus Blautia; species Blautia sp. HA8986. The sequence goes on from NZ_JBWLUQ010000001.1 coordinate 1,935,955, forward strand.
CTTCCACGAGATCCTCGGAAATCTTCTTCTCCTCTTTTTCATCCTTTGGCTGATGATCGTAGATCCAGGCATAATTATACCGGAGTTTTTCCTGATCCAGGGTTTCAAATTCCTCCGGAGTTACAATCGCCACACCAAACTTTACAGAATCAAACATGGAATCATTATTATTCTGAAACAGGGCACTGTAATCCGAAAGTGCCACCAGGCCTGTGATCTTCCAGGATTTTTCACCCCTGATCAGGGTATCTCCTACCTTAAGACTGTTGTTATCCGCATACATACGGTCAATGGCGATCTCGCCCTGCCCTGACGGCATTTCTCCCTTCATCAGGCAGACCTTATTCACCTTCTCACGGCTTTTAAAAAAACGCATGGTGCTTCCGTTATCCAGATCTTCTTCTATATAGTAGTTCGCATAAAGCTTAACACCGGCAGCTTCGATATCTTTCCACTGGGATTTGTAAACCTTCTCTGCTGTGCGGAAATTTCCGTTTTCAATATTGTACTTGTCAAAGCTGTCATTATAGGCTTTCAGCATGCTTCCGTCTGCAACCAGAAAACCGGATACAAATCCGATGGTCAGCACCATCATGAGAAAAACCACCAGATATTTTCCAAATTCCCCCTTCAGTTCCCTGGGGATACGTTTACGTAAAGGATTCTTCATAATGCCCCCTTACCATTCCAGGTCAGCAGCCGGAATCTTCTGCTCATTCTGATAGTTTCTGCGGATCATACCGTCACGAAGCTTTACCACACGATCTGCCATATCCTTGATGGCATCGTTATGAGTAACCATGACTATAGTATTTCCGTATTTGTGATTGACTGTTTCGATCAGATTCAGGATTTCCTTGGAGGTGTTGTAGTCCAATGCGCCGGTAGGCTCATCGCAAAGCAGAATATCCGGATTTTTTACAATGGCACGGCCAATGGCGGTTCTCTGCTGCTGGCCTCCCGAAAGCTGGTTCGGAAGTTTCCGTTGATGTTCATAGAGTCCCAGTGTTTCCAGCAGCTCATCCACATCCAGAGGTCTGTCACTTAAATATGCGCCAACCTCAATATTCTCACGTACTGTCAGGTTCGGGATCAGATTGTACATCTGAAATATATATCCCAGATGCTTTCTTCTGTAAAGAGAAAGCTTTTTTTCTTTCATATCCTCCAGACGTTCACCCTGAATGGTAATGCTTCCCGAATCTGCCCCGTCGATGCCTCCGATAATGTTCAGAAGTGTGGATTTTCCGGAACCGGACGGTCCCAGAAGAACGCAGAATTCTCCCTTTTCAATCTCAAGATCGATCCCCTTCAGAACATCTACATGGCTCTCTCCTGCCCCGAAGGATTTTTTGATTCCTTTTATCTCCAGAAACATAAACCTCTCCTTCCATTTCTATACATTTCTTCTTTATGTATGAATACACATATATGTTAGTCTGAACTTACTCTTTTGTCAAGAAGCAGACTTATTTTCGTATTTTTTCATATATCTATATCCGCTGTACTGGTCCGGCTCTTGCCAAAATCCAGTAAAACGTATATAATGTGGGAGTATCTGTATATTTTTAACCAAATAATTTTATTTTTAAAGGAGTGAATATTGAAAGTGGACCCCAGCGACACTTACCAGATAATCATATTACTTATTCTGCTGGCATTGTCAGCCTTTTTCTCATCTAACGAAACCGCGCTGATGTCGGTAAACAAGATCCGTCTCCGCTCTCTTGCAGACGAAGGAAACAAGCGCGCAGCCATGGCTCTCGATATCCTGGAGAACCAGACGCCCAAGCTTCTCAGTGCGATTCTCATCGGAAACAACATTGTGAACATTTCGGCTTCTTCCCTTGCAACCACACTTGCATACAGCTTTGGCGGCTATATGGTCAGCATCGTAACGGTGATCCTGACGATTCTGATCCTGATCTTCGGCGAGATCACCCCCAAGAACTACGCAACCATTAACTCTGAAAAGATCACCCTCCGCTATATCCCGGTCTTTAAATTTCTTATGACCATCATGACACCGGTGATCTTCATCATCAACCTCTTTTCAAGAGGTGTGATGCGCCTGATGCGTGTGGACCCGGATGCAGCCAGCAAGGCCATGACCGAGGAGGAGCTTCGTACCATCGTGGACGTCAGCCACGAGGACGGTGTCATTGAATCCGACGAAAAAGAAATGATCTACAATGTGTTTGATCTGGGCGATGCCACAGCCAAAGATATCATGGTACCGAGAGTTCATGTAACTTTTGCAGATGTGGCTTCCACCTATGATGAGCTGATCGATATTTTCCGTGAAGACAAATTCACACGTCTCCCTGTTTATAAAGACAGCCAGAATAATATCGTGGGAATTATCAATATGAAGGATCTTCTTCTCTACGACAAGGACACAGAATTCGTAATAGACAATTTTCTCCGGAAACCGCACTTCACATACGAGCGCAAGAGTATTTCCGATCTGCTTGTTGAAATGAAGGATTCCACCTTTAACATTGCCATTGTGCTGGATGAATACGGTGATATGGCCGGTCTTATCACACTGGAGGATATCCTGGAGGAGATCGTCGGTGAGATCCATGATGAGTACGATGAGAAAGAGGACGAGCTTGTCCAGAAGATCAGCGACCGTGAATATATCATTGAAGGTTCCATGCATCTGGATGATGTGAACGACCATCTTCACACAGAGCTGGATTCTGAGGATTATGATTCCCTTGGCGGATTTATCATTGAACATCTGGACCGCCTGCCTGTTGCAGGTGATGAAGTGATCACAGAGGAAGGTATCCGTCTTATTGTGGAAAAACTGGATAAAAACCGTATTGAGCAGGTTCATGTTTACCTTCCGGAAAAAGCTCCGGAAACAGAGGAAAATCCGGAAACATAAAAGCAAATAATACTCTGACATCGGAACTGTCATTCGCACCGCAATATGCGATTTCTGCGATTGACAGTTCCGATATTTTATATTATAATAATATAAAATTTTTATCTATATTTACTAAATGCAATGACAGGGAGTAGTACATAGTCTCCGGATGCCCAGAGAGAAGATGGCCGGTGAGAATCTTCGTGACAGAGCTATGGAAGTAGCCCTCGAGCAGTGGACTGAACCATGAATCTTCATGCAGTAGGCTTCATCGTCATTCCCACGTTACAGGGAGGCAGTATAATTTTGTACTGACAGAGAGCAGAGTTTTACCTCTGAAAACAGGTGGTACCGCGGAATTATCCGTCCTGAGCATATTTTATCCGATATGCCGGGACTTTTTTATTGGAAAAATTTCTCGCGACAGCCCTTATCTGCTTAACTTTTCACATCATCAAAGGAGGGAACCAATTCATGAAACAGATTTCCGGAAACAAATTGCTTGTAAAAGCCTTAAAAGAAGAAGGCGTTGATGTTCTGTTCGGCTATCCTGGTGCCTGCACCATCGATATCAGCGATGAATTATATAAACAGAGCGGCATTGACATCATTCTGCCACGTCACGAGCAGGCCCTTGTACACGAAGCAGATGCTTATGCCAGAACTACCGGAAAGGTTGGCGTATGTCTCGTTACCAGCGGTCCCGGAGCTACCAACCTTGTTACAGGTCTTGCAACTGCCAACTATGACAGCGTTCCGCTTGTATGCTTTACCGGACAGGTTGCCCGTCACCTCATCGGAAACGATGCGTTTCAGGAGGTTGATATTGTCGGGATCACCAGAAGCATCACAAAATACGGTGTTACCGTCCGCAACCGTGAGGATCTTGGACGTATCATCAAGGAAGCCTTCTATATCGCACGCACCGGACGCCCAGGCCCGGTTCTCATCGACCTTCCAAAGGATGTAATGGCCGAGCTGGGAAGTGCTGAGTATCCGAAAACTGTCAATATCCGTGGCTACAAGCCTAACACCAGCGTGCATATCGGACAGCTGAAGCGTGCCCTCAAAATGCTGCAGAAGGCCAAAAAACCTCTGTTTCTTGCCGGCGGCGGTGTGATCATTTCCCGCGCGCAGGAGATTTTTACCCAGGTTGTTGAGAAAACTCAGATCCCGGTTGTCACAACCGTTATGGGACGTGGCGCCATTTCCACAAAGAACCCTCTGTTTATCGGAAATCTTGGTATGCACGGCGCTTATGCCGCAAATATGGCAGTGAATGAATGCGATCTTCTGTTTTCCATCGGAACCCGTTTTAACGACCGTATCACAGGCAAGCTCCATGAATTTGCTCCACATGCACAGATTGTCCACATTGATATTGACACCGCTTCCATTTCCAGAAACATCCATGTAGATATCCCCATTGTTGCCGATGCAAAAGAGGCTATCACAAAAATGGCTGAATATGTGCAGGAATGTAATACCGGCAAATGGCTGAAGCAGATCCGGGAATGGAAAGAAGAGCATCCTCTTACCATGAAGGACCGTGGTATTATGGGACCGCTGGATATCATCGGCGAGATCAACCGCCAGTTTGACAAGGCCATTCTTGTTACCGATGTAGGTCAGCATCAGATGCTGGTGAGCCAGTATGTGGACATCACCGAGAACCGTCAGCTGATCATGTCAGGCGGACTTGGAACCATGGGTTACGGCCTTCCAGGTGCTATCGGTGCCAAGATTGGTAATCCAGACACACCGGTCATCTCCGTTTCTGGTGACGGCGGCATGCAGATGAATATTCAGGAGCTGGCTACCGCAGTTCTGGAGGAGCTTCCAATCATCTGCTGTATCTTCAATAATGAATATCTCGGAATGGTCCGCCAGTGGCAGAAGCTTTTTTACGGAAAACGTTACGCCATGACAAACTTAAAAGCCGGCGCCCTCTCCCGCCGTACAGAAGGCCGGGAGTATCCGGAATACACACCGGATTTCATCCGTCTTGCAGAAAGCTATGGGGCAAAGGGTATCCGTGTAACTGAGAAGGATCAGATCGCGGCTGCTTTCGAAGAGGCTAAGAAGAATACAAAAACTCCTACGATCATCGAATTTATCATTGATCCGGAGGAAATGGTTTACCCGATGATCAAGCCGGGCGGCACCCTGGCTGATCTGATCATGGATTGTTAGGAGGAATGAATGATGAATAAAGGAATGAAAAAAAGATGGATCTCTCTCTACGTTGAAAACCAGGTCGGTGTTCTTTCCAAGATTTCCGGGCTTTTTTCCGGAAAGTCCTATAACCTGGACAGTCTTACGGTTGGAACTACGGAGGATCCCACAGTTTCCAGAATGACCATCGCCACAGTCAGCGATGATGAAACCTTTGAGCAGATCAAAAAACAGCTGAACCGTATGATCGAGGTGATCAAGGTTATTGATTTTACAGATGTGTTCGTTCGAATGAAGGAGATCCTTTACATCAAGGTAAAGGACTGCTCCCCGGAAGATAAAGCGGAACTTTTCCAGATTGCTGAGACTTTCAAGGCACGTGTCATCGACTATGGAAAAGACAGTCTCCTTCTGGAATTCGTCCAGACCGCAACCAAAAATGACGCGGTCATCAAGCTTATCAAAGAAGAGTTCAAACATATCGAAGTTGTCCGCGGCGGAAGTGTCGGAATTGAGTCTATCAGTATGATGGAGAGATAAAAGCTGAATAATACCACGATATAAAAACAACAAGAAGATGATCCCTTCCGCAAACAGCGCCAGCTGCTGCGGAGGGGAGCCATAAGCCATCTTTTCTTTTAGGGCAAGTTTCTTTCCTATTGTATCCATCACTTCATTCCTCCTATCCGACATTCGTCACATTCTTTTCATCTGATACAACACACAACCATGACTATCTACTTCTTCTGCTGCTTCAGTTGCTTTTTTGCCGGACCAGATTTCTTTTGCATCCTCTTTGATATATATTTCTGCTAATTTATCAGGAATTTCTTTCTTTTTATCCGATACATTAAATATTGCAATATATGTATTCTCTTCGTTTTCTCCTGACCAGACAATCCATTCATCGTCTCTGTACTCTTGTCTCTGTCCATCCAGTGTACGATGCATCTCGTTTACCTCTGTATTTGTTAACAATGAGAGCGTCCACTCATCCAAATCAGCTAGTTCTCCGCCATACATCAATGGTGACTGAAAGATAGACCACAATGTGATCATTGTCTTTTGTTCTGGCTTTGTAAAGCAGGTCATACGGTCTGCCTTTCCACGTTCACCTGAGCGGATTCCAATATGCCCCAATGGAAGCATGTCACAATCAGGCCAGTTTCCTTTACGAATAAATGGTGACCAATAATTACAGCGGTCAAACATATCATACAGCAATTCCCACTCATCCCAGAAATCATCTGTCAATCTCCACATATTTGCAGTTTTTTGAAGAAAACTTCCATCCTGCAGTCTTGCCGGTCCCGGCGAAAGGGAAAGTACAATGTCCCGTCCCGTTTTGTCGATAGCCTTTCGAATCCCTTCAATTTCCTTTCTATGTGAATCTCTGTAAATCGTTGAATATGCGATATCATCAACTTTAATGAAATCAACTCCCCAAGAAGCATACAATTCCATAAGCGAATCATAATATAACTGTCCTTCTGGAATTGACATATCCACTCCATACATATCTGAATTCCATGGACAGATACTGTTTATTGCAATCTGATCTGCTGTCTTATCCGTTCCTTTGATATGCATTCTTCCATGAACAGCCTGTCTTGGTATTCCCCTTAAAATGTGAATACCGAATTTCAACCCTAATTGGTGTACATATTCAGCAAGTGGTGCAAACCCAACTCCATCTGCTGAACTTGGAAAACGATTTTCAGCCGGAAGCACACGACTATATTCATCTATCTTCAAATCCGCAAACTTGCGATATGCTGCTGACTCAGCTCCTGGCTCGTACCACTGAATATCTACAACCACATAGTTCCATCCATATTTCTTAAGCTTTTCTGCCATAATATCTGCATTTCTTTTTACTTCTTCTTCTGTAACAGACGCTCCATATACATCCCAGCTGTTCCATCCTTTTGGTGGTGTTTTTGCAAATTCTAACATATCTCTTTCCTTACCTTTCCATTTTATTTTAGGGTGCACAAAATACAGGTCACCTTTTACAAACTGACTTCTTTCTTCTAATAACTATAGCTTTTTACTTTTCTGTGAATTTGAATCGATTCGTTTCCTGTCTGAATTTTTAGATTATTTTTGTCTTTTCTTTCTCTTGTCTACATTGATATCATATACTATAATCTTATTACCATGTTAGTCACTTTTGTTGGGTAACTTATAAATTTTGTCGGAAATTGTAGTTTAATAAAAGCAAGAATTTTGTATCTATCGAATATAAATATACAAACTACCGAAAGGAAATCCTATGGAATTAGAAAAATTGAATCTGTACAGAGACACCAGCTGGAATGATATAAAACTTCGTTTCTGCGGTCATTCAGAATGTCTGCCGCTTCATTCCTACGGACCTGGAACAAGACCCTATTATCTCATGCATTTTGTTCTTTCCGGGAAGGGACGTCTTGTTGTTAATAAAACAGAATATCTTATTGAAGAAAAACAGATTTTTTTGATTGAACCGGATCAGATGGTCTTCTATCAGGCCGATAAGGAGAATCCATGGACTTATTCGTGGGTTGGCTTCAATGGCAAACTCGCTCCATACTTCATTCATCGTCTTGGATTCGGTTATCCGTCCCTCACAAAAGGACTTTCTACAGAAGTCTTTGAGGAAATCAAGGATCTCCTTGAGATTCTGATTTCCATAAAAAATGATAGTACAAAAAATGATCTGTATACCAATGGCATTCTTCTCCTTCTTCTTTCAAAAGTTGGTACTTTTATCGAGAACTCCAAAGAGCTTCCCGAAAGAAAAAGTCGTCAGAATTCAGAAAGTCATGTACAGCAAGCAATTTCTATTGTAGAAGATTTCTACGGACGAGACCTGACAGTTCAGTATATTGCAGACAAACTGAATCTGAATCGATCCTATCTCTCAGAAATCTTTTCAAAGCAGATGGGTGTTCCATTGAAAAAATATATACTGGATTTTCGCATCACCCAGAGTGAAGAATTTCTTTTTACTTCTGACTGGTCCGTGGACTATATCAGTCAGATCTGTGGATTCAGTTCGCCTTCTTATTTTTCAAAAGTATTTAAAGAATACCACGGAATTTCTCCTACAGAATATAGAAAAAACCGTCACAAACGCGAACGCCAAATTGTTCTGGTAAAATAAGGGGCTGTCGCACTAAGTATTAGTGCGTAGCTCCTTTTCTTGTGCAAAAAAATAACTGCCAGACCTCGAAAGAATAAATTCTGTATCGCCCAGAACACTTTTGAAGATTGTGCTTTATTCTTACATGAATGGGGATTACTCCTCTCGTTCCATGGAACTAAATTGTAAAAGAGATATCAATTTTATGTTTCTTCTAGAAGGTTCCCCAGCTCCTGATCATGCAACATTTGCAAGATTTAGAAGTATCCATTTTGCTCCCTGTTCTAAACGTATCCTTGCAGAAATGTCTAATGCATTGTTTGATATGGGAGAAATTTCCGGAGAAACCATTTTTATTGATGGTACAAAAATTGAAGCCAGTGCCAATAAGTATACTTTCGTCTGGAAGAAGGCAGTAACAAAAAACCAGGCAAAACTTTTGCAGAAACTTGCTGATTTTGTAGCTGAGTGTGAGTTGCTTTATGATATAAAAATCGTTTATGGAAATACGATAAAAATAATGGTCCCATATTATCAGCTTTGACCCAAAAGACAGAGAGGAATGTGGATATGACTCTCTTGAAGATTTCCATATTGCACTTGACCAGGCATCCGATCAGACCAGTGCCGCCAGAAAATCTTTAAAGGATACAGAACAGCAACTTAAAGATGTGAACGAGCAAATACATTTTACCGGACAATATAAATTTCCTGTTTTCATGCTTTCTAAAAAGAGGTATTATATAAAAAAACGCAGGAGGTATATTCAAATGAAAGCACATAAATATTGGTCACTTGGTGCATTGGCAGCCATGATTGGAACCTTTTATACCGGCTATAAAAACATGAAATCAGCTCACAAATATTTTGCTTGCAGCTCTCTTCTCTGTATGATTATGGCTATCTACTCCGGTCATAAAATGATTTCGGGAAAGTCCCGAAAAAAGAAAGACTCTACTTCTGAAGAATCTGCTGAATAATCAGAAAAAGGAGTTTTTCCACGTGTAAAGAAATAGAAAAGATTCTGTTGAGAAATATCAAGAAATCCAGGAATTGTACCCACAAATCGGCATTTCTCTGGCAAGAGCCATCCTAGGCTCAAATAATAAACTGACATAATTATACGGCGGACATCTTTGCCCGCCGATATTTATTGCCAGAACTTTTCCTAAAAATGGTACTAAAGCCCTTATCTATTTTGAGTTATTCCTTTGAATTTACTCTTTCCGAAATACTCTTCTGAAATATCTACTTTGATTATTTTACTTATTTAGATTTTTATTTTTTCATGGCTTTCACCCCCTACATTTTTCCACCATATACTGGAAAGTGACTGCTCTGTCCATAATCCTTAATATGTTTAAAATTCTTAAGCATTTTCATATCTTCTGGGGATATTTCAAAATCCACCTCTGCATTTGTCCTCATATGTTCCGGATTTCCTGTTTTGGGAAGACTGACTGCACCTAACTGCAAAGTATATCGAATACAGAGCTGGGGAACGGAAACCCCATATTTCTCTGCTATAACTGCGATTTCCCTCTGATGTAATATCTCTCCATGTGCAATTGGAGAATATGCTTCAACAATAATGTCTTTACCTTGACAATACTCTACAAGTTCAAGCGGTGTATTACTGATATGAAGAAGTATCTGATTTACCATTGGCTTAATCTCACATACCTCAAGAATGTTTTCAATATCACCAATCCGAAAATTTGAAAGACCGATTGCTTTCAGTTTTCCTGCTTTATATGAATCTTCCAGAGCCTTCCATGCCTCCCGGTTTCCATTCACATAACGGTCTTCACTTTGATTCACTTTTTCCCATGGCTGCGGACTATGAATAATCATCATATCAAGATAATCAAGTCCTATCTTTTTGATAGTTTCATCAATACCAGCCATGGCTTCATCGTATGTCTTATGCTCTGCAGCTACTTTTGAAGTTACAAATATTTCATCTCTTGGAATACCACAGTTCCTGATTCCTTCACCGACTCCACGCTCGTTTCCATATGCCTGTGCAGTATCAAAATGTCTATAACCGATATTAACTGCTTCTTTTATCGCATCTGCCACTATATCATCACGAATGAACCATGTACCAAGTCCTAACTGAGGTATCTCTATTCCGTTGTTCAATGTCAATACATTATGAATCATCGCATTTTCTCCTTTTCCCATTATTTCTTTTCATCCAGCAAAACAACTCCCTGCTTGAGATTTTTATCAATTGCACCAATGATCTTATGGGGAACATATGGCTCTTCCAAATATGCAATATCCTCGGCAGTTAATTTTATATTAAATGCTCCGGCTGCATCATCTAAATAACTTGTTTTTGTAGCCCCTATAATCGGCGATATAATCCCCTTTGCCCACTGCCATGCAATAGCAATCTGCGACATTTTGCAGTCATACTTTTCTGCAAGTTCCGCTACACGTTTTACAATCTTCATATCTTCTGTTTCTGTCTTATCATATTTTCCCATAGCAACCCGATCCGTGGTTCCACGAAGAGAATCTGACTTCCATTGCGGTCTTGCCAGATGTCCGGCTGCAAGAGGGCTATATGGCATCAGGGAAACATTCATTTGCTTACAAATCGGTATCAGTTCTCTCTCATCTTCTCTGTAAAGCAGATTGTAATGATTCTCCATCGCCGAAAATGGTGTCCATCCATGATCCCTTGCAGCCACCTGCATATTGTAAAACTGATATCCATACATCGCAGATGCACCAAGTGCCCGGACCTTTCCTGATTTTACAAGTTCATTCAATGCTTCCATGGTTTCTTCTATCGGCGTATCATAGTCAAATCTATGGATGATATATAAATCAAGATAATCGGTTCCAAGACGTGACAAGCTGCCGTCTATCTCCCTCATGATTGCTTTTCTTGATAAACGCCCTTCATTAAAATAAACCTTGGATGCAATCACTACCTGATCTCTCGCTATATTTTTCTTCAGCGCTCTTCCCAAATACTCCTCACTTGTTCCGGCAGAATACCCATTTGCCGTGTCAAAAAAGTTATATCCCAGATTAAGTGCATGTTTGATAATTTTCTCACTCTCAGATTTATCCAGCGTCCAGTCATGCATGGTTCCGGCTTTTCCAAAACTCATACAGCCCACACATAATTTTGACACTTCTATATCTGTATTCCCAAGTTTACTGTATTCCATAGTCCACTCCTTATTTTAACCTGGCATACTCTTTTTCTGATACTGCCTCGCACCACTCATTGGAACAGTCTACCCCGGGTACCTCAATTGCCAGATGGGAAAACCACTCATCCGGAGCCGCTCCATGCCAGTGTTTTACTTCTGCCGGAATGTTTATACAGTCACCCGGATTCATTTCTACCGCTTCTTTGCCTTCCTCCTGATAAAATCCACGTCCGGCTACACATACTAAAATCTGTCCGCCACCGCTTTTTGCATGATGAATATGCCAGTTATTTCTGCATAAAACTGGACTACCCCTCCGCAATCCCTTATAGTTACGGGCTTTAACGGCATACACGTCTGTGTTTTGTGCGACCCTTTCATGACGAGCAGTTTCTGCCAGGTTATTTCTCTGCTTCGTCCTCATTCCAAACCTCTTTTGCAAGATTAAAGACTGCCCAGCCTTTTGGCCAGCCTGCATAGAATGCTACGTGAGTGATGATTGCTGCGATCTCTTTCTGTGTTACCCCATGATCCTTTGCATTCTGTAAATGGAATTTCAAAGAGGAATCTGTGATTCCCTGTGCCATCAGTGCTACAACTGTGATGATACTTCTTGTTTTTAAATCAATATCTTCGTTATTCCAGTTCTCTCCGAAAAGAATGTCATCGTTAAAATGTGCAAAATCTGGTGCAAATGTTCCCAGAGCATTTCTTCCTGCTATCTGTGTGATCTTTGCCATGATATCAAACCTCCATCTTTCTTATTTATGGTAATTTGTCATACTCTTCTTCCGGTAAAAACTCAAGCCATTCATTGGAAGCTCCCTCTGCTGGAACTTCAACAGCCAGATGCTGGAACCAGCTGTCTTTCGCTGCCCCGTGCCAGTGTTTTACTTCTGGTGAAATATTTACTACATCTCCAGCTTTCAATTCACGAGCTGGTTTTCCTTCTTCCTGGTACCATCCTCTTCCACCAGTAACCAGAAGGATCTGTCCACCTTTATGATGGATGTGGTATGCATTGATTGTTCCCGGAGCGAAAGTAACCAGACCAACTGGTACTCTCTCTGTTGTAAGCATATTCAAATAGCATTCACCTGTAAAATACTTTGCGAATGCTACGTTTTCTTCACCGATTGGAAATACGTTACCTCCACCTAAGTCTTTTTTCATCTGTTCGATATCCATAAAAAATTCCTCCTTGCTCTTTTTATTTTATGGTACAACCTGAAGTAAGCTCTAGGTCAATAGATTTTGCAACTTTTTACATAAAGTTCATAATTTTTCTGTGACAGTTTGCATTTCAGGTACACTCTATTTCTTATCGGTATCATCATACTCCCATATTGCTTTCTATGTCCAATACCCATTATTATGGGTTGCTTAATGCCTTTTAAGCATAATCTGTTTCTATATCACAATGCAAAACAGATCTGCTGTATTCTGGCAGACCTACTTTGCATTATGATATAGCTTAAATCTGTTTGATAAGATTCAACTCTTTCTTGGATAGTGCTTTTTTTAACTTCTGGTTTTCCTTTATTAGATTCTCATTTTCGCTTTTCAGTTTCTGTAGCTGTTGCCGGAGCAGATTCATTTCCGCTTCCATCGCCTGACTGATAATGTTTCTCCTTGGATCCACCATACCAGCCTGCTGTTCCATTGCTGCATCAATCTCACCTCTTACAATCGGATTCTTGTAAAAGAATCCTCTAGATAAACCAGTCTTTTGCATCAGTGCTGGTACGGACACCTTTTCTCTCTCCAACACCATTGTCCGTATTGTCAGGACTGCCCGTTCCACTTTTTCTTCGCTCTTTCTTTTATTCAATTCCAGCATCTTGTCGTATTTGCTCATATTCTTCTCCCCATCCGTCCAGATTTGCTAAGATAATCTGTGACATAAGATTTCTTACTTCCCTTGTCTCATCTGCCAGTCTCTGATTGCTCATTTTCCGGTAGTACTGGACGCTTTTCACTCCTTTATGACCCAGGAGCTTTGCTATGGTCCAATCATCCACATGGAGTTCTGTCAGCTTTACCCCATAACAGTGCCGGAACATATGCGTTCCAAATCCGAATAATTTCCCGCTGTCATCTCGGATATCTTTTTCATAGATCATTCGAAGCACTTTATCCTGCAAGGTTTGGTAACTGATTGGTCTCTCCGGTTTGTTCTCGTCCGCAAAGATATAAATGCTTTCAGGATAATGCTCATTTGCATAACTGACTGCCTTTCCAATCAGCTGTGCCAGCTCCCGGCTGATCGGTTTTTCATATCTTCTTGTTTTCGGCTGGTATATGATAATCATATCCTGACGGTCATGTTTATAAAGGCAGTCTTTCCGCAAGGTCAGCGTGTCGGAAATTCTGGTTCCAAGCATCTGGTGGATGATCATTGCCCTTGCTATCTGCTCTTCCATTTTTACAATCTGGGCATTCAGTCTTTTCAGCTCACTGTCCGAATAAGATTTGAATTCTGCTTTCCGTTCTGGCGGAAAATCAGATTTTAAAAACAGTTTTGTAAGATGTGGAAAATCATAAATTTTTCCGATTGTTTCCAGCACATTTCGAAGCTTTAGCAGGTCATCCCGGATGCCATTCCCTCCGTTTGATTCTACCTTGATGTTGATTAAAAATTGTTCTATGATCTCCCGGTCAATCTCTTCGCAGGTGCTGATCTTGGAATGCTTTTCATCCAAATACTTTGAAAATTTATTCATGGCGGACAGTTCACGTTTTATACTGCCAAGGGCTTCGGTTTTCAGATGATGGTAAATTGCTTTTTTTACTTCTTCCCGAATATCTGGTTGCCGGATTCCTCTGAAATTTAGTGTCTTATGGTTGACAATCGGATTTGTCCGCAGGATAAGCGGAAGCCTTTCCAGATGCCAGATATCCTTTGCCAGCTCATTGGTTTCTGATCGGTCCAGTGTAAATTCCAGAAGGCTTTCAAAATACCGGATCAGGGCAGCTTTTTCCACCGATTCAGTCTGAATGTTCGTCACTTTATGCTTCGTCAAAGCCCTACCGTTTTGTATCATCCACATTTTCAACTGCTTTATCCAGAAGTCTTTTTCTCTGTCAAGCAGGCTGTTTTCCTGATGGGATGACTTCTGAAAAAATTCACATAAGCTGTTAAAATAATGCCTTTCCCTTTTTATGGTCAGGATGGATACCTGCGTTCCACGGTAGTAAATGTATTCGACAAATTCTGTCTGAAGCTGGTTTTCCGGCAGTTTATCCAGATCAAAATATTGTTCCTTATTCAGCTTTTCCTTTTGCTCATCGGTAGCCAGCTTATAACATTCCAGTTGTTGGAATTTCAGTTTATTATCCATGCTTCTCTCCTTTCTGCATACAGGCAAGCAGGCTGTTTTCCTCTTCCTCAAAGTATGCGTCATTTTCTTTAGCAATTTTTCTTGGCATATAATCTATATACTGCATGGTCATTTCCTCAAACGTATGTCCCAGATAGTCCCGGATGCTTTGGATTGATACGCCATGCTCATAAAAATTGGTTGCTACGGTATGTCGGTAATCATGAGACTTAAAAATATATTCTCCATTCTGTATGCCTATCTGGGAGCAGTATTTTTTCATCTGCCCCATGAAGGTGCTTTTGGAAAATGCTCCACCTTTCCGATTCCGAAAAATGTATGCTTCTTTTTTGGTAGGGTGCTTTTTCAGATAAACCTGCATCAGACGATACAATGTTACCGGAATGGGAACCCTTTTATAATTTTTCATTTTCACCTGGTAGACCTTCATCCAGCAGTCACCATTCTGGATATAATACGCATCCCCTTTTAAGGTGCAGACCTCACTGATCCGGAGTCCCACACACCAGAGATGTAAAAACATCATTCTCAGGTGTTCAGGAAACTGTGAGAGGTTTTGGATAATTTCCATATACACATCCTCTTCCACACTTCTGTCATGGTGGACTGGGATCTGTTTTTCCAAGTAATACGATGCATAAAACGGAACCTTTTTTATATACCCCTTTACTTCCAGAAATTTCATAAAAAACTGTATTCCCGAAACATTGGTATTAAATGTCTTTGCTCCCATAGCACCATTCTGCAAATTCTTTAAATATACATCAATCAGGCTGGCATCACACTTGGTAACTTCCAGTTCGCTGATCTCCTGCAAAAAATTTCGAATGGTTCGGAATCTTTCGTACACCGTGCTGAGCGCCAGTTCTCCGATTCCAATTTCGTACTTCATATATTCCTGAAGCAGCAATCGATTCTTGGGCTGTAGAACTTCCTGAAATGATATTTTTTCTATACTGTCACTCTGGTTTATTCTTTCTTTGGCAATACGAAACCGCTCTAAATACCAGATGGTAGCATCCCATCTTGTTTCATCAGTTTCTATAAAAATCACTTTACGGGCAGTTTCCACAATGCTCTTCAGTCGTTTTCGCCGTTGCTCTTTCTCGACTTTCTGCTTCAGGTAGTCCTGAAATGCTGTTTCCTGTTCCAGCTCCAGAAGCTGGATATCTGTAATCTGCTCCCGGATGCAAAATTCGTAAAAAAGCTGTAGCCCGGTCAGTTTATATTCCCTCAGTCTGGAAATTTCATAATTCTTCAGAATATATTCCAGCACGGTAAAAATCTGACGTTTCAGTTTCTCACTGGCTGCCGCTTTAAAATTCCAGACCATGTTGCTCCGACACCGTACCGTTTCCACACTCTTTACGATTACAGGATCTGAGTGGTATGGAACAAAAAGTATTTCATTTTTATATTTCCATTCACATTCCCTCTGTCCAGCCGGAGTTTTCATCCGTTCCCGGATGTACGCCTGCCGTATCCGGTCGAACGTTCCGGTATATCGGTAAATGTAATTTCGCTTTATCAGCGGTGTTATGTATAATTCAAATTTCATTCGCAGTTCATAATCTATTTCCGAAAGATGTTCTACCATCTCATCTGCCAGAAACAGCAGAATCTGTTCTGTAATGGAACTTCCTGCTTCCTCTTTTGCAAACTCCCGGATTTCTTTTCGTAGCTGCTCAATCCGCCTGCTCCGTTCTTGTTCTGCCTCTATAAAAGACTGTAAAAACGCAGGCATAAAAACCACCTCCTATAGCAATTCCTCAATCCCATACAGGGAGGAGTGTTTCTCGTAGAATTCCTGGCTGGCATCCAGCAGTTCATCATCCACAATGTCCAGATAATTGATGGTTGTCTGGATGTGGCGGTGTCCATAGGCCAGCTGTATCAGTTCCAGCGACCATCCTGCTTTTCTCCGCTCATTTCCAAAGTAATGCCGGAGCATATGAGGCGTGATCTTAATCCCTGTTTTCTTATCCATTCTTTTTAGCATGGAGTATACTGCTTCCACGTTCATTGGTTTTCCGATATTATCCCCGGAAATATTCACAAACAGGCTTGTCTGGTGCTGAAGTAGTTTTCGGTACTCTGCGATATACAGATTTAAAAAGCCGAAGGTATCTTTGCTGATCTTCGCACTTCGGTATTCTGCATTCTTTGCTCTCGCTCCATTTTCATTGTCCTCACGGAAATATACCCGGATTATGTGGTTCTGATAATCAATGTCCTTACTGTAATCAATTCCTAAGATCTCACCGATTCGGTAGCCTGTCTCTGCCAGAAGCAGCATGAGAAGCCGATCTCTTATATTGGTACACGCTTTCAAGATTTCCACAATTTCATCTTTCTTTGCTGCTCTCGCCTTATGCTCTTCCTCTTTTAAATAGCCTTTGAAACTCTTTGATCGTATGCTTTTCTTTACGCCTACTGCATCCACGGCTACAAAATAATTATAGGACAGGACTTTCAGCTCCCCGAACTGCTGGTACTCTTCTTCTATAAAAAGATAGAACCTGAACACATCTCTTAAGTATGCGTTGCAGGTTCCATTGTTTGGAGATCTGTGATTTTTATCTCTGGTATGCTTCCCGGCTTTCAGCCAGTATAAAAATTCCACAAAGTGATTTGTCTGTTCAACATAAGGCATTTGATATACGTCTGTCAATTCCTTTTTCTTTTCATGGATGTATTCCAGATAGTACAGGATTGCAAGTGCGGAGCGCCGCACCGTATTCGGTGAACATTTACTCCGTATCTTGTGCATCAGATATTTGGTTGGAAGCAGGACGATATCCAGTGTTTCCACATCTCTGATAAAGAAATAAACGGTGGAACCCTCTCTTTCTTTTTCCAGTTCATATCGTCTCATTCCTGCTCACTTCCTTTCCTCTAACGCTATACACAGTATACCCAACTCATGCCGATAAAGCTATCACAAATACCACCAATTCGGTCAAAACCGCTCCTGAAATACCACTAAACTTTTTGTCTTATTTTCTGTCCAGATCTGGGCAGAACCAACAACACCACGGATGTTATCAGCTGTAGTAACGCTCCACTTTCCGGCTTCGGATAAAGTCCTCTACTTCATCGATTTTTTCTGCCATCTGGCACTTTGGCAGGGCGTCCAGAACATCTCCCCGGTACTTTCCTTTCTTTGCCGCTCGGTGGTCTAAAATGGACACTACACAGGTGTCCTGCTCCGTCCGGATCGCCCGTCCGAATCCCTGGCGCAGTTTCTTCTGCATATCTGGAACAACAACATTTTGAATGTAGGATTCCAGTGATCGGTATTGTTCCCTTTGTGCTTCATGGATGGGGTCCGGTACAGCAAACGGCAATTTTACAATGATCAGGGACGATACCATATCCCCCGGAAAATCCACACCTTCCCAACAGGAGCCGGCTGCAAACAGAACGGCATTTTCCATCTTCTTAAACCGTGCGATTTCTTCCTGTGAGTTTCTCCATACCTGCACCATCGGGAACGGGATCTGATCCCGCAGGAGCTGCTGCACATTTCCCATCAGGGTATAAGATGTAAACAGTACCAGTGTATGCCCAAAAGTAGAACACACCAGATCACGGATCTGGCCTGCAAGTTGCTCGACCTCTTCCCGGCTTCCCTTGAGCGTCGCTTTTAAATTCTCAGGAATATAGAGCAGACAGTTCTCTCTGTAACAAAATGGGGATTCTGCTACACACTCCCGGACTCTGCTTTTCTTTTCCAGCCCGGTCATCTGTCTGGTCCTTACAAACCCATTTCCGGCTTTTAAAGTTCCACTGGTGAGAATCGAGGGAAATCCCCTGTCCCATAAGGAATCATGGAGAAACCTTGGAATCTCTCTGCTAACAGCCATAAACACAGGATCTCCCCTGCCGTCTGGCTGAAGAAATAAAACGTATCTGGTATCCTTCTTCAGAAACCAGCCGAACAGCTCTTCCATCTCTTCCAGCCGCCGGAAGATCCAGTAAGGGACATTTCCAGCAAGTCTTTTAAGCATAAGACTGAGATTCCCCCTTACCTGCTCCAGAGAAGATCGGCACTTTGCCGGAAAATAGAAATTTTCTTTTCCAGCTATGTCATCTCCCATCCCGGCCTGATCCTTACGGATTTCCATTGAAAGTGTATTAAACCAATCCTGTAGTCTCTTACCTTCCGAACTTTTATGCTCCCTGTTTAAGAAATACGAGATTTCCTGCACATCCTCTCTTCCAATACTTCTCCCATCCATCTGGCTGGCAGCTTCTGGGAGCTTATGTGCTTCATCTACTACCAATGCTCTGTAATCCGCCAGCAGAGGCCGGTATTCATTCATCCGGTGCATGGCGTCTGCCAGAAGATAATTGTGATTGCATATCTGTATAAAAACTTCCTCTTTTTTGGAAACATCCAAATATTTCTGATAACGGCATCCTGCTTTCCCCGGACACTCCCTGGGGCAGAATTTCGGTACGCACACCAGCCTGCGGTCAAAACCGCTCAGGTTATGTACGGAATCTAAATCAAAGTTATGCCGGAGGGACTTCAATGCCTCCATCTGTGCCTGATTTTTATTCTTATCCCGGACTGCCTCCAGTCTTTGGGCCAGCCTGTAATCGCATACAAAATGTTCCTTTCCCTTGCGGACAACTGCCTTTAATTCTCCCTGAAGCAGATCTGCTTTTAACAGTACATCCGATAAAAAAGGAACATATTCCTCTATGATAGCTTTCTGTAAGGCAATGCTGGAAGTGGATACCACCACAGGCCGCCTGTCACATCCCGAATAACCGGAATGCAGTACACTATATTTCCGCATCAGGATGCAGGCAGTCAGATAGGCATAGGTTTTTCCAATGCCCACTCCTGCATCACAGAGCGTGATCTCATTTTTCATAAGGGCATCCAGCATTTCATGGCAGAGACGGATCTGTTCTTCTCTTACGTGAAGCCCGACTTCCGGTAGAAGTTCCCGAAAGATTCTTTCCACTTCGCCATGCGCCCTTTTTTGATATTCATTTTTATAACACATTACTTCTCCTTGCCGGGAAGCTTATCTTACCGTACCCTTACGGACGGATCTGACTGCTTCCGGTGCTTTTGCTCCCTGCTCCTGCATTTTCTTTATGGCAGCATTTCCCCGTGCCATCATCCTTCGGATATCCGTCCGGGAAACATTCCATGTCCTTACCTTCTGTGGAGCATTCCTTACCTGCTCGGACAAATGCCTTTCACAGAGTTTCGGATAAACCACCATGGCTTCTGGCAATTCCAACGGATACTCGATCATGGGATGGTACACAATATCCCGGATCACCTGCTCATAGCTTTCCATCTGCATTCTGGCTGTACTATCCTGGTAAATATTTTTTCCTTTCATGGCACTGTAGACCTGCGATGAGATATATCCCAATGATTCAAAACTACAGTATCCATAAGGAGTTACACCGGAAAGGGAATCCGGATCTTTTAAGGCATTCAGATATACATCTTTTCCCTGGGCGATCAACCACATCCGAAAATCGGAAAAGCTGTCATCACTGCACCCTGTTTCCATCAGAATACCTGCCGCTGTCCATAAGCCATACTTATAAGCTGCATCCCGGTAACTGTAAACCAGATTATGGAATTGCAGAACATCCTCCGGTGTCATATAGAAAAGCTGTTGCTTGATCCACACCGCCGAAGCATCCAGATCGGTGCCGCACACTTCCTTTGCTTTTTCAATCAGATTCCAGAACTGATCCTTGCTCATCCCACTTCTTTTTGTTTCTTCCATCTTTCTCTCCCCTTGATGTGACGTTAATACCACAAGAATACGGCTGTAGTCTCCCACAGCCGCATGGTATCTGATATCAACGACACACTTCTTCATTGATTTCTTTTTTATCTTGCTGTTCCGCATTTGACCTCGCACCCCCGGAACTATCCCTGTATTTCTTCTGGGAAAGGGGACACTACAGGCGGGCGGCTGGCCTGCCGCCGCTCACAGATGTCCTGGGGGTCTTTCTGATTACAACCCGGAGTCCATCTTCCGCTCTCTGGCTGGTAACGTGTATCATTATCCCCCATCCGTGATCTTGGCGAAAGGCTGCCACCGCCTTATTCACAGCTATGCTTTCTCGCTCCAAGTCTAAGAATCTTTACCCTATACTTAATCATGGCGCTCATACTGTCACGCTTCTACGGTTGGGAACGTACCTGTAGTGCCGATATTCACTTGCCAAAGAACAGCCGAGGGATGTCCCTCTGCTTACTAGCCGATGGCAGTGTATTTTTTTATTCACTTCACAAAAAAATTTTTTATCGTGATTCCCCGGATCTGTTTTTCTTTTTTCCTTTTGCCGGATTCTTCTGCTGTGCATCTTTCTTCTGCTTTTCTTTCTGCTCTTTGGCTTCTTCCGGCGGCATCTTCATCACATGAAGTTCCCCGTTAAACAGGGTGAAAATTTCCGGTGACTGATATTTTTCTTTAAACTTTTCAATCTGCTCCGGTGTCAGCGAAGTAAAATCGTCTTCTGTCAGTCCTACTACAAGGAATGTTCCGGCAATGGCATCATAGACCTGTCCTCGGTCATCGTACAATGCCCGATTTAACGGCAGCCCCTCAAATTTTCCATTGCCGTTTAAAAGGATTCCAACTTTATCATCAAACGGATAGGTCATTTCAATGTCACCGCCTACCGCCTGCTGCAGATCCTCCAGCTCATTGGGGATGTTCTTGACATAGGGTGCTTTCATCGGCTCGACTACCAGCACCGTCATCATTTCTTCCTGCATTTCGGACACTTCTTTCTCATCCATCGTATCAATCCTCCTGTCTGTTCGTTCTGATAATCAGCCGATGAGAGCCTTTTGTTTTATTCAAATTTCATGGACTTTTTGATTTTCTCCCGTAACCTCCGCAGTCTTGTATAAACAGTCTGCTCCGGCAGTTCCATGTGATGGCTGATCTCCTTTGGTGCATATCCCATCATCTTCAGAACAACCATCTGAAGAGTTTTCTTGTCAGTCGATAACAGGATCTGGAGCAATTCCTCATTCTCCACGGTATCGAGCAGGGCTTCCACACTCTCTGGCTGAGACTCTCCTGATTCTTTTTCTTCCAGAAGCAGTTCCATACAGTCCAGAAGTGAGGTCTGATGTTCCCGGAATCTCCGCTCTGCGTTAAAATCGTTCCAGTCATACTCCCGGAGCTTCTGGATCGTCTCTTCATCCACACCCTGCTCACGCAGGATCTTCTCTTCCTCTGCTTTCCACTGGTTCCATCTATATTCTTCTTTTGCTTTGTTATAAGCCACTTATCTTTTCCTCCGATCTGAATTTTTGTGAAATCAAATCGGAGTGTGGCGGTGATCTGGCTCGTTCTTCCTGTCCACAGGAATGTCCGGCATCTCTGCTGTTTCCCTGCAAACACGGATCTCCTTTGTAATCATATCTTTACAAAGGCACAGTGTATCGGATGCACCTGTCAGTTAACGGTCAGAAACCTGTCAATTGACGGTCAATTTTTATCACCTTCTTTCCAGCACAAATAAAATAAGACGAACAATCTTTTTACGGATTATTCGCCTTACTGCTGTTCGTTTTCATTATTCAATTCAAATTTGTAACCTATATCCCTGACACTGACAATGCAATTCCCGGCACCGTCTTCAACGACATTCAACTTTTTTCTCAATCGCTTTACCAGACACCAGATGATATTTTTAATATCACCAACAGAATAATCTTTCCATACAAGCTGGTAAATCTGTTCAAATGTGTATAGCCATAGCTTAACCTCCCTGTCGTGCTGGGGGCTTCGCTGTCGTCTTTGCCCTGTGATACCAGTCCCAGATTGCAGCGTCAGCTATCAAACGGCGGTTTCCATTCTGTATATATTCAAGCTCGCCGCTATCCATAAGCTCGCGCAGCTTATTTTCCCCGATACCGCTAATCTTGCTCATTTGCTCAACGGTCTTTAACATAGGGAATACAGGGATAGCGGGGCTTGTTGTTTCCTTTTTTGCCATAGGAAAATACCCCCTTTCATAAATGGCTAAAAAGTCAAGTTACAAAAAGTGGGCTTTAACCGGGCGGCTGTTAGCACAACCTCGCGGGAATTGCACCCCTGCTCATTTAAGGCAGCTTTACCCATTGCCTGCGACGCTCTGAACGCTCGGACTGTGGATGTAAAGGCTTATCTTCCCTCAATGCGTGTCGTCGCCCGCAAGCTGCTAACTTGCTTCCCGTCGCGGTGTTTTTCGCTCGGCTTTTCCCGATAAGGAAATAGCGTCATGGCGCACCCTCTGTATGGCTCGGCGCAAAAAGGACGTACCCGGTTTGCCCTATACTGCGTCGCCGTTATCTTGCGTCGCTTTCTTTGTCAAGGAACATACGGGGCTGCTGCGGATTGATACGAAACGGAAAAGGGGTTAGATGATTTGACAGTTCATATATGAGGGTAGAAGTGTCCCCGGCGGTGGACGAGCTTTTTTTGATAAGCTGAAATGTGCCGTACTTTGTCGATACGCTCTATATATCATGGCGGCTACCTCCATTAGCCGCCGTTTTTACGGTGTTAGGGTCGTCGTAGACTTGCCGATAGGCAAAAAGAAGCGGCGGCTCTGAAAATCAAAGCCGCCGTAATTTAGAAATGGCGCGTGAAAATACCTCTGCTTTGCGACGGCTTTTTTTCTTTTGCCGTCGTCCGGCAGATTATTTTTTTATGAGTAAGGGCGAAAAATCAATCGTAATCATAAAATTATGGTCATGTATTTCAATTATTGGATTTGTACAATTCATCATAAGTAATAGCTTTTTCACAATGTAAAGTCCTTGTCCAGACGTACCATTACTTCTTGAAACATCTGCTACATAAAAGCGTTCCAACAGTTTTGAATATTCTTCTGTAGGAATAGATGCAACAGGATTTTTAATACAGAGTTGTACAGAATCTGCAATATTAATTAGTTGAATTACAACATTATTTGTAGTGGATGTTACCGCATTGAATATAAGATTTTGTATAATGCGAATACACGCCTTTCTGTCAGCATTAAGATAGATGTCCATATTAGGTATTTCTATTTGGGGTTCAATTCCATTAACGCTGAAAATCGAATAATTGTCTAGCAGGATTTCAGTAAGCAATGAGCATAGCTCAACCTTTTCATAGTAAAATGGATATTGTCCTGCTTCTAAAAGAGAGATTTGATAAAAGTCATCTATGAGACGTTCTAATCTCAATGCTTTTCCGGATAATGCTGAAATATATTCCGCTCTTTTTTCATCAGGCGCACTTGATAGAAGTTGCAAATATCCGCGAATGGAAGTTAGTGGTGTCCGTAAATCATGAGAAAGGCAAGAAATATTCTCTTTTAATTCATTCTCCTTTTTTTGAATTTCGCCCAGATAAATATTATCTTTTGATACAATCTGATTTATGATTTCAACCAAATGCTCTAACCGCCTATCAGATAAAGACACTGTAACTAACTTTTTCGTTTTTCTATTCAGAATAGCATTTAGTTGGACGATTACTTTATATATCTGTATTTTCCAGTTAATTAAAGAAATTGAAAGGATAATGACCAATGCTATCAGAACAAGAAACATAATCGCCCAACCCATATTCTACCTCCCTTTTACTTGATTTCTTTTCTAATCATAATAAGACCGCCAACAATCAAAAGAGAAATGCACCCTATGAAATAGAATGGTAAATGCTCAATAATACCCATTGTGCGACAAGAGCTGAAATTCATCCAATAGTACATAGGATTTCCATATACAAAAAATTTTAAGGGTATTGAAACCGTCTCCATATCACTCCATAGCATTAAGTAAACAGACGCTCCACTGAATACATATAAGCAGCAAATCCCTGTTACAATCCCTGTATTTTGAATAACGACACATAAAAAAATAGAAATGCTTTCTAATGCTAATAAAACCGTTCCGCAAGCAAGAGCCCATCCCAAAAGGTTTATTACTTCACTCGCAGTTGGAATGTAACCGGATTGTATGATTTCAATAACGAAAAATGTAGCTACAAAAATTAGATACGTTATCAGAGACACCACCAATATTGTAATCGCTTTGGTGTAGTAGAGAATAGTTCGTTTAGTGCCGTATGCAACAGATAATTTGATTGTACCCGTATTATATTCTTTTGTAAAAAATATGGTTGCAAATAAAATGCCAATAATCCAGAAAAAGGCTGTATATGCAAGAGATGAGCGGGCAACAGTTTGAAACGTTGGTATTTCACTAGATAGATAACACTTAGCTTGAAATCCGATTACACTTTCTGTTCCATCTCCGGCTCCAAAAAAAGTCATGTCACCAAGTGCAAAAGAGACCATTATAACCGCCGCACATACGCCTAATATAGTTATCAATATCTTTGAGTGACGCAATTTATAAAATTCAGCTTTAAAATGGTTAATCATTTTGGCACCCTCCTATCAAATTAGTGTAATAAGTTTCAAGACTATCTCCAGATTGTGCTAACTGATAAATCGTAATGTTATTTGCGCTTAGCAACGCTGATACTTTTCCGGCATTTTCAACATAATCATATAGATGAATACTTTTGTCTGGCATAACAGAAAAATTTGAAGTATTCAGTTTGCTTTCCAATAAAACACTAGCAGCAGCTACATCATTCACTTGCAACAACAAATGCTTTTTGCAGCGTTTGTCTAACTCTGTAGCGGTAATTTCCTGTAAAAGTTTCCCCTCATGTAAGATACCATATCTATTTGCTAATTGATGAAGTTCCGTGAGAATGTGACTTGAAATCAAAATAGTGATTCCACGTTCTTTATTTAGTCTTTTGAGTAAGTTTCTTAATTCGATAATTCCAGTAGGGTCTAGTCCGTTAATTGGTTCATCTAGTACGAGAAATTCAGGATTCCCAAGCAAAGCGATTGCGAGAGCTAGTCTCTGCCGCATACCCAAAGAGAAATCTTTTGCTTTTTTCTTTCCGGTATCTTTCAAACCAACTAATGCTAAAGCATTATCAATGCAACCTTTTCCTGGAATACCGCGTTGCAAACGTTGTACCTCCAAATTTTCATAGGCTGTCATATCAAGATAAAGAGAAGGGCTTTCAATAATACAGCCAATGCGCTCACGCTGCTTTGCAAGTTTCTTATTGCTTTCACCGAATAAAGCAATTTTGCCAGTAGTAGGTTCTGCCAGTCCGGTTAGTAAACGAATCATTGTTGTTTTACCGGCACCGTTTTCTCCGATAAACCCATAAATATCTCCTTGCATTACAGACATAGATACTTGATTTAGGGCTAGTGTATTGCGATACTTTTTTGTGATGTTGATAGCTTCAAAAACTGTTACGTTCATTTTTTCACAGCTCCTTTCTTGTTATTTAGTATCGCAGACAATTCCTTGAATAATCTAAAGGTAAAGCTAAAGATTATCTAAAGCTCACTTTGCAAATCGGTAACCCAAGCCCCATATGGTCTTAATTCGGCAGCCTTCGCCCTTTAATTTTTTTCGTAAGTTACTTATATGTGTGTTAATGACATCATTATCCCTTGCAAATGGTTCTTGCCAAATACTTTCATAAAGATTTTGCTTAGAAAAAACTTTATCAGGATATTTCGCCAGTAGTTCTACAAGTTGATACTCTTTTGCTGTAAGCACAATAATTTCGTCTGCAACAGTAACTATTTTTGAAGATGTATTAATGGAAAGTTCTCCAAAGGTCAAACAAAGATTGGGAGTATCTTTTTGACTTCTTAGCAAATTGCGTTCAATTCGCGCTAGTAATTCGTCCAAATCAAACGGCTTTGTT
The DNA here is from genome assembly GCF_056504635.1 of Blautia sp. HA8986. Classification (NCBI taxonomy): domain Bacteria; kingdom Bacillati; phylum Bacillota; class Clostridia; order Lachnospirales; family Lachnospiraceae; genus Blautia; species Blautia sp. HA8986. The sequence continues at coordinate 1,962,444 of NZ_JBWLUQ010000001.1, forward strand.
AAATAGTCATCAGCACCCAAGCGTAGCAGTTCGACTTTGTTGAATGTTAAACTTTTTGCAGAAACAACAATTACAGGTACGTCTGAAAATTTTCTGATATTTCTAATTAACTCATCTCCACTGATAAAAGGAAGCATTAAATCTAAAATAATTAAATCCGGGGATAATTCTTTTATACGTTCAATCGCATTTGCACCAGTAAGTGTGAAGAAGACTTGATAATTGTACTTTTCCAGATGGTCTTTTATCATAACGCAAATTTCTTTATCATCTTCGATAATTAAAACATTATTCATGTTGAAACTCCTTTCTGCGTCTATCAGTCGGCTTTTCCGCGTCCTTTGGTATCAGCCACATACTGCCAAATTTTGAAACGCCCGGTATGCGCTCCCCCTCACAAAGTTTCTGCACCCGTCTTTCTGAAATGCCCCATTTGCCCGCTGCTTCTGCACAAGACATATATTCCATAAGCCACCCGTCCTTTCTTCAAAGTTTATCAGTATAATTATATACGGTATGGCGAATAATAGCAAGTGCGGAAATAGGCATTATTTAGGTTCGTTATAGGAAGTATATAGACATATCCAAGAAGAAAGGGGAACAGTAAAATGTAACTGGGTGAATGAATATGGCAAAAAGACCAGTAGAAAAGTACGACTTCAAGGCTTTTGGGCAAGCAATAAAGAACGCGCGGAAAGAGCGCAAAGAGAGCCGCAAGAAAGTAAGCGACGAAATGTATATTTCCCCGCGTTACCTTGCAAACATTGAGAACAACGGGCAGCACCCAAGTTTACAGATTTTCTTTGAGCTTATGCTGCGCTATCATATATCCGTAGACCAGTTTCTTTTAGATACGCAGCCGGAGAAAGACACAAAGCGGCGGCAGCTTGACGCGCTTCTTGATGATATGAGCGATACAGGCATACGGATTGTCACCGCAACGGCAAAAGAGATTTCCGAAGTCGAAAAAGAGGGCGAATAGGAATGTCCGGCCTAAAACTGAATAGGATTTAGGAAGCGTTGTAATCTTTTTTGAGATTGCAGCGTTTTTCTTTTGCGTAAGTTTGGCAAAACGGGGCTTTCTGTTGTAATAGGGAGTAAGAAAAAACTTTCATAGCAAGCATAGGAAGCGGGTACCCACTTCCGTATTTTCGCCCTCCTGCGCTGCGACGCGTCGGTTGAAAATGGCTTATTGGGAAGTATCCCAAACCCTCGGAATGGAAAGGAGCGAAAGCATGGACGGACGCAAAAGAACGGTACAAATCAAATTTAGAGTAACAGAAGCGGAACGGGATTTAATTCTTGAAAAAATGAAGCTCGTCCCCACCCGGAACATGGCGGCATATCTTAGGAAGATTGCCATTGACGGATACATTATCCAAGTAGACCATGAAGCTGCGGCAAAGGCACTCAAAACGGCGGGCATTACAAAGCTCCCCAATCCCGCCACGCTGCAAAAGGAATATGAAGCACTCCAAGCGCAGAAAGAAGCCCTTTACGCCGATTATGGCAAGCTGAAAAAGAAAGTCCGGGAATATGACGTTATCAAGCAGAACATAGACAGCATTTTGCAGACAGGAAAGCAGCTTGCGGATAGAGGGCTTTTTCTCCTGCGTCAGCTTCTTTGCGGAAAATTCCTTAAAAGCTGCGGTCAGCACGTCAGCGTCGCGCCCTTTGAAAAACACAAGGTAGCGGGGCGGGCTTTCCGTCGTGTCCTTTTTCAGCGCAAAGTCGATACCGTACTTTTTCGCCGTACTCTCAAAGGCTTTGATATTGCCCTCGGTAATCTCAATGTTGGAAACGCCCGCGTTCTGCTTCATAAGCTGCTTCAAAGTCTGTTTGCCCTGCGGCGTTTTGTCTTTCTGCTTCTTCATCTGTGCAAGCAGCGTTTTCATAGCCTTTTGAAGCGTCTGCGCGGTCAGTTTCCCGGTCTTGATGTAAAGGGCTATGGTCTTTTCGTTGATTTCATCTTGCATTTACCGTCCTCCTTTCGCGGTAGTCTGATAATGTTAGGGTGGTACGCCGCTGCGGTAGCCGCCCATAGGCTTTAGATACGGACGCGCAAGCCGTTCAAATCCTCGGCGCGGATACCCACAAGGTACCATTCCTGCGCCGCGCTCATTTCAATACGGGTCGGCTTCCATTTGCCGCCTGTGAATACGTCGAAACACTCCCCGCAATGCAAGCCGCCGTAATAGTCGGCAATGTCAAAGCGAATGTCGTAGCGGTCGGTCTGTTCGTCAAAAATCAAAGCTCCTGTTTTCTGTGCCATGTGGTAATCCTCCTTTAGATTTTGCCTGTCGCCATATCGTGTGCGACAAGGGCGGTATAGTAGCTGTCAATGGTATTCGGCGCATTGAACAGCACCGCTTTAAGGTACTGTTTAATGTTGCGGATTTTGGTGGTATTCTCTTTCATGCAGTCAAAGACAAATTCAATGTGGCTGCTGTTGAGCTTCATAAACTTTGCCTTGACAAGCTCTGCCGGGTAATCGTCCCCGGCGATACGGATTGTCTTTCTCTTGCTGCATACCGTTTCAAGGATAATCGAAACAATTTCGTCTAAGCGGTCTTTGTCTACCTGCCCGTAGCGTACAAAATGGTCGTACTCGATATTGTCCTTGATGATTTCCTCATAAACGCTGTATGCGTCTGTCGCTTCCTTTCGTTTCCGTTCCGGCGGCGTAGCCGCTTCCCCGTCGTAAGGCAAGGGATTTAGGGAATGGATAGGAATGGAATCGGTACTTGATAAATCCGTATTTGATTTTTCTTTTTTTGGTAAGTCAGTCTTTTGTATATCTTTATTTAATTGCGTTGGATTTTCCAACGTAGGTTTTTCCTGCGTAGGTTTTTCCAACGTTGGATTATCCAATGTAGGTAAATCCGATACAGGCGAGGTCTGCGGCTGCTCAAAGATTACATAGTCTGTGCCGCGCAAGCGTCCTTTCTCGTCGCGCTCCCTTGAACGCACGATATACCCGGCGCGTTCCAGTTCCTTAATGGCTTCCCGGATAGCGTCGATTTTCTCCCGGTTGATAAAGGACAGCCCCGCAAGGGTGTAGTCCCAATCCTCCGGCAAGGACAGCATTTGCGATAACAGCCCTTTTGCCTTTAGGGATAGCTCCTTATTGCGTAAGTGGTGGTTGCTCATAACCGTATAGCCTTTGTTGCGCTCCACTCTGAAAACTGCCATAGCTTCATCACTCCTTTGCTGCATACCTGTTACGCAATAGAAACGCGATTTTGAGGGTTTAGGTATCAATCCCTTATCCGCTGAAAACCGCGCCCGCAAAGCCGCATAAATCAAGGGCTTTTTCCTGCCTACTGCGTAACAAAGGGCATGAAAAAAGCGGCGTTCCTGTTCTTCCTTGTGGGAAGTGAGAAACGCCGCCTGTGCGGTGCGTTATTCTGCTTCTTCGGCTATGAGGTCTTGTATGACTTCGCCAAAGTCTGCCGTAAAGGAAAAAATGAAGTATTCCAAAACGGCGGGGTCTGCGTCCATAGGCTCGGCTTCCTCGGAAAAGGGCAAGCCCATAAGCCCATAGAGCATTTTTATGATTTTGAACAGCTTTCCCCGGTCGGCGGGGGTGTTCATGGTAACAAGTACGTCGGTCAAGCGGTTTACGGTTTCCATGTCGCCGCCTGTCGTTACCCATACCATTTCTGCGAATGGCTGCGTGATTGCTCCGGTTACAAGGTTTACCTTATCCTTGCTGATTTCGCCGGACGGGAGTATAATACCCTTGTCTAAAAGTACGTTTTTCATGTCGTCCTCCTATAATCTGTGGTGCCAAAATGGTGCCCGGTCTTACAAAATCATCTTATGCGGAGATACGGCAAGATAAATGACAATACGCGGAAAACCTTGATTTTAAGCCATTTTTGCAAGGTTTTATAAACACTTGCGCGGGCTTATAAGAAGATTTCCGTCTATCAAATCAATAAAAAATTATATTCTTGTCGTGTTAAATGTAACGCTACATTATTCCAAAATACTTTATGTTTCTTATGATCCATTACAAGTTTTCCCTTATTAATCATCGTTTCGGATTGCTTTTGAGTTATTTTTTGTTTATTATTTCGTCGTGCCAATGAAAAAATCTGCAGATCTACTTCTTCTATAGTGCTATTTATATCCATTACACAATCTGCACCAGCGTATATTAATTCTTTTTTCCATGACATACACAATAAAGAGGAAGCATCCGTCAAAATAATAATTGGTATCTGCGTTATTTTTCTAATAGCAGATATAATATTACTTATGTTCTCTTTATAAAGGATCACTCCTATTATAAGCACATCATAAGAAAATAAACTCAAATTATGCAGTAAAATTTGTAGATTTTCTGCATAATCTGAGTTTACCTCATTGAATAGTTTTCGATATGATTGATTGTCAAAATATGCTAATATCTTGTATTTTGTGTCTTTCATATTTAATCTATTTTAGCAAAGCAACATTTTCTATTTCTTCACAGGAAAATTATCAAATGTATTGTCAATTTTTTGTGCAGCAATCCCTCTCATCGCATGCTCTTTCAGTTTTTGAAAACTTTCATCACTGACTGCATGTTCCATGCGACAAGCATCCACTTCTGCAGTTTGTGGATTAACTCCAACGGCTATAAGTTGATAAGTAAAAAAGCAATGGCGTTCGTAAATTTTTTCGGCCACATCCCGGCCAAGGTCGGTCAGGTGTATATAATGGTTTTCGTCTGTTGTCAAAAAACCGTCCTCTCGTAAAGTTCCTACTGCGTAACATACGCTGGGTTTTGAAACTTCCATGTACCGGGCAACATCCACGGAACGCACCATACCGAGTTTCTTTTGAAGTATAAGCACGGATTCTAGCTGCTGTACGACGGCTTTTTTTCTTTTGCCGTCGTGCGGCAGCTATTTCTGTTATACTAAGCTACTGTTTTCCACATTTCAGATTCACTTTAATGATTCATCTGAAACTCTTCAATCGATCCATAGTCAATTAGTTTGCTCTCGTCAAATGACTCTTGAAGTTTCTCTCCTTCTGCAAACAGGACATTTCCGCTTGAAGTCAGCGGCAACATACAGCTACTCGCTTTAAGACTTTGTGCCGGTTTATCCACAAGGATAATCAATGGATTTTTTGCTTCTATCGGCTCTGCTGCGCCCAACGCCACATGCACCGGAAATGCCAATAATGTCTCTCCATCATATTGATATAGTCCCACTCCATCAGGCAATACATTTCCATCAGCAGTCAATATAGGCATTTGAACATCTAAAAATTCCTGCATGCTATTTGCCAAACTGCCATATTCCACAGGTTTTAACTTGCTGGGATCACCAAAGCGATCTATCCATTGAGGGTTTGTCAGGATCAAATGGTCCCACCCCCCATCCTTTAGCTCTTTTGTAATTTCAATATTGCTGTCAACTACATATGAAAGCAGAAGATAATCTTCCTCAGAATGTAAAATGCTGGAGCCATCTGCGGTTAATTCATTGCTCTCACAAACTGTATCAATGTCTGTATATGCTATATACCAAATTTCACTCGTATTGTATTGATTAAGAGTGAGTGTATCTCCACACCCAGATAGACCCAATACAAGGATGCACACGAGTGTCATCACTATTTTTCTGCTCATTTACAAATCCCCTCAGTTTTCCTTACGTTCGAGAACATGATTTTCTTTTTTGAATACCCATCATGCCTAAAATCAGAATTGCACATACGACAATACTGCCGACAATGTACTGCCATCCAAAAAATGATAGATTAAGAATATAGCGTGCTGCCGGATTAGAAAAAATGTGTGTGAACGGCTCATTCGCTGCAATTCTGCTCATTACTCCGCTGACATCTGCCAGAGGTATTCCGTAAAGGGACGCACCCAAAAAATAAAGAACGAGTTTTTCTACAATGGACGGCAGTAAAATTCCTAACACACAACCTCCCACCCGATGTGCCGCTGGTGTCTTAAAAAGATAAAACGCTCCCGCAATGTAAGGTAGAACAGCTAAACATCCACCTAAAACAACTGGTGCCAAATGAAATCCGAAGATAACAAAGACAAGGCGCAAAAGTAAATATACGCCCAAGATAATCAGCCAACTTATAATCAGAGAAGCCGCAGGCTTATTTTTCTTTGGTGTTTGCGTACGAATCTGCTGTTGCATCATCAAACCTCCTGACTGGATATTGCACCTTGGGGAACATCAGAATAATGGTTGTTCCGCATGACAACTGTGATGTGATTTGTAAATCTATCGCTAAATCTTTTGCCATTTTCTGCACTAAATATAATCCCATACCTGTGGAGCGGCTTAAAAAGCTTCCTGCGTCCCCAGTGAAGCCCTTATCAAAAACAAACGGCAGATCAGACGCGGGTATACCTGTTCCGTTATCGCTGACGGATAGAGTAATCTGCCCGCTTTCTGGATTATCCGTTACTGAAAATTGAATAGTGGGGGCGGTGTCCTTCACAGCATACTTTACACTGTTGCTAATAATCTGTCCCAAAATGAACATAAAGCCTTTTTTGTTAGAAATTACGTTACAGTCGTTCCCGGAATATGTGACAGAAAATTGGGCTTCTTCAAGCAAGGATAAATTGTCCTCAACCGCTTCCCGACAAGTCTCTAAGATCAGAATTGGTTCAAAATAGCAATCTTTGTGAGCCGCCCCAAGACGTGAAAAGTACAAAATCTGTTCTACGTTCTGCCGCACATGGTCGCGTACATATAGCATACGAGTATGCACCAACGGTGACATCTCAACCTTTCGATTATCTAAAAGAAGCGTCATAAGGGACAGAGGTTTCTTGATTTCATGCACCCAATTTTCAATATAACTTTCGTAGTTGGCAACCTTTAACTGCTGTTCGTTCACATACCCCTCTTGCATTCTCAGATGATGGGCTAATTCATGGATATATGGGCGCATTGACGCGGGGGCACTTTCACACAACAGGTATTCGTTTGTGTCGTCCGGCTCTAACAGAAAGCGCCGAAAAGCGGCATCAATTTTACTGCGTTTATGAATTGAGATGACAAAGGGGATGACAAACGCGGCAAGTGATACAAATATCATTAGCCCCACAAGGCTCAAAAAATCCCCCGGATAAGCCACCCATGCCAGAAACGCAAAGAACAAATCCAAGCAGCCAAGAGTAATCAACCAAATACGATTGGACGATACATAGGTCAAGAGAGTATTAAATTTCTTCATACTTCCACCTGCTCTTTCAAACGGTAGCCTTGCCCGCGCACCGTTTCAATGCGATCATCAAGTCCAACTTCACGCAGCGTTTTCCGCAGTCGTGTAAAATTGACTTGCAGCGCATTTTCGTCTATAAACTCCGCTGTTCCCCAAAGCACATGAAACAGGTCGCTCTTTGATACAAGGTTCGGGCTGCTTTTCAAAAGGGTGAGAAGTATTTTCCCCTCATTCTGCGGAAGAACATAAGATTTCTTTCCTGCATAGAGCGTAAAAGTGTTTGGATCAAGCAGGAAGCCGCCCCCGTTAAGCAATCCCTGCTGCATCTGTTCTTCTTTGCGGCGCAAGAGGTTTTTAATGCGGGCAAGAAGCCGTTCCGTGTTGCATGGCTTTGTTAGGTAATCGTCCGCCCCTAATCCCAAAGCGTGAAGCTCGTCCTGTAATTTATCTCTTGCAGTTAATATCAGCACAGTCCCAAGCTGTTTGGCCTTTACCTCTTTGCAGATTTCAAAGCCGGAGTGAAAAGGAAGATTGATGTCGAGCAAAATCAAGTCCGGGGAAAGAGACATTATCTGTGATACGGCATTTTCAAAGTCAAGCAAAGGAACAGCGTCATATCCCGCTTTTTCCAACACATCAATCAATTCTTCCCGCATATATACATCATCTTCAACCACAATAATTTGCGCCAATATGAACACCTCCTTCCCGAATAAGCCCATTAAGCATTTGGCTTCCAATTTAATTTGCTGATTTCACGGTTTGCTGTCCGCGCAATAGCCACACCGTACAATGCAAGCATACAAACAACGACAAGCGCCATAACGAGCAGCATAGGATAAGACTGTTGCAGTTTTGCCATATTAGAGTATAGGTAATGCTGCATTGCGCAAATTCCGACTGTACCGCTGATACACGCAGGAAACAGCGGGAGCAGAAAATACCATAGCACCTGTTGGTTTATGGAACGCTTCATTTGTTCGCGTCGTGCGCCCAGAATAGAAAGTGTCGCATACCTTGCCTTTGTTTCTCGCATTTGGGTTAGGAATTGCAGGGCAAGTAGGGCGCAAGCGATAATTAGAAGCATAAAACCCATGTATAAGGTCGTGTAGCTGCCGGAAATGACATAAAATAGTTGCCGTCCGAAATTGTCCAAATAGCTTTCGCAGTACAGGCCAGAGGGCTTTAACAGGTCACGGGCTTCCATAATCGACACCATCAGGCCATCAGCTTCCACAGTTTCGCTCGGAATACAGAAATTGTGATAAACGGTAACGGTGCCTGGATTTACATATTCAGAATATACTTCATCGGAAACAATCAATGCGGTTATGATTTTTACGTTTTCATCCGCAGTCAAGCCTTTCATCGGCACAAACGGGATAAGCGTAATTGGCAGTCCGTCAATAGAAATCAAGACTTTACCATTAGCCCGTGCGTCCTCCGCAATCTGGTTCAACATGGTGGTGGTTTCTTCTTTTGTACTCCCCTGAAAATCCGGGTTAAGATAGAATACAGCTTCGTCGATTCCAAGAACGATAGTTTTTTCTCCAGCTGCTTCCAGCAATTCGTTATATGAAGATACGGGAATTAAAAATGGCGAAGCTCCCGTAGTATCAATACACCCTAAAAGGTTAAGCGCGGCTGGTTGATTGGGACTGAACTCATAGCTTGTAGCTCCTTGTGTGACGGGATCCTCTACTTCTGGCGGCAGATTCAAAACAACCTGTTCACGCAGCCCGGACCAATCTATAAAAGAGTTCGCTTTCACGGAAGCTGGGCGTTTCATTGTTCCTGTTTCCATGCGGCTCAAATCAGCCACATAGGGCTGCATTTGCTTACCCGAAAGGTATTTTTCAACAGTCGCTTCATTGCCCGTGACGGTAAAATCGTAAACAGAAGATCCCCGCGTCATTTGGTTCCCATACGACATAATGCGGGTTGATCCGTCCGCAATGAGCATGATAGTGAGCATAATCAAAATAGATGCAACACCGATTGAAATATACTTGTGGACTATATTTTCGTGTAACTGCCGCAGAGTGAAAATATATAGACCGTGTGTTGTGTTGCGTTTCACAGAAGCCGCCGCTGCGCTCAGCAAGCCTGCAAGCCCACGGATAAAAAGCATTGTTCCCACAATACCTAATATCACGGCAACAATTATCATCATACCGCCAGCAACCATGAAATACTTTAGGATTACCCAATATGCAAGCGTCAAAACTACCGCTCCGAGAATGAGGGAAAATAAGTTCCCACTCATTTTTCCAACTTGCTGTTTCTTCGCCATTTCTCCATAAAGGAGTTGGTGGATTTCTTTGTTGAATAGTTTTCCACAAAGGATGAACAACGCGACAACTTGAATCATTAGAAATCCAAGCGTTGTCAAGAGAACAGCGCTCACAGAAAAACTTGACTGATGTGCAATTATGCCGCGACCTACAAGCCGTGCCGTAGCAAGGCTGATTACCTCTGATAAAAAGCCGCCGCAGATCAGTCCGCCCAAAAGAGCCAGCAGTGATGTGATTAGCCCCTCTGCCATGATTTGAATAAACAAGTGTCGCTTTGTCATTCCAAACATCAGGTAAAGCCCTAATTCCCGGCTCCTACATTCAAGCTGATATTTGTTCGCAAAAATGACAAGGAAAAATACAAACAGCAGCGAAAAAAGATAAACCGTCGGCATTAGCATTGTCAGAAGTCGATTAACAGCGTCACTTTCGATTTCCTCCAAGAAGCGCATCACGTCCTGGCTTCCAAGGGAGAGGACGATATAAAATGTGGCTATAGCTGTAACCATAGTAAGAAAATAAATCAGGTTCTCACTACGGTTTCGTTTGGAGTTTCGCCACGCAAGGTTAAAGAACATTTGCACTCCCTCCTCCCATCTGTGCCATTACCTGTAAGATACGCGCATAAAATTCCTCCCGTGTTTCAGTCGGAATTTTCCGGCGCAGCTCATGGAAAATCACACCGTCCTGTATGAATAGGATTCTGGAACAAAAACTTGCAGCGTTCGGGTCGTGTGTTACCATCAAAATTGTGCGTCCGCGACCGTGATTGATCTCGCACAGTTTTTCCATAAGCAACCGCGCTGCCTTTGTATCCAATGCCCCAGTTGGCTCATCTGCCAAAATAATATCGGGGTCGGAAATCAAACTGCGGGCGGCAGCGACGCGCTGTTTTTGACCACCTGACATCTGCACCGGAAATTTGGAGAGCACATCCGTGATTCCAAAAAGTCCTGCAATGTCATTCAACTTCTTCTCCGCAGCAGATATATCTACATTATGGATAGAAAGCGGCAGCAGGATATTTTCTCTGCCAGTCAAGTTGTCAAGCAAAGCAAAATCCTGAAACAGATAGCCTATTTTATTGCCCCGATACTCAGCCAGTTTTTCGCTATCAAAGGAACTCACATTTGCGCCGGAAAGCAGGACTTGCCCGGAGGTCGGTTTAATAACCGTAGCAATGCAATTTAGTAGGGTCGTTTTTCCTGATCCGCTTGCGCCCATGATCCCCAAAAATTCGCCATCAAGAACATCAAAGGTAATGCCATTAAGAGCTTTTGTAGGAACACCCTCTTTCGTATATACCTTGTGTATATCTCGGACTTCCAAAAGTTTTTCTTTGCAATTCATATTATCACCTTTTGCCTTTTCGCTTTTTGATTAGTTGTTGATTATATTTTACTGCATGGCAGGAAGATAAACCACTTACAGTTGATGTAAGGTTTCTATGCTAAATGCTAAAGGGCGGCGATGTGACGTTTGTGCCAGATCGCCGCTGCTTTTCTTTATATTTATTCTATCCGATGTGCTTGCCCGCTTCAAGGTAATAGTTATGAATTATTTTGGCTATCAAGTGGAACTATATAAACATATCCGAAAGAAACAAATTTTCTTGATAAAGATCATGTTTCTTCACTCAAAGATAGCTTTACAAAATACACATCTAAGGCTACTACAATAGGTAGGGCGCAAGGTCTTATGCAGAAGCACTTTGAGACCTTGCGCCCTCTGTTATTCTACCCTAAAAATACTTTGCCAGCTGCTTCAGACCACGCCGGATGCTGTCACGGATACAGGTAAGTTTGCATCCTTCATTACTCTTTAATGGAATTTGTATTCTCAGTTTTATAATCGGTATAATCAAGCCCATTAACCGGCATAATAAGGTCATTCCATCACATAAACCGGAACGATACGATATTATTGAGGTGAACGATTATGCCGATTGATGATTTAACTGCTTTAGGGCAAAAAATGCGGGAAGCCCGAAAGAATAAAGAACTGACACAACAGGAACTTTCTGATCTGAGCCATGTTTCTGTAAAGCAAATCGCCAATATCGAAAAAGGGAAAATGAATCCTTCCTATTTGATTTTGAGAGCATTGGCAAAGGTCCTGCACATCTCTTTAGATACACTTATAAATCCAGATGTTTCTCTGGAGGATGAGGGTGTCAATCAGATGAAAATGCTTTATTCCAGCTGTCCGCCAGAAATGCGTGACACCCTGCTGCATCACACCCAGGAAACGGTGAAAGAACTGACAGAGTTGTCCGAAAAATTTGAAACGAATTGAGCCAGTGAGTGAAATTTAACGATTCTCTCACTGGTTCTTTTCATTTCATATAAATTTAATCAAATAAGAAAGTTAACTTATACATATCAAATTTAGGTTACAAAAGGGACAAAGCTGATTTTTTACATCTACTGTCCCTTTTACATTTCCGTTATTATCTATTCATACTATATATCGTAAATAATTCCAGGTGGTAACAAAAAATTTAAAATTCTTTTAAAGTCAGAAAAGAAGTTCCCTACTCATTTAGACAATGAACTCTTTACGTTGATGAGTTGTCAACTGTATACTATTTTTTTACTTTTTTCCAAAATACAAAATATTTTACAGCAAACTGTAGAAAAGTAATAACATATACAACTAACATTACCCTAAAAAATACTGGTATCCAGCCTGGTTCACTGGGATCTGTTACAATAGTATCAATCAGGATACAAAGAATCATCAATATTAACGGAATTACTCTTCCACGAAAAATCCGATTCATCATATCCAGACGGGAGATGTCGTCACAGAATATTTCCTCTTTCTGTTGCATCTTGTCTGCTGGTTTCCTGAAATAATTGTATCCATCAAATTCTGTCAGGTATTCCCATCCGCAATCTTCAAACATTCGTATATATTCACTCTGATGTTTGATTCCTTCTTTATTGTAATCTAGCTGGTAAATTACCTTCTCAGGCTCACATCTCTCAAATGTATATAGTCCAGGAAATGTTACGCTCTTGAATTTCCAACCTTCCAAGTGCCTTTTGCTCAGGTAATTTTCTTCTTTTTCGTACTCCATAATACTAAACCAGCGAATTTCTTTTTTGAGTTTCTTCATTGCGTTACCTCCTGTGCATTACGATACAATCTGCGGATTCTTTTTAGCTCAAGCTCCAGAACTTCCGTACCGAGTTCTGTGATCTCATAAATTTTCCTTTTATCTTCTTCCCTGATAAAATGGATTAGGCCATCTTTTTCCATTTTTGAAAGACTTCCATACATGGTTCCAGGACCAAGTACCACTTCATTTTCTGTCAGTTCTCTTACTTTTTGTACAATCCCGTATCCATGATTTGGAGTACGAAGACATAACAATATGTAAAAACTTGTCTCCGTCATGGGAACGTAAACCTTTTTTATATGTGCATCCATAAACCTTTCCTTTCAGTGCGATATATCGTACTTCGATACTTGCATTATATCGCACTGTGATATATTTATCAATACAGTAATACAGTTATCATAAAAAAACCAGAAAATCAGTGTGTCCATTACTGATCTCTGATTTTTTATTTACAGATAATATATCACATGCTCTCTAATAGTGTCCTACAGAAGCATAAACTGATACAGCGTATTTTTATGGTTCTTTAAATAATCTTTGCATAAGAATCCATACTTGCATCGACTTTCATTATCAACTTACACATATCAAATTTCTTTTCATAGGTTATAACTTATATTCTATTTTAATTTTCAAAGTATACCATATCCCATGATCGTTCCGTTATTGATATCATAGCTTCTCTGGTTCACGGCATTACTGGAGTTTCCTTCCACGGTGTATACGGTACTGCCTTCGGTTTTCTCCACGATTCCCACATGGTCTGAGGTTCCGTCCCCGTTCCAGTCAAAAAAGATCAGGGTTCCGGGTGCTGGGGAATATCCCCGGCTTTTCCACTTTCCCTTGCTCTGGAACCATGCGATTCCATCATCGCACAGGGAGAATTTTGGCATCTTGCCGCTCTTGATGAGTCCTGCCTGATCCCCACACCAGCTGGCAAAGCAGGCACACCATGCCACATGGCTGTCAAAGCCATACCACGACCAGAACTTCTGGCCTCCCTCATTTCCAAGCTGGGTAAGTGCCACCGATACGATCTGGCCGTTGCCTCCAAACAGGCCGGCAAACAATCCGCCGCTGGAATAATACCGCAGGACATGTGGGACGTACTCTGGGTCGCCATAGGCACTCCATCCATGCGAAGCCGCCTGCTCGTTGGAAAACTGCAGGGCATTTTCGGCACTGTAACCGCCATACTTCCGTATCGCCCACGTTATGTATCCGTTGCCGTAGTTATATCCTTGCAGGGACAGTTTCAGCTTATCCATATCCTGTGGACTGGTGCATCCGGCTTCCTTCAGGCAGTCTGCATAATACTGGATTCCTACCTGTATGGAGTAATCTGCGTCCTGGATGGCATTGGGACTGTTGGAGTACCTGGTGTTGTATGGGCACTCACTGCTCTGCATGGGATCGGTTCCCCGGCCGCCGGATTCCTGCATCATGATCGCCTGTATCACGGAAACGTATTCGGGGATTCCGTACTGGTTGGCATATTTCTGGATAGCTGTTGTATAGGAAAGGACTTCCTGACTCAATGCTTCGTTGCTCTCTGAGCTTCCTGAAAATGCCGCACCGCCAATGATTCCGACCATGATAACCAATAAAAGAACGATAACTGCTCCGGCGGCTCCCAGTGCAGCCATCATGGACTGCACGGTTTTCGCTGCCGCTTCCACGGCGGCTTTGGCTGCCTTGAAGGTATTCTGCCCTGCCCTTGCCGTTTTCTGCATCCGGCGGACGTTGTTGGACGTCTGCATGGCAGCTTTCTTCGCCGCCTGCTTCGCTGCCCTTCGTTCCATCTGCTTCTGCATCCGGGCTGTCAGGGCGTTGGAGCTGGCCGCACGGAGCTTCTGCTCTGGCTGGACGCTGATCTTCGCAGACTGGGGAGCCGTCTTGATGATACGCTTCTGTATGGTTTTCGGCTCCGGCTGTTTCCTTGGTTTTTCTTTAATCCGAATGGTTTCCGGCTGTTTCTGTCGGATGGCGGTCTGCCTTACTGTATCTTTTGCTTCCTTCTTCCGGCTCTGTTCTCGGATGGAGAGCTGCTTCATTTCTGCTATTTCCTGTCTGTTCTGGATTCTTGGTGTCTCCCTGGCAGCCCGGATCTTCTGCTCTTTCGTTTTGACGGCATCTGAAACCACCTTTTGCCGCTGGGCTTCCTGGATCTGTACCTCCCGGATCTGTGCTTCCTGAGCTTCCCGGCTGGCAGGATTGGCGGTCTGTGTGTCCCCTGTTCCTCTGGCGGTTTCTTTCTCCGCTTCTTTTTTGCCAGCGGCTCTCTGTTTGATCTTCTCGTAGGAAGTCTGTGCGGCTGTCTTTCCGGCTCTGGTTACAGTTCTGCCTGTCTTTCTTGCAGCCCATTCCTCTGCGGATGTGACTTTCCCACTGGCATATTCGGATGGGGACTGTTCTCCCATGTCATTGTCCCTGGCATTTGCGATGGTCTGGGATTTTTCCTTGCTCTCCAGTATGGCCGTCCGCATCAGCTCCTTGGGGATTCTGGAGGCAGGATTTTTGGTCTTTGGTTTTGTTGTAACTTCTTTGGTTTTGATATCCTTCATCTCTCACCTCCAGTCTCGGCTTGTCCCGCTCTTACGCTTCGCCCGGCTTGGTCGTCATCAGGCGGTACAGTTTTGTATTTCTTGGAAACGAATTTTCAAATGGCACCAGATTTCCGGAACAGCGGATCAGACCATGGCCGGCACCCACATTGGTGATGTAGGATAACTGGTTGTCTGAAATATTCAGAAGTGCCGCCAGCTCGTCCCGGTCGGTGGTGGCCTGATTCAAAAGGATCAGGAACTCACTGTTCGCCAGCATCAGGCGGGCGGTATCGGATTTCAGAAGTTCCTCTACGTTCTGGGTAAGCCCGGTGACAAATCCGGAATACTTACGGATACGCTTGTACAGGCGGTAGAAAAAGTCCGCACTGTATTCGTAGCGGAACAGCAGATAAAACTCATCCGCAAAGATCCATGTCGTTTTTCCCTTCTTCCAGTTCTGGATCACACGGTTGAAAATAGAATCCAGTGTGACCAGCATGCCAAGGGGCATCAGCTGTTCGCCCAGCTCCCGAATATCATAGTCGATGATACGGCTCTTCGTGTTGACATTGGTTTCCTGGGCAAAGGTGTTCAGACTTCCGTTGATAAACAATTCCGAAGACAAGGCCAGTCCTCTGGCTTCTTCCTCCGGCTGGAGCATGAGCTGTCGGTACAGGTCTTTCAAAGTCGGCACCTGCCCTTTGTAACCGCCCCTCATATAATCCCGGTACACATCTGCGGTGCAGCGGTCGAGGATGGATTTCTCCTTTGCCGAAAGGTTTCCGGCTCCGACAAGTTGCTCAAACAAGGACAGGATAAATTCTGACTTCTCAATGAGGGGGTTGCGGTCATTGCCATAGGCGGAATCCATGTCCAGTGCATTCAGATGAGTATCCGAGGTTGCCGAGATCCGGATAACCTCTCCGTTTAAGGCTTCCACCAGAGAAGCAAACTCCGACTCTGGATCAAGGATGAGGATGTCATCTTCCGTGGAAAGGGCAAGGTCTACGATCTCCTCTTTTGCTGAGAAGCTCTTTCCCGAACCGCTGACACCCAGTCGGAAAGAGTTGCCATTTAACAGTTTCCTTCGGTCTGCCACCAGCATATTTTTGCTGACTGCATTCTGCCCATAATAGATGCCGCCCGGCTGCATGATCTCCTGCGTATGGAATGGAATCAATACGGCAGTGGACTCTGTGGTAAGGGTTCGCACGGCATCGATTTTCCGCAGGCCATACGGCAGGACGGTATTCAGCCCATCGACCTGTTGCCATTTCAGGGTTGCCATCTGGCAGAGATGTTTTCTGGCAATGGAATACAGGGTTTCCGTATCAGAATCTAACTGCTTCTTGCTGTCTGCCATATGTACCATCGTCAAGATACCGAACATCATTCTCTGATCCCTGGTGGTCAGGTCATCCAGCATCTCCTTGGTTTCTTTTCGCTGCAGCTCCATATCGTAAGGAACCACGGCAGAAAAGTTATTGTTTGCATTCTGGCGCCTCTGCCAGTTGGTGACATTTGTCTCTACGCCCAGCAGTCGGTTCTGGATCTCCCTCACTGCTTCGTCTGTCGGTACCGGGATGATGTCAATGGATAGCATCAGGTTTCTGCCAAGTCCGCACAGCTCCGATACCATCTCGTCTTTTACATAGCTGGCGTAATCTTCCATAAAAAGGACTCTGCCATATTGCTCACCCAGTTTAAAATGATCATTGTGGAATTCCATCGTGTCCGGGCAGATCCAGTCTTTGAAGCTGTGTCCTTTTTTCGCAAAGGCTTTCATGTCAAACGGGAAACTCTGCGGAACGTCTGCCTTGAAAAAGTCTCGGAAGATCTGGAGCCTCTGTTCTGCATCCAGTTCTTCCCCGATGGAGGACAGCTTGGCCAGATGGGTGATGATATCTGTTCCCACACGGGCGAAATAGGTTCTGGCTTCATCGATATTTTTCTTGTGAACGCTGACGGTCAGATAGCGTTCCTGATAGATGCTGTTGTTGGTACCGGAGATTTTGGACAGGAGCATGTCGTTGTACTCCTTCCGGTATGCATCAAGCCCGTCCCCTTTCATCGGAATCAGCAGGGACTGCTCAAACTCTTCCTTGTTGATCTTGCGGTTGTTCAGGGTAATCTTCGCCGTACAGCCGGAATCCAGTGCATTTAAAAGCTCGGAATAATCCAGAAACATTTCTGTCTTGTCCGCTTTGCTGGCAATGGAATAGTTGATATCCGTAAACCGGAATGTCCGGGAATACTTGCTCTCCACCTGAAAAATACCGTCCGGCCAGATCTTGCGGATGGGGATTGCCTGCTGGACAGACCTCGGTACTTTAAATTTTTCTTTGTCCTGTTTCAGTGTCTGACTCAGGGTTTTAATCAAAGGCATCACCCCTTCCTTTTCGCTTCTTTGGTTTCTTCTGTTTCGTCCGCTTCTTCTCCAGAAGCTCCGCTCCGTTTCCCATCATTTTTTCACCCAGCCGCAGGCTCTCTTCCAGACAGGAAAAGTACAGGTTTTCCGACTTAAATACCAGCCGTTTCGGATACAGCAGTTCGGATTTGATGACTGTCCATGCAAACTGTTCTGCCGTCATGCCGTGGTAACGGAAAAAGCCGCAGGCCGCAAAGGGAGCCGCCCCAAGGATGCACAGCCATCCAGTTACCTGTTCCCCGGCATATTTCCGGGTGAGGAAATAAATCCCAAGGGCTGCCAGGATTGCCAGTACCGAAAATAAGCACTGCCGGAAACTTAACCCCCAGAACATTGACTCCTGATAGTCTCGGATTTCTTTATTCATTTTCACTTCCATGTTGTTTTCTACCTTTCTCTTTGTGATCTCTGTTTTTTCTTTGGTTTCTGTTTGGATGCATCCCCTTGCTGGGTGCCATTTCTTTCCATAAATCTTTTTGTTCCTTCCGGATCAAGCTCTGCCAGTTTTTTCAGGTCGAATGCAACCCTCTGGAAAATGCAGTAACCGGATGATGCGGTATCCGGCTGGATCGTTCCCAGCTTATACTGCTTTATAAAACGAAGCTTTTCTTTACTGAAATTGTGGTCGATATAGGCTTCATTGATACCGCCCAGCGGAGCAAAGGGCAGGTTTACCGTAAGGTCTGCAAAGCTTTCCGGGCATCCATCTTCCATGTGGTAAAGCCCGATATAGAGATTGTCATCGTTCATGTAACTGTCTACCCGGAGAAATAATTTCTCCCGGCCATACTGCCAGTCGTAGCTCAGTGTCTTTGGTTCTTCCATTTTTTTGCCTCCTATAATCCCATGATCTCTTTTACAATCCGGTCAGATGCTTTCACTGCCCCGACCAGTACCAGTAAGTTAAATACCAGCTCCCCGATGTAATTCCAGACAATCGTCACAGCAGACAGGCTGGTATCCTCGACGGCCGGCGGACTCGCCGCAAACACCGAAAAGATGATGCAGGCCAGTGCGATGATGGCTCCTTCCAGACATACCCCGGCATAGGAACGGATAAAATTCTTTCCTACGGACTGAGTTGGCTCCCCGGCAAAGGTTGCCAGCGGGATCGGTGCGATGGCTGTGTACATATACAGCTTGAACATTCTTCCGTATACAGTCAGAATCATGACAAATGACAATACCGTAATCAGCAGGCTTCCTAATAAAGTTACGATCCACAAAGGGATAGATTCCAGCATCCCCACCGCTTCGATCTTGTCCACGATCTCCGAGGGCAGCTCCGTTACAGTTCCACCCGCCATCCCGGAGTGGGACATGATATTTGTTACGATGCCCTGCACAATGGAAAAGATCGCGGTCAAAAGCTCCATGCCGGACATGACGGCTCCCTGTGCCAGTGCAAAACGGATAAAGGCTTTCACTACATGTTCCGGCTTTTTCATATCCGTGAAGCTCCCACAGGTTTTCACAAGCCCCGCCGCAAAGAACAGAACCAGCAGGCCGTACCCGATGGCTTTCAGTCCACCGTTGATGTTCGTCATCACGCTCCAGATCGCCCCGCCCTTGAAATTCTCCGGGCTTTGCGTCAGCAGTGTCCAGATCTCAGCCAGCTTGTCGCTCCAGGTCTGCAAGGCAGAATTTAGATTCTGTACGATCCAGTTATCACTCAAACAGTTTCACCTCCCATCCCGCAAAAGTGAACAGGGAGCCAGCATTTCGCATGGCTCCCCTTCTGGTCTCTTCTCCTATCCCATGATCAGGTCCAGGATCTCTTTTGCAAAAGTAATGATGATACCGCCTGCCAGTGTCAGAAATCCGTTTGCCCTCTGGCTCGGATCGTGGCTCTTTAAGGACAGGCCGACCTGCACGATACCAAATCCCAGCAGGATCAGGCCAATGGCACGGATTAGGGAAAAGATAAACGTGGACAGGTTATTGACTACGGTCAGCGGATCGCCTGCGGCATAAACGCAGGTCGCCCCAATGCAGATCGACAGTACCATGACTGCATACAGAGCAAACAGTTTCTTCTGCCCTCTCTTCATCTTCAGCGGTGCGGTCTCTTTCCTGGTTTCTGTGTGTTTCTTATTTTTCAGTAAATTCATTGGCATTCCTCCCATCAAAAAGGCTCCCCGATGATGTCCTCATCCAGAAGCAGTTCGTAATCGTCATATCTTGTTTCATCAAACATAAAATCGTCATGCGCCAGCGGTGCTTTCGCATAGTTGAACGGTCCGGCACCGCCGTCCTCGGTATACCGGATGTTGGGATGCTTCATCAGGTCATACTTGGCATCCAGTATGGGCCGCTCCCCACGGATAAACAGAAGGGCATTCTGGTTGTCCAGCATACGGACTTCATCCGGCTGTAACAGCTCCCTTCCGCTCTGCTGGAAGTTGGTGGAGTAGCTGCCGGATTTTCCTTTGGTCTGCCCGTAGGTATTGGTGTCTATGGTTTCTTTCCCCAGTAATTCTGATACATATTTGTGTGTCTCTTTTTCGTTGCCGCCCAGGTATAAAAACTCATCGCAATTGCCCACCAGACTTTCCCAGGAGTCCTTGAACAGAGCCTTTAGCTGGCTCATGTTCTGGATGATGATGCTGCAGTAAATGGAACGGGATCGGCAGGTTGCCAGGATCTTCTCAAACTCATTTGGCAGGGATACGTTTGGAAACTCATCCATGATGCAGTTGACCGGAACCGGGAGGGCACCGCCATGCACACGGTCTGCCATGTAATAAAGCGTCTGGAAAAGCTGGCTGTAGATCATGCCTACCAGATAATTCAAAGAGGTGTCTGCATCCGGGATACAACAGAAAAGGGCAACTTTTCTTTCTCCCATGCTGGAAAGATCCAGTTCATCAGTATTGGTCAGCTTGGCGATCTGCGGCAGATTGAAGGCTGCCAGCCGGACACCTACACTGATCAGGATGGACTTGGCGGTCTTTCCTGCCGCCTGCTTGTAAATGTGATACTGCTTGACGGCAATGCTGTCCGGGTCCCGCATCTCCAGACGGTCAAACAAAATGTCCAGAGGGGACTCGTAGTCCTCGTCCTCTTCTTTTACCTGTGCCGAGCCTAACATCTCCATGATCATGGCGAAGTTCTGTTCTTCCGGCGGAGCTTCGTGGAGCAGATACAGCATCAGTGCCTGAAGCAGTGCGGTTTCGCTCTTCTCCCAGAAGGGATCAGAGGACTGGGAACCTTTGGGTGTGGTGTTTTGTATCAGATTGGAAATAAGACGGAGCACGTCTTTGTCATCGTGGACATACTCGAATGGATTGTAGCAAAAAGATGTGTCGGGATTGATGAGGTCAAAGACACGCACCTCATATCCTTTCTTTTCCAGCAGACCGCCTGTCTTTCGGAGCAGCTCGGCTTTCGGATCGGTGATGACCATCGAACAGCAGCACTGCATGATGTTTGGCAGGGCAAAGCCTCTGGATTTTCCTGCACCGGAGCCTCCCACTACGAGAATGTTGAGACATCTGCGGTGCTTGTGGGTGTCAAGGCTAATGCGGAAGTTCTGTGTCAGCAGGATGTTCTGGGAGTACGGCTTCTGGCTATATTTCTTACAGATCTGCCGGGCATCGCCCCATCTGGCAGAGCCATGTTCTTCCCCTCTGCGGTAGTTCTTCTGACTGGAATAAAAAATGCCGATCCCGGCTGCGTAAAGTAACGTGCAGACCAGCATCGACTTGATGGTATATTCCGTATAATGAAACTGGAAGGGATGGTTCAGCTTTTCTGTGAGAACCTCCATCAGCTCGAAAAGATTCCTGCCCGGCTGGATGGCATCCGCAAGCAGGATTGCTACCCACCAGATGACAGGCAGTCCGGCAAGCCAAATCACCCAGTCTGACTTCCGGCTGTTTGTTACCGGGATGGCTGCTGTTTGGGCCTCTCTGCTCTTGGCAGGTCCGTAATGTGGAAGCTGTCCACTCCCGGAACGAGGGCAAGGCTGCTTCCATTCTCCCAGTTTACGTGGATCTGCCCTGCATCGTCTACCATATCCACCTTACCTTTTAAGCCGGGTGGCATGTGGCTCTCCCCCTCCATGCTGTTAAGCGTGACCTCGGTTCCCGGCGGATATCTTCTCCGCATGGCTTCTATTCTTTCTTGTGTCATATTTCTGTATATTTGTACCACATCCTTTCTTCATCTTCCCCTTCCACGGTATGGGCGGTATCTGGATTTCATGATCTTTAACAGGACGCTGTCGATCCCATCGGAATAGCGTCCGTTTTTCAGGTATGTGTCCCGGAGCTGGTTTAAGGCTTCCACGGATTTGCTGTGTTCGGCTTCTGTCAGGTAGAGCTTTCCCTCTTCCTGCTCTGCCAGCTTCAGAACCAGATCCCGTGTGGTATCCACCGGAAGCCCCTGTTCTTTTTCCTGCCGGAACACTTCCCGGAGTGCATGGATCAGCATGTGGTTCATGATCCGGTCCATCTTTACATATCGCATTCTTGTCATAGGCGAGCCTCCTTTTTTCCTCTTTTTTCTCAACCACAACATACCACACTTCCTCCCGGAAAGCTACTGCAAAAGAGCCGGAAAAGCCCCTTTTTATCAGCGTTCCGGGGACTTTTTACTCTTGGCAGGTTTCTCCATTTTTTCCTCCGGGATGGCAAATTCATCGGTCATAAATTCCTGCTCGCTTTTGCCAAGGTTGCGGTCTACCTGCTTGCCAATGGAATAGGCTGCACTCTTTACATCCTGGATAAAGGAGCGGAGTTCTTTCGGATCTTTCTGTCCGAATGCCTGCATCTGGCATACCTTGTCAAAGGAAAAACCGGAGACATCCACGCCGTATTTCTGTGCTGTCACATACGCCGCACAATAGGCCTGTGCCGATACCCCTGCCCGGCTGTAGCTTCCATCGTGATGGTCAAGGGATGCACAGGCCAGCTCCCGGCTGATGGAATGAAACGTTGCATTTTCGCTCATGCCATTTCGGACATAGATCGTCCGCTTGTTCGGGATGTACTGTGCCTGTACCTTATCCGGCAGATTGTCTGCGATCTGAATCCGTACCTCGCTGTCGGTCAGTAGTGCTTCCATCAGCTGGTCCATCGGCTTTGGCTCTGCCTCTTCCGGCTGCTTGGTACGGATCTGGCTGATGTCATAGGCTTTCTGGATGGAGTACCCCTGCTGGATGACACCGTCCTTTTCATATTCCTGTCCGACAATGAAGTTGTATCCCTTGCTTCCGGTCTTGACTACCTTGCCTTCTTCCTTCCATTTTTCAAAGGTCTTGACCTGCCGGATCTTCGGATTCTGTGCATAAAGCAGGAACAGGTTGTCTGTCCTCTGCGGCTTGCACTGTCCCATAAAATCAAGGAATCCTTTTAAGGAGTCCCCATTCCGGAAGACCTCCTGTGCCTTTCCATCGATCATACCCCAGATTTCTTCCCTCTCCTGCTTTTTCTGTGCGGCATATTCTTCTTTCGATAACCGCTGGGCGGACGGTTCCTGCGTGTCCTGCCCTAAAAATTTTGTCAGGTCCATCTTCTACCTCGCTTTCACCTTTCGTTTATTTCTCGCTTTCTTCTGCGTTTTCTTTGGTCCACGGTTCTTTTCCCGGCTCCGCTTCTGGGATTCCTCTGCTTTCTCCCGTTTGATGTTCTCCAGCTCCCGGCGGACACTGGGACGCTCCTGTTCCCTTGGCTTTGCTCCATCAGTCCCGTTTTCCTGCCCGGTAGAAATATTTCTGCTGTGCAAGGAAAAGCCGGACAGATTCTCTTCCCCCTCTTCCTGCACCGGGATAAAATTTTCCGATTCGGAAGACTCCTTTTCAGGATGATTCTGATTCTTCTCTCCTTGAGAAAAATCCATGTCACCGACCTGGAATGCTTCGTCCAGATCGCTGATCTCAAACTGCACCTCGCCCTCTGGCATCTGTACGATTTTCTGTACTGTTTCGGTTTCCGGTGCTTCCATTCCAGCGGTTACCTCATGGACAGCTTCCCCGACTTCACTTCTTACAAAATCAAGATTCATCTTATCCATAACCCGGTTGACCTTGGCTGCGTCATCCGCAAAGACCATGACCTCGCTCATCTCCGGGTTCTTTTTATCACGGATAATCACATAGAGCAACCCTCGCTTCCTGCCCTCACTGCAAAATTCACGCAAGCGGTCAGACGGCACAGTAAAGAACTTCAATGGCTTGTTCTCCTTTAACATCCGCACCATCCGGGTTCTGCCCCTCGTTTTCTTCTGGTCTTTTAATACGGCGGCAACAAATACCGCCAGATGCTTTGCCAGCGTACCCGAAAGTCTGAGCCCGTGGTCCACGCCGTCCAAGGAATACCGGACGATCTGATCCGCTGCATCGCCTCCATAATTCATACTGTTCACCTGCTTTCTGTTCTCGGTTGTCTGTTTTTCTCCGTCTGTTCTGCCTGTCTCTGGATCTGCTCTGCCAGACGCATCTTTTCTTCCATCTCCTTGGACTGCTGTTCGATCCGGATGCAAAGACGGATATCCTTCCGAAGCGGCCTCAGTTTTTCGGTGATCTGACCGATCCTAACACTGTCCGGTTCGCTCCGGTAGAGCCGCTTCCGTTCTTTTGTGAGTGCCTGCACCTGTTCTTCCAACGGGGTTCGGTATGCCATCAGTTCTTCACGGGTGGTAATCTGATACTTCTGAAGAAATTCCATCTGCTCGATCCTGGCATCCAGTTTTCGGATATCTGCCCGGAGCACCGGGGAGATTCTTTTCGGCTTCTGCTTTAGAACACCCATCTGATACAAATAGGAATAGTACAGGGCCTGTATCCCTTTTAACTTCTTTTTCGGGGGCTGGGAAGCTCCTTCTTTTCCAGCAGTTGTCCTGCTCTTGGGCTGTAAGATCCACTGCTGGATGCTCTCTTCTGAGTAATGCTTCCCAAGGCTCCGCAGACGGATATACCGTTCCATCCCCGGTGCTTTCAATGCGATGTACTTCCGATTCAGCTTCCACTGATATCCTCTCTGCTTCATCTGGTCCAGAAATTGTTTCCATGTGAAGCTTTCTGCCACCGCATCACGGATATCCAGACGGATCGAGGTTCTCCAGGTTGGCTTTCCGTCCTGTTCTGCCATCCACTGGGCATAAGATTTCCCTTTGCCATTTTTCGGTTCGATAACTGATAAGCCGTATTTCAGGCATAAGGCATCCGAAGTTTTCCGCACATCCTCGTAGTAGCTCCTGCTGTTACTATGGTACTTTTTCCCATCTTCCATGCTCACGGAATTAAACACGATATGGTTGTGGTAATGCTCCGTGTTCAAATGAGTGGTGATGACAGCTTCATATTTTCCCTGAAGGAGTCTTTCTGCCAGCTCCATGCCAATCTGGTGGGCAAGTTCCGGGGTGACTTCCCCTTTGGCAAAGCTCTGCACCAGATGGAAGCCCTGCACCCCGTCCATCTTGTGGTATCGTTTCTTTGTATCTACCATATCTTGATAAGCAGTCTCACAGACACAGCCAATGGCATTCTCAAAAATGGAACGCTCCGTCTTGTCCCGGTTCATTGCATATTGAATAGCTTCTTCCAGAGAGCCGGCACTCTGCCCTTTCTTTGTGGTCTTATCCTTGTTTCGAATGTAAGTAATGGAATTGTCCAGACGGCTGACCGGGATGATACTGGTGTATGCCATCGGCTACCATTCCTCTTTGACCAGCCTCCATGTCTCTTTCGTCATGCGGAGCATTTCCCGAATATTCTCTTCCCCTGCCATCCCACATCCATTGGCTACATGGGCAAGCTGATTGGCATTGTTGCACAGACCGGATACTTTCCTTAAAAGTTCGGTATGATGTTCACAGGGTCTTGCCCGGACTTCGCCGCCCATGACAAGGGAACGTATGTATTCCTCACGGGACAGGCCGCTTTTTTCTACCTGCTCTTCCAGAAAACGCAGCTCCTTTGTATTGAGGCGGACTGGTATCACATGGTTTCTTTTTCTCATCTCTTCACCTGCTTTCCAACGGGTTATTGATCGTTTCCTTACATTTCACGGTTTTTCCAGATCAGGAATCCTGTCAGCACGCCAATGGCTACGGCTGCAGCAATAATCTTTTTCTTCATATAGGCCTCACCCCCTTTCCGGTACCCGGCACAGTTCCATCGGGGCAAGCATGATTCCTCTTTTCTCCATCTCTTTCGCAAATTCCAGAAGGTTCCATTTCTTCCCATCGATCATGGCAGAATCGGCATCCAGATAATGGCAGGTGGATACATTCCGCTCTCCATTTGGGGCATTCTGCACAAGGCTCTCCCCGTCTGAAAGCCGGAACAGTTCCTGTCCCTGACTGTTTACAAAACAGATGCACACGCCGTGGTCAATGATCTCCTTTGGTTTCATCCGGCACCGCTCCAGTGCCTCATCCTCCCGTTTTCCTGAGATCAGTAAACACATTGCAAACACGCCCATTGCCCCTCCGGTCATTGTGCCAAGTATAAATCCTAACATTTCTTCGTTCTCCTTTCGTCTGTTTACGGCTCGATATGGGGGATTGGGGTTCTCCCCAAAGTGCGTTTGGATATCCAAACGCTATGCTTGCAAAACCAGTCGCATCCGGTTTCGTCCCCTCTGAACCAGTCGTTTTTCTGAATCATTCATTTTCCTTGATTTTGCTCAACCCATCCAGTGTGGTACAGATGATATGGAGTCTGTCAGCCATGCTGATCTCCGTGTTCATCGTCCCGGTGGTCTCTTTTCCGCAGACAACCACCATCCTGCACCGCCTTAATATCTGGTGGGACATTCTCCGCATGGCCTGCATATCCTCTGCATCCCCGTCATCAAGGAATGGGGAAAAGCTGTACTGCGGGCAGATCGGCACATATCCCAGTTCGTAGATCTTCCGGCAGTACCGCTGTACTTTGGTCTTTCCTTCTTCTGCAGAACAGCAGACATAAGCAAGTGCCTGTTCCAATACGACCATCTCCTTTCCTGGCCGGACAGGTTTCCTCTGCCCGGCGTTTTTCCAAAAAGAAACACCCACAAAGCATTCCGCTCTGTGGATGTCTTGTGGACATCTGGATTCTTTTCTTCTCTTTTTCAGATGTCTGCCAGACATCCGGCTACTGTGGTTCTTTGTTTTCCGCTTCTTCCCCAGCTTCCAGTGCAATGCGGACACGGTCGCTTCCCAGCTTATAATACGAATCGGTCACTTCAATGCCGACTGCCTGAAACCCCGACTCTGCCGCCGCAAGGATGGTAGTACCAGCTCCGGCAAACGGGTCTAAGATCAGGCCGCCCGGCTCACAGATCTGGATGACATCCTTCATCAGCTGGAGCGGCTTTTCTGTCACATGGATGCGGTTCTGGGGATTCCCATAACGGAACACACCCGGAAGGCAGGACACCGGGCGGTTGATCGGCATCGGTCCGTTGCTTCCCCATACAATATATTCTGCCTGCTGGCGGAATCTGCCTTTCTGCGGACGGGAGTTCCCCTTGTCCCAGACGGCAGTCCCTCTCCAGATCCACCCTGCCCACTGGAGGGCATCGGTGATGGACGGGTACTGTCTCCAGTCAATAAAGAGGCAGATCGGAGCCCCTCTCTTGCAGGCTTTCCGCACATCGTACAGCCATTCTGCCATCCAGTGGGTCCAGGAACGCTGGTCTTTATTATCCCCATCAAAATCCGGCAGGGCATTTTCTGCTTTCATGCTGCTGTACTTCTGGTTGGTAGTTCGGTTGCGTTCGTTCTGCTTGGTTCCCCCGGACGCATAGGGCGGATCGGTTATAACTGCATCAAAGATCCCCGGCTGGAATCCTTTGACCAGTTTTAAGGTATCTCCATGCAGGATACGCCAGTTCTCCCCTCCGGCAGACTCATCCGGCACACAGTCCGGTTTTAAAAGATCTTCAAGTTTCAGGGTATTTCCCATAGGCATCATCCTTTCGGTCGCTTATTTTCCAGATTTCTCTGGAAGTGCTTTTCTTTATGGAACTGCTCATCGGCAGGTATCCTCTTTTTTCAGTGTTTCTTTTCTTGGCGTTCTGGGCTGTTCACGGTGGTCCGACAGCTCGGTTTCCACGTATTCGCTGATGATTCCCAGCGCTTCATAGTAATTGCTGCTCTTGTGGACACGATCCGCCATTTCGTTGGCCTGTTCGGACATCCCGGCACGTCTAAGCAGTCTTGCGGCATCCCCAAGGGTTGAGAAAATATTTCCGTCATGCCCTAAGAGCTTAAGTTCTGGACGGGACGGCTTTTGTTCCGGCTGCTTTTCCTGCACACCGTTTTCCGGTGCTTTCACCTGTATCTGGAAATCCGAGCCGGCACCAACATAGAAATGTAAGTATAATTCACCACCGTCTACCTTGATCTCCCGCTGTTCCAGACTTTCTCCCCAGCCATCGCTGTACTGCCCTCTCAGATACTGCCCCACCACACGGTATTCCTCTGGTGTCAGATTCTCCCGGAGTGTCAGGTTTGCACAGCCATATAAAACGCCCTCCTGTTCCTTTACCGCCATTGTAATGCGTTCCACTTTTTCCTTAATGTCCTTGTTTTGGTCAAAATAATCGATCAGGTTGCATGGCTGGTTGTCAGGCATACCGAGCCGATTGATCTCGTCAACCTTTTCTGCGATGGATGTCTGATACTGCACCAGGTCAGGTCCTTCCAATGGCTCCGCATCATCCAGATTCACAATATCTGAATAGTCCGGAATAAACTCTGCCATCAGAGGTGACAGCATTCCCACTTCTATTTTATCTTTCAAAGCATCACCTCGCTTCCCTATTCTGCCGTTTCTCCGGTGTACGGGCAGCCATTTTTGCCATGTCTGCCCAGTCTGCCCCTTCGATTTCCGGCAGGTTCTCGATGATCCGATAGCTTCCCTCGTAGGCTTTTCGGATATGTTCACACGCCCACCGTCCGGCAAAGTCATTGTCGGTACACACTTCGATCTCGGTGATCTCCGGGTGCTGGGACAGAAAATGTTCCAATGCCTGCGGCTTTTTCATGCTACGCTGGCTCTGCCCTTCTTTTGGTGCGCTGATCCCGCCAAGCTCCAGACGGTACTTATCCCGGCTTCCTTGTCTCTGTTCCAATGTCATGTGGGCAAGCACATCCACACAGGCTTCATAAACAGCAACCCGTCTGCATCCCGATTTCGCCGGAACACAAAAAGCGTATGCCTTTTCACTTCCGGCCTGTTCCATCTTAAAAGACTTTCCGCTGGCATCGTAAATCCCACGCAGGAAAGCATATCTTGCCACCTGGTTTTCATCCCGTCCTATGAACACGGCATTGTGGTAGGGCAGACTCTCATATAAGATTCCCAAATGAACACACCGCTGTAAGACCTCGCCACTGATGCCCCGCTCTTTCAGATAGCGGAACACCCTGCGGCAGTCTGGGCTGGCCGTAGGCAGGACAAATGGCTTCTTTGGCTTTGCTTCCACTGGAGGAGGGATATAGGTGGGATACTCATCTTTCAGCATTTGCACTGCCTCCAGAAAAGAACACCCGTCTACATGAATCAGGAAATTTAAAGCACTGGTGCCCCCGATATCTCTGGATTTCCAGTGCCACTGGCTGGTCTGCTCGTTAATCTTAAAGCTGTCGTGGTCTGTCAGCTCCCATTCATTTCTGGCTGAAGATTTTTTCAGACGGTTTGGCTGATATTTCTTCAGGTATTCAATGGCGGTGATCTCCCTTGCACGTTTGATTTCTTCTTCCGGAATCCACGGCATTACATCACGGTATCCCGGAGCTGCTCTGCCTTATCCGTTTTCTCCCACGGGAATTCCTTTCTTCCAAAATGCCCGAACACCGCACTCTGTCGGTAGATTGGCCGCTTCAGGTGCAGGGTGTCACAGATCTGGCTTGGGGTAAGCCCGAACACCAGAGGGATCGCTGCGGCGAGGCAGTCATCCGCACAGATCTTTCCCGTTCCAAAGGTATCCACCTGCACCATGACTGGCTGGGCAACCCCAATGGCATAGGCAAGGGACACCTGGCATCGGCTGGCAAGTCCGGCAGCTACCATGTTTTTGGCGATGTAACGGGCCATGTATGCCCCGGAACGGTCAACTTTGGAACAATCCTTCCCGGAGAATGCACCGCCGCCATGCGGTACCAGGCTGCCGTAGGTATCCACCATTAGTTTCCTTCCGGTCAGTCCGGTGTCTGCATCCAGACCTCCGCACACAAATCTGCCCGATGGGTTAATCAGGATCTTGGTATCCTCATCCGGTGGCAGCATACGGAGTGCCGGGCGTAACACTTTCTCCCGGATCTCATGCTCCAGCTTCCGAAGGGATTTTTCCTTTTCATGCTGGCAGGACACAATGACGGTATCCAGCCGGGCAGGTCTGTCATCTTCATACTCCACGGTCACCTGCGCCTTTCCATCTGGCAAGATTCCCGTGATATATCCGCTTCTACGGCTTGCAGACAGTTCCCTTACAATGCGGTTCGCCAGAACCACTGGCATCGGCATAAGCTGCGGTGTCTCATCGCAGGCGTAGCCAATCATGATGCCCTGATCCCCGGCACCGCTGGCAAGTCCGCTCTGAACAGAAACAGTCCCTGCCCTTCGTTCTCTGGATCTCTCCACTGCCCCGGCGATATCCGGACTCTGTTTGTGGATGAGGGCATCCATGTGGATTTCCTCTGCTTCATAGCCTGCACTCTCCAGCACCTTTTTGATGATTTCAAACACCTGTGGCTCAAATCGGCTGGTGATCTCTCCTGCTACAATGATGTTCCTTTTGGTCGCCAGCACCTCGCAGGCCACTCTGGAATTTTCGTCCTCTTTCAGACACGCGTCCAGAATGCTGTCTGCGATCAGGTCGCAGAGCTTATCCGGATGTCCTTCTGTTACGGATTCTGCTGTATAAAATCGTTTCATAATCGTTACCATCCTTTCCAAGTAAATAATAACGGCAGGAAACGCTCCTTTCTGGAACACTTTCTGCCGGATCTGGGTTATAAGTTGTCTCACATTCTGCACTTTTCTGGTACTTTCAGACACTTTTTTCAACCTAAATACTACCAATGCACACCCTTACATAATCCCCCTGTTTTGAACACATCCCTGCCCGTGCGGTCATTATTTGTCTCATTTTCTGCACTTTTCTGGTACTTACGAACACTTCTGACTCCACACTGCCCCGGAAACCGGCACCGCCAGGACGATGTTCCTGGCACCGCTCCATTCATATGAACACGTGACGAGCGTCAAAACCTTATCGTATATACACTTCAGGTAATCATCCCCGGTTTCGAACACTTCCCTCTGCTTAGCTGCTTTTAAATATTCCTGCACTGCCTCCGCATCTGCGAGTTTCTGCTGGAATGGGAACAAATTCCTGTCTGCTTTCAGCACCGTGACAATTCGGTATTCCTGAATGCTATCCTCTGTCTGAAGATAAGCAAAGGGATGCTCCTGATAGTACGTTTCATCTGCATATAAGTCCAGATTTCCGAACATTGCCCCACTGTTCATGTTGTGACCGTAAATGATAAGGTTCCGACTTTCAGACACTTTACAGTCTGCCTGTAAAAACAGGCTTCCGTTGATGTCATATTCCTTTTTGTAATTCCGTTTCAGGTAAAACTCCCCATTCTCCTGTTCGGACTGAAGCACCGGGTAATCAATCCCGGTATCCGGTATTGTCAGCCATCCCTGCACATCCGGGTATTGTTCCCGAAGAGAAACAAGGTCTACCGCAGCCACCGGGCATTTTCTTCCAGCTGGTTGGTCTTTCTTTTCAGAGCCTGAGGCTCCCGGAGCTTCCAGCTCCGGGAAATTCCCTTTCAGCTCTGCCACCAGCTTTTTGTTCTCCATTGGAAGATATACCATGTGGTAAATCAGAAACCCGGCACTTGTCAGCGTCACTGCAAGGCAGATGATCTTGAAAAACCTCTGTAAGATTCCTGTCTTTGGTTTTTTCTTCATCGTTCCTGTCCGGCTTTTCTCTGCTTCTTTGGCTGACTCTTCTGCGTCTTTCCCGGCACAGGCGGTTTCCTTGCTGCTTTCAGGATCGGCTCTGTCGGGATTTGGTTCTGTCTGCAGCCCTTTAAGATCCCAGTCAGGTACGACCGTCCGGGCGGATTAAAGTTCTGCATGTAATCTTTTGTCATGATATAGACAATGGCTTTGATCTCTCTTCCATCTTTGTTCTTGACAGTGATCTCCTGCTTGTCGTAAAAATCAGGATAGCCTTCATAAAGATCCAGGCTCTTTTCACAGTCCCCGGTCAGTGACCAGAGGACGCCGTCCACATGGCTTCCCTCTTCCGGGAAGATGGTGGCAAGGCCGCTTCCTGCGGCTGCAAAGGTCAGCCGATACCCCTCCAGGCGGACGATTTCTACCACCTCCGCCTTTGGGCACCGATATGCCATCTGGTCCAGATCCATGTTGCTTCCATACGCAAAATATAATTGTTTCAGCCTATCTGCCCCCTTTTTTCTTCTTTCTTCTGGATGCCACACCCATGCCGATCAGACCGCCTGCGGAAAGAATCAGGCACAGGGCCGGAATCCAGAGGTTGGTGTCATCGCCTGTTTTCGGGTTGCTTACAAACGGGGTGTCCTCCGGCAGCTTCTCGTTCGTCACTTTCTGGATGACTTCGATCACTGGAGTTTTGTCATCTACATAGGTAAATGTCACCTCATGTTTGGTCTCATCCAGCTGATAGCCCTCCGGTGCTTTGGTCTCAACCAGATAATAGGTGGCTGCCTTATCAAATTTGCCGTCCTTATAAGTTCCGATTGCAAGCAGTCCGCTGGTTGCATGGCCGTTTTCATCAGTGGTCAGGGTTTCTACCACTTTGCCATCCGCATCCCTCAGTTCAAATTCTGCATCTTTCAGTGCTGCTCCGGTATCCTTATCTGTTTTCTCAATGATCAGACGTCCCTTTGCGGTGTCATCTTTCATGGCTACCTTCTGGATCTCTGCGGTATCTGCCACCTCGAAGGTGATCTCCTCTGCAACGACATAACCGTTTGGAGCCTGCTCTTCTTTCAGGGTGTATTTACCAATCGGAAGTTTTTCGATATAATGCGGCTCTTTACCGGAAGTCCAGGTTTCTACGATGTTGCCATTTTCATCTGTGATGGTCAGTTTGGCTCCTTCGATCTCATTATCTCCGGTAATATCCGTTTTGCTGATCTTCACTTTGGTCACGTCATCTTCCATTACCTGTTTCTGGATCTCCGCAGTATTCTCTACGGTGAATGTGATGCTTTCCGCAGTGGCATATCCATCGGCCGGCTTGTTTTCTGTCAGGGTGTAAGATTTTCCTACAACCAGTTCTTTGATGATGTGCGGCTCCTTGGTGGATGTCCATTCCTCAACAACAGCCCCGTTTTCATCCGTCAGCTGTAATCTGGCTCCCGGCAGTTCCTCGCCCGTGGTCAGATCGGTTTTGGAAAGCTCCACGGTTGTCGGCTCATCTTCAAATACAAATTCATAGGATGCTTCTACTTCTTTATCCCCCTGGTACTCAAAAACAAATTCCTGCTCTTCTCCGGTGGTGACAAATCCATCCGGTGCATACAGCTCCTTCACATAATAGGTTCCGTCGATCGGCAGGTCTGCAATAAAGGAAATCTTTCCATCTGCATCTGTTGTTTTTAACTCGATCAGGGTATCTGCTTCCATCAGCACCTTTCCAGATGCGGACAGGATGTCGTTTCTGGTGTACAGTCCAAAGATGCCGCCTTTTAATACACGGTCGGTATCCTTTTCTTTCTTCAGGACGTTCACTTTTACTTTCTGACGGTTGTTCTGCCAGTCCTCATCGTATACGACAACCGGGGTATCCTGGTCACGGTAGGAAAGATCTACATATCGTGGTTCTTCATCCAGCACATAACCATATGCTGTGCCCACCTCTTTGACATAGTATTTTCCAACCGGAAGGTCAGATACTTCTGCAACACCGTTTGCATCAGTAGTCACGGTTGCCACCAGCTCGTCCTTAGCATAATAATCCGGGCTTACACCATCGGCTGCTTTGATATCCTCTGCAGCGTAAATCTCAAAGGTAACGTCTGACAGGCTTCCTGTGATGTACTCAAACAGATGCTCTACAACGCCTTTGACATTGTCCAGCAGGGTGATCTTATCAAGGAATTCACCCTTCTTGTTTACGATCAGCAGGGCTTTCGGCACATCGTCTTTCATTTCCACTTTCTGTACTTTTGCGGTATCCTGAACGGTGAATTCCACATCCGTGGTCTTTAAATAACCAAGCGGTGCAAGAGATTCACGGAGGGTATAAGTTTTTCCAACGGTCAGGTATTTGATCACATGAGGCTCATCCTTTACGGAAGTCCAGCTGTCGATCACATTTCCATCCTTGTCCAGAACAGAAAGGGATGCCCCGTTCAGCTCTACGCCTGTGGTCAGGTCGGATTTTGTCACCTCGATGGTGGTCGGCTGGTTCTTCTTCACAGATTTCAGCTTGATGGTCGGAATGTCCTGCCCCTGATAGGTGGCATCAAATTCCAGTATCTCGTCAGAAGATACAAAACCATCCGGTGCAGAAATTTCTTTCACATAATAAGTTCCAAGCGGCAGGTCCAGGGTGAAGTGTGCCTGTCCTTTTTCATCGCTTGTGATCTCCTGTAATAAGGTATCTGCTTTCACAATAATCTTGTCACCGGATTTGATCTCGTTCTTATTGTAAAGACCGAATGTAGCTCCAGCTACCGTGCTTCCTGTTTCTGCATCCTGTTTTTCCACGGTGATGCTTACTTTCTGGCGTTCATTGGTAAAAGTCACTTCTTCGTCTACGACTGGGGTATCCTGTCCGGCATAGGTAAAAGTTACTTCTTCGCCTTTGGCATTCCAGGTGTAGCCCTCCGGCGTTTTTTTCTCTTCTACACGGTATTTGCCGAGCGGAAGGTTCTCTACTACGGCACTTCCGGTTTCATCGGTTGTCACCGTTGCCACCAGTGTGTCTTTGGCATATTCCAGATAACGGTTGCCGTTCTCATCTTTCTGATGGTCTGCGGTATAGATATCTTCTGCGGCATAAACCTCAAACACGGCTCCTGCAAGGCTGGCTTCCTCATAGGTGAAATCCTTGTCAAAACCTTTGACTACTTCTCCTTCCTTGTGGATGGTCAGTCTGCCTTTTGCCGGGTGGTTCTCGAATTCCACCTCGATGATCAGGTCACCGCTGACCGGATCTTCCTGGTATGCAGTATCGCTGTCTACCTTGATTTCCACGGTATTGGCACTGTGGGTGTATCCATCCGGTGCAGTCACTTCTTCGATGCGGTAATTTCCACAAGCCAGATTCTGTGGCAGGATCAGGTATCCATTCTCATCCGTAAAATAAGATTTATGTACCATAGTAGATGGGTAGGTGGTCACCTGTTCCACATATTTCTTGTTATCCAGATCGTATACTTTAAACTCAGTATTCGGAACCAGGACAGATTTCTTTGTCTCGTCATCTTTTTTGACGATCTTTAATTTTGCTTCAAACTCTTCGTCCAGAAGCACACGCCATACCTGCGGCTGATCCGGATTGTTTTCCGAGATCACAACCTTAAAGTCATCGACTGGTTTGAAGTTGTGCGGTGTGGTGGTCTCCCTTACAATGTAGGTTCCGTATGCAAGCGGAATGGAGCATGCATATCCACGCTCATCCGTGAACATTTCTGTCTGTCCGTCTGCGGTCAGTACAACCGGAGTTGCAGATGCAAAGTCATAGGAACCGTCCTTATTTTTCTTCAGGCTGCTCTCCAGATATGCACTGAATCCCACACCTTTTAACAGATCGGCATCGGTCTTACCATTGTTGGCTGCTTTAATGACCTGGAACGGCTGTTTGATCACATCTTCCAGAGAAGTTGCGGTACGTTCTACCGTCTGAACCAGATCTCCCTCGTCATTACACTCCAGATCATGTTCTTCCGGGTCTGCCAGATATCCAACAGGCGGCGTCAATTCTTTCACGTAATACTTTCCGAGATAGAGGTCTGCGATTTCTGCATTTCCCTCTGTATCCGTAGTCAGGGTTGCAATCTGCGTTCCTGCCGGGTAAAGGACACCTGTCTGTCCATCCGGATGAACGATATCCTCACGGGCATACAGTCCGTAAACCGCACCCTCAAGGGTTGCATCTCCCTGTGCGGTCTTTCCGGTTTCGGAATCCTCTTTTACCAGTTTGATCTTCGCATTGACACGCTCGTTCTGGAACGTGTGGCTGAAAGAAACGGTTGCCTCTTTGTCTGTGGTGTACTGGAACGTAAAAGAGTACACATCCTCACTGTTTCTGGTATATCCGGCCGGTGCAGAAACCTCTTTCATGTAGTAGCTGTTAGCGATCGGCAGGTCTGCCTGATATACGGCTTTTCCGTCTGTTCCGGTCACTACCTTCTCAATGAGGGTATCTTTTTTGACCACAACGGTTCCGTCCGCTACTTTGATGTCGTTTCCGGCATACAGGCCATAAGTGCCGCCCGGAAGGTATTTCCTGGTTTCCTTATCCTGTTTGTATACGCTTACGCTTGCTTTTTGGCGGTCATTTTTGAATGTCACGCTTCCCATGACCTTCTCCACATTGCTTCCGGCATAGGAAAGGGTGATTTCCTGGCTTTCGCCTGTGCATATCAGATTTTGTGGTGCCTGCATTTCTTTTACCACATATTTTCCCAGATATAGATTATCCAGTGTGACACTTCCGTCATCCCCGGTAGTAAGTCCGGCTTTGACCAGTGCGTCTTTTTTATAAATGACGGTTCCGTCTGCGGATACAATATCCGCTGCGGCATAAACATTGTAAACCGCACTCTTCTGTTTCTGCTCGGTATAAACAAAGGAAACACCATCATCAGTTACCTTTGCTCCGGTCAGGACTTCTCCTAATTTATAAACAGTCAGGCTTGCCATCTGCTCTGCATCGGTAACGGTTTGTTTTACAGTATCTCCGATGACCAGTTTCACATCGTAGGCTTTGGTATCCAGCAGATATCCGTTTGGTACGGAGATCTCTTTCAGGTATACGGTATCCTGTGTTTTGGTGATCGTAACGCTGGAAGCTCCGTTGGCATCTGTGGCCGGCATCTTTGTGATCAAGTTCTTTCCATCCTTGTCACTGTAAACGCCATAAACTGCACCTGCGATGGCTTTGTTGCTCTTGCGGTCCTTCTTTACGATCTCCAGAGTTGCCTGTTTTACCCATGACACTTTAAAATCTACATACTTCTCATCGGTCACGCCCTCGCCAAATACCAGGGCAAGGTCCTGTGTCTCGCTTCCGGTTGTGATCTTGTAAGCGGAATAGTCTTTGATGATGCTTCCCTTCATGGTAACAGACCATTCCCCTTTGACATCCACTGCCTGTGTCAGCGGTGCAGATAAGTAGAATTTGGTACCGCCGCAGATCTCCACGGATGCACCTGCACTGCTTGTTTTTCCCGTTGTCACATTATGCAGTTTGACACCGGAAGGCAGTTTCATGGTGATGGTCTGCAGTTCGGATGCCTTAAAGGTGATCTCTTCTGTTCTCTGGCTGTTGCCGCTGATATATGCGGTAACATCTGCATTGGAGAAACTCATGTCCACTTCCGGTATCTCCGGCTGGCTCATGCAATAATTGTAGAGTTCCATTGCCAGAGCCTGTCCGGTTGCATTCGTACCGGAAAAAGCGTCACTACTGTTATTGGCATAAGACGCAGCCAGATGGACAATGATAAACTGTTTTCCAGCGGAAAAATCAGGATGTTTCTCTGAGAAAAATCCATTTTCGCCGGATGCTTTTGTGCCGTAGTAGCATACTTTTGCCAGTGCTTTGCTGTCACCCAGTTTGGTGATCTTATAAACACCATCCCCAGGTCCTGCTTTTGACGGCTGCACACAGTAGGCAGTTGCAGACACGTTTCCAAATTTTACGGTATATTTATAGGTTACATAAGAACCCAGACCGTAGTCTGCATAATAGTATGCAGTCCCTCTTGTCACATCTACATCCTGTGTTGCTCTTGTACTGGTATTGACTGCGGTGAAAGAAACGGTTTCCCCATCTTCCATTGCCATAAGGTCAATATCCTGTTCCCCTGCCTGCTCCAGAACATCGCTGAGTGTCAGCCCGGATTCTTTATCGGTTGTATTTTCTGTTTCGGCTTCCTCTAATGCGGCATCAAACTCAGATTCAGAAAGTCCACCCTGAAATTCGGGTTCTGTTTCTTCCGGTTCTTCTGTTTCAGATTCAGCTGTCTCCGGCTCAACAATTTCTGTTTCTACAGGCACTGTCTCAGTTTCTTCCTGCGAGGCAGCTTCCTCATCATCAGAACCTGTATCCTCTTCGGTAACTGCCTGTTCTGTCTGCGGTTCACTCTGAGCTGCTGTCACAGGCTCTTTTACGATCAGGTTTCTCCCAATCTGATAAACCGGGTGGTTCTGGTTGACTGGCTCCACATAATAAACGGCATGGTAAGTGTCTGCATGGCTGGTGCTGAAGTTCTCCCCGGCGTCATTCTCTGCTTTCTGGAATGTCACTTTGACTTTGCTTTCGTCCTTGATTTCCAAATTTGTAAAATCCGTGGAAACATCAAAGTCCTGTCCGACTTCCAGCTCCAGATCGGTGGCTTTTACCACTTCATTTTCATCCAGCTGATCCTTTACGGATTCATACGCTGGCGGTTCCGCCGCTTTC
This sequence comes from Blautia sp. HA8986, assembly GCF_056504635.1. Taxonomy (NCBI): domain Bacteria; kingdom Bacillati; phylum Bacillota; class Clostridia; order Lachnospirales; family Lachnospiraceae; genus Blautia; species Blautia sp. HA8986. The sequence continues at coordinate 2,000,675 of NZ_JBWLUQ010000001.1, forward strand.
GGCTCTTCCGAAGCATACACCGTCAGCGGTGAAATGACCGTGGATAAGATGGTGACTGCCGCCATCACCCCTGAAAGGATTCGCCTGAATCGATATTTACTCTTCATGTTTTCTACCTCTTTCTTCTTTTTCTTCATTTTGCATAAGAACAGCCGGATGTTTCCACCCGGCCTGTCTGTTCTCATTATTCTGTTATCTCGCATCATCTGTCCGTCTTGGATTCTGCAGACAGGCATAGGTACTTTTGTCATACCGCCATGCCTTATCCCCGTCCAGATTGGCAAGTAGATGCTTCCGTACATTTTTGTATTCGTCCCCGATCAATCCGAGGCGGAGCAGAAAGGTGCGGAACGTAAATGCCGGGTTATCCCCGATCTCCGTCTTTTTTGCATGGGTACAAGATTGGTTGATCGCCTGTGCGGATATGGCAAGTGCCAGTGTGATATTCGACCGGACTTTTCCTGCATGGAGGGTGCTTTCAAAACAACGCCATTCCAGTGTTCCCTTGGAAAAAACAGCATGTAGGTTTAAGGCATAATACCTTGTCCAGTTGTAATGCTCGGAGCTTCCGTCATTTCCCTCATACCATGCCCTTTTGAATTTTTCCATCGTGATGGTGCTGTTTGGCATCCGGCGGATCTTCTCCAATACCATAGGACGGACTTTCTGGCAATACTCATCTTCCCTTCTCGTCTGTACATTTAAGGCTTTGAACAGAATATCCTCTTTGCAGTACATGATCGTCAGTGCATTTTTCAGACTCCTTGGTGTATGATTGGATGCGTCCACATGGACATGCATGCCACAGGATGAATTGACAAAAGCACCTGCGTTTTTGACACACCGCACCACTTCCTGGAGTTTCCCCATTTCCGAATATTCCAATTTCGGGGATACCATTTCTGTCGAATAATCTCCATCGGCATCTATTACAGTACCATTTGCCAGCCTTTCACAGTCGATACTGCTGTCTCTTGAAAATTTCCACGTTTTTCCATCTGAATCTTTTACACACCAGGAATCGTAAGAACGGATATGATATGGCTCTGTTCCGAACATTCTTCCAATCGCAACAGCCGCATCATAGCGGCTGATACCTGTCATCTCAATCTCTGTACCAAAATACTGGTCTTTTAGGTCGATCTGCTTCACCCACCCTTCGCTTCTGGAACAGGTGAGCCGCTTTGGATCTCTTCATCTACTGCTTTCAAATTTCTGCCTATTGCTTCAATGACATTGACAGTGACACCATTACCGGCCTGCTTGTAAAGCTGGTTATCCGATGTTTCTTTTTCCATCTTGGAAATCTGACCATCCCGATATCCCTGCAGCCGCAGACACTCCCTTGGCGTCAGCCTGCGGATTCTGCCGTGGTAAATCACTCCATGACGGTCAGTTGCCGTAATGGTGAACATTGGCTCTTCCGGTTCTTTCATCCTTCTTCCATTCTGGCGGACTTTTTCCTTGGCCGGTGTCAGCACTGCCCTTGGCGGTTCTTCCACCAGCACCCCGGAACTTTCGCCTCTGTGGTTATGGATGCTGGAATCCTGTCTGGTATTCAGACATCTTGCAACGTCTGTCACCAGCGGCGGAGGGGAGATATCTACAAAATGCAGTGTTCCCTGCTGGTTTCCGGTCGTCAGGGTATGGGCGATCTCATGCCCGACTCTCCCCCTGCGACTGTTGATTCCCGGATATCCGAGATCGATGCTGTCCCCCTCGTAGGCCATCTTGTATCCTTTTCGGGTGTTTTCCTTGATTGGGATACCGACTTCGTATAATCCGGTCTTGCCGCCCATACCACCAGACCCGCTGGTCAGCGTGCAGCTCAGTCCTTCTTCTGCGTAGACTCTTTCTCCCTGTTTGCCAGCATGGACTTGTATAAGAGCTGTTCCATTTGCTTTTGGGAAAGGTAATATTTTTCCGGCACATCTTCCATCAAGATATCCGACAATATACACCCGCTTCCTTGACTGGGGGACTCCGAAATCCTTGCTGTTAAGCACTTTCCATTCGACATGATACCCCAGTTCAGATAGCGTACTGAGGATGGTGTGAAACGTCCGCCCTTTGTCATGCGAAAGCAGACCGGGTACGTTTTCAAGGAGAAAATACGCAGGTCGTTTGTCTGCAACCAGTCTGGCAACTTCAAAGAAAAGGGTTCCTCTTGCATCGGCAAATCCTTCCCTTCGTCCAGCGATTGAGAATGCCTGGCAAGGAAATCCCGCACATAAAAGATCAAAGTCCGGCATTCGTTCTGTTTCAATATTTCTTGCGTCATTGCAGAACCACTCTCCTTCCGTATCAAACAGCACCCGGTAGTTGTGGTCTGCATATGCATCTGCTTCACAGTGTCCGACACAGGTGAAGCCCCCTGCCCTGTGCAGCCCTTCTCGGAATCCTCCGATTCCACTGAACAGGTCAAAAAATCGAATTGTTCCGGCTATCAGCCTCCCTTCGCTGCGAAAAAAACAGTGCAGATTTCTCTGCACCGTTTCCGTCTCTTGGTTTCTGTTTTGTGATGTCTATTCTTCTGATTCCGCTTCCTCTGGCTCAGATTCTTCTGCTTCTTCGGTTTCCAGTTCTGTTGGCTCTGCTTCCGCTGGCTCTTCGTTTTCTGGCTCTGTCGGCTCTTCATCTGCTTCAGCTTCGTCCGGTTCTGTCATTTCTCCGTCTGTTTCAGCTTCCAGTGCTTCTGTCTCAGGCTCTTCTGCTTCAGGTTCTACTGACTCTTCATCCGGTTCTGATTTTGCAGTCTCAGGATCTTCCATTTCTGTTTCTTCGGCTTCCTCTGACTCTGCTTTCCATTTGGCTTCTTCTTTTTCGATTGCATCTTCGATAAGCCCGATTAAGAAGTCTTTCTGTTTCATGCCATTCCTGGCGAGGACTGCTTTCAGTCTGGAAAATAAATCCTCGGTTACCTGTACTGCTACTGTTCTTAAATCTGCCATATTCGCCTTTTCTCCTTTTCTTGTCATGTGTTCTTCGATTACCATTTCAAGGTATTTTGGTATGCTGATTCCTAACTCTTCGACTTCCAGTTTTAGCTTTTCATGCAGCTCTACCGGGATTTTTCCGCATATGTTTTTCATCTCCATTGTGTTCGTTCTCCTTTCTTTTTTCTACATACAACATACCCTAAAACGTGACAGAAAGCTATTCACAATACCCAACGAATATGAGGCTCTCAAAAGCTCCCAAAGGATGCAGATCCAATAACATTCAATAGGCATCACCCCTTTCAAAAATCCGTGATTTATACTAATTTGACTGCTTGAAATTTGGCTATTTTATCACCAGGAAAGACTTGACTTTTTCAGAATGCATCCTCAAGCCCGGAGAGAAAATCCAGCATCTGGGACGGGATTTCTTCCTTTTTTGAAACACTCTCCCCGGAGCCAGAAATGGAAACACCTGCCAGTTCTTCCCGGATTGCCTGCCGGATGCTTTTCTCCAGCTGGTTGTTTTCCTGATCTTTTAAGATCACCTGAACCAGATAGCTGCTCTTCTGTCCATCTGGAACACTTTGCAGGATCTCCCATGCCTTTTTGTGATCTGGGTTATCAAGGTTCAGGCGGAACGAGAAAACGGGTCTCTTTACTTCGCGCACATCTGCCCCACAATCCGCTCATAGCCGGAAGCATTGGCGTGTACGTCTGTCAGGTAAATCTGCCGACACAGCCCGTCCTGCGGTGTCACGTGCCGTTTCAGAATGCTGGCTCCGCCGCCCATGATCACGGACGGAATTGCCTTCAGATCGAACCCGGCTTCCATAATTGCAGACAGTATTTTCTCCGTGTAGAGCCTTCCCTGCCGGACAATGATTTCTTTTGCGGCCGGGTCCATGCTGCAGCTCTGGCCGTTCAGAACACGTTCGATCTGAATATCCGTTACAGACAGTCCGGTATTTCTGCGTACCTGCTCGGTGATCTCATCCACACACCGGATCACACCAAGTTCCAGGCTGCGGCAGGTAGCGGCATTTGGAACACTGTTGTCCAGCCGCATCAGGTCTACGGTCCAGCCACCGATATCTGCGAGAAGAACAGAAGGCTCGTCCCGAACACATTCCGGGTGGAGAGCCAGGGCTGAGTATCCCTGTGGGAACAGTTTTACATCCTGAATCCGGATCTCATAGCTCTCATCCTCGTACCGGAAACGCAGAGGCTGCTCTTTCCGAAACAGATATTCCCGGAAACCTTTTTTCTCCCTGCCAAAACTTGCCAGTGGGAGGCCGGCTGCCAGAACCACATCTGTTTTCCTCTCTCCCCGGCGGTAGCGGATCTCCTGTGCAATGGCTGCCATTGTCAAAAGATAATAATTGTCATTGGAAGTCTTGCTTCTCACCAGCGTCTGCCGCCCAGTTCCACACACATAAAATTTCCCATTGTACTGCAGGACATTTTGCATGGTATACGGCTCATAATCGTACCCGGTCAGTCCAGTCGGGAAACACACATGGGGAGTTTTGATGGCATAATATCCATGATCGATTCCTATAATAATAAGTCACCACATCCTTTCAGGTTTTTCTTGTTCTTTTCCAGCAGGTGGTCTTTTGGTCTGGAAAAAGAAAAAGGGCAGAACCCCGAAGAGCCCTGCCCGTAATAAAAAATACAGCCATGTATATTTGCAAATAAATACGCATAACTGTATTAGTTTAATTCTTATTAATCTTCAAACTCTTTTAACTCGTCAAGCGGTTCTTTTGAAGTATCTATTGCCATATTGTTCTTTAACCAATCAGCTTTGCTATAACCTGTTCCGGTCAATTCAAATATTTCACCTTTATACCCTACAGCTTTAACCCAGCCCCATTCTATAAGTCTGTCTAAAGCCTCTTCCCATCTCGCAGATTCTCTTTTTGAATTATCAGCCATAAACTGCTTACCTGATGTAAAAATCTGAGTAGGTGAACCAAGTGTCCGTATCTTTAGTATTTGCCCATCACCATCAGCCGCATATACTAATAAAAAGGCAGAGTCCACTGGAATGTTCCCAACATCATCTAGCCCTACAACTGATTTATTTTCTTCTGGATTTCCAATAATTAACGTATTATCTTCAACCTGGAACAATTTTTTGATATCTTCACTTGTTGCTGTAGGAATTTCTTTCAAGGTTAACTGGTTATTTTCTAGGTCAGTGAGTCTACTATAGAATTGAGAAAACATCTCTTTCATGTCATCTAGCATCTTCTGCTGATGTTCTCCAAGTTCAGTATTTGCTTTATTTCGTCCTTCTGCCTCTTCATTAATTATATCCACTATATCTCGATATCGAACCCATCCAGCGTTATCATCAACATAGTTAACGGCGTTCCTAAATGTCGGTGATGCCACATACTTTAAACTGTTTAAATCTGTGAAAAAATCAACTGTATTTTTATCATTTTTGACTTTTTCTCTAAACTCATCCAGTTTCTTCATTTTATCATACTTATCATTTCCGGTATCCTTTTCACTTTCAGAAATAGCCGAAGGTTGTTTAATCAATACAAGTACTGGTAATCCTTTAGTTTTTGCATAATTGTATTCTTTCTCTGTGTAACTTATACCAGTTTCTTCATCAATTGACCCATACCTAGCACCAATAACAAGAAGATAAAAATCACACTCATCAATCATTTTTGTTATAACATTCCATTGACTTGTAGGTGCAGCATGAAATTGCTCCATTCCTACCGGAATAAAATTATTCTCTAGTGCCACACCTACCAATGCCTGTCTTTCCTTTTTAAGATCTTCATAGGTAGAACTTATAAAAATAGAAAACTTTCGTCTATTCTTCATATCAATATGCTCCTTTTATACTTATCTCTTATCACTCCAGGTTTCCGCAAAATCAAATTTCACAAACTCTACTAATAATGATACCACAAAAATGAGTTAGGGTATATTTTTATTTACATTTCTTAAGCTAATTCTCGAAGCCATTCTCTGATTTCCATTGGTGTATTTTTGCAAAAATCCCTAATCCACATTTCATGCAATCTGGACTCTGATTCTGTATTTTCTATGCTCACAGCACATCCACCTGTTTCCTGAAGTGCTTCCAAACAATCCCATTCTTTTTTAAAGTCTCCTGCAAATTCCATCCAAACTTTTATGTGATATTCCTTAAAACCAAGATGATAAATCAGATAAGTCAACCTGTCGAAATCAGCTAACTGCATTTTTTCTTTCTTAAATAATAGCCTTTTATCATGCTCGCTGCATAAATATAAAAATGCAAACTGTTCTATTTTTACCTGCTCCATATATTTCTCCCTCTTCTGTTCTTGTCTCACTTTTACAACCGATTCTACCTTGTCCAATCGTTAAAATCAATACAGATGGTGCAAAAAGTGAGACAAGCCATCCTTTTACCAGAGAGGAAGAGATTTAAGATGCCAAAGCCAAGGACACAGTCTGGTGAGAAGAATCTGATTAGCCAGCGATTGATTGAACTTCGCAAGACCCACAATATGTCTCAGCGTGATCTTGCCCATAAACTCCAGTTAGCTGGTTACGATATGGATAAAAATGTAATCACCAGAATCGAAACAAACAAGCGTTATGTCACTGATCTTGAATTAAAAGCCATTGCTGAAATCTTTCAGGTTTCATACATATTTCTCATTGATGGCAAAGATGAATAGAAGTGACAAATGGGGAAGTTCCTTTCGTGCTTCCCCATTTTATCCGTCCCTTTTTTACAAATTTAATAGTTCCAGAATTTTCTGCATGCCAGCCTGATATAAAGATTCCGCATATAATATCCATCTCTCACTAACTTCAGTAACGTATTTGTCTATTGTTTTTCGCTTTTCTTTTGATAATCCCATTGTCTGAACCTGTTCTTCATATTTCGATATTTTTTCAAGCATTCCCTGGTACACTGTATTTTCTTTCAGCTGATCTTCAACCTCATCAATCCAGGTATCCAGCAGCAACTCCAGCAGTTTCTTTGTGTCACCGTCATCATTTCCCAATATTGCTTTTTTAATTTTTCCAAGCATTGCTCCATAGGAGATCATTTGAGCCTGTCCCATATAAAAATGGTACTGTTCTTCTATCATTTCCTTTTCGCTTTCCAGTCGGAAATATTGATGCACTGCCTTATGCTCTTCTGTCGTTAGACTGATTGCCTGATTCGACTCCATAAATGTTTCTATTACTGGATACCTCTCTGTAAGTTCCAGTATTTTATTTTGCAGTCTCTGGTATTCCGCATCATGCTTTTTCAGATAGGTGCAAACCTGTTCTCCTATCCGTATCCCCAAGCATTGCTCATTCCAGATGATATCTGGCTGTGCTGTCATATCGGTGTCTCCCTTCTGTGTAGTTTTCCTGTTCCAAGCACAAGACTATACCACACTTCTGGGAGAAAGCTATTCACCAAACCTACTGAAATCTCCTGGCAGATCCTGTGCAACCTATCCCTTTTTCCACAAAAAAACTGGTATGAAAGACTCCTTGTTCTCTCATACCAGCTATCTATTTCTTATTTAACTGAATACACATTCTTTTCTATTCTCTGTGTATCCTGTACTTATTTATGGCAAAAATCAGACTACAGACACGCTATACACTCTTATGCTACATAATCCAGTTTACTGCATCCGGGCTCAAAGGTTACATTGAAAATTCCAACCTGGTCTGTGGATATCGGAGCCAGATAACTTTGTCCTACAAAATATTCTGCAAACGCATCATTTGGCTGTCCAATTGGAAAGACCATTGATTTCGCATGTGCTCTCATAGCCTCATCTTCATATGGCAAGTCTCCTTCTTCTGGCTGCCATACCTCCTTTGCCAGATTAAAAACTGCCCAGCCTTTTGGCCAGCCTGCATAAAAAGCAACGTGAGTGATAATTGCTGCAATTTCCTTTTGTGTCACACCATGTGCCTTTGCGTTCTGTAAATGATAGATTAAAGAGGAATCTGTTATCCCGGAAGACATTAATGCAACCACCGTTATAATACTTCTGGTTTTAAGGTCAATATCCTGATTATTCCAGTTCTCACCGAAAAGAACATCATCATTAAAATGTGCAAATTCTGGTGAAAAATCATTAAGTGAATTTCTCCCTGCTGTCTGTACAATCTTTTTCATCTTATACACCTTCTTTACTCTGTTAAAATATTGTTTAAATAATTTGTTTTACCCATTCTTCGATTTCCTGTTTTGCACCCCTGTGAAATACTTTACCTTCTACTATTTCTGCATCCGGTGCAGACGGCTTAAGTTCACTTACTGTATTACCAAATCCACTTCCACCGGAGGTTGCAAACAACACAATCTTTTTGCCCGTAAAATCATATTTTTCCAAAAACGTATTCATAATTGTAGGTGCTACATACCACCAGATCGGAAAACCTAAGATGATCTCATCGTACTGCTCAACCAAAACATCTGTATCGGATATTTCCGGTCTGAACTTTTTGTCACTCATCTCCACACTGCTTCTGGACTTTTTATCCATCCAGTTTAAATCTGCCTTTGAATATGGCTGTTTTGGCATGATTTCATACATATCTGCGTCTGCCGCTGATGCAATCATCTCTGCAACTTTTTTTGTTGTTCCACTTGCACTGAAAAATGCAACTAATCTTTTTCCCATAGGTAATCCTCCTTATTTGCAAACAAAAATGTGTAAAGTATTTTTCATTCATACCTTACACATTTATTATAATCTTCATTATTATATTATGTCTAATGCCTACATCAAATCATCCTCTATGCCTTAAAGGCATTGATTTCTTCTATAAACTTATTCATCGCCAGTGAATAAGGGATATTTCTTCTCCATGCAATTACTGTACTTGCAGCTATTTCAGGATACAGCCTTCTATGTACAAGTAAATCCTCTCTCCAATATTTTGTAGCACCTTCTATTGAAACCGGATATCCCAGTCCATGAGTTGCCATAACACCGGCATTCGTTCCAAGATTGCTGATAAACGAAATGTGAAGCTTATTAAAATCCTTTCCAAACCAATTGGCAAGTTCGCTCTGCACATTTCGTCTTCTGGGAAGTATGAGTGGTTTATCTATGAGATCATCTTTTGTAACATACTCTTTACATGCTAATGGATCATCTGGTTTCATCCCAACAACCCAATGATCGCTGTCCAGAATTCTGATATAGTCCAGGCCTTCTGTATTGATCGGTTCCATAAACAATCCAATATCCACTAACCCCTGATTCATCATATCATATACCGAATCTGCTGTTGCTGTATGTAAAGCAATCTGCACCATTGGATATTTTTCCTTATATACCTTACAAATTTCAGCTAATGTTTCTACAGCCGCAAACTCACCACATCCGATTGTAATAGTACCTTCTATCAATTCTTCTTTTGCCATTAGCTCATCCATCATTTTCTCTTCCAGATCAAGGATCTCCAAAGCCCGTCTTTTTAATAATATCCCTGTCTCTGTAAGTGTGACGCTTCGATTTCCCCTTATAAAAAGGGCTTTTCCAATCTCATCCTCCAATGCAGAAAGCTGTCTTGAAAGTGTTGGTTGAGTAATATTCAATTGTTCTGCGGCTTTCGTAAAATTTTGTTCTTTGGCTACAGTCAAAAAGTATCGCAATATTCTGATATCCATTTTTATACACCCCTTTTACAGGCAAACACTGTTATTAAAGATAATCTTTATTCTTTTATCTTATTGCCCATTTCTGCTTTTTATCCTAAAAGGATGTTTATATCCTCCAATAAGAGGAAAATATCCTATTTGGCATAACATCTCTTCTGCATATCATTTCTTAAAGCAAAAGAGGGAGAGACCCGCAGGCTCTCCCACGCCTGTAGGCTTCGCAAGTTTCTACAGAACGATCACTGAGCTTAGAGTATACGTCATTTTAAATGTCCTGTTGCATAAGCTTCTCCCGTTATTGTTTTGATCTGAGCTTATTTTACAGAACCTGCCGGAAAACCACATTGAATAGAATTTGATTGTAAATTGACACAATCACTTTAAAAATATTCGCATTTTCTTCAATCAAATATATGTTCGTGTATATAATAGATATACTCACTCTTAACTACGAAAGGGGAATTTCTATTGAATCGATGCGATTTTTCTTCTATTAGCACTTGCTTAAAAAATCATATCAGCGAAAGTAATCAGATGAGTCAGCCTGATTTTTTATACGAATTATTTGAAGATTTTATGGATGATCCGGCAAATCAGGATTTTTCAATGGACAACGGTCTGGTTTGCCGCTGGATAACTGGTCAGGCTAAAATCAGTCCTAAAATATCCGCTTACTATTCCAAGCCATCCAAGCAGGAAAAATTAGCCCATACCATCCACCAGAATCTTCTTCCACTGATGTCTGACTGTAATATGGCTATACAAGATATTTACACTTTATTCATTCAGGATGACAGCATCTCAGATGCGAAAAAGAAAAATCTGACTCCCTTATATAAACCAGCCAGTTCAAGACTGCTGTTTCTTGCAAAATTGATTTCTTTTGGCATGGAACGCCAATTCATCAAACATCATTATTAAAAATAGGGGGATTTTTACAGCCCCGAGTTTGTTCATATACATTCATTATTTCTGCATAAATTCAAACACCGCCTCTTTCGTCGGAATCGCAGGGATTCCCCCTCTCTTTTGCACACACAATCCAGCAACTGCATTTCCCAAAACAGCACACTTTTTGATTTCTTCCCATTCCATTTTTTCAACATTCTTATTCATAGAAAGGATACTGCATAATACGCCTCCCCAGAATGAATCACCTGCCCCAGTCGTGTCGACCGCATGTGTCTGAAATGCTTTGATGATTTCTTTTCTGCTTTTTGTTGCCATAAGAACTCCCTGTTCTCCCAATGTAATGGCAACCAGCTTTGGTCCCATGGCAAGGAGTTGATCTGCAGCCTGCTCATAACTTTTCGCCTCTGTCAACAGAATACTCTCTTCATCCGATACCTTCATGACATCTACCAATTCTATGACAGATCTCATTTTTTTCACTGCATCCTCTTTGCTCTTCCAAAGAGACGGACGGTAATTTGGATCATATGAAATAAGTACACCCGCTGCTTTTGCCATTTTTACCGCTTCGATCGTTGTACTTTCTGCCGGTTCATCTGTCAACGATAATGATCCAAAATGAAAAACTCTACAACCTGAAATTAATGTCTGATCCAGTTCTTCTTTTTTTAGCTGTGTATCTGCACCCGGTTTTCTTGCAAAAGAAAAATTTCGTTCTCCATTTTCACCGATTTCCACAAATGCCAACGTTGTAAAATAACCCGGGTCTTCAACAATAGCATCTGTATTGATTCCTTCCTTTTGCAATGTCTTCTTTAAAAATTTACCATGCATATCGTTTCCAACTTTTCCAATAAAAGATGTGTGATACCCAAAGTGGCTTGCAACAGTTAGAAGATTTGCCGGAGCACCTCCGGGATTCTGTTCGAACAATTTCCTCCCATCCCGACTGTGTCCTGCTTCCGTAAAATCAATCAGCAATTCTCCCAATGCCACGATATCAACTTTTTCTTCCATTTTTCAGTTCCTCCACAATCTCGTTATAACGTTTTTTATTTAACCGGTAGAAAAATAATACAACCGCAGTCACAATCCAAAGTGCACCTGGAATCGTCGTAAATGCATGTTTCATAATTGAAAGTACAGTTGCATTTTGTGTCTGATTTGCAATATAACCATATTTTCCAAGTAATCCTGCTAAAAGTGCTGTTCCAACTGCCATTCCGATTTTATTTCCAAGTGAAATAAATGCATACTGAAAGCCGTCATTTCTAAGTCCGGTTTTCCACTCCCCATATTCCACACAGTCTGGAATAATTGCATAGATTGCGGTATTAAATCCAGAGAAGAAAAACTGTGTGAGACCAGATAATGCATAAAAAATAGCTGGTGATTCTTTGGCATTGAAGAAAAACATAGACAACATTGAAATTCCTGTAAATAAAGCAAAGAGAGATGCTGTTCTTCCTTTGTTATTCAACTTGCGGAATACTGGTTGAAAACAGGCTGCCCCGATGATAGAAGGAATAATGATGCACATCGAATAAGTTGTGTAGTAGGAGGCATTCCCTTCCACATATGTAAAATAATACAGAATATCTGCGTTTCTACCATATAATGTAAATCCAAACAATATCTGTCCTACCAATGCAAGAAGATATGGTCTATTCTGCATGACTGCTTTCAACTGAACCTTTACAGAAATTTTTTCTTTTTCCGGAGTGATCACTGCCTCTTTCGTCTTCGCAAAGCAGAAGAAATGACAGGCTGTAAAAATACATCCATATATGACCGCAACCGTCAGATATCCTGTCTTTGCACTATGACTGCCGAATTTGCTGAGCAGTGGAACTGTGATAATATTTAACACCCCAATTGCAATCATCGCTGCAACCGAACGGGATGTATTTATTTTTGCACGTTCATCAATATCCTGTGTCATAGCACCACACAAGGTTCCATACGGAATATTCACACAGGTATACCCCAAAACCAGCAGACAATATGTAATTACCATATAAATGATCTTTCCATTCTGCGGCCAGTCGGGTCTTGCCCAGAATGTCATAACAAGAAGAATCGCTGTAATTGGTGCCGCTACTAACAGCCATGGACGGTACCGTCCCCATCTCGATTTTGTTTTATCCGTAAGTCCCCCAACGATTGGATCATTGATTGCATCCCAGAATCTTGAAAAAAGCATAAGTGCTGAAACAGCCGCCATACTGATTCCGAACACGTCTGTATAAAATATCATCAGAAAATTACTGACGAACATCCAGCTGAAATTACATCCAACATCACCAAACCCATATGCAATCTTACTGATCAGCGGTACTTTTCCATTTTTGTTTTCGCTTCCCATATGTCCCTCCTATTTTTATCAGAGTTTCTGACAGAACTCTATTCTTTCCTCATTTGGTCCCTTAATCATAAAAAACTTCACACCATTTTCCCAAAATGGTAGTTCTTCGATTCCGTCTGTAATAATTGTGTATTTTTCATTGCGGATTTTCTGATACATACTTTCAATATCTTCCACATCAAGTGCAACATGTTGGTATGCACCGTCTGACATTGCCGCCTGCCCATTTTCAAAAGTCTCTATACAGTAATTTTCTATCTGTAAAAATGCCACTTTTTCCCCTGCTTTTTCATTATAAGACTGCATAATCACTTCAAATCCAAGACTCTTATAAAACTCAACTGTTTTCTGTAAATCGTTTGTCGGAAGCCCGACATGGGCAACTCCGACAATTCCATATTTATTTTCCATATACGCTCCTTACTTTTCACTGACATTGATAATTACTTTCATCGTTGTCTCACGGTTATCATCAATATACTGGTATGCCTTCAGATAATCTTTAAAAGCAAATGTCTTTGAGATAAGCGGTTTCAAATGCACTTTGCCCTCATTTACCAGTCTGATTCCATCTATATAATCATCATGGCGGTACATCATCGTGCTCTTAATGTCAAGTTCGTGGTCATTTGCCACTGCAAGATCTACTTCTGCCATTCCTGCAAAAACAGCCACCAGTACGATCGTGCTTCCTTTTCTTGCATATTTAATTGCCTGTCCCATTGTGATATTGTTTCCAGCACAGTCGTAGATTACATCCGCCTTATCCGGTCCAAATGCTTCGATCATTGCCTCACCGAAGTCTTTATTTTTGGTATTCACACACACATCAATTCCACATTCTTTTGCCTTTGCCAGTCTAAGATCACTGATATCTGTGATCATCACTTTCGCTGCCCCCATTCCTTTTGCTGCCTGTGCCACGAGATTTCCAATCGGTCCTGCTCCAAGAACTGCAATATTCATGCCAGCTACATCACCTATCTGTTTTACACCATGAACTGCCACAGCAAGAGGTTCAATCATAGCGCCTTCTTCATAGGACATATCTTCTGGAATAGGTGTTACTTTCGATGCATCCACTGCAAAATACTCAGATGCTGTTCCTGTCGTCTGAAATCCCATTACTTTTAATTCCTCACAGAGATTATACTTTCCATGACGACATGGATAGCAATGTCCACAATATACCTGAGGCTCTATCGTCACCTTCTGTCCCACATGAAACTCTGTGACATTTTTTCCAAGTTCTGTGATCTCACCTGAAACCTCATGTCCCTGTGTTACCGGATATTTTGTAAACGGATGTTTTCCATGATAAACATGAATATCTGATCCACAGACACCAATATTCATAATCTTTACCAACACCTGATTTTCCTTTACCTCCGGAACCGGAACCTCTCTGAAAATAATTTCTCCTGGATTTGTCATTACCTGCTGTAACATAATTGTTTCCTCCTTTTTATGTTGTTTTATTTTGTGTTTTATAAAATATTTTATTAAAGTAATTATATTATTGCCATGTAAACACAATTTGTCAATATGTTTTTTCATATTTTTATATATTTCATAATTTTAAAACACATTTTTTGTATATTTTTCACAATTAACACGCAAAAAAACGGAAAGGAAACCGTAGTTACTGTTTTCTTTCCGTTTTTTACTATAATATCTTTTTTTAATTTTACACAACTTCTCGTTTTTCCCACATATAAAGCGGACATCCTCATTCGCTTTGTAACCTGTCAGTGGGAGCTTTTAACTCCAACAAACTAAACATCCCCTTACCCTACACTTAATGCCCTACGCACCAGATGCGGTGTACTGCTTATCTGAGTTCAAAAAATTTACAATTCTGCCATATGTTTTGTAAAAAAGTATTTCGCGGCTCCAACAGCCGACGCTTCTTTCTTATACGAACAATTTTTTAAGTATGAAACATCATGCTCAAAGCCATTATATGCCATCACTTTTTCTCCCAGTGGTATCATATAATCTGACAATACACCTCCCACATCACCTCCGAGTATAATATCCATATCATATGCCATCCGCAGATTTGATATCAAAACAGCAAGATGATCCAGATACTCATTCCATGTCTGCAAATTTTTTTCATCACCACTTTCAATTTTTTCCATAAATGCATCCAGTGACTGCCTGTTATCTTGTGTCAGTACACTTGCAGCACAATATGCATCTGCACATCCTGCTTTACCACAATAACACTTTCTTCCACCGGGAACGAGTATCATGTGACCAAACTCACCTGCTTTCTGGTTCTGCCCTCGAAACAGCTTTCCATCTATGCAGAATGCGCCTCCTAAGGTGTGGTTCAAAGACAGATATATCGCATTTGGATACTTTTGCTTTTTTTCTGCAAGCATTGCAGCATTAGCATCGTTTTCAAAATATACTGGAATTTCCAAAGCCTGCTCTAAAAAGCGCAGACTATAATTCTCTATACCTAAAGCATGGGATTTTAAAACAATCCGTTCTTTCTGATCAATAATTCCCGGAATCGCCACTCCAATCCCAAGTAGCGTATCCTTCGCTAATTCGCCTTCAAGAAAAGTTTTGACCTTTTGTGCCACCTCTGTACAATAGGATAATTCTGCCGTAAATTTTAAACGGATGCGATCTTTTTTTATAATCTCATCTCCAAGATTTACTAATACCATTTCTATATGATTCGCTGTAATCAAAATTCCCATTGCATGACAGTATGACTTATTAATACCTATACTTTTTGCCTTCCTTCCACCGGTTGAAGCATATTCCCCAGTTTCTTCCAACACCCTTTTTTCTAACAAGTCATTCACATTTGCTAACACAGTCGGCATACTCAAGTTTAACTCTTTTGCGATTCCCGCCTTGGATGTAACATGATTGTCTAGCACATAATTAATTATTTTTTTTCTTGTTATATTTTTTTTATCTTTATTTTCCGTTTTCTTACCCTCTTTTATCAAATATATTATAAAAGAATTATATGCTTTTTTATTCTTCTTGTAAAGTAATGTTTTATAATAAATCTCCGACAGAATTTATCTTATAAACAGCAAAAAGCTCCCGAAGGAGCTTTCCACGCTTTAGATATACACCAATTCTTTTAACACAATCTCTTGTGGCTTCTGTCGGGACAAAAGAACTACCGTCTCCACATGAACTCCCTGACAGAACTGATCAACTGCACAGGCGTTGGTCATCTCGTATCCGGCTTCATAAAATGCCGGAAGGTCTCTCACAAGGCTTGTAACCTTGCAGGAAATGTATACGATCTGGTCTACTCCGTAAGCCAGGATCTTCGGAAGAGCTTTGGGGTGAACACCATCTCTCGGCGGGTCCAGAATGATCATATCCGGTTTCTCATGCACATCATCCAGAACCTTCAGCACATCCCCGGCAATAAAACGGCAGTTATCAATGCCGTTAAGTGCAGCGTTTTCTCTGGCGGCTTTTACCGCGTCTTCCACGATTTCCACACCGATCACCTCGCTGGCAACAGATGCCGCAAGCTGGGCAATGGTGCCGGTTCCGCTGTAAAGATCAAACACTATCTTATCTCTGGTATCTCCTACATATTCCCGCACTTTGGAGTAAAGGATCTCCGCAGCCAGGGAATTTGGCTGGAAGAATGAAAAGGTGCTAATCTTAAATTTCAGCCCAAGAAGTTCTTCATAGAAATAATCCTTTCCATAGAGTATCTTCGTCTCATCACTCTGTACCACATCAGATAAAGAATCATTTAAAATGTGCATGATTCCCACGATCTTACCTTCCAGCGAAAGCGCAAGAAGCTGTTCTTTCAGAGGCTCCAGATCATATTCTTCCTGGGTAGTCGTTACCACATGCACCAGGATCTCGCCGCTTGTCACACCTCGTCGGATAAGAAGATGGCGGAGATATCCTACATGCTGAAGCTTCTTATAAAAACTGGCATTTCGTTCCAGGAAAAACTCCCGCACACAGACAAGGATCTTCGTCATATCCGGATGCACCAGTTTACAATCATCTGTATTCAGGATGTCATAAGTGCTTCCCTTCTTGTGAAGTCCAAGAGATAACGGGCCATCCTTATACTCATCTCCAAAAGAAAACTCCATCTTATTCCGGTACCCGAACTCAATAGGACTGCCATAGATTCCATCCCAGTGATATAAGCTATCTGTGCTCTCAGCTATTTCTATCTCATCACTGCTCTGCCCGATTTTTGCCAGGCTTTCCTTTACTGCTCCATCTAGCAGCTCCCTCACCTGACGCTCTTTCATCTTTTTCTGTGCCTCATAGCTCATGGTCTGGTACATGCAACCACCGCAGGCCGGGAATTCCTGACAGGCTGGCTCTCTTGTCTCCAACGGGGATTTCTCCAGAACTTCCAGAAGACGTCCTTCTGCACGTCCGGAACGCTTCTTATTGATCATAAAACGCACTTTCTGCCCCGGAATTCCGTTTTTTACAATTACTTTCTGGTCATCTACCCACACAAAACCCTTGTTTGGAAACTCAACTTTTTCTATAACGCCCTCGTAAATTTCGCCTTTTTTCATAAATCCTCTTTCTGTTATATATCCTACGGATATTTCATTTCCACTGTGTAAACCCTGTTCAAAGATCAAGCCCCGGTATCGCGCCGGGGCTCCAATCATTCACATGTCTTATTACTGCGCCAGAAAACGCATTCTGGAAAAGGTTCTGTTCTTACTCTTCCTCATCCTCGAAATAATCATCGAAATCATCATCAAAATCCTCTTCGAAATCTTCCAGATAATCCGGAGCGAAGAAACGGTATACTGCAAATGCAATACCTGCAACAGCTGCAACTGCACCGATGATCGCCAGTACCCAAAGGACTGTGTTCTTGTCTTTCTCTTCTTCTTTCTTCTTCAATGTTGCAAGCAGCTCTTCAAGTTTTGTTGTATTGAAATTCATAACACTGCACCATCCTTTCTTTCTGTTCGGCTGTACTTTCTGTCAGTAAATCTACAGCGCAGCGTTTTTTGAGGTCGCTGCACCCGAGCCTTTTTTAATGTTCTTATTATACCACCATATGTCTGGTTTTACCAGAACTTACACAAATTTTCGCAGAAACATTCTGTAAAAAAATCGCCGTATTTCCGGCATTTCCGGAAAGATACGGCGGTTTTCTCTTATTCTTTATGGGTTCCTCGGATCACTTTGATCCCGCGTTCTTCTATCAGACCGCAGATCTGTGTTATCCGCGGACATTCCTTTTTTTCCTCATTCAGACGGCATACCCCGACATGGATGACGCTGATCTTTTCACTGACCAGCCGGTCTGCCTTTTCCAAAATCCCCTCATCTTCAGCAGGTTCTTTTTCATTGGTTTCTTTGCATCCGTTGCATGTCATCACAGCTGCCAGAATCGTATCTTCCGGATAGCCGGAAAAAAAATCTCTTCTTTCCCGAAATGCAGACAGACATCCTGCCCTGGTACACACATCATTGGAATTAAGGCATGTCAAAATCCCGATCTTTTTCATCTTTTTCCCTCTATGCATCCCGCCTCACAGCCAGAATCATAAAAACAAAATATGCATCTTTCCGCGGCTGTCGTAAACGATCTCCGCTTCTACTTTATAGATCCTGCGGATCAGCTCCGGGGTCAAGACTTCTTCCGGCGTTCCGTAACCTTCCAGAACTCCGTCCTTCAGTACATAGATCTTATCACAGTATGCTGCTGCAATATTCAGATCGTGAATAGCGGAGATCACGGTTACATTAAGTTTTTTCACCAACTCCATCAGCATGATCTGGTGGGTAATGTCCAGATGATTGGTAGGCTCATCCAGAATCAGTGCAGAGGTCTGCTGGGCAAGTGCTCTTGCCAGGATCACCCTCTGCTGCTCTCCTCCGGAAAGAGTGGAAAAGGTACGGTCTGCAAACGCCTCCATCTGTACGGTTTTCAGCGCTTCATCCACGATCTGGTAATCTTTTGCATTGTCCCGTTCCAGAGTCTTTTTATGAGGCGCACGCCCCATAAGAACCACCTCGCGGACCGTAAAATCAAAATTATAATAATTGTGCTGTGCCACCACGGCCATTTTTTTCGCAGAGCTTCGAACACTCATGGAATGAAGCTCCTCGCCGTCCAGATACACGGCTCCTGCGTCTGGTTTCAGAATACGGTAAATGCATTTCAGCAAAGTGGATTTTCCGCTTCCGTTTGGTCCGATGATTCCTACCAGTTCCTTATCCTGGGATTCCATGGAGATTCCCTTCAGGATCTGTCTGGCGTGAAAGCCAACCTGAATATTTTCTGTGGTGATCTTCATTACCGGGCACCTCCGAATCCATAGGATTTCCGCACAAGCAGATAAATAAAGCAGGGAGCACCGATAATGGATACCAGCACACCGATGGGCATCTCGGAATTTTTAAGGATCACACGACATGCCACATCGCACCAGATCAGAAACGATGCACCAAGAAGCGCACTTAAGGGGAGCAGTTTTCTGTGATCTGTTCCAAAAAGGATCCGGACCACATGAGGGATCACCAGTCCCACAAATCCGATCACACCGGCACAGTACACGGCAAATCCGATCATAACAGAAGCAACGATCAGATAAAAAGTCCGCAGTCTGTGCAGATCTGTTCCAAGGGTAATGGATACGTCATCTCCCAGAAGCATCAGATTCAGGTTCCGGTACTGCGTCCAGAAAACAGCCACGCACACCAGCGTGACCGGAAGCATTACACCCACTCTGGTCCAGCTTGCTCCGGCAAGACTTCCCATGCTCCACTTCATAACTTCTGTTGCCGCATTTTTGTCATTGGTAATATAAATGACAAAATTGGAAAAAGCAGAACAGACTGCGCTGACCGCCATTCCCGCAAGGATCAGTTTTGCGGAAGTTGCCTTTCCACCCATGTTTGCAATGGCGATCACCGCAAAAGAAGTGATCATCGCGCCAATGAAAGCTGTGATTCCCACAGAGTTTCCGCCAAGAAAGCTTCCGATTCCAAGCATGATGGCCAGTGTGGCACCCAGAGATGCACCAGATGAGATACCCAGCACATACGGGTCTGCCAGCGGGTTCTGCACGATAGCCTGCATCACCACGCCGCACACGGAAAGAGCCATTCCAACTGCCAGAGCCAGAAGGACTCTAGGCAGCCGGATCAGCCACACAACATCATGAACTGCGCCTTCCGCATAGGCGGACAGACTTTTTATATGAAACAATTTATAAGCGATAACGCTGTATACATCCTTCAGTGACAGATCCGCATTTCCAAAAGTGATGGCTGCAAGTATGGAAAAAATAAGGAATCCTGCAAGTCCGATGAGAACTGCCACATACATGGATGTTCTGAGCACCTTATCTTTTTTTCTCTGTGAAGCTGTTTCTTTCACTGCATTTTCTCCGATCAGTCAAGATTTACGTCCGGATATAATCCCTTTGCAAAAGTTTCGATTCCGTCCTGGGTACGTGTTGCACTTGCATACATCTCACTGAGCATAATCGGGTAAACACGTCCGTTCTTTACTGCGTCAAGGCTCTTCAAGGACTCATCATCCTGGATCACTGCAAGCTGGCTGTTCTTAACAGTTTCCGGATCATCTCCTGCATATGGCATGTAAACCACAAAGATCACGTCAGGGTTGGCTGCGATGATATCCTCTTTTCCAACGGTGGAAGCATCCGGGTTTGCAAGAGTTGCGCCTAACTGTGTTACCATATCTCCGCCAAGGCTCTTTACGCCATAGTTTGTGATGTCATCTCCAAGAGGCTCCAATACCATTACGCTTGGTTTGTCTTTTACATCTGCAGTTGCAGTAAGAGTTTTGTCGATCACTGCTTTTGCATCATCAACGATAGCCTGCGCTTTGTCCTGTACATCGAAGATCTTTCCGATATTTAAGATATCTGTGAATTCATTTTCCAGTGTTCTGTCGCCGTCCGGACGAGTATTGGTGTTGTAGTAGGTGTTGCAGCCTTTGTCGATCCAGTCTGTTACATTTCCCAGATTCTTATCAGAGAAAAGAGAGCTCCAGGATAAGATCATGTCCGGCTCCAGCATTGTTACAGTTTCAAGGGATGGGGTAAATTCGTCAAGATAATTTGTTTTTGAGAATGCTTCTTTGAGATCTTCCGGAACTTCATTATCAAGACCTGCGGTAGCTACCAGGTGGTCTTCCAGACCAAGTGCGAGCATAGTCTCAATGCTTCCCTGATATACAGCAAGGACTTTTTCCGGTGCTTTTTCATAAGTGGTTTCGATTTCGTTTCCATCGTAATCATAGGTTGTGATGGTCAGAGGATATTCTGTCTTGGTTGCCTCTGCGGAAGAATCTTCGGTGTCTGCAGACCCTGTACTGTCTTCTGCCGCCGGCTGGTTGTCTTCCTTGATGGTCTCGGAGTCTGCTCTCTCTGCGGCATAAACAGCCGGAGCTGCAGATACGGTCATTGCCGCTGCCATTACCATTGCCATGATTCTTGTGGATACATACTTGTTTTTCATTTCATTTCCTCTCTTTTCGCCTGTTTTATCTCCTGTTGCCTATGGGTAACCGAAAAGATGGGGCTTCATAAAATCTGCACGGAACACTTTGTACGGAAGCTCCCACTTACATACTGTCAAGCAGGTTTTCTGACTTACAGACTCAGAAAAAACTCCGCAAAATAAAAACTGATACACCATTCATCTTTTAGCCGATCATGAATGATGTATCAGTTTTTTCTCCAGAATCTCTCTGACATCGGGATTTCGCCTTCTCACATGAGTTTCTGCAATGGCATGTGAAATCCCTTCTTCTGTATACAGTGGCCGCAACCGCTCAGGCTTTTTACCCGATTCCCTCTCACAGTATCCGGCAGCATATGTGCCGGTGATACTGTTCACTTCACAGCAATTCAATTACGCTGATACTAATTCTAGCATACCGGTTTTCCAATTACAACCTTGAGGCCGGATTTTTACAGTTTTTTGCAGAAATAGTCTGCCCGGAGAGATCCCTCTCAGATCTTTTTCAGCTTGGCAAAACCGGCGAACATCTTCTTTACACCGACTTTATCGAAGTCAACCGTAACCTCGTAATCTCTTCCGCCTTCGGTAATATTCTTCACGATACCAACACCGAATTTCACATGGCGTACCGTATCTCCCACGCCATAGTCCAGACTGGAAGCCTTGGTAACTGTAAAATCCTTCTTCTGCAGACTGCTTTTTGCCTGGAAATTCATTTTCATCTGGGCATAGGCACTCTTTGGCGACATGATGTTCTCTACCTGCGGCTTCTTCTCCTGAATGGTATGTCCCAGATCTACCAGCTCCCGCGGCACCTCCCGTACAAAACGTGATACTTTATTATACTGTGTCTCACCACGGATCATCCTCTGCCTTGCACAGGTAAGCGTCAGGTTCTTCATAGCTCTTGTGATTCCTACATAGCAGAGTCTTCTCTCCTCTTCAATATCAGAAGGATCTCCTGACCAGATAGACGCATATCCCGGGAAAACTCCATCCTCCATTCCCACCATAAATACATTTGGAAACTCCAGACCTTTGGCACTGTGGAGCGTCATAAGAAGTACATAATCCTGATCCGGGTCAACAGAATCAATATCAGCCACCAGCGCGATCTCCTCCAGAAAAGCTGAAAGTGTAGCCTGCTGTCCGGCTTCTTCCATGGCTTCCTGGAAAGATTCTGTCTTGGATATCAGCTCATCGATGTTCTCGATCCTTGCCTGGGCTTCTTCTGTTTTCTCAGCTTCAAGCTCCTTCACATAACCAGTCATCTCAATAACTTCTTCCAGGGTTTCACGGACTGTATAAGCCTCTGCCTTGCTCTTTAATCCCTGGATAAAGGAAACAAAATCATTGATCTTGGAAGCAGCACGTCCAATGGACGGCACTTCCTCCACCACGCGGAGCGCATCATAGAAGCTTAAATTCATATTGTCCGCATAATCCTGGACACGACCGATACTGGTAGCTCCGATTCCACGCTTCGGCACATTTAAGATTCTGCGCACTGCAAGATCATCACTTGCATTATCAATAGTCTTGAGGTAACTCAAAAGATCCTTGATCTCCTTGCGCGCATAGAAATTAACCCCACCAACGATCTTGTAAGGAACATTCGCCAGGAGGAATTTTTCCTCAAAAAGACGTGACTGGGCATTGGTTCTGTAAAGTACTGCACAGTCCTTGTAGTGGAATCTGCCGCTCCTGCGTCCCTGCATGATCTCACCGGTTACATACTCCGCTTCCTCGAAACCATTGTTGAACTGACGGAAATGAACTTTATCTCCCTCTTCGTTCTCTGTCCAGAGAGTTTTTTCCTTACGCTCTGTATTGTGGACGATCACCTCATTGGCTGCGTTAAGGATGTTCTTGGTAGAACGGTAATTCTGCTCCAGGCGCACCACCTTAGCTTCCGGGAAAACCTTCTCAAATCCCAAAATGTTCCCGATATTAGCCCCGCGGAAACGGTAAATGGACTGGTCATCATCACCAACAACGCAGAGATTCTTGTATTTCTCAGCAAGAAGGCTTACAAATTTAAACTGCGCTGTGTTGGTATCCTGATACTCATCTACCATAATATAACGAAACCGCTCCTGATAATAATCCAGGATGTCCGGATTATGCTGAAAAAGCTCCACAGTCTTCACGATCAGGTCATCAAAATCCAGGGCATTGTTTCCACGGAGAATGGACTGGTATTCCTTATACATTCCTGCGATTTTCCGTGCATCCGGGTCACTTCCTGCGTTCAGTTCCATCTCCTCCGGAGTGATCAGCTCATCTTTGGCATGAGAGATCTCGCCAAGCACAGCTCTCTCTTTATAAATCTTCGTATTGATATTGAACTTCCGGAAAATTTCCTTCATGACAGTCTTCTGGTCGTCTGCATCATAGATTGTAAAATTACTGCTGAATCCAAGCACCTCGATATGTCTGCGAAGAATCCTGACGCATGCGGAATGAAAAGTGGAAACCCAGACACTCTCTGCGCCCATTCCGGCAATCTTGTTCACACGCTCACGCATCTCACCGGCAGCCTTGTTGGTAAAGGTGATGGCCAGGATATTCCATGGATTAACCTCTTTTTCTTCTATTAAGTAGGCGATCCTGTGGGTCAGCACTCTTGTCTTGCCGGAACCTGCTCCTGCAAGGATAAGAAGCGGTCCCTCTGTATGTACGGCAGCTTCCCTCTGCATGGGATTTAATGTATCCAAAGCTTCATGTATACTCATTTTAATCTCCATTTCTTTTTCCATATGAACAGTATCTATATACTATCATGACTTTTCCCCATGGTAAACCCACAACATCAAATTCCTTTTTCCGGTAAAAAAAGTTTCTTTACAAGTAGTATTTAAAACTATATAATAGGGAGCAGAGGTGATAATACGATGACAAATAATGAAAAAGAGATGATGAACAGCATTTTTGCAAAAATTGCTGAACTTGATTATATAAAACCTGATGAGATTCCGAATATCAATCTGTACATGGATCAGGTGACAACTTTTATGGAAGAGAATCTTGCTTCCACCAAGCGTCACGAGGATGACAAGATCCTGACCAAGACCATGATCAACAATTACGCGAAGAACAAGCTTCTCCCGCCGCCTGAGAAGAAGCGTTACTCCCGTGAGCATCTGCTGATGCTGATCTTTATCTACTATTTTAAGAATATCCTTTCCATCAGCGATATCCAGACTCTTCTCGGACCTATCACGGAGAAATATTTTAAATCCATGACAGAGAAGGACATGACTTACATCTACCAGGAAGTTTTCAGCATGGAACAGACACAGATCCGCTATCTGGAAAAAGATCTCATGCGCCGCTTCAAGAGTGCAGGTGAGATCTTCGAAGACGCAGATCCGGAGGACAGGGAATTTCTTCATCAGTTTTCTTTCATCTGCCTTTTAAGTTTTGACGTTTACATGAAAAAGATGATCATTGAGAACATGATCGATCATATGAACTCATCCAAAGGCGATGGCACATCCAAAAAAGAGAAATAAAGAAGAAAAGAGACAGACCATCACGCCTGTCTCTTTTTTACGTTATCGCAGTCTCTGCTGTCGCTGTTACAGCCGACATACATTACTCTGCTTTATCGTTCTTCTCTTCATCGTTCTTTTTCATACGTGCAAATACCATCTCATACCCATCATTTCCATAATTCAGAGAACGGTTCACACGGCTGATCGTAGCTGTGGAAGCCCCTGTCTTCTCTGAGATATCAAGGTATGTACGCTTGTCAGTGAGCATCTTCGCTACTTCGAAGCGCTGAGATAATGAAAGCAGCTCATTGATGGTACAAACATCCTCAAAAAATGTATAGCACTCTTCTTTATCCTTCAGGCACAGGATCGCTTCAAACAGGTGATCCACGGCCTCCGTCCTGATTTTTTTACTCATTGTTACGCTCCTTTAGATTACATAGTTTTTCATCTGATATAATACTGATATTTTAACACTCTAAATCGTGATAAGCAAGCCTTTTACGGAAATTTAATAAACTATTTCATTAAATTGTCTTTGTATGGCGGACACTTGCTCTTATTCGTCCAATCTTCATCTAACCTATTTGGGGTTTGCTTTTTCTGCTCTGATTGGTTATACTTAAAATAATATCTTCAAAAAGAAAAGAAAGAAAAGGAGACTTACCAAATGAACCGTTTTTTTAACATGGACAATAAGTTCTTCGTGTTCATGGGACGTGTGGCAGACCTTATTCTTCTGAATATCCTCTGCATTCTCTGCTGTATTCCGATCGTTACGGCCGGAGCTTCCATCACAGCACTTTACTACGTCACACTGAAGATGGCAAGAGACGAAGAATCCTATATTATCCGAAGCTTTTTCCGCTCCTTCAAACAGAATTTTAAACAGGCCACCATCATTAATGTAATCCTGCTGCTCACAGGTGCAGTCCTGTTTATCGATCTTCGAATCGCAAAAGGCGGAAGCGGAATGCTGTACAAGGGTCTTTTCACATTATTTATCGCATTCGCTATTATCTATGCGCTGATCCTTCTGTACATTTATCCGATCCTTGCCAAGTTTTTCAACTCCATCAAAAATACTTTTGTGAACTCATTTCTGATGTCGATCCGTCACCTTCCGCAGACGGCCCTGATGCTTGTGATCTCAGCATCACCGATTTTGCTTCTGTGGCTTTTCGCTTATGTGAGCTTCGCACAGGTGACATCTATCCTGATCATGCTTTTTGTGCTGATGGGATTCTCAACACTGGCTTACTGGAAATCGAAGATCTTTGTTAAGATTTTTGATAACTACATACCAGCTGATGAAGAAGCACCAAAGAACGAGCCTGATCAGGCATGATGAAACGCTGGAACGATAAACCGTATCATTCCCTGGACTACATGCTCCGGGAACGGTACGGTGAGAAGGTCTACCGGGTAGCCCTGAACGGAGGCATGTCCTGCCCTAACCGTGACGGCACCCTTGGAAAAAAAGGCTGCATTTTCTGTAGCCAGGGAGGAAGCGGTGATTTTGCTGCAAGCGCATCTCTTTCTATCACGGAACAGATCGACACCCAGATCGCAAGCCTTTCTTCCAAAAGACCGATTCATAAATATATCGCCTATTTCCAGGCATATACAAATACTTACGCTCCTGTGGAATATCTTAAGAAAATTTTTACAGAAGCGATCTCTCACCCGGATATCGTGGCACTGTCCATCGGAACAAGGCCTGACTGTCTGGGCGATGATGTGATGGAGCTTCTTTATTCTCTTAATCAGATCAAACCTGTGTGGGTCGAACTGGGGCTTCAGACCATCCATGAAAAAACAGCCAGATACATCCGGCGCGGTTATTCGCTTTCCTGCTTTGATGATGCAGTAAACAGGCTTCGGGCAGGAGGGATCGAAGTGATCGTCCACACGATTCTGGGGCTTCCAGGCGAAAATCCTGACGACATTCTGGAAACCATTTCCTACCTGGATCAAATGGATATCCAGGGGATCAAGCTCCAGCTTCTCCACGTGCTTAAGGGCACAGATCTTGCCGGAGATTATGAAGCAGGGCTTTTCCGGACATATGACAGGGAAGAATACCTGGATCTTGTGATCCACTGTCTGGAACATTTACGGCAGGATATTGTCATTCACCGCGTAACCGGAGATGGTCCGAAAGATCTGCTTATTGCACCTTTATGGGCCAGCCGCAAGCGCGAAGTTTTAAATCTTCTTCACCACAGAATGAAGGAGCGCGAAAGTTTTCAGGGAAAAGCCCTCGAAGCTCTTTCCCTCAGCCAGTAAAAAGGAGGATTCTTATGGCATCACCTTTTACAACATACAAGCTTATTATCTTATATATGCTACAGAATTCCGAAGGGGATCTCACCAACTCACAGATCACTGATTTTATCCTGGACAGGAAATATACCAATTATTTCCAGCTTCAGCAGGCTATTTCCGAGCTTGTAGAGGCAGATCTGATTGAGATGTCTTCCCAATCCAACCGTTCCTACTACCGACTGACCGGTGAAGGACGGAATACCTTGAAATATTTTTCCAGGGAACTCTCTTCTGATATAAAGAAAGAAGTGGAAGAATATCTCAATACCCTGCACTGCAAGATTGAGGAACATCTTCTCACACCTGCTGACTACTATCCTACCAAAGAGGGAAGTTATTCCGTGCGCTGCCGTATTATTGAGAACGATGTCAATATGGTTGACCTGAGCATCAATGTCCCCAACCTGGCTGCTGCACAGTCTGTATGTGAGAGCTGGCCCTACAAATATCAGAACGTTTACGACAAAATAATGGAGGAGCTTCTTTAAGAAAGCTCCTCCATTTTTTTCATAAATCAAGACTACCCTCTCTGTCTCTTATTCTGCTTCATCATGTATCTTCTTCATGTGTTCTTTTAATTTTTTCTCATATCCCATATCACTGAGTTCATAGAAATGTTCTCCTTCGATCTCAGATGGTAGATACTGCTGATTTACATAATGATTTCGATAATTGTGGGCGTATTTGTAGCCGATGCCATGTCCGAGGCTTTCGTGTCCGCCATAATGGGCATCCTGGAGATGCACAGGAACTGTGGTCTTCTTCGCCTTTACACAGCGCATGGCCTCCTGAATGGCATTCACTGCAGAATTGCTCTTCGGTGCACAGGCCATGTAGGTAACAGCCTGGGAAAGGATGATCTGGGATTCCGGCATCCCTACCCGCTCCACAGCCTGTGCCGCTGCTGCTGCCACGCAGAGAGCCTGTGGATCTGCATTTCCGATATCCTCGGAGGCCAGTATCATGATCCTTCTTGCAATAAACTTCACATCTTCCCCTGCGTAGAGCATTTTTGCCAGATAATAAACTGCCGCATCCGGGTCTGAGCCACGCATGCTTTTAATAAATGCGGAAATAATATCGTAATGATTGTCGCCGTTCTTATCATAGCGCACAACACGCTTCTGAATGCACTCAGAAGCCACGTCAAGGGTCAGATGGATCTTCCCGTCCTCTGACCTGGGTGTTGTAAGGATTCCCAGTTCTACGGCGTTTAAGGCGCTTCTGGCGTCTCCTCCTGCCATATCTGCCAGAAACTCCAGGGCATCCTCATCAATCACAGCATCATAGCTCCCCATTCCTCTTTCCGGGTCGTTCACTGCCCGCCTGATCAGTTCCTTCACTTCCGGGATCTCCAGAGCTTTCAGCTCAAAGATGATAGATCTGGAAAGGAGTGCGCCGTTTACCTCAAAATATGGATTCTCGGTTGTAGCTCCGATAAGAATGATGGTCCCGTCCTCCACAAAAGGAAGGAGATAATCCTGCTGGCCTTTGTTGAAACGATGGATCTCATCGATAAAAAGAATCGTTTTCTTTCCATACATACCAAGTTCATCCTGGGCCTGCTTCACTACAGCTTCCATGTCTTTCTTGCCTGCTACCGTTGCATTGATCTGGGTAAAATTCGCACTTGTAGTATTGGCAATTACTTTAGCCAGAGTGGTCTTTCCGGTTCCCGGCGGGCCGTAAAAAATAACTGAAGTCAGTTTATCGGCTTTAATGGCGCGATACAGCAATTTATCTTTTCCCACGATATGCTGCTGCCCTACCACCTCATCCAGAGTTCTCGGACGCAGCCTGGAGGCAAGAGGGGACTCCTGATCCAGGGTTTTTGATTTCGCATATTCAAATAAATCCATATTATTCTCTCCTGATACAAATAAGGGGTCTGCTGCACCCCTGTTCTGTCTGAAAACCGCCATATAAATACAGCTGCTGATAAGTTCTTTATTCTTAATATTACCTGCTTATATAAAAAAAAGCAATCGTTTCCTGAAGTCTGCACTGCCGGCATGTTACCACGTGTTACTGTTCCCTCTGTTCTCAGCAACATGCTTTGCGATATACGAAAATCCTGCTTTACGTGATTTCGCGCTGCAATTCTACATCACCAGCAGCTCATCCGCAGTCACCAGATCATACCCTTGCTCTGTGAGCATGTCTGCAATCTGCAATGCTGCTTCTACTGAACTTGAAAAGCTGTCATGCATCAGAATAATGGAGCCATCCTTCACTTCCCGCTGAACGATATTTTCCACAGACTGCACATTCTTCGATTTCCAGTCCAGAGTATCCACATCCCAGAATACAGGCAGCATGGTAACACAGAGCTCCAGATCCTTCGGCCAGGCTCCATAGGGCGGACGAAGATACATGGGATACTCTCCTGTAATCTCATAGATCTCATTATTTGTCTTTATGATCTGCTGGCAGGCCTGATCATTGGGAAGCTTATCAAGCTGTACGTGATCATAGGTGTGATTGCCGATGAGATGGCCGTCTCTCTGCATTTGCGTTACGATTTCCTCATTTCCCCGGATATTTTTCCCCATAAGAAAAAATGTGGCATGGATCCCCCGCTTCCGCAGACCATCCAGAAGCAGCGGTGTATATGTTGCATGAGGTCCGTCATCAAAGGTAAGAGCCGCACGTGGACGATCCTCTTTTTCACTCCTGTCAGAGGCTGTCTCCGCCACCGATTCTGCTTCTTTTTTTCCGTACTGCGCCACCACCAGCCGGAGCATCCCCTTACCGGCGATCATTCTGGCCATCTGCATCCGAAATGCACTGTCTGAGATTTTTCCATATCCGCTGAGCAGGATCAGTACCACTGCCATTACACAGAAATATTTTTTTCGCTTATCCATATTTCCCGCCGGATCAAATATACTTTTCCACAATATATGAAAAAATCCCCGGGAAAAGACTTTCTGCTCTTCTTTCCCGGGGAATATTCTCTGATATATGTCTTATTTCTTCAGGATCTCAAGTGCGCTCTCGATCTCCTCCACACATTTCTCATAACCAAGGGTACCGTTATCCAGGCACAGATTATATTTCGTCATGTCTGCCCAGTCAACACCCATGAAACGTTTGCAGAAATCTTCTTTACGCTTGTCATCCTTCTGCATGAATTTCTCAATATCCTTTGTAGTTCCGCTGAGCTTCTTACTTGCCTCACGGATACGGAAATCCCAGTCTCCGTAAACAAACACACGGAGAACATTCGGATAATCTTTCAGGATCATGTTTGCACAACGTCCGATGATCACACAGGACTCTGTTTCTGCCAGATGACGGATCACCTTCGCCTGATAATTAAACAGGTTCTCATCGGATGTGAAAGCCTTACTCTGCGGTGGGATCAGCTCACCCTTGTAGATTCCGGACTTTGCAAAAAATCTCTGCTTGGTGCTGACATTTTCATCTGCCCGTCCAAAAAGCTCCTGGCGGATACCGCTCTCATCGGATGCCATACGAATGATATCCTTATCATAGTAAGAAATCCCTAATTTCTTTGCAAGCTCCTCTCCGATGGTACGTCCGCCGCTTCCATACTGTCTTGCAATGGTAATTACGAAATTATCCATGATCTTCCCCCTACTCTCCAAGATATGCCTTCTGAACAGCTTCGTCATTCAGAAGATCCTGGGCCTTTCCATCCATGGTGATGCTTCCCGTCTCAAGAACATAAGCACGGTCAGCAATAGAAAGTGCTTTCTTCGCATTCTGCTCAACAAGAAGTACGGTTGTGCCGCTTTCGCTTACCTCACGGATGATATCAAAAATCTCATTTACAAAGATCGGTGACAGACCCATGGACGGCTCATCCATCAGGATGATCCTCGGTTTGCTCATCAGTGCACGCCCCATGGCAAGCATCTGCTGCTCACCACCGGAAAGAGTTCCTGCACGCTGTCCTTTACGTTCTTCCAGACGCGGAAATCTCTTGTATACACCGGCAAGGCTCTCTGCGATCTCTGCCTTGTCTTTTCTTGTGTAAGCTCCAAGAAGAAGATTCTCATAAACGGACATATCCGCAAATACTCGTCTTCCTTCCGGAACGTGTGCCATTCCCATTTCTACGATCTTATGGGCTGGTGTTCTTGTGAGGTCTTTTCCCTCAAACACAATGCTTCCGGACTTCGGAGAAAGAATTCCGGTAAGTGTCTGAAGTGTGGTTGTCTTTCCGGCGCCATTGGCACCGATCAGCGCAATAACCTCTCCCTGATTTACATGAAAAGAAATTCCCTTCAGGGCCTGGATCACACCATAGTAAACCTGGAGGTCTTTTACTTCCAACATTGCCATTGTCTCGTCCTCCTTATTCTCCCAGATATGCAGTAATAACAGTCGGGTCTTTCAGTACTGTGGATGTCTCACCCTGGATCAGTACCTGACCGAAATTCAGAACAGTCAGTTCCTCGCAGATACCACCGACCAGTTTCATATCATGCTCAATAAGAAGCACTGTCATATCAAAATGCTCACGCACAAAACGGATAGTATCCATCAGTTCCTGTGTCTCATTAGGATTCATACCGGCTGCCGGCTCATCCAGAAGAAGAAGCTTCGGCTCTGTGGCAAGTGCTCTGGCGATCTCAAGCTTACGCTGTTTACCATAAGGCAGGTTGCCGGCCAGTGTGTCAGCTTCTTTATCCAGGTCAAAAACCTTCAGGATCTCCATCGCTCTCTCGTTCATCTCTTTTTCCACCTTATAGTATTTCGGCAGTCTTAAGATCCCGGTCAGTGTGGAGTATGGATGATGATTGTGAAGTCCTACTTTTACATTGTCAAGAACAGGCATATCCTTGAAAAGACGGATGTTCTGGAAGGTTCTTGCGATTCCGGCCTTGTTGATCTCAATGGTGCTTTTTCCTGTGATATCCTGGCCGTCAAGTTTGATGATTCCTTCTGTTGGTTTGTATACCCCTGTGAGAAGGTTGAATACAGTTGTCTTACCGGCTCCGTTAGGTCCGATGAGGCCATAGAGCTGTCCTTTCTCAATGGTCATGTTAAAGCCGTCAACAGCACGAAGACCGCCGAACTGGATAGACAGATTATTTACTTCCAGCATTGCCATGATCAGGCCACCTCCTTTTTCTCTTTTTTGCCTTTAAATTTCTCTACCATGCGTGCTCTCCAGTCTCTCGCCGCCGGTGCCCAGTTAAAGAGCATCATGATGATCAGTACGATAGCATAGATCAGCATACGGTAGTTTGCGAATCCACGGAGAAGCTCAGGCAGTGCATAGAGGATAATTGTTGCAATGATAGATCCTCTGATATTTCCGATTCCTCCAAGTACTACATACACAAGTACCAGAATGGACATATTGTAATCGAATACAGAAACCTTAAGAAGAGAAAGGTTATGTGCATACAGCACACCTGCAACTCCTGCAAGGGCTGCAGAAATGGTAAATGCCAGCAGCTTATATCTGGTGATATTGATTCCTACAGACTCCGCTGCAATACGGTTATCCCTGGTTGACATAATAGCACGTCCGCTTCTGGAGTTTACAAGGTTCTGTACAATAAACAATGTGAGAAGAAGCAGGATCACGCCGATCAGGAAAAAGTAATTCTTGATATCTTTATAAAGAGTTGCTGTTCCTGAAATACCAAGAGCGCCTTTGAGGATCTGCTTTCCGCCGGCTTCCAGATGAAGACCGGCTGCACTTGTTGCAACGTGAAGTCCTTTGTCATCCACGCCAATGTAAAGTACATTGATCAGATTCTTGATAATCTCACCAAAAGCCAGTGTAACAATAGCCAGGTAGTCACCGCGGAGACGAAGTACCGGAATACCGATGATCACACCGAATAATGCTGCCACTGCCGCCCCTACAAGAATTGCAAGGATAAAACGAGGAACCTGCGGAATGGAGTCTGCAGCAACCTGCGAAAACAGGGCACTGGAAAAAGCTCCCACACACATGAAACCTGCATGTCCAAGGCTCAGCTCACCGGAAAAACCTACTACCAGGTTCAGGGAAACTGATGCGATGGTATAAACACAAAGGGGAACAAGAAGTCCCATAAGAAGTCTGGAAAGATTTCCAGTTGAGGAAAGTGTCTGTACGATCACAAAGAGTACAATGACAATTCCGTAGTTGATCATATTATTTTTTGTTGTTTTGTTTTTCATATTCTTCATATCGGCCACCTTACACTTTCTCCTGGATGTTCTTGCCGAACAGACCAGTCGGTTTTACAAGAAGCACGACGATCAGGACTGCAAACACAATGGCATCTGCAACCTGGGAAGAAATATAAGCTTTTCCGAAGATCTCGATGATTCCCAGAAGGATGCCGCCGACCATAGCTCCCGGAATCGAACCGATTCCACCGAATACAGCAGCTACGAAAGCTTTGATACCAGGCATGGCTCCTGTGTACGGAGTCAGTGTCGGATAAGTCTGACAGAGCAGAAGGCCTGCGATCGCTGCAAGTCCGGAACCGATGGCAAATGTGAGGGAAATTGTCGCATTGACGTTAACTCCCATCAGCTGTGCCGCATCTCTGTCCTCGGAAACCGCCTGCATGGCACGGCCAGGTTTTGTCTTTTTTACAAAGAGGGAAAGTCCCACCATGATGATGATACATGCAAGGATGGTTACGATGGTGATTCCCTTGATGGTAAGCTCACCGTCAAACAGTGTGATGGACGGAACTTTGATAACAGCTACGAAACTCTTGGCATCTGCGCCGAAGATCAGAAGTGCCAGGTTCTGAAGCAGATAACTGACACCGATAGCCGTGATAAGAACGGCCAGGTTTGAGGAAGCTTTTCTAAGTGGACTGTAAGCTACCTTCTCAATGACAACACCAAGCAGTGTACAGATCACAACGGAAAGGATCACTGCAAGAATCGGTGACATACCGCCTCTTGTGATACAGGTAAGAATGATATAAGCTCCTACCATAATAACATCTCCGTGTGCGAAGTTCAGCATCTTGGCAATACCGTAAACCATGGTATATCCAAGCGCAATGATCGCATAGATACTGCCAAGACTGATGCCGTCTTTCAAATAAGATATAAAACTCATAACGCACCTCTTTTAATTGTTTATTGATAAGGGAAAAAGGGGACGGTTCCCACTAAAGGTGACCGTCCCCTGACCCCTAACGTTAACAGAAATTACTTATTTCATCTCTACATAAGCACCGTCTTTGATCTCGAATGCTTTCGGCTCTTTATCACACTCGCCATCCTCGGTCCATTTTGCTTTTCCGGTAAGTCCGTCAAGCTCGATGTTTGCCATGGATGCGCTCATTGCTGCACTGATGTCTGCATTTTCCATATCTGGTGTGATCTTTGCATCGTCAGCTGCAAGCTGCATTGCGTAAAGTACATCATATGTATCTGCCGCAAACTGGTTCGGGATCTCACCGTTGTGAGCATCGCCGTATGCTTTTACGAAGTTCTGGCTCTTCTCATCTGTGGATGTTGCGGAGAATGGTGTCAGGAGCATAACACCCTCTGCAAGGGATTTATCGAAGTTCTCTACATTGAGGATACCATCCATGCCATCTACACCAAAGAATTTAATGTCAAGTCCTGCCTCAGATGCCTGCTGAAGGATCAGCGCATTGTCGGAATAGTAGTTCGGAAGGAAAAGAAGCTCAGCGCCGCTCTTCTTGATCTTTGCAAGCTGTACAGAATAGTCTGTGTTGCTGTCTGTTGTGTAAGCCTCATCTGCAACTACTTCAAGTCCGTCATCAGCTGCTGCTGCAACGAATGCGTCATGTACACCGGAGTTGTAGTCAGCAGCGGAATCATAAAGTACTGCTACTTTCGTTGCAAGTTTGTGCTCGGAAATGTACTGAGCAGATTTGGTTCCCTGTGCCGGGTCTGTGAAGCACATACGGAACTCGTTTGTTCCTGCTGTGATACAGTCAAGTGCTGTTGCGGAGGGTGTGAAGAGGAATGTATCCTCAGCTGCCTCAGCTCCTACTGCGATACAGGAACCGGATGTTACAGTTCCACAGAGCATCTGCATTCCTTTATCGATCAGGTCATTGTATGCGTTAACAGCCTTCTCCGGATCTCCTTGGTCATCACCTGCGTCAAGAATCTCTACTTTATATCCGTTGAATCCACCGTTCTCGTTGATCTCATCAGCTGCGATCTTGGCTGCGTTGTATACGTTGGTACCGTACTGTGCGTAATCACCTGTCATCGGTCCGATCACACCGATCTTAAATGTCTCATCTGCTGCAAAAACTGATGTAGGCATCATCATAGCTGCTGTCATCGCTGCTGCTGATGCAACGCCGATTACTTTCTTCCAATTCTTCATAATAATCTCTCCTCCTGCGCTTTGTCGCGTTACTAATGTTTAATGGTAAAATTATAGCATCGCATATTTTTTATTTCAAGGGCAAATTTAGTTATCTGTTGTTTTTCGTCTGATTGCACAACGCGGACACTTGTCCGCTGTACAGCTTGTGTTGTTTTTCGGCAAATTGTCTGAATTTTTCGTACAAAAAAATCCAGGGAAAACTCCCTGGACTTCTTCGTCTCTTAATACTTTACTTATGCGATTGCTTTCTTAGCGATCTCAGCAAGTGCTGTGAAGCCTGCTGCATCGTTAACTGCCATCTCTGCAAGCATCTTTCTGTTGATGTCGATGTTTGCGACTTTAAGGCCGTGCATCATTTTGCTGTAGGAAAGTCCGTTCATTCTTGCAGCTGCATTGATACGGGCGATCCAGAGCTGTCTGAACTGACGTTTCTTCTGTTTTCTTCCTGCATAGGAGCTTGTAAGTGCTCTCATTACAGACTGTTTTGCTACTCTATACTGTTTGGAACGGGCTCCTCTGTAGCCTTTTGCCAGTTTTAATGTACGGTTATGTCTTTTCTTTGCGTTTAATCCGCCTTTAATTCTTGCCATTTCTTAATTCTCCTCCTGCTCGTCTTCTCTATCTTATAAATATGGTAATGCTTTCTTCATGCTCTTTACGTTAGTAGAATCAACAACAGTAGATTTTCTCAGATTTCTCTTTCTCTTCTGAGATTTCTTTGTAAGGATATGGCTCTTGTAGGCTTTATTTCTTACTAATTTTCCTGTACCTGTTTTTTTAAAGCGCTTTGCTGCTGCTCTGCAAGTTTTAATTTTTGGCATTATGAATTCCTCCTTGATTTGGTACTTCTAAATTTTATATAACATCCCGTTCTGCCCGGCTGTTGCCGTGAAGACTGAGATATCTACCGTTTCTCAGTCAGAAACATTGTCATGCTTCTGCCTTCTACCTTCGGAGCCTTC
Source organism: Blautia sp. HA8986 (assembly GCF_056504635.1). NCBI lineage: Bacteria > Bacillati > Bacillota > Clostridia > Lachnospirales > Lachnospiraceae > Blautia > Blautia sp. HA8986. Next base: position 2,037,140 of record NZ_JBWLUQ010000001.1, read on the forward strand.
TCTACAGTCGCTATATCGGACAGAAGATCTGCGAAGTCGTCAAGCACATGCTTGCTGCTGGACATATGTGCCATCTCTCTTCCGCGGAAACGAAGTGTAACCTTAACTCTGTCACCCTTGCTAAGGAACTTTCTTGCTGCATTTACCTTCGTCTTTAAATCGTTCGTATCAATGTTCGGGGAAAGACGCACTTCTTTGACATCGATGGTTTTCTGCTTTTTTCTGGCCTCTTTTTCTTTTCTGGCAAGCTCATAACGGTATTTACCGTAATCAATGATCTTGCATACCGGCGGTTTCGCCTGTGGGGCAATCTTTACAAGGTCAAGTCCTGCCTCCTGTGCTTTCGCCATCGCTTCTCTGGCGGACACGATTCCAAGCTGTGCTCCGTCCGGACCAATCAAGCGTACCTCTCTGTCTCTGATCTGTTCGTTAATCATTAAACCGCTAATTGTTGTACACCTCCATGAACATGATAGAATTAATTTTTTCTTTCTCAACACTGTGCCGGGATCTCTTCCTGCACAAAAAAAGCGCAGACAGATGTCCACACTTCAAATAATTACACCTGCGCACTGATAGTTTATCCGTTCGCAGTACTGTGCAATATTGACCTGAGTCGTTTTCCAAAACGCTGAGGTGAGAGTGAACTCTGCTTTCTTTTCGCTACGTACTTTAAGAGAATACCATGATGTTTATGATTTGTCAACTATTTTTCATTATATTTTTATACTTTTTTGACCGCAGCTTTTTACTTGAAAAGGGGGAAGCTCTTTTGTCAGCTCCTCCTGCTGCTGCGATTTTTTTAAAATATTTCTTATTTATCATAATCATGCACCTCCTCTGTTCTGTTAAGTACAATTACTCTTCTGAAATTATATACTTATTATATCAGTTATACTCTTTCGCCAACTCTTTCTTGAAATTTTTTTCTCACATACATATTTTTTGTATTTTGAGACATACTTCTTTTTGTGGAGCAATACATGGTTCTTCTGTGCTTTGTTCCGCAAATCTATTATCAGGAGGAAAATACTATGACACTTTTAAAATGTTCCGCACACAACTGCTATTATAACAAGGATTCCCTCTGTTCCAAAGGTTCCATCAATGTAGCGGGTTCAGAAGCGCGCTCTGCAGATGATACTGCCTGTGAAAGTTTCCGAAATAAGGATAGTGCTGCTGTCAATTTTGCTGATTCCGGCTGTGGCTGTGAAAACATCAACATTGACTGCAAAGCGCACAACTGTACCTACAACGAACACTGTAAATGTAGCGCTGTCTCCATTAATGTAGCTGGCGACAATGCCCACCGCTGCTGCGATACAAAATGCGATACATTTGAATGTAAGTGCTGATATCAACTGACAGCAGAGTCGTCTTATATGGCGCCTCTGCTGTTTTTTTGCATCAAAATAAGCCGCATACCAAAATAGCATACGGCTTATCATATCTCTTATTATTTATCTGTTCTTAAGAAAATCCGGAATCTGAATGTCTTTCTTCTGTACAGTGCTTGTCGGTGCCTTGGAATTGAACTGTGTGGAGTTCATATTCGGAAGACTGAAGCTCGGCATGTTAAAATTCATGCTCGGTGCAGGTGACGGACTTGTCTTCTTAGCTGTTCCGAAAACAGAATTGGAAGCTCTGTTTCCAAATGGAGATGCCTGAAGATTGTTGTCTGTAAGTCCTGTAGCAATAACAGTGATCCTTGCATAATCCGCAACAGAATCATCATACATAGCACCAAAGATGATGTTCGCATCCTCGCCTGTAAGCTCCTGAACATAGCTTGCAGCATCGTTGGCATCCATAAGGGAAATATCACCGGAAATGTTGATGATAACATGTGTTGCTCCCTTGATGGTTGTCTCAAGAAGCGGAGAAGATACAGCCTGCTGTACAGCCTCCATAGCCTTGTCATCGCCTCTTGCCTCACCGATACCGATGTGAGCGATTCCCTTGTCAGTCATAACTGTCTGTACGTCTGCAAAGTCAAGGTTGATCAGTGCCGGCAGATTGATCAGGTCTGTGATTCCCTGAACTGCCTGCTGAAGAACCTCATCAGCCTTACGCAATGCTTCCGGCATTGTTGTTCTTCTGTCAACGATCTCGAGTAACTTGTCATTCGGGATGACAATTAAAGTATCAACTGCTTTCTTCAGATTTTCAATTCCTGCAAGTGCATTATTCATACGGGTCTTCGCTTCAAAGCGGAATGGCTTGGTAACAACACCGACAGTCAGGATACCCATCTCTTTCGCTGCGCCAGCGATTACAGGAGCAGCTCCTGTACCTGTTCCGCCACCCATACCACAGGTAACGAAAACCATGTCAGCTCCTTCGATGATCTTCTTAACTTCCTCGATGCTCTCCTCAGCAGCCTTCTGGCCAACCTCCGGCTGCGCGCCGGCGCCGAGACCCTTAGTAATTTTTTCGCCAATCTGAAGTACAGTCGGAGCTTTGCACAGAGTCAGAGCCTGTTTATCAGTATTGACACCTACAAACTCAACTCCACCAATGGCTTCTTCCACCATTCTGTTTACTGCGTTATTACCTGCGCCGCCTACTCCAATTACAATAATCTTCGCAGAAGACTCAGCCTCATTCGTCATTATCTCTAACAATGTACTTCCTCCTTTATTTCTAACCTGATATCCGATTCAGTGTAATTTATTCCAAGCTACATATACACATAGATATATCATATATTTTTTTGAGTAATTAATCAACCACTAATTTTGTTTTTTTATACTTTTTTTACTAAATTTCGGCACTGTTTCTATTAACGTGAAGGTTTGCGAAACAATCTCTGGCAAAATGTCCAAAGGTTTCCAGACCGTTTTTCGAAAGAACTCTTTCCTAATTATAATATGCTGATAAACAAAAAAACACCCGGGAATTTGAAACCCGGGTGCTGTCAGGCGAACAAAATCATCCGTATCTGATTGATCTGTAGTTTTGTTATTCCCATTCCGAATCGCTGGTATAATCTCCATTGTCACTGTAGCTGTCTGCCTCATCACTGTATCCGGAATCAGTTTCTTCACCGGAATAATCATCAGTATCGCCGGTGTCGTAACTCTGCTCTCCGCTGTCACCGGTGTCTGTACTGTCAGAATTACCTTCGTTCCCGGAAGTACCTCCATCTTCGGATGCACCAGAACTGTCAGACTCATCTGAATTCTGTGCATCTTCCACAGATCCTACATAATTGCCATCCCGGTCATACTCACCGACTCCATCGTAGCTTCCGTCCTCACGGTATCCGCCTGTCCAGCTGCCATTTGCAGCCATGCTCTCCTCAGTTGGTGCAGGTCCTACATAATTCATATCGGCATCATACTCGCCAGTTCCTGTGTAATCGCCTTCCTCATCATATCCGCCGACCCACTTGGAAAGTGCATATTCCAGATCTGTCTGAGGCCTGGCTCCCACATAGTTTCCGTTCTCATCGTACTCGCCTTCACCTGTATAATTGCCTTCCTCGTCATATCCGCCTGTCCAGGTTTCGGAAGAATCCGAAGTTTCACCCTTCTCCTGCTCCAGAGTGATCATCTTGGAATTATCATTTACATTCTCAGCATGAAGGATTCCTTTCTTGTCAGAGATCAATGGAAGGATCGCCAGTATCCTGGTCATCTTGTCTTCCAGGTATTCATCCTTCCCAAGCTTCACTGTGATATCCCCGTAGAGCAGGCTGATCTGTCCGTCATCACTGAACTCAATATGATCCGGAATCTTATCGTTCTTCTGAAATATGGTGGACAATGCCACCGCTGTATTCATAACCGTCTTATCTTTAATCGGAAGTTCTTCATTGTAGATCACATGTTTCACCTTGATTCCGTCAAAAAACGGAATCTTCTCATTTCTCTCTGTAGAGCTCTCAATGAATGTTCCGTTCCTGTCAAAATAAATATAGCTGTCCAGATATGGAATACAGCCTACAATATCTTTTTCTTTTACGCTGACACAGATGGTGTGCCTGTTCAGTCTGGTGACAGTGTAGCCTTTCACAAACGGAACATCTTTTGTATTTTTTTTAGTATAGATTATGGGAGCCAGAATAGAGTTCGATGCCATCGGTCCTCTGAGAACCATTTTTTTAATCTGCTTTTCTGAGTAATGGCTGCTTCCCATCACCTGTACTTCATCAACCTGATAATAGGTAAAAAAGAAAATAACACCTGCCAGTATCAGAACCACGATCAGTCCTGTAATTTTCAGCTGATTTTTTTTTGATAGTTTCATAAAGTTCCTCTGTCCTTTATCAAAAGACCGCCCAGTGCGGTCAGGTCTTCACAGATATGCTCATAACCTCTTTCAATGAAACGGTAGCCCCGGACTTTTGTTGTTCCGCCGGCAGCAAGAGCTGCAATCACCAGTGCAGCACCGCCACGAAGTTCCTGAGCTTCCACTGTGCATCCCGTAAGCGGATATCCGCCATGGATCACTGCCACGCCATTCCGGATTCTGATATCTGCACCCATGCGGCACAGCCATGGAGCTGTCTTATATCTGTCTTCAAATATCTTCTCACGGATTCTGCTCTCACCTGATATCGTGACCAGTACTGCCATCGCCGGCGACTGCAGATCCGTAGGAAACCCCGGGTACACTTCCGTTTCCAGAAGCTTCAGCGGATTACCCGTATTTTTTCCGTTGACTATTAGTTTACCACCAAAAATATCATATTGTCCACCCATTTTCCGATATACTTCCAGGATTCCGTCCATTTCTCCTAAAGGTGGATTCTCTATTATGATCTCCCCGCGGGTGGCTGCTGCTGCCAGAAGATAGGTTCCGGCAACGATCCGGTCAGGCGGTATCACCCCGTCTCCCGGCCGCAGAGATTCCACGCCCTCAATGCAGATAATATTTTTTTCCGAAAAAAATATCTTCGCGCCCATTCCGTTCAGGTAACTGCACAGCCATCCGATCTCCGGCTCACAGGCACACCCCCTTAAAACCGTTCTGCCCTCTGCAAGCACTGCTGCCAGGATTCCCTGCTCCGTAGCCCCCACACTGCTTTTTGAAAAAAATATCTCCGCACCTTTCAGTTTTCCACAGGATGCTCTGATCTCTGTACCGTTTTCCACGATTTTCGCGCCAAGGCTGCGCAAAACTTTTATATGAAGATCAACCGGACGTTTTCCGATGACGCACCCGCCGGGATAGCCTGTGCTGGCCTTGTGGTTCCGCCCAAGCATCGCCCCCAGAAGGATCACGGAAGACCGCATTTTTCCCGAAAAATCTGCTGGTATCACAGTGCCGTCAGCCTGACTGCAATCCAGATAGAGGTCATGACCCTGCCACCAGGTTACAGCACCCAGCTCCCGGAGGATTTTTTCCATGAGAAATACATCTGCAATCCTTGGGCAGCCGCGAAGCACACTGATTCCTTCACTTAAAAGAGCTGCTGCCATCATTGGCAGAGCTGCATTTTTTGAGCCCTGGATCTTTACGGTTCCATTCAGTGGTCTTCCTCCGGTTACGATGATCTCATCGATCTCATTCAAGTCTTCCACTCCTAAAAAAGGGCCTCTTGCTTTTTATTCTATGTAATTATTCCTCTTCTGTGACTGCTGACGCTTAAGGCCAGCCCCATCTCTCCCATCAGAAAAACCACAGATGTTCCGCCGTAGCTCACAAAGGGCAGCGTAATTCCTGTATTCGGGATCGTGTTTGTAACAACTGCGATATTAAGGATTACCTGTATTGCCATATGTGCCATGATTCCTGCACACAAAAGCGTTCCTTCCAGATCCCGGCAATCAAGTGCAAGAACGCAGAGCCGCCACATCAGAAGAACAAACAGAAAGATCAGTAAAAAAGCCCCGAAGATTCCGGTTTCCTCGCACACAATCGAAAAAATCATATCATTCTGAGCTTCCGGCACAAATCCCAGTTTCTGCAGACTGTTTCCTAAGCCTCTGCCAAAAATCCCTCCGCTCCCAATAGCATATAAGCCCTGTATGGTCTGAAATCCTTTTTCATATTTTTCCGGATCACGCCAGATGGCCAGGCGTTCCAGACGGTAGCTCTCTGCAGCAAGAAATACGGCAATAAATCCGATGCCCGCACTTCCCAGTGCAAGGAACTGGAGATATCTTGGATTCGCCACAAAAATAAGCACAACACCGATTCCCAGAATGATCACCGCCGTACTTAAGTTGTTGGAACCAACCAGCCCCACTACCGGAAGCAGAGTCAGCATTGTTCTTGCCATAAACCAAAAGCCTGTTGTCTTCTTTTTTGTCCTGCTGATCTGCCATACCAGAAAAAGGATCACTGCCATTTTTGAGAATTCTGAGGGCTGAAAGGATAAAGGACCCAGATTGAGCCATCGCCTGGAACCATTGATCTCCTGTCCGAAAATAAGGACTGCTGTTGAAAGAAGCAACGAGAGAAGGTACGCTGCCGGAGCCAGAACAACCGACAGATGATAGTCCGTTTTTGCCACCAGATACATAACAAGCAGCCCCAGTGCCGTAGCAAAGAGCTGCTTCTTAAAATAATAGGCAGAGTCGTGGAAACGTACTCTGCCATTATATTCGCTTGCCGAAAAAAGTGCCGCCAGGCCAAAGACTACGAGAATCAGTACCAGTGCCACAAGAACCACATCTGTCTTTCCGGTCTGTTTCAGTTCTGCCTTCATAACTCCGGCCTCCAAAGCGGTCTCTTATTTCAGCATATGTATTTATTTCTGTTGTTATTACAGCTCTCTGACATATTCCTTGAACATATCACCACGCTGCTCATAATTATCAAACTGTCCCCAGCTTGCGCAGGCCGGTGAAAGAAGAACTGCATCTCCAGGGTTGGCTTTCTCGGCACAGACCTTAACTGCTTCTTTCAGATCTTCGCAGAGAATAATGTCTGTAAATCCAAGACGCTCTGCTGCTGCTTTGATCTTCTCTTTTGTCTGACCGATGAGAACAAGATAGCGTACTTTTCCATCAAAGGACTGGATCCACTCGTCATAGCTGGATTCTTTATCATAGCCGCCGCCGATCAGGAGGGTCGGGCGGTTCATAGCCTGAATTCCCTTGATCGCTGCATCCGGGTTGGTTCCCTTGGAATCATTGTAGTAGGCAACTCCGTTCTTCTCTGTCACATACTCGATCCTGTGGGGAACTGCCACGAATTCACAGACGCTCTTATGAATGCTCTCAACAGAAACTCCTGCATAATACGCCATAGCTGCTGCTGCCATTACATTCTCGTGGTTATGGCGGCCAAGGATCTTAAGTTCACCCGTCTTAACGATCGGGATCTCTTCTGTCTCAGTTTTCAGGATGATCTGATCTCCGTCAAGATAGATACCCTGCTCAAGCTTTCGAAGGCTTGAGAAATACACAACCTTCGGTACAATGTTCTCACCAAATTTGCGGAGTACCTCGTCCTCATAATTCAGAACGCAGACATCTTCCGGTCCCTGGTTTCTGGTGATCAGCTCTTTCACACGGATGTACTCTTCCATTGTATGATGTCTGTTCAGGTGATCCTCTGTAATGTTCAGGATCGCGCTTACCTTCGGTCTGAACTGGTCAATCGTCTCAAGCTGGAAACTGCTGATCTCTGCAACTGTCACAGAATCATCCCTCATCTCAAGTGATTTCGATGTATATGCAGTTCCGATATTTCCTACAACAAATGCAGATTCACGGGCATCTCCCATGATCTTACCAAGAAGTGCTGTTGTTGTTGTCTTGCCGTTAGTTCCTGTAATCGCAAGAACTTCACCTTTCCCTGTGCGGTATGCAAGCTCCACTTCACTCCAGACCGGAAGGCCTTTTTCATAAAATTTCTTCACCAGCGGAAGATCTGTTGGAACTCCGGGGCTTAATACTACAAGATCAAGGCTGTCAAGCTCTCCTTCCGGAAAATCTCCCGCCCAGATCTCAGGCTGATATCTGCCATTTGTTTTATGTAAAACAGCTTCTTTGTCAAGGTCTGCATTTCCGTCATAGATTACCGGCTGCGCACCAACGCTGCCAAGCAGATCAGCTGCACCGATACCGCTTTTTCCGGCTCCGAATACGAGAACCTTTTTTGATTTTAAATCCATTGTTCTGTTCCTCCTTATAATGCCAGGAGAGCGATCAGGCACATAATGGCTGTTACAACAGAGAACACTGCAACCACCCGTGTCTCAGACCACCCGCAAAGCTCGAAATGATGGTGGATAGGTGCCATCTTGAAAATTCTTTTTCCATGTGTTGCCTTGAAATAGGATACCTGGATCATAACGGAAAGCACCTCGATGAGATAGATCAGTCCTACCAGGATAATAAACAGCGGCATCTGCATTGCATAAGCCACTCCGGCAACAAAACCGCCAAGTGCCAGGGAACCGGTATCCCCCATGAACACCTTGGCAGGGTATACATTGAACAGAAGGAAGCCCATAAGGCTGCCCACTACCGCACATGTGATAGGCTCAACACCGCTGCCCAGTCCCAGTGAAACAACAGTGAAAAATACTGCAACGATCAATGTAACGCTGGATGCCAGTCCGTCAAGTCCATCTGTAAAGTTTACTCCGTTTACAGTACCGATGACTGCAAAGAACAGTACCGGAACAGCGAACCATCCAAGATTCAGGTAATGACCGCTCCAGAACGGGATCCTCATAGTCAGGGATACATTGGAGTAATTCACAAGATAAAAAGCAAATACTGCTGTCACAACGATCTGCAGAGCCATCTTCTGCCATGGCAAAAGTCCATCAGAACGTTTCAGGACTACTTTCAGGTAATCATCCAGAAATCCGATCAGTCCAAATCCCAGAGTCAGGAAAAGTACCGGAATGATCATCGGATAATCCTTGATATAAAACAGTGATGTTACGGTCGTCGCAATAAGGAAGATCACACCGCCCATGGTTGGTGTACCGTTCTTCTTCAGGTGGGACTGTACGCCCAGCTCTCTCTCTGTCTGTCCCATTTTAAGTCTTCTTAAAAATGGGATAACAACCGGTCCTAATACAAGGCTGATCGCAAATGAGATCAGCACAGGGATCACTACATGAAACTCCATCCTCACACCTCTTTAATTCTTTCGTTTTTTTTATAGTTCTTCATCAGTATAAAGCTTTTCTTTTCATTAATCAAGTGCTGACTTTCCGCCTTGTCTGGTTTCCACCTGAGCTGTTTTTTCGATTCCAAGATATGGAAGTATATTTTCAAAAATACTCCGGATCACCGGGGCTGCGATAATTCCTCCATAATACATTCCCTGGGGATTGTGGATGATGCAAAGCCCCAGTACTGTAGGATTCTCCGCAGGTGCAAACCCTAAGAATGAGGAAATATACCTTCCGGAACCTCTGGGAAGTGTCTGTGAAGTTGCTGTTTTTCCACCGATGGAGTACCCTTCAATACCTGCATTTTTTCCAGAACCTTGGGAGACTACTTTTTCCAGAACTGATCGCACTGTTTTGGATGTTTCTTCTGATAGGATTCCTGTTTCCACCGGATATTCCAGCGTGTTTATCTGCGTTCCGTCTGCACTTTCCACACTGATCCCGAAGTGGGGCGTGATCCTGTTCCCACCGTTGATGATAGAACTGACCGTAGTTGCAAGCTGAACCGGCGTGATCTGGAAGGACTGGCCAAAAGATACTGTGGCGAGTTCCACCTCGCCCATATTTTTCGGATTGTGCATAATGGTTCCTGCCTCACCCGGAAGATCGATTCCTGTTTTTTTCAGAAGACCAAACTGTTTGAAATATTTATAATATCTGTCAACTCCAAGACGCAGACCCACCTCAATAAAAACCGGATTGCAGGAGTTCTGTGCTCCTTCCACAAAATTCTGTGCTCCGTGCCCGGTCCGTTTGGCGCAATGGATACGCCGATCCTCCACCACTTTATACCCAGGACAGAAAAAACGATCTTCTGTTGAAACCACGCCTGCTTCCAGACCTGCTGCCATGGTGATAATCTTAAACGTGGAACCTGGCTCATATGTATCATTCAGGCAGGGGTTGCGCCACATCCGGTTGAGAAGATCCTGTTTGCTGCTTCCTGAATCCGTGCCGGTCACTGTTTCTTCTGCTGTATTCAACGTAAACGGATCATTCAGATCAAACTCCGGCACATTGACGCACGCATAGATCTCCCCGTTCTGCGGATTCATAAGAAGAACAGAAACCCTCTCTGCCTGCTTCTCCTCCATCACCTTCAAAGCTGCCTGCTGCACATACTCCTGGATACTGATATCCAGACTGGTTCGCAAGGTGTCTCCTGCAACCGGCTCTTTCCGCCGCTCTCCTGTCCCGTCCAGCTCCACTCCCCTGGCATCTGTAACTGTGAGGATTTTTCCCGGCTGCCCTGCAAGGATCTCATCATATTTTACTTCCAGCCCAATGATTCCCTGATTATCTCCCCCTGTAAATCCCAGAACCTTGGATGCCAGAGAACCATATGGATAATATCTCCTGTAATCCTCATCCACTTTCACCCCATTCAGAGCATATTCACGGATGGCATCTCCGATGGTTTTGTCTACATTTGTTTTAATTCTTTCAATAGAAGAAACTTTCTCGACTTTTTTGCGTACTGTCTCTTCATCCATAGACAGCTGCTCTTTCAAAACCCTGATCACTTTTTCCGGTTCTTTAATCTGACTGTGGATCACGGAAATCGTACAGACAGTGCGGTTATCTGCCAGAACGTTCCCTCTGGCATCCAGAATTTTACCTCTGACTGCCTTGATATCACGCTCTCTCTCATGGAGATCATCTGCCTTCTGAGTGTAATAATCTGCCTGAGCCCACATAAGATAGATCAGCCTTCCTGCCAGTCCGCTCAGAATCAGCGCACAGCCTGCAAAAATCACCCAGATCTTTTTTCTGTGAAAAACCATTGTCCGGATCATAAAAAATCCCTCTCAGAGATCGTCACTGTAATATATGACCTTCCCCTGAGAGGGTATTCTTATTCCAGACCCGCTTCTTCGTTAGTCAGGCCCTCACTCTGCATATCGTTATTATCCTCTGTCTTCTCCTCAGAATCGTCTTCCGGCGGACTCGGAACATCTTCATTGGAGATTGCTTCCTTCTGTCCGTCTGCAGCAGATCCTGTTGCAGAATCACTGATCCCTTTAAAAATATCCCACAATTCTGTTGTCGGAACTTCTCCGTCCTCAGCTTCATCCGGCTGCACATTGAGATACGGAAGTGCTTCAGAAAGGATTCCCTGCGCAATATACTGTGCATAAGTACTGCTGGCCTGATCCTCTACATTCGGCTCATCTACAACAACATAAATCACAAGTGCAGGATCATCCACCGGTGCAAAACCGATGAAAGAAACCAGATATTTACCATTGCCTCGCGGCAGCTTCTCAGCTGTACCTGTCTTACCACCTGAACTGTATCCCTGAACCTTGGATGTACGGCTGGTACCATGATCCACACTGGCTGCCATATAAGAACGGATATTTGCGGAAATCTTCTCGGAAATAGTCTGCTTCATCAGTGTCGGAGAGATCGTCTTCACAACTCCGCCGCTGCTGTCCTTGATCTTCGTCACTAGATGCGGCTGATAGTAATAACCACCGTTGATAACAGAACATATGGCATTGATCTCCTGGATCATAGTCAGTGTATAACCCTGTCCGAAAGCCGAGCATGCAAGCTCTGTCTCGCCCATAGTCTCGCTGGTATGAACAACACCGCTGCCTTCATTAGGAAGGTCAATACCGGTTCTGGTGCCAAAGTTAAAAGTACTCTGAGTCTTGAGGAAATTGTCTTTGCCCATCCTGGCTGCGATCTGCATCATACCATCGTTGCAGGAATTGGCAATAACATCCGCAAGTGCCTCCGTTCCATGTGCATCCGGCCATACCGCACATTTGATAAATGTGCTGGAGCCCTCTGCGCCAAAAGACTGCCCTCCATCGCAAACAAAATTATCTGTCTCAGATATTGCGCCCATCTCAAGTGCAGAACCCATAACGATAGGCTTGACAACAGATCCCGGCTCATAGGCATCTGTTACACAGAAGTTACTCCACATGCCATTCAGTGCTTCCACAGTCTGTTCATCATTCATGGCTGCGATCTCACTCTCCGAATAAATATTGGAAAGATCTCTCGGATTGTTCAGATCATAACGGTCGCCGCCGTCCATAGCCATGATCTCTCCGGTTTTTGGATCTTCAATGATAACGCCTACATTCTTGGCTCCCATCTTCTCCTCAAAAGTATTTACATACTTCTCAACAATCTGCTGTAGCCCAAGATCAAGGGAAATCTCAATACTCTTGCCGTCTGTTGGCTCAATAATGGTCTGCTCAACATCAGAATTATTGTTGATGTATCCGTACTGTCTTCCGTCAACACCGGTAAGTGTGGCATTGTAATATCCTTCAAGTCCGGCATCTGCAACATCTCTGGAAAGTGTAAATCCAATAGTATCACAGGCTGTCTCATTAAAAGGATAAGTTCTCAGATAATCCTCTTCGAACCATACGCCTGTGATATTGGAACGTTCCTTAAGCTGTGTTTTTGTCAGTCCGCTGTCTTCGCCCGGATTCTCATATTCCTCAAAGGCCTTCTTATCATCCATGGATATCTGTTTCTTCACGATCTGATACTGGCTTTCTTTGGTCGCATCATCCGTAAGAAGATTGCGCATCTCTGCTTCATCCAACCCCAGAACTTCTACAAGAGCCTTGATAGTAGGCTCAACAGTGTCCTGATCCTCATTAATCTCCAGGCAGTCAAGGATCACATTATAAACCTTATTGCTGGTTGCCAGAATGTTTCCGTTTCGGTCATAAATATCGCCTCGTTTCGCCGGAAGCGTCTGGTTCTCATATTTCTGCTGTGCCTGACTTAATACCTGTTTCCGGTATTTACTACCACTTGTAGCATTAATATAGGTAATTCTCGCCACCAAACCGACTAAAGCCAGCAACACTAAAGAAAATAGTACTGCCAGCTTTTTTTTCATTTTGTAATTTATTTTTTTTACAGGCCTGCGCCTTCTTGTACTCAATCGATCACCTCTGTAATATCTGTCACTTATGTGTGTCTACATCCTGATACTGTCTCACATAACTGTTTCCTTCTGTTGTATAGGTCTGTATCTGATCTTCTGAAGGATATTTCATTCCCAGTTCACCGATTGCTTTCTTCTTGATCTCACTGATATCTACATTCGATGTTACCTGACTGTAATATGCGTCATTATCTTCCTTGAGCTGTGCAAGTTCTGATTCCAGATTGGCAACATTCTTCATACTTGCCGTAATCTCTGATTTTACCTGCAGAAAATTGATGCAGGTAAAAAGCACTGCAATGGAAACTGCTGTGAGAAACATAACGAAGCCCTTGTTCATGGCCATCGCTTTCTCTCTGTTTCGCTGTGCCTGCCTGCTCACCACCTGTTTCGCAGGTGTGGCAGGAACTGCTGATTTCTTCTGTTCTCTCTCCTGCGCCAGCCTTCGTCTTTCCTTAATATCGGGCAGATCAGTTCTTCGAGGAGCTTCCTGCAGCCGTTTTACCGCATTTCCCTGAATGTACACATCTCTCGAGTGTCTTACGGTATTCGGATTTCTTCTGGCGGTTGTTCCTCTTCCTGTCTTAGCCATTTGCCTACCTTCCATCCTTTATTTAAAACATTTTTCTTTCAAAGATGCGGAGTTTCGCACTTTTGGACCTTGGATTCTCCTCCATTTCCTCTTTACCTGGCAAAATCGGTTTCCTTGTGATCACCTTGCCTTTGGATTCCTTACCGCATACGCAGACCGGAAAATCCGGCGGGCATGTACAGGGATTCTCATTTTTGCGGAAAATGGTCTTCACGATCCTGTCCTCCAGAGAATGGAAAGTAATGATACAAATCCTTCCTCCATCGTTCAGAAGATCGATCATTCCGTCAAGAGAATCTCTTAGCACATCAAGCTCTCTGTTCAGCTCAATGCGGATCGCCTGGAAAGTTCTCTTGGCCGGATGTCCTCCTGTAGCCTGTATTTTCATAGGGATCGCTCCCCTTATAATCTCTGTCAGTTCCCCGGTTGTCCGAATCGGTGCCTGCTCTCTGGCAGCCACAATATGTTTCGCTATATTCCTGGCGAATTTATCCTCGCCGTAATCGCGGATAATACGGTAAAGTTCCTTCTCATCATAGCCATTGACAATATCTCCGGCTGTACGGCTCTGCCTTCTGTCCATTCTCATGTCCAGAGGTGAATCGTATCTGTAGGAAAAGCCTCTCTCTTCATTATCCAGCTGATAAGATGACACTCCTAAATCTAACAGGATCCCGTCCACTTTATCAATGCCACGGGATCTCAGCTCATCTGCCATGTAACAATAATTGCTGCGAATGATTGTCACCTGGTTAAAGGCTGACAGCCGTTCACTCGCAGCAATTATCGCATCCTGGTCTTGATCTATGCCAATAAATCTCCCCTTGGCAGAAAGTTTCTTACACACCTCTGTGGCGTGCCCCGCTCCTCCTAAAGTGCCATCCACATAGATTCCATCGGGTTTCACCCTTAAACCCTCGATGGTTTCATTGAGTAATACAGATTTATGTTTAAATTCCATATCCATCTCCTGTGGGATTTCTACCTGCGCGTTGCTCAAATGACGATTCCAATGTTCTGCATGCTCTCGGCAATGCTGTCCATATCATCATAATTGCAGTTCTCGCTCCACTTCTCCTTGCTCCAGACCTCAATCCGGTTCAGATTACCCGTAAGCACCACATCCTTATCCAGACCAGCGAATTCGCGCAGCGTCTGCGGTACGAGAATTCTCCCCTGCTTGTCCAGCTGGCATGTTGTTGCTCCGGCTACAAAGAAACGTGAAAAGGTTCTTGCGTCTTTATTTGTAAGTGGTAATGCTCTGAGTTTCTCTTCAAAGGCAACCCATTCATCCATCGGATAAATAGAAAGGCAACCATCGAGCCCTCTTGTCAGTACGAACTCTTCCCCTAAGAGTTCCCTGAACCTGGAGGGAATGATCAGACGCCCCTTCGCGTCGATCGTGTGATTATACTCGCCCATGAACATGAAACCCACCTACTCTCTTGAAACACGATTCTCCCCTTCGTGTTTCCAGGGTACAAATGGTGTGTTCTGCCACTCATCTCCATTTGCTACCACTATTCACCACTTTCTACCACTTATGTAATCATTCTAAACTATTTACCCTGAAAAAACAAGTGCATATCCAAGTTTTTTTTAATTTCATGAAATATCCACAGGGGGTTTTTTAAGCATATCAGATTTATGGGCATTATTATGAAACAAAAAAAGCTTCCGGGCTGTTCCCGAAAGCTTTTTTAAGCTGTATGTTCTGTTATTTTATGACATTTTAAAGGCCTTTGAACACGAAGGAAAATTCCATTTTTCCATCTGCATTCAGAAGGTATTCCGGATGGGTATGCGCACCCCAGCTGTCATCTCCGCCTACACCCATCTGGCCTTTTGCAGTGCGCACTACTGTGTAGTGTACCTCCGGCAGTTCATATGGATGCATGGCATTTTCCATCTCATGCGGTGTGTACGGCAGCGCAGAGAACATCATCGGGCCATTGTTTTTGTCCATCTCAAAGAGCATTCCTCTGCCCTTTCTGTCAGTGATGCTTGCCCAGCGGACTCCCTCTTTGTTGCCGCATTCCTGAGGTACAAGATAACGCGCCATATTGTCTGATACAGAGTTTTCATAAATGCCAAGTTTTGCACCATGCTTTCTGTCTGAATAAGTTTCTGCCGGTCCAAGACCGTACCATTTCACATGATCATAATCTGCATTGAATTTAAAGAGAACACCAAACTCCGGCATGTCTCCCAGCTCTTTCACAGGATCATATGTCAGAGTTGTTTTCACTCTTCCATCGCCAAACACTTCGTATGCCAGACGGCACTCGCTGACCGGTGTGGTAGGCATCAGATATTTAAAAGCGACCTCTACACTGTTTTCATGAACTGTTGTCTCCGGTGCATTGGACGGTGCATATCTCTCTTTGCTCCTAAAATCTTTGTGTGTTGCATACATACTTGCGATCTTCCACTGTGCATAGCGCATTGGCATCAGGTTTCCGCAGTCGTTATCTGTAGGTGCTCTCCAGAAATTCGGCTTCGGGATCGCCTCGATCATCTCTCTTCCTGCATATTTATACGAAACCAGCCCTCCGTTAAGTACTGAGAACATCACCTGGAAATTCTCTCCTCGGACACCGATGTTGTGAAGGCTTTTTACAAGCTCAACGCCGCATTCAGAAAGTTTTCCGGTTTCTTCGATCTGGTACACATACTGGCCGAAGGCAACCTCATGTCCTGCTTCAGCCCAGAGTGTTTTTTTCTTCAGAAGGAAAGATACCGTTACTGTATACTCTCCCGGTCGGGTCTGTTTTCCAAATGGAAGTACGTAGTTATTTTCGCTTAACGGATCTACGGATGTTTCCAATATCTCTGTACGAAGGACATGTCCGTTCTTTGCAAGTGTTACCTCACAGTCAAAAGTATCAGTATTTACAAAAAGGTTCTTGTTGATGACTTTAACGGAATTCTCACTTACCTGTGCAGTGATATTCTGGTAATTGAATTTTACTTCCTGCATCTTCGGGGAAGCATCTCTGTTTCCGCCGTAGGCAATACCGTTTCCGCTGAAATTATAGTCTGTCGGACGCTCGCCAAAATCGCCGCCGTAAGCCTGGAACTCTTTTCCGTAGCGGTCTTTTTTATAGATGGACTGGTCAATGTAATCCCAGATAAAACCGCCCTGGTATTTCGGCTCTGTGTCTGTGAGATCTGTATATTTATGCATTGCACCACAGGAATTTCCCATTGCGTGAGTGTATTCGCAGCAGATAAACGGCTTGCTGTCATCCTCTGCAAGGAATTTCTTAATTGCATCTACAGACGGATACATCTGGCTTTCCATATCACTGGTATCATTATATCTTCGGTCATGGATAACACCTTCGTAGTGCACAAGTCTGGTGGGATCGTTCTTGCGGTAGAACTCTGACATCTCGAAGATATCTTTTCCGCCGAAAGATTCATTTCCGCAGGACCAGATCAGGATCGCCGGGTGGTTTTTATCCCTCTGATACATGGAATTTACACGGTCCAGCATCATGCCAAGCCACTCCGGTTTGTCGTAAGGTACCACATCCGTGTAATCCTTTGTAAACTCTGCAATATCCCAGGAACCGTGTGACTCCAGATTGTTCTCCGCGATCATGTAAAGTCCGTACTCATCGCAGAGACGGTAGATCGGTGAAGCATCCGGATAATGACAGGTACGGATGGCATTGATATTGTTCTGCTTCATGGTGATGATGTCCTTGAGCAGTTCCTCCTCAGATACATGTCTTCCTGTAATGGAGCTGAACTCATGACGATTTACGCCCTTAAATACAATACGTTTGCCATTGAGTGTCATAATTCCGTCCTTCATCTCAAAACGGCGGAATCCAACTCTCTCAGGGATGATCTCCTGAAGTGTTCCTTCTCTGTCATAGACTTCCATTTCCAGATCATAGAGCTGTGGGTCTTCTGCACTCCAGAGAACCGGGTCCGGGATCTCCCAAGTATATGTATTCTTTCCGCTGAGATCTTTTTCCTCTGAAAAAAGGATCTCACCTTTTCCGGAAAGTGTAACCTTGATTTTTCCTTCTCCCCAGGTATCTGTAGTAAGCTCCAGGGTAGCACTCTTTAATGTTTCGTCCGGAACCGCACGGATCTGCAGATCATATACATGTACTTCCGGCACTGTATAAAGATATACATCTCTGTAAATTCCGGAGAAGCGGTAAAAATCCTGATCCTCACACCAGCTGCTTGCTGTCCATTTGAATACCTGGACAGCCAGTTTGTTCTCTCCGTCCTTCAGATATTCTGTCAGTTCGAATTCTGATGGGGTAAAAGAGTCCTCGCTGTATCCCACAAAGCTTCCGTTGAGCCATAAAGCAAGTCCGCTCTCTGCTCCCTGGAAGGAAATGAAAACTCTTTTTCCTTTCATGTTCTCCGGCACGTAAAAATATTTCACATAGCTGGCTACCGGATTGAAACGCTCCGGAATCTGACCCGGGTGAAGTTCCTCATGGCCTTCCCACGGATACTGGACATTTGCATACTGCGGAACATCGTATCCTTCCATCTGGATATGTGCAGGCACATAAATATCTTCCCAGTCTTTGCAGGAATAAGCCTCTGTCTCAAAGCCCCGGATCGTTCCGGCATAGTTCGGTGCATACTGGAATTTCCAGAGTCCGTTCATATCATAGCGGTAAGAAGTCTCACCATCTTCTCTCTCTTCCTCAGAACGGTAGTAAGTATGGTCAGAATGTGCCGCCATTCTTCCATCACAGAAATACTGAGGATCTTTTACCAGTGAATAATCGAATTTTTTCATTGCTTCCTCCTGTTTGAATCTTTAATTAGTTTCTTTCGCTCTTTTTTTCCTGTTGATATAGTTATTATAGTATAATCCGACGGATTATGGTATAATATGTTTCACCAAAATATATAACATTCAGAAACAGGTGAATACAATGTCAATTTATTTCAGAAATACCCCCGTCAGTGCTCCGTTTATCTTTGAATCTCTCGGCAACCACTGGAAGCAGGATACTGTACTCCGTCCGGGCGGATACCCTTACTATCATTATCTCCAGACAGAAAAAGGCTGCGGACGCATAGAAGTACAGGGAGAAAATTATTCTCTTGGTGCTAACGAAGGAATTCTTATAGCCCCCAATGTTCCCCATTCCTATCACAGGGATTCCACTACATGGATCACCATGTTTGCCACATTTACAGGCACTCTGGCAGGAAGCATTCCTTCCATGACGGAGAATCACGATGTTATTTTTATTGAGAAAGAACAGGGAGAGCATATTCAGAAGCTGATCTCCAATGCTCTCCGTAAATACCACCAGCCCAGCCCGGATCTGAAATCTCTTTCCTCGGACTGCTACAGCCTTCTGCTGAATTTCTCGGACTGTGCAGCTTCCCCGAAGATCCAGGAGAATCCTCTTTATCAGAGATACGTAGTTCCTGTAATAAAAGAAATTGAAACGAACTACCAGCTGGAACTCACAGCTGCTGAGCTGAGTCAGAGCGTATTTGTTTCTCCGCAGTATCTTTCCAGGATTTTCCGTCGTTTTTTGGGATGTTCTGTATATGAATACGTTACCATGTACCGAATCAGCAGAGCCAGAGAGCTTCTTTTATCCAATCCGCACATGAAAATCCAGGATATTGCCGGAGCTGTGGGCTTCTCCGATGCCAGCCACTTTATTGCCATGTTCCGTAAGATCACAGGAATAACGCCTCTGGATTTCAGGAAGATGTATTAGCAGCTTATGCGATTGACAAAAAAATCCGGCAGGAAATCTCTATTGAGTTAAATAACTCATGAATTTCCTGCCGGATTTTAATTTATCTCAGCTTTCGTAATACAGCTCAAGAATACGGTCAACTCTCTGACTGATCTCCAGATTCTTCAGCAGGTCGCTCCTGCTCATGATCTGACTGTCCATCTTGCTGCGTTCCTTCTGCAGCTGCTGAAGCAGTGCTGCTCTTCGGGATTCTCTCGTTTCCCGCGGTATCTTGTTCTGGTTCATTCTTCTCTCCCTGTACAGTCTCTGTTTTTACAGGTTCTGCTGTGTTTTCTCTCTTCTCTGCTGCTTCCCGTTCCGCCTGATAGTCTTTCTCCATTCTGCGCATCCTGGCTGCAGCACGTTTCCTTGTCATAATACATCTTACTGTAACGATCACTGTACATACAACGAAGAGTATGCCTGAAATGACCAGTGAAACATCAATTTCTGTTCCCGGAAAAAATATTTTGTCTGTGCGGAACCACTGAACCACAAATCTTCCCAGTCCATAGCCGGCCAGATATCTCAGAAAAATCTCTCCCTGAAATACTTTTTTTCTAAGGTGCATCATAAGAATCAGAAGCAGCAACAGGCACCAGAGGCTCTCATAAAGGAACATCGGCTGAACCAGAACGCAGGCTGAACCACCCACAGTTTCCAGATTCTCACGCATCTTCGTTGTCACCTCACCAGCTCTTACCGCAGTCAGCGGAAGCTGCATGGAAAGGACATTATCAGCGTATTCTCCGAAAGATTCCCTGTTAAAGAAACATCCCCACTTTCCTATTATCTGTCCGATGAGAACTCCCATACATGCAATATCTGCCATCTGCCAGAAAGATTTCCGGCGGATGTGGCAATACAGTACTCCACCGATCACGCCGCCCAAAAGTGCCCCGTAGAACATCATTCCTCCGGAACGGACATTCAGGATCTGACCCGGATCATTCTTATAAAGGCTCCATGAGAAAGCCACGTAAAAAAGCCGCGCTCCGATCACACCGGTAATCAGCGTTACAATCGCCAGATCCAGGCATGCGTCTGCATCTTCATGGTTCCTTCGGGCTTCTAGCACTGCAAAAAAGATACCCAGGAGCATTCCTGCCGCGATCAAAATCCCGTAAATCGTTATCTCAAATCCAAAAATTTCAAAAGATCTCGGCACATAGTCCAAAACCAGATTCAGTCCTGGAAACCGAATTGACATATCCATAAAATCACCTGTTTATTATACGTTGAAACGGAACAAGATCACATCTCCATCCTGAACAACATAGTCTTTTCCTTCCATGCGGACAAGACCTTTCTCCCTGGCTCCTGCGTAAGAACCGCAATCCAGAAGATCCTGATAATTCACGACCTCAGCTTTAATAAATCCACGCTCAAAGTCTGTATGGATCTTACCGGCTGCCTGCGGTGCCTTTGTTCCGATCTTGATGGTCCATGCTCTTGTCTCGTCCTCACCTGCTGTCAGGAAACTCATAAGTCCAAGAAGATGATAGCTTGCGCGTACAAGTTTCTCAAGGCCGGACTCTGTAAGTCCAAGATCCTCAAGGAACATCTTTCTCTCATCTTCATCAAGCTCAGAGATCTCTTCCTCGATCTGAGCACAGATTACAAATACCTCACTGTTCTGTCCGGCTGCATATTCGCGTACAGCCTGAACATGACTGTTGTTCCCGCCGTCATCTGCAATATCATCCTCTGCAACATTTGCAGCATAGATCACAGGTTTTGCAGTAAGAAGGTTGTATGTTGCAAGCCATGCATCCTCATCCTCGTTCTCTGTCTCAAGAGTGATGGCAAGATTGCCCTCCTCAAGGTGTGCTTTTACTCTCTCAAGGAATGTAAGCTCTTTGGCTGCTTCCTTATCCATCCGTGCTGTCTTTGTAACCTTGGCAATTCTTCTCTCCAGAATCTCAAGATCTGAGAAAACAAGCTCCAGGTTGATCGTTTCAATATCGCGAATCGGATCAATATTTCCGTCTACATGGACAACATTGGAATCTTCGAAGCATCTTACAACATGAACGATAGCATCTACCTCACGGATGTTTGCAAGGAACTGGTTTCCAAGTCCTTCACCCTTGGATGCGCCTTTTACAAGTCCTGCGATATCAACGAACTCGATAACTGCAGGTGTCACTTTCTTGGATTTATAGAAATCGCCAAGAAGGTTCAGTCTCTCATCCGGCACTGTTACAACACCTACGTTTGGGTCGATGGTACAGAACGGATAGTTTGCTGATTCTGCTCCGGCCTTTGTCAGTGAATTAAATAATGTACTTTTTCCTACGTTAGGAAGTCCTACAATTCCTAATTTCATTTCTCTGTATTTCTCCTTTAAATATATAGATTTTACGGTAATTTCAGATACCTCCTGATATCAGACGGGTCATTTGCAGAGCCATTATGCTTCTTTGAGGGTATCTGCTACTTTCAGTATTTTTGCCTTTCTCATCTTACCATACACAGGTAGAATACGCAACCCACCGTACTTTCAGATTTATTTCTGCCGGCTTCGCCAGCCAAAGCAGCTCACAGAACACTGCCGGTGATCCGTAACCGTACACTAATCTCTTGACATGATCATAAGCAGCTGACCGCTGTCATACGTGATTTCTGCCGTCTCTTCTGCGATTTCATTGCTGACTGTAAGGCCGCTGTCCGCAACTGTAAGACGATATTTATTCAACGGATATTTAAATCCCTTCAAGGTCAGTCCGTCCACATCACCGCCAACAGTAAAAAACGAAACATATTTTCCAAACTGGGAATCCCGTTTCAGCACAGTTCCGCTTTCAGCCAGAGTTATGTAATTCCACTGATCCGCAATGGAAATATGCACACCTTTATCTTTTCCCATGGAAAGCAATCCCAGATTGGCCAGAACATGATCCAGTCTTGTCCCGGTCGCACCGAAGATCAGTATATCCCTGGCCCCTTTTTCTATGATGTGATTGACTGCTGACTGAGTATCGGAATCATCTTTCTCCGGGCAAAGCCTGATGATCTCAAGATCTGAAAGGCTTCTCATATAGGCTTCCCCTTCTTCGGAAAGACTGTCAAAATCTCCCACTGCAAGATCTGGTGTGATCTCCGGATTTCTCATAAACCACTCCAGGCCTTTGTCTGCCGCTACCAGCTTCAGGCTCTCTCTTTTACCCTCTTCAATTCTTTTTTTCAAAAAACCGAGGGCAAAACCATCCTGGATATTGCCCCCGCTCATTACTATCGTATCAATCATTTTCAGTCCAGCTTTTCTTTGATATTGTGAATCCTGTCTGTGATATGTCTTACATTGGCTGCCACATCTCCCTTAAATACCCAGGAGCCTGCAACCATAAAGTTGGCGCCGGCACGCATAACCGTTTCAAGTGTATCATCATTGATACCACCGTCCACCTGGATATCAACGTCCAGATCTTCCTCGTCAATAAGCTCACGAAGCTCCTGGATCTTTTCAGTGCACTCGTCCATGTATTTCTGTCCGCCGAATCCCGGCTGAACAGTCATCACAAGCACCATATCCACATCCTCGAGAAGATGGCTGATGTCATTTACCGGTGTGGAGGGCTTAATGGAAACTGCCGCTTTTACTCCTGCTGCCCTGATCTGCTCCAGTGTACGTTCCAGATCCTCACAGGCCTCTGCATGAACTGTAATGGAATCTGCTCCACACTCTACAAAATCACGTATATATCTCTCCGGTTCTGTTACCATCAAATGTACGTCGAAAAACATGTTGGATTCTTTTCGGATTGATTTGATCACCGGCATTCCAAAGGATATGCTCGGAACAAAATCTCCATCCATAACATCAATATGCAGATATTCCACGCCTTCTTTTTCCAGAATTTTAATCTGTTCTCCCAGTCGGTTAAAATCTGCTGATAAAATCGACGGGCACAATCGGTATTCCATGACTCAGTATCTCCTTTTCTCTTTTAATTCCTGGTGCAGCTCCAGATAATCTTCATACCGGAGTCTGCTGATCTTATTGTTCTCAAGGGCTTCCTTCACGGCACAGCCCGGTTCGTGTATATGACGACAGCCCTGGAAACGGCACTGGTCTTCATATCTCCGGAACTCCGGGAAATAATCCTTCAGTTCCTGTTCCTCCATGTTCTCAATATACAGGGAGGAAAATCCCGGTGTATCCACAAGAAATGTGTCCTGTGCCACCGGTATGATCTGTGCATGGCGGGTGGTGTGCTTACCCCTCTTCAGCTTACGGCTGATCTCGCCGGTCTCCATCTCCACTTCTTCCTGAAGGGAATTGGTAAGAGAAGATTTACCAACGCCGGAAGGCCCTGCTACTACCGTAGTTTTGCCTTTCAGCACCTCTTCGATCTCGCCGAGACCTTCGCCTTTCAGCGCACTTGACATGATCACCTGATAACCGCAGCTCTGGTATGTCTCACAGAGAAATTCCAGGTCTTCCGCTGTTGCCAGATCTTTTTTATTAAAACAGATGACGGCCGGAACATCCTCCCTCTCCATCATAATGAGAAAGCGGTCAAGGAGCATGAAATTGGGCTTCGGGTTATCCATGGCAAAGATCACCAGTGCCTGATCCACATTAGCTACTGCCGGACGGATCAGGGAATTCTTACGTTTATGGATCTCTGTCACGCTGCCTTCCAGCTCTTTTTCATCCAGAACTGTAATGTCCACGTTGTCACCGACCAGGGGCTTGAACTTATCCTTGCGGAAAATACCCTTGGCTCTGCATTCATATGTATTGCCGTCTTCTGCATATACATAGTAGAATCCGGCAATACCTTTTATAATTTTACCCTGCATATCACTCAGCTTTCTTGAAAGTGACTGTGTAGGTTCCAAGCTGCTGATAATCTCCGTTTACCTGCTCATAGAGATAAATGGTACCGCTTGTCACACCCTCAGCACCGGAAATATCCAGCTGGTACGGGAAGCTTACATTCTGACCGTTAATGATAGTAGACGCTTTCGGCTCTCCATTTACATCCTGGATCAGTTCCAGACGGATTGCTCCTCCGTTATATCCAGACGGAGTATCCAGAGTCTGTGTACATTTCCAGCCGGTATTAGCATTATCTGCAGTGCTTGTTGTGCTGTCTGCGGATACTGTACTGTCTGTAGCAGCAGTACTATCTGATGCTGTACTCTCTGAAGATGCTGTACTGTCTGCTGCGGATGCACTGTCTGCAGATGCTGTACTGTCTGCTGCCGGTGCCTTATCTCCGGAGCTGATCGTAATATAGACCGGCTGATCCGGATCTGCTGCTGTATAAGCTTCCGGATCCTGTGCAATAACAGTACCTGCTGCTTCTGTACTCTGCTGCTCTGTGATCTGAATATCAATAAATTTACCTAAAGTGGTAAGTGCATCATCCTTGGTCATTCCAACAACACTTGGAACTTCCGCATTATCACCATAATCAACACCTCTGCTGACTGTCAGTGTTACAGAAGAACCGCCCTGTACAGAAGTACCTGCTGCCGGCTCAACATTATATACATATCCAGGATCTACAAGTGCATATCCATTATCATCTGTATCGCTGTATTCTTTCTGAACAGTTACCTGAAGACCAAGATCTTCCAGTGTCTGCTGCGCATCAATACCTGTGCGTCCGTCCAGATCCGGAATTGTAACCTGTGCTGTTCCTGTACTTACCCAGTATTTCACAGTTGTATTCTCTGCAACCTGTGTTCCTGCAGCTGTCTCCTGACGTGAGATCTTGCCTTTCTCCTGATCGGACGCTTCCTCCCCGGCCATCTGTACGCCAAGATGTGCGTCATTTGCAAGAGTCTTAGCCTCTTCCTCAGTCTTTCCTACAAGATTCGGAACTATTGCCATTGTTGTGCCGGAAGTATCTTCTGTCTGTTCTTTCTGCGTATCATTTGTCTTACCGCCAGTTCCGAAAAGACCAGCTGCACGTCCAAGTACGACCACCAGAACGATCAGAAGCACTGCTCCTCCGATGAGAGCTGCAATCGTCAGTGCTCTTCCGGAACCGTGTTTCTTTTTCTTTTCGGATTTATGACTGGATTTCGGCTGATAATCATCCTCTGCATCATCGTAATCGTTATCATCGTATTGCTCTTTCTCAAGAGCTTCGATCTCCTGCTTGAGACTCTGCTTCGGTGTGTTCTTGATCTCACCAAGCTCTTCCTCTGAGATCACAACTGTCTTGGCATCATTGTCCACAGTAGCAAGCTTTACAAAATCTCCCTGCGGATCGATCAGTGAATGTTTCAGATCTGCGATCACATCTTCCATCCGGCTGTATCTGCGGTCAACACTCTTCTGTGTACATTTCAGGATGATCTGCTCCAGGCTGTACGGAAGATCCGGTGTGTAAACACTTGGCGGAACCATTTCTTCCTGCAGATGCTTGATGGCAATAGCAACTGTTGTATCCCCGTCAAAAGGAACTCTTCCTGTAACCATCTCATACAAAGTGATTCCAAGAGAATAGATGTCACTCTTCTCATCGCTGTATCCGCCTCTTACCTGCTCAGGTGAACTGTAATGAACAGATCCCATAACATTGGAGCTGATCGTATTGGAGGAAGCAGCTCTTGCGATTCCGAAATCCGTGACCTTTACCTTACCATCTGTTGAAATGATAATGTTCTGAGGCTTCACATCTCTGTGAACGATCCCGTGGCTGTGTGCTGCTTCCAGTCCCATTGACACCTGAATGGCAATACTTGTTGCTTCTTTAATAGAAAGCTTGCCTTTCTTGGAGATATACTCCTTCAGGGTGATTCCCTCGATCAGTTCCATTACAATGTAATAAACACCACCATCATCACCTACATCAAAAACATTGACAATATTCGGATGTGTCAGCCCGGCTGCTGCCTGAGCCTCACTTCTGAATTTCCTGATAAATGTGGTATCTTCCCGAAACTCCGGTTTCAGGACTTTCACTGCCACAAAGCGGTTGAGCTTATGATCCATAGCCTTATAGACATCTGCCATTCCGCCAGTTCCGATTTTTCCTACAATCTCATAGCGTTCGGCTATGATCATTCCCGTCTTCAACATGTTTTCACCTCATTCGTGAATGGTTCTACCAGTACGATTGCAATATTATCCTTACCACCATTCTGATTTGCTTCCCGAAGGAGCGCATTGCCCTTCTGATCAATATCTGCTTCCGGATCGGATATGATCTCCTGAATTTTGGAATCTTCCACCATATTGCTCAGACCATCCGAACACATCAGGATCGTACAGTCTTTCTCAAGCTTCAGATCAAAGAAATCAACATCCACCGTTTTCTCTGCGCCAAGTGCCCTTGTAATAATATTCTTATCCGGATGATTACGTGCTTCCTCCTCACTGATCTCACCCATTCTGACCATCTCCTGAACCAGAGAATGATCTTTGGTAATCTGTCGGATTTCATCACTGATCACATACAAGCGGCTGTCGCCAACATTGGCAATATAGGCATACTGATCTACAATAGTCGCTACCACCATAGTGGTTCCCATGCCCCGGAGATTTGCATCTTCCTGCGCACGGTTTCTGATCTCCGTATTGGCAGCTTCAATGGCATGACGAATGACCTTCACCGGATTGTAATCCGCGTCTTCACGGATTTCATCCACAAGGATCCGTACTGCATGTGAGGATGCATAGTCACCGGCGTTATGGCCTCCCATTCCGTCTGCGACTGTGAAAAGGTTAGGCAGATTTCCTACCGGACCTTCGGACACAAATACGTAGTCCTGATTCATCTTCCGCTTCTGCCCTACATCAGTAGCTGAGTATATCCTCATGTCACTTCTCGCTTTCTGTTTTTTCCATGTAACTTTTTCTTAGCTGTCCACAGGCACCGTCAATGTCGCTGCCCATTTCCCTTCTAATAGTAACATTAATTCCGTATTTTTCAAGTTTTATTTTAAAATTCTCAACAGCCTGTCGAGTAGAACGGACATAGGACCGCTCCTTAATAGGATTTACAGGAATCAGATTTACATGGCAGTTGATCCCCCGGATGCGTCCTGCAAGCTGTTTTGCATCTGCCTCGCCGTCATTTACCCCGGCCACAAGACTGTACTCAAATGTAATACGTCGTCCTGTCTTGTCAAAGTAATTCCGGCAGGCATCTAAGACCTCATCCATGGAATATTTATTCGCTATAGGCATCAGTTCCCGGCGTTTCTCATCATTTGGTGCATGAAGAGAAAGTGCCAGTGTGATCTGAAGTTTCTCCTCTGCAAGATCATACATCTTAGGTACGATGCCACAGGTAGAAACCGTTATATTACGCTGGCTGATGCCAAGCCCGTTCTCATCTGTCAGGATCTTTATGAAACGGATCAGATTATCATAATTATCCATCGGCTCACCGGTTCCCATCACAACTACATTGGCAACGCGCTCACCGGTATCTGCCTGTATCCTGTAAATCTGATCCAACATCTCAGACGGTTTCAGGCATCTGGTAAGCCCTCCGATAGTGGAGGCACAGAACCGGCAGCCCATACGGCAGCCAACCTGTGAGGAAATGCACACCGAATTTCCATGATGATATCTCATAAGAACACTCTCGATCACATTTCCATCTTCCAGCTGAAACAGATACTTTCTTGTTTCGTCAATTTTCGATATCCTTACATCAGCCTGGGTCAGAGCTGTGATTGGATAAACCGAAAGCTTTTCCCGAAGGCTTTTGGAAAGATTCGTCATTTCATCCCAGGAGGTAACAAGCTGCTGGTGCAGCCATGCGTAGATCTGTTTTGCCCGGAAAGGCTTCTCACCGATCTCAGTCATCAGATTTTTCAGTTCCTCCAGTGTCATGGATTTTATATCTGTCATTTTGTGTTATTTCCTTCTGAATCTGGCAATGAAGAATCCATCCGTCTTATGTATTCCCGGAAGGAGCTGCAGATAACCAAGTTTGGTTGACTTGCAGTGAAGCTCCTCCGGAAGATACGGATCCAGGCTTTCCAGCCTGTACGGGTAATTCTTCAGAAACCATAATACGTTTTCTTCGTTCTCTTCTCTTGCAATGGTACATGTGCTGAAAATCAGTGTTCCATCCGGCTTCACATACTTCGCAGCCTTGTCCAGAATCTTTCTCTGAAGCATAACAATCTCTTCCTGTTTCTGCGGAGTTGCCCTGTATTTGATCTCAGGCTTCTTTCCGATTACGCCGTATCCCGAGCATGGGACATCTGCGATCACAATATCTGCCTTCTCTTCAGAATCCGGATCATAAATGGTAGCATCCTGCACTTTTGCTTCCACATTGATCACACCTGTTCTCTGGATATTTTCCTCAATAAGATCAGCCTTGTACTGGCTTACATCCCTGGCATCCACATTACCATAATCGCCCATCTTATCTGCCACATGGATACTCTTTCCGCCAGGTGCTGCGCACATATCGATAATGTAGTCACCTTTTTTCGGACTGGCAGCCTCTGCCACCATCATGGAACTTACATCCTGCACCAGTATCTGTCCCTGGAGAAAAACATCCAGCGTCAGAATATGATTGTAATCTGAAATCTTCAGTGCATATGGCAGATATGGAGCCTGCTCCACAGTAACTCCCTGTGATCTGAGACTTGTAACAATGGCTTTTTTTGATGCCCTGTGCGTACGGCACCGCACTGTAAGCGGTCTCTCCGTAAGAAAATCTTCCAGGATCTTTTCCGTGGTCTTCACTCCATAGGCATCAATCCATTTATTCACCAGATATTCCGGCATGGAATATTTCACAGAAAGATACCGTACCTCATTCTCTTCTCTGGAAGGAAGCTCCAGATTCTTTAACTCCCTGGCAATAGTGCGGAGAACACCATTTACAAAAGGCTTCAGGTTGTAGAAGCCTTTCCGCTGGGCAAGCTTCACAGCCTCATTGCACACTGCACTGTCCGGAACACTGTCCATAAATTTCAGCTGATAAACACCGCTTCGGAGGATCTCCCTGATCTGCGGTTTCATTTTATTTACGGAAACCTTGGAAAAAGAATCGATCACATAATCAATATAAATCCGATATTCCAGAGTTCCCTCACACACTCTCGTAATAAAGCTTCTCTCCTGTTTCGGAAGAAACTGGTATTTGGAAAGAGCATTGCGGATCGCGATGTGGCTGTGCTCTCCTTCCTCCTCGATTTGTAACAGGATCTCAAGGATCAGTTCTCTTGTATTCACTCCGCTGCTAATCACGGTCTCTACCTCCTGCAAGGATAATCAGTCTCAGAAGCTGAAGAATGGATGATGCAAGAGCTGCCACATATGTAAGTGCAGCTGCTGTCAGCACCTTTCTTGCTCCTTTTTTCTCGTCAGTGCCTAAAATACCGGTAGTCTCCAGCATTGTAAGTGCTCTGGAGGAGGCATTGATCTCAACCGGAAGAGTTACCAGCTGGAAAAGTACTGCAAGTGAAAACAATGCAATTCCAAGCGTAACCAGCGGATGAATGGAAAAGATCAGTCCGGCGATAAACAGCGGCCAGGAAAGCTGTGAGCCGATATTCGCAGCCGGCACGATCGCAGAACGGATATTCAAAGGTGCATAATTGGTTGCATCCTGGATCGCATGTCCGCACTCATGTGCTGCCACGCCAACTGCTGCCAGAGAGTTTCTTCCATAAATATCCTCAGAAAGCGAAACTGTTTTCGTCCGTGGATCATAATGGTCTGTCAGGCTTCCTCTTATCGGAACAACCTGTACATCTGTGATCCCTGCTGCCCGGAGAATCCGCTGTGCTGCCTCCGCACCGGTAATCCCGGAATGATTCCTCACTTTCTTATATACTGCAAAAGTACTCTTAAGTTTTGCAGATGCGGCAAGGGAAAGAATCATTCCGATTACAAGCAGGAGCACTGTAGGGTCCATCCCATATCCATAATAACCATATCCGTACATTATTCATCACTCCCTGGAATCTGAAAACATGTCTCCTGGTTTCAACTGACATCCGCGCAGAAAAGCATCTGCTTCCATACGTTTCTTGCCTTCCAGCTGTACTTCGTGAAGTACCAGTACATCCTGTCCGCAGGCTACGTGGATACCATCTTTATCTGTGCTCACAACGGTACCCGGTATCTCTTTAACCTCTGCCTGCTCAACGGAACTCCTCCATACTTTAAGAGTTTTTCCATTGATAAAGGTAAATGCACTTGGCCATGGATTTAAACCACGCACAAGACGTTCCAGTTCCCGGGCACTTTTTGAAAAATCCAGAAGTCCCATTTTCTTTGAGATCATAGCTGCATATGGTGTCGGACTCTCCTCCGGCTGTTTCTCATATACAGCTGTTCCGTCAAAAATAGTCGGCAGCGTCTGAATCAGAAGCTCTGCTCCTGCCTCTGCCAGCTTGTCAAAAAGACTTCCACCTGTCTCATCTTTCGCAAGCGGCACCACGATCCTGGAGATCATATCTCCGGTATCCAGGCCGGTTCCCATCTGCATGAGGGTAACGCCGGATTCTTTTTCCCCGTCAATAACTGCCTGCTGGATCGGTGCTGCTCCGCGGTATTTCGGAAGTAAGGATGCGTGGATATTGATACATCCGAATTTCGGCATCTCCAGAATACTCTTCGGTATGATCTGTCCAAAAGCTGCTACAATAATGATATCCGGTGCAATTTTTGCAAGTTTTTCCACAAATTCCGGATCACGCACCTTCACAGGCTGCAGGACCGGAATGTCATGTTTCAGTGCTTCTTCTTTTACAGGGGTAAACATCATGGTTTTGCCTCTGCCCTTAGGCTTATCCGGCTGTGTGATCACAGCCTCAACCTCATATCCGTTCTTTACCAGTGCAGCAAGAGGTGCAACTGCAAAGTCCGGAGTTCCCATATAAACAATTTTCATATTATCCCGCCTTTAGTCTTCTTCGTCGTAGTCGTAAGTTACCTTGTGAAGTTCTCCCTCTACAAGTTCTGTGTACATTTTTCCATCGAGATGGTCGATCTCATGGCAGAATGCTCTGGCAAGAAGCTCCTCGCCTTCGTAGATCACTTCTTCCATGTTTACGTCAAGTGCTTTTACTTTCACATAGTTCGGACGCGTTACCTGTCCTGCCATTCCCGGAACACTTAAGCATCCCTCATCACCTGTCTGCTCACCACTTGTCTCCAGGATCTCCGGATTAATAAGAACGATCGGGCCTTCTCCCACATCGATCACAACGATACGTTTCAGGATTCCTACCTGCGGTGCTGCCAGACCTACACCCATTGCATCATACATGGTATCCAGCATGTCTGTGATCAGCTCACTGATCTTTGGTGTCATTTCCTCTACAGGACGGGATTTTTTGGTCAGTACAGGATCTCCCTCTACTCTGATTGTTCTAAGTGCCATTTTTTCTTCTCCTTTTCATTTCAGATGATAAGCTTCTGCCGGCTGTCCTGCCTTATCAGCTCATATCAAATTGTATGTATATTTTCCGGAAACCGGAATTTATCTCTATATACTGCTCAAGCTTCTCTCTTACTGCCGTGAGAAAAGCCATGTCCACGTTTTTCAGATGGAGCACCTGGCGGTATACATCCTTCACTTTTCCCACAGATGCTGCTGCAGGACCGATCATGTGAAGTTCCTCTTTCGGACTTACCCTGCAGATAAAAGCTTCTATATAATACATGGCTTTTTTCAGAAGTTCTTCATCCTGGCAGGCGCCAAAAATCGTCATCATATGTGCTGCGGGCGGATAATCCATAAGCAACCGGTAGCCCATTTCTTCTTTATAAAATTCAGCGTAATCCTGGGTAGCTGCTGCCCTGATACTGTAGTGTTCAGGCTGATAAGTCTGTATCACCGCATGCCCTGGCTTCACTCCGCGGCCTGCACGCCCTACGGCCTGGGTAAGAAGCTGAAATGTCCGCTCTCCGCAGTGATAATCATCCATATTCAGGGAAAGATCCGCTGCGATCACACCAACCAGCGTCACATCCGGAAAATCATGACCCTTGACGATCATCTGGGTTCCCACCAGAATATCTGCTTCATGCCTGGAAAAAGCTGCCAGGATCTTCTCATAGCTGTCCTTTGTCCTTGTGGTATCAAAATCCATCCGAAGGACTCTTGCCTCCGGAAAATCCTTCTCAAGAACCTTCTCGATCTGCTGAGTTCCTGCCTTAAATCCTCCGATGTGAGGGGATCCGCAGGAAGGACAGACCTGTGGCTTCACCGTCTCATAGCCGCAGTAATGGCAGATCAGGCGGCGGCCATTATGCTCACTTAAAGACACATCACAATGCGGACATTTCATCACATGGCCGCAGGCACGGCAGGAAACAAATCCCGCATACCCTCTTCTGTTGAGAAAAAGTATGGCCTGCTCTTTCTTCTGGAGAGTTTCACTTAAAGAAGCTTTCAGTTCCGTACTCAGAACAGAACGGTTTCCTTTCTTTAATTCTTCCCTCAAATCCACGATTGATACCTGCGGAAGAGGTCTTTCTTCATAACGGGCATTCAATTTCACCAGAAGATACTCCCCGCTTTCTGCACGGCTGTAAGCAGAAAGTGATGGTGTAGCTGATCCCATCACCACATTCGCATGCTCCATCCGGGCCCTCTGGATGGCGGTTTCCCTTGCATGGTACCGCGGTGTATTCTCACTTTTGTAGGTAGACTCATGTTCCTCATCAATAACGATCAGTCCCAGATTGGAAAATGGTGTAAAAAGTGCAGATCTTGGCCCTACCATCACCTGCACTTCACCACGTTTCGCTCTTTTAAACTGATCGTAACGCTCTCCCTGGGAAAGTCTGGAATTTAAGACTGACACCTTATCTCCGAACATGGCATAAAATCGCCGCACAGTCTGATAGGTGAGGGCAATCTCCGGGATCAGGACAATAGCCTGTTTTCCCTCCTGTATCACCTGCTGGATCAGCCGCATGTACACCTGAGTCTTGCCACTTCCCGTAACTCCGAAAAGAAGTACCGGCCTCGGTTCCTGTTCCTTCCATTCCCTGAATATCTGCTTAACTGCCACATTCTGTTCCGCATTCAGACATAATTCACAGTCTTCTTTTACAAGATCAGCCTGATTCGGAATCCTGTACATTTCCTGATTCTCTAAGCGGATCATACCTTTTTTTTCAAAAAAATCAAGAACCGATGCACCTGCGCCAAGTTCCTTCGAGGCATAAGTATATTCCAGTCTTCCGGCTTCCAGTATCGCCCGGAGGAAACGTTCTCTTGCCCTGAACCGGCTGCCGGAGAGTTCTTCCAGTAGCTCTTCCGCAGCCTGTCTTTCTCCGCAGAAAAAAATCAGCCGCTTTTCTTTTGCACGTATCTTGTCCTTTACAGGAAGAACGGTTTTAAGAGCCTGGATCATGGTTGAACCATAAGTCTCCTTCATCCAGGCAGCCAGGGCGATGAGACGTGATTCTGTTGTCTCATCATCTGTAGACACGCTCTGGATCATCTTAATCCTGGAAGTATCATATTTGGCTTTTTCTGTGACTCCGATCACATAACCTTTCCGAAGCGTGTTGCCCTTCCCAAACGGAACGGTGACAACAACGCCCGGCTTTATCTCCTGTTCCAGTTCATCCGGGATCCGGTACTGAAAATCCCGGTCAACTTTCTCATGAGAAATATCAATGATCACATCTGCATAGGTCATGCGTTTACGCTTTCCTGTCTTCTTCCAGAATTTCCTGAATCAGCACACGCTCATCCATCGGATATTTTTTGCCCTTGATCTCCTGATAATCTTCGTGTCCTTTTCCTGCGAGGACAATGATATCTCCCGGCTCACCATGATGGATAGCATAGGCGATCGCCTCTTTACGATCCGGGATCTCCACAAATTTACCATCTGTCTTGGCCATTCCCACTTTAATATCGTCGATAATAGCCTGCGGTTTTTCATCTCTCGGGTTATCAGAAGTAATGATGG
The DNA here is from genome assembly GCF_056504635.1 of Blautia sp. HA8986. NCBI lineage: Bacteria > Bacillati > Bacillota > Clostridia > Lachnospirales > Lachnospiraceae > Blautia > Blautia sp. HA8986. The sequence goes on from NZ_JBWLUQ010000001.1 coordinate 2,071,375, forward strand.
TAAGGTCTGCCATTTTTCCGGAAACCTCGCCCATTTCATAACGACGGAGTTTGGAACGGTTTCCTCCGCAGCCGAACAGGCATACCAGTCTGTGAGGATTATATTCTTTCAATGTGCCAAGAAGGCTCTCAAGTGCCATTGCATTGTGGGCATAATCGATCATCAGAGTAAACTCATCAGATACCTTGATCATCTCGATACGCCCTTTGACCCTGGCTACCTTGAGAGCTTTGACGATGTTCTCCTCAGATACCCTGAAATGACGGCAGATTGCAATAGCTGTCAGGGAATTGTAGATACTGAACTTACCTGGAATGTCGATCTCTACTGGGAAGTCGAGAAGGCCTTTTACATGGTAGGAAATTCCCAGATATCCCTTTCTTCCTACAAGTTTCGCATCCTCAGCGCAAAGATCTGCTTTTTCGGAAAAGCCGTATGTTTCAAGTTCGCAGGTATGTCCTTCGATGATCTTCTCAAAATGCTCATCATCTCTGTTCACGATGCCCACCTTACATTGTTTGAGAAGCATGGATTTACAGTGAAGATAATCATCAAAATCCTTATGCTCATTCGGTCCGATATGGTCTGGCTCGATATTGGTAAAAATACCGAAATCAAAGATAAATCCCTGTGTTCTGTGAAGCATCAGTCCCTGTGAAGATACCTCCATAACAACAGCATCGCAGCCTGCTTCTACCATATCATGAAAATATTTCTGCACCATGTAGGATTCCGGTGTTGTGTTAGCTGCCGGAATATGTTTCTCACCGATGATCGCCTCGATAGTTCCGATCAGGCCAACCTTATATCCTGCATTCTCAAGAATGGATTTCACCATGTATGTTGTGGTTGTTTTTCCCTTGGTTCCGGTGATTCCGATGGTTTTCAGCTTTCGGGCCGGATGTCCGAACCATGCAGCGGAAATAAATGCCATTGCATAACGTGTGTCCTCTACCTGGATCACAGTCACATCAGCAGGAGCTTCTACCGGTTCCTCCACGATAAGGGTTTTGGCTCCTTTGGCAATTACATCCGGTACGAATTTATGGCCGTCCACCACAGCACCTCTGATGCAGATAAAAAGGCTTCCTTCTTCCACCTTGCGGGAATCATATACAACAGAGGTTACCTCCTGCTCTGTATTCCCCTGAAGGCATTTGTATTCAAGATGTTCCAATAAGGATAAAAGTTTCATTTCTTCTCCTCCATTTCCCCCTTTTTCTGCCTGTTTCTGTGACAGCGGAAAGCGGGAAGACATGCTGGTTTTTGATTTATATACATACCATATAGAATAGCACACCTCCCCCCTGTTTTCAACGTTTCTTTCCCTGGAAATGGCTTGTCCATGGCATGTCCCGATACTTTCTGTGAAGCCAGAATCCGCCAAGTATGGTAATTCCCGCTGCAAGTAACAACAGGGTAAAAAACTCTGTCCTCGTATTATCGCCGGTCTTTGGATGAGAAGACACACTTCTGACCTGGGATTCATTCTGAACTGCTGCATGATTTTGTTCTTCTGAATATCTTTCCAGTTGTGACTGTTCCTGCTGCTCTGTTGGTGCTGCTGTTACAGCCCCTCCTTCTACTGTGATCTGCGCAGATGCTTCAACAACCCGCTCTCCTGTTTCCTGGCTTGTGACTGTTACCTGATTCAGAAGCTTCTGATTCACAGATTTCTCCGGGATCTTTACAACTGCCTGGAGGGAAACTGCTTCTCCCGGAGCGATCTGCGGAATCAGAGCTTTCGTTTTTGTGCGGTTCAATGTAATACCTTCCTGCTCCACAAACTGAGCCTGGATTCCTTCTGCCTGAAAACGCTCGGTTCCTACAACTGAATGAAGTGTTTTTTCTCCTGTGTTGACAATGCAGATCTGATAAGTTACCATTTCTCCAGGTTCCGCTTTTTCTTTATCTGCTGTTTTCTTTACCGTAAAATCAGCTTTCAGTGCCTGTAGTTCATCTGTAACCGATACAGTTCTTGTAATGGCTGCATCCGGTTTTTCTTTTATGGTGGCAGTTGCTTCTATTTTATGCTCCAGAGGTTTCTCCTGCTCATTTTCCAGCGGAGCCAGAACGTACAGAGCTCTGCTTTCACCAGCCTTTAATGTAAAGATCTCTGCCTTGTCCCCTTCTGTCCGGAAATTTCCAGAATTTGAACCCTCCTTGTTCTCCCACCGCTGAATAATCTTCGGACAGGAAAACGTACTGGTAAGATGAACATCTGTAAGATCCAGTTTTCCTGTATTAGTCAGGTCGATCCTGTATCGGATAGTCTTTCCGGCTTTCATTTCTTTCGTTTCGGAGGCCACCGCCACATTCATATCTGCCTGAGCAGCTTCCACATCCAGCGATGGTGAAATTCCTTCTGCCAGTATCTGTGTCTCCTCATTTTCTTCCATAAGAAGAAAGGTTCCAGCACCGTTTCGGTCTTTTTTCAGAGGTTCATCCTGAACAAGGCTGTAACCGGATGCCTCTGCCGGATAACGGTATTCTTCCCGCAAAGTCAGTGGAATGCGCAGAGAAAGAGCTTCTTCCGGCATATTTTCCGTGTCTATCTTATATTCCAGTTTCATGATCTCTGTATTTTTTCCCTTTTGATTCTTTATGGTAATTGGTGTAACAGATATATCTCCCGGAAGCTCCGAGATTTCCGCAAAAAAATATTCTGAGATGTATGTGACAAGTGTCAGTTTCTTCTGCGCCGCCTCCAGAGCTGGAATTTCTTCTGAAACTGCAGTATCTTCCGGGGCTATGGCAGGGATTCCTCCTTCTGATGGTTCTGCATACTCTGTTTTTTCTACAGCTTCTCCGCCGGCCGCTTCTCCCTCCTGTGGGCTCGCACCCGTTTCCTCCTGCTCTTCATTCTCCTGCTGTACTGTTTCCCCGGATGCCAGCTCCTCCACGTACTCATATTCTTCCTCCCTTTCCTGATCCTGATCGGTACGTTCCTCGTCTTCCTGCTCCTTGTCAGTACTCTCCATATCTTTCATGGCTTCTCTCTGCTCCAGCCAGCCTCTGAGTCGTTCCACCCGAATCTGTAGTTCTGCTTTTCCATTCTCTCTGTCTGTCCAGCTTCCAATCTGACCAATTGAAATATTTACATCTGTCAGATCTGCACTTTTTACAGTTTCCGGCTGGAATCCTGCACCTAATACAGCCCCTGCAGCGGCAGCGGCGATCCCGATTCTTCGTATCTGTCTCCATATTCTGTTTTTCATCGAAATTCTCCCATCTCTGTTTCACAGCATGATATCTGCGGATTGCTCCGATTTATACAGTTTTCACAATCCTCATATCATTTTTACACATAGTTTCCATATCACAGCTTACTTTTCCACAGACAAAGGCATCCCTCCCTGAAAAATCGGTGCATAACCGCCGGTGATTCTGTTAATTTCTAAATACAGTGAATTTTTGCATCGAACTGATGCGTGAATGTTTCCCGCAGAACGCGGAAATAAGACCTCTTTAATGTAACACATTCTCTGATATCGTGCAACTGCATATAAAAAATATAAAGTTTGTTTAAACTTTCTTTATAAATTTTCGATTTCTTTTAGAATGCCGACATAATTTAAACATATTTCATCTATATAATAGAACTTGGATAGATGAAAAACCACTCTCTATCTCCCCCCTCAAAAAAATAGTAGGAAATGAGCCGTCTGAGAAATCAGACGGTTTTTCCTTTGTCCCACATTACAGTCTGACATACAGCCTGTTTGCAGTCAGGCTTATATTCACACTCCGCATTCGCCACATAGCTCTACACCGAATAGCTGCTTCACAGTTTATCAGTTAAAATTGTATTGCATTTCCCACATGGGTCTTTTATAATAAATATAATAATGTCAGGGCAGAAAATCTTTTGTCCCGACCTGATCGCGGCTTGTTCCGCAGCAGTTTAATTTTAAAGAGAAATGAGGTATTTCCTATGAGCGAAAAAACCGTAGTAGTTGCATTAGGCCACCGAGCACTTGGTACCACACTCCCTGAGCAGAAAACAGCCACACGTCTCGCAGCAAAAGCGATCGCAGACCTGGTAGAAGAAGGAACCCGCGTGGTAATTTCCCACAGCAACGGTCCGCAGGTAGGGATGATCCACACCGCAATGAATGAATTCGGCAAGGCGCATCCTGATTATACATTTGCACCAATGTCTGTCTGCTCTGCCATGAGCCAGGGTTACATCGGCTATGACCTTCAGAACGCCATTCGTGCGGAACTGATTTCCAGAGGAATTTTCAAGCCGGTAAGCACAGTTCTTACACAGGTTGTCATCGATCCATATGATGAGGCTTTTGCTGAACCTGAGAAGGTCATCGGTCGTGTTCTCAACGCTGAAGAAGCTGAGGCCGAAGAAGAGAAAGGTAACTTTGTTACAAAAGTTGGCGACGGCCAGTACAGACGAATCCTTGCAGCACCGAAGCCGCAGAAGATCGTTGAAATCGAAACAGTGAAGGTTCTTTCCCAGGCTGAGCAGATCGTTATCGCAGCAGGCGGCGGCGGAATCCCGGTTCTTGAGCAGGGCGCACAGCTGAACGGTGCCAGTGCCATCATCGAGAAAGACCGGGCAGCCGGACTTCTTGCCGAGGAGCTGAATGCAGATACCCTGATGATCCTCACAAGTGTTGAGAAAGTAAGCCTTGACCATGAGACAGATCATGAGTCCTATCTGGATACTATCTCCACAGATGATGCGAAGAAATATATTGCAGACAACCAGTTCGCACCTGGTTCCATGCTTCCTAAGATCGAAGCAGGCGTTTCCTTCGTTGAGAAAGGAAACGGACGTCGTACCATCATCACAGATATGGCCCATGCAAAAGATGGTTACTGCGAGAAGACAGGAACTATCATTAAATAAATCTCTGAATATAAAAAAATCCCATGCCCGGATCAAGAGTAAATCCTTGATCAGCGCATGGGATTTTTTATATTATTATTGAATAAAGCACAAACACAACCGCCTCTGTGACCGACCTGTATATTACATAGATTTTCTTTCAGCGATCTCCGCCATCTTCGCCTCATTCAGACGTGTATCACCATGCACACGGCTGTAGGAAAGATATCCGTTCATACGATCGATCTTAGTCAGGTTTCTGGAACCGCATACAGGGCATACGTCCATCTCAAGCTCCTCGTGACCACAGTCGTCACAGTATGCAAGAGAAAGATTTACTCCCTCATAATATCCCAGATCCATGGCTCTGCGGATCAGGGTACGGATCGCTTCTTTATTATATCCGATCGGATAACGTACATACTGAATCTTACCGCCATTGCAAAGCTCCCAGAAACGTCCCTCAAGATCCTGCTTCTCGATGGGAGTCACATCCTCAGTTACATGACAATGGAAACTGTTGCTCACATACGGTCTGTCGGAAACGCCTTCGATAATTCCGTACATCTTACGGAACTGCTCTACCTGCAGGCCGCAAAGACTCTCTGCCGGAGTTCCGTAGATCGCATAAAGATAACCGTCCTCTTTCTTATACTCGTTTACCTTGTTATTGATATATCTCAGAACTTCCAGAGCAAACTCACCATCTTCTGCGATAGATTTGCCATTGTAAAGCTCCTGCAGCTCATTCAGTGCTGTAATACCGAAGGAAGCTGTCATTGGCTTCAGGATCTTACCGATTTTTTCATTTGGTTTCAGATGTCCGCCATAGAAACCACCCTCGCAATATGCAAGCGGATTTGTAGAAGCACGCATCTGTCCCAGGTATTCATAAGTGCGGATATGCAGGTTACGGATCATCTCAAGATAGAAATCCAGAACCTCGTAAAAATCTCTGCTCTCTGCTCTGGCTTTCGCAAGGATCATAGGCAGATGAAGACTCACTGCACCAATGTTAAAACGTCCTACAAAAACAGGTGTATCATTCTCATCAGCCGGCTCCATTCCTCCGCGCTCATACCATGGACTTAAGAAAGCACGGCATCCCATGGGGCTGATAACTTTCTTATATTTCTTGTACATACTGGAGATGTAGCCTGCACCTGACATGGAAAGCCAGTCCGGATACATGGTCTTGGAGGAACACTCCACACCAGCCTCAAAAATATCCTCACAGCATTTTCCAGGGCCATGGATCTCCTTGTCATAAAGGAACACGATCTTAGGGAAAAGCACCGGCTTCTTATGACCTGTCTTACCCTGTCCGCCCTGATGGACTTTCAGGAGAGAAACAGTACACATCTTCTCAAACTGCTCAGTCCCCAGTCCCAAAGTCACTGTAACAAACGGATAATCGCCTCTGGAAGAACCAACCGTATTCAGCTTGTACTCAATTCCCTGCCATCCCTGGTCGTACTCTCTTCGTACTTTATCAAGAGCATACTCTATTGCTTTCTCCTCGCGGCCCTTCCAGCTCTCATCGGAGTATTTCATAAATTCGGAAATATATTTATCATAGCTCTTCTTGGCATATGGCGCAAGGATCTTATCTACCTCCGGCACTGTAAATCCACCGTACTGCTGTGCTGCTGTACTGAGGATAATATCACCCATAACATCAAAAGCAGTATCCAGAGTCTTAGGCTCGTTATACCATACATTACCCATCTCAAAACCACCGCGCAGAACAGCAGCTACATCAAAGAGACAGCAGTTCATGGTATCCAGACGTGCTGACTGATCATGAATATAAATATAGCCATCCTTACATGCCTGAAGCTCGTTGCGGTTCATAAAGAATTTACGGTAAAGCTCCTTGTTCAGCTCATTAAAGATCAGACTTCTCTTGGTAGCTACAAGTGCACTGTCTGTATTGGCATTACTCTTGTCTCCAATGTAACGGATTGCCTGACTCTTGGTATAGACGTCATCCATCATATGAATGAAATCCAGCTTATAATTACGGTAATCGCGATAGCTCTTGGCTACAGCCGGGTTCACACGCTCCAGGGCACCCTCTACGATATTGTGCATCTCCTGGATCTCGATCTCATTTTTTCCAAGGGAATCTGCATGCTCCTGGGCAAATCTGCAGATAAAATCCTTCTCCTCATCTGAAAAAGTATAAAGTATACGCTCTGCTGACTTATTCACGGCAGCCACGATCTTCAGAGGATTGAACTCCTCTCTTGTCCCATCTTTCTTAATCACATATATCATGACTCATCTCTCCCGATACTATATATAGTATTATAGTTCTCTATATCTTGTTTTTTCTCTATATATTGTGCTAGGCATGAGTATACCACAGCTGGCATGAAAAGAAAAGGGGGTATTTCTGTATACAAGAAAATACAGACTCTTAGTACTACCTGATCTCACTGCGGAAATATTCTTACAAATTTGTTCCGATCCAGTCCATAATAGTATCCAGCAATCCCGGAATTGCACAAAGCAGACCGATGATCAGCCATATGATCCAGCCTTTCCCGCCGGATTTCCGGCTGATATTTCCGCTTCTGCTGTTCTGCCTGTCCACATTTCCTGTATTTCGATTCCCGTTCGTATTCCGGTTTTCTCTTCCACCACGCTGCACTGTTTTGCTCCCAGGCTGCTCATACTGCCGCATCAGATCACGCACTTTAGCTGAAGCGTGCTTATAATGTACTTCCCTAGGCTCATTAAGGTGATACAGTATTTCATCATTTCTATAAGGCATCCCACACAATGAACACCTTCCATTTATAACCTTTCCTCCGCAAATCTGACATTTCTCAGCCATAAACAACCTCCATTCGGTCTGTCAGAACAGACATTTTAAAATAATTCTCTTTTTTCCAGTATATCACACCAGACCTTTAATACCCAGTATTTTTCCTGAATTCAAAGCCAGACTTCCCTCTCCCCTTATTGCCACTCCCCCCATTTTCTGCTATAATACCACACAGAGCAAACAAGCAAAAAAATCATCAGGAGGACCGATAATGAATACAATCACAATCCCCGCAACCTATCATGCAGACCTGAACCTCCATGATACACAGATTGCGATCAAAACTGTAAAAGATTTCTTTCAGCAGACACTCTCCCAGAAGCTCAATCTTCTCCGGGTATCCGCACCGACTTTCGTAGCACCGGAATCCGGTCTTAACGATAACCTGAATGGTGTGGAGCGTCCTGTAAGTTTTGATATCAAAGCTATCGAAGACAGCAACGCTGAAATCGTACACTCCCTGGCCAAGTGGAAACGCTACGCACTGAAGAAATACGGTTTTTCTCACGGAGAAGGACTTTACACAGATATGGTAGCAATCCGCCGCGATGAAGATCTTGACAATATCCACTCTGTTTATGTAGATCAGTGGGACTGGGAGAAGATCATCTCCAGGGAAGAGCGTTCCGTAGAAACCCTTAAGGAAACTGTACGCAATATCTACAGCGTCCTTCGTAAAACTGAGAAATACATGGCAGTACAGTACGATTACATCGAAGAGATCCTTCCGAAAGATATTTTCTTTATCACAACCCAGGAACTTCTTGATATGTATCCGGACTGCACACCGAAGGAACGCGAATACAGGATCACCCGTGAAAAAGGTGCTGTATTCCTTATGAAAGTCGGCAAAACTCTCACAAACGGAGAGCGTCACGACGGACGTGCCCCGGACTACGATGACTGGGAACTGAACGGCGATATCCTGGTATATTATCCTGTACTTGATATTGCCCTGGAGCTTTCCTCCATGGGAATCCGTGTTGATGAGGACGCACTTGACCGTCAGCTCACAGAAGCAGGCTGCAATGACAGAAGAGAGCTTCCTTTCCAGAAAGCAATCCTTAACAGGGAACTTCCATACACCATCGGCGGCGGAATCGGCCAGTCCAGAATCTGCATGTTTTTCCTTCGCAAGGCACACATCGGTGAAGTTCATGTATCTCTCTGGCCAAAAGAGATCACAGATGCTGCTGAGGCACACGGACTTCAGCTTCTGTAAAACAGCTCAGAGAAATGAGGTGATAACGTGAACATTCTGTTTTTTCTGATTCCCAAAAGCGAAGTTGCCTACATCTTCGAAGATGAAACACTTCGCCAGACCCTGGAAAAAATGGAGCATCGCAAATACTCCTGCATCCCGATTCTTACCATGGACGGTAAATATCTTGGAACAATCTCAGAGGGCGATCTTCTGTGGGGAATGCGCCACGCTGATATCCATGATATCAAAGAGACTGAAGGAGTTCCTGTTATGGCGATTCCACGCCGTGCAACCTATAAGCCGGTGCACGCAGACTCCAATATGGAAGATCTTCTGGACCGCGCTATTAATCAGAACTTTGTTCCGGTTGTAGATGACCAGGGTTCTTTTATCGGAATCATAACCAGAAAGTCAATCATCAAATACTGCTACAACGAAATGAAGGCAGCACAGAAATCCGAAGACGAAAAAAACGGATAATTTTCGTTTTCAGCAGTCTGTCAGCTGCATGCAAAAAGGATGGCATTCATTTTCCGGTATACAATAATACGGAAAATGCTGCCATCCTTTTTATTTCCGGTTTCCACCGGACATTCATATTTCACTCTTAAAAAAATCCTGCTTCACTCTGACACTCTATATCACTTTTACAATATTAAGTTTTTCATCTGCAAGCACAATATCTGCCTTCTTTCCCGGTACAAGAGATCCCACTTCATCATATATTCCAATACTTCTGGCTGGATTCCTGGTTGCCGCAAACACTGCTGCCCGCTCCGGCACTCCCATTGCGATCACACATCTCATACATTCATACAGACTGGTAGCAGAGCCGGCAATGGTTCCGTCCTCCAGCACTGCCTTCCTGTCCTTCACAGTCACCTTCTGTCCGCCAAGCTCATAAAATCCATTTGCCATTCCTGCAGCCATCATGGAATCACTGATCAATACTATACGTTCTTCTCCAAACATACGAAATGTATTACGTACTACTGCCGGATCAATATGAATACCATCGCCGATCATCTCAACCATACATTCCGGATCATCAGCAGCCGCACAGACTACACCCGGTGCACGATGTCCCATATCATTCATTGCATTGTAAAGATGGGTCACATGATGAGCACCGCTCTTCATGGCAGAAGCTGCACAGTCATAATCAGCATCTGTATGACCTATGGAGATCACTACATCATCCTTCAACTCCCGGATAAACGTCTCTGCCCCCTCCATATTCGGTGCCACGGTAACAACACGTATCCTGCCGCCGGATGCTTTCTGGCACTCCCTGAAAAAATCAATATCCGGTTTTCGGATATATTTTTCAACGTGTGCACCTTTTTTTACCGGATCAAGAAAAGGTCCTTCCATGTTCAGTCCGACGATTCGAGCACAATCCGCATCCGGTTTCACTGCATCTGCGGAAGCAAATATCCGTATCAGCATATCAATAGGCAGCGTCATGGAAGTAGGACAGTAAGATGTAATACCCTGGGATTTTTCATACCTGAGAATTTCTTTCAGACCAGTGGCATCTGCATCTGAAAAATCATGCCCGACTGCACCATGGCTGTGAATATCAACAAGTCCCGGCAGTACCTTTAACCCGGCCGCATCAATTTCTTCTTTTTCCGAAACCTCTGTCCCGCAGTCAACGATTCTTCCATTTTCCACATAGAGATCCATTCTCCGATAAGTGCCATCCTCCTGAAAAACATTTCCGTTTCTGATGATCATAGTTCTTCTATTCCCCTCTCCGCAGTTCTCTTATGCTCTGTGCTTATAAAAATCCTTTTTCTCTGATAATCCCCAAAGCCTCTTCATCTGCCACAACAGTAAGATCCGGGTGCAGCTGCAGAATAGACGCAGGCACATTCGGCGTAATAGGTCCATACAATGAATTATACAATGCTTCTGCCTTACCCGCTCCTGTGGCTATGAGAAGAATTTTTTTTGCGGCCATGATGTTCTTGATTCCCATGGTATATGCCTGTTTCGGAACCTCATCCATGCTGTCAAAAAATCTGGCATTCGCCCTGATGGTACTTTCTGTCAGATCCACACAATGGGTTTCTTTCTCAAAAGCCGATCCTGGCTCATTGAAGCCGATATGTCCGTTTCCCCCGATTCCCAGAAGCTGCATGTCCACGCCACCGGTTTCATGGATAACCTCATTGTATTGTGCGCACGCCTTCTCACTGTCTTCTTCCAGACCATCCGGCACAAAAGTTCTTGCCTTGTCAATATTTACATGGTCAAAAAGGTTCCTGTTCATAAAATAGCGGTAGCTCTGGTCATTGTCTCCTGAAAGTCCCTTATATTCATCCAGATTCACAGTTGTCACCTTTGAAAAATCCAGATCCCCTTTTCTGTACCATTCTGCCAGCTGTGCATACATGCCTACCGGCGTGGAACCTGTAGCCAGACCGAGAACTGCATCTGGTTTCATGATAATCTGTGCAGACATAATATTGGCTGCCTTTCTGCTTACATCCTGATAATCTTTTCCTGCGTAAATAACCATATTTTTATTTCCCCCTTTTATATTTTTTGCTGTTTACACCCAAATTTTGTAAAATACAATCCCATATTTTAATCGCTGCTGTTCACTCCGTGACCAGCAGCACTCTTCGCAAAGCAAACTTGATTCCCGGAGTTTCTGTGACCTTCTCCTACATAAAAACTCCGCAGAATATTGCCTGCGAATAATAGCATCATTATACCATATACTGTACTACAAAAAAAGCCGATATTTTCCGTTCTGCATACAATACAGTTCACGAAAAGCACCGGCTTTTGGATTTTTTTATAATGTTTTTGAAAGGAACTCACGAAGTCGTTTGTTCTTTGGATTTGCAAAAAACTCTTTCGGAGAATTCTCCTCCTGGATCTTCCCTTCATCGATAAAAAGAACTCTTGTTGCCACTTCACGGGCAAATCCCATCTCATGTGTTACCACTACCATGGTCATGCCGGATTTTGCAAGCTCCTGCATCAGTTCCAGAACCTCACCGACCATCTCCGGGTCAAGGGCAGATGTTGGCTCATCAAAAAGCATCACATCCGGATTCATAGCCAGGGATCTTGCAATGGCAATACGCTGCTTCTGACCGCCGGAAAGCATATCCGGATAGGAATCTGCCTTATCCGGAAGACCGACACGCTTCAGAAGCTCCAGAGCTGTTTTCTCTGCCTCTTCTTTGCTCATCAGCTTCAGAGTTACCGGCGCAAGCATAATGTTCTCTTTTACAGTCTTGTGAGGGAACAGGTTAAACTGCTGGAACACCATTCCGATCTTCTGACGGTGACGGTTGATATCCACCTTCGGATCTGTGATGTCTGTTCCTTCGAAGAGGATTTTTCCCCCGGTAGGCTCCTCCAGAAGATTCAGGGAACGGAGGAATGTGGATTTACCGCAGCCGGATGGTCCGATGATGGCTACTACTTCACCCCTGCGGATCTGTGTGGTAATTCCGTTGAGAACCTGATTACCGCCATAGGCCTTTTCAAGTCCCTGCACATCAAGAAGTACTTCATTACTTACGCTCATTGGTTCTCAGCCTCCTCTCAAGTTTTCCTACAAGGTAGGTAAGGAAGCAAACGATCACAAGATAGATCGCTGCTACTGCCAGCAATGGAAAAAGTGCGCTGTATGTCTGGCTTCGGATAATATCACCGCCACGGGTCAGATCTGTAAGACCGATGTAACCACTGATGGATGTCTCTTTTAAGAGAACGATCAGCTCATTTCCAAGTGCAGGAAGAATATTTTTGACTGCCTGCGGAAGAATGATCTTCGTCATAGTCTGTGTATAATTAAGGCCCAGGCTTCGGCCTGCCTCAAACTGTCCCTGGTCAATGGACATGATACCGGAACGGACGATCTCAGCTACGTATGCAGCGGAGTTCATACCGAATGCAATAATAGCAACTACGATCTTACCTGGATCTACAGTTGCAAAAATAACATAGTAAACGATCAGCAGCTGTACCATGGTTGGTGTACCGCGGATCACTGTCAGGTAAACTCTGCAAATTGCATTGAGGATCTTAAGCTTACCTGTTTTATCATGTGTGGAACGGACAATGGCGATCACAAATCCAAGGAAAATACCAAGCAGAACCGCAAAGAATGTGATTATGATGGTGTTTTTCAGACCGGATACAATGAACTGCCAGCGATTGTCGTCCAGAAAGTTAAACTGAAACTGTTCAATAAGACTCAAAATTTCCACCCTTTCCAAAATTACAGGTTCCAGACTCCGGAAATGCCCCCGGATATCCGGAACCTGAATTCAGTTCTTATAATTTTCTGTCAGAAAAATCTCTTTATTTCTGTACAATGATAACCTGTTCTGCTGTTGTGTATGGATCTGTGAAATCAACGCTCTTCTTACGGTCTTCTGTTACAGTCATTCCTGCTGCACCGAAATCTGCTTTTCCGGATTTAACCGCATTTACGATGGCGTCAAACTCCATATCCTCGATCTTCAGCTCATATCCAAGTTTATCGCAGACAGCCTGAGCGATATCAGCGTCAATACCTACGATATTATCTCCGTCATAGTATTCGTATGGCTGGAATGTTGCGTTAGTTGCCATTGTAAGAGTTCCCTTGGAATGATCTGCATCCTTCGGAGACTCATATGGTGTCTTACCAGCGTCATCACCGATGTAGTTATCTCTGATGGAATCCAGTGTTCCCTCATCCTTCAGTTCCTTCAGTGCTTCATTGAACTCTTTCGTCAGATCTGCATTGTCTTTGGAAAGACAGATTGCATACTCCTCTTTGTCAAAAACATCCTCAATGATATCAAGGTCGTCGTTTTTCTCAACAAATTTCTTAGCCGGCTCGCTGTCGATCACTACACAGTCAACTTTACCCTGTTTCAGAGCAAGAACTGCATCGTTTCCTTTATTGTATCTCTCTACTGTTGCATCCTTGATGTCTGTTGCAAGTGTATCACCTGTTGTTCCAAGCTGAACACCGATCTTCTTACCTTCCAGATCATCTGCACTTTTAATCTCATCTGCTGCAAAAACAACGGATGTCATGGATACTGTCATAGCTGCTGCAAGTGCAAGTGCCATTAATTTTCTCTTCATTTTTTTCTTCCTCCTGAATTTTGTGTACATCGCGAAAGGGGCTGCTTTCTTACAAAGCCAAAGCAGCACATTTCGCGATGCACAGCATAATTATGCAATGTTATGCATATTGCTTTGTTTTATGATACCATGTTTTCAATAAAATGCAAGCACCGAAAACCTATATCCAGGATTTTTTCTTTCCAATCCATGGTAAAATTCACTTTTCGATAACAATTATCCAGTATACTATAATACCAGAGGAAGAAATTGAAACACTGTTCACTCCGCAGCCGGCCAATATTCCCGGAATGTTTTTACAGTAAGGGCTTGTGCTCCTGCGGAAAAACCAAGTATAATAGTCTGGAATAAGGAGGTTATTATTATGAAATTCACGAAAATGCACGGCATTGGAAACGATTATGTATATGTAAACTGTTTTGAGGAGACTGTCAAGGATCCGTCAGCTGTAGCGAAATTTGTCAGCGACCGCCACTTTGGCATCGGTTCCGACGGTCTGATCCTGATCCGCCCGTCCGAGATCGCAGACTGCGAGATGGATATGTACAACCTGGATGGTTCCCAGGGTGCAATGTGCGGAAACGGAATCCGCTGCGTTGCCAAATATGTCTACGATCACGGTATTGTGGACAAGACATCCTTAAGCATTGCCACAAGAAGCGGTATTAAATATGTAGATCTCACCATCCGCGACGGCAAGGCTTCCATGGTAAAAGTCAACATGGGCTCCCCGATCCTTACTGCAAAAGAGATCCCTGTCGTTGCTGAGACTGAACAGGTCATCAATGCGCCTATCACTGTGGATGGAAAAGAATACCGCATGACTGCTGTTTCCATGGGTAATCCTCATGCGATCATTTATGTAGATGATGTAGACAGCCTTGATCTGGAAAAAATCGGCCCTTCTTTTGAGAATCACGTATGCTTCCCTGACAGGGTCAACACGGAATTTGTCCAGCTGATCGACCGCAATACTGTGAAGATGCGTGTCTGGGAGCGTGGCTCCGGTGAGACACTGGCCTGCGGTACAGGTGCCTGCGCAGTTACGGTAGCTTCCATCCTCAACGACAAAGTTAACGGCAGCAAACCGGTAACCGTACAGCTCCTTGGTGGAGACTTAAACATCTCCTGGGAAAGAGACGAAAACCTCGTCTACATGACCGGTCCGGCAACTACGGTGTTTGATGGGGAAATTGATCTTGGGTTTTTAGGTGAATAAATGAAAATGGAGGGAGCTTTTTCGGAGCTCCCTCCTGACATATTATACCTCTGTTATATTTCTGTATCTCCCCCTGCAAAGCGTCTCAGTTCTCCGGACATTTTGCGGTAGATATTTTTGTAGTGCGACTTGGGGGATACCTGTTTAATGTTTAATTCGCCGCTTTTTTCATTGAATATCGCCCCCAGGCGGTAGCGGTTCCTGTACATGAGCAGCCCATTTGCCTCTTCCAGAATCTGTTTTGCAAGCAGTGAATCTGTTCTTCTGCAGAAAATTACAAATGTAAAGTATATTGGCTGTTTTTCCTCTTCTTTTCCAATATTATCCCTCCAGAATTCCCCGAAAAAATCATTCAGCTGTTTTGTATGCTCGTCTTTCAAGGTTTCTGTTTCGATCACGGACAATATATGGATTTCTGACGCTCCTGCTTTTTTATAAAAAACAGCATTTCCCTGATCTGAAAAATTGAATTCACACGCTTTTTCATAGCCATCTGATACACAGAAGTTCTTTATATTTTCTTTTACATTGCCATCTTCTTCATATGGATATGTACTTGCACAAGTCCGTGGTAAAACCTTCAACTCATTCGGCCAGACATAATAATGATCCTGACCCACAAAGCTGAATGGCTTCCAGACTTTATCCCTGCCTGCGTAATATCGGAAGCTTCGGTGATAGGTTACCATATAATAACTCCATGTAACTACATAGCCAACCAAGATTACAACAAAAGAGACACAGGAAATACGTAAAAAACTGCACATATACACAGCTACAATTTCAAAATCGCTGAACACCAACCGCTGTGACAATATAAATGCAATTTTGGACATAATTGCAAGTACCAGCGTAACCGCCTGCCAGAAAAAAATTCCTCTCTGATATGTAGCCCATTTGGATTTCTGAGATTTTTCCCGCATAAATCCCATCGCATACAAAGGATTCTCTTCCCCAAACCGGTTCGCAAATGGTTCAAATCTGAGAGATCCAAACTTTCGAACAGCAATTATACACCCTACTGCAGTTGCCATAAGCTGTTTTGTAGTATCATTGCCCAACTTCATAAAAAGAAATACATCATCCATGAGATATGCAATAACTATTATTGCTATTAATGTTGGAATGTTTATGTATTCAATAGAAAACACCATAGTAGTCTTACCTCTTTGTTATCTATATTCCCCATTTATAGAATATACTTTATATATATACCAAATTAAGTACTCCATTTTTTTCATAAATAAGAAATCTTCTTGTCTCTTTTCCTGCACCACCTTCACAACCACCTCCTATCAACCTACCTTTCGAAAATACATATTCTCTTGTTTTTCCCTTAAAATAATCTTTAACATAGGATTTCGCATTTGACTTTATCAATGTATTAACATTTTTTTGAGAATATTTTTGTGCCTGTACATATAAGGGAATTGATTTGATTGGGGTGAAATTTAAATCCTTTATTCCTCTTATGACCTTCGCATAACTGCCTCTTTTAAATTGCAAATACCCATCACTAAAACCTGGCGCTGCGCTAGCCACTCCATCAAAAACCCCATTAAGTATTGCACTTTTCAGGTTTCTACTCTCTTTATATTCACTAATTCCTGTTACTGTCCCGCTTACAACCGATACAACTATATTTCCCACATTTCCTCAGAAAAGATTTTCCCGGTTTATAATTCGTTCTTCTTAATTGCTGTGTCCCGGATACTTATCCTGTATCTTTGTAATTGTTTTCCTGAAGCAGGATATTATATCTATATTTTTATTATACATGCAATTATTTTCAGACACAACATTTATTTGTTTCACTTTTTTAGATAAATATCGAAATTTGTCATATACAAATTCTATTATTTTGTTCTCTTAAACTAATTGCAATAGATCCTTTATATCGTGTATTGTTTATTGGCTGACTTGAAATTTTAAATTCTGGTGCAAGGGTAAATTCCCCGTCCCTTGATTTTATCAAATTATAATGAGTAAAATCTTTGGATAACTGGTATAATTCAGGTTAATGGATGGGAATCGCAATTTGCGCCCCATCCATTTTATTTATCTTAAATCAGATATTCAGATAAATACCAGCACCCGCTCCACAATAAACACTGCCGCACATGCCAGCAGTGCCACTGTGATCAGGCTCTTTTCCTTATATGCTGCGATAAGGGCTACGAAGAAGCCTGCTGCGCCGGAAATGATGCTGTCTGTGGCTTTGAGGATAGCCGGGAAGGTCATTGCTGCCAGACAGGCGTATGGTACATAGTACAGAAAGGACTTGATAAACGGGCTTCTGATCTCATTTTTTGCAAGAGCAAGGGGCAGCATACGGATCAGGTAGGTGACTGTTGCCATCACCAGGATATAGAGATATACATTATGACTCATGAGATGCTTCCTCCTTCTCTTCCACCGGGCAGAAATAAGCTGCCAGACCTGCAACCAGCAGTGTTGTAATGATGATCATAAATCCGGAAGATACCTGCTTCAGCACAGGAATCACCGCAAAGATAGTGCTGACTGCCATGGAAGCCACAACAACACCAAGAACAGATTTGCTCTTCTTGGATGGTGGAATGATGATCGCCAGGAACATTCCGTAAATAGCCACGCTCAGTGCACTGAGCATAAAATCCGGAAGAAGGCTTCCTGAAATACCGCCCACCAGGGTTCCCAAAGTCCATCCAGGGATCGCTACACACATAGCTCCGTAATTATAAAATACGCTGACTTTTCCCTCCTGGGCCGCACTGATCCCGAAGATCTCATCTGTGATTCCGAATGCAGCGATGTACTTCAGGATACCTGATTCCTCACGCCGGAATTTCTGCGACAGGGAAAAAGACATCAGACAATACCTGAGGTTGATCACCAACTGGGTCATAGCCATCTCCCACATGGAACCCCCTGCAAAAATAATATCCAGTCCTGCAAACTGCCCAGCTGATGTCAGGTTGGTCAGCGAGATAAGAACTGCCTGCCAGATACTTAAACCTCCGGCAACGGCCATCATGCCAAAGGTGAACGACACTGCAAAATATCCCAATGCAATGGGAATGCCATCCTTCATACCTTTTCTGAAACTTTCTCTTTTCATCGATTTCCTCCATTGTATGTACGTCAGCCGGGCAGATGAAATCATCTGCGTTTACGGCCTGCTCCCAGAATTCTATACAGTCATAAACCTGGTTGCACACGTAAATAAGAGCGTGCCTGGAAACTTTTTTCTGCTTCCTGACACGCTCTTTTATTGTAGCATTGCCATATCAAAACTTCAATACTTCACAGCAAAAATGCGATACTTCATTCCTGAATAGTTACTGTTCACTCCGTTCTCAGTAACACGCTTCGCGGTGCACAGAATTTATGCTAATTGCATAAATTTGCGCGATATGTCTCGGGTTTTCTGTGACCTTCGCTCACAAAAAACACCTCGCGGAACATTGCCAGTGAACAGTAACCCTGAATATCCTTCTTTTTTATTTCTCTTCTTCTGCTCCATCTGGGTTTACAAGACGATTGAGAACTTTGAATCCGTTGTTGCGGAGTACGCTCTCTGCAACCAGAAGATCTTCACAGTGCATGATCGCTACCGGGACTTTCAGGCCCCTGTGGAAGAAGGTGTAAATGTAGTGAAGATTTACATTGCTGTCGCCCATAACGCTTAAGAGCTTGTCCAGACCGCCGATCTCGTCCTGAAGGTCTACAAGGATCGCCTGTGTGATACGTGTCATGTAGCCATTCTCAGCCATGATCTTATCTGCTTTTTCCGGTGCATCACATACCATACGGAAGTTTGCGAATTCCGGAGCGTCAAAGCAGCCAAAGCCGTAGATGTCGATCTGATTCTCCGCAAGGATCTTAGTTACTTTCTGAAGACTTCCAGGGGTGTTTTCTACAAAAACAATGTTCTGTTTTACCATAATCTATTCCTCATTTCTATATAGTTTTTCTTTCCCAAAGGAGGAGTTTTGTTACATTTTACAGGCCTTTTCAATGTTTAACAGCAGCGTGCCCGGAAAAAGGGAACGCAAAAGGAAAATGATCTCCGGGTATCCCCCTGCCGCACACAGCAACCACGTTTTATATTTACGCGTTAAAGCGTAACGCTTTCAATCATTAAATTCAAGTATCAGTATATCATACACCCACAAAATGTCAATTACAAATTAAAAAAACATACAAAAAGCCGGACACACATCCCTCGACATGTGCCCAGTCTTTGCCTTGCGAATCTTAACAATCCACTACATTTCATGTATGCAATACAATCAGAAAACTTACCGTTTCATTTGAAACAAAACAATTCTACGCTAATCCAAGACCTCACGTCTATGAACGCACCCAATTGCAGTTGCCTATGAAGACCTCAGTCAAGTTCTTCATCCACATACTTCTGAATATTAGAAGCATTCACATACTTCTTAACCTGTGCCCCGTCAGTGATCACCAGAGTCGGAGCCTGGCGGATCCCATACTGTTTGACAAGCTCCGGATTCTGCTCTGCGTCGATGATCTCCAGCTCTTCACCTTCCAGCATCTTTTTTGCCATACGGCAGTTCGGGCAGGTGCTTGTTGTAAACAGGTACTTATGAGATGCAACCGGCTGGATCTCAACCTCGTCACCTTTCATGGTCATCACACTGGTATGAACCTTCTTCAGCTGGGAATGAGTGATATCATAGAGCGTACGGTTCTTATATTCCTGTGTCTTTCCGTCATTCCAGTTCTGTACAGGACGATAATATCCCGTAATACGGCTGTAGACCTCAGCCTTCTTGCCGCATTTCGGACAGGTAAAATGCTCACCGCTGATATAGCCATGCTCCTGACATACAGAATATGTGGGAGAAATGGTGTAATACGGCAAACGATAGTTCTCTGCGATCTTACGTACAAGAGAAGCTGCTGCTTTCCAATCCGGAAGCTTCTCGCCAAGGAATGCGTGGAAAACAGTTCCTGATGTATACAATGTCTGCAGATCATCCTGGATATCCAGTGCGTCAAAAATATCTGCAGTATAGTCAACAGGCAGATGAGAGCTGTTTGTATAATACGGTGTGTCGCCCTCTTTTCCTGCTGTCAGAATGTCCGGATAACGCTTTCTGTCATGCTTTGCAAGACGGTAAGCTGTAGACTCCGCAGGTGTTGCCTCCAGGTTGAAAAGTTCTCCCGGATACTGCTCCTGGTAGTCAGACAAACGGTTTCTCATATGCTCCAGGACTTCCTTTGTAAACTTCTGGGTTGCAGGATCTGTCATATCCTTCTTAAGCCAGCATGCGTTCAGACCGGCCTCGTTCATTCCCACAAGACCAATGGTGGAAAAATGATTATCAAAGCTTCCAAGATATCTCCTGGTATACGGATACAATCCCTCATCAAGAAGCTTGCTGATCACATCTCTCTTAATGTGAAGAGATCTTGCGGAAATATCCATCATTCGGTCCAAACGGCGGTAAAACTCCTGAGGACTTTTTGACAGATATGCGATACGCGGCATGTTGATGGTAACAACGCCTACAGAACCTGTACTCTCACCGGAACCGAAGAAACCACCGCTCTTTTTGCGAAGCTCACGGAGATCCAGGCGGAGACGGCAGCACATACTGCGGATGTCGCTTGGTTTCATATCGCTGTTGATATAGTTGGAAAAATACGGTGTACCGTACTTGGATGTCATTTCAAAAAGAAGTCTGTTGTTCTCAGTGTCAGACCAGTCAAACTCTTTGGTGATGGAATAAGTCGGGATTGGATACTGGAATCCGCGACCGTTGGCATCGCCCTCGATCATGGTCTCAATAAATGCCTTATTGACCATATCCATCTCTTTCTTACAGTCTTTATACTTGAAATCCATATCCTTGCCGCCTACAATAGCAGGAAGCTCTGCAAGATCATCCGGAACTGTCCAGTCCAGTGTAATATTGGAGAACGGTGCCTGTGTTCCCCATCGGCTCGGTGTATTTACCCCGTAAACAAAAGCCTCTATACATTTCTTAACCTCCGGATAGGAAAGATTGTCTGCCTTTACAAAAGGAGCCAGATACGTATCAAAAGATGAAAATGCCTGTGCCCCGGCCCACTCATTCTGCATGATCCCCAGGAAATTCACCATCTGGTTGCAGAGCACGCTTAAATGCTTCGCAGGTGCGGAAGTAATCTTGCCCTCGATCCCGCCAAGTCCCTCACGGATCAGCTGTTTCAGTGACCAGCCTGCACAGTAGCCTGTAAGCATGGAAAGGTCATGGATGTGGATATCTGCATTCCTGTGCGCTTCTGCAATCTCATTGTCATAAATCTCAGACAGCCAGTAATTGGCAGTTACTGCACCGGAATTGCTTAAGATCAGTCCTCCTACGGAATAGGTGACAGTTGAGTTCTCTTTTACACGCCAGTCCTCAACCTTCACATAGCTGTTTACGATCTCTTTATAATCAAGGATGGTAGATTTCATATTGCGGATCTTCTCACGCTGTTTACGATACAGGATATAAGCCTTGGCAACATCGGAATATCCTGCCTGGATCAGTACATTCTCCACACTGTCCTGGATATCCTCTACTGAAATTCGATTGTTCTCGATCTTATTCTGAAAATCTGCAGTAACACGAAGCCCCAGAAGATCGATCATATCCGGGCTGTAATTCTTGCCCTTCGCATCGAATGCCTTGTCAATGGCTGCGGTGATCTTTCCCATTTTAAATCCATCCAGTTCGCCGTCTCTTTTTACTACCTGAAACATAAAAAATGCCTCCCTCACACATGTATATATAAAGTGTTTTTGATCACTGATCAGACCTCATCCAGTGACGTTTTTCCAAAAACGCTGTAGGCTCATTGTATCAGACCGGCACCTTTGCGTCAACACAAAAAGTACCATATATAGTGTCCATTTTGTTCACGGTACTATATATGGTACTAAGTTAATTATTCAACATTATGTTACTTTCGGATAGATTTCACGGGGAACCCTCGCTTTTACAGCAATTCCGCCCTCTGTATACTCCTCGGAAAGAAGCTGTCCGTACTCACGGATCAGCTGGATCTGACCAGCTTCTGAATACGGAAAAAGCCGCTCCATATAGATCTGTCCCTCTGCCAGAATCCTGGAAAGGAGTTCCTTAAATTCGCCGAGTCCCTCTCCTGTTCTTGCAGAAATCTTCAAGGTATGATCTGCACGAAGATCCCGGAGACTCTCCCCCGCTGCTTTGTCCTGCTTGTTAAAAAGCGTGATCGTTTTTTTGCCAAGGGCACCTAATTCTTTCAGGGTCTCATACACAATGTGCATCTGCATTTCTGCCTGAGGATTGGACGCGTCCACCACATGGATGATATAATCCGCGTATTTTGCCTCCTCCAGGGTACTCTTAAAAGCCTCTACCAGATTGTGTGGAAGTTTTCGGATAAATCCTACAGTATCCGTAAGAAGCAGCTGCTGCCCGTCATCCAGGGTCAAAAGCCGCGTTGTAGGATCAAGTGTTGCAAATAGCTTGTCTTCAGAAAGCACGGAAGCTCCTGTCAGCGTATTCAGAAGTGTGGATTTACCTGCATTTGTATATCCCACAATGGCAGCTGTCTTAAGATTACCTACCGCTCTTCTGGAACGGATCAGCTCTCTGTGCTTCTCTACCTGGGAAAGCTCCTGCTTCAATGCTGAGATCCTGTTTCGGATCAGACGTCGGTCTGTCTCCAGCTTCTTCTCACCAGGACCTCTTGTTCCAATTCCGCCGCCAAGACGGGAAAGAGAGGATCGAAGTCCTACCAGTCTTGCTGAACGGTAACGAAGCTGCGCCAGTTCGACCTGGATCTTACCTTCACTTGTCACTGCCCGCTTTGCAAAAATATCAAGAATCAGCAAGGTTCTGTCCATAACCTTGCATTCCAGCTCACGTTCCAGATTGTTCATCTGGGCAGGAGAAAGCTCATCATCACAGATCACACCATTGGCATTTAACGCATAGAGAAGGCCTTTTACCTCATCGATCTTACCTTTGCCGATATAAGTTCCCGGATGGACGGCCTCACGGTTCTGAATGATCCTGCCTGCCACCGCTGCTCCGGCTGTAGCTGCAAGCTCTCCAAGCTCGTCCAGGGATTCCTCCATATCATCACCAATACTGGCCTGCACGCCGATCAGGATGACTCGATCCTGTATCTCGTCAAAATATTCCATATCAGCCCTCCGAAGATGTTCTGGTTTTCAGAAAAGCCAGCTCTTTTTTTGCTGCGGAGTCTTCCGGGAACATATCAATATATTCCTTGACCTTGGTCAGTGCTGTAGCAAAATCGAGTTTTTTCTCATAAGTTACGATCTCATTGAATAAAAGACTCTGCATCTCATCGGTTGTAGCTGTCGGCAGACCTTTGGTAATATTATCAAGAGCAGAATCATAATCTCCGTTCCTGATATCACACAGTGCAAGTCCGTTATAACCTTTTGCTGAATCACCTGCCGCTGAAATATACTGTGTATACATGGCTTTTGCATTATCCACATCGTCCTGTGCCAGATACACCATACCCAGAAGAAGTAATGCCTCTGTATTATCCTTTTTGGAGGCTTCCAGAAGTTCTTTTTTCGCATTACTGTAATCTTCCATATAGTAGTAGACACGGCCTCTGTCGCAGTGATCCTTGGCATCCTTCGCCTCAGAGGAAAGTGCAGCTTCCAGATATCTGGTTCCGTCTGCTTCCATATCTTTATCAAGATATGCCTCATAGATCTGGATTGCCATATCGTAGGTAGAATCCTCACCGTAAGCCTGCTTAAAGTTAGATGCAGCTTCCTCGTAGGAATCCATGGCAAGCGCAACCTTTCCGGTGAGGAAATAACTGCCGGCATCCATTTCAAAATCTTCTCCAAGAGTCTGACAGTCTGCCATTGCGTCTTCATACTTACCGGATTTTAGCTCTGCTGTTGCCCTGTAGGAAAGAATATCCTTGCGCAGACTTTTGCTTACTTTGTCACAATTCAGTGCATCTGTAAAGCTGGATATCGCGTCATCATACTTGCCCAGACGGAGACTTGCAATACCTGCACCGCGGTAAGACTGTGCAGGTTTTACCCCGTTTTGAATAGAAGTCTGGTATTCTTCCAGTGCATATTTATAGCTGCCCTGGGAAAGATCTTTTCCTGCCTGCTCATATATTTTTGTTTTTTCGCTGCCGCAGCCGCCCAGGAGAAGAGCTCCTGTCACGGCCGCGAGAATCAATACTGTCTTTGTATTTTTCATGAAATTCCTTATTCTACAACAAGCCCTTCGGCTTCCATTACATCAACAACACTGTCTACATATTTATGGCAGAGTTCATCTGTTCCTGCTTCTACCATTACACGGATCAGCGGCTCTGTACCACTCTCACGTACCAGGATACGTCCGTCATTTCCAAGAGCCTCTGCTGTAGCCTCGATGGCAGCTTTCACCTTCTCATTGTCCAGTGCTGTCTTCTTGTCAGAAACACACACATTGCGCAAAAGCTGCGGATAAACCTTCATTTCCTTCGCAAGGTCACAAAGTGTAGCTTTCTTATCCACGCAGGCCTCCATGATCATCAGGGAAGTGAGGATTCCGTCACCTGTAGCAGAATAACGGCTGAAAATAATATGTCCGGACTGCTCGCCACCGATGCTGTAATTATTTTCCATCATATTCTCAGCAACATATTTGTCACCAACTGCTGTCTGCTCGTAATCAATACCCTCACGCTCAAGCGATTTATAAAGACCAAGGTTTGACATAACAGTTGTAACAACTGTATTTCCGTTAAGCTGGCCTTTCTCTCTGAGATATTTGCCGCATACATACATGATCTTGTCGCCGTCGATGATATTTCCACGGTGGTCTACTGCGATACATCTGTCTGCATCACCATCGTATGCAAAACCGATATCCAGTCCTTTATCGATCACATACTGTCTCAGAACTTCAATATGTGTGGAGCCGCAGCCACGGTTAATGTTGGTTCCGTCCGGCTCATTGTTGATCACATAAGTTTTTGCACGAAGTGCATCAAAAACACTCTTGGCAATAGCTGAAGAGCTTCCGTTGGAGCAGTCCAGACCAACCTTGATGTTCTTGAAATCATGGCATGGGATAGAAATCAGATGTCCGATATAACGGTTTCTTCCGGATGCAAAATCAACGGTACGGCCGATATCCTCGCCTGTTGCCATCGGAAGCTCCTCAATCTCTCCGTCAAGATATGCCTCAATGCGTTCCTCGATCTCTGCTGAGATTTTCTGACCATTCTCATTGAGAACCTTGATTCCGTTATCATTAAACGGATTATGGCTTGCGGAAATCATGATACCGCAGTCAAAATCCTCTGTACGTACTACATAAGATACACTTGGTGTAGTAGTTACATGAAGCAGATACGCATCTGCACCGGATGCAGTCAGTCCTGCTGCCAGTGCATACTCAAACATATAACTGCTTCTTCTTGTATCTTTGCCGATCACGATCTTTGCCTTATGATCTCTGCCATAGTACCATCCAAGGTAACGGCCTACGCGAAATGCGTGATCTGCTGTAAGTTTTACATTTGCCTCACCACGAAAACCATCTGTTCCAAAATATTTGCCCATAATGTTCTCCTTTATTAGTGATACAGTCCTTCCGGATAAACGCCCTCATCTGTCAGTTTCTTAAATGCCGCCTGCACAGATGCTTTATCTTCCTGATATGTCACACCGAACCACTCATCTTTTGTCTCAAGTACATCTACGGCTGCCTCACCGGAGTGGATCAGCTGGTCGATCAGTTCCGGAAGAAGATACTCTTTCTTGATATCGCCCTCTTTGATTCCGCCAAGGAATTCTACGAAGCCTTTTTCAAGGATCTCCATGAATTCCGGTGTCAGTCCCCACATGTTCATAGAAACAAGGCTCCTGGTATCCAGTGTCTCTGCTGTACCATCGTCATTTCTTGTCTCGGCACCATCAGCTGTCTTAAAGATATTGTGTGTCTCAGTTACGCCAACAAGCTTGCCGTCCTCGATATGGCACACACCTCTTGTAACGCTTCCGTTGTCACTTAATGTATTTCCAAGTCGGAAACCTGCCATGCAGATATGCATCGGGCCATCCTGCGGATGATCCTGTACAAGATAATCATGTACTTTAACATATGCTTCTTTTCCATAGTAGTCATCTGCATTGATTACAGCAAATGGCTCGGAAAGAACCTTCTTCGCTGCCAGTACAGCGTGTCCTGTTCCCCATGGTTTGGTACGGTCTGCCGGTTTCCTGAAATCTCCCGGAAGGTCATTGATCTCCTGGAATGCATAAGCAACTTCTGTGATCTTCTCAATACGGTCACCGATGACTCTGCGGAACTCATCTTCGATATCTTTACGGATGATAAATACCACTTTGTTGAATCCTGCTTCCAGTGCATCATGGATGGAATAGTCCATAATGATCTCACCCTTCGGTCCTACCGGTGCAAGCTGCTTGATACCTTTTCCAAAACGACTTCCGATTCCTGCCGCCATGATTACCAGTGCTGTCTTCTTCATATTACGTTTCCTCCTGATTATTATAATTTATACAATTCTTTATCTGTAACCGTTACTGTTCACCCCGTGACCAGTAAATTACTCCTGTTCATTAAGCTTAGTCAGCTTCACTGCCTGATCCGCTGCAATCAGGCTGTCAATAATCTCATCCAGATCACCGTTTAAGATATTTTCCAGACGATGAAGGGTTAACTTGATCCTGTGGTCTGTCACACGTCCCTGCGGGAAATTGTAGGTACGGATCTTTTCAGAA
Organism: Blautia sp. HA8986; assembly: GCF_056504635.1. NCBI lineage: Bacteria > Bacillati > Bacillota > Clostridia > Lachnospirales > Lachnospiraceae > Blautia > Blautia sp. HA8986. The sequence goes on from NZ_JBWLUQ010000001.1 coordinate 2,098,362, forward strand.
CGGTCGCCTGTACCGATCTGGCTTCTTCTTGCCTCTGCTTCTGCATCATGCTGCTTGGCAAGTTCCATCTCATACAGACGGGAACGAAGTACACGAAGTGCCTTGTCCTTGTTCTTAAGCTGAGATTTCTCATCCTGGCAGGAAATTACGATTCCTGTAGGAATATGAGTAAGACGTACAGCAGAGTCTGTTGTGTTGACACACTGACCGCCGTTTCCGGATGCACGGAATACATCGAACTTACACTCATTGAGATCCAGATGGAAATCAATTTCCTCTGCCTCAGGCATGATTGCTACTGTACAGGTTGAAGTATGGATTCTTCCGCCGGACTCAGTCTCCGGCACACGCTGTACACGATGTACACCACTCTCATACTTCAGTCTGGAATATGCACCCTCACCTTTGATCATGAAAGTAACTTCCTTGAAACCGCCGATCCCGTTTTCATTGAGACTGAGCATCTCTGTTTTCCAGCGGCGGGACTCTGCATATTTCACATACATACGGTAGATCTCAGCTGCAAAAAGTGCTGCCTCATCACCGCCTGCACCTCCGCGGATCTCAACGATAACGTTCTTACTGTCATTAGGGTCCTTCGGAAGAAGAAGGATCTTCAGTTCATGCTCCAGCTCCTCCACTCTCTTCTTTGCGTCAGAAAGCTCTTCTTTCAGCATCTCACGCATTTCCTCGTCCTTCTCGCTCTCCAGCATGGAAAGACTGTCCTCGATGGTCTCTTTATTCTTCTTATATTCTTTATATGCGTCTACGATTGGCTGCAGGTCGCTCTGCTCTTTCATCAGCTTCTGAAAATGTGCAGGATCATCGGTTACTCCCGGTTCTCCAAGCTCATTGAGAAGCTCCTCAAAGCGTACCAGCAGATCATCCAGTTTATCAAACATGTACTTCCTCCTGTTTCTGATACCTGTAAATCACAATTTTTATTCTTACAGCGGCTTCTGCCCGATCACTACACGGTCAAGGCCCGGAAGGTCTTTTATTACCTGAACCTGTTCAAAACCAGCTGTCTTCATCATCCCACTGACTGCCGCACCTTGAGTGCAGCCGATCTCATACAGAAGCCATCCACCCGGACGCAGATATTTTCCGGCTTCCGCAGTAATATTTCTGTAAAAATAAAGCCCGTCTTCCCTGCCGTCAAGTGCCCCTCTCGGGTCATGAAGGCGAACCTCTTCCATCAGTGTCTCAATTTCTTCAGTTGCAATATAAGGCGGGTTTGAAATAAGGATATCATATTTTTCGCCCTCTTTTCCACCTTTTTTGTAAAAATACGGTGCTGAAAATGTATCACTTTCCACAAATTCTGCCCGTTTCTCCACACCCAGATCCTTTGCATTCTTTTTTGCCACAGCAAGAGCTTCCGGTGAGATATCTGCGCCGGCACCTTTTGCATCTTCCCTTTCCAGAAGAAGGCTTATAAGGATGCAGCCGGAACCTGTGCACATATCCAGGATCTCCGGTTCTTTCATGCTGTTCATACATTTCAGTGCTTCTTCCACAAGTGTCTCTGTGTCCTGTCTGGGAATCAGTACATTCTGGTTTACATAAAATTCATATCCCATAAAAAAAGCCTGATGAGTCAGCTGCTGTACAGGAATATGGCCTGCACGCCTGCCGATCAGCTTAAGATACTCTGCTGCGGTCTCATCAGACACCGGTTCATCTCCATGTGCAAAATAGTATGCCCGATTTATTCCGGTCTTAAATTCCAGAAGGAGCCAGGCATCCAGCCCGGCTTCTTCCAGTCCATTTTCTTTTAGTATGTTCGTTCCTTTTTTCAGAAGGGACTCAAGATTCTGCATTTTCTGTCTCCTCTGTCTCATAGGGGATATCCAGGTCGAATTCCTCTTTCAGATAAGCTCTCCAGTCAAAAACCGCCTCAACAGCCTTGATGGCTACTTCTGCCATATCTGCTGTCGGCTCTTTGGTTGTAAATTTCTGCATGGCAAGACCCGGCTTACTCATGATATCTGCAAACCTGCTGTCTGTTCTTCCTGCCCACTGGATGATCTCAAAAGAAATTCCCGCAACTACCGGTACCATAAGAAGTCTTCCGAACAGTCTTACCCAGTAAACCGGCACCAGTACAAACACGAAATGCAGCACAATACTTACCAGCATAACCAGGAACAAAAAGCTTGTCCCACAGCGTTTATGAAGTCTGGAACTCTTCAGCACATTCTCAACAGTCAGCGGAAGTCCGTGTTCCACACAGTTAATACACTTGTGCTCCGCACCATGGTACATAAATGTCCTCTGGATATCCTTCATTCTGGAGATCAGAAACATATATCCCATAAACAGTGCCAGCTTCACAAAAGCCTCCACAACTGTAACCATAAACTCTGACGCGCCTACCTTGCGGATCAGACTGGCCAGTATGTAAGGCAGAAACATAAAAGCTGCCACAGACACAACCATGGAAACAGCTACTGTCACATAAAGCAGCCACTTAAACTGCCTGTCTTCTTTGGCCTTTTTCGCGGAACGCTCCTCTTCAGTAAGCTGCTTATTCTTTCTGGCAGCTTCTTCATCTTCCTCATCTCCTGCGATCTCTGCAGAATACATCAGGCATTTCGTTCCAACCACAAGAGAATCCACAAAACTTACCACACCACGGATGATGGGCTTCTTCAGAAATGAATGATTCCCAAAGGTGCATTTATAATCCTCTACTTTCAGCTCGATCTCCTGATCCGGACGTCGCACTGCAATAGAATATTTGTCCTTGTGGCGCATCATGATGCCTTCCATGACTGCCTGGCCGCCAATATTCGATGATTTCATTCATTCTCTCCTGCACAGCCTGAAAATAAAAATATTTTCAGTTAAAGAAAGGTTGAGATTTCCCAACCTCAACCTTCTCATTTCCTGTATTCGTAATAATTACTTATTCAGGCCGTATTTCTTATTGAACTTATCGATACGTCCACGAGCCTGTGTAGCCTTCTGCTGTCCTGTGTAGAACGGATGGCATTTGGAACAGATCTCAACATGGATGTCCTCTTTAGTGGAACCTGTTACGAAAGTGTTTCCGCAGTTGCAGGTTACAGTTGCCTGATAGTAGTTCGGATGGATTCCTTCTCTCATGATTTTCACCTCTCTATATAATTTAATATTATTCGTATACATTTGACGAATTCCATTTTAAACAGCTTGCTAAGTATAACACAGCTTTTATCAAAATGCAAGGACTTTATAAAAATTTCTGTTTTCTTACTGTCTGCACCAGTTCTGCATTGGTCCTTGTTCTGGCAAAGGTGTTCAGGATCTGCTCTACTGCCTCATCGGACTTCATTCCGTTGAGGGCTTTCCTCATAATATAGACAGCTTCCTGTTCTTCTTTGCTGAGAAGGAGATCCTCTCTTCTTGTACCGGATTTCTGGATGTCGATAGCCGGGAATACCCGTTTTTCCTGGAGTTTACGGTCAAGGACAAGCTCCATGTTGCCGGTTCCTTTGAACTCCTCGTAGATCACATCATCCATCTTGCTTCCTGTGTCTACAAGAGCAGTTGCCAGAATGGTCAGGCTTCCGCCCTCACGCATATTGCGGGCTGCACCAAAAAATCTCTTCGGCATATGAAGTGCTGCCGGATCAAGGCCGCCGGATAAAGTTCTGCCGCTTGGCGGGATGATCAGGTTATACGCTCTGGCTAATCTGGTGATGGAATCCAGAAGGATGATAACATCCTGCTTATGTTCTACCAGACGGCGGGCACGCTCCACGACCATCTCGGAAACTCTTTTATGATGCTCCGGAAGTTCATCAAAAGTAGAATAGATCACTTCCACATTCGGTCCCTGGATCGCTTCTTTGATATCTGTAACCTCCTCTGGGCGCTCATCGATCAGAAGGATGATCAGATGAGTGTCACGGTTGTTCTTGAGAAGGGATTTGGCCACATCTTTAAGAAGGGTTGTCTTACCTGCCTTAGGCGGAGATACGATCATGCCTCGCTGGCCTTTACCGATGGGGCTGATAAGGTCTACGATGCGCATGGCCGTTGTTCCGCCTGCACGTTCCATTACAAGACGCTCATTCGGAAAGATCGGCGTCATATCCTCAAAATTGTATCTTCTCTGGCCCTCGCTTGGATGGAAGCCGTTTATGGAAGATACATAGAGAAGTGCACTGAACTTCTCACCCTGAGTCTTAATACGGATATTTCCCTGGATGATATCGCCTGTCTTTAGATTAAAACGGCGGATCTGGGATGGGGAAACATAGATATCGTTCTCTCCCGGAAGATAATTCTCACAGCGGATAAAACCGTAGCCGTCCGGAAGTACCTCAAGGATTCCGTCAGCCTTCTCGCCGCTGTCCAGCTGTACAGATTCAGACTGAGTATTCTCACGGCTGACTCCGTCCCTGTTGCAGCCTTCGCGGTTTCCATTATCTCTGCTATATCCCTCTCTGTTATATTCTCTGCGGACAGTTCTGTGCTCCTGCTCATTCTTATCTGCACGATATTCCGTACGGTATTCTCTTCTCTCCTGCACACCTTCTGATGTCTGGCGTGTGCGGTATTCTGCAGTGCTTCCCTCGTGATTCTTCTCCCGGAATGTGCCCTCTTTCACAGTGCTTTCTCCCGGAGTATTTTCTTTCGAGCTTTTTTCTTCCTGAGTATTGCTATTAAAGGTATTCCGGGTGCTTTCTTTAGGGGTGTGATCCTCAGATGTGTTCTTCAATACTTCAGCAGGATTCCCCTTTGCACTCTCTTTCGCGTCTTCCTCCAGCATTCTCTCGATCAGTGCCGGTTTTCTCAAAGTGGAAATACCTTTCATACCTCTTGCCTTCGCCAGATCTTTCAGTACGGCCAGAGATAATGATTCATATTTTTCTCTCATAAATAAATCCTCTATTCTTAAATCTTATAAATTGTAATTTATAAATGGAATCAGATGCAGCCTGACATGGCTGCACGTTTTTTTGAATGAAGCATGTTTTTCGCTTAGTTCTAATTATACACGCCTTACTGTTTCTATTGCAAGAAATATTTATCGACATTTTTTCGCCATTCTCGGGTTTTCTGTTACCATTCATTGCAAGGTTTCTGTCTTTTTTTCCATAATCTGCTATACTGTTTTCTATAAAAAGCAGCGAAAATCGCTCTGTAAACAGGAGATAGGCTATTCCGGAGATATCAGGCATGCCTGGATTGATGTATATATCCGTACAAAAGGCTTGGTCACGAAAGCTATCTCTTTTGAGGGAGACACCTGGAAACTTTAGAAATTTACTTATATGTCAAAAACTCCCCTGCTGTCAGCTCATATAGCCAACATGCAAGGGATCTTTCATAGGCGGGAATTTTATATTCCGCTCTGCCACATACTTATGAATATAATCTGTCACATTTCTGCTTTCAGTCAATCGGATATTCGCAATCCGCTTTCGCTACTTGCTCATAACCGAATAACTGCTCCGCAGTTTATCAGGAGGGGCTTGTACCCCTCCTGATACAAGTAAGTCCCACCCACTGCTTATTGCTCCTCGCAATTGAAGCAGGGGACTTCCTTGATTCAGTCAATGTACCACATTTCCCACAATTCCATAGGAAACAACATACATGATAACAGTTGCCATCACCAGTCCGCAAAAGATAGCGATAGATGATTTCTTGATATCCACCTCGAGAAGAGATGCGATCAGAGATCCTGTCCAGGCACCTGTACCCGGCAGCGGGATTCCTACGAACAACAGAAGCCCGAGGAATTCATATCTCTTAATCTGATCACTTTTTCCCATGGCCCTGTTCTCCAGCTTAATGATCAGATCTCTGAAAAGCTTCGTCTTTTTTAACCATTTAAATATCTGCCTGATAAAAAGCAGAATAAACGGAATCGGAATAATATTTCCCGCAATACAGATCGGGATTGCCTTCACAGCCGGAATCTTCAGAAGTGATGCAGCCAGAAGACCGCCTCGAAGCTCCAAAATCGGGATCATGGAAATGATGAACACCGCACCCTCCGGTGAAATAAACTGTGAAAGGTGGGTTGAAAACCACTGTACAAGTACTTCCATAGTACCTCCTTCTTATTTCAGATATTCTGTCAAAAACTCGATCAGTTTCTTCATCTCCTCATCTGTACCAATGGTGATACGGAGATGGTTGTCGATTCTGTCCTTTGGAAAATATCTCACATAGATATGTTTCTCTCTGAGAGCTTCAAAGAGCTCTTTTGCAGGACAGCTCTCATGTGTGGCGAAGATAAAATTCGCCTTGGAATCCTGGAAAGAAAACCCAAGCTTCTTAAGTTCTGTTTTTGTCCACTCTCTTGTTGCAATGATCTTATTACAGCTCTCCTCAAAATATGCCTTATCTTCCATAGATGCCACACCTGCTGCAATGGTAGTGCGATCCATTGTGTAGGAGTTGAAAGAATACTTCACATCATTCAGATACTTGATCAGCTCCGGATTTCCGAATGCATATCCAATACGCATTCCTGCAAGAGATCTGGACTTGGAGAATGTCTGCACAACAAGAAGATTATCGTATTTTTCAATCAGAGGAAGTGCGGATACAGAGCCAAAATCCACATAAGCCTCATCTACGATCACGATACTTTCCGGATTTTTTGCCACGATCTCCTCAATCTCAGAAAGCGGCAGCTCTACACCTGTCGGTGCATTTGGATTCGGGAATACGATTCCACCATTCTCACGCAAGTAGTCTTCCTTGCGGATATGGAACTCCTCATCCAGTGCCGGACGCTCATAAGGAATACGGAAAAGATCTGCCCATACATCATAAAATGAGTATGTAATATCCGGGAACAGGATCGGCTTTTCCGAATTAAAAAATGTCAGGAAACACATGGCCAGAACATCGTCTGAACCAACACCTGTAAATACCTGCTCATCTTTCAGCCCGTAAAATCCGGCAATGCTGTGTACAAGGTCTCCTGCTGTCGGATCCGGATAAAGTCTCAGCGTATCTGTATCAAGGTTCTCAAGAGCCTTCTCTACGCCCGGTGCCGGTGAATATGGATTCTCATTTGTATTCAGTTTGATCATACCGCTCTCATTTGGCTGTTCACCCGGAGTATACGGCACGACTTTTCGTATATTTGCTTCCCATGGTTTCATGCTGTGCTTAGGCCTCCTATCAGTTATTGTTCGTCTCGCTCTTTGCTATTGTACTCACTGGAGAGATATTTGTCAAAGGGTAATACCACCTTCCCGGCAACAAAAAGACACCCGTACCGGGTTACAGAGTACGGGTGTCTGATATATTTTTCTTAATGAAGGGCTGTTTTGGTCCGTGTCAGGCGTTTAAGATCAGATACGTGCTACGCCTGTTGCTTTTGCAGCTTCAGCTACAGCTTTTGCTACAGCCGGTCCGACTCTCTTGTCGAATGCCTTCGGGATGATATACTCAGGAGAAAGCTCCTCGTCTGTGATCAGATCTGCAAGTGCTTTGGAAGCTGCGATCTTCATCTCATCGTTGATATCACTTGCTCTTACATCGAATGCACCACGGAAGATTCCAGGGAATGCAAGAACGTTATTGATCTGGTTCGGGAAGTCACTTCTTCCTGTGGAGATAACCTTTGCTCCGCCTGCTTTTGCATCATCCGGGAAGATCTCCGGTATCGGGTTTGCGCATGCAAAGATGATGGCATCCTTGTTCATTGTCTTAACCATCTCTGTTGTAACTGCTCCAGGAGCGGAAACACCGATAAATACATCAGCACCAACCAGCATCTCTGCAAGAGTGCCCTGTTTCTTCTGAAGGTTTGTGAGCTTGCTCATCTCTTCCTTAACCGGGTTCATTCCTTCTGTACGTCCCTCATAGATGGCACCCTTTCTGTCGCAGAGTGTAACATCCTTAAAGCCTGCTTTCAGAAGAAGTCTGCAGATGGAAATAGCAGCTGCACCTGCACCGTTCATAACGATACGAACATCCTCTTTCTTCTTTCCGACAACCTTCAGCGCATTTGTCAGACCTGCAAGTGTGATAACTGCAGTTCCGTGCTGGTCATCATGGAAGATCGGAATATCGCATTTCTCTTTCAGTTTTTTCTCGATCTCAAAGCATCTTGGAGCGGAAATATCCTCAAGGTTTACACCACCGAAGGATCCGGAGATCATGTAAATAGTATTTACAATCTCATCTACATCATGGCTCTTAATGCAAAGCGGGAATGCGTCTACATCGCCGAATGCTTTGAAAAGTACACATTTACCTTCCATTACAGGCATACCAGCTTCCGGTCCGATGTCACCAAGACCAAGAACTGCAGAACCGTCTGTTACAACAAGACACATATTCCATCTTCTTGTAAGCTCGTAGGATTTATTGATATCTTTCTGGATCTCAAGGCAAGGCTGAGCTACACCTGGTGTATATGCAAGAGAAAGGTCGTCTTTATTCTCAACCGGTACTCTTGTAACAACCTCAATCTTACCTTTCCAATCTCCGTGCAGTCTTAATGACTCTTTTGCATAATCCATTTTCTTTTCCTCCTTGGATAATTATGATATATTTCATTTCAAAAGGATTACCTGAATTAATAATTACCATTGAAGAATTTACTGTCCTTCGGAAGCTCATAGCCTTCAAAATAAGCGCCAAAATCAAGCTTCAGATAACTGCAGAGATCAGCAAGCTCTACCATGGTATTGTCGTTGACCGGAATGCCATTCTCTTTTCTGTCTTTTTCAGCAGCTACCTCTTTCTCGCCGTGTGTATAGATCCTGTCCTGACCGTCTGCCTTCGGGCTCTCCCTAAGTGCCTCAAGATATTCTGAAAAATGCTTGCGGATCGCATCCGGATCTCCGAATGCCGCCGGGTTGATCGCCATAAATCCATGGCAGATACCGGTCTTATCCGGGAATGTACAGCACTTGTCGGAGGTAACGCCCATGGAAAGAATAGAGCTGAACAGCTCACAGAGCATTCCATAGCCATATCCCTTATGGCTTCCGCTGACTTCCTCGTTTCCGCCAAGAGGCATGATTCCGCCGCCCTTCTTGGCTACGATGTTTGCAAGTACATCCGGTGCGTTATTGCTGGCATGACCGTTTTTGTCAAGTGCCCAGCCATCCGGAAGAGGCTTGCCCATCTTATTATACATTTCCAGTTTACCTCTGGTTACAACTGTTGTGGAACAGTCAAAGAAAAACGGATACGGGTCTGCAGGCATAGCGACTGCGATCGGGTTGGAGCCCAGCATAGCCTTTCTTCCGAAGGTCGGTACCATGATCGCCTCGGAGTTGGTACATGCCATTCCAAGAAGTCCTTCATGGCAGGCCATGTTCGCATAATATCCTGCAATACCGAAATGGTTGGAATTTCGTACACTTACGATTCCCACACCAGTTGTCTTTGCCTTCTCAATTGCCTTTTCCATGGCAAAATGGCTGATCAGCTGGCCCATTCCGTTATGTCCGTCTATCACAGCAGAAATCGGTGTCTCAAAAACAACTTCCGGTTTCGCCTGGGGATGAATAGTCCCCTTCTCGATTCCTTTATGGTAACGAACCATCCTCTGCATTCCGTGGCTCTCGATCCCATACAGATCGGCAGTCAGAAGAACATCTTTAATGATATTTCCTTCTTCCTCAGAAAAGCCAAACGCTTTGAAAACGTCTCCGCAGAAATGGTTCAGTGTGTCATAATTCCATTTTACATATCCCATAATCGCAAGTCCTTTCTCCTGATATTTCCGGCAGGTTACTGCCCGCTCTGTGGCCTGCAGCATATTTTATATGATACTGCAGGGGTACAGTAACCTTCATCCTGTGCTGTCTCGTCTTATGCTGTCCTGCCTCATGCTATCTTACCTTACGCTGTCTAGTCTCATGCTGTCCCAACTTACGCTGTCTCATCTTATGCTGTCTCGTCATGAAGCCTTCAGGATGCTGCCATAATATCAAACTTTTTTGGTATTACCAATACAGCCCCTATTATAGCACTCGGTCTTACCAAAATCAATAGTGGTCTTACCAAATTAACGGGATTTTTACTGAAATTTTATTTAATTTTTTCAGGTGGATCAGCGGTGAAATACAAGGCTGTTCTCACCCTGCTGCTGCGCAATCTCCAGTATATATTTCTCAATGGTTTCCATATGTTCGCGCATCAGCTTCTCCGCCTGGTTCCGGTCTCCGAAAATAATAGCTTCCACCAGCCTTCTGTGCTGCTCATCCACCTCCAGAGCGGAATTATGTTTCTGCATAATATAGGCTCGGGTGCCGGAAATGATCTCCTCAGTCAGCTGCGCTGCCGCATCCAGGACATTGTAGATCATAGGATTCCCTGCGATCCTGCCGATCTTCGTATGAAGCTCCTTATCAAGACCTGCACGGGCTTTCTCATCCTCTGAACTCTCCAGCTGTGCCAGAATGGAACGCAGATCTAATGCGTCCTTCTCTGTACAATTCCCGGCTGCAAGAAGAGCTGCTTCCTGCTCCAGTGCTGAACGAAGCTCCTGTACCTGCTGTACATGGCTGTTATTCAGCTGAAAAAGAAGGGCCAGTGGTGCAGAAAGCCACTGATCCATATTCTCGGTAATATAGTTGGCTCCACCGCGGACCGTTGTGACAATTCCCATCAGTTCCAGTGCCCGCAGGACTTCACGAACAGCAGGTCTGGAAACCCCCAGTGATTCTGCCATAACACGTTCCGCAGGTAAAGTATCCCCCGGCTTCAGTTCTCCCCGCCGGATATTTTCTATGATCTGCACTAATATTCCGTCAAATGCTCGTTCTTCTGTAATTTTTGTAAACATGTCGTCCGTTTCGGCCGCCTTCCTTTATTATTGTGTTGCCTTTCATTACATAAAAATCCCGGAATATAGACAGGTGGATATTTACCATCCGCAGTCGCCATACAGCTCTGCATCAAATAGTCACTCTGCAGCCATTCAGTCAGTCTGTGCAATTTGACTATTTGTTTACTCTATTTTCCGGACTTTTATAGTAAATATAATACGATAATTCCCCAATTTAATCAATAGTAAATAATAAATTGGTCAGACATATTATTTTATTCCATTATTGAGAATATTTTCCACTTCCTCCATCTGGCCCAGAAGCATTTTCTGTCGGTCATCAAAAAGAAGGCCTTTATTATGCCTGTAATACTGGTCAGAACCGTTCTCCCGAATGAACCAGAGACTATAATAGTTGGCGTTCAGTTCTGTGATAAATGCCACCATTTCCTGGCTGTCTCCAAAGGCCGCTTCCATAAAGTCGAAGACGTTCTGAAGAGTAAGAGATATCTCGTCAGTTCGGTTTTCGTAGGCTTCGGTTTCGGATTCAAAGAGGGCTTTGACAAACTCATAGTTCCGGTTTGATGATGGAACTTCCGATTCTGCTGCGGCACTTCCGCCTCCTGCCAGCTCTGAACCTGATCCGGTTTTATCTGATCCGGTTGATTCCGATCCAATTGATCCCGAGGTTGATTTCGATCCGGACGCATTTTCAAAGAATGACACAACACGTTTCTGTATACGCTCCTGCTGTTTTGTAAGAAGCTCACTCTTTTTGTCCTTTTCAAAATCCACCTCTGCTTTTTCCAGGAGATTTTTTGCTGTAAGGCCATCCTGATTTTCTCTGAAGTACACCATATAATCATACAGTTTCGTGAGATAGGCATCAGTAAGACAGCATTCTGTAAAAAGCTCGCTTAGCTTTCCGTTGAGAAGGCTTACAATGCTCAGATGCTCATCCAGGGAGGCCGTGCGGATCTTGCCCAGAGTAATGGAATCCCACTTTCCTTTCAGGATGTCCTCTACTTTATAGTCCGTTCTGTACTTATAATAGAGAGCCAGATAGCTGGCGAAATCCTTTGCGATCATCCTGTGCTGGATGTACTGGCTGACTACCTCACGGTCTACGGTTTTTCCAAGGATCTCATAAACCTGGATCAGACGGGAAAGATCCTCCCAGCCTCTGGCTGTTGCAAAGATCTTTCCATCTACAGTATTCTCCACCCTGTAGAAATTTTTTCTGCGAAGCTCCAGATAGGAGATCACCGCCGGATGAATTCCCTGCTGATAGGCGTATTCCTTCCATACATCAAAGTCTGCCTCCACATCGATCTTCTTGATACGGTCCAGAGTGACCACATCGAATTCCCGAACGGATTTGTTATATTCTGGCGGGTTGCCTGCTGTGACGATCACCCAGCCTTCCGGCACCTTCTGGTTTCCGAAGGTTTTTCCCTGAAGGAACTGCAGCATCATCGGCGCTAGTGTTTCAGATACACAGTTGATCTCATCAATGAACAGGATGCCTTCTTTCAGATCTGTTTTTTCCATTTTGTCGTAAACGGACGAAATGATCTCACTCATGGTATATTCCGTGACAGAAAATTCTTCCTCACCATAATTCTTTTTTACAATAAAAGGAAGTCCCACAGCACTCTGCCTGGTGTGGTGGGTAATGGTATAGGAAACAAGAGCAATCCCGCATTCCCTTGCTATCTGTTCCATAATCTGTGTCTTTCCGATTCCCGGAGGGCCCATAAGAAGGATCGGTCTCTGTCGGATCGCCGGGATCCGGTACTCACCGAATTCGTCCTTTGAAAGATATGCTTCTATGGAATCTCTGATCTCCTGCTTTGCTCGTTTTATGTTCATGGTATTCTCCTTTTCACGGCATATAAAAAACTGCCTGCAGGATCCTCCGCCTAAAACGGGTTGCCTTGCGCGACATCTGCAAAAAATATGCCTGAATCCAATGATAAATCGAAAATTGAATTCAGGCAAGTTTTTCACTACTATATAATTTTTTTTATTCTGCTGTCAGTGTGTGTATCAGGTTCAGAATACGTCCCGCACACATTCTGACAACTTCTTCCGAAAGCTTTCCGTCTTCAAAAGCTTTTCGGATATTTTCTGCGTCGGCTGCATTACCAGGCATGATAATATCATTTCCTGCTGTCACGCATTTCCACGGAATACTTCCATCTTCCGGAACCGTTGTATTCCAGTCTGACATGATCACACCGTCAAATCCCCATTCTTTTCGGGCAATGGCTGTACAGAGATCAACACTGTTTGCAGCATGGACACCATTCAGTAAATTATAGGAAGACATGATTGCCACTGGTCTGCTTTCTTTAACTGCAATCTCAAAACCACGCAGGTAAATTTCCCTAAGGGCACGTTCTGATACCTGTGCATCTACGCCCATACGATTATCTTCCTGATTGTTGCAGGCAAAATGCTTAACGGTAACACCGCAGCCAGGTCTGCTCTGCACTCCTTTTGTCATGGCTGCTGCCATGGTTCCGGAAAGCAGCGGATCTTCGGAATAATACTCAAAATTTCTGCCGCACAGAGGGTTTCTCTGAATATTAAGACCAGGTGCTAGCCAGAGATCTATGTGGAATTCTTCCATTTCTTCTGCCACTGCTATTCCAACTTTTTCCACAAGGGCAGTATCCCAGGTCTGAGCCAGTGCAGTTCCAACAGGAAATGCCGTACAGAACTGATAATATCTGTCTGCGTTTTCGTGAGTCTCATCTGTTCTCAGGTATCCGTTTTCCAGAGATCCAAGGACACCGATTCCATATACTGTGTCTGTTTCTCTGTCTACTTCATAATTCTGCTGAAGTCTCAGTCCTGCCGGCCCATCGGCCATGATCAGTGGGGAAACGCCATATTGCTCATAAAGAGCAGCCGTGGTCTCACCGGCAGAACCAGGAACACGGATTCCTGCCGCCCCCAGATTACTGGAGATTCCAGCAATATTCCCATAAAACAGCGGGAGCAGATCCTTTGCAGGAATCTTATTTTCCGGTTGGCAGGTGCATTCTGTTCTCTTCTCTGGTTCAGGATAATAGATATATCTTCCAATCTTCTCATTCTCTGCCTTCTCTTTCCATTTCAGAGTTCTGGCAGAAAGATTCTGGCAGTCATAAACTTCTTCAGTAATATCAGTCTGGTTCTCAAGGATATTCGTTTTATCCAGGATCACACTCTCTGGCACTCCAAGCATTGCAGCCAGCGTAAGCGATGCAATGCTGTTTCCGACCCAGACAGCATAATAACCTTTTTCAGCAATCCAGGCATGCTGCTCTTCGGAAAAATATGCCAGTGTCTTTCTGTCGATCCTGATTTTCAGCAGTTCTTTTTCCCCCGGCTTCAGAAGTTTTGTTTTTGCAAAGCCAGCCAGTCGACGGTATTCCTTTCCTGATTCATCCTGTGGAAGAGACACATAGACCTGCACGACCTCTTTTCCCGAAAAAGTTTCTCCTGTATTCGTTACCTCTGCTTCAACTTCAACGCCATCCCCTGATGTTTTCATCCCATGGAAGCGTATCTGCATTTCTGTGTAAGAAAGTCCATATCCAAACGGAAACAGCGGTTTTACACCAAAAGTATCAAAATAACGATATCCTGTATAAATTCCTTCCCTGTACTCTTCTCTTTCAAGCTTGCCATTAAGATAGCTGTATTCCTCTGCACACGGATAATCCTCATACCTTCTGGCCCATGTTGCAGTCAGCTTGCCGCCTGGAGTTACCTTTCCCAGAAGGACATTGGCGAGGGCAAGTCCGCCTCTTTGTCCAAGCTGGGAAATATTCAGGACAGCACAGATATTTTCTGTTTCTTCCAGAATATCTGTCAGTTCTACCGGACCGCCGGAATTCAGGATAAGTACTGTAGGAATCTTCTGTGCATCAAGGAACCGGATATCCTCCCGCTCCCGTCTGCTCAGATAATAATCTCCCTCGACCCTGCGCCTATCCTTTCCCTCACCGGAAATCCTGCTTACCACATAGATTGCTGTCTGGGCATCGACAGTATCTTCTGCTGTGACTGCACGGCCTTCCGGCATTGCAAAGGGATTTTCCGCATAGGCATCAAAAGGATTTTCCACAAACTTTGCTTCTTCCAGTATTTTTTCTTTCCATGCCCGGCGTGCTTCTGCGTATATTGACTCATAATTGGCCAGCCATTTCTCGCTTACGATCTGAATACCGCTTTCTTTCAGTCCCTGATAAATAGAAATGTTACTTCTGTTATTCACATCACCGGAACCTGTTCCGCCTTTCACTGTCTTTCCCGCACCGGCGCCGTATAAACCTATTTTCGTGGAAATATTCAGAGGGAGTATTTTTTTATCATTTTTCAGCAGTACAATACCCTCCTCTGCTGCTTTTTCCGAAAGAAGACCGTTTCGTATTTCACGGTCTGACATGCTGTGTTTCTTTGTTCCGCTGTGTTTCCATTTCTTAACTGTCATATCTTACCTGCTACCTTTTGTTATTCTTTTACGCCTCCAAGTGTCACTCCTGCGATGATAAACTTGGAAAGAAGGAGATATACGATAATGATCGGCACAATGGCAACTGTGATCATCATGTAAATCTTACCCATATCAAAATTCATATAATCTGCTCCACGAAGTGTTGCAATCAGGATTGGAACAGTCATCTTGCTTTTAGACTGGATAACCAGAGCAGGAACGAAATAATTGTTCCAGGAGCCTACAAATGTAAAAATCGCCTGTACAGCGATTGCCGGCTTCATGATTGGCAGGACAATACTGTTGAAAGTACGGAACTCTCCGGAGCCGTCAATTCTGGCTGCTTCTACCAGTGACATCGGCAGTGAGGACTGCAGATAGCTGTACATAAAATAGAATACGGCCGGTGACGCAACAGACGGAATGATCAACGGAAGCAGGGAATCATATAATCCCATCTTTGTGATCAGACGAAGGAAGCCCATTGCAGTTACCTGTGTCGGCATGACGAGGATCGCCATGATAAATGTAAACGCTACATTCCTTGCCTTGAAATCATAGGCATAAAGACCATATGCTGTCAGTGAGGAAAAATATGTACATAATACTGCACTGCATCCGGACACGATAATACTGTTAAGAATTCCCCTGAACATCGGAAAGCTTCCGTCATTTGCAACATTCATCAGGTTTTTCCAGAAATATTTTCCAGGAAGAGCAGAAAATCCCTTCTGAAGCTCTGCATGAGAATGAGACGCATTCACGATCAGTACATAAAAGAAAAAGAGACACATAAAGGAAAGAATAATAAGTACCACATGTGCCACGATACTTCTGATCCTGCTGGCTGTCTTATCTTTCATCATTTTGTTTTTCTCCTTTCTGCTCTTGCTCTCTTTTTCGCTGCTTTCTTAGATCCGTCCGGATCATTGTCGTTAGTCATACGATATACAAAGAAGCAGAGGATTGCACTGATAATAAACAGGTATACAGACAATGCTCCGGCCATACCATAATTCTTGCTCTTCAGATGGCTGTTCAGGAACATAATCAGTGTCATGGATGTTCTGTCCGGATTACCCTGTCCGTTTGTGAGAATCTGCGGTACATCAAACATCTGAAGGCCACCGATGATGGAAGTGATCAGAGTATAGGAAAGAATCGGACGAATCAGTGGAAGCGTAATATAGACGAAACGCTGAATGCTGTTGCATCCGTCCAGATCCGATGCTTCAAAAATATCCATACTGATTCCCATTACTGCTGCCATCAGCATGATGGTCGTGTTTCCGAACCACATCAGGAAATTCATGAAACCTACCAATGATCTTGTTCCCAGAACAGAGCCCAGAAAATCAATCGGTTCCTTTATCCAGCCCAGTGAACACAAAATGGAGTTTACAGGTCCGTTTGTGGAAAACATGGTAAAAAACAGAAGTGCAAATGCTGATGCCATGATCAGGTTCGGCAGATAAATTACAACCTTAAAAAACTGCTTGCCATGAAGCTTCAGCCTGGCATCAGTAAACCAGCATGCAAGCACCAGTGCAATAACGATCTGCGGAACAAATCCGATCACCCAAAGGATCAGTGTATTCAGTCCGTATTTCAGCATGTCAGAATGCAGAAGACTGACATAATTGGCAAGTCCTATAAAATTAGGACCAATCTGCTTGATTCCAGAACGGAAATATTCAAAAAAGCTGTATCTCACTGTGTCAAACAGCGGAATCAGCGAAAAGATAAAATAGATCACAAAAAACGGAAGAATAAATATGTATCCCCATTTTCCGTAATTAACGCTCTTTTTCTTCATAATGCTCTTCCTTTCCAGCAAACTGCAGGATCCAAAGATCCTGCAGCATCAACAATTATCCTCATGTGGTATTTATTCCGGCCACTGGATCTCTGTGATCTCCGGATAACGCTCCTGAATAGCTGTCTCAAAGTTGGATTTTGCTTTGTCAAAGTCTACTTTACCCTGGAAGTAATCACTGAAAGCGTTCTGGATCAGCTCTACACAACCCTGGTCATATGCGGAAAGCGGTGCGATCTTGATATTCTCTGCAACCGGTGCAAAATACTCAAACGGGTTCTGTCCACCAAGGAAATCAGATGCGAAATCTGCATTTGTAGCTGCATCTTTCATACCGGATTTTGTATTTGTAAAATCAGAGTATTCTTTGGAAATCTTAAGAAGATTATCCTGATTTCCCGTCATTGCCAGGATAATATCTTTGACATGTTCCGGATTATCTGTTCCTGTTGCAGCCTGAATGTAAGAGCCACCCCAGTTGTATTCCTGCGGAGGATTTGTAACAGCCCAGTCACCTTCTGCTCCATCCCAGTTTGGTTTCAGAGTAAAGTCGATACCCCATGCCGGGAAGAGGAATGCGAATACCTTGGACTCAGAACTCATTGCCTTGTTCCAGTCATCGTTCCACTGACCTTTTACAGTTTTGTTAAGATAACCTGCATCCAGCCACTCTTTGGAATCTTTTACCCAGTCCATGATCTTTGAATCTACTTTGATCACAGAATCACCGGACTCTACCCACGGATTCTCGATACTGTTTCCATATAAACGAAAAGTGTCTGCATAAGAAGCAAATGTATAATATCCTTTTTCTTTCAGCTGAGCTGCTGTTTCTTTAGCTGTATCCCAGTCTTTCATCTTCTCGCCAACTTCTTTCGGGTCATCAGTACCGAAAACATCTTTCGCAATGTCACGACGATATACAAGGACACCCGGGCAGCACTGCCATGTGGCGCCTCTCTGTACTCCATCCGCATCAGAAGCTGTTGTTTTCGTGAAATCATACTGATCTGCAAGATCCTTGTCCGGATCAATGCCAAGATCAGTAAGAGGCATTGCAACATCTGCATCTTTGTCTGTATATTTGAATACATAATCTGTCTCAGAAAGGAACATGTCTACCTTATCATCTGCACTTGCATCAGCCTGGTTGAGAAGTGCCTCATCCAGTTTCTGCTGATATACGCCATCCTGGTTCGGATTTACGATCCAGTGGATCTCTGTACCATCTTTCAGTTTTGTAACTGTACCATCTTTGGAAGTGGACTCTACTTCCGGATAAATAGCTTCCAGTCTCTGACGGAACTCATCATTCCAGGAATAAATATTGATCACTTTTCCCTCATCCGATCCTTTTGCAGATACACAGCTTACATTTGCTGCCATCATTCCACAAACCATTGCTGCTGCAAGGATCATAGATACCGCTCTTTTTTTCATAGTATAAATCCTCCTTTTTCTGTAGCATCCCCGATGCTTTACCTTTGATGATGAAAATATACCATTTTTTTATCTGCGATTATATTATTAATCTTAACAAAATGTCAGATTCATGTCATAATATAAAAAACCAACACATTCCTTAAACATCAACATATAAGGAGGATATCAATATGTCCATTTCCCAAGACTGGATTACTAATGAGCTGAAAGATACAGAACCGGAAGCTCTTCATCGCTCTCCCTCTGTGGAATATTCTTTTTACAATGCCGTAAGAGCCGGTGATATGGAAACTGTAAACAAAAACTGCGAGGAAGACTCTTTTCTTCATCTGAAGGGAACCGGTATCCTCTCCAAAAATCCTCTGACCAACCTGAAGTATCATTTCGTTGTCACTACTGCCATGCTCACCCGTTACTGTATTGACGGTGGACTGGAGCCTGAACAGGCATATCGTCTCAGCGATTTTTACATTCTGAAAATGGATTCCTGCACCACTGTACGCCAGATTGCAGATCTGCATCATATTATGGCCAGAGCTTTTACCGGAAAAATGATCCTCCAGAAAAAAAGCTCTATTCTTTCCAGACCGGTCATGCAATGCGTGGACTATATTTACGGTCACATTAAGGAGCGTATCACCATTCAGAATCTGTCAGAACATACCGGACTCTCTCCCAGTTATCTGTCCAGAGTATTCAAACAGAATCTTGGAGTATCCATAAGTGATTACATTCGCGAGAAAAAAATCGAAAAAGCCACTCACCTGCTCCGATACTCTGATAAAACAGTCGTTGATATCGCCAATTATCTGAATTTCTCTTCACAGAGTCATTTTATCCAGATCTTTGAAAACTTCACCGGCCTTACCCCAAAGAAGTACCGTGACAAATATTACAAATCCATGTGGTAAACATCCTTATTATTATGGCTGATATTTTTTATCAGCATCAAAAACGACATCCCGCAGCTTTTTACAACTGTGGGATGCCGTTTTCCTATTGATACTTCTGTTTCTGTAATTTAACAATTATGTATAACCGATTTCTGTTACATCAGTTCCACTTTGATCCTGTGTGTTTCTTTTACAGAAAGCTTTTCGAGCAGTTCCCGATCTATACGTACACAGGTACTCTGTTCGTTTTTCATTTCCTTTTCATCACACCATACTGTTTTTATTTTATATTCTGAAGGAAGTTTTTTCTCCGGATTGCAGATACAGATCTCCAGCTTTCTTCCGGCAAATTCCATAGTAAGAGATGCCTGTCCATTCTCATTATACTGCTCCGGCATCAGTGCCGGCGCGATCACCAGATCTCCAAGATCTCCTCTGACGCCAAATACCTCTGTGATCATAGTCAGCATATACCAGCTTGCAGCACCGGTAAGATATGCATACAATCCTCTTCCCTGATTATCAAAATATTCCGGAATTCCAGGATACATCCTGCTGTTCTCAAAATCCATGGCAGCGTCCAGAAGCGTTTCCAGAACCTTATGTCCTTCTTTTGCATAGCCGTTTTTATACAGTGCATTGCCATACATAACAGCCATATGGGAAAATACCGCTCCGTTTTCCTTTTCTCCATAAGCAAACCCGAACATTCTTCCCAAATCAAATTTTTCTTCATGGAAATTGGTATTCAGGCGATATCCTCCTGCCTGACGGTCAAAAAGATATTTATCCGCACTTTTACAGATAGACTCAATCTGATCTTTCTGTGCGGTTTTACTCATGATTGCAAATACCTGACTGGTAAGCATCATACGTACCTGGCTGTTTTCTGCCCTTTCCACAGGACGTTTATGATCATCATAATATCCGTTGAACCAGCCGTTTTCTCCGTCTTTTACCCATTCTCTTCTGCGGATGTTTTCCATCATCCAGTCTGCCTTTTCATCCAGATTCCGGCTAAGCTGGTCCAGACGGATCACAATAGTCTTTCCGCTGATATCATGTGCACATTTTTCTGTGTACTGTCTCAGAAGCTGCTGCTTTTTCTCCGGGCTTTCATAAAGCTCACGGTCTCCGGTAAACAGGATTTCCATTTCTTCCGCAACTTCAATCCTGTCAAACATTTCCTTTTCCTGAAGTTTTCTCAGATATTCTGCGATGTTCTTCATATTTCCAGCATATGCACAGGTAAATGCCACACTCTCACCATTTTCCCATGCCATATCCATGGCATCGTTCCAGTCTGCCCCGTGAAGTTTCATCTCGTTGTGCTCTCCTACATCATAAAAAGCACAGAGATTTTCCAGCAAAATGTGTTCCAGAACCGTTCCGTAATAAATCTCACCGGATTCTGTTTTCTGATTTTCTCCATAGGCACTGCTCCATTTTTCATCATGCGCAGTTCCTCTTTTTGTCTGAAGATCCTTGAAATATGGAATCTTCTCAAAAAGGACATTCATATCCCCGGTCTGATCCATATAAAGCTGCGTTGTCACAAATGGCCAGAAAGCATGATCCATCCACACGCGGGCAATGTTGTTGCGGTCTGCGATAAATTCACCCTGTCTGTTTCCGATGATCGTGGCATTGGTTCCATCGATGCGTACTCCACCGTAATTATCGACGATCATCTGACGTACAACAGAAGGCTCCATGATCAGAAGTGCCAGACAGTCCTGCCAGAGATCACGCCAGCCTCTTCCACCTTTTCCATAATCATGATACGGGAGGAATGAACAACCGTAAATTCTTCTTAATATCGGCTGGAAACAGATCCATTTCAGATAATTATCTCTGTCCTCATCACCTGTCTCAAAAGAAACATTCACTTTTTCTGTCCAGTGTTTTTTTACATGTTCAAATTCTCTTGCAACCTGTTTTTCAGTTCTGTAAAACCGTGCAGTCTCCTCCGGCAGCTGATTTTTTTCAGATATTCCCGCTGTCACAATATATACAGCTGTTTCATGTGGTCTCAGAACCCTGGATGCAAAACGAATACCACCGACAGCTTCCTTTCCTTCAATTTCTGTTCCTGCCGGAACACCTTTTTTCTCTTCTCTGACCACCTCCGGAATCAGGAAAGAACCGCCTTCTCCGATAAACATTTCCACATCAGGATAAAAGCTTTCCGGTTCCGTTCCCTCGCCTTCAGATCCATATACAAAATATGCAGTATTATTCTTCTGATGACCTCTTTCATCAAAAGAAAGCACCGGTTTTACTTCAACACCGTACTCCGTTGTTCTTATCCTGTGCAAAAGGGAAGTCACATGCCTGTGATCTCTGAGATTGTCTGCACTTCTTCCATATACAGGTATTACAGCAACCGGTGTGATCTCCTGTTCTTCCTCTTCAATATTGGTAATCTTTACAAGATGGACCTCCGCATCACCTTTCACTGTCACAAAAGACAAAATCTCTGACTGAAGTCCGTATTTCTCAGAAGTTCTGTGCAACTTCTGCCACATAAATCCGGCTTCCAGGCTGCTTTTATCCTGTTTATCAGTATATTTCTGAAATTCCTGTTCTGCCGAAACTCCGCATGCTGACCAGTAACCTTTTCCTTTTATCTTGCACCAGAAATTTCTGGTGTTTCGATTATTATGAAGATTCTCAATGCTTACCGGTTCCAGCAGAAAATGATTCTGATCCAGTTTGCTGTCTCCTCCCAGAGAAGGGGTGATCGCGGATTTCAATCCGTTTTCTCCGGCCAGAGGTATATATAAACCGCTGTAATTCTCCGGATTTTCTATGGAAAAACTTCCATTTTTATCCTGAAATTTTATATATTTCATTCTGTGATCTCCTTCCTGCCAAAATAAAACGGTATTTATATTCCATTTTACTTTGTATTCATAAATGTGATCTCCTCGCAATTTATATCCATTATGTCATGACATATAGAATTCAATTTCTGTCTCACCGGTAAGTTTCTCCTGCGGAATATAATTACCCGGAAGTTCTTCTCCATTTACATAGAGTTTTTTACATCCGGCTTCCACATGTCCCGGATTCTTCACAGTGATATGGAGATGACATCCACGGAAATCCTTGCTTATCTCAAACTTCTCCCATTCTTTTGGAATCGATGGTGCTATACGTAAGCCATAGAAATCCGGACGCATGCCAAGAATTCCTTCTACACATCCTACCATCACAGTAGATGCTGTTCCTGTCAGCCAGTGCACATGAGATCGTCCGAAATTCGGGCTTGCTTTTCCTTCTGTAAACTGTCCATAGCAGTATGGCTCCAGCTGTCTGATCTCAGCCCTGTCATTCTGCGCTGCCGGAGCATTCTCCAGGAAATAATTAAATGCACGCTCACCATGTCCGCAAAGTGCTTCTGCCAGAATGAGCCATCCCTGTGACTGTGAAAAGATTCCCGCATTTTCCTTTGTTCCTGCATTGTAGATAACCGCAAGTGCTCCGTCAAAAGCATTTGCATGATATGGAGGATCCATAAGGATTGCACCGTATTCTGTATTCAATCTTTCATAAACCATTTGAAGAGCCAGATCTGCCTGCCGCTCTGTTGCAAGGCCGCTGATCACAGCCCAGCTCTGTGGATTCAGCCACATATTTGCCTCCGGGTCAGTTCTCTTTCCGATAACCTCTCCCCGCTCCGTAAAACCACGGATAAAACGATCTTCATTCCAACAGAGTTCCTGGATCAATTTTCCAAGCTGCTCTTGTTTTTCTTCCAGGTATTTTATATATTTTTCATCTTTTTTGTACTTTGCAAACTCTTTCAGGATAGTCATTGCATAATAGAACTGTAATGCGACGAAAGTAGATTCCCCATCCTTTCCAAGTCTCAGACAATCATTCCAGTCTGCATAAAGTCCGGCCGGCATTCCATGTCTGCCAAGATGGTTCATGGAGAAGTCAATAGCTCTTTTCAGATGCTCGTATACAGTTCCTTCATCCCTGTTTGCAAACGGGATCACTTCATCGATGAATGCAAAATTTCCAGTCTCTGAAATATATTTGTATACAGTAGGGAACAGCCAGAGTGCATCATCTGCGCGGTATGCCGGATGACCGGTTTCCTGTACATAGGACGCATCATCCGGTGTATCCTCATGTCCCGGATTATGTGTGAATTTCACAAGTGGAAGACCGCCGCCGTTATCTACCTGTGCTGACAACATGAAACGGATCTTATCCAGTGCCATTTCGGGTGCAAGATGGATCACACCCTGGATATCCTGTACAGTATCACGGTATCCATATCCGTTACGAAGTCCGCAATAAGTAAAAGATGCTGCACGTGACCAGATAAATGTCATAAAACAGTTATATGCGTTCCATGTATTGATCATGGTATCGAATTCCGGACTTGGTGTTCTGATCTGAAAATGTGCAAGCTGTCCGTGCCAGTAACTGATCAGTTCTTCAAGCTCCACCGCGCATGTTTTTTCACAGTCTGCATAATGTGCTATAATCTCCGCTGCTTCATTATCCTCCTTCATTCCTGCCAGAAAAGCCATTTCCCGACTTTCTCCCGGTTCCAGAGTAATTACAGCTGAAAGAGCTCCACAGCTGTTTTCATTATAATTTCCCTCATTACATAATACACCGGCTTCAACCCCTGCCGGATTGTTGTATCCGTGATATCTTCCAAGGAATTTTTCCCTGTCACCACACCAGGAAGAAACCTTCTCTCCAGCCAGGCCGAAGAATTGGTTGAACACGTTCTTGTTATCAACCTCTTCCCCATCCTTAAGGCCGTCCAGATTCGCATGGATCATCTGACGTACACGATCTCCACAGAATACTGTTCTTGTAATATACTGGGAATACTGCAGATTCACCTGATCCTGTTCATAATTGCTGTTATTTGTAAACTCTGCATATCCAGTCACACTGATCTCACGTTTTCTGTCTGAGCAGTTGGTAACTTTCAGATTCCATACCTCGTAGGACTGCCCAAGCGGTACATAGTATCTCACCTCTGAATGTATCTCGCTGTAATCTGCCATCATTTTAGTATAGGCTGTGCCATGATGACATTCACTTTTATACTCACTGAGATCTTTGCCAACCGGCTGCCAGGATGCTGACCAATAATCTTTTGTGTCATTATCCCTGAGATAAATATATCTTCCCGGCTGATCAAACTGATTAAAAATATATCTCAGGATTCTGCCGTTCGCCCCGGATTTTGCAAAGCTGTATCCCCCTGCATTATTGGAAACGATTGCTCCGTATTCCGGCGATCCCAAATAATTCACCCACGGAGCAGGTGTGTCCGGCCTGGTAATCACATATTCCTTTTTTTCTTCATCAAAATACCCATATCTCATGCCATACAATCTCCTGTTCTGTATATTTTCCGTAACATTGTCTGTTGTTACCTATTTTCTACACTATAACTGATATGCAGATAGCAATATACAAAATAAAAGATTAAAATATCAGATTCATGACATAAGATATGGATATAATTCTTTACAATTCTTCCTCCGTGATCACCAGCTTCATGGCCCAGGCCGGGATATCCACATCCTCAGGCTCCTGCTCCATAAATACAAATGCTGTCCGGTATGGCGGCATCTTTGCCGGAAAAATCCCGTATCCGTCTGTAAAATACACCAGGCCCTTGAGATTTTCAAACTCACGTTTTTCCATCAGCTCTTCCACATAAGCAAAAGCCGGACGGAAATCTGTACCTCCATCACCGTAAAGTTCCAGGCTGTTCATATACTCCTGCAATTCCTCTGCACCGGTGATCTTTACATCCGAATGCACCTTCTCATCACACTGGATAATGTGTATATTTACCTTCTGGAAAAAATTCCCGCTGTCGCTTAAGATCCCATAGGTTTCCTCCAGAAATCTCTGTACCAGTTCTCCTGAACAGGACATGGAGGTATCGATCACAATGACAAATTCCGAAACTTTTTTCACTTCTCTGGTTTCCAGGGGTTCGATCAGCGGCATATTCCCGTAAAGGGAAAGCCCGTAGGTATAAAAATTATAATCAAAGCTGTCCGGATCTACAGTCAGTTCTTCCCGAAATACTGCAAACTTCCGCAGAAATTCCCGATAATCATATCGTTCCCGGTTCTCTATTTTCAGCTGGTCCAGAAAATCTCCGTCCTGCTCTCCTGACTCTCTGGAAAAAGTCCCAAGGTCTGTTTCGATCCCATCGCTGATATCTCCCCATTTTTTGCTCATCAGGGGATTGGGTTTCTGGTCGGGCTGCTGGTTTGCCCAGTATTTATGGTCGTCCACGTAGAACTCTTTTTCAAGCTGTGCCAGTTCTTTTTCCTTCAGAAATTCTTCTTTCAGAATCTTGTAGATTCTCTCTGCATTCAGCGTCTTCTTCTCCTTTTCCAGAAGACGGTAGGTTTCCCTCCGGAGAAGACTTCTGGAATATCGGACTGAGCGGTGGTAGATCCCGTCGATCATATGCTCCACTGCAATATCGCAGCTTAAATTCCACAAACGCTTCTCTATTCCCGGCTTCCCAAAGTGCCGGAAAATGCAGTGAAATACCATATGGAGATATCCTCGATTCACAAGAATCCTGTTTTCTTTATAAAGCCCGCCAAGCTGTGCCGGATGGAAGTACATCACAACCCCGTCTGTTCCAAACGGACTGACCGAACCATCCATCTGATAAATAAAGCTGCTCAGCGCCACATCCAGAAAACGCATGCCAAGATACAGCTCGTCTCTTGCCGCCCGGAGGATGCTGCTACCGATGTCCTGGAGACGCTGGGCTGCCTCCTTGGAATTGGATTTCTGACCGGGCAGGAAGTTATTTTTATTTTTTTCAGTTGTTTCTATGCCTTTCAGGATTTCCACCTCCTCTGATCTGCTGTTGCAGTTCTTTTTTCATTAATTTACCATTATTGTTTACACATAATCTCATAATTCACTTGTAGCTTATTTTTCTCATATTCTCTCTGACACTCTATAAACTTAATTTTTCTGCATAAAGCAAATGTTCGCATGCCATTCTACGCAAGATCTCCTCAATTTGTCATCAGGCTCTTCCAACTTACAGCTGAAATTTCTTCCTCCGTCTCGCTGGCCGCCCATCATTTTCTGTCTCCCCGGCATCCTTCTGCTCTTCCTTCAGCATCCAGCTGCGTTCATTCATCAGAAATGCGGAAATCTCCATATCCTTCTTCCCGGCCGCCACATCAATACTATGTTCCAGGCCCTCTCTGTTCCAGAGTTTTTCCCGAGAAAGCAGCTCCAGACCATTTAAGCTTCCGCTTTCCACCAGAAATCCCCCGATATCCTTAAGATTTCCCCGGATATAATCCTCATACTGCTTCTTCGCCTTTTCGCTCAGCTGCCACGGATAACGAAGCCGCCCGAAGCTCATATCCACCAGGACCTCCAGCTTATCCATCACCACTGCCATATCAAACAGGCTGTCATACTCCGCGAAATCCAGTTCTTTATTATAGAAGCATTGCCGGTAATTGGTCCCTGAGCCATGATACTCCGTAAACAAAATTCTCGCAGGCGTGTTCTCCACCGCCTCATCGTAATGCTCCGGAAAAACCATATGCGCACGTTTTTCACCTGTCTCGCCATTTTCATACAGAAAATCCACATCGATCTTCTGCCACAGCTCACCGAGGATCTCCTTTGCACAGGACTTGAACCCTTTTTTCTGATGGATCACAAGCTCCTTCAGCCCGCTGCAGCCCGTAAACGCCCCGGTTCCCACCTGCATCAGCGTATCCGAAAATTCCAGCCGTTCCAGTTTTTTGCATCCATAAAAAATATATCTTCCGATTTCCTTCAGCGTATCTGGAAAAACGATTTCCTGCACTTCTTCTCCGGCAAGAAGTCTCTCTTCTCCGAACGAAACTACATCTTCGCTCTCCCAGGTTTCTGCATCTTCTTCTCCATCCTTGTGTGCGGAAAATGCATACGGCGCCGCACTGACTACCGGAAGACCATTGATCTCTTCCGGCAGCACCACCCGGCTGTCTGTTCCGTAACAACGGATAATTTCTATTGTATTATTTTTGACTCTGTAATGTATTTTCATAATTCTCCATCATACCAAGAAACAGATACCCGAAATCCATTTCCCGTTTTTATTCTTCAGAAATCATCTCATCTACTGCTGATCCTGATCTTCTATAGCACATCTGCATTTCATTGTAGTCTCATTATCCATTTCATGCAAGAAATTTTCCCATGTCCCTATAGCAATCCTCTAAAATAATGCATCTTAATCCAGCCCATCAGAATGTGAAATCCTGCGTCAGATATCTTTGCCGTGCGTAAATTCTTTCTGATACATAAAACAGCCCGTCAGACATACGATGATCTTTAATTCATCTGATATCTGACAGGCTGTATGCAACACAAAATGAACATCTGCATTATACTCTGTTTCACACCCATGAGCACAACTTTATTTACTTCTTATAAGTACTGGCTAAACTCCACTTTCTCCTTATTCGGGCCTTCAATGGTAAAGAACTTCACGCCATTCTCCCAGAACGGCAGGAAATGGACTTCATCATTGGTAGTATTCAGTCCGGCTGCTGTTACCAGCTCGTGGACTTTCTCCACATCCTTCACATCAATGGCAACATGGTCAATGGCGCCGGATTCCATTTTTGCAGCTTTGTTCTCGTACGTCTCGATCACAAGATTTCCAAGCTTCAGGAAAGCAACCTTCTCATTGGCAGCCTCGTTCACTGTCTGAAAAGCGATCTCAAATCCCAGTGCTTCATAAAATTTAATGGTTGTCTCAATGTCATTGGTCGGCACACCTACGTGCTGAATTCCGTTCATCTGATCTTTTAAATTCATTTCAAAACCCCATCCTTTCATAAATCTGACATGCTCATAAACACAATCGCTTCGCAATTTAGATATAACTCTGCTACAGGTTTATGAATACGATTCCTCTGCAATTCTGCGTTCCACCTGTGCAAGTTCCGGCATTGCCGGGATCGCACCTTTTTTCTCCACGCATAGACTGGCCACTGCATTACCGAAACGGGCAAATCCCTTCAGTTCCTCCTGTGTCAGCTCGTCCGGCTGTTTCTCTGATGTGCTGACCTTATACAGGAATCCTCCCCAGAAGGAATCACCGGCTCCGTTTGTATCCGCAATCTGTTTCACTGAAAATCCCGGCACCATACAGCCTCCATCTTTGCTGTAAATATAAGCTCCTTCACCGCCAAGAGTAACTGCCACAACCTTCACGCCCTGCTCATACAGTATCTTCGCTGCTTCCCGGACATCCTTATGATCTGTCAGAAGCTCGGTTTCCTCATCTGAAATCTTCATGAGATCCACATAGGGTACCAGACTTCTCATATGTTTTTTGGCAATTTTTTCATCCGGCCACAGAGATGCACGGTAATTGGGATCGTAAGAAATCACGCTGCCCTTGTTTTTCGCTCTTTTTACCGCATAAAACGTGGTATCTCTTGCAGGCTGATCAGTCAGGGACAGTGATCCAACATGAAAAATATGGGTATGATCCAGCACATCCACGTCCACTTCTTCCTTCTGGATCTTCGTATCCGCTCCCGGTTTTCTTGCAAAAGAGAAAGTCCTCTCTCCGGTCTCGCTGACTTCCACAAAAGCCAGTGTAGTAAAATAATTTTCGTCCAGAAGCATACCCTTGGTATCCACGCTTTCTTTCTCAAGAACAGATTTCAGGAACTTTCCGTGCATGTCTTTTCCTGCTTTACCGATAAATGCCGTATGAGCTCCCAGTCTGCTGGCTGCAACTGCAACATTGGCTGGTGCACCGCCCGGATTTCTGGCATACAGCATCTGTCCGTCCTCATTAATATCCCGAGAAGTAAAATCGATCAGGATCTCACCAAAGGTTGTGATATCATAGATGGATCTTTTCACAGCATCTCCTGTGTCCACAAGAAGGTTCTGATCAAGCAGCTGAAAAAGGATCTTCTCACATTCTTTCTCATTATCTGTATGTACATGAAGCTCTCCCCCGTCAAACTCAGGCATACTTAAGACCCCAAGCATAGACTTTGCATTTACAACATAACGGCCATAACATAATTCTACATCACATGGGATGGATTCTGCAATACTTACCAACTTTCTTGCATTCTGCATTGTGCCTAAAATTACTTTTACTATCATTTTTGTCCACTCTCCTATGCAAACAGGCTGATCACAACAGCACAAACCAGGCCTGTTACTCCTACGATAGTTTCCATCATTGTCCAGGATTTTAAGGTTGTTTTTTCATCAATCTCCAGAAGAGAGCTTACCAGCCAGAATCCGGAATCATTTACATGGCTGAATGCGGTTGCACCACCGTTGATAGCACAGACCATTGCTGCCAGATAAACCGGTGACAGGTCTGCAACTCCGGGCATAGCGGCCATAATTCCTGCTGCCATTGTCATAGCCACAACTGCCGCACCAACAGATGCACGGATCAGAGCTGCAATAAGAAATGCGACCAGTACAAGCGGAAGTCCGCTTTTTTCCAGGGCAGGTCCTATAATGTTTCCCATACCGCAGTCCTGCAGCACCCAGCGGATGATACCTCCACCTGTGATAACCAGAAGAATCTGTCCTGTAGGCTTCAGAGAACGATCCAGGATTTTCTTAAGCTGCTCTCCATTATAGCCCTGCTTCTTTCCAAGAAAATACATGGCAAGCAATACTGCTATGATCAGTGCCACAAATGGTGTTCCCAGAAATTCCAGAACAGGACGTGCCGCGTCGATTCCCGGAATGTATTCAGAAACTGTATTGCACAGGATCAGTACCAGCGGAACAAGAATGATACATAATACTGTAGAAAATTTCGGCAGATTGGCTTCTTCCTCCTCACGTACCTCCTGGATATTGGAGGGCAGCCCTGTATTGATCTTTTTGCCGATAAATTTGGACCATAAGATTCCTGCAAAGATCAGGGATAAAATACCCACAGGCACACCCACCGCGATCATCACTCCGAGATCCACATTCAGCATATTTGCCACCAAAACAGATCCTGCTGATGGCGGAATGAATGCAAAACCGGTGGCAAGGCCCGCAAGAAGCGGGATCACATAATATAAAGTAGATTTCTTTGTTTTCTTCGCAAGTCCGAATGCCAGAGGAATCAGGATCACAACGCCAGCCTCAAAAAACACGGTGGTTCCAACCACAAGCCCTGTGATTCCAAGAGCGATTCCTGCCTTTTTTTCACCAAATTTGCTTACCAGTGTCTGGGCAACGCACTGTGCGCCGCCGGACACTTCCAATATCCCACCGAACAGAGAGCCCAGTCCGATCAGGAGTATGATTCCCTGTAAGGTTTCTCCTGCGCCGTTTTCCACAGTGCTTACCAGCGTTGGAACCGGCATTCCGGCACCAAGCCCGATAACCAGTGCAGCGATCAGCAGGGATAAAACCGGGTGGATCTTAAATTTTATGATAAGTAACAATAATAATAAAATCCCTGCTGCTGCCGCGATCAACAGTCTTAACGGATCTGCCGCAAATACCGGTTCTGTCATCTTTCCATTTACCTCATTTCTCTTTATTCAATACTTACATAGACTATTTTCGTAACCCTGGTTTTATTTTACGTATTTATGAATAGTTGCCTTTACAGCTCCTGGGCCTGCGATCATCTCACGGAACATATCCTCGATCTTCTCTCCGACACCATCTTTATAAAGATCTGTGAAGAACAGTCTCTCATTGGAAAGGATCGGCTTCAGCTGATCCTTAAAGGTCTCCGGTTTTCCGATCACGATATCGCCAAGCTGCTCTGTGATCTCCTCATTCATCGGGTCCGGTGCAAGCTCAAATTTATTTCCTTCATCATCTACAGCCAGCATGTATCTCAGCCATCCTGCGATTCCAAGCGGGATTGCTGTCAGCCTGGAAGCATCTCCAAATTTCTTCACATATGCTTTTACAGTCTCACCGAAACGGATACCTACCATCTGGGACACATCTACAGCCAGACGGAGGTTGGTGTCTCCAAGATACTCATTCGGGAAACGGTCATTGAAAAGCTCATCCACAAATGCCTGTGGGGAAAGGATTCCTGGATCTGCAACTACCGGAAGTCCCTCGTCATAAGCAACCATACGGGCCATTTTCATCATATCTTCGTTGGTGTTCAGCATATATGCAAAGAGATCATATCCAAGTACCACACCAAGAGGGCCGGTTGCGGAATGTACCGGATTCAGGCAGACGGTCACTTTCATTCTCTCGGAGAGATTGACGGTATTTCTGTCCGCCATGTATACGCCGAAGCCTTTTTCCAAAGCAGGGCGTCCGTTGGGGAAGCTGTCCTCGATAACAAGATACTGTGACTTCTCAGCATTAACAAATGGTGCAATATATGTTTTCTTTCCTGTGATCACCGGTTGCATATCTTCAACGCCAAGGTTCTCAAGGTCTGCTGCGATCTGCTCACTTGGACGAGGTGTGATCTTGTCGATCATGGTCCACGGGAATGCAACCACCTTCTCATCCGTTACATAATCCACGAAGCCATCATCTACAAAGCCCGCTTTCTGCCATTCCTCTGTCATAGTCAGCACAGACTCACGAAGCTTGGCACCGTTCTGTGAGCAGTTGTCCATGGATACCAGGGCGATCGGATATTTCCCTGCTTTATATCTCTCATTCAGCATTGCTACCAGTACTGCCATAGCTCCGGTTGCCTTATCCGGACCGTTTTTAATATCTGTTTCCACAAACGGGAACCATGTTCCGTCTGCTTTCCGGAGTGCATAGCCCTTCTCTGTAATAGTGAAGGAAACCAGCTGCAGGGACTTAGCTGTGAAGATCTCCTTCAGACGATTCCACTGTACTGCATCAGAAGACTGTGCTTTCACTGCTTCTGCAAGTGCCCCAAGAACTTTGTACTCACGGGTTCCGTCACCGTGAAGGATGACATTTAAACCAAGATTGTCGTATGGATCGTAAATCTTGTCTACTACATCATAATCAAAGGTTTCTACACATGTGATCCCTCTGTCAAGAACTCCCTCTTCCAGAAGACCATCTGCGATGCCGCCGATAAATACACGGAAAATATTTCCGATTCCGAAATGTACCCAGCCAGGCTCCTTCTTCGCTTTCTCAGTAACTGTCTCTACATCGTATCCCGGAAGATTGATGCCTGCCTTCTTCCATGCTTCACGTTCCTTGATTCCATTTCTTGTTAATTTCATAATCTTGAACCTCCCTGTTTTCTTCTATTTCGTTATTATTTAAGTTTTTTACTTATGCTTATGTCTTAACTGTAAGTAGAGTATAAAACTATTTTTTCAAAAAATCCATTGACAAAACACCTAATTTTGCTCTTATATTTTTGTTTACTTTTACTTATGCACAAGATATACATTCTTTGCCAATCTATACACCGTTACTTATTATTCCTCGAAAAAAACTTTCGTTCTGCTCTGCTTCATGCACTGACATTGCATTTCCCGCAGATTTATACTAAAATACATTTAAGACTTAAACATATCTATAATTACTTTTATCAGGAGAATCTCATGAGTGAAAAAGGATTAACCACCATCAATTTAAAGAAAATAAACCGCTCAAAGGTTTACCAATATATATACAAAACACGCCAGACTTCAAAAATGCAGATTGTCCAGGACCTTCAGATGGGGCTTTCCACGGTGAGCCAGAATCTGAACCTTCTGGAAAAAGAAGGGCTTATTGACAGAAATGGATATTTTGATTCTACGGGTGGAAGGAAGGCCCAGGCCATCCAGATCGTTTCGGATTTCCGGATTTCCATTGGCATCGGGATTCTGAAAAACATGTTCCATATCATAGCTATCGACCTATATGGAAATGCTTTTTACACAGAAACTATTGCTCTTCCCTATGCCGATACAAAAGAATATTACAGACAGTTGGCCGATAAGGTACGGGAGTTCATCAAAGACAATCACTATCCGGAGGAAAAGATCCTGGGGGTTTCCATTGCCACACAGGGTATCACTTCCCCGGACAATTCCACTGTGATCTACGGAAACATCATGAACAATACCGGAATGAAGCTGGAGTATTTTTCCCGTCATCTTCCTTACCCCTGCCATCTGGAACACGATTCCAAATCCGCTGCTTTTCTGGAGCTGTGGAACCATCCGGAGCTTGACAGTGCTGTCGTGTTCCTTCTGAACCGGAACCTGGGCGGTGCCATTATCACCAATCATCAGATTCATCAGGGAAGTTCCATGCACAGCGGAACCCTTGAGCATATATGCGTCAATCCTGACGGCCCTTTATGTTACTGCGGAAACCATGGCTGTCTGGAGACCTACTGCTCCGCCAACGCTCTGGAACAGTCTGCCGGGATGCCTGTGAAGGAATTTTTCCCTCTGCTCCGCGAAAAAAAATCCCCCCGGCTTGCTGAGCACTGGGAAGATTACCTGAACCATCTGGCCTTTGCCATGAAAAATCTGAACCTGATCATCGATGCGCCGATCATCATCAGCGGATATCTGGCACCTTATTTTACGGAAGAAGACATCACTTATTTGCTAGAACACATCAACACAGGCGCACCCTTTACCTTGAATAAAGATCAGATCCTGGTCGGTACCCACGGGCAATATACACCTGCCATTGGTGCAGCTTTATATTATGTGGAGAAATTTATACAGAGCGTATGAATACAGGCAGCTTCACCTAAACCGCCCAAAAAAAGCATGTCATACACAGCCAGACGGATATAACTTGATCCGCTTTGTAGTAAAGTATAACATGCTTTTTTTATTTTACTTATTATTTTTTCAGGTCTTTCAGCAGCTGCCCGATCTTTGACACAAACAGATCAAAGGCCACATTATTCTTACCGCTGTTGATCACAATATCTGCTTTCGCCCGTGTAGGCTCCACATACAGATAATGCATCGGTTTTACTGTGGTAAGATACTGATCGATGATTCCGTTTAAATCCCGTCCACGTTCCTCCACATCTCTGGAGATCCGTCTTAAGATCCTCTCATCTGCATCTGCTTCCACATAAACCTTGATATCCAGAAGATCTCGGATACGGGGATCTGCAAGAAGCAGGATTCCCTCTACCAGAATGACCGGTCTTGGTTCGATCTTCAGCACTTTGTCGGAGCGGTTGTGCTGACTGTAATCGTATACCGGACATTGGATGGTT
This sequence comes from Blautia sp. HA8986, assembly GCF_056504635.1. Taxonomy (NCBI): domain Bacteria; kingdom Bacillati; phylum Bacillota; class Clostridia; order Lachnospirales; family Lachnospiraceae; genus Blautia; species Blautia sp. HA8986. Next base: position 2,132,934 of record NZ_JBWLUQ010000001.1, read on the forward strand.
TTGCCCGCTTTGAGTTCTTTCAGCTGCTCTACCAGAAGATCGGTTTCCAGTGAATCCGGATGATCGTAATTCACCTTCACACGTTCCTCAAAAGGAATTCCGTCCTGTCTGCGGTAGTAATTATCATGATAGATCACCACCACATCATCTCCGAAATGCTTCTTAAGTCTGTTTGTAAATGTAGATTTACCGGAGCCTGATCCTCCGGCGATTCCGATAATAATACTTTCCATCGTCTTTTTACCTCTTAAGCTCAAATTCTTCCGGCTTGAATCCCGGGCTATGATACAGAGAAACTTTTTCTTACACAAAAGCTGCCCGGTCGGTGTGCATCTCCTGCATCCAGTTCCGGACAGCTTTTCTGATTATTTTTTATAAAGCAATCGTTCTGATCAGATCTCAGCCTGCTCCAGAAGTGCCGGGATCTTGGACTCCCATCCAAGTGCCATGATATGTACACCCTGACAGTATGGCTTACACTCTTTGATGATACGTGCAGCGATCTCAACACCTGTGATACCGGCTTTTGTTTTCTCTTTGTCTGCTTTCAGCTCCTCGATCATCTCATCCGGAACATGGATGCCGGCTACGTTGTTGTTCATGAACTTAGCCATTCCGGCAGATTTCGGAATGATGATACCAACCTGTACAGGTTTTCCGAACTGTTTTGCTTTTTCCATAAATTTGATGAATTTCTCCGGCTCAAATACAGCCTGTGTCTGGAAGTAGTCTGCACCTGCAGCAACCTTTCTTTCCATCTTTGCAAGCTGAGCGTCAACGGAATCGCTGCATGGAGATACAACGGCACCCTTGGAGAATTTCGGAGGCTCTCCAACCAGCTGGTTTCCTCCAAGATCTACACCGGACTCAAGAAGCTGTACTGTATGAAGAAGAGATACAGAATCAAGATCGAATACCGGTTTTGCCTGCGGATGATCGCCCATCTTCGTATGGTCACCTGTCAGACAGAGGATGTTCTCAATACCAAGCATAGCAGCACTTAAAAGGTCAGATTCCAGTGCGATACGATTTCTGTCACGGCATGCAAGCTGGAAGATCGGGTCCATACCGGCATCTTTGAGCACTTTACACATTGCAAGAGATCCAAGACGCATAACAGAAGACTGGTTATCTGTTACATTTACTGCATGAACGCCTTTCAGGTAAGTTTTGGCTTCTTCTACCAGTTCATCTACATGGATTCCTTTTGGCGGTCCTACTTCTGCAGAAACTACAAATTCACCACGGTCAAATAATTCTTTCATTTTCATATTATATTTGCTCCAATCATTTAAAATTTGGGGTACGGTCCACCAGCTCTGCTGTACACATCGCGGAATACTTCCGGTGAACCGTATCATAATTTAATTTGGCTTCTTAATAAATCTTTGCTTATTATTTCACTTCATCATCTGTAGCAAAATTATGAACCTGTGTCGGACATTTCAGCACATCAAGGCGTCCGATTTCTTTCAGACGTCTGTAGATACGCTCCCATCCGCACTCCATGTCACTGTCCACTTCGCATTTACCATTCTTGGAACCGCCGCACTGGCCGTTAACAAGGCTCTTGGAACATGCTGTGATCGGACAGATTCCGCCGGTAAGATTCAGATAACACTCACCGCACTGATCACATTTATATTCCAGTGGTGTTACACCCTGGAAACCAGGTACCGGGTATGTATCGCAGGCTGCGCATACCATCTTGTCTTCCAGATATTCTGCGATAGTCTGTACACCAACGCCACAGGAGAATACCAGAACCAGATCTGCTTCCCTGATCTTATCCATATGTTTCTGAAGACGTAACTGCATATTTTCCGGATTACAGATATAATCCGTTGTCATGATCCCTGTCACATTTCCTTCAGCGGAAAGCTCCTTCTGAAGTTCAACAGCTTCTTTTTCCGGAAAACGAACTTCCTTGCATCCATGGCAGTTAATGATAAAAACTTTCTTTCCGGCTGCCAGTGATACGATAGTTTCTTTTGCTTTTAACTGGGTAATCAACATATCACTTCATCCCCCTTACTGCATTTTTTCCGGCTTTGATACTGTTAATGATCGGAATCTTGGAAGAACAGATATACTGACAGCATCTGCACTCAACACAGTCCATGATATTCATGTCTTTCATGCCCTGCCAGTTTTCTTCTTTCGCATATTTCACGAAATACAGAGGAGAAAGTTCCATCGGACATACATCCACGCAGCGTCCGCACTTGATACATGGCTGCTCTTTGGTCTCATCTGTATCAATGGCGATGATACCGTTGGAGCCCTTCATCATAGGTACTTCCAGGGTATTCAGAGGGAATCCCATCATCGGTCCGCCCATCTTGACCAGAACATCGTCATCTGTAAATCCACCGCAGTAATCGATCAGCTCTTTTACGCTGGTACCGATCTTGATGATAAAGTTGCCAGGATTCTTGATCTTCTCGCCTGTTACGGTTGCAACACGCTCGATCAATGGCATACCCTTCTGGATCGCATCGGAAATTGCCTTTACGGTACTGATATTATCTACAATAACGCCAACATCTGCCGGAAGGCCGCCGCTTGGAACCTTTCTGCCCATGACGCGCTTGATGAGAGTTTTCTCAGCACCCTGCGGGTATTTGGTTCTTGCAACAAAAACTTCCATATTTCCGATATCGGCAACTTTTTCCTGCATTAATTCGATCGCATCCTGCTTGTTATCCTCGATGACAATGATGCCCTTCTCAGCACCTGTTGTCTTGAGGATCGCTTTCAGACCGAAAATAATGTCATCTGCAAACTCAAGGAGAACCTTGTGGTCTGCTGTTAAATATGGCTCACATTCGCATCCATTGAGTAGAATGGTATCAACTGGTTTGGCTGGTTTCAGTTTGACACAGGTCGGGAAGCCTGCACCACCCATACCAACGATTCCTGCTTCTTTTACAATCTCAATGATCTCATCCGGAGTCAGATTATCAAGGTCACCATGTGGCTGTACGGATTCGTGCAGAGTATTTTTTCCATCCGATTCAATGACAACAGCCATGACTTCACTGCCTCTTGTGCCATGCATACGTGGCTCAACGGCAACTACGGTTCCGCTTACGCTGGAGTGTACCGGTGCGCTGATAAATCCGGCAGCTTCGCCGATCTTCTGTCCAACCTTTACAGTGTCGCCTACTTCTACGATCGGGTTGGCAGGTGCACCGAGATGCTGGGACATGGAGATCACAACAGTCTTCGGATCCGGGAATTTCTTCAGATCGATATGCTCGCTGAATTCCTTGTGCTCTGACGGATGAACGCCGCCATAATATCCGTTCAGTCTGTCTTCTCTGATAGACTTCACGTAATCGTTGATCACCTTGAAGTTAACCTTGGAGTAATCACGTACCTGTACCGGCTGATTCAGGAACTCTTCCAGACGACCCTGTTTTGCCAGTCTCTGGTAGATCTTTTCCCATGCACAGTCCTTATTAGGGTCTACTTCGCATTTACCGTTCTTTGCTCCGCCGCACTGTCCGTTAACAAGACTCTTGGAACAGTCGACGATAGGACAGACGCCTCCGGTAACGTTCAGATAGCACTGCGCACATGCATCACAGCTCTTTTTGGTAAGTGCCATGCCGTGATGGCCTCTGTAGTTAAGTGTGTTACTTGCTGCGATCACCGGCTTGCCGGCCAGATCCGCAACAGTCTGGATACCAAGACCACAGGAGATCACAACTACATTCTCTGTACCTTCCGGCAGCAGATCCTGTAATTTTCTTTCTGTGTGCATCTTGTTACACAGAAAATCAAATTTCGCACTGCCTGTGACGGTTTTTCCCTGCTCCGCAGCAAATTTCAGGAACTCTCCGCAATCTGGTTCGTCAACAGTTTCAAATTCTTTGAAACACTTGTTGCAGGCGATCACAAACAGATTGTCTCTGCCACTCAGCACTGAGGTAAGTTCATCGCTGCTTTTCAGCTTGTACTTAGTATAGTTTTCCAATTGCTCACCTTCCTTATGAAATATTTGAACCTGTATACTTATCACTTTTATCCTTTCTTTCCCCTCTGCACTGTTAAGAAAAAAACAATAAATTTTCGATAATCTGGTTCTATAATTACTGTCTATATAAATGTAGCACAAAGCACTCATTTTATCCAGATATTATTGTATATTTTCATCAAAAAAAATGGCTTTTTTATAAAATATAGTTTTTATAAAGCGAAAAAAAAATGTTATTTTTTAAACATTATTGTTATTTTTTTAGCATAACCAACAATTTAAATCCTTCCCATTACAACCTCATTCATGAGCAATCTACTATTCTTTTTCTTCTTTCCCTCACAAAGCTTTTGTCATTGAATAAGACGCTGTCCGCAATACTCACAATTACTCAGACGGCCTTTTATTACCTGATTCTTTGCGCCACAGCCCGGACAGGTAACTGTTATATAAATCTTTTCATTTACGCGTCTGTTTGGTGCGGTAATCATAATAAATTTTCCTTCTCTGTCTACCTGGATATTTCTGATATATCCCCCGGCAATAAATTTTTCAAGTTTTTTTACTGCCCCTTTTCCCATCTCCTGCTCAAGCTTCTCAAATGAAACTGTATTCTGGGCATAAGATTCAAACCAGATAGCGATTTCTCCGGCTTTTTTCTTTTTCAATGCTTTCTGGATTCCCCTGAAAGTCGGATACAGAAACAACAGGCCAAGTATAACCTCTGTTGCTGCCATTCCCCATCGTCCCTCACCAATATACTTCTCCGATGCCCCAATGGCTCCCAGGGAAAAAAGTATACAGAAGCCACAAAGAACCCATTTCAGTTTTCCCAGTATTCCTGCTTTTTTATTCTTTTCTGTCAAAAAATCATTCATGCTTACTTCCTCTTTCTCTGATCGATCAAACTTCTGTGATATATTGGTGATTCTTCCGTCATCTCACACCAAACTCCTTCTTTCAGCCGGCTCCCAGCAGAAGCCATGCATCACCTGACGGATCATAGTAATAGACCACATTGTCTCCTACTGCATAATAATTTTCTTTTGTAAAATGATCCTCATGATCTGTTCCCAGAACAAATACCGGACAGTTTTTCCCCTCAATATACTCCTCAGTGCCTGTATACCACAAAGACATTCCAAGACCGAGATAATAGCTGACTTCATCTGTTTGCGAAAGCTGTTCCCGGGCAATCCTTATATCTAATTCCGTATCGTACTCTTCCTGAGCATACATGGAAAAGTCATAACAATAGGCTTCCTTTGCAAGATGTCCATCCTTTAATGACACCATTGGATGGTATTGCACATTCATATTCTGTTTCTGCACAGAAACCATCACAGTGGAATGAATCTCACTCATATTGCATCGCAGGATGATGACTTCATTCTCCTGTCCCATATACCATGGAGCATTCAGATCATCCGAATATTCCCCTTCTTCCGCAGCCTGAGCCGGATAGATACTGATCCTGCAATCATCCCCCGGAACAACGGCATAAATTTCAAAGCCTCCTGCATCAACAACTGTCCCATCCTGTAAAAACGGATATGCCGCTGCCAGTTCTTCCTGTCTGGTATATTCAAGTATCTCTGAAGCATCTGCAGCTTCATTTGTATATCCAAGAAATGCTATTCCGACCTGACATTCATTTTCCCTGATGATGTCCTGCAGAATTGCCAGGTTTTCTTCTGCCCCGGGCGTTTTGGCAGACACTTCTCTCATACCTTCACCATGCATGCCAAAAGAAAACAATACTACACAAACACATGCAGCAACAGAAATTTTTTTCATACTCTTATCTCCTCCTTTCTGTCAGGATATGTCTCTCTGCATTCTGCAGTTTTTCTATTTCAGTGTGGTTACAATCAATTTACTTTCCAGTGCAGCTGCTATCAGATCTTCTTTACAGCTGTATCCTGCCTTGGCAATCATTTCCTGGAAATTCCACCTTACCCCGGAAGTAGAGCAATCCATTCTTTTCGCGATCTCTGAATATGACATTCCCTGGATGTACAGGCGCAGCATCTCCAGCTGTCTCGGACTGATATCACCACTTGTGATCCAGTTAAGCTCTACCTTCGGTGTTACATCAGGAAATACGCGCTCGCCATTTAAGGTTCTGTAAATCACACTCTTTATTTCCTCTTCACTGTGATCCTTATACCAGAGACTGTCTGCACATCCGCTTTTTGCTCTTTCCAGCACCTTTGGATCGATCAGGGAGGTGACAACCAGCACCTTTGTATACGGATACTTCTCCCTGATCATTTTTCCTGCACTCAGCCCATCATGATTATGAAACGTCTGCACATCCATAATCACAAGATCAATTACCGCATAATCACAGATTTTTACAGCTTCACGGGCATCCGTGACTGTCTGGACATGTCGAAATTCCGGTTCCTGCATAATAATATATTCAAAATATTTCTGCATGATCTTCTGATCTTCTACTATCAATACCCGTACCATCGAATCTCATCCTTTCCGCCAGCGGCATCTTCAATATCAGACAAAACTCAGGGGAAAAAGAAACCTGCATCCTGCATTTCTCTGCTTCAACCGCTTTTCTCAGTGCAGACAAGCCACCGCCTTCTTCTGAATTTTTTTCAGGTACATCTCCATCATTGGTGATCCGTATATTATATTCATTTGCACATTTGTCTATCTTCACAAAAACAACACTGCCATGGGCATGCCTGGCACAGTTTGTCACACATTCACGGATTGCTCTGTCTGCCAGAAGCCTGTAAGCTGGATACATAGGAACGTTTCCACTGATCTGAACCGAAATTCCAATTTCTTCTGCATGTTTAATCGTATCCTCATACAGCTTTTCCATACTCTCAACTGCAGAACCGGTAAGAATATAAACCAGATGTTTCAATGCAGACAACTGTTTATCCATTTTATCCTGATTTTCTTTTCTTTCCAGTATTCTGCGTATTAGCAGAAGACTTCGGCCGAAGCTGTCATGAACCTGCATTTTCATGGCAAGTGTCTCCTGCTCTCTGATTTTATCTCCGATTTTTTCGTACATTTCCTCCAGCTTATGGTTCAGAATCGCCAGCTTTTCATTATTTGCCCTGATTTTTTCACCATTATAATATATTTCTGATACATTAACTGCAATTGTCTGACGGTATCCCGCAAAATCCGGCTCCTGCAGACGATATTCCTGGAACATCCAGACAGAAGCATCCGGAAAATAAAACACGTCACTGTCTCTGCTCAGTCTGAAAAAACCTTCCGCTGCCGGCTCATCATCAATCGCTTTTCGCAGTGTATCATAATCCTGCAGATAAGAACCCGTCATTACTTTGCACAATTCCTGCATCTTGGTATTGCATAAAATGATCCTTCCGAATGAATCCGAAAAACATACTCCGCAGGGAACGTCATCCACAGCTTCATTTACAGACCAATATGACAAGGAATGACTATATCTGCGTCTCTCGCTCCAGATTGCCCGGCAAAGATAAAATGTCAATGCAATAATCACTGCCGTTAAAAGACTAACCGGATAATCCTGAAGCATTGGATGATATGCACTTTCTCCCAGGCAATATCTGTGATCATTCATTAAAAGAAACATAAGGAAAAAGGAAACCAAAAAAACAGTCATTGCCGTTATAATTTTCTTTTTTCCGGAAAAACCGGTAATTCTTGTCAGCAGGAGAATAAATTCCAGAATCAGGCAGATTTCAAGAAGAATCATCAGGAAATTCTGCATTGCCATGCCACATTCCACAAAACTTTTCATCTGATGTCTTCCTTTCTTAATACGATACAACTAACAAACCATTCGTTTTCATCTTCCTGCTGCACTTTTAATTCCGGTCTTTCTGACATTAAAACACCCAGATCTGTTTCTGATACAATATGAACGGAAATCCGAAGAGCATCATCGATCTGTGACACCCGGTAAAATACAGACTGCATAACATCAGATAACCGTTCCACAAGCCATTCAAAGGTATCATAGCATTTTAGTATATCCTCTGCATTCAGCTGCACATTCCCTTTTTCCACGTAATACGCAGCCCGGATCCTACATAATTTTAAACTATCACAGGATTCCGCCAGACTTTGTCTTAGGTCTTCCATTGTAAGCAGATTTCTATCTGACGTATATTGTGTCAATACCAGATTTTTTCTCCGCTTCAAATAAGTACCAACCACTACAATTTTGCCGAGGATCCAATCATATTGTTCCCTTGATTCCGTCCTTTCCAGTTCATCCATCAGCTGTGACAGCAATTCCAGCTGTCCGGCAGTCTGATTCTGTATCATATTTAACAGGCGATTCTGTTCTTCTGCCTTTCTCCGTTCAGCCTCTTTCTGATAGGTTTTCTGCAGCAGTCTGTTTCTGGTCGTCAGTTCTTCCTGCTGTTCCCGAATATCCTGATATTGGTCCAACAATACTGAAATATCTTCCGACCAAAACAGATGTCCTCCTCTTATAGGAATGTGATTGATCCGGATTCCCTCTTCCTGCACAAATGATCTGTCAATAATAATTGCTCGCAGTTCAGGCGTAAGCTCAGGAAAATTCCCGGAATGATAATAACGCTGAAAAGAATAATCTGTGATTTCTGCATCCAGGCCTCCGGAAGTCTGGAATAATTCAAAATATCGACTGTTCGTCTGTATCAATCCGCACAATATACAGCCCTGATAAATTGCAGCCATTAAAAGGCAGCATACTGCCGTCATATCTCCTGCAATGACTTTGATAAAAGGCAGACGGAAAATGTTTCCGATATTCCATCCCAGAAGTAATATTCCCGGAATAAGCGGCATCCAGAACTGTTTCTTTCCCGGAATTCTGCTTTTTCTGATCAGAATAATTTCCATCCCTGTCAGACAGAGCAACATCCATGCCTGAATCACCATAAAAAGAATTCCATAGCTATAATCCATATCCGAAAACGGGGGCTGTTTGGAAAAGCGAAACACCAGCTGATGCAAATCGTTTGTAAAAACACTTACAATTAATACTGCCGCCACAATCAACAGCATTATGATTTTTCTGACTGTTTTCTCTTCATCCTTTTCAACAAAAAACAGTGCTGCTGACAAACCCAAAACCGGAATCAGAATCATCGGAACATAATACAGATACCAACAGATATGTTCTCCCAGAGGTTCATAAAAAATATGAAACTTTACTGTTCTTATGAAAAACCAGAACACCATCAGGCAGCCAATTCCAGTCAGACACCTGCGCATTTTTTTATGTACTACATGCTTTTCCAGATAAATCACCCAGGCACAGTACATGCCCTGATAAATACAGTTACGACACTGGTCTGCAAGATTTCTCATAAAAACATTTTCCGATTTCACCAGTCTGCAGATATAAGCCAGCAACACGCTTATCAGAATTACCCCATATGACAGCGTCCTCTTTTTGCTGTATTTCATAAAAATTCCTTTCTTGTCAATGCACTTTTGTAAATATTATACTGTAAAAGCTTTTACTGTCATATAGTTTTCATTAAATTTATTTATTTTCAGCAAGAAACAAGATCTTTCTTAAAATGGTCTCTGCATACCACAGTATTCACAAAACCTTCCCGTATTTTCTGCACCACACTGACATTTCCATGAACTGCCTTCCGACTGCCTTCCCACATTCATATTCATCCCTGTCATTCCCGGCTGCATTCCTTCGTTCATATTCATCCCTGCCATTCCCGGCTGCATTCCGGCTGCATTTGGTGTCAGTGCAGCAATTATCTGGTATCCTGTCTGCTCCACTTCCATCAGTTCGGCTCTTCTTTCACTGCTTATGGAGAAAGTATTCAATCGAAAATCCATATCATCAAACCAGGGTGTATTGACCCGGATACGCATGGTATAATCAAACTCATAGTTATATACCGGTGGCTGATAGCTTACGGTCTTTCCATCCTTTGTATATGTTTCCTCATTCTGCTGTCGATCCACCTCTACTCTGCACTGTACAACAGCTGATAAAGGAACTATATCCGGATTTTCACTGATATCCAGTTTTCGTGCAACAGTAAAGTTGTTCTTATGATCATCAATAAAAACAGTATAGTTTCTGGTATTGATCTGACGGGTTATGCAAAAGTCCATTACCGCCTTTTTGTTTTTTTCGCGATATTCCAACTGACGTTTTATATCCTCTACCGTACTGTTACGCCGCTCCTCAAACCATGGCGATAATTTTCTGGCACAATTTTTACACAGATTTCCGTCATCTAATTTTCTATTTCCCAGTAAACCTATTTTTTCTCCGCAGATATCACAGATCTTCTTATCAAATAATCCCATACCATACCTCTCTCTCCTTGACATAATTGTGTTCTTGTTTATCTTCATAATACGTGTATACTCAAATATTTACACTAGCATTTCTGACAGTAACTGAGCCCATATCGTTATCCGTGTTACTATTGGTAGTGTCTCTCCATGTATATGCTCCATACCAGGTGGTGAAAGATCCTGACCGTATCATAGCGACAAAAAAAACAGCCTGTATTTCTACAAGCTGTTCTTTGTCTATCTCACACTGCTTTCGCACTTTTTCCTCAGCATTTATTTTATTTACAGTCCGCAGGATTCCAGGAATCATTATCCAGTTTGTTCAGCATTTCCTTCAGCTCAACTGTATATGCCACCTTTACATCGCTGTCTTTTTTGACGATAAATTCAGATAGTCCATATTCTGAGCCGTTGTCTGCCCAGTCATATGTATATCCCAGTCTCGTCCATGGATATTTCCCGTCAAAATAACTGGAGATAATATTTGAATCAAACCATTCTTTATAGTCCTCATCAACTTCTTCTGAAAATGCATCTGTCATTTCTATTGTTCCGATATCTGAGACATATGCCGGGCGGAAAACGTCTTCCGGTTTTACCCACATAGCCGTAAAATAATCGGATTCATTATCCGGGCGCAGACCGATGAGTTCTTTTATTCTTGTCTGCCAGTCTGTCACATTCTCTTTATTTTTCTGATACCAATCTTCCAGTTCGCCGCCTGTAAACGTCCATACATTTCCCCATTCCAGTTTTACATCTGCGCCATCCGGATAACTGTCAGGATATTTATGAAATGTATAAAGAAGGATTCTGCCATCCTGATCGTAAACAGCATATGGTTGTCCCTCCTCCAGACTTACTACGGGAAGGATTTCATCCTTATCAATGATCATTGCATCTTCAACCGCATCATCGAAGAGAATCTGCTGATCCGTTTCACTTTCTGCTGAAATATCTGTTTCTTCTGCATGAACGCTTACCGTTGTTTTGCCTGACAATATAATTGCAGAAATCAGGATGCTGTTCACGATCATTATTTTCCATAATTTATTTTTCATATATTATCTTTCCTTTCTGTATAAATATGAAAATATTTAGTTCACATTTGATGGATAAATCTCAGTAATGGTCGGTGCCATCCACGTCTCCAGGGCGTCCATATCGGGCGTATAGATACGCATAAACAGATGGAAGCCTCCAGCACCCACAGGAAGCCAGTTTGTGGTGTCCTTTGGGGCATCTTCAGACAAAATAATATCAACGGAACCATCATCATTTGCCTGTAAACCGGAACGGTCATTTATGCAGTAACGATCAATAGGATTATCGATCAGGAAATCATCGTCCCCATATGCAGTCACAGACCAGAATCCCCCTTCAAGAACCTGCGGATAGCTTTCGAAATGAAGAATATATGATTTTTCTCCTGTGAGAGTATTTCCATCCGCATCCTGCTCTATCTTTGGATACAGCGCAACTTCAACTGTATTGGCACCAAGCCCTGCAAGAGCTACCAGTGCACGATAAGCATATTCTGTATTGAAATCTCCGATCGGTTCACCAAAATAGTCCCACTGACCAAGCTTTTTTGAGAATTTCTGGCCCTCTTTGATAAGCTTTAGCCGAACTTCTGTCAGCATTGTCTTCCAGTTTTCTGCAACATCACCGGTAAGAACAGAAGTGTCAAATTCCATACCAGGACCTATATTCACAGCTGCTATTTTTTCAAGCATTTCCTTATCTGCAGCTGCCGGAGGATTTTTTACCATCAACTCATTGGCCTTATTAAAAAATGTGATCGGATCCATGGAAAGAACCTTATCAACAGGAATATAATCATTCTCTTCGCTGTAGCTTCCCCTCGGAGGTTCATAAGTGTCTCCGGATATATAATCGGAAAGCGGCATAAGTTTCATTTTTTCCTGGATGGCATACACATTTGGAAGATCCTCTTCTCCTGATAAAACGATTCTGGTGATGGACCATGCCATAGATGTAGAAACATCTATACGGGTAACTCCCTCAGGCAGGTCTCATCACCCTCCTGTTCGATCAAAGCAGCAACATTCTCTGCGTTTTTCTGAACAATAGACAACAGTCCGGCACGTTTTGTAGTCCATGTTACATCTGCATCCGCACACAGATAACGTGCATCCGTATTTTCCGGATCAGCAAAAACCAGCGTATTGGTAATCTGGGCTACCCACTGATATTCTCCCTTGGCAAAATCTTCTTTTGCTTTTTCAAGAACCGCATCTGTATCACCGAAATATTCTACCAGCTTTTGGGCATAATCCGATGGTGTAAGTTCAGCAAGATGGACAGGATTACCATCATACCAGCCCATGTATTTCTCATATACTGCCTTCGAATTATGAGAAACTGTACCGTAATACTGACGGGTATACCAGACTTTCTCCAGCTCCTCGGGAAGCTGGATCATATTGACAATCTCTGTTTCCGTATAGCCTTCATTAAGATAAAGCAATGTCTGGTCGTTAATAAACTTATATACAGCTGCCGTATTGGTCATATATTCCTGAATAATGTCATTTCCCCAATGTGGCCAGTTATGAGACTGGAATACCACCTCTGCCTTATCACCATAAAGAGCCAGAGATTCCATGATGTACTCTGCCCATGCGTTTCCGTCACGCACCTGATAAATTCCATCGGTTACTTCAAAAAGACCATAAATATGATTCAGCTGTGTATTTCTCCAAAGGCTGGGATTCGCTGTATCCGGAGAAGCAAGCAGACCTTTGGTCGCATTCTCAAACTCCGCAGTATCTTCAAAATCCAGCAATGCATAAACTTCCTGATTTGCATCAATCGTATACTGGGTAGCCGGTTTGCTTTCCGCTGTTAATTCTGATGCTGCAATTGCGGTTGAACTGCCACAGACAGTCATGGTAAGTGCCAATGCGGCGGTAATTAAGGCTGTTACTTTTTTCTTTTCATGATATCTTCCCCCTTTATCTTATAAAAATTTCAAATATTCTCTGCTGTCTGATATTTCCTTCAGTGCTTGCTTAGTAATTTGTTTATATAATAAAATGTCGCTTTATTCCAGTAATAGACATGGAACCAAACGACATCCAAGTGGCTTAAAGCAACATGTTTTTAGTTATTTTGTACAACTTCCCAGGTATGTATTCCATATTTCATGGACATTGTTGCTAGTATCAACTGCCTTAATCGTATCCAGATCAAACAAGATACAGCCACAATGCCCCTTAAATGCAGGAAAACAAATTACCTTCAGGGTTCTGTCCACTTCCGGGCTATAATCCATAAGTTCCAATACTTCTCCATAAAGTGCCGAACGTTCATAACTTCGCAGCCATTTCGAATCCATATTGGCAAACAGACTTCTAAAAGATTTTCCCAACAGCTGATCCAGTGGAAGCTTTTCTAATCTGGCAAGTTCCTGATTTGCATAACGGAAAATCCAGTCTACCACATGTCTTTCTTCATTAAACATTATTTCTATATCCGTAAATGCAATAGGCAGATATTCAAAAGAACTATAATGGCGACAATATTCTTCTTCTGTAGCCGGAATACCTTTTTTTCCCAAAGCGTGAATCATTTTTTTTCTGCTTTTCCTGAATCTCAAACACTATTTGTTTTTTCTTACGAACAGTATATAACAATTCTTCTCCATCGCTGAGATTTACCGTATCCGTCACATCATGGACAGCCTTTACAGACACAATACAGCCTCTGTGTATTTTTACAAATTCTTCCTTTAATAATCCTTCCAGATTTTTCAAGGTAACCCGCGTCTCGTATACTCTTCCCCCAACTATATGAATCTCCGCAATTTTTCCGTGCATTATAATATAAAGAATCATATCCGAATCCAAAGTTACATTTTTTCTATCTGAAGTTATATTAATAAGTCCCATTCTCGTTATCCTCACATCCCGTTCTGGCATTACTGCACTTATTATATCAGCTTCCCTCTGATAATGGTTATAAAAATTTTATATTTCTCATATTTCAGGAATACTCCCTGAAACGCAGAGTATCCCCGAGGATGTCAAGTCATTGCTACAAAAAATATGCGGCTTTTTTGCCACAAAAATGGCTTAAAACCGCATATCTCTGTATAGAGGACGTTATATAATTGTCACAAAGTTGGTGAGGAGGATGTTACGTCATTGCTAGAAAGTAACTAACAATCAGAAGCCCCAAAATCAGAATATAATTCCTCTGGAACTGGCATAAGCCCCTCTCTGACAATATATTGTGAACTGTTTTGTTGGACTTTTGTTATGTATGGTGGAAGTAAGCGACCTATTCTTCTATCTACATATTCTTTATAGGGCAGAGGTATAATTTCTTTTAAATCAAATTTAATCGCATTCTCACCAGCAATACAAGCAATTATAATTTCAGGCCTCTTTCCTAATAAATCACCTTTATTAAAAAATATTCCATTTCGATGATTTCTAAATTTATTATTAACCTTCTTCAATTTTTCAATATCCGTACATATATTTTTTAATTCATCGAATGTATATTCTTTTCCTACTCCAAAAGATAATTTCCCGTCTTGGGTAATTTTAATATCGTCCGTTGCAATGTCTTTATTTTTTAATTTTTTTCCTTTAACACAATATAACGTAGGATTGTATTCTCCCTGCTGATTTGGTCTTGCCAAATCACATTGTGCTCTAATATTTAAATAATAATTTTTCCCATCTTTAATCAGATCACCTGTATATGCTTGCAATGGCTGCGAGCTATACCTTATATAACGTTCTCCTTCTATTACAGTTTGTAATTCTTTTTGTGAGAAGGTCTTTTCTGTATCCAAACATTCTTCATCAAACTTGTATTCTCCTATACGATTAACAAAATTCCTTGTAACAAATTCTCCAAATTCTGCTTGATTATCAATACTATCCGCTTTCAAAGTGTCCCAAACAATTTTCACCCAGTATGGAGAATATCCATATAAATCAAGAAACATTTCATTTTTGGTTTTATTAAATGTTTTCTCCCATTCCTTTAAAACATATACAGAAGGCATCTCTTTTAACCATTCTTTAATCGAGGTGAATAACTTTTCTTCTGAATCTAAATCAGATTTCTGTTTAATAAAAATTCGATTAGGTTTACCTTCTTCCCACAAATTATTCTCTATTAATTTATTTTTTATTTTTTCTGAATCATGTCCCGTAAAAATAAATGTTGGCACAAAAATCCTATTAATGATTCCATCGATAAATTTAATAAGATGTTCTTCTGTATCATCATGTAATGTCTCTGGAATAACAAGTCTTTCTTCACTAAAATCTGGCTGAAAAGAATTGCCCATATATTCCCAATCTAAAACAATAAATGACACATTAGATAAAGCTTCTATTATTTCTACACTAGGTATTTCAGCATAAGTTAATACAGGAATATTCCTTTTTTCAATTAATTTCCGTATATTAAAAATAGGAGAAGATTCATCATTGATTTCATCATCAATAATAACTGCGATTCCTTTAAAAAGTTCCTCAACCTCCATCATCTATTGTACCTCCTTTATAAACTCCATTACAAAATTAGCACCTTTTAATTTTTTATCTTTCGAAAATTCTGCCAAATTAATTGTATAATCATATTTATCTAACAACTGTCTTGCAATATACAATCCTAATCCTCTACCTTCTTCTCCTTTACCCGAATAAAACGCTTCAAACACATACGGAATATCTTCTTCTTT
Source organism: Blautia sp. HA8986 (assembly GCF_056504635.1). Lineage (NCBI taxonomy): Bacteria > Bacillati > Bacillota > Clostridia > Lachnospirales > Lachnospiraceae > Blautia > Blautia sp. HA8986. The sequence continues at coordinate 2,148,944 of NZ_JBWLUQ010000001.1, forward strand.
TATTCCTGGTCCACTGTCAGAAAAAATTAATTTTTGTTGATTACCATCTATTGAAATTAAAATTTCTCTTTCTTTTGATACCGTTTTAAGCCAATACAAAGCATTATCAAATAAATTAATCAAAACCTGAAGTAAAACTGCATCTGTTGTTTTTACGATTAAAGGTTTATTTGTTGAACAAACATTATATTTTATCTTGTTTTCTGCAAATGGCCGTTTATATAACCCATATACTTTGTCAATAATATCTCTAACATTAATATTTTTTGTTTTGGATTTAGTAGATGGAAATAATAATTGAATATCTTTCATTTGTGTTTCCACCATGGATAAGTTTCCTCGAATCAATGTTAATCTTGTAATCAATTCATTTTGATTTACTTCATTGCCCAACATCAATTCTTTAATTAGAGCATCTTGATTTTCAAGCGTCTTTTTAATAAACAACATTATGTCATGCGATGCTGTTTCAATTGACAGTCCGACTGCTGCTAGACTTTCTGTTTTATCTATTCTATCAAATAATACTTTCTGCTCTTGTCTGTAACTAGTCTCAAAATTGTTTAAAAATTTTAGTGTTTTTTCATCATTCTGATATTGTTTTTTCGCCTTCTCAATAATTTCTAAAGGTCGCCCTTTTTTTGCATGATCAATATCTGCTTTTCGCTTTTTATCAATAAGGTATTGTGCATATACCTTTTTTCTTAAATATTTAAGTATCAACTGCAAAACATTAATGAAATCTTCGAGTGCTTTTCCTTCTTCGATCAGTCCCTCTCTATTAGTTTTATCTTTTAATTTAGGATTTCCGTCTTGGGTAATATACACACAGCCAACCACCTGATCATTACTAAGAAATTCAGCGGCACTAACAGTACCTCTTGCCATATCTATACGTAACCAGTCATCGTCAGGATCTCCGTATGGCATTACCCTAATATTATCCCTATACAAATAAATCCTGTGTTCTTTAATAATATCTTTTTCATCTTTATCTAGCATATATTTCGACGGATTTTCTGAACTAATTTTCAAATCGAAAATATAAAATTCAAAATTAAAATCTCCGCATTCCGTTATATAAGATGAATCCTTAAAATATTTTTGAAATAGTTTTAAGCCATTAATATCTTGATCATCAAAACTTAGTTCAATTTTCTTTCCATTTAACTCAAACTTTATTTTGTTTGTTTTAGAATCAAATTTACCATCCTTTACTTTAAAGACTGACTTATTTTCCAAACACGTTGTGAGTTTTTCCTTATAGCGTTCCTGTGAAATATGAACCTTTTCATCTTGATATATCCATACATGGAAATCAGAAAAATCATCCTTTGCAAAAATTGGTTGCATCTTGCCTATTTCTCTTTGTACTTTTTCAATTTTTGCTACTGACCAGTTCGACTTTAAATCACTAATTTCAATTCGTGTACCATATGGCTTACGTACAATTTCAGAAGTACCTAAAAGAATTTTCTCTGCAATAATTACCTTTGGTTCTTGTTCAACTTCTAATGCGACATCTAAATCATCTAAAAATAATTCTTTTTCCTTTCCGCTTTCAAACAAAAAATTATCATCATAATTTGAAAAATTGTAGGAAAGAATATTTTCAACATTTTCACCTTCATCAATAAATTTACTCTTTATTGATAAAACTCCATTGTCTAATTGTACCTCTTCTTCAATTTGCTTTTGTCTACGCGAAATAATTTTGATATTTTTCCCCAGTTTAAAAATCGCAAATCTTCCAATTCCTTTTTCTCCTTGCATAATTCTTTTCTTATCAGTTAAAGTTCTTTCTGACTTACGTTTTAATTTATCTGGAGTGGCTGGATTTAACCAATGCTTTTCTAATATCTTCTCATCCATTCCGCAACCATCATCTTCAATTACTATTTTTGATGTTGGTTTGACAGAAAAATCTTCATTAAAATCTACAAAACTAACTTTTACCCAAGAAGCATCCGCATCATATGAATTTTTTATAAGTTCAACAAGCGCTATTATCTCATTTTTAATCAATTGATCCCCCAACATTGTTATCAACCTAGCATATGGACGAATTTTTAAATTTTTACTCAAACAGATCACATCCTTCCACTAATAATTAATTCTTCATGATATATTGCTCTTTGAGTTTTATCTGAAGAAAATTTCCCCGTATTATCTCTATAAGGAGTCAACATTTTCTTTGATATCTTTCTTTTTGCAACTTTTATATCAGAAAATCCATTTTCTTTAAGTGCCTCAATAAGATGTTCTGAATTCAATATTTTTACCCCTTTATACTCAGTATCTCCCACAACAAAGAAAGCCATTCCTCCTACATTTAGCATTTTGCTACAGCGTTTAACCACATTTTGCATATCAAGATAATATCTTGCGACAGAACGAACCTTAGAATACGAATCCACATTTTTAGTCAATTTTAAAACAATTTTCTTACCAACTTTGTTTAATGCATCCACATTAATTTGAAAATCATCTACATTGTATACACTTCCAATTGATCCTCTTCGTAATTCCCTGTAATCATCCGTAAATCCTAACCATAAAGAAGATAATTGATGCAAATCCGCATATTCATATGACGTTACATATGGAGGACTTGTTATAACTAGATCAACTTTTGGTAACTTTTTTATTGACAAAAAGTTATTATTTTTTATTTCTATCTTACTATTATTCGGGATATCTTCCATTTCTTTTATTGAACGCAAAAACTTATTATATTGATTATCAAACAATTTTATAATATTCGCCTCTTTCTTATTAGGATCTACCTGTGGTTTAATAGATTTTGTCAACCATTTTGAAGAAGCTTTTAATATAGATGAAAACAAACATAAAAAAGCAGTCTTATATTTTCCATTAGGAACACACATATCAATTGCCATTTTTATCTTTAACAATTCAATATAACTGTTTTCCTTAAACCAATATTTTAATCTTTCATTTGCATCTATATATACATTTTGTGACACATCTATTTTCTGAAGTGTCTTTCGAATCAATTCATAATATTTTTCAACGGTCTTAACATTATATGTTGCACTTTTAGTCTTTGCAATTAAAGTTGCAACTGGATTTATGTCACACCCCCAAAAGTTCTTTCCATGTATTTTTGCCTCTAGTGCAACTGTCCCACATCCACAAAAGATATCTGATACACATTCCACATTTACGCCTTCTTTTTCCGCATAATCGAATGCTTTCGAAGCAATAAATGCAGGGAACTTTGCCGGATAAGCATGTAAGGTATGCATTAAATATTCATCATCATTTCCAAAATTCCATTCATCATCAATCGCAATACTATTTGTTGATACATTAGCTAAACTAATCATCCTCCATGCCTCCTTCCAGTATAATATTTCTTTCTTTGCAAAATGCTCGAAACGCCTCAAGCGCCATAGGACTAGGATTAGCCTTTCCATTTTCCCATCTATTAACAGTCGAAAATGAAACTTTAAGTTCTCTCGCCAAACGCTCTTGACTCATTGATAATTTTTTTCTAACACTCTTTACAACTATCTTAAAAGGCATATTGCTCCATTCCTCCTTAAAAATATATTATAGCGTATGCTATAGCATCTAGCAATTGTTATTAATAAAAATCGAACTATTGTTTCTCATTCCATTCCACTTCCACTCTCCCATCATCATACACACATATTCCCTGCACATATTCTTCCAGCATCTCTCGTGTCAGCTTCTCATAGCCTAAATACTTCAACATTTGCTCCACCGGAATATTCTTTTTCATCAGGATTTCTTTCTCACCATTTATCAGTTCTTCCAGTTCCTGTACTCGTTTCTGCAGTCGTTCTCTTTCTTCTTCCAACTGCTTCTTGGCTTCCATAAACTGGTTCTGGTTCATCTGTCCCTCGTGATACTTCTCATAGTTCTGGCGGTTCTGGATTTTTATTTGTTCTTGACACTTTTCACAATCTGCACTTTCCGTCTTATAGGCTTCTATACTGTCCTCATGCTGTTTTCTCATGGATTGCTGCATCTGTTCTTGGCTGATATTCTGACGTAAGTAAGCCTTTATTTCTGCCAGCACGATATGCTCCAGCATTTTGTTATCCGCTTTCCCGGCAAAACAACCTGTATCTTCTTTTCCTTTACTGTAAGCGCAGCTATAAAGGATATGACCATGAACCGGACTGCTTGAAGTCAGACTTCTGCGACAATTTCCACACTTCACATAGCCACCTAACAGTGTTGTTTCCCTGTCAAATTTACTTTTCTTTGTGTATCTGATCTGCAGGGACTGTGCTTTTTCAAAAACTTCTTTTGATACGATCGGCTCATGGTGATTTTCCATCACTTTCCACTGATTTCTCGGCACTGGTACTTCTTTCCCTGTTCCGGGATCTGGAATCTTTGTCTTTCCATAGACCATACAGCCTATATAAGTCTTATCATCCACAATCTTCCGTATCATATCACTCGTCCACTGCAATCCTCTTGATGCAGCTTTCTTGCTGTCTGATTTCTGTCGTCTGCTCATAGACTGCAAGGGAGTCAATACACCCTCTTCATTGAATAACTTACAAATCTCTATCTTGGAATACCGCTGATTGGTCAGTTCAAATACTCTGCGGATTACTTCCGCTTCGTCCTCTACAATCACCAGTTCTTTCTTATTTTCAGGATTGATTCGATACCCATACGGTGCAGAGCCACAGCAATACTCACCTTTTCCTCGTCTGGTACTGACTGCCGCTTTTACCTTTACGGACTGGTCTTTCACATAAAAGTCTGCTATCAGTCCTTTAAACTGTACTTCAATATCCGAACTCTTTCCCTTATAATCTTTAGAATCATATCGGTCTGAGATAGAAATGAATCGTACTCCCAGGAATGGAAAAATCTGTTCCAGATAAGTTCCCATCTCAATATAGTTTCTGGCAAAACGTGAAAAATCTTTTACTACAATACACTGCACTTTATTCTCCCTGGCAAGTTCCAGAACCTGCTTAATTGCCGGACGTTCCATACTGGAACCAGAATATCCATCGTCGTAGAACTCCTGAAAGGGCATAGCCACCAGTTCAGGAATATTGGAAATATAATCTTTTACCAGTTTTCTCTGATTAATAATGCTGTTACTTTCTCCCTCTGAGTCATCTTCCATGGAAAGGCGGTAATATCCAATAATCAGTTTCTGATCACTCATGTTCTACCGCCCCCTTAAACCCGAAGTTGATTTCCAGTTTGCCATCACCATATAGATACATACTTTCAATCAAGCCTTCTGCAAGTTCCGCATTGATTCTGGTTGTCCCATCCAGCTCCAGCAGGCTTCGTAAAAATCTGGCTTCTTCTTTCTGCTGTTTTTCCAGTTTTCGTATAGTCTGCTCCAAAGACTTCTTTCTCTCTTCGCAGAACTCTTTCCAGTTATTACGGTCATCTTTCATTTCTATATAGGCTGCTTTGGAAAGTTCACCCTCTTTATATTGCATGAATGCCTGTGCCAGTTTTTCTGAACGTCTTTCCATATCTGCATCCAGTTTCCTGATCTCCGCTTGAATTTCTTTGATTTTGGAAAGAAATACCGCACTGCTTATAGCAGACATATCCTTTTTCCGTAAGTCAGATAACTGAAACTGTCTGGTCAGCTCCGAACGGACAATTTTCTGCAGTTTTCCTTCGGAAATAGATTTATGACTGCATTTCCTTTCATCCCGATACTGGGCAGCATTGCAAAAGTAAAGCACATCGTTTCCGTATCTGCGTGTGCACATTTTTCGCTTACAATCTCCACAATAGAATACATTGTAAAATGCTCTTTCATCCTCTTCCCATCCTGCTGTAGTTTTTGCTGCTTTCTGTTGTGCTGCTTTTAACCTGACCTGTGCTTTGTCAAACAATTCTCGACTGATAATCGCTTCATGAGCATTTGGCGTAATAATCCACTGACTTTCATCCAGTATGTCACACCATTTTTCCCCTCTTTGAAATCTTGATTCGTATTTTCTCTGAACCAGATCACCATAATAATTATTTCGGTTCAACACCGCACGTATCGAAGAATTTCCCCACTGATGAAGCTTTTCTCCGTCCTTACAGTACACATGATGATATCGGTTATAATCTGAAATTCGATGTACCCCATCCTCAAACAACCTGTCAATAATGCTCTGTATGCCATCTCCTGAAGCATATTCTTCAAAAATCCTGCGGACAATCTTTGCGGCTTCCTGTTCTACAATTAACTTATAAATTCCATTTACCTTTTCCACACAATATCCGTATGGAGCTGTAGATCCCACATACTCACCGTTCTTCTGTGCAATACGTTTCGCAGCCCGTTCTTTTGCAGAAATGTCTTTCGCATAAGCATCATTCACCAGATTTTTGATATTCATAGATAATTCCTGATTCTTAGCACCAGGTGCAAATGAATCATAGTTGTCACATACAGAAATAAACCGTACTTTCATAAAAGGAAGAATCCTTTCCAGATAGTTACCAGTTTCGATGTAATTTCTTCCAAATCGTGAGAAATCCTTTACCAGAATACAGTTTATTTTACCTGCCCTGACATCATTCATCATCCGTTCAAATCCCGGTCGGTCAAAATTTGTTCCGGTTTTTCCCAAATCAAAATATATGTCATATACAGCAATCTCATACTCTCTGTCTGGATTTTCATTGTGCTTCTGAATGAATTCTTTTATCAGCGTAACCTGTGTTTCAATAGATTCTGACTTTTTTTCATCACTGTCTACGGATAATCTGGCATAAATTGCAGCCATATATACCGGAATCCCAAGAACTTTCTTCTCTGTGTTTTTCTTATATCTTTTTGCTGTCCTTGCCATTTATCTCACCTCTTTCCTGCACTCTGTCCGGTGTTCCGCATAAAACCGTCTTATGACTTTCATTTTCTCAATCGTATCCTGATAACGGATATGAATTTTGATCTGTTTGTTTTCATAAATATAGATTTTATCTACGGTCAGTGCCAGCAATGTGCGATCCAGTTCTTTGATTTCCAGTGATTTCTTCCAGTCCTCCAACTGAACAGTTGCAGACACTCCACCCTCAAACATTTGCTTTACCAATTTTTTCTGATTCTCGATCATCTGCTCCAGTTCTTCACATTTTCTTCCGTAACTTTCCCGAAAATCATCGAACTCTTCTTTGCTGATCAGTCCCTCTTTCAAGTCATCACCTAAAGACGCTTTCAGACTGTAATAGCGGTTATATTCTTCCTGCAACTTACTAATCTGCGTATCATAACCGATTACCTGATCGTAGCTGACTTGCATCTCACAAAGTTCTTCCATAATCATCTGATAGTCTACAAAAAGTGCCGTATATGCCTGAATCTCTTTCAACACAATTCTTTTCAGCACCTCTTCCGGAACACTGTGTCTGGTGCAATCTCCACCTTTGTTCTTTGTCTGGCAGATATAAAAGGCTTTTTTCTTCCCCTTATACTGATTTACCCTGCGTATCATCGGTGTCTTGCAATCTCCGCAAAACACAAATCCCGAAAAAAAGTTTGCACTGTCTGATGTTTTCGATGCCCTGCCATCATATTGAAGCAGCTTCTGAACCACATCAAAATCATTCTGCCTGATAATTGCCGGATGCGTATTTTCTACTTTCACCCACTCTGATTCTGGCTTATCCAGGCGTTGCTTTACTTTATAGCTGATTCGTTCCTGCTTGCCCTGTACCATGTTTCCAATATAGACTTCATTGGTCAGAATCCTTTTGATCTGCACTGCCGACCATTTCGGTGTATCCGAACTATGGAATCCGGAATTGTAATTTTCACCATTTGCCTTTTTATATTCTTTTGGCGACTGCACATGACGTACATTCAGTTTTTCTGCGATTGCTCCAAGACTGAATCCATCAATTTTCCATGAAAATATTTTTCTTACAATATCCGCTGCATAAGAATCAATCACCAGACAATTCTTATTCTCCGGATCTTTGCAGTAACCATACGGGGCAAATGCTCCAATAAATTCACCTTTTTCACGTTTGATTTTCTGGTGGCTTCGCACTTTACCGGAAATGTCCCGGCAATAGCTTTCATTTACAAAATTTTTGATTGGAACAACAAATGACTTTTCTGAAAAATCTGCTGTTTTACTGTCAAACTGGTCTGTAACTGAAATAAAACGCACATTTAAAGCCGGGTAGGTCTTTTCGATCCATCGCCCGGCTTCTATATACTCTCTTCCGAATCTGGATAAGTCTTTTACAATCACGCAGTTTACTTTTCCAGCTTCTATATCAGTTGTCATTCGTTTAAACTCAGGTCGGTCAAAATTTCCTCCTGAGTATCCGTCATCCACATATATATCAAAGATCTGAATATCCGGCTGGCTTTTTACAAAGCTCCGAAGTAACTCTCTCTGATTTGCAATGCTGTTGCTCTCTGACTTCGCATCGCCCTCTTCCATATCATCTTTCGATAATCGAAGATACAATGCAGCATCGTATATATCTGGCATATTCATTTGCATCTGTTCCATTTTACATCGCTCCCAACTTACTTATTCCATTGAATAGAAGTCAGAAACCATGTATCACGTTCATTTTCCCTGACCTCACATTAACATAACATCTGTAGCTTCGCAAGATGTTTTTTTCAAGACTTGCATCTAATACATCAACTCCGTTCTTTTTCTAAGATAATCGCTAATGGCATCTGTGGCATCCATTTCTCCTGTCATCTCCACAACCACTACATATCCTTCATTCATGTGGGCATACGGCTGATCGCCGGATTTATCCAGAAAAGTTTCCACTTTCTCAGAAATAGCTTTATCCATATCAGAAATTAAATCTTCAATGTCCTTTAACTGCTTCAGATCAACACTGGAGTCTATTACTGACTGATTCACCATGATGCTCACCTCTTTTCCAACATATTCTTTGTATCAGTTGTCCTATACCTGCAATTTTCTCAATTGCATCACCTTACCTTTTCGTATTTTGTTCTCACAGTTTATCTATTGTTATAGCATTGCATATTCCGTTCGGCGTGTTGGCTTCCATTCGTATAATCTGCTGTCAGCGTTACTGCCAACCTCTATCAGAATATTTCTGAATGCTGGTAGCTTCTTCGCAAACTTACCAGCCGTTTCCGGAGTATCTTTGACGCTCGCCCGTAAAATCCTTTACAGGGTTATGGCATCTGTGGAATCAGATTATACAGCTCATGTAATTTTCAAGGTACAAAAGAGAGTTTTTTGAATATCCTTTCACTTATTACAGCCTAGAAACACCAAAATGTTGTTCTCTTCAAAAAAATCCTCTCACTAATAAAGCCTGACAGAATGATTTTACCAACCTAATTTTGCAATAATTTGCAAAATGTATTTATCCTCATCCGTACATTCGCTTTCATGCGAACCTTTATTGTACTGCTATTTTAATTCGCTTCCATGCGAATGTCAAGCGTTTTGTTCGCTTCAATGCGAATCTTTCTGTTTACATTCCTTGTTTTTGGTAGTAAAATGGATTTATCAAAAAGAAAGTTGGAAATTTGGTATGACAATCGGTGATAAAATAAAAAAAATCCGGACATTCCGGAATATGACACAGGCAGAACTTGGAGCTGCCCTCGGCTGGGGCGATAAAGGTGCAAACCGCCTTGCCCAATACGAAACGAATTACAGGGTTCCCCGTAAAGATCTGGTAACTGAAATGGCTAAGATTCTGGACGTAAATCCACTGGCACTGCATGAACCTACTACTATGGATGCTTCTGAACTTATGGAAATCCTGTTCTGGATTGATGAATTTAATCCGGCAGCTATCAATCTCTTTCAGTTAGAAACTTATCCCGGAGAGAAATGCAATTCCAGCGAAGATACCGCAGTCCGTTACCATAACTCTGACAACTGGCCTGCGCATCCACCTGTTGGTATGTGGTTCAATTATGGAGTTCTCAATGATTTTATGAAAGAATGGGTTCTCAGAAAAGAAGAACTGAAATCCGGTGAGATTACCAGAGATGAGTATTTTGAGTGGAAAATCAACTGGCCGCAGACCTGTGATGGGTGTGGGAAATATGAACCGAAAAGGCAGTGGCGATCTGTTAATGCTGAACTTAGTGAAACTTAGCAAAACTTAAATTTATTATGTTTTTTCTCGTTAGTCAAAGAGAAGGCACTGTAAAACCAATAATTCAGGGGTTTTCAGTGCCTTTTTCATGTTTTTTCTATTAAATTTTCCTCAGACACCTATATAAGTGAAACTTAGCGAAACTTAAATTATGCCCAATATGGAATATACTTTTTATACCTTGGTGCAGTATCCGGATCCATTACTTTAATATAGTCTCCGTCAACAGCACAGGTAAGAAGTCGAGATGCTTTCGCTTTCTCTTTTTCTCCCAGTCCAAACATTTTTCAAATATCCAAATTAGAAATACCCTCAAAATTAACATATGCCAGAAATGAAATATCCGATACCATTTCCAGCCACAATAAAATGCCGGGCAGCCAATATTATACCAATAAGTATCAATGCAATTCCATATAATACTTTTATCCACTGTATATTTAATTTTATCCAAGCGCTCCTTTCATATGAGGGTTTGGGACATTTCCCAACAAGCAATTTTACAGGGCAAAATACGGAAGTGGGTACTCGCTTCCTATGCTTGCTATGAAAGTTTTATCCCTTGTTATCTATTACAACGGGAAGCCCCTTTTTGCCAAAAGAGAGTAAAGAAAAACCCTGTAATTCCTCTCTATCTGTTTGTTTTCAGTATTATATTGACAATAATGTGCCTGTTGTTTATAATGTGTATGTACTTACATCACACTAAAAGAAAGGGGCGAGGGGATTTGTGAAAATACTAATTTCAAATACTTCTGACACTCCCTTATACCAACAGATAAAAGACCAGATTAAGGACGCCATATTAAAAGAAGAATTGGTTGAAGGGGACGCACTTCCCTCTATTCGGGCTTTTGCTAATGATTTGAAAGTGAGCGTCTTAACAATTCGACGGGTATATGAGGAGTTAGAACAGGAGGGATTTATTGTAAGTCAAGTAGGAATTGGGACATTTGTATCTACAAGCAATCTTGAATTACTCCGTGACTCCAAACGACGGCTTGTAGAACAAAAAATGGCGGATATGATACAAACAGCAAAATCACTGAAAATCAGTAAGGAAGAACTTAATTCCATGATGGATATTCTTTACGAGGAGGATTGAAATGAACGATATTTTGACAGTCAGCGGTTTAAATAAGTCGTATGGCGATTTTTCTTTGAAAGATGTGACATTCTCTTTGCCAGAAGGGTGTATCACAGGTTTTATTGGTGTCAATGGAGCAGGTAAAACAACAACGCTGCGGACGCTTTTAGGTCTGACGAACAAGCTATCCGGCAAAATTCAGTTTTTCGGTCTTGACATGGATAAGAATGAAAGAGAAATCAAAGACCGTATTGGTATAGTTTTAGACGGCGGGGGATTTTACGAAGAACTTTCGCTAAGTGAAATGAAAGGAATTATTTCGTCTGCGTACACTTCATGGTCTGAACAGGATTTTAAGCGGTACATGGATATGTTTTCGCTTGACCCGAAGCAAAAAATCAATAACCTTTCCAAAGGTATGAGAATGAAGTATGCTCTTGCTTTAGCTCTTTCTCATAATGCAGAACTTTTAATTATGGATGAGCCGACAAGCGGCCTTGATCCTTTAGTTAGGGGGCAGCTTTTGAAAATCTTAACTGAGTACATGGAAAATGGCGGAAAAGGTGTTTTCTTTTCGACACATATCACCTCTGACCTTGATAAGATTGCCGATATGCTCATTATGATTGATAACGGGCGTATCGTCTTTCGAGAGGAAAAGGATACCTTGCTTGACACATATCGGATTGTCAAAGGTGATAGTGGAGCTTTAACAACTGATACTCGCAAGCTCTTTTTATCTATATCGGAAACTGATTTTGGATTTACAGGAATTACAAAGCAAATTTCCGAAGTACGGTCTTATATTCCCAACATTATGGTTGAGCGTCCGACGATTGAAGATATTATGCTTGGAAATATCGGAGGTGAAAAATGATGTTGTTCGCCCTACTAAAAAAGGATTTTCTGATTGTAAAAAAATATGTGCTGATTATGCTTGTAGTTATTGCGCTTATCCCACCTGTCATGCGTTGGCGGACACCGGAGTTTACGGGAGTTTTTGGATTTATTCTTTCTGTCATTTTTGGCGTTTTCATGCTGTTGCAATATGTATCCCTAAAAGAGTATCAATTTCCAAAAGCTACGACATTACTATGTGCCACACCATTTTCACGGAAAGCGATAGTTTCATCAAAATACATTTTTTGCATGGCTATATATGCAATCTGTTGTATCGTTTTTGAACTTGAAACCTTATTTATGCCCGGATTAGGAACATCAGATATCAAGCTGTTTGCATTTATGTTTCTTATAGTATCTGTTTTTATTGGTATTTATTTGCCAATACAGTATAAGTTTGGATATGAAAAAACAAAGTTTGCCTTTGGGGTGATTATTATGGCTTCGCCATTTATTCTGCCACTGCTTATGAGAGCGGGAAATCTAAACTTGAACTTCCTCTCTATGTTTTCACCATACCTTGTTTATGGCGGTATTGTCCTTATTGGTTTTGCGATTTTAGCAATATCAGCATCTTTGTCTATAAAGATTTACGATAAAGCAGACTTGGCGTGATAAAGAAAGGTGGGACTATGGATAGAGATACTATTTTTCTTTATGTCATTGCTGCGATAGCATTGTGTTTCGGATTGATAAACTGTATTCAATTTTTTTTAAAAGGAAACAAAACGGCAGAAACCGTCGGTACGATTATTTCTTTCAAAACAATAAATCCAGAAAACTCAAAATTTCGTAATTCAAAATGGGCGACCGTTTCGTATAAAGTGAATGGAAGAACGTATCAGTCCCAAAACTGCATACAAGTACCAATGGCGTCACAGATTGGAACTACCGTTACCGTGCGTTATGACACGCAAAATCCGGAAAAATTGTATAGTTTTTCTATTTTACGAATTATTGTATCACTTATTGTTGCTGCTATCTGCATTGCAGCGGCTATATTCAATCTTGTATAAGATAAGGAGGATTGAGATTATGCCACATTTTCCAGATTGGTTTGTAGCTATATGTGTTTTACTTCCTGTTTCCAATGTTATATACAAAACATGGAAGAACAATAAGAAAAAATAGTTATCAAAGAGCCTGACACACAGTCACAGAGCCGATGAACTATGAGAAATTGTAGTCCATTGGCTCTTTTAGGATATACTTATAAATAGGCAAAAGCCGGACGATCAACGCGGAGCTATGCCATTATTGGAGGTGTAAAGAGTGAATGCCAATCGAAAAAACTCTCTTTGGATCCATTGCCCGATTTGCGGAGGAAAAACGAGAACAAAAGTATATGACGATACTGTTCTCGTAAAGTTTCCGCTGTACTGTCCGAAGTGTAAGAAAGAAATAAAGATAGATGTAATACAACTAAAAATGGTGTTAAGCAAATGAGCCAGACATATAAAGTGCAGAGCCAGCTTCTTCTTTAGAAGAGATTTACTTCTTTTCGGGATTTTTACTGCATTTTTTAATTTTTAGGCTGAATGGCATTCTTTGCTGTTCAGACCCTTGTCTATTTAGTATCATGGATCCAATTGATTCCCATATTGATAAACACAAATAACAGGATCAAATTCACAGGTAGATACCCTCTGATTACATCTCCAAGCACTGCTATCCCTGAAAGGCTTCCTATCAAAAACATTTGTGAAATTTCGTTCCACCTTTTTTTGTATCGTTTTATTGCTTCTACAATCATTACTATCATAATTGCCAATATAAAAATTATAGCTACGATTGCCAAAATCCTGATAACCCAGGCTTCTCCCCCCGTATAAGCTATTTTCTGATTGAACCCATTATCATAAGTCGGATATACCAACCATTCACAAAATCGAACATACCATGTGAATGGAATCCTAAAAAAATCTATGAAATCATGCTGAAAAGCACCATTCTGTATGATTGCAAACAGGATTACTGTAATGTATCCTATTCCCCAGAAATATTCTGCGTCCCTCATTTTTTCGGTTCTGGCCTTTACTTCTTTTTTCGTTTTACGGATTTCCATCTCTGCACGTTTCTTTTCATTACGGGCTTTTGCTTCTGCCTGTTCCATCTTTTTCTCTGCTTCTTTCTGTTTCTTCTGTGCATCATCTACTGCTTCAACAGATGATTTGTTCACCTGTATCTGTAGTTTAGAGTTCTGGTCCCGAATGTCTTTTATTTCTTCTTCGAGCTGCTCCTGCTCGCTCCTGCTCATTAATCCATTTCTGTTCCTCAGATCGTCGTTGCTCTGCTGAAGCGATTGATTCAGCTTCTGCGTTTCGGACAATTCGGTTGTCAGACACTGAATTTCTACGGTTGATTTCCGAACTTCTTCTCGCAATCTCTGCCTGTCGGATAAGATTGTCTGTTTCTCTTCTTCCAGCATCTGTATCTGCTTTTTCTGTGTCCGCATGAACTCTTTCGCTCTCTCGAAACTCTGCATTAGAAGATCTCTTTCTACTTTGAGCTTGATCGGTGATTCCTCCGGCAGCTGCGATGGCTGTGTCAAGTTCTCTGTAATAATTTCTGAGTTCTTCGGCTGCTCTGCTATCTCTGATTTCAATATCTCTGGATTTTTTCCTATTTCCATTAAATTCATTCTCTAGTCCCTCCTTGCTGATATCCAAATGAAATGTTTTGAACAGATTACTGTCACGTACTTTCTTTCCCTCTTGGTTCTGAAAAGTAATGTGCTTCCGTTTCTCTGTCCAGTTTACGTTCCATCCGAACTGCTTCATTTTTTCTATAAACTTTTCTTTGCTGATACAATTTTCCAGTGCTTTTAACACTGCCATTGCACAGTCCGCTACAAAGCTATCCTTTACCTGCTGACGGAACAGATTATATTTGTCTTTGCTCCATGCAATGACTTCCCCTTTTTCAATCTGACTTCCATCAAAATGCTTTCCTTTTTCGGCAACGGTCAGTCCTCGTTCCCGGCACATCTGATTGGTAAGCTGTTTCATACGTTCCAGATCTTTTCTGGTGTTATGCAGCTTTCTCCCATCTTCATAACTCACTGAATTAGTAACCAAATGGCAGTGGACATGGTCTTTATCCTTATGCACAGCCACTAAGGTCTGGAATCCACTGAACCAATTTTCTGCAAACTCTTTTCCGAATTCAAATGCCTGCTCTGAGGTGATCTGCTCGTCCTTATGCCAAGAAATAATATTGTGGGCGTACATTCTTCCAGTGTCTTTATCCCACATCTTCTTTTCTTCCAGAAAGGTTCTGTACACCAGATCATAGTTAATCTCATTATGGCAGTACGGGCCTGTTACATAGGTAAGCAGTTCGCCGGTCTTGTCTTGTCGTAAAACATATTCGATGCAGTTTCTCATTGCTCCATGTGTATTTGTCCGCTTATTAATCGTCTTATTAATAGCCATATTTTTTCACTCTCCTTCCGGTACTTGAGGACATTTTTATTGAGGAAATATAACATACTGTCGTTTGGGATTTCTCCATCTGTATGCAGTTTTCTTGCAATCTGATTGATATTTGTAGTCGCTCCCCGGAGCTGACAAAGGATGTCTGCAAACATCTGGTTCAGTCTTTTCAGTTCTTCCACTTCTTCTGCCGATGCTATCTTCAAGTCTGCGATTGCTTTTATCACAACTTCCTGTTGTGTTCTTCCTGATTCTTTCACCTTGTTTTGAAGCAGATCATATTCTGCTTTATTCATCCGTATGGTTACTGTATGATTTCGTTTTCTCATAGGCTTTCTGCTCCTTTCTTTGCTTAATTTTCATTCTTTATTGACAGATACGATATTCTGGCTGATAAACCAATAAAGGGATTCCATAAGGGTGCTGGACATCCAGTGGATGTCCGTTTAGCACCGACCGAAGTGGAGCGAAGACAACGCCCCTTTGGTGGGTGCAGGGTGAAACCCTAGTCAATCAGTAAGTGTTCCGTAGGAATGTCCGGTGGATATTTCGCAGGGATACTTACGCCATTGACGTGCCGGGGTTCCAAGGGGCAGAGCCCTCTGGCAAGTTTAGGAACAGCCCAAAGGCTGGCTCCGGTGCAGAGTGGCTTGCCACTTTGCGAAACTTGCCTGTCATCTCCCCACCACTGAATTAGCACCAGTCAAGTAACATTTCTCCTCTGCGTTATCCAACCTAAATAGAGATGACGGTGGTTTTGTGGTGCAGGAACTGACTGTGGAAGAAAGAGAAAAGCTCCCCTTTCGATAGATTTTCTCTTTCTGAAACAGGCTGTTCGTGCATCACTCCGATGCGAAGTATCGGACAATCATGTGCCGTATCCGGCACTCTATTCTTTTCTTCACCTTGCTTGTTCAATCCACCCATCTGCCAACGCTTTTCTGTTATATTTTCCTGTTATTTCTGTCTTTCTTTTTCTGGATCTCTTTCCAGCTCTGCTAAAAGACATAAAAATAGCAGTCATAAACATTTCTCCAATTCATAATGTCTGAAATGTCACCACTGCCATTGTCTTTTTCTGCTATTCTGTTTTTGTAAAGCTGTTCCTTACTGTCAATCTTATTCTCTGTTACTGTTATTCTGCAGCCAACTAAAAACTATCTGCAAAATCCAGTGCTGCATCCATATCAGCTTCTTTCTCCCAGTCCAGATTATTTTCTGCGATCTCTCCATCCGTTTTCTCCATTGTTAGTGTTCTGTCCGGCAGATTAATTTCTCCTACCGATTCTTTTACAAACGGTACAAGCATTTCCATCAGATTCTTCGCTATAGCCATCGGGACGGATTCTTTCACTCCATCCCGGACAGCTGTTTCCACTCTTTCCAGAAATGCATCTTCCTTTTCTCTGGTTTCCAGATACGGATCTGCTTCATTCCTGTACTCTCTGGAAAAATAATCGTTTAAAGCAACTACAACTGCTCTGGTGTACGATTTATATTTTTTCCTGTCCATCGTCTGCAAATATTCCCATGCCTGCCTGTCCTGTTCATCACAAAGGTTCAAACGGATATTTGTATTGATGGTTTTCCGTTCTTTTCTCATACAAGCATCCCTCCGTTTCTCTGGATCTTCCTTACGGTCATTGCTTCATAGCCTTTCGCTGTGGCACAGATGTCCCGTACAATCGTTACCCGGCTCTTGTCATATTCTCCAAAATTCTGGATCATACAACCGCCACCGCCGACCACATACAGACGCATCAGTTCTGGATTATATTCCCGTTCTCTCAGCTTATGGAAGATTTCTTTTGTATAATCTCCGGCAGCTTTATGAATGACTGTCAGATATTTCTCACCAATATCTGCTGTCCCGGTACGGATCACCTGCTCAATCACCAGATCGTCCACCACTGTTCCCAGTTCTTTCAGCAGACTTTCCCGGACAGCAAGCACACACTGATGCGTTCCATATTTCTCTGTAAAACATTTCTTCTCTAATGGACGGGAATTATTGATATACATAATGTTCATAGTTCCATTTCCAATATCTACCAGCATATTGATGCCTTTGAAATCCTGTAAGCGGTAAAAGGCTGCTGCAAATCCCTGTGGGTAAATATCAGCTCCTACAAACTCTACATGATACTCTTTATTGCGGAATATAAAATCCACGCTTTCATTCTGGAGAAGATATTTCTGGAAATCTTCTTTCTGTGTAGCTACCCAGGTAAGCGGAAGTCCGGCTGCAATGTGTACCTTTGCCCGATTCATTCCTTTCCCATCAAGTTCTCTTGCGATAGCCGCCAGTGTCAGCACATAATAGTCCTCATCCTGCGTTTTCTCTGCACAGAACTCCTTGTGTTCCTCTCCAATCTGGTAATACATGTCATTGTAAACAAGAAGATTATTCTGAAAGATTGGCTCCTTGTCATATCTGGCTGCACCGGATGGAAAGCATCTGGTGGCTGTTTTCATGTTTCCATACCCATGATCAATCCCGATCACCATAACTGTCTCATTATTGTTGTTTTTCATCATTCTCATAATCATACCTCATACTTTCTTAATATTTATTTTTGACTTTCTCCCAAATTCGGGAAAAACCTATATTTGTATCAGCTAAAATGTTGATACATAAAAAGGGCAGTCAGTGTAAAAAAAGCAAAATTTTATGTACTCTGGCAGCTATCTTTGTTATTTCTCCTGCTCCGGTAACATTTCTTTTTGCTTATTTTGCCCTAAATGCCCTTAATTCCCTGATTCATATTTAACTGTAACTGTTTATAATCTGTATCTGTTTCTTCAAAAGGTATTCTTTCTTCTAGATCTACAGGGCAAAAATCTTCTTCCTTAACTGCAATATCCTGATAATAGAACTCACCATTGTACTGCTTCAGAAGGAAACCTTTATCTGTCATATTCCTGAAAAAGTTGGATTTACCATGCCCCTGTCTGCCATTCTCTTTGCAGTATTCCTCATACATATGGAACACTTCACTTCGTTTCAGACGTTTTCCTTTGACACGCACCAATGACTCATCAATAAAAGCACAGATACTATCTGACGTCCGTTGTACTTCTCTTACACATTCTTTGCTGTGTTCGCTCTCCGTGAACTTTCCCTGTTCGTACAGATTTTTCAATGCAATCATCGCCATATGAATTGCATAATCGGATTCTGCCTGTACCTTTTCCTTTAAGTGCAGATCTTTTTCACCACTTTTTACTACCCGGTTCATATCAAGAATCAGTAGTCTACGGTAAAAAGCATCTGACTTATCCTCAAGATTCTGCGGCATTTCATTGGTAGAAAAAAGCAGCTTCGCATAAGAGTGAAAATGGATTGCATCCTGTCCCTTTTTCTCATAGATCAGTGTGTCCTCACCGACTGCTTTCTTTAATACATCTGTGTTCTCCATTGCTTTGCATGGAATATCCGCACAGGCATTTAACAGCTTTCCGTACATTCCAGTCGCATAGAATCGTTTGTTCAAATCCTGCAAAGAAATGCTGGACATATTGGTGATTCCAACTACATGCTGGATCAGCGATACTGCCACAGACTTTCCGGTTCCACCATTTCCTTTCAGCGTAAGGAATTTTTGAAACTGCGTATCCTGTGTCATGCAGTATCCAAAATACTCCCAGAATGTCTGCTGTTCTTCTTTGTTCGGAAGAGAAGATGCAAGATACTTTTTGATATTTTCTCCACCTTGTAACACCTGCTCACAATCCTCTGGATAATAGGGAAATGGAATCTGATTGATTGTCAGATAATCTGGATTGTGTTCCAGCATTTCGCCCGTAACCGGATCATAATATCCATTTTTGAAATTGATCCACCGCACAGGTTGTTTATTTAGTTCATATGCCTCTCGGTGAACTTTTGGCTGTGTGATCAGTAGATTATAGATTCTTTTGATCACGCCACTCTGTACCTGGTCACGATAGATCAGCTTCTGGATACGGTATTTCATTCTTACCCCATCATGGTCTTCCAGGAAAACGCCATGCTCATAATAATACGGTGTGATTCCCACCACAAAAAACCGAACATTCTCCACCAGGTAATCTACAATCTCCATATCCCGGACACCTTTCACATTTCCTTTTGCATCAAATAAGTGAAACCGGCTCAGTTCCGGTTCTTCTTTTGGATTTCGCTCAAACCGAAGAATATACTGTTCCAGTAATTTCTCAACTTCTTTCTGATTATCCAGTTTGCCAAGATACTCTTTCTCTTTGAACAACTGCCAGCCTGCTTTTCCATCAAGACCAGCGTCTTTGAAAAATGTCTGTAACTTATCATTCATCCACTTCACCGTACAGGCAGACACATAATGATAGGCACTCTGACAGCTTCCAGTAAATTGAATAGACCTCATTTCCTCTATAAAGGAATCTGCACTGAAATAATACCCGTCATCTTCCTGCACCAGACAAAGTGCCTGATAACCTGACATCACAATATTCAACGCTATATCCTGATTGTCCACCAGAAAGATATAGGTCTGTGCTGTCCCTTCCGGATTGGTTTCCATATAATGCTTCAAAAACTTCTTGTTCAAACTTATCACTTCCTTTCAGGCAAAGAAAAAGACGCAAGCCATATTTTATGACTCACGCCTTACTTCGCTCACAATATTCTATTTTTATCAGTTACTGCCAGATTAGTTACTGGCAATCCTTATACATAAATCAATTCCTTGAGAATAATCTCCTCCGCAATCGCTCTGTGCTGATTGGCAGCTCTTACCCATGCCATCTGGTCTTTCTCCTTATCCGGCAGCGGTTCTTTTTCTTCCAACTGTTTCAGAATTACCTCCTCCCGTTCCCTAGCTGCCTTGTTCACTTCCAGAAGATGCTCTCCAATGGTATCCTGTAAAAGCATCACCTGATACATTGAATTTCGATGGTTTTTCAGATAATCTCTGCGTAAGAATCCATATTTGCCAAGTTGCTCCATCTGCTCACCGGATTTATAGGTGAGATTCGGGATCAGGTATCCATTTACATTTGTATAAGTCAGTTTCATATTACTGTGACCTCTCTTTCGTTTAAACTTTTATCTGTAACAAAACCAGATGTTCATGTTGCGTCATTGCTACAAATCTTTCTTTCCATATCATTTTGAATCCAACCCGGGCAGATTTTCTTCAAAATCATGGCGGAAGTGCTTCGTTTCTGTGTTGGGAAAATGAACGGAAACACTTGATTTTACTGACTTTCTTCCATGTGACCTTATTATAACGTTCTCCCCCCATCCCACCTCCACATTCGGATACTCCTCATACCCGCCCACTCTCTGCGCACCTTTCCGCAGGTAGGCCTTTACCTTTTCCCCATAAAGAAACGGATCATTTCCTTTCACGATTCCCCACTCCATAAGCAGTGCTGCGCTTCCGCTGACAAAGGGTGCCGCAAAGGAGGTTCCGGTAACAGTGGCGTAGCCTCCACCGGGAACCGGGGCGGAGACGGATACGCCGGGAGCTGCGAGGTCAGGCTTCCGGATCGGCAGGAACTGACTTCCCCTTCCGGAAAAATCTGCGTAGGCATTCAGTCTGGAATCATAAGCTCCAACAGAAATAACTTTTCCGGCAGTGGAAGGAATCGTCAGGGTTCCCACTGCCCGAGGAAAATAAAATCCGGTTCCGCGGTTCAGTACATTTCCGCCCGGCAGCCATAGAAAATACTGACCGGAACGCACATGTTTTCCACTTAAAAGAACTTTCCAGACACCGCTGTCCACATAATTACCCACAGGAATGAAATCTATGTAGATCTCCTGAGACAGCTGATAGGGACCAGGTTTTCCATAATAGATCAGAAGCTCTGTATTTTCCAGCAGATGTCGCTGTGGGCCCAGCCTTTCATATAATGGACCGATCCGTTCTCCGGACGGACTTTCCAGATAAATTTCCATCTCATCTTCATAATCCTTCCATAACTGTACATTCAATGTGGGCTCAAAAGCTCCCACCGCCAACTGGATTTCTTCTGTTTTCCCCTGCTGCAGGATTCCGCCTGCATGCCAAGGCTGGCTGCCGTTATTCCCGGTTCCTGTAACGATCACAGTCCGCCCTATGGCCGCAACAGTATCAATGTAATTTTCCAGAAGGGAATCCCCTCTGTGGGAACCATAATTATTCCCAAAGCTGATGTTTATGACGATCGGTTTTCTCATCTTCACTGCCTGCCGTATCAGGTAATCAATCCCCTCCATCAGCTCCGTTGTCCGCGGAAATGAATTTTCCCGTGGATTTCCCATCTTTACCACCAGAAGATCACTTCTATACGCAACGCCTCGATTCACTCCATCCGATGCTCTTCCATTTCCTGCTGCTATTCCAAGAACTGCCGTCCCATGTCCACTGAAATCCCCCGACGGAACAAGGCGCCTGCCTTCGGTTTCCCCGAGTGCAAGCGCCTCATCAATTTCTTCTTTCGTATATTCAGTTCCTAATACATAGTTTTCCGGTGGATTTCCAGCTACACTCTGATCCCACAGTCGCAGGATCCGAGTACTGCCATCCTCGTTTCTGAAATCTGGATGGAAATAGTCCACTCCGGAATCCACAATGCCCACCAAAATACCTTCGCCGGTTAAGCCATCGGCTCCATTCTGCACCGGCAAAATGCAGCTTGCCTCCCGCTCTTCAAAGGTCTCAAAGTAGAGTCTCTTGGGCTTTTCTATAAACTCGATCTGCTCTCTGACTGAGTATGCAGCAATTTCCGATTCCGGCAGTGTCACTACTGCATAACCACCAAGCAGCGGGACCACCTGGATCCGCTCACCACCAAGTCCGCTTTCCGGGCCACTGTACTTCACGATCACCTCCCACAGCCTGGTGGTGGGATCATACCCCACATTCAGATTTTCCGATTTCGCCCGCTCCTGCGGCAGGGCATTCATGGCAAGATTAAGAAGATTCTCTATTTTCTGGTCTGGCATAAGGCTTTCATTTCCATTGATACATTTTTTTTATTATATGCAAAGCCTTCAGGTGACATGCTCCCACCACTTAAATCTTACGATTTTGAAGTGGGGGCTTCCTGCTCGATTGCCTTTTAAGGCAAAGCTAAAACAGGCTATCCCCGCGTGTCCCGCGGTTTTGTTTTTATGTTTATCCAGTTACGGATTTTTTTCTTGTGCCGTCAGGCACATTCTTTATAAATCCTTTTTCCTTCTTCCCGAATATTGACTGCTGCATTTACATCCCGGTCCATCCGGTTTCCACATTCACAGACATACACCCGTTCCGATAGCGCCAGTTCCTTTTTCTTATTGCCGCATACACTGCAGATCCTGCTGGATGCAAAATAACGGTCTACTTTTATAAGATATTTTCCGCGCTCTTCCAGTTTGTATCCCAGCATGGACAGAAACTGCCCGTACCCGTTATCCTGTACGCCTTTCCCAAGATGCAGCCCTCTGGACATTCCCTTCAGGTTCAGATCTTCCACGCATACTGCATCATATCTTTCAGCAAGTTCCCTGCTGAGCTTATGCTGGAAATCTTTTCTCTGGTTCTTTATCTTTTCATGACATAAAGCTACCCTTTTCTTCTGTTTCTGATAGTTCCGGCTTCCTTTTTCGCAGTGGGAGAGTCTCTTCTGTTCCCTTGCAAGTTTTTTCTCTGCTTTTCTGTAAAACATAGGATACCCGGCTCTTTCCCCTGTAGAAAATACACACATTCCCCGCATGGCAAAATCGATCCCAAGGAATTTTTCTGCCGGACTTTTTTCCACTGTTTGGTTCTCACAGCAGAACAAAAGACTGGCAAAATATTTCCCGGATGGCTCACGGCTCACAGTTACAGACTTCAGTTTCCAGTCTGATGGGATCTGGCGGTGAAGTTTTATTTTTATGGCGGACATCTTTGGAAGTTTCAGATGGGTATCCTGTAAAAGGATATTCCCGTTTACTGCATTGGTCGTATAAGAATTTCCTGCATGTTTTTTTGATTTATAGCGGGGGAATCCGCAGGATGGTTCCCGGAAAAACTTCCGGAACGCACTTTCCAGATGCAACTGCACATTCGCCAGGGCAAGGGAGTCCACCTCCTTCAGCCAGGGATATTCCTTCTTATATCCGGTAGGTGTGTTCCGGAGCATCTTTTTTTCTTTCTGGTAATAACTGATCTTGTCCGCAAGCATCTGGTTATAGATAAAACGGCCGCAGCCGATTGTCTTCTCTATCTGAACTCTCTGCTCTTTATTTGGATAGATCCTTATTTTTACGGCGCGGTTCATTCTTATCACCCTGGCTTCTCTATATCGCCTGATACATGGTTACAAACTAATTGTTCTTTTTTATTATACTACATTAGAGCTATAAGAACAAGTGTTCTTTCTGTATCATAAGATTTTCTTGAGCAGACATGCTCAGATGTGCAATTCATCTCACCACCTGAAGAGGTGGGAGAATTCTTGCTACATTTGTTAAAGAACCATCATGATCCGCTTACGGTAAGTGATGTTGCAGCCTATGTCGGATTCAGCAAATCATATTTCTCTGCTTATTTTAAAAAGACCCTTGGTTTTTTTGTCAGTGCATTTATTTTGCGCTGTAAGCTGGAGGAAGGTAAAGAATTGCTGCAATACACAAACAAATCTATCAGCACGATCAGCACATTTTTATGCTTCTCCAGCCAGAGCCACTTTCAGACTGCCTTTAAAAAGCAATTCGGAATGACTCCCAATGAATGCAGGCGCATGGGATCATAAATCGTCTTTAGATATCTCAAAATTCCATGGATGTAAAAAGGCATGAGCCTTTTATATGACTCATGCCTCTTCAGCCAAACAGATATCCGTAATCTTATCCGATAATATTATGCCGTTGCTTTTTTATCATCTGTCTTCTCAAGCAGCTTCTTCACGCCCTGGATCGCTACCAGTACACCAAGGATCAGCAGTAATACTGCAAATACAAGCTGTAAGGTGTTTCCAAGATCCAGCCCTGTTGTTACCAGTGCCTTTGAAAGCTTTGTGATGGTCATGCCAAGTGCTGTGAAGGTAACTGCCATCATGAATACCATCGGGATCCAGAGCATGCAGCCCTGACGTTTTGTTTTCTTTAAGAATACTGCGCAGGCTACAAGAGCGAGTACAGATAACAGCTGGTTTGCGGAGCCGAACAGCGGCCAGATTTCTGCATAGCCGACCTTTGTAAGCATGTAGGCAAGTACCAGTGTAATGACTGTTGCAAAGTATTTATTTGTTACTACCTTCAGGAACGGGCTCATGTTTTTCTCATCTGTATCAGAATCAAGGAAAAATTCCTGGAATGACAGACGTCCTACTCTGGCTACAGAATCAAGAGAGGTCAGTGCAAATGCGGATACAGCAAGGTTGATCAGAGTAAATACCAGTGAATGCGGAAGGCCAACTACAGAAAGGAAGTTTGCGATAGCACCTGCAAAAATCTGCGGCTGTGTTGTAAGTCCCTGTGCTGCTGCTTCACCGTCTGCAAAAGATGCAACTGCGATCAGTGCGATGATGGCAAGCATACTTTCCATCAGCATTGCTCCAAAGGAAACAGGAAGCATGTTTTTCTCATTTTTGATCTGCTTGGATGCAGTACCGGAAGATACCAGTGAATGGAAGCCGGAAACAGCACCACAGGCGATGGTTACAAACAGGATCGGGAACATATACTGTCCGTCTACATTAAAGCTTGTAAATGCCTTCAGGTTACAGGACGGATTGGCAACAAATACACCGATAACTGCACCGACGATCATGAAAATAAGCAGATAGCTGTTCAGATAATCACGTGGCTGAAGCAGTGCCCATACAGGAGCGACACTGGCAATCAGGATGTATACAAAAATGATGATATGCCAGGTTCCAAGACTTACATACATGGGGAAATTAAGTCCCAGCACAATTGCTGCTACCAGCAGTAAAATTGCGACTGCAGTGTTGACCCATTTGTTGAATTTTGTATATTTAAGGAAAAATCCAAGTGCAACAGCCTCAAATATAAATAACATGGAAGTGGTTGCAACAGCTCCGTTTGCCGCTACCTTTGTAACTGTTCCTGCATCATTTGCGACAAATCCGTTAAAGGTTCCTGCTACAACATCTGCAAATGCAGCAACAACCAGAATACAGAACAGCCAGCAGAATAAAAGAAATAATTTTTTTCCAAGCTTTCCGATATACGCTTCGATGATATATCCGATGGTACGTCCTTTATTCTTTACAGATGCGTACATGGATGCAAAATCCTGAACAGCTCCGAAAAACACACCACCGATGAGGATCCAGAGCAGAACCGGCAGCCAGCCGAAAATTGCGGCCTGGATCGGTCCATTGATGGGACCTGCACCTGCTATGGATGCAAACTGATGGCCAAATACTACATTTGTATCCGCCGGTACATAATCAACTCCGTCCTCCATTTCGTATGCCGGAGTTTTTGCTTTCGGATCAATGCCCCATTTGTTCTGGAGATAACGGCCATACAGAAGATATGCACCTCCGAGAACTACGATGGCTATGATCATCATTGTTATTCCGTTCATAATATCAACTCTCTTTCCTTTGTGTTATTTTACTTTTATATATAAAAAAGCCCCTGCTATCCTTTCGGATAACAAAGGCGGAATGTTCCGTGGTACCACTTTGTATTATCATATTTATCACTAAATACAACCACTTAGTGCTGTCTCTTCAAACAGCCTCTTCTGTAACGTGAAGACTACGTCCCGGCTTACTTGACCTTTCTATTCAGCGGGATGCTCCCAGGTGATATCACAAAATACCTTCTGCCGCTTCTCACCAGCTGCGGCTCTCTGTGATCCGGTCTGCTTCTTGTGATCTGTCCTGTTCCATGCATTTCTCTTTTTTATTTATCTAATGTTTTACTCCTTTTTTCATAAAAATTCAATAAATAATTTATATATGTTTTACAAATTTACATATGTTTTTTTGTGCATTTTTAAGGTCAAAAATAAAATATGGCGTATGTAACGAAGCCAGATTCCAGCTTTGCTTTACGCTCCTTTTTCCGTCACATACGCCGCATCACCCATTATTCAGAAAATGTATATCTTACCATGTATCCTTTTCCGTCACCGGTTACGATCACGACTCCGCCATCGGGATTCTCAATCTTATCAATGATCGGAAATCTTCCTTTTTCTTTTACAAAAGCTTCCGGGCTCTCGATCTTTGCTTCAACGATCTCCTGCTGAGAATGACGATCGCCGCCACAGGGATTAATGGTTTCAATAATAATCTCATATTCCTTCATACCCTTCACCTCTTTCATTTAGTTCAGTTTTCCGGTTCTTATACTTACATTTTATCGTAAAAATCCCGTTTATGCAAAATGCGTTCTGCACAAATTTCCAGAGGATTTATTGGTATTTTTTACTATGTTCAGAATTTTTTCATTCTACAAAGTGGATCCTGCTCTCATCAAAACGGTCCTGCTGCTTTCTGCCGGGTATCCGTTTCCAGTTTAATTTTGTCAGTCGGACTTCCGTATTCTGGCTTTTGGTCCGCATCTTTCCCTGACAAATTCCTCCGATTATTTTAACACAGTTTTTTACAGACGGACAGACTTCATTTCTGAAAACGTTTATATGACATCATATTCATTCTTTTTCCTGCACATTGATGATAACCTTCATAGTTGTCTCACGGTTTTCATCAATATACTGATAAGCCTTCAGATAATCTTTGAACTTAAATGTCTTTGAGATCAGTGGCTTTAAATGAACCTTTCCAGCATTTACAAGATCAATGGCATCTACATAATCATCATGGCGGTACATCATGGTGCTCTTGATATCCAGCTCATGGTCATTGGCAACAGCAAGGTCAACGGTTGCCATATCCGCAAATACTGCTACCAGTACGATCACGCTGCCCTTTCGCGCATACTGGATGGCCTGTCCCATAGTGATGTTGTTTCCGGCACAGTCGTAGATCACATCTGCCTTATCCGGACCAAACGCATCTACCAGTGCCTCTCCGAAATTTTTCTCCTTTGTGTTTACACAGATATCAATGCCGCACTCTTTTGCTTTTGCAAGACGGAGGTCACTGACATCTGTGATCATAACCTTGGCAGCACCCATTCCCTTGGCTGTCTGTGCAACAAGGTTTCCGATCGGACCTGCACCGATCACTGTGATATTCATTCCCTTTACATCGCCCATCTGCTTCACTGCATGAACTGCAACTGCCAGCGGTTCGATCATGGCCCCTTCCTCGTAGGACATCTCTTCCGGGATCGGTGTTACCTTGGAAGCATCCACTGCAAAAAATTCAGATGCTGTTCCAGTTGTCTGGAAGCCCATAACCTTCAGTTCTTCGCAGAGATTGTATTTGCCATGACGGCACGGATAACAGTGTCCACAGTATACCTGAGGCTCGATGGTTACTTTCTGGCCAACTTTAAAACCTGTCACATTCTTTCCAAGTTCTGTGATCTCACCGGAAACCTCATGGCCCTGTGTCACCGGATATTTGGTAAACGGGTGCTTACCGTGGTATACATGGATATCTGATCCGCAGATACCAATGTTCATGATCTTAACAAGAACCTGGTCATCTCCCACTTCCGGAATATCTACCTCTCTGAAAATAATCTCTCCTGGATTTGTCATTACCTGCTGAATCATATCTTATTTCCTCCTCGTCTATTTTTGTGATTTATTTCGTCTTTATCTTTTATTAATTATTTTATTAAAGTAACTATATTATCATTCCTGTAAACTCATTTGTCAATAGTGTTTCCTGTGTTTCTACTTATTGTACAAATTATCGTTTTTATTTTTATGCACATTGTAAAGCGGACATTCGCAATCCGCTTCGCTACTTGCTCATGAACGCAGTCGCTTCGCGATCTGTCAGTGGAAGCTTTCAACTCCCACTGACATAAGCATCCCCCCTCACCCGCCGCTTAATGCTCCGCGCACTTGAAGCGGGGGAATGCTTATCTGCGTTCAAGCAAACAATACAGTAAAACAGCGATAGAAAAAGCTCGCAGATCCGACACGACCATTTCTGATACATGACAGATATGCGAGCTCAATTCTCATAAATCCATATAACTCTGTATTCTTATATATTCCTGATCAGTTCATAAAAAAAGTGCTTCGCCGCACCGACTGCTGACGCTTCCTTTCTGTAAGTACAGTTCTTCAGATATCGGATATCACAGTCAAAGCCGTTGTATTCCATAACCTTTTCCCCGAGAGGAATCATATGATCGGCAAGATATCCACCAACTTCTCCACCAAGGATGATATCCATATCATAAGCCATTCTGAGATTGGAGATCAGCACAGCCAAATGATCCAGATATTCTGCCCACTTCTTCTCTGCTTCGCTGTTTCCGTGGGAAAGTGCCTCCATAAACTGCTCCAGAGTTTCATACCTTCCAGCTGTCAGTGCACTGGCAGCACAGTAGGCATCTGCACAGCCTTTCTTGCCGCAGTAGCACTTCCGTCCACCCGGAACCAGGATCATATGGCCGAACTCTCCTGCTTTCCGGTTCTGCCCTGCAAACAATTTCCTGTCAATACAGAAAGCTCCTCCCAGCGTATTATTCAGCGAAAGATATATGGCATCCTGATACTGGTTAATGTCCTCTGCCAGCATAGCTGCATTGGCATCATTTTCAAAACAGACAGGGCAGGAAAAAGCCTGTTCCAGAAAATTCAAGCTGTAATTTTCGATCTGCAAAGCATGAGACTTCACAACAAGATGCTGCTCCTGACTGATGATTCCCGGAATGGATATCCCGATTCCCAGCAGTTTGTCCGGTTCATCCATATCCCCAAGAAATTTTTTTGCCAAAGAAGCAAGCTCCACACAGTAGGATATCTCCTGTGAAAATTTCATTCTCACACGTTCTGTCTTCTCGATCTCAGACCGCATATTCACCAGCGTCATCCCTACATGATTGGCAGTGATACAAATACCCATTGCATAGCGGTAACCGGGATTGATCCCGATACTCTTGGCTTTTCTGCCTCCTGTAGAAGCATACTCCCCGGTCTCCATAAGCACTCCGCCTGCCATAAGCTCGTTTACATTGGAAAGCACAGTCGGCATACTCATATTCAGATTTTTGGAAATCTCCACCTTTGAGGTGTCCGCATTATTCATCACATAACTGACGATCCTGGATCTTGTATTATTTTTTTTCTCTGTTTTTGATGCCATATCAAACCTCTTTTATAAACTATTTTATAAAAGATATGATAGCCTTTCCCTTTGAATTTGTAAAGTATTTTCTGTTGTTGTTCAGCTACATATCCTCCAGAATCTGTTTCACCAGCTGCCGTGATTCCACCGGTTTTGCGATATGACCGTTCATACCTGATCTGCTGCATTCATCCACACATTCCTGTGTAGTCTGGGCAGTCATTGCCAGAATGATGACCTTCTGCGCATCCGGACGGTTCATGGCACGAATAGTCTTTGCCGCCTGAATTCCATCCATCACCGGCATCATCACATCCATAAGGATCACAGCGAACTCACCTTTGGCAGATGCCTGGAATTTTTCCACGGCTTCCTTTCCGTTCCATGCTTTCTCAACAGCTGCTCCATGCTCTGTAAGATAAAATTCTGCAATCTCCATATTGATCTCGTTATCCTCGACCAGGAGAATCTTTTTCCCGGAAAGTGCTTTTCCATCGGGAAGAATATCTTTTTTCATGATCTGTTTTTTCTCTTTATCGATCAGGAAAGGAAGGCGGAATGTAAAAGTTGTTCCGACACCAAGAGTACTCTCCACTTCAATAGTTCCCTGCATCTGTTCAATAAGCTTCTTCACAATAGACATTCCAAGACCGGTTCCGCGATACTGTGTCCTTGCACCGTTCTCTTCCTGATTAAACGGCATGAACAGCTTATTCTTTACAAATTCCTCACTCATACCGATTCCGGTATCTGTAATCCTGAATTCATATACAGCATTTGTCCCGTCACTGGAGATCTCTTCGATATAAGTTTCTACTGTACCACCCGGCTTATTATACTTAACAGAATTGCTCAGAAAATTCAGCATGATCCTCTGAAGCTGAAGAGCATCTCCCACAAGAGCAGTATGTTTCACATATCCTCTGCGTCTGCGGTGGAGCATTCCTGTTTCCACCATCTGTGCATCGATCAGTAATGCCACTTCATTAGCCAGTGTTTCCAGATCAAACGGCTCCTGTTTCAGCTTACAGTTGCCTGATTCCAGCTTGCTCATATCCAGCACATCATTGACAAGTGCCAGAAGATGACTGGCAGAAAGCTCCAGCTTTCGGAGACTGTCATCCATTTTTTCTGCATCGTTCCTGTTCTTCTGTATGATATTCAGCATTCCCATAATACCGTTGATCGGTGTACGGATATCATGGCTCATACGGTTCATGAATTCTGTTTTCGCCTTACTTGCAGAATCTGCTTTTTCAAAAGCCTCCTGCAGACGTTCATTCTCCTGCTGTTCCTGTTCATGAAAAGCCGATGTGTTCTTGAACAGTATAATGCCATGTACAACGATCTGTTCTCTGCCCGTACAACTGTCATAAAGCGTATCCCTTGACATGAGCACAGTCTTCTGCAGCCATACAAAGCTTCCATCCTCGCTTTTCTTCCGAAATTCCACTATAATCTGCTTTGCGCCTGTCTCAAAACGTTCAAGAAGTTTCTCCGCAGAATCCACAATACGGTAATTTTCCAGTGTTTCATCGGCAATCTGGTTGCGTTTTTCTTCGCAGTATTCATTATAGGAGCACGGAAGCTCCAGCTCATCCAGAAATTCCAGTATCCCTTTCTGATAAAAAACCTGCTCCATCCTGTCCTCAGTGAGATTTACCATGTAACCCGCCTCTGCAGTTTCCAGAAGAGCGTCCGCATAATTGCTATTCTCCACAATAGACTGACGAAGCTGCTCATAATATCGGGTAAGCCTCACCTTCTCACTGACTGCTTTCTCCTCACAATTCTGGAAATCTTCAAATCCCAGTGCAAAATGGTGGAGCCGTCCATCCTCTGCGCCATTAATAAAAAGTATGGTCATTTTTCCATATTGTACTTTATCCTGTTTATGGTACTGATACGGAATCTCGATCTTTCCGGCTGACTCTGTAAGATTCTCATCCAGATAAGATATCTGCAGCTTTTCCCTGAGTGATCTTCTTGTTTCCCCTGAAGAAAATTCCTCCACAATCTGCTCTACAGCGCCGGAATAGCTGCCGTCCTCTGCAAGGATAAAATCTGCTCCCGCCCGGAGGGTTCTGTATTCATCCAGTCTGGCATTGCAGTACAGGCATGCGGAAAAATCATAGCCCTGAAATTTCAGGCGGTCACGAATCTCCTGATCAACCTTCTGCCGGTCTGCTGCCTCCTGCAGCTTCGCCCGGTTCTTGTCAATGTACATATTTTTGTCCGCATAGCGGAAAAGATCTCTCAGCGTACTTCCCTCAAAATCCACCATACTGGCGTATCCGGCTGCATAGCTGATAGGCATCTCCGGATGTCTTCTGGAATATTCATCTGTATGCTTCCGGATCCCCTGCAGACAATCCCGGATTCCCTGATCATCCAGGCCTTTCAGCACGGCAATAAACTCATCGCCTCCGTCGCGTCCCACAAAATGTTCTCTCGGGACAGCTTCACGAAGAAGGATGGCAAAAGACCGGATGTACTCATCACCTTTCTCATGTCCCAGGTTATTGTTAATGGTTCTGAGATTATTCAGGTCAAAAACGCAGATCGCAATGTTCTGTTGTCCTTCGGCATCTGATGTTTCCGTACCATCCAGGATCTCTTCACATTTATTCTTGTTTGGAAGTCCCGTTGCTTCATCCAGATAGACTTTCTTCTGAAGAATCCTGTTCTGAGCTGCAAAACGGAGAGCCCGGATCAGTTCCCCTGCGATCAGGATGATCAGTCCTGCGATATCCACGATAACGATCTTCTCCAGCCGATCCAGCGAGGTGGCTTTTTTCTGGGAATAGTCTTCTGCCAGGCCGGTAGCCTCGTCACAGATATGGAAAAACTTCTCGCTCATAGATATGATATCTGTATTCTCATATCCCTTCTCACGGACAAGATCTATCTCCTGTGTCAGTTTCTGGAAATACTCATCCAGTTCAACCATCTTGTTCTGGAATGCATTGTCATCCAGACGCACAAAATTCAGTTCATCACTGCCGTTTTGAAGTCCGTTTATATAAGAAGCAATGATACCGCGCATCTTATCCTGCGGCTGTCCTGCATTCTCCAGCTTTACCATTCTCTGAGTTCCGCCGCGTACAAGTCCTGCATAATTGACAATACGTGCAGTTCCCTGGATCTGTCCAACCATGATCATGATACTGAAAAACAGCACGATCAGTATCACCGTCAGAACTGTCATACCGAAACGCATGATATATGACAGATTTTTGTTTGAACCTTTCTTTGCGTGTTTCATTGAAATTTTCGCTCCGTTATATAATTTTCTTCTTTTTCTGATGTTCCCATTTTAGCTGTAACCCGAACTGTTTTCAACCATTTTGCCTGTTTTGTTTTGGATTTTTTCTTAAACATTCATGACTTTCCGCCCTGTCAGTTTCCGGAATTCTCCATTACCAGAAATGATACTGTCAGATATTCTCTTTCATAAGCATTGTCCAGATTAAGGTCAAATATCTCCACTATCCTTTTCAGGCGGTACACAAGAGTATTTTTGTGCACAAAAAGCCTCTTCGCCGTAAGAACCCTGTCACGCTCGCACTGAAGATATACACGCAGGATATGATAAAAATCCGTGGATTTCAGGCTGTCATACTCTCTGAGTCTGTCAAGTGCCGGATGGATGGCAAGTCTTCTTAAAAGAGAATCCCGATACAGGGCGGTCATATCTTCCAGTGCACAGTTATAGTAATCCTTCACTCCTTTTTCCAGTGCTTTCCTGGCCTGCTTGTACTGAATACTCATGTTCCTTATTCCTGCAAAAGGATAACTGCAGTGCATTCGGAAGCCCAGTCTTTTCAGCATATCTGAAAAACGTTCCGGAAACTCTGTGCCGTATCGATTACCGGATTCTTCAAACCTCCGTTGCTTTACCGGAACTCCACAGACAATATTCCCATTCCCGCTCTCCCCATCCTGACAAAATACGATCTCAGGAAAATAACTGCACAGGGCCCACATCTGATATCCGTAATTCCGGCCACCTGCATCATCTTTTTCCAGGATTGCCACAACACCTGGCTGTGACGGCTCCCAGCCCTGCATCTGATAAAATGTCCGGAAACCGTTCTCATCCAGATGTCTTCCCTGAAGAAAATCCCGAAAAAGGCTCTGTACCACTGTTCCCTGCTGTTTCCCTGAATCATGGCCTGCCACAAGGCAGAGAGCCTTCTTCAAAATCTGTGCCAGATGTTTCTGATACTTTCGGAATTTTTCCTGACTGACGATCGTCAGCTGACCTGTCAGCTGATGTTCACTGTTCTCCTGACTGATCATCATAGACCATGGATAGCTGTCTGTATATTCTTCATAAAAAATCTCACAGTCCCATTTCTGAGGAAGCATTTCCATATACTTTCCCTTCTGCATCTGCACAAGTGAATCTACAGATAATGTACCGATATCCCAGAAATCATCCCAGTTCCGGTTGACACTGCCCTTAGGATACTGTCTGGAAAACGCAGTTACCTGAAGACTGGTATCAGTAAAAAATACAGGCCCGAAAATATCCCTGCACGCATCTATGATCACCTGCTCCGGGTTCTCCTGCTGAAAGGCTGCAAGCATGGTCTGCTCCCATTTCTGATAATAAACAAAAGCATCCATCACCATATCAAAAACATCCTCCAGTTCTTCTGTCCGAAGGCTGATAACATCCTTCCTGTGCACCAGCAGAACTTCTTTATCCTGCGAACGCTGAAAAAAATCTCCGGTACGACCAATATAAAGATAATCCGGATCCGGTGTCTTCTCATAGGAAAAAAGCCGGATTCCTGCAATGGTAAGTTCATCGGAAACAATGGTAGATACAGGATCATATTTTTGTATCCACTGCTCGATAATATCCATGCTCAGCTTCATACTCTATATTTTCGTCTGTGCAGACGAATTTCCTCCTTTTTTTCTTCGTATCTGTGTTTCACCTGGATATATACGAAAAATAATTGTCTGATATAATCAAAGTATAGTTGAAATATACAAAAAAATCAAGAAAGAGGTGTTTATTGTTATGGAAGATAGAAAGAATTTTGATGCAAGTTCCTCATGGTTCGCAACCAATGTCCGTGCAGCCGAAAAGGATGCCCCTGCTGCCGAAAAATTTTCCAAACGTATCCAGCTGGTAGAGGATGCCACCGCTCTGAAAGAGCCGGAACGTATTCCGATGTGTCCGATGCTTGGTGCTCTTCCCTACAATCTGGAAGGCTCCTCTTATAAGGCTGCCATGTATGATTTTCCTGCCGCATCGGAAGCTCTGGTGAAATTCTATCAGGAATTCCAGCCGGACGCAGCCACACATACAGGTTTCACCAGCGGAAAGGCCAATGAGCTTGCCGGATCGACCATGATCGACTGGCCGGGACGTCCCGGCACCAGTGTTCCTGATTTTTCCACCCATCAGGTTATTGAGAATGAATATATGGATGACAGCGAATATCCGGAACTGCTGAAGGATTTTACAGGCTTTATGCTCCGCAAGTATATCCCGAGAGCTTTTCCTGCACTAAAGGGACTGGCTGATATCCGCTTCGTTCCGTCTATTGTGCTGAATACCACACCTCTGGCTTCCCTTTATTCCAGACAGGCACAGGAGGCTTTTTCTCTGCTTGCAAAGATCGGTGAGGAGGATGCGAAAGCAGCTGACGCTTCCAACGCAGTTTCCAACCGTCTTGCTGACCTTGGATTCCCGCCTATGTTTACAGGTGCAGGTGAAGCTCCTTTTGATATCATCGGTGATTACTACCGTGGAACTCTGGCTACCCTTACTGACCAGCTGGAATATCCGGATGAACTGGAAGCGGCCTGCGATCTGATGGCTGATATCCAGATTGAGTCCTGGCAATATTTCCGCAGTGTCCCGCTTCCTGTGAAACGTGTTTTCTTCCCGCTTCATAAAGGTATGGATGGTTTCATGAGTCCGGAACAGTATGAGCGTATCTACTGGAAACCTCTCAAAAAATGTATGCTTGCCCTGATCGATATGGGTGTTACTCCGTATATTTACACAGAAGGCCGCTACAATACCCGTCTGGAACAGCTGGCTGATATACCTAAAGGCAAGGTCATCTACCATTTTGAGACTGCAGATATGGAACGTGCCAAAAAAATCCTCGGCGGTACTGCTGCAATCTCAGGCAATCTTCCGATCTATATTCTGGAGCATGGCACAAAACAGCAGGTTATTGATGAAACAAAGAAGCTGATCGATATCTGTGCACCTGGCGGCGGATATATTTTTGACACAAATGGCTGTATTGATAATGCCAAACGTGAAAACCTGGAAGCAATGTTTGAAACCTTGTATACATATGGACATAAATAAAGGAGGCGTTTCTTATGCTTACAATTCGTGAAAACTTTATGGAAACTATCAGGGGCGGTCATCCGGATCGTTTTGTAAAACAGTATGAATACCAGGAATGGATCAATGACCCTCTGTTTCCGATCTATTTCGGAAATATCATTCCCGGCGGTTCATAATATTGTCATTTTATATGTTTTTTATTGCTTTATGTATAATCCAGATTTATAATAAAAGATACAAAAAAGTACAAAAAATCCTACATGGAAATAAAATTCTGGAGGGAATATTATGAACGAAGAACTTTTTAATGAAGCGTCAAGATCCAATGTCCTTTCTAAGAAGCTGGTAGATCAGCTGCAGGAGAGCATGAGCTACAGCAGCATTTCCTTTATCAACTGGACGATCGAAGTTCTGAAACTGTTGAAAGCCCGTATTGAACGCGGAGATAAGCTCACAGATGAAACCACAGGTGTTACCTATGATCTTCAGTCTTTCCGTAAATTTGTGGAGGATAATTTCTCTGATTACATTACAGGCCAGGTATTTGCAGTATCCTTCAGAGCGCAGAAGATCTACTTCTCCCTGGAGTCCTGTCCGGGCGGCTACAACCTTATCATGGCAGATGATGGCAACCAGAAGACCTACCGCTGGATCTCCAGCCTCAGTAAACGTTTCTCACTGGTAGAGATGATCGCTACAGGAATCGTATATGTCAAAGATAACCGCACAGATACCTATCAGCCTTTCATCTCTGAGAATGGTAAATACTGTAAATATAATAAAGACACAGGAATGATCGTGGAACTGTAAGTAACAGACAGGGGAATCTGCACATGGCAGATTCCCCTGAAATTTTTCTCAGATCTCCTTCAGAAAATCAAACGGCTCTTCATCTTTCAAAAAGTGCATAAGCATATATGCGCACATAATAGCCACTCTTTCTTCCTTCAGGATTCTTCGTACTTCATCTCTGTCGGCGATGATAACTTCGATTTCTTCGCTGTCTTCCTGGGCTGCTGCGCTAATCTCGCCACTGGCGTAGCCATAGACGGTTGCGCAGGATTCATCTGTCATTCCGATGGTTGTGAAATACGGCTTCTCAAAAGCTTCTGCAACCTTGATCGGCTCAAGCTTCAGGCCTGTCTCCTCGTAAAGCTCTCTGGCTGCGCCCTCATGAAAATCTTCCCCAGGTTCCACCAGACCTGCCGGAAACTCATAAATATACCCGCCGATAGTATAACGATACTGACGGATCAGAACTACCTTGTCATGCTTCTCTCCATAAACACTGTAAATAATCACACCATCCGGATTATTTTCCCCTGTGGAAAGCTTCATCTCTTCCACATCCTTCGCTCTGGAAGCCACAAAATACGAAACCGGTGTATTGTGAACACTGGTTGCATCCACTCCGTAAAGATTCACGAATTTATTATCTGTAAGTTTTTTTACACTGTTGATCTTACCCATCTCAGAAAAACTCCTTCCAAAATATTCTCTTTTACAACATAGCCTCATAAACACATTGTAGTCCATCCCACACAAAAGGTCAATTTTTATGCTTTCACCAAATCGCAAAAAATGCTATAATCAATCATTATTCAGAAAGAAGGAAAAACATTGAACAATCAAACAACTGTCTCCCAGGATGAAAATCCTCTGGGAGCTGCACCAGTAGGCAGCCTGATCGCCAGATTCGCCATTCCTGCAGTGATCAGTATGCTGGTCAGTGCATTTTACAACATAGTTGACCAGATCTTTATCGGTCAGGGAGTGGGAATGCTTGGAAATGCAGCCACCAACATTGCATTTCCGGTAACCATCATTTCCACTGCAGCCGCTCTTCTCCTGGGAATCGGAAGTGCGTCCAACTATAACCTGGAAATGGGTGCAGGCCGGGAAAAAAAGGCCAGCTCCATCGCAGGAACCGGACTTTCTTCCCTTGCAATCTTCGGCACTGTGATCGCAGTGATCGTACTTTTGTTCCTGAAACCACTGCTTCACCTCTTCGGCGGAACACCGGACGTTATGCCATACGCCATTGACTACATGGGAATCACTGCCATCGGACTTCCTTTTTATGTGCTTTCCATTGGCGGCAATCACCTGATCCGTGCAGACAGAAGCCCGACTTATTCCATGACCTGCACATTGATCGGAGCCATTATCAACACCATCCTGGATCCGCTTTTTATCTTCGGATTCGGCTGGGGGATCAAAGGCGCAGCCTGGGCA
Organism: Blautia sp. HA8986; assembly: GCF_056504635.1. Classification (NCBI taxonomy): domain Bacteria; kingdom Bacillati; phylum Bacillota; class Clostridia; order Lachnospirales; family Lachnospiraceae; genus Blautia; species Blautia sp. HA8986. Next base: position 2,187,207 of record NZ_JBWLUQ010000001.1, read on the forward strand.
ACAGTCACAGGGCAGGTCGTTTCCGGAATTCTGGTGATCTTTTATTTCACCAGACTCCGAAAAATGTATCTTGACCGTTCCATGCTGATCCCGCGGTTTCCCAACCTGTCTGCGATCTTTTCCCTCGGAATGGCCTCCTGCATCAACCAGATTGCCATTGCTGTGGTACAGATCGTTATGAACAATATTCTCCGCCACTACGGAGCAGAATCTGTTTACGGAAGTGATATCCCTATTGCCTGCGCAGGCATCATCTCAAAAGTCAACCAGGTATTTATGGCTATCTGCATCGGAATCTCCCAGGGTTCCCAGCCCATCTGGGGCTTTAATTACGGAGCCGAGAAATACAGCCGTGTGCGTCAGACTTACCGCTGTTCCGTAACACTTTGCACCATTATCGCTATGATATTTTTTATCTGCTTCCAGTTCTTCCCACATCAGATCGTGGGCATCTTCGGAAACGGAAACGATCTGTATTTTCAGTTTGCGGAAAAATATCTCCGAATCTTTATGCTGATGACTTTTGCCAATGGGATACAGCCTATGTCTGCCGGATTTTTCACCTCTATCGGCAAGGCAAAGCTTGGTATCATCATGTCCCTTACAAGACAGGTACTTTTCCTGCTGCCGCTGATCGTGATCTTCCCGCTCTTTCTTGGAATTGACGGTGTCATGTATGCAGGACCGATTGCAGATACTTCTGCTTTCGTGCTTGCAGTTGTTTTTGCAAGAAAGGAACTTGGAATTATGAAATCCATGGAATCCGACCAGGAAATTTAGAAAGTAAAGCGGACATTCGCAATCCGCTTCGCTACTTGCTCATGAACGCAGTCGCTTCGCGATCTGTCAGTGGAAGCTTTCAACTCCCACTGACATAAGCATCCCCCCTCACCCGCCGCTTAGTGCTCCGCGCACTTGAAGCGGGGGAATGCTTATCTGCGTTCAAACAAAAAATACCTACTGACCAAAACAGAAATGCCATGTAACGGCCGCTGCCTCAAACAGCTGCATGTTACATGGCATTTCTATGTTAAAATCCGTAATATGTCTTTTGCGCTTAAATCAGTCACCTTTCAGCACAACACGGATTTTCTTATAAATTACAAACACGATCAGGGATGTCACTGCATATTTAAAAATATTAAACGGTGCAATGATCAGCAGTGCAAATGTAAGCAGTCCGTTTACTGAGCTGTGTACTGCGCTTCCCATCTGGATAAAAGTCTCGATCGGCATTCCAAAAGCTTTACCGTAAGCCGGGAGCAGTACGAACGCATTGATGAAACATGCAAGGATCGCTGTCAGAACAGTTCCAACTGCCATACCTGCAACTGCATGTACTCTGCTCTTCTTATGATGAAAACGGTAAATCAGTCCTGCCGGTACCACATAGGCACATCCAAACAGGAAGTTTGCAACATCACCGACACCGGCTGTCATAGTTCCCTTGGTCACAAGATGCACGAGGATCTTCACAAGCTCGATCAGAATACCTGCTACAGGACCCATGGCAAAAGTTCCTACCATAACCGGAACCTCGGAAAAGTCAAGCTGATAAAAAGACGGTGCAAGAAACGGGATCGGAAATTCCAGATTCATCAGCACACCTGCAACAGCACCAAGCATGGCTACCTGCGCGATTGTCCTTGTCCTGCTCCTTTCCATGGCGTTTCCTCTCTGCAATACCTGTTCACTCATAATTCTCTCTCCTTCTTTCGAAATATTCCAAAGAAAATTTCTGCCAAAATCATGTCGCGAGAATTTCCTGAATAATTCTCCCAAACATAGAAAACCCCGGGAACTTCTTCCCGGGGCACTGAGCACGTTTATAAAATACTGCGCGTTCTTCTCTCATCCAGACTTTACTGTCGGTTCCGGAATCTCACCAGATCAGCCGCCGAAGCGGGTCGCGGACTATACCGCCGGTAGGGAATTACACCCTGCCCCGAAGAAATTTTCTTTTGTGAATTTATTATAACTCTCACTTTCTGTAATTACAACCTTTAATTTTGCTGTCTTCGCGTCTTACCTCTCCATAAGTACCGGTGCTTTCAGAAGTCCGGTTGGCTTTATCTGATATTCATATGCCCACAGATCACCTGTTGTTCTCCAGGCATTCGGTCCGTACCAGTCTTCTTTCTGGTCACAGTTATGCAGAGTGCCGAAGGTGTTTACCCTGTTTCCGAATACAGTCAGTTCAAGCATATGTTCTCCCGCCGGCAGTTTGCCAAGAGATACCTCATATGGTGAAAATGCGATATACCCTGCCTCTTTTCCGTCAACAGATGCTTTTATTACAGGTGCACGGAATAAGTTTTCACGGACACTTACTTCGCCGCCGTTGCTTACAAACGGAATCTGATAGGTCACATTTCCACCGTAGAACGGATAGCCCTGGCTGGTAAGATCACTGAAAGCTGCTTTGTGGCTCACTTCGCCAAGTATCTGATCTCTTCCCACAACTTTTACTGAGAATTCTCCAAGAAGGAACATGGCCTCGATATTTACTTTGGAATTATACGGAATCTCCACGATCAGCTCATGCTCTCCTGCTTCCATATCCGGCATCAGTATCTTGCGGATGCAGTGATCCACATACCATCCGTCAGCCTTGTTTTCCACTGGCTTTTCATCCAGGAATATCTTTGTCTTCTCATCATTTTCCATTGCAAGGAATGTTCCCTTTAATACTGTTTCGGTATTGATATGGAACCGTAAAGCCAGAGTGTGTTCAAAGCCTTCTACCTTATCGTTGGTCCATGGCTGCGCAAAAGCCTCCATACGGAGCGGATATCCCAGTTTTTCACGGAAACGGTTATCAATACGGAGGATTTCATCCTCATCCTGCCACTCACCGCCGTCAAACGCATACTCAGCAAGATCCAGGATGCTTACATTCGGCTCACTGCGGACGATCTCCACCTGGTCGGAAATATCCAGTGCACAGCTGCACTTCTTTGCCTCACACGCCGAACCAAACTCACTATTCTCTTCTCCTGTACCAGCAGGCTCCAGCCAGAGAAGAAGACTGTCATGGTCAAACATACTCCGTTTCACAACAGTGTCCCCTTTATGGTACTCTGCATTTACCGGATAGATTTCACCGGTCATGGCATCGTACACCGTTATCTTCCATGCTCCGCGGATACGGATACGAAGCTTTTCTTCTCTTGGAAGATCCTGGTTTTTCTTGCGCTCCTGCAGTTCATTGATCACGATGCAGGCATCGGAAATCTTCTCTGTGCGGTTTACATGGCACAGGAACAACCAGCGGTTTTCTCCCTCTTCTCTCATCTGGTAGATCAGGTTTGTGGAAGGTTTACCATCATCCTCAAGTACCTCGATATCTCTTGCGCCTTTCACAGCTTCCAGCAGACGGTACTTGCTGAATGCCACAGTCTCACACTTATCTGCCAGCTTCGCACCTCTGTCTGACGGATAGGCATCTGCATATTTCGGAAGCTGGCCTGCGAAGATCACACGACCGCCTCGTTCTTTGAACTTCTCAAGAATCTCCAAAGTAGAGTTTCGAAGTGTCAGGCAGTTTGGTACAAGAACAGTATCGTATTTCATTGCTCCGACCTTCAGAAGTTTTTCCTCTTCCTGTCCCATATTCAGGTCCGGAAGCAATGATTCAGAAATAAAATCAAAATCAACGGTACCGTAAAGCAGCCACTCGATCATATGGATAAAGTTATCATCCATCTCCTCACGGATCGGTGCTGTCTGCTCCTTCGGACCCCAGAAAAGCCAGTAAGACTCTACCGGATGGATCACAGCCAGCTTCACATGTGGCACACCTCTTGTCAGTGCTGTATTTACTCTTGCAAAATAATTCTCTACAAGCGGATATTCTTTATACCACGGTGACTGATAGCTGATAGAAGCCGGATAATCACGTTTCGCCTCGCCGGCCATAGAAGTCCAGGTCAGATGAGGTACACGGACAGTTACACCAAGAGCAGCCTGCCAGTCGCCCTGAAGCTTATGTCCCCGGAAATCAAAATCCCAGTTTGTAACGCCGTAAAGCTCACTTGTCATACCTTCTCTTCCGAACTGATGCACTGCACTCTCTGCCTGCTTCGCAGTGGAAAGCTCTCTTCTGTCACAGAGCATATCAATTCCCGGAATTTCGAAAGAACGATAAGAACGCATTGCCTCACCAAGTGCTGCTGTCTGTGTTTCCAGAGTAGGCTCTTCCATCATATGGCCTGTCAGTGCGATCCCATGCTCCCTGCACCAGCCTCCAATAGTATCTGCAAAAGCATCTGCAAAACGCTCTGCGATATGGTCATGATACTCATAACGGATTCTGGAAACAGCCTCTCCCGGAAGCTCCCAGAACAGCTCCGGAAGGTGTTCAAGAAGGCTGTGTCCATATGCAGCCTTGAAAGTATCCTCCAGATCATCGGTGTAAGGAATGGTCACATCCATCCTCTCATCTGCAAAATCCAGGCACTGTTTATGGGAAAACTGTGGCTCATCTGTGAAGATGGCGGGAATCGTTTTCCCAAACTCCTGTCCCAGATTTTCATAATATTTCTCGTGTGTTACCTCAACGAAACGCTTTACGGCCTCTTTATCAAGGGTATTCAGATAGGCTTCGTTATTGAACCATGGATTATCGCCGGATACCTCAAGATAAGCAAACCATTCCTGAAATCCCTCTTTCAGCTCCTGGTCCTCACTGATCTTCTCATACTCTGCCAGATAACCATTCTCCAGGCGCACCTGATATCTTCCCAGAAAAGTCCTCTCATTGCTTCGGACAGCCTGCCCGGATGACCTGAGATCACTGTTCCCGATTTCTTTTCCATCCTGACATTCCGGTGTGAAAAGCAGAAATCTGATTCTGTATTTATGGTCTCTTGTGACCAGTCCGCCACCTGCACCTGACGGCCAGCGATCCTCATCATAAAGCCATGTGAGCATGTCTTTTTCCAGGCTTTTTTTCCAGGAATATTTTACCAGCTCCAGGAATTCCTCACCCATGTACGGATTGTCCATTCCTGTACGACAGTGTATATGTCCTCCTCCCATTCCCATGGCCTTCAGCGCATCCAGAGTGTTGTCGATCTCTGCTTTTGTCATGCGGCAGTTCCAGGCCCAGAATGGTGCTGCCCTGTACTCGCTGCCCGGATTCTGAAATTTCTCTTTTGTAAGTTTTTCCCCATTATGATACAGCATACCTTAACCCTCCATTTTGGTTTTATATTATTTTTGTTATATCATCCCATCTTTTTTATTTCTCAACATATTCTGATGGCCGCACTCCTGTATAGGAATAAAAAATACGGCTGAAATAAAACTGATCCTTATACCCAACTTCCTCCGCAACATCCTTCACATACATCTTATCTTCCCGAAGAAGAAGCTTCTTGGCTTTTTCCATTCGAAGTGCAGTCAGATACGTATTAAATGACGCATCCTCATATTTACGGAAAAGTCTGCTTAAATAAGTCTGTGAAACGCCTACCGCTTTGCTTACACTATGAAGTGACAGCTGTTCTGCCATATGCTTACGTATGTATTCTTTTACACTGTCAAAATATTCTTCTGTGTCTGCTTTCTGTGTGGGAGCACTTTCCTCACGGACATCCTTGAAGAAAATATCTGAAATTCCGCAGCAAAGCTGATCCACATTCTCTGCACCAGAAAAAATGTCATCCATAAGAAATTCTGCTTCCCGGTAATCCCTGTTTCCTGCATTGTAACGCTGAAGCAGATAACTGATCTGCCGTACACGCCCTTCAATCCAGAGCTGAGTATGTTCTTCTTTTACCCACTTACGGATCAGCGTTTCCGTGCCCTTCTGAAGCCGGTCATACTTCTGTTTTTCTGCCAGATATTCCAGCTCCTCCAGATATTCATAATCCCGTCCGGATGATCCGGGTGTCTGAAAATTTCCGGCATCCTCTATAATAATAGTCTGGCTCTTTCCCAGAATAATGGAAGCATCCAATGCCCGGTAAAGTTCACGAACCATCTCTCCGATCTGTCCTGCCGGAACTGATTTTCTTCGGATAATAGTAGTCACATAAGCCGCTTCCGGCTGTTCTTTTTCAATACGGCGGCGGATCATCTGTTCATAATCTTCATCGCTGACAAGCACACCCGGGCAGAGATAAAGCGTCTCCTGGGTGTCACGGCCATATGCTAACATCATCTCATTGATATCCGAAAAAATCTCCTTTTTTCCCCGCTCCCCATAGCGGCTTGGAAGTCCGTTCAGCCTGACGATCGCCCCGTAATAATTTTCCGACTGAAAGTATCTTCTGAGAGCTTTTTCATCTACAGGAAGCTCATTTACCATCCTGTGCATAAGAACGTTCCGTTCTTTATAATATTTCTGTCTCAGCTTCTCTTCAATCTTTACGATCAGCTTGGCAAACTCTGACGGCACGATCGGTTTCAGGATATAATCACACACACCAAATGCGATAGCCTGCTTCGCATATTCAAATTCCTGATATCCGCTGACTATCACACTAAGCACTTCCGGATAACGTTTCTTTGTCTCTTCTACAAGCTTCAATCCATTCATCACCGGCATCTGGATATCTGTGATCAGAACATCCGGTCCTCCTTTTTTCTCCATCAGTTCCAGTGCTTCCTCACCGTCATAGGCAGTTCCCATGATATCAAAATTACTGTATTTTCGTTTTATAATGTTGACGATCAGACTGGCTGCCATCGGCTCATCATCAACAACCATCACCTGATACATCGGCTTCATCCTCCTTTTCCGATACCCCTATGATGACACTTAATCCCTCTTCAAGGTTTCGTATCCGGAATACTGCTCTTCCATTGTACACAAGGAACATTCTTGCATAGGTATTCGCCAGCCCCATACCTCCGATTTCCAATTCTATACTGCTTCCTCTGGACATGATCTTTTTCCGGATTTTTCTCATTTTTTTGTTTAACTCTTCACGCACTTCTTCCGTGGTACCCTGTCCGTTATCCCGGACTTCAAAGTACCAGCCTGTTTCATCTCTCCAGCCATGTACGTAAATTTTCATGATATTTTTGCTGTTATTATATCCGTGCTGTATGCTGTTCTCTACCAGCTGCTGCAGCACAATTTTGGGAAGCTGCTCCTGTTTTACGGATTCCTCACAATCCACTTCCACTTCCAACCGATGTTCATATCTGGATTTCAGCAGAAAAATATAACGTTCAAGATACTCCAGCTCCTTTTCTACTGTTGCATATCTCTCCTTTGTGTTCGTGGAATACCTGAGCATAGCTGCCAGACAGCCGCAGATCTCGCAGATTTCCTCATCACCGTCCATAATGCCTCTGCTTGATATTACATTGAGCACATTGTAAAGAAAATGTGGATTGACCTGCGCCTGCAGGGTATCGAACTGTGCCTGAAGCTGAAGCAATGACATTCGTCTTTCTTTTACAATGGATTCGTTCAATCTGTGCATCAGATTCTGGTATGCGATTCCTACTGCCTGAACCTCATCATCTGTATTCGGTACCACAAGCTCTGCATCCATATTCTCGATTCCTGTATTTTCCATCTGATCCTTTAACACAGTCAACGGCCTGGAAAGCTTGCTGGCAATAAAGATTACCACTCCCATGGAGATCACAAAGCAGCCTATAGCCATTCCCAGAGCGATCATCACAGCCTCTTTCATCCCCGCAATGATCTCTGTTTTTTCCTCCAGGGCAACCACACGAATCCCATAATTATCGGATATCTCTGATGCTGATGCCCACATGCTTGTGTCTGAAGAAACGGTAATAGAATCCATTTTTGTTACTTCCGGATGTTTTTTTATATAGCTTACCAGATCATCGGTCAGGCCCTCGGACTGATACAGGATTTCTCCTCCCGGAAGAAATGCCACAACTTTAATATCGGAATCCGGAATCTCAAATATATCCTTCAGTTCATCCGTAGCATACTGAACTTCAATATATCCGAAATCTCCACCCTGAACTTTTCTTGCTAGGGAAAAAACTTCCTCGCTTTCCCTGATTCCCCAGCCATCCATATGTGGTGCTATCAGGATCGGTTTACCATGCATTCTGGTTGCTGAATTCAGCCATTTGATGTCGGATGTATTCCTTGCCTTATTGGTAAGCTTGGAACCGGTATTTGTACTGGATGCCACATCTCCGAACTCATTAAAAATGATCACCCTGTAAAAATTACTGTTGATATAGTACATGGCGAGTCCTGTATTTAAGGTATCCAAAAGATCATTGTGTTTTATCGTTTTCCCAAGTCCGTAATTGTCTTTTTCATAATATTTCGGCAATGTTTTCATTGCATTGAGCATATCCTGTTCTGACAGGATATAATCTGTCACATGCTTCATGGAATCTACTGTAAAATCAACATTAGCAGCTGTCTGCCTGGAATAGAATTTCAGGCTTTGAGCTGCTTTTTCAGATAGCCTTTTTGAATTATAGTTATAGCAGACTATACCCAGGATTGCCGATATAAAAAATATTACAATGGAAAAACCCAAAATCAGTTTTGTGCGAAATTTCATAAACACACCTCATATATTTTTATTTGCCAAAACAGATACCCTGCCGTCACAGCAGAGTATCTGTTTTCTTTTATCTGCATGGCATGTCAGGCGGATAAAACCATCCTTATCCACTGCTTGCTTATCATAACCGAATAACTGCTTCGCAGTTGATTCAATTATGATAATACCACACAAATCCGATTTTGCATATTTGGCATCAGCCTTTGACAGCTCCGGCTACCATACCGTCTACGATCTTCTTGTTGAAAAACAGGAAGAGAATCAGCATCGGGATAGTGATTATCAGTACATCTGCAAACAGCAGGTTATAAGAACTGGAGTATCTGCCCATAAAGTTATAAAGAGTAAGCTGAACTGTTACATTATCATTTCCCGGAAGGAAGTACAGCGGGTTAGTAAAATCGTTGAAAATTGTTACCGCATTCAGGATGATAATTGTGGATGTAACCGGTTTCAGAAGAGGGAAAATAATCTTTACAAACAGATTGCTTCTTGTACATCCGTCGATGTATCCTGCCTCCTCAAGCTCTACAGGAATTGTATTCATAAAACCTTTGTAAAGCATGATGGTAAACGGAATCTGAAGTGCTGTCTCAACCATGATCATACCAAACATGGTTTTGTAAATGTGAAGTCCCTGCATAATCCAGATTGTAGGAAGGATTGCAGGAGGAATCATAAGACCTGTCATAACAAGTGTATCCACGATCTTTACAGGTCTGTCAGATCTTCTCTGAAGAACATAGCCTGCCATGGATCCTACAATGATAAGCACGATCAGGGATCCTATCGTAAGGATAATACTGTTCTTAAATGCTGTGATGATCTGATAATTATTTGCGGAAAATACTTCTTTGAAGTTGCTCCACATCCACTCAGTCGGAAGGGAAAGTCTCAGAAGGTTTGCTTCTTTTCTGTCCTTCAGTGCATTGATCAGCATGAAGAGAAACGGTACTGCAAAAATGAGAATACCGAAAACACATCCAAGGATGTCTCCTAATAATGTAAGTCTTTTCTGTTTTTTCATTTTAGTTGTACACCTCCCTGCTGTTGAGGAATTTCTGAAGCGGGAATGCGATGATTGCAATTACCGCAAACATGATAACGTTTCCTGCTGTAGACAGACCGAAGAATCCTGCTGCGTACTGTTTGTAAACAACGGATGCAAGTACGTCTGTTGCAAATCCAGGACCACCCTTTGTCATAGCCCAGATCAGGTCAAAGCAGCGAAGTCCGCCGATCAGGGAAAGTGTGATAATGGTATTTGTTGAAGAACGAACCAGTGGCATTACGATGTTTCGAATAGTCTGCCAACGGGTTGCACCGTCGATAGAAGCAGCTTCATAATAGCTGGAATCAATAGATGTGATACCGGCAATAAAGATTACTGTGGAAATACTGACACCTTTCCATACATCAACCGCAATTACGGAAAACAGGGCAAGATGTGTATCACCCAGCCAGTTCGGTCCGGAAATTCCAATAGCTGCAAGAACTGTGTTGAAAAGTCCCTTGCTCGGATGCATCAGTGCCTTAAAAATAATACCGATTGCTACTGCACTGACAAGGTTTGGGAAAAACACAAGAGATCTTAAGAAATCTTTTGTCTTGATCTTACTTGTCAGGAACAATGCGATAAAGAATGCAATGATTACTTTCAGTCCACTTGTAAGGACTGCATAGATCAACGTATTTTTTACAGATATACTTAAGGAGTTTTCACTGAAGAATGTTTTATAGTTATCAAGGCCGCAGAATGTAAATGATTTCAGATCCCATACAGTTAAGCTGAAAAACAGTGATGTCACCATCGGGATGATGAAGAAGATCACAAAAATCAGTACTGCCGGAAGAAGAAACCATAAACTGTATATTTTCTTTTTGTTCATGCTTCATTTCCTTTCCGATTTCCAGATGTCTGGCTGACATTAAAGCCGGCCGCCTGAAACACAGGCGGCCGACATACATTTACTTATTTCCAGTCAAGTCCAAGCTGTGTTGCCTGTTTCTTGCAGTCCTCATCGTAAGCCTTTGCAGCTTCCTCTGCTGTAGACTGTCCTGTTGCAACCTCAGAGCAGATATACTCGCAGTTTGTTCCTTTTACAGATGTCTGGAACTCCATTGCAACATTTGTTTTTCCTGTGTCAAAGTATTTCTCCTGAGCCTCTTTAACTCCGTCATATGCGTCATCCGGAAGCTCATATCCTTTAATACAATATGGGCCGTCTGGTTTCTGTGCTTCTGTGAAAGCGTCAAGTGCCTCATCAGATGTATAGAACTCCATAAATCTTAAGATATCATCTTTTTTGTCGCTGTTAGCGTTTCCGTAAATAGCTGTTGGCTCCCAAACTGTAAGGCCATGGTTGTCAGCGTCATCTCCCGGAACACCCATAACACCGATTTTGTTTACATCGTCTCCGTAGAGCTCATAGATGCTGGAAAGTGCCTGGGAAAGGATGAACCAGTGAGCACCCTCGCCGTTTACAAGCTTATCGCATGCATCTGCGTATGTAGTTGCTGTGTAATCCTCGTTAAAGTATGGCTGAAGGTCAGCGAGTTTCTGGAAGCTCTTAAGACCAGCCTCTGTTGTAGCATATTTAGCTTCACCAGCTTCGAATTTCTCTGAGAAATCCGGCTCTGCTGCAAGTACATTATAGTGATCTCCAAGGTATGGAACCTGAATTGTCCAGGAATCTCCAAGAGATCCGATAACTGCTGTCTCACCAGCATCTTTCAGTGTATCACAGTTTTTAAGGAAATCTTCCCATGTATCTGGAACCTCAAGATCATATTTCTCATAGAGGTCTTTATTATAAAGGATACATCCGAGGTTTGTAGCTGTAAGCGGAACACCGTATACTGCGGAATCAGAACCTGCGCTTACTGCAGATGCAAATGTATCGTCCAGACGGCTTGCCCACTCTTCGCCGGAAATGTCGATAAAGTTGCTCTCCGGATCAAGCTCGTTGAGCTTAGCTCCTGAATTGTATCCGCAAAGATCTGTCATCTCGCCGGAAGCAAGTCTTGTTTTTACCTGGTTGTCTCCGTCACCGCCTGATGCACGAAGCTCTGTCTCAATGTGGATACCTGTCTCTTTCTCGCAGAGATCAAATACTGCCTGATATCCAGATGACGCTGTATCCGGATCGATCAGAAATGTAAGAGTAGCCTCCTTGTACTCCCATTTGCTGTCTGAATCTTTGTCGTCAGCTGCAAGCACGCTTGTTGCACCTGCCAGTGTTGTTCCCATCATCGCTGCACAGAGCAGAACGCTGAGCATCTTTCTTTTCATGTTTCGTCCTCCTTTATTTTGACGTTCTCCGTTATTTGATGATGCTATTTTAACAATTTGGACACAAAAAATACATGGATTATCCAATCCTTCTACATGGATTATTGAGCACTTTGTATATGGAACATGTATTTTTTCGTCATATAGACGACATTTTGCATGTATATTTTTATTTTATGCACAGAAAAAGAGCCGCCCTGTTGTGATATTTTACCACAAACATGGACGACTCTGATATTCCGTTTTCTTCTATTATATTGCAGCTAAACAATATATCCCGTCAGTGCTCTGGCTGGCTGCTGCATATCCCGAAAACAGGTATGTTATGCTGCCGGCTGCCTATATACTACAGAATATCGATATGCTCTCCTGCAAGTGCCTTGTTCATGCTTCGCACTGCGCAGAATTTACCGCACATGGAGCAGGTATCATCATGCTCCGGTTTGCGCTCGTTCCAGATACGTTTCGCTGTTTCCGGATCCATTGCACACTCCCACTGCGCTTCCCAGTCAAGCTTTCTTCTGGCATCAGCCATCTTGTCATCGATCTCACGGGCACCGCGGACACCTTTGGCAATGTCTGCTGCATGAGCTGCGATCTTGGATGCCATGATTCCCTGTTTCACGTCCTCAAGGTTCGGAAGGGCAAGGTGCTCGGCCGGTGTTACATAGCAGAGGAATGCAGCTCCGGACATAGCTGCTACTGCGCCGCCGATTGCAGATGTAATGTGGTCATATCCCGGTGCAACGTCAGTTACGATCGGTCCTAATACATAGAATGGTGCACCCTGGCAGATGGACTGCTGTACTTTCATGTTTGCCTCTACCTGATCAAGCGGAACGTGTCCCGGTCCCTCAACCATAACCTGGACATCTTTTTCCCATGCACGCTTGGTCAGCTCGCCAAGACGTACAAGCTCCTCGATCTGGCATACGTCTGTTGCATCAGCCAGACATCCCGGACGGCAGGCATCGCCAAGGGAGATGGTCACATCATACTCACGGCAGATATCCAGGATCTCGTCGTAATATTCATAGAACGGATTCTCCTCGCCGGTCATGCACATCCATGCAAATACAAGAGAACCTCCTCTGGAAACAATGTTCATTTTTCTCTTGTGGTTACGGATCTGATCGATAGTCTTTCTTGTGATTCCGCAGTGAAGAGTTACAAAATCTACTCCATCCTGTGCGTGAAGTCTTACCACATCAATGAAATCCTTAGCTGTCAGTGTGTCAAGGTCTCTCTGATAGTGGATAACTGAATCATAAACAGGAACTGTTCCGATCATAGCCGGACACTCACTTGTCAGCTTACGGCGAAACGGAATGGTATTTCCGTGGGAAGAAAGATCCATGATAGCGTGTGCTCCCATGTTGACAGCTTCCATTACTTTCTGCATCTCTACATCATAGTCCTTGCAGTCTCTGGATACACCAAGGTTTACGTTAATCTTAGTGCGGAGCATGGAGCCTACACCCTCCGGATCGATACATTTATGATTTTTATTTGCACAGATTGCCACCTTACCGGAGGCTACCAGCGGAAGCAGCTCCTCTGTTGTCATGCGTTCTTTCTTAGCTACAATCTCAAGTTCAGGTGTGATGATGCCTTTACGGGCAGCCTCCATCTGTGTACTGTAATTTCTCATGTAAAAAAATCTCCTTTCATTTTGTATCCGAATCTGGAAAATCTGTCACTGCTGTCGGAATTCCGGTCTGCTGTACAAGCTCTGTTCCCGTCAGATATAGGGTATCCTTCTGTAAATTCTTTATGTTTATACAACAAAAAGCCGGTCGCTGCAACGCATACGCATCACGGCAACCGGCTCTTAATCTTACGTACTTAATAAAAATCTTCTGTACTCTCTGATCTTCTGTGTCTTTAAGAATCCTTCGTGCATATGTCCCTACGTTGGCATTATCCAAATCAGGTTATGGGTCAAGACATTTACAGTCTACTCTCAGCTCGCTTCAGCGGGCCCCCCTGTTTTCATATGTTGGGGACTTTTGTCGTCCATGGTCTTATTATAGTATAAGAGAAAAAATTTGTAAACCGCATTTCTGCATTTTATGACTTTTTCTTTCGACAGAATGTGACTTGTGTCGATTTGTTGTAACAGATTATCACACTCTGTCTCCACAATCGACAGCACATGCACATATCGTATGTGCGTCACATCTACATTTACCGGCACTGCTGGACATATTCTCTGTAATATTTCCCGAACTCTTCTTTAACCGGGATATCATGACAATCAATTTCCGTAAAAATCTGCGACGTTTTTCTTTTTTCTCCCGTTTTTTCTTAAACTCAACTTCAAATCCCAGGTTAAGCATAGCTCCGATCATGGAATAAGTATCATTATATTTCATACTGGCTTCCTCCTTTTTATTCTGCATTGATGTTTTTTATTTGCTTACATCATAGCGGAATGTCGGAACTGCTTCCATGGTTTGAAATAATCAATTTAATTGACTTTATTTATTCTTTCTTCTGTATTGACTTGGTGTATCATTGTATAAGCGGCGAAATGCACGGATAAAACTTTCCGGATTTTTATACCCTACCCTGTCACTGATATCTTCTACACTGAGCTGGCTGTAGAGAAGAAGCTGTTCGCCATGCTGCAGGCGGATCTCTGTGAGAAGATTGGAGAAAGTTTTTCCTGAGATAGATTTGATCAGTTTCGAACAGTATGGTACAGAGAAATGAAATTTCTCTGCAAGTTCATTTAATGTTACTGTACTGCAGTGTCCCATCATATAAGCAAGCATTTCGGATTCCTGCTCCGTCCGTTCTCTTCTGTTATCCGGTATGCTTACATTTTTCCCATGACGTCTGGTCAGCTCCACAAAAAACAATGTAAGGATGCTGCAGATGATCCTGTCTGAAAAACTGTCGCTGGTTTTCTGTTCCCTGTACATGTCCAGAATGTAATTACGGATAACTGTATCATTCTTCGTACGGAAAAGAAGGTAGCGTATTTTTTCTCTGGAATATAGGTTCCCTACAAAGAAACCGGAAATCTGGGTCTTATCACGGACTGTATTGTAAAAGATATCCATAAATGTGCTGCGGCGGATCAAGATATTCAGAATTACGCTGTCGTCCTCCACTGCCAGGATTCCATGTCTGACATCAGGTGCGATCAGGCACAGGTCTCCTGCTGTCAGTTTCTCTGTGGAATCCCGGAAGGAATTAGTACAGGTTCCTGACAGAACATATATGATTTCAAAAAAATCATGTTCATGATAAAACAATGGAAAATATCTCGGGTGTTTTACCAGATTCACATTATATCCCTGCGGGATAAACGCATCCTCTCTGGAATGCGCATTTACTTTTTTCGGATTCTGTACCCACTCAACTTCTTTTTTATGGTCCGAATGTCTTGCTGCAAATCCCGAAATATTCTTCGGAATTTTTTCCATAAAATAATATTCCCGGAAAATCTTCTCATCATACTCCCATGTATTCAATTCCTGTATCAGATCATCATATTTCATTGCAGTGTCCTCTTTTACAATGTTTAATGTTCACAGGCTTCTTTCCTGAACCTGTCTTATATCTGTGTTTTATGTTTCCAGTTTAACATGCGATTTCCAAATCCACAACGCAAAACCCGACAGCATACAGATCAATCTATACGCTGTCGGGTTTCTTTATAAAAACGATATTCCGAACTCCCTCAGTGTTCTTCTGTCTTTTTAGCTTTCTTCCACCAGCTTACCGCTCCCCGGTTCTGTCTGGCGTTCTGCTCCTGCACGGCGGATTCCGGCGAATATGGAACCTGCGATATTGTGCCATACGCTGAAGATTGCTCCTGGCAGTGTTGCCAGAGGATTGGCTGCAAAATTAGCTGCTGCCAGCGAAACTGCAAGACCGCTGTTCTGCATGCCTACTTCTATAGCTATGGCTGTTGTTCTGGAATATTCCACGTGGAAGATTTTTGCTGCAAGGAGACCTAACATCATGCCGCAGAAGTTATGGATAGCCACCACTCCAAGCACCAGAACTCCACAGTTTAAGATCTTGTCTGCATTTACTGCCACGATTCCTCCGATGATCATAGCGATAGCGATCACTGAGATCAGCGGCATCACGTTGGATACTTTGTCTACGTGTTCTCCTGCAAGACTCCGTAAAATGATTCCCAGAAGTACCGGAACCAGGATCACTTTTATCACAGAGAGCACCATAGCCCAGAAAGATACTTCCACCCAGGCTCCTGCCAGAACATATACAAGAAACGGTGTGGCAAGGGGTGCTGCCAGCGTGGAAACGATTGTCATTCCTACAGATAATGCCACGTCACCGCCTGCAATATAGGTGATCACATTGCTGGCTGTTCCCCCCGGGCAGCAGCCTACCAGGATCACTCCCAGGGCCAGGTCAGCCGGAAGATTCATCACCTTGCACAGTATCCAGGCCACTACAGGCATGATGGTATACTGTGCCACTGCTCCGATCACCACTTCTTTAGGTCTGGAAAAAACAATCCGGAAGTCTTCCATCTTTATGGTCAGTCCCATTCCGAACATGATAACCCCAAGGAATACAGAAGTGTAATTGGTCATCCAGGCAAAACCGTCCCTCCAGAAAAAAGCCACGCAGGAAAAAGCGATGATAATGATCCCGATATATCTGGATGCAAGGCTGCTGATCTTTGCGATTTTATTTAAGATTTTTTCCATATATTATACCTCGTAGCTGAAGTTGTCGATCAGTCTTGTTTTTCCGATGTAAACAGCCATTGCTACGAGAACGCTGCGGTCAGCTTTTTCCACCGGCTGCATGGTAAGTGCGTCTACCATGGATACATAATCGATCTTTGCCAGAGGTTCTTCTTCGATCACTGCGCGCATTCTTCCAAGGAGCTCTTCTGCCGGGATTCCTGTGCGGATAGCTTCCTGTCCGGCTTTTACTGCTTTTGACAGGCAGAGAGCTGCTTTTCTTTCTTCAGGGCTTAAATATGTATTTCTGGAGGATTTTGCAAGTCCGTCCTCCTCACGGACGATGGGGCAGCCAATGATCTCAATATCAAAATTCAGATCCTGCACCATCTTGCGGATGATAGCCAGCTGCTGTGCGTCTTTCTGTCCGAAATATGCTCTGTCCGGTGCTACGATGTGGAACAATTTGGACACTACTGTGCATACACCCTTAAAATGAATAGGGCGTGTTTTTCCGCAGAGTGTTTCGGATAAGGTATCTATGCTTACAAATGCGTGGGGATCATGATACATTTCGGAAGGCTCCGGGCAGAAGATCAGGTCTGCTCCCAGGCTTTCGCAGAGTTTGCTGTCACGCTCAAAATCTCTTGGATATGCTTCCAAATCTTCGGTCGGTCCAAACTGTGTCGGATTGACGAAATCAGATACTACTACGATGTCGTTCTGCTCTCTGCATTTTTTTATCAGGCTTGCGTGTCCTTCATGGAGAAATCCCATGGTCGGGACAAGTCCTACTGTTTTGCCTTCTTTTTTCCACGCTTTGATCTGTTTTCTTGTTTCTTCTACTGTTTTTGTTACCTGCATTGTTCTCTCCTCTTTCTCAGTCACGGGAACTGGGATTTTTTATAGATTTCGAGATAGCCTCTTTTCTGAATTCACTTTCCTCTTATTTTATAAGGCGTTATGTCCACATTGGACACATACCTAATCTGTAATCTGAGTTTCCTCTATTACGGATTTTTTCAGGCCATATCTTTCAGCAGTCCGTGTTTCTCATAATTGGTCACTCTGCTGATCTTGTTTTCTTCATCTACAAATACTACTGCAGGCTTATGTGTACGGGCTTCTTCCTGCTCGTACTGTGCGTAAGCCATGATGATGATCTTGTCACCTGTGCTCACGCATCTTGCTGCTGCTCCGTTCAGGCAGATCATACCGCTTCCGCGTTCTCCGCAAATGGTGTATGTCTCGAAACGGCTGCCGTTGTTCACATCTACAATCTGAACTTTTTCATATTCCAGTATTCCGGCAGCTTCCAGCAGTTCCTCATCCACAGTGATACTTCCCACATAATCCAGTTCTGCCTGGACAACAGTTGCTCTGTGGATCTTTCCTTTTAACATTTCTATTGTCATCTTATATAAGTCCTTTCCTGCAGGGAGGTGCAAAAAAAAGCATCTCAGGGTATACCTCGACCCTGAAACGCTTCTGATTGACTCCCTGTATACTGAGTCCTGTTTTTTGTACATGAAAGAACATTCACAGAATTTTCTGCCGTGATGCTTTCCCTGCCATCAATACAGGCTCTTATCTTTTATAATTCATATATCCGTCCGTTCCCATTTCCCGGGTTCCGGCTGGTTATTTATATAAGATTCCAGTGATTTCAGCCAGAGTATAGTTTTGAGTCCAAATACTATCTCTGTGGGGTATTATGACATTGTGATAGTTATTTGTCAATAACTGAAACTTAATCCGAGTTTTTACTTATGTAAATGCACATCCAGCTGATTATAAGGAATCTCAATTCCATAATAATCAAAGTCTTCTTTGATCCGCTGGTTCAGTCTCCATCTGGTGTCCCAGTAGCGGTCTGTATCTACCCAGACACGGAAGCCCATGATCACAGCACTTTCTGCCAGCTCGTCTACAAATACTACCATCTCTTCGTCTTCTCTTGTGTCCGGATCGTCTGTCAGGATGTCTTCCAGAATCTCCTTGGCTCTCTGGATGTCTGCGTTGTAGGAAATTCCTACTTTGATCTCCAGTCTTCGCTGATCCCTTGCCGTTACGTTGGTGATAGTTGAGTTGGAAAGCGTACCGTTGGGGATCACAATATGCTTGTTGTCAATGGAAAGAAGTGTTGTATAACAGATTTCTACCTTGGATACTGTTCCTTCGCTTCCGTTCTGTCCGTTGACAACAATGTAATCTCCTACCTGGAATGGCTTGAATAAAAGAAGCATCATTCCTCCTGCCAGGTTGGAAAGTCCACCCTGCAGGGCAAGACCCAAAGTAACGCCGGCGGTTCCAAGAAGTGCTGCCAGAGATGATTCCTTCACTCCGAAGCTTGTGGATATGTTAAAAATCAGAAGTATATAAAGCACGATCTTGACCAGGGATGACATAAACTGAGCAACACCTGTGTCCAGTCTGGATTTTGTCAGTGATTTTCTGACAAACTTTACGATCCCTTTAATAACGGTGCTTCCTACCCAGAAAGCCACGATGGCCAGGACAACCTTGATTCCGAATTTGGTAATATCCGGAATATAATTTTCAAACATCTGCTTGTACTGGTTTACCTGATTTCCTACCTCCTGAACGGTCTGTACTGTACTGTCCAAATTAATTTTCCTCCCGTCTGATATAGTCAAACTCTATTGTCCGCATCCTGTAATATAATAATACAGCAGCGATTTTTTCCTGTAAAACCGATTTCTCCGGCTCTGTAAGGAATAAGTTATAATCGCTGCTGTAACTGTATCATAATTCTGTTGTATTTCTATCCGGTAATGTAATGCAAAACATTCCCGGCTGCTTCACTTTACTGAATATTTCTTTTTATTTACTGATCCCCTTCATGGAAAGGCTGATCCGCTTCTTCTTCATATCCACACCAAGAACACGCACATCCACAATATCACCAACGCTGACTGCTTCCAGCGGATGTTTGATGAATTTCTCGCTCATCTCTGAAATATGAACCAGTCCGTCCTGATGTACACCGATATCTACAAAAGCTCCGAAATCAATTACATTGCGGACAGTTCCTTTAAGAACCATGCCTTCTTTCAGATCCTTCATATCAAGGACATCTGTGCGGAGAATCGGCTTCGGCATCTCATCACGAGGATCTCTTGCCGGTTTCTCCAGCTCTTTTACGATATCCCGAAGTGTCGGCTCACCGATTTCCAGTTCTTTGGCCAGTTTTCCGTAATCGCGGATCTGTCTGGAAATGCCGGTAAGTTTACGCTCTGCCACGTCTTGTGGTGTATAGCCAAGTTTTTCCAGGAGTTTTTTTGCCGCGTCGTAGCTCTCAGGATGAACACTTGTTGCATCCAGAGGATTTTTGCCCCCTGTGATCCGTGTGAAACCTGCACACTGCTCAAAGGCTTTCGGGCCAAGTTTCGCAACTTTGAGAAGTTCCCGTCTTGTCTGGAAACGGCCGTTCTCCTCACGGTAAGCTACGATATTCTTTGCGATAGCTTTGCTGATTCCGGAAATATATTCCAGAAGGGAAGCAGATGCTGTATTGAGATCTACGCCGACTTTGTTCACGCAGTCCTCAACAACTCCGTTCAGTGCCTCGCCCAGTTTCTTCTGGTTCATGTCATGCTGGTACTGACCGACACCAATGGATTTGGGGTCTATCTTTACAAGCTCTGCCAGCGGGTCCTGGACACGTCTTGCGATAGATGTGGCACTACGCTGTCCCACATCAAAATTCGGGAATTCTTCCGTTGCAAGCTTGCTTGCGGAATATACGGAAGCACCTGCCTCGTTGGTGATCACGTACTGAACTTTTTCCGGGATTTCCTTAAGGAGTTCCACGATAATCTGCTCTGACTCTCTGGATGCGGTTCCGTTTCCTACGGAGATCAGGGTTACGTGATATTTGCTGATGAGTTTTTTGAGGGTTTCTTTGGCTGCACGGATCTTGGTCTCATTGGTAGGCGCTGTCGGATAGATCACAGTGGTATCCAGAACTTTTCCGGTCGGGTCTATCACTGCCAGCTTACATCCTGTACGAAATGCCGGATCCCAGCCAAGAACTACCTGTCCTGCAATTGGAGGCTGCATAAGAAGCTGCTCCAGATTTTTGCCAAATACGTGAATGGCTCCGTCCTCTGCTCCTTCCGTTAATGCACTTCTGATCTCACGCTCAATGGCCGGGCCGATCAGACGCTTGTAGCTGTCCTCCACCACTTCCTTCAGAACCAGGGTTGTATTCGGATTGTCACGGACGATCACCTGTTTCTCAAGATAGCGGATGATATCTTCCTCCGGTGCCACGATCTTCACTGTGAGGAATTTCTCCTTCTCACCACGGTTCAGTGCAAGGACACGATGGCCTGCCAGTTTCTTCACAGGCTCCTCGAAATCATAGTACATTTCGTAAACAGACTGCTCTTTCTCATCTCTCGCAGTGGAACAGATAGTTCCTTTATCCATTGTTTTCTTACGGATATAGATACGGTAGTCTGCCTCATCGGAAATATGCTCTGCGATAATATCTTTGGCTCCATTGATAGCATCTGCCGTTGTTTTAACTTCTTTTTCCTCTGAAAGAAAAGCCTTCGCCTCTTCTTCCAGCGGTTTCTTTGTCATCTGAAGAAGAATGATATCTGCCAGCGGCCCGAGCCCCTTCTCCTTTGCAATAATAGCACGCGTACGGCGTTTCGGACGATATGGGCGGTAAAGATCCTCCACTACTACAAGAGTCTGTGCCGCTTCGATCTGCTTTTTCAGTTCCGGTGTCAGCTTGCCCTGCTCCTCAATACTGCCAAGGACCTGAGCTTTTTTGTCCTCAAGGTTTCTTAAATAGGTAAGTCTCTCATTAAGATTACGAAGCTGTTCATCGTTTAATGTACCGGTTGCTTCTTTACGGTATCTGGAAATAAAAGGAATGGTGCAGCCTTCATCGATCAGCCTGACTGCTGCTTCTACCTGCCATTTCTCAACGTTCAATTCTCTGGTAATTACCTGAATAATATCCATTTTTATCTTTCTCCCGTTGTTACAGATTTGTCTTGGGCTGCATTCCCCTTTTTACACAGCTTCAGACATTTATTAAAGGTCAATCTGTGCGATCACGTTTTTCAGTGCATTGGCACTTGCATGAAGTTTCTCAGTCTCCTCTTCAGTAAGAGGAACGCGTACGATACTCTTCACACCTTCCGGTCCGATAGATGCCATTGTACTAAGACATACATCCTCAATGCCGTACTCTCCGTGAAGCATAGTTGACACACTGACAATTGTATCAGATGCTGCAAGAAGAAGCGAGCAAAGTCTGCACACAGATACTGCTACTGCATAAAAAGTTGCACCTTTTTTGGCAATAACAGTTGACCCTGAAGTATGAACATACTCCAGAACCTCTTCCTTGTCAAGTGGCGGCATATCCTTCTGATCCTCATGAGCAATCTTATCAAATTCATCCAGAGTTGCACCTGCCACAAATGCTCTTGACCATGGTACAAAAGAAGTATCTCCATGCTCGCCAAATACATAAGCGTGGATATTTTTCTCAGAAACTCCATAATGCCTGGAAAGTCTGCAGCGGAGACGTGCAGTATCCAGAGCTGTACCGGAGCCTAAAATCTGGCTCTCCGGAAGTCCGGAAAGCTTCGCAAAAGCGTATGTCATAATATCACACGGATTGCTTACGATAATATAAAGTGCTTTAGGAGCCACTTTTACGATCTCCGGAGTGATGCTCTTCATAATATTAACGTTAGTCTGTGTCAGTTCAATTCGTGTCTGTCCTGGTTTTCTGGCAATACCGGAAGTGATGATTACAATATCTGAGTCCGCAGCATCCGGATAATCTCCCGCCACAATGGAGATCGGTTCACGGAAACTGGTTCCCTGTTCAATATCCATGACCTCTCCTTCTGCTTTCTGCTTGTTGATATCGATCAGTACGATTTCTGAGGCAATGCTCCTCTGTGATAATGTGTAAGCGATGGTTGCTCCTACACTTCCTGCTCCGATGATCGTAATTTTACTACTCATGTTATTCTCCTTTCAGCGTTGTTTGTCATATAAATAACAATTATAAGTACACACACTAAAACATATCATAAAATCAAGATCCGTGCAATAAAATTATAACTATACTTCTTAAGTTACGCGCCATTAATTCGCGATATTTTTCAATTATTTTCAATGTATATTCTGACGTTTTTTATATTATTCTGTATATTTCCATGTTATTTTTTTATCGAAATAACCTCTTGAACGGATATTTGCAATCCTGCTGAAAACTTCCCTGATTCGGTTAAATTTTTTCTAATACGGAAAAACCCCTGAATTCCAGAATATTTTTTTCTGGAATTCAGGGGGGTCTTTTAGTCAATCGGATATTCGCAATCCGCTTTCGCTACTTGCTCATAACCGAATAACTGCTCCGCAGTTTCGGTTAAAATCAGTTTTTCGCCTGGTTTAATGCTTTCTGTGCTGCTCCGATGATTCCCGCTGAGGAGAAGGTTGCGCCGCTGACTGTATCAATTCCGTCTGCTGACTGATTCGCCATGATCTGGGCATAGATAGTTTCCCATGCCGGATCAAAAAATTCCGGCGTATCGTTGTTGGTCTGTGTGATGGACACGATCTGACCTCCGCTGATAGTCACTGTCAGTCTTGTTTTTCCGCCATATCCGAAAGCAGCTGCTTCATATGTTCCGTCTCTGTACAGGCCTGCAGGGGTTGGCTCAGGTGCTTCGGTCGGCTCCGGCGTTACATTGGGATCATTCGGAACAGGTGTTGCGTTCGGATTATCCGGTGTCGGTGTTACATTTGGATCATCAGGCACTGCCGTTGGTTCCGGTGTGGCAGTTGGCTCAGGCGTTGCTGTCGGTTTCGGTGTGGCAGTTGGTTTCGGAGTTGGCTTCTTCGTTGGAGTCGGGGTCACTTTTTTTCCATATTCTGGATTTTTCGCTTCCTTCAGGGCTTTTTTTACAGCTTCCAGAATTCCCTTTGAAGAATAAGTTGCTCCGCTGACTGTGTCAATATCATCCACGGAATCTGAGCCTACGATCTGCTCTTTCAGGGCACTCCACGCTTTTTCAAAAAACATCGGAGTATCTGTATTCTCCTGTTTTACAGATGTGATCACGTCATTTTTGATAGTGATAGTTACTTTTACATCTCCGCTGTAGCCTTTTGCAGAAGCTTTATAGGTTCCGTTCAGGTACTGGCTCGGACTATTCGGATCAGGTTTTTTGGTCGGCTTCGGCTTTTTTGTCGGAGTTGGCGTTGGTGTGGAAGTCGGTGTCGGTGAAGGGGTTGGCTGACTTGTGCTTCCATCTGCTGCTGCCTGGGATAAAGCATTCTGGACTGCCTGGATGATTCCGTTGGAAGAATAGGTTGCTCCGCTGACCGCATCTACATTCGGTGTGTTTCCGGCGATCATTTTGCTGATAACACCTTTCGCTGACGCAAAATACGATCCGGTTTCTCCGGAAGCGTCCAAAATATCAATAGCTGCGATCTTTCCGCCGCTTACTGTCACGCGTACAGTGATCGTACCGCCGAATCCGGTTCCTGATCCTTCGTATGTTCCGTCTTTATAGCCGCCTGCCGGAACATTGGCTACTGGTGTCTGAGTGGAACCCTGTCCTGCTGCGCCGGCATTGTTTTTTGCAGATTCAGATACAGTTCTTTTTCCGGAGCTCTTTTTTGCTGCTGTTTTTTTGCAGATTTTTTTGATGTCTTTTTTGAAGTGCTTTTATTGGATGTGCTTTTCTTATCTGCTGTTGTACCGGTTTCGGAAACTGAATTATCTTCTTCCTCATAACCAAGATATTTTTCCAGCTCAGAAGCAGACATTACGGTCGTATCTGGCTTCTGAAGAGTTTCTGTGTTTTCATCAGAGCCCTGAGCCTTGATACCTGAAAATGCAAGTGCCGCGATCACAGCTGCAGCAGGGATCAGTTTTGGCCAGGGTATCTTCGGATCATTATTTTCGGATGGCTTTTTTTCTTTCAGATCTTTTTCCATGAATGCTTTCTCCCCTCTTTATGCGGCTTCTGCCAGGCATTTATTTCCGTGCCGATAGGCAGACTTCTGCCGCAGATACATAAAATGCTCTGCGGCAGAGGTACTTACCAGGTATTTATTTAACAGTTACCACAAATTTCTTTGTAATGCCGTTGCATTTAACTGTGATTGTTGCTTTACCTTTTTTGATTCCTTTAACAACGCCTTTGCTTGTTACAGTTGCAACTTTCTTGTTGCTGCTTGTGTATGTAACTTTGCCGGCAGGTGCTGCTTTGGATTTGATTATTGTTGTTTTGCCTTTTTTGATTGTTGCAGAGGATTTTGTAAGGCTGAATGTCGGGTTCTTAACTGTCAGCTTGTATGTTGCTTTCAGTTTTCCGCTTGTTGCTGTGATTGTTACTGTTCCGGCTTTCAAACCTTTTACTGCACCTGTCTTGCTGTTTACTGTTGCTACTTTCTTATTGCTGCTTGTATATTTTACAGAGGAAACGCCTGTCAGTGTTGCTTTTACTG
This sequence comes from Blautia sp. HA8986, assembly GCF_056504635.1. NCBI lineage: Bacteria > Bacillati > Bacillota > Clostridia > Lachnospirales > Lachnospiraceae > Blautia > Blautia sp. HA8986. The sequence continues at coordinate 2,212,217 of NZ_JBWLUQ010000001.1, forward strand.
TTGCTGTTTTTCCTTTGTAAACAGTTGCTGTCTTCTTTGCAAATTTAACAGATGGAGCTTTTACTGTTACCTTGCATGTAGCTTTTGCATTTCCATAAGAAGCTGTGATTGTTGCTGTTCCGGCTTTCACACCTTTTACAACACCTGTGCTGCTTACTGTTGCTACTTTTGTATTGCTGCTTGTAAATGTTGCTTTTGCATCTTTATCGTTGCTTGTTGCTTTCAGGGTTACAGTCTTTCCTGTGTATACAGCTGCTGTCTTTTTATCCAAAGCTGCAGTTACTTTGACAAGTTCTTTCTCTGCTGCCTGAAGATGTGAAAGTGCTTCGTTAACCTCTGCCTGGCTTGCATCTGTCTTTGCAATAACTTCCTCTGCCTCAGCAAGCTCACCTGCAAAAGATTTCCATGTTGCAACAGTGTAATCTGCCTGTTTCAGTGCTTTTGCAGTCTCAACCTCAGCTTTGAGATCTGTAAAGTCTGTCGGCTCTACCTGCGGCTCTACAATATTCTCTGCTGTTGCCTGGAATTTATATGTATAATCATTGTATCCAAGTGCGTATACAGTCAGTTTCCAGTAACCTGTTCCGTCTGTTCCTCCCGGAAGCTTGCAACGCTTGGAATGAGTCAGTCCAAGCTGGATTCCCATAGATTTATGCATCCAGTTATCTGCAGCAAACTTGGTTCCGTAAGAAGCAAGGAGTTTGGTATATGTAGAATCATCTCCATAGTAATCCCAGCGTACAGCCTGCATGTTCGCACCAAGATCTCCGTAATTTCCAAGAAGGTCTACACGAAGGAACTCACCATAGCTTCCACTTGCAGCTTTCACCTGCGGTTCAATACCTGTAGCTGTTTTCAGAGCCTGATCTTTAATACCGGATGCTGTTCCATCAGACTTTCTTGCTGTAAATGTAAAACTGTCACCGTTCTTCTCAGCATATTTCAGACCATTGGTGTCAGCAGTTACATCAGCTACAAGACCAACATAGGACTGAAGATTCATCTCGCCATATCCACCGGAAATAGTTCCGCCAGCCTGTACAACATTATATTTTTTGCAAAAATCTGCAAAATCTGCTGTTTTAACTGCTACCGGAACATATTTAAGGCCATACACTTCGTAATGATTCATTTCATAATCTTTTCCGTCTTTTGTAACAGTTCCTCTGTTCCATGCAGCCTCAGAACCATCTGTAAGTACGATTGTTTTTCCACCGTCTTTCCAGTAGGAAACATCAAATCTTGTTCCATCTTCTGCAACAATTGTAGCTTCTGTCTGATAGCTTCCTCTGTGAAGTCCGTGATTAGCAGTTGCTCTTGTTACTGTATCAAAAGCACCTTTATCAGCCTCACCTTTAAGGTCAGGCTCATTACTGGAGCTTGTGTTTCCTGCATTATAAACGCCTTCAGCAGCCCAGTACTCACCCCATGTAAGTCCTGCATATACATACTGATACTCACCTTTCAGCTGGCTCTCATCGGAGAAAGCTTCCTCTGTATCATCGCCTGCAGAAAACTCATCTTCTCCATCGGAAACAGGATCTGCTTCCTCAGCTGCAGCATCTTCCTGGATTTCAAGATCATCCGCTGCTTCGTCCTGCTGAATATCCTCTGTCATCTCTTGTGTTGTATCCTCAGCAGCTTCAACCTCTTCTGCGCCAAAGTCCTCAACATCTGCTTCCTGAGCTTCTGCCTCGGAAACGACTGCCGTATCAAAATCTGTTGCCATTACAGCTGTCGGGAAAGTTGTTGCTGCCACTGCAAGACTCAGGATGCATGGAGCTGTTTTTTTCAGTAGATTCCACTTCTGCATTACTTATTCCTCCTAAAAATATGAAATATTTATAGAAAACCTTCCATAACAATTCCGACTCTCCCTGTTTTCGGTCGAGAACCTGATGACGAAATTTCAGGAATTGCTACAGGCTTTACTATCGCTTTTATTGTGTGATATCCTCCACGCTGTAGGAATCCTGAAGAAGGCTGAATCGCTCCTTCATTCCATCGGTGAGGTACACATGATGGTCTTCATCCACAAAAAGTCCATCTGCGTTGTACTTTTTCAACAATTCGGAGCCTTTTTCCACACCTAATACAAAGCATGCTGTGGAAAGTGCATCTGCTTCCAGTCCTGTATCGCATACAACGGTCACTCCGGTTACTCCGCTTTTTGCCGGATATCCGGTAGACGGATCCATAATGTGGTGATATCTCACACCATCTTCGATAAAATATTTCTCATAATCTCCTGATGTGGAAAGAAACTCTGTGCCGTTTAAGGCAACCACTCCAAGATACTCTTCGTCATTTTCAGCCCGCGGATCTGTCACTGCCACGTTCCAGGAAGAACCGTCCGGTTTGCTTCCGTAAGTCATGACACTGCTTCCACCAAGATTCATCAGTGCTGCTGTTACATCCTTCTGAGTTTCCACATATTCCAGAACAGAGTCACATCCGATACCTTTTCCGGCTGCACCAAGATCAAGGGAACATCCTTCATCCATACTGATGTTGTTTCCTGCTAGCGAAACTTTTTCGTAGCCGGAATCCTTCAGAACTTTCCTGATCTCATCCTCGCCCGGAATCCTCTGATCTTCCCCTCCAATATCCCACAGCCGGATCAGTTTCCCGATCGTCGGATCAAAAGCTCCGTCAGAGTCTCTGGCAATTTTAAGTATCCGCTCCAGATAACCGGAAAGTTCTCCGGAAATCTCCATATCTTTTCCGTCAGATGCGTTCACCTTGCAGATCTGCGAGTCCTCATTCGTCCAGGAAAGAAGGTTCGTTTCCACATCCGTCAGCACGGATGTCAGCTTACTGTTTATATCGTCTCCTGTGGTATAAAGTGTTTCGGATACCACAGTATCCATAGCAAAATCTGTATCTGTATATGTCTGTATATCTTTATCTGATGCAGCCAGGCACATGGATGGAATCACCATTGTTGTTCCCGTAAATACTGCTGCTGCCAGAAAAGCTTTCTTTTTCAGAGCATGAAATTTCATAGATTATTTTTCCTCTGTTGTTCCTATGTGAATGTTTTTTCTGGGGCATGTTGCCGCACAGGCATGACAGCAAAGACATTCGCCGGACATTGCTGTGTCACCGTCAATGTCCAGATGTGCAGGGCATCTTTTTTTACAAAGTCCGCATTTCGGAGGGCATTTCTCTCGGTTTCTCTTAAAAAGTGCTCCGGGCAGGATCGGCATCAATGCGAAAACCGCTCCCATCGGGCAGAGAAACTGGCAGAAAAAACGCTCCTGTGTACACATTCCCACCATGATCAAAATCAAAAGGATGATTCCCACCAGATATGTACTGTTTGGAAGCCTTCCGGCTGTGAGCATGGAAAAAACATCCCATGGGCTGGTTCCTGTAAGCTTTCCGTATACGCCTGTGAGGCAGGAAAGCAGGATCAGAGCCAGTACGATATATTTCACTTTCTGAAGTCTGTGAACCAGTTTTTCAGAAAGGGCTGGTTTCTTTTTTTTATGAAAACATTTCGTCCAGATCCAGGCAAAGCCTTCATATATGACATCTCCAAAAGATCCGAATGCACAGGCATATCCGCAGAAATGTCTTCCGAAAAAGCATGTGAAGATCAGAAGTACTGCTGTTACGGTCAGAAAAGAATTCCACTCCACCGGCTGTCCGGCTGCAATGGCGAGAAAAATCGATTTGATTCCTGCAAAGGCTGTGGAAAACAGAGACGGGGCCGCTATGAAAAACGCCAGCTGAATCCCTGCACGTTTCAGCCTTACATCCCGCTGTCTTTTTTTCATTCGTTTTCCGCCTTTCCAAGTGCTTCATCAACAGCATTCAGGATTCCTGTTGAACTGAAGGTTGCTCCTGATACAGTGTCCACATCTGTGCTCTGTGCACTGATAACGGAATTTATCACGCTTTCTGCCTGTGAAAGATATGCGCTGTCCTCGCCGGGTGCGCTGACTACATTGATGGATGTGATCTCATCACCGGCCAGTGTCACCTCAACCTGGATCGTTCCGCCGTATCCCTCAGCTTCACCTGTGTAGGTACCATCTTTATATACGTAATCAGAATCTGTTGTTGTGTCGTCTGTGGTGTTGTCTGCTGATGCACTGTCTGTTGATACACTATCTGTTGTATCGCTGCCTGCCGCAGTATCTGCTTCGGATGCTGTCTGATTCTGAACCCGGCTGGTGTAGATTGTCTCCAGTGCGCTTAAAAGCTCACTCTGCTGATTCTGAAGAGTGTCCACTTTATCGGTCAGAGCTGCGATCTCTTTCTCATTCTCCTCAGCCTTCATACTGCTGTTGTAAAAAAGCACAGCCATGATCACCAGAAGAACGGAGATCACTCTCATGTAAAAATTCTGGTTTTTCATCTCTTTTCTCCCCTGTTTTTATTTATAACGAGTAAAGCAAAATAATCCGTCAAGCAAATATCCTTTATTTCAATTACATTGTAAAATGCCAGATATGGCACTCCCTGAAATGACTATAGATTCCTTAGTTCCGTGGGAGCTCGCAAAGTTATATATTATTCATTTACATATTTAACTTAGTCGTATTTAATCTTATTTTATGAATTAGATACTTCTAACTTACAGGTAGGTATTATATCATCGATTTTTTTCCTTGTCCATACTTTTTGTTAGTATCTTGTAACTTTTTTTATTGGGGATTTTATCTGCCTGAATGAATGATTTCAATTTTTCTGGTTATGGAGCGAATAACATTTTTATAGTTAGATATATTTAACTTGCATTTGCCTTTTGAATGGGAGTATGATATTATTTTTACGAATCTGTGATAGAAATGGAGATTTATTTTGAAGAAAAAAGAAACGATTTTTATTGCGTCCATGCTGGTGATCGCCGGGATTCTGGGGCTTGGTTTCCGGATTTCGGGGCAGCGTTCCCATAATACGATCCGCATTACTGTTGATGGAAAAGAATTCGGGACGTACTCACTGAGCAAGGATCAGGTGATCCATATCGGAGATACCAATGTCTGTGAGATCAAAGATGGAAAAGTCACCATGATCAAAGCCACCTGCCCGGATCATTACTGTATGAAACAGAAGGCAGTTGACGAACACGGCGGTTCTATTATCTGTCTGCCGAATAAAGTTGTAATAGAAGGAAAGGATTCTGCAGAGCCTTCGGAATCTGATGATTCACCGAAGATCGATGCAGTGACATAAGATTATGAAACGAAAAACAGCTTATCTTGGATTGTTTGCTGCGGTTGCCATTATATTGGGATATGTAGAATCGCTGATCCCCGTCTTCGCCGGAATTCCCGGTGTAAAAATAGGACTGGCTAACCTGGCGGTACTTTTTATACTGGATCGGTATTCCTGGCGGGAAGCTGCACTTGTATCGGTTGTCCGCATACTTGTAATTGGATTTATGTTTGGAAACCTGTTCAGTATTGTATATAGTCTTGCCGGTGCAGCACTCAGCCTGACTGTGATGAATTTTCTGAAAAAGCATTCGGACTTCAGTCTGATCGGAATCAGTGTAGCCGGAGGCGTTACCCACAATATCGGGCAGCTGATCGTCGCCATGATCGTGGTCAGCAACATCAGTCTGATGGTGTATGCACCGGCACTGCTTGTTGCAGGTGTGCTCGCCGGAATTACCATAGGTGTGTTGGTAAAGGAAGTTCTGGGGAGAGTTCCTTTGAATCCTTAGTTTTGTATGTTTTGCTTTTTGGATTTATTAGTTTTACTTTGTGAAAGTGGGGAAAACCGTGGGGAGGAAAGGCACTCATAGTTGCGAAGGCCGTTTTTCCTCCCCACACCCCTCCTTTCTGGCCACGCCGCTGTGATGCGTTTTGATTAGTGTAAATTTATCGGCTTAATCCTGTATGCTTCTGTTTTGGAAATGACAGGTTGAGCCGATTTTTTTGGGTCGTATATTATTAGCCCAATTCTTCATTTCTCAATTGGGACATTTTTTACGTATGGGTACGGAAAAGCGGCCTGCGCGGCAGGCCTGTTTCCTGTTTATTGAATATACGGAGAAAAACTTCCTCTTTCTACATTCAGTTCCAGGAACAGGTCTGCTATGCAGACCGCCTTCTGTCTGGCTGAGGGAGTGATCACTCTGACGGCTCACCCTCACCCTCAAAAATCGGCTCAGACTTTCATACAGCAACGGCGTGCCCGGAAAGGGAGAGCTCAAGGGGGAAAAGTGGGCTTCGCAACTCCGAACGCCTTTCCCCCTCGTAACCTTGCCCACGCAACAGTGTCCCCCGGAAAGGAAAGTGCAATTCATGCCAGTCGCATCCAGGCCCTCCCGTCGAGAGACATTCATCTACGCCTCGGTTTCATCCTGAAACTGCGGTATCGGTGTTACAGGAGATACCGGGGGTTCATCGAAGTCCCCGGATATATTCCGATAGAAAACCGCCATGCAGGTCTCTATATAAGGTACCAGCCAGATAAGCGCAAGATAAAGTGTAAACATGGAAAAAATAATCCACGGCACAAAGCTGAGCAGCATCTTCAGGTACTCCCATAAATGCCCTTTCATAAGCTTCGCACTGGCTTTCAAAGCCTGTCCGCCCTTCATTTCCGGATTATCCGCCAGAATATAATAAGTCATGGCAAACGGCATCGCTATCAGAAGATTCAGCAAAAATCCCAGCAGCGTAAACAGCAGATAATTCACCGCCCAGTTCATCTGAGCATCTGCTGTACTTCCCATATCCGTAGTATACGAAAACCACGCCATAGGAAGTGAAGTCACCAGATTGATCAGTGCCAGCACAAATGATGCCACGATCACATGATCCGGCTGATGGCTGAAAAAGTACAGAAGATCACCAAAAGAATATTTTTCCCGACGGGAAATATTCAGATAAATCCTGTAAAGTCCCGCTGAAAAAACACAGATCACCAGTGAAAGGATAAAACTGAATACCTCTCCCCCAATGATCGCATACAGGGAATCTCCCGGAAAAAGTGCTGTAGAAATATAACCGGATACCGCACTCATCGCCGCAACTGCAATACTTCCAATCACAGGAACTGTAAAATTCCCAACCAGAGTTTCCCTCGCAAGCCTCTTACAGCCCTTCAGATTTTTTCTCATAAAATTCTCTCCTTATGAGCGATTACATCGCTCCGTTATAGAAAGCGGAGACTTATACCAAGCCTCCGCCCTGTCATTCATTTCTTATTTTGTTTAATCCGCCAGATTAAATGCATCATGTACTGCATTCATAGCACGCGCACCATCTTTTTCATTGATAAGAACAGTCACACGGATCTCAGAAGTTGCGATCATGTTGATATTCACACCCTCATTGTAAAGGCTCTCAAACATCTTCGCAGCAACGCCCGGATTACTCATCATACCGGCTCCCACGATGGAAAGCTTGGCGATATTTTTCTCCGCATGAAGCTCAACGTAACCGATACGTGACTGGTTGGCCTCCAGTACACTCATTGCATCATCCAGATCATTCTTGTCAACTGTAAATGAAATATCCTTAGTTCCTGCACGGCCGATAGACTGAAGGATCATATCTACATTTATATTTTTCTTAGCCAGGGTATCAAAAAGCTTAAATGCTACTCCTGGTGAATCTTTAAGTCCGATCACAGCAATACGTACTGCATCTGTATCCAGAGCAACACCGCTGATCAGCATTCTCTCCACTGTAACTTCCTCCTTTACCACAGTTCCTTCGCTGTTGTTGAGACTGGAACGTACCACAAGCGGTACACCATATTTCTTCGCCATCTCCACGGAACGGTTGTGAAGTACACCTGCGCCCAGAGTTGCCAGATCCAGCATCTCATCATAAGTGATCTCCTTCAGCTTGCGGGCCTTCGGAACCTTTCGCGGGTCAGCTGTGTAAACACCATCTACATCCGTATAAATCTCACAGGCATCTGCATGAAGTGCAGCTGCAAGAGCAACTGCCGTGGTATCAGAACCGCCACGCCCAAGTGTAGTGTAGTCATTATACTTGTCTATCCCCTGAAAACCTGTGACAACAACAATCCTGCGGTTGTCCAGTTCTCTTCGGATACGTGCGGCATCGATCTTCTTCAGACGTGCACTGCCATGAGCACTTGTAGTATGCATGGCCACCTGAAAAGCATTCAGGGAAACAGCAGGGATTCCCATGCTGTCCATAGCCATAGCCATCAGCGCTACCGACATCTGCTCTCCGATGGTAAAAAGCATATCCATCTCACGTTTCGGAGGTTTCTCATTGATATCCTTTGCCATGGTGATCAGCTCATCTGTATATTTACCCATTGCTGAAAGCACGACCACCACGTCGTTTCCTTTTTTGTAATCTTCGATACATCTTTTAGCCACATTGAAAATCCTCTCTTTGTTAGCCACAGATGTACCGCCGAATTTCTTTACGATTAACATGTTCTTTTCTTCTCCTCAGGCATCAATCCTTTACACGGATCATTGCCAGTACTTTTCCGTCAAGCTTGCTGATCTTCTCTTTGTAATCAGCCTGCTTCATCTTCGGTGTGATAAATCCAAACTCCTCCGGAAGATTATCCGGCTCGATAGTCTGTACATCACCGAAAGCTTTCTCCACTTCATCCATAGTTGTATCAGATACGCGAACAAAAAAGCGGCCCTCAACTTCGTTCATATCCATAAGCTCCAGCACACGGCTGCTCCAGTTTGTCATGATATTTCTGTGAAGATGTTTCGCCTCATCCACAACATCAGCAACAACAGCACTTGCTGTCGGGAGCTTACCTGCTCCGCTTCCATAGAACATAGCATCTCCAAGAACATTTCCGTGTACAAATACTGCATTGAACACATCATTTACGCTGTAAAGCGGACTCTCCTTTCCTACCAGGAACGGAGCTACCATTGCATAGAAAGAATCTCCGATCCTGCGGCTTGTTGCAAGAAGCTTGATAGTCATGCCAAGCTCTTTGGCATATTCCATATCTGCCGGTGTGATCTTTGTAATTCCTTCTGTATAAATATTCTCGTAATTCAGGAATTTTCCATATGCAAGTGAGGAAAGAATCGCGATCTTACGGCATGCGTCAGCACCTTCTACATCTGCTGTCGGGTCTGCTTCTGCATAGCCTTTCGCCTGTGCTTCTTTCAGAACTGTATCAAAATCACAGTTCTCTGTACTCATTTTATAAAGCATATAGTTGGTGGTTCCGTTAAGGATACCTGTGATCTCATCGATCTCATCTGCTGTCAGTGAAGAATTCAGCGCACGAATGATCGGGATTCCACCGCCACAGCTTGCCTCAAAAAGGAAATTGATACCTTTCGCCTTGGCGATCTCCATAAGCTCGGAACCATGTTTGGCCACCAGAGCCTTGTTGGATGTACTTACGCTCTTTCCGGCCTCGAGTGCTCTTTTTACAAAGGTATATGCCGGCTCGATTCCACCCATAACTTCAACGACAATATCTACCTCCGGATCGTTTACGATCACTTCATAATCATGAACCAGAACTTTCTCAACCGGATCTCCCGGGAAATCTCTTAAGTCCAGCACGTATTTAATATTGATCTCATCTCCGGCTCTCTTGTTAATGCTCTCATGGTTTGTGTTGATAACCTCGACAACTCCGCTTCCTACTGTACCGTAGCCTAATACTGCTATGTTTATCATATGCTTACTCCCTGCCTAAAATTTTCAAATAGTGTATACCGTCTTTCTGTTCAATATCCTCCACCATAGCTTCTGCATCACCTTCACCTGGAAGGATATCAACGCTCAGCGTCAGTGTTGCAACTCCGTTAATAGGAATACTCTGATGTATGGTCAGGATATTACCGTGAAAACGGGCAATCGTCTGCAGCACCATTGATAAAAGTCCCGGCTCGTCGTCCATCTGAATAATAAAGGTGATGGTCTTTCCCCTGGTCTCCTCGTGGAAAGGAAAAATATCGTCCTTATATTTGTAAAAAGAGCTGCGGCTGATCCCGGTCTTTTCAGCTGCTTCCTGAACAGTTGCCACCCTTTTTGATTCGATCAGTCTCTTGGCTTCCACAACTTTCAGAAGCACTTCCGGCACTGCCCTCTCTCTTACTACATAGTATTTTTTCTTCTCAACCTGTTTCTGCATAGCAACCTCTTCTGTCCGTTCTATAAAGACAACTGTTTTTGTACAAGAGATATATTATCATAATAAAAGAAACTCCACAAGCATTTTTTTGCCTGCGGAGTCCTTGTATTGCTGTGGCCAGCTTCCTGGCCAGCAATCCTGGTCATCTTTATAGGGTTCCGTGACAGTAATGTTATTCTTTCTTTTTCGCCAGCGCGATCCATTTCAGGTATGCATTGATAAAGATATCAATACCGCCGTCCAGAACTGCGTCAACATTACCGGTTTCCTCGTTGGTACGGTGATCTTTCACCATAGTATATGGCTGCAGGACATAAGAACGGATCTGGTTTCCCCAACCGATATCTGTCACTTCGCCTCGAATGCCGGAAAGCTTCTCCTCAGCTTCCTGCTGCTTCAGAAGATACAGCTTGGCCTTCAGCATCTGCATGGCCTTGTCCTTGTTCATGTGCTGAGAACGCTCATTCTGGCACTGTACCACGATTCCTGTCGGAAAATGGGTGATACGAATCGCGGAAGACGTCTTATTAATATGCTGTCCACCGGCACCGCTGCTTCGGTAGGTATCAATACGGATATCATCATCATTAATCTCTACGTCCAGATCTTTCTTGATATCCGGCATAACATCACAGGATACAAATGATGTCTGTCTCTTACCTGCTGCGTTGAACGGTGAAATACGTACAAGACGGTGAACACCTTTCTCGGATTTCAGATAACCGTAGGCATTCTCTCCGTTTACCTGGAAAGTTACAGATTTCACTCCGGCCTCATCACCGTCAAGGTAATCCAGCACCTCAAGCGCAAATCCTTTCTTCTCTGCCCATCTGCTGTACATACGGTAAAGCATTCCGCACCAGTCGCATGCTTCTGTTCCGCCTGCTCCTGCATTCAGCTTGATAATGGCATTCTCTCCATCATATTCTCCGGAAAGCAGTGTCTTCACACGGATACTGTCAAAACTTGCCTGGAATTCATCCAGCATCTCCTGGATCTCCGGGATGATCTCGGGATCATTCTCCTCATATCCCATCTCGATCATGGTTTCCATATCTTCCATCTGTGTTTCCAGATTATGGTATGTCTCAATATCGTCCTTGAGACTCTTTAACTGTTTCATCTTCATCTGGGATACTTCTGCATTATCCCAGAAATCAGGCGCTTCCATCTCGCGCTCTAATTCTTCGACCTTCTGCTCTTTATTAGCGAGGTCAAAGTGAATCCCTCACTTCCACTAATGGCTCTGTGTATGTTGCAAGAATACTCTTGAACTGATCTAACTCAACCACAGCTTCACCTTCTTTCTATATATTGATGCAGGAAATCCTGCCTGTCTTATACAATACCATATGGACATGAAAATTACAACGAAAACGTGGCTCAGGCATTTCTATTTTATCTGTGACAGTTTATAGATATCCTCTCTGCGATGCTTCAGAAACGGCAGCTGCTCACGGACTTTTTTCACCTCATCCAGATCCAGCTCCACGATCTTAACTCCAGGTTTCTCGTCCATTTGCATGAGGACTTTTCCCCAGGGATCTGCGGCAATGGAATGCCCCCAGGAATGATACCCTGCGTTCATGTCCCTGGCTGGTGCGGCTCCGATGGTGTATACCTGGTTGTCTACGGCTCTCTGCCGGAACATCAGTTCCCAGTGGAGAGGGCCTGTTGTCATGTTAAAAGCAGCCGGCACGATGATGATTTCTGCTCCTTTATCTGCCATCAGTCTGGCAAGTTCCGGGAAGCGGAAATCGTAGCAGATACAAAGTCCTATTCTACCAAATTCCGTAGCAAAAACTGTCACCTGGTCTCCTGGTGTGAGTGTATCGGATTCTTTAAAATACTGGCCGCCTTTTACATCAATATCAAAAAGATGCATTTTTCTGTGTTTTCCGATCTGATGTCCCTTTCTGTCAAAAACATAGGAGGTATTGTAAATATGTCCGGCCTCATCCCGCTCAGGCACGCTTCCTGCTATGAGATAAATTCCATGCTCTGCTGCCAGCCAGGAACATTTTTCCCATGTATCTCCGCCCTCAGGCTCGGCATATTCCGGGAAGTATTTATTCTCATAGGGACAGCAGAACATTTCGGGCAGGACTGCCAGATCGATGTCTTTGAGCTCCGGATCGGCGAGAAGTTCTTCTGCCTGGGTGATGCTGCGGGATTTTTCCTTGTATACATGTGTCTGGAGAATTGCTGTTTTTATAATTGCCATACCCATCACATCCTCTCTCTGATTTTATATCATCAATATAATCTCTAATATGCCTCGATACAAAAATAGCCCCACCACGTCATCAGGGTGAGACTATTTTCATCTTCATTCTCAGATCTTAGCAGCCTTACGTCCGCAGCACTGTTTGTATTTCTTGCCGCTTCCGCATGGGCACGGATCGTTCGGATATACTTTATCTTCTTTTCTCTGAACAGGTTTCTTCGGGCCTGCGCTGTCATCTTTGTTTGTGCCTGTTACTTTAGCAACCTGCTCACGCTCGATCTTCTGCTCTACATGAACATGATACAGCATACGTACGGTATCTTCCTGGATGGAAGTGATCATATTGTTAAACATTTCGAATGCGTTCATCTTGTACTCAACAACCGGATCTCTCTGGCCATATGCAGTCAGACCGATACCCTGACGGAGCATCTCCATATCATCGATATGATCCATCCACTTGCTGTCGATACATTTCAGAAGAACAACACGCTCAAGCTCACGAAGCTGCTCCGGCTCCTGGAACTCAGCCTCTTTTGCTTCATAAAGCTTCACAGCCTCTTCCTTCACAATGTGCTTGATCTCGTCTTTCTTATGACCTTTGACCTTCTCAGCTGTCAGCGGTTTGATCGGAATGATCGGAGTGATGGCTGTATTGAACTCATCAAGATCCCACTCGCTGGAATCCATATCATCAGAGAAGCACATATCTGTCATGCTGTCTACGATATCTGTGATCATCTTGTAAATGGCATCACGCATGTTCTCACCGTCAAGTACCTGACGACGCTCCTCATAAATGATTTCTCTCTGCTCATTGTTTACCTGGTCATAATCAAGAAGATTTTTACGGATTCCAAAGTTGTTGAACTCAATCTTCTCCTGAGCTTTCTCGATAGCGTTGGAAAGCATCTTATGCTCGATCTGCTCATTCTCCTCAACCCCAAGAGATGTGAAAACCTTCATCAGTCTCTCGGAACCGAACAGACGCATCAGGTCATCCTCAAGAGAAATATAGAAACGGGATTCACCCGGATCTCCCTGTCGTCCTGAACGTCCACGGAGCTGGTTATCAATACGTCTTGACTCATGACGTTCTGTACCGATGATCTTCAGACCGCCGGCTTTTCTTGCCACATCGTCAAGCTTGATATCCGTACCACGTCCTGCCATGTTGGTTGCAATGGTAACAGCGTCTGCCTGTCCGGCCTGTGCTACGATCTCAGCCTCCAGTTCATGGAACTTGGCGTTCAATACGTTGTGCGGGATTCCTTCTCTCTTCAGCATCCTGCTGAGAAGCTCGGAAGTCTCAATGGTGATCGTACCAACCAGCACCGGCTGATGCTTCGCATGTGCTTCTTTAACAGATTCTACAACTGCATTGAATTTCTCTTTTTTTGTCATGTAAACAGCATCGTCAAGGTCTTTACGCTGTACTACACGGTTGGTCGGGATCTCTACAACGTCCATTCCGTAGATATCACGGAACTCTTTTTCCTCGGTAAGGGCTGTACCGGTCATACCGCCTTTTTTGTCATATTTGTTGAAGAAGTTCTGGAAGGTGATGGTTGCAAGAGTTTTGCTCTCTCTTTTAACCTTAACATGCTCTTTCGCCTCGATTGCCTGATGAAGGCCATCGGAATAACGGCGGCCCGGCATGATACGTCCGGTAAACTCATCAACAATCAGGATCTCATCGTCTTTTACAACGTAATCCTGATCTTTATGCATCAGGTTGTGCGCGCGAAGTGCAAGGATGATATTGTGCTGGATTTCCAGGTTCTCCGGATCTGCCAGGTTCTCGATATTGAAGAATTTCTCAACCTTCTTGATACCCTGCTCAGTAAGGTTGACGATCTTATCTTTCTCATTTACAACGAAGTCACCTGTCTCAATAACTTCCTCGCCCATGATGGCTGCCATCTTAGTCATCTCGTGGCTGGCCTCGCCACGCTCCAGCTGCTGTGCAAGGATATCGCACACTTCGTAAAGCTTGGTGGACTTGCCGCTCTGTCCGGAAATGATAAGAGGTGTACGTGCCTCATCGATCAGGACGGAGTCGATCTCATCGATGATGCAGTAATGAAGGTCTCTCTGAACAAGCTGCTCTTTATAGATAACCATGTTGTCACGAAGGTAATCAAAACCAAGCTCGTTGTTGGTTACGTATGTGATATCGCATCCGTATGCCGCACGGCGCTCTTCCGGCTTCATGTCGTTGAGTACAACGCCTACTGTCAGGCCAAGGAACTCATGAACCTTACCCATCCACTCAGCATCTCGTTTAGCCAGGTAGTCATTGACTGTTACAATATGAACACCCTTTCCCTCAAGGGCATTCAGGTATGCAGGAAGTGTGGATACAAGAGTTTTACCTTCACCTGTTTTCATCTCGGCGATACGACCCTGGTGAAGAATAATACCACCGATGATCTGTACACGGTAATGCTCCATTCCAAGTACACGTTTCGCTGCCTCACGTACTGTTGCAAATGCTTCCGGAAGAAGGTCATCCAGTGTTGCCCCTTCTGCCAGGCGTTTCTTATATTCTCTTGTCTTCTCTCGTAACTGCTCATCACTAAGCTGCTGCATCTGAGACTGATAGCTCTCAGTTTTCTCAACCAGCGGCATGATACGCTTTACTTCTCGCTGGCTGCGGGTTCCAAATACTTTTGAAAAAACATTCATGTTTCTGCTCCAATCATCTTAATTCATGCGGATATCCATATTCCGATCCGCTGCATATTCATAAACGCAACCACATTTCAGGACGTGATTCACGTTCAAAACAGGGCTTTTAAGCCTCTTATCTATCCGATTCAGGATCATTCCAGGTCACTGTTGATATCCAGATCACATATGGTATATATTCTACCACTTTCCTGTAATAAAAACAATGAACAATTATTTAATAAATCGTGTCCTGTATATCTGTACCGGAGCCTGTATCACTTTCTGACTTTAACAATTTTGATACTTCCCCAGGCACTATAATATATTTTTCCACCTGTCCAGGAATCTCCTCCGACTCCTCATTCATATCCTTCTCAGATATTTCCATAGCTACAGTATCATTAGTGAACTCTGCCGCCATACCAGTTACAGGCGTAGCACTAAAAACTATCTCTGCAGCAAACAGCTTTATCCAGCGTAATACTGCAGAGATATCTTCTTTTTTATTATTTGGTTATTTTTACAGCTTTTACGGCACTCCAGGATGAATACAGCTTCTTCTTACCTGCGGTTTTATAGGTTCGAACTCTTACATAGTAGGTCTTTTTACCTGCAAGGCTCGTTGCTGTATATTTTGTTGTGGAAGCTTTTGTGATGGCTTTTGTTTTTACTCCGCTTTTGAAGGTTTTGTTTGTGGAGTACTGAACTTCGTAACCAGTTGCATAGCTATTCTTCTTCCACTGGAGATCCAGCTTTCTTGTTTTTATGTTGCTGCATTTCGTGAATGATGTCGCCGAAGGATTCACGGTTACTGTAACAGTTTTTTTCGCTGACTTATAGTTCTTGGATGCTGCTGATGTGATGGTGATCGTAGCTGTTCCTGTAAAATTCGCCGCAACTGTTACTTTTCCATTCTTATCAACTGCAACACTCTTGTTGCTGGACTTATATGTAAGCTTCGCCTTGTACAGATCCTTTGCTCCCAGAGAGAAGGTCTGCTTCTTTGTGTTCTGGGTTTTGTTTACATTGGAAGCTGTAATTTTATTGCTGCCCGGAACGATCTTAAAGGTTGCCGTCAGAGTTCCCTGATAAGCGCCCTCTATTCCAGTTACCGTTACCGTCGCAGTTCCTACATTTACGTTATTTTTCCAAGTAACTTTGTAATCAGAATCTTCGAAAAGGAACTGGTCTCCAAAATCTCCCTTGTAAGCCTTATCGCGCACATAAAGCTTCACCTTCTGCGCTTTTCCGGTATATGGCATCGTAGTATATCGAAGCGTCAGTTCGCCGTATTTCTCCAGATCTGCGCCGTATACATGTCCGGTCTCCGGATCCCAGGCAGACCAGGTTATCCAGGTTCCGCCATAATCCTTCAGCTTAGCATCAGTCCAGGTTGGATCGTTTTTCGGATAATAAGCAGTCAGCGCCCTGCCGCGGAACATATTTGCTGACATTTCCGGAGCATTTCCATAGAAATAGAGAGAATATATCTGTGTTCCGGCTAAAATGTCATCTTCGATCTTCTTTACATTTTTATCAATGTTGGCATTGCTTCTGTCCCAGTTCTTAAATGTATCCTTTGTAATAACTGTTTTATCTCCGGACGGTGTTGGCGTTGCTGTTGGTTTCGGTGTCGGTATCGCGGTCGGTTTCGGTGTCGGCTTCGCAGTCGGCTTCGGCGTCGGTATCGCGGTCGGTTTCGGTGTCGGCTTCGCGGTTGGTTTCGGTGTCGGCTTCGCAGTCGGTTTCGGCGTCGGTATCGCGGTCGGTTTCGGTGTCGGCTTCGCAGTCGGTTTCGGCGTCGGTATCGCGGTCGGTTTCGGTGTCGGCTTTGCAGTTGGTTTCGGTGTCGGCTTTGCAGTTGGCTTTGGTGTTACTCCAAGATTAATCTTGATAAACTTTTCATCGTCCTGGAGATTCGGGCTTGGATGAACCGTGATCCAGAACGAATTTTTCAGATATGCAAAACCATACACATATCCATTGGAATATTTCAGGTCTGCCAGCTTCTCATTTCCGGAACCGTCCAGGTTGATCCTGTACACTGCATCCGGGCCGTTATAATAAAGCTGATTATCATAAAGAACCATTCTCGAATAATTTCCAAGCCACCATCCACCACTTGAGGTTGGCCATTTCATGTCCAAATTTTTGAGCACTTTTTCGGAAGAATCCGAAAGCGTCCGGCGTTTTATCGCCCCTTTTGTATAGTCTATACTATCCATATAATACCAGTAGCCATCCTGATACCACATGGCAGCATTAACATTTCCCCAGAAATAATCCTTATACTTATCCGAGTCAGCCACCGGTGTTTCCTGTTCCGGATCATAACTTGACCAGTCATAATGCTCTTTTTCTTTGATTGCTGCATCACTCAGCATGAAATATTCATGCCGGACCCTTCCAAGTATATCCCAGACAGGATCATCCCAGGTTACATCAACGTGATACCATTTTCCATCGATCTTCAGCATGTTCCAGGCATGATTCATGTTATTGCTGACAACCATTCTGTTCTCAATATTAACATTATTCAAAAGAATATAATATGCATACGCATACCCCTGGCATACAGCTTTTCCTTCCTGCAGAGCACCATATATATTGTATACATTTCCTCCCAGGCTGCCATTTATGTAATCTTTGTACGCATAAGCAATATGCAATACGAGATAATCATGGAGAGCCAGCGCTTTATCCAGATCCGTCATCCCTGGTTTGATCACTGCCAGTGCCTCATCGATCGCATGCTCCAGATTGTCCGCATCAGAACCATATATGTAGTTTCCATCCTTTCCCATGGATGGGATCTGAACCTCATAAAGCGTAACTGCAAATCCATTCTCCACATCACAGGACTCAAAGCACAGCCAGTAATATTCCGGATGGCGGTTCAGAAACAGCATTACTACATCTGAGATCTGATCTGCCGGGATTCCAAGCGCAGATACGTCCAGCACAGCGCCGCTGTTCTCCACAAGCTCGACAAGTCCCTGTTCCCATTCTTCTTTAAGTACTACGGAAGTTTTTTTCGGGCCAATGGCGCCTTCTTGGATAATACCTTCGTGGGACAAAATAATATTCCCATTCTTCGGCACCTCTCCATCCGAAAACTCTTCTTCTGCATCAGAAAACTCTTCTGCATTCCTCTCCCCGTAAGCCTGTTCCACTTCTCCAATGCTCAATTCTTCCGGTTCTTCATACTCTACATTTTCTGCATCATCGGAAATATCCGCTTCCTTATTCTCCTGCCCGGAAAGTTCATCTGTCTCGTTGGGTTCTTCTAACGTGTTTTCTGTCGCTGTTGTATCGTCACTGAACTCAGCCGCCATACCGGTTACAGGCATGGCAGTCACGCACAATACCGCGCTGAGAACCAATGCTGCGAGCCTCTTTTTCATTCGTACGTCCTCCTTCGTATTTTGTTATTTTCATTATATTATAAATTACTGCTTCAGTTCTGTAAAGTGGACTTTTATACTATAAAAAGGCTCCGGAGACCTGCGGATTTTCCACGCAGATCTCCGGAGCCTCACGCTCAATATTCAGTTTTTATGCAGTAATCAGAATTCAGGCTCGATCAGTCCGTAAGTATTACCTTTACGTTTATAAACTACGTTAACCTGCTCTGTCTCCGCATTGAAAAATACAAAGAAGTTATGTCCAAGAAGCTCCATCTGTACGCATGCATCTTCCGGATACATTGGTTTAATTCCGAATTTCTTGGTACGGATGATCTTAACTTCCTCATCCTCTTCATAATCCTTATCAAGATATGCCTTCTGGAAGTTTGTGGATTCCTGCTGTCTGTCAACAATCTTATTCTTGTATTTACGAAGCTGACGCTCAATTACCTCTTCAACCAGATCGATAGATACATACATATCATTGCTTACCTGCTCGGAACGGATAATGTTGCCTTTCACAGGAATTGTTACCTCGATCTTCTGGCGATCCTTCTCAACGCTTAAGGTTACTGAAATTTCAGTTTCAGGAGTGAAATACCTTTCAAGTTTACCAAGCTTGTCCTCAACAGCTGTTTTAAGTCCTTCTGTTACTGCTATATTCTTTCCACTAATAATAAATTTCATGACTTCCATCCCCTTTGCTGTTTTATGTTGTCATTATAACACATAAAGTTAAATTTTAACATCACTTTTCAAAAATTTCACAAATTTTTTCTAAAATTATTTGATATATTTCTGCAAAAGGTTTTTTTTGTCGCGAATGCGCAACTATTAGAGCAGTTTAACAAAATCAATAATCAGCTGTAGAATTTCCTTTAGTGCATTGCTGCCAGAACTTCAAACGGTATGCTGCCGCCAAAAATATCCAATGCACTGCCAACCGTCACATCCAGACGGCCTTTTCCTGCTTCACGCAGAACTTCAATATCCTCCATGGAGCCAACTCCACCTGCGTAAGTTACCGGATGCTCCGTATACTGTCCCAGAAGCTCTGCGAGATCTTTTTCCACACCGTGGGCCTTGCCTTCCACATCCACAGCATGAACCAGAAACTCATCACAGTAGCTTCCAAGCTTCTCCATCAGTTCCAAAGTCACGATCTCCTCTGTGAACCTCTGCCATCTGTCTGTGACAATATAATATTCTCCATCTCTTTTGCGACAGCTTAAATCCAGCACAAGACGTTCCTTTCCTACGACATCTCGGATCTTCGTCAGATTCTCCCACGAGATCACGCCGTTCTTAAAAACATAGGAAGTTACGATCACATGACTTGCACCTGCATTCAGATATTCTGCCGCGTTTTCCGGACAGATACCTCCGCCGATCTGAAGCCCACCCGGATAGCCGGAAAGTGCCAGCACAGCCTGCTCTCTTGTTGCCTCATAATATGGGGAATCCTTTCCGTTCAGCAGGATCACATGTCCACCCTTTAATCCTGCCTTCTTATATAATCCCGCATAAAAAGCAGCATCCTGTTCTGACACAAAATTCTCTGCCGCCTGGTCGCCCTGGTCTTTCAGGCTCCCTCCCACGATCTGTTTCACCTGGCCGTTATGTATATCAATGCATGGTCTGAATTTCATAGTCCTTATCCTCCGTTCTTCTTTCCATGCACTGATAATAGCATCTGAGACAGTTTTATGCAATGCTGTGGTAAAATATCTGCCGGAACCATTTATTTTTCACTGCTGATCCCGAAATTAACAATAACTCTATCTTCCTTCTACTGCATTACCAACTGCATTGCCAATATCGTCTACTGCATTGCCAACGCCATCGCCCAGATCCTTCACGCTGTCACCAAGCTCACCGGATACGGTTCCGTCATTTCCTTTATTTCCGGTCCCATTATCTCCAGTCCCTTCTGTTCCAGGTGTCATAGCTGCATCATTCCCGTTATTTCCTGTATCTGATGTTCCTGCTCCTGGAGTTACAGTAAGATTTCCGCCGGCCATCTCATTATTGTCTGTACCAGAATCCTCAATGATTCCACCATTATCCATCACACCATCATTATCAGCATCATTGTCCATGATCTCATCATCTGCTGCATCATTTTTGTCTTTTGTATCTTTTTGTGCATCATCCACAGTCTCATCTGCATTGTTTACCTCTGTCCCGCAGGCTGTAAATGTACAGAGAGACAGTGTGAGCAAAGTGCCGAAAAGAATTGCCTTCCATTTTTTCATATGATCTTCTCCTTTTTTGAAAAATTTCTGTATTCATAATATGGCACATTTCCTGATTTCCTATGCTGGGAAATTTTTCAAAAAAACAGCAGACCGAACATTCGCACTCCGCTTCACAACACGCAAAACGGGTTCTGCTTTTACACAGAACCCGTTATCATCACTTATATTTTTTATCAGGATCAGCCGATCACGTCACTCATATCGTAACGTCCTGCCGGTTTGCCTGCAATGAATTTCGCTGCTTCCACAGCACCTTTTCCAAAAATAGCCTTGGAATAAGCTGTGTGCTTGAACTCAATTACCTCGTCCTGTCCTGCAAAGATCACCTCATGCTCACCTACGATCGTACCGCCGCGGACTGCAGAGATTCCGATCTCCTTATCGTCACGTTTTTCACGTTTCTGGCTGCGGTCATATACATAGTGATACTTGTTATCCATCGCCTCGTTCAGACTGTCAGCCAGCGCAAGAGCTGTACCGCTTGGTGCGTCAACCTTCAGGCGGTGATGCTTCTCAACGATCTCCATATCAAATCCTGCTGCTGCAAGAACCCTGGCAGCATCCTGGACCAGTTTCAGAAGTGTGTTGATACCAAGAGACATATTTGCAGATTTCAGCACTGCAACCTTCCTGGATGTTTCCTCTACCTTTGCAAGCTGCTCCTCGCTTAAGCCTGTGCTGCAGAGAACAACCGGAATCTGACGTGCTGCGCTGTACTCAAGAAGCTTGTCTGTTGCTTTTGCAGAAGAGAAGTCGATGATGGCATCTGCTTCTGTCTGACATGCGTCAATATCGGTAAATACCGGATAGCTGTTTTTTCCCTGGTCTGCAATGTCGATACCTGCCACGATCTCAGCATCCGGATCTTTCTCCACGATGTCGCTGATCACCTGACCCATATGTCCGTTGCAGCCGTGCATGATAATTTTTACCATAGTATGTTTCTCCTTTACCTTCCGCTTACAGTCAGATTATTCAGCAAGCTTAAGACCGAATTTCTCGATTTCTTTTGCAAGAGCTGCCTTTGTGTTGTCTTCCATATCACAAAGTGGCATACGAAGTGGTCCTACATTCATTCCCATAAGATTCATAGCTGTCTTAACAGGGATCGGGTTAACCTCACTGAACAGAGCATTGATCAGCGGAATAGCCTTCAGCTGATCCTCAGCTGCACCCTTTGTATCACCGTCGAAATATTTCATAACCATATCATGTGTATACTTCGGTGCAACGTTGGACAGTACGGAGATTACTCCAAGTCCACCCAGAGAAAGAATCGGGAGAATCTGGTCATCATTTCCGGAGTAAAGCTCAAGCTGTCCGTCAGCCAGAGACATCATCTTGGCGATCTGGGAAAGATCTCCTGTAGCTTCCTTGATTCCGACAATGTTCTTCACATTCTTGGCAAGGTAAGCTGCTGTAGCCGGCTGGATATTGCAGCCTGTACGGCTCGGTACATTGTACATAATGAGCGGAGTTTCCGGAACTGCATTGGCAATTGCTGTGTAATGAGCGATAAGCCCCTTCTGTGTAGCCTTGTTATAGTAAGGTGTTACGATAAGAAGAGCATCTGCGCCATAGGAAGCAGCTTCCTTGGACATCATGATCGCTGTCTCTGTACAATTGGAACCTGTTCCTGCGATTACAGGCACACGTTTGTTAACCTTATCGATAGTGAACTTGATCGTCTGAAGGTGCTCTCCGTGTGTCAGAGTAGAAGATTCTCCTGTGGTTCCGCAGATAACGATGGCGTCTGTGCTGTTCGCGATCTGATCCTCAAGAATCTCCTCAAGCTTCTCATAATTTACCTTACCGTCTTCATGCATAGGTGTTACGATTGCAACGCCTGCCCCTTTAAAAATTGCCATTTGTCTTCCTCCTTCTTTCTTCTGTGAAATATTGCTTATTCCCGTTCCTGGCCGGTCAGCTCTGTTGTTATTGTGGTAATACTATCCACATAAGGCTTCAGAGCGTCCGGAAACCAGCGTCCGGTCATAATTATATGCATACTTTCATCCTTCTGCTTAAGCATATCGATGATCGTCTCAACTGGAGCGATTCCTTTATCCATAAGCCCGAGGATCTCATCCAGCAGCAGAAAATCACACTCGCCGGTAGCAATTACCTTCCGTGCAAAGTTAAGACCATTGAGAATGTTCGTCCTCTCCTCAGCCTTCTCCTGCTCGCTCAGGTCATTATAGCAGGTGTCCATTTTTTCGAAACGGAAAATCTTAAAATCAAGATTATCCAATTCCTCAAGAAAATCCAGTTCTCTACGTTCCCTGCCCTTAAGAAACTGTATGATGATCACACTCTTTCCCTGTGCGGCAAAACGCAGTCCCTGACCAAGAGCCAGTGTTGTCTTTCCTTTCCCGTTCCCGCAATAAACCTCTGTTATTTCTCTTTCCATGATTCTTCCTCTTACTGTTAGTGAAACCGGTAATTCCCCATTTTTAATAATTTTTTTTATATTACCGCAGATTGGCCGGAAATGCAAGTAGTACCTTAATGTTCTCAGCAATATTCCATAACATTTCCAATGTTACTCAACATATTCCAATTTGCTAACCGAAACTTCATAGGCTATCCTTTTTTCTGTCTCATTTTCATTGATCCGCTTCATATATTCCCTGCTCTGTATTCTGCCCCAGATCAGTACATGGCCGCCCACCTCAAAAGCAGACGCATATCTGGCATTTCTTCCCCAGCATATGCAAGGTATGTAATCAGATTTTCCATAAGGGCGATTGACTGCCATCAGAAGATCAGCGATTTCTCTTCCAAGAGGTGTTTTTCTGTATACAGGAGGTTTGCAGATATAGCCGTCCAGAAAGATCTGGTTCACAGGCATGGAATCATCTTCCTCCCCCACAAACTTCACTTCCCTTGCAAAAACAGAAAGCACAAGCCTGTTTCTTTTTTCCTCATGACGGTTATAGGACCGGAACTGTCCGTGGATCTCAATATATTCTCCCACGTAATCCTGTGTAATATCTATCAGGCGTTCAGATACCATGACCGGAATCCTGTCCTCTGAATCGCTGAGACGTTTTACCAGGATATCCATCATATAAAAGCCTTCTCCAAAGACCTGATGACTGAAGGTAAATCCCGTTGCGATCCGTCCCATAACCGATACCTGATTGTTTTCAATGATTTTATCTGCCATAATTAAGTAACTCCCTTCCTTATCGTATATTTCGTTTATACATGAAGTGTATGTACGTTCATACTGTAATATGTCTGAAAAATGAAAAACTAAAAATATTTTTTTATCTCTTGTAATCTGAAAAAAATGTGATAGACTATAAATTTGGACATCATTTTTAACAAAAAGATTACTTATATTATATGGAAAGAAAGGATTTTGATTATATGAAGACCAAGCGCGAAGATGTTCGTAACGTGGCCATTATTGCCCATGTCGATCACGGCAAAACAACACTTGTTGACGAGCTTTTGAAACAGAGCGGTGTTTTCCGTGAGAACCAGGAAGTCCAGGAACGTGTCATGGACTCCAACGATATTGAGCGTGAGCGCGGCATTACGATTCTCTCCAAAAACACCGCAGTTCATTATAAGGATGTGAAAATCAATATCATCGATACTCCAGGTCATGCGGACTTCGGCGGCGAGGTAGAGCGTGTGCTGAAGATGGTAGACGGCGTTATTCTTCTTGTGGACGCCTTCGAGGGTGCCATGCCTCAGACTAAGTTTGTACTTCGTAAAGCTCTCGAACTGGATCTGCATGTTATTGTCTGCATCAACAAGATCGACCGTCCGGAAGCACGTCCGGAAGAGGTTGTTGACGAAGTTCTGGAGCTTCTTATGGATCTGGATGCATCTGATGAGCAGCTTGACTGCCCGTTCCTGTATGCTTCCGCAAAAGCCGGCTATGCAGTCCGTAACCTCGATGACAAGCCAGAGAATATGGCTCCTCTTTTTGAGACTATCCTTGAGTCAATCCCTGCTCCGGAGGGAGATCCTGACGGAGATACACAGGTTCTTATCAGCACCATCGACTACAACGAATATGTGGGACGTATCGGTATCGGTAAAGTTGAGCGCGGAACTATTTCCGTAAACCAGGACCTGATGCTTCTGAACCATCATGACCCTGACAAACGTGAGCGTGTAAAGATCAGCAAGCTGTATGAGTTTGATGGTCTGAACAAGGTTGAGGTTAAAAGTGCTACCATCGGTGCTATCGTTGCAATCTCCGGTATTTCGGACATCCACATCGGTGATACTCTCTGTGCAGGAGACAATCCGGAAGCAATCCCATTCCAGAAGATCTCCGAGCCGACACTCTCCATGAACTTCCTCGTAAATGACAGCCCTCTTGCAGGACAGGAAGGTAAATACATCACTTCCCGTCACCTCCGTGACCGTCTCTACCGTGAGCTGAACACCGATGTCAGCCTTCGTGTGGAAGATACGGACACAACAGAGTGCTTCAAGGTTTCCGGCCGTGGTGAGCTTCATCTCTCCGTTCTTATCGAGAACATGCGTCGTGAAGGATACGAGTTCGCAGTCAGCAAGCCGGAGGTTCTTTACCACACAGACGAGCGCGGACGTAAACTCGAGCCGATCGAGATCGCATATGTTGACGTTCCGGAGGAATTTTCCGGTACCATCATCCAGAAGCTCAGCGAGCGTAAAGGTGAGCTCCAGGGTATGAGCACAGCAAGTGACGGAAGTGTCCGTCTTGAGTTCTCCATCCCTTCCCGTGGACTGATCGGATTCCGTAATGAATTCCTTACCTCCACCAAGGGTACCGGTATCCTGAATACCATGTTTGACGGATATGCACCTTACAAGGGAGATTTCCCGTACCGTAAACAGGGATCCCTCATCGCATTTGAAGCTGGTGAGACTGTTACTTACGGACTTTTCTCCGCTCAGGAGCGTGGTACTCTCTTTGTCGGACCTGGAGAAAAAGTTTACAGCGGTATGGTCATCGGACAGAACGGAAAGGCTGAGGATATCGAGCTGAATGTCTGCAAGACAAAACACCTTACCAACACACGTTCCTCTTCCGCTGATGATGCTCTGAAGCTTGTTCCGCCTAAGATCTTAAGTCTCGAGCAGGCCATCGAGTTCATCGACCAGGATGAGCTTCTTGAGGTAACACCTACAAGCCTTCGTATCCGTAAACGTATCCTGGATTCCAGAGACAGAAAACGTGCTGCATTCCGCAAGAGCTGATAGGATTTTGACGATATTTTATCATTTACCGGAATCTGGCAGTATTTTGCTGTGACAGGGTATTCGGATATATCTTTGACATAATTTATACGACTGCCATATGGGAGTGTTCTCCTGTGTGGCAGTTTTTTTTGAAAAAAATCTCCTGGCTTTCCCAGAAACCATCAGAAATCCCCCTTTACTTTGCCTTATATTTCCCTAAATTATTTTTTAATTGTTCTGAAAACTCAAAAAATTTCAGATTTTTTTATCTCTTATGGTTTTCCACTTTAGCGCGATATTATGTTTTTGTGAATTATTTATCAAAATATCGAGATATCTTTGTTAATTTTTTATCACATCCGCTATTGACGTATTATATCCGTTGAATTATAATGGTTTCATGATCGATTGACAAAAGTTTAACGTTATTTTTTTAACTTCTATAGCGTTTTATCTTTTGCCCGCCCCTCATATGTATGCATGTTTTTTGTCAGTGCTGACAAATAATTAACATGTATTTTGTGCACAATGCTGAATTTCATTTTTTTTACAAACGGTTTTTCAAGAGATTCAGACAGCTGCAAAGTAAAATTTACAGTATTTTCCCACAATTTTTAGTTCGTCATTTTGCACATAGCGGCAAAATTCTGAATTTGCGTTTTATTCTGAATTTTGATACTATATCAGTATCAAAACAGAAAATTCAATCAGATTGAATCAAAAAACGAGAACGCAGCGCGGGGACTTACAAAAAAAACTCTGCAGCATCTGCCGGTCAAAAAAAGACAACCGCAGAACCACAGACTATCATCATATGAAAACAGGAGGATTCCACATGGCAAAGAAAGATACTATCCCTACCATTATTGACACTCCAGAAGCCCTGACCGCGAAAATGGCAGCAATGAAAGAAGCACAGAAGATATTCTCCACCTACACACAGGAGCAGGTTGACAAGATTTTCAAGGCAGCTGCTACTGCTGCCGACAAGATGCGTATTCCACTGGCTAAAATGGCTGTTGAAGAGACCGGCATGGGAATCATGGAAGACAAGGTTATCAAGAACCATTACGCAGCAGAGTATGTTTACAATGCTTATAAGAACACTCAGACATGTGGTGTTGTAGAAGAAGACAAGGCATACGGGATTAAGAAGATCCTTGAGCCTGTAGGACTGATTGCCGCAGTTATCCCGACAACCAACCCGACTTCCACAGCAATCTATAAATCCCTTATTTCACTGAAAACACGTAACGGTATCATCATCAGCCCGCATCCGCGTGCCAAAGGATCTACTATCGCAGCCGCTAAGGTTGTTCTTGATGCAGCTGTTGCTGCAGGCGCACCGGAAGGAATCATCGGATGGATCGATATCCCGAGCCTTGAGCTTACCAACATGGTAATGCAGAATGCAGACATCATCCTCGCTACCGGTGGTCCCGGAATGGTTAAGGCAGCTTACTCCTCAGGTAAACCGGCTGTTGGTGTCGGACCTGGAAATACACCTGCCATCATTGATGACAGCGCAGATATCCGTCTTGCAGTTAACTCCATCATTCACTCCAAGACATTTGACAATGGTATGATCTGTGCTTCCGAGCAGTCCGTAACTGTTCTGGAAAGCATTTATAAAGAAGTTAAAGAAGAATTCCTTTACAGAGGATGCTATTTCCTCAAGAAAGACGAGATCGAGAAAGTCAGAAAGACGATCCTTATCAACGGCGCACTGAATGCCAAGATCGTAGGACAGAAAGCAGCTACTATCGCAGAGATGGCCGGCGTTACTGTTCCGCCACAGACCAAGATTCTCATTGGTGAGGTTGAATCCGTTGATATCAGCGAGGAATTCGCACATGAGAAGCTTTCCCCTGTACTTGCAATGTACAAGGCTAAGAATTTTGACGATGCTATCGCAAAAGCTGAGCGTCTTGTTGCAGACGGCGGCTATGGCCATACCTCTTCCCTCTACATCAACGTAAATGAAATAGAGAAAATGGATAAATTCGAGGCAGCTATGAAGACCTGCCGTATCCTTATCAATACACCTTCTTCCCAGGGTGGTATCGGCGACCTTTACAACTTCAAGCTTGCTCCATCCCTTACTCTTGGCTGCGGTTCCTGGGGCGGCAACTCCGTATCCGAGAACGTTGGTGTTAAACATCTTCTCAATACCAAGACCGTTGCTGAAAGGAGAGAGAATATGCTCTGGATGAGAACACCGGAAAAAGTTTACTTTAAGAAAGGCTGTATGCCGGTTGCTCTTGATGAGCTCGGTACTGTTATGGGCAAGAAACGCTGCTTCATCGTAACAGACTCCTTCCTTTATAAGAACGGCTACACCAAACCGATCGAAGACAAGCTGGATCAGATGGGTATCGTACACACATGCTTCTCTGATGTAGCACCAGACCCATCCCTTGCTTCCGCAAAAGCAGGTGCCAAAGCTATGACAGCATTCGAGCCGGACTGCATCATCGCTCTTGGTGGCGGTTCTGCAATGGATGCCGGCAAAGTTATGTGGATGCTTTATGAGAATCCGGACGCTGATTTCTCCGATATGTCCATGGATTTCATGGATATCCGAAAGAGAGTTTACACCTTCCCGAAGATGGGTAAAAAAGCTTACTTTGTAGCGATCCCGACATCTTCCGGTACAGGTTCCGAGGTTACACCCTTCGCCATTATCACAGATCAGGACACCGGCGTTAAGTGGCCGCTGGCTGATTACGAGCTCCTTCCGGATATGGCGATCGTAGATACCAATAACATGATGAGTGCACCTAAGGGACTTACCCGTGCTTCCGGTATCGACGTTATGACACATGCCATCGAGGCTTATGTTTCCATGATGGCTTCTGATTACACAGATGGTCTCGCACTGAAAGCGATCAAACTGGTATTCGAGTATCTGCCACGCGCATACAAGGATGGCAACGATGTAGAAGCAAGAGATCATATGGCTAACGCTTCCTGCATGGCAGGTCTCGCATTTGCCAATGCCTTCCTTGGAGTAAACCACTCCCTTGCTCACAAGCTTGGTGCTTTCCACCACCTGCCGCATGGTATTGCAAACGCGGTTGTTCTTCTGGATGTTATGCGCTACAACAGTGCCGAGGTTCCGACTAAGATGGGTACATTCCCACAGTATCAGTATCCGAAGACACTTGCACGCTATGCTGAGATCGGACGTTCTGTAGGTCTTACAGGCAAGAACGATGCAGAAGTATTCGAGAAGCTTCTTGCTAAACTGGATGACCTTATGAGAACTATTGAAATACTTCCTACAATCCGTGACTACGGTGTAGATGAAAAATACTTCCTTGAGACTCTGGATGATATGTCCGAGCAGGCCTTCAACGACCAGTGTACCGGTGCCAACCCGAGATATCCACTGGTATCTGAGCTGAAAGATATCTATCTGAAAGCATACTACGGAGAAGCGCCAAAGAAAGAAGATAAAAAAGCCAAATAAATGTGGAACACCCCTCTAATTGACGTAGCCGGGAGCGATTGACTCCCGGCTGCGTCTCCTTTGTTTATTCTTTCTTGTTGTTCATTTATTTCAGGCCATACTCTGCCGCAAGCTTCTTAAACTCAGGAAGAGAATTGACGATCGTCTCATAAGATACACAATACGCAAGTCTCACATAACCAGGGCATGCAAAAGAGCTTCCCGGTACCATGAGGATATTGTATTTCTTACCTGCTTCGCAGAAAGCTTTTTCATCTGCTACCGGTGATTTCACGAACAGATAAAAAGCTCCCTGTGGCTTGATACACTCAAATCCACACTCTTTCAGGCCATTGTAAAGTGCCTGACGGTTCTTATCATAAGCTGCAAGATCAGTCTTTGCATCTACACATTTCGCAACTACTTTCTGGATCAGGGACGGTGCATTTACACAACCAAGTGTACGGTTTGCGATGGTTGCTGCTGAGATCAGCTCTTCGCTTCCATCTGCCTCATCCGGGATCACCAGATATCCGATACGCTCTCCCGGAAGAGAAAGAGATTTGCTGTAGGAATATCCAACAACCGTATTGTCATAGTATTTGGTCAGGTATGGAACCTCAACGCCATCATATGCAAGTTCACGATACGGCTCGTCAGAGATCAGATAGATCAC
Organism: Blautia sp. HA8986; assembly: GCF_056504635.1. NCBI lineage: Bacteria > Bacillati > Bacillota > Clostridia > Lachnospirales > Lachnospiraceae > Blautia > Blautia sp. HA8986. Next base: position 2,242,176 of record NZ_JBWLUQ010000001.1, read on the forward strand.
TGTTCCGAACTCCTTCTGCTTTGCTTCCAGAATTGCAGAAAGTTTCCTGATTGTTTCTTCTGAATATACAACTCCAGTTGGATTATGAGGTGTATTTACAATGACAGCTTTTGTCTTCGGTGTGATCTTTTTCTCAAACTCAGCAAGATTCGGCTGGAAGGTTGTGGTATCCGGAGAGATTTCCACAAGGACACCATCATAATTGCGGACATATGCACCGTACTCCAGGAAATATGGTGCAAAAACGATCACTTCTTCTCCCGGATTCAGGATTGTCTTCAAAATCACGTTCAGTCCGCTTGCTGCTCCAACTGTCATGATCAGGTTCTTTGCAGAAAATTTCGTATCAAAGCGCTTGTTGAGGGATTCTGCGATAGTCTGGCGTACATCCTCAAAACCTGCATTGCTCATATATCCGTGAAGAACCGTCGGATCTGTCTCATTAACAAGCTCAATGATCGCCTCGCGTACACAATCCGGAGCCGGCACACTCGGGTTTCCAAGGCTGAAGTCAAATACCTTATCTGCGCCGTATTTCGCACGGAGACGGTTGCCTTCTTCAAACATCATACGGATGGCAGAATTATTTTTTACATAGGGTTTCATTTTTTCTGATATCATGGTGGTTCTCTGCCACTCAAAATGTGATTAAACATACTCACATCGAGATAATGCGGATTCTCACGAATACCGCTTACTGTTTCTTTGTGTATGCTTTTGAGTAACCGGAGTTATCTCTACTCACAGATCCTAAGTACACTCCACAGTCGTTAATTCCCGAAATAGCCTTCGGTACATACTTACGTTTGCGGAATCATGCAACTTCGTAAGTCTCTGCATCTCTCAGATTCAGTGCTGCATTGAGATCTCTGTCCTCAATATATCCACATGTGCATCTGTAGATCCTGTCTGAAAGTTTCAGATCTTTTTTAATACAGCTGCAGCAGTGGCAGATCCTGGAAGATGGATACCATCGGTCAACTACCCTCAGTTCGATTCCATATTCAGCACATTTTGTTTTCAATTTTGTCCGGAATTCATAGAATTTCTGGGACGCAACTGCTTTTGAGAGATGCCGGTTCTTCATCATCCCGGATATGTTCAGATCCTCAATCGTTATATGAGACGGCTTGGTTTTCACTATCTCAGATATTACCTTGTTGATATGATCTGTACGGATATTTTCTATCCGATGATGAAGTTTCTGTACTTTAAGCTTTTGTTTGCATATATTTGCTCTTTGAGTGGTCTCTCCTTTCTTTAAGGTCTCATATTTACGGGAAAGCTTTCGCTGTGCCCGTCTTAATTGTTTCTCAAGTTTTCTGATCCGTGCTGTTTTATTGATATTTCTGTATACAGTTCCATTTGACACAACTGCAAAGTCTTTCAGCCCCAGATCAATTCCAATCCCATCAGTGAAATTTCCATCTGCTTCCGGAGCAGGTATATCGACAAGTGCAGACACATAATATCTGCCCGCTTTCATGGAAACTGCCCCGCTTCGGATCACATATCCATCTTTAGAAGCCGGAATGTAACCTTTTTCTTTCAGCCTTACCCAGCCAAGTGTTGGGATCTTGATCCTGTGACGTTCACAGAGACAGTCTTTGGGATTATTCTTTACAAAATACATTTTTACATCAGATCTTCCTTTTTTCTTATATCTCGGGAAACTACTCTGATGATGAAAAAATCTTGAAAAAGCGGTACAGGCATTTTCGATTGCATTCTTTACCGATTTGGAACTGACTTCTCTGATCCAGAAATATTCCGGATGCCCTGGAAGGTATTCATTGTTCAGCCATACACTGAACGACTTGCCGCTCATAAATCTTTCACCGGCATCATAACGTTCTTTATTATGAAACAGGTAGAAATTATAAATATATCTGCATGTGCCGATTGTCTTATGTATTTTGATCTTCTGCTCTTCTGTAGGATTGATCTCTGTCTTGAAGCTCTTCAGCAATCTCCTCATCCTTTTCTATCTGTTTTTTATACTTACGAAGTCCATATAATCTACAGGAAAACACATCAAGGATGGAAATAATATCCTGTACAAGTTCTTCCTGTGGTGACAGTTCTTCATTGTTCACCACCAGTATCGTTGTGTGGAATTTCATGCAGAATCTTTCAAACCAGTCGTATCCAAAACGGATAAATCTGTCTTTATGCGTGATCACTATGGTTTTGACCTTCTGCTCCATGACTTCGTCCAGTAATCCATTCCATTTCCTGCGGTTATAATTAAGTCCGCTTCCATAGTCTTCAATGCACTGGTCTACGATCATTCCTCTGGCATTACAGAACTGACGCAGAAATGCTGTCTGATTTTGAAGATCATCCCTTTGGTTTTTTGTAGATACTCTTGCATAAATAACAACTTTTCGTTTATCATATTCTATATTTATACCTTTAAATTGAAGATACTGGTCATATGTGTAATAACGCCTGTCTGTTGGAGTTCGGTTTGCTTTTAAGATTCCCTCTCTGTCCCATCTCTGAAGCGTTTTTACAGAAACACCTAATAATTCAGCAAAATCTTTTGGTTTATAATTTGTGATATTTGATGTGTTCATAATATACCTCCATAAGTATATTTAAACACATTTAATATCTTTTTACAATATATTTAGTTGCTTATATCATCCTCCTTTTATCCGATTTATAACGTTCCAGGTAATTATTGATCTCTCAGAACACTCTGTTTCTATAGCAATTCCAGGAATTATTGCCTTGCGTTTTATTGTACCTCGTTCAACTTCCACGTGTCAATACTTTATCTTGTTAAAGTGCATGAGGGTCTTTTTTCCTTACCAACCACACAGACAACGTACTGCCCGCCAGTGCCACCAGGAATCCGGCAAGAACATCCGTAGGATAATGAACCCCCAGATACAGCCTGGAAAAAGCCACAAGTGCAGCCAGGATCACTGCCGGAACACCGTATTTCTTCGGAAACATCCGCGCTATCACCAACGCAACTGCAAAAGATGCTGTCGTATGTCCTGACGGGAAAGAAAAATCTGTCGGTTTTGCGATCAGCGGAGTCAGAGCATCGATCACTGCAAAAGGCCTTGCTCTTGCTACCAGATTCTTAAGAAGTACATTGGTGACAAGAGCTCCAAATATAATTGATAAAGATGCTGCGCATCCCACTTTTCTGGTCTTCGGACTCACCAGAAGGATCACTGCACACAGGATCCAGAACCAGCCTCCGTTTCCCAGAAATGTGATCATTTTCATAACCGGTGTAAGAATATCTGACCGAAGATATTGCTGGATCAGAAGCAGAATCTCTCCGTCCAGATTTTGTATTGAATGTAAAATACTCATATATACCTTGCTGTTAAACCAGCATTCACCTCTTCCTCTCTTTATTTTCCTGCTGGCAATACAGACGATTCCTTTTTATTCCTGTTGTTATCTGCGTCTGCCTGCCCCAAATATTTGTCTTATACAAAACGCCCCTGCACTGCCAAAAATATCACAGCACAAGGACGCTTTCCTCCCGTTACTCAAAACTTTCGTAACTGTTCCGTATCTTCACAGTTACAAGCTTTCTATAATAAATTTTTCTTTTTCCGATACAATTTCTGTTCTTTACGCTCCGCGTTCTGCCTCCCGCTCTTTGTAGTGATGAGCCTCTTCAAGCATCATATCCTTCACCTTCATCAGTCGGATCTGCGTACTTCTCTCATTTTCATCCAGCTTCATGGTGATGTATTTGATGTTTGCCTGAGCTTCCGGTATAATTACGTGCTCCAGAGCATTTACACGTCGTCTGGTCTTCTCGATCTCGGAAGCCATCAGCTGGCAGGCTTTTTCCACTTCTGCCAGACGAAGCATGTCAGGAAGTATATCCTCCAGGGATTTCACCGCTCCGTCCAGATCACTGGAGGTAAAAGCAAAACCATAGGAATAGATATCGTTAGCATCCGGTGTTCTTGTTTTATATTCAAAAACAGGAATATCCACACTCATGACATTCTTTTTTCCGGTTTCCAGATAAACTTCCTGCTTGGGAGCCATCAGTGCCGTATTCAGAGTTTCCTCCGACATTCCGGCTTTTGCAATAACAAAATTGGTATTGGCACTTCGGATACCAGCCTCTACCTTCTGACGCAGCTCCATGTTCTCGCGTACCAGGTCCAGAAACTGTCTCATCAGCTCATCTCGCTTATCCTTCAGAAGCTTGTGTCCGCGCACTGCAGTCACCAGCTTTTTTTTCTGCTTCGTAAGCTCCATACGGGTAGGATTCACCTGTGTTGATGCCACAAATCATCCCCCCTTTATACTTTTCCGTAATACTGGTCAAGGAATTTGTCATCGATACGTTTCAGCTCGCTTCTCGGAAGAATGGAAAGCAGCTTCCAGCCAATCGCCAGTGTCTCCTCAATATCACGGTTTGCCTGATAGCCCTGAGAAACATATTCCTTTTCAAAAGCATCTGCAAATTTTGCATAAATAAGGTCAATATCAGAGAGAGCAGCCTCGCCAAGAATGGTCATCAGCTCTTTGGCCTCTTTACCACGGGCATATGCAGCAAACAGCTGGTTCATGGTGTTGGCATGATCCGCTCTTGTTTTGCCTTCACCGATACCTTTATCCTTCAGTCGTGACAGAGACGGAAGAACATCAATCGGCGGTGTGATTCCTTTGCGGTAAAGCTCACGGCTCAGGATGATCTGTCCCTCTGTGATGTAGCCGGTAAGGTCAGGAATCGGATGAGTCTTGTCATCCTCAGGCATGGTCAGGATCGGAACCATGGTGATACTTCCTGCTTTTCCTTTCTGACGGCCTGCGCGCTCATAAAGAGAAGCAAGGTCCGTGTACATGTATCCGGGATAACCACGACGTCCAGGAACCTCTTTACGCGCTGCGGAAACCTCACGGAGAGCATCCGCATAGTTTGTAATATCTGTAAGGATTACCAGTACGTGCATGTCTTTTTCGAAGGCAAGATACTCTGCTGCTGTCAGTGCCATTCGTGGAGTAGCGATACGCTCAACAGCAGGGTCATTTGCCAGGTTTACGAAAAGAACAGTACGGTCTATCGCTCCGGTTTCCTTAAAGCTCTCTACAAAGAAGTTTGACTCCTCGAAAGTAATACCCATAGCAGCAAATACAACCGCAAACTGCTCATCTTTTCCACGAACCTTCGCCTGTCTTGCGATCTGTGCCGCAAGCTGTGCATGAGGAAGACCGGATGCTGAGAAGATCGGAAGCTTCTGTCCACGAACCAGTGTATTCAGTCCGTCGATCGCAGATACACCGGTCTGGATAAACTCCTCCGGATAACTTCTGGCTGCAGGGTTCATCGGAAGTCCGTTAATATCTCTTCTCTCTTCCGGAAGGATCTCAGGGCCATCATCGATCGGTCGGCCCAGACCGTCAAAAACACGGCCCAGCATGTCGCCGGATACGCCAAGCTCCATGCTTCGTCCCAGAAAACGTACCTTACTGTTGGAAAGGTTGATACCTGTGGAACTCTCAAACAGCTGCACCAGTGCATTGCTTCCGTCGATCTCCAGAACACGGCATCTTCTTGTTTCGCCATCGGCAAGCTCAATCTCACCAAGCTCGTCAAATGCCACGTCTTCAACGCCACGTACCAGCATCAAAGGGCCGGCAACTTCCTGTATGGTTCTATATTCTTTTGGCATTTTACAGGCCCTCCTTTCTCAGAAGTTCTGCAATCTCTCCTGCAAGCTGACGTGTTACTTTTTCATATTCTGCTGCCAGCTCATCCTCTTTCGTATATTTGTAACGGCCGATCTGCTCACGAACCGGCAGTTTTACGATGTCGTTGATATCAGCTCCCTGCTTCAGCGCATCCACGCCAGCATCATAAAACGCAAGTACCAGACGCATCATATTGTGCTGTTTTTCCAGAGATGTATAGGTATCGATCTCATGGAAAGAGTTCTGGTGAAGGAAATCCTCACGGATAGAACGGGCTGCCTCCATTTTCAGGCGGTCGCCAGGTGAAAGTGCATCCATACCTACCATCTTTACGATTTCCTCAAGTTCTGCTTCTTCCTGAAGAAGAGTCATCATTTTCTGACGAAGCTTCATCCAGTCCGGTGCCACATTCTCATCAAACCAGCCGCCTACGCTGTCCAGATACAGAGAATAGCTGGTCAGCCAGTTAATAGCCGGGAAATGACGTTTGTATGCAAGATTCGCATCCAGTCCCCAGAATACCTTTACGATTCGAAGGGTTGCCTGGGAAACAGGCTCGGAAATATCACCACCAGGAGGTGATACAGCACCAATGGCTGTCAGCGCACCCTCTCTTCCATCCTTTCCGCTGCAGATCACATGACCTGCACGTTCGTAGAACTGTGCAAGACGGGAGCCAAGATATGCCGGATAACCTTCCTCACCCGGCATCTCCTCCAGTCGTCCGGACATCTCACGGAGAGCCTCGGCCCATCTGGATGTGGAATCTGCCATCAGAGCTACGGAATAACCCATATCACGGAAATACTCTGCAATGGTGATACCTGTATAAATAGAAGCCTCACGTGCCGCAACCGGCATGTCTGAGGTGTTGGCGATCAGAACAGTACGCTCCATCAGAGACTGTCCTGTTTTCGGGTCCTTAAGCTCCGGAAACTCGTTCAGAACATCTGTCATCTCATTTCCACGCTCACCACAGCCGATATAAACCACAATATCTGCCTCAGCCCATTTTGCAAGCTGATGCTGGATAACTGTTTTACCGCTTCCAAAAGGTCCCGGAACTGCTGCAACGCCGCCTTTTGCGATTGGAAACATGGTATCAATAACACGCTGTCCTGTTACCAGAGGTTTTGCAGGCGGAAGTTTTTTCTTATATGGGCGGCCACGTCGTACAGGCCAGTGCTGCATCAGTGTCAGCTCCTTGTCCCCATTTGCAGTTGAAAGAACCGCAATCGTCTCATCCACTGTGAATTCGCCGGATTTAATTTCTTTCAAAGTTCCCTTCATATTCGGAGGAACCATGATCTTCTGTGTAACAACAATGGTTTCCTGAACAGTTCCGAGAACATCGCCGCCTTCCAGCTCATCTCCAACTTTCGCTGTCGGAACAAAGTTCCATTTTTTGTCTCGTTTCAGTGCAGGTACCTCAACACCACGTTTCAGATTGTTGCTGCCTGCTACTTTCATGATATCGTCCAGCGGACGCTGGATTCCATCGTAAATACTTGTGATAAGGCCAGGTCCCAGTTCTACAGAAAGCGGAACTTCCATTGACTCTACCGGTTCTCCCGGACGAAGTCCTGAAGTCTCCTCATATACCTGTATGGAAGCCTCATCTTCGTGCATCTCAATGATCTCACCGATCAGACGCTGATCGCTTACACGGACCACGTCGTACATATTCGCATCTCGCATACCCCTGGCAATTACCAGCGGGCCTGCTACTTTTTTAATGGTTCCTCTGCTCATCTGAACCAATCACCTGCTTTCTTGTCACTCATTACTGAAAAGAATATCAGAACCAACTGCTGTCTCCACAGATTTCTTCACATTTTCGATACCGGCACCTGTATTCCCGGAAATTCCCGGAATCTGGATAATTGCCGGAATCAGTGTCTCACTGTATCTGCTGATCTCTGCGGAAAGCTGTTCCGCCAACTGTTCCGTAATATAAATAACTGCATATTCATCAGCTGCCAGACGGTTAAGCTTCTCCCGTCCCTCCTGGGGATCCTCCACCGGAAAAGTATCAAGGCCAAGAGCTGCAAACCCGTAAATGCTGTTATAATCACCTAAAACTGCGATCTTATACATACATCTCCCTTGCCCTTTCCCGGATAAACTCTTCCGGAAGGCCGCTGCGCTTTCCGGTAAGAATGATCCGCACCGTCTTGATCTCATTTTCTCTGGCAAGTACATAAGCTACCAGCGGTCCCAGTGAAAATGAATTGTACAGCTGTGGACGGATCGTTTCCATGATCTGGTTGTCGCACCATCTCTCAAAAGCTGATGCCGACTCTGCCAGTGCCTGTGCCCCGTCCACATATTTCGTTTCTGCCAGATAACTCATGATCTGATCCATTCCGCTTACTGCTGCATGGATCAGCCTCTCCTTATCCAGCGTGTCACATTCTGCCATGGCTTTCTTCATAAAATCCGAACTTTTTCCTGTTTTGCAGGCACGTACTGCGATCCGGATATCTGCTACTGCTACCGTGGATTCCGCATACTGCCGGACGATCTCCTCTTTTGACCGTTCCCCGGCTTTTTTTATGGCATCCAGTGCTGCCCTGTCAACAATAATATCCGCAAGCTGACCGTCTCTTGTATACAGAAAAGTCTCATACGCTTCTCTGGCTGTTTCCCTCATATATTCCGGAAAACGGTCATATTCCTTATCTTTCAGGAACTTTACCATATCTTCCCCGTCAACAGCGCAATCACTGAAAAAAATATTCGGTACTGCACCAGCCAGAATACTGGCTTTCACTGCAGCCTTCAGGTTATGGAAAAGATCCTGATAGGAAAGAACGGAAAATACAGATCTGTCCGCTACCAGAGAATCCATGATCTCCCATATCTTCTCCCTTTCCCTGGAAAGGATCGCATCTGCTCCTGCCGCAGGATCACCATTTCCCCAGCCTTTCTCAGTGAGAAGCTGCAGGCACTGCTGTTCATCCTGACATGCCAGAAGCTGCTCGATCGCTGCCTGATTCAAAAGTCCGGTCTCCAGAACACGTATCCGCGCCACCGCATAGGCATAATCTTCACCAAACATATTTCACGCCCTCCTTCTTGCGATGGTGTTTTACGCAAACAAAATCTTTCTTACCTGATCCAGAAGTTCATCCCGTTTCTCAGCAAATACAGCATCAATTGAACAATTCTCCTCAATACCGCCGTATACCAAGATGAAACCTCCATCTATATTTCTGGCTTCACCGGAAAACTCCAGCGCGCCGCCCTTTTTCTCAGCCATGCTCCTGATCTCCTCACGGAAATCTGCTGGCATCCGTTCCAGATCCTTCCGGGAAAAACAGATCTCCCCATCTTTAGGAAGAAGATATTTCCCAGCCATATTTTTAAGGATCTCAAAATATTTCTCTTCATCCAGATTCTTCACACGTTCACAGGCATCTGCGATCACACTTCCGATCAGTTCCTGCCTGGCAGCAAGAACTGCGGTACGTCTCTTCATATCTGCCGCAGAAGCTGTACGCTCGTCATAACTTTTTACCTTTGCCCTGGACTGTTCCTCCCGCTGCTGCCGGATCTCATCTGCTTTCTTTCCGGCTTCATCCAGGATCTCCGCGGCTTTTTTCTCCGCATCACTGATCGTAACAGCTGCAGAAGCATCGGCCTCTTCAAGAATCTGGCTCACCATCTTCTCTAATCCTGTCATGCTCTGCCCCTCCTGATAAATCAAACCTGAATTCCGCTGACTGCAAGAATGGAGATCAGAAGAGCCAGAATCGCATATGTCTCAACCATTGCCGGGAAAAGCATCGCTTTACCGAACTGCTCAGGCTTCTTGGCAACGATACCGATGGAAGCTACAGAGGTCTTACCCTGATGGATCGCAGAAAGAAGACCTGCGATGGCGATCGGGAGACAAGCCACAAAGATCATAAGACCGGTTTCCAGGGAAATATCAGCAACACCGCCGCCCAGGATACCAACCTTGGAAAGTGCAAGGAATGCAACCAGAAGTCCGTAAATACCCTGCGTACCGGGAAGAAGCTGCAGAAGAAGAACTTTTGCGAATTTATCCGGATCTTCTGTTACAACACCAGCAGCTGCACGGCCGGCTGTACCAACACCGATAGCAGAACCTATACCTGCAAGAGCCACGGAAATTGCTGCTCCCAATAATGCCCAAACGATACCACTCATAATATTAGTCCTCCTTAATATCTACATATTTTGTATTTTCGCGGAATGGGTGGAACTCTTTTCCCCCGCCCTCAAAGAATTTGCCGAAAAATTCCACGTACTGTAATCGGCAGGTGTGCACATACGCACCCAGAAGATTGATCAGAAGATTAAATATATGACCAATCACAAATACAAGAATAAATACGATCCATCCCAAAATACTGTCTCCCAGCATACTTCCCATCTGGTTCATAACCGATGCGATAACACCGGTGGCAAGTCCCAGAGCCAGAAGTCTGGAATAGGAAAGGATATCACTTACCCAGCCTGTAATGTTATAAAGATCGTAGGCTCCAAGAGCCAGTCTCAGAAACGGATTCTTCTTATCTCTTCCTGACATGAAAAGGATTCCAACAGCACCGATGATCGCCATCCATTTACCGATCTGTACCACTGCTGCCGGAAGATTCAGATCCATCTGTGAGATAGAACGGAACATGCTGCTCGGAATAAAAATCAGGATCAGTCCCATAAGAAGCATGAACCAGAGCACTACATCACAGAAAAAGTCGAGATATTTTTTATCACGGATCAGCATATAACCCTTCAGCCCCATTCCAAGGAACATATGGATCAGTCCAAAAAGCATGGAGAACACCAGAAGTCTCATCGGCTCATTCAGCGGTGCAAACCATACCGGCTTCACTGTGACCGGTTTATGCAGATATACTTTTGAAAATACATCTATGAAATCTCCGAAATATCCGCCAAACATCACGCCCCAGAACAAAGTGGACAATCCACAGTACATGAAAAGCCTGATAGATTTCTGCATTCCGCTCTCCATTCTGGGGAACTTCAGAAGCACTCCCAGACATACTGCAAAAACAATAAGTCCATACGCTGCATCTGATAACATCAGTCCGAAGAGGAATACATAACATGCTGTCATGATCGTTGACGGATCGATCTCTCCTTTGCCTGGAAGACCGAAAGCTGCCAGAACTCCTTCTCCTGCTGCTCCGAATTTACCATTCTTAAGGACAACCGGAACACCCTCTCCATCAGCATCTTCTGCTTCAAAAACAATATCGTATTTCTCCGTAAGCCGTTTCTCTATTGACGGAACCTGTTTCTTCGGAATATATCCGGTCACAAAAAAAGTGCTCGCTGACTGGCGGAGCTGGCCCAATACTTCGTACTTCTGTGCACGGATCCGAAAATAATCCGAAACAAGCTGAAGGTTATTCTTATGAGTATGAAGGCTGCGGATCTTCTCCTGTATCCTGCCTGTTTCTTTATGGATACGTTCCACTTCATCCTTCAGGTTCTGAAGTTCCTGTGCAGGTACTTCGGAAACCAGCTGTGCAGGTCTTGCAAATCCCTGCATACGAAGAGCCTCTTCCATCTGCTGTGCCTGAGACTTAAGACATACAACAGCCAGACAAAGCTTTCCGGCATCTGACGAAATCTCCTGAATATCAAAAGCTTCCAGATCAGGTGCATCTGCTGCAAGCCGGGTATATACCTGGTCACGTGTCACATTCCCGTCGATACTTCCAATCAGTACTGCTGTCAACTCTGTTCCGGAAAAATTCATTGGAATATCCAGAGCGATCCAGGGTGCCAGCGCAGCTTCCTGCTGCTCGATCTTAATAACAGCTGCACTGTTCTCTGTAAGACGCTTCCTGTATTCCAGGATCTCCCTGGCTGCCTTCAGTATTTCTTCCTGATTCTCAATGACTTCCTGCTCCTGCTTCCTCCCGACCAGAGGCTTGCCGGCCAGTGAAGCCAGCATAGATTCCTTCTCCTGTGAAAATTCATCCAGAATCATAATTGCCTGGTCACATAGGGATGCATTCTTTTCGAAAAGCAGCCTGGCATTCATGGTATCCATGGTCTCAAGATCGGGATCCAGCTCTGCCGCATCGATCTCCAGAACTCCAAGCGACTGCAATTCTTCCAATATGGCCTTACGGTTCTTCTTCATTGCGCAGATACTGATTCGCTGCATCTGCAATACTGCCATTTTCGCATTCCCCCTCTCAGAACAAACTGTCCATTACTGCCTGGATCGCCTGCTCACGCTTCGACTCCGCTTTCTTTTTCAAAGCTGCAAGTTCCTCCTTTACCTGTTCATCGACAGTGTTCTCTGTACTGTGTGCACGCTCCTCAGCAGCTTTCATATCAGATGCCGCTTGTCCGGCAGCGGTTGTCTCCGCCTTTCTGATAATCTCCTCCGCCTCTTTCTCAGCCTCGCTGACGATACTCTGTGCACGAACGGATGCATCTTTTATTTTCTGCTGTGCTTTAGCCTCCGCTTCTTTCACTGCCTTGATCGTTTCCTGGATCATCTGATCACCGCCTCTCTGCATATCCAAATTGTACCATAATTGTATCTGTAAAACAATATTTTTATGCAATTGTTATATTTATAATTTATTTTCCGTTAAAATATCGTCGATTTTGTTATATTTTTGCCGTTTTGCAGAGACTTTTTGTTTATTTATTCTGTTCGTGTTTTTTATTTTTATACATAAAAAAAGAATCATCTTCCAGATAAAAACCTCTTCTGCGTCTTTATCTGACAGATGACTCTTTTATGTAGCTGTTCCGGTTATCTTTTAATTATAGATATAATTTGCGTAATCTTCGCTTTCAATATTCTCTGCATCGATCCACGCCGGGTCAAGCAGAACTTTTTTCTCAATTTTTACTTCTTTCTTAGGTGCTGTTGCCTGGATCGCAGCCCACATGGTCTGATATCCCATTGCATAAGGATTCTGTGAAAGAATGCCAAGTTCGTCTCCGCTCTTAACCGCTTCCTGCTGCTTGCTGGTTGCATCTACGCCAACCATGGCAACCTTATTATCACCTGTATCTTTATTCACAGACAGGAACATCTCCGATACATCGGCATTGGTGCAGAAAACACCATCCAGTGCCGGGTATTTATCAAGAACTTCCTGCATGGCTGCTTTCATATCATCAACCTGATCGGAATAAATTGTCTCAACAACCTTGATATCTGTGTAGTTCGCAATGTTATCCAGAAAGCCCTGTACACGTTCCTGGGAGCTCTGAGTCTTCTCCTGTGCTGCAAAAACAGCTACATTTCCCATTTTTCCAATGGCACTTCCCAATTTATACGCTGCATATTTACCGATCTGCACATTATCTGTTCCGCGAAAAGCCTTCACCAGCTTCGTATCGCTGACATTGGAATCAAAAGCGATCACCGGGATTCCGTTCTCCCTGGCAGCCTCAAGCTGTGCCTGGCAGGATTCCATATCCCCGGCAGAAAGGCATACAACGGACGGATTCTCCGCAATAACTGCATCAAGTGTATTGATCTGGCTCTCTACGTCCTCTTCATTGTCCGGTCCTTCAAAGGTCATTGTGATCTGGTCATCTTTCTTAAAACCATAAGCTGCGTTCACATCCTTGACAGCAGCCTGCATTCCTTCTTTTACTTTATCCCAGAATTCACCCTTCGTACTCTTACTCACAACTGCGATCCTCGCTCCTGCCTCAATCGACAGGCTGTCATCGATCTCAGGAATCGCCGGATTCTTCTCTTCTTCCATCTCCTGTGCTTCAGGAGTCTCCTGGACATCTGCAACAAGCGGTGCAACTAGCTTCTCTACTTCTTCCTTCTGACATCCTGTCAGCAGAGTCGCCGCAGCCAACAAGGCCACTGACATTACTGCAACTCTTTTCATTGTAATCTCCTCTTCCTCGCTGGTTACTGTTCTTCATGGCCTCTCTTATCCGTCCACAGTAACGTATACTTTACAAAAATCTTACATTTGGTTACTCGCTTTTTACATTATACACTTTTTCGTATTTCCGTCCAGAGTTTTTACAGTTTTTTCACAAAATCCAGAAATGCGCTGCCCTGAGGCTCTGTTTCGAACTTCATCTGCTTCCCTGTTTTCGGATGCTTAAACTCAAGGCCGCAAGAGCATAATCCCAGGGATACACCTCTCTCCCCTGACGGATTGTACTTTCGGTCACCAAGAAGCGGCATTCCTGCATGTGAAAGCTGCACACGGATCTGATGATGGCGGCCTGTTTCCAGTTTGATCTTAAGAAGTGTACGGATCTTTCCATTGATTTCCTTCTGATCCAGTACTTTATAATGAAGAATTGCTTTCTTCGCCCCCGGTGTATTGGAAGGTACTATCTGTGATATATTGGCCCTTCCGTTCTTTTTCAGATAATCAGTAAGTGTACCCTCTGATTTCTCCGGCTTCCCTTCTGTTACTGCCAGATAATACTTCCCTGCGCCCCCGGCCATAATCTGCTTGCTTAGATTTCCCGCTGCACCGGATGTTTTCGCAAAAACAAGAACTCCTTCTACCGGCTGATCGAGGCGATGGATCACCGCCAGATACGGCATTTTTCCGGGATTCTTCTGTGCAAGATAATTCTTCAAAGCACTTTCCATATCCATGGTTCCTATCCCCGCTGCCTGTACCGGCATTCCCGATGGTTTTCTGCAGACAAGAATATCTCTGTCTTCATACAAAATATTTTTTTCAATTTGATTATTATACATTTACAGCTTACTTCCTTTCTCACAGAAGTATAACTGATGATAATTTTAATGGCAACCGGTAAATATATTTTATAAATTCACAACGAGACGGTCATCACTTTTTTTACTTTAACAGTTTCAAAAAATGATGACCGTCTCAACACTCTTCGTTATTCAATTTTTCTTCCTCTTCATTCTTTCGAATCGAGTTTTCTGGTTATATTTCTTATTTAATAATCGAAATCTATGATTTTATATACCTGATAAAATAATTCCGATTCTCTGTATTAAGTTTTTATAATTTTTTCTTTTTCTATTCCTTCGTATTATTTATTTCCTGCTCATAAACGATCAATATATAAATTATATCTGTTCGATTATTTAGAAAGTTTTATAGATTTGGAAATCAATTAATCCGAGGTTCGATTTCCTTTTTATTTTTTGAAGAATTGCGGTGGTTACACTTTTTTCTGTTTCCTAAATAATTCTGAACTTAACTTCTTAAATTCAAAACCATTTGTCATCTCTGTACCTTATGATCTGCTGATTCAAATCGACCTGTTGGGATTTTCTCCTCTGCAGTTCTGATAAAGTATCCTGAGAAAAAAGTTCCTTCCCGATTACTTCTATTATAATATCCTATCAGATATTCTTCTGATGCAAAGCTTCAAACCATATCCTGATGTTGCTGATATGCTTTTCAAAGTATCGTTCTCATCTTCACTTCTGTTTCTGGAATCTCTTCTTTCCAACAAACCGGTGAGTTGAGGGTTTTACTCTTTCGGGAAATATTTCTTTACATATTTCCTGAAATCTTTGTACCAGGTGTGTGACAGTTGTTCAATATGAGTTACCGATTCTATAATACCTGAAATACTGAATTCCTTATGTTTCTGATTTCTCTCATTTTAACTGATGTTAAAATATAAGTAAGATTTAAGAGGTTCTTATTTATATCTTATGAGAGAAACTGATGTATTTCTTAAGGGATATCATTATGTGATATGTATCAGGTCTTTCTTGCAGGAAATCCGGTTCCTGTCACTCTCATATTGATGAAGTTGTTTATTATGTTCCCACTGGAATCACCTTTTCCTTTCTTATCTTCATCCTTTCATGTGCATCTATGCTATGAATTGAATGAATTTCTTATTTTTTTGATTTTGTTTTATCTCTTGTTCTTTTTGATGGTCTTATAATAACACTGTTGTGTTGTTTTGTCAATACATTTTTGTATTTTCATATTAATATTTTTGTTTATTATTTGTTTTATGTTTTTATATTTTACTATTTGTTTGTATTTTTTATTATTTTCTGTTAATTTATATATAAATATCCGGAATCCATGAACTTCTAAAAGCCACATATCCCGGATATTTATGATTATACTATTTCATTCCATATTCTTTGAAAAGTTTCTGCAGTATCTCCGGATTTTTCATTGCTCGGAATATGTCTTCTTTTCGGCCATCCCGATCCAGGCGGTTATAGAGTACATTAAGACGGTTCTCTCCCTTGCGCTCGCCTTCTTTATGTGCATCTTCCAACTGCCACTCAAAATGTGTGTAAATATACTCGCATCGAGATAACGTAGACTCTCACGAGTTCTACTTACTGCTTCACCGTGTATGTTTTTGATTGACCGAAATCATATCTACTCACAGGTTCTTGTACACTCCACAGTCGTAAATTCCCGAAAATAGCCTTCGGTACATACTCACGTTTGCGTTTTAGTTATGCAACTTCGTAAGTTATTGCATCTCTCAAATTAAGTGCAGCATTGAAATCTCTGTCTTCGACATAACCGCAACTGCATTTGAATATTCTATCTGAAAGCTTTAAATCTTTTTTGACAGCGCCACAGCAGTGACAGGTTTTAGATGATGGATCCCTTTCTATTTGTTTTTTATACTTACGAAGTCCGTACAACCTGCAAGAGAACACCTGGAGTATTGAAACAATATCCTGCACGAGTTCTTCTTGTGGTGATAGTTCTTCATTGTTCACTAACACGATGATCGTATTGAATTTCGCACAAAATTTTTCAAACCAGTCGTAACCAAATCTGATAAATCTATCTTTGTGAGTTACGATTATGGTTTTGATTTTTTGTTCCATCACTTCATCTAATAATTCGTTCCACTTTTTACGATTGTAATTAAGGCCACTTCCATAATCTTCAATACACTGGTCTACAATAATACCTTTGGCATCCCAATGTTTTTACAAAATCATCCACTGTCAGCCCATCGTCCGGTGACTTGTATTCAATGATATTATATCTCCGGAATATTTTTCCGATCTCATTTTGGATCTGCACATCCTTTAATTTTTCTATTACCAGGAGATCGATCTGTAAGGGTTTCTTGCTTAGGTTGTATTCCCGGTGATATTCCAGATCAGCCCGGTTCTGGCGCAGCTCGATCTCTGCTGCTGCGTAGAACCCCGGATGCCACTGGATTTTTTTATCCGAGATTGATTTGTCGTGCATCGGTTAAGATCCTCCAGTTTATGTAATTCCCTGCTTTCGGGTCTTGTCTGATGTACGCTGTCGGATTGTACCGATTTATCCTGATTAACGTGAGAACGTTTTTATCTTTTGTGATGTAAAATGGTTCCTTTCTGGTTATAGGATAGCATGTGCGGCAACTAGCTTCAACCTGTTCTTTTCGACAAAATCCCCGGTCAAGAGATTTGGTCTGAATGACATTCCTCCTGATCGGGGATTTGGATATAGATGTTTGAAAAAGCTGAAACTCCGTCCCTGTTATCACCGTTAAGCTTCTTGCAAAAAACATCAAAAAGTGCTATTATCATCGTAATTATCAAGTTTTAGGAGTTGAATGACAGTGAAAAGAAAGACAGTTCTTCGATTTGGAGTGGCTTTATTGTCCATTGGTGTTGCTGCCATACCTTGGGGAAGCAAGATTTCGGATAAGGTGGTTTTTGCCAAAGAGTTATCAACTTTTGAAAGTGATGACGGGTTTACATCTGCAGTGCCAGAAGATGCTGAAGGGCAGAACAGTACAGAAGATATCAGTACAGAGGATATCAATACTCAGGAACCTGCAACTGACAGTGAGACAGTAAGCGAAGCGCCAACACTTACATCTGTTGCCTTAAATATTGATCCGGATGCGGAAACGATCCCAGTTGAATTTTTAGACTATGTGAATGATCTTGACATATATTCTGTAATGCTTGTATACTCGGATGGTACAGAGAAAATAGTGGATCAAACAGATACCTGTTATGATTTTTCTGCCAGTTTTGAAGATGCCAGTGATACAGAAGGGATTGTACACCGGACTTATCATATTACAGTAAAAGATAATTCTACGGGAATGGTATATAATGCTGATGGAAGCATTGATTTTGGAAAAAATGACCCAATTGAGATAAAAACAGCAGAAATGACTTCTGTAATACTTGAAAACCAAAAGAAGTGGGTTATGGTCCGGTCGGTTCCGGGCATCACAGGTCGTTACGCTATGAACTGTGATAAAGCGATTGCTGCAATATATTATGCTGCTGATGGTGAAGAAGCTGTTTGCGCAGAAAATAATTTTGAATTGCAGCAGGGAATTACGTATAACTTTTTAATTAAATTGAATTAACTTAGAAACCGCTGTCTTGTACAGCGGTTTCTAACTGAATCAAACAAACTCCTGCTACTATTCAGAGGTTAGCCGGACATGAGATAACCAGCAAGAGGTTCATCACGTTCTCTAAGCTCTTCTTTAAAATCAATATCCATAAGTGAGCCTCTCTTTCTTGAGGAAAAGTATAAACACAGTTTTTCCTGCCGCAAATGGTTATCCACAAAATAAATTTCGTCATTTTTACAATGACTTATACATACCTCTGAATAGTAGCCAGTACATTATACTTATCCCACCATAATATAAATCATATCTGTTTCTTTGTTGTTCTTGACGTTTTCATCCCATTTGATGTGCAAAATATAATACGTTACATAGTAGCCGGTGGCATCCTTTTCATTAGGAAGAACTTCCTCATTAGTTGACTTCCAGTAAAGAGGCTCTGCGGATGTCTGGACCTTGTCATAGGAGCCGGTTTGATTACCGTTGCTATCCGGATATGTAATTGCATGATACGTATCTGTGGCATAGCCGGTGTTAGGTTCTTTATTTAAGTAATCGCCTTCCAAAAGATTTCCCTTTTTATAATTTTTGCCAAGATAACTAAGTCCTTCATCTTGTGGTGATAATTCAGCTTTATATATTTCATAATTAAATCCTATATTTGTGGTATGTGCCAGCTGAAGGTAATACTTTATACCAGGTTTTTCGCTGTATACACAAAAAACTACATCTTTATAGTTACTGGTTTCGGAAACATCAATGTTTCCAAGCTCCAGCTGCTGGATTGGCTTTGCATCTCCGGCTCCGATGAGAAGGGCATTGGGCATATTTATTTTTGTGATCGTTTCCATGCTTCTTTGCATATAAAGCCATGCCAGAACAGGCACTGCCAGAAGAGCAAGAGCCGCAAGCACCGCAGCAAATACAGCGCGGTTTTTCTGTTTCATATCATTACCACCTCAATCTTAATCTTTATCATCTGGCATTCAATGTCAGCTTTACATACTGGACATTACTTCCAATATACTGGTCTGCCAAATCGTAGTACGCAGCTACATTTCCGTAAAGAGCAGAGTTATACCTATTTCTTATCTGTTTAAGAGTATCTACCGTAACAGTAGCTTCTTCTGTTTCCCAGCGTAAATAGCGATTTGAATTACCTGAATTGCCAGAACTTTCATCTAATCCTTTACACATTTTAGCAAACAGCTTTGATGGAAGAGCTTCCAGATTGCTGTCGGAAGCACTTTCAGCTTTTTCTGCCGGAAAAAGCAGCGGGCGGGTTCCGGTATAGGACTCTTTTTTTAACAAATAGGATTCCAGAAGCTCCGGCCAGATCCAGTAAACCGTAACCGGATAAGCGTTCTCTGCTTTGGCATCCTTAATGCTCCAGATCAGTTCTCCATTCTCCTTTTGGGACAGCGAAGAATTATCTAGGCTCATGCTCCATGGATCCCCGTCCTGGGATATCCATCCTTTATAGGAATTCTTTTTCTCATCGTATCCGGCAAACAAAAGAATATGTCCCTCTAACAACTGCTGGGCATCTGCTTTAATATCAGTCAAGGATTCTGACGTTAATTCTGTTCCGGTATTCTTTAAGGTGTATCCGGTAAGTGAAAGCGTCAAGGATACGTTCAGTGCCCCGTTTTTATGAGGAATTATATAGAAGGTTATACTTCCGCTGGAGCCAGGTTCGATTCCAAGGCTTTTGTCTTTTTCATTTCTCAGATTGCTGTCATCTGTGATTGCCCAGCTGATAGCTGTATGGCTTTCGCTAGTGACCGAATATTCCTTGTTCTTCTCTCCATTTGGAACCGATAGCAGATTATCATAAATACCATTTGTACTTTCAGCATTTTTTATGGAGGCAGCGAGGTCAAACTCGCTGCCTGCTGCCCGGATATTCATCCCTGTAGAATCTACTTTATTATTGGAAACAAACCATGCAATACTGGCAACGATTATGGCAATTAAGGCTGCAAGCATAATGAAACCGGTTTTAAAAAAAATCTTCCACTGATTTTTTAAATCCTGCATTTCCTTTCTGGCTTTTTGTCTATATTCCTCAGGCGTTAATTCCTCTTTTTTCTTTTTCCCTGGCATCCTGCTTCACCTCATGTTTTGTTTAAAATTTCCTGATAAATCCGGGCATTTGTATAGATGATATAATCTGTAGCTGTTGTATCTGCAATTTCTTTTCCATCTTTATCCAGAAGCACCACTGTCAGGCGCACTCTATAGTTTGCATAGGTGTAGCCTTTCTCTTCAAATTCCGCTCCGGTAAGCGGAGAAAAACGAAAACGTGTGCTTAAAAGTCCGGAAGCATTCCTGTTAAAGCTCTCTTCCCACTGATATGACGTTTCCTCATTTACTGAAGACTTCTGTGTATTTTCTTTAAACATAACAGGAAGATAAGATGTAATTGGTAAAAGAGCCGTTTCATCGTAAATTCCATCAGAGTTCTTCTGGAACAATTGCATTTTATAACGAATGCTTGTCGCCTTTTCAAGGATTGCAGCGTCTACGTTGGAATAATCATAATCTGCCTTTGTATAGATAATGTCAGAGCGATTATTTGCCGTATCACTGGGGTTGATTCCCAGCTGCTTGGTGGTATCCTTTGAGCCAGTCTGGTCTACTGTAGAATATTTCAGAATCGCTTTGGATAAATTGGTAATATAATAGCGATTCTTATCTTCTATATCTTTCTTATTTCCTGTGATAGGCAGTTGAATCGAAGTGTTGGCAATCCGTGATATACCTACAGCTGTAATACCACTGTTATCCGCATCATCTGATGTATTTCTTGCCGGAAAATAATCGGTTCCGGCATAAGTAAGGGTAATATCTGCGGTAACTGTTACTGCCGAAGAATCATTCTCTGCAGTCTCTAATGCCTTTTTCAGCTCAATGCTTCCATATTTTAGTGTCAGGGTTTCAAGCTCAGCTGCATTTGATAATGTATCCTTCTTTTCTGTATAATCCAAACCTTTCCCTGACAATGTGTATGTATAGCTTACTAGCTCCGTACCAATTGCGCCATATGCAGTTTGATTTTTCAGATATTCCTTCAGGCTGATATCAAATTCATGATAGAATTGGGAAGGACCAAGAGTATTAAATCTTCCCTTTCCAGCTTCTGTTAGCTTCAGCTTGCTTTCCAGACGTATCTTTATGCTGTCACCGCTTTCCATAATTGTATCACCCATTTCTTTGCCATTATGAATGCGGCTGGTAGTAATTTTGAAAGATGTCTGTTCAACACCATTATACACAACATAGCTAGAGCCTGCTTCTTCTGCCCTAGATGTAATGGCTGCCGGAAGGGTTCCCTCTTTATGGGAAAAGGTTCCATAGTTTAACCGGTTGTTTATAACAGAATAGCCTTGGGTTGTAGGTACCTGAATCGTCAGGTAATACCCTTCAGTTCTAGCTTTCGTTTTGGAAGAGTCCGGAACTGTGATATGATATTTTTTAGCATCAGTATCACCATCCCCTGCTACACGGAAATACTTGATTTCTTTGCTATCTGTCGAAAGGGCAGCCTTTACAGTAGCCTTTTGGGGATCTGCTTCTTCCACATAACAGGTCTTGCCATCGCTAGATGAAGAATCTGTAGCAGAAGCAGTTAAGTCAAGCAGATCACAGATGGAAACCGGAGTAAACGCTTTTGCGGAGCCATCTGTTTTGGATGCACTGTCTGGCACTGTCATACTGGCAAGATTAAAACTATGGATGTTTTCAGTTCCAGTCATTGTGCAGGTATAATACTGCATGGTCTGTCTGTCAAGCAATGTCAGACGCGTTCCCGCTGGAAGAAGCGTTTGCTCACCTTGTGAGCTTCCTGCTGCCAGATCCAAAATCTTATCATAATACCACAAAAGATTCTCTCCGTTATCCACCATGGACTGCCAGTCTGTTTCTTTTTCATAGCTGTATTCCAGATAAGCAGTCAGTGGTTCGTCAAAGCCTGCTGTAGCATAATGATTGGCAGAAGTATCATTCATAGGATAATCAGAAACACAGTAATCTGTTCCGGCAAGAAATCTTGCTTTAAAGCTGATGTAGAGAACCTTTTTCACCAATACCGGAATGTACAGATGAAAGGGAGTTGCCTTTTCATCTGTAGGATTTGCATAAGTTACATCCAGCAAAGTAAACTGGCTGTTCTGGTTATCGTAAGCATTGGGGACGATGGATATTTTCTTTTCAGTACTTATGCGCAGGCTGGCATCATCCTTTGCTTGAAAGGTGCCTGTTTTGCCTGAATTGTTCCACCGATAAGTGGTTGCCGTGATGCCTTTTATCTGTGTTTTGACTTCAGCACCGTCTTTTACATTTGTCATTGCGGCTATGTAATTCCACAGAAGGGAATCCACATCTGCTGTATTATTTACAACAAGCACCGGGAAATCAATGTTTTTATCAACTGTTGTGGTTGTACTTTCCTCGCTCATGTACGTCGTCACATAGGCATCGTTTTTTGAATCTAAAAACTGTGAAAATCTTTTGTATGTAGGATCTGTCTGATTCGCAGATTCCTGTAAATTCCAATAACGGTCAGCAGCAGCCGTATTTATATTGTTTAATATACTTTTGGCAGTTGTAGTGCTATCAGCTACAATTCCCACACCATTACCTGTCATAACTGTTCCGTCCGCAAAAGGCACCTCGCTCTTCGGATTAACATCCAGCCACGGGCTGGCAGATGAAGATGGTTTGTCTGTGGAATTGATCGGCTTATAAGTCTGGTCCACGAATGCATCTGCATAAATGATCGCAGCAGTTCCATTTTTTATACCGATATCATTCTGCGGAAAGACATCCCCCTGAACTGCAACCGCTACCAGATTGATTTTGCCATTTACGCCGACTTTACCAATCCAAAAACCTGACGTATTTATTGTTTGGATACTTGCAGTCGATAACTCGTCTATCTTTGCTTTGTTATTATAACCAAATTTACAATTCTTTGCTAACAGATTATATCCATTGACTTTGTTACTGTACTTATTCGTAGTATTGTTTTCCGTATTACCAACTAACAATGCTGCGTATCCATTATCCTTATTATAAGTTACTCCAGTCACGTTATAAAATTCCATATTCGATGCCTGTATACTGCCATCCATAGCTCCGACAAGACCACCTGTATATCGTCCAAGAATGTTCACATTTTTTTCCTGACAATTTCGGAATGTGGCTGTTCTGTTCGGGTTGACATATCCAATAAATCCACCGATCCAGTTCATATCTGTCTTAATATTGAGATTCTCTTCACTGCTGTCACGAATCGTCACATCGACAGCTGAGTAGCCTACGAAACCACCAGTAAATTGCTGACCATTGATGACCGAATCCGACGTAATCACTACTTCTTTAATCGTCAGTGGTCTTTCGTGATATCCAATAATTCCTCCCGTGCAGGCACTTGAAGATTTCTGGTTGGAATTAATCTCTAGCGTAATCTTCATAGAAGTAAGGGAACATTTATTCACTTCGAACGTACCAGCTCTTCTTCCTGATGCCAGCAAACCACCAAGATCTCGCAGATTCTTGCCTGAAACACTCAAATTCTGTGCGCTTACATTCTCTACTTTTACGGAACTGAAATCATTTGCGCCCACAAGACCACCAGCAGCAGCTGTAGAAAAGCTTTGCGCATGTGTAGTAACCGATAACTGATTCACATTTTTCACATTTTCAGAACCGCCTTCATTTCCAGTAATCGTCAACTGACCATGCCCTACATTCCAGCCTACTAATCCACCTGTACTTCCATCGTAATTAACCCATTTTGTTACATTTTCGTTCTGAATCGTCCAGTTGTTGATAAAGGATACATTCCTTCTCTTTTCACTATATCCATCGATATAACCAATGGCTCCACCCGTCATAGTCCCACCATACACGTTTATGTCTTCCAGATGAAGACCATCAAAGGATACCGTACCAGCGGAATTGGCCGTTCTTGCAGCAAAACCGCCCACACCAATATGCATATCCTTGTCTCCTTTTTTCACATACGTTAACGTACCCTTTTCATCAAATAATCCAAGCTTAATGTTTCCTGATATCTTAAGATGATTTACCTTACATCCATCTGTAAAGTGAAAATCCACAAACAGTCCGGCACCCTGATTTCGCCACGCACCATTGCTGTATTCCATATGATAATCATTCTGATTCATATTTAATGTAATCACCGTGTCTGCATTCCGATCAGCATTTATGCTCTTAATTACCAGATTGCGGCGATATACTTCAGGAATACTGCAGTCACTATGCCAAACATTCTTATTATTTCCATAGCTGGAACCGATTCCCCGGAAACCATTTCCGTAGCTGCTCATATTTATGCTGTCTGTTGCAAATGTGAGCATAACCGGAATATTGGTATCAGCCGAAGTACTTTTCCCAGCCAAACGAGCCGCTGTTGTTCCTATGGTATAATTCTTCACCAGATAGGACACGCGATTCTTTGCCGTATCGCTGCCTGCAGCACTTGCAACTCCGCCCCAATAAGCTTCATCCGTAAGATTCGCAGCACCTGTCACTGTTCCAATTCCTTCATAGGATGCAGTACGTGGTTTACCATATTGATAAGCATCTACGACTTTGTCCACATCGGTGTAACTGCCACCTGAGTCCATCGCCCCTGCGCCGCTGTTTACAATCGCGGAAAGTAGCCACAATCCCTGGGCAGAGGTTACCGTAACATTCAGGCTTCCACTTGCATCGCTTACCTGAAGGTCACTTGTTCCTGCTGTCAAAGTCGGAATGGTATAGTTTTTATCCGTGTTATTTACCGTGCATCCTTCCGCACAGGCATAGCCATCCAGTACACGTCCTACATAAGGATTACGGTAAAAATACTTGCCACCATCTGATGTCGTTTTTCCATCGGCTGTGCCAGAAGTAGTTATCATATTCACTGTTTTATTGGCCGCTGCCGCATCTGCGCACGTTGTCGTAAAGGTATTGGATGTGTCATCCATATTTCGGAACACCACGCCGCCACCGGTCTTTTCGTAGTCATTGTCTTTTTCTGTGACTGGGACTGTGACATGGGTTGCACCGCCGACCAGACCTACATAGCCGCCTGCTGCGATCGTCTGTGGATAAGTTCCACTGAACGTCACGGAATTTTTAACATAATTTACTGACACATGACCAATGATTGTATCCCCGCCCATGCAGTAACCAACTACACCGCCAAAAAACGGATTTCTGCTGGTCCCCGGAAGACTTTCTGCCTGCATGGTGATCGTTGCCCGTGAATAATCCACGATCAGATCTTTTACGACACTTCCCCGGCTATATGCAATCAGACCTCCAAAGCTGTCTTTATTCTCATTAGTTCCTGTCAAGGCAACTGTAGTGTTCTGAGAGGCACCTACAATGACTCCGCTGAACGGCTTCTCCTTCGTACCTAGTCCGCCAAAGCTTTCTGCTGACAAAGTAATATCCTTATCAATCTTATAATATGCATTCAGCAGATAATTCGTTGCTTTTTCCGTATCAGCTGCATTCCCGTTCTCGCTCTTCCAGGCTCCGTTCTCCCAGGTGTAAGTAATATCTGTTCCTGTTGCATCACTGTTCGCACCATTTTGGAGATGATATCCTTCTGCAGTCTGTGTCTGATTTTCCAATACTTTTGAATTGAAAATTGCCTGGAATTTTGAAACACTGCCCGGATTCAGAATATAGGCTGCCAGTGAACTCAGCTGATGTGCATCTTCAATAATATACGGATCTCCATACGTTCCACATCCTTTCAGAAGACCGGTTGTCTTCTGATTAATATCCAGCTCATACTTGCTCTCTGTAATATTCTGCTGTGTATAGACGTAGCGAATAAAATTCGAGCTGCTATATCTTGATTTCACATATGCTTCATTGGCATTTTTCCCCTGTTCATCTGTGATATAGCTGTCACCGTCATAATATTGATACTGTTTATCCGGATTGCGTCCGGTCGTTCCTGTATTCGTCAATTCTACACCGTAAGTGACCTTATCATCCGTACTGTTGAAATTATACGTACCGGTACCTTCTGAAGAATACATAAAGGATTCTAAAAGAGTTGCCCTGGTAAATATTGTATGGGTTGTATGATAGTCAACCGTCACATTCCCATTGTTATAAACGGATGTAGACTTCGATGCATCCTCTTTCAGACGTCCATCCAGTGCAATATTGGAAAATGAAAGAGTCAGCTTCGTTGCCGTCGCACTGCCGACTTTACCGATCAGACTGCTTGCTGCATAAGCTGTTGTCTTACCAGATCCTTCTCCTGTCGTATAACCTTCTCCTGTAGAAAGCGCATTTACAGTTAATTTGACTGCCTGATCCATACGATTAATCAGAAGCGGTGCATAAGCTGCGCCATCTTTTGTTATCTCTGTCACACGAATTCCAGCCAGTGTCACATTATTCAGGCTGATTTCAACGATATTGCTGACCGGATCACCGATTACGCTTCCATAAATCAATGCACCGGAACTGTAGGAACCGGTCTCTGCTGTACTTTCCTTTCCTACCGTTCCTGAAAAAGAAGTACTCTTTACCGCTATGTTGTGAGTGGTATGATAAAATAATCCATGCTGCATCAAATAATGTTGATGGTCAGAATCTGACAGTGGTTTATTTTTACTTTTCGTCTCTTGTGCATTCATGCCATCATAATCAAAATTCAGACTGGTCGGCGTCTGATTCGTTCCAAGATTCACTGCTCCCAGCGGTGTCACCGGATAGTAGGAATATCCCTTCAGGTCAATTGGACCGGTGATCGTGACATCTGTCCGATCTCCCTGCCTGAAATAGCCTCTGATATTTACTGCCGCATACTGTGCGTCACTCCAGAGCACCATATCTTCCGGTGATGTGACACTATCCAAATTCAAAGTCGGATTATTCTTCCTGTAACTGTCCAGATTGTAGTAGTATCTTGTATTTCCATTTTTATAATTGCCTAACTGTCCGGTATAGGTATTTTTCCCTGTACCTTCTGTATCAATAAGCTCTGCTGTTCCATCCCCAGCACGCACTGCCAGAGAAACTACTGCATTGCTGTTTCCTGCATCATCCTTCTTTGTCGTACCGACTAGTTCATCGAAGTAGTCTGAGTTTTCGATATCAAGTGTTACCGCACCACTGCCAATCTTATAAGCAGCGTCGGAAGCATCTCCCCATGTACCTGCCTCGAGATACAGTGCAGACTCTACTACTTCCTTTCCACTTTGTGTCACTTTGATCAGACCGGTTCCCACCAGCAGACCGCTTGGCGTATCCTGCGTTGATTTTCCGGTAAATGTTGTTGTACTTTCCTTTTTTTCAAATATGATGCTGTTCGCAGCGGTTGCATTCCAGTATCCGGTTGCCTGATATACCAGACCGCCAAACTGAGCATTTGCATTCAATGTGGCTCCAGAAATCGTGACTCCACTTTTGCTGGCTGTATTGTCCGCAGATGCTGCAAACACTACATTCGTATTCTTCCACTGATAGCCAAGAAGTCCACCACTGGTTTTATTTGCACCATTAGTATTAATTTTTTCTTCGTTCACCTGAAGATTTGATATCTTAATCGTTGTGTCTGCTGACGTAGTACCATTCTGTGTTTCGCCCCTGCTGACTGCGATCAGACCACCGACTTTGGCATTGGAAGCAGATTTGGATATGATGGAACCGCTTAATGTACAAGCGTCAACCGACACTACACAACCTCCCATCACTTCCGCTGCCAGACCACCAATTCTCTGATTCTCGGTAGTACGTTTATCCGTAAGTGTGGAATCGCTTCCCCATGTACAATTCTGAAAGGTCAATTCCTTACCTTCACATCTTCCCAGGAAACCTGCCTGCCAGACGTGGAGCTTTTGGGCAACAGCTTCTTCTGCAACAGATACTTTGGTATTAACAGTCACATTTTTAAAAGCTGTAATCCCGCCTGCCAAACCGATTGCCGCTGAGACGAATGCCGGGTATCTGATATCATCTGATTTTTCTTCCTCATTTACATTCTGAGGAACTCTGCAGGCAACAGTTCCCGCAATTGTGAGATTCTGAATTATCACATCACCGGCGAACGGAATCAGCGCCAGACTATAATGTGCATCTCTCTGATCACTCCTCTTTGCGTAAAGCTGCCCTGCTGCATTGTCTTCCGTACCTGAAACATTTGCACCATACGTCGTCCCGATATCCAGGGTAATCTTATGACTGCTTCCGTCCAGTGTTCCAGCAAATTTCTGCGCAGTAACTCCTTTCTCAATGTTATCTTTACCAATACCCAGAATACCGGTGCCGGTAAGATCAATATCTCCGGTAAGTGTCACTTTCTGCGATGCTGCCGCATTTATTGGGGTAGCAAAGCTCAGCGCCGCGGAGCTTCCTCCTGTGTATGCCTTCGAAAGATCAAATGCCAGCACATATGCCGCAAATGCATTGGCACTGCCAAGCTCTGATCCGGTTCCATTATGCACCTGAACCGTGTGTACATCTTGATCAAATGTAAATACACCATTGCTTCCTTCAGATAGTTTATCGCCAAGGCGTATTACTTCACCCCAGTTTCCGATATCAGAACCGCCTCTATCTGCACCGGTATAACGGGTAAGACTCCATCCGCTTCCGTCTGCATTCAGACCATTGCCATTACCTGGTGCATATACCAGTCCATCATCATTATTTCCCACAATCTGCCCCACATGATGGTATGCCGTCGTAATCCTCTGACCACTTAAATCTGTTGTCCCATGTATACGCAGTACACCCTTTACCAGATGTCCCACCAGGCCTCCCCGACCTTCCACATTGTCGGCATCGGATGACAGGTCACTGTCATTGCTGCTTATTAACGTTACATTCCCAACGTTGAGCAGACCATCGTTCATTTTTCCAACCAGGCCGCCAAAGCTGGCTTTAGGATCCTTCTTCATATCTGCTGTGGAGGCAGACACATTTTCAATTTCAACATAACTACTTCCGGATATGGTTCCTACAATGCCGCCATAGGAATCGCTGATGTTTGTTCCACCTGTAGAGACAGCTTGAATGGACGAACCTGAATTTCCTTTAATTCTTAGGGTATTTGCCATAAGAGAAGACTGATAATTGCCAATCAGTCCGCCGAAGTTCGTAACTGAATCAGAAACTGCTGTGTTAACAGAATTTGATGCATTAGCGGTGTTGCCTAAATTAATTGAAATTTGGAAGGCTGTGGCACTGGTGTTATTAAGCATACCAAATAAGCCGCCCACATTCTGTCCGCTGGAAATCGTAAAGTTATTAAATGTATAATGGGAAAGATCATAGCTGATTGAGTTCTCTTGCGTGTTCTCAACAGAATATGCTCCGACCAGTCCACCTGCTGCTTTGTCACTTGCCGCTTTAAGCGTCAACTTATCAGCAAAGGTAAAAGGTATAACTGTTCCTTCTGTAGAAGCAACACAAAGAGTTCCATCTGTGGAGTTTCCAACAAGGCCACCGGCATTTCCTGAATCAGAAGAAACCTGGTTCACAGAGCATCCGGCAACAGTTAAGCTGGAATTTGCTTCCATGTAACCAACAAAACCACCGGCATCCGCCTCTCTGGCAGCTGCTGCAACTTTAACAGACCCGGTTTTTTGCTTAAGATCAGCAGTCAAAGAGGAGCCTGTTTTCATTGTATTGCAGAATAAGCCTGTATGGTTCTCTGCAGTTACCATAAGTTCATTAGGAAACTGATTTGTAAAGGTTATCTTTGCGCTGGCGTTAGCACCAAGGGTTCCAATCAACCCTCCAATTGTAGGCTCTGATATTTTATCCCCATTCAAATTTCTAAGTGCAATGTCAGCCTTCAGCGTTTTATCATCTCCTGCTATTATTGTTTCAGCCAGAAGTGGTTTTTTTGTACCAATTGCATTCTCAAAAAAGCCAAACGGGATTGTACCACTTAATGTTGCCTTTGTTGAAAGAGCGTTAAATAATGCTCTTGATGTGGATATGGAATATTGATTGGCGGCTGTATCTTCATCTAACTGAAAGGTTCCCTGATAAGGATCTGTCTCACTTCCTAAGCCCAGGAAATCATAGCTGGTTGTAGTCCCGGCACCTGTTCCACCGTTTTCATTGGTTCCACCCACCGTTACTGAGCTTGTAAGATCCCAGCCGGCTGTGGTGATTAACTTTATAGTATAGTCTTGATATTCTTTCGGTTTTACATTCGACAAAAGAATTAAGCCGTCTCCGTCAGTTACTTTAATGATCTTATCGTCATCTTTAACGGTTATTTTCTCTGATAAATTGTCTGCCTGCGTAAGACTTAAAGTCGAGCTCTGGTCATAGGTGGTTTCGCCGCTCTCATCAGACAACAGCTGCAAAGATAACTGAATCTTCTGATTCTCCTTCGCTGTGTCGTCTGTCTGGTTATCGGTATTGGAAGCATCTGACTTACCTTCATCAGATATAAAGCCATCATTAGTCGTCTGATTTTCATTTTCCCCGTCTTCTTTAGATTGCTCAGAGATATCAGAGGATTCTGTCTCAATATCTCCGCTTGTAAACTCATCCTCTGCTGCGGCCTGAACTTCACCTTCCTCGGCCATATCATCAGCAAGCAGGGAGGCTGGTGTGGTCAATACCATACAAGCCGCCAGCACTACTGCCGTTATACGCTTTGTCCAACTTTTATTTTCAGATTTTTTCATTCTCATCAATCCTATTCTGTCCCGGTAAAATCAGTACTTGATTTCTGCTGCTCTTGTGTTTGTTCCGAAAAACTAATTGTAACCAGGTTTTCAATCTCTAACCAGTTTTTCCCATCTAATAATTTCTCCGGATTTCTGTAAAACTGAAATTGCTTTACCGTTGTTAAATCATCCACTGTGAAATTGTAAGAATATGTAGAGGTTTTATTATCATAAATCGGCTCGGATTTCATAGCCCACTGGCTTAACAAAAGTTTATCAGACCATGTAACAGTTACAGTTCCCGCTCCGTTTCCAGATATCTCATAATTGAAAGCATCGTACTGATCAGGCGTTTTCTCTTGGGAATCAATAAAATGTCCTGTCCAGTTTTTATTTACCTGATAGTCCGCAAAAGAAAGCACAGCACCCAAAATCTGCGAATTTACGGCCGCCATCGAATCATTTGTAGGTTCTGCCTTGATCTGGATTTTCACATTATCCTTCAAGGCTTTCGGCATTGTAAATTGATAACTCTTTTGATCTGCATTACCTGATTTCAAGGCCTGACCCGAAATAGTGCAAGTTCCATTTTCCTCAAAAATATGAAACACGGTACTGTTCCCGAGTTCATTCAGCTTTATTCCGTTTTCGCCAGTACACCCCTGTGGAAGACTGCCGCCATCCGTAGAAAGAAGCTGAGCTGTAAGCGTGTAGTCAATACACTTGGGATTATAAAGAGATTCATCACCCCATACATAATTACACACTAACACTGTAAATGTATAATTATCATCATTTTCCACAAGGGAAATCCTCTTGACCGGACAGGTGTCATTTGGATACATAAGCGATAAATAATTAGAACTGAACATAGTGTTATCATCGGTCTGCCTTTTAGTAGAGACAACACGCTTCACACTATTGAAATTGGTATATGCGGCAAAGCTTCCGTACACTGCAACCGTGAGCGCGCCAATGAGAAAAAGTGCGCCCGCCAGCCTGTATCGCTTTATCCATCTCCAAAATTTTTCTTTCATTATTGTACCAGTCCTTCTCTTTTAACCATTTCAAAATCACTTTATTATAACATACTGTCAGTGACAGAGAAAGTAGCTATTTCACAAGGAATGCTCCCACGATTCTCTGGTCTTACGTTTTCGATATCTGTTATATCTCCACAGTTTTGCAGTAACATATGTTCGCCTGTAGCTTAAAAGTCTTTCGTTTAGCGGATGACTTGATGAGCTGGAAAAACAGTATGAAAAAATAACAAAAAATAAAACCTGCCTGGGAATCATCTTTTCAGATAAAACCCGGCAGGCTGCTTCTGTTAAATATGTTTTTCTGCTTTTTATATCCATTTGTCACTGTTCAATGGCCTGCGTTTCGGTGCCCCTCCCGCCGATTTTTATTCTTCTTATCGTCTTTTCCAACGTCTTCATATCAACCGGCTTTGAAATATGGGCATTCATACCGGCTGCCAGAGAATGCTGAATGTCCTCAGAAAATGCATTGGCGGTCATAGCAATGATCGGAATCGTCTTTGCCAATTCATGAGTACTCCTGCGGATTGCTCTCGTTGCATCATAGCCATTCATAACAGGCATCTGCACATCCATCAGGATCATGTCATAATCCCCTGGGGCAGACTGCTCAAATGCCTCCAGAACTCTTTCACCATTTTCACAGATGATACACTCTGCGCCCTCAATCTTTAACAGTTCCATTAGGATTTCTGCATTTAGCTCATTATCCTCTGCACACAGGAACCTCATTCCTTTCAGGGTATTACTATCCGGTTCATCTATTTCTTCCTGTGCTGTCAAAACAACCTTTCTGTCCTCTGCAATTCTCAGATCTATGAGAACCTCAAAACAGCTTCCCTGTCCCAGTTCACTCTCCACATCAATGGTGCCTCCCATTGCTTCAACCAGATTTTTGGTAATAGCCATTCCAAGACCGGTTCCCTGTATCTTATTAGTCACAGAACTTTCAGCCCGGGTAAAAGCATCAAAGATCGTCTCTTTGAAATCTGCCGACATTCCTATTCCATTATCGCTGACTAAGAAACGGTACTTTGCGTAGACAGATGACTTTGTCTCACATTCTTCTACCAGAAACTGAATTTTTCCACCTTTCTGCGTGTATTTCACTGCATTAGAAACCAAGTTGCTGAAAATCTGCATTAAATGAACCTTGTCACCATTCACCCACTCGTGCCGGATGTTTTCTTTTATGATCGTAAGAGTCTGGTTTTTTTCGTCTATCTGTGAATGGAATATGGTATTGAGTTCTGTAATAAAATCCAAGATGGAAAAATCGATATACTTAAAAACTGTTTTTCCTGCCTCAATTTTGCTCATATCCAGAACATCATTGATGATTCCTAACAGATGCTGTGATGAAATGTCTATTTTATCTGCATACTCTATTACTTTCGCTTTATTGCCTGCATCATGTCTGATCAATGACGTCATACCGATAATTGCATTCATTGGTGTACGAATATCATGTGACATATTGGACAGGAAATCTGTTTTCGCCTTATTTGCATTTTCAGCTGTCTGCAAGGCTTCCGTTGCAATGTCCTTTGCCTTTTTCAGTTTTTTATTGGCGACTTGCATTTCCCTCAATGCCTGTATCTGAATCTCATTATTTCTTTTTTCATATTCAGCTTTTTGATCAGCAAGACGGCGTCTGGAAATACTGTAGAATAATCCGGCAAAAAGCAAAAGTATAAAACCTGCCATGAGTAATGTTGTAAATCCTATTGTTTTCTGATAATCTTTCAGTACATTATCTACAACACTCTTTTCTACAATACAGATCAGCATGGTGTTATTATTTTCTATCGGACAGTATCCCAGATAGTAAGGTTTGTCACTTCCCAGAAGTTCTACCCCCTGTTCTCTGCCATCCAGCTTTTTTTGAAGAGAATCAGCCTCTTCCTCAGCGATAGCCTGATCTCCTTTTAAATGCTTTAACAAAAAATAGTTTCTAAAAAATTTATCTTCTTTCTGATTTGTATAAGTAATATTTCCGTCGTTATCCAGCATAAACAGATACGCATTCCCGTTATAGCTTTTCACACTTAACATAGAATCTAATTTTGAATGATCATACAAGGTTCCAATTGCCGTATAAGTTTCCCCATTAATCGTATATTCCTGACATGGAATTGCAACCAGATAACCATCTTTTTTCTTCTGGTTGTAATCAAGAGAAACCAATTTTCCAATATTATATCCGTTCCTCAAATCCAACAAAAGTTTACTTGGCATGTCAACCCGAAGTTTTGTTCCATCAGTGGTTATTGCCTTTCCATTTTCCTGGAGAAATATAAGTGTACTTTCAGATTCTTTCTGCCATGCCTCAAAGAACTTCTTGTTTCTATCCAGTTCAATAGATCTCACTTCCTCTTGAATAAGAGAATCCTC
Source organism: Blautia sp. HA8986 (assembly GCF_056504635.1). Taxonomy (NCBI): domain Bacteria; kingdom Bacillati; phylum Bacillota; class Clostridia; order Lachnospirales; family Lachnospiraceae; genus Blautia; species Blautia sp. HA8986. Next base: position 2,276,278 of record NZ_JBWLUQ010000001.1, read on the forward strand.
AAGCAAATGCAGCTGGCTGTAGTATCCATTCACCTGCAGATCATAGGTCTGCTGTATCTGTTCAACAACAGCTCCCATACTGCTTTTCCCGTTTTCCGCGATATAGCTGTTCATCCTGTTCAAAAGGAGCTTTACAAAAATTAAGCTTAAAAGTATAAGAATTAAAAAAAACAATGGTACTATGATCTTTTTTCTTTTTGTTATCGCTTGTTCTTTTCCCACTTTTATTTTTCAACCTCTATATAATCTTCCGGTGCTGACGGTTGCTGTCCGTTTGCCATTGCTGCAGTCCATGCACTTGATAATGTTGTGTCCTTAAGCTGCCTGATCTCACATTCCGGATTTATTTTTTTCAAAACAGACATTGTGGTGTCTGTAAGAAGAATAGAGTACTCCTTGTCTTTGTCTGTTTTTTTCTTATTTACTTCTATGTCCTGTAATGAGAATCCGTTTTCCTCCTGACTGACGATTATTTTCATACCGGATGCAATTGGTAATTCATATTTATTGGTTACATGAAATTTCTCATCAGAATCAGCAAGATATTTCTCCGCAAGTTCATAAACCTCTTTGCCATTGATTTTTGCCAGATATAATGGTGTATCTGAACTCTTTGCTGTCATCAAAGCAACCCGGCTGCCGGTGCACTCCCCTTTGTAAATGGAAGAAGTAAAATAATAATATGGTACCAAAGCCAGCTGAGCATCATTTTCTTCTCTGATCGTAGTTAAAATAGAAGATGCCGCATCACGACCGTTTTTATCATTTAGTGAAATAGAATATTCATTTTCAAAATTTACTGTGTTTTTTTCTTTTGAATCCTTACTGTTCATTGTGCTGCGAAAAGCATCATACGCCTGTGTTTCATCCATTTCCCCTGACAATAATCCGTGAACAGCCTTAAGGCTGGCATCAAATGATTTTTGAGCAGAATATCGGATATAAACAGAATTATTATTAATTTCATCTTCAAGGCCAGGTACATCTTCCATCATGTTTGGAACATCTACATTTAATGAAATTACACCCTTTCCTTCTGCAATCAGCGTTTGTCCTTCTTTTGAAATCATACGATCCAGGACATCGAATGCCAGGTCCAGTTTTTCCTGATCTTTTTCCAGGTCTTTGTTGAATGCAATATTCAGAGAAGGGGTCATATTTATAAAAGATTCATCCGAAATCTGTGAAAAAAACGGTATACGGGTTAATTCTGCACCCATCTGTTCCTGATATTCCTGCATAAGTGCCGGATAACCATGAAACATTGCTGCTTTTCCCTCAAGGAACATCTGCGCTGCAGTATTAATATCGACGCTGATATCATCACTTGTAAAATGTGAGTCCTTCAAAAATGTATTGGTTTCTGAAAAAATACGTTTCCATAACGCATCATCAAACGCAATATCCCCTGATGCACTTTCAGCTGAGCTTCTCCATTCGATTCCATCCAGACTCATGAATTCACCGATTGCACCTGCCTGAATCACCTCATGAGCAGACCAGTCTTCTGCAAGATCCAGGGAATACGGTTTTATACCATTATCATAAAATTGCTGGCATGCCTGTGCATATTCCTTATAATTTTCCGGTATCTTGATCCCGAGCTGCTCAAACAATGTCTTGTTGGCAATGATCGTCTGCGGCATACCGCAGATAGGAAGCCACTGAATCTCATCTTTTGAGTTTTTATAATATTGCAATGCATAAGAGTAATATCTGGAAACCACATCATAAGAAGCAAAATCCATAAGATACGGCTCCAGATCCTGTGCATCTGTTCCTGAGAATCGACGTACAGTTATGATATCCGGCAGTTCACCATGTTCTTCAAAATAGCTGTATAAATCGGTATCATTGTTGCCGGTAATAAACTCAATATCCTGATCCGGAAACTGCTCATAGATATAGGGTACAATATTTTTCATTAAACGATTTTCCCACAGATACACAGTAAGGTGATCATCATTTTCAGATACTGCTTTTTCAGATTGTCCACAGCCAGACAAAACAGTAGTTGCTACAAGCACCCCTGACAATAAAGCTATCAGATAATGTTTTGCCTTTTTCATACTCGTATTTTCCTCATTCTTTCCTGCTAAAATCATTAATTCAATAATCGGGAATCAATTACAGCCAGCTTTCCAGGACATCATTCAGCTTATTCATATCCAGCGGTTTTGCGATATGTCCATTCATGCCTGTGTTTTTTGCCAGCTGTACATCTTCTGCAAAAGCATTGGCAGTCATGGCAACGATCGGCAGTTTTCCCTGTTCACCCGGAAGGCTCCTGATCGCTGCGGTTGCCTCATAACCATTCATGACAGGCATTTGGATATCCATAAAAACAAGATCATACAAGCCTTTCGGAGAAACTTCCACTTTTTCAACTGCAGCTTTTCCATTTTCTGCTGTTTCCACTTCTGCCCCTGTCATCTGTAAAATTTCAACAGCAATTTCTCTGTTTAACTCATTATCATCAACCACCAGAATTCTTTTTCCTGTATAATCTGCTTCTGACAGCTTCTGCAGATAATTTCTTGCTGCTTTTTCTTTTCTGTCCGAAGTAAACTGCCGCAATGTTGCCGTCAGCCTGGAACGGAACAGCGGTTTTGCAATAAAAGCATCTACACCTGCAGCCTTTGCTTCTTCTTCAATCTCGCTGAATTCATAAGATGTCAGTACAATGATGGTAATCTCTTTACCTATACGCTTCCGGATCTGTCTGGCAGTTTCTATTCCATCCATATCCGGCATCTTCCAGTCCAGAATAACAGCAAAATAATCGCACTTCAACTCGTGGTGTGCATAACAACGCTCAACGGCTTCTCTGCCGGAGAGAACCCATTCACCTGTAATACCGATTTCTTTCAGTGTGGCAACTGTACTTTCACAGCATGTCTTATCATCATCCACAACCAGAACAGGAAGATTCATCAGATTTTTGTCCTGTGCTTTTTCTTTTTCCTGAAGCTCCAGGTAAATCGTTACCGTAATTCTGGTTCCCTTATGTAAGGTGCTCTCCACTTTAATATTACCATTCATCAGATTAACAATATTTCTGCTGATCGCCATTCCCAGACCAGTTCCCTGAACTCTGGTTGTCCGGTGATCATCTGCGCGACTGAAAGGATCAAACATGATTTTCTGGAATTCCGGTGACATACCGATTCCATTATCCTCAATCGTAAATTCATAGCATCCAAGCTCTGAAAATCCATTTGGCTTTTCCTCTATGGAAAAAATAATATTCCCACCATCCGGTGTATACTTGATCGCATTACTCATCAGATTCACAAACACCTGCTGAATCCTCAGACTGTCACCGCAGACATCCTCATGTTCAATGTGATTAATATGTATATCAAAATTATGTTTATGTTCATCAAGCACCGGTTTCGTAAGCGTAATAAGATTATCCACCAGTTCTGACAGATTGAAATCTTCCTGTGCCAGCGTCATTTTTCCGCTTTCGATACGTGCCATATCCAGCACTTCATTGATCAGCCCCAGCAGATGGCGGCTTGATTCTGTAATCTTGCTGAGACATTCAATAACTCTGTCCTGACTCTCAATATTTGCTCCTGCGATCGCTGTCAGACCGACAATAGCGTTCATCGGTGTCCTGATATCATGGGACATATTGGAAAGGAATTCTGTTTTCGCACGATTAGCATTTTCTGCAGAACAGTAAGCCTCTTTCAGTGCCTGACGGGATTCAATCTCTGCTTTTTTCTCCTGTGTCACATCCATGGATGCCAGCAATACTTTTACCAGTTTTCCATCCTCCCATTCCAGGGGTATGTAAGAAGCGATCTTATAAGTCTTTTCATCCTGGCTGCAATACTCAAACTTATAAATATCATTTTCACTTTTCAGTTTTTTCCGAATATTATCCGGGGCTATCAGGATATCTATAGCTTCCAATGGTTCCAGTGTCTTATATTTTTCAAGAACCTGCATCTGAAAATCATGATAAAATCCCAGAGGTTTATATATCATCTGTCCATTCAGATTGTAGAATTCATATCTGTCATTTTCCAGATCACAGACAACAAAACGGTCAACCAGACGCACAATACTCTGGATCAGCTGCTCCATGGAAGCATTATCCGCTGCCATCTGCAGATGCCGTGCACTCTCCACCTTTGTCTCTGTGATATCCCGCAGAAAGATCATGGCATATTCTGAATCCTCTATCTCGCCGCGTATGATCACATTACGGACCCATCGTTCTTCTCCATTCAGAGTGATACGGCACTCCAAAGCCAATTCGGTTTCCAGACCCTTCAGCCTTTCTGCAATATAACCACGGTCGTAAAAAGAGGATACCGCCTTCTTATCTTTCTCCACAACATAGGAATCCACAAAATGCCGGATCAATTCATCCCATGTATGACTCTGTTCAAAGACTGTCATCAGGGATGTTTCAACCTTAAAGGTATCAAAAGTATTCGCTTCCAGATTCACATAATACTCGCACAGATCTGCTTTCGTAAAAGCTCGGTGGAAAGCAGCAAATTTTTGTGCCTGCATGATTTCTTTTTTCTCCCCATCAATGTTAATAAAAATCCCGGCAATCCTGCTGGCAGAACCATCCAGACGGCGTATTACTTCTGCCGATGCCCGAAACCACTGGTATTGATTATCCTTCATTCTCATACGATACTCTACCTGGTATTTTATCTGGTTCGTCTTATCCTTAATTGCCGCCTGAAGCTGCACCATTACTCTTTCTTTATCCTGTGGATGCAGAAGATCTGACCAGGATTCCAGTTTATTCGGAAAGTCCAGAGTGTCATGATAGCCAAGCATTTTTCGGAATTCATGACTCCAGTTTGCATTCACAATCTCACTGTTTTCGTCACAGTCAAAATACCAGAAGCCGGAACAGATAGCCTCATTGAGCAGTGCCAGATTTACATGATCCCAGTTGACCTGTACGGACATAACCCAGATCTGTCTGCCCGCCTCATCTGTCGCATCTTCTTTATAAAGCCGTACATTATTCACTGTACCGTCTGCTGTAAGGATCTGTGATTCCCCTGCTCCGTGAAGCTGCAAAAAACGATCTCGATCCAGTATATCTTCCTCTCCATAAAAGAAATTTTTCAATGAGCCGTTTGTCTGCTTCATAAAAGAGTCGAATGTATATCCTGTACTATGTAACAGCAGATTGCTCACAGATAAAACAGACAGGTTTTGGTCATAATATCCTGTCATTATGCCTACCCCGCCATTATTTTCCAGTGTTTTCTGTACTGCCTGTGACATGGCCTGTGTCTGTCCCGGTACAGTCTCACTTAAAAAATATATTTTGTCTTCATAATTTCCCATTTTATAAAAATCCTCACTCTGTTTCATGCTTCGTTATCCTGCTTTTATCTATATACAGAGAACCTATCCCTGCCAGTTTTCTTATCCATTTTTGCATACAAAAAAGGACACCTTCCAAAACCTGCCAGCGTCCCTACTATATTTCTTTAACATCACACTGATTTTAGCCCCTTCTGGCTTTGCGGCCCTGCCTTTCAGCAGGTTTGCCTTGAAATAATTTCCATTTTTATCAAAAATAAAATACCATGAAGTTTTTCATACGTCAATAATGTTGGATAGAAAATCCGTGTATTTTGCGTATGCCAGGTTGCATTGTCAGGGATTAGGATGAATTTTGGCTATTTTGCACATTGATATTATTATCTGTTATACATATAGTAATATTAACAGGACTCCCCGCACCTCTCAACGATGTGCCCCAGGGGAGATATTTTTTTATATGAAGATATTATTGAAGAAATAATATAAAGTGGAGTTCTGGTTTAGGGAATTCCATTTTTATTGCTTGTATTTGCTTTGTTATTAGCGTACTTTGCTCCCATATGATATCCTGTTTTTTTCGCATATTTAGGATAAAAGAAAAGCCATGGCTCTGCCATGACCTTTCAATTTATATTTGCTGTCTTATTCAGCAGAAATACCTGCCAGTTTTACATTTACGTTATAAGTTGCCGGGTCTTCTGCTGCTGCATTATTGACACAATCAGCATCGGTACCTTCCATCCAGATATAAACACGCATTTTTACGCCATCATACCCTACGGAAGAAGCAATTTTTTGTGTGCCAGATGAAACTTCATAGTTCTTTCCAACCTTCGTGGCTATCCAGTTTTGACTATTCTGATCGGTATAAGTAGTAGCATAAATATATGGATAAGTCACTGCTACTGGTTTTAATTTTCCGTCTGTCTTCGTGCAATCCAGCACATCACCTTCTTTTCCTTTAGCTGTATTGTATTCTGCCTGCGGGTTTTTCTTATCACTTATGGCAAAAATGTATTCACCCTGTGATGGCTGTTTTTTTCCAACTTTATGTACTACAAAACCGACCCGGATCGCAGATGAGATTGGATTCTTCGAATCGCTGTCCTCAAAGCCGATGTCTGCTATGTAAATATCGGTAGGATCGCCGTTTGTTTTCAGAAAAAGGCTGGTATTGTAATAATCACTGTAATCTCCCTTTCCAAAGAGACTTGCTACCAGATTGGACTGATTCTCGGTTCCATTGGTAAATCCCAGAACTTTCTGGAAGCCGCCGCTGATCCGGTTGGTGGATACAGGATTCAGTCTTCCGGAAAAACTGTCCAGAACTGCTGCCGAACCATATGTTCCGCTGTAGGAATTGCTGATCTGCAGATTGACGCCTGCTCCTGCTGCCATACGGACTTTTGTTGTATGACGGCTTGTGTTGTATATATACCATGCGTATGTTGCTGAAACCACTGCGATCAGTGCAATAAGCAACGCAAAAGCACCTGTGGTAAGTCTGTTTCCTAGTTTTTTTCTGCTGGAAATATCTGATTTATTTATCTCATCAGAAATAATTGGCACCTCCATTTTCTGTTTATCGTCAGAGTGTCTCTTATTATACACTTTTGTACAATATCATACCATATTCCATTATTTTCATCAATTCATCATTGATGCTGTTTTTTTAAGTTTCTATTACAGTTTCCGTCAGTTTTTCACCTTCGGCTGACCGTTAAGACGGTATTTTCAGTGTTCAGAAAAGACCGGCGATTTTCACCTCGCCGGTCTTTTGCTTTTGGAATTTATTTTGTATTTTATTTACGGTTGTAGTTGATCAGGCAGCCTTTGAGGATGATCTCTCTCTCATCGTCTGTCAGCTCACCAAGTGTAACGTCGAACTCTTTCAGGGAGTCACCGTCTACTGTGTAGCCTTTGATCACGTCTGCCTTTTCCTCAACTGCCTTGCGGATTCCAGGGAAGAACAGGTAATCACCGTTCCTGAACGGAAGGTCTCCGGCCGGGATCAGGAATGGGAGCATACCCCAGTTGATCAGGTTGGAACGATATCTCTTGGTTGCGTACTCATTGGCAACGTTTGCCCAGCCGCCAAGTACCTTCTGGCAGGATGCAGCCTGCTCTCTTGCGGAACCATCGCCAGGTTTCACTGCAAAGATGGTGCTTCCTACACCAAGGTTTGTCTTGTCAACATCCGGATAGGATTTATGGATGGTTTCCATAACCGGTTTCAGTTCCGGAACTGCCTCAGCCGGGCACTGACCTGCCTGAATTGCCTTCTGTGCTGCCTGGATCTCTTTTGCACGGCCTACGTAAGCCGGGTCTTTTCTGGAGAGTGTGAACTCTGCAAGTCCAAGCGGATTGGAACGGTAGGAAGATGTCTCGCCGGATGGAATCAGCTCGTCAGTTGTGGTAACCGGATCGTGGATCTCGGAAACAACTTTCAGGATCAGGTTGTCTGCAAGTGCAGCCATCTCCGGCCAGTCCTTGATGTTCGGGCCAAACTGGATCTCAACGCTTGGATCTGCTACGCCCTTGCTGTCAAATACACGGTTCTCGTAGATGGATTTATCGAAGTAATATTTATGCTCGGAATAGCTTCCCTCAAACTCCTCTGCTGATGTAAGGAATCCCTTATTGGCAGCTGTTGCAGCAATGGAACGTGCATCCATAAGTGCAACAGAAGAGATCTGACCGTTCTGGATCTTGGAGCCTTCACGGTTCGGGAAGTTTCTGGTTGTGTGTCGGATACTGAACGCATTGTTGGCTGGTGTATCTCCGGCACCAAAGCACGGTCCGCAGAATGCAGTTTTCACAACAGCACCTGTTCCGATCAGCTCTGCAAGAACGCCGTTCTTAGCCAGCTCCATGTAGATCGGAGTACTTGCCGGGTAAACGCTTAATGTGAAAGCATCGTGGCCGATGTTTTTGCCCTTGAGGATGTCTGCTGCTGCACAGATATTCTCGAATCCGCCGCCTGCACATCCGGCAATGATTCCCTGCTCAACATAAAGCTGTCCGTCAACTACCTTATCTCTTAATGTGAAAGGAATTTTTCCATCAAGGCTTACCTGTGCTCTTTTCTCAACATCTACAAGGATGTCGTCCAGGTTTGCTTTCAGCTCATCGATGGTGTAAGTATTGCTTGGATGGAACGGCATTGCGATCATTGGCTTGATCTCACCAAGGTCGATTTCAACGCAGCCGTCATAGTATGCAACACTGCCTGGTTTCAGTTCTTTGTAATCTTCCGGTCTTCCGTGGATCGCATAAAATTCCTCGATCTTCTCATCTGTCTGCCAGATGGATGAAAGACATGTGGTCTCTGTTGTCATAACATCGATTCCGATACGGAAGTCAGCACTTAAGTTTGCAACGCCTGGTCCAACGAACTCCATAACTTTATTCTTCACATAGCCGTTGGCAAAAACTTCTCCGATGATAGCCAGTGCAACGTCCTGCGGTCCTACGCCCGGGCGCGGAGTGCCTTTCAGATAGATGGCAACTACTCCTGGCATGTTGATGTCATATGTCTGACAGAGAAGCTGTTTTACAAGCTCCGGTCCGCCCTCACCCATAGCCATGGTTCCAAGAGCACCGTATCTTGTATGACTGTCAGAACCGAGGATCATTTTTCCGCCGCCTGCAAGCATTTCTCTTGCGAACTGATGGATAACTGCCTGATGAGGCGGTACGTAAACACCACCATATTTCTTTGCACAGGTGAGACCAAACATGTGGTCATCTTCGTTGATGGTTCCGCCTACTGCACAGAGAGAGTTATGGCAGTTGGTCAGTACATATGGTACCGGGAATTTCTCAAGTCCTGAAGCTCTTGCTGTCTGGATGATTCCTACAAATGTGATATCATGGGAAGTCAGTTTATCGAATTTGATCTGAAGCTTCTCCATGTTGTCAGATTTATTGTGAGCCTTGAGAATTGAATATGCGATGGTATTCTTTGCAGCCTCTTCCTTCGCTACTGGCAGGTTCGCCTGGTTCTCAGGAATGATATCCTGTCCGTTCTGAAGATAAACACCGGTATCGTAAATTTTCATTTAGGTTCCTCCAATCTGTAATGATTCTTTTTTTCATAATTTCGTTTATTATAGAGGATTTTTACACATTAGTCAATAAAAGTGAGCTAGGCTGATGCACTGTTTCCTGTACAAAATGGCTGATATTCTTATAAAGTCCGGATCTTTACAACTTTACTTTCCATGTCTCTGACGGTATACTATAGCCATTCGATAACTTTTACGGCAATACAGAAAGGAAATTTTATATGTTTCGTTTATGGGGAAAAATATGGAAGGATAATCATATGCTTCAAGATACAGTAGTCTGTGATGACAGTGACGATACAAGAACACATAAGATCTTTCATGGGCTTGAGGAGATCTGTTATGAGATGGATCTTGGAAATCCTATCTGGCTGGATTCTACTGTAAAGGATTTTAAGAAGCATGATAAAGCACGTTTTTATCAGGATAATTTTATTGAGCAGATCGACTTTGATTACCTGGAGATCCAGGTGATCGAGGAAGATTAGAATATCAGAATACCGGAAATTGACGGGGAGAACTGATACATTTATAGTATCAGCTCTCCCTGTTTTTATGCTCAGAAGTTCCCGATCTGGGAAGTATATTCATCGATACGTTCCAGCAGCTCCTGGTTGGAATAATTCGTTTCCCTGCATGTATATGCGCAGAGCATCTCTGCTGCGAACATTCCTGCTACATAGGAATTATAGAATTCACTGCTGTCGCCTCTGGCAGTCAGCACTACGTCAGCAAACTTGGCAGCTTCGCAGGTAGGCTTATCTGTCAGAAGGATAATGGAAGCTCCCTGTTTATGTACCATCTCCGCAGTGAGATACATCAGTCTTGAATATCTGGAATAGGTAATAAAAACTGCTGCGTCTCCTTTTTTCAGGTCGCTTGCGAAATCGAACATGTTCTGTCCATGGCTTCCATAGTTGTACACATGGGGAAGTGTCTGTCTGAGAATCGTATTCAGAAATTCTCCCACACATGTAGATCCCCTTGAGGAAAAAATATATTTCACATCACTGTTAATGAGAATACTGCTTGCCTTGCGGTACTGTTCTTCTGTGTTGCTTACAATGGTACTCTGAATATTACTCAGAGTATATGCGCATACCGTATCCTGTACAGTCGCCTTGTGCTCTTTTTTCTTAATTGCCTCAATTCGCTCTGCCGGAATGAGGATCCCTGTGTCCACGTCTCTGGACTGCTCTGCATAGGTTTCCCGCAGAAAGCTCTGAAAATCCGGATATCCGGTAAAACCAAGAGTCTTGGTAAGCCGGATCACAGAGGAATAACTCACATTCAGCGCCCCTGCCAGCTCTGTTGATGTCATAAAACAGCATTTCTGCAGATTCTCAAGAACATAGTCTGCAACTTCTTTTTCCTTTGGTGTCAGCTGCGCTGAAATGATCAGCTTCTGTAACTGATTCTCCATGAAATACCCTCCTGATCTTCCTGATTTTATATCTGGTGATCTTATACACTGTTTTTATTTTAACATACGGTTATGTAAAAACGCCTAAAAAGATATAAATATTTTTGTGTATGTTTTTATGAATATAATTATTTACTATTCATACCTGTTGTGCTATACTCAGTTCATCAGATGAACAATATTATTCTTAATAATCAAGAAAAAAATATTTATTTTCAAAGGAGTGGTAACAATGGCAGAAAAAAAGTATAATCCATATGACAATATGCTCTCTGTCCTGAAACAGTCTGCAGAGGCACTGGGTCTCAGTTATGAAGATTACGCAACACTTTGCTACCCGGAACGTGAGCTTAAGGTTTCTATCCCGATCCGTATGGACGATGGCTCCATCAAGGTATTTGAAGGATATCGTGTTCAGCATTCCAGTGCACGTGGACCGTGCAAGGGTGGTATCCGTTTCCATCAGAATTCCGACATGGACGAGGTTAAGGCTCTTGCTGCATGGATGTCCTTTAAATGTGCTGTTGTAAATATTCCTTACGGCGGTGCCAAAGGAGGCATCAAGGTCGATCCTTCCAAGCTTTCCAGAGCTGAGCTGATCCGTCTGACCCGTCGTTATACAACCCGTATCCTTCCTATCATCGGCCCGGATAAAGATATCCCTGCTCCGGATGTTAATACAAACGGTGAGGTTATGGCATGGATCATGGATACTTACAGTATGTTCACAGGCCATACAGTTCCAGGTGTTGTTACCGGTAAACCGATCGAGATCGGCGGTTCTGTCGGCCGTGTAGAGGCTACCGGACGCGGAGTTACCATCATTGCTTATCAGTGCATGGAAAAGAATAATATCGATCCTGCCAATGTAGCTATCGCTGTTCAGGGTATGGGAAATGTCGGCGGAACTGCTGCTGAGATTTTTTATAAGAATGGTCAGAAGGTTGTTGCTGTCAGTGATTACACAGGCGGACTTTACTGCGAGGACGGACTTGATATTCCGGCTATCCGCAAGTTTATTTCTGAAGGAAATACTCTCGATAAATATGAGCAGGACGGCGTTCAGCACGTTACAAATGACGGTCTTATCACCTGCAAATGTGATGTCCTGATCCCGGCTGCCCTTGAGAATCAGATCACAGAAGATAACGCCGGACGCATCCAGGCGAAACTGATCATCGAGGCTGCCAACGGACCGACTTCTGTTGAAGCTGACGATATCCTGAATTCCAGAGGAATCATCGTATGCCCGGATATCCTTTCCAACGCAGGCGGTGTTGTTGTTTCTTATTTTGAGTGGGTTCAGAACATCCAGAATCTTACATGGGATCTTGATGAAGTGAACAAGATGCTTCAGAAGATCATGCTTACTGCATTTAATGAAGTTTACGCATTAAGTCAGGAGAAAAATGTTACTCTTCGTATGGCAGCTTACATGGTTGCAATCAAGAGGATCACCACAGCCGGTAAGCTTCGTGGCGGCCCGATCTCCATGGGTTGATGCTGTATAACTGATAAATTCCTTATCTTACACAATTATATACAGTCAATCGGATATTCGCAATCCGCTTTCGCTACTTGCTCATAACCGAATAACTGCTCCGCAGTTTATCAGGAGGGGCTTGTACCCCTCCTGATACAAGTAAGTCCCACCCACTGCTTATTGCTCCTCGCAATTGAAACAGGGGACTTACTTGATTCGGTTAAAAACTCTCCGGCTGATTCCAAAGAATCGTATCTGCCGGAGAGTTTTTATAAGTATATATTCATTAATCTATAGCATTTTTGCAAATCGCTGCACGGAATTTATTTATCCGGAACCTGAATTGCTGCCGCAGATATTTGTACGTATATCTGTGTTTTTTCAGATATTCTGAAATCTATGATCACTCCGCATTCATAAACTCTCTTATGATCTCCTTCATGATCTCTTCCTCCTCAGGTGAAAGCATCTTGCTGAAGTGGCTTCCTGTTGCCGCTGTCTGACGGATGCTTCTGGTGATCTTATCTACGATCTCTTCCTGCAAAACAGGATCGTTTTTCTGCGGAACAGGGACTTCTTCCACCCAGGTGCGGACCTGCTCCACATAGTCAGCCAGTGATGTCATCACCAGCTCCTCTTTATAAGAAAAATCCAGTGCCTGTCTCAAAAGCAGAAGAACTGCAGGCACAGCTGCCCCTATATAAAGATACAGCATGGGCAGTCCTTCTGCATGTCCGAGTCTGTTATTCAGAAAAACAGACAGAACCAGAAGGAAGGTGCTGAGCAGGGACGGATACCACACGAAACGGTTCATTCTGTGAAGAAGCCTGTCTCTTGATTTCCACATGTTCAGCCATTTTTCTTTCAGGTTCTGTAATCTCTGTGTATTTCGGATTATTCTTCTGTAGGTAAGGTTCGTTGCCAGCATCCCAAGTCCGCCGATGCATCCCAAAGATGTCATAACGTAAAGTGGGATATCCAACCGCATGATCGTTTCCAGCATAATACCCTCCCGTTTCCACACACTGCTCCACAGTGCCTGAGTGTCATTCCGTTTATTCTATGCCGTTTCAGGCATCCACTCCATGACTGCTCATTCACATTGCTCATTGTTTAGGAATATTATACTTCTATATCGCTTATCTGGAAACAATTTTCGTTCGTCAAATCCTCGCCCTGTTCCCTGTCTTTTTACATTTCCTGCAGTGCTTTGACTACATTTTCAAATTTCATGAAATGAGATGCTTTTACAAGGATGGTGTCTCCCTGTTTTACATAAGTGTTTAAGTTAGAAAGAAGGCTTTCCAGATCTTTCTCCCGGATCACGGTTAAGTCCGGATTGGTCTTAATAGCTTTTTCCGCGATGTGGGCTGCGAGCGGGCCTACACAGATGCAGACATCAATCTTACAGTGGCCGGCATGAACGCCTACACCTTCATGAAGTGCTACTTCATCTGCTCCAAGCTCTCCCATGTCTCCCAGGATAGCTACTCTTCTGCCAAGTCCGTCCTGAAGAACATCAAGAGATGCTTTCATGGACATCGGGTTTGCATTGTAGCAGTCATCTACGATCATAAATTTCTCTGTCTCGATCATGTTGAAACGGCCGCTTACAGGCTCCAGGCTTTCGATTCCCTGTTTGATCTCCTTGGCTGTAAGGCCATAAAGCCTGCCAATGGCTGCTGCTGCCAGTGCATTGGATACCATATGACGGCCAGGCATTGGAATGTTTACGTGAAAACACTCTTCTCCGCCTTCTGCCAGCTCACCTTTGATACAGATATCACAGCTCATCCCTTTCAGGCCACGGCTTTCTACGTTTTCGCAGGTAACAGCACAGTTGTCTCCTGTTCCGAAAAATACCGGTCTGATTCCGTTGTATTCTTTTACAGTGGAGAGCTTATCGTCATCACCGTTAAGTACGATATTCTTTTTCACATACCGAAAAATCTCTGTCTTGGCCTTGAGAACACCGTCTCTGTCTCCCAGATTCTCCAGATGACAGGTTCCGATGTTTGTGATCACGCAGGTATCCGGCTTTGCGATTTTTGCGAGGCGGGTCATCTCACCGAAATCACTGATTCCCATTTCCAGGACTGCGATCTCATCCTCATCGCGAAGACGGAACACAGTCAGCGGAAGCCCAAGCTCATTGTTAAAATTACCCTGGGTTTTGAGAGTGCGGTATTTCTCTTTCAGTACAGAAGCGATCACTTCTTTTGTGCTGGTTTTTCCAACGCTTCCTGTGATTCCCACTACCGGGATGTTCAGCTGCTCCAGATAAAATTCTGCAATGTCTTTTACTGCCTGAAGGGAAGATTCCACCTGAATATACGGATGATCCGCTCCCTCAAGGACACGCTCGGATAACGTTGCAAGTGCACCTGTTTCCATTACCTGCGGAATAAAACGGTGAGCATCCACACGCTCTCCAACAACCGGCACAAAAAGACCGCCTTTTTCCACCTTGCGGCTGTCTGTTGTGATCGCTGTTACTTCTTCCTGAAGCTTCTCCTGTGGTCCGTGGTAAGTACCGCCGCAGACTTTGGTGATATTCTCTAATGTAAGATTTTTCATAGATAAAAGCCTTTCTTTTTTCTGAAATGATATAAGTCTGTGGAAGGAGTCTGTCATTCCTTATTTATTATATTTCTTAAGTGAAATGCGGATCAGTTCTTCGCAGAGATCCGGATAGTCGATTCCCAGGACTTTTGCTTCCTGTGGGATCAGGCTGGTTGGTGTCATTCCCGGAAGTGTGTTAGCCTCCAGGCAGTACATGTCGCCGTTCTCCTTCATCATGAAGTCAAAACGTGCGTAGCCTTCAATGCAGAGAGCTTTTGCGCCAGCTTCTGCATAGTGCTGCATCTTCTCGGTAAGTTCCGGTGATATCTCAGCAGGACAGGTCTCTACTGTGGAGCCTGCCTGATATTTATTTTTGTAGTCATAAAAGCCCTGCTTCGGTGCGATCTCGATGATCGGATAAGCCTTGCCATCTACAACTGCAACAGAAAACTCACGGCCCTTGATATATTCCTCAACAACCACTTCATCCTCATAGGAATATGCACCGTCAATGGCATCCTCATATTCTTTCTGGTCGTTTACGATATAAACGCCTACGCTGGAACCACCGCAGCATGTTTTTACAACAACAGGAAATTCCATTCCGAGATCGTGGATATCCCTTGTGCAATTCTCTTTCAGCATGGAAACACCCTTCGGTGTAGGTACCTCATCCATAAGGAAAATCTTCTTGGTGAGGCCTTTATCCATTGCAAGGGCACTGCTTAAATAGCCGGTTCCTGTGTAGCGGATTCCAAGAAGGTCGAAAGTTGCCTGAACTTTTCCGTCTTCTCCGTTGGAACCGTGAAGTCCCATAAATACAATGTCAGCAGCCTGGCAGAGCTCCAGTACATTCGGCCCGAAAAAGCTTCTTCTTGTACGTTTGATGTTCTCGATATCATCGTCAAAGCTTCTCATATATTCTGCTGCAGAATCTACTTCATAATCTTTATCTCCGAACGGCTCATCCCAGTCTACAGGCTCCAGTCCGCAGAAAATATCTACCAGGATCGCATTGTGGCCCTTCTGGCGAAGTGCTTTGCAGACACCAGTTCCTGTTACGATGGAGATTTCTCTCTCTGTACTGGTTCCGCCTGCCAATACAACGATATTCATACTTTCATCTCCCTTGATAATTTTGTGTTTTCTTGTTTCGTATTCTTTTAATATTTCTTTTAATCTCTTATTCATATACTACTATCGGTACTCCTACGCTAATATTATTGTAAATGATTGCTGCCTGGTCCTTCGGTGTGTTTACACAGCCATGTGAACCGTTTGTGATGTAGATCTGGCCTCCGAACTGGGATCTCCATGTTGCATCGTGGATTCCGACACCTCCGGAGAAAGGCATCCAGTATGTGACAGGTGCTGCATATCCCGTTCCCTTCAGAACAGCCGGGGAACGCATGGCATCCAGGGCAAAACAGCCCGACGGTGTTCCATGTCCTTTATTAATACATCCGGTTACTACAGGTGTATCTACCAGAAGCTGTCCATCTTTATAAAATACCATTCTCTGGTTGGTCAGGTCAATCTCTACATATGTATTTCCTATATCATTGGTGTCACGGCAAAGTCCGCTGTAAGCATAGGCGGGCTGTCTTACTTCCGTGGTTCCTGCAAGGATCGCATTGTAAAGCCAGTCTGTCTCTGTTGTCTGGTCGATAGCCCAGCCGTAATCACCGCCTTTGATGGTCTTCTGACGGCCATCATATGTGGTAAAGGTTCTTGTACATCCAAAAGTATCATATTTATATCCAAGATTATTTACATAGGCTGCTACCTGGTTCTTATCAATTGTATAATTGCCTTTTTCGTCTTTTGTAAGCCAGTCTTTGATGGTATTGCGGTCCAGCTGCTCGGAGCGGTCAGAAAAATCATAGGTGATCACACAGCTGGTAAGCTTGTTCAGCTGGTCGCAGTCTTTCTTGAGGGTTTTATCATCTTTGTATACAGAAGGCTTCTTGTAGCAGTCTTTCTTTTCAAGATTGACTGTGGTATCTCCTGCGGAAACTGCCGCGCGGATCACTTTCTGTACTTTCTTTGTATCAAGTGTTGTTCCTTCTTTTTCCGGCTGGATCTCATAAGTCTCACCGTTGTCTTTGATGCAGGCATCTATTGGTTTCTCCATGTTATCCTTCTGCATACATTTCAGACTTTTTACTGTTTTGGTGAGTTTCTTGTCATCATCGTATTCCGTATCTGTATTCAGCTTGTATTTTTTCTGCTGATTGAAAGCCAGGAACCATTTATAGCGATCCTGTTTCCGGATCAGTTTAGCTGCGCCGTTATCCGGCTTGTATACAAGACCTGCTTCTTTTGCAGTGATGCTTTCTTTACCATTGTTTCTTGTTTCTACTGTAAGAACATAAGCCTGAACTTCTTTTGCAAGGAGTTCTTCTGTCTCATCTGCTGTTTTGTAAGAGCAGTTAAAACCGTTCACCTGTGATCCCGGCAGAAAATGGTCTGTAAAATAGTGCACACCGTATCCGTAAGCTGCTGCCGTAAGTATCAGCAGGATAATGATCAGTGCAATGACCACTTTTTTCCAGGTTTTCATTTTTTCTTTTTCCTCACCCATAAGATTGATTCTCTCCGATAGTTTATGACTGCCCGGTATTACATATACAGAAATACCGGGCAGTCTGATGTTATCTTTTTCTTGGTTACTGATTATTTCTCCAGAAGTTTTTCCACGCTCACAAGCTTCACGCAGAGAACGAATACCTCTGCAGCTTTTCCAAGTTCCTCAATGCTTGGGTAGCTTGGTGCGATACGGATGTTGCTGTCTTTCGGATCATTTCCATATGGATAGGTTGCGCCGGCACCTGTCATAACAACACCTGCCTCTTTTGCTTTGGCAACGATTGCTTTTGCGCAGCCTTCCATTGCATCAAAGGAAATGAAATATCCGCCGTGTGGTTTAGTCCACTCGCCGATTCCAAGTCCGTTAAGCTCTTTGTCCAGTGTAGCAAGAACCATCTCAAACTTCGGACGAAGGATGTCTGCATGTTTTCTCATGTGTTCATGAAGTCCGTTGATGTCCTTGAAGAAACGAACGTGACGAAGCTGGTTCAGCTTGTCATGTCCGATGGTCTGTACTGTCATGTATTTGCGGAAATCATCCAGGTTAGCCTTGGATGCTGCAACTGCCGCAATACCGGAACCCGGGAAGCTTACCTTTGAGGTAGAAGTAAATTTGTAAACAATGTCCGGATTTCCTGCTTTCGCACACTCATCAAGGATCTCAAGAAGGAAGTCCTGGTTGTCATCATAAAGATGATGAATGCTGTAAGCGTTATCCCAGTAGATTCGGAAATCCGGTGCTGCCGGTTTCAGATGTGCAAAACGCTTAACTGTCTCTTCGGAATATGTGTAGCCCTGCGGATTGGAGTATTTCGGAACACACCAGATTCCTTTTACTGCCGGGTCTTCATTTACATATTTCTCAACCATGTCCATGTCCGGGCCTTCCGGAGACATTGGGATATTGATCATCTCAATTCCGAAAAATTCTGTGATTCTGAAATGGCGGTCATATCCTGGTACCGGACAGAGAAATTTCACCTTGTCAAGCTTGCACCACGGTGTATTTCCCATAACTCCGTGGGAATAGGAACGTGCGATGGTGTCGAACATTACGTTCAGACTGGAGTTACCATAGATAATGATGTTCTCAGGCTCAACTTCGGACATCTCTCCAAGAAGTCTCTTAGCTTCCGGAATACCGTCAATCACACCATAGTTTCGGCAGTCTACTCCTGTCTCACATTTCAGATCTGCATCGCCCGCAAGTACTTCCATCATTTTCATGGAAAGGTCAAGCTGATCTGGTGCCGGTTTACCACGGGACATATCCAGTGCCAGACCCTGCGCTTTGATCTCATCAAACTCACGGTCGAGTTCTTTCTTTAAATCGAGCAACTCTTCCCTGCTCATCTCACAATATTTTTTCATATGTTTGCTTCTCCTCTTTTTGCGCACAGTTTAATCTGCGGTTGCTGTGTTCACGCCTTCTGTTTTTTCCTCAAGAAATGTCTGCAAAAATCCGTTACTGTTCACTCCACGCTTCGCGGAATATCTCCTGCTGAACATTAACAAAAATCCTTCTGCAAAATGTAGCCACTGTTTCACAGAAGCAGGCTTTATCTTCCCTGGCAGAAAATCTCTGCGTACATTTTAGTATGGAAAAGCGCTGTTGTCAAATCTTTCGTGGAAAATCCTGCACTTCTCTTGCACGAGGGGTGTTTTTCCTCTATACTGGTAAAAATGAGATCATAAAACTAACCGTAATGATACTCAGCAGCTGTAAAGATACTATAACCGGTACTTTATGGAAATATCACAGGAAGATGCTGAAATCTGATATAAATATGAAAGAAATGAGGTATATAACATCATGTGGATTGCAGATGGTTGGAAAGATTACGAGGTTATTGATACATCTAAAGGAGAGAAGCTGGAACGCTGGGGGGATTATCTCCTTGTTCGTCCTGACCCACAGGTTATCTGGGATACTCCGCGTAAGAACCGTGGCTGGAAGCATATGAACGGCCATTATCACAGAAGCAGCCGCGGAGGCGGTGAGTGGGAGTTCTTTGATCTGCCTCATCAGTGGGATATCCATTACAAGGAGCTTACCTTTAATCTGAAGCCTTTCAGCTTCAAGCATACAGGACTTTTTCCGGAGCAGGCTGTGAACTGGGACTGGTTTGGTGAAAAGATCAGAAATGCCGGTCGCCCGATCAAGGTCTTAAATCTTTTTGCCTATACCGGCGGTGCTACTCTGGCTGCAGCTGCTGCCGGTGCTTCTGTTACTCATGTGGATGCTTCCAAGGGTATGGTCAACTGGGCAAAAGAGAATGCTGCTGCTTCCGGACTTTCCGGTGCACCGATCCGCTGGCTTGTGGATGACTGCGTGAAGTTCGTAGAGCGTGAGATCCGCAGAGGTAATCATTATGATGCGATCATTATGGACCCGCCTTCTTATGGCCGCGGACCGAAAGGCGAGATCTGGAAGATCGAGGATGCGATCCATCCGCTGATCAAGCTTTGTACGAAGATCTTAAGTGATGATCCGTTATTTTTCCTTGTAAATTCTTATACTACGGGTCTTGCTCCGGCTGTGCTGACTTATATGCTGGCTACCGAACTGAAACCCTGGAAGGGTAATGTGGAGTCACAGGAGATCGGACTTCCTGTTACAGAGAGTGGTCTGGTGCTGCCTTGCGGAGCATCCGGACGGTGGAGTTCCTCCCGGTAGAACCGGGAAGTTGGATTCTACTGTATTGGATGTGAAGCGTTGTGCCGATTTTTATCAGGTATTTCTTTGTATTTTCTGATTATTTGTATTGAAACGCTTTTTTGATAGGTCTATAATATAGAAAAAAGGAGCGTGATCTTTATGAGTACGGAAACTACGAAGGATACTCTTCCTTTTACCTGCACGCCGGCTTATAACCGGGATGCCTGTAAGGGGTGTGTCTGTTCCACCTGCTATGAACAGGAATTTTGTGACCGGTGCAGCTCCTGTGTGGAGCAGGGACATCGGAAGGAACGATGCAATGCTTATGAGGGAGCCTACAATTACTAACAAAAAAAGGATCTGAAAAAGGCAGAACTATTTGTAAAATCTCGCCTTTTACAGATCCTTTTTATTAGTTTCTTTATCTGTCAGATAGAATCCCTGTCCAAAATCCTTGTATGATCTGCACATTGCCAGATTTATATTATCAATCACTATATTGCTCCCATAATATAATCTTATAATGTACCCCCGTTATTTTTGCACAGAATTCCCAGATCCTCTAATATTGTTTCAAAATCCAGTGTATGCTCAACATCATAATTTTCTTAATCCAATAATTTTCCTGCCTCATAAGAACATCTAATATAGTCTGGATTACTGTAATATACATTGGAATTATAATCAGATATCTCATCGCTGATAAAAGAACTGTAAACCATTTTTATCGCTTCAACAATGTCCTGATATAAAAAAGCTACTTCTGATATCAATGTCTGATATACACGTCCTATTGCTGTTACAGTCGGTACTTCATATCTGCATTTTGAAATATTATCATAATTCCCATTCGGTATCCCATAATCTTCAATCCATTCATCAGCTACCTGCTCGAAGGAAAGACAATGATTAATGCCTGCAGCTTTCAGCTGATGTGCCAGAGCTTTATCAGACATTCGAACTACAACATCTTTACTTTTATTATGCGTTTTTCTGGAAACATACTCAATCATTGTGCACACATAAAATAAATCATCTTTATTCCATTGTATCGTCATTGACAGATTCACTCCTTTCATATTCCAGACATTCCAAAGCACGAATACTATGAAAGCTTATCTGATGCGTAGGATGTTTGAACTTTGCATACTCCCAGAACACACTTCGACTGATATTATGATTCAAGAAATCATTTACAAAATTCCAGATTGTATCATCTGCCATTGGACCTTCTACAATATCAAATTCATGCACTTTTCCAATCCGGCATTCCGCTATAAAATCCAGCCATTCATCGCACATATTTTCAAATTTTTTTATGTTAAGTTTTTCATTTTCCACATAAGAGTATACATTAACAATTCCCTGACCATGTTTACGCCCTGCCCAGCGATAGGCCTGTTCATAACTTTTCGTGCAATAAAATCCCCATGAAAAATCTTTTGTATACTTGGTTTTTCTGATTTCCGGAAATTCAACAATCTGACCACTCCCATGATATAGTTCTACCTTACCATGCTCCATTTTGCACCCTCCATACTTTGCAGTTCATACATTATTATCCATCATTTGCTTTCATCTTAAGCCATATTTTTTTATTTCATTAAGCATTTTCAATAGTATTTTTTTCACCTTTTAAAATCATATCCTATAACACAGTATACCATAACCAGATAAACTACGTCACATATTTTTAACCGATCCAATTCCCAGTGAACAGACCCACAAGCGGGCCGCCTTCCCGTCCACCACCCAACAGATCGGCACAACGCTTCACATCCAACACAGTAGAATCCATCATCCCGCCAATACATAATCACATTCCACAACGCAGAACAGCGGCGTGGCCAGGAGGGGAAGAGCGCGAGAAGGGGAGACGGCCTTCGCAACTCCGAGTGCTTCCCCTTCTCGCAAATTACCGCCTTCCAAAAGGCTGAACCTTTATCCCCAAAATAAAAAATTATAAAAAAAGAGACCGTCAGACCAATAAAGTCCAACAGTCTCAAAAAAAGAAAAAAACTCTTTTTATTCTTACACTTTCTTATTTATTCTTAACTTTCTCCAGCATCTCCTCAGCTCTCTCAATCTCACTCTTCTCATCCTTCGGAAGAACAATATTAAGAATAATAGCAAATACCGCCGCCGGAACAATACCGGAGCCACCGAAGATCAGGCTGATCGCCTGTGGCAGATGCACCAGGATCGCTGTATTGGAGCCAAGTCCATAGCCAAGACCAAGTGCTACGGAAACGATCGTAACATTTCTCGGTCCGATCGGCCACTTGGTAATTAACTGGATACCGCTGACAACAATAGATGAGAACATCATAACAGCAGCACCGCCCAGAACACTCTGTGGCATGATGGAGATCAGTGCAGCAAGCTTCGGGAACAGTCCGCATGCGATTAGGAAGATTCCTCCTGTAGCGATACAGAAACGGTTCACGACCTTATTCATTGCAACCAGACCAACATTCTGGCTGAAGGATGTATTCGGAAGCACACCGAACAGTGCAGCGAAGGAAGATCCAAGTCCGTCACACATAACACCACCGGAAAGCTCTTTATCTGTAGCCTCTCTTCCAAGACCACCCTCTGTGATTCCGGAGATATCACCAACTGTTTCAACTGCAGTTACAATAAACATGATCAGGATCGGCACGATCGCACGTGCGTCAAATACCCATTTTACAGGCATCAGTGCCGGTACCGCGAACCATTTTGCCTGAGCAACCTTGTCCCAGTTGAGAACCCAGGCCTTTGTAGCCTCCACAGTAGCACCTGTGTCATCTACATATGTAAATGTTGTTGGAAGTACCATAGCCATGATACTTACCAGAATGTATCCCACGATAATACCGATGAGGATTGAAGAAAAGCTTGTGAAGCCTTTTGTTCCGTGTTTCAGTACAATGATCACGATCAGAACTACAAAACCTACGAAAAGGTTTTCAAGAGAACCGTAATCCTTTGCGGAGCTTCCGCCACCAAAAGAGCTGATTCCCACACCGATCAGTGAAAGACCGATAGAAAGTACAACCGTACCTGTTACAACAGATGGGAAAAATTTTCTTAGGGGCTTCAGAAAGCTTCCCAGAACAGTCTCAAAAAGACCGCCGATAAAGCAGGCTGCCATGATCGAACCATAGGCAACGATACCATTTCCCATGACTCCGGCAACACTCTGACATACGCCGATGAAGCCTGAACTTGTTCCCATAACGATAGGAAGCTTGCCACCGACCGGTCCAATCGTAAAGACCTGTACAAGTGTAACAATTCCTGCGATCAGCATTGCATTCTGTAGTAATGCAACCTGAAGATCCCCTCCTGCTTCGATTCCGCAGGCTGCCGTGATGATAAGAAGCGGGGTAAGGTTACCCACAAACATAGCAAGCACGTGCTGCAGTCCAAGGGGAATTGCCACCTTAAGAGGCGGGCGTCCGTCCAGCTCATAAGGGCTGGCTGTGTTTTTCTCCTGTTTTTCCATAATGAATCCATCCTTTCTTTCCCTATGTCCTGACGATAACATAAAAAAGAAGGCAGTTATACCCCACTGCTGAATATAACCGCCCTGTTATCTGTCAGTACACGTATCGTGTCTCTTCTGTTTCGACACTCTTATCTGAACTGTTATTTCAGACTCCTGAAAAACGGGTTCATTATACAGTATCCCAACATCTATATCAAGTGTTAATTAACAAGTTGTTGATTTTTTTGCAGCTTTTTTTGCCTGGCTCTCACGCCAGAGCTCATCTGCCTGTTTCTTCCATACCTCGGCATAGTGATCACACTTTGCGCAGAGATGCTCAGCTGTTTCCGGAGACTGAAGATCTGTAGATTTCGCTCCTGCACGCTCAACCATCTTGCGGAGAAGCTCCGGATTCTCAAGCATCGGACAAGGACGAAGCATGTTCTTGTTGAACGGCTGTCCCTTGTGATACTCCATAAAGATCGGACTCTTCAGTGCATCAAGGAGTGTACATTCTTTAATGTTCGCATTGGAAAAATGAATGAATACACAAGGATCCACGTCTCCGTTTGCATTGATATGGAGGTAACGACGGCCACCTGCGATACATCCGCCTACATACTCTGCATCGTTCTGGAAGTCCATAGTGAAGAGAGATTTTGTGGCACGGAATTTTCGGACGCTGTCATACATTTTGATCCTCTGCTCCGGTGTGGGAAGAAGATCTGCTGCTGCATCATTTCCAACCGGCATATAGTGGAAGAACCATGCAAAATAAGCTCCGCACTCGATCAGATGATCGAAATACTCCTCACTGCTTACTGCATCTACGTTTGCGGATGTGTAGCATGTTGAAACGCCAAACGGAAGTCCGTGACTCTTCAGAAGCTCCATGGCGTGCATAACCTTCTGATATACACCATCTCCACGACGTCCGTCTGTAGTTGCCTCTGTTCCCTCAAGGCTGATAGCCGGAACAAAGTTTTTCACGCGGAGCATTTCCTGACAGAATTCTTCGTCAATAAGAGTTCCGTTTGTGAAGGAAAGGAACTCGCAGTCAGGGTTCATCTCGCAGATCCTGATCAGGTCTTTTTTGCGGACCAGTGGCTCACCGCCTGTGTAGATGTACATATAGGTTCCCAGTTCTTTACCCTGTTTAACTATGGAATCAATCGTCTCAAGATCCAGGTTCAGCTTGTGGCCATACTCAGCTGCCCAGCATCCTGTGCAGTGAAGGTTACATGCGCTGGTAGGGTCAAGAAGAATTGCCCACGGTACATTGCAGTCATTCTCTTCTGATACCTTTTCCTGTGTTGCGCTTCCCTTAAGACTGGCATTTACAATAAAGTTACGGAAAAATGTCTGACGTACACCTGCATCCAGCTGATACATACGAAGGATCAGCTGATACCAGTTATCCTTTGCCTCGATGGAATGACGGATAGCATTTCTCTGTCCTGCATACCAGCCATCTGGTGTTACTTTATCAACCATTTCCATGATCTTCGGTATGTTTGTCTCCGGATTCTTCTCAAGATAATCCAGTGCTTTTGTTACGGTAGCTGCGATCGCTGCCTGTTTTGCTTTGTCTACGATTCCCATACTCTATTTCCTCCTATGTTATTATCTAAAGTGATTGGTTATTTTTATGTTTATGTTTAAAGCCGACTCTTGATGATCTTGATCGTCAGAATTCCGACCCATAGATTGAGGATCCCTTCCAGTAAAATGGAAAAGCCTACCAGTGCCATCATCGTGGCTGCTGCTTCAAATGGTCTGATAAAAACCAGAAATCCTATCACTCCGGTAACCAGTGCGATCAGCAGGATCTGCCACCACAGTACCAGACCGAATCTCTTCGCATCTACAGACATCTGGATCTTAAACAGGGCATCTGCCAGGATTAGGATTCCAAACACTGAAAAAATAAGATCCACTGCGAATTTTTTTCTGGCTATCATGATCACTCCCACTGCCATCAGCAGGATCCCGAAAGCCAGATCAAACTGAAATGCCAGACAAAAAGCATCTCTTGTGAAATATCCGCTGATCTTAATAGCTCCGTACAGGATCAGCATGATTCCCATGAGCACGCACAGCATTTTTACAGAGCTTTTGGGCTTCGCCATCAGAAAAATACCCAGCACGCAGAACAGTAATGACATGACGATGTAGATGTTTTTTACAAGCTTCAGCTGTTTCAGGTCATCCATACGTTCCCTCCTTGATAATTTTTTCTCATTTATTGTACTGAATTATACATCACCGTGTCGTTTAAAAAAACAGACAAAAAAGAGCCAGTGCCTAAATTTCAGACACCAGCTCAAAATTAACCGTTTCTATATCTTAATATTTGAGAACATTCCCGTTCTACAGCTAAATGGATATTTTTAATCTTCATTTAGTCGAAATCATAGCTTTCCTTTCAGATTTTTGTACTGACTCTCAAGGCTCTTCTCGTAAATATGCTCCAGCTTATGCATATCTGACAGGATATCATAATCCATATCATGACGCAGCCAGTCCAGGATCACTCCCACAAATACGCATTTATAATACCGGCTTATAAGATGCCTATCCTCCTGATCCATTTCAAAGTCTCCGACCGCCCTGTTGATCAGCCCCTCCACCACACGCTCTGCGGCATGATCCAGATAATCGGCAAATACATCCCTCTGGATCGAGCGGTACAGATGTATCATGGCTTTTTTGTTCTTCTGAACTGCATTGACAAGGATTCTCATACAGTCGCTGACTGATTCCGGTGCTTTCTGATCCTTCAGAATGTCATTCAGCTCTTCCCTTACCATTGCTTCCACTGCATCCGGAATATCCCTGAAATGGTAGTAAAATGTATTCCTGTTTACTCCACAGCGTTCCACGATGTCCTTTACCGTAATCTTGGACAATGGTTTTTCGTTCATAAGTTCCGTCAGTGTATGCAGTATGATCTGTCTTGTAAAACCTGGCATTTCCTCTCCCCCATCACAAGCTTCCCTCGGGTTATTTCCTTATTATGTCATAAAAATAACATACTTTCAAGCAACAACATGTTCGAAAATGTCGATAAATCCCCGGAGATCTTTCTCTCGATAACTGTCCCCTGACCTGGCTGAACAAGGTTTTGTCAGATCTCTTCTTTCTGTTCCTGCACTTTTTTCTCTGGCTGAACATGAACGATTCCCTCCACAACTGTATGGTTTCTGACCTGATTTACCACAATATCCAGATTTTTCCAGCTGCATCGGAACTGTTCTCCATCCTCCGGTACACGTTCCAGAACTCCACAGACAAAGCCGCTGAAGGTATCATATTTTTCTACAGGAAGCTCCACATTTATAGCTTCTGCCACATCATCCAGGATCGCTCCCCCCTGTATTTTCCAGATATGTTCTCCTGTCTTCTCAATATCATCCGGCTTCGGCAGATCCGTCCTGTCGTCAATGTCTCCCACCAGTGTCTCCACCAGATCATGCAGGGTGACGATTCCTACAAAGCAGCCATATTCATCCAGCACTACTGCAAAATAATCACGTTTCTCCCTCATTTCCCGGAAGATCAGGTTGGCACGCATGGATTCCGGTACAAAAAACGGCGGATAACAGGCATGATGCAAAACAGCAGCTCTGGTTCTGTCATTCAGACGGAAATAATCTCTGGTATCCAAAATATGGATAATATCATCCTGATCTTCCCCACATACCGGATAAAAGGTGTGACGGTTTTCCCTGATGATCCTTTCCCATTCCTCATCTGAATCCTCCATATAGAGGACAACCACATCTCTTCTGTGTGTACAGATCTCATCTGCCGCAGTATCATCCAGGTCAAAAACATTCTGGATCATCTCGCTTTCTTCCTGCTGGATGCTGCCCTGTTCATTTCCCTCTGTAAGCAGCATACGGATCTCTTCCTCTGTGGCCTGCTCCTCTTTTTCTTCCGGTTTGATCCCCATCAGATACAGCACACCATTGGCAGTTACTGTCAGAAGTGCAGTAGCCGGCCAGACTGCGATCATCGCGATCTTAAGAAGTCCTGCCAGACGCAGAGACAGCTCATCCGGATTTTTCATTCCCAGACGTCTTGGCACCAGTTCTCCGAACAGAAGACTTACATAGGAAAGCAGTATGGTCACAATGATCATGCATACGATCTTCAGAACATTCTGTGGTACATCTATCCCTGTCTTTATCAGTGCCTCTGTCATCGGCTGTGCAAAATATTCTGCCGCAAAAGCGCTCTGCAGAAATCCTGCCGTAGTTACCGTTACACGGATCGCTGTCATAAAATGTGCCGGCTGTTCTGTGAACTCTATCAAAATCTGTGCCCGGTGATCTCCCTCTTCCGCCAGCTCCCTCATCTTTGCTTCATTCATGGACAGAATCGCCATTTCCGCACCTGCGAAAACAGAGTTCAGAAAGATCAGGAATACCAGTAAAATAATTGCCTGTATCATATTTTTATTCCCCTCAGTATAGTCGTTCGGAATTATTCCGAACCAATTATAATACAGAAAGCGGACCGTTATCATCCGCTTTCCTGTTGCTTATTCTGATTATTATTACATAAGATAGCATAACCCTTCCGGTCTGTCAAACCATCCGCTTCCAACCAGCAATATACTATAATACAAAAAGCAGCAGATACATACAACAGAACGGCCTTTCATCTTCCACTCTGCTGCATGCCTATGAACATCATCGCTGCACGACCTATGTTCACTCTGCTGCTTCCTTTTCCATATGATGTTTCGGAAATTCCATAATGATCTCTGTTCCCTGTCCCGGTTCACTGTTAAGCCACAGCCTGCCGTTCAGAGTTTTTACCCCGTGCTTCACAATGGAAAGGCCAAGACCGGTTCCGCCGATTTCCCTGGAATGGCTTTTGTCCACCCGATAAAAGCGTTCAAAAATGCGTTCCTGATCTTCCTTCGGAATACCGATCCCTGTATCCCGCACATTCACGCGAACTGCATCCTCGCCATCCTTCAGTCTCACAAAGACCTCTCCACCCCGGCGGTTATATTTGACAGCATTATCGCAGACATTATAGAGAACCTCTTCCATGATCATCGGTACCGTATCCAGCACTGTACTTCCACCTTCCATATACATGTGCACTTCCTGCTTTTCGGCAGCTTCATGTAAGGTAGAAAAAATATCATGAGTCAGACTGTAAAGATCCAGTTTTTCCCACTGATACGGCAATCCGCCTTCATCCAAACGGGAAATCCGGATCACATCCCCAACCAGACGGATCAGTCTCTGCGCTTCCTTATAGATGCGTCCTGCAAAAACCTTCACATCCTCATCCTTCACAAACCCGTCCTGCATAATCTCAGCAAATCCGGAAATGGAAGTCAGCGGCGTTTTCAGTTCATGGGAAACATTGGCGGAAAATTCTCTTCGCAGCTGTTCCCTTTCTACTTTTTCGGTCACATCCACCAGAAGGATCACCGCACCCTCTGTTTTGTTTTCTCTTGTGACTGGATTGGCGATCACCTGAATCTCACTGCCATCCAGACGAAGGATCTTGTTCTCATGCTTTCCTTCAAGGACCTGCCCAACGACACCTCGAAACTCCTCCGAGCGGTTCAGAAGATATACACTTTCTCCTGTTTTGATCTCCTTTACCTTAAGAAGCTTTCCCACACTGGAGTTAACAGAAAGTACCATGGTATAACGGTCGATCACAAGAAGTCCCTCCTGCATGTTCTCCGTGATAATAGAAAATTCTTTCTGCTGTCTTCTGGCTGCCTCAAGCTGCAGACGGATCTGCCGGCTCTGTCTGCCAATCTTGCTGAGAAGCGGCTGTACCTCATCATAGGCATCATTCTCATCCGGATGCTCCAGATCAAGCCCATTAAGAGGTTCCACAACCTTCCCGGAAAGCCTGGATGCAAATACGCCAGACAGGAGCAGCATAAGTATCAGAACTGCAGCAAAAGGCGGAAGCAGCTGCAGGAGCAACATCCATACAGAAGCCTGGTTACTGGAAACTCTCAGCACATTGCCATTTTCAAGGCGTACTGCATAATACATTGTTTTTTCGGAAAGCGTGGATGACATTCTTTCATCCGCACCTTCTCCGTTGATCTCTGCTTCACGGATCTCCTTGCGATGTCCGTGATTATCCATGCTTTCCACATTTGCCTCATTGTCGTAGATAACTTTTCCACTTTCATCCACATAAGTGATCCTGGAATCCTCATCATTCAGCTGCTGCAGATAATCCACCCCTGCACTTTCCACACCTCTGGAAATATACACGGCTTCTTTCTTCAGTTCATCCATCAGCTGTCCCTGAAAATAGTGATAAAGGATCCCAACGACAAATGCCAGTCCCAGTACTGTGATCAGTGATGAAACCAGCATGATATACTTGAATATTTTTTTACTCAAAGCTCAGCCCTTTCCAATCTGCTCTTACTTATTTCTATTCCTCAACAAAATAGTTATCTGTATGGCTGGAACCGCTTCTGTGGTTTCCTGTGATGGAATATTCCACCCACTCTGCAATATTCACAGCGTGATCACCGATACGCTCGAAATATTTTGCAGCCATAAGGATATCCAGACCGATACTTGCATCCGGCTTTCCGTTATTCAAAACCTCGGCCAGCTTTTCCTTGATATCATTGAAGGCATCGTCCACCTTATCATCATCGTCAATAACCTTTCTGCAAAGCTCAAGATCACCCTTTACAAAGGCATCGATGCTTTCTGTAACCATCCGGACAGTATCCTCTGCCATCTTCCGGATATTAATGATATCTCCGGTAACTGCTTTGTCCTCGATATGCTCGGAAAGATCCGCAATATCTGCTGCCTGGTCACCGATGCGTTCCATATCGGAGATCATCTTCAGCGCTGCGGAAATGGATCGCAGATCTCCGGCTACCGGATGCTCATGAAGAAGAAGCTTCATGCAGAGATTTTCGATCTCTCTTTCCTGTGCATCGATCTCTTTTTCCGTTTCAAAAATCTTGCCAATGAGAGTCATCCCGCCTTCGCCCTGAATAGCTTTGGCAGAAAGTGAAATTGCTTTTTCGCAGAGACTTCCCATGGTGATCAGTTCCACGTGAAGCTCTTCCAGCTGTCTTACAAAACGTTCTGACATAATATCAACCAAACCTTCCTGTAATATAATCCTCTGTACGCTTATCTGCCGGCATGGAGAACAGCTTGTCTGTATCCGCAAATTCCACAACCTCACCAAGAAGGAAAAATGCTGTCTTGTCGGAGATACGGGTTGCCTGCTGCATGTTATGTGTGACCATGACAATGGTGTAATCCTTTTTAAGCTCTACTGCCAGATCCTCGATCTTGGAAGTGGAGATCGGGTCCAGGGCAGATGTGGGCTCATCCATAAGGAGCACCTCCGGCTGTACAGCAAGGGCGCGGGCAATGCAGAGACGCTGCTGCTGTCCGCCTGACATTCCAAGAGCACTTTTTTTCAGACGGTCCTTGACCTCATCCCAGATGGCCGCATCACGGAGAGATTTTTCCACGATATCGTCCAGCTTTGCCTTGGAACGAATGCCGTGTGTTCTCGGACCATATGCAATATTATCATAGATGCTCATCGGGAACGGATTGGGCTTCTGGAATACCATACCCACACGTTTACGCAGAAGATTCACATCCATATCTCCGTAAATATCTTCCCCGTCAAGCTCTACCTTTCCTGTGATGGTACAGCCTTCCACAAGGTCATTCATACGGTTTAAGGATTTCAGAAGTGTGGATTTGCCGCAGCCGCTTGGTCCGATAAATGCTGTGATCTCTTTTTCCGGGATCTCCATATTGATTCCCTTCAGGGCATGAAAGCTTCCATAATGAAGATTCATATTATCAATTGAAATTTTTGTATTTTCACTCATGATCGATCATTATCCTTTCGCAATTTTTCTGGCTACCAAACCGGACAGTCCGTTAATAACAAGTACAAATGCCAGAATGACTACTGCTGTTGCAGATGCCTGGTTTACATGAAGTCCCTCACTGGAAAGCACATACATGTGAAGTGCCAGGGTACGTCCGGAACCCATCAGGCTGTTTGGAACTGCCGCAACAGTACCGGAGGTATAAAGAAGTGCTGCAGTCTCACCTACCACACGTCCGATGGCCAGGATCACACCTGCCAGGATTCCAGGAACTGCGGAGGGAAGTACAATCGTAAAAATAGTACGGAGCTTGCCTGCTCCAAGTCCGAAGCTTGCCTCACGGTAAGAATCCGGAACAGATTTCAGTGCTTCCTCAGCGGTACGCATGATCAGAGGAAGTACCATGATCACCATAGTCAGCGCACCGGAAAGAAGAGACATACCCCAGTGCAGTGCAGTTACAAAGAACAGCATACCGAACAGACCATATACGATAGATGGAATACCGGAAAGTGTCTCTGCGGTAATACGGATCAGCTTTACAAAACGGCTGCCTTTTTTTGCATATTCCACAAGGAAGATCGCTGCAAAGATTCCTACCGGAGCGGCAATCACCAGAGATACCAGTGTCATGATCAGGGTATTGATCAGTGACGGGAGAAGGGAAACGTTCTCTGAAGTATAGGTAAAGCTGAACAGACTTGCGTTCAGATAGGGAATACCTTTTACAAGCACATAGCCAATGAGAAAGAACAGCAGTGCAAAAGTAGTCACTGCTCCAAGCAGTGTGAGGAATGCCAGGACTCCTGCGCCGGGATGTTTCGCATAGGACTTCAGCTGGTCTCCTATGGTAAGTGTATTTCTTTTTTTCATTGTTGTTTCTGCCGCAGGATCTGCGGTTACTGATACATTAGTTTGCATTCTCCGCCCTCCTGTTCAGCAGTGAAAGACTTAAGTTGATGATCAGGATAAATACAAAGAGTACAACTCCTGTTGCGATCAATGCTTCTCTGTGAAGTCCTGATGCATATCCCATCTCTGTTACGATGTTTGCAGTCATGGTACGTACACCCTGAAGAAGTCCCTTCGGCATACGTGGCTGGTTTCCGGCTACCATGATCACGGCCATGGTCTCACCGATGGCACGTCCGATTCCAAGGACAACGCCTGCCAGGATTCCGGATTTTGCTGCTGGAAGCATAACAAAGAAAATGCTTCTTTCTTTTGTTGCGCCAAGTGCAAGTGAGCCTTCATAGTAGCTTTCCGGAACGCTTCGTACTGCCGATTCCGTAACTCCGATGATCGTTGGAAGGATCATGATTCCCAGAAGGATACATGCTGCCAGCATACTGCTTCCGGTTCCTCCGAACAGCTGACGGATCAGCGGTACCAGGAGAACCAGACCAAAATAGCCATATACGATGGATGGAACGCCTGCCATAAGCTCAATACCGGATTTCAGTGGTTTATAGATTTTTTTCGGACAATATCTTGCCATGAACACGGATGTAAAAAGTGCGATCGGTACTCCGATAAGGATTGCTCCTGCAGTTACATAAATACTTGCCACGATCATTGGCAGGATTCCGAATTTATCGTTTGTTGGTCTCCATTCCGTTCCGAAGAGGAATTTTAAGGGACCGATTTTTCCCATTGCAGGAAGACCGTTTGCAAAAAGGAACACGCAGATAAGAAATACTGCGAGTACGGATGCACAGGCTGCAATGAGGAAAACGCCCTTCATGGCCTTTTCTCCTAAATGATTCATAAGACACCTTTCTCTCTGTTACAGTGGATATCCACTGTGCTGATATATAACGGAGCGGCTTTCCTGACCTTGTCATGATCGCCGCTCTTTGTAAGATACTTCAATCGTTTTTTGCCCGGGAATTTATTTGGTTACGTCTTCCCAGTCTGTGATATCACCTGTGAAGATGGATTTTACCTGGTCACTTGAAAGCTCCTCAAGGTCATTGTCATTGTTTACGATGACTGCAATACCATCTTTTGCGATCTCTGTAGCCTTAACACCTTTCTCTGTTTCCTCGTCCTTCAGGTCACGGGATGCCATTCCGATATCACATACACCCTCTGTTGCGCTGTTGATTCCTGTTGTGGAGTCGCTGACCTGAACCTCTACTGTGATGTCTTTGTTTGTTTTCTGATATGCCTCTGCAAGCTTCTCCATTACAGGTCCTACAGAAGAAGATCCCATAACTACGACTTTACCTTTTGCATCGCCTGCTTTATATGCCTCTGCTTTATCATCTACTTTGATGTAGCCTTTCTTTTCGATGATGTCCTGTCCGTCAGAGCTCATGATGTAGTTGATGAAATCCTGTGCTGCATCGCTGAGCTTGTCGCCTGTTACGATGTTGAACGGACGTGCTACCTTGTATGTATCGTCTGCAACATTCTCTGCTGTTGCCTCTGCTCCATCGATCTTTACTGCTTTTACAGTATCGTTGAGGGAACCAAGGGATACGTATCCGATGGAGTTCTCATCGCCTGCTACTGTGGTAAGCATTACATCTGTGTTGTTTGTGATGCTTGCTTCCTGTGTTGTCATATCTACTTTCTCGCCGTCTTTTTCTTCTTCGATTCCAAACAGCTCTACGAATGCTCCACGTGTTCCGGATCCATCCTCACGGGAAATTACGTCGATCGCTCCGGATGGTGCTGCCATTACAACTGTTCCCATTACTGTAGTTCCGATAAGTGCTGCTGTTAAGATACCTGCGATTCTTTTTTTCATGATTGTTTTCTCCTCATTTCTATGATCATTCTTACTTGCTTACTGCTTAAGTACAGGTGTTATTATAGGAATGAAAGGTAAAAT
Organism: Blautia sp. HA8986; assembly: GCF_056504635.1. Classification (NCBI taxonomy): domain Bacteria; kingdom Bacillati; phylum Bacillota; class Clostridia; order Lachnospirales; family Lachnospiraceae; genus Blautia; species Blautia sp. HA8986. The sequence continues at coordinate 2,310,573 of NZ_JBWLUQ010000001.1, forward strand.
ATAAAATCGCGGTTTTGTAAAATGTTGGTTAAAAAACGTGATATAAAAAAAAGCTGCTCGCGCAGCTTTTTTTATATGATGTATTCGTCTGCCTTGACAGATTGCCAGTTCATCAGGTCTTCCAGTGTTATATGATCCACCACACCTTTGATAGCATCGTCCAGCTTTTTCCAGAGGATCTGAGTGACACAGTTCTCCTCACGTTCACAGAAGGCTCCGTTGTCGTCCAGACATTCCACAGGGGAAAGGCTTCCTTCTGTGAGACGAAGGATCATTCCGACCGTGTATTTATCCGGGGTCTGCTGCAGTGCATAGCCGCCCTGAGGGCCACGGACACTGCGGACAAAGCCTGCTTTGTTCAGAATGGATATGATCTGCTCCAGATATTTATCTGAGATCTCCTGGCGCTTCGCCACATCCTTCAGGCGGATCGGTTTTCCTGTATAATTTGTAGCAAGATCCAACATCAGTCTCAGCGCATATCTTCCTCTTGTAGAAATCCTCATGTAATATTTACCTCCAATATTTCAGTATTCTTCTGATTTATAGCCTTTCGCTCTTTCTGTTATTGTGCAGCTGTTCGGCCGGAAATATTCCTCTGTATTCCATGACCGGCACCCTTCTCTGTGATGCACAAACAGCTTCCTGTATCTTACACAAGAAGCAGTGTCTGCTTTGCAGACTTTATTCTTTATATTGTTAATAGGTTTTATTCGTTTTCTCTATTATACCCTAAAAAGCTACAGGATACAAGCAAGTCCCCACCCACGGCTTATTGTTTTTCGCAGCTCCACAGGGGACTTACTTGATCCAGTGAAAAATAAGAATAAAACCGGCGCTCCGGCAGCCTGCTTGGACAGGCATTCAGGAGCGCCGTAAATAATCCCGCAGAATCACGCTTCGGGGCAAAAGAAGCGGTCTTCGGATCGATTATTTTGTAAACAGTGGTGTGGAGTAGTAACGGTCTCCACTGTCCGGAAGAAGTGCTACGATCACTTTCCCCTTGTTCTCAGGGCGTTTTGCAAGCTGGATCGCAGCATAGAGAGCTGCACCGGAGGAAATACCTGTAAGGATTCCCTCTTTCTTGGTAAGGAGTTTGGATGTCTCAAATGCATCCTCGTTCTCTACCGGAATGATCTCGTCATAAACCTTGGTGTCAAGTGTATCCGGAACAAAACCAGCGCCGATACCCTGGATCTTATGCGGGCCTGCTTTTCCCTCGGAAAGTACAGGAGAAGTTGCAGGCTCAACAGCAACTACCTTCACATTCGGGTTCTGGCTCTTCAGATACTCACCTGTACCTGTGATCGTTCCGCCTGTACCAACACCTGCTACAAAAATATCTACCTTTCCGTCTGTGTCATTCCAGATCTCAGGGCCTGTTGTTGCTGCATGTGCCTTCGGGTTAGCCGGGTTCTCAAACTGTCCTGGGATGAAGCTTCCCGGAATCTCCTTGGCGAGCTCTTCTGCCTTGGCAATGGCCCCTTTCATTCCTTTGGCTCCGTCTGTGAGAACTACCTCTGCACCATATGCTTTCAGGATGTTTCTTCTCTCAACACTCATGGTCTCCGGCATGGTAAGGATCGTCTTATAACCCTTGGCAGCTGCAATGGCTGCAAGTCCGATTCCTGTATTGCCGGATGTTGGCTCAATAATGGTTGCGCCTGGTTTCAGAACGCCCTTCTGCTCTGCATCCTCGATCATTGCCTTGCCGATTCTGTCCTTAACGCTTCCTGCCGGGTTGAAATACTCGAGCTTGGCAAGTACTGTAGCCTCAAGTCCCTCAGACTTCTCTACATTCTTAACCTCTACAAGCGGTGTGTTTCCGATCAGTTCCAGTGCGCTTCCGTAAATTTTACCCATGATGATATCCTCCTTGTTTCCTTTATGTCCATTTTCTTATTTCCTAGTAACTATATATGTTTTCTGTGATTTGATTGAATTATATCATAGTACAGGGATTTGTCAATACATTTCAGCCAAAAAACGCAGGAATTTTTCTCCGGAAAAACCCCTGCGCTTCATATTTTTTATTTTTCAGATTCTGTTAATGTAATATCTCCGTCGCTGCATTTCACATTTAAAGTCGGTGCTGAAGCACTGGCCTTGTTCTCATAAACAGAGGTGTCTTCCTCATTGTCGGATTTTCCCCTGGAAAGCCCCTCCGTATCCACATCTCCATCTGCAGCTTTCAGATAAATATTGGTTTTCTCCACACTGCCGTTTTTCATTTCTACAGAAACATCACCGCAGGAGCTATTGATCTTCATATCTCCGTTAAAGCTGCCGTTGTCTATCTGAAGATCTCCGTCGCTGAGAGCTATCTGTCCATCTGCAAGCTCTGCCTTTTTTATGGTCACATCTCCGTTTCCGGATTTCAGCTGCATGTTATCTGTACATTGAAGCTCTTTTACATTCAGATCCCCGTCGGAAAGCTTTGCATCAAATTTTTCGAACTCGCCCTTATCCAGCATCAGATCTCCATTGAGAAGTTCCAGGGTCATTTCTTTACACAAAAGCTGATCGGCAGTAAGATCCCCGTCGGAAAGCTGAAGCTCCGCTTCGGAAAGCTGTGCCTTCTCCGGAATGTAAAGAATAACCGTATTCAATGCATCTTTCTTTTCTGTCAGATCCGCATATGTCGAGAATATCCCCAGATCATAGGTTATATAATAGCTTCCACTGCCGCCTGCAGACTCCTCAAGTGTGAGCTCTCCATCCTTATCCTTCCAGGTCAGAGGATTTTTCCTCCCGTTTTTCTCAAGCTTATATTCCATATAATAATGGTCATCATCTGAGGTACGGATATCCAGATCAAAATTCTCAAAATCCACATTCAGCTTCGTAAAATCATCGATCTGTTCTTTTTTCATTACTGTAAGATTTTTACGACTGGAAGAATTTCCTCCGGATACATACATATGATCTGAAGTATATGTGAAATCTTTTCCCCCTGCAAAATATCCTGCTGTGGAAAGAACAACTCCCGCTGCACAGAGTGCTGTGCCTGTCATCAGCACTGTTTTTGCAATCTTATTCATTTTTATGCACCTTCTTTCTTGCAAGTCTGTTAACCAGACGGCCAATTCCCATTGCACACCATTTACATATATATATGGTAAGTACTCCAACGAGGATTCCCGCACCTGCCATCAGAAATCCACTGCCGACCATCATGCAGGCTGCTGCCAGAGATTTCGCGATCAATGTCACTCCAAAACCTGTAAGCACAATACCTCCGGCTATTGCTGATACACCTGTAACTGCCATGGAAAAAATCACTGCTGCGATGACAAGCACCACTGCTGCCAGTACTGCAAGGCCTGCAAACAACAGCGCAATACTCACCGGCGATGCACAGATCACCAGAAATGCGAGAAGAATGATCTTTCCGGGAGAACGCTTCTTTCCTGCAGATGTACTGTACCCTGTTGTACTCAGGTTTCCTGAATCTGTCCGCCCATGTGCATGGGAGCTCTCTCCGGAATATGAACCTGCTGCCGGCAAAGCTGCTGTTTTTTCCCCGGTGATGTCCTTACTGTCACCGACACTCTCCTGCAAAAGGTTCAGGAGCAGTTCCCTTGCCGCCTCTTTAGGTTGTCCCAGTTCTTCCATAACCTGCTGTTCATTCTCAGGTCCAGCCTCATCAAAGTATTCTGAAAAATACTCAATGGCATTGTCATAATCTTCTTTTGGAAGCCGCTTCAGATATTTCTTCAGCTGCTCCATATACTCTTTTCTTGTCATTTTCGAAGTCTCCCTTCCACAATATCGTCTATAGTATCGCGGTATTCTCTCCACTCTTTCCTCAAATATTCCAGCTGCTTCCGTCCTTCTTCTGTGATGGAATAATATTTACGTTTCCGTCCCTGAAATTCCTCTGAATAAGTTGTCAGATAACCGTCCGTCTCCAGTCTGCGAAGGATCGGATACAATGTGGATTCTTTGATAGAAGCTACCATCTTCACTGTCTGGCTGATCTCATATCCGTAAGAATCCTGCTGCTCTACAACAGAAAGGATCAGGCATTCCGTCAGCACTGCAGACACCGGATAATAATACATAGGCACACCTCTTTATGTAATTATTTTATATATAAAATTTTTATATATAATTATTTTATATATATAGTACCACACTTTTTCCTGTTGTCAAGCACAATTTCGCAATTGCTTTTTCCAGACTCCTTCTTTATAATATTTACAAATACAAAATACCCACCCAGAAAGGACATGAGCTTATGGAAAAAAAGCCCCATCTGATGGCGATCGTCCTGTTTTTGACGGGTCTTATCTGTATTGGACTGCTTTTTGGCCTCAGTTACAAGACTTACCAGAAGATCGATGCTGTTGACCAGAAAATGGCATCTGTAATCAAGCCGGTTAAACAAAAGCAGACAGCCCTGAAAGAAGACATTGAACTTTATACAGCAAAGATCGAAAAAAAACAGGCAACCGACAAATACCTGCAGCATAGATCTCAGACAGAGAAAGCTGCCAAAAGCAACACCGGAGAACATGAACGTGCACCGGAAGCAGAGAATACGCAAACCACTGCCAAACCTTCTGTTTTCAGCCAGGTTGACAGCAAAGAGGCCTCTGACGATGCAGACGTTGCTTCCACATCTGCTGCCAACGGACATATCGTAGGCATTGATCCGGGACACCAGAGCGAAAGCGTTGACATGAGTGCCACGGAACCCAACGGACCTGGTTCTTCCACAATGAAAGCAAAAGCTTCTACAGGAACCAGCGGTTCCTTCAGCGGTCTTCCTGAATATCAGCTGAATCTTAACGTTTCCCTTCTTCTCAGGGATATCCTGGAACAGCGTGGCTATCAGGTTGTTATGACACGAACAGATAATGATACTGCGATCAGCAATAAGGAACGTGCAGAACTGGTGGCATCAAAGGGCGCGGAGATCTGCGTGCGGATCCATGCCAACGGCGATGATTCTTCCGGCGTTTCCGGTGCACTGACCATGTGCCCGTCTCAGCAGAATCCCTATGTTTCTGATCTTTACGATAGTTCCAATCGGCTTTCCCGGTGCATCATTGATTCCTACTGTGCAGCTACCGGTTTTCAGAACCGCGGCATTATCTACACAGACAATATGACAGGGATCAACTGGAGTACCATACCGGTTACAATCGTGGAAATGGGATTTATGACCAATCAGAACGATGATCTGAAGATGGCGGATTCCTCCTTTCAGCAGACAATGGCCGAGGGAATCGCCAATGGAATAGATGCTTATTTCCAACAATAAAAAGGAGTTTACTTATATATGAAAAAAAATACGTTTCTGTATATTGTGATCGCAGTGCTGGTAACTGCACTGGCAGGTCTCGGTGCACTAAATGTCCGGACTCTGGACAAGCTTGCATCTCTCCAGTCTAAAGTAAATGAACTGCAGAAAAATGTTCAGGAAGTTTCTGATTCTGCTGCTGAATTAAGCAGCAAGGCAGATCAGCTGGATGCACTTTATCCGGATGATCCTACTGTTGCAAGTGCCGCTGCAAATGCTCAGACTGATTCCCAGGCTTCCTCCGATGCTTCTGATTCTGACACACAGAATTCCACAGACTCCGCTTCACAGGATTCCACTGATTCCGTTTCACAGGATTCCGCTTCAGCAGACAGTAAAGACAGCTCATCTGCAACTCAGGAAGAAGGCACTCTTTCCCCTTCCAGCGGAAGCAGTACTTTTACCGATAATTCTGATTCCAGCATGGACAATGTATTGAATCAGGTGCAGGCTCTTCTTCCAACAGATAACGGAACCTGGTCTGTATATGTATGCAACCTTGCAAAAAATACCGAAGGTGCCATCAATAACCAGCAGATGCAGGCAGCCAGCCTGATCAAGCTCTATATCATGGGTGCTGTATATGAAGACTATGACAAGCTTTCTGCCTCATACGGAAAAGACAGTCTGGATAACAATCTGAATTCCATGATCACAGTCAGCGACAACGATGCAGCCAATACTCTTGTGAATTATCTGGGAAGCGGCGACGATGCAGCCGGAATGGCACGTGTAAATAAGTTCTGTCAGGATCACGGATACACCAGTACTTCCATGGGCCGTCTCCTTCTTGCAGATAACTCCAATGGAGATAATTACACTTCTGTCAAAGACTGCGGAAAATTTCTCAAGACCGTTTATCAGCAGGATAAAGGCACTTCCACTGAGGATACCCTTGCAGGTGCAGAATACATGTACCATCTTCTCAAAATGCAGACAAGACAGAACAAGATTCCTGCACAGATGCCGGATGGCGTAAAGGTTGCCAATAAGACCGGCGAGCTTGACACAGTAGAGAATGACGCTGGTATTATCTACGACACAGCCAAGGGAATTGATCTGGTCATCTGCTTTATGTCACAGGATGTCAAAGATACCTCTGCTGCACAGAGTACCATTGCCGAGGACAGCCGCGCGATCTACGGTTACTATAACGAATAAATAATATTTCCCATAAAAAAATGATACGCCATTCAGAGTTCATACAGAACCTTTATGACGTATCATTTTTTTAATTCTTCTCTTCCCCCTCTTCGTAGGACTTCTCCCAGATTTCAGAGAATACTGCCAGCGGACAGTCCGTAAGCAGACACATGAGAATAAAACATTCATATGGATTTACTATGTAAATTTCACCCATTCCGCAGCGGGCCAGAATCCCCTGGATCTCATCCAGAAAATGTCGGTATCTGGTATATGGATCATCATCTGCCATCTCCTGCGAGATCACAAAAAACTCCAGCGTGATCAGATCAAAACGTTCCACAGGAAATTTATGGTTCAGGATATTATTGATCCTCTGGCGGCTGAAACGCTTCTGGCTGAAATGTTTTGTCAGAATAGAAGCTGACATCTTCTTAAGATTTCCCATCTTATTGATCGGGATTCCGCTGCAGATAACCTTCTCAAGATCTGAAGCGTTTATGTTCTCAGGCTTCCATATCTTTTTGCCGCCGTTCTCTTCTTCATCCTTCTGATACATCGCTGCAATGATCTTCTTTGCACGCTCCAGGAGAACCATAAATTCCCGGAACGCCTGGCTCTTCTCAGACATAGGATCATCACATCTGCCTTTTAAAAATGCCAGATATTCCAGAAGCTTCTCCTCGCTGTCCAGACAAAGGCCTGTACCGTAAACAACTTCTCCGGTCTTTTTTTCCACAGGAGCAAGGTTCTTGTAGGTTTCTCTGTATTCCTCTGCTTTATAGTAGCCCAGATGGTTCTGATAGCAATACCAGTAGATTACTTCCTCCGGATTATGGAAATCAAAATCCTGCTCACGGAGCACTCTTGTGAGGAAGTCCGACACATCCTCCGTACTCATGCGAAGACCGAATCCCAGCAGAAAAACAGTCTCACGTTTCACAGAAGCCTGTGTCAGCCAGTTGTTCACCAGCGAACTTAATTTGGCTGATGTGGGGGACATGGATTTCGGTGTGTAAGTTTCCTTGAAGGATTCCACTACGATCTCCTTATAGACCTCCTGGGGCACCTGAGAAAAAGGCTCCTCAAGTTCTGCCCTCTCATAAACATATCTCTTCAGATAGTCACCGAAGGATACAAGCTCCATTTCTTTATAAAGATAATGAAAAATAACGTCAGCATCCTCATCCTCAAAGGAATCCAGACTGACAACCTGGCGAAATTTCTGCGCCGCCTTTCTTGTAAATTCAAAGTCCTTCACAGAATCGAAGGCAACTGTCTGTTCAAAATCAAGATCCTGCATTCGATTTCTCATCTTAGATTCTCCTTATCCCTTTTATTACTCCCCGGCAGAACTGCCAGGCCGGTATTGTTACCGCCCGGTGCTATGCCGCTCTGCCCATCTTTTGAGAGGATTTTTTTCTTCATAGCCGCTGATCTGAGCCAGGACCATTGTCACATTATCCCGACCGCCTTTTTCCAGAGCTGCTCCAAGAAGTTCTTCCACCTTCTCTTCTGCTGTGGAATTTTTAGCCAGAACTGCCTGGATCTCCTCATCAGAAAGCATATCTGTCACTCCGTCTGAACAGATAAGATAGCTGCTTCCATCCTGATAACCGATCTCCACAATGGACGGCTCCAGTGCCACATTCTCTTCCTGAAATCCAAGGTACTGCGTCAGAGGTGCTTTTCCCAGCATCTTCCCACCGATCACATGATCTGTGGAAATCTGCTGGAGTTTTCCCCGAAAATGGCGGTAAATACGGCTGTCTCCCAGGTTACAGGCATAGATTGCCTTTTCACTGAAGGACAGCAGCGCCATTGTAGTTCCCATGCTGCTGATACGGTTATCTCTGCTGTAGCGGCATACTGCTTCATTCATATTTTCGCAGGCCCCTGTAAGAAAATCCACAGGTTCCTTTCGAAGATTCCTCCGATTCTCCTCGTAAAATCCACCCAGTGCTTCCACTGCTGCAGAGGCTGCCATCTCACCGCAGCTCTCTCCTCCCATGCCGTCAAAAACAGCAAGTACAGGTAGCTGCCAGTGCTGTGTATGACCTGCCAGGATGCCATCAACTCCCTGGTTGTGCACCGGCAGGCGCACACCGCAGCACCAGAAATTATCCTCATTATTAGCCCTTACCTTCCCGGTGTGGCATGTATACGCATAATCAATCTGATAGGCCATTCTTTTTCCTTTCGTAAAAACCCTTTTAACAATTACTGCTGCAGCTCCACAACGGAATTGCTCCAGTATTTGTCTCCCAGTTCTACATATTTGTCATTGTCACTTTCTTTATCATGGACTTTTCCATCCTTATCGATCCAGCGTATCAGAAGGCCGTCCTGATAATAGAAATACTGATTCTCATCACCGTTCCATACATAGGTATAAAACATCTGCTCTCCCCAGTAAAAATATTCCTCATAAACACCATCTGCGGACTGATCCGGGTAGACAAGCACTTTGGCAATCTCTCCTGACGGATTATAAAAGCGCAGGCGTTCCCCCTCTGTGCCTTCACGTTTATAACTGTCCAGAGCCTCTTCTATGGTTGTTGCATGCTCACGTATGGTTTCCATTGCCTGGGTAAAACTCTTGTCAGTACTATCTGTTGTTCCGAAATTCCCACTGTTCAGTGCATCAGAATCGTCAGCTTCCGCAGAAGCCTGATTTCCGCTGTCCGCAGATTCCAAAACATTTCGTGCTATAAGAATTCCTCCGATCAGGGTGATGACCACAACAGCAGTTATGATCATCCTGAAAAAACCTTTTCGATTCTTTCTGTCCGGTTCCTTTTCAGTGCTGTCAGACACCGGATTCTTCCATTCCCGCAGATCCTGGTCCCGATTATTCTCCAGATCTTCTATTGTGGTAACTTTTGGCTGCACAGCTCCGGTTCTTCTTATACCGGAATTCTGCTGTCCCTGACTCTTTAACTGTGAAACAGATCTGCTTTCGTTTTCCGGTGTTGTCCTTCCGGAAACAGGTTTCCGGGAATATGCAAATGAACTCTGTGCAGTATTCTGCGCTGAATCCTGTACATTATCATAAGCCCTGTTCCGGTCTGACATTCCTGCTGATGGATTATCCTGCTGACTATACTGACCAGTTCCGGCAGCTTTGGATTTCTGTACATAATTTCGCCTTGCCTCACGAACAGCTTCTGTATTTATCTGGCTTGTTCTTGCCAGCTGATTTACCGCTCCCTCCTGAAGGAACCTTGGCATTGATTCAGGAACGTACCGTTCTTTCGCTTCTTTCCGAAGCGGCTGCGCTGTTTTGCCAGCTTCCTTTTGCACTTTTGTTCCATATCGGATGGCTTCCAATGCTTCCCGGAGCTCACGTGGCGTCTGATAACGTTCTCCTGAGTCATAGGCACAGGCCTTCAGGATGACTCCGCCCAAAGCATCTCCCGCATCTGCTGGTGCCGGAGGCTTTTCCCCGGACATTCTTCTCGTCAGGGCATTCTCCTTATCCCGGTATGTGATCAGCTGTTTCTCAAGGTTAAGAAACGGCAGTCTGTTATGGTTCATTAACTTGTAAAGCACCAGTCCAAGTGCGTAGATGTCCACTCTGTTATCGTACTTTTCTCCCCTGTACATCTCCGGTGCCATATAAGAATAAGTTCCCTTCTTGGAAAGGGTACTCATTGTTTTTTCCAGCTCACGGGCGATTCCAAAATCACCCAGTTTGAAATCCCCGAACCTGGATACAAAAATATTCTCAGGTTTGATATCCCTGTGAATGATGTGAAGCTGTCCGCAGTATTCCAGTGCTTTGCAAAGGTCCATGCCGAGCTTCATCACTTCTTTTTCTGTGAGATTTTTTCCCGCATAATATTCCATAAAGCTTGTGAGATATTCCATGCGGATAAAAATATCCCATCCGATTTCATCCAGGTATTCCATAACCTTGTAATCTTCAACAGATACAATGTGGGAATTCCCCCGGAAATACTCCATGGTGCTTACTTCCTGAATGCACTCCTCAACCAGGTTTTCGAAATAATCGCGAACGGATTTCTCATCACCGGATTCTGAGCGCACACTATCCAGTTCCCCTTTACTGGCGGGGATTGTGATTATCTTAATTGCCGAGTAAAAAGAACGTCCCTTCTCTGTTCTCTGAGCTTTGTATACTCTTCCAAAAGATCCTTCCCCGATCTTGCTTATGATCTTCCACTCAGGCCACGGGGAAATTGGCAGTTCCTTGTCCATCGCAATCCCTCCTCTCTCAGAATGTTAAATGCTCCCAATATACAGAAATCTCCCTCCGGAATTCCGGGGGGAGATTATGTTTATATTAGCAAGGTATTCGACTTATTCTTCTACCGGTGCAGTTTCCTCTGTTGTCTCTTCAACAGCAGCGGTCTCTTCTTCCGGAGCAGTCTCAGCCGCATCTTCCTCTACGGAAATATCCTCAATATCCTCCGGCTCCTCAGAAGCATTCTTTACTTCCGGCATTCCTGTATCGAGACTGATCTCACTGTAACGCTTCATACCTGTACCTGCAGGAATCAGTTTACCAATGATAACGTTCTCTTTCAGACCGATCAGCGGATCGATCTTACCCTTGATAGCAGCTTCTGTCAGGACTTTCGTTGTCTCCTGGAAGGATGCTGCTGACAGGAAGGAGTTGGTTGCAAGAGATGCTTTTGTAATACCAAGCATAACCTGTTTGCCCTCTGCCGGCTGTTTGCCCTCTGCCTCAAGCTTCTCGTTAACTTCCTCAACGTCAAGGACATCAACAAGTGTTCCCGGCAGGAACTCTGTATCTCCGTTATCCTCGATACGGATCTTCTTCAGCATCTGATGAACGATAACCTCGATATGCTTATCGTTGATCTCAACACCCTGCAGACGGTATACACGCTGAACCTCGCGGATCATGTAATCCTGAACTGCACGAACACCCTTGATTCTCAGGATATCATGCGGATTTACACTACCTTCTGTCAGCTCGTCACCGGCCTCAAGAACCTGTCCGTCAAGGACTTTGATACGGGAACCGTATGGGATCAGGTAAGTCTTGGAATCACCTGTCTCCGGATCGTTTACGATGATCTCACGTTTCTTCTTAGTGTCGTTGATAGTGGCAACACCCGGGATCTCTGTGATGATCGCAAGACCCTTTGGCTTTCTTGCCTCAAAAAGCTCCTCGACACGAGGAAGACCCTGTGTGATATCTCCACCGGCAACACCACCGGTATGGAATGTACGCATGGTCAGCTGTGTACCTGGCTCACCGATAGACTGTGCTGCGATGATACCAACAGACTCACCAACCTGTACCGGCTCACCGGTAGCCATGTTTGCACCATAACATTTTGCGCAGACACCAACCTTGCACTTACAGGAAAGGATGGTACGGATCTTCAGTTTGTCGATCGGTCCGCCTGTCTGGTTGCTTACGCCCTCTTTCATAATACGGGCTGCACGCTTCGGTGTGATCATGTGGTTTGCTTTAACAAGGATTTCTCCGTCTTTATTCTTAACTGTTTCACAGGAGAAACGTCCTGTGATACGCTCCTGAAGGCTCTCGATCTCTTCTTTTCCGTCCATGAATCCACGAACAACCATACCCGAGATCTCTGCTCTGTTCTCACAGCAGTCTGCCTCACGAACGATCAGATCCTGGGATACGTCAACAAGTCGTCTTGTCAGGTATCCTGAATCGGCTGTACGAAGAGCGGTATCGGAAAGACCTTTACGGGCTCCATGAGCGGACATGAAGTACTCCAGTACGTCAAGACCTTCACGGAAGTTTGACTTGATCGGGAGCTCGATTGTATGACCGGTTGTATCAGCCATCAATCCACGCATTCCGGCAAGCTGCTTGATCTGCTTATCGGAACCACGGGCTCCGGAGTCAGCCATCATGAAGATGTTGTTGTACTTATCAAGACCTGTAAGAAGTGCTTTTGTAAGCTCATCATCAGTCTTCTTCCAGGTATCAACAACCTCTTTGTAACGCTCTTCCTCTGTGATAAGACCACGTTTGTAGTTCTTTGTGATACGGTCAACAGTATCCTGTGCCTGCTTGATCATCTCCGGCTTCTGCGGCGGCACGGTCATATCGGAAATAGATACGGTCATGGCTGCACGTGTGGAGTATTTGTAACCCATAGCCTTAACGGAGTCAAGTACCTCGGCTGTCTTTGTTGCACCGTGAGTATTGATAACCTTTTCAAGGATCTGCTTCAGCTGTTTCTTACCTACAAGGAAATCAACCTCAAGAAGCAGTTCATTTCCAGGTACGCTTCTGTCTACGAATCCAAGATCCTGCGGAAGAATCTCGTTAAACAGGAAACGTCCCAGTGTAGAATGAACATTACCGCTTAAAACAGTTCCGTCCGGCATTGTCTTATGGCAATGGACAATGATCTTTGTCTGGAGTGTGATGACCTTGTTCTCGTATGCAAGAATTGCCTCGTTGACACTCTTGAAGAACTTGCCTTCACCCTTATTTCCAGGTCTCTCCTGAGTCAGGTAGTAGATACCAAGAACCATATCCTGTGAAGGAACGGCTACAGGACCACCATCTGACGGTTTCAGAAGGTTGTTCGGTGATAACAGAAGGAAACGGCACTCTGCCTGTGCTTCCTGGGAAAGCGGAAGATGTACGGCCATCTGGTCACCATCGAAGTCAGCGTTGAACGCAGTACAAACAAGCGGATGAAGCTTGATCGCCTTACCTTCTACAAGGATCGGCTCGAACGCCTGGATACCCAGACGATGCAGTGTAGGTGCTCGGTTAAGCATAACCGGATGCTCCTTGATAACTTCCTCAAGGACATCCCATACTGCCGGCTCAAGTTTCTCTACCATTTTCTTGGCATTCTTGATGTTGTGGGAAGTTCCGTTGGCAACAAGCTCTTTCATAACGAATGGTTTGAACAGCTCGATAGCCATCTCTTTCGGAAGACCACACTGATAAATCTTCAGCTCAGGTCCTACGACGATTACAGAACGTCCGGAGTAGTCAACTCGTTTACCAAGAAGGTTCTGACGGAAACGTCCGGATTTACCTTTCAGCATATCGGAAAGGGATTTCAGAGCTCTGTTTCCAGGGCCTGTTACAGGACGTCCACGGCGTCCGTTATCGATCAGGGCATCTACAGCCTCCTGCAGCATACGCTTCTCGTTGCGGACAATGATATCCGGAGCACCAAGCTCCAGAAGTCTTTTCAGACGGTTGTTTCTGTTGATGATCCTTCTGTAAAGATCATTCAGGTCAGATGTTGCAAAACGTCCTCCGTCCAGCTGTACCATAGGACGAAGATCCGGCGGGATAACCGGAATAACAGTCATGATCATCCACTCAGGACGGTTGCCGGACTCACGGAAGGACTCCACAACCTCAAGACGTTTGATGATTCTTGCACGTTTCTGGCCGGTTGCATCTACAAGCTCTGCTTTCAGCTCTTCGGAATCTTTTTCAAGATCAATAGCCTGCAGAAGCTCCATGATGGATTCAGCACCCATACCTACACGGAATCCTTCACCGTAAGACTCACGTGCTTCCTGGTACTCACGCTCGGTGAGTACCTGTTTGTACATAAGTCCGGAGTCTGCTGGATCCAGAACGATATAGTTGGCAAAGTAAAGCACTTTCTCCAGTGTTCTCGGAGAAATATCAAGGATCAGACCCATACGGGACGGAATTCCTTTGAAGTACCAGATATGAGACACCGGAGCTGCAAGCTCGATGTGTCCCATACGCTCTCTACGAACGGCAGATTTGGTTACTTCAACACCACATCTGTCGCAGACAACGCCTTTATAGCGAATTTTTTTATACTTTCCACAGTGGCACTCCCAGTCCTTGCTCGGTCCGAAAATTCTTTCGCAGAAAAGACCGTCCTTTTCAGGTTTCAAGGTTCTGTAGTTGATTGTTTCAGGTTTTAAAACCTCACCGTGTGACCACTCTCTGATCTTCTCAGGGGACGCCAGTCCAATCTTGATGGCATCGAAAGTCATTGGCTGATATGTTTCATTGGCGTTCGTTGTTTCTGCCATGTATTCTTTCCCCTTTCTTATTCCTCATCATCAAAGGACTCTTCAAACTCGATCATGTCATCCTCGTCTTCCATGTCCTCATCTTCTTCTACATTGACAAGCTCTTCTCCGCTGAACTCCTGCTTGGTATAGCCGTGTTTACCGAAGGACTCCTCATCTCTGCGTCCTCTGGAATCGCCCTCGATGACATGACGAAGATCTGTATCTCCGTAATCAGAAGTCTCCATAATGTGTACCTCTGATCCGTCCTCGCTGAGCACACGTACATCCAGACCAAGGGACTGAAGCTCTTTAAGAAGAACCTTAAAGGACTCAGGAATACCTGGCTCAGGAATGTTGTCGCCTTTGATGATTGCTTCATAGGTCTTAACACGTCCGATCACATCATCAGACTTCACTGTCAGGATCTCCTGCAGTGTATAGGAAGCACCATATGCCTCCAGTGCCCAAACCTCCATCTCTCCGAAACGCTGGCCACCGAACTGAGCTTTACCACCCAGAGGCTGCTGTGTTACCAGGGAGTATGGACCTGTGGAACGTGCGTGGATCTTATCGTCTACCAGATGATGCAGTTTCAGGTAGTGCATATGACCGATTGTTACAGGACTGTCAAAGTACTCTCCTGTACGTCCGTCGCGAAGTCTTACCTTACCGTCTCTGGAAATAGGAACGCCCTTCCAAAGTGCTCTGTGAGCTTTGTTCTCATCAAGGTACTGCATAACATCCGGTGCAAGAACATCTTTATATTTCTCACGGAATTCCTCGAAGTCTTCCGTATTAACGTAATCATTGGCAAGCTCCAGAGTATCCTGGATATCAACCTCGTTTGCGCCATCGAATACCGGTGTTGCGATATTGAAGCCAAGTGCTTTGGCAGCAAGGCTTAAGTGGATCTCCAGGACCTGTCCGATATTCATTCGGGAAGGTACACCCAGAGGGTTCAGCACGATATCGAGCGGACGTCCGTTCGGAAGGAATGGCATATCCTCAACCGGAAGTACACGGGAAACGACACCCTTGTTACCATGACGACCAGCCATCTTATCACCAACGGAGATCTTTCTCTTCTGTGCAATATAAATACGTACTGCCTGATTTACTCCAGGGCTCAGCTCATCGCCGTTCTCTCTTGTAAATACCTTGGCATCTACGATAATACCATATTCACCGTGTGGTACCTTAAGAGAAGTATCACGTACCTCTCTTGCCTTCTCACCAAAGATGGCACGAAGGAGACGCTCCTCAGCAGTAAGCTCTGTTTCTCCCTTAGGAGTAACCTTACCAACAAGGATATCACCGGCACGTACCTCAGCACCGATACGGATGATACCACGCTCATCCAGATCCTTCAGAGCGTCATCGCCGACACCCGGAACGTCACGTGTGATCTCTTCCGGTCCCAGCTTGGTATCACGGGATTCTGCCTCATACTCCTCGATATGGACAGATGTATAAACATCGTTCTGTACAAGTCTCTCACTGAGAAGAACAGCATCCTCGTAGTTATAACCTTCCCAGGTCATAAATCCGATCAGCGGGTTCTTACCAAGTGCAAGCTCACCATTGGATGTAGACGGACCATCAGCGATAACCTGTCCAGCCTCAACATGCTCACCCTGGAACACGATCGGTCTCTGGTTGTAGCAGTTGCTCTGGTTGCTTCGCATAAATTTGGTCAGATGGTAATCATCCTTGGTTCCGTCATCATTCTTGATGGAAATATCTGTAGATGTGGAACGAAGTACTGTACCTGCTTTTCTTGCAACAACACATACACCGGAGTCAACGGCTGTCTTGGTCTCCATACCAGTACCAACAACCGGAGCCTCTGTTGTAAGAAGCGGAACGGCCTGGCGCTGCATGTTCGATCCCATCAGAGCACGGTTCGCATCATCGTTCTGCAGGAACGGAATCAGGGCTGTAGCAACGGAGAATACCATTCGCGGAGATACGTCCATGTAATCGAACATATGCTGCTCGTACTCCTGTGTCTCCTCACGGTAACGACCGGAAACGTTCTTATGAAGGAAATGTCCCTCTTCGTCCAACGGCTCATTCGCCTGTGCTACATGATAATTATCTTCCTCGTCCGCTGTCATGTATACAACTTCATCTGTTACACGCGGGTTGGAAGGATCTGTTTTATCAATTTTTCTGTACGGAGCCTCTACGAAACCGTACTGATTGATTCTTGCATAAGATGCAAGGGAGTTGATAAGACCGATATTCGGTCCCTCAGGAGTCTCGATCGGGCACATTCTTCCGTAATGGGAGTAATGTACATCTCGAACCTCGAATCCGGCTCTGTCTCGTGACAGACCGCCAGGTCCCAGTGCAGAAAGTCTTCTCTTATGAGTCAGCTCTCCAAGAGGGTTGTTCTGGTCCATGAACTGTGACAGCTGGGAAGATCCGAAGAACTCCTTCACTGCTGCAGTTACAGGTTTGATATTAATCAGGGACTGCGGAGAAATACTCTCTGTATCCTGTGTTGTCATTCTCTCACGTACCACACGCTCAAGTCTGGAAAGACCGATGCGGTACTGGTTCTGAAGCAGCTCACCGACAGCACGGATACGACGGTTGCCCAGGTGGTCGATATCATCATCGTTTCCAAGGCCGTACTCCAGATGCATATTGTAGTTGATGGACGCAAGGATATCTTCCTTGGTGATGTGTTTCGGGATCAGGTCGTGGATATCACGTTTGATCGCATCACATCTGTCCTCAAATGTGTCATTTTCTTCCAGAATTTTTTCGAGTACCGGGTAGTATACTAATTCTGTAACACCCAGGGACTTCGGATCCTCAAGCTCCGGCAGATAGTGACGGATATCAACCATAAGGCTGGAAAGAACCTTGATCTCTCTCTCCTCACCCTGGATCCACACATACGGAACTGCGGAATTCTGCAGTGTATCTGCAAGCTCTTTTGTAACAAGTGTATCAGCCTCAGCAAGGATCTCTCCTGTTGTTGTGTCTACAACATCCTGAGAAAGCTTGTGGCCTACGATACGTTTATTGAAATGAAGCTTCTTATTAAATTTATAACGTCCTACTTTGGCAAGGTCATATCTTCTCGGATCAAAGAACATTGCCATGATAAGGCTCTCTGCGCTCTCTACTGCAAGCGGCTCGCCCGGACGGATCTTCTTATACAGCTCAAGGAGACCTTCCTGATAGTTTGTGGAGGTATCCTTTGTAAAGCTGGCAAGGATCTTCGGCTCTTCACCAAACAGATCAATGATCTCAGCATTGCTTCCAATGCCCAGTGCACGGATCAGAACAGTGATCGGAACCTTTC
The DNA here is from genome assembly GCF_056504635.1 of Blautia sp. HA8986. Taxonomy (NCBI): domain Bacteria; kingdom Bacillati; phylum Bacillota; class Clostridia; order Lachnospirales; family Lachnospiraceae; genus Blautia; species Blautia sp. HA8986. Next base: position 2,328,347 of record NZ_JBWLUQ010000001.1, read on the forward strand.
TTGTTCTGTCTACACGTACATAAAATACATCATTTGAATCTGTCTCGTACTCCAGCCATGCACCTCTGTTCGGAATTACAGTACTGGAAAACAGTCTCTTACCAAGTTTATCATGAGCGATTGCATAGTAGATTCCAGGGGAACGTACTAACTGGCTGACAATAACACGCTCAGCACCATTGATAACAAAGGTACCTGTAGCTGTCATCAGCGGTAAATCTCCCATGAAAATCTCGTGTTCGTTGATCTCTTCTGTTTCCTTATTGATCAGCCTTACTCGAACCTTCAAAGGTGCGGCATAAGTCACGTCACGTTCTTTACACTGCTCGATGGAATATTTTGCATCTTTTTCATCGTATGTGAAATCGATGAATTCCAGACTGAGCTTTCCGCCGTAATCTGCAATCGGAGAAATATCATCAAATACTTCTTTTAAACCTTCGTCAAGAAACCACTGGTAGGAATCTTTCTGAACTTCGATCAGGTTTGGCATTTCCAGGACTTCTTTTTGCCTCTGGTAGCTCATACGCATGCTTTTTCCAGTTTTTACAGAACGAATTCTGTTTTTTTCCATTGACGTTTCACCCCTGTTTTTTTATTATTTATTACAACATGATCCCGCCTGACCTTTAGGCAGGCATATCTAGCCATAATATAGCATCCTCCACTTTAACATAAGAAAAAAAGCGTGTCAAGAACTTTTTTTGATTTTTTTACATTTTTCCAAAAAAATATTCTGTTCCTTTTATACAGACGATATCTGAATATCCGAAACAGAATATTTTGCTTGTCGCACATTCTTATTTCACAGTACAGCCGATGGTTACTGTATTTCCATATTTATCTTTTGAGATAAGCTTCATAGCTGTATTCTTTTTCTGTTTTTTTATTTTGATCGTAAACTGTTTCTTCTTATTTACATATGCTGTGCCAAGCTTTGTGAGCTTTCCGGCTTTCTGCACATAAACCGTAACGCTGCGGCTGCCGGATGCTGTTCCCTTTATCGCAGTGCTCTTTGATGTAACAGTTTTACAGACCGGACGGCCGATACTGGCCCAGCCTTTGCAGCCGCTTGCATATATGGCCTGACTTTTCACATTCCCGGATATGGCGTTGGATCTTATATCCTGAACCTGTGACTCATTAAGATAAATTCCATTTCCGCTGTTTTTATCAAGAGTATTCCGGTTCAGTTCTGATATCTTCGCTTTCCAGATCAGTATTCCGTTCTTTTTGTTGGATAAAATCTGATTGTCCCGGATCCAGATCTTTCCCTTTGTATGCTCGATCCTGATCCCCTGATTTCGGTTAAACGAAGAAGTGTTCCTGTAAATCCCCACAACTTTTCCATAATCCACACGGATACCCGAACAGCCTGAAGATCTCACTGAGTTTTTTTCCACTCTTGATGCCGCACCTGTTGCCTGCAGAAAAATTCCGTCTCCCCCAACAGAAACTACGCTGTTTCCACTGATATAATTCTTCTGCTTCGAATCGACACCATACACATGGTCGCCAAAATAAATTCCTGCATTCGCAGTTCCTGATACTGTGTTCTGTTTAACACAGGTACCTCTGGAATCATCTGCATAAATCCCAAGATTGGAAAATGCAGAGGTCCTTTTCATTTTGATCTGATTCCCGGAAGCATTGACTGTATTTGTCAGCTTCATACTGATGCCGTTTCCATAGCCGGAAACCTGGTTGTTTTTTACCGTAACTCCTTTCACCGGATAGATTCCTTTCGGAATCACGCCCCCTGTTTCTTTCATGCTGTAACCATAAACTTTTATACCACTGCATATCCAGGCTGTTCCGCCAATATTCGTTGTATTTGCAAGGCTGATCGTATTTCCTGTCACCCGGATCTTTCTGTCGGCATTCACATCCGGTCCGCCTTTATATCCTCTGATGAGATGGGTGTTTTTTTTGTTCACAGCAGAAACTTCCACGCCAAGCCCCACATTGATCATCGTATTATTTTCTGCTGCAGAGTTTTCGTAATTCAGAAACTCAACGCAGCGTTTTCTGATATTTCGGAAGGTATTATTCCGGACAAAAATACGCCTGTACGTCTTTCCTGTCATCATGCTGTGCGTGCCTACTCCTGCAAAAACATTCTCAAATGTATTCCCCTCAATCAGAAAATCCTCACAGGTACTGCCATCATAAGGCATATACTGAGGAAAAACATTATCCTCATCAGTACAGCAGTCGATCTGAATGCATTCCTGGCCGCCTTTTACATAATTTTTATAATATCCCCGGAATGTACAGCCCGTGACCGTGGCATTTTTTACGCCACCAAATTCCAGAAAATGAGATTTCAGATTATTGAGGAACGTAGCATTTTTGATAACCACATTATTGGCATGTCCTATACAGAAGCCTACAAAACCACCTGGTTCATCTTTGCCTTTTACACATTTATAATTAAAATCCCATTTTCCTCCATCGATCACAATGTTGCTGTAGCCGGAATATCCACCTTTTGATTCTTTCGTATTTCCAAGCCTGAGGATCAGATGCTTGGTATCTGACGTTTTTGTGATCGTAGCTCCCTGTGCATATAAATACATATTGCTGTACATACAGAGTGTACCTGTCAGCACATATTCCCCCGGTGGGATGATGATCTTGTACGGAGAGACGGATGTAGCCTTGTCTTTCAGCTTCAGGAATAAAGTATTCAGTGGCGCAGTGATATCCTGACCGTTTTTTATTTTCAGAGTCCGCACTCTGTATCCATCAACTTCCCCTTCACCAGTATCTCCATCTGAAAATTCTTCATTCCCGCCTTCTCCTGAGGTGAAAGCTTCCTGCGATGATGTGTCATCTGATGAAGCATCTGATATATTGGCAGGATCCGCTTCCCGGATCAGTTCTTCACCGGAAATTCCAGCTGCTTCTGCATCAGTTGAGCTCTGTGTGTCTTCCTGTACACCGGCCTGCTCAGGCTCCTGTTCCAGTTCTTCACCGGAAGTTCCTGCTGTCTCTGAATCTGCGGTTTCCTGTATTTCTTCCAGTGGATCAGCCTGTTCATTTTCATCCGCTGTCTCGTCAGCAGCCGACACTTCATTCTCTGACGCACCGGCCTCTTCCACCGTCCCGTCTGTATTTCCGTCGAAAAAAATCTCTTCTTCCGGTTCCTGTGCCGCACTTTCCCCGGGGTCCTGTATTCCAGTTTTTTCTGCCGGTTCAGTTTCTGTTTCCGGTTCAGCGTCTTCATCTGTCCACGCTGCAACAGACGCAGGAACCACACTTCCGTCATCATCAAGAACCAGCGGATCCGGTTCCCGGGCAGGCATATTTTCTTCATCCTCAAGATCCTCCTGCTGCTCCATCGCTGCATCCTGTGCAAGGATCGCTTTTTTCGGGTCTTCAGTCTGCATTTCCGCATTAACCGGTTTTTCTGCGGAATATGCTTCCCGTATTTCTGCACTGCTTATATTTTCTTCTGAAACCGTACTCTGTGCCGCAGCCGGAAACGAAGCTTCTGCAAGTCCCAGAAGCACAGCCAGAACACCGGCCAACATTTTCTTCTTCATATTTATATTTCATCCCTCTTTCTGTTTTTCCATTATCCTTCTTTTGTTCCCAAAAAGCAAGAGACAAAAAAGAAGCTGCTGTGCCGCCGGTAAACCGGCAGGCACAACAGCCTCAAAAACTCTTATTCTGATTGGATTATTTAAGTGTAACCTTAGCTCCCTCAGCCTCAAGTTTAGTTTTGATGTCCTCAGCCTCAGCTTTGGATGCGCCCTCTTTAACAACCTTCGGAGCACCATCAACGATAGCTTTAGCCTCTTTAAGTCCAAGACCTGTAACCTCACGAACAACTTTGATAACTTTAACTTTGTTAGCGCCAACCTCTGTAAGCTCTACGTCAAACTCATCTTTCTCCTCAGCTGCCTCGCCTGCTGCACCTGCTGCTGCTACAACAACACCTGCTGCTGCGGAAACGCCGAACTCTTCCTCACAAGCTTTTACAAGGTCATTTAACTCTAATACAGATAATTCTTTGATTGCTGCAATAAATTCTTCTGTTGTTAATTTTGCCATTTTAATTTCCCTCCATTTATAAATTTTAATTAATAATCATGCGGTCGTTATGCCGCCAATTGCACGTTGCTGGGATTACTCAGCAGCTGCTGCGTCAGCTCCGCCGTTCTGCTCTGCGATCTGATTAAGCACACGAGCGAAGTTTGCGATCGGAGACTGCATGCTTCCAAGCAGTTTTCCAAGAAGTTCCTCTCTTGAAGGAATTGTGGACAGTGCCTGAATTCCGGCCTGATCATTGTAGTTACCTTCAACTACACCTGCGATCAGCTCCAGTGCCGGGAACTGTTTTGCATATTTAGCAAGGATTCTTGCCGGAGCAGTTGCGTCTGTCTCGGAGATAGCGATCGCATTTGTGCCATGTAAATGATCACTGAGGCTCTCAAATGCTGTACCCTCGAATGCACGACGCATCATGGTATTTTTGTATACCTTGTACTGAACACCAGCTTCTCTTAACTCTTTACGAAGAATTGTATCCTGCTCAACTGTAAGACCGCTGTAGTTTACAAGTACAACAGACTGTGCGTCTTTAATGCTGTTAGAGATCTCTTCTACGATTGGTTGTTTCAGTTCTACTTTTGCCATGAAATGGTACACCTCCTTATAGATTTTGTATACCGCCGTCGCAATAAGTCAATCTGTTTTAAAAAAAGACCTTACTGCTTCGCAATAAGGCCTTGTGTAATCTTAACTCAGAATACTTGGACCTCGGTAGGCGTTTTAATCCTTATGCCTTACGGCACCTACTGTCTTCGGCAGCGTTCTTAGGTACAATACCATAACAGTGCCGGGTGTGTCAAGTATTTTTTTGAAGTTTTTTGAACTTTTTATTTAGTACCAAAAATTCTGTCTCCTGCATCACCAAGTCCCGGGCAAATGTAAGCGTTCTCGTTGAGTTCTCTGTCAAGGGAACCGCAGTAGATCTGTACATCCGGATGTGCCTCGTGAAGACGTTTCAGTCCTTCCGGTGCTGCAATGATGCACATAAATTTGATATTCTTTCCACCCTGTTTTTTAACAAAATCAATGGCAGCCTCTCCGGAACCGCCTGTTGCAAGCATCGGGTCAACGATTACTGCGATACGCTCATCGATGGACTCCGGAAGTTTACAATAGTACTCGTGTGGTTCGTGTGTTACCGGATCACGGTACAGTCCTACATGGCCAACTTTCGCAGATGGCACCAGTGTCAGGATACTGTTTACCATTCCAAGACCTGCACGGAGAACAGGGATAACAGCCAGCTTCTTACCTGCGATCATCGGTGTCTTGCATGTCTCGATCGGTGTCTCAACTTCTACTTCCTCTGTAGGAAGATCGCGAAGTGCCTCATATCCCATCAGGATACCAATCTCCTCTACCAGTTTACGGAACTCGTTTGTTCCTGTATTTTTATCACGGAGCATTGAAATTTTGTGTTTGATCAGCGGGTGATCCATAATATAAACATTTTCCATTTTTTCCATCGTGATTTCCTCTCTTTGTCTGTGTTTTTTGTAAAACGAAACTTCTCATTCCACTCTGCTTCATACACCGGAACGCAGGCCTTTCGCTTTTCTGTATTCATCTTTCTACATTATAATATATATGACACTTTTTCAAAAGGGGGAAAAACTATTTTCCCTGGCGTTCCAGAACCTGATCAATCGCATAGGCCACGCCAAACTCATTGTTGCTCTTTGTGATATATTTTGCTGCCCTTTTGATCTCCGAAACTGCGTTTTCCATTGCAACGGTTGCTCCGAAATCCATGGAGATCATGGAATAATCATTAAGGCTGTCACCAAGGACCATCACCTCATCCATGGTATATCCCAGAGACTCGATATATTCTTTCAGCACCGGGCCTTTCTGCGCCTCCACTGCTGTGATCTCCTGATTATATATAAAGGAAGAAGCCACTGCAACGGCTGGATTTTCTTTCAGCTCATCACTGAGTTTCTCCAGCTGCTCCACATCTGCCGCAAAAATGAAAATCTTATATACCGGAGCACCGCTGCTCTCCAGAGAACGGATGTCGGAAATCCCTTTCGTGTTTCCAGCGATCCTGCGGTACTGGGGTGATTTCCGGACAATTTCCTCGCTGGTATCTATGTCCATATTGAAAAGACGGATCTGCTGAATGATTCCAGCTTCAATTTCTTTCTTTGTTCCAATACGGTAATCGTAACGGTCTGTAAAAAATGCCACCGATACCGGGTATTTTTTTGCCGTCTTGTAAACCTCCTCACACAGCTCGATAGAAATCGGTGTACTCTTTACAACCTCCTGCTGCGGATTGCGTACTTCCGCACCGCTGCTCACCACATAATCACAGGTCAGATCAGTTCCCTTCAGTTCCTCCATGGCGCCGGGAAAATTCCGACCGGTGGCAACCATAAAACGGATTCCTGCATCGCAGGCACGCCTGATCGCTGCAAGGGTTTCCGGTGCAATCCTGTGGTCATCACCAAGAAGTGTGCCGTCCATATCACTTGCAATTACTTTTATCATAAAAAATTTCTCCTTTTATCTGTAAAAATTCCACTCAATCATCCTGATCCATATCATCCATAGCAAATATGTTCTTTTTTCGGAGAAATTATATCTTATATTATTGCAAAATACAATGATTTTTGCAGCAGGCATATTCCTTTCTGATTTCAGAAATACATGGTATAATAAATCTTCAGTTAAGCCAGTCAATCAAAAAGCAGGAGAATATTATGTCAACTTATTTTTTTCATTCCAAAAGAAGCCACTCACATTCCCGTTTCTTCTATTTAATATTGTGCACAGTTCTTGTCTGTCCAATGCTTCTTTTCACAGGCTGTGGAAATATCACTGATACAGATAGCTTCAACAACGAAAATGAGCCCATCAGTATCAGCAGCATCAAATTGAATACAGCCGTACAGATTACCATTTACGATTCCCGAGATAAAGCTCTCCTGGATGACTGTCTGGCACTGTGCGATAAATATGAGCTGATCTTCAGCCGGACAAACGAGAACAGCGAGCTTTATAAATTAAATCACCGCAAAGATACATCTGATGAAGATTCCAATGCCGTTGGGCAAACTACTCCATATCCGGTCAGCGGCACAGCAGGCACCTGGCATATATCCGAAGACCTTGCCTCTCTGCTTTCCGAAGGGCTCGATATCACCAGGGAATCCGACGGTGCCTTTGACATCGCTATTGCGCCTTTGACCTCTCTCTGGGATTTCACAGCAGAAGACCCGAAGGCTCCGGATGATGCAGATATTCAGAAAGCTCTCCCTCTGTGCAGCTCTGATGGCGTAACCATTAACTGTCAGGATATCACTCTTCCCTCTGATGATATCCAGTTCGATGTCGGTGCCATTGCCAAGGGCTATATCGCAGATCGTCTGAAGGATTTTCTGGTAAAAAAAGGCGTAAACAGTGCTATCATCAACCTTGGCGGCAATGTCCTCTGCATCGGCTCAAAGCCCGATGGTACCCCTTTCAAAGTAGGCATCCAGAAACCCTTTGCAGACCGCAACGAAACTGAAGCTGTTATGGATATCACCGGAAAATCCGTTGTATCCTCCGGAATTTACGAACGATGCTTTAAGCAGGACGGAAAATTATACCATCATATCCTGAATCCCAAAACCGGCTATCCTTATGATAACGGTCTGATCTCTGTGACGATCATCTCCGACCAGTCTGTGGACGGAGACGCCTTAAGCACCACCTGCTTCGCACTCGGTCTGGAGGGCGGCCTGAAATTTGCGGAGAAAAAAGGAGTGCAGGCCGTTTTTATCACAGAAGATTATGAACTGCATTATACGGACGGATTCCGGGATGAAATCAGGGTTACTGATGTGGAATCCTGAAATATTCAATTATTTATCATATCCGGCCAGGAAAGGATCTCTGCGGAGATCTTTTCCTCATAATCTCCGTCAATATCCTCACTCCTTCCGGCCGCATAGATATTCGTCTCGGCTCCCCAGCCGTTATCCTCATATTCCCATACATGGAACTTCAGTCCACGGAACATGAAATCCAGGCTTCCGCAGCCGTCCTCCTCTGTGTATTCGAATTTAATGTTTTTTTTATTCAGGGCATCCTGTACTTTCTGTAAACGCATACTCCACGATCCTTTCCGGAAAAATCCTTCTCGTATTTTCTGGCGGACATCCTAATCCGCCAGTCTGTATTCCAGTATACCACGAAGCGTTTTTTTCCACAAGAAAAGGGCGTGGGGCAAGTTATTTTTATTGTGCAAAATCATGAAATATGATAGAATTAGCTCCGTGACTTTAACGTATTACTTGAAAGAAACTCAGCGACAGTTACGGGTGGAGCAAATCGGTAAGCCCTGCTGCCATGAAGTAATTTTTCTGCCGGATAATACCGGTATGTCAGACTCCTTAAAATTACCGACTGCCAGAGCATGTTTGAAAAAGCTTTCTGTAAGGCAGGAATGATTTTTCAAACACCCTCTGATCTATACATATTTACATGAGGTGAATTATGAAAGAAAGAGAGAAACTCGGATCCCGTCTGGGATTCATCCTGATTTCCGCAGGCTGTGCCATCGGAATCGGAAATGTCTGGAAGTTTCCTTACATGGCCGGACAGGGCGGTGGCGGTGCATTTGTACTGTTTTACCTGATCTTCCTGGCTCTTCTTGGACTTCCTGTTATGACTATGGAGTTTTCAGTTGGACGCGCCAGCCAGAAAAGCCCTGTCAAAGCTTACTACGCTCTGGAGAAACCAGGGCAGAAATGGCACATCCACGGATATGTCACTCTGATCGGATGTTATCTCCTGATGATGTTTTACACCACTGTTACAGGCTGGATGCTGAATTATTTCTATATGACAGCCATCGGTAAATTCCAGGGACTTGATTCCGACGGTATTGCAGGACAGTTTACCAACATGCTTGGCCAGCCCGTTACTATGGGATTCTGGATGATCGTTGTTGTTATTGCAGGTGTTTTTGTCTGCTCCCGCGGTCTTCAGAACGGCCTTGAAAAAGTTACCAAGGTTATGATGATCTCTCTTCTGGTGATCATGGTTGTTCTTGCCATCAACAGTTTTACCATGGATGGTGCCAAAGAAGGACTGAAATTCTACCTGATCCCGGATTTCGAGCGTATGAAAGAGATCGGTATTATTTCTACCATTACCGGTGCTATGAACCAGGCATTCTTCACTCTCAGCCTCGGTATCGGTGCTATGGCAATCTTTGGAAGCTACATCGGAAAAGATCACGCACTGCTTGGGGAATCCGTGAACATTGCTATCCTGGATACATTCGTTGCGATCACCTCCGGACTTATTATTTTCCCGGCATGTTTCACATTCAATGTTGACCAGACCTCCGGACCGAGCCTGATTTTTATCACACTGCCGAATATTTTCAACCACATTCCGCTTGGAAGACTCTGGGGAAGCCTGTTCTTCATCTTTATGTCATTTGCAGCATTCTCCACCATCCTGGCTGTATTTGAAAATATTATTTCCTGTGGAATGGAGCTTACCGGCTGGAGCCGCAAAAAATCCAGTCTTATCAATGCAGTTGCTATCATCCTTCTTTCCCTGCCATGCGTTCTCGGTTACAACGTATGGAGCTGGAGTGGATTCGAGATATTCGGAGGTGCAGTTCTCGACTTCGAGGATTTCCTGGTAAGCAACCTTCTGCTTCCGCTTGGTTCTCTTGTGTACCTGCTTTTCTGCGTTTCCAAACGCGGCTGGGGCTGGAAGAACTTCACAGAAGAAGCCAACACCGGAAAAGGTCTGAAGATTCAGAAATGGATGCATGGATATATCACTTATATCCTGCCACTGATCATTCTGTTTATTTTCTTCTTTGGTCTATACGATAAGTTTTTTGCATAAAATAAAGCTTTAAATAAAATACCCCTGACGGATAGCGTATATGATTTACACACGCGGTTTTCCATCGGGGGTGTTTTTGTTGAGTCAGGCGGGTATTCGCAGTCAGCATTCGATTAAGAAGTTTACCGGCCCAGCAGCTCCAGCACTTCCTCCCTGCTGATCAGTGCCTGTCCGATTCCCTCTCCGCTTAAGATCTCGTCAGCCAGTTCCCGTTTCATTTCCTGCAGGGCGCGGATGCGTTCTTCTATGGTGTCCTTCATAAAAAGCCGGTAAACACTGACAATGTTCTGCTGTCCGATGCGGTGGGCACGGTCTGTAGCCTGATTCTGCACAGCAAGATTCCACCAGGGATCATAATGGATCACGATATCTGCCGCAGTAAGGTTCAGTCCTGTCCCTCCCGCTTTCAGGGAAATACAGAAAACAGAGGTATCATCCTCATTAAAAGCCTTCACAAGCTGTGCACGTTTTTCCTTGGAGGTAGCTCCCGTCAGCATGTAAAAAGAAATCTTCGCTTTTTTCAGACGGGCTGCCAGCTCATCCAGCATTGTTGTAAACTGGGAAAACAACAGGATCTTATGTCCGCCGTTCACAGCATTCTGCACCAGCTCCATACACATATCCAGCTTGGAGGAATTTCCCTTATAATTTTCATATACAAGCCCCGGATAACAGCAGAGCTGACGAAGCCTTGTGATCTCCGAAAGGATCTGCAGCTTTGAAGTCTTAAATTCCGCATCTGTCTGCATGCTCAGCATCAGGCGAAGTCTCTCTGTGTGCGCCTCATAAAGCTCCTTCTGCTCACTCTCCAACGGAGAAAACATATCTTTTTCCAGCTTATCCGGAAGATCTTTCAGAACATCTTTTTTCAGTCTCCGGAGCACAAACGGGCGGATCATCTTCTGCAGCCGCTCCATAGCTTCAGAATTACCATACTGCACAGCCGGAAGCTCGATCTCCTTGCGGAACTTCTCATAAGAATAAAGAAAACCGGGCATCAGAAAGTCAAAAATACTCCACAGCTCACTGAGCCGGTTCTCCACCGGAGTTCCGGTCAGTGCCAGCCGGAACTCCGAGCGGATTTCCTTCACTGCCTTCGCAGCCTGGGTTCCGTGATTTTTGATATACTGTGCCTCATCAATGATCTCCACTGCAAAATCCAGCTTCTGATAAGCCTTCAGATCACGCTTCAGAAGGTCATATGAGGTGATCAGAACTTCCCGTTCTCCCGCATTTTTGATCATGGCTTTTCTTTCCCGCACATCTCCTGTAACAGCTGTGGCAGGAAGTCCCGGTGCAAAGCGCTCGATCTCGCTCATCCAGTTAAATACCAGGGAAGCCGGCGTTACCACCAGCGCACGTCTGTTTTCTCCCGGGGCCGATTCCTGAAATTCCGACCAGAGAAACGCGATCACCTGGATCGTTTTTCCAAGACCCATATCATCTGCAAGGATTCCGCCGAACTGATTATGTTTCAGGGTTTTTATCCAGTAAAAGCCCTCTTTCTGATAACCCCGGAGGATTTTTTCCTGCTGAGGCGGAACCTGAAATTTATGTTCTTCCATTGTCTGCATATTTCGGATCAGCGCCTGAAAGGCATTGTCCTTTTCCACCTTTATCAGATCGCCGCCCTTCAGCTGACTGTTCAGATACATGGCTCGATAGGCCGGTACCTGTGTTCTTCCCTTTTTCAGCTCTTTACCGTTGATCTGAAGATCGTCCTTCAGCTCAGAAAGTTCCCGCAGCTGCCCATCGGAAATATCCAGAAAACTTCCGTCCTTCAGGCGGAAATATTTTTTCCTGCGGTCATATCTGGAAAGAATGTCAAAAAGCTGTGCCTGATCCATGCCTTCCACATCTATATCCAGATTCAGAAGTCCGGCTGACAGAGATATTCCCAGCCGGATATTCGGCATTTTTGTTACACGCATCTGTTTGATCGCCTGGGAAATGTAGACGGTCCCCAGCTTCTGCATTGCCGGAATCCCTTCGGTAAGAAGCCGGTAAAGCTTTTCTTCAGGCTCCTGATGTTCCGAAACGCCAGCTTCTCCAACCTGCAGAGCTTCAACTTTTTCCGCACGGCAATCCAGTGCCAGTTCCATTCTCTGCTCATCGTATCCGTTAAAATATTTCGACAGCATCGCAAACACACCTAATTCTCCCGGGATATCCCTGGTCTGCGCGGACACGCTTCGGTCAAAAATCGAAAATTTATCTTCTCCATAGCTCACAAATGCCTTACAGGTGATCCAGTCCCGTTCCGGAGCATCCAGATAGATCTCGTACTTTGCATTGTAGCATTCAAGCTCTGTATCTTCCGAAAAGCCCTCCAGTTCGCAGTGGAAGAATCTTTTCAGGGAAGGCAGAAGTTCCCGCACAAAAGACGGCACATCCGGTTCGTCAATAAATGCCCGGCCCGCCGGAAGCCGTTCTAGGCATCTGGTAAACTCTTCTACAGCCCCAAGCTCCTGTCTGGAAACCAGATATACCTTTGCATCATCAAAATACATATGATAACGCACACCTGTTACACTGTAGATCGGCGTGATCTCCAGGGAAAGACCTTTTTTCTCTTTCCGGATCACAAGGGTTCTGTCAGGAATCTCCCTTACAGAATGCCAGGTGGTTTCCGGATCATTGTTCATTTTTAATTTAAAACTGCTCTTATCAAGTATAAGAAGCAGCTCTTCCAGCTCTCTTGTATCAACGGAAAGCTCCCTTACCTTCACTTCCGTGCTTATATGCTGCAGCTGTTCATAACGCTCCATATATGTACCATAATGGTTCTCTACCCATTCCATGATAAACGAAAGCACCTCTCTGGACTCCTCGGCAAAAGCTTCCGGAGAATGAATAAATTCAAGGTTTTTTCCATAGGAAAATTTCTCATTGTGTTTTACGTTCCAGACGAACGCCAGAACATCCTTTACGATATATTTCTTCTCGCAGCCAACACGGAATTCAATCACAAAACAGTTTCCGACCGCTTTAAATTTCAGGCAGGTCTCAATCTCCACCCGTCCGAAATACGGATCCCCGGAAAACGGCAGCATACGATCATAAAGCTGACGGTTAAGAAGACTTTTTAATTCTATTGTTGTCTTTGTCGCGATGTTTCCCGTTCCTGATATTCCAGGCAGCAAAGCGGCTTCGCCCGCCTGTTCCTCCTGTTTTCTTGCCTCCACGCGTTCGTAAGCCTTACGGTCCCCGTACTCCATAAGTACCGCCACACAATGCTTGCAGATCCCGGAATAGCTGCGAAAAGCAGGGCAGTCGCAGTATACCTCTTTCAGCCGGTCTGCCTCTGCATCATACTGAAAGCCTGTATTGTATACATTTCGACCGCTTCCCTTCACAGTTGCAGAAACCTTATCTACAGCTCCTTCTGTCTTAATATCCAGGGACTGAATTCTTTTTCCGGTCCTGTAAATATCAAGCCCTCTCTGATATGAAGTTGTATTGCAAAGTGCCCGGATGGCAGTACGTTTAAGCATTTCTCTTTCCTTTCTGGCAGGCTCAGTAATTTACGAAACTGCCATGTCCTTTCCATTTCTTCCATTATAAAAGGAGACCTGCCATATGGCAAGTCTCCCTGTTTCGCTATTCCTAATATTCAAATTTTCAAATACTTCTCAGATTTTCCACTCATTCTGCCATTCAATGTAAGGGACATCTCCTTCAAAGCGAATGGGCAGCCATACATATCTGGCTATAGAAGTATCATCTTTTCCGTAATCTGTTTCTTCATCTTTTTCTTTTTTATCAGCTATTCCGGAAAATTCCTCTTTAAAACTCTGTTCAACCTTTCTGTATGCCTCTCCAGTATAAAAACCATCTCCCTCCGTTTCCGGAAGGTTAGGAAGCCACCTGTCTGCCATTGCAATGTACAGGTCTTCCTTTTCCGGATGTTTAAATATACAGGAAATCTGAGAATTAAAGGATGTCATACTTCTATCATTTCTGTGAGGATCTCCCAATACTTTCCATGGTCCATGCCATTCTTCCGCCATTGCAGCTTCCGAAGGATTCGGATGATATCCCGTTGTACCTGATGTGATAAGATATTTCTTTCCGTTTCTCTCAAAATACGCTGGTGCTTCTCTTACATAAGGAGGCTGTCCATTTTTAAAATGTTCGGAATATATTTCACTAACTCCTGTATATGTTTCATCTAACTCTGCACAAATCAGTTCACTGTGTACTTTCTCAAAAAAATAATATGCCTTTCCACTCTGATCATCTACTGCCAGGTCAAAATCACCTGAGCTCATATCATATGGACGGTATCCTTTTTTTACCATGGTATACGGTCCCAGAATATGATCTGCGGTAAGAACCGTCATATCCTGTGTTCCATCTTTTTCCATAATTTTTAACCAGCAGACATATTTTAAAGTTTTTTTGTTATATAAAATATGTGGCCGATCCATACATTTTGATGGATATAAAGGAGACTCCGGATCATCTGTCACCGGCTTAATAATGATTCCTTCATCTTTCCAATTATAAAGATCTACAGAACTGTAACACCTCACTCCCCAATGCCATATATCATTATCGGGTTTTGTTTTCTCTTTATTTTCTCCATACCAGTAGAATATCCCATCTATGTATATGACAGAACCTCCATGTGCCTGTATCGGTTTTCCATTTGTATCTTTCCATTCTTTTCCTGGTCTGAATGAGTCATATTTCATTTTTTTCATTGCTCCTTTTTTTATATTGGGACGGAGAGATTCCTGTAACATTCTTAAATATCCTGCTGAAATAATAAGGATTATCATAACCCGCCATAGCCGCTGTTTCTTTTATGCTGAGGACAGGATCTGAATCAAACAGCAATTTCGCCTTATAAATTCTTTTTTTGATGATATAGTCATTGGGACTTTCTCCAAAGTATCGTTTAAAGCTTGTACATAAATATGAATAGCTGAAATTAAATTTATCTGCGATCTCCATGATAGAGAGTTTTTCTATATAATGATAATCTATATACTCTTTAACACTTTCCATTGTATGCACAGATACCTGTGACAACGGATTTTCATCCTGTTCATCGATGACAGATTCAAAAAAATTCACCAGATTCTTCTCCAGCTCATCATAATCCTGAGATACTGTCACCGTCAGATCAATCATACTGCTCTCAAAATGTTTTCGAAGTTGCTGCTCCACAGTAAAAAGCCATCCTCGTAAAAGTTCCGTAAGTTCTTCCTGCGTCCAATGCTCTTCCTGACATTCCCTAAGCCGTTTTTTTATAAAGAAACCAATATCCTGATATTTTTTGTCTTTTATCATTCTTTCAAAATATCCGTAATCGCTAATCCGTCCTTCTGATGCTTTCTTTTTTAATCTTTCTTCACTATATTTTTGTGCTTCAATATATCTGCCTTCTGAAAATATCAGTTTTTTTCTCAAAACAATTCCTGCTTCAAGCATTTTTTCACGAAACTGTTCCGCTGTTCTAATTCCACTGTTATAAACACCTGTAACATTTACCACTAATTTATCCTGCACCGCCTGATAAATTTCTCTACCTAAATGATCTCCTGTTATTTTATCGGCTTCGATAACGACGATTCGTTCATTATCATATTTTCCATCCAGAATCCAGTATTTTTTATTCTGAGCGTCTAAAATCTGTATGATCTCCTTATTGTAACTGCTATCGTCATTGATTTTAAATTGGATATTCCGATAGGAAATATAGGTGCCAAAGCACAGATATAGTACACAAATTTCTGTTTTTTCGTCAAAAAAACAGTCTTCCATTTCTATTTTGCCACCATGAATTACGGCTTGAAGATATGCTTCCTGTTTTTCGTGAATATCCTCCTGCAATTCTGCTTTCATTTTTTGCAAAATCTTCTGAAGAACCAAAGGATTGATAGGCTTTACCAGATAATCTTCTACTCCCAGCGTAATAGCTTTTTTGGCATATTCAAATTCTTTATATCCGCTGATCAGCACGATTTTTGCAGAAATACCCTTTTCCCGCAGCTTTCCAACAAATTCAAGACCATCGAAAATCGGCATACGGATATCTGTAAAAATAACATCCGGGTTCAATGCTTCAGCTTTTTTCAAAGCGCTTTTCCCATCTGACACTGTATCAATAACACTATATTCCCCATCCATCATCTCAATACTTTTTTAAGACTTCTCAATAATAATGGCTCATCATCTGCAATTAATACTTTTATCATCTTGTTACCTCTATTTTTATCTCTGTTCCGTTTTCTTTACTTTTTACTGTAAAACATACTTTCCTGCCGTATTCCTGTTTCAATCTCATGTAAATGTTCAATATGGCCATATTTTCTGTTCTCAACTCTGTATAAGCTTTGCTTTCCTCAAAAATAAAGTCCACATTATCTATTGCCGTCTGAATTTCCAACAGACGTTCATCACTTATTCCACATCCGTTATCTTTCAGAGTAAATATCCAACCATTTTCCGACACAGCGCAATTCACCTGAATTTTATACGGAGGCAGAGTATTTGAAAATCCATGGGCAAATGAATTTTCGGCAAGTGGTTGGAATGTAAGCTTAGGAATGAAGTCTACATTTGTTTTTCCTTCAACCTCTATTCTGTATTCAAGATTATCTTCATATCTCCACTTCATACATTTCAGATAGTTCTCCAGATTTTCCAGCTCCGTCTGAATATCTATATGCTTTCCTGTGTCACTTCCTGCATATCGAAGCAATTCGCTTAGCTCTACGCACATCATCTGAGTCCGGAAGCTTCCATCTTCCATACCTGCCGCACTTATGGCTGCAAGGGAATTATATAGAAAATGAGGATTAATCTGTGCCTGCAATACCTCAATCTTAAGCTCCAGTTCCTTTTCCCGCATTGCTCCCATAAGTTCCGCTGATTCACGGATATGCTTCACCATCTTTGTAAACGCTCTTTGGAGAAGATCGATTTCATCAATTTCTGTTTTTAGATCTGAAAAATCCAATGCTTCTCCCGTATCGCTGTTCTCTACCGTTTTTCTTAATGTAACAATAGGATTCATTATTCTTTTTGTTGCAAAAAATACTGCCAGGATCATAAAAATCAGCATCCCGCCACCAAAGATCAGTATCCATCGTACTGACCGAAAGATTGGTCCGAAAAAGTCTTTATTACGCTGAAACACGATCACTTTCCATGGAGCATTTGACAACTGATGCTGCATCCCTATTCCGGAAATTTCCTTGCTGGAAACAATCACATCACACTGCTGTGAACCGAATGTCTCTGTAACCCGTTTCATTTCCCTGGTCTTTTTTGTATCTTCATAAGGATATACAATGTTCCCATCCTCATCTACAACATAAAGCTGCATATTATTTCTGTCATAATTCTGGCTACAAATTTCTTCTATCTTCTCATAACTCTGCTGCACTTCTATTACTCCTACATCTTCCTGACTGTAAAAGCTAAGATTCATTTTTCTGAGAAGAGAAACTGTAACCCTGTCCTTTTTTTCCGAAATGGAGAACGGATCCTCATGAGTAGGAAGAATTTTATAATATCCATCCCAGTTTTCGTACAATCCCTGATTCCATATACGATTTACTTCTTCCACGCCAGGAATCTCCAGAAGACCTATAAACATATCCGGATAAATGATAGATAAATTTGCAACCACTTTACGTGGGGAATTAAAACTCCACAGTGCTTCCTGAACATTATTTCGGGCATCCGGATTCTGTTCGAAATAATTGACTCCTTTTTTTCTGTTTTCCGTAGCATCAAAAAGCTCTTTCTGGATCTTTTTATTTCCAAATATCTGACAGCTGATCATATCCATCATATCAATCTCGCGTTCCAGTGCCTGTGCCGTACGAGTACTGATATCCTTGAATTCATTCTGTGCCAACTTCCTGTTATCTGCATATAATCTCACGTAATAGGTTCCTGCAACCAGAAAAATTGACACGCTGCACAACAGTGCAAATACAATAAATATTCTTTTTGAATACGACAGCCTATCTGATATTTTTTTCATACTTTTCTTATCCTTTAACAGCTCCTGCAGTCATTCCTGCCATAATATGTTTCTGGGCAAAGATGTAAACAACTGCAATAGGCAGTATCGTGATTACAATATCCGCGAAGATAAGATTCCACTCCTGTCCATGTGCACCATAAAAACTGTTGATAGTAAGAGGAAGTGCCCATTTATCTCCACTGAGAAGGAATAACGGTAACTGTGCATCATTCCATACTCCCATAAAATTAAAAATAAAAAGTGTTGCCGTTGTGGTTCTCAAAAGTGGAAATATGATTTTTCGATAAAGATACCAGCAGCTGCTTCCGTCAATCATAGCAGCTTCATCCAGTTCTCTCGGGATTCCCTTTACTGCAGCTGTATACAGAAAAATTGCCAGCGGAAGTCCGTAAGTCGCATGAACACATACATATCCGAAATGTGTATTCATCAATCCAAGTATATCCAGTACAAGATATGTAGGAATGTATGCGATCGGCACTACCAGTCCAAGAAGAAAAACATAATACAGATTACTAATGATCTTATTTCTTGATCTTGCGATTACAAATGCCGCAAGTGATCCTACTACAAGTACAATAAAGGTTGAACTTCCCGCCTGTATAAGACCGTTGAAAAAGGCCCGGACAATTCCACCGCCTTCAAAAATCTGAATGTAGTTATCTAACGTAAACGTCTTTGGCAGGCCAAGTCCCATCAGATTCGCTTCTTTTTTTTCTTTAAATGAATTAACAACAACCATCCATATCGGCATTATATAGATCAAACTGAATATGATCCCAACTGCATACCGTAAAAATGTTTTTCCCTTCTTCATTTAATATTCTACCTCTCTTTTCCTCAGAATTGCAAGCAGTGTCATACTAAGCGCCACGATCAGTACCGTTGTAAAGAGTCCTACTGCGGCAGAGTAACCAAGGAATCCGTTTCCAAAGCTCTTAAACAGGAAAGTTCCAAGTACATGTGTGCTGTCGGCAGGTCCTCCGTTTGTCGTAGAATAAACCTGTGCAAACACCTTAAATCCTGATATGATATTAAAAACAAGACTTATTGTAATAGAACTGATCAGCAACGGAAGGGTAACATATCTGAGTTGTTGCCATTTATCTGCTCCATCAATCTTTGCAGCCTCATAATAATCTGTCGGAATCGCTTGAAGTCCGGAAATCATTACACACATTGTAAATCCAGTTCCCTGCCATATATCCATCAGGCAGATAGAATTCATAGAATATCTTGCATCAAAAAGCCAGTCACGGGTAAGGCTGTCCAGCCCGATTGCCCGGAGTCCTTCATTGATAATTCCATTTGTAGGATTGTAAATAGAAACAAAAATAATGGCAACGACCATAACACTGATTGTCATAGGTAAAAATACAACTGCTCTGAGCAATGTATTAAATTTGCTGGTTTTCTTTACGATCAGTGCCATCAGAAATCCGAATATATTCTTTATAAGAACTGTTACGATTGCAAAATAAAAAGTATTTTTTATAGCAATAGCAAAAGTTTTCTCGCTGAACAGTCTCCGGAAATTTTCCAGTCCATTAAATTTAATATTATTAAAATCATACAAAGACCAGTCTGTAAATCCCAATATAAATGAGGCGAGATTGGGTACTACAAAAAATATGATAAATAATATCGCAGCTGGTGTAATAAACCATTTGGAATAAAAATCCCGCGTGTTCTTTTTCTTCATAATTCCTCCTATAATCTGTTACAGCAGCCGTTTTTCCGGCTGCTGTAACTGATACCCATAAATCAATAAACTTTTAGAAACCTTCTGCATTTCTCGCTTTTGCTTCTTCCGCATATGCGTTATACCAGTCATCCAGAGTATCCTGCACTGATTTTCCTGCAATCAGTCCCTGGATTCTGTCTGAAAAGTTTCCGTAAAATCCGTTAAGAACAGCCTTTCCATCTACCAGGGTGCTCTGATAATCGGAATAGAGATTATTGTCTGTAGCATAGCTCAAAAGTTCATCTCCTAATGAGCCCTGCTCCAGATCAAAGCCAAGATCTTTATATGGTGAGATTCCCGGAAGCAGTTCATAATATTTCTGAAGAACATCTTTGCTGAGCAATGTATTTACAAATTCTTTTGCAAGATCTGCATTAGGATTATCTGCCGGAACAGAAAGGAAGTTTCCTGCCTGGCCTACTGTAACTACCTGATCACTTTCATCGTCCCAGATAGGAATCCACATCATACCCAGTTTCTGCTCGTACTCATCTCTGGAATAGTCGTTAAGTTTGGAAAATCCTGCATAAAAAGCTGCCTGACCTTCCATAAGTGCCTTTTCTGCCATTGTATTTGTTGCGGACATGTAATCCTGATTCAGATATCCATCATTTCTCAGTTCTTCAAGATTTGACATCAGTTTGACCAGTTTCTCATTGTCACTTGGTTTTGCCTTGTTCTGTGACATGTCAATCGCAAACTGCGGGTCATCAAACAGTGTTGGCTGAATTGTTGCCAGAAGCCAGATCTGAGCTGTCCAGTTCTCTTTGTTTGACATATAGACCGGAGTCACTCCGCTGGCCTGGATTTTGTCACATGCTGCTTTGAACTCTGCAAAATTATTGATTGGAAGCTCTACACCTGCATTTTTAAGTACTTCCTTGTTATAGAGAAGTCCAAAAGCAGATGCAGAGGAAAATGGTGCTTTCAGTACATTATCGTTACTGTCTACAGTCATTGGGTAAGACTGCTCCGAAATATGATCTTTCCAGTCACCATCCAGTACTGCAAGTTTATCTGCCGGCAATGTTGCAATACCGATGTTATGCATGATCACATCACTGGCATTTCCTGTTGCAAGCTTTGTATTCAACACGCTCATCATCTGATCGTCCGGATAAACATCATAGTCTATCTCGATTCCCATTTTGTCTGCTGCCATTTTCATAACCGTTTCCACAGCGTTATTTCCGCTGTCTGAATTGCTCATCATGATTGTCAGTTTTTTCGAATCACCTGCCGTTTTACTTGCTGTTTCATCTTTTGCTCCTGAGTTCGAGCTTCCACAGCCTGTAGCCGCCAGAGCAACCATACAGCCAGTCAGAACCAGTGACAAAACCCTCTTTTTCATTTTGTTTCCTCCGTTTTCCTTTTTTATTTATAAAGAGTATATCATTCTGTCACTTTTAAAAAAATGCACATATTTTTGAATGGGATACACAATCTTTTGTTGTTATCTTCTGTCGTCACTCTTTATTGTATTGATAAGTAAGTCTTCCATTATAAAAGAAGACCTGCCATATGGCAAGTCTCCCTGTTTCGCTGTTACTATATTAATTTTTCTCAGCAGGCCTTCCTTCTTGCTTCATCCTCTTTCCTCTCTTCTCCGACCTCTGTCATCAGATACGGATCAAGAACCTCTTCCAGCTCTTTCTCCGTCATGAATCCCTGCTCCATAACAAGCTCTCTGACGGATTTTCCTGTTTTTACAGCTGTTTTTGCAATGGCTGCAGATGCCTTATATCCGATATACGGGCAAAGTGCTGTTGCGATTCCCGCACTGCTTTCCATCAGATCTTTGCAGTGTTTGCGGTTTGCGGTGATTCCTGTGATACAGTTTACGATCAGGGTATCCACTGCCTTTTCCAGAGTTGTGATGGATTCAAACAGGTTACAGAATACAACCGGCTCAAAAGCATTCAGCTCCAGCTGACCTGCTTCTGCTGCCATGGTAATGGTGGTGTCATGTCCTACGATATGGAAAGCAACCTGACTTACCACCTCCGGAATAACCGGATTTACCTTACCAGGCATGATAGAAGAGCCATTCTGCTTCGCCGGAAGATTGATCTCACCAAATCCGGTTTTCGGACCGGAGGACATCAGGCGAAGATCGTTGCACATCTTGGAAAGATCCACCGCACAGGTTTTTATCACGCTGGATACAGCAACAAAGCCATCCAGATTTTCTGTTGCGTCAAAAAGATCTTCTGCCTGTTTCAGCGGATAGCCTGTAAGCTTTTCAAGATTTGGCACAATTTTATAAAAATAAGAATCAGAAACATTGATAGCAGTTCCCACTGCAGTTCCTCCAAGGTTTACGGTGTACATTTCCCTGTGAGCTTTTTCGATACGTTTCCGGTCTCTGGAAACCATGGACGCATAGCCATGGAACACCTGTCCAAGGCGGATCGGAACCGCATCCTGAAGCTGTGTACGTCCCATAGTGATCACATCATCAAATTCCTCTGCTTTTTTTGCAAGCTCAATTTCAAGTCTTACCAGCACTCTTTCCAGAGGTACAAGAAGATCCAGAACGGTAAGCTTACCGGCCGTTGGGATCACATCATTGGTGGACTGCGCCATGTTTACATGATCATTTGGGTGAACCATTTTATAGCTTCCCTTTGGACATCCGAGGAGCTCACCGGCTCTGTTTGCGATCACCTCATTCATGTTCATGTTTGCACTGGTTCCGGCACCACCCTGAATGGCATCCACGATAAATTCCTCTGCCAATTTTCCTGCGATTACTTCATCACAGGCTTTGATGATAGCATCTGCTTTTTCCTTCGGAAGAAGTTCTGCATTATTATTTGTGATGGCTGCTGCTTTTTTGACCTGTGCCAGGTTTTTGATAAATACCGGATGAAGTTTTGTTCCTGTGATCGGAAAGTTTTGTTTCGCTCTTAATGCCTGTACTCCGTAATATGCCTCTGCAGGCACTTCCATAGTTCCGATTGAATCTGCTTCCAGTCTTGTTTCTGTTGTCATTTTGTCATCCCTCTTCTTTCCTCTGATCCTGTGCACATCTGATTTGCTCCGCCCTCCGATCTTATTTTTGCAGTCCGACGGATATTTACTGTTTACAAATCATTTTGTTATTTTCATTTTTATCAGCAGCTGTTTTTCTGATGCCTAAGAAACTAACACTTTCTTTGTGGCTTGTAAATACTTTTAAGGGAAAACCATGATTATCCGTGTTTTCCAATAGTTTAAATTAATTTTTTTAAGAATTTTATTTGTTTTTCTTATTTTTATTAAGTCGTTTCTTGTGTTGTGATAACATACGCAGTATAATCAATACAGAAAAACCATTGAAAGGAGCCAGTCCGCATGGAACACAAGCTTGACAATATTGACCGAAAGATCATCGAAATGCTTCAGAAAAACGCCCGCATCCCGGTAAAGGAAATCGCAAAGGAAGTTTTCCTCTCCTCCCCAGCTGTCTCCGCCAGGATCGAACACCTCGAAAAAACCGGGCTGATCACAGGCTACCACGCCCAGATCAACCCGGTTTTTCTCGGTTATCATATAAAAGCATTTATTAACCTGGAAGTAGAACCCTACCAGAAAAAAGACTTCTACCCCTTCATCCAGTCCATCCCCAACGTCATCGAATGCAACTGCGTCACCGGTGATTACGCCATGCTCATCGAAGTAGCCTTCCGTTCCACCATGGAACTGGACCACTTCATCAACGAACTCCAGCAGTTCGGCCGCACCAAAACACAAATCGTATTCTCCACCAGCGTAGAACACAGAGATCTTCCGGTGGAGTAATCCCCACCGGCATTTTTTATAAACCATATTCCCTGTACAATTCTTTACACACATCCTCACTGTCAGCTATCTTCTGTATCTCATCCACACGACCATCCGAGATCAGACAATTGATCAGAGCCCGTATTCTTGCTTCTCCCTCTGCTTTTCCTTCCGCTTTTCCACGGGCTTTCCCACGGGCTTCTCCAATAGCCATACCTTCCTCCCGAAGCCGCTCTGACTCCAGCTGCAAAACCTTTCCACCCATAACTTCACCCACTCCTTTCCTGACTTTTTCTTCTTTTCGAAAAATATAATCCGATATTCTTACGATCAATTTATTAAGATCTGTATACATACCTGCTCTTCCAGTAATTGAAAATTCTCTCTCAAGTTTTATCCTTATATCTTCATATTCCATCAACAATCCCTGTAACTTCTCCGAATCTTTAGCTAATGTGTCTGCTACATTTTCATACCTCATCACGTAAAATGGAAGCAACAGCAACAGATTCTTCTCGAAAATACTATCCTTCGTATAAAGTTCCATCTTCACTGTCGGAACCCGGTACACACACACCTGTCCATCCGGAAACAATACCTCCACTTCCTCAACATCCGGCGTATTCTTCGTAGATCTCAAGTATATCACACAAGATTTCGGGAACTCTACATAAAACTTCCTTCCAATCCTCTGTCTGTTCTCCAAGGCAATTGCAAGATCATATTCAAACATCCTGATCGCCATCATAGTATCATCAGAACTCTGACACTCAATATGATACACCTTATCCCCGATCAGAAGTCGGGCATCCGTGATCAGTTCACCATCCTCAAGCTGATGCTCATTCCTAAGGTGCATGATCTTCACATCTTCCGGATATGATGTATGAAACACCTCATTGATCAGCGGAACGATCAGATACGTCATCTTTTCCACCATCGTCCGGAAAACATCATCAAATATAGTATTGTTAGTCATTAACACTCCTACTGATATATATAGATTATACCACACAAATAAAACATGAAAACACCCTAAACCGGCCTTTCATAAATTTCACAGGTTACTGTTCACTCCGTTCTCAGTAACACGCTTCGCGATGCACAGAATTTATGCTGATTGCATAAATTCGCGCGGTATGCCTCGGGTTTTCTGTGACCTTCGCTCACAAAAAACACCTCGCGGGATATTACCAGTGAACAGCAACTTTCACAGTACCAAAAATGGAAAATGCTTCAGAACTCGAAGCTCCAAGAACGTCCATACAGACAAAAGATCTTATAAGATATAACAACCATACCACATGCTATAATAAAAATCACTCAAATTTCATCCAAAAATCTCAACAACATTCGACAGCGAAGTGCCTCACATCTCATTCCCGGCAGACCACTCAAACCAACATTCACGCCCAAACTTCCGAGCAGCCACCTTCCCCTGCCGTCTTGAAAAACCAGCCCGTGAGGCGTCCGTATTTCAACAAAAAAAGAACAGCAATGAACCTCAAATCCACCACTGTTCTCCACTCATTTTCTAAGTCACTTTCTAAATCACTTTCCCATCAAAGCAACAATTCTTTCCTTCAGCTCCTGCGCATTCTTCTTCGGATCCTCTGCCTTCATGATCGCAGAAACAACCGCCATACCACTCATGCCTGCACCCTCAAGCACATCCATATTCCCGGCATTCAATCCCCCGATCGCAACCGCCGGAATCGGAACCGCCTCACAGATATCCTTCAATGTAGAAACCTTGGTAAGGATCGTCACAACCTTGGTAGTAGTAGGATAAATCGCCCCTACACCAAGATAATCCGCTCCATCCTCATAAGCCTTCACAGCAGCCTCCACCGTCTTGGCAGTAGCCCCCACGATCTTATCCGGTCCCATCAGCTTCCTTGCCACAGCAACCGGAATATCAGAAGCTCCAACATGCACACCAGCCGCATCACAGGCCAGCGCCACATCCACACGATCATCAATGATCAGCGGCACATTGTAACGATCTGTGATCTCCTTCACCTTAAAAGCCTTATCCAGATACTCCCGTCCACCCTTATTCTTCTCGCGAAGCTGGACCAGAGTCACGCCACCCTTACAAGCCTCCTCAACTGTACGGAGCAAGGACTCCTCCGTATGATAAGAACTATCCGTCACCAGATACAACGTTACATCCAAATCTTTTCTATCCATCCTAATCCCCTCTTTTTCAGTACATTTCAATCTTCAACAGATCCAGCAGCTGCCGATCCGAAAGTCCATAAATCTCATCCAGCAGATTTACCTGAAAACTTCCCGGACCGCGGGAAATCTTCTCCGCTTCCTCACCAGCGATACCCATAAGTGCAGTACCAAGAACTGCCGCAGCCAGATAATTCCCGGATCTCTCATTTAATCCTATCTCACCGCCAGACCAGACACCTGCCTCTATACTATCCGTCATCTCTTTTGCAATATTATCTTCGCGCCCCGGCAAAAATGCCGCAGTCAGTGCACCAACCATACAACCGGTTCCTGTGATCCCGGACAGCGCCGCACTGCCATTTTGCACCAGAACAACCCGTTCACCATCCGTAACAAAATCCTGTTTCCCGGTTGCCAGCACGATCGCCTGATTATTTCTGGAAAAAGCCTTAAGCACCTCACTGACTCCATCGATATTTTCCTCAGTCAGGGCATCCTCGACACCCGCATCGATCCCGATCGCATGGGACGGCAGCCCGGAAACAGCCAAAAGCTCTGACATATTTCCCTTCAATACCGCCGGATGGCCGATGCTTAAAAGCTCCCTCGCCAGATCCAGCCTGAGATCACTGCATGCAACCCCTACCAGATCCAGAAGAACCGGGATCTTTTTTTCCATCGCAGTTCTCATAGAACGCTTCATTGACTCGATCCTGGCATCGGTAATATTCCCGAGATTCAGCATCAGCGCACCAGCCGATGCCGTAATATCTGCCACCTCTGCCGGATGCTCCGCCATGATCGGCCTTGCACCCACTGCAAGGATCACGTTGGCACAATCATGGATCGAGATCGGATTGGTGATGCAATGGATCAGCGGCTTTTCTTCTTTAATTAGCTTTCGCAGTTGTAAAATTCTTTGTCTCATATGTTTTTGAACCCAAAGCTGCCTGGAATTTCACCAAAAGACCTGCTTTACTCAGAGCCTTCAGGAAAATATAGGCAACACATCCTCCCATTGTGGTTGCTGCAAGGAACATCGGCGTATAATAAAATGCTGTCAGTCCGCCTCTTCCCATCAGGAATGCCATCACCGGATAAGAAACCATAGACCCGATGATACCCGTTCCAAAGATCTCACCGATCACCGCGCAGATGATCTTACCTTTGGAAAGTCTGTAGAACACACCTGAAAGAAACGCGCCAAATACTGCACCTGTCAGTGCAAGTGGCGGGATTCCCATAAACATCATACGGATCACGCCGATCATGGTCGCGCAGAGAAGTGAGTACCACGGTCCCATCAGAACCGAGCATACGATATTGACAAGATGCGCCGTGGGGCACATTCCCTCAATCCTCAGAATCGGTGAAATAACGACACCGATCGCAACCATCATTGCCAGCATTACCATACGAAGCGTGTGCATCCTTTGTTTTTCCATTGTGTTTTCCTCCCTGAAATATCAGGCAGATCCCTGTCAGATCCCGGGCAAAAACTTCCCGTCTGCTGCAGTCTGCCCTTAGATTTTGGCGGTCGAAGTTCCCTTACTTCCTCTCACTCCGAAAACACGGATTCCCATCGCTTACATGATCCTTCCGAAAAAATCCTCCGGAATATCACTCCCCTGCCAGACATTAAGGCGCTCCCCTTCCTGCCCGCTCTCCGCAGAAGCTCCACATGCAATCTCTGTCACCTTCATATCCGCAACACATTACCGGATCATCCCAGTTCCATTTCTGCATCAAAAAAGAGCGCATCCTCTGGCAAAAATCCACGGAGACACGCTCTTATATCACAATCCCTCCGTTGGCATTACCCAAATCAGGTACGGTCGAAGATCTATCTTCCTCTCAGCCTGTCACACAAGCTCCCGCTGGCTCTTTTTTTTCTGTTTTTCAATATAGCACACACCTATCCCGTTGTCAAACCTCTCTTCCCGGACGAAAAAATCCAGGCATTTATCATAATAAATCTTATTTTGAAATCTCGTCGATCAGACGCAGCTCCTCAGCTGTAAACGGTGCACAGTGGATCGCTTTCACATTATCAAGGATCTGCTGTGGCTTGGAAGCTCCGATCAGAACACTGGTAACTTCCTTATGCTGAAGCAGCCAGCCAAGTGCCATATCAGCCAGCTTCTCTCCACGCTGGGCTGCCAGATCGTTCAGTCGCCGGATCTGATCCAGACGCTCCGGCGTCAGCACACTTTCCTTAAGGAATCTTCCGTCTTTGCGGATACGGCTGTCCTCCGGGATCCCGTTCAGGTAACGGTCTGTCAGCTGTCCCTGGGCAAGAGGGCTAAAGGTAATCAGACCTTTTTTCAAAATGCCGGTAGTTCTCTTGAGACCGTTTTTTTCCACAGTTCTGTCAAAAATGGAATACCGGTTCTGGTTGATCACAAAGGGGCATTTCAGATCCTTCAGGATCGCTGCCGCCTGGCTTAAGGTTTTTCCATCATAATTGGAAAGTCCCACATAGAGGGCCTTGCCCTGCTGAACCGCTGTTGCCAGTGCCCCCATAGTCTCCTCAAGCGGAGTCTCAGGGTCCATTCTGTGATGGTAAAAAATATCCACATATTCCAGACCCATGCGCTTCAGGCTCTGGTCAAGGCTCGCCAGAAGGTACTTGCGGCTGCCCCAGTTTCCATAAGGGCCCTCCCACATATCATAGCCTGCCTTAGTTGTGATAATCATTTCATCACGGTAAGACATCAGTTCCTCTTCCAGGATCTTGCCGAAATTCCGCTCTGCACTTCCGTAGGCAGGTCCGTAATTATTGGCAAGATCAAACTGTGTGATACCATTGTCAAAAGCTGTGAAGCACAGCTGTTTCATATTTTCATAATCAGATGTATCTCCGAAATTATGCCATAATCCAAGAGATACCTTCGGAAGCATCAGGCCGCTTTCTCCGCAACGGTTGTACTCCATGGTTTCGTATCGTTCCCTTGCAGGTGTGTACATAAAAAAACCTCCCATAATGTAGCATGATTTACATTTTCTGTAACTGCCTTTACTATACTTCACCGACCCTTATTTCGCAAGACGGATCATATTCCAGCTGTGTTTTGCAAAAACTGCTTCCAGTTTTCCGCCATCCAGCTTTGAGCACTCTGCACCGGCTTTTACAGGAACTACATTCTCTGGCTGCGCCTCTGTATTGACTGCCTGAAGATCGTCATTATTGAGTACAATATGCTCCACGATCTTATATTTCTCAAACTGTCTTAAATCACAGGAAACTTCCATATCCTCATCCAGGCTCTTATTTACCGCAAAGATCGTCAGTGTATCCTTTTCCTCATCCCAAACGCAAACGGAATCCAGATACGGAGCCTCACCATAAGTTCTGCTCTCATATACCGGTGTGAGAACCTGTGTATTCAGTACCGTTCCTCTTCCAAACACACTTGTCAGCATATATGGATAAAAGATCGTCTGACGCCATGCGCCTGTATCAGAGGTCATGATCGGTGCGATAACATTTACCAGCTGTGCCATACAGGCGATCTTTACACGGTCTGCATGACGGAGAAGAGTGATCAGCATACTTCCCACAAGAAGTGCATCCTCAAAGTTATAAACATCCTCTAGCTGATGGGGTGCCTGTACCCATTTTTCCAGCTTCTTATCCTGTTCATTGCTGTGGTACCATACGTTCCACTCGTCGAAAGAAAGATTAATCTGTTTTTTTCCATGCTTCTTTGCTTTTACAGCATCGCAGATGGAAACCACTCCTGAGATAAAATCATCCATGCCCTTGGAGCTTGCCAGGAAATCGGCAGTGTCTCCCGCTGCATTTCCATAGTACTGATGCAGGGAAAGATAATCCACCTGATCGTAAGCCTCATCAAGAACGGTATACTCCCAGGAGCCAAAGGTAGGCATTTCCAGATTGGAGCTTCCGCATGCAACAGTCTCAACCTCCGGATCCATAAATTTCATCAGGCGGGCAGTCTCTGCTGCAACTCTTCCGTACTCTGTCGCAGTTTTATGTCCCATCTGCCACGGACCGTCCATCTCGTTTCCGAGACACCATAATTTGATATCATGCGGCTGTTCATAGCCGTGAGCCTTACGAAGATCACTGTAATAGGTACCACCCTTAAAGTTACAGTATTCCAGAAGATTTTTTGCATCCTCCGGTCCTCTTGTTCCCAGGTTCACCGCCATCATCACATCACTGCCTGCTTTTTTTGACCAGTCCACAAACTCATTGAGACCAAACTGATTGGTCTCGATCACGCCCCAAGCCAGCTCCGGTCTGGACGGACGCTGATTCTTCGGTCCAACACTATCCTCCCAGCGGAATCCGGATACAAAATTCCCGCCCGGATAACGGACAATCGGAACCTGAAGCTCTCTTACCAGCTCCAGGGTATCCTTTCGGAAGCCCTGCTCATCAGAAAGTGGACTGCCTTCCTGATAAATACCCTCATAAACCGCACGTCCAAGATGTTCTATAAAGGAACCAAAGATTCTTTTGTCTGTTTTTCCGGTGAGGAAATATTTGTCCACGATGATCTGCGCTTTTTTCATTGTAAAAACCCTCCTGTGATAGAATTATCATTCAGAAAACTACTATTCTGTCTATCATTCTATCATTCCATCAGGCTTATGTCATTTCTTTTCTCAGGAAATATAAGGATTTTTCAAAAAATTTCCACACTTCTGACTACAGTGCCGCATTACACTTCTCATAAGCAAACAGTGCCGCACCTAGCGCACCACAAAGCTGTGCCTCATCACAGATATAAAGCTTCGCACCCAGCTTATCCTCCAGTGCCTGGATGATACCTTTATTTCTGGCAACACCACCGGTCATCATGTATTCACCCGGATTCTTTTTGCCAAGGCGGGCTGCAAGAGCTCCTACCTTGGAGGCAACGGATACATTCAGACCGTGGATGATATCTGCAACATCTTTATTCTGTGCAACCAGGGAAACTACCTCGGACTCTGCAAATACAGTACACATGCTTGAGATCACCACGTTCTCCTTCCATTCCAGTCCACGGGTACTCATTTCCTCCAGGGAAAGTCCAAGAGTACGGGCCATCATTTCCAGGAAGCGTCCGGTTCCTGCCGCACATTTATCGTTCATCAGGAAATTTTTTACCGCACCGTTGTCATCAATACTAATGGCCTTGATATCCTGACCACCGATATCAATAACTGTACGCACATTCGGATTCAGATAATGGGCTCCCTTTGCGTGACAGGTAATCTCTGTGATACTGTCATCTCCACTGTCAATATAGGCACGTCCATATCCGGTAGTAACGATACGCACGATATCTTCTTTCCTGATCCCTGCTTTTTCCACTGCCATCTCCAGGCTCTTCTCTGCGCTCATCATAGCACCGCCGCCTGTGGGAATGATCATGGTCGATTTAATTTTTCCGTCTTTATCCAGGATCACAACATCCGTACTTGTGGAACCGCTGTCGATCCCTGCCACATAATAAACTCCTGATTCCATTTTTTTCCTTATCTCCTCGCTGATTCCTTTTGATGGGTCCATATCCTCAGAGCCTTCCAGAGTCTCCGCAAAAGCCTGTACTCTGGTAAGGAGCTGTCCTGCACTCTGGCTTGTAAAATCTGTCTCGATCTTCAGAAGCGGAACCTTGATATCACGCTTGATGCTTGCATACTCAAATCCGTAATAGTCGCAGAATTTAATAGTATGATAAATGATTCCCCTCAGGTTCGGATCCAGATACAGCCGGTTTCTTCGGGTGCTGTTGTTCATACGGAAGCAGGGCATCTGGGAAAGAAGTGCATCCGCATAAGCCAGGAACATAGCATCGTCATCCATTTTTTCCAGTTCCTCACGGATCACTGCAAGACGTCTTCCACCTGTACAGGTCAGGTTTTCCACATCCATGCGGATGTTATCCCGGATCATTTTTTCCAGGACACCGCTGACACGGACACCCAGAACGCCGATATACGGCTGGTTATCCACAGTCTCATGGGAAAAAGCATTCAGAAATCCACTTCTGTCGAAGGTTTTCCCCGAAAATTTTTCGTAAGCTTTCTTAAGACGGTGGATACCCTGGGCGAGCTTCACCTTTTCACAGTCATTATCCTCATGCGGCATGTCCAGCATGTACAGAAATTTACATTTACCGGTGCTTTCCACAATGTCGTACACACGGCGCATGGAATCACAGCAGTTAACAAGAACAAGCTGCTCCACTTTTCCCTCCAGCACTGCCTGGATCACGGATTTTCCGAAGCCGCAGAGGTTGGCATGTGCGATCTGGTCCGAAAGCTCAAAATTCTCCGGCATTTCCTCAAGAACCGCACATTCCTCGCCAAAGCCCTTAAAAAGCTCCAGCGGTGTATATTTACAGACGTAATGTATCATGATCTCTTTCCCTCCTTACCTTCTGACAGCATTTCCAGATATGCCTGAAGTCGTGTGGATACCTGGCCATCACTGGAATTGGCCGGGTTACAGCCGTCACCGTCCAGTACCATGGTTGGAAGTCCTGCGTTTTCCAGAGAATTTTTGATCAGGCTGGAAGCTCCGATGGTTCCCTTGCAGCCCCAGTGTGCAAAAAGGATCCCTCCGTCTACCTCTGTAAGGTTCGCCAGCTCCTGGGCGCGCCGGATCCTCTGCTTCACACTTCCGTTGTAAATACAGTTGACCATTTTTTCCGCAAGGGCCTCATAAGGATCCGAGGCCTGCATCCGCTGAAAACCGTCTGCAACAAAATCACAGGCACTGATGTGCACGTTCTGGCTGTAATTAAATACATCCTTTACCGGCTCCTGCAAAAACGGCATCATATGCATCCACAAAATGTGAAGGCCTTCCCCCTTTGGCGCCTTCTTCACATCCTCAAGGAGAATTTTTGTATATTTCAGGGATTCCTCTGAACCCGCAAGAAGGTGGCACATAAAGATCGCATACAGCTCATTTGTCAGGGAAGTCACCGGATCGTGATCCTTTCTGAGGGCAAGCTGGCGGCTGTAATAGGAGGCCGCTTCATTGCTGTTGGCAACTGCACGCTGTACCGCCTGCTCAGAAATCTTTTTGCCGGTGACATCTTCCAGGAATTTTTTCATCTCGCGAAGCTGATCTGCCACGTAGCGGATGGAATCCTGATTTTTTTCATAGGGTACGTCAATATAAAAGCCCGGGATCTGATATTTCTGTTTCAGATAAGGAAACGTCATCATATTTCCGTCGCAGGCAAGGTTTGTGTAGATGGTACATTTGGGCTTCGGTACCAATCCTGTCATGGACGCTCCCAGAAAAACTCTGTGATAGGAGCACATGGTTTCCGGAAAGCCCTCTGATTCCGTCTGTGCCAGAAATGCCTGCTCACATCTGGTTCCTGCGATAAAGCAGGACATTGCCTCCACGGAATACGGAGTGATCCCTGCTGCTGTCAGAAGCTCTCCCGGTACAAAAATGCTCACCAGAGCGGTATCGTCCGGTTTTGCAAGAGCTTTGATGATATTCTGCATAACTACACAGGCTACATACTGTCCTGAAGCCGGTAGCTTCCTGTCAGGGAAAAGCTGCAGACGTTTTTCCTGAAGCCGGTAGCCAGTGAGAAGAAGTTTTCGTGCTTTTTCCGGGTCCCTGATGGATTCCTCTCCCACCATATCCCCGAATTTCTTTATAATATCCAATCTGTCACACCCTCCGTCAAGTCAAAAAATCTATTATAAGTCTGTCAGGCGCTTACCCGAAATTTTTGTCTTCAGACAAAATCCTGTATCATTATCATCTCCTGGATGATATAAAGTCCCACCTGTCAGACCAATATTTTTATTATAAAGATATTTTTTTCAAATGTAAACACGCCAATTTTTACAAATCTGAAGCCTTTTACACATATTAAAACATCAAAATGCAGATTTTCCACAAAACTCTCATCTCTTTTCGTGGAAAACCTGCATTTGTCTTATCACATTATTTTCTGCTCTGTTTTTTCTGTTGCTCTGTGTCACATCTGATGACGTACCACCTTATATTCATCTCCTGAACGATAATACGGACATTCCTTGTAATCACTGCTCACAAAACGATAATATTCATCCTCATCCAGATTGACATCACAGTAATATTCGTCACACTCTTCATCATATGTATAGTTTGCACAGTATTCGCAGCTGGTTCCCTTCATGCTTATTTCTCCTCTCTTTGCAGGAAAGTATTTCTCCCTGCTGTTCTCCTGATTATATAACAAAAAAAGGAAGAATTCCATTACTGAAATCCCCCCTTTTTTTATATATCAGAACATTCCGTTCGCAGTCTTATATTTGTAAAGCATCTCCGCATGGTTCTGCTCTTCCACCTGGATATCAGCCAGAAGCTTCCTCACACCACTGTCTTCAAAAGCAAAAACCTCCGAGTTGTATTCTCCGGAAATCAGCTTTTCTGTTCCGATACAGTCTGTTGCAAGAAAAGCATCGTGTTCCTTATCCTCTGAGGACATCACCGATGTGTAAGTAGCCTTTGGCTGGTAATCACGGCCGTCACTGTCATTGCAGTTTACCTGTGGAACTGTACCGGAAAGCACCTGGTTCAGGGAATCGTAATGCTCCTGCTCTTTTTTCTGAAGAGTCTGAAATAAGCTTTTAAGCTCCGGATCCCTGGCCTGCTGTGCGTATTTTCCGTATTTTTCAATGCAGCTTTTTTCCTGTGTCTGAAGATCCTGGATCACTGTGCGTTCTTTTTCCTTTAATATCATTATGATCATCCTTTCTTTTGATAATAATGATAGTATGGTTTGGAAACGCGATTTTATTCATATTTTACGCAGTCAGTATCTCCATCAGTGCTCCATAAAGATCCTTGTCCAGCTCCATGGACTGAAGCTCAGATAAAAGAACCGGCAGATTCTTTCCGGCTGTAACCAGCTGATATAATCTGTCCTTCAGTACAAAACCGATCTCTGCCTGGTTCAGGAAATCAAAGACACGTTTCTCTGTCTGATTATCTGCCACTTCGCCAGCAAGAATGATCTGCACCTCTGCCGCTGTGTCTGCTGCCACTTCCACACAGATCTTCTGAAGCTTCTCCTCATATTTTACAGCAGCCTCAGTCTCTGCTCCGTTAACCAGAACCTTCACAGTATCTGAGCCTGTTTTCGCAAAATTACAGAACTCCACGGTATAAGCTCTCTTTGCCGGGATCAGCTCTGTTTTTCCCTGTGCGGGATGAATGGTAAACACTCCCTGATCCTTTTCCTTATAATCCATTTCTGTAAATACACAGGCACCATTTTCGTAAGCACAGGTTTCGTTGTCATCCTCATACAATCTGAAGCTTCCGTCAGCACCCGGGAATACCCGGATATTCAGGCTTTCCGGATTCTTTTCCGCCTCTGTTCCACGGATCTCATCGGTCATCACCAGAATACCGCCTGCTTTTGCAAGAACCGGGATACTGTCCAGAGTACGGTACATATCCACCATTCGTCCACCCTCATAGCGCAGACCTGTATAAATATCATACCATACCCCATCCGGCAGCCATACTGCTGTCTTTGCTACATTAAGGCCCTTTACTCTCGGTGTTGTCACAGCCGCTACCATCAGCTGGTCTCCGAAAAAGTACTGATTTTTTACCGCATATGCCTCCGGTGCTTCCGGATATTCGTAATACATCGGCTCCACCAGAGGAATATCTTCCTGATAGCTTCTGTAGTTCATGGTATAAAGATACGGCATCATTCTGTGGCGCTCACGGAGAGCTTCTTCCATGACAACCTCTGTCTCCTTTTTGAAACGCCACGGCTCTTTTCCGTTGAAGTCACTGCATGAGCTGTGGAGACGCATGATCGGAGAAAAGATCCCGTACTGTGTCCAGCGGGCGGTCATCTCGTCATCCTTATATCCTAGCATATGTCCACCGATATCATGACTCCACCATCCATAACCGATGTTGGAGGCTGTGGATGTAAAGTATGGCTGAAAATCAAGGGAATCCCAGGTAATATGAGTATCTCCGGAAAAGCCTATCGGATATCTGTGGCTTCCGGGACCTGCATATCTGGAAAAGGTCATGGGACGTTTTCCGTTTCTGGCGCTATCCAGGAAATGGAAGTGATTGAAGATCCAAAGAGGATCAAGACCCTCGATCTTACAATTGCTTCCCTGCTGCCAGTCGATCCACCAGAAATCCACACCTTCTTCCTCTCTCGGATGATGAAGATATTTGAAATAGGCTTCTATAAATTTCGGACTTGCCGGATCGCATACTACCGGGTCCTCATTTTCATAATCCACACCCATGGCCTTTGCCATGTCCTCATACATTTCTTCACAGCCCTGTACACCGTCTGCAGGATGTACATTTAATGTGGTACGCATTCCTCTTTTATGTAAACCATCCAGAAAACGCTTCGGGTCCGGGAAGAGCTCTTTATTCCAGGTATATCCGGTCCAGCCACTTCCGTATTTCGGATCAACATCGGTCACATGCCAGTCCATATCAATGACTGCAACCGTAAATGGGATATTTTTTTCCTGGAATTTATCCATCAGCTCATTGTAGCTTTCTTCAGAATATTTATAATATCTGCTCCACCAGTTTCCGAGAGCAAACCTTGGAAGCATCGGTGTTTTTCCGCAGAGTCTGTAAAAATCATGAAGTGCTTCTTTGTAGTCATGTCCGTATCCGAAGAAGTACAGATCCTTGATGCCCTTTCTTCTTGGCTCGATCCAGCCGTCCGGCAAAAGCACCTGCGACCTGCTGTCGTCCACCAGAGAATATCCGAACCTGGAAAGAATACCATGCTCCAGCTCTGTAGCTCCGTTCACCATATCCAATGTTCTGGCAGTTCCCTTCAGATCATGGATCTCTTCTCCATAGTGCCAGATGCTGTGATAGGCACTTAGGTTTCCTTTTACCTGAATACTTAATCCCCAGCTGGTAAATTCCTTCTCATTGTAAATAAGGTGGATTCTTTTCGTATGGACCTCGATCCCATCCTCTGTACGCACTACACGATAGTCCGTTTTCGGAAAATCCCTGAAAAACACCATCTGCGTGGGGCGATCCTCAAATACGCCCTCCTCATCATACTCCAGACGGATCAGTCCCTCTGTAAGAAACGTAATCCTGTATTTATCCCCTGTGATCATATTTTCGCTTAATGCCAGAGGATGTGTTTCTACTTTATATATATCCTGCATTTATGTCCCTCCGTTTATTATCTGTATGCCATCAGCCCTTTACAGCAGATGCTGCGATTCCGGCGATAAACTGTTTCTGGAAGAACAGATAGATCAGAAGTACCGGGATGATGGAAATGGCAGTTGCCGCAAACAGTGCACCATAATCTGTGGAATACTGTCCGTTAAACATCTTAAGACCAACGGCAAGAAGCTGTTTGTCTTTGTTTGTAATTACCAGGTATGGCCACAGGAAATCCTCCCATGTCCAAAGGAACTGGAAGATCGCAATACTGAAGATTCCATTTTTTGACATCGGTAATACGATCTTGTGGAAAATATAAAACTCATTGGCTCCGTCAATTCTTGCCGCCTCCAGGATCTCGTCCGGAAGTGCGGAGATATGCTGCTTCATCATGAAGATTCCGAAGCCGCTGAACATAGCCGGGATGATCAGTGCTTTGTAGCTGTCCATCCAGCCAAATGCCTGGATCATGGAATACTTCGGGATAATGGTAACACACCACGGGATCATCATAGTAGAAAGTACGAATCCGAAAAGAATATTTCTTCCTTTAAATTTGTATTTACTCAGTACAAAACCACAGATAGTACTTGTATAAATTACGATCAGAGTGATCACTACCGTAATAACAATACTGTTTAAAAAGAAACGGACAAAATTAAAATGTGCGTTCATATTGATGTAGTTATCAATGATGAATTTCTGCGGAAGGAGATGCTGCTCCAGAGCCATGATCTCCTGATTTTCCTTGAAGGATGAAAAAATCATCCATACAAAAGGATATACGGTAACCACTCCAAGGATCAGAAGGAGTGCATTTAAAGCAATACTACTGACTTTTCTTTTCATGAATGTTTTCCTCCTTTAATCTTCTGTTCCGGAAACACGGAATGATAACCAGGTAAATACTGCTGTGATAACGAACAATACAAAGGACAGTGCAGATGCATATCCGAAGTTGTATTTTACAAACGCTTCATCATAGATGATGTAGGATGCAAGGTAAGTTGCTGTTCCGGGGCCACCTTCCGTCATGATCAGGATCTGAACATATGCCTGAAGGTAGGAAATAATAGAAGTGATGATAACGAACAGTGTCATAGGCTTCAGCAGCGGAAGTGTGATGTAACGGAACGTCTGCCATGCGTTGGCGCCATCTACTTTTGCGGCCTCAAGAGCATCTGTCGGAAGAGAATAGAGACCTGCCATGTACATAACAACTGCGTATCCGAAATCCTTCCAGATGGTCATGATCATAATTGCAAGAAGAGCGGTTTTCGGATTCATCAGCCAGTTTACATCCAGTCCGAAGATCTGATTGATGGTACCGATCTGAGGATTGTACATGAATTTCCATACAAAGGCTACGGCTACCATAGGAGTTACAACCGGCATATAATATACAGCTCTGAAAAAGCTTTTATATTTTATCAGTGTGGAATAGATCGCATAGGCGATTCCAAGTCCAAGACCTACACGAAAGAAAATAA
Organism: Blautia sp. HA8986; assembly: GCF_056504635.1. Classification (NCBI taxonomy): domain Bacteria; kingdom Bacillati; phylum Bacillota; class Clostridia; order Lachnospirales; family Lachnospiraceae; genus Blautia; species Blautia sp. HA8986. Next base: position 2,366,626 of record NZ_JBWLUQ010000001.1, read on the forward strand.
CTACAGCAGAGAAGATCACTGTGTTCAGCATGGATTTTCCAAACAGAGCACTGGTAAATACTTCCTTATAATTCTCAAGACCCAGGAACCGGTAAGTACCGCTCAACGGGTTCCACTCATGAAAGCTTCCTGCAAAAGCGATTCCAATAGGTACGATCAGAAATACCGTAAAGAAGATCACCATTGCCAGAACAACGATATTTCTCAAAATGATCTCGCTTTTGCTCTGCAGCGGATTTGTTTTTTTAAACATCGATGCATCCTCCTTATCTTTTCGATACACATCTTTTTGCTGAGAAAGGCGCACCCTTTTCCAAGTGCGCCTTTCTGCTCTGATACCTGCGGATTGCTCACGGCATCTTTTTATTTTGCATACTCATAAAGGTTTTCTACAGATTTGAATGTACTGTTCTTCATATCCTTTGTGATGTTGGCTTCTGCCTCGTCCAGGGCAGTATCAATGTCAACACCGTTGAAGAATACATCCTCTCCTGCTTTTTTCAGAGAAGTCTCCACAGTTGCAGGCATCGGGCCCGGCCAGATATAGTGGTCAATGTGCTCGGAAAGAACCTTCAGAGAAGGATTTTCAAGGATCTTCTCATTATCTGCCAGAGATTTCTTAGCCGGGAAGGTACTCATTGCCAGGTTAAATGCGATCTGTGCGTCATCGTTTGCCAGGAAATATTTTACGAAGTCCTGTGCAACTGCCTGCTGGTCAGCCGGAGCGTTTTTGTTTACGCCAAAGGTAGACTCACCGTTGTAACGGTTGTAAGCATATGGCTCGCCGTCAAAGGTCGGGATTTCAAATACGCCAAAGTCGATGTTGCTCCATGTTGTTTTCAGAGTGTTGTAGTAGTGTCCCCACTGGATGACCATGGCTGACTGTCCCTGTCCGAAGCTGTCTGCTGCTTTCTCACCGAAGTCCTTGGAACCGATGCCATCTACATCATACATATCTACCAGCATCTGCATTACCTTCTTCATTGCATCAGAGTTTACATTCGGAGTAACTCCGTCTTCCTTGAAGAGGTTTTCTCCCAGCTGATAATTCAGGCCAAGGAGGTAATTCTGATGGAAATCATCGTTGAAGTTCAGACCTGCCTGAACGATCTTGTCACCGTCTTTAATAGTAAGCTTCTTGGCAACCTCGATCATCTCGTCCCAGGTCTTCGGGATATCATCATCTGTCAGACCTGCTTTCTCCCACATATCTTTGTTGTAGTATACAGATCCGGTCATCATACCGTAATCAATATAGTAAACCTTTCCATCGATCACATGGGCGCTTACACCGTTGAAATCTGCCTCCAGATCCTCTGTGGGGATATCAAGAGGAGCCATGTAATTGATCAGGTTCTCATGGTAGCTGTTATGTACGTTGAAAATAGCCGGTCCGTTGTTCCCATCCAGTGCAAGAGGAAGCTTGGTCCAGTAATCCTCCCATGGGTTATCAACAAGATTGATCGTTACATTTGGATGGATCGCTGTGTATCCGTCGATGATCTGCTGGAACAACTCGTCACTGCCCCACTCCCAAAGCTCTACGGTGATGTCTTTTCCGTCATTGAGCTCCACACTGGGGTCATATTTGACCGTATCTCCGAAAGGCTCTGTAGGTACCTCTGCCTTAGCTTCGGATTTGCTGTCACTTCCGGCAGAACTTCCTGTACTGCCACATCCTGTAAATGCAGTTACAACCATTGCTGCAGCAACTACCGCTGCAAAAACTCTCTTTTTCATGCATTACCTCTTTCTTTCCGGTATTTTCCTGTTTTTTGACTACGTTTTCCGTTCCTTTTAGTTTAGCGCTAAATCTATTGTTAATCTATCACGCGCATAGAGATTCGTCAATATAAATTTATTATTTCGTCGATTTTTCCAGTATTTATATGGAATTTTTGTGCATTTTTCATATTTCAAGGCTGCATTTTTTTATTTTCCCGCAATCATACATTGATTTTTTCACTATGTTGGACTATAATATATATAGTTTATAAACCGTTTTTTTCGAACATTTATATTTCGTGTTTAAACCTTGTAAACCTGTAATAAGAGGATACATAAATTCTGGATTTTTCATTGTATTTTTATTTTTAACTGAGAAATGTGTCAGAATTTTTTATATAATATATATATGTATGACAGCAGTTTCCTTCCCGGAAACTGCTATGGAAGAACAGAGGTGTGTAGTATGACATTAAAAGATATCGCAGATCTGGCCGGTGTCAGTATGATGACCGTCTCCAATGTGATCAACGGCAAAACCAGCCGCGTTTCCCAGAAAACCAGAGACAAGGTCAATGCGATCATAGAAGAATACGGATATGTTCCCAACCTGAATGCCCGGAGCTTATCCAATAAAAAATCCCATATCATCGGCATCATCATTTCCCTCGATGAAAAAGATGTGCTCCTGGGAACCAACTATTTTGAGAACCCTTATGTCAGCACTATGATCGGTGCTATCGAAAAAGAACTGCAGAAGAATGAATATTTCACCATGATCCGCTCTGTATCAAAAAATGCGGATATCATTTCCCTTCTGAAGAACTGGAATGTAGATGGAATCATCATTCTTTATCCTGCCGCCGGCGAATACATGGCAAGGCTGATGGATTCTGCCACCTGCCCCATCGCCACTTTTGACTGTGAACTGGAACACCCCAATCTTATCAATATCACTTCCAATGATGAGAAGGGTCTTTACCTTTCCACAAAATATATGATCAATCACGGTCATTCTGCCATTGCCTTTGTGGCCGATTACAAAAACAACCACGTTCTTACCAGCCGTTTCAATGGCTATAAACGGGCGCTGGAGGAGAACCATATTGCTTTTAACCCGGATTACGTTTATGAGTACTCTCCTTCTTATGAGGGCGGTATCCAGGCCGGCCGTGAGATTGCATCCAGCAACTCTCCAGTTACCGCTGCGGTAACTACAGCGGATATCTGTGCTATCGGAATTATGGAGGGTGCCCGCCTGGGCGGCTACCGCGTTCCTGTGGATCTCTCTGTGATCGGATATGATAACCTGACACTGTGCCAGTACACTCTGCCCAAGCTGACCTCCGTCTCCCAGAACATCCCCCGGAAAGCACTCCTTGCCACCAGTCTTCTCCTGGAAAAGATCCGCACCGGCTCTGTCAGCTCCTCCTGCCGGCCTGCCCTGGATGTTGAGATCGTGGATCGGCAGTCAGTGATCTCGTTGTATTAAGTGCAGTGATTTTATCCTGACTATCTCTTATTCAAGGATCAAATCATAAAATCCCGGAACTGCTGCAGTGCTTCTAATCTGCCAGCACTGGCACAGCTCCGGGATTTCCGTTACAAACCCTCCCGATACACGCTGTTGATCGTAGCCTGGGCGTGTTCCAGCTCTTTCTTCCGGATGATGGCTTCCCGGTCACTTAAAATCGCCAGCATCTCATCGATCACATCCTCCACTCTGGGACTTGTCACCCTGTATAAATACCCCAGCATCCGTGTAGCTGTGTAATCGGTATTCATATGTTTATAGGCGATTTCCCGGCACAGTTCATCGGGATAGCCTTTGTCCTGAAGTGCTCTGTAAAGCTCATCTGTTCTTGTATCTGCCATATGCTCCTGAGATTCCTTTCCTGTTTTTATTATAATTTCATCAAGCGGATATTCGCGATCCACTTTCACTGGTTCCAGCCATATTCAGTACAATAAATCGGACATTTATCTTCCACTCTGCTGCATGATCACAAACGCGACCGCTTCACGATTTATCATCCTCATCCATGCCAGTTTCTTTATCAGTCTTATATATTCCCCGGATCCCCAGGATCAATGTTACGAAAATCCCTGCGATCAGTATCCACACCGGCCACATAGGTGCCGTTCCCAGATTACCGCTGATTCCGGCATAAAGACATACTCCAATGGATAACAGCTTGATCACAGACATCATTTTGGACGCGATCTCAAAAATACGCTCTCTGTTTTCCTCCGTCACCTCAACCGGATAATTCCACCACTGCGGAAATCTCTGGCAGAACATCAGAAGCGCCAGGATCAGCAGACCCAAAATCGGCTCCAGAAGAAGGCTGCCCTTCTTCCCATACCGGTCCGGGATCCCATGCGCATTAAAATGTATCGGCACCCTCTCCGGCAGATTTCCCCAGGTGGCTACAAGATACATCACGTACACTAGGATCATCAGAAAACAGATCACATCTGTAATATTCCGAAGTTTTTTCTCAGACATTATCTACTCTCCCTTCATCACAAAATAAACCCGTCTGTAAATCGAATACTCTCTTTTCTGTATTTTACACACAAATTACCTGCTTGTAAAAGTATTTTGCAAAAAATTACCTTACATAACAATATCTGTTAAGCATTAACGATTGCACACAAATTTTTTATATGATAAAATAGACATGTTGTCCAAAAACATATTTAAGAAAGGGAAAGAAATATGTTAGAAAAAATCTTCAAGCTGTCCGCAAACAAAACGGACGCCAAAACAGAGGTTCTGGCAGGTATCACCACCTTCATGACAATGGCGTATATCCTGGCAGTTAACCCAAACATCCTGTCCGCAACCGGCATGGATTCCGGAGCTGTATTCACAGCTACCGCACTGGCAGCCTTCCTTGGAACGCTGCTGATGGCGATCTTCGCCAACTACCCGTTCGCACTGGCACCCGGAATGGGTTTGAACGCATACTTTGCCTATACAGTTGTTATCGGTATGGGCTACAGCTGGGAGTATGCACTGACTGCAGTTTTTGCAGAAGGTATCGTATTTATTGTTCTTTCACTTACCAATGTACGTGAAGCGATCTTCAATGCGATCCCTCTGAACCTGAAATCCGCAGTCAGCGTTGGTATCGGTCTTTTCATCGCATTTGTAGGATTACAGAATGCCAATATCGTGATCGGCGGCTCCACTCTGCTGCAGCTTTTCTCTGTAGATGGCTACAACGCAGCCAAGGGTGTAGAGGCTTCCTTCAACAATGTGGGAATCACCGTTATCCTGGCTCTGATCGGTATCATCGTAACCGGTATCCTGGTTGTTAAGAATGTAAAGGGAAACATCCTCTGGGGTATCCTGATCACATGGGGACTTGGAATCATCTGTCAGTTCGCCGGACTTTATGTTCCGAACCCGGAGATTGGCTTCTACAGCCTGCTCCCGGATTTCAGCAACGGACTCTCTATCCCGAGCCTTGCTCCGATCTTTGCGAAGCTGCAGTTTGACGGAGTTTTCTCACTGGATTTCCTTGTTATCCTGTTTGCATTTTTATTTGTAGATCTTTTTGATACTCTTGGAACTCTCGTTGGTGTCTCTTCTAAAGCAGGCATGCTGGATGAAAATGGCAAGCTTCCTAACATCAAGGGCGCACTTCTTGCAGATGCAGTTGCAACAACTGCCGGTGCAGTTCTTGGTACATCCACAACCACTACCTTCGTAGAAAGTGCTTCCGGTGTATCCGAAGGCGGAAGAACCGGACTTACCGCAGTGACAACTGCCATCTTATTTGGCCTGTCCCTGTTCCTGTCTCCAATCTTCCTGGCGATCCCGTCCTTTGCCACAGCTCCGGCTCTGGTGATCGTCGGATTGTACATGCTCAGCAATGTTATTAGCATTGATTTCAGTGATATGTCCGAGGCGATCCCATGCTATGTATGTATCATCGCAATGCCGTTCTTCTACAGCATTTCCGAAGGTATCTCCATGGGAGTTATCACATACGTAGCCATCAACCTGATCACAGGTAAAGCAAAAGAAAAGAAGATCAGCGCTCTGATGTATGTACTGGCAGTGCTGTTTGTCCTGAAATATATTTTCCTGTAAAATATGGCAAAAAAATTCCCGGGAGTTTTGTCCCGGGATTTTTTTATTCCAGCAAAATATTCTTATTTCTTCGGCTGATACCGCATATTCGATACATTATAAACCGTGATAAACGCTTTCGGGTCCTCCTGGTTTATAAACTTCATCAGCTTCTGATATTCACCTTTATCTACGATGGTGATGATCTCACGGCGTTTTTCCATGTTGTAGGCACCGATGGCCTCATAGATCGTTGCACCGCTGTGCAGGTCGTGAATGATAAACTGCCTCAGCTCCTCTTCCTTTTTCGTGATAATGCAGACACGCCGTTTGATGTTATGGTCAAAAATAAAATGATCCAGAACGATCCCGTTAAAATACGTTCCCAGAATACTTAACACCACCGTCTTCTTATCATAGACAAGAGCCGCAGAAAGTGCCACGCACATACCGGAAAGAGACATGGCTTTTCCAAGTTCCATGTGGAGATACTTATTCATGATCTTCGCTACGATATCCAGTCCGCCTGAGGATGCATTCCGGTTAAAAAGAATGCTAAGTCCCACACTCACTACCAGAACATAACACAGAACATCCAGTTCCTGGCTATCTGTCATAGAACCGAAATTTGGAAAAATGATCTCAAACAATCCCAGAAACAACGGCAGCATTACACTGGTATAAACCGTCTTAACTCCAAACTCTCTTCCACAGGTAAAAAATCCAATGATCAGCAATACCACATTCAGAATCATGGTAATAGCCGACAGCTGCAGCGGCACAAAGTTGGAAAGCACGATTCCAAGACCGGAAATACTGCTGACCGACGTATGGCTTGGCACCAGGAAAAAATATACCGCTGCTGCGATGATCGCCACTGCTACAGTCAGGATCACCGTTTCTTTCACAATGTCAACATAATTCAGTTTCTTTTTCATGGCTTCAGATACTCTTCCCACTCTTTTTCTTTTGCGCCCACCAGAATTTTATCCTCCGCTACAAGAATCGGTCGTTTCACAAGCATCCCGTCTGTTGCAAGAAGTGCAAGCTGCTCTTCCTCGCTCATTTCCGGAAGTTTATCTTTCAGTTTCATCTCTTTATAAATATTTCCACTGGTATTGAAAAAACGCTTCAGCGGAAGACCGCTTATTTTCCACCAGGTTTTCAGTTCCTCTGCAGTCGGATTGTCAGTCTTAATATCGCGCAACGTATATTCCACGCCGCTCTCATCCAGCCATTTCCGGGCCTTTTTGCAGGTACTGCATTTCGGATAGCATACAAATAACATGTTGTGTCCCCCCTGTCTTATTTGTATTTTATTCTAACATAGATGATACTATTTTTCTATCCTATTATTCTGCCCAGAGCAACTTCGATTCCTGCTTCATCTCATCCGTAATTTTCCCCGCCGCTTCCAGTTCTCCTTTTGCTTCCAGTTCTGTCAACTCCAGGCTCTTCTTTTCGGCCTCTGCGCTCATGTAATATACCTCTTTCACAGTCTCCGGCGTGCTGTCATCTTCCGGTGATACTTCCTCTGTCTTTTTGGAAAAATCCTGAAGCAGCATGTCATCGCCTTTCAGTTCCAGAGTTCCTGCATATGGCGCGTCAATGGCGTAGACGAACTCTGTTTTTCCATCTTCTGTGTACTGTACTTTCATTCGATTGATGAGATTATTGGAAGAATACAAACTGTTATTTTTTACGTACATTCCGCTATTTTCCAGGGTCATGTATTTTTCGTTGAAATACCAGTGGTCGTAGCCTGCTGCCGCAGCGATGAGTGTCAGGATAACTGCCACTGCAGCTGTCAGCACTCTGCGTACCAGGAGTTTTTTCCTGATTTTTTTCAGTGCGGATATGCTTCCGGTATTTGCATTACTTTCAGTATTTTCCGTCCTACCAGCTCCACCTCCTGTTATGGAGGCTACAGATGATCTTATCCGGTCCTGCTCTTTTCCCTGCTCCTCTTTCATGATCTCATACATTTTTCTGCATTCCTGACAGGTTTTCATATGTTCATCCACCAGTACCTTGCTGTCTTCGCTTAAAATCCCATCTATATAAGATGGCATCAGATCCTGTATTACGTCACATGTGATCTTCATGTTCCAGCTCCTCTCTGATCTTTACTCTTGCGCGGTAATAAGTCACCCTCGCCCAGTTTTCACTTTTTCCAAAAAGCATTCCAATCTCACTAAACTTAAGCTCTCCGAATGTCCGTAGGGAAAAAACTTCTTTATACGGTTCCGAAAGACCATGCAGAACTTTATGGATCTCCATGGCCTGGCTTCGCTGTGCCAGTTTTTCTTCAAAAATTTCTCCTCCATGGCTTTCTGCTGTTTCCAGCTGCTCATCTCCGGAAAGCTGCTTTTTCTGCTTTTTCAGATGGTCGTATAACGTATTCTTTGCGATCTGGCAGAGCCATACCCGCACATCACAGTCACCACGGAACTGATCTGCTTTTTTCAGTGCCTTAAAAAACGTCTCCTGAGTCACTTCCTCAGCCAGCGGTCCATCCTGTGAGACAGAACAAATATACCGATATACAATATCGAAATATGTCCGGTAAAGTTCCTCTATGTTCATCGGTTTTCTTCTTTCCTCCCTTCTCATCTATAAGACGCTCCTGTTTTAAAAACATTACAGAAAATCTTTCAAAATTTTGCCGTTATTTTTATTCCGGCATTTCTTTTATCGTAAACGAAGGGGATGTAAAAAAACTCGATTGAGTTTTTTTACATCCCCTTTTTTCAGCTTCTGATAAAGCTTTATACTGCCCGGCCTCAGATTTCTTTTCCCTTTGTCGCAACCGCATGTACTACAAACGGTACAAACAATGTGATAAATGCCGCATAACCAAGGTATGCATAGCCCTTCTTGACAACTGTCATCAAACCAAACTGTGCAATAGCAAATGCCAGGAATGTAAAAATCGCTGTGAAAACTGCGTTTCTTCCAAGATGTCCCTGAGCTTTTTTTGCCGGGCTGTCCATACGGCGCTCCACTGCGTTTACACAACGTGTCACAATACCGGAGATCATATTTACTGCCGTGGAGATCGCTCCAAGGATGATCAGCAAAGAAATGACCGGTGTCAGGATACCGGCGCCTACACCGTTCTGGACAAGTACAAGCATCGGTACAGATGCAGATGCAAGCTCACCTACATATGCAATGGCAAGAAGTCCCAGAATAGAAAGCTCCATTGCGCAGAAGTTGCATACAAACATCCAGATCGCTGCTTTGTTGATCTGTTTTTCGTCCGTTACATCCTCCATGTGCTGGTACATAACAGAAACAGATGCCAGCTGGAAGAAGAAATAAAGGACTGCTGAATAAAGAGCCGGTCCAAAGGCTCCGCTCTCCGAGGAAAGTACAGTCATTTCTCCGGAGGACATAGTATGGATGGAAGCTGTGATATCTCCCCACTGTGCAATGATATTCGGAACAAGTACCAGTACAAGACCGATGATGATCAGCACACTTAAGGTAGAAGCACATTTTCTTACAACATTGGTTCCGAAAAGTGCGATCACAAAGATAAATGCTGCAATGATCAGTGTACAGAACCAGTATGGTATCCCAAACAATGTCTGCAGTGTGGAACCGCCGGTTGCAAAGGCTGCTGCAGATGCAGTTCCGATCATGATCAGGTAACAGATCTCATAGAGATTGGACATAACCGGTTTCGTTTTTCCGTAAAGACTGTCGGAAAAGCTTCTGTAATCGTAGGTTTTGTGTTTATAAGCATAGCGCATTCCATACCAGAAAAACAGTGCATACAATCCCTGTGTCACTGCCGGCAGGATCAGACACCAGATACCGTAGTTGATAAAGTACTGATAGATCTGCGCTCCTGATGCGAATCCGCCTCCGAACTGTGTGGTAAATGCTACGAACGCAAGTCCCATGGCCAGAGGCATTTTGCTTTGTAATGATTTATTCTGACTCATCTCTCTTTCCCCCATTTTTTATTTATTATATTCGATGACTTTTCCCGGATTCAGGATCAGTTTGTCATCAAAAGCCAGCTTGATGGCTTTATAAAGAGCGATCATTCTCGGTCCCGCAAATTCTTCCAGGAATTCAAGACGCCCGTTTCCGATACCATGCTCACCGGAAAGCTGTCCGCCCAGTTCCTTGGACAGTGCATAAAGCTCTACCAGACTTGCGTGAGTGGCTTCCTTCCACTCCTGATCGCTCATTTCCGGTCCACGGAGCATCTCTGTGTGGATGTTTCCGTCTCCGCAATGACCGCAGGGCTCTACACGGATGCCATGTGCACTTGCGATCTTTTTGGCTGCTTTTACATACTCGGCGATTCTTGCACGCGGAACAACTACGTCACATTCTTCCTGTGCTACAGAATCTGCTTTCATACCTTCCAGGATTCCGCCACGGACACTCCATACAGCTCCGGCACGTTCCGGCGTTCCTGCAATACAGCAGTCCAGAGCTCCGTTTGCAAGGGCCGCCTCTGCTGCTGCCTCTACTGCACTGTCCAGCTCCTGTTTGCTGGAAGCATCATACATAACGATCAGAACTGCTTCGCCCTGTTTTACCGGGAACATTTTGTTCAGATTACGTTCTACGATATCGATCAGTTCTCTTTCCAGAAACTCGATGGCTGTTGGCACAAACGGCAGCTCCAGAACCTTCGGGACCATGTCTGCACATTCCTCAAGACTCCTGAACGGCATTACAAGGGTGCAGGTGCAGGTCGGTGCAGGAAGAAGCTTCAGTGTTACCTGAGTCAGAATACATAAGGTCCCCTCCGAACCGATCACCAGATCTTTTACATCATATCCTGTTGTGTTCTTCACAACGTTGGATGAAAAATTCATGATGGAACCATCCGGCATAACTGCCTCGATACAGCGGACAAAATCTCTGGTCAGTCCATATCGTACCGCCTTCATACCTCCGGCATTTGTGATAACATTACCGCCGATGGAAGCTGTTTTTTCCCCTGGATCAGGCGGGTAAAAAAGTCCGCCTGCCGCTGCTGCCGCCTGGATATCAATGAGCAGTGCTCCCGGCTCAGCTGTGATGGTCTGGTTCTTTCTGTCGATCGGAAAGATCTTGTTCATGCGCATCACAGACAGCATGATACCGCCATATTTACAGGTTGCTCCACCTGCAAGTCCGGTTCCTGCGCCACGGCATACCACCGGGATATTTTCTTTATATGCGTAAGCCATGATGGCAGAAATCTCTTCTTTATTTAAAACCTCCACATAAAGCTCCGGAGGAAAAACTCCGTACTCCGGCATCTCATCACGATAATATTCTTTTGCGATCTCATCGCCGACCCATACACGATCTGAAGCAGTCACAGAACGGATGTAGTCAAAATCTTCTGAAGTCATTTTTTTATAGGGATATGCCATGACTTAATCCTCCTTCCGATTCTTTATCAGCTCTGTCAGCTCCGGTACGACCTGGTACAGATCGTCCACAATGCAGTAATCTGCAACATTAAAGATCTGTGCTTCCGGATCATTGTTGATCGCTACGATACAGTCAGATCCTGTCATGCAGGAGGTAAACTGGATGGCACCGGATACGCCGCAGGTGATGATCAGCTTCGGACGGACAGTTCTTCCTGAAAGTCCGATCTGATGTGCAACATCTCCGAATCCGTTTTCTACCATAGGACGGGTGAAGGCAAGCTGTCCGCCAAGAACCTCTGCCAGTTCCCGGCACATTTCCACATCCTTTTCATTCCGGACACCACGGCCTGCTACTACCAGAACATCCTCTTCCTCCAGGCTCTTTACCTTATCAATAACCCTTGATGAAAGAATTTTGATCCTGGAATCTGCCATTTTTTCATTTACCGGACATACGACCACCTGACCGTGAGGATTTTTTACCTTTTCTGCCTTGTCCATAACCTTATAACGGACAGTGGCAAACTGTGGCCGTGATTTGGTGATTCCGATCTGAGCCATGATGTTTCCGCCAAAAGCCGGTCTGATCTGGATCATATCGGTGTTGGAACGGATATCCAGTGTGGTACAGTCTGCAGTCAGTCCCGTATGGAATCTGGTGGAAAGCCTCGGCGCAAGGGAACGTCCCAGCGCAGTAGCTCCGATCAGCACAGAGCTTGGCTTGTTTGCTGCGATACAGTCTGCAACTGCGTCTGTGTAGCAGTCTGCACGGAAGCCCTCAAAACCTTCATGCTCATATACGTACACATTGTCCACGCCATATGGAAGTAGCTTTTCCGCATTTTCCTTTGTTCCTCTGCCTCCGACGATCACACAGTTAACCTGATAACTGACTTTGACAGCCATCTTTCTGGCTTCCCCGATCAGCTCAAAGGTAACCGGATGGATCTCACCTCTCTCCTGCTCCACATAGATAAGAAAGTTTTTCCATTTATCCTTGTCAAAGGATTTTGCCTTCTGCTCAAACCGGATGGCTTTCTCCGGGCAGTTACGAACGCAAAGCCCACACATACGACAGGCATCGCCTACAACAATTCCATTTCCCTCTATGGTGAGGGCCCCAAAAGGACATTTCTCCACGCATACTCCGCAGAGTACGCATTTGTTTATATCAAATTTTAAAAATTCCATGTTCCGCTTCCCCCTATATGATCTTCTTTCCGGTCAGGAGAGCAACAAGCTTATCTGCTTTTTCCTTTGCAGTTCCTTCCAGATAAACCTGTTTTTCGCTTTCCTCCGGTGCAAACATTTTTTCCACAGAGGTGGGGGAACCGATCAGACCGTAACGGCTCAGATCCTGATCCGGCATATCTTCAAAGCTTAAGATCCGTACCGGACGGTCTGCAGTTGCTCTCTTTAATAAGTAGGACGGCAGACGTGGCACGCAGGTATCCTTGTCAATGGTTAAAAGACATGGATACGGGATCTCGGAAACCTGGGAAACACTTACAAGATCCTGACGGACCTGAATGCTTTTTTCATTGACATCCATGATCTCTGCTACCCATGCAGCATGTGGAATGGTCAGATGCTCTGCAATGGCCGGTCCAACCTGAGCTGTATCTCCATCTGTGGTCTGTCTTCCGCAAATGATCAGATCTGCACCGCCGATCACCTGGATTCCCTGTGCCAGTGCATAGGAGGTTGCCAGAACATCCGCTCCCGCAAATTTTCGGTCTGAAAGGATCACACCTTCATCAGCTCCCATAGTATAGGCATCCCGGATCATCTCTTCTGCCTGAGATGGTCCCATGGTCAGAACTGTTACAGTTCCGCCTGTTTTTTCCCGGATCGCAAGAGCTGTTTCCAGTGCAAACAGATCATATGGATTGGTCCTTGTTTCACCGGACATTCGTTTCATGGCACCTGTTTCCGGATCGATATCAACCTTGGAAGTTGCCGGTACCTGTTTCATACATACAACGATCTTCATTTTCTATCTTCTTTCCTGTATTTTCACTTTTATTTTTCACTTTAAAGTTTTAAACAACTATATAAGTATAGCATTAACGTAGTGTGAAGTCGAGAGGGTTTTGGTGATTTTCACAAAAAAATATATAATTCGAGCAATTTTGTGGGCGGATATAGCTAAATCCAGCGGATTTTGGGCCATAAAACATTGGAATATCTGAAATGGGTGTTTATTTGCGCTCAATAATGAGATACTTATATATAAAAAAAGTCTGAATTCCATCTTACGTTTCTTTTACGTAAGCTGAAGTTCAGACTTTTTTTCGGTTTTATTTTTCTATTAACATAAGCATCCCGCTTATCAGGCTGTTTTCTTTGTCAGAAAAGATACAAATCTCACATGACGATCCAGCTCATCCCCTATTAATCCGATCACTTTTCCCATAGTAAAAGCCGCAAGGATCGTACCGATCCCAAGTCCGTCCAGATGACCAAAGATAATGCCTGTCATAAGTCCGGTTACTGCAAGACAGGTAACATCAAAGCTGACCTTAATTTGGGAATATTTGAATTTCGTGATATCCGAGAGTTCTCTCGGAAACAGATCGGTTGGGATGATCGGCAGACCGCACCGGTTGGAAAGAGCAATTCCAAAACAGATCAGAAGATAGCTGATCACAAAATAAAGCACTCTGAATCCCATTGCCGTCGGCAGTATATTGATCTCCGATTCATAGAGATCCAGCATCTCGCTGAATGCAAATCCCACAACAAAACTGAACAAATATGGTACCACAAATTTTTTCCGCGTGATCATCAGTGATAAGATCAGAAGTCCCTGAAAAATATACGTCCAGGTTCCAAGTGTAACATGTGGAAATACTTCCGAAAAAGCATAAGGCACACTTGATATCGCTGAAATGCCCGACCCGGAATAAAGCATAAGCACTACTCCCAGGCTGTTGATCAGGATCACGATTACCAGCGCCAGTTCTCCTCTGATCACCGGTAATTTTCTGTTACTTTGTAAATGACTGTCCTCCGCTGCTCCAGACATTTTAAAAAGCCTCCATTCTTTATGTGAAATATTTGATTATTTTTCTCATATAATTTAAGACTTTTTTCAGGAAAGTCAATGAGCCGGCAACAAATGCGGATAAAATATCTACATTCGCCACCGGCTCATATATTATTTTGCATAAAAAATATTTTTTATTTCTTCAGATAAAATTCCATGTATACAGGATCGTGATCGGAATAGGAATATCCGGTATTTACATTTTCATATTTTGTACATTCCACATTATCTGAAATAATAAATCCGTCCAGCGTCACGGTATACGTCTCACCGGGTACATATTCCATATCTGCGTTGCGGGCACTGTTCCAGAGATCTTTTTTTTCATCTTCGGACAGCTGATCCAGACAGAAGGAAAAATGCTCCGGGAGTTCTGGCCGCGGAAATGGGTAGGCCCAGGATTCAGGTTCTGCTTCCTCTGAATCGTCAGTATCTGCCTGCGTATCGCTGCTTTCGTTGGCTTCATCTGATTCTTTCGATTCTGCAGATTGCGTATCCGCAGCCTTCAGATCATGGTTGAAATCCCCACCGCAGATCACATAATTCCCAGCCTCATACTCTTTCTGCATATCTTCACTGAGCATCCGGATCTGGCCTTCCCGGATAGCATCGCTGTTTCCGTAAGCAGACATATGCAGTTCAAAGATCACCAGTTCTTTTCCGTTATCCACCGGCACCCTTGATCGTTTCCTTTACACTGTCCTTGCTTTTCGCCCAGGAGGATTTTTCGCCATCCATATAAAGAAGCTGAAATCCGGGGTATAGGCACCAAAACCGATATTATATGTAAGTGCGGAGTATTTTTCCCCGGTTGTAATGGCATCACCTAATGATGTGTTGTCTGAAATTGTCTCAACCTGCAGTTCCTGGTTGTCCTCGATGCGGTGGTAGCTGGCATAAAGATAGATAATGTACACCGCCAGGATCAGCACGATCGCAAGAATGATAATGACGATCACTTTCAGGATTTTCTTTGCTTTTGTGTTCATGGTTCACCTGCTTTCTTTATATCTGTTAATAACTCTTTTAACATATTTTTCCAATAAGCGGATAAAATCATCCGCATTCGCTGCTTGCTCATAACCGAATAACTTTTCCGCAGTTTATATAAAAAATATGTACGCCTAAGCCATTGCTTATATTTCTTCACAATTGTAGCAGTAACCCTTCCTAGTTCGGTTAATTTCCCAGATTTCTATAATTGTAACATGGTTGCATAGCCGGTGCATCAGAAAAAACAAAAAGCCCCGAAATTTTTATAATCTCGAGACTTTTTGCAATCCTGACGCACATCCTCACGCCCGTACATCCTTCTTCTTCAAGATCCACCCGGCCAGTACAAACAACACCATCAGCCACAAAACACAGCTCAGAACAAACAGTCCATAACCGTCGCTTAGCACATCCTCTTTTTTATTCGCATTCATCCCAGCCTGCATCAGACAATACGGCCAGGCCAGTGCAAAACCTTTCGATCCTGCAAACATGCCGGTAACACCTCCCACCAATCCCAGAAAGATCGGCACTGCGAAGCTTCGGATCATCATAGCAAGAACCAACTGTGCAGCAATAACAGCCAGCGCTCCCACAGCTCCTCTCAGAAGAAAAAATGGCAGTCTCATTGATGGCCAGCCTGACAGATGTGCGAAGATTTTTCCACAAAATACATACAGCACAAATACAAATATATGTGTAAGCAGAGCCAGTTTTGCCACCACCGCAAATTTCGCTATGAACAGGTCCAGCGGCTTTACCGGACTTGCCATGATCAGATTCCAATTATGCCCAAGATGTTCCAGCCGCCACAGATATGCTGCATAGGCCGCAACCATGGCTGGAAAGAAAAACATGGAATAAAACAACGTATGCTGTGTCCACAGACTGTACCATCCGTCCTTGAGGATTTCCAGATTCTGCAAATAATTGAAAGTTCCATATCCGGCAGAGATCACCGGCAGGAGAAAAAACATCGCCCAGATCGGGGACGCGTGAAGTTTCCGGTTTTCTGCTGCAATGCATCGTTTTAACATCTTCTACACCTCCTGTTTCTGCACTTTTCGCCATGCCACATAAAACAACACGGCTCCCAGCACAACGGTAAAGATCAGCAGGCCCCAGTTAAATGGCCGTGTACCATAAGTAACCATATGAGTAATTTTATCCCAGTTTGCCACTTCGTAAGCCCCCAGCGGAACAAAATATCCCCACGGCACAAAGTAACTAACAATCTGCGGCATAAATGCAGAAAACAGTCCCACCAATGCGCCCACAATTCCAACGCAAAGCGCCAGCACCGGATTCCCAGATATTAACATAAGAAGAAATTCCAAGAAAAAAAGCATCAGGTTCACTGCCAGGATACACACTGTCATATAAAGAAACTGGTCTACAGGAAATACTTCCGTATATCCATGGATTTTTCCAAGAAAAACTACGCTTCCCATTTCCAGAGTTGTTATCAACAGAATCTCCAGGATTCCGAACAATGCTTTCCCCATAAATAAACTTCTGCGGCTTTGCAGCGTATAAAGCAGTTTCGTGGTATTTCCCTTAACCTCCATATCCCACAACCGGCTGGACAGCAATGACATCATGACGGGCAAAATGATCGTATTGATAACAGGAACGCTGTAAAATAATGCGCTGTATCCATTAGCCAGTTCCTCCGGACTGGACGGTGACAGGCCGCCTACCCAGATTATCATAAGCACCGGCACCAACAGACAAAGCAGAAGGTCGTGCCTGTGGCGGGCTTTCTTAAGTTCTACCTGAAATGCTTTGGTCATGTCACGCCACCTCCCCACGATCCTGCGTCAGACTGAGGAAAATTTCCTCCAGATTTTTTGTCTGGGAAGTTACTCCCACAACTCCCGCGCCACTTTGCGCCAGAACGCTGACAAGGGCTGCCAGAACCTGGTCAGAAAGAGGTGGCAGTTGTAAAACGTCTGGCTGGTGCTCTGCTGTAACTGCCTTGATTCCCTGCTTCTGCAAAATAGTGATGCTTCTTTGGACGTCAAGAACACGAAGCAGAATACCACCCCGGCTGTGCTTCTGAAGTTCCTTCAGAGAGCCTTCAAAGAGCATTTTTCCATGATGATTTAAGATTCCGATCTGTGTGACCATCTGCTCGATCTCCCCCAATAGATGACTGGAGATCATGACAGTCGCTCCCGTTCTCTCCGACATGGAAGCAATCAGACTTCGCATTTCCTGAATTCCTGCCGGATCAAGACCGTTGGTTGGTTCATCCAGGATCAGAAGTTTTGGCTTTCCAAGTAGTGCCATTGCAATACCAAGACGCTGTTTCATGCCAAGAGAATACTGACCGACTTTCCGGTTTGCATCAGAAGTCAGATCAACCACTTCCAATACCCGGTCAATGTCTTTGTGGGTGATTCCTTTCAGGTCTGCAATAATAGAGAGATTTTCCCGTGCTGTGAGATGTAGATATCCGGATGGAGACTCGATCAGGCTTCCTGTCTGTTTCAATAATGTTATACGATTTTCCTGATCCATGGTTTTTCCAAGCAACTGAACGCTTCCACTGGTAGGATGCGCCAGACCAAGAAGCATCTTCATAGTGGTAGATTTCCCTGCACCGTTCGGTCCCAGAAAGCCATACACACAGCCCTGTGAAACGGAGAGATTCAGATGGTCTACGACTATTCGGCCATTGTAACTTTTACAGAGATTGTGAGTTTCAATAACAGATTTCATAATGTTCACTCCTGTTTTTTGATTGTTTTTGTTTTTTGGAATGAATTTAGTTTATATCTGTTGCCTTAATCTCAGTTGTTGCTTAGCTTAAATTTGGCTTAAGTTTTTGTGGGATAGATAGTATTAATCATAAAGTATGTTATAGTAAAACCAGTACATATTAAAGCAACATGACTGGATATTCTCAATCTACATTCACTACATAGTTCTTATCAGACAACCATTTTGAGCTTATCAGGAAGATTTTGTACTCCTCCTGGTATATCCGCTTGCCAATACGCAGTTTTTCTTTAACTTGCATTTTATTCCACCAGGAAAGACGAGGACCACAACAATGAACACTATATATGAAACTCAAATTTTAATCGTAGATGACAACCAAGACCTTCTCCATCTGCTCTGTGAACAGCTATCCGGCGCAGGCTACCAGCATATCCAAACTGCCACAAATTGTGCAACCGCAAAAGCTGCTTTCCTGAATGAACAGCCTCAGCTGATGATCCTGGATATCAACCTGCCGGACGGCGATGGCTTTTCCTTATTTCGAACTTTGCGGGCTAAAGCTGATACTCCGGCATTATTTCTTTCCGCCCGTGATGCAGACGCAGACCGTTTATTCGGACTTGGTCTGGGTGCAGACGATTACCTTACCAAACCATTTCTGATACAGGAGCTCCTCCTTCGTGTCCAGCATATTCTTCAGCGTTCTTACCGCACAGAACTCTCTTCCGCCCAAATGATAACGCTGAAACTTGGCGACCGAAGTGTAAATCTCAATGATGCTCTTGTTTTTTTACCGGACGGAAGCCGCACTGCGTTGACCGCCACGGAGCTTTCTCTGCTGCGTAAACTGACAGAAAACCGCGGCCATATTGTAACTTACGACGCGCTTTGCTCCGCTGTCTGGGGCGCCGATTATTATGGCTATGAAAACAGCCTTGGCGTACATATCCGACACCTGCGCCAGAAGCTGGAAGAAAACCCCAGCCAGCCTCATTATCTCATCACAGTACGGGGCATTGGCTACAAACTGGCAAAGGAGGTCTGACATGAAAACTTTTATCCGCCTGATCCGGCGCTATGTACTGACTGCTATAGCTGTTGTTCTACTGTTTTTATTTCTTGGAATCGGGATGATCGTCTGGATCAGCTGGCGGGAAGGTAGCCGTCTGCCACAACAGGAATATACCGCCAGCAAAATCGCTGATTCCATGGCGGAAAACAAGAACGGGCTTAGCTTTGGTTCTGCTCATACTCCTCAAGAGTGGATGGATGGTTACTCCTGGGCTATGGTAATTGATGATTATGGTTATGTGAAATGGAATTATCTGCTGCCTGACAAATTAAACCACCACTATACTTCCGGTGATATTGCAAGTTTCGCCCGCTGGTACCTGGATGATTATCCCGTATTCTGCTGGAAGGAAAGTTATGGACTGTTTGTGATCGGTCTTCCAAAAGGAAGTCTCTGGAAATACAGTCTTTATAATTCTCCGGAAGTCCTACGCGATATAGTCCATAACGTTCCTATGATGTTTCTGAGCTTGCTGCTTTTGGGACTGATCTTCTGTCTCTGGCTTGGATGGCGCGGGACAAAACGCTTGAAAATTGTGGCAACGGGATTAGATTCCCTTGCAGAAGGACAGACAGTACAACTGCCAACGAACGGCTTCACCGGAGAACTGGCTGAAAAATTAAACCAGACCAGTGCGCAGCTGCAAAAAAGAAATGAAATGCTTACAAGACGTGACAATACAAGAACACAGTGGATCGCAGGTGTCAGTCACGATGTCCGCACACCTCTGGCCCTGATCCTTGGATGTGGAGAACAGCTGGAGCATGATGTTGCGCTCCCTGATGCCGCCCGTCAGAAAGCTGCCGATATCCGCACCCAGTGCGAAAAATTACGCAGCCTGATTGATGATCTGAACCTGACCAGCAAGCTGGAATACGGCGCACAGCCTCTCAGAAAAGAAGCTTTTGCTGCCGGTCCATTATTCCGTAATCTGATCGCACAGTTTTATGACACCCCTCTGGCTGAAAACTGCGAAATTTCTCTGGTACAGTCCGATGCTGCTGAACACGCACAACTTTCCGCAGACCGCGCCCTTCTCAGTCGCCTGCTGGAAAATCTTCTGAATAACAGCATCCGGCATAATACTGATCTTATAGAAATTTCTGGTCTTGTGGAAATTTCTGTTCACACAGAGATAGAAATAGCAGAGAATCTTTTCCGCCTGACAGTAACAGATAACGGAAAAGGCTATCCTCCGGAAGTTCTCGCAACTCTTCATTCTGACGAAACACCCGATAATACACCGCACATTCTGGGGCTCCACGTCGTAGAACAGATTGCCACAGCCCACGGTGGAAAGACCCTCTTCTGCCAGAATGTCCCTGCTGGTGCGAAAGCGGTTGTGTGGCTGCCGGTGGAATAACATCCGTTGCCGCCACCAATACCAACATTATTTCTATATATTTTTCAATCAAACAGCTCCGTATAAAACAGCTGCTTAGGACTTTTAGGTTTATCTGGTATACTCATTTTTATTATTCCTTTATCAACTAAAGGCATTATATGCGTTTGAATTGCATAAGTAACAGAACTTAAACCTAAATAATTACATATTTCTTTTCTTGTTCGCGGCGTTTTACAAAAAAGAATTAATTCCCTATTTTCTACTGATTCAGGAATATTTTTTTCTTCTCCATATTTATACAGTTTTACAATAAAACAACCTCTTTCATCTAAAAATTCAGGTTGTGGTAAATTGTACTCCTGCATCGTTCTGCGAATTGTTGGAATTCCAGAATATCGATTTTCTGTAATTTTCATCACCTCTAATTCCGTGGCAATTACTGGATTTCTGGTATCTGGTTGCACTTTTCCCAACTGATCAATTCGTATTCTTCCATACAATCCACCTGGATTTTTGATTTCAATTCTATCCTCATACATTATTAATTGTATCGGCATGCCCTCTGTATGAATACTATAATCACGGTGTACTAAAGCATTTAATATTGCTTCTCTAATTGCTGTAATTGGGTAGTCCGTTCGATCCTCACGTTTTCCTGTCAAAGGATTAATAATGGTCTTCATTCGCATATTTCTACTTACAAACTTCATTGCTCCCTCAAGCATGTCCGATATATTTCCTTCTATTCTTTGATTATCTAAAAATCTCTCTCCTTGCTCACCGATTTCTCCCATCTCTTTTCCTGGAATAACTGTTGCAATAATACATAATTGAGGAAAATAAGCTTGGGGATATGGGCTGAAATTCATTACAGAACTTAATGTAATCCCATCATTCCGTTTTATACTCATCAACTCATAAATCTCATTGTCTGGTATAACTGCCAAGCGTGCTTTTCCTTTCTTCAATAATCCAATATATTCTGCTAATAGCACCTGATCCAATGAAGCAAATGAAGCCCTCTCAATTACCCTTATATCATCCTGATATTTTTTTCTATAAGCCTCATAACTATATACTTCATATTCTGTCATAGGCTCGTCACTGTCTCCTACACGTATAAACGAGCCCTTTACTCTTCCCCTTCCACGATAAAAAACCGGTCTATCTGAAATATCTGTACCAGGTATTTCAGCAGAAACAAAATATTTTCCATTTTTTTCTGCAACTGTAAGCTGTGGTCTAACAACTGGTTCCATCTGCAAACATTGCTCATTTATTTTCTTCTGGATATCTTGCGGATCATATACTCCCACTTCTTTAAAATTTTGCTTTTCATCCACACCAAAAATAATAATTCCTCCATCATCCTGATTGGAAAAACTAGACAATGAATCATACAAATGTTTGGGGCACCCTTGTTCTGCACTTTTTATCTCTAATGTAGGAGTTTCACACTTAAATTTCTGAATCAATTCTAATTTTTCAATTAATTCTTCGTTTGTCATTTTAGTTCCTCCATTTTTTTCATATTCTAACATTATATTTAAGTTTATTCAAGGAACTCAAATATTATTCAAGAAACTAAAATAGGAACTCAAATCATTTAAGTTCCTATTATATACTTATCTGCATTTATTTTCGAATTGCATAATATATCCATGCCAAATTTTTTTTATCTACTAGGATTTCATAATACTACTTCCCCTGCCTTGCAAAACCAGACTAATGTATTGTATGGTATGCACATAGTTCTTTTCCTGTTCTCATGCTATTTACTTTCTGAAAAAAGACGCATCGCATTATCAAACTCTCCGCATTGTAAAGTATCTTTTTCAATCTCAACTTTCATTATACTTTTCATCAACCAAGAACACATCCTATTAGTTTGTGATCTTTGTTTAATTTTCTCTGTATCGAGTCCCATATCCCTTAAGCTTATGATTCTATACAATTCCTTACACAGACTGGCAACATTCAATAAATCATCAAATTTCATTGTCACCGGTACTCTATTAGAAGAATGAGTATAAAAATTCCTATCATTCACAATATCATTTATAAGTTTTTCCTTTTCCCCTACAAATTTAGTTTTAGATATTTCTATAAAACAATTGCAACCTCTATATAAATAATCTTTCACCGCTTTTCTAAATGATATACCTGAATATCCCAGCCCCTTTTCAACCAATTCTTTTTCGTCTTCATTTTCAAGTTTACTCATTAATTCTTTCTTCTTTTCTTCAAATTCTTTAATTTCTTTTTCCTCGTCTGTATATGCCTGAGTATACCCTTCAATCAATTGCATTGCAGCTAAAAATTTGTTTATTGTTACAATTTTCACATCTTCATCAAGTAGAATTCTTCCATACGCTTGCTGTGCATTATATATTTTTCTATAATTAGAGAACCAATACTTCATTGCTTGCTCTAAATTTTGAAAATCTGTTATCTTATATAAACTACTCCTTTTAAAAGATATAGAATCCATCGTATCATTTTTCAATACATTTAGCTTTTCTTTCGGAAAATTACAAATTCCTATAACTTCTACCATTTTATTACTTTCAGTACAATTTAAAGAATTAACAGTAACATTTTCTCCTGCCAATACCGAAAAAAAGTCCACTATTATATATAAATTTCTTTTTATCTCCTCCATATCTATAGCTGAATTAAACTTCCATATAATATAATGTGCAAATCCAATGGAAAAAGATTCTTTTCTATATTGATATCTCGGATAAACACAAAATGTTAATTCCCCGTTTTCTAACTGCACAACTTTATTTTCTATATTAATTGGTATATCAATTTTATGATAAAATAAAATATCCATATAATTTTTATTCATGTCATACGGGCATAAACCAATTAACTCATTTCCCTCCGTTATTTCAAAGCGAATCTCTTGAAATTTAGATGTATTTGTATAAGCCCTTTCACCCTTAAACAATATATCTGCCTGCAGTTCAAGTTTAAAACAATTATCCATTCCTCCTGACGCTGATTTGAAATTCAATCCAACTGCCGTTATCATTTCTCCTTCTTCTAATTCAATTACCAAATATTGGTTTATTTCTTCTCTCACCAAATTTACAATATCTCTTGAAACTCTGTAAAGCGTAATCATACCTTGATAAAATTTATTAATACTTATTTCTGCCCTACTATCCATTTCTACTTTATTTATATAAAGAAGCTTTCCTGAAAAGCCAGTTTTTGATTTTATACTCATATTACCCCTCTGTTATATAAACTCTCTAGCACCAAATATATTTAACAGCATTCTCTCCAAACAATATTAAACATTATAAATATTCTCTTCTTTACCTAGATTTTTAAATATACTTTTTTATTTTAGCATATTTTATAGAACAGAAAAACCCCGGAAATCTTACGGTTCCGAGGGTCTTCTTAATAATCATCTTTTTATTCTTCATTTTTTACGCCCAACTCTTCTACTGATCAATTTTTTATACTCTATTGAACTAACACGTATCCATTCCTGATGCTCTCTACAATATTGAGAAATTATCATGCAATATGAATCAAATTCTTCTAACAGTTCCTTTCCTGTTCTATGATATTCAATAATGTAATCCTCTGTATTTTCTATTGCTGCTCTTTCCAAATATCCACAGCCTTTTAAATTCATTAATGTATCAAACAAGTCAACTTGAATTGTATATACAACTAAAATTTTTTGAATAGAATTTATTATTTCTTCTTTTATCTCATAATCCTTAGCCAAATCATTATTATAATTTTCCCTTAGTTTAAAACATGGTGTTATAACATATCGGTAAAGTTCCTGGCATAGTGCCTCATTCACTGCTGGAGCCTTTTTATACTCTGGTATGATAACCTGAAAAATAAAAAATATTTCTGCAGCAATTAAAGAAATAGCTATATTAAAAAGAAATTCTCCCACATCCCACAACCAATTTACAACATTGAAAGCACTAATTATTGAGCTGCATTTGAATATTAAATATATCACGCAATATAATATGGCTACTACTCCAACAATAAAAACCTTTCGATACATTTTTCCAAAATATATCAGAATATTTTCCTGTGGTCTTTTCACCATATAATCATCTCTTCCGCCACCTCTAACCTCTAGCTTTTTCATATTTTCTCTCCCTCAACAATCTTCATTATATCATCTGTCTTTTCGTAAAAGAAAGCTTTATGTAAATGATAGGAATCAAAATACCTTGACAAATGCAGGACATGAAACTTGAGATAATGTCATTAAAACGTATAATCTGACATAATCCTTAATCACATTTCTGCTTCATAGGTAAATCTACTCTCTCTATTATTGGATTTGCGAAAAATATTTATCCTTCCAACAGAAAAACCCGTAGAACCGAAGTTCTACGGGTATCTTACGTTTGGACACAACGTTATCTTACGATAACAAATCTATATTCAGATTGTATTACTCGATGATTGTAGCAACACGTCCTGATCCTACAGTACGTCCACCTTCACGATACTTTAATCCCGTTTTACCTCATATTTTTTATGGTTTTCTCTCCAAAATACAGTGAAAAACGGCTGAATTGCACCACCTATTTTGATTTGCCTGATTTCTTGGCACCGTTTTGGCACCGGAGAATACTCAAACCGATTTTCTTCTGTAGATACTAGATACTTCTCTACCAACTTTATATTGCACCGGTAATTTTTAACTGTTATAATCGAAACATGGGTGCTACCATAACGGTAGGCGGTTAGTCCTTCTCCAGAGGGACTGTGACCCTCTGATTACATAGAAACCTGTAAAGGAATCCATTGGAAAGGAGGGCTAAGCCAATGAGTATTATTGACTTCATAGCAGTAGTGAGCTTCGGCTTAACCTGCTTTAGTATCGGATATACATTAGGCAAAGATAATCATAAACCACAAAAATAACCGCCCTGGTCTGGTAAACTAAGCGGTTATCTTTGATGATATTCTAAATAGTAAAACGGACTAACCGTCTATCGGTAGCACTCTTTTTCTATAATCATATTAGCACGCATCCGTGGAAATGTCAAAAATTTTCTTCTTTCTCAACTATATCTATTTCCATACATTTTTACAACCTATTTCAAGTGTTCCTCAAAAATTAATTCGAGTTCCTTATTCCCTCTCAAGAATTCATACTCTTTCTTATTTTCAATTTCCGAATACAATTCACGAACAAAATTTTTTCCAACTCCCGAAAAGGCTTTTCCCTGTGCAGTATCTTCATACCTGTAATACAAAGGGGATTGTGTCATATTCCAAGGCTTCTGTGATTCACTTAATAATTGCTTAATTAACTGAACACATTTTTCTACATCTTTTCGATATCCAGCAATCAGCAGATATGGCACTGTGTTGCCGTAATTCCATAGTCCAAACAACGATATCATGTGATCTGTAATCTCAGCAATTCTCTCTGCTTTATCATGATTTCCTGTTTCTTCTTCCATTTCAATTAACTTATACAAGTAGCTTTGAATATTGACAACTGCCTGTAGCAGTTTCCCTTCCAGGAATAACGCAGCAGTGTCTGTTCCTTCCTGATGTGCTAATACACTTGTTTTCATAATCGTTGCATCAATTACAGTATCAGGAATTTTTTTCAAAAGGGCATTTGCTTCTTCATATTTCTCCATTTGGACATATTTTGTTGCAAGTATAAAAACGCTTGAATTTCTCACTCTTTCATCCTGACTGTCTGCTGTTCGTTCCAGCCACTCAATAATAGCTGTATTATATTCCATTCGTTCTTCGCCATTAAGATCTGACAAAGTCAAAGATCCGTTCAGAACGGTTGCGATCGTATATATTAATAAGTCGCAATGAGGATACTCCTGTATTTTACGAGATGCCATCTCGAAAGCCTCTGTAAAGCTGTCCAATGAAACTTCCGAAAGTTCATTCACAAATTGTCCAATCTCTTTTTCGGTCAATTCTTCACGAAACGAAAACAATTCATTCATATCAATTTTCAATAATCGTGCCAAAGCTGGAAGTAATGAGATATCCGGATATGTATTTCCCGTCTCCCTTAATTAAAGATATTGTTGGGTAAAAAAGAAAGGTCAGTCGATTTTGCCGATGAAGCGGTAGTAGATTTCTACTTCCTGCTCACGGCTTCCGTCCTCGCCCTTGACAGCTTCGTGGACGGTTATTTTTTCAATTAGAGTGTTCAGAAGTTCGGCGGTCAGCTCCACAGGGTTGACATACTGTTTCATCAGGGCAATCCACTTTTCAGCATCCGCTGCGGTCTGTACGGCGGCTTCCATCGTTTCGTGAAGCTGTCTTATTTTTGTTTCAAGCTCCTTTTGCTCGTTCTGGTACTTCTCGGACAGCATATTGAAGTTATACTCGGTTATGCGTCCGGCAGACCAGTCCTCATACATTTTAGCAAACAGCCCGTCAACCTCGGCTTTACGCTTCTCTGCCTTTTTCAGCTCCGCAGCCTGCTTTTTCTTCGCAGAGTTTCTTTCCCTGTCGCTGGCATTGAGCAGGCGTTTCAGCAGATTGTCCTCGTCTTTCTGTGCCAGCATAGACCAGTATTGCAGTCTTGCAAGCACATAGGCATACAGTACATCATAGCGGATATAGTGCATGGAACACTGGCGTAATCCCTGCCCGTTCTTGCTGCAATGGTAGTACCCGTATGGGTTCTTATTCTGCTTGTTTTCCCCATAGGCTAAAGACCATCCGCAGTCTGCACATTTTATCAATCCTGCGAAAATCTGTGTCGTACCGTTTCTGCGTTTCCTGCGTCTGCTTGCAATCAGCTCTTGAACTTTTTGGAACACTTCTTCGGAAATGATGGCTTCGTGGGTATTTTCCACACGATACCATTCTTCCTGCGGCTTCCGCACCTTTTTCTTGTTCTTGAATGAAATGTTGCTCTGCTTGTTGTGAACGCTGTGACCGATGTAGGTTTCCTCTTTCAAAATGCTCTTGACCTGTGCTATCGTCCACGCATAGGCTTTTTCTGCGGGCGCACCGGCGTAGATATTGGCGAAAGTCCCATATCTTTCATAGTTCAGCCAGCCGGGGGTAGGTACTTTTTCTTCCACCAGAATCCGTGTAATGCTGGCGGCACCCCTCCCGTGTACGGCAAGGTCAAAAATCTTCTCTACAATCCAGCGTGTTTCCGGGTCGATCAGAAGATGACCTTTTTTGTCCGGGTCTTTTACATAGCCCAGCGGTGCATAGGCTCCATAGTGTGCGCCATTGGCAAATCTTGTGTGCATGGCAGCCTTGACCTTTTTGCTGGTCTGTCGGGCGTGCATTTCATTCAGGATGTTTAAGAACGGTGCAAGCTCGCTTTCTCCGTTGATGGTGTCCACATTGTCATTGATGGCAATGTAGCGTACTCCCTTGCTGGGGAAATAGATTTCCGTGTACTGACCGGTCAGGATATAGTTTCTTCCCAGACGGGATAAGTCCTTTGTGACAACGCAGTTGATTTTCCCGTCTTCGATGTCATCAATCATCCTTTGGAAACTTGGACGCTCGAAATTTGTCCCACTCCATCCGTCGTCAATGTACTCGTCTACAACGGTCAGCCCATGCTCTGCGGCATACTGCCTAAGCATCATGCGCTGGGTCTGGATACTGCCGCTTTCCCCCTGTAATTCATCGTCACGGCTCAATCTCAAATATAGTGCAGTGTTATAAATCGTTGTATTGTATGGTTGTTTCACGGTTAAAAATCCTCCTTCTAAAAGAAACAACCCACGCTTATACAATACTCGCTGGTACAAGTATATCATAAGCGTGGGCTGATTGACAGTCGTTATTCCGTATTTTTTCAGGAAGCGGCGGCAGCGTGCTGGATCACATCTTCCAGCAGGCTGTCAAGCGGCTTCCCATCCTGTGCGAAATGCTCCGATACCTTGATACGGACTTTCCCCATGACAAAATACTGGGTGCCGTCTTTTTCGGTAAGCAGGGTGCCGCTGTTTTTGTTATTGCTCTCGTTTTTGCTTTTTGCCATAGGCAGTTACCTCCATAAATGAAATATGCCCGACAAGGGAATGTCAGGCAGATGTACAGCCGCAGACTGTCTCCATGTCAACCAAACTGTGTCAACCGGCAGAAAAGACTTTGAAAACAATCCATAGGCGCTCTATGATTACTTTTTACTTTTTCTTTGATTTCTTGGTTGACATGGTTGACAAAGGAGAGAAATGCCCCAAATATCAGGCTTTTCCCCGTCAACCGGCTGTCAACCGAAGCGTTAACCAAACTGTCAACCGGTGGCTTTTCAGAATGGAAGTTCCATTTGCCGGGCTTCTTCTTCCGTGATTTCCTGAAAACCGTCCCCCTCCGGCGGGTCTTGGTTGACACGCTCCCAGCCTTTTTGAGAACCGTATTTCTTATACCGCTTCGGGCTTTTGTAGGCTGCCCAGCCCTGTATGATGCCGCCCGCAATGCCGGTATTCATAATCTCGCAGATTGCCCGTGTCTCCCAGTCTGCCGGGGAATTTAAGTTCCCCAGCGCTTCCTCATAAAGCTGCTTGGAACATACCCTGTCGCCGGTGTAGTCCTCCAAATAGGCGTAGATCATGCCAGCCTGTGTGTCCTCCTGCATGAAGTCCTGCTGATGGGCGTTCAGGTATCGGTTCATTTCCATGCTGAATGACAGCTTATACTTCCCACTGCGGTAAACCGTCATGGCTTCCGCCCACATCTGTTCGATATACGCCCTCGCCGCCGCTTCATCGTCCAGTATGTGAACCTCCGCCCGTTCCGGGTACACCGTCACGGGGAGAAAGCGCCGGTTGCCGGTGCGGTCACGGGGCAAAAAGTCCTGCCGGTTGGTCGTCCCTCCAAATACACATTGCCGCAGCCGGTCTGCCGGATGTGTCTCATACGGCACTTTGTAGGTTTCTTTCTGGCGGCTTAAGAATGACTTGATTTCCTCAATACTCTTGGCGTTGGCTGTGGCAATCATCTCCGACATCTCGATAATCCAATGCCCTTGCAGCTTGCGGTACACATTTTCATCGTCCAGCTTTTTCAAATCGTCTGAAAACCATTCGTCCCTGCCTGCCAGCAGCCGGAAAAAGGTAGATTTCCCGGCTCCCTGACCACCAACCAGACAGAGCATGACCTCAAACTTGCTCCCCGGTCTGAATACCCGCCGGATGGCTCCCATCAGGAACAGTTTCAAGGCTTCATAAGTGTATTCGTCCGTATCGGCTCCCAGAAAGTGATGCAGGGCATAACGGATGCGCTCTGTGCCGTCCCATTGCAGGTTGTTCAGGTAATCCCTGACCGGATGGTAGCGGTTTTCATTGGCAACAATCTTGATGGCGCTCTGCACCTTTTTCTCGCTGATAAGCCCGTAATTTTCTTCCAGATACAAAAGCAGGTAGTTCATGTCCATGTCGGTCAGCGTGGTACTGGTGCGCTCCCAGCCTAGCGGCTTCACAATGTCAATCTGCTCCGTCAAAAGGTTCAGACGCAGCGCCCCACGAAACAGCGGGTCACGCTGGAACACCGTCAGGCAGTTTCGGATGCTGTTCTTCACGCCGCCTTTCTGCGTCCCCTCTAATGTCTCCCGGATTTCTTCCGGTGTCTGCGCCGGTTCCATTGTGTCCATCGTCCTTTTGACCGCTTCCTGCGTTTCCGGCGGCAAGCTCTGAAATTCGCTGTTCAAGCCGCAGCACCTCCTTTCCCTGTGCGGCGATCAATGCCGCTTTTTCTTCTATTTCTCCGTATAACAAAATATCCAAAAGGTATTCTGTGTAGCTTATCCTCTGCAACGCTTCCACAAAAAGAGGATGCCAGATGGCATCCTGCGGCTGTGGGGCGTATGCTGTTTTCCAATGCTCCAGCAGGCGCTGATAATCGCATAGCACCCGGAAACAATACCGTTCCGTTTCCTGAAATCTCTGCTCCGCTGATTTTTGCCGGGGCTGTGACCTGTTGTGACGCTTCCTATCTGGCGGCGCATTGCCGGATTTCTCATAGGAAACGCCGAAGTCCTCCGCAAGCCTGACCGCAGCTTCCCGTTTCCCCAATCCATGCAGCAAAGCGGCAAAGTCGATCACATCCCCGGAAGCCCCGCAGCCGAAGCAGTAAAAGCGGCTGTCCACTTTCATGCTGGGCGTGCGGTCATTGTGGAATGGACAGCAGACCATGCCGTTTCTCCCCACCCGGATTCCATAGAATGAAGCAGCCTGCCGTGTGGTAACAGACTGTTTCACCGCTTCAAATACATTCAAATGCTCCCTCCGTAAAAATACCGGTAGCGGTAAAGCTGCCGGTTATATCATAGCTCCATCTCATGTTTCTTTCTCTGTACTTCCTGTGGCTGCTCCCTCCGGCGCAGTGCGGTATCTACGGCGTTCTGCACCTGCCGCAGCCGTATGACTTCCTCCCGGAGTGGCTTGTGCTGCGGAGACAGTTCGGCATACTCTGTTTTTAACTGTGCGTATTCCTGTTTCCATGCTTTCAGGGCAATGGGTTTTCCGTCCAGTTTTTCTTTCAGAATACGGCGGGCGGCATAAAACAGCCGTAACTCCGCATCGTGGGATGTTTCAAATTTCTCCCTCTGTTTCTTAAACTTGATATTGTTCAATTCCGTATGGACAGGTTTTAGCCGCTGGTAATTCTCGCCCTCCCGTATCAATTCCTGCAATTCCTTTATCCTGGCAGATTTCTTTTTCATGGAGCCGCTTAATGCTTCAAATTCTTCACTGACAGAGGAAAGACGCTCCTGCAAATCCTCTAATGTGAGCAGCTTGTTTTCCGTCAGATAATTGACGGCTTCGGCAAACTGCTTTAAGTTTCCGGTTCTGGCTTTATTGCTCCATGCCCCTGCGTTGCGCTGGTTGTAATAAGCGATCAGCAGGTCGGCAAGGTTCGGTGTCTGTGGTTTGGAAAGTTCTTCTTTTACCTCTGCCATCCAGACAAACAGGGCTTTGATCTTCTTCCTCACATCCTGCATGAGCCGGTTGGTGGCTTTAATCCAGCGGTTCAGTTCCCCTTTCTCGGTGCGGATGCCCTTTGCTTCCATCTGCCGGACATTAGCTCCCTCGTGGACAGTAGGTATCAGGTCAAGCCCCTGCCGCACATAGGAACGGTGGTCGATACGCACATCCAGTCCTTTTTCCTCAAATTTTGTATTAACGGCAGCCGCCCACTGCTCCCGCCAGTGTTCCAGTGTTTCCGGCTCGTGCCAGTCTGTTGTGTGGACAGCATTAAACATATAATCGCCATTTTTATCCCGGATTCGGTTTCCATCTTCATCAAGAAGATATTCCCGCCGCTGTTTTTGTCCCCATGTGCCATCCGGGTTCAAAGGGCGCATTGTTGTCATCACATGGAAATGCGGGTTTGGGATACCGCCGTCCTCTTTCTCCGGACTGTGAAAAGCAAGATCGGCAATCATGCCTTTTGCCACAAACTGCTCCTGCACGAACTTCCTCGCCAGCTCCATGTTTTCTTCCAGCGTCAATTCATTCTGCATGGCAATATCAAATGAATAGGCAAGCTGTGCTTTTGGATGTTTCTCGCAGTTCTCCACAGCATTCCAGAGGGTCGCCCGGTCAAGATATATTTCCGGCGCATGGGGCGGCAGCATGATTTCCGAAGCGATCACGCCGCCCTTTTTGGTGTAGTCGCTGACTTCTCCATAGTAGCTGCTGTAAAGACGCTCCCCGGCTCGGTAGGCTGCGCTGGCAATGGCGCTCTGACCGGCGCTGCGCTTTATCTGTGCGATTGAAAAATGATAAAGTGCTATCCTTAGTCACCGCCTTTCTCCTGCCCGGAAATACGGGCGTGGTTTTCTGCGGCAGACCGGATGAAAGGCTCCGCCTGCGGCAGATTCAAAATGCTTTCCATGAGGGAATAAAATTCCGTTTCGGTCAGCTCCTTTGTCTGTGGCACAATGCTCTCAACGGCTGCCCCACGGGTAATCAGCCGGTGCGTCCTCTGTTTCCGGGAACCGCTTTCCAGATACGCCTGCCGGTTTTTCAAACGCTGCATTTTCCGTTTTTCCCGTTCCAGCAGGACAGTGGTTTTTTCATATTCCTGCTTTAACTGTTCCAAAGATTTTTCCATGTTCTCACATCCTTTGCTTATAAGATAAAGAAAGACCATCCGCAGACAGTCTGTGTCAGTGCTTCTATAAAGCCCGATGAAAAGGGAAAACCACAGAGCGGATTTCTCTTTGCGGCGGGTACACAGGGGATAGCCGCTTTAGCGGCGCAAGGGGGTGTAGCCACCTTGTCGGAGCAAAGCGAACGCAGACCTCGGATTGCTGATTTTATCAGCGGCAGAGGTAAGCTCCGCAGGACGCACGATACATGGTCTTTAGACTATGTATAGAAGTGCGCCCTTAGTTCCTAAGGGATTTTGCCGTTTCCGGCAGTCTTGTCCTTTTTCTTGGAACGCTTGGAAAGATACTTCGGGCAGTCAACCACAACCGCCCGGAAGCTCTGTTTACATTCGTGCTGGCATTTCCGGCACAGTTCGTTGTAAGTGATACGGCTGCGGTCATTTAAGAAGAAAGACCATTCCAGCCGTCGCTTGTTGCTCATTCTTGCCATAACCGGCTCCTTTCTCCGTTTCTATCTGATGTACGCAGATAGGCTGTTTTGGTGTAGCGTCTCGGTATCATTTTTAAGGTTTTTCCCTCTGTATGCCCCTTTGGAAAGTGCGGCAGTATTGCAGTCAGGGAATGATACCTCACGCTTATTTGTCACTTCCCGGTACGGTTTCGGAGCCTTTTGCCATCCATTCAAAGAAAGCAATCTTGCTGACCTTGATAAGCCTGCCCCTGCGGAACGCCGGAAAGCCGGGGGTGTGTACCAGCTCATAGGCGCTCGCTCTTGAAATTCCCATAATCCGCTGGATGTCCGCCACATCCAGAACCAGCGGTAAATCCTCGTAGCTGTTCAATCTCTTTTTATCGTTCATTCTGTTCCTCCCATAAATCAAATAGGTTAAAATGCTTCCTGTTGCCGTTCTCCCCAAAATCCGTTTTCCTGCCCCATTCCTGCGGTGTTTCCCTGCATTGGTGCGCCGGATGCGTCACTTCTCCTGCCGGTCATATCCTTTTTGGACGGTCATTCACTTGTCAAAGTACTGTTTGGTACGAAATTACCAACTGCAATCATCATAGCGGACTATCCTTGACAAAACAATGCTTCTGCGATACCATGAGTGTAATGGATATAACTAAATTATATAATTACCATAAACAAAGGCAGGGGATAGGGATGGAGAATCAATTTATACGGCATGAGCCATGTTTTGAAAGGATTTTGTTTGTCCTGACGCTGGACAGGAAGAAAATGAAAGAACGGATTTTGATTGGGGAAGAACAGCAGATCCGCTTCCGTTTGAACGGGAGCCAAAACGCAGAGGTGCTTTGTGATATGACACGCCCACTGGGAACTTTTTTGATAAACTTTGAGCGTGACACGGACAGAGACTGGAACTTATACGGGCTTTCTCCGCTGCGGCAAGCCCTCCACTCCAACCGATGGGAACAGCCGGAGCTGGAGCAGGCGGCAAGCGAATTTCTTTGGGAGAAATATCTTAGCAACGACCCTCTGAAAATGTATGTGGCGTTCCGTATCTGGAACAGCTATCTGCTTGCCAGAGAACCCCGTGACCGTAACGCTGCCTGTGACCGCTTCATGGATAAAATGAGCAGCCTGACCGGTGTATTCCATAACGAAACCATGAGCTTTGACAGGGAGACAGGAAAACCGAAACATTTTCAAGCTGGCAGCCTTTATTTCAAAGGCGCACCGTCAGAAGATACCCGGCTTGACCTCTGGTTCCCGGACAACCGGCGCACAGAAGAATGTGTGTCTGCCTATGCGTCCCTCTACCCGTTGATTACCTATTATCTGAACAGGCTGAATGACTGGGGGCTTTGCTTCCGGCGGTGCAAGGTCTGTGGAAAATATTTTCTGGCAAAGAGCCAGCGGTATGAGCTGTGCAGCGACAAGTGCCGAAAAGCACAGGCGCTTCAAAACAAGCGGGAATTTGACGAGAGGTCAAGAGAAAATAACTATGACCTGCTTTATAAAAATGAATGCCAGAACTGGCGCAACAAAATAAACCGGGTAAAAAATACCGCAGGCTTTCCGGCTGACCGTCTGGAAAAAATACAGGCTTCCTTTTCCGACTTTAAGAAAGAAGCCTTACAGAGAAAAAAGGCTGTAAAAACAGGAACGGCCAGCCCGAAAGAATTTACGGACTGGCTGTATCAGCAGAGTAATGTAATTGTTGAGCTGACCGAGATATGAAAAACTTTCTATCGTCAATTTCGCATTATTGCAATAACAGATTGCTTCTTCCATGAATGGTAATATTATCATCAAACTTTTGGAAGA
Organism: Blautia sp. HA8986; assembly: GCF_056504635.1. Classification (NCBI taxonomy): domain Bacteria; kingdom Bacillati; phylum Bacillota; class Clostridia; order Lachnospirales; family Lachnospiraceae; genus Blautia; species Blautia sp. HA8986. Next base: position 2,401,380 of record NZ_JBWLUQ010000001.1, read on the forward strand.
ACTATAAATGTCCGAGGTGCCTTTGATTTCGACAAAAAAACAGGCTGAATTGTTACAAAGCTCGGACATTTCAAAAATTTTTTGAGAAATGGCGAAAAAAGCGGGGCAGCACACGCCGCCCCGCCGATCCCATACGGTTATTCCATCGCCCGCATTTGTTCGATCAGGGATTGCTTTTTCTGTCTGCGGATTGTCCATACAGACAAGATCAGTTCCATTCCGAACAATACCAGAATGAACAGTCCCATTTCCAAAACCGGGAATTTGTAAGGCACTACATTTCCGGCAAAAGCTCCTATACTCATTTTTCTGCAAGCAAAGATGGAAGCCGGAAGCCCAACGATCAGCGTCGCCAATGTTGCAAAGAGCGCATAGCACAGCCCCTCACAGATGTTCATTTCACATAGCTGTTTTTGTGTTAGGCCGATAGAACGCAGAATACTGTTTTCCTGCTTTCGGGCTATCTGGTTAGAGAGTGTCGTATTGATAAGGTTGATAACGCCAAAGAGAAATACCAACCATGAAAGTATCTCCATACTGCCAAACGCAAAAGAATTTGTCATTTCTTCATATTCAATCACTGTATTGATTTCATCTAAGGCAATATTACTATGGCTGGCAACAATATTTTTCAATTCAGCTCCCACATAGTCCGTTTTTTTCGGATCGTTTACAATGCTCCATGAATAGTCGAAAGAAGCGATTTCCGGGTGCAGTTCATGGAACAATGCTTCTGGTGCGAAAAAGAGTACTCCATCGAGGGCCAGTTTTCCATGCCCGGAAGGCGTCTTGTTGGAATCAAACAATCCTGATACAGTGACGGAAACAGGCGGTTGCCCCTCTCCAAAATAAAAGTCAACTGTTGAACCAACACCCATATCCTCATTCTGCTTTAGCACATTATAGTCAATTACAATACTACGGGAATCTTTTGGCATCGTTCCTGCTGTCAGAGCCGCTTCAACTGTTGCATAATTCTGGTCGGTCAGCATATCACACATACCACCGCTTTGGTAAATGTCCGTCTTAAGGGTTGCATAGAGAGATTGTCTGCTTGGAATTATATCTGTAACACCATCAATAGATAAGATTTCCTGTTTTAATTCTTCATTCAACGGATTTCCCGCTGCCATAACCTTTTCTTCTGTCATTTCAGAATCCAAATAAATTTTATAGTCGCCGTCCGGGAAAAACCGTCTTGCAAGCGCCTCTGGAGAACGCAGCAAAACAATGGAGGATACCACAAGCAGAATAATTCCGCCCAAACTCAATGAGGCTACAATAGCAACGGTCTTTTTTCGGTCACGCTTAAAATTCGCAATTCCCATTGAAACAGGATTGAGCTTGATATTCTTTTTTCGGCTTCGGATGTCCTTTTGTGCCGGGGTAAAACGGACGGCTTCAATCGGGGAAATCCCTGCCGCAATTTTTATCGGCTTACGGATGGAAACAGATACCATGATCCAACTGCTTATGAGTGTCAAAATAATCGTTGCCACATAGGAAACAGCATTAAATCCCTTGGGAAACAAAAGAAAACCGCCGCATACACCCAGCACTGTACCAATCAAAATCCCGATACTGCCGAGTTTACGCCCCTCCCGCTTTACAATCCGCTTGATTTGCTTTGGCGTTGCACCAATCGTCCGAAGCTGCCCGTAGCTCTTGATTTTGTCATTGATGGAGATACGGAAGATACTCTGGATCACAATATAGCCGCCGATCAGAACAATGGCAATCACGCCAGCCATCAGTGCAAAATCAAAGGATTTAGAAGCATAGGCAAAATACTTGCTGTTCATTTTGGGCATAGGAAGCTGATATTCCTCCGCAATCTCCCTGCAATAAGAGGTCATCAGTTCTTCGCCCAACTGGTCGCTGTTTTTGAAATGGACATAGGCGCGATAGCCAGTCGGGTCAAACCCTTTCCATCCTGTCAGGGCAGCGTTGGAAAGAATGATAGCGCAGGTATTCGCTTCTTTTTCATTTACGCTGTCCATAATGCCGGTAACGACATAATCACCATGAAAACTCTCTGTATCTAAGGTCACAGTGTCCCCGATCTTGGCATTGTTTCCATAGGTGGAAAGAAAGTATTCGCTTACAACAACTTCATTTGCTTTTTCAGGAACCCGGCCCTCTAACAACTCCATCTGCGCCTTGGTAATCTCCATCATTTGCGCGTCGCAATACACATAAGACGCATGATAGCCCTGTTCTGAAAGCTCCTCACCCAGCATATAGTAGCCGCCTACGCGCTCAAACTCCGGCAGTCCTTTCAGGGTTTCAATGTCGTTTTCCTCTACGCCCAGCCAGACCGCCTCATAAGTATCGACAACCTGATTGCGCTGCATTTGTGTCAGGGAGGTAGACACAATTCCCGTAAAGCAGATCAGAAATGCCGCCAGCGCAACGGCAATCACCACCATCAGATTCCGGCGCTTCTCGCTTTGCAAACTTTTCTTTGCCAGCTTCTTTGTAATGGCGCTGGTATCATTCTCAAAAGGCCATGTCATAGCCTGCCACCTCCTTACTCCACAATCTTGCCGTCCTCAATGCGGACAATCCGATCTGCAAGACGGGCTATGTCGTCATTGTGGGTAATCATCACAACAGTTTGCCAGAACTCTGCACTGGTGCGCTTGATAAGCCCCAGCACCTCGGCGCTGGTCTTGCTGTCAAGGTTGCCGGTCGGCTCGTCGGCCAGCACAATAGCCGGTTTGGTAATCAGGGCGCGTGCGATAGCCACACGCTGCTGCTGGCCGCCGGAAAGATTGTTCGGCATATTTTTCAGTTTATCTTCCAGCCCCAGCAGGTGAACGATCTCGTCCAAAAACTTCTGATCCACCGTGTCCCCGTCCAGCTCCACCGGCAGGACGATGTTCTCATACACATTCAGGATAGGAACAAGGTTATAGTTCTGGAAGATAAAGCCGATGTTGCGGCGGCGGAAGATGGTAAGTTGTTCGTCGTTCATTTTTGAAAGCTCTTTGTCCCGGACAATGACATTGCCGGAAGTAGGGGTGTCCAGCCCGCCCATCATGTGAAGCAGGGTGGATTTGCCGCTGCCGGAGGTTCCCACAACGGCCACAAATTCGCCGTCATTTACGGAGAAGTTCACTCCATCAAGGGCGCGGGTGATGTTCGGCTCTGTGCCGTAATACTTTTTCAGATCAATCGTCTGTAAAATGCTCATACTCAAAACTCCTTTCAAGGCTTTCTACCTGTTGATAAGGTCATTGTAAAACCCAAATGTCCGCGAAATGTTACAGCGGCCAAAAAATTTCATTGAAAATCGGGGTGAAATGTTACAACGCTCGGACATTTCAAAAAAATTTACGGCGGGCAGCCGGAAATGGCCGTCCGCCGCGTTCTATTTAGTCGGCAGCATAATGGAAAATTCCGAACCCTTGCCCGGCTCCGAAACCACTTTGATATAGCCGCCCTGCCGCGTTACGATCTCGCGGGCCAGATACAGGCCAATGCCCACGCCCTGCTGTTCGTGTACTTCTTCCTCACGATAGAAGCGCCGGAAGATGGCGGCCTGATTGCTTTCGGAAATGCCCTTGCCGGTGTCGGTTACTTTGATCTCCACATACATTTCCCACAGCACCACCGACACCGTGATTTTCCCGCCTGCCAGGGTGTACTTCACCGCATTGTCCAGCAGGTTAAAGAGGGCTTCGGATGTCCACTTGCTGTCATGGGAAACGGTCAAATCCTCCGGGCAATCCACAGACACGGCGATTTCCTTTTTCTCCGATGCATACACGATCCCACTCATGGCCTGCGCCACGGTATCAAAAAGGCGGCCCGGTTTCTTGTCCAACTGGATCACGCCCGTTTCCAGCCGGGAGGTTTTCACAAGGGCCTGAAAGAGAAAGTCCAGCTTATCCGTCTGGCTGCGGATTCCCCGGATAAAGTCGGTGCGCTCCGCCTCGGTCATAGGCTTTTCCAGCAGCGTGTCCGTCGCCATTTTCAGATTGCTTACCGGCGTTTTCACCTGATGGGAAATATCCGATACAAGGGTCTGTAACTCCTGCCGTTCCTCGTCCACCCGGCGGCGGTTCTCCTGCATGATCTGGTAAAGCCTTGCCAGCCGGTGTCCAATTCTGGCAAGCTGGGTTTCGCTGTCCTCTGGCCGCTGGGGTGCTTCATTTCCGGCGATCATGTGGTCTAAGGTCTGGCACAGGTCAGCGGTAAACTGCGACAACCGCTTTCCAAACGCCTGCGTCAGTACAAAAATCCCCACAAGGGCGCACAGCAGCAGCGTCCCGCCTGTCAGCAGCACCGCAATCTGTTTTGTCACAAGAAACAGGGCTATGGTGATCCCGGACATGGAGAGGACAAGCTCCATTGCCACCCGGCCAAACAGCCGCTTTACCGAGAGGTTTTGAAACTTCATTTTACCTCGCCTCCCGTCCATTGATACCCCATGCCGTAAACGGTCTTGATGTAGGGTGCGCCGCCGTCGGCTTCAATCTTGCTGCGAATACGGCTGATGGAGGTTGTCAGGGTGTGTTCGTCCACAAACCGCTCGTCTATATCCCACAGCTTTTCCAAAAGCTGCCCACGGGTCAGCACTTGCCGGGGATTTTTACGAAACAGGTTCAGCATTTTGTACTCCATCGGGGATAGAGTCAGGGGCTTGCCGTTTAAGGAAGCCGTCTGCTCCGAGAAGTCCAGAAACAACCGCCCGTCGTCGTAAATGTCCTTGGCCGGTTTGTGGTGTTCCAGCATGGCGAACATGGCTTTGATTTTTCGCTGCAAGGCCCCGATCACAAAGGGCTTTGTGATGTAGTCCACCGCGCCCACCTCATAGCCCCGTATCTGGTCGCTCTCCTGATCGTTGGCGGTCAGGAATATTACGATGGTGTCCGGGTGCTGGGGCTTTATCAGCTTGCACAGTTCAAAACCGTTCCCGTCCGGCAGGTTGATGTCCAGCAGCACTAAATCAAATTCCCGCTGGCGGATGGCTTCGGCTGCGGTTCTGGCATTTAGGGCAGAAGTCACGCCGTAGCCGTCTGCGGTCAGGTTATAGGCCAACATCTTATTCAAAAAACTGTCGTCCTCGACAATTAAAATCTGCTTCATATCCTCACTTCCTTTGCTTTTTGCAGATAGTATAACAGGCAAATGTCCGTGAAATGTTACAAGGACAAATATATTTATCATTTTACAGCTTTTTTCTGTGTACTGCAATTTTATAAAAGAAAGGACAGCAGTATCATCAAATTGCTGTCCTTGCGGTTTATTATAGCTGGTAGTGTATAAGCGTGGGTTCATCATATTTGGTGTGGTATCTTTAACTATGGGAAACTCCCTTTTCCCATTTATTTACCGCAGGAGTAGAAACACCCAGATAATTTGCCACCTGTTCTTGTGTTAATCCCTCAGTTTTTCGATAGTTTTTTATCTGCTCACCAATACGCATTGTTCGCACCTCCTGTCCTTATTTCCATTATAGCGTTCCCAATACATGTTTACAATTGAGCCTTTGTTTACTTATTACTTTCTTTTTTTAACTTTCAATTAATTTTCTCTAATATTTATATCATCAGCAACAAACTGCCCACAAATTTAAGAACGGGCTACTAACCCTCAAACGACAGTGCATTACATTGCATCAGCTAAACCAACCTTGTTATCCTGAATCACCACTCCTTCATCTTCGCTTCATGCCTATTTTTCATAATTTGCAACTGGTATATAATGACAGGGATTAGAAAAATCACAGCAACTATGCCTAAAATAACAGACCGATTTACGGTAGCAAATGCCACGAGCATAAGCATTAATAAAAGCCAGGGATTTCGCAAATTACTGTAATAATTTGCCCTATCTTCATAGGACGTATGAAGTTCAAAAGGTTTTCCATCATTTTCTTTTTCTACAATCAGCAATTCCCTGTTAAATGTTGTAGTGTTTGTTGCAATACGACCGCCAATTTCAGCCCACGGACGCCAGCGAACTTTACCAACAGAATAATTAAGATTGATATTTTTATAGAATACGGAATATCCCATTTCTTCCAAGAAATCATGGTAATCTTCAGCATTAGCTTTTGATTTTTGTCCTATAAACTCCACGCAATATTGAACTTGACCTGGCTTACATTTTTCAAATTCATAGAGTAATTTTCCCGTTCGAATAAGGCGATAACCTTTTTCAGCCATCTTATTCAGCCAGTTTTTCTGTACCGTCAATAGCCCGCCAAAAAAACGATAACACTTTTTGCTCATAATGTACCTCCTACAATTCCGCTTGCAATACCTACAAGTTCACGAAGTCTGATAAGTTCTTTTTCAGCTATCTCCTTTCCTTTTACAGTGATAAGATACTCTTTTTTTCTACCTTCACTATCTCCGAAAAGCTCAATCCATCCCTTTTCCTGCATTGAATTTAATGCACCATATAAAGTGCCTGCTCCCAATGAAAGCCGCCCACCTGTTTTTTCTTCAATGAACTGCATGACAGCATATCCGTGTTTAGGTGAATAGAGTGAAAGCAAAATATAGAATGTCACTTCTGTGAGTGCACCACTTTTCACATTATCCCTCATAGCATCCCCTCTTTATTACGGTTACTGTAATAACTATATCAGTAACCGTAATAAAAATCAAGAGATGTGAAATAAATCTTAATAAGCCGGATAGTATTATACTTTTCCTGTTCAGTCCTTTACAACCAATACTTATATATAAAGTATTTCTCTCAACACCATTTCTTCTGCACTGGCTTTTATATTATTCATCAGCCTAACCCACTTCGTCTGGTTCTGTACCTTTAATTCTTCAGTTACACCCTGTTTTTCTGCCATCTGTTCCATAAGCATTTCCACCTGTTCTCTGCTCTCCTGATCAATCTGATTCAGGTGTTCCGTCAGCTTTCCAGTCAACAACAAATATTGATATTTTGCTAATCTGTGTTCCTTCAGAAACTGTTTTCGCAGCATTCCATATTTCCCATATATCGGTTTTTCTTCATTCAATACCAAATTCGGCAAATAATAATCTCCATGCAAAGTATAGCTTAATCCGTTCTTTTCATCATAAATGTGTGTTTCCATAATCTTATCTCTCCATTTCTCTGTTTTTTGATTTAGTTTTCTTACGCTGCTGATTCTCCATCTCGCTTTTTTTCATTCCCCATGCCAATCTTTCATGAATATTTCCCTTCGGCATTTGCTCCATCCGTCGCTTTTCTTCCAGGACTTTCTCGTTTTGAATATCCTGCTGTACTGCTGTATCTACAGTTTCTATTCCAAGAACACGCACAACACGATCATACCTATCAGAAACACCTTGTAATATATCTTTTTCTTCTGACAATTTCTGATTGTCTTTACGTATATCATCCAGTTCTCTCTGAATAGCATTATATTTCTGTTTCACCTTTTGATATTTTTTCTTCCACCCTTCCACCTCTTTCGTGAGTTCTTTAACCTGAGCCGCCATTACAGCAACCTTATTCTTTATTTGAAGAAACAGTGGTTTAATTTTTTTGTCTCGATAGGTTACTGCCCGTTCTAGCGTGCCCGCCTCCGGCAGTAACATTTTAACTGTTCCATATTCTTTGATTTCTTTGCTCACACTATCCATAATCGGTTGTAGCTGTTCTCTGCGATCTTCCAGGCTTTTTAGTTCTTTTTCTGCGCTCCCTGCCTTTTGTTCTGCTTCTTGCTTCGCCTTGATTGCCTGTTCCTTATCGTCTTTTAAATTCTGGATATCTGCTCTGGATTCTGCAATTTGTGCTGTTAATTCTTCTTTTTCAGCAGTTAGATGCTCTTTTTCCTGCTCCAATTCCTGTACTTCCTTTTTCCGTTCTTTTTTCTTGAAGTTATAGACATCCAGATGTTCCTCATGAGTACCTTTCTGTTCCCATTCAATTCCATACTGCCTTGCAATCTCTGCCAGTACTTCTTTTTCATGATTTATCCACTGATTCAGCTCCGTATCATGCTTATTTCCACCTTGAAATCCAAGACCTTTTAATGCCTGTTTCAGCGAAACTCTGGTATCCATTCCTTTTCCTTTCCAGCCCGTCACATAAGGAATAAAGTCAATATGAAGATGTGGAGTAGCCTCATCCTGATGCAAATAGCAACTAAATACCCGAAGTGTCAGATTCCGTTTCTGGAAATCTTTTACATACTCATCCAGTACGTTTACAGCCAGATTTCCTGCTTCTGTTCCAACAGCCATATCTTCTCGGTTTCCAATCTGGAAAATCACTTCATGGAACAACTTTTCCTGTTTTCCCTGCCGGATTTTTTCATAGTAATTTGTAATCTTCCGGTCTTTTCTTTTCCCGGTATTGTATCTCTCCACAGCATCATCAAATAACTCTTTGTAAACTTCTTTCAGATTTTCATTCTGGTAACAAATATTTAATTGTACTCTGTCTGGGTCTACATTCTCTGCGAAAAACTCTCTCCTGTTATGAGCCAGAGAACCTTTCCCAATCATACCGCTAATTGTTCGTTTTATCATAATGTTTCTCACCTCTTTTCTAATCAAGTGCTAGATATGGCACATAATTTTTATTCACGCCAGTAATAGCGATATTAAGAAACTTTCGCCGGATACGGCGGTTTTGTTACTTTTGTCAAAAGTAACGCAAAAGCACTTTCGACAGCCGTACCGTCCATCAAAAGTACCCTTGCGCCCTGCCGGGGGCTATTCCTCCCGTTGGTCGGTTCACTCCTGCGTTACTTGTATGGCTGAATTATCCCGGTATCCTTGCCCGGATATATTCCAGATCACCACAATACGGTGTTCCTACAAGATACCATTCTCTTGCAGGATTCATTTCCATTCTAGTCTGAACCCATTCATCATCAAGCAACACTTCCAGGCATTCTCCACAGTGAAATCCTGTATCAATCCATAGATCTGATGATAATAATCCATATCTTTTGTTATAACTGTTATATCCTAATCTTCCTTCTCGCATTATGCCATTCTCCTTTCATTTAGCGTTTCCGCAGGGACGCCCTGAATCAGGGCTCCCTTTTGAAAATTCTCTTCTCCACCAACAAACTCCCGGCTACATCTTACCAGCTTTCTACTTGTCTGCTATCTACAGGTGCGTGACACGCTCCTGTAATAAAGTAGTCAGAAAGAACCTTTACCATCGAAAGTTCTCCGGTATTCCCCGTCTGTCCAGATATTCCTGCCGGAACTTTTCCCTTTCTTCTTCCGTTGGTGCTGTTTTGGATTTGCTATACACTTCACGATTCACCATTGCATCCAGTTTTTTCTCCAATCCCAACCGGATTATTTCTTCGCCATCGTAGTTATCCATCAAAAAATATTGCAGGAGTTGAAAAAATAACTCGTATGGAATCTGTACATTTTTATTTTGCATCTGTTCTCCTTTCAAGGTGGCAAGATTCCCTCTTCTTAAGAAATGGTAATCTTGCCATCTTCCATTTTTATTCTGGCAGCATCCAATACCATTGCTTTCCACGTTTTACAGAATCAATTTCAAGTTCCCGTTTGGCATTCCATAACGTTTTACTTTTTATTCCTCTGGTTTCGGCTTCTTCTGCAATTTTCTTTTGAGTCATTCCTCCATTTGCCAGTATTTCAAGGAGAAATTCTTTTGCTTTCCGACTTTTCTGCCCTCTGCCGTCTCCATTAAGAAGTTCATCGGCACTGATATCATATTCTCCAATCCATTCAAAGCCATTATTCTTATCCAGTCTGAATGCAATGGACGTTCCTTCCGGTGCAAGAGAACTCTTCGTATGACATACCACTCTTACTTCTGGTTCATCTTTCACTCGCCCGACAATCAGGACACTTCTTGCAGCAGCCTGAAAATCAATGGAGCCAAGTCCTCGATAAGAAGATTTGCCGTTACTGTTTTTGTTCATATGACCGATTAAAATGACTGCACAATGATATTTTTCTGCCAGCACTGCGACACGCTTCATCAATGGCCTGATCTCATTTGCCCTGTGCATGTCTACCTCTGCTCCCAGGAATCCCTGAATCGGATCAAGAACAACCATTTTGGCTTTTGTCTGCACGATTGCTTCTTCTAATCTGGCATCTGCCATTGTCAGTGGCTGGTCACTGTCATCAATCACCAGCACCCTCGAACAATCTGCACCTGCAGCAAGTAATCTGGGTTTGATAGTATCTCCTAGACCATCTTCCGCTGTCTGATAAATCACATTTACAGGTGACATAGAAGACTGTTCCTGAATATTATCTTTGGCATCTAGATCTTCATTCTCACTACCGACTTCATCACTTCGTTTTTCTTTTGTTGTATCAGTAACAGGAAGAATCGGCTCTCCTCTGGTCAGTTTTGCAATAATCTGAAGTACCATTGTTGTCTTTCCTTCTCCTGGATCTCCCTGTATAATGGTCACTTTTCCATAAGGAATAAACGGATAAAGCAGCCATTCTACCTGTTCCACCTCTACTGAATCCATATTGATCAGTTTCAGTTTTGGTTCTATTCTGCAATTCTTAATTTTGTTTTTTTCATTCATATTCATTCCATCATCTCCTCCTGCCCTTCCGGGCAAGTCTCTGATGAACAGATATTCGGGAATTGTCGTATTTCTCGATTCGTGATATACTGAATCTGCCAAGATGGTATATCAGTTAATCTGATTATCAGAGAACTTGCTCAGATTATTTATCTGGGCTTTTTCTTTTGCCTTTTCAACATTCATCTCTTTCTTCTCCCAATCCGGTAACTGCATTTTCATTATCCAGCAGATTTGCAATCTTCCTCTGCTGATTTGGATAAAGATGTCCATAAGTATTCAATGTGATACGAATATCTTTATGACCCAATCTGTCCCGGATCAGTAACGGTTCTACACCTTTCTCAATGAGATAAGCCACATGACTGTGTCTGAGATCATGCACTCGGATTTTCTTTACTCCTGCCAGTTCAATCTGCCGTTTCATCTTATGCTGTACCGCTTCCTGAACAACTGGAAACAATCTTTCTGTATCCGGCATTCCGTAGTGACCATCTACAAATTCCTTAATTTCCTCTTTCAAAAATTCTGGAATTTCGATTGTTCGAAATGACTGTTTTGTTTTTGGTTCTGTGATAATATCCTGCATTCCTGTTCGGTAATAAGTCTTATTGATACTAAGCTGATTCTTTTCAAAATTGATATCAGCTTTTGTAATCGCAAGCAGCTCCCCAATCCTGCACCCAGTCCAGAACAGCATCTCAAATATAAGATAATATCTTGTTCCCGGCTCCATTGTCTGTATAAACTGTTTGTACTCGTCCAGTGTCCAGAAGTTCAAACTTCTCGAATCCGAATTTCCCATTCGTTTCACTTTCTTGCATGGATTAACTGGCAAATCATATATTTTAGCTGCATGTGTAAACAGACTGGTCAACTGATTCTGAATCATTCTCAGATAAGAATCTGAATATCCTTTTTTCTGAATTTCATTCTGCCACTGAATAATCTGTGAAGCCTTGATCTCACTCATCATCTGATTTCCAAAGTATGGAACGATATGCTGTTGCATCATATATCTTTTATTTTTGATTGTTCGATCTTTTAGGTCATTCTGTTTGTCTGAAAAATAAATCTCAATAAAATCGCTCAGTTTCATATCCATACTTCGCTCAGTGCTCAACTTTTTACTTCGTTCAAACTCCAATGCTTCTCGCTTTGTTTCAAATCCACGCTTTCTGCGTTTTTTCTTCTCACCCATAACATTTGTCTCAAACCACTGGGCTGTCCATTTTTTTGTGTCTTTTTCTCTGTAAGCCATATTAATCCTCCCTAATTTCCTGCTATTTCATAGCCATACATCTTTTTTGCCCAAAACGCCTTTGGTATTCTTCCAGCCATCGTAATATATCCCTGTGCAGCCAGTTCCTTATTCATAGCTTTCACCAGTTTATAAGCATAAGATTTTGAGCAGTTTAATTCCTGTGCCACTTCATCAGCACTCATCATATAATTGTAGCTTGCCATACTGCATCCTCCTTTCCTCTCCAGATACAGAATACGTTTACTGTATTTCTATGTCTGTACGATTTTCGTAAATTGATAATATCATGTATTTATTTCATTGTCAATATTTCGTAAACATATTTTTACGAACTTCGTATATTATTTTCTCTTTATTTTATTCCAGGTCTGTGCTATGATATTCTATAGATTTATGTTTTTCGTAATTTTGCAATATATGAAAAAGGAGGATTCTATGGGTGACGGTAAAAATTTAAAGAAATATCTTGATGAAAAAGGCACAAATGTCCGTAAAATTGCAAAGGCAACCGGAATCAGTGCCACAACCTTATATTCAATTATTCAAAAAGATTCCAATATTCGATTTGATTTTGCTTTAAGACTTGCAAATGAATTACAAATTGATGTGAATGAGATATGTTCTGCCAGTCCATTTTCTGGCACAATTAAGGAAGAAGAGATTTATCCTACACTTCCAGACGGTTTGAACGGAGCATTAGACGCAAGCCGTGTAAAGACTTATTTAAAAAATTCTATGTACCCGTTGATGTATCTTTTCGGTAAGAACAGTATGCCTGATGTAGATAATCTGCTCACATCGTTCTATCAGCTTGATGATGAAGCCAGACAGGAAGTTGTGGAAACGATCCGTCTGAAACTGCAATATCATCGTGATCCGGAACGTGCTGAACAGATCAAACAGATCAAAGGCTGGTAAAAAAATTACTCCTGTGAATAGCAAATATTCGCAGGAGTTTCTTTTTGGCACCGTTTTGGCACCGCTAGACTGATTTTTCAATTTTAAATTTATCCGTATTTCATCTTTCTGATAAACGTTTCACTGTTTCTAATCTGATAATTTTACAAACAATTCTTTTCTTAGAGTACAGAAAAACCCCAGAAACACAAGGTTTCTGGGGTATCTTACGTTTGGACACAAGTTATCTTGCGATAACAAATCTATTTTCAGATTGTATTACTCGATGATTGTAGCAACACGTCCTGATCCTACAGTACGTCCACCTTCACGGATAGCGAATGTAAGACCCTGGCTCATAGCGATCGGATGAATCAGCTCGATTGTCATCTCGATGTTATCTCCAGGCATGCACATCTCTGTTCCCTCTGGAAGGTTGCAAACACCTGTTACGTCTGTTGTTCTGAAGTAGAACTGCGGACGATAGTTGTTGAAGAATGGTGTATGACGGCCACCCTCGTCTTTAGTCAGAACGTAAACCTGAGCTGTGAATTTTGTATGGCATGTAAGTGTTCCCGGTTTAGCAAGAACCTGTCCACGCTCGATCTCGTTTCTCTGAACACCACGAAGAAGTGCTCCGATGTTATCACCAGCCTGAGCCTCATCAAGAAGTTTACGGAACATCTCGATACCAGTTACAACAACTTTACGAGTCTCCTCTTTGATACCAACGATCTCAACCTCATCAGATACGTGAAGAACACCAGCCTCAACTCTACCAGTTGCAACTGTACCACGTCCTGTGATGGAGAATACGTCCTCTACAGGCATTACGAACGGTTTATCTGTGTCACGCTGTGGGTCTGGAATGTAGCTGTCAACAGCATCCATAAGCTCCATGATCTTGTCGCCCCACTCGCTGCTCGGATCCTCAAGAGCTTTAAGAGCAGAACCCTGGATAACCGGGATGTCATCTCCTGGGAAGTCATACTCGGAAAGAAGCTCACGGATCTCCATCTCTACGAGCTCAAGAAGCTCCTCATCGTCTACCATATCACATTTGTTCATGAATACAACGATGTAAGGAACACCTACCTGACGGGAAAGAAGGATATGCTCTTTAGTCTGAGCCATAACACCGTCTGTAGCAGCAACAACAAGGATAGCACCATCCATCTGAGCTGCACCTGTGATCATGTTCTTAACGTAGTCAGCATGTCCTGGGCAGTCAACGTGTGCATAGTGTCTATGCTCTGTCTCATACTCAACGTGTGCTGTAGAAATTGTGATACCACGCTCTCTTTCCTCTGGAGCCTTATCGATGTTAGCGAAATCTGTAGCTGTATTTCCTGCTACTCTCTCAGACAGAACTTTTGTGATAGCTGCTGTTAAAGTTGTTTTACCATGGTCAACGTGTCCGATGGTACCAATGTTACAATGCGGTTTTGTTCTCTCAAACTTAGCCTTTGCCATTTTAAAATGTCCTCCTTAAAAAACTTCACTCTGTAATTAGAGCATTTTTTCAGATTTAAACTTGCTAACCTTGATTATATTGCAAACCAAGGTTATTTGCAAGCATTTTATTTATTTATAGTGGATCAGTCCTTCTTAGAAAGGATCTTCTCCTGTACAGACTTCGGAACCTGCTCATATTTCTCAAAGAACATAGAGTAGTTACCACGTCCCTGTGTTCTGGAACGAAGGTCTGTAGCGTATCCGAACATCTCGGAAAGCGGAACATATCCACGGATCATCTTACCGCCGCCGATATCTTCCATACCCTCGATACGTCCACGACGGGAGTTGATATCACCGATAACGTCACCCATGTAATCCTCTGGTGTAGTAACTTCGACCTTCATGATTGGCTCAAGAAGAACCGGAGCTGCTTTCTGCATAGCATCCTTGAATGCAAGAGAACCTGCAATGTGGAATGCCATCTCAGAAGAATCGACTTCATGGTAAGAACCATCGTATACATTTGCATGTACACCAACTACCGGGAATCCTCCGAGGATACCAGCTTTCATAGCTTCCTCGATACCTTCGCCAACTGCCGGGATGTATTCCTTCGGAATAGCACCACCAACAACTGTGGACTCGAACTTGTACAGCTCTTCTCCGTTGGCATCCATAGGCTCGAATTTAACTTTACAGTGACCATACTGTCCACGACCACCAGACTGTTTAGCATACTTGCTGTCTACATCAACAGGCTTGGTGATTGTCTCTTTGTAAGCAACCTGAGGTGCACCAACGTTAGCCTCAACCTTGAACTCACGAAGAAGACGGTCAACGATGATATCCAGGTGAAGCTCACCCATACCAGCGATAATGGTCTGTCCAGTTTCCTGATCTGTATGAGCACGGAATGTCGGGTCCTCCTCAGCAAGCTTAGCAAGTGCCTCACCAAGTTTGCCCTGTCCAGCTTTTGTCTTAGGCTCGATCGCGAGCTCGATAACCGGCTCCGGGAACTCCATGGACTCAAGGATTACCGGATGCTGCTCGTCACAGATTGTATCACCTGTTGTAGTGAATTTGAATCCGATCGCTGCAGCGATATCACCGGAGTAAACCTTATCCAGCTCCATACGTTTGTTAGCGTGCATCTGAAGGATACGTCCAACACGCTCTTTTTTATCTTTTGTGGCATTCAGTACATAAGAACCGGAGTTCATTGTTCCTGAATAAACACGGAAATAAGCAAGTTTTCCTACGAATGGGTCAGTCATGATCTTGAATGCAAGAGCGGAGAACGGCTCATCATCAGATGAATGTCTCTCAACTTCGTTGCCGTCAAGGTCAACACCCTTGATAGCCGGGATATCTGTAGGAGCCGGCATATACTCAAGGATTGCATCCAGAAGTTTCTGAACACCTTTGTTTCTGTAAGCGGAACCGCAGCAAACAGGTACTGCTGTACACTCACATGTAGCTTTTCTGAGGACAGCTTTCAGCTTGTCTACAGAAGGCTCATCTCCCTCAAGATACTCCATCATGAGGTCATCATCCAACTCGCAGATCTTCTCGATCAGCTCTGTATGATAAAGTTCTGCATCTTCCTGCATATCCTCCGGGATATCAGTAATGGAGATGTCATCACCCTTCTCATCGTTGTAGATGTATGCTTTCATCTCGAAAAGATCGATGATTCCTTTGAAGTCATCCTCTTTTCCGATTGGAAGCTGAAGACAGATAGCGTTTTTACCAAGACGAGTCTTGATCTGCTCTACTGCACCGTAGAAGTTTGCACCAAGGATATCCATCTTGTTGATGAATGCCATACGAGGTACATTGTAGGTATCAGCCTGACGCCATACGTTCTCTGACTGCGGCTCAACACCACCCTTAGCACAGAAAACGCCGACAGCACCATCAAGTACACGAAGGGAACGCTCAACCTCAACAGTGAAGTCTACGTGTCCTGGTGTATCAATGATGTTGATACGATGCTCAAGAGCACCTGGCTTTGGTTTGCAGTTCTCCTCAAGAGTCCAGTGACATGTTGTAGCAGCGGATGTGATTGTGATACCACGC
This sequence comes from Blautia sp. HA8986, assembly GCF_056504635.1. Lineage (NCBI taxonomy): Bacteria > Bacillati > Bacillota > Clostridia > Lachnospirales > Lachnospiraceae > Blautia > Blautia sp. HA8986. The sequence continues at coordinate 2,417,585 of NZ_JBWLUQ010000001.1, forward strand.
TCCTGCTCCTGCTCCATCCAGTCCATTGTTGCTGTACCTTCATGAGTATCACCGATCTTGTAGTTAACACCTGTATAATAAAGAATACGCTCTGTAAGAGTTGTTTTACCAGCATCGATATGCGCCATGATACCGATATTTCTGGTTCTCTCTAATGGATATTCTCTTCCTTCTTTTCCAGCCAATGAATTTTCCTCCTCGAATTAGAAGCGATAGTGAGCAAATGCTTTATTTGCCTCAGCCATCTTGTGCATGTCTTCTTTTCTCTTAACGGATGCACCTGTGTTGTTCATTGCGTCCAGAAGCTCATTAGCCAATCTTTCTTCCATTGTCTTCTCGCCTCTCTTACGTGAGAACATTGTAAGCCAACGAAGAGCAAGTGCCTGACGTCTGTCTGCTCTTACCTCGATCGGAACCTGATAAGTAGCACCACCGATACGTCTTGCTTTTACCTCGAGAACTGGCATGATGTTGTTCATAGCCTCTTCAAATACTTCAATTGCTGGTTTACCAGCTTTTTCCTCTACTCTGGCAAATGCACCGTATACAATTTTCTGAGCAACACCTTTCTTACCGTCTAACATGATGTTATTGATAAGTTTGGTAACCACTTTGTTATTGTACATCGGGTCAGCCAGAACGTCTCTTTTCTGAGTATGTCCTTTACGTGGCACGTTACTTCCCTCCTTAATCATATTGATTATATCATCGGTACTCACGCAGTAAAACTATTGCATGTTCGCACTGGTAAGGTCCTATATTTAACCCGCAACCGACAGGGTATATGGAATACCGTACAAATCTTTATAGTCTTCCGCTGTAATACATTAGATGAATAATATCTTTGTAATCCTCCTGATCGTCTGCAATCAGGAAGCGGTGTAGATTTCTGATCTACTTAAATTATTTCTTAGCTTTAGGTCTCTTAGCTCCGTATTTGGAACGAGCCTGTTTTCTGTTAGCAACACCTGCTGTATCAAGAGTACCTCTGATGATGTGGTATCTTGTACCAGGTAAGTCCTTAACTCTTCCTCCACGGATAAGGACAACGCTATGCTCCTGAAGATTGTGACCCTCTCCTGGAATGTAGCTTGTTACCTCGATACCGTTGGAAAGACGAACTCTGGCGATCTTTCTAAGAGCTGAGTTAGGCTTTTTAGGAGTAGCTGTCTTAACAGCTGTACAAACACCACGTTTCTGTGGAGCAGCCTGATCAACTGATTTCTTTCTTAAAGAGTTAAATGTTTTCTGCAGAGCCGGTGCTGTAGATTTCTTAACAGCTGTCTGACGGCCCTTTCTTACTAACTGGTTGAATGTTGGCATTCCATTTCACCTCCCGATTTATTTCTCCATGGGTTATCCCATGGGGCCTTGCGGTTGCTATTTACAAATTACGGCATGCGAAAATATAACGTTTCATTCGCACGCTTGCTCATTATAGACCGTAAATATACGGCTTGTCAAGGTGTTTTACAAAGAATTTTTGCTGATTTTACAGGGGTTCAGCGCAATTTTCTTCATAGATGTCACAACCCTGCAAAAATGACACTTTTACTTCCAGGACCTTGTCTTTCCCGATCTCCGCCATCTTTTCCGAAGAGACTGCTTTATAATTTATTGCATGAACTGCAGTACTGTACCTGTATATCTTTCCCATTTCCCGGAAAAACATTCTGCAAAACGGCTGCTGCTCCAAAAACCTCTGCATTTTCCTCTGTATAACCGCCTTCTTTATCCATCCAGAAATCCACAACCCTCTGTGCATCTTTATACCGTCTGTCTGCGATCCAGGCATAAATCAGCGCAGCTGCCGCAGCCGGATCATTCTCATCCTCTCCATACCATCTCTCGCAGAAATCCCCTGCCTCTTTTTTCTTATTTAAAGACAGCATAGATGATGCCAGACGGAACCGTATATCAGACGGCGATGCCTTTTCCCACGCAAAAAGCTTCAAAAGTTTTCTGCATACTTTTTCCAGCTGTTCCTGCTCCTCTTCCTGTTCCAGAAACTCCATGTAATCATCCAGCCATATCTTCAGATCAAACATAAAATCCGTGCTTCCATCCAGGATAAAAAGCTCCGGTGCGAAATCCCCGTATTTTTTCCGGCCATGCTCAACGATCTCTGCCAGCGTCTCAAACGCCCGGTTCCACACCGTCATATCGGAATCTTCCTTTACCATACCTTCGTAAGACTGTACCATCTGCGTCTCCAGTCTTTTCCACAGTTTTTCCATGATATTTCCCTTTCTTCCAGACAGATCATTCTCTATCTGTCTGCTGACTGTTCCCAACCATTCAGCACCGCACAGTCTGAACCAGCTGATTTTTCCGCTATGGCCTCCGCTCCTTCCAGGAAGTATATCACGTCTTTTTCTGTTGAGCTACTATATCCAGGTAAAAAATCTCCTTCTCCCGTAATTTTTCCGCTTTCTGCTTCCTGCATACTCTATAATTCCCAGCACAAATACCATTAATATAGAAAGAACTGCTCCCAACCGAAGCCCAGGTGTATGATATTTCATAACAATCTTATGTGCTCCTGCCGAAAGCTTCACCCCGGTAAGTCCCTGCAGGTTCAGTGTTTCCGCTTTTTTTCCATCTACATAGATCCGCATATCCGAATCATAAAAACTGCTGATCATAAGTATTCCGCCCCTTTGCACAGTTATGTTCCCTTTTCCTCCTTCAATATCTATCTGCTGTAAGGAAAGCTTTTCATAGCTTTCATCCAGATCCGTCTCCTGATAAGTTCCGAGAACAGCTTCGTGTATACCGGAATTTGCAGTGATATGAACCATTGTTTCTGTATCATAAGTTCCAATATCCAGAAAATTATTATTCCAGTAATCTGACTTCTGTTCCTGCCCATTGATCGTAACTGTATCCGGCTCTGTTCCCGGAATGTAAAGATACCCATGTTCGTCTTTTTTCAGTCGGATATTGAAGGCTGCCATTCCGGTAAGTGTTGTCTCAGAGCTGACTGTCTTCAGATTATAAAGTCTTTTCCCTGCAATGCCTCTGAGCAGCCGGTTCTGTACTTCCATTGGATTAGTGCCTGCCATTGCATAATCCACTGCAGAATCACTGACCATATATCCGGCTTTCAGCGCACGGGGATTTTCATACAGGTCAAAAGACAAACTTTCCCCCATCTTCTGATAGGATGTGTTCAATATCCTTGTATTCCGACAGATCAGATAACGGATTCCCAGAAGCATATCCATTGCCTCTGTTGCACCTGCATATTGATAGCGGTTCTCCAGATTTTCAAAACCCATGGTTTTCACAAAATCCCACATTTCTTCCGTATTGGTAGATGAATACATTGAAATTCCATTAAGCTGATACAGAAGTTCCCCATTTCTCACCAGCGGATTCACAATAGCAGCTCTGTAATTTACCTGATCTGCACTTACAGAATCCATAAGTTCACTAACTTCCTGCTCGCTTTCCACATAAATATCACGACTGGCTGTTCCGTTATCTGTAATGCTTACAATCCCGTGGATTCCGGTTTCTGCAAGGATCAACAGCATAAGTATACAGCTGCATATTTTTCGAATTTCCACATGTCCGAAGTGGTTTACCGGAAGTTTTCCACAAATAAAACATTCCGTCCACACAGGTAAAAACATCAGTGCAATAGCACCGGCTGAGAATAAAATTTCTCTGTTTTTCCCACCCAGAATCCCTACAGCTACACAAAATATTTCTGCTGCTGCCAGCCCTGCAAAAAGCCATTTTCTGCTCTGTACGGATATTTTTCCCCAGGCATCACTGGTCACTCTTAGAAGCAGGAACACCAGAACAAAAGCAAATCGGTTGGGAATTCCCACCGGCTTATGCAGCCCGTGAAAAAGAAGATTCAACATCGTTACATGAAACCCTGCAAAATATAAAACGATCAGCAAACCCAGCACGATTTTTTCCACAATTCGGATCTCTTTGTTAAAAAAATACATTCCTGCAAAAAGCAGCACCGCGCAGCCGCAGTAAAGGTTCACATCTCCCTGCTCACCTGATTTCACAAAAGACAGGGAATCTTCCATCAACGCGCCAAGCTGCTTCCAGAGATCTCCGTAAACACCGTTCAGTTCGCTTCCTGCCTCTGTTGCTGCAGCTGTTCTGGAAACCGCGATGATTCCGGGGATCAGCGTGATACCCCCAAGGCCTGCTGCCGCAATGGAAGCTCCCGCGAACGTCCCCAGTGAATAAAAAATCTTAGCTCCGCGCTGATCCGGCTTCGTCGCCACCATAATAATGAGATTGGCCAGATAATAAAGTGCTGCAAATACGCACAGCATAAATCCCATATAATAGCTGGTCAGAATACAGTACCCCAGCACCAGGCAATATCTTTTCCATCTTCCGGTATGTACAAACTGTTCTATAAAATATGCCAGCACCGGAAGCATCATAATACAGTCAAACCACATCACATTGCTGTAATAACCCAGCATAAAATTAGACAGGCCGTACATGCAGCCAAGAGAAACTGCCATGCTGCTTCTGCCAGGATATTTTTTTCCGGAATACCATGCCATGGACACGCTGCAAAGCCCCACTTTGACCAGGATCACAGCTGTCACAGCTTCGTTTACGTACATGAATTTCATCAGCAGAAGAACCAGCAAACTGAATGGACTGCAGAGATAATAACAGAATAAGCCATAGAAATTGTATCCCATGGCGTGTGAAGAATAAGTCCATCCCAGACCTTTTCCAAGCTGGCTGGCAAGCTCTTTATAAAAAGCTGTATACTGGTGAACACCGTCTACAACAAGTGCTGACGCCTCCCCAAAGGGATACACGCCTTTTAGGGAAAAACCAGCTGTAAATATGATTACCGGAAACAAAAATGCCAGGATATAGACCCAGACCGGGATTTCGCTTCTATGATTTCGTTTTTTCAGTAATTTCATCGTATTTCCTCTTCCGTCGATTCTTATCAGTCGTCAGGCAGATATTCACCATCTGCATTCAGGTTATGCGGATATTCGCAATCCACTTCGCACTTGCTCATAAACGCAGTCGCTACGCTCATTTATATTCGAAATGTATTATAACACTTCCTATAATGTATCACGTGTTTGTGAAAATACTGCGAAATTTTTGACTGAATATTACATAAAGAAAAAAGCTGCTATACCATTGGAGACACAGAAAACTCCGCCGATATAACAGCTTTTTTTCTGAAGTAACCTGTGTACGCTGATTCACAGGATCCTTCATGGGTGTAATTATTAACTTTATGTGATGAGTTTTTTAGTTCTGCCCTGTATTTATGTCGGATATTCGCATATCCGTAGGTGGCTGATACAGGTTAAGAACTATTATGGTTACATGATAGCATGACCGTGTTTATTTGTAAAATTAATATTTAGTTTTTATAATATAGACTTCTTTAATAATTGGACATTACTGTTTTATTCTTATAAAACAGTGTATCCTCTGGATTTCAGACATTCTCTTACTTCCATGATATCTTCTGTATGGAATACCATGATCGGCTTGCCGGAATCACGATTAAAAGAAAGATACAGATAATCCACACTTACGTTACTGTCCTTCAGTGTAAGAAGAAGATCATTGAGATTTCCTGTTTTATCTTCTACTTCTACTCCGATCACCTCAATAACATGACAGAGATAACCGGCACCGATCAGAGCCTCCTTCGCTTTTTCCGGATCAGAAACTGCCATTCTTACGATTCCGTACTCAGCACTGTCGTTGGTAACAGATCCCAGAATGTTAATGTCCTGTTCCTTCAGGATCCCTGTGATGTTCTGCATAACGCCCTTCTTGTTCTCTGCGTATATGGATAACTGTTTCAGCATGATAAAAGCCTCTCTTTCGTTCGTGGTGTATTCAATGCCTGGCAAAGCAGCCATTGCACTTATATACAAATCTTCGCACAACTCACCAGGTATGTCAACTTAATTTCGCGCATGCAGATACTTCTCCCGGGTCGCAAGCCCTCCACGGATATGTCTCTCCTGTTTATTCACATCCAGTACCTTCCGCACTTCCACAGCCATCCCCGGATTGATCGCCTTCAACCGTTCCACACAGTCCTTATGTACCGTACTCTTACTGATTCCGAATTTCTTCGCCGCCTGCCTCACCGTAGCCTTTGTTTCTATAATATACCCTGCGATCTCAACTGCACGTTCCTCTATATAATCCTTCACTGCCAAGCCTCCGAAGACGCTTTTTTACAGTGTATGCCGGGGAATTTCAAGGTATGTCTTTACAAATGATCTCTATACATTTACGTATTACTTTATTACTATCCTTCTTTACACTTCAACCTTCTTACGCTTCTTATAAATCACAAGACAGACAATCACAAACACAACGGTAACAGTCACAGTCAGCGGCAGGATTCTGGATGATTCCGCACCAAGCAGAAGACCGAATCCCTGCCTCAGAGTCAGGATTCCGAAGATGGAAAAAATAAAAAATGCAACCGTATTGAGGATTCCTTCCGGTGCCTTGCTCTTCAAAAGATAACCAATAAGAAGCCCGATCACATCCGCAGCAAAAAGTCCCAGGGAACAGGCGAGCCATACAACAACAGCAGCACTTAATCCCTCATTTGCTCCAAAAGTGATCGCTGTGAGCTGTGTTTTATCGCCAAGCTCAGCAACAAAAAATGTACAGAACACAGAAAGCGGTGCGAACTTGATTTTTCGGTCTTTTACATTCTCTTCCTCATCATCGTCACTCTTTAAAGTAGTTGCTGCAAAAAACAGGAACGCCACACCTGCGATCAGTCGGATCAGCCAGGTAGGAACTACTGTACTGGCAAGACCACCTGCCAGAACTGCCAGTCCGTTAAGAACGATGATCGCAACACCTGTTCCAAGCAGAATGTCTTTCAGTTTGAACTTGGAAGTCATCGCCACCAGCATCAGCTGTGTCTTGTCGCCCATTTCCGCAATAAACTGGGTAAAGAGCACCTTCATAAATAACAACATATCTCTTTTTCTCCTTTTCATATGTATCCGGTCAGAAGATATTTCTCATGACAAAAAAAGACCCACGTATACCTTATCTCCACAATAGAAATAAAATATACATGAGTCTCATTCTTTAAGATTTGCCAGGTGCGCACACCAGTATGTTGACAAACCACGTTTACACGCGAATTACTCCCTCACGGAATTGATTTTCGTCATTATAGCAAAGTTGAGAAATTTTGTCAATTCAGAAATCACGTCCTGCTCCGCCACCTCCGAAGCTTCCTCCGTCACCGGAATCTCCGCTGTCATAACTGCTGTCATAATCATAGTCATCGTTATTATCCGTACTGCTTCCACCACTGCTGCCTTTTCCGCCCCGGCTAAGTAACCAGCTGATCGGAAACAGGGAATTAAATAAACGATGCAGAAGCTCCATTTTACTGAACTTCTTTTTCCAGTATTCAGACATGTCTTTACCCTGGCTTTTCCGGAGAAGACCTTTCAGAAGTAATACAATATTTACAAAAATAAATACAGGAATTGTAACAAATACCAGATATGCCCCTGCCATAAGCAGAACGATCAGTACAAGACCAAGTGCGATTTCCCATGGTTTTCCGTCATCTTCTTCATCTGCTTCTGCCTGCACTTCCTTATATTCCGGTACTGTCACAGCTTCCAGTCCATACTCGTCGCGGATCTCATTTAACAGCGCATAATAAAGTTCCACAGTACCTTTCTCGAATTTATCTTCTTTATAAGAAGGGACTGCATACTCATCCAGAAGCCGTCCTGTTTTTGCATCCGGCAGCCTTCCTTCCAGTCCATATCCAACTGCCACCCATACTTTACGATCAGAAACAGAAAGCACGATCAGGACACCATTATTCTTATCTTTCGATCCAATGCCCCATTTCCGCCCCACTTCAACTGCATAATCACTGATGTCTTCTCCATCTGTGGAATCCACAGTAAGCACAACAAGCTGTGCAGTTGTATCTGCTGCCAGTTCTTCGCCAGCCTGACACAGATTTTCTTTCCAGGTATCACTGAAAACACCTGCATAATCATTCACATAAAATTCTTTCGTGGCAGACGGAATCTCACCGTAAACTGCCAGAACATTTCCGGACAGCACCATCGCCAGAAACAGAAGTGCTGCCATCCATCTGCGCATTTTTTTCATAGGCTGTTCCCCCATTGCAGTACAGCTTATCATTCAGCAAGCAGTTCTCCTACATCCGGGTTCTCACTGGCAGAAGCACTGGCCTCAAAATATGCCGCCTTTTCAAAGCCCAAGGCTGAACCCAGAATATTTCCCGGGAACTTCACGAGCTTCGTATTATAAGATTTCACAGCATCATTATAATCCTTTCTTGCTACTGAAATACGATTCTCACTTCCGGACAGCTCATCCATAAGGCTGACATAAGTTGTATCACTCTTCAGCTCAGGATAATTCTCCACTACAACTCTAAGGCCATTCAGTGCACTCTCCACCTGCTGATCTGCCTCCGCTTTCTCTTCCATAGTACCTGCATCCATCAACTGGCTGCGGGCTTCCAGAACCTTATCAAAAACTTCCGTCTCATGTTTCGCATAACTCTTTACTGTGCTGACAAGATTCGGGATCAGATCTGCCCTCCTCTGCAACATGGTATCAACATCGGCCTGCGCTGTATCTACCGATTCTCTGTCTCCTGCCAGTCCGTTATAGCTGACAGCCAGTACACCTGCCAGTACAAGGATCACGACAACAATGATTGCGAGAGTTTTTTTCATTTCTGCTTCCCCCCTTCCAATATATTTAATGTAAAATATCTGGACAATAGCTGTGCGGATATTCACCAGCCATATTCCTTTGATTCCATTGTACCAAACTCGCAAAAAATACACCATAAAAAACTCCAATTTTACGGTGAAAATATATCTGGATTTGTCACGATTCATTTGTAATCAGCAGCCCGGATTTTCCATTAGAACTTCTCAGCAATCTCCTTCAGTCCCTGATACATTTTTTCAGATAAAGGAATCTCCACGCCCAACCGTTTCGCCTCTTTCACAATATACCCGCTGAAAGTCTCCAGCTCTGTCTGTTTCTTACAGATTCGATAATCTCTCTGCAGAGAACTTGTGGCATTATCTGCATGCACGTGGCGGAATTTATGGATCACCTCATTGATATGCTCATCTGTCAAAGCCACACCCTTGGCACGTCCTACACTCGCAGCCTCCCACACAAGACTCTCATACTGCTGTGCTTTCACCTGATCACTTCGCAGTTCTCCGATGGTATTGTCATAAAAAGCAGTCATCACATTAAACGCGCAATTAAGGATATATTTCCGCCAGATCTCTACCTCAATATCCCCCTCATCTTTATAATCAATATCTGCACCTTTCAAGATCTTTGCAACTTCCGCAACTTTCTCCCGCTGCTTCTCATCCGCATTTTTGATCCCTATGCACAGCCATGTAAATGTATCCTGCTGAGAAATGGAAAAATCTTCATTTGCAAAAGCCACTGTATAGATCAGAGAGTCTACCACCGTTCCCTTTCCGATCAGGGCACGGATATTTTCTCCCGGATCAACACCATTCATTACCGGAATGATCACCGTATCATCCGTAACCATATCCCGGATACTCTCGCACACCTCTGCAAGAGAGTAATTTTTCACACAGATAAAAATATAATCCTGCTGTCCCATATCGCGGACTGTAACGACTCGTTCCGGTCTTGCAATGATCTCACCTTTATAATCACTGTGCAGCACAAGACCATTTTCCCGGATGCTCTCTGCTCTGGCTCCACGTGCCACCATTGTCACATGAGGATATGCTTTCGCCAGCATTCCTGCCACATATCCGCCAACACCGCCGATTCCGATCACTGCAATTCTTTTCTCTTCTGCCTTCATATCATCTGTCTCCTTTTCCCACGGATATCCTGTATTTCTGCGATTATAAAACCATTATCTCCACATAATTATTCATAATTTTATTTTATCAGATACAAAAGAAAATTACTATCCTGCCTTTTTTTGAAAAGCATTCTGGTGTATACTGGAATTAATTTTTGTAATGAAAAAATAACCAAATGAGGTGACAGCCAATGGATACAAAACCCGTTTTTCACGGAAGTGATATAGAAAAAATATGCAGCTACTATAATTTAAAAAAAGAGGACATCGTCAAATTTGGAGCCAACGTAAACCCTCTGGGATTATCTCCGAAAGCCAGCAAAGCAATTGCAGAACACGTTGATCTTCTTTCTTCCTATCCGGACAGAGAATACACTTCTCTTCGCAATACGATTTCCCGTTACTGCGGGATCCCGGCTGATTTTATACTTCCAGGAAACGGTTCCAGTGAACTGATCTCCCTTCTTATTGAAGAAAGAGCACCAAAGCACACTTTGATCCTTGGCCCGACCTACTCCGAATATTCCAGAGAACTCTCTTTCTCAGGAAGTACACAGGAATATTATCATCTTCAGGAGAATAATGATTTCGGGCCGGATATTCCGGATCTCTGCAAAAAGCTTACTCAGGGCTATGATTTTCTTATCCTCTGCAATCCCAACAATCCAACATCTTCTGCCATTTCAAAGGAAGATCTCCGCAAGCTCATAAGTTTCTGTGCGGAAAAAAACATCTTCGTAATGATTGATGAAACTTACGTGGAATTTGCCCCAGATATCAATGCTATCACAGCCGTTCCCCTTACACAGGAATTCACCAATCTCATGGTACTCCGCGGTGTATCAAAATTCTTCGCAGCACCTGGAATGCGCCTTGGCTACGGAATCACCGGAAACATGAACTTCCTCGCAAAAATGCGTGAGAAACAGACACCATGGTCATTAAATAGTATTGGTGCATTTGCAGGAGAAATCATGCTTCAGGATGAAGAATACATCCGAAACACAAGAGAACTGATCCTGTCCGAACGTGTCAGAATAATCTCCGAATTAAAAAAAGTTCCAACTTACAAAGTCTATCCGGCTTATGCCAACTTCATCCTTCTCAGGATCCGGAAAGAAGGCCTGACCTCCTATGATGTTTTTGAGGCCTGCATCCGCCAGGGACTTATGATCCGTGACTGCTCTTCATTCCAGTGTCTTGATGGCGAATTTATCAGATTCTGTATTATGATGCCAAAGGACAATTCACGGCTTATAGATGTGCTGAAAGCCTTATGAAATCCGGCGTTGTGCTTCCATATAGGATATGTTATACTTCACAGGTATTATTAAATCAATGCAAAATATGGAAAACAGAAATAACTAACTTCTGAAACAATTATGTTATACTTTAACAGATATCGGCTATTCTATATCAGAGGAGCAATATAAATCAGAAACAGAAAACCGGAGGATATGTAATGATATTTTGGCTAAAACAAATAATAAAAATGCTTTTCCAGCAGCTTATTCTTCCGGCTGTTTATAATGTCCATGCCATGAAGCCGGTTATACCCGGAACCGTGATACTGGCTGATGCACATCACAGCGAGATTCCATTCAGCATGCTGGCCATCCGTGAGGAGCTTCTGACCCATCCGGAGCTTCAGATCACCGAAATGTACTGGAACAATAACTCCGATTCTCCTCTGAAGGTTTTTCAGAATATGGCCTCTTTTATGAAAAAATATGCATCCGCAGAAACAGTGATCATATGTGACAATTTTCTGCCTGCAGCTTCCTGCAAAAAACGCAGCGAAACTCAGGTAATACAGCTTTGGCATGCATGTGGAGCCTTCAAAAAATTCGGTTATGACACGGAGGCAGATATTCCATCCTACTATATTGGCAATGTAATGGCCAACTGCAATATCGCAACTGTCAGCTCAGAAATCTGCGTGAAACCTTTTGCCAGTGCCATGAAACTTCCGGAGGATCGCATCCTCCCTGTAGGCGTCAGCCGGACGGACATGTACTTCAACAACAGTTTCAACCAGCACTGCCGCGAACAGTTTTTCCGGCAGCATCCTGAAGCACAGGACAAAAAAATCGTACTCTGGGCTCCTACTTTCCGCGGAAAACCTGGTTCTGCCCAGGTCTACGGACTGGAAGATGTCCTCAAGGCGCAGGAACGCCTCAGAGATACTCATTACTTTATCATTAAACTGCATCCCCATTCCCAGCTTCATACACAGGGAACCAACTGCAGCATTCCTTCTGAGGAACTGCTCCCTGTTGCTGATGTAGTGATCACAGATTATTCTTCTATCCTTTTCGACGCAATGATCTACAAACTTCCGATCATTCTGTTTGCACCGGATCTTAAAGAATACGTGGACAATCGGGGATTTTATCTGGATTACTTTACACTACCCGGCATACTTGTCCGCGACAGTGAACATATCGTTCAGACGCTGTCTGATGAAGCAGCTCTTGACGCTTCCATTGATCAGCATTATTTCGAATTTTTTGAACAGTATATGGCCGCCTGCGACGGACACTCCACACAGAGAATTATAGATTACATCACAAAACCCCAGAATAACTAGGAGGTTATTAACAGTTAAATATAAATTATAAAATCATATAAGTACATGTTGAGTTTTATAAGATATTAGAGCAGAATATTATTGAAAGAAGTTGATGCTTTGAGTAAATATTATTCTATACATGAATTTTCAAAAATTATAGGCGTATCCGCCCAGACATTACGAAATTGGGATGCCAATGGAAAACTTCATCCGCATCATACTACAGTAAGCGGCTATAGATATTACTCTGACGAGCAACTCAACCAGGTAATAAATGTAAAGCCTAAAAATCGCATTACAATTGGATATTGTCGCGTTTCCAGCCATAAACAGAAAGATGATCTGGAACGACAGATTGATAATGTTAAGACATATCTTCTGGTAAAAGGACAGCCATTTGAGATAATAAGTGATATCGGTTCCGGAATTAATTATAAGAAAAAAGGACTCCAGGAATTGATCAGGCGAATATCTCAAAATCAGGTTGAAAAGGTTGTTGTTTTATATAAAGATCGGCTATTGCGATTTGGTTTTGAATTGATAGAATATATCGCCTCGCTTTATAATTGTGAGATTGAGATTATTGATAATACTGAAAAATCCGAACAGCAGGAACTTGTTGAAGATCTGGTTCAGATAATCACAGTATTCAGTTGCAAATTACAAGGAAAACGAGCGAATAAAGCCAAGAAACTTATCCGGGAACTGATACAGGAGGAAGTAGATGGTAAAAGCCATAAAAGTAATGTTGATACCAAATAATATACAGAAAACTAAGATGTTTCAGTACGCAGGTGCTTCAAGATTTGCTTATAACTGGGCTTTGGCAAGGGAAATAGAAAACTATGAAAAAGGAGGAAAATTCATTTCAGATGCAGAACTCAGAAAAGAATTTACAAAGCTTAGACATTCTGATGAATACGCATGGTTATTGAGTATTTCAAATAATGTAACCAAACAGGCAATCAAAGATGCCTGTATTGCTTATAAAAACTTTTTCAAAGGTTTGCAAAAATATCCGAGGTTTAAGTCTAAAAAGAAATCAACACCGAAGTTCTATCAGGATAATATTAAGATACAATTCAGCAATACTCATGTTAAGTTTGAAGGATTTTCTTCGGGCAGGAAAAGAAATAAACAAAAACTAAATTGGGTAAGACTTGCAGAGCATGGTCGTATTCCTACAGATGCTAAATATATGAATCCGCGAATATCCTTTGACGGATTGAACTGGTGGATCAGCGTATGTGTGGAATTGCCTGATTGCATAGAAAAACTTAATGATGATGGAATTGGTATAGATCTAGGAATCAAAGATCTGGCTATTTGCTCTGATGGAGCTAAGTATAAGAACATCAATAAAAGTCAGAAAGTAAAGAAACTAGAAAAACAGAAACGCAGATTACAGCGTAGTATCTCTCGCTCTTACGAGAAAAATAAGAAAGGAAAAAGTTACTGCAAAACAAATAATGTAATCAAAAAGGAAAAACTTTTATTAAAACGAAATCACAGATTAACAAATATCCGTAAGAACTATTTGAATCAGACTACATCTGAAATTGTAAATCGAAAACCAAGATTTATTTGTATTGAAGATTTGAATGTTAGTGGAATGATGAAAAATAGACATTTATCAAAAACAGTTCAGAATCAGGGCTTTTTTGAGTTTAGAAAGCAGCTTGAACACAAGTGCAGCGATAAAGGGATTCAGCTTATTGTGGCTGATCGGTTTTATCCATCATCAAAGATTTGCAGTTGTTGTGGAAATATTAAAAAAGACTTGAAATTATCTGACAGGATTTATAAATGTGATTGTGGAAATGTCATTGATAGAGATTTTCAGGCATCTATAAATCTCAAGGCTTATGGAGAAGGATTTGCAAGCTAGCACTAAAACGTTAGTGCAAATATGTACGGGTACGTTAATCCGGAATTTACGCCTATGGAGAGTACAAGAACTTGTGAGTAGATAGATATTTATATCATCAAAAGCATACTCGTTGAAGTAGGAATGAAACATAGAAGTTTATAACTTTTTATAAGTTTTCAGTAACGGTAAGCATCTATGGCTAACAATATTTTTGGTATTATCCTGGCCGGCGGCCAGGGAACACGAATGGGCAATGCAGAACGCCCGAAACAGTTTATGGAGATCGGCCGGAAGCCAATTATCGTTCATACCATTGAAAAATTCGTGATCCATTCTGCTTTTGACAGAATTATCGTACTTTCTCCGAAAGCATGGATCTCTCATACAAAAGATCTCATCCGCAAATATATTCCTGACCATTCCGACATCATCGTTATCCCAGGCGGTTCAACAAGAAACGAGACGATCATGAACGCAATCCGCTACATTGAAGAGAATTTCGGACTTGATGACGATACGATCATTGTAACACATGATTCCGTACGTCCCTTTGTATCTCACCGCATGATCGAGGAGAATATCCAGGCAGCCGTGGAATACGGTGCCTGCGACACTGTGATCCCTGCGTCAGATACCATCGTAGAAAGCCAGGATCATAAGTTCATCAGTAGCATTCCCGATCGTTCTGCCATGTACCAGGGACAGACCCCGCAGTCTTTCCGGGCAAAAAAACTCCGGGATATTTATGCGGGTCTTTCTTCCGCAGAAAAAGAAATTCTCACGGATGCCTGCAAAATCCTTGTTCTTAAAGGAGAAAAGGTCCATCTTGTGGAAGGCGATGTTACAAATATCAAAATCACATATCCTTCCGACATCCGCATGGCTGAAGCTATCATGGGAGGGAAATAAATGCTGACATCTGTTTACCGTTTAGTCAGACCACGTCAGTTTGAACTGGTCTTTAATGACATTACCCTTGATAAATCTCACGTGATTGTTCATCCTGTCCGCCTGTCTATCTGCAATGCTGACCAACGTTATTACCAGGGTCTCCGCGCAGAAAATATCCTTCGCAAAAAGCTTCCAATGGCTCTCATCCATGAGGCAGTCGGCCGGGTTGCTTTCGACCCCACAGGCCAGTTTGAAGAGGGAACTCTTGTTGTAATGATTCCTAATACTCCTACTGAAAAGGACGACATCATTGCAGAAAATTATCTCAGAAGCAGTCAGTTTCGGGCCAGCGGTTTTGACGGTTTTATGCAGGAATATGTAAGCATGGAACCTGACCGTCTTGTTGCCTTGCCGGAAGATGTCAACCTGTCCGTAGCTGCTTTTACAGAGATCGTCAGCGTCAGCTACCACACGATCCAGCGATTCCTTCGCTTTTCCCACAGCCGCAGGGATGTGATCGGAGTCTGGGGCGATGGAAATCTGGGATATATCACTTCCCTTCTTCTTAAAGCTATCCTGCCTGAGACCAAAGTCTGCGTTTTTGGTGTCAACGAATATAAACTTCACGATTTTTCTTTTGCAGATGATGTATATTTGATTTCAGATATTCCGGAAGATTTTCACATGGATCATGCTTTCGAATGTGTGGGTGGAGCCGCTTCTTCCAAAGCGATCAATCAGATCATTGACTATATTAATCCAGAGGGAACCATATCCATTATGGGGGTCTCTGAGGATTTCGCCCCCATCAACACACGCATGATCCTGGAAAAAGGTCTTCGTCTTTTTGGAAGCAGCCGCAGCGGCCGGGAGGATTTTCTTGGTCTTATCAAACTGTACAATCAAAATCCGGATCTGATCAATCAGTTGGAAAAAATCGTAGGAGCGGAGATTCATGTAAGAAGTATTCAGGATATCACCCGCGCTTTTGAGATCGATATCCACAAAATTATGGGAAAAACCATTATGATCTGGGAGAATTAACACATGAAGAAGATTTTAAAAAAAGTTTTAAAAAAAATCTACCGGGCACTGCCATCGAAAGTTAAGAAGTGCTATCGAATGGCCCGCAAAGTTCTGATCTTTCGGGTCGTTTATCCCTTTACTTATAAATTTTTCGCGCTTACCCGAAAGATGAATCCTGATAAAGTCGTTTTTATTGAAGCACGTTTTGACAAGATCACAGATGCTTTTCAGCTTATTTACAAACGCATGAAAGACGAAGGCTATGAGGTCCACGAAGAATATCTTCTGAACATCAAATCAAATAATCCGGCTTATATCCGCCGCTGCCTGCATATGCTGAAAGATATCGCGGATGCACATTATATCTTTCTCAATGATGCCTGCGATGTCACAAGCAGTATTTCGCTGCGCAAAGGAAGCCGAATCTTTCAGGTGTGGCACGCCTGCGGTGCTTTTAAGAAATTCGGCATGAGCACTGCTGACCTGATCTTTGGTGCCGACCGCCGCACTCAGGAAAAATTTCCCAACTACAGGAACTTATCCTACGTTACAGTCAGCAGTCCGGAAGTCAGCTGGGCTTACGAAGAAGCCATGAACCTGAAAGGTACTGATACCGAAATCGTAGCAACCGGAATCAGCCGTACAGATGTTTTTTATGATAAAAATTTTATTGAAAATGCCAGGGAATCTGTTTACTCCGTATTCCCCCAGGCCCGTTCCAAAAAAGTAATCCTGTACGCACCTACCTTCCGCGGAAGAGTCGCAAAAGCCAAAACCCCTGACTGCCTCGACATCCCGGCTATGAAAAAAGCCCTTGGAAATGAATACATTCTTCTCCTAAAACACCACCCGTTCGTAAAAAAACGCCCGGAAATTCCCGAGGACTGCAAAGATTTCGCAATGGATGTAACAACAGATCTGGATATCGATAAACTTCTCTGCGTCAGCGATATCTGCATCTCCGACTACTCATCCCTGATCTTCGAATACTCCCTTTTCGAACGCCCAATGATCTTCTACGCCTACGACCTGGAAGATTACTTCGACTGGAGAGGTTTCTACTACAACTACGATGACCTCACCCCCGGCCCTGTCGTAACTGAAACTGAGGAGATCATTGATTACATTCAGAATCTTGACACACGGTTCGATAAGGAACAGGTTCATGCCTTTAGAGAGAAATTTATGTCCGCGTGTGATGGCTGTGCTACGGATAGGATTATGGAGTTGGTACGGAAATGCTAGATGATTAGCTTACATTATAATAGTCGTAATCCCGGATACTGCATTGGCAGTGATCCGGGATTTGTTTTTAAACTATAAAGAATTTTTTACATCATTCCCAACACCTTCACCGCATTACTCTCCGTCACAGCCACAACCTCCTCGCAGCTAACACCCTTAATCTCCGCGATGGTCTTTACAACCTCCGGCAGATACAGGGAACTGTTCCTCTTTCCGCGGTTTGGCACAGGTGCCATGTACGGGCAATCGGTTTCAAGCAGGATCTGGTTCAGGGGTGTGTATTCTACTACTTCTTTCAGTTTCCGGGAATTCTTAAATGTCACCACTCCGCCAATTCCCAAATAAAGTCCCATATTCAGATACTCCCTTGCAATTTCCTTGCTATAAGAAAAACAATGGATAACTCCGCCATACATTCCATTCTTCATATATTCTCTCACAATATTCAGCGTATCCTCGGCAGCATCACGGCTGTGAATCATAAACGGGAGTTTTTTCTCACGGGCAATATCCATCTGCTGGCGGAAGACTTTTTGCTGAAGAAGGTGCGCTTCTTTCTCCTTATGCCAGTAATAATCCAGACCGATCTCACCTACGGCTACTGTCTTTTCCTTATCACAATATCTGCGGATCTCATCCAAAACTGCCGCATCCACTTTATCTGCATCATCCGGATGTACACCTACTGCACCATAAATAAACGGATACTTCTCCACCAGATCATAAACCCGGTCAAAGTGTCCCACAGAAGCACACACATCCACAATATGCCCGATTCCATTCTCCTGCATACTATCCAGCATGGCATAACGGTCCTCGTCAAAAGCCTCATCATCATAATGTGCATGGGTATCAAAAATCATGGCTTTATCCACAGTCATCTCGTCACCGACAGAAACTTTTCCACCTTTCAGCACTCTTGTAAACACACCTTCACGGGGCATAATGCACTCACCCATCTTCTGGAAAATAGCACAGCCATTGTGGCATTCCTTTCCAATCTGAGTCAGCTCCAGTACAACCTCACCACAACGGAATCTCGTTCCAACCGGAAGCTTCGCGAAATCAATCCCCTCCACGACCAGGTTTTCGCCAAAAGCACCATCCTCAACTACTGCGCCCCTGGCGCGAAAGTCCTCTATCTTTTCATTTGAAAGAAGACTCACCTGCCGGTGCCACTTCCCGGCATGAGCATCCCCCTCAAGCCCCCAGTCCTCCACAAAAACCGCAGACCCGACATTCCTCTTCTCCGTCCCCTTCTTCTCACTGATACAAACCGCAAGTACTTTTCCCATAACAAACTCCTATTAATTACACATCGCTACAAAATTTATTCCTATATATCACACCAGCAATATTAATTTCCAACTATCAACACATTCCTCAGAATTCACTGAATTCAACAACCAGACTCACGCAGTCACAGTCGTCCCTTACCAACAACATGTCCGGTAGAACCTACACCACTCTCAACAACCAGCCCAACGGAGGCAGGGCCAGTACGGTGACGTTAGCGGAGCCGCCGTCGAGAGGCGAGTATAGCTGCTGCCACCGAGTGCTCTGTCTGAACGGAGCGCTATGCGCGTAGTGAGTTAGCACGAATGGCAGCAAACCAGCGACGCAGCCGAACAGGCCGCGCAGCGTGTCACAGTACTGGCCCTGCCTCCGTTGGGCGTCCGTTCGTTAATATACACTACGTTCTACCGTCCACACTCCCCAGCCTCACCAACAAGTATCTCAATCCCATGCCCCAGCGAATCCACAATAACCTCCAGACACTCCTTCACAGCCTTAGGACTCCCCGGCAGATTAACGATCAGCGTCTTCTTCCGAATTCCAGCCGTAGCCCGGCTCAACATCGCCCTCTTCGTGATCGTCAGACTAAACGCACGCATAGCCTCCGGAATCCCCGGCACACGCCGCTCGATCACATCCTCCGTAGCCTCCGGTGTTACATCCCTCTGGGAAAACCCGGTACCACCCGTAGTCAAAATCAGCTCAGCCAAACCCATATCCGCAATCTCCGCCATCCGTGCACTCAGCATCCCACGGTCATCCGGCAAAACCTCCACAGAGACAACCTCATACCCGGCCACCTCCATGATTTCCTTCACAGCCGGCCCGCTGAGATCCTCACGTTCCCCTCTGAAACCCTTATCACTGGAAGTGATCACTGCAACTCTCTTCATAAACACTCAACCTCCGATCTGAGCCATACAAAGCTTCTCCGTTTTATCTTCCTTCTGTTTCTCCAGACTGCCTCCAAAAGCATGCCCGTCCGGCTTTTCCGACAACGCTTCCAGAATCACCGCCTTCAGCTCCTCATCCGAACCACCGCTGCGGATCATCGCCCGAAGATCCCTCCCGGCTGTATACTGCAGACAGGTCTTCAAAAACCCCTGTGAAGTCAGCCTGATCCGGTTGCATTCCCCACAGAATTTATGGCTCACCGCACTGATAAACCCGATCTTCCCTGAAAAACCGTCCACATCATAATAATGACACGGTCCATTCCCAAGGGGCTCCCCAACATACGGCGAAAACTGTGGTAGCTTTTCCCCAAGGATCCCAAGCAGTTCCTCCTCCGACACCCCATGAAATTCTTTTCCCATCCCAATGGGCATCATCTCAATAAACCGCACATGCACCCTGTGATTCCTGGCAAGAAGTGCCACCCGGCAAAGATCCTGCTCCGGAATCCCAAGGGGCACGCAGTTGATCTTCAGAGAAATCTCCGGATACTTCAACGCCTCTGAGATCCCTTCAAGCGTCCGATTCAATTCATCACGCCGGGTAATTCTCCTGCTGCAGGCCTCATCCAGCGTATCCAAACTGATATTCAATCCGTCCAGCCCTGCCCGGGCAAAATCCTTCATCTGCTCCTTCAGAAGCACACCATTTGTAGTCAGAGTCACCTTCTCGATTCCCGTCATATTTTTCAGTTTTTCCACAAGCTGAGGCATTCCGGAACGAACCAGAGGCTCCCCTCCGGTAAGCTTGATCTTCCGGATACCCAGCTCTGCCATCACCCGGCAGATCCTCAAGATTTCCTCTTCCTGCAAAATAAGGGAGCGCGACACATGCTGCACTCCCTCCTCCGGCATACAATAAATACACCGCAAATTACATCTGTCAGTTACGGAAATCCTGAGATAATCAATATTTCTTCCGCACCTGTCTATCATTTTTCCTCAAAGCAGAAATCTCCGCTTTTGCCTCCTGTTTTTTCTTCCAGATGGATATCAGACATAACCATGTGCTTGTCAATTGCCTTGCACATGTCATAAATAGTCAGAAGTGCCACCTGAACACCTGTCAGCGCCTCCATCTCCACGCCTGTTTTTCCCTCTGTTTTTACCGTGCAAAATACACGGATCATTCCCGCATACTCATCCGTTTCAAAATCCACAGAACACTTCTGGATGGGAAGTGGATGGCACATGGGGATCAGCTCAGAAGTACGCTTCACCCCCATGATACCTGCCACACGGGCCACACCAAGTACATCACCCTTTTTCACATTTCCGCTTTTTACCGCAGCCATGATCTCCGGGCTTACCTGAATGGAACCGGTAGCTGTCGCTGTACGGTGAGTGACCGGTTTATCGGACACATCCACCATAACAGCATTGCCGTTTTTATCAAAATGATTCAATCCCATACTTAGCAGATCTCAGCACCTGCTGGCATCTCTTTCTCCGGTACCATCAGGGAAAGATTTCCGTCTGCATCCTCTGCACAGAGGATCATACCCTCGCTGAGAATTCCGGCAAGCTTGGCAGGTTTCAGGTTTGTAACGACCATAACCTTTTTGCCAACCATTTCCTCTGCGGAATAGTGAGCCTTGATTCCGGATACGATCTGACGAACCTGGCTTCCGATCTTAACCTGAGAGCAGAGAAGTTTTCTGGATTTCTTAACCTCCTCGCAGGCAATGATCTCACCAACCTGGAACTGAAGCTTCTCAAAATCATCGAAAGTGATCTCCGGCTTTGCCTCGATATCGATCACCTCCTCTGTTTTCTCCTCTTCTACCTCTTCCTTCGGCTCTTCTTTCTTCGGATGAAGCTTCGCAACCTTCTCAAGAACCTCTTTCAGATCAAGTCTCGCAAAAAGAATCTCCGGTTTGTCAGTTACGCGGTTTCCTGAAGGATAAAGACCAAACTGATCCATCTCCTCAAGAGTTCTCTCGTTTGCGTTGAGCTGTACAAGAATACGCTCTGTTGTACGCGGCATAAAGGATTTCAGAAGAGATGCGCCGATGCAGATTCCCTCAACCAGGTTGTAGAGAACTGTTGCAAGACGATCCTGCTTTGTCTCATCCTTTGCAAGTGCCCATGGCATTGTCTCGTCGATATATTTGTTGCAGCGTTTGAACAGAGAGAATACCTCAGTGATGGCATCTGCAACACGAAGCTTATCCATTTTTGCGGAAACGTTTTTCGGAACCTGAAGGATGAAGTTCTTAAGATCCTCATCAACCGGCTCAGTTACATTCTTATTCTCAACAACTCCGTTAAAATATTTGTTGGACATGGAAATAGTACGGTTTACAAGATTTCCAAGTGTGTTTGCAAGGTCAGAATTCAGTCTCTCAACCATCAGCTCCCATGTGATCACACCGTCATTCTCAAATGGCATCTCATGGAGTACGAAATAACGGACAGCATCTACACCGAAGAACTCAACAAGCTCATCTGCGTAGATTACATTTCCTTTGGATTTACTCATTTTTCCATCGCCCTGAAGCAGCCACGGATGTCCGAATACCTGTTTCGGAAGCGGAAGATCCAGAGACATCAGGAAGATCGGCCAGTAAATCGTATGGAAACGGATGATATCTTTTCCGATAAGGTGAAGATCTGCAGGCCAGTATTTGTTGAATTGATCGCTGCTGTTTCCGTCGCAGTCATAGCCGATACCTGTGATATAGTTTGTCAGGGCATCCAGCCATACATATACTACGTGCTTCGGATCGAAATCTACCGGGATTCCCCATTTGAAAGATGTTCTGGATACACAGAGATCCTGAAGTCCCGGAAGAAGGAAGTTGTTCATCATTTCGTTTTTACGTGACTCCGGCTGGATGAAATCCGGATGTGTGTTAATGTAGTCGATCAGCTTGTCTGCATATTTACTCATTTTGAAGAAATATGCCTCTTCCTTAGCCGGTACGCATGGACGTCCGCAGTCCGGACATTTGCCGTCTACAAGCTGGGACTCTGTAAAGAAAGACTCACATGGTGTACAGTACATTCCTTCATAATGACCCTTGTAGATATCACCCTTTGCATACATTTTTTTGAAGATTTTTTTGACCTGCTCTTCATGGTCTTTATCTGTTGTACGGATGAATTTGTCATAGGATGTATTCATCAGATCCCATATACGTTTGATCTCGCCGGAAACGTTATCTACGAATTCCTTCGGTGTAACGCCAGCTTCCTCAGCCTTCAGCTCGATCTTCTGACCATGCTCGTCAGTTCCTGTCTGAAAATATACGTCATAACCCTGCTGTCTTTTAAAACGTGCGATCGCATCCGCAAGAACTACCTCATAAGTATTTCCGATATGCGGCTTACCGGATGTGTACGCAATGGCAGTGCTGATATAATATCTCTGCTTTTCCATTTTTTCTTTCCTCCATAATAAAAATAAAAAAACGTCTTCCCATACCATAACGATATGAGAAGACGAGTTATTACCCGTGTTACCACTTCTTTTCGTTCCTGCCTCGCGGCAAAAACCTCATCAGGTACAGCAGTTTCTATACCTTTCCGCTATAACAGGCGGTCCTGTCATCACCTGCCGGTGTCCATTAAACGGGACATTCACATTTCGCTTATCACGTTCAAACCGGTTCAGCAATGCCTCTCCGAAGCCATCTTCCATCTGCGCCTGCACATCCCTCTCAGTCTCGGAACTCCTTATATAAAAAGTTCTCCGGGGATTTCCCTGTAGTACGGTGTACACATGTACTCTCTTCTTCCACGAGTTTTCCATATGGGAAAATCGTAACACATTTCTGATGGTTTGTAAACGGGGAATTTCGTTACTGTATTACATTCTCCTCTGCCTGTACATCCACCGCCACGCCATCCGGAACGCAATAGTTGTCAGCGTCATTCCTGCTGCCATGCTCACTGCAAAAAGGATCGTATAGATTCCATCTTTCTGGAATTTCGCCCAGTCCTTCATCAACATCCAGTTCATAGTCCGGTAAAGTGCTGCTCCCGGAATCAGCGGAATTGTCGCGGAAACCAGAAATACAGTTACCGGCGTTTTATGAATTCTTGCCATACATTCTGCATACAAAGTAATAGCTACTGTTGACCAGAAGCCGCACGCATACGGACTTGGCGTTATGAACTCCACTGCCAGATATACAGCCCAGGACAGGCAGCCTCCTACAGCCGCAAACCAGAGTTTTTTTCCATGGATATTAAATAATGCCGCAAAGCCGAGGGATCCTGTGAAGGATACGACCAGCTGTATGATTTCCCGCATATTTTCCTCCTGAATAAATCATAACTACTCTCAAATGCTCCCATTATCTGCTGCGTTTCGCTACTCCGCAATTGATACAGTATGTGAATTACTCATTCACTGCTTATTGCTTTTCGCAACCTTCAAGAGAATTTCCCTGATTCGGTTAAAACAACAGATTCGCCACCGTAAAACCAAGGCCCACGACCAGTGCCAGCAAAAGTGCCTCCATACATCGGATCAAACCTGTAATGGTATCTCCTGAAAACATATCGCGTAATGAATTGGTAAATGCAATTCCCGGTATCAGAAGCATGATATTTCCGATACTGATCAGATCCGCATGATGTCCAAGCCCGATCAGAACTGTAAGATTGGAAAGTACTCCGCCGGCTCCGCAGCAAAGAAGCACTGTCAGCAGCGAGTTTAATGCGCCCTTTTTTACAAAAGCCTCAAACAGCTTCAGGGCGATACCTATCAGCGCAGAAGCGATCATATCGTTGACATCTCCTCCGAAAAACACGGAAAAAGAACCCGAAATTACAGCATAGATCAAAATCTGCGTTTTAAAAGAATATCCTTGTTTATCCCGGATCTTTTCCAGCCCCTTCTGGATCTCCTCCGGCTTCGGCCGATACTCACAGATATATCTGGAAAGCTGGTTCAGGTCATCCAGCCGCCCCAGGTCATTGGCCATTCCCGGCACACGCCGCGTCTGGGTGCAGATTCCAAAATCTTCTCCATAAATCGTCGTCACAATACTGGATGTGATAGAAAAAACATCCGCCCGGGTGGCTCCATATGCCAGGCAGATCCGCCGTATGGTATCTTCCACACGTCCAACCTCTGCTCCGCAGCAAAGAAGCTGTTCACCAATTGTCATCGCATAATATAAATACTGTTCCGCTTCCTCCCGCGTCATCCGGCATCCCTCTCTTTCCTGCTTTATTTCATCTTTATCTATTTTAGGACACGTAAATATTAAAATCAACAAGGATTTTTTGTCTTAATATTCATTTCTTCTATATTTCCTCAAAGTAATAAGCAGATATTTTTGTTCAAAATAAAACACCACCTGGACAAAAAAGATGTCTATCTCTTCTGTCCGGATGGTGTTGGTGTTTGAAAATCCAATGCTCTGCTCAGTTTTTATTTATTTGAAATCTAATAGATCTTATGCAAGTTTTCCGCCAAGTTCACGGCAAGCTGCAAGTCCTTCATCATCAGGTGTGTTGTTTACAATGAGTCCTTCATCCTCAACAAGCTCTGCACCTGCGTCTTTTGCTCTGCCGCACCATGTTCTCATCCACTCTCCGTCGCCCCAGTCATAGGAACCGAAAAGTGCAACTTTTTTACCGGAAAGTTTGCCTTCCAGATCAGAGAAGAATGGCTCGAACTCACCATCCTCAAGCTCCTCATCTCCCATTGCCGGACAGCCAAGTGCCAGAACATCATAAGAGAGAGCTTTATCTACGTCTGCATCTGCAACTTCCATGATCTCAACATCCGCACCAGCTGCTTTTGCGCCTTCCTCAACAGCCTGTGCCATTGCCTCTGTGTTACCTGTGGAAGACCAGTAAATAATTCCTACCTTGCTCATCTTAAAAACCTCCTGTTTTTAAACTTTATATTATACGCACATCTGAGATGTACAGAGATGCTTCATACCAACAACCTGTAAAATCGAATACCCCGCACGGATCTGCGCCGCAGTAAACTCCCGGCACTTATCATAGCTGTCAAAAATCCTGCGAGCCTGCTCCACATCATCATAAACCTTCCAGTAACCACACATCTTGCAGTCACTGCCTCCGAACTTCCGAAAGCCCTTCACATCTTCAATAGGATAACCCAGAAAAAGACCGATCTCATGAGGAAACTCCGTCTTATGAAAAAATCTCTCCTTCAGACGGGCGATCATCTCATCCAGAGAACCATCTATATTATAACCATCCTGCAGCAAAAGCTTCCTGGCTTCTTCCTGCTTAAGATATTCCTGCAGCATATCCGGCCGGTACACCAGAAGAAGATAATGCTTCCTGCATCCACAGATGATCTCCATACGGATGCCTTCCCGTTCAAGACTCTCCTTATAATCCGAAATGATCTCCGGCAGCTCCGGCATTTTTTCCTTGGAAAAGGAAACAAGGTTCGCCGGTTTCATTCCCATTAATACAGGGGAACAATGATAACCTATGACAGATTCAAATTTTGCACAAGTCATTTGCATTCTCCTTTACGCTTTAGTTAGATTTATCTAACTATCGTAAATATACCACTTAAGTTAGTTTGTGTCAACTTATTTTTTTTAATCCTCATCATTATTTTTTACTGATAAAGTCCCATCATTAAGGGTAGAATATTTCTATAAAATAAAAATATTTCAGGATAATCAGATCAAAATCTCTTGACAAATCTCTCTCTGTCATGTATTATAATATCAGTAATAATTACTATTACCAATATGGAGGAAACATTATGGCAGCACTTAAATACAGCCGTCAGAGAGAATCTATCAAGGAATTTCTGAGATCCAGAACAGATCATCCAACGGCAGACACAGTATACGAGAATCTTCGACAGATCTACCCCAACATCAGTCTCGGAACTGTCTACCGTAATCTTTCTCTTCTCAGTGACATCGGCGAGATCCGGAAGCTGACCAATTTCGGAAGCGCGGACCGCTACGATGGAAGGGTCGCACCGCATTCACATTTCATGTGTACCAGATGCAACCGGGTGATCGATATGCAGTCAGACAGCCTTAACGGAATTCTTGAGCAGGCAGCTGCAGAATTTATCCACGGAAAAGTCTTTGACGTAGATGCAAGCTTCTATGGAATCTGCAAGGAATGCCTCGAAAAAGAAGAAAAACAGTCTTGACAAAAATAAGATCACATGTTACTATAAAACAGTAATAATTACTATTATTAATTCAAAAGAAACATAAAATCAAAATAACTTTTTATAAGAAAAGGAGATCACAACTATGGCAAAATGGGTATGTAATGTATGTGGATATGTTTACGAAGGCGAGCAGGCACCGGAGGCCTGTCCAGTATGTAAAGCACCAGCTTCCAAGTTTTCCAAACAGGAAGGCGAGCTCACATGGGCAGCTGAGCATGTTGTAGGCGTTGCTAAGGGCGTTAGCGAGGACATCCTTGCAGACCTGAGAG
Source organism: Blautia sp. HA8986 (assembly GCF_056504635.1). Taxonomy (NCBI): domain Bacteria; kingdom Bacillati; phylum Bacillota; class Clostridia; order Lachnospirales; family Lachnospiraceae; genus Blautia; species Blautia sp. HA8986. The sequence goes on from NZ_JBWLUQ010000001.1 coordinate 2,444,743, forward strand.
CAAACTTCGAGGGCGAGTGCTCTGAGGTTGGTATGTATCTTGCAATGGCTAGAGTAGCTCACAGAGAAGGATATCCGGAAGTTGGAATGTACTATGAGAAGGCAGCTTACGAGGAAGCAGAGCATGCAGCTAAATTTGCAGAGCTCCTTGGCGAAGTTGTAACAGACAGCACAGAGAAGAACCTTCAGATGCGTGTAGACGCTGAGAACGGTGCTACAGCAGGTAAATTCGACCTTGCTAAACGTGCGAAAGCAGCTGACCTTGACGCAATCCATGACACAGTACATGAGATGGCTAAGGACGAAGCAAGACACGGAAAAGCATTCGCTGGTCTGCTTAAGAGATATTTCGGTAAATAAGAAATCCGCATAGAATAAGGATTTTTTTAAGGGGGAATCACTTCCGTGATTCCCCCTTTTTCGTACAATTTTTATTTAACTGTAACTTTACAGGTTGTCTTCTTTGAGCCGCTTCGGATTGTGATTGTTGCAGTTCCTTTTTTCAGACCTTTGATTACACCACCGGATGTTACTGTCGCGATTTTTTTGTTGGATGATGTGTATGTAACTTTTTCCTGACTGGTTACAGGAATGACTTTAACTGAAGACGCCAGTTTACGGTAAGTAGTTCCTTTTTTGAGTGTCACTGATTTAGTGCTCACAGTAATTTTCGAAGTTTTTACTGCCCCGTTCTGTACGGTAACTTTGAAAGATGCTGACTTTTTACTTGCGAGAATAACTTTAACTGTAGTACTTCCTGCCTTTTTACCTGCTGTCAGTCTGAAAGTTCCCTTCTTTGTCACAGAAGATACTTTTACGATTCCTGTATTTCCGGATGTCACCTTTGTAACATAATCACCTTTCGCCAGTCCGGCTGCTTTAAATGCAGTGGTAGACTGACCTGCTTTCATTTTCAGGGAAGATGCAGTCAGGGAAATCGTCGGTTTCAGTTTGGCGACTGAAGCTTGTTTTCTGAGCACTTTACCACATACTTTGCAATGACTTCCTTCCGTCTTTCCTGCTTTAAATACTGTCGCTGCAACTGCTGCATCTTTTACAGCGGTATGTTTTGCCGGAAGTGTTACTGTTCTTACACCATCACAGGAAGTACATTTATCGGTTCTGCTTCCTTTTGACGTACAGGTTGCCTGAATAGTTTTTACTGCTTTCCAGCTGTGGCTGTGTTTTGAACTGTTTTCTCCAATCTCAAAATGTTTCCTTACAAGCCGCTCCCACTCTCCGTTTTTGTTTTTTCGTATGGCAGACAGTGCAAGCCTTGTATTATCATCGGACTTTCTCGTCATGATCGGAAGCTCCTGGCCGGAAACTTTCTGCATATTCCATGCTTCCTCATCGTAATCATATTGCAGTTTACCGGACTCTGTATCCCTCCAGCTCATCACTACGATTTTTATATCATTTCCTGTAATCTCAACGGGATCACCTTTTCCGTTTATATACTGAATCAGTTTTACTTTTAAATTGGCGAGATTAATGGATTCTCCAACAGCCGGATTAAGCAGCTTTCCATTCTTATCTGTCAGATTCTCCGGTATCAGCATAAATTCGCTGACTTCAAACCATATATCTTTTCTGAAGGCTTCTTTATATTTACCGGTTTTATCCAGAAGTTTTACTGCTACGTAACAGCAGCCAACACCGGTTTTATCGTTGGATTTAATTATAAGCTTCTTTCCATCCGAAGAAACTGCAGCTTCTGCCAGTTTTGACTGTTCTATGATTTCCAGCTTATAATCCTTTACCGGATGCTGGCCACTGGTTTTATCCAGTATGTCTGTCACAACGGTCGTTTCATTGTTCGGTAGCATGGCTTCATTTCCTGCCGTACCTTCCAAATCGTATGTCAGATTATAAAAGCTTTTTTCCTCACTATCATCACTATCATGACCACTGTCACCGAAGCTTCCACTGTCGTTGCCATTATAACCAGGCAGGGTATCCAGTTCATACATTCGTCTTGCTATCTGGTGCCAGTTTCCATCTGCACTTTTTTCCATTGCAACAAGCGCAAACCATGTACCATATCCTGATGTTCTCTCAAGGATCGGGAGCTCCTGACCTGGAACATCAATCCATTTCCAGCCATCCGCATCATAATCACGGTGCACTGTGCCTGTACTTTCATCTGTCTCTGAATATATCACAATCTTGTAATTATCTCCTGTTACCGGAATCGGATCTCCTTTTCCTTTTTTATAGCGGACAAGCTGCGGCTTCATGTTATTTAAAATGTCTATCTGCTGTCCTACTTCAGGAATAAATACCTTTCCATTTGCATCTGTGATATTTTCCGGTAAAAGTACATACTCGCTGACGCTGAACCATATATCTTTTCTGAATGCTTCTCTGTATCCGCCTTTTTCATCCGGTATCTGTACAGATATGTAACAGCAGCCCTGACCAGTTTTATTACCAGATTTAATAACAAGTTTTTTTCCATCTGCAGAAACTGAAATTTCTGCCAGCTTAGACTGTTCCAGGATTTCCAGTTTATAATCATCTACCCTCTGATAATCCTTTGTTTTGTCCTCCAGATAAGTGGTAGCTGTCATTTGACTGTTCGGCAGCATAGATCCGTTTCCTGTCGTATCCTGATAATCATATATCAGGCTGTAGGAACTTTTCTCTTCGCTGTCATCATTATGACCATTGTCATAATCACTGTTGATCAAAGGATCAAGTGCATAATGATGTCGGGTAATATAATGCCAGTCCCCATTTTCTGATCTCTCCATAGCCAGAAGTGCAAACCATGTAGAATTCTCTGTTGTTCTCTCCAGGATTGGAAGATCCTGTCCCGGAACCGCTATCCATTTCAGACCATCTGCATCATAATCACGAAGTTCTTCGCCTCCAGGCCCTGTCTGTGACATGACGATCTTGTAATTGTCCCCTGTTACCGGAATCGGATCTCCTTTTCCATCTTTGTAACGGACAAGCTGTGGTTTCATGTCTTTTGCTATATCCAGCTGCTGGCCAGCTTCAAGGTTGATAGTTTTTTCCGGCAATATTACATATTCACTGATGTTAACCCCAAATTCCCGTTTAGCCACTTCAGTTCCATTTATGAATGCCGTTGCAGAAATTCTGGCGTCTCCGGTTTTATTGTAAACATCCAGCACAATATCCTGGCCATCTAATGATACGTTTGCCATTTTGACACCATTTCCACCAGTTACCGGAGCAACTTTCAGTTCATATGTGGAAACAGCACTCCAATCCGTTGTATCAACCAGACGGGTTTTTATTCTGACATGACTGTTCGGCAGTAAGTCCTGACTCCCACTGGTACCTTCGTATATCAGATTAAGCTGATATTGTTCATTTGCTGTAGCAGACTCTCCATCTTCTGAACCGTCACTAAAGACCTCCTGGTTTTCGGTGTTATCCCCGGATATCTCCGCAATTTCTGATGTGTTTTCTTCTTCTGCTACTTCTTCCGCATTTTCTGCATCATCCTGAAGACTTAATTCCTCATCGTCTTCCAGATCAGACACAGAAGCTGTTTCCCCTGTTATTTCCGAGCCACCGTTCTCCTGAACTGATTCTTCTGTCTCTGCAGTTTCCTGTCCGGTATCTGCTGTCAGTTCCTCAGCTGCTACCGGTATGGCTGCACCCATACTCTGTGAAAACGTAAGTGCTGCAGCCAGAAGCATCGCAATCCTCTTTTTCTTCATATGATTCCCCCATTTTCGTTTTTTCTACTATAATTATACTATACTCATTGGAGGACTGACTATCATATTCTCCTTTATTCGTCAAAATCTGTCGATATATTTTTCAATGAGAATTTTCTGAAAAACATTTACAATTTACATATAGATCAGGCAGATATCTGCAATTCAATTCGCTGCTTGTCTGATCTGATCAAAATATCATTCTATGTTGAGGTGACATATCAAGGTATACCAAAAATATGTCAAGAAGCTTACTTACTCTTTTTTATCTTTCTCACACTGTCTTCCCTCACATGATTCCGCAATTCGGTCAGATACTCGGAGAATTTCACCTGCTCGTTTCCATAGGTCATCTGCAGATCATATTCCAAAGAAAGCCATGTTTTGATGTCGGATTCATTGTGCTGGATCAGGGCTTCTAGCTTGTCCAGAGCTTTATAGATCCTGGCCTCCAGAGTCTGCTGCTCTTCCATCTCCTGATAGAGTTCTGACATTTCTTTACTGAATGGCTCCGGCAGGGTTTTCACCCATTCGCCCAGTACATCCGCCTCCTTCTTCGAATCTTTATCCGTCTTTTCAAAAGCAGGGATATCCCCGGTAAAAGCTTCTCCAAGATCATGGATAAGGCACATTTTCATAATTTTCAGAAGATCAGCCTCAGGAAATTCATCGCTGACAAAATAAGCCATCAGTGTGATCCGCCAGGAATGTTCAGCCACGCTCTCCCGCCTGCCGCCTGATGTATAACAGTGGCGCACTGCATCCTTCAATCGTTCTGCAACAGAAAGTACTTCGATCAGTTTTTCTGGTTTCATATATATTACGCTCCTCTTCTTTTTATTATGTCAACCATCTATATCAGCTATTTTCAGCCTATCTTATATAGCTGTCCATAAAACCGTTATAGCATTTTTATTTACTATACCATAATTTCCCACAGAACAGACTACACAAAAGCACTCTCCTTCCTTCTGCACACTGACATTTTCCATCCTGAAAAATTTATCCCACCTGATTTCTAAAAAAACTATAAACCATATTGCATTTTTCTCCATAATCGTCATAATGAAATTATAAACAAAAGAAAGAAGGTGATTGCCGATGGATATCACGGTGTCGGATGAGGTCTCACAGGAATATCATGAGCTTGTGAAGAACATCCTCTGTAACAGAGAGTTCCTGAAGCTGAGCCTGTACACCCACCACCAGTGGACCACACGGCTCATGCACAGTATCAATGTTTCTTACCTCTCCTGGTTCATTGCCAGGAAGCTGGGATGTGACGAGAAAGCCGCCGCAAGGGCAGGGCTTCTCCACGATTTCTGTCCCTATGACTTCAGGGCGGAGACACCGACCGGTGAGCATCAGGCGTTTTATCACCCGAAGGCTGCCGCCGACAACAGTGCCTCACACTTTGATGTCACGGACAGAGAACTGGATGCGATACTCTCACATATGTTCCCTCTGGGACCTCTTCCACGCAACAAGGAAGCCTGGATCATCAGCTTTGCCGATAAAGCCTGCGCCATCGCGGAAGGCTGCCATATCGCCATTGCACTGGCCAGACGCAACCGGATCGTCATCAATCCGGCATAATTTTCACACAAAAAACAGGGCCGTCACCACTTCTGACGAGCCCTGTTTTTGTGTGGAAATTTATTTTATGGTAATACTTTGCAGATTACTTTATATATCTTAGTTCTCTTTCACAACAACCTTATCCAGATGCCAGATATCATCTACATACTCCTGGATGGTTCTGTCGGATGTGAACTTACCGCTGCATGCTGTGTTAAGAAGTGCCATCTTAGCCCAGCGTTTCTCATCTTTGTATGCTTCCTCAACACGTTTCTGTGCTTCTGCATAGGAACGGAAGTCGCCAAGGATGAAGTACTGGTCAGGTCTCGGCATGTTGCGTTTGTCGAGAAGTGAATTGTAGATGTCACGGAACATCTCTGTATCACTGGAGAAGGTTCCGTTGATCAGCTGCATCAGTACCTGACGGATCTCCGGATCTGTGTTGTAAATGAAGTCCGGATCATAACCGCCGTTATTCTCATAGTTGATGATCTGGTCGGAGCTCATACCGAAGATAAATGCGTTCTCCTCGCCAACCTCCTGTACGATCTCAACGTTGGCACCATCCATGGTTCCCAGTGTCGGAGCACCGTTCAGCATGAACTTCATGTTACCTGTACCGGAAGCCTCTTTACTTGCTGTGGAGATCTGCTCGGAAACATCTGCTGCCGCAAAGATGATCTCAGCGTTGGATACACGGTAATTCTCGATGAATACAACCTTCAGCTTGCCGTTGATGGAAGCATCATTGTTTACAACATCTGCCACACAGTTGATCAGCTTGATGATCTTCTTTGCACGTGCGTAAGCTGCAGAAGCCTTTGCACCAAAGATAAATGTTCTCGGATAGAACTCCATCTCCGGATGTGCCTTGATCTGATTGTACAGATAGATCACATGCAGGATGTTGAGAAGCTGACGCTTGTACTCATGAAGTCTCTTAACCTGAATATCAAAGATGGAGTGCGGATCAACCTCAACACCGTTGTGCTCCAGGATATATTTTGCAAGACGCTCTTTGTTCTTGAACTTGATGGTCATGAACTCCTGAAGAGCTTTCTCATCGTCTGCATAAACCTTCAGTTTGGAAAGCTGGGAAAGATCTGTGATCCAGTCCGGTCCGATCTTATCTGTTACCCAGTCAGCCAGAAGCGGGTTTCCATGAGCAAGGAAACGTCTCTGTGTGATACCGTTTGTCTTGTTGTTGAACTTCTCAGGCATCATCTCATAGAAATCCTTCAGCTCCTGATTTTTGAGGATTTCTGTATGAAGGCGTGCAACACCGTTTACAGAGTAGCCTGCAACGATTGCAAGGTGAGCCATCTTAACCTGTCCGTCATAGATGATCGCCATCTTCTTAACCTTCTCGAAGTTTCCAGGATATTTCTGCTGGATCTCAAGAATGAAACGACGGTTGATCTCCTCGATGATCTGGTATACACGCGGAAGCAGTCTGGAGAACAGCTCGATCGGCCATTTCTCAAGTGCCTCGGACATGATGGTGTGGTTGGTGTAAGCACAGCATTTTGTTGTGATATCCCATGCCTGATCCCAGCCAAGACCTTCCTGATCCATAAGAAGACGCATCAGCTCCGCAACTGCTACAGTCGGATGAGTATCGTTCATCTGGAATACAACCTTCTCATGAAGCTTTGTGATGTCATCGTGTGTTTTCTTATATTTGGCAATCGCTGCCTGAAGGCTGGCAGATACGAAGAAGTACTGCTGTTTCAGACGAAGCTCTTTACCTGCCATATGATTATCATTCGGATAAAGTACCTCAACGATAGTACGTGCAAGGTTCTCCTGCTCTACTGCGTTGTGATAATCACCCTTGTCGAAGGAGTCAAGGTTGAAGTCTACGATCGGCTCTGCATCCCAGATACGAAGTGTGTTTACAACATCGTTATTATAACCTGTGATCGGCATATCGTAAGGAACGGCCTTAACTGCCTGATATCCCTCGTGGATAAATTTGTTCTCGTTCTTCACCGGATCCCACTCAACGCGTACATATCCGCCGAAATGAACTTCTTTTGCATACTCCGGACGACGGAGTTCGAAAGGATAGCCGTTCTTCAGCCAGTTATCCGGTGCCTCTACCTGATAACCGTCACGGATCTCCTGCTTAAACATACCATAACGGTAACGGATTCCGCATCCGTATGCACAGTAGTTCAGAGTTGCAAGAGAATCCAGGAAGCATGCTGCCAGTCTTCCAAGTCCACCGTTTCCAAGAGCCGGATCCGGCTCCTGGTCTTCGATGCAGTTAATGTCAAGTCCAAGCTCCTCAAGAGCCTCCTTAACCTCGCCGTATGCACCAAGGTTGATCAGATTGTTTCCAAGGGCACGGCCCATAAGGAACTCCATGGACATATAATATACGATCTTCGGGTCCTGTTTTTCATACGCCTTCTGGCTCTTGAGCCAGTTGTCAATGATCACGTCCTTCACAGTGTAGCTTACAGCCTGAAAAATCTGCTCCTGTGTAGCCTCTTCCAGTGTTTTTCGATAAAGGAATTTTACGTTTTCTTTTACGCTTTTTTTGAATTCCTCTTTCTCAAACTGCTTGTCAATCATTAGTTTTCCTCCTGTACTTTGGATACTCCCAGTGTTACAGCCTCTTTGTTGATGTTCCATTCTTTGGTGTAACCCTCTGCATCTCCCAGAACAATGTTTTCTGCCAGTACTTCACGTTTGATCTCATCCTGGTTTGCTTTCATGATATCCATGATCTTATCGTTATCTTTTGCATAGACAATAATCTTGTCCATGACTTCGAAACCAGCCTCTTTACGCATGGTCTGCACCTTACTGATGATCTCGCGGACAAAGCCCTCCTGGATCAATTCAGGTGTAAGATTTGTATCAAGGACAACGGATGTCTCACCGTCTGTCTCTGTAACATAGCCCTCGCTCTGGGCTGTTTCGATCAATAAGTCTTCCTCTGCGAGCTCAACCTTATTTCCGTCAATGTCAAGAACGAGAACACCATTGTCTCTCAGCTCTTTCATTGCTGCGGTTCCGTCGATCTCAGAGAGTGCGATACGGATGCCGTTCAGAAGCTTGCCGTATTTCGGTCCTACTGTACGGAGCTGTGGCTTGAAGCTGTAGGAAATGAAGGACTCTACATCATCTGCGAATTTCACTTCTTTTACATTGAGCTCATCTGCGATGATATCTGTGTAGAATTTATCCATAGCTTTCTCAGCCTTTACATACATGGTTCCGATCGGCTGACGGTTCTTGATGTTTGCAGTATTTCTGCATGCACGACCAAGAACAACGATCTCAAGAAGCTCTTCCATGTTTGCCTCAAGATCCTTGTCGATCCATGCCTCATTTACCTCCGGGTAATCGCAGAGATGGATACTCTCCGGAGCGTCTGTGTCAATGCTTCTTACAAGGTTCTGGTAGATATCCTCAGTCATGAACGGGATCATCGGAGCTGCAGCCTTGGCAACAGTTACCAGTGCTGTGTAAAGTGTCATGTAAGCATTGATCTTATCCTGCTCCATGCCCTTTGCCCAGAAACGCTCACGGCTTCTTCTTACATACCAGTTACTCATATCGTCAACAAATTCCTGAAGTGCTCTTGCAGCCTCCGGAATCTTATAGGAACCAAGATCCTCATCGACAGTCTTCACCATGGTATTCAGCTTGCTGAGCAGCCATTTATCCATAACCGGAAGCTTATCGTAATTTAAAGTATATTTAGTTGCGTCAAAATTGTCAATGTTCGCATACAGTACGAAGAATGCGTAGGTGTTCCACAGAGTGCTCATGAATTTTCTCTGTCCTTCTACAACTGCCTTGCCGTGGAAACGGTTTGGAAGCCACGGAGCACTGTTGATGTAGAAATACCAGCGGATAGCATCTGCGCCGTATTTGTTCAGTGCATCAAACGGATCTACTGCATTTCCCTTGGACTTACTCATCTTCTGTCCGTTCTCATCCTGTACATGTCCCAGAACGATTACATTCTTATACGGAGCCTTGTTGAAAAGCAGTGTGGACTCAGCAAGAAGGGAGTAGAACCATCCTCTTGTCTGGTCAACAGCCTCTGAAATAAAGTCTGCCGGGAACTGCTGCTCAAACAGGTCTTTATTCTCAAATGGATAATGATGCTGTGCAAAAGGCATTGCTCCTGAATCGAACCAGCAGTCAATTACCTCCGGTACACGATGCATGGTCTTTCCGCAGTCCGGGCACTTCATGGTGATATCATCAATGTATGGGCGGTGAAGTTCAATAGTCTTGGCACGCTCATCACCACTCTTCTCATAGAGATCCTGACGGCTTCCTACGGATTCCATATGTCCGCACTCGCACTGCCAGATGTTCAGTGGTGTTCCCCAGTAACGGTTTCTGGAAATACCCCAGTCCTGAACGTTCTCAAGCCAGTCACCGAAACGTCCCTTACCGATGCTCTCCGGAATCCAGTTAATTGTATTATTGTTGCGGATCAGATCATCCTTTACTGCTGTCATCTTGATAAACCAGGACTCACGTGCATAGTAGATAAGCGGTGTGTCACATCTCCAGCAATGCGGATAATCATGCTCGAATTTCGGCGCATCAAAAAGCTTGCCTTCTTTGTCAAGGTCTGTGAGAACCATCGGGTCAGCTTTTTTTACGAATACACCGGCATACGGTGTCTCCTTGGTCATGTTACCCTGTCCGTCTACGAACTGTACGAACGGAAGGTCATACTCACGTCCCACACGGCTGTCATCCTCACCAAATGCAGGTGCGATATGAACGATACCGGTACCATCACTCATGGTAACGTAGTTATCACAGGTTACAAAATGAGCTTTTTTGCGCTGTTTTGCTGCTGCCTCGCCTGTGCATGCAAAAAGCGGCTCATATTCCTTACGCTCAAGATCTGTTCCTTTATATTTCTCAAGGATCTCATATGCAGGCTCATCATCCTTTGCAAGCTTGCCGAGAACCTTATCCAGAAGTGCTTCTGCCATGTAGTAGGTGTAGCCGTCCGCTGCTTTTACCTTGCAGTAGATCTCATCCGGGTTTACACAAAGTGCGACGTTGGATGGAAGTGTCCACGGTGTTGTTGTCCATGCCAGGAAGTATGCGTCCTCACCAACAACTTTAAAACGAACGATTGCAGAACGCTCTTTAACGGTCTTGTATCCCTGGGAAACCTCCTGTGCGGAAAGAGGAGTTCCACAACGCGGGCAGTAAGGAACGATCTTGAAGCCTTTGTAAAGAAGACCTTTTTCCCAGATCTCTTTCAGTGCCCACCACTCGGACTCGATAAAGTTATTGTCGTATGTTACATAAGGATGCTCCATGTCAGCCCAGAAACCAACTGTAGATGAGAAATCCTCCCACATTCCCTTGTATTTCCATACGCTCTCCTTACACTGCTGAATGAACGGCTCCATTCCGTACTCCTCGATCTGCTCCTTGCCGTCAAGGCCAAGCTTCTTCTCAACCTCAAGCTCAACCGGAAGTCCGTGAGTATCCCATCCTGCTTTTCTCGGAACCATGTACCCCTTCATTGTACGGTATCTCGGGATCATATCCTTGATAACTCGTGTCAGAACGTGTCCAATATGTGGCTTACCATTTGCGGTAGGCGGTCCGTCATAGAATGTGTATGTCTCGCCCTCTTTACGGCTGTCCATACTCTTTTCGAAAATCTTGTTGTCTTTCCAAAATTTCTCGACTTCTTTTTCACGGTCAACAAAATTCAGATTCGTGTCAACTTTACGATACACAATATTTACCTCCTGTGTCTGATTACTGGCTGCTGCCTCATCTATGAGGCCACAGCGGATTGCTTCTTCACAGATACCTGTTCGTGCCAATGCCTCGGGCACTTATAAAAAAAGACCCCATCCTGTAAAAGGACGAAGTCTGATTCGCTGTACCACCTGTTACATTATACGGGCCTGTGTCCGGATTCCTGCGTCTTTCTTTACAGTTTCTTATTGATTCTGCTGCAGGCTCCTGTGTCATGTCTTCCCATGACGGACATTACTGTATCTGCCGATATATGTTCCCTGTAACGGAGGAAATCCGTCAGTTCTTACTTGATCATTATCTATATTTCAGATACTCTTCCCGGCTGCACCGGACAACTTCAGAACTGAAGCTCAGGAGTGATGTTCTATCATACTTACTCGCCCCGGGCTCTCACCCTTCCCGGTTCGCTGAAAGCTTTCCATATGACTTACTGTCTCCGTCTTCGCTTTTTCATATACGCTGTATATTATAGGTTGGGGAAATTCCATATGTCAAGTGTTTTTGCCGGATTTCAGCGGTTTTCCTCTTATTATATGTATGTTCATTCTATCTTAATAGAATTTTCACAGACTGAAAGTAGTTTTTCCAGAAGGAAAGTGGTATACTACTACAGAATCTCACGGGTAAAATACAACTATTATTGAAAGGTCTATTAAAATGAGTATTACGAAAAAACGATCTCTGCGCCAGATCTTTGCCGGAATCCTCTGCATGGGAATCCTGATTACAGGCGCACAGCCATGTGCAGCTGCTGCTTATGGATATGATGAGTACGGTGATCCTATTGTCACCGCAACACCAGTTCCTGACAGCCAGAGCGGACAGGCTACACAGGTCACACCTGCCCATTCCAGTTACTACAACCAGGCAGCTGATACCGACTCCATTGACGGCTGGCCAACCGGCCCAAATATCGAAGCACAGGCGGCAGTTCTTATGGATGTAAATACAGAAGCAGTTCTTTATTCCAAGAATGCCGACACCCAGCTTTATCCTGCCAGCATTACCAAGATCCTGACAACGCTTCTGGCCTGTGAAAATATTCCTTACAAACAGAAAATCACTGTTTCCGAAAGCGCATCTGCCAGCGTATCAGCAGGTGATTCCAGCATTTATGCAGCTCCCGGTGAAGTATTTACCAGAGACCAGGCACTGATGGCTGTTATGCTCCAGTCTGCAAACGAAATGTCTGTAGCAGTTGCAGAGCAGGTTTCCGGCTCTGTAAAAAAATTCACAGAACTTATGAACTGGCGTGCAAAGCTTTTTGGGTGCAAAAATACCCACTTCAACAATCCGAATGGCCTTCCGGATGAGAACCATTACACCACAGCTTCTGATATGGCCAGAATTGCAAAATCCGCCTGGCTGAATCCGCTTTACCGTAAGTTCTGTACCAGACGCTATTATGAGATCCCGGCCACCAATAAATTCGCAGAAGCCCGCCAGCTTCTTAATCACCACAAGATGATCAAGAACGGTGAATACTACTACGAGGGTGTCCTTGGCGGAAAAACAGGATACACAGATGCTTCCGGCAATACTCTTGTCACCTACTGCAAGCGCGGAAACATGACTCTGGTTGCAGTGATCCTGAATTCTACTTCTGCTGCAAATGCCTACAGCGACACTGCTTCACTTTTTAATTATGGTTTTGAAAATTTTGAAAAAGTGGATATGAAAGTTTCCATGGATCCAGTCCCATTTAAGGTACTCCCATGTGACAAATATATCCTTAAGGATAACGGAAATACTTATCCGTTTTATTACAAGACTAAAGTTTATGTGACTTTGCCAAAAGGCATCAAGAAATCAGAACTTAACAAACGCCAGGCCGTTCTCCAGAATGCTGCCGGCCCGCTGCGTCTGAAAAGCAAATACTATTATAATAAACATCTGGTTGGCTGGGGAATGCAATACGAACGGAATGTCGTATCAGACCTGCTTCTCCAGACCTCTTCTTAAAAGTTTCTTGCGGCGGAGAGCTTCATGCTTTTCGCGGGTCTCATCCGCCGCTTCTGTATCATTCACTTTCAGGGTTTTTACTCCGAAATATTTTCCCTCGTCTGTTTTACGGATACGGATCTTTCCCGCAACAGAACCATGTTCATGGCAGAGCGCAAGACAATAATATACCTTGGAATTATTGGTGCTGAACCAGCGGATCTTTCGCTTTGCAGGACATTTACAAACAGGACATATCGTACTGATCATATTACGGTCTTTCATTAATCGCTCTTTTGATACAAATTCCCTGGATACGAACTTATCGTGATCTGTATAGGAAATATAGATTTCTTTCTCTTTTGACTTCGGATTCTGGTATACATCCAGGGATGGATGACGGATCATGCAGGCTTCGTCAATCTCCAGAAGAATCCTTGCCGTATAGCTGGCATCTGCCAGTGCCCGGTGAAAATCCCGGTTCTTTGGAAGATCAAGATAGTCAATGGCGTATTCCAGAGAACGTCTGGCGATCCCATCTTCAAATTTCACACTGAAAAGCTTCTGCACATCATAATAATGTACCGGTCCGGGCATCAGTTTCAGAAGATTATAATATTTCATATTCCGCTGAAGTTCCATAACATCCTGATTTCCCCAGGTAAAAAAACGGTACTCCTCTCCGCACCATTCCAGAAAATTTCGGATAGCTCTTGGAAACGGGATTCCATTCTCAAGCTCATGATAATCCACATGGATCACTTCATGGATGCTGTCGTGGATCCAGTGGTACACTTTGGGCTTGATCAGGCACTGGAAGGTGTCGATGATCTCTCTTTCTTCATTTAATTTTACTGCCCCGATCTCAATGATCTCAAAAGGGAGCCGGCTGTCCGGATGTCTTCTTCCGTCCGGATTCTGGTTCCATTCCAGGTCAAATACAATATAGTTCATGGGTTTTCTGTCCTCTTATCTGACAGTGTGCACAGATATTTTTATGAAGAGCAGGCACTGTGTTCTGCTCCTCTATATCTTATGAACGCAGCTGCTTCATGGTCTGATCCCGGTTATTTCCCGGTTCTGCACTCAGAAACAGAATAAATCGCTTCGAACAGCTCCTGCTGAAAACGCTCTGTATCTGCGTCTGTCAGAATCATATCTTTTATTTTTTCTTCATCGTGAAGCCACCAGCGGAAATCGCATAATGTGGCACCCCGTCCGGCACCGTCAGAGCAATCCACATCCAGGAGCACTTTTTCTGTCTTGAAGAACTCCGGATGAAGGAGATACATAAACGGTACTGCATCGTGGATACTTGCCACGCAGCGATATTTGGAAGAATTTTCAAGTATATAGCCAGCCATATCTCCACAGGCTCTGGCTGTCGGATCACCGGACTGACATAATTTCATGATCTGGTTTCTGGTAAGATTGCATTTCAGGGTAGCATCCAGTCCGCACATTACCAGTGGGATACCGGAATCGAATACGATCTTCGCAGCTTCCGGATCTGCATAAATATTGAATTCTGCTGCCGGTGTGATGTTTCCGCCTTTTGCTGCGCCGCCCATAAATACAATTTTTCCAATCTTATTCTTTATTTCAGGAAAAACCTTCAACAGAAGTGCGAGATTAGTCATTGGCGCAGTTTCAATCATTACTACCTGTTCACCCTCCGGAAGTCTGTTCAGAAGCTCACGGCTAAAAAGCACTGCATTGTCAGATGCAGTCTCTGATTTTGCTTCCGGCAGCACACAATGGCCAAGCCCTGTCTCTCCGTGAAATTCTTCCGCATGAAGTACCTCTTTCACAAGAGGACGTTCCTGGCCTCTTGCCACCGGAACCTTCAATCCGTAAAAATCTACCAGCTCCAGTGCATTCTTTGTCACTTTATCAATGGTATTATTTCCTGCAAATGTTGTCACTGCAAGAAGTTCCAGTTCGTCCTGATGCGCTGCCGCATATGCCAGCGCAATACCATCATCGATTCCCGGATCACAGTCCATGATAACCTTGATTCTGTCTCCCATATATTCACCTCTGTAAAAACTCTTTCCCCAATTTTATAGTATTGCTGAATTTCCGCTGTTTATCTGTTCCAAGTATAACAGAGTGAGGATGTAGTGTAAAGTTAATCAGAATTCGTTACTGTTCACTCCGTTCTCAGCAACACGCTTCGCGATGCACAGAATTTATGCTGATCGCATAAATTCGCGCGGTATGTCTCGGGTTTTCTGTGACCTTCGCTCACACAAAACACCTCGCGGAATATTACCAGTAAACAGTAATCAGAATTCACCTCTGTACTTCAGGCCGAAACGTAAAGAACCCCTCTGCCGGGCATTGGCAAAGGGGTGGAAAAAAAAGGGGGTTATATTCTATCCGTTTGGGTTGTTCCGGATATTGTCTTCAAAGTAAATGCTGATCAATCAATAGAAACAAATTTCTTCTCTTCTGCTTCTTTCTTGGTCTCTTCCTTCGGGAAGGTTACATGAAGGATTCCGTTCTCATATTTCGCATGGATATCTTCATGCTTAATGCTCGAGCCTACATAAAAGCTTCTGTTGCAGGTTCCTGTATAACGTTCTCTGCGAACATATTTACCTTTATCATCCTTCTCGTCCTTCTTCTCTTCTCTGGTTGCCTGAATGTTCAGATAACCATTCTTCAGCTGGATCTTCACATCCTCCTTCTTAAAGCCCGGAAGATCGATCTCCAATTCATAATTACCATCTATGTCACGGATATCTGTCTTCATCATATCCTTTACCTGAGGATAAGCATTAGAAGCTGCCTGACGGCCTATTGGATATCCCATAAAATCATCAAATAAATCTTCTCCGAAAATACTTGGCACTAACATAACTCATTCCTCCTGATCTATATTCGCTGCGTGCTGTGCAGCCATTTTTAATTTACTGTTTCAAAAAACATCTAAAAATTCTGTAAGAACTTTCTCCGGAAGATTTCTTTTTTCTCTCTTCCTTTGTTCTGTATGTACTATAACACGTATTATTAGCACTGTCAAGAGGTGAGTGCTAATTTTTTATGAAGAATTTGTGACCGCTTTTCACATTCCCCGATTTTATGGATGAATTAAAAGAGCATCTGTATCGGGACCACGGATTCCGTCTTCAATGCAGTGGAGATATGCTTCATGGAATTTACCAGGACTGTGAAAAAAAAGAAAATCCGTAATTGTAAATTACGAATTTCTTCCGTTTTTTTCCGTCTTATTATGATGGATCTGCCAGATGATACACCTGATTGATACAGGAACTGTAATAAGGCAGGCAATGGCTCCGGACAGCATAATTGCAACATCCTGAAAAAGGAACCTGGAATTAAGAATAATTTCCAGGTTATATTGCTGGATCCGGACATAGGAAAATAATAAAATAGAGCCTCCAAAATAGGCAAAAAGCAGTGTATTTACCGTTGTACCGATAATTTCTTTTCCAACCTGATAGCCGGAAAAAATAAGCTCTTTTTCTGTCAGTTCCTTTTTATGCGTCCAGACTTCATATACAGAGGATGTTACAGACAAAGCAGTATCAATAACTGCTCCCAGGGTACTGAAAACACATACAAAGACTGCTACATGAAGCATGTTGATACTGATATCCGTATCGTAATAATACATAAAATCATCTTCCGAAATCTGCAGCTCATTTAATCCGTAGCTTCCTGCTCTCCATGTGATAATGTAGATTGGAAGGATCAGAAGTAGCATTACAAGCAGTGTAGCGAAAAAAGCAGCCCGTGTCTTTGGATTATTTCCATTCTGATAAAACAGTGAATTATAACAAACAGCAGCTCCTGCCACTAATACCAGAAGAAGTGACGGGAAACCGGCAGCCATCAGTATAATTGAAAAAAACAGAATGATGATGTTGCCGGCAAGTGCCATGATCGAAACAGCACCGCGTTCTCCACCAATTATGATCATCAGAAAAAGCAATACCAACGCAAGAAAAATATTCATTTCCTGTCACTCCTTTTCAGTAATGGCAGCTTCATAATAACCGAGGCACTCAGCACAGATACCGGTATTGCCAGTACTATCCCTATGCTTTCTATTAAAAATCGACAAATGTCATATGGAATGTGATATTTCACGATCGTTATAAAGCTTATATCATTATTCATCTTTAGTATGAACATGGGAATCATACTGCTTGCCAGAACAAACAGCAGCACATTTATCATGGTTCCCATAATATCATACCCTATTTCACGGCCGGAATGTATCAGCTTTCTCAGAGAAACTGAAGGATTTTTTCGGACAATTTCTCCTGCTGCAGCACTGATCGTTACGGTTACATCCATAATAGCACCAAGTCCTGTCAGCATAATATCTGTCCAGAATATATCTGCTGAATTCCCCATACTTCCAAGATATTCCAGATTAGAGTAATCCAGATCTCCACACATATAAATGGAAAATTCAAATAATCCCATGATCAGAAACAGTACACATAGTGTTGAAAAAATTGAAGCAAACGTTTTTCTGTGAATCCCGTTTAAGCAAATCAATGTAGTCAGTGAAAACAAAAGTACGATCACATTACAGATATTTAAAATATTTTTTCCATTTGACAGAGCACGGAATCCGTACATGAAGATCACCGTATTCAGTATCACTGATATGATGGTATAAAGTCCCTGTTTTCCGGTAATATAAATCAGCAGACAAAACAGCCCTCCTGCCAGTATTGCCAGATAGCCATCTCTCTTTACAGATCGTATTGATCCTCCGGGATTATCTTTTGAGCCACTCAGAAGAACCGTATCTCCTTTATGATATTTCCAGGATTGAACCTGGGAAGAAGCATATTCATTGGAAATCGTAATTTTTTCACCCTTATGTGCACCATTCAATATACGTGCAGTAATCTTCTGCGTATAGTAATACTCTTTTGAATTTCTGGTTCCTTCTCTGCTCAGAGTCTGTTTTTCTGTCACGGAACATATTTTTGCCAGCGGTGTATTATAAAATCGGGAATTACAGCAGGTAAACAGAACAAAAATAATATATATGCCGGCTAAAAGATATTTTTTGTGAAATACGCTGGATTTCATTAATTTCATTCCCCCTGTAGAAATATTGCAATCGTAAACGCACTGACCGGTTGCTTTTTATCGAAATAACATTTTACGCTTTTTGAAAGTATCGGTCAATATAAGGTATACAAAAAACAGCAGCAGAACCGTTTTCACAGTTCTGCTGCTGCCCCCATAATTATTTTAACAAATACCTGACTCCAAAAAAGCCATTATTTACAAAGCGCAGAAAATGCATCTGCAACAAACTGAACCTTGGTTCCGATGATAACCTGTACAGAAGTTTTTCCAGGTTTGATCACGCCTGCAACACCTGCAGATTTGATTACCTTATCATTTACAGCAGTAATATCCTTAACCTCAAGTCTCAGTCTTGTGATGCAGTTATCGATGCTTGTGATATTCTCTTTTCCACCACAGCCTTCAAGGATTTTTGCGGCAATAGCAGTATAATCATCATTTGCAAGCTCAATATTCTTCTCTGCCTCAAGATCCTCATCGTCTTCTCTTCCCGGAGTCTTCAGATCAAATTTCTTGATGGCAAAAAGGAATACAACATAGAATACGATGAATGCTGCAATTCCAAGCGGAAGGATGAGCCATGTCTTCTGTGCTGCCGGAAGTGAGGATGAGAAAAGTAAATCCATCGCACCGGCTGAGAAGCTGAAACCTGCACGGAAGCCAAGCGCAACCGTGATCATGGTGAAGATACCGTAAAGTAATGCATAGATTACATAAAGGCCAGGAGCAAGGAACATAAATCCAAACTCGAACGGCTCAGTTACACCACAGATAAATGCACAGATCGCTGCGGAAGCAACAAGACCGATGGCAACTTTTTTCTTTGCAGGTTTCGCACATTTAACCATTGCAAGTGCTGCACCAGGAATACCAAACATCATACATGGGAAGAATCCGGACATGTACATTCCAAGGCTCCAGGATACATCTGCAGAGGTTTCACCTGCCCAGAAGTGCTGAAGATCACCAAGTCCGATGGTGTCAAACCAGAATACATTGTTCAGTGCGTGATGTAATCCGGTAGGGATCAACAGACGGTTCAGGAATGCATAGATACCTGCACCAACAACATCCATACCTGCGATCGCTTTTCCTAATGCTACAAGTGCACTGAAAAGTAATGGCCATACAAACAGTAATACAACAGATACGATAATGGAAACCACTCCTGCGATGATCGCTACGCAGCGCTTGCCGCTGAAGAATGAAAGCCAGTCAGGAAGCTTGGTGCTCTTGAATTTGTTATAGCATGTAGATCCGATGATACCGGCAAGGATTCCGATAAAAGGATTCACAATTTTGTCAAATGCAAGAGTTTTTGTTGCATTGTCAGCGATTGATGGCATGATGGTTGTAACAAATCCTGTAGAAAGAAGTGTTGTGAGCATCAGCCAGGATGCAAGTGCAGCGATTCCGCCGGTTCCGTCATTCTTTTCTGACATACCTACACCAACACCGATAGCAAAAAGGATCGCCATGTTGTCGATCAGAGCTCCGCCTGCCTTAACCAAAAACAGACCGATCAGATTGGCTGCGCCGTGAATGTCTCCACCCTGCATGGTTGCCGGACATAACCAGTATCCGATACCCATGAGGATACCACAGATTGGCAGTACTGCCACTGGAAGCATTAACGCTTTTCCCAGTTTTTGAAGAAATTTCATATATTTCCCCTCCCTTAAAAAATATATTTGACCGGATCACTCCGGTTATAACACCCCGAAAATTGCTGCTATCTCCGGGCCGTTATGAGCCTGTCAGATGCATGCAGATGATCATGAAAGCTTGAGGACTGCTTCATCTGTCGAAACATCCCCCTCCTTCTGGAGGCTTATCTTTCCGTAATCATCTGTGTTGCAGATCAAAACCGGGATAATTGTGTTTAAACCGGCTTTCTCAATTTTGTCCAGATCAGCTTCTATCAGAAGGTCACCTTTTTTGACTTTATCGCCTGCTGCAACATGGGCTTTAAAGGGTTCGCCCTTAAGTGTGACTGTATCCAGTCCGATATGTATCAGTATTTCCGCGCCCTGAGTGCTTGTCAGCGTAACTGCATGAAGAGTATCAAATACCATTGCCACCTCACCGTCTGCCGGAGCATATATCCTGCCGTCTGCCGGGATCACGGCAAAACCGTCACCCAGTACCTTATCCGCAAAGACAGGGTCCGGAACCTCCGCAAGGGGAACCACTCTTCCCTTGCAGGGTGCATAAATTACATTTCCTTTATCTTTTCCTTTAAAGAACTTCAACATAATATCTCCCTCCCGTTATTTCCCCTCTGCTTCCTGCATTGATATACCCGATGTTGTTTTGTAAATATATCTATATATTTTTTATCAATAGCGGATTTATATTATATATTTCGCATAATTTTTATATTTGCTTTTTTGAGCATGTGTATATATTAACCATTATTTTTGGTTTTGTCCACATTTTTATTGTTATTTTTCAAAAAAATTTAGCTTTCGCACATTAATGTGGTATCTTATGCAAGAATATTCTGTATATTTCAGCTGTTCTTTTTTACTCATCTCATCTGCCCACGTATCCTGTTCGTTCATCACTTCCATATTTCAACATATTTTTCGCAGCCTTTTAACGCAAATAAAACTATCCTGCCAGGTACAAAGCTTCTCAACTTTGCAATTTGTTCAGGATAGTTTTATTTTTTGAAAAAATATTTATTTTTCGTCAGATATATTTTTATCTGATAATCTTAATCTGGCACGCTTCCATGGCTTT
Source organism: Blautia sp. HA8986 (assembly GCF_056504635.1). Lineage (NCBI taxonomy): Bacteria > Bacillati > Bacillota > Clostridia > Lachnospirales > Lachnospiraceae > Blautia > Blautia sp. HA8986. Next base: position 2,465,561 of record NZ_JBWLUQ010000001.1, read on the forward strand.
CAGTGCATTCTCATGACTCTCCGGTGTTACGCCTGCGCAGCATGTGGCATCAACACAGATCGGGACTTCCGGAAGGGATGCCTTGATCAGAAGAGCATTGGAGATCACACAGATATCTGTGCAAAGTCCCACGAGAGTAATACTTCCAATTCCTTCATCTTCATCGATCATAGTCAATTCCCCGGCAAGATCTGTGGAGCCGAAGGTTTCTTTATCAACAGGAGCTGTCTTCCTGAGAACATTCAGTTCTTTCCGGATCTGCCAGCCTTCTGTGGCACGGATACAGTGCTTAACCGGAAGATTTTTCCCCTCCTGGGTTTCCAGATAATACGTTTCATGGGTATCCCTTGTAAAAAATACTTCTCCGTCAAAATTTCGGATTTTCTCCTCCACCTTTGGCACAATGGCAACAGCCTCTTTTGTGCCAAGTGCTCCGTCAATAAAGTCATTTTGCATGTCTACTACGATAAGAATATTTTTCATTTCCTGTCACCTCTGTTTTTATCATTTATTTCCGCTCTGCAAGTTTTCGTTTTAATTCCTGTATTTCTTTTTCTTTCTCTACAAGTTGTTCTTTCTGGTTGTCGATCAGTTCCTTCTGACTATCAATCTGCTCCTGCATCTGATCCACCATATACTTCACTGTGTTCCGATCGAGAATCTTTAATTCTTCTGAATACATTTCCATCATTCCTTCCACATTCCGGCATATATTATATATGTGCTCGTACATGGCTCTAAACTCCGGATACCTCTCAATTAGTTCTACGATCACTTCCGATGAATCCATACTTAAAAATGTCGGCCATGCATCCAGTTTATCTATGATACCTTTATTGTGCATACTCTCACGGAAGATGTCAAGTGGAAGGAATATATATTTCGATAACCTGAAAGATCTTTCCTTCGTTGTGTCTATTTTCAGTTTTTCGTGGTATACTGATTATACCTGCAAATCAAAAACTACACAAAAGGAGTGACTACGTATGAAAAACAAAAAAAGAAACTGGATGAAATAATTACTTTGTATTTTTCTTATGGTAATTCTTATATTTCCTGAAAATACAAATATCATTCAGGCAGCAAGCAAATTTCCTCTGAGCAGCAAAAATATTCAGCTCTCCAAAGAAAATACTGTATTCACCGGAAAAAAGCAAAAACCCAAAGTAATCGTCAAATACAAAAATCGTGTTTTAAAACAGGGAAAAGATTATGCCCTGAAATATAAAGGTGACTTTTCCAAAGTCGGAAAACACGAACTAACCATTGTTGGAACCGGTGCCTACCGGGGAACTATTCACAAATTTTATACAATTAATCCAAAATCCGTAGAAATACAAAGCATCACTCCATCTAAAAAGAACGCAGAATTGTCTGTTTCATGGAAAAAAAGTGCTATCCCCAATACCTATTATCAGCTTTCGTATTCATCAAATTCTAAAATGAAAAATGCTAAAATACTAACCGTTAAAAATCGAACAAAAGTGTCAATCTCAAAATTAAAATTTAACACTGTTTATTATACTAAAGTCCGTACATATATAATTACAAACGGAAAAAAATATTACTCCATATGGTCCCACATAAAAAGCCGACGAACCAGAAAAAAAGTTATAATTGCACCACCTTCTGTACCGACAAACACTCCAGCACCTACCGCTACTCCTATACCGACAAACACTCCAGCACCTACCGCTACTCCTATACCGACAAACACTCCAGCACCTACCGCTACTCCTGTACCGACAAATACACCAACACCTACCGCTACTCCTGTACCGACAAATACACCAACACCTACACCAACACCTACCGCTACTCCAACCCCTAAACCAGTTTTTAAATTTATTGAAGGTTCAGAGAGTATGTCTGTTAATGCAGGAAGATTTTTTACCATTCAGACTTCTATTCCTGCTAAAGAAATGACTATTTCAAACACCGATGCTATTCAGCTATATAAGAAATACTCTTCTGATTTTTATAGTTTTTATGCTTCTGAACCAGGAAATGTAACCATCACATTTAAAGATCGCTATGATCAAACTATACAGGCTAATGTACAGGTAACTCAAAAAATGGAGGAGAAAGGAAAAGGAGATGTAACTATAACAAGTACAGGTACTGATTCTACACTTCCCCTTCCTGAAATAGAACGAATCAGCTATGGTTCTTATGGTATTGCTGTTTATTTTTCAAATAGTTTTGAAATAACAGATCCTTATGAGGGTTGTGAAGTTCAAATCAGCAAAGAAAAAGATTTCGCAACAAAATATCATATAAAAGAAGATCACACAAATAACTATCTTGCTGATGATGACAGATATCGATATGGATATACTTATATAACTTTTAATGAAAAAAAAGGCACCACCTATTATATTCGCACCCGTACATACAAAATTCAGAATAATAAAAAAATCACAGGTCCTTGGACCGCTATACAACAAGTCGATATTTCTTCTGGCCAAAAGCTTTCAAGAAAACCTAAATACTCATATGAACTATATTATCTGGATAAAAATGTATCAGATCTGTACACCGGATACAACAGAATTGTATACATAAAAACAGATAATCCTGATCCTGACACAATTTCTATTTCCAGTGATAACGGCTCTCCTTATTCCGGAGCAAGTAACTGGAGAGATTTTAACGATGACATCACATTTTTACTGAAAAGTGATGAAAGTTCCCGTTTACAGAAAGTAGAAGGCGGTTATGTAACAGGATGGGAATTTTCAAAATCTGGTACATCCAAACTAGAAATCAGAGAATCTTCTTTAGATGGTTATACTGTTGCCGGAACAGCAACTGTTCATGTACAAGATTCCAATACAGCAAAATCAAACTGGATGAAAGATATTATTTCTAAAGTTACAACAGAAGAAATGACTCCTTTTGAAAAGATGGATGCCATTTGCCAATACCTCCGTATGAAGTTTAATTACCTGTTAAACGACGGAAAACAAATATTAGATCTAGCGGCAGCTCCAAATGAGCCATACTGGACTACCTACCACTGGGATTCCATGCTCTCTCCAGCTGCTCTTTGCGACTTTGCAAAATTAATCGGTGGATTCGACGATATTCATAACTGCTACTACGATGCAGAAAATTGGTCGTATATGCATCCTAACGCCCGATTAACAATTGGTAATGAAACTCGATATTTCTCAGCGTGCCCGCTTACAGAAACCGGATATGTTGCAAAAGTGAACAAAATCGACTTTTCTCATACAGAAAATTTTGCTAAAATAACTCTTTCTTAAATAAAACAAACAACTATTCATAAACAAAACACCCTCAATATTAATTGTACTGTAATATATGAGGGTGTTTTTGTTTCCTTACCGGATAATCCTAAGCTGCACATTTCCAAAGCCTTTAACACATTCCCGCATATATATTCCTTACAGATTTATTCTATCAAATAAATTTCTTGAAAAACTCACACTCATCATCATTGCATCTCTTCGCATCCTCAGACTTCATATTAAGATGAAAAACATGCATCAGTTTCTCATCTGCGCTGCTGTATTCGTGAAGTTCGCAGATCACATTTTTCTCTTTCAGTTTCTCATACATATATGGTGCCTGTTCGCGGAGGAAGTCGCCTTCTGCTGTCATAACATATGCAGGCGGGAATTTCTCTGTTATATGTAAATCAGAAGATATCCTTCTTAATTCTTCCGGAGTTCCTTTTTCCGGAAGATACTCCTCCATAAGCTGCCTGGTCATATCACTGGTATCCTCCATGTTATACTGACCGCAGTTTAAGGCCACAGCCTTTATCTTAAGGCCTTCAGGTACCTGGAAATCATATTCTTTTGCATACTCCTCATTCGTGCAGATATCTGCATACAGCGAAAGGATCTGTCCACCAGCTGAATCGCCCACTGCAAAAAGATTCTCCACGTCCATGCCATATTTATCTTTATTATCAAGAATCCATGCAAAAACACTGTTCGTATCTTCCACAGGTGCCGGAAACTGATACTCCGGTGCCAGCCGATAAGTGAAATTAACCACTGCAAAGCCTCTCTGTGCAAGACTCATGCAATAATACTGATACAGCTCTTTATCACCATATACCCAACCGCCACCATGTACGCTGACAATCACCGGAAGACTTCCCTCTGTATCCTTCGGACGATACACATCCAGTACCTGCATGGCAGAATCTTTTCCATAAGCAATATCTTTATATCGGATCACATCATCCGGAGCCGTCAGACCTGCATCGCGGATATCATCACCTTTTTTGAATTCCCGCCTTATTATGCTGCTCATTTTTTCCATTCCATAACACCCCTTTCATTTTTTTACTCCAGTATAGCACAAGAAACCCCTATCATGTACACAAAAAGGGAGCTTGCGCCCCCTTTTCCTAATATTATTAATTGCTGTCCAATTTGTGACTTTCTCCCTGGAAAACCCGCAAAATATTCCCTGTAAACGCTAACTGTTACTATGCCTCAACAATCCGCATATCCCAGGCAGAAATCTTCAGCTCTTCACCAGATTTAATTTCCTCACCGGAAATCACATCTTCTCCATCATCGTACTTATAAGTAACTTCCTGTTCCTCTGCAGAATAATTCAGGAAATACCGGACAGTTTTTCCAAAATCATTTGTTCCTTCACGTACGATTACCGGATAACTGTAACCAGATAATTCAACACCTGCACTTCCAAGAGCACCTTTTATCACTTTATAAAGAATATTATCATCTGTCATACACCCCAGATAATAAGCAGTACCTTCACCATATTTATTTCGGGTTATAGCCGCATAATCCTTCCAGTTGTAATGATCATATCCTGCAAGCACTTCTGCTCCTTCTGGTTTGAGAAGTTCCATAAAGACCCTTGCTCCTTCACCATCTGCCGAGTCCGTACCATATAGTTTTCCTGACAGCTTCACCTCCCTTGGAAACGTGAACTGATTATAACTGATACCCAGCGCATCCTTAAGGATATGCGGCTGTGCATCCGCATGAACCTTCACATTCTCATTGGCAAAACCACTCTTAAACGTCACAACCAGAGTGCCGCCATCTTTCACATATTGATTCAGCCTCTCCAAAGTGCTGTCAGGTGCAGCATAAAGCGCAGGTACAAAAATCGCCTTATATTCAGAAAGATTCTCAGATTCCGGCCATACAAAATCACACTCTACATTCATCCGATACAGCGCATCATAGATCCAGCGCACAACATCATTGTAACGGATCTCACCATTATCCCCGGACGTCGCCTGGATACCAAACCAGTTCAGCGCAGTCAGAGCCTCATTGCTTACCATCACTGCCACATCATTTTTCTTCTTAAGATTCACCAGATGGCTGCCTTTTTCCTGAAATTCCTTTCCAATGATGCAAGCCTCCCGGTAAGTGTCATTCTCCGCAAAATCATGGCTGAGAAGCCCCTTCCAGTATGTCTCAAATGAATTATGGATAGAATGCCAGTGCCAGTACATCACACTGTTTGCACCCGATGCCAGATGGCTGTACGCACAGAGCCGAAGCTGTCCTTTATACGGTGTCCAGCATGGAAATCCCTGCGCCTGGGTCTCCATCACCAGATAATTATCATGCTTCAGGCTGCGGATCATATCCCCGCCAAAAGCAATCTCCGCTCCTGTCAGATCGTCCTGTGACGGATGATAAATATCTGTTGCAGCAACAGTCAGGGCCCGTGATGCATGAAGATGGTTCACATCCGGCTGCACCCCGTAGGAATAACCTCTCCATTCAAAATCCAGATTATTGGTAATGAACTGATCTTCTCTCTTATACTCACCGACGATTCCAGCCTGCCAGCTTAAGAATTTATCCACCAAAGTCCTCTGGAATTTCTCAAACTCTGCTCCCAGACTGCCGTTGATGGTTCCTCTTACATCCTGAAAATCCTCCCATGCATCGACCCGGTTGCTCCAGTAATCCAGCCCGAATTCATGATTCATGGCATCCAGATCATCATGAAATTTTTCTCTTAAATATTTCACAAAAGCCAGCTGCACATTTTTTCCTGCTGTGCCGTAATACTTTGTCTCATTATCTATCTGGAAACCAATGACACATTTCCTGTGGGCACTGAGCTCCATCAGCTTGCGGATCACACGCTCCGCATAAAAAAGATACACCGGATTGGTAATATCCATGATCTGTCTTGCACCATAGATCCCTGCGCCTTTTTTCGTTGTGGCGATCACATCCTGGTGAGCTTGCACCATCCAAGCAGGCACTGCATACGTAGGTGTTCCGATGATCACATTGATCCCGGCTTCCTCCATGACATCCATCACACGCTCCACATGAGAAAAATCAAACACACCTTCCTGCGGCTCACAGGTACTCCACGTAGACTCCGCAATACGCACCGTATTGATCCCCGCTTTTTTCATCATCTCTATATCTTTATCAAGTCTGTCATACGGCATGTATTCGTCATAGTAAGCCGCCCCAAAAAGAAGTTCTTTCATCTCTGCCTCCCACTGTATATTTTAATAATCCTATCTTAGCAGAAATTTCCCGCACAGAATATCATTTATTCAATATGATTATCATTTATCCCATATTATTATCACTTGCCCTGAAAAATCCCCAATATCCTTATAAAAAAACCACCCTTTTCTTCCATGCCAAAACATGAGAAAAGAGCGGTTCCTGTTTCATTTTTTACAAAAACTTATTCTGTTTTATTTACCTTCAGCAATATCCTTAGTGATCTTCAGGAATTTATCAATATCATCTGTTCCATGGCAGTGAAGCGGGGAAACACGAAGTGCACCTTCAAGCCCAAGAGTCTCTACGATACGTTTGGAATATGGGCTGCTCTTAACACGCTCGAACAGCGTAACACCATGCTCCAGATATCTTCTTGCACACTCTGCGTACTCAATCCCCTCGATACCCATAGCAACGATAAGATCTTTGTATGTAAGATCCTCCATATCAACATAAACCTGAACTCCCGGAATATGACGAAGCCCCGGAACCTTATCGGTACCTTCCAGCATACGGTACAGAAGTGCTCTCTCCTGAAGATGAATGTGATTCATACCCTCAACAAAAAGCTCACGCTTATTATATTTCTGTGCAGAATCTCCCAGGAAATGCTTACCGATGCTGCAAACATACTCAATAACAGCCATCATAGCCGCAAAGTTAGCCGGAGCCGGTGTACCAAGAGCCCATACATTATCATCCTTGCAGGTCAGTTTGATATGTGGCATTACAGCAACACGGTCAGAAACATAAGCATAACCGCAGCCACGAACACCAAAGAACTTATATGGTGCAAAGTTGCAGACATCCACATCCCAGTCCTCAACATCAATCACTGCATGAGGCGCATGCTGAACTGCATCACTGACAACATAAATATCCGGGTTGATCTCTTTCGCACGACGTGCGATCTCCTTGATATCCATGATATTACCGGAAATATTGGAAGCAGCCATAATACTGAGAAGAACAGTATCCTTATCCACATACTTCATGATCTCATCCGGATCAAGACCACCGGTTACCTTATTAGCCGGAACCTCACGGAACTCTCTGCCGGTCTTTTTACAGTAATACTCAACCGCATCATGAGCAGACGGATGCTCCAGAGCAGAAGTAACCGCATTCTTACCCCAGTCAACACCTTCCATGATCGTACCAACTGCATGGAACATGGTCTGGGAAGCAGTCAGCTCAGTGATAAGAGCACCACTCTTTGCACCAAAAACAACCTCAAGGATCTCCTTAGTACCATTCTTAACATAATCTGCCAGATCAAAACCTCTGCCGCGGGCACGCTCCGGACAATCCGGAAACTCCTCGATAGCAGCCTTAGCCTCAACAGCTTTCTTAAGTCTCAGAGAACCACCAGAGTTCTCAAAGAAAAGTCTCGCACCATACTGTGGATCCTTATCTGCATAATAAAACTGAGACTTCAGCTTCTTCTGATACGTATCTGAAAACAAAACGCCATGATTAAATTCCATAATAATATCCTCTCCTTCATCACATAAGCCCCGGCAACCCGGACAGCCAGCTATTCATGAACACTCTCATTTCATACGACCGTGTTCATTATATATCTCTCATCAGAAGATAGCATAACACATTTATAAATAGTTATAAAATGAATAATATAACTGTATTATATTAATATTGTTTATATTTTAACACAGCATAGCAACTCTGTAATACCGTCAAAAAGCAATATGCACTTTTTACATAACCACGAGTATTACAAGTCTGCTTCTTCATATCGTTTCCTTATATCTCATCACATCCCCCACCTGTCATCCCAGGCATCCAGCGAAGCACTGATAGCTCATCCAACTCCCGAGCAGCCACACTACCCTACCGCCCTGAAAAGCCAGCCCGTGAGGCGTCCCTTTTCACCAAAAAAAGCCGAACCAGCCACATCCCGCAGCCAGTTCAGCTCAACCCATACAACTACAAACTCACTCACCATCAACCCAGGCAAGCAGCTTCCCGGTAAAAACCCTATTAAAGAAATGGATCACCGGTCCCAGCCCAAAAGCCGTCACCAGTGTACCAATACCCACAACACCACCAGTCAGATAGCAGATCAGCGCACAAAGCACATCATTGGACATCCTGTGCCAGAAATAAGGAATCTTCGGCCATCTCTCTGTCATGATCAGGGAAAGACTATCATAAGGTGCAACTCCCTCATCCGGCATCTGATACATAGACAAGCCCAGACAACAGATCACAACACCCACACACAGTGCCACCAAACGCACCGGCAGTGCCACAAGCTCCAATCCAAACACACCTGTATAAATATTATAAAAGAACGTAGTAATATAAGCCAGGCACACCGCATTCACAATAGTTCCAATTCCCAGGAATCTTCTGCCAAAAGCAATCTCAATGATCAATAACACGATATTTACAATCAGCTGAAAGTTACCATAAGCCATACCAAGCGTATCTGCAACCGCCATATTCATTCCACTGAACGGATCCGTTCCAAGCCCGGCCAGCTTGAAAATTCCAATCCCCATACCTGCAAAAACATTTCCGATACACATGATCAGAACATGCTTCCAGTTAATGTTCTTCAAATACTCCCCCATAAACCTTCTACCTCATCCTCTCTGAAAATATTGTCAGGCAGATATCCACGATCCACCTTCACTGCGCAGGATCCATACCAGATAATACCTTAATAACCAGCCTGCTGCAACGCTTATATTCTATCACACCACCTCACCCCTGTAAAACACAAAACCCCAAGAAACAACAAAAAGCAACAAGAAAAGGCATCTAGCAAATCAGGTCGGTATAAATACCCCAAAATCCCGATTATATATCGATTAATTTTTCTAATAAATGCAATTTTTTTAAAAAACCCATTGAAATCCATCAATTCATGTGATAACCTGTGTTACAGTGTATTTCTACACAGAACGAATGACCGCCACTACCGCACACAAAAAAAGGTTCTGGCAGCATTCAAAAATAAAAAAACTCAGGAGAGTCTCTTCAAATCAAAAGGGAAGAGCGCCGAAGGTGTACGCAGCACACAAAATGCTGTAAATCTCTCAGGCAAAAGGATGGAGGAAAGAGTAATGTTTACACAAATCAACAACTTTATCACATGGTTTGACGGAGTCGTTTGGGGACTTCCGCTGATCATTCTGATCCTGTTCACAGGAATTCTGTTAACCTCTCGGTTAGGTCTTTTACAGGTAAGGCACCTCGGAAAGGCGCTGAAATTCATGGTAAAAAATGAAGAAGGCGGCGATGGTGAGGTCACAAGCTTCGGAGCTCTGTGTACTGCGCTTTCAGCAACCATCGGAACCGGAAATATCGTAGGTGTCGCAACTGCTATCGCAGCCGGCGGACCAGGAGCACTTTTCTGGATGATCGTAGCCGCATTCTTCGGAATGGCAACCAAATACGCAGAAGGACTTCTGGCTATCAAGTACCGTACCATTGACAAAGAGGGCCACGTTCTCGGCGGACCTTTCTACTACATCGAAAACGGTATGGGAAAACAGTGGAGATGGCTTGCCAAGATCTTCGCATTTTTCGGAGCAGGTGTGGGACTTTTCGGTATCGGAACCTTCACACAGGTAAACGGTATCGCATCTGCAGTTACCAATTTCTTTGACCCGGATAAAGCATACACAGTAGCACTTTTCGGAAATACATATTCCTGGGCAACTGTAGTCGCATGTCTGATACTTACCGTATGTGTAGGACTTGTCGTTCTCGGCGGAATCAAGAGGATCGCAAAGGTATCCCAGGTCGTTGTACCGTTTATGGCAGTTCTCTATGTTGTACTGGCACTGATCATCGTGATCACAAACATCACTGCAGTTCCTGCAGCGATCGTAACTATCGTAAAATCTGCTTTCACAGGAAGCGCACTTGCAGGTGGCGCAATGGGAACCATGGTCGTAGCTATGCAGAAGGGTATCGCCCGCGGTATCTTCTCCAATGAGTCCGGTCTTGGTAGTGCCCCGATCGCAGCCGCTGCAGCTCAGACAAAGGAGCCGGTACGTCAGGGTCTTGTATCCATGACAGGTACATTCATTGATACTATCGTTATCTGTACAATGACAGGTCTTTCCATCGTCATTACAGAAACATGGAACACAGGTCTTGAGGGTGTTGCCATCACAACAGCCGCATTCCAGAAAGGACTTCCTTTCCCGCCGGTTGTAGCATCCTTCTCACTGATGCTGTGCCTGGTATTCTTCGCATTCACAACAATCCTCGGATGGGATTACTACGGTGAAAGATGTCTGGAATACCTGTTCAACAGAAACAAAGCCGCAGTTACAACATACCGCTGGCTGTACATCATCTGCGTATTCATCGGACCATATATGACTGTAGCAGCTGTATGGAACATCGCAGATATCTTCAATGCCCTGATGGCATTCCCGAACCTGATCGCTCTTCTTGCCCTGAGCGGTGTGGTTGTGAAGGAAACTAAGGATTTCTTCAAAAGACATAAAAATTACGAATTCTGATCCCAAATATCGTAATCAAATGTAAGCACGCACAAACCCATAATAATCCCCTAATATCATACTGAAAAAAGACGCGTACCTTTTTATCCTCCGATAAAAGGCCGCGTCTTTTTTATGATCCTCTTCACTTTATTTTCTTTATAACTTTCCACCATAATTCCGGTAATTCTCAATATAATCCAGAATCTCCTCCGGGTCTTTCATGAACCGGCACATACCCACAACATCTCTGGACATGAATTTCTCACCGGCCGTATACTCCAGAAGTGCCCTCATACTGTCATAATACCCCTGAATATTATAAAGCACGATCGGCCTGTCGATTCGTCCCAGACTCTTCAATGTCAGGATCTCAAAAAACTCCTCATAAGTACCAATTCCCCCAGGTACCACAATAGTTGCATCAGATCGGCTTTCCAGCAGATGCTTTCTTTCTCTCATGTTCTCAGTAAAAATAAACTCTGTACAATGCTCATACAGAACTCCCGGCTGGTCAAAAAATCTCGGCGCAATTCCCAGAATATAACCATTCTCTCTGTCAACGCCCCTGGCTGCCGCACCCATCAGACCTTCTTTTCCGCCGCCGAAAACAAGTCCATGGCCACGCTTTCCCATCAGCCGTCCCAGGTCCTCTGTCTTCTCATAATAAATCTTTTTCAGCTCTGCACTGGATGCTCCATATATACAAATATTCATGCTTCTGTCTCCTTCCCTGCTGCCTCCACAAATGCCCGAAGAAGCTTCAGCTGCTCCGAAGAATCATACATCATCTCCGGATGCCACTGCACTGCCACTGCAAATGGATGATCATTTATCTCTGAATATAACTTTTGCCGGCCTCTGCATATGATACTGACAAAGACCGGCTTTCCGTCATTTCCGATACATCTGGAGTGTATCCGGAAATGCCTGTTATTTTATTATAATCTGACATACACATGGGGTCAAGCAAATGCCGCTGCCTGAACTCCCATTTTTATACTGAGAAATTTTTTATAATTATACGAGAACTTTTTCTACTGCGTTTTTCCAGCCGCTGTATTTCTGGTTTCTTTCCTGCTGATTCATAGATGGAATAAACTGATTTCGGTTCTTCACCTCAAAAATGCTCTCCATCTTATAAAGTCCGCAGCTTAATCCGGCCATCAGGCCAGCTCCGAATGCGGAAGACTCCTCACATCTCGGAAGGCTTACTGTTGTTCCTAAGATATCACTCTGGAACTTCATCAGATACTGGTTTCTTGTAGGACCGCCGTCTACACAGAGCTCTTTTACAGTCATTCCATCTTCTGCCTTCATCATCTCAACGATATCTGTGATCTGATAAGCAATAGATTCCAGGGCTGCTTTTACAACCTCTTTCTTTCCGGTTGTCCTGCTCATTCCATAGATAATGGCTTTTGCATCGGATTTCCAGTAAGGTGCTCCCAGACCGGAAAATGCAGGAACCAGATATGTAGTATCGTTTTTGTTTGCCTGCTCTGACATTTCCTGAGTCTCTCCCGGAGAAGTTATCAGTCCCATGTCATCTTTCAGCCATGTGATAACTGCGCCTGTGTAGTTAATATTTCCTTCCAGTACATAGGTAACTTTGCCGTTAAGCCCCCATGCAAGAGAAGTTACAAGACCAAGATCTGACATGATCGGTTCTGTTCCTGCGTTCATCATAACAGAGGAACCTGTCCCATATGTAGCCTTGACCATTCCCTTTTCGATACAGCCCTGTCCGAACAGTGCTCCCTGGGAATCTCCGATCACACCGCAGATCGGGATTGGAGTCTGGAAATATCCCTCAAAATCAGTTGTTCCGTACTGCATGCTGGAATCGCACACTTCCGGAAGCATATCTGCATTAATGCCAAACCAGGTGCAGATCTCTTTATCCCATTTCAGGTTATGGATATTGAAAAGCTGGGTTCTGGATGCATTGGAATAATCCGTTGCATAAACCTCGCCTTTTGTCAGTTTAAACAGAAGCCAGGTGTCAATGGTTCCCAGGCAGAGATCGTTGTCTCTTTTTGCCTGTTTTACCTCTTCTACGTTCTCCTGAAGCCATGCAAATTTCGCTGCCGGGAAATACGGGGAAAGGTGCATTCCTGTCTTCTGGCGGATGATCTCTGCAACACCACCGTTTTTCTTCTGCTCACGGTCAGGATCGATCATCACGTTTGTTTTAATACGCTCACAGATTTCGGAAGCTCTGGAGCACTGCCATACAATGGCAGGTGCCAGAGGCTCGCCTGTGCTGCGGCTCCACGCTGCGGATGTCTCTCTCTGATTACTGATTCCAAGACACGCGATCTCTTCTTTCTGGATCCCGGCTTTCTCTACAAGGTTCTTTACAACCTGGATCGTATTGCTGTAGATCTCGGAAAGATCATGGGAAACCCATCCTTTTTCGTTGATCAGCTGTCTGTGAGGAAGGTCTGTTCTGCAGACCAGATCACCGTTCACATCGAACAGGATCGCTTTCGTTCCCTGGGTACTCTGATCAACCGCAAGAACATATTTTTTTTCCATAATTTTCACCTTATTTCAGCGCATCTTTTACAGTTTTTGCAATTCCTTCTGCGTTCATTCCGTAGTAATCAAATACTTCCTGGGAGGTTCCGCTTACAACCGGTGCATCCGGAAGTGCAATATTCAGAACTTTACGCGGGCACTCAGCACCAACAACCTGGCTTACCATAGAACCAAGTCCGCCGAATGGTGCATGCTCCTCAGCAGTTACAACAACTTTTGCATTGGATGCTGCTTTTACGATTGCATCTTTATCAAGAGGTTTTACGCAATACATATCAAGAACTGTTGCGTGGATGCCGTCTTTCTCAAGAAGCTTTGCAGCCTCAAGTGCCGGGCGGACCATCTCGCCGCATGCGATGATCGCTGCGTCTGTTCCTTCTGTAAGAACAGTTGCCTTGTCCATTTCGAACGGGCAGTTATCCTCTGTATAAATATCCTCGACCGGGTTTCTTCCTACACGGATGTATGCCGGTTTCTCATCTTTCAGAAGTGCTTCAACCAGTTTTGCAGTCTGGAAACGGTCACTTGGAAGGTAAACTCTCATGTTCGGGATTGCGGACATAGCTGCAATATCCTGTGCGGAATGATGGCTCATTCCAAGAGCACCATAGCTGATTCCACCACTGATTCCGATAAGTTTTACATTTGTGTTGGAGTATGCAACATCGATCTTGCACTGCTCATAGCTTCTTGTGGAAAGGAAGCATGCTGGAGAAGCTGCGAAAGCTTTTTTACCACAGTGTGCAAGGCCTGCTGATACGCTGACAAGATCCTGCTCAGCGATTCCCATCTCAACGAACTGCTCCGGATATGCATCTGCAAAAGGTGCTAAGGATGCAGAACCTCTGGAGTCACTGCAAAGAACAACGATATCTTTATCGGTTTCCGCTTCTTTTAAAAGTACGTCACAAATTGCTTTACGGTTTGGAATCTTATTCATAATTACAGCTGCTCCTTTCTCTCTTCAAAATCTTTCATGATCTGCTCATACTCTTCCTGAGTCGGTACATGATGATGCCATGCTGCCTTATCTTCCATAACTGCGGAGCCTTTACCTTTAACAGTATTTGCGATCAGGACTGTCGGCTGGCCTTTTGTCTGTTTCGCTTCCTCAAATGCTGCATGAAGCTGCTCAATGCTGTTTCCGTCAGCAACATCGATCACATGCCATCCAAAGCTTTTGAATCTCTCATGAAGATCGTCATGTCCCATAACGTCCTCTGTATTTCCGGAGATCTGAAGTCTGTTACGGTCAACGATTGCACAAAGATTATCCAGTTTGTACTGATGTCCTGCCATAGCAGCTTCCCATACAGAACCCTCTGCAAGCTCACCATCACCCATTACTGTGTATACACGGTAATTTTTCTTGTTCATTTTTCCTGCAAGTGCCATGCCTACGCAAACCGGAAGTCCATGTCCCAGAGAACCGGAGTTCATCTCGATTCCCGGAAGCTTGTTGTTCGGATGTCCGATATACTGTGTTCCGAATTTGCTGAATTTCTCGTTTACTTCTTTGATATCAAGGAAGCCTTTCTTTGCAAGTACTGCATAATAAGCTTCTACAGAATGTCCTTTACTCATAACAAAAAGGTCTCTGTCCGGATCATTCATATTCTCCGGGGAAATATTCATCTGGTCAAAATACAGTGTAACCAGAGTCTCCATAACACTCATATCACCACCGATATGTCCGCCTTTTCCGGCAACGATCATATCTACTGTGTCTTTTCTGAGATCATACGCAAGTTTGCTTAATTCTCTAAAATCCATGCTGATTCCTGTCCTTTCTTTTTTCAATCTATATTTCATATTCACAGCCCGGCACGTTTTTTATCCTGGAAAAAACGTGCCGCTGTGTTTCCTGTTTATCATTCTCCGCGGAGATAAGCCTTTACATCTTCCTCGATCGGGTCATAAAGATCCGGTGTTACACCGATATATTTACATGCCTCGTAAAGTACCGGAACAACATTCTTGTGGATACCGACACAGTGATGAATGTATGGTCCCTCAACCAGTTTAGCCTCAAGACGTTTAATGTTCTCAACCTCAACCCAGAGGTAAGTTCCCATACCTTTCGGTCCGTCGATACCTTTTGCATTTCCGAGAAGAAGTGAATACTCTCCGTTGTCTCCGTCAAAACGTACCAGAGAAACATCGCCGTGTTTTGCCTCAGCTGTGATGCTTCCCGGATGCTCGAATGCCAGCGGGTAAGTAAGCTTCGGAGTTTCTTTTGCGATGGAGATCGGCCATGGTCCGCAGTGCTGAAGAAGCTCGCCGTTCTCTACATCAGGATGACGGATTGTCCAGTCAGCAAAGAAGCTTCTTGTCTCGCCCATACCTGCTGCCTCTACCATAAGTGCTGTGATCGCACCGTGGATATCTGTCTCACATACAGTCGGGATTCCCTCATCATTTAACAGGGAATTTGCTGCACATGGCATGATTCCAAGCTCGCTCTGAAGCTGATTCCAGCACTGGATCGCGATTGCTTTGCAGCCATATTTCTCTGCCAGATGTTTCATGGCAACCTTAAGAGCTGCTACGTTCTCAAGCTCATCCTCTTTGATGCAGATCTCCATGTTGTCACGGCAGTACTGCATAACTTCCTGAACCTCTGTCTGCTCTGCTTTTGCTTTCTTTACTTCATCAGTAAGCTCCGGCATCGGGATCGGTGCAAGCTGGATATTGAATTTCTCAAGAAGCTCGCCCTCGTTGCACATGGTTGTCCAGAAATCGAACGGTCTTGTGGAGATCTGAAGGATACGGATATTTTTGAATGTTTTTACTACATTACAGACAGCAAGGAAATCTTTGATCCCTCTTTCGAATACCGGATCATTCAGTCTGCAGTTTGTCATGTATGTAAACGGAACGCGGAATCTTCTTAAAACCTTACCTGTTGCAAAAAGTCCGCACTGTGTATCACGAAGTCTTGTTCCGTCCGGCTCCGGTCTCTCATCCAGCGGTCCCCAGAGAAGAACCGGGACATCAAGAGCTTTTGCAAGTCTTGCACACTCATACTCTGTACCAAAGTTGCAGTGTGGAAGGAAAAGTCCGTCAACCTTCTCTTTTTTGAATTTGGCAATGATCTTCTCAAGTCCCTCATCGTTGTAGAGAAGCCCCTCATCGTTAATGTCTGTGATATCTACGAAATCAACACCAAGCTCCTCAAGTCTCTTAGCAGTAAGTCCACGATATTTCACTGCATCCGGTGCGCTGAAAATACTTCTTCTGGTTGGTGCGTAACCAATTTTGATCTTGTCCATTTTTGAACTCCTTTCATAAATCCATGTCTTCGGTTTTATTTGTTTATATGTGATTCGTTTTTTATGTTCGTTTTTGTTATCTGTATAATATCTTGATCTTTACTTTATTTCTATAAAAAATAAAGTGATTTCTACTTTATTTCCAGCTTTATTGTTGTAAATGGCCGGAAAACATTCTATAATTAAAACAGTTTGGGAAATCTATACAGATGATATATTTACTTTATCAGACTGGAGGAATGACATATATGAGTATCACAGCAAAAGAACTTGCTGCCAGATTAAATCTCTCCGCCACAGCCGTTTCCATGGCTCTGAACGGGAAACCCGGCGTAAGCACAGAAACCAGAGCTCTTGTTATCCGGGAAGCAGAAAAAGCCGGCTACGATTTCAGCCGGCTTTCCATGAAAAAAAATGTGACCGGAGATATTTACTGCATTATCTGCCGGGCTCATAATGCGATCTTAAATTATACGCCGATCTTCTCAGAGCTCACAGAAGGTATTGAACAGGAGTGCCGAAAAAACGGCTATCATCTGAAAACCTTTCAGCTTTATGAAAAAGCAGATGATCTTCAGAAATACATTGAGGAGCTTCGCATTTCTCAGTGTGCAGGTGTTATTCTCCTTGGTACAGAAGTTTCTGCTTCTGTATGCAGGGAATTTCTTCAGCTTTCAGTTCCTGTAGTTCTTCTGGATTCCTATTTCGATTCTGCTGACTGCAGCTGTGTACTGAGCAACAATGCGCAGGGTGCTTATCTGGCCACCGGTTATCTCATCGACCGCTGCGGCCGCCAGCCGGGACATCTCTGCTCTTCCTACAGAATCACTAACTTTCGCGAACGGACACACGGTTTTCACCGGGCGGTGCGCGAACACGGGATGTCCACTGCAAAATCCATCATTCACGAACTCTCTCCATCTATTGAGGGCGCATTCTCTGACATGCTGGAGATCATAGACAGCGGAACTCCTCTCGCCGGCGCGTACTTTGCGGACAATGACCTCATTGCCATCGGAGCGATTAAAGCTTTGAAACTTCGCGGCTACAAAGTCCCCGAAGACATTGCCATCGCAGGCTTCGACAATATCTCCGAAGGACGCGTTATCGATCCGGCTCTCACCACCATTGATGTCCCACGAAAATTCATGGGGCAGACAGCCGCCGCACAGCTCATCCGTGAACTCAAAACACCTGTGCCGCATTCCGTAAAGATTGAAGTGTCCACTACACTGATCAAACGGTTTTCTGTTTGATTTTTTGTACAAAAAAATGAACCGGGCAGATCCAAAACCTATGCCCGGTTCATCCATATCATTCAACTGTAAAATCTGCTTTTCACATTCTGCTCTGCAACATACTCAAAAGCACTCCCGATAAATCTTATAAACCCTCTCCCGATCCAATTCCACGAAATTATTTGCCATCAACCTGCCCTGGTTCTCCAGCACAGAATCCGTAAACTCCTCAAGCTCCGCCTCAGTCACACCATACTCATGCAGAGCCTTCTTCGGAATCATCACATTAAGCAGCTTCTCCAGCTCTGCATAAACAACATCTACATCGCATCCAAGAATTTCTGCCATAAATTTATTCAGGCGTGCAATCTCTCCGTCACTCTTGATCTCCATATAATTATTGAGCACACCGGTAAACATTGCATAATTGGACTCACCATGAGCAACGTGATACTTGGCACCCAGAGGATAGCTCAGCGCATGAACAGCTGCGCACCCGGCATTACCAAAGGCAATACCTGCATAATTGGCAGCCATCAGGAAATCCTTCATCAGCGGAATTCTGGCTTCCTGTCCATGATCCCTGATCTCCATATATCCCTTCAGGATCATCTCGATAGCCTTATATCCAAACATTCTGGTTGTCTCATTTCCCTTAGGAGAAAGACTGGACTCCACAGAATGAACCAGCGCGTCAATAGAACTTGTCGCAAAAAACTGAAACGGCAGATCCTCCAGAAGCTCCGGGATCAGCACGGCAGAATCACCGTAAAGCTGCTCCACAGCCAGCCCCTTCTTCGTACCCTTCGTAGTCAGCGCAAGGATCGAGATATTCGTCACCTCAGAACCCGTACCACAGGTAGTGGGAACAAGCACCAGCTCCTTATTCTTCACGATCGGAAGAAGCCCGTCATAAAGATCCGTAACCGGAGAAATATTCTCCAGTGCAAACAGCTTGGAAAGATCCAGAATACTGCCGCCGCCAACAGAAACCACTCGCTTCGCATCCTTCGGCACATCCTTCCAGATCGCCTCTGCCATCACATCCGTAGGCTCACCCTTACCATAATCCTCACGGAAGATCACATCACAGCCAAGACCAAGCGGCTCAAAAAATTTCTTAAACAATCTCTTATTGGTAAACAGCAGATCTCCCTCACCAAGCTTAAATTCCTCCGCAAACTGCCGGCAATTATCAAAGCTGTAAATCGTCGGCCTGATCATCAGTTCCTGCATAATTTTTCCTCCTGTCAGCCCCACATTTCAAAGAAGCTTTCTATAAAAATTTTATACAGCTATAATAACACAGGCAGGCAGCCATCCGCATCAATTATCACAACGGAATTAAATGCCACATTTCCCGTACGCTCAAAAAAACTTACCGGAATCACAATGTCCAGCTCTTTTGCAGCTGCCTCCCGTACCAGTTTTTCTGCCTTCGCAAGTGTCGCCTCTCTGTCCCAGCTGCATGCCATCTGCGTAGCTGCCACTACAACTTTCCGCATAATCCACCAAATCCCTTCTGTTTTTTTTCATACGTTCAAACAATCCATCGCTTCACTGCCCGTCTCTGCAAATCCTATCTCTGACATTCTACAGCTGAAATTTTCTCTTAACAGCATCTACCAGGAAATCCGCTGTGCCTCAAAAATCTTATCCTGGGTATTGCTGGTTCCTTTTCCAAGAGGAAACATCATCCTGGAAAAAGGACTTACCTTGACTTTTTTTGCCGTCTCCTCTGCTTCATCCACTACAGAAACCGGAAGATTCAGTTTTCTGGCTGCCTGGTCCACGATATCCCTGTCATAATATTCAATACCAAGCTTTTCGGCCATTTTTTTTGCAATGGGACGGCCCATGCTGCCGAACTGCCTGGTGATCGTAACTACATATTTACTTTTTCCCATATAAAAGTTCCTCCCGATTTGATGTTTTTAATGTTCATACCATCCAACGATTCCAGGATTCAGATTGATATTGATCTGTTTGATCTCCTGATATTCCTCAAGTCCCTGAACACCAAGATCACGGCCGATTCCGGATTTCTTGTAGCCGCCCCACGGAGCTTCGTTAAATGTCGGGTTGTAACAGTTGACCCAGGTAATACCTGCACGGATCTCTTTGATCACCCTGAGTGCTCTGGAACCATCGGCGGTAAATACTGCTCCGGCCAGACCATACTCCGTATCGTTTGCCATATCAATGGCCTCCTGCTCTGTTTTAAACGTCTGGACAGTCACGACCGGTCCGAAAATCTCCTCCCGGACAATGGTCATATCAGGAGTACAGTTATCAAATATGGTTGGTCTTACATAAAAGCCCTTCGCACACTCTCCCTCTGTATAGCGTTCACCACCGCACACAAGAACAGCACCTTCCTCAACACCCTTCTTAATGTAACCCAGAACTTTATTCATATGGCTTTCAGACACCAACGGGCCCATATCCGGATTTTCCATAGGATTTCCAATGGTGATTGCATTTGCTTTCTTTGCAAGACGTTTCACAAATTCATCCTTAATGCTTTCCTCAATGATAATTCTGGAGCCTGCAGAGCACACCTCTCCCTGATTCAGGAAAACACCGATCATAGCCCACTCCACTGCACCATCCAGATCTGCATCTGCAAAGATCACATTCGGGGATTTTCCGCCAAGCTCGAGGCCGATCTTTTTCACATTACCTGCTGCCGCACGCATAATACTCTGTCCAACCTCTGTACTTCCGGTAAAAGTAACCATATCCACATCCTTACTCTCTGCAATACGGTTTCCTGTAATTCCACCGGGACCCAGGATCAGGTTCACACTGCCCTTCGGCATTCCGATCTTTTCAAAGATCCCAAACAGCTTCACGCAGGAAAGCACACAGTTGGAGCTTGGTTTAAACACAACGCTGTTTCCTGCCGCCAGTGCAGGAGCCAGCTTCCACACGCCCATCAGGAGCGGATAGTTCCACGGAGTGATCAGCCCACACACACCAACCGGCTCATGAACGGTATAGGAATGCATTTTTCCGAACCCCTCATTTACTTCATAAACACCGCCATGAGGCATTTTTAAGATTCCGGCATAATAACGGAAACAATGGATGGCGTCATCCACATCTGCCTCCGCCTCTCTTAAAGGCTTTCCATGATCCATACAGTCCAGCTTCGCAAAATCATCTCTTTCTGCATCAATAGCATCTGCAATCTTAAGAAGGATATCTGCCCTTGTCTGGCTGTCCATATCACGCCATTCCCTTGTCACATAAAAAGATTTCTTTGCTGCTGCGATCGCTTTATCAACATCCGTGGCATTACCTTCTGTTACCATGGCAAGAACCTCACCATTTGCAGGATTTAATGTAGGAACAGATTTTCCTGTGCTGCCTTCTACCCATTCACCGTCAATAAACATTTTCTGAAGCTCCATAATCGTCCTCCTTTATCTGATCTTTTCACCTTCAAAATAATTCGCTTCCACTTTCATTCCCCGGATCTCGTCCTTATTCACCTCAAAAAGATCACCGCTCAAAACAATGATATCTGCCATTTTCCCCGGCTCCAGCGTTCCCATTGAATCCTCCACATGATAAACACGAGCCGCGCCAATGGTGTAAGCTTTCAGTGTATCTGCCATGGAGATTTTTTCCCACGGGTTGGTCGATGTAAGTTTTCCCTCATCATCTCTTCTTGTAACTGCTGCATAGATCGTTGTAAAGGGATCTATGGTCACAACCGGATAATCGGTTCCAAGTGCCAGCGCACCTTCATGCTCCAGCAATGTCCGGAACGGCCACTGAAGCCTTGCCCGTTTTTCTCCGATCTGGTTCACCTTTCCATTAGCTGCAAGTGTTACATGATAAGGCTGAATCGAAGGGATCACATCCAGCTCTGCAAAACGATCCAGATCATCTGGATGGATATTTTCGATATGCTCTATCGTATTTCGAAGCCTGTGCTCTCCGTTCACTTCTGCCGACTTTTCAAAAAGATCCAGTGCCATCCGCACCGAACCATCCGCAATACAGTGAAGCCTTACCTGTATTCCTGCCTTATTCGCTGCGATGATCTCCTTCTGCATTTTTTTCTCAGGCCACAGCGGAAGCCCCTCGCCGCAGGTTTCCGGCTTGTCTGTATAAGGCTCCAGCAGAAGTCCCGTATATGTTTCTGTCACACCATCAATAAATCCCTTCACTCCTGCAATATGAAAATGAGGCGAATCAAAATGTTTCTGAAATCTGAAATACCTGGAAAATTCTGTATATCCGAAAAGCTTCATGTAGGAAAAAATCTGCGCTTTCAGTCCCTCTTCCTCATCCAGTTTTTTCAGAATCTCATATTTTTTCATGGTATCTTCTGTATAGTCATCTGCAAACATTTCGCTTGCAGCGGCAATTCCGTGATCTGCCAGCACATCCTGAAAATTCCGATGGATTTCCAGCATTTCTTCCTCTGAAAACTCCATATATTTTTTCTGTGCAGGTTCGCAGGCTGCCGGTTCCAGGAGAAGACCGCTGAGCTCACCATTCTCAAATTTTACATTCACACCGTTATCCATTTTCCGGTCCGGATCGATCCCCGCCTCTTCCAGTGCTCTGGAATTCAGCCACATGCTGTGGCAGTCGGCACAGGTAAGATATACCGGTCTGTCAGGAATAGCTTCATCCAGAAGTCTCTTATCCGGAAGTGGTTCGTCACCCCAGTTTGTAATAAACCATCCAGAACCTCGAATTCTTTTATAATCCGGATGTGCATCCGCAAATTCTTTTATGATCTTTACACATTCTGCCTGAGAACGTCCCCTTCCCAGATCTGAACACACATATCTGCTTCCGTCAACGGCTCCGGAAAAAAGATGTGTATGTGCATCCAGAAAAGATGACATGATCATTTTTTCTCCGTAATCATAAAGAGACCAGTCCGCATAATCCTTATCTCTGTGGTAATCCCATGGAAGAACTGCCCGGATCTTTTTATCCTCAACTGCAATCGCAGCCGGTCTTGGGAAATCTTCAAGCCCTGTAAAAACATTTCTGCTTCTTAAAATAAATTTTCCCATAAGCCCTTCCTCCTACATCACGAAACCGCAGATCAGAAATCCCACAACGGAAAGTACACTTGCAATGATGACGTATGGAAGCTGTGTCAGTGCGTGCTCCATATTGTCAATTCCTGCACTCTGTGAAGAAAGAAGTGTTGCATCTGTATAAAACCACGCATCTTCTGGTTGCGATAGCTCCAACAATAATAACCAGAAGAATAAAAATTGCAATCAATCCAGTGTTCATTTTTTTCTCCCCTTTCTTTCTGCCAAACGAAAAAGGACATACCCGATCAACGGATATGCCCCTTCGCATAAAACAGCTCTTTTTTCCCGAAACAAAAAACGGCGCATTTACTGCTCTATCGCAATAAATACACCATTGTATGTTTCATATGTTTCGTGTTTTTCTTTTTTGATATTGATATACTATTCTTTTTCCGTTTCTGATACAATGCTTAATTTCGGGAGTTGAATTAATTCTTTTTAATTATATCTACTTGATTTCAAGTATATGTAGCAGTATACTTATTGTCAAGTGTTATTCGCAATCTGCATAAGAAAAGGAGAACCCTCATGGAAAAAAATACCTTCCTGATGATCAACGACATAATCTACGATCTCTATTCCTGCACCAGTCTCAACGAGATCAAGGCTAAATTTCTGCATCGCCTGAAAATGGTGATCCCTTACAGCTACGCCAGCATCCTTCTCCATGAAAATACCGAAGATCCCGACACCATCCGTCTCACCAGTCCCATTTGTATCCCGGAAGCCTTCATCGAAGCCGAAAACGAATACATGAAAGTAGCCGATGAAGATCATCTCCTCTGGCTCCTCCACTCCCGCGAGCCTCGTCTTGTCCGTGAAAGCGACCTCCTGGAGGATCAGCAGCGCCTTAACTCTCCACTCTATGTCCACTGCTACCGCAAATTTCATATATTTGATTCCATGCAGTACGCCAGCGTCTACCAGCAGGAGCTCCTGGGTGTCCTCACCCTCTTCCGCACTGAAAAGGACGGTCCCTTCACCAATGAAGACATGTTCTACCTTCAGGCCATCGGCATGCACTTAAACGCAGTCCTCTACCAGATTGCCCACCAGCAGCCTCAGACCAACAGCCTTAAGCAAACCCTCGGCCACCTGAAAACCAACAACCATCTCACTGCCAGAGAACTTCAGATCGCCGAACAGATCTTCCAGTACCGCAACAACGACGAGATCGCCCAGTCCCTCGGCATCCGTGAAAACACCCTCCAGAAACACCTGCAGAATATCTTCCGCAAAACCAATGTAACCTCCCGGTGGGAACTCCTCCGATTACGCATGCAGTAATAATGTCAAAAGGTTATCCGAAAAAGGCTCCGCAGCCACCCGATCCCGGGTCAGCCACAGAGCCTTTCTCATTATATACAGTTAGTCATACAATCCATTCTGCTCAAAATCCCTGAACATACTGGCCTCACCATCATCAGCAAACACATCTGCATCATCCTGCTTAGAACCATCCTGTCCACCCTGGATATCCGCATCCTGGGAATCCTGACTATCCTGTGCCGCACTCTCCTCAGAGCTGTCCTTACTATCCTTATCGGAACTGTCATCCTTACCAAGCTTCACAGTAAAAGTCTTCTCTTTATACTCATTGCCATCCTGAACAGCAACTGTCACATCAATTTTTTCCTTCGGCTCATAATACTGAAGCAGTTCAACCAACTGATCAATACTTGTGATCGTCTTACCATCAAACTCTGTGATAACCATATTCTTGGTAATACCAGCATCATCAGCAGGACCATCCTCAGTTACCTTTGAAACAAATACACCCTGCGGGATACCATAGATCTGAACAGCCTCATCACTGACTGTACTGCCTGTGATTCCAAGAATACCATGATTATCAACCTTATCTCTGGCTTTCGCATTCATCATATTCTCAAGAGAATCTGCAACATCAGAAATCGCAATGGCATAACCCATACCCTCAACCTCAGTAGAAGCAAGCTTGGAAGAGTTAATACCAACAACCTCACCATCCATATTCAGAAGCGCACCGCCACTGTTACCAGGATTGATAGCCGCATCTGTCTGGATCAGGTTAACGCCCTTATTCAGGCTGCTGCTGTTATCAGAAGAATCATCCGACTCAACCTGACCTGAAGAATCGATCTTACGGTTCTTTGCACTGACAATACCTGTAGTAACAGACTGTCCATAGCCAAGTGCATTACCAATGGCAACAATCTGCTCACCGATCTTCAGATCATCAGAGCTTCCGATCTTTGCAACGGAAATAGCATCCATTGTATCATCAGAAACGTCTTTTGTATCAACAGATACAACTGCCAGATCCTCATTTTCATCAAATCCTTTTACAGTTGCCTCATAAGCACTGCCGTCTGCAAAAGCAACAGATAATGTATCTGCTCCGTCAACTACATGATAGTTTGTTGCGATCAGAAGCTCGGATTTTGTTTTTCCGATGATAATACCGGAACCACTTCCCTCTACTTCCTGCTCCTGGCTCGGTGCATACTGAGAGCCGAACATGCTGTAGTAATTCTGAACCTCCTGAACAGATTTTGTTGTGATCGCTACAACGGAAGGCATTGCTTCCTCAGCAACATCGGATACATCCAGACTGCCTTTTGTATCAGAAGCTTTTGTATCACTGGTATCTTCTGTTTCTTCATCAGCTTTCTTCTCGGATTTCATAAGTGTAAGCTTCTCAGAGCTATCTGTTGCTGCCTGTACAGACTGTGCACCTGAGAAATAGTTAATACCCTCGTAAGCTCCGACACCAATACCACCAGCAAGCACTGCACACAGGCTGATGGTTGCACCTTTTTTAACAAGTTTCTTTATTTTTAATTTTCTGTTATTGTTCATGATTAAGTCCCTCCCTGGAAAAAGTTCTCTCTGTTTCCTTTTGATGCTTCAAAGTATATGATCCAATTGTGTTTACTTTGTGGGAAAAATGTGTTTTATTTGTTAAAACTTTTCACGGACATCACAATTACAAACCATGCAACCTCAAGAAGTACGATCATTCCACCCGGCTTCAGCCCGGCATAATAGGAAAGAAAAAGTCCCGCAATGGTAGTGCAGACAGCTACAAGAACCGCACAGATCAGTGTCCCCTTATAGCTTTTTGCCATCTGCATGCCGCAGGCCACCGGCACGACCAGCATGGAAGAAACGATCAGCGTTCCCACTGTACGGGATGCAACAGAGACAGTCAACGCAGTCAGGATCGTAAACATAAAATTAATATTCCGCACAGAAACCCCTGAGATCCTTGCTGCATTCTCATCAAACCCAATATAAAAAAGCTCCCTGTAAAAAAACAGTACCGCAGCCAGAACCAGTACACTGATCACAACTACCAGTGCAAGCTCTCCCTCACTGATAGACACAATACTTCCGAATAAGAAGCTGTTCAGACTGGCACCGTTTTCCACGAATCCGGACAAAACACCTGCCAGTCCGATCCCGGCAGACATAACGATCGAGATCGCCACCTCCGAATACCGCGGGATTTTTTTCCGGATGGCTTCAATCCCAAGTGCCGCAACAATACACATTACCACAGCACCAGCCACAGGATTTATCCCAAGGATCAGTCCCAGCACCACTCCTGCCAGGGACGAATGGGAAAGTGCATCTCCGATCATGGACATTCTCTTCAGTACGATCGTTATTCCGATACAGGGAGTGATCACAGCCAGAAGGATTCCCACGAGAAAAGCCCTCTGCATAAATCCATATTGTAAAATACTCATACCTCGTCAATTCTCCCTTCTTCTGCTCTGAAAAAACGGTTGGCTCCTTTAAATTCACTGGAGTTTCCATGTGTCACCATAAGGATCGTAAGCCCCTGTTCTTCATTACGCTTCTTCAAAACCCGGGCAAGTGTTTTCACAGAAACTGTATCCATTCCCGTTGTCGGCTCATCCAGGATCAGGATTTTCGGATTTCCCACCAGTGCACGTGCCAGCATGACTCTCTGCTGCTGCCCGCCGGAAAGCTCACCGATCCGCCTTTTCCAGTATTCTTCCATCTCCATTTCCGCAAGAACAGCTTTCAGCCGGGGGATCTCCTTTTTCGCCCGAAAACGCGCCCTCCATGATGAGGAATAGATTCCCGTCATCATAATCTCCTCCACAGTAGCCGGAAAATTCTGGTTCCTGCTGATACTGTTTTGCGGAACATATCCCAGATCTCCCTTTCCGAATGTTGCGGAGATATCTTTTCCATTTACTTTAATACTTCCCTCCTGAGCTTTCAGCTCACCAAGAAGAAGCTTCAGAAATGTACTTTTTCCACTTCCGTTCTCACCGGTAAGAATCGCATAATCGCCATCCTTCACCTCCAGATTCACCTGATCCAGCACAGGCGTCCCAGTATAATGAAACGAAAGATTCTCTATTGAAATTCCCATCATCTCACCTGCTTTCTATTTCATGCCATGCAGCACAGCTGTTCAGCCATGACCATCAATCCCTTAGTTTAACGCCATCTTCAATGCTGCCAGATTCTTTCTCATCACAGAAAAATAATCCTCTCCGTCCTGAATATCCTCCTCACTTAATCCCTCAATAGGATTCAGCACAGCCGTAACCGCATCCACTTCCTTTGCCACCGTTTTCGCCACCTTGGGGCTTGCCAGCTCCTCAAAGAAAATGGTATGGATATCAAACTCTTTCGCATATTCAATC
The DNA here is from genome assembly GCF_056504635.1 of Blautia sp. HA8986. Lineage (NCBI taxonomy): Bacteria > Bacillati > Bacillota > Clostridia > Lachnospirales > Lachnospiraceae > Blautia > Blautia sp. HA8986. Next base: position 2,493,353 of record NZ_JBWLUQ010000001.1, read on the forward strand.
ACTTCCTGCATCTTCGCAGGATCCGGTTCCGAATCCGGTGTCAAACCTTCAATGGCCAGCTGCTTCAGATCATAAGCATTACACAGATACCCGAAAGCTTCATGAGCCACAATGATATCCCTGCTCTTTATATCTGCCAGCCCTTCCCGGAATTCCTGATCCAATTCATCAAACTCCCCCGCATACTTCTCGTAGTTTGCTTCATAATAATCCCGGTTCTCCGGATCTGCCTGGCAAAAAGCATCTCGAATATTTTTCATCTCCTGCTTTGCCCTCAGAGGATCCAGCCAGACATGAGGATCTTTCCCGTTATCTCCATGAGCATGATCCCCCTCACCATCCAGAAGTTCCACACCATCCGATGCCTCAGCTGCGATCAGATCCTGATTCTCCAGCGTGGCCAGCACATCCTCAGCCCAGTGCTCCAGATCTGCACCGTTATATACAAAAACATCCGCATCCTCAAGATTACGGATATCCGTAGCTGCAGGTTCCCAGTCATGAGGCTCCGTTCCCGCCGGAACCATGTCTTTCACCTCAACCTTATCTCCGCCAACTTTCTGCGCGAAGTCGTACATGGGATAAAAACTCGCCATAACCTTAATCTGCCCGTCATCCGAAAAAGGCTTCCCCACAGTTCCGGCTCTGTGCAGTCCATATCCAACCACACTGCCAACGATAAGGATCGTTGCTGCCAGAACTGCTGCCGCCCCGATCTTATTTTTGTTAGAACTCATTATCTTCTCTTCCTCCGGCATCCATCACAATATCCATAAAATACCGTCCGGCTCTGATCGATTTCAAACCCATGCTCATCCAGCACATGCCCAACGAAATGATCAATACAGCCGCACTGCAGCGGAATCGTATGTCCGCATTCCAGGCACACAAGCTTTCCATAATTTTTCCGCTCTTCGTCCCGGACAAAACGGTACTGAGCCGCTGCTCCTTCCACAGACGGAACCTTCAGCACCGCACCTTCTTTCTGCAGCCGCTCAAGCCCCCTGTACACCGTCGTCCTTCCTATATGGATATCCTTTCCGCGAAGAATATCCATAAACTGATCAATCGTATAAAAAATATCTCCATGCTCCTGCAGACATTCCAGAATCAATTTCTGCTGCCTGGTACTGTATTTAATTTTTTCTTCCATATATCTGCCACTCTCTTTCAACTATAGCAATTCCGACAATTCATGTTCTGCACAGCTGAACCTGATGCAGTAATTTCCGGGAGTACTATAATCACTCAATCGTCAATCGGATATTCGCAATCCGCTTTCGCTACTTGCTCATAACCGAATAACTGCTCCGCAGTTTATCAGGAGGGGCTTGTACCCCTCCTGATACAAGTAAGTCCCACCCACTGCTTATTGCTCCTCGCAATTGAAGCAGGGGACTTACTTGATTCGGTTAAAATTTGAATTTGAAAACCGTTTTCATATTACATTCAAAAAAATTTTTCGTCAAGCCGTTTTTTCGTAACATATGTCACTGATTTTCTGATTCTTCATTTCGCAGTCAAAAAAACTGGTATGTTCGCATAAAAGCACTTTATCTCCACCTTTTTTTATGATAAAATATAACCAAGACTTAACCAACAGAAAGAAGGCAGACCTCTATGAAATCACAGCGACTTGATATGATCGAAGAATATGTGTTGGAACACAAGAACGCTTCTCTTGATACATTATGTGAAACATTCAACGTATCAAAAAACACCATCAGAAGAGATGTCGATATCCTTCTGAAACGTGGCAGTATTATGAAGGTATACGGCGGTGTTGCCGCACTTGAGACCCCTCAGACACTTCCTCTTCTGTCCTACGAAGAACGGGGCGGCCGTTTCCCTGAAGAAAAGAAAGAAATCTGCCGCCGCGCCGCAGAGCTTGTGGCTGAAGACGACACCATCTATATTGATACCGGCACAACCTGCCTGAACCTGGTCGATTATATTGCAGACAAACATTGCACCATCCTTACAAACAGTCTTCTTATCTTCAACAAAGCAGCATCTTATCCTAACCTGGATATCATCTCCGTTCCCGGAAGACTGAATCGTAAAACTCTGTCCTTCACAGGCCCGGATATCAATGATTATCTGAAGACTTACAACATTTCCATGGCATTTATGGCCTGTACAGGCGTTACTATAAAGAGCGGTCTCACCAATGCCAGTGCAGAAGAATACATCACCAAGAAAGCCATTGCAGAGAATGCCAACAGCCTGATCCTTCTTGCCGACCATTCCAAATTCGGCCGGATCTCACTTATGACTTACTCTCCAATGGAAAAACTGGATGGTATTGTTACAGACCAGACCCTGCCCGAAGAATACGACAGCTTCTGTCAGGATCACGGAATCCGGGTTATGACTATCGACTGATCAGCTTTTATCAAAAAATAATGCACCTGCCAAGAATTCAGCAGGTGCATTATTTTTGAATATGCTTATTTCATCAGAGGATTTTATCTTGTGAGCGGATCTTTATAATCCGCTCTGTATTAACATAGATTTATTCACGAGGTCTGTATTATGCCTCAGTACTTCCTTCCCATGTGCCGACTTTTCTCTTTCCGGCAGCCTCGTCGAACCAGTGAGTTGTAACTGTTTTTGCTCTTGTGAAGAAACGATATCCATCTCTTCCGAGAACATGAAGATCACCGAAGAAAGAATCTTTATTTCCGGAGAATGGGAAGTATGCTGTCGGAACCGGAATACCAACGTTGATTCCTACCATACCGCCGTCTGTTTCCATAGCAAATTTACGGCTGTAGTATCCGCTCTGTGTAAAGATACAGGAACCATTTGCAAACGGGTTAGCATTCATGACCCTGATTCCCTCTTCATAATCTTTCACACGTTTGATACATGTAACAGGTCCGAAGATCTCTCGGTTTCCTACTGTCATTTCCGATGTTACATGATCAAGGATTGTCGGCCCTACAAAGAATCCGTTCTCATATCCCGGAACTACTACATTACGTCCGTCAAGAACAAGCTCTGCACCCTCATCAATACCTTTCTGGATCCAGCTGCAGATTTTCTCTTTATGTCCGGCGTTTACAACCGGGCCAAGGTCTGTATCTTCATCGTAAGCACATCCAAGTTTCATAGCTTCTGCTTTCTTCTTAAGAAGTGCAACGAACTCGTCTGCGATACTCTCCTGTACGCATACAACCGGAAGAGCCATACATCTCATACCGGCACATCCATATGTAGAGTTGATGATAGCATTTACAGTTGCCTCAAGGTTACAGTCCTCAAGAACAAGTGCATGGTTCTTAGCTTCACACTGAGCCTGAACACGTTTACCATGAGCTGCTGCTTTGGAATATACCTGTTTACCAACACCTGTTGTTCCTACGAATGTGACAGCTTTTACCCTCTCATCTGTAAGAAGGATATCGGCCTCTACACGGCTGCAGGTTACAAGGTTTACAACTCCCTTCGGGAATCCACCTTCTTTGTAAAAGAGCTCCATGATTCTCATAGATGTAAGCGGTGTCTGGGAGCTCGCTTTCAGTACGACTGTATTTCCGCATGCGATGGAAAGCGGAACCATCCAGCCCCAGGGGATCATTGCAGGGAAGTTCATCGGAACAATACCAGCAGTTACTCCAAGTGGTTTACGATATGTAGCTGTATCATAGCCTGTTGTTACCTGCATTGCAGCATCACCCTGGATCATGGTCGGAAGTGCACAGGCCTCTTCTGTAGGCTCGATCGCTTTCTGAACATCTCCTCTTGCTTCTTTAATATTCTTTCCGAGTTCTTTCGCACAAAGCACGGAAAGCTCTTCTTTATGTGCATAAAGGATATCTCTCCATTTAAACATGTACTGCTGTCTCTTAGCCAGTGAAAGTGCTGACCATTCCGGATATGCAGCCTGTGCAGATGCAATCGCCTCCTCCACCTCATCTGGTGTACAGCAGGGAACCTGTGCAATCACCTCGCCTGTACTGGAATCTGTTACATCCATATATTTCTCTGCTTTGGACTCTTTCCACTCACCGTTTACACAGTAACCCATTTTTTTAATTTCAGCCATTTTTAACAATACCCCTTTCATTTTTTGATTTTGTTTCATGGTTATATTTATATTGTGTCGTTTTTCTTTGTTATGGTCACATATTATCATTTATTTTAATTTTTGTCAATATGTCATGGTTATATCTTGAGTATGTTGTTTAAAAATACATGTTAATTTATTCACACTTTCTATCCTTTTTTAATTTACATTAGGAAGTCTTGTATTAGCTGATTTTTGTTTAAAATTTCGCATATTATGTTGTTGTTTTTCATTCAATATCAGCTCAAAAGATACTCATTTTCGTTATTTCCATAACAGACAATCACAGATTAAGGCAGAAAAACCGGCTGATTCATAGAGAGAATATATAAAAGAGGGACTATAAACTATAAGAATTACTCCCATAAGCTCCCGAGATACATCCATTTTTGAGATTTCACCCCTTATATTTCAATATTTTTGCAGCAAGAAAGAAATACATTTGTGCGTATATTACGGACATCATTGTTTTCCCATAGAATTTATGCCGAAATGCACTTAACGCATAAAAAAAGTCCTCTGCTGACTGTTTTTCACAGTCAGGCAAAAGACTATTGATTGATTTCTGTCAGGCATCCGATAAAATCATCCACATCCACTGCTTGCTTATCCTGATAAAGGTAAGTCTCCATCTACTGCTTATTATAGTGCTCCCAGAAATTATTATTACCTTTCACAGTCTCACAGAAACTTCCTCGATTCGAGTCAATCGGATATTCGCAATCCGCTTTCGCTACTTGCTCATAACCGAATAACTGCTCCGCAGTTTATCAGGAGGGGCTTGTACCCCTCCTGATACAAGTAAGTCCCACCCACTGCTTATTGCTCCTCGCAATTGAAGCAGGGGACTTACTTGATTCGGTTAAAATACCATCTGTACAAGCAGCATATACAGCACAGTTCCACCCCCAATACTAAGCAGCGTACTCCTCTTCCACTTATGCAGTATTGCAATAAATACAATTGTGATCAGCTCCGGAACACCATAATGGCCGCTTCCCGGAACATCCTTCATACAGTACACTACCAGCAGTCCGATCACTGCATACGGCAACACAGTGCCGAGATATGTGATCACTGCAGGCGGTTCTTTTCCTTCCGGAAAGATAAGAAACGGCAGAAAACGTGTTGTCATCGTACCCAGAACGACCACTGCGATAGTTACAATCTGTTGTGTTATTGTCATTTTATATTTCCTTTCGTCATGCAGTCTGCTTTATTGCTATGATATCGTCTTCTCAGCCTTTCCCAGTCTCTCTTTTCTTTTATTCTCATCATGTTTTTTCATTCCCACAAAACACAGAATAATAGATGCCATAGCCGGAAGTATAAAATTATCACTTCCGAAAATCATCAGGCATATCACCGAGCATGCCACTCCTACCAGTGCCGACTTATGATCCTTTGCTTCTTCCCATTGATTGATGAACATAACCACAAACAATGCAGTCATAACGAATTCAATACCAGTTGTATTGAAATGGATCACATACCCCAGAAGTGCCCCTGCTGTCGCTCCAGTCACCCAGTAAAACTGATTCAGTGCATTAACAAAAAACATAAACCAGCCTCTGTCCACATCTTCCGGCGGGTCTACAGTACAGTTAACAGTAAATGACTCATCACACATGCCAAAGATAAGATAAAACTTCTTCCAGCCTGTATTTTTGTACTTTTCCAGCATGGAAATACCATAGAACAGATGTCTCGCATTTACCATTAACGTAAGAAAGAACGCATATACCGGATTAAACGCTGATAAAAGTAGATTCGCCGTAACAAACTCCATAGATCCTGCGTAAATAAAAAAGCTCATGCACAACGGATATACAAAAGAAAAGCCCTTGCTTCGCATCATAAAACCATAGGACATGCCCAGAAACAGAAACCCCACACAAATAGGCAGAGTGTATGGCAAAGCTGCTTTAAATGCTTTTTTCTTCATACCTCAGATGGATTTCCTTTCTTTTATTTTCACGTTATACTTTACTTTTTCTGTCTGTGACTGTCAAGAATGTGTACTGAGCTTTTTTTGCAATCGTTTTCACTATAAAAGCGTATATAAAAGCCGCCATATGTTTCACGTGAAACACATAGCGGTCAGATATTACAATTACACTTTTTTTAATTCACGGTTCTCATCCAGCATGACCGTATCACCTTCATTAATATCTCCCTCATACAGCAGCCTGTCGTTGTGCCGCAGACTGATCTCCTGTCCATCCTCATTTTCCAGAAGAACTACCGACATAAGTTCTGCCCCTGGCTGCCGTTCTTCACAGCCAAAATCGATATCTTCTTCTATCCTCAGCACTTTACATTTCACTATTAAAGTTCCTCCATCCTGTCCACTTCAGCAAAACATTTTCAGTAAGACATTCATTTGTATTCAGACAAGCTTTCATCAGGCAGATAAAACATCCTCATATGCTTTCAACGTTCTCTCATTGAACAGAACAAATCGTACAACATCAAACTGGCCGGGATTTGCTTCACAGAATTCTTTTACTGTTTTTACAGCAATACGGGCTGCTTTTTCTAAAGGATAGTGATATACTCCTGTGGATATGGACGGAAATGCGATCCTGCGGATTCCATGATCTGATGCCACCTGTAGAGAATTATGATAGGCATTTCTCAAATCTTCCGGTTCTCCACTGTCTCCTCCATGCCAGATTGGCCCCACTGTATGGATCACGTATTTACATGGCAGCCTGTAAGCCCCTGTAAGCTTCGCCTGACCTGTTTTACATCCATGCAGGCCTGCACACTCTTTCAGCAATTCCGGTCCTGCTGCATGGTGAATTGCGCCGTCTACACCACCTCCGCCAAGAAGACTGTTGTTCGCAGCATTAACAATCGCTTCAACATCTGTAACCTTTGTAATATCGCCCATTACTGTCTCGATCAAAGCTCCCATGTTCTTACCTCCTGAAAATCATTCCAACATCTTTTCTATTGGTCAACCAGACATTCCATCATGACACTCTTTGCAGGATTTCTGCGGCAGCAAATTCTGTCCCGGAACTTTCCTCCGCAAACTTTTTATCACTTCCAGCCGTAGCTGCATACGCTCTTCCAGCTTATTACTTCCATACACCACAAAGCACACCGGATAACCGCTCTGCAGCTTATATCTTCTCTCTGTTTCTTTACAGCTCGTCCAGCATCACATCACTAACTGCATCGTAAGCATCCTCCAACGCATCCAGTGCTTCTGTCAGTGTATCCATTTTTCTGTTATCTGCATTTTCTTCTTCGTAGGCCTCGATCACCTCTGCCATAACTTCTTTCAATTCCTGCAGGGAATTTGCAATATCCTGCAGCTTCTGCTCTTTATCCTCTTTTGATGTAATATTTACGATTTTACTCATTTTCTTTTCCTCTCTTTCCTTACTTCCAGTTTTTCCATACATCCGGCTGATATCCCACCGTGGCCTGTTTTCCGTTTCTGACGATGGGAAGTTTCAGCACTTTCTGATTTTCAAGAATTTTTTCTGCACGGTCTTCCTCTGCAATATATTTGATCAGTGCCAGCAGATCTTTATCCTTGCAGTTCTCATCGATCAGTTTCTCATAACCGCCCACAGCCTGGCATACAGAAGTCAATCGGATATTCGCAATCCGCTTTCGCTACTTGCTCATAACCGAATAACTGCTCCGCAGTTTATCAGGAGGGGCTTGTACCCCTCCTGATACAAGTAAGTCCCACCCACTGCTTATTGCTCCTCGCAATTGAAGCAGGGACTTACTTGATTCGGTTAAATTCACCTTTGCTCAGGCCTTTTTCCTTCATATCCACAAACTGATATTTAATTCCCCGTTCCTTGAAATAACGTTCTGCTTTCTTACTGTCAAAACTCTTCTTTGTTCCAAAAATCTGTATGTTCATACAACTATAATCCCACCTTCCTACAGCAAAATAAGCATCTATATCCTGTTCATAACCTCTTTGTTATACACTTATCTGTATTCATCTGACAAAACTGTTCGTCTTTATTTTTATTGTACCACATGCACGTATGCTGTTCCATCAGAACTGTGAAACTCTTTTTCCTGTTTTCTCAACAACAGTTACTATTCACTCCGTGACCAGCAACGCGCTTCGCGATGCACAGAAATCATGCTTTGCATATTTAACCGCAATGACTGCAATTCCGTCATCGGTAGCAAGCACGCTATCAAAATCAAGTACTTTATTTCGTTTTCTGCCTGTCAGCAGCTCCGATATTTTATATAATAATTTACAGCCATTTTTTCAAAATTTCGCTCAGCTTCTTTACATCCAGTGGTTTCGCGATATGCCCATTCATTCCTGCATTTTTTGCCATCTGTACATCTTCAGCAAAGGCGTTTGCAGTCATGGCAACAATCGGCAGCTGTCCTCGTTCACCCGATAACCCACGGATAGCAGCTGTTGCCTCATAGCCGTTCATAACGGGCATCTGAATATCCATAAATGCAAGATCATACCTGTTTGCAGGAGCATTCAGAACCTTTTCCACTGCGATCTTTCCATTTTCGGCATATTCGACTTCAACACCTGTCATCTGCAGAATCTCAGAAGTAATTTCTCTGTTTAATTCATTATCTTCCACCAGTAAAATTCGTTTTCCGCTGTAATCTGCGCTTTCCAGATAATCCCTTGCTGTCTTTTCTTTTTTTTCTGAAACAAATCGTCTCAGTGTAGCAGTCAGCCTGGATCGAAACAGCGGTTTTGCTATAAAAGCATCTACACCTGCTGCCTTTGCCTCCTCCTCAATCTCACTGAATTCAAAAGAAGACAGGAGAATGATCGTAATATCACTTCCAATACGTTTTCTGATCTGGCGGGCGGTTTCAATTCCATCCATCTCCGGCATCTTCCAGTCCAGGATTATGGCAAAATAATCTTCTTTTTTTTCGTGGTGCTCATAACATCTTTGTACCGCTTCTTTCCCGGAAAGCACCCATTCACCGGCAATTCCTATTTCACTCAAAGTTGCCACTGTACTTTCACAACAGATTTTATCATCATCCACAACCAGAACCGGAAGTTCGGCCAGTTCCTTTTCCTGCTCTTTTTCACTTTCCTGAAGCTTCAGAAAAATAGTTACTGTTATCTTTGTTCCCCGGTTCAGTGCACTGTCAACCTTGATGCTGCCATTCATCAGATTCACAATATTTCTGGTAATTGCCATACCAAGACCTGTTCCCTGAATCCTGGTAGTTCTCTGATCGTCTGCACGGCTGAAGGGCTCAAACATGATCTTCTGAAATTCAGGTGACATACCGATCCCGTTATCCTCGATGATAAACTCATAACAGCCAAGCTCCGAAAATCCATTTGGTATTTCCTCAATGGAAAACGTAATATTTCCTCCATCCGGAGTATATTTGATAGCATTACTCAACAGGTTTACAAACAGCTGCTGGATTTTCAGACTGTCACCGCAAACAGCCTCATGTTCAATGTGTCTGACATGCACTTCCAGAGCATGCTTATGCTCGTCTATACTCGGTTTTGTAAGTGTAACAAGATTATCTACCAGTTCAGGCAGACTGAAATCTTCCTCTGACAGTGACATCCTTCCGCTTTCAATGCGTGCCATATCCAGTACTTCATTTACCAGCCCCAGCAAATGGCGGCTTGATTTCGTGATCTTACACAGACATTCCATCACTCTGGCCTTATTATCAATATTCGCACCTGCGATCGCAGTCAGTCCGACAATGGCATTCATCGGAGTCCGGATATCATGAGACATATTAGAAAGGAACTCTGACTTCGCACGGCTGGCATTTTCTGCTGCCTTGTATGCATCCTTCAGAGCTTTGTGAGATTCAATCTCTGCCTTTTTCTCCTGAGATACATCCATGGAAACCCACAATACCTTTACCGGCTTTTCAGCCTCCCATTCCAATGGGATAAAGGAAGCGATTTTATAAACATCTTCATTTCGGGAACAATATTCAAATTTATAAATATCATTTTCTCCGGTCAGATTTTTACAGATATTTTCCGGTGAAAGCAGCATATCCATTGGTTCCAGTGGTTTCATAGTTTTATAATTTACAAGAAGCTGCTCCTGAAACTCACTGTATCTGCCCAGCGGTTTATAGATCATCTGCCCCTTCAGATTATAAAATCTGTACCTGTCATTTTTCAGATCACAGACAGCAAAACGGTCAACCAGACGCACCATACTCTGGATCAGCTGTTCCTTGTTAGCATTATCAGAAGCCATTTTTTGCAGCTTTATATTTTCTTCCTTTGCCTCTGTAATATCTCTGAGGAAAATCATGGCATATTCAGAATCTTCTATTTCACCACGCATGATCACATTGCGTACCCAGCGTTCTTTTCCGTTCAGTATGATACGGCATTCCAAACTCAGCTCCGTCTCCAGACCCTTTAATTTTTCTGCGATATAAGAACGATTATAGAAATCTGTTACTGCCTTTTTGTTCTCATCTATAACATAATATTCTACAAAATGACTGATAAGTTCATCCCAGGTATGGCTTTTTTCAAATGCAGTCATCAAAGAAGCTTCCACCTTAAAGGTATCAAAAGAATTTTTTTCCAGATTTACATAATATTCGCATAAATTCGACTTTGTAAAAGCACGGTGAAGGGCAGCTAACTTCTGTTCCTGTATAATTCTTTTTTTCTCTGTATCGATATTAACAAAAATTCCCGCAATCCTGTTGGCCGTACCATCCACGCGGCGTATCACTTCTGCTGATGCACGAAACCACTGATATCTGTTATCCTTCATTCTGAGACGGTATTCTACATTATATTTTATCTGATTGGTCCTATCTGCAATCGCTGAATAAAGCTGATTCATCACCCTTTCTTTATCCTGCGGGTGCAAAAGCTCTGACCAGGAATCAAGTTTATTCGGAAAATCCAGAATATCTTGATAGCCCAGCATTCTTCGAAAAGCATGACTCCAGCTTACATCAACGATTTTGCCGTTTTCGTCACAATCAAAATACCAGTGTCCGGAACAGATTGCTCCGTTTATCAGGGTCAGATTCTCATATTCCCAGTTAACCTGTACAGACATCGCCCAGATTTCCTGACCATTCTTATCTGTTGTATTCTCCTTATAAAGATACACATTGATCGGAGATCCGTCTGCTGTAAGAATCCGCCCTTCTCCTCTCCCTTTGATAAAGGGGAAACGTTCTTCATCCAGAAAGCTGACATTTTCACCGTAAAAAAGATTCTTAAGGGAACCTTTTGTCTGCTTCATAAAAGACTCATATGTATAACCAATATTATATAACAACAGTTCACTTACTGACAAAATAGTCAGCTCTGAATCAAAATAGCCCGTGATCGTGCCTACTCCACCATTATTTACTATTGTTTTCTGAAGTGCCTCAAATACATTATCTCCAAGTGCTGTCATGTTTGAAGAATATATTTTATCTTCATAGTTCCTTATACAACTCATTTCTTAGAAATTCTCCCCCATCTTATGCTATTGCTATCCTGATCCATTCTGCTTTTCATTAATTCCAGCCACGAAAAAAAGGCACCTGTCAGATAAGTCTGCAGGTGCCCTTGCTATGTTTTTTCTAAATCATCACATATTTATATAGCATAAAAAATGCTGGCATTTCTCTTTATCACATCTTTATTCATATAAAAACAGTGGCAACCGGCTGACATGGTCAATTTCTCTGACTTTAGTCCCATTTGGCTTTGCGTCACGGCTTTTCAACCGTTTTGCTCTTTATTATTTTATTTTCTTTGATAAGAATAATACCATAAGTTTACCACGTCAATATATCCCTTTAAATTTTATTAAAATTCCAAGTATTTCTTCTCTCATCGTCCGGTAAGTCTCCGTTGATCTATACAGTTCTGATAGCTGCAGCCACATGATCAGTCAAAATCTCTGGTAATGTTCGTAAGCCACTTATTTCTGAAATAGTGGATGAATACCACAGGCATTTTTTCGAACTCATCCAGAGTCATTATAAAATATACCCAGACAGGCGGCAGTTTTAAAACATATGCTGCAAGGAAAGTAAGAGGAACTGCAACAAGCCACATAAATATGGAATCCACGATCATTCCAAACCTGGAATCACCACCGCCTCTGAAACAGCCGCATATAAGACAGGTATTGATACCCTCTCCCACAAGACGCCAGGTGGTCATAACTATAAAAATGCCAAGATAATAAATGGCTGTCTCTGTCAGTTTATCCCGGTAGAAATCAAGTATCATAGGACGGACTGCCAAAATAATGGCACATCCGATCAGACTTACAATAATTGTTATTATCAGCATACGTTTCCCATATTCTCTTGCTGTATCCTTATGGTCTTTACCAAGCTCCTGGCTGATAATAATGGTAGTAGCGTTGGCAAAGCCGCGACAGGCGATAGCACCAATATTTACCACCATAACAGCAACGGCATTTGCGGCAACCATATCATCACCAATGTGGCCAAGAATCGCTGCAAATGCTGAGCTGGCAAAGCTCCAGACAACATCATTTATTACAGCCGGAGAGGCAATTTTCATAAAGTCCCGAAACAGAATACCAGATTTTGCAAAGAAATATTTTATCCGGAATCTGACATCGGAGCTGTTTAATGAATAGATGAGACAAATCAATACCTCTGCGATTCTGGCAATAACAGTACCAAGAGCAACACCTGTAACGCCAAGCTTTGGAAGTCCAAACAATCCAAAGATAAAGGAGGCATTACAAAGCACATTGACACAAAGAGATACAATGTATGTAACAGAAGGTATCATTATTTTTCCGACACTTCGAAGAGCACTCATAAAAACCTGAGAGAATCCCATAAACATAAAGGAAAATGAGATTACCTTCAAATATTCACTGCCGGCAGCAATAGTATCCGGACTGTTTGTGAAAATCTTCATAATCGTAGTCGGCATGGAAAAGGAGATAACGAAAAATACAAGAGAAACGATCAGCGAGATTCTCTCTGCCAGGCCGAGAATCTTTTCTACTGTCTTTTTATCCCCCTTTCCCCAGTACTGGGCACATAAAACCGAGGTACCTGTGGCCATGCCGTAATATAAACAGAAAAGAATAAATGTATACTGGTTGGCAAGGGACGAAGCCGACATGGCAGTCTGGCTTACATATCCCAGCATTACGGTATCAGCAACATTTACCAGTGTTCCGATCAGATTTTGAATCATGATCGGAAATGCTAATTTTGATGCATATTTCAAGAAATCTTTTTTATTTAACATACAACAGTTCTTCCTTAGTTCTTAGAATTTATAATCCTGTGGCATATCTGACAAAATGCCTGACTGACTCATCTTTCGCAGGCAATCCGTCCATATCGAAGTCCTCAAAATACAGCTCCATCCTGTCATTGAGTGGAAGGAAATTCTCATCTGTCCAGGACCGGTTTTGCAGCACTACTCAGGTCCTCAGTGAATTCCTATAAGCTATTTACTTATAGAGAACAGTATATCATATACCTTACAAAACCGCGAGGTTTTTTCAGTATTCTCCCTAACATGATCCCATTTGCATCCAGCCGTTCACAGCTCATGTGCTATGCAGATGCCGCACTTTATGAAACAAATTTTCCCTGAACAAGCGAACCGCCTTATAATATATATTCCAGCTGCCTTTCTTTTGTCCGCATTCCCATTTTCTCATAAAATTTTTCTGCTGAAATATTACCTGCCCATACATTCAATGTTACTTCATAGCATCCCAGCTGCTTTGCTTCGTTTTTTACATATTCAAACAGGCTTTCCCCAATATGCTGACCTCGTGCCTCCTGATCGACACACAGATCATCTATAAAAAGAGACTTAAACGGCACCATATTGTTTGAAAAAGGCTGCTCCTGTAATTGACAGAATGCATATCCCACACAAACATCAGCCTCATCTGCTGCAACATATATTGGCTTTTCTTCGTTTTTCAGAAGCTCTGCTAATTCGTCTGTCTTATATTTTGTTGTGGCTGGAATAAAAATATCAGGCCTTATATCTGCATGAATCTGCAGCACCTGCCCTAACAATTCCAGGATTCTCGGAATATCTTTTTCTTCTGCTTTTCTAATGATCATTTTTATCCTCCCTGTTTCTCAACAACTGATTTTATAGGTTCTTTATACATACCATAATACCATCGTGTGGATTCCTGGTAAAGAAAAATCGACGGTTGCAAAAGCAATCCGCCCTCTTCTGTTAGTGTAAACTAACCTCTGTATATAAAAGAAACCATGTGAAAACAAAACTGTAATTTCACATGGTTTCTTTCCCTGTGTATATTCGGTATATCACTTAAGAAAGCTTATAACAATAGCATCATTTTAGACAGGCAATTTTTTTCCGTTCAACCTTCTTTTGCAAAATTCCTTATATTGGAATTATCTTATTTATAATTATCTGTAATGTATTCCGCTCCAGTAAATATTATCTTTCACTATCGTTTCCTTCGGAAGCACTACACCATCCAATGCCCACCTTTTATATTCTGCAAACCCTACACGGTCAATAATATATCCCACATGTTCCTTGCCACCAGGCGCACTTGGATCAATATATTTTTTTACAAATTTATAGGTGTTCAGGATAACTTTGATGATGGTGTCTTCATCTGCCCAGATCAAAAAATCTTCTCCCAGGCGTGGATTTTTCTTTCCTGTTCGTCCCATAAGTGTCAGACGATAATATTTCTTTTCGCTTCTGGTCCATGCTCTGGTCGGACATTTTGTCACACATACTCCACAGCCTACGCATTTTTCTTCATTGCGCACGATTCTGTAATTATCCATCTTTAACGCATCCACCGAAAGCTTATCACAGCCTTTTACACAGGCGCCACAGGATACACAACGATCAGGGTCATATTGTGGCTCTGTCATACCAATAATTCCAAAATCGTGCATTCTTGCTTTGATACAGTCATTGGCACAACCTGTAAGTGCAATTTTAAAATGAAGATCATTAGGAAATATAGCCTTTTCGATTCTCTTCGCAAAAGCTGCTGTATTATAATTTCCAAAAGGACAGACTCTGTTTCCGATACATGCACAGACATTTCTGGTTCCTGATGCTGAATACCCGGTACCTGCCTCATTTTGATTGATCTGAAGATTATCAATGATCGGTTGAAGCATCTCATTAACTTTATCCATATCTTCCATATGGATTCCTTCAATTTCGAATCCCTGACGGGTGGTAACATGGATCTGTCCGTTTCCATATTTTCTGGCAATATCCACCACCTGCTGCATAACATCTGCATTACAGCACCCTCCCGGAACACGCACTCTGGAAGCCGTAAGCCCACGGACCTTTGATACACGGAAGGCATTTTTCTTCAGTTTCTTTGTATTGATATCCATTACAATTTCCTCCCCCCTAATCAAACAGTTTTTTGCCTTCTGAATAACAGAATACCGGACCATCCAGACAAATATATGTATCATTCATTCGACAATGTCCGCATTTACCAAGTCCACAGCACATTTTTCTCTCCTGAGATATCCAGATCTGTTCTTCCTTCATTCCCAGCTTTAAAAGCTCTGCTACTGCAAATTTCATCATGACCGGTGGTCCGACAACAATAGCTGCAGTCTCATGGATATTATCAAGCTCAAGTTCCGGAATATATTTTGTAACAAGTCCTGTCCTATAAGAATCGTCATCAGCGGAATCCACTGTCAGGATCAGCTCCATCTGCTGTTCCCAGATCTTCAGATCCTCACGGAACAAAATATCTGACGGCGATTTAAACCCAAGGATCGTGTGTAATTTTTTCACTTCATCCGGATGCTCACCGAAGTAACTGATCACTCCTCTCACAGGAGATACTCCTGTTCCACCAGCTACCACGATCAGTTCTTTTCCCTGATAATTCTCCTTCTCAAAACCATTTCCATACGGGCCACGCATAAAAAAACTGCTTCCCTCATTCAATTCAAAAATCTCTCCGGTCACCTTACCAACCTTACGTATGGTCAGGTCGACATAATCTTCTCCTATGCCACTGACAGAAATCGGTGCCTCACCATATTTAGGAATAGAAACTTCAAAAAACTGTCCCGGTCTTACTTCACCCACATATGTCATACGGAATGTATATTCTGTCTCTGTATGCTTCACGATTTCTTTTATCTTAGATAAGAAAGGAATATATTCATTCGTCATCTCACTTTCCCTCCTTTTCTTTCAGTTTCTGAAGACATGCAATATAGGAAATATACTCCGGACAGACATTTTCACAACGTCCGCAGCCGACGCACATATGATATCCGAATCTTTTCTTATGATCTGAAATTTTATGTAATACCTTAAAACGCATTCTTTCACCCTGACTTTGGCGGAAGCTGTGTCCTCCGGCAATATCAGAATATCCATCTACCTGGCAGGAAGCCCATACACGACGACGCTCTCCGGCCTTTGGATTATCTTTATAAAAAATATCCTGCATAGTAAAACAGGTACACGTAGGACAGACAAAATTACAGCGTCCACAGCCAATACATCGACTGCCATATTCCTGCCACATGGAATCCTGGTGAATTATATTTGGAAGTTTTTCCGGAACCTCTACATGAACCTCATTATTTTCCACAAAAATCGGTTTCTCCTGAACATTCTGTCCATAATCCCATAATAATTCTTCCAGTTCTCTGCATTTCAGCTCCATGTAACATCCATTTTCATCCTGAAAAATATACATATCATATTCTTCACAACGATTCGTTCCCATACTTACGCAAAAACAATTTTTTCCGGATTCCTTACACCCCATCACAGCAAAAACTGTATTTTCCCGCATTCTTCTGTAATAATAATCCTCTGCACCATTTTTCAAATACATGTCGTCCAGGCGTTTCAGGGCATGAAAATCACAGCTTTTTAAGAAAATCAACCGCTGTCTTGCTGCTCCGTCTGCTGTTTTCATCTCATTCTCCGTAAAATAAAGAATCGTCTCAGAAATCGGAAGCAGTACCTCCTTAAAGCTGTAATCCGACTTCTGATTCCAGACAATCTCTTCCCAGCTGTTCAGCAGACCATAACGAACTACATCTGTATCTGAAAAGCATCCTGTCCCCTGGTAAATTTTCGGTCCATACACATCATAGGATTTCTGCAAAATTTTAAAAATATTCTGCATCTCATCACTGCTGACTCGTTTTCCCATCAGATACCCCTTTCTCATAATCACATTTTATAAAATTTTGCAAGACCATCAAAATCTATCAGAATAAATCGCTTATTGCCATAACAGATCAGACCTCTGTCCGTAAGAACCTTACAGGCACGAGATACATTTTCCCTTGGTGCACCAACCAGATCAGCCATCAGGGTAATGGTAAGATCAATATCTATCATCACCCCGTCTTCCGTATCTACGCCAAAATCACGACCGAGCTTCCATAATTTTGCAGCTATTTTTCGCTCCATCTGCATGTTTCCGGTCGTATTCTTTAGCTGGTGCCCCATTCGCCAGAGATTTCTCTCATACTCTCTCAGAACAGATCTTGTCAAAGCATGGCTCTGTTCCATAAGCTGAAGAAACTGTTTTTCTGCAATTTCTATCACCTGCACCGGACAGGCAGCCTCACAAAAAAGTGCATTCGGCTTTTTGCTTACAATGCTCTGATTTAAAAGCCGTCCTTTTCCCAGGATAAAAATCACCTTTCGATTTCCATGCTTGGTCAGATTATAAAGCATCACTTCGCCGGAATACACAAAATATACTGTTTTGGTTCTGCTGCGTGAATGAAAAATCACTTCTTTTTTCTTATAAGAAACAACTTTACTTTCATTAAGCAGGTTCTGCAGAATATCCTTTGGGATTTCTTTAAAAAAATCCATCTTCTCCAGTTCCCTGAGTGTTATCTGTCCCATTGTATCAACCTCACTGGTATAGCTTTTGCAGTTTCTGATAATAAACTACTCTTGTCTCGCTTTCCTTTTGTATTATAATGAAAAAGTTTATCGTTTTCCGTGATGTATATCACATTTTTATTCCTGAATCCGTATCATTACAGACAGTCAGCTCAAAATGGTTTCTGTTTGTTTTTATAAGCCCTTCTTTTTGCAGCTTTGATATCTCCGAAGACATTGCCGCACGGTCAATGCAAAGATAATCTGCCAGCTGCTGCCGGTCAAAAGGAATATCAAAGGATAACGATGCCTGTCTGATAGATACCGACGACAGATAGGACAGCAGCTTATCCCTTGTCGTTCGCTTGCCAACATGTGTGATCTTATCGTTGAGGATCAGGATCTTATTTGCCAGGACCCCGACCAGGTTACGGATCAGCTTCTGATGATGGTCACATACTGTTGGGCAGGAAACCAGAAGCCTTTGAACATTTAATAAAATAATCTCACAATCCTCGTCTGCTACCACACTGACATTCAGAACAGCTCCCGGACTTGCTGCATATGGTTCACCAAAAAAATCTCCTGCATGACATTTTGACAGAATATTCCGATGTCCCCACAGGTCTTCCTGAATAACAAGAACACAGCCTGACACCACAAGTCCCATTACTTCAGTAGAGTCTCCGGCTCTGAAAATATAAGAATCCCGTTTTCTGGAGATCGTTGCTGCATTTACACAATGCAGTATGGATAATATCTCATTATCAGTAAGACCTTTAAAGAAAGGGCTCGTTCTTAGAATGGATAAATATTTTTTCAAAATTAATCCTCCTGTTGGAAATCAAACATACACGTTGTAATTATTATACTATACTCCTAACAGAAACCAAGGATAAATACTACTGGCCGAGGATAAAATAATAAGAAAGATCCTTCGGAAAAATCACAGAATAAAAGGAGAATACAATAATGGATAAAAAAATGTTTTGTTTTCAGTGTGAACAGACAGTCGGATGTACCGGCTGTACAGGAAATGCCGGTGTCTGCGGAAAAAAAGCAGATACAGCGAAATTACAGGACGAACTGACAGGTGCGTTGATCAGTCTGGCTAAAGCTGCCGACAGCACGGAAACTATTTCAAAAAGGACCGGACAGATCATAATCGAAGGACTGTTTACTACAGTTACAAATGTAAGTTTTGACAATGCAGCAATCGAAAATATGATACAAAAAGTCAGAGCTGAAAAAGAAAGGCTGGCTCCTGACTGCAGAACAAAGGAATATGATCTTCAGCAGCTGTGGAATGCCAATGAAGATATCCGCTCCTTGAAATCTCTTATTCTCTTTGGTATCCGCGGAATGGCTGCCTATGCCTATCATGCAAATGTTCTGAATTATGAAGATGCCGAAGTGAATCAGTTCTTCTGCGAGGCATTATCTAAGATCGGTTATGAAGAAAGCACAGAAGCACTGCTTTCCACAGTACTCAAAACAGGAGAGATCAATCTGAAGTGCATGGCACTTCTTGATAAGGCAAATACAGAAACCTATGGAACACCAGAGCCAACTGATGTTACACTTACGGTAGAAAAAGGGCCTTTTATTGTCGTGACCGGACATGATCTGAAAGATTTGCAGCTTTTGCTTGAACAGACTGAGGGAAAAGGAATCAATATCTATACACATGGTGAAATGCTCCCTGCCCATGCCTATCCATTCTTAAAGAAATACTCTCACCTGAAAGGCAATTTCGGAACTGCATGGCAGAATCAGCAGAAAGAATTTGACCATCTTCCGGCCCCGATCCTCTACACTACCAACTGTCTGATGCCTCCAAAAAGCAGCTACGCTGACAGAGTATTTACAACAGAAGTAGTTGCCTTCCCAGGAGCTGTCCATATTGACGAGAAGAAAGATTTCACACCGCTTATTGAAAAAGCACTGGAGCTGGGTGGTTACAAAGAAGATCAGATGTTCTCCGGTATCAACGGTGGTAAAAAAGTGACAACCGGTTTTGGTCATGCAGCTATCCTGTCCCATGCAGGTACTGTGGTAGAAGCTGTAAAATCAGGCGCGATCCGCCATTTCTTCCTGGTTGCCGGCTGTGACGGTGCCAAGCCAGGTCGAAACTATTATACGGAATTTGTGAAGCAGACACCTTCTGACAGTATTGTCCTCACCCTGGCATGTGGAAAATTCCGTTTCAATGATCTCGATCTGGGAGAGATCGGTGGTCTGCCACGACTGATGGATATGGGACAGTGTAATGATGCTTATGGTGCGATCCAGGTTGCTGTGGCACTTGCAGATGCATTTGGATGTTCTGTAAATGAGCTTCCGCTTTCCTTCGTACTCTCCTGGTATGAACAGAAAGCAGTCTGTATCCTGTTAACCCTCCTGCATCTGGGTATCAAAAATATCCGTCTTGGTCCTTCTCTTCCGGCATTCCTTTCTCCTAATATTTTGAATTTTCTGGTAGAAAATTATGGTATTGCACCTATTACCACACCGGAAGAAGACCTCAAAGCACTGGTGAAGCATAATAAATAAATTTTTCAAAGCCCCCACAAAATAGTGGGGGCTTCTACCATTTCATAAGAGCCTTAGCGGTATGTTGTTTCTTTATGTTCTTTATAAATATTTCATCATTGTTGGAACAAGAATATTCATATCAACAGGCTTTGCAATATGAGCATTCATTCCAACAGAAAGAATCTTTTGTGTATCTTCCGCGAAGGCATTGGCAGTCATCGCAATAATTGGAATCCCGGCTTTTTTAGTATCCTTCATCTTTCGAATGGCTAATGTGGCATCATATCCATTCATAACCGGCATCTGAATATCCATAAGGATCATCTTGTAATAATCAGCATCAGCCTTTTCAATCATGTCAATGCATGCAACACCATCATTTGCAGTCTCAACAATACAGCCTTCTTCCGTCAATAGCTCCGTTGCGATTTCTGCGTTGATCTCATTATCTTCGACTAATAAAATCCGAACGCCGTTCAGGCAATTCTTATTACGCAGATTACTTTTTTTCTTCATCATAGAATCTTCTTTTGACGCTTTTCTGCAAGGAACAGTCACTGTAAATATGGATCCCTCACCCTGCTTGCTTTTCACTTCTATTGTGCCATCCATGAGATCTACAAGCTTTTTCGTAATACCCATTCCGATGCCGCTGCCCTCAATATGACTGACTGTAGAGTTACGTTCTCTTTCAAAAATTTCAAAAATGTGCTTTTGAAAATCTTCAGACATACCAATTCCATTATCGGTAATGGTGATGATCATATTGCACCAGTCATCTTTTTCACAGGATTTCTGTACAACATCACAGGATATCGTACCTCCTGTATTTGTATACTTTATAGCATTGCTTATAATGTTGAAACAGATTTCTGATAAGTGTGGTGCATCCATATATACATACGGATACATAATTTGTTCCGTCAGAGAGATTGTCTGATTTTTACTTTCTGCCAGCTGTTGGAACATAGCGACACAATTTTCAAAGTTTTCATGGACATCCGAAACATCATATTCCATTTCGATCTTATTATTTTCAATCCTTGCAAGATCCAGAACATTACTGAGTAACGACAAAAGTCTTTCTCCGCATATTTGTATTGTTTCAAGATATCTGCCAAGTTTTTCTGTTTCTTTCAAATGTCTGGATGCCAGATCTGCATAACCAATAATTGCATTCATAGGAGTCCTGATGTCATGAGACATATTGAACAGGAATGATGATTTTGCTTTATTTGCACATTCTGCTTTTAATTTAGCTTCCCGCAATTCTTCCTCTTGTCTTAATTCCCGCAGTTTTTCTTCTGTCACATCTCGATTTGCAATCAGAACTGATGTAACCTTTCCATTTTTATCATAGCTCTGAGGAACAACCATGGAAAGAAACCATGCTCCATCCTTTTTTTTGAATTCGGAAGACATAGATTCTTTATTATGGAGCCGTGCCGCCATGGTTTGTAAATCAAAAAAATCTATATACTTCTGTACAAACGGTTCTGCTATCACACCTTCAATAATCTTAAACTGAGGATCCCAATCTGCAATATTATCTTTTATATCCAAATCCATTTTTCGAGATCTTTTGACAAGTTCAACCTTCTTTGTTTTTAAATTCAGCCTTGAGATGTGATAATAGGCAGTGCCTAATCCCTGAAGTGCCTGCCGAGTTTTTTTGACCTGCTTTCCCAATGTGAGAGGAAACTCTTCGCCGTCCATCTGTTCCAGATCTGGTGCTGATTGATGCAGATGCTGAACCAGCCATTTCCCATTCGCCCGCTTATAGATAACGGTAAATCTTGTCTCCATTTCAAAACAGCTTGAACCATCCTTAAACAGACCCACAAAATCTACTGTCCCATATGCAAGAACATGGTCATCATCAAGTCTTTCTTCTTCCTGATGTAAATTTCGCACTTCAATTCTGATTTTACCTCTCCGTTTTACATCCAATTTAAATGATTCTAAAAACTCCTGCAGATTCCTGTAAAGCTCATGTTTCCCGGTTCCAATCAGACTGATATTTTCGTCAAAGTAATTTTCGATACCCAGATCATTTGCTGAATCAGCGTTAATATATATTTTCAAAAGCTGCTCTGTGAGTTTTTTGAAATCATCCATACTCTTTTCCCCCGCCTGAAAATCCAAAATGATTTTTGGTTTTCTGCCTAATTCCAAGTTTCTCCATTTGCCATTTTCTTCCCGAATTTCTGAATTTCTGAATTTCTGAATTTCTGAATTTATATTTCACATCGTTTACTTTATTATAGCATAGCATCATATTGTTATGCCATCAGTTTTTCAAGCCAGGTGTCCCTGGCAATTGTGACACCACTTCAACAGGCGGCCATGATCTTCTGAGAGCCACATAGGATATTAAAAAGTTCGCAAACCAACCAGCTGGTACAGCGAGCCAGACAAATACAATGCCAAAACGCGGTGCACAGATCAAAGCAACAGACAGGCGAATCGCCAGGTTCACCATGTTTGCAATGAGGAACGGGCGCATGATTCCGAGACCACGAAGGACCCCATCTGTTGCCATTTTGATTCCCATAAAGATGAAGAAGTAACCGAGCCATCTCATATAACCCTCGGATACCTGGTAAGCCAAGGCAGTTCCATCTTTACCAAGAAATAGCGAGGAAATCTGAGTATGTAATGTTTCAATGACTATAAAAGCAAGAACTGCAAAACATATATCTAACACCAGTGCTGCGTGATATCCTTTTTTGATCCGTTCAATTTTCTTTGCACCAAGATTCTGGGAAACATATGGGGAAACCGCATTGCCGATCGATACAAAAATCAATGAAAAAACATTCTCTACCCGCATCGTCGCAGCATACCCCGCGAGTGCCTGTGTACCGAAGGGATTTACAACTGCCTGTACGATCATCATACCGATGGACACCGTAGACTGCTGAAGAACCGAGGGTACAGCAATTTGAAGCATGGAATGTAACTCCTGCCTGTCAAACCAGTCAAAGTGACTTTTATATCGACGCATCCTGCTAAGGAAAAGCAAGAGTGAAAACACCGCAGAAATTCCCTGTGCTATAAGAGTCGCAAGAGCTGCGCCAAACACGCCGAGACCAAGTCCGGCCACCATCCAAAGATCCATAAAAATATTTAAGATTGACGAAAATATCAAAAGCCCCAGTGGGATTTTTGATTCGCCTATGGAAGTAAACATATTGGAAAGAATGTTATACATAAACAAAAAAGGAAATCCCACGAAATATACCCGCAGATATAACACTGCATCATTCAGTATATCTCCAGGGGTTTGCAACACACTCATCATCCAGTGGGAAAAGCAAAAGCCGAAAACACCAAGGACTATGCTTAGAATTAAAAAGCTAAACAAGGATGTTGACACGATGGTTTTCATTTTTCCATACTCCCTGGCACCGAAATAGCGGCTCACGAGCACACCTGCACCGACCCCGGCGCCCAGTGCCACACAAATGAAAACGTTGGTCAGTGCTGCACAGGCACCAACAGCTGCAAGTGCGGAGGAGCCAACAAACTGACCGACGATGATGGAGTCAGCCATATTATATATTTGCTGAAAAAAACTGCCCAGAATCATTGGCATTGCAAAAAACGTCAGTGCTTTAAGAGGCGCATCTGTGATTAAATACTCATCTTTTGACATTATCATATTCCCCCACAGGTTTCATAATTTCACTTATTCTTCCTTTCATCAAAATTAGTTTTGTACATTCTGTGTTTCTAATGCGTGACTTATATTGCGGATATTCAGTAATAAACCGCTTAATTACATTGGCATCATTCCAGTAATGCATTGGAAAAATGACATTGCAATCTACATTTTTAAGGAAATACAGGATCCCGTCGGCATAATGATCTCCCTGTCTCGGATCCAGGGGAACAAATGCAGCGTCAAAATACATACCCTTGATTTTCCTGATCTCCGCACGATATGCTGAAGTAAGTCTCTGATTATCAGTTTTCGGCTCACCATCCCAATACCAGTCGTTTAAGTCACCGGCATGGTAAATGATGCCTTCCTTTGTTTTAACAATAAATGCAACACCACTATCGTTAGATAATAATGTATCGACTTGGGTTCCATTATCCAGATTATAAGTTTGATCATGATAAACATATGTGATCTTCATACCCGACAAATGGTTCCTTTTTCGTATATCATTCGCCAGAACTGCCTGATAAGTCATACCCATATCATCAAGGATCCCAAAGATTTGTGGGTTAAAATGATCCTTATGGAAGTGACTGCAAAAGACGATCACTTCTTTTTCCTTGTCAAGATTCGGTAATTCACCCTTGTAATAATCAAAAATATAGTAGCAGTCTCTTGTTTCAAGTAAAAATCCACTGTGATTAATGTAAGTAATTTTCATAATATCACCTGTATAAATTAACGCCGGTACCGGATAGCAAATCAACACATCCCCTTACTTTAAATAATGTCCTCACCCAGACCAGCCGATATAATATAGTAAACCTCTTTTTTACCAAGATGCTGCCAGATTGGATAAGTACGGTCAATAAAAGTCTTCATCTGTGCACTGATTCCATAAAAATCAACCAGATCTTACTTCCATATCTATTCCCCAGCGACTTCCTGGTTATAAATTTGTCGATTTCAAGCGGGGAGAAGTAAATCTCCCCACCATCATCAGATTAATTTCCGTTTAGAAAAGTTGTCCTGGGAGCTTGAGTTTCTCTTTGTAAGTAAAACTCTTATCAAACTCTTCAGAATCCAGAAGAGGTGTAATACCGGCTCCATTTCCAGATGTCCAACAAAGGTAATTAACTCCCGTCTCCTTATCTACAAAAATTTGACGAATTCCTTCATATGCAGAATCTTTTTATTGTTCATAAATTATACTATTTTAAGCATATGCAACGATATTCTGATGGTGTTAAATGATAACGCCTTTTAAACAATCTACAAAAATAATCTACATTATGGAATCCGCTTTCATAAGCAATTGTTTTTACTTTTTTATTCGTATTTTTCAATAACCAGGAAGCTGCCTGTAAACGATATCCTATCAGATAAGCAACCGGCGTAGTATGTAAAAATCGTCGAAACAAATTAAGTGCTGTACTTTTGCTTACTCCTATATGTGAAGCTATTTCATCCAGCGACAACCCATGATTATAATTTTCATGTATATATTGCATCATTAACTGTACTCTTTTCTGTGCAGCCTCATCAACTGTTTGCACCTCTTCTTTACCAGATAACTTTACATTTTCATAAAAAATCAGCCATAAATTCTGCAACAATGCCAAAGTAGCAAGCTCTCTTATTTTCTCATTCTCCTGTATTTCCATTATTTTTATCATAATTTGTATAATTTTTACCTGCCATGATTCATTAATTCGAAAACATTGAAAGGATATATTCGATGAAATGATTGGTAAAATATATTTTTTATAGATCAAACTGTTCTCTGGCGCAATAAATTCGGGCATACATACAAAATTAGGAATAACACCATCAGATGATGCATAAAACTGATGTAATATTTTAGAATTGATAAAAATCGCTTCTCCTTCTGACAATATAATCTTTTTTTCGCCTATCCCACATGTAACTTGTCCAGACTCGACATATAAAAACTCAAATTCCCTGTGCCAGTGCCATTCAATACAATGAAAATCAAACAATTCCAGATTATCATAATAATACTGGAATGGATAAGCACTGCTTCCATGCTGTTTAATTTCCATGAACTCCTCGTCTGTAAGTATCTTATTATATGTTTTATTATAATCCATCTTCATATCACATTCTTTCTTTTACGATATTATACAGTATTTCTACAATTTAATTCAATGTATATATCTAATATTTGCTATATAATCAAGTAAAAAAAAGGAAAGAGGTATTCTTATGATTTTTAAATGGATGAATGAAAGTGAGATCAGCATTGAAGGCGACTTTATCCTTAAAGTAAAAGTATCTCATGATTTTAAAGAGACCTATGATTCTGCTTCTGTAATGGTAATGGCAGATGTCAGTCACTAGGCAAAATGTTGTTATGAGCATCTTTCTATCGAACATAAAACTGTTAAAAACATTCGGAGTGGAAAATAAAAAATGAATGCTATTAAAAAAACTGACTACCATAAGACAAAAATTGCCTGTTATATGGGCTTTATCACACAGGCTATTGCGGCAAACTTCGCACCGCTTCTTTTTTTGAAATTTCACAGTGACTACCATATTTCTCTCGGTAACATTGCTCTGATATCCACTTTCTTCTTTTTCACACAGCTTCTGGTTGACCTGTTCTGTGCCAAATTCGTAGATCATATCGGATATCGTGTGTGCATTGTTGCATCAGAAATATTTGCTGCACTGGGTCTGCTTGGACTGGCATTTTTACCTGATTTTTTACCTGATCCTTTTATTGGAATTATATGTAGTGTTATTGTTTATGCCATCGGAAGCGGTTTAATAGAAGTACTTTGCAGTCCTATTATCGAGGCCTGTCCGTTTGAAAACAAAGAAGCAACTATGAGTCTGCTCCATTCGTTTTACTGTTGGGGAGCTGTTGGGACAATTTTGATTTCCAGCTTATTTTTCCTGATATTTGGAATAGACAACTGGAAATGGCTCGCCGTAATATGGGCAATCATTCCTGCAGTTAATACTTATAACTTCATGACCTGTCCTATTGAACCTCTGGTTGACAATGGTTCTGGAATGGGAATTAAGAATCTGTTTTCCAAACCATTTTTCTGGGTTGCAATATGTCTGATGATCTGTTCCGGAGCTTCTGAACTTGCAATGGCTCAATGGGCATCTGCTTATGCAGAATCAGCACTTGGATTATCAAAAACACTGGGGGATTTAGCAGGTCCATGTATGTTTGCAATAACAATGGGAATCAGCCGTATAATTTTTGGGAAATATGGAGAACAGTTAGATTTAATCAAGTTTATGAGTGGTTCAGGCATATTATGCGTTGTCTGTTATCTACTTACTGCTTTATCATCCAACCCGATTATCGGACTTATCGGTTGTATTGCATGTGGATTTTCAGTTGGAATCATGTGGCCTGGAACAATCAGTATTTCCTCAAAAACTTTTCCAACAGGCGGAACGGCTATGTTCTCTCTTCTTGCCATGGCTGGAGATTTAGGCGGCAGTATTGGACCTGGAATCGTTGGTCGTATTACCCAGAATGCTGGAAATAATATCCGGATTGGCATGGGATGCGGACTTATTTTTCCGGTAATTCTATTATTTATGCTGTTTCTTCTATATCGAAAAAATCAGTGCAATCAGAAATAGTACTGTATAAAGTAAACATAAAACAGCCTGGATTTAAACCCTATTGAAAAAATGTGGTCAAAAATGAAATTCATTCTCAGAAAGAGAAAAATCTGTATTGCATCTGAACTACCTGAAGCTGTAAAAAAAACAGGTCTGGACACACTGAAATCATTTCAATGTATCTAGACCTGTCTTTTAGTTATTGGTTCGCACGAATCATTTTATATCGATTACCTAATGTATTTTTATAGTTCTTTTACATACACACCGTTTTCTTCACAAAATCCCAACCACATTTAATAAGGGTTTCATACCAGTTTCCTCTTTCCCGTTCCTTTTACTTCAGTTCACTCAGAAGAGAACTTCCAATTGTTCCTTCTGGCATCTTAACCTCAAAATTATCTGCGATTGTTGCACCGATTACTGCAAAAGTATTCTGATCTTCCAGCTTTCCATATCCCTCCATAGATGGGGAATAAGCAAAAAATGGTACTTTTTCTCTTGTGTGATCAGTTCCTGTATGTGTCGGATCATTTCCGTGGTCAGCTGTAATGATCAGAAGGTCATCCTCACGAAGTTCATCAAGAAGTTCACCAAGTTTTACATCAAATCTTTCAAGTTCCTCTGCATATCCCTTTACATTGCGTCGATGTCCCCAAAGAGCATCGAAATCTACAAGATTTACAAAACAAAGCCCCTCAAACTCTCTTTTTGCAATGTCAATTGTCTGCTCCATTCCATGAACAGAGCTTTTTGACTTATTGGACTCTGTCAGTCCCTCACCGTCAAAAATATCAAAAATCTTTCCAACGGAGATCACATCATAACCTGCATCCTTCAATGCATTAAGCGCAGTTTTCCCGTAGGGCTTCAGTGCATAATCATGGCGGTTGCTGGTACGTTTGAACTCACCTTTTTTCTTGCCAAGGTAAGGTCTTGCAATAACACGTCCGACTTTCCACTCATCCCTCATAGTGATATCACGAGCGATCTCACAGCAGCGATACAGTTCATCCAGTCCGAATGTCTCCTCGTTTCCGCAGATCTGTAATACAGAATCAGCAGATGTGTAAACGATCATATGACCGGTAGCGATTTCTTCCTCAGCCAGTTCATCAAGGATCTCTGTTCCACTGGAGCTCTTGTTTCCAATTACTTTATGTCCCGTTCTCTTCTCAAGCTCATCGATCAGCTCTTTTGGAAATCCGGTCTCTGTAAAAGTCTTAAACGGTTTTGTGATGTGAAGTCCCATCATTTCCCAGTGTCCTGTCATAGTATCTTTTCCGGTACTGGCTTCTTCTAAAAATGTATAATAACCCATTGGTCGCTCTACTGCTGCAACCTGTTTCAACGGATGAAGATTTGCAATTCCAAGCTTCTGAAGGTTTGGAATCGTAAATTCATCTACATTCTGGGAAATATGTCCCATAGTATCTGTTCCTTCATCCCCGTACTGGGCTGCATCCGGCATTTCTCCTGCCCCAAAGGAGTCTATTACAATAGTAAATATTCTCTTATATTTCTTCATGGCTTTTATCTCCTTCCTATTCTTCCAGATATCTGCTCATTTTCACGAACTGCTCTTGAGATACGGTAATCTTTCCGTTTTCCAGGGTGATCAGATTCTCTTTTTCCAAGGCTGCAATACTTCTCTGAACACTTCTCACATTGAATCCAACTCTGTCGGACAGCTCCATCTGTGTCTTGTTCAGCCGCAATATGCAAGTATTTATTTCTTTTTTACATGCGTAGGACTCTAAAAGATACTTCATCAGACGTTCCTTACAGCTCATGAATATATATTTACGGTGATTTACGCTTTCAGATGTCAGGGTTGACATCACGTTTTTCGTCCGCAGAAGAAGTACATTTTCATCATGCTGTATGAGCAGAAGGAAATTGCCCGTCTCAGACGTGAATTACGTGATGCCCAAGATGCACTTGATGTGTTAAAAAAAGCAATCAACATTCTGGGAAAATGACGGAAGCCATTTATCTTGAAGTGTCTGAGAAGACGGAAGCTGCCAAAAAGGCTGGACACCGGGTTTCCGTCTCCGGAATGTTGAAATTTTTAGGTGTCTCTCGCTCAGGATATCTTGCATGGCTCCACCACGTACCTTGCCTTTCAGTTGAATCATTTGTTTTATCCTGGTCAAAAATCTACCGGCACTCTTACTTCCACGTCTTCCAGATATCCGGCTGATATCCAAGAGTGGATTGTTTTCCATTACGAACCACCGGTGACTTAATTACCTGCGGGTTTTCCAGTACCTTCTCAAGTTTATCTTCCTCTGCAATGTACTTAATGAGCGCAAGCAGATCCTTATCCTTGCCCTCCCAGTTGATCATATTTTCCAGTCCACCATTTGCCTGAGCAACTGAATTAAATTCGCCCTTACTCATGCCCTTTTCTTTCATATCAATAAACTGAAACTTGATCCCACGTTCCTTAAAGAAACGTTCTGCTTTCTTTGTATCATTGCACTTCTTTGTCCCAAAAATCTGTATATTCAAATCAGTTCTCCTTATCCATCGCCATATGTATCATTTTCTCGAAGGATTCTCTGAAATGCTCATCATCCTCCGATGTTCGTTTTCTTGGGCCTTTTAAGTGATTCTTTCCGGATGCCCTTCGTGCTTTCTTATTTAAGTGACGCTCCATAAGCATCTGGTCAATATTCTCATTGGTATACCATTTCCCGGATTGATGAATCGCATATGCGCCCTTTCCAAGTGCCATTGCCGCAACTCCATAATCCTGTGATACAACAATATCGCCTTTATGGCAAATGCTGATCAGTTTATAATCCACTGCATCTGCTCCGGCTCCAACTACGATCACTTCACTGTAATCAGATGCTAACACATGATTGGTATCACACAACAACGTTACCGGGACACTATGCTCTTTTGCAACTTTTTCTACAATACCAACTACCGGACAGGCATCTGCATCAACAAAAATCTGCATATTTTCTCCTTTAATTGTAACTAAATGGCGTACGAACCTCAATAAGATTACCACTGGGATCATAGAGTCTTACAAGCATCTGCCCGCCTGCAAGTTCTGTCAGTTCTGTGGCATATCGAACGAAATACTTACCAGATTCATATTTCGCAAGCAATCCATCTATATCAAAGTCCTCGAAATACAGTTCCATCATGTTATTGAATGGCGTAGAAGTTTCATTCAATGTTTTCCCCCATACGTCGGCATCCTGCAAAACAAGTCCCTCCGATAAGATCACATTACCTTCATTCTTAAGAATCACTTGCAGTCCAAATAAGTCCTTATAAAACTCTATGGATTTTTCTATATCATCCACCACGATCAGTACGTTTTTCAGCATATCCGTCACCTCACAATCCGCTTTGAGTCAAGCGAATATTCGCAATCCGCATGCGGTTAAATAATCTTTCCAGACAAATGATCAATTTCATGCTGGCAAATCTGTGCTGTCCATCCTGACAATTTCTGGCGCTGTTTTTTCCAGTTGAAGTCATAATATTCTACTTCAATTTCCTGGTATCTGGTCGTCTTACGAACACCATCCAGAGACAGACAGCCTTCTTCTGTCTCATACATATCACGCTTTGAAACAATCACCGGATTGAACATCACAACATCCATGAATCCCATATTCACAATGATGATATTCTTCTTTACACCAATCATATTGGCAGCCATACCAACGCATCGCTCCCGGTTCGCCTGCAGTGTGTCCTGCAGATCCTTCCCAACCTGAATATCTGCTTTCGTGGCTGGTTCAGATGGCTGGCCTAAAAAGAAAATGTCTCTTACAATTTGCTTTACCATTTTTTCTCCCTGTAGCTTTCATTCTACTTTTTCCAATTTATTATTTACATCGAGACAAACTTTGTCTCCTTCATTGATATTACGCTCATAGAGCCTGGCGTCCTCCGCTTTTACTGTCACTTCTTTTCCTGAAGAATCCACAAGAGTCACTATTGCCATGACTGATGCATCATCCGGTCGTTCTTCACAACCAAAATTCAGGTCTTCATCGATTCGTTTTACTGTGTACATCATAACTCAATTCCTCTGGAGATAATATTAAGAATCAGTTTTCTACATACCTTCTCCGATAATATTCCATCGTACGATACTCAATAATATCTTTCATCTGCTTCTTAAATGCATCAACTTTAATTACATCTGCCAATTCATCTCGTATTCCCAGTGCATAGCCGTCCTTATCTATAAAAAATCCTTTACACGAAGCTTTTAAAAACTTAATCGGCATACTTTTGGCTTTGCTTAAATGCTGTTTGTCTGTTATCTTCCGATACTCTTCGTATGAGGTTACTTTTGGAAAATCCTTCCAATTCGTTCCTCGATCAAAGAACTTTTTCCAGCTCTCCACTACCTCAGCATTTGTAACAGCCAGCCGTACGTCTCCCTCGTTATAGAAACCGTACAGGATCGGCATCTTATACACTTTCTTCATATCCGTTGTTTCAATCAACTGCAGAAACTCTCTTCCAATGTAAGCGCTTAATTTTTAGGTATGATAGAAAAATCCCCGACTACTTTTCAGTAGCCGGAGCACCTTGCTACGAAAATAAAACTCGTAGCAAGGTGCATAGGTCTGTTCCCATTATCTGGGATCAGTCCTGCTGGAGAAGACTCCGGTTCTATAGCAATCTGGACTACATCCTGTTTATGGGATGTAAGGTCAAGAGTGCTGGCTTTTCCAACTGGATCCGGTATCTGACAGGCTTTTTTGCGGAGACGGGTAACTGCATTGTAAAAACAGCTGGGAGATATCCCATGCTCATTACACCATGCAGCATCTGTCGGGCCACTTTGTCTGCATTCGGTTACCAGTTCCATCCATTCGTCCAGGGAACGCCCTGGAGCACGTTTCTTACTCATAATGAAACCTCCAAATGTAGTAAATTTCTATCTCCTATCAAGCGGAGTGTAGTAAAAATCTATTTACTATCATTATGAGTTTAAAAACGTAGACAGTAAAGCTACCCAAGATTTAAGCGCTTACGATTCTCCGTGAAAAAGCGTCGTTTCTTGCAGATGAACTTACCAGTCGGACTCAAAATAACAAGGTAGATTACGCTGTGGTTTACGGTGAATTCATGTACAAAGCTGATCCATGGCCTTATGAAAGACGCATTGTGTGCAAGGTTGAGACGCCAGAAAACCAAATGGTTTACATGTATACCTTTATCGTCACAAACGTGGATTCCTCACCGGAATATCTCATCAAATTTTACTGCAAAAGAGGTCTGATGGAAAACGTCATCAAAGAAAGCAAATCTGGTTTTGATTTTTCTGCGGTGAGCAGTCACAACAGAATCGTTAATGCAAACAGAGTCCAGGTACATGCTCTTGCCTACAACATATTTAATTGGTTTAGACGATTGGTATTATCAGCAAAAATGCGGAAACAACGCATTGATACCGTCCGTTTAAAACTGCTGAAGATTGCTACAAAAGTAATTAATTCAGCAAGATATATCACATTCAAGCTGTGTAGCAGCTGCCCATATAAAGAAGAGTTTTATGACACCCTTTCTGCAATAGGTAAGCTGAATGTACAGCTGGAATAGCAACTGTCAACGAACCTTGACAGCGTGATAATTGCTCAAAAACTCGTCATAGGGATTTTATGCCCTTTTTCTGACAAATTGAGAGAAGTTATGGCTGCATGGATCATTTTTTCAATTCATGGTGCAAGTTTTAGGTTAGAAATTGTTCCATGAATAATTCAGGATTATTTATATATATGCGGATACAACAATTCACTAATCTTATTCATGATAATATTATTGATATCACGCATATTATCATAATTCGCTACATCTATTTGCTCTATAACGGTTTCTGTTTCTGTTTTTATATTTAATCCAAATTTTGTATAAACATCTTCTACAATAGACGTCGCTCTTTTTTTCACATAGAGCTTTTTTTCTTCTTCCGTTAACTTTGACAAAGAATACTTAAGGTTAAATCTCGATATCAACTCTCTAGACAACTTTTTCGAAACATCCTCTGCCGGTAAGTTGGCTGTGAAAATAATTATATATTTATCCAAATCATAGTCACGTCCTAAAGAATCTGTAAAGATACCGTCCTCTAATAACTGTAGAAAAAAATTTTGTACTTGTTTATCACATTTTTCAAACTCGTCAATAAGTATTACCCTAGATTTGCTATTATTTAGTTTCTCCGATAACTCCCCTTTGCTACTTCCTATATATCCACGAGGGCTTCCAATCAAACTACTAAGTGCATTCTGATCGCTATAGTTTCCAAAATTAATTTTTATAAAACTCTCGCCCGGTGATAATGTTTTATGAAGTATTCTTGCAACTTCTGTTTTTCCGATCCCAGAACTTCCACATAATAATGCAGAGAAAATAGGTTGATATCCTAATTTATTGAATACACGATATTTTCGGAGTTCTTCTTGTAATCTACTTTTAAACTTCAAATTGCCAATCAGATTCTCTTGAATATTAGTAGTCAATTTTTCAAATTCTTCTTCTGACAAATCTATAAGACTTTGACTTTTCTCAATCTCTATACTCAATTCTGTTTCAAAAGGCTTTACGCCTTTCACAAGATAAAACATTGTATCTTTTATGATGTATGTATATCTTTTATCAATCACAAAATAGACTGGCCAATCCTCTTGAAATTTATTCACTATGCTTTCTATTATCAGAGAGAAGCTCTGAGCTTTTTCATCATCCCTAAAATATGGAGTGATATCAAAAATGACACCAGAGTTATGAACTTCTTCTAAATCTTGTTTTAACTGTTCATCAAAGTGTAATGTTAAAAAAGTTAATCCTTTTTCCTCTGCTGCTTCAAAAAATAGATATCGATTCCTCTGATCATATTCATAAATATAAAATTGTTTCAAGCATTCACACCCCTATCATCTAAAAGGATATATCCTGTACAACAGCAATCACATCTAAATAGTGATAAATGTAATCCAGCCCATCATTTTTATCTGTTGACTCGCTAAACGCTCCACCAGAATCATTTTCAATAATAGTCGAATAGTCCTTTTGATCCTGTACCTGAGTATTCCCTGAAAAGCGATTCAATTTACGCATTAAATCTATTTTTTCAAACGCACCTCGATAAATGCCCATCAACGTTACTTTTCCTATCTCAAGATCACTCAGACTATATTGGTTTTCCAATTCATTACCCGTCTGCATAGGTATTTTAATAACCAAACGTTGTTTTTTTCCGAACTTTTCCTCTGGCAATTCTCCTTCCAATATATATGCAGCATCCTTTAACATTACTGATAATAATGCTGTTATATCAATATCTCCCATTCCTTCAACAGGTACTTTTCCAATTGCCCCGCTAATCATAGTTTTTATCCCTAACACTTCATCTTCGTTTGTGATATTTAAGGATATATCTTTCATGCGAACCAAACTACCTATGGTTTTATCATTCAACTTTTTTATTTCTTTAGCTTTTGAATATATTGTTCTAAGAATTGTTGATTTGGTAGAAATAACCTTTACAGTATCAATTACTTTATGAGATTTACTTCCTGCCATCTCACCTTTTATCTCAATTTTTGGCATATATTTTCCAATAAATGGTATTTCATCAAAAGAACCTAAAGAGCTATTTCCATTACCTGTAGTATTGAACTTTCCCTCTTTCTCTTTTTGTTTTGTTTCAATGATTTTATTGTCAATAAGCATGGCAATCTGATATGCCTTTTCATAATTTATGTAGTATATATTAAACATTTTCAGCCTTTCATTTGTCCAAGACTTTTATCTTACTAAAAAACTTTCATGTATCGATTATTTAAGTGCTTTTCTCAACTGCTTCCGATATTCTTTGCACACACCTTCTGGACCAACTATTTGTATTTCTCCAGCATATGTAAATACCCAACCAAAAAAGGTCTTGATGACATTTGCTAAGACCGTAGTCTGAAAACGATCCTTTGAAATATGCTCTACATCAAAGTCTTCACCAAACTTATCTACAATCTTTTTCATCAGATGATTCGGGCAGTCCAGTACAACTTGCTGCAACTCTCCATCGAACATCTTAAAAGATTTATTGGCATATTCCGGAACACTGAAACCTTCCGGCATCGGTGTGCATGCTTCATCCATAATTTGCGGTACACACATGCGATCAATACGGAAAGTAACCACTTTATTATGCTTCTTAGAATATCCAAGAAGATAATAACGATCATCATTCCATAACATTGCATACGGAGAGTTCTCATACCACTCTCCATTATTTGTACATACGAGCTCTTTATCAGCATTGTATTCCATATACTGGAATCGGATCTTCTTTCCAGATTCAATAGCCTCGTTGATCATATCTACCACATAGAGTAATTTGGAATTTTCTGTTTTGATTCTCTCTGATGTATAAACTCGAGCAACTAACTTCTCCGCTTCGTATTTGCTTGTCAACTCACAAATCTTATCAATCAGATCCTGACTCTGTTTCACTCCAATAAATTGAGAAGAAGACACAGCATCGATAAGAAGCTTTAATTCCGGCTCATCAAACGGACGGGCACCATAATGATACAGCTTAGAATTGCTTGGACCTATATTGGCAAGGATTTCATAGCCTGCATCATTGAGAGCTTTTACATCATCTCTAATGGTATTTCGATTGCCGTTGATTCCTCTATTCTCAAGCATCTCTGTTATGTCCGCAACAGAAGCTACATGCTCATCGTCTGTATTCTTTTGTAAATACTTTAAAAGCAGAAGAAGTCTGTTTCGGTTATTGTCTGCCATAACAATCCTCTCTATCTATATATCGGTTTCAAATTCATCGTGCATTGCCATTTTCGAATCAAATACAGCTTCTTCGATTACAGAGAGACACTCATCAGGATGTTTTTTTATATCTTTTCCCCAAAATCTAATAACCGTCCATCCAAGATATAACAATTTTTTATTTACTTCGTCATCCCGATTAATATTTCGTGAAATCTTACTTATCCAGTATTCACTATTAGATCCAGCACTTAATCTTGGCTTTAATACCTCCCAATCTTTACCATGAAAAAACTCACTGTCGCAAAAAATAGCAATTTTATACTTGGTTAACACGATATCTGGCGTACCGGGTAGTTCTTTAAAGTTTTTGCGATAACGATACCCATTTTCCCATAATTTTTTTCGAAGTAAAACTTCTATAGATGTATTTTCTGATCGAATACTTTTCATATTTTTAGTTCTTTGTTCTGGAGTAAGATTATCCATATAATCACCCTAAGAAGACCACATCGTTATGATATTCAATGAAGTCTTTACCTGGAAGAAACTTATCTGGTAAGAGAATCTGTTTTCCTTCATATCCAAAAAACCATTCTCTAGTTCGTTGATCCATGTCAACATCCTTTAACTGTTTCGATATAATTATACCATATGATTTATCTAATGTTATTAATCCTCTATCAAAGGCTTGATCATGCAAAGAATTTAAACATAATCCATTACTAGGATTTGTACGTTCAGTATGTTTATCACATACACTCCAAGGCTTAATATGACTTGCTATTAACAACTCGGGCTTACTCATACCAGTAATGCAACATCTATTACTATATGAATTCAAAACCGCCATTCTAAAGAAATACTGACCTACACGAGATTTCAAAAGTTGTTCCTTGTACTCACCAGGTGGCAATTCATCAATATCCCCTAAGTCAATGATTTCTTGAATACTAATATGTTGCATCTTGGCTTTTATTTTCTGAGCTTGGTAAGCTAATTCTTCTGTAAATATTTCTCCATCAAGCTTGCTTCCATGTGACATTGCCATAACATTTCTTTTTTGAAGTTCTGGATCATAATGAGCTAAATTATGCATTTTTAAACCTACTGACCCTGGCGTTCTGCCTAACAGATTAGCCAACTCTATAATAGCTGGATTGTTTTGGCTAATTTTTCCAAACGGAGTTCGACAATATAAATCAAAAGCCAAAATAGTTTCTTCTCGAGACCATTTGACCCCATTTCTATTTTTCATAGAATCACCGCCTCTCCACATGTAAATACCGATAAAACAGTGCATACTGCACGGTCAATGAGTGCATTCGTTCCGGTGAACAGAGCATGACGATAATATGCGTTCATATATCAAAATCCGAGTCAATGGCATGGTCTGTGGCGGCATAAATGCCCCATTGACACAGTTTTTGATATATGGCCTTTCATAATCAAGCAGATTAAAGGATTGCTCTGCTTTCCGGAAAGTGTGCACTGAACTAGCGGAAGGGATGCGCTGAAACTCCGTGCAGTGTGCTCTGACCGGTCAGTATATACACCACAAAAACTATTTATTATTTTTTATATCTTTAATAATATATTGTTTCCCTGAAATGGTCACCTTTGCCCCTTCTCTTTTACCTGACAAATTACGAGGCTTTGTGGATATTCTTTTTCCTAAGACAGTGGCAAATCCATCCTGTAAAGTGAATTCAGGTCCATATGACTTACCTGTAAGATTATTAATAAGTTTAAATTTATATCCATTTTCGAGAGATGCCGCATCATGTACTTCACTCATTACATTATGGCAAAGTTCTTCAGCCTGTCCTTTATCAAGGAAATCTAAAACAGTAATAGCTCCAGATTGATTTAGTTTAGCTAAAAACAAACGTATTTCTTCTCTTGACATATCTGGATACTTTTTCAACTCTTTTAACGCTGCCAGCACTAGTATTTTGTTACGGGCATAAGATCGTTCTGTGATGGAAGTGAATATGTCCTGTTTACTAAAGAAAAACTCTGTATATTCATATGGATTCCCATTTTCATTATCCTCGTCATATGTAAGATAAGAACTCCAATACAATCGCGCAATGCCATGTCTAACAAACGCTTTTCCTTTTGATGCCTTGAAGAAGTATCTTGATCCAACTCTATCAACAGCCTTATCGCGTGGAGATTTCTTTGAATCATTCTCCTGATCTTCTTCATCAGGAACATCTATCTTCCATCTTTTACACATATAGTCCCAGTGCTGTACATGTGCAAGATAAGCCCATAGACGTAGATCACTAGCTTGTACAGGATTGAGTTTTCCTTTGAATGCTTCATATATTATTTTAGCATTTTGAAAATCCGTATCAGATTCTCCGAGAACCAGCTGGTAATCTGAAACTTCAATTTTGCTATCAAAATAATAATTAGGGGTCTCTTTTGAAATGAAATACTGATCAACCCAGCTATCTGTACTTTCATATTTTTCTAAATTCTGTGAAATTTCTTTTTCAAGTACATCCAGAGATTTTTGTTTTAAGAAGTATAATTTCATAACATCCACCTTAATCTATTTGGCTCAAAAACTTAAGAGCTGCTGCTGAATTGTTACCTAATAGCAATTCGGCCGATGCAAACGGCTTATCTAATAATTGTTTATACTTGTTTTCATCATTTTCAGCACATCTTTTTAAGTTTACAACAATTGTTTTGTACCAAGTTTTTGACTCAAAGCCACTTGTTTCATCCGGATTTCGTTCATCATTTGCAATAGTCATGATTGCTTCAACCAATGCAGGTATTGTTAAAATTGCATTCAATGACTTGTATTTTATTCTGTTATAACCGCAATCCATATAATCACTATACTGATCTTTAGGAAGCGTTATCTGTATAATGCTTCCATTGAAATCACACGTGATTTCCTTAATCTTATCACTTCCTCCAATATTTACAATTGAAGACCCATTTTTAATAATGTCATTCTTATAAAGAGCATCAAATGTCCTTTTCTGACCAATACCAATAATATCACCTGCATTTATTTCAAATGTCATACCTTGATATTCTTCTTCAAAGTCAGCATTTGTAAATCCTTGAAAGCTTTTTGCTGCAATAATACATGGAGTAAGTTCAACTCTTTCATGTATTTCTTCAGGATTTAATCTCACAACTTTATTATCGACAATCCTGTACAGCTTTCTAAACCAAGTCGATACACATTGCACCTCAATCGCATAAGTTAACACTCCCTCCTCCACAAGAGTTCGTATTTCATCATTTTCAACATCAAATGATGGATGAATAGCATACCCATCCGGTTCGAGACAAACTGCTAGCTCGCCGGTAAACGAGGTGCTCTTATAATCTTCTTCATATTCTCTAATTACTGGATATGGATAATTAATATTAACGTTTAACATACGCACGAACCTCCAATGTTTTGCGTGCCGTTTCTAATAGTTTTACCCGCAAGATTTTTTTCTCGCCCTTTTTAGCAACTCCCATTTCTATCATTCCATTTTTAATCTCTAATGATTTTCCATCCATAGTTGCTTTTGCAATTTCTGCCTTTGAAAAATTATCATCATCACTTCCAAGACGAATTCCAAGAATAAGATTATCTGCTTTTTCATCTAAGACAAAAGAAATTTTATATTCGCCGGTACTGGTGTCATACGGCGTTTTTACACGAGATATAAAAATTTCTGTTGCTTTGCCAGTTCCATTTCCGCGCTTATTATCCCTATGCTTCTTTTCTCTGTCCTTATCTTTATCTCTGTCTTTGTCCTTGTCTTTATCTTTATCCTTATGTTTAGAACCGCCATTCTTTTTCATACTTATATCAGCCATTCTTCGTCTTTTTCCACTTTTGACACTCTGAATTTCAAATGATAATGGCCTAAAATCAGCAAAAGCTTTTTCTTCCTTATTATCGTCATCCGCTTCTTCATTTGGAAGAAATTCACTCAAACCAAAAGCATCAACAGCTTCATCCCCAAAATCAGGCATTTCTTTCTTAACTGCATCAAGAATAATAGAATGTACTCTATTGATTATTCCTTTTGCTTTGGTCTTTTCCTCTTTATATTCATCGGCTGCCCAGTCATCATGCGCTTGATTTTCACATTTTCTAAGAAAACTGCTGATGTTATCTTTAGGATCATCAGATGCAGCACCTGCACCTGTAGCAATAAAGATTCCTGTAAAATTCATTGGTATTCTAAATGCAGAATCTTCACGAATTTTCATGCCTGCTTGTCGCATTTCCAATACTTTTTTTTCAGAAACGTCATCTCCTGTAAGCAGATATAATTCATATTCACCCATGCTTTTTCCGTTAAAAGTAAAGTTCTCTTTGATTAACTTATGCGGACCAGAGAGCAGTTTCCAGTAAGAAGGTGCGGTAAATCTAAATGATGTATCATCACTCATATATTTCTTACAGTAATCGTCGTAATAAGAAATCATCTTTCCCAGATTATCTTGGTTAATTGCAACTATTTTATCGCCTTCAACGATTTCCACCTCAAGATTCCCTCTGTAAATGGAATAGAAGAAATATTCAATCACACTAATGGCAGATTGTTCAATCCAGTCGTTTTCTTTTTCAAAACCCAAAACAAAAATATCCGTTCCCTCTGTTTTTCTTCTAAACACTGGAGCAATTTCATCTGCAGAAAAAATAGCATCATAATTATCACTATTTACATCTGCAAATAATCCAATATTTTGTTTTAATTTACCTTCTTCTTTAAATGTCGTTAAAAGAGCTTTTCCCTGAAAGGCTATCTCATTATTAATAGTCTTGGTGGAATATAATACCGTTCTTAAAGATGAAAAATTATATGGTGCAAATTTACCTACACCAAACGCTCCACTAGATCCATTAGATTTATTTGTAGCACTACGCTCTCTGACCAATCCTGTCCAGTTGCTTCCTTTTTCTTCTTTTACTCCTCTTAAACCAGTCGTGTTATAATCACTGATTTTTAAAACTGGCACTTTACCCGATGTCAAAAGATATTTGTCAGCTGCGACTTGAATTCTCTTCAGCTTTTCTCCATCATCGCCATCTGGATAATACTGATAACATTTGTGAATCACATCATTTAACCTAGTTACATCAGGTATATCGTCACGATCAATATAAATCAGTTCAAATCTAGTACGTACCGGACTATCTTCAGGCAAACCAGGATTTTTTGCATCTGTTACATTTTGAAGTATTTCCTTTGCTAAACCTTTATAAGGTTGTCTTTTAAAAATACCTATACCCGATTCATTTACACCAACTTTATCGGCCGCACCTAAATCTGAAAATATCCATTTATAATTATTTTTCCACTGATACATGTATAATCCCCCAATTACTCAAGTGTAAATTTGCTACCTTTTTGACTATCCTGTTTGCTATATCTTTTTTTTGCTTCATCTAATTCAGCTTGGATTGCATTAAAAATTTTATTTACATCTTTTTGAGTATACTCATACTGATTCTGATTTGAGCAATTTCCTAATAATTGAATCATATCAATAATCTTATTTGTACGAGCTTCTGCAATTCTTACAAATTTTTCTCGTTTTGTTTCGTTACCCATGATATACCTCCGCGAAAAATAATTTCAAAATATATTGTATTAATAATAATATTTTTATTATATATAGTCAATGTATTATTTATATTATTTTATAATTATTTCAAAAATAACAATCATCAAAATTTGTCAATAATATTTTTTACATAAATATTATTTCTCAAATAATAGCAAAACAGGATGATCATATGATCATCCTGTTTTATTATTATATATATTTTAAAAGATGTTCCGCTATGCCTTTCGCCATTAATGGTGGTACAGCATTTCCAATTTGTTGATATTGTGCATCTTTAGGACCTTTAAAAATAAATTTATCTGGAAACGATTGAAGTCTTGCTGCCTCCCTAACACTAATAGCTCTATTAAGTTGTGGGTGAATCCACATTGATTTACGAACATTTATTACTGTACCACTCGGCTTAGTACTATCCAGTCTTAAATATATACTATTCTGAGTTCTCGACGGATCAGCATAATTATCTTTTAATTCAGTAGATAATTTATGAAAATTCTCACCTTCCTGTAATGCAACAAATCTTTCAAGCGATTTTTCTCTTGTTTTAGGAACAATATGGTTTTTTACACCTACAGAACCTAATCTCATAAGTTTTGCATATTCGGAAATATTCCCTGATTCCTTATATTCTTGAACATCTTCTTCAGTTACTGTGTCACTTGTCTGATATGGCATCAAGTCCATAATGGCCTCTCCTACAGTGATAATTGGAAGATTCTGGTCAACTGGCATATCTATAGATGGTTCTTTTATAAAGTCTTTATTTATTCCAATCATAATGAATCTTCTTCGTTCCTGCGGAACTCCAAACCAAAGAGAATTTACTACTCCAGAATTTTTAATGTATTTATCCCCTAATATTTTATTCACATACTCATAAACTGTATAAGAATTTACAAAAGCAGATATCTTCCCTGTTATAGGATTCCTTGTTAACTCATATAAAATTTCATTATCATCTAATTCTTTTTTCAATTTAAATGATTTTTGGAATTTTAAAAATCTACCTAATTCTTCAAACCATCCCATACTTAAACCATTGCAAATAGAATCCTTAATCACTGTTAAAATATCAAATGAGCATGTATCCTCATTCAAAAATTCTTCTATCTCTTTTATTAAAACCTTAGCGTTCTTTTTTATATATTTTTCTAACTTTTCTTGATTCTTTCTGTTTTTATACAAGACATTAAGAAGTTGAAACAATTCATCCGACACTTGATAAGCTGATTCATCATTTTCATTTATAATAGTCAGCAGATCAAATTCTTTATACATTTCATCGGACAAAACTAATTCATCTTGTTTCATTTCGATTCCAAGACTGACCACTTCGTCATGATCTTTTTGAGAATCATAAAACTTGTGTGTTTTTGATGCAAGCATAGCAACATTTTCCATTATGAATGCTTTAGGCTTAATTTCTTTAACAGCACGAAAATATTCTTTAACTAGCGAATTATTCATACTCACAATATGATTTTTTTGCCTATTCGCATTTGAAAAGCCCTGACAAGGAGGACCTCCAATGATTACGTCAATTCCATCAAACTTTTCTGCTAATTTTTTAAAATCACATTTTCTAACATCATCTATCATATCAAGTTTAGGGTTAAGATGATTGGCCTTATATGTTTTCTGTGCGTTCCTATTATTTTCTGCAGCTGCAACTACAAGAAATTTGCCGGTCATTTCAAAGCCATAACTAAGGCCACCTGCACCTGCGAATAAATCTACTGTTTTATACATCATTACTCGATCTCCTTTGCATATCTAACAATTTCTGTAAGGGATGTACCTTCCAGCTTTCTCTGAGCCAGAATCTCTAATAAACAGAAAACTTCATCATGCTTTATTACATAATCGAGCAAATGTATCGGTAGGGTCCCTTTGGCTTTTGCCGCTTCTATAAATAATTGTTTCTTTTCTACTTCAGAAAGAGATAACACCTCAGAAACAGATTCCAAATCTGCTTCTGTAAAAGGACCGTTTTTTCCGGTCTCTATACCACTAATCAACATAGTAGATTTACCTATGGCATCTGCAATCTGTTTTTGTGTTACATCTTTTGATTTTCTTAGTTCTTTA
This sequence comes from Blautia sp. HA8986, assembly GCF_056504635.1. Taxonomy (NCBI): domain Bacteria; kingdom Bacillati; phylum Bacillota; class Clostridia; order Lachnospirales; family Lachnospiraceae; genus Blautia; species Blautia sp. HA8986. Next base: position 2,537,576 of record NZ_JBWLUQ010000001.1, read on the forward strand.
AAATAATCTCCAAACATAACAACACCTTTATAAATAAGTAAGTATACTTATTTAGTATAGCAGCTTTTTTCTAACAATACAAGAATAAAGAAGAGGATTTTTTGTTACAATCCCCTTCTCCTTTTTCTCAACATTATTTTCAAGTATCACAATGTGAAAATAATATTACCCACTATTTTTTTCATTGTTTCGAAAACTACCTCTATAAAAGTTCCAAACAAAAGCAACAACAATGATATTCCAGCAATCAACATAAAAAAAACTGCTTCCAGTCATGGTAACAAATCACAGTTCCAATCATCAATACACCTAATCCAAATACCACAAATCCTCTTGCAAAGCTGTAAATAGAAACCACTGCTTTAACAAAGATCCAGGAAGTTGCAATCAGAATATTCCTGTTCCATATGTTCATTTAAAATTTTCAGGATTTCCTGCGTCATCTGATCCACTGTCCAATCTCTTGGAAAGAACTGACGAAGCTGCCCTGATTTGAATGCTACACGTTCAAGATCTCCCTTCTTTACTTCACTCAATATATTCTGCATAGCTTCAAGCGTAAGCTTATTCATCTGACTGAACTTCTTGATCCTTTGGGCCTGAGATACAGAAGGTGCAGACTGCGCATAATCCATGGCATCCAGCAACATTCTCTGCTCATTTGGTTTCAAAAATGCGATTTCAAAAGCTGGATGGAATGAAATCAATCCATAATCCAGTTTTTCAAGCATCTCGGGTATCATATCTGCAATCTTCAGGTATCTCTGAATCTGCTTTGGACTGTCGAATCCTTCTTCGCTGAGAATCTCGACTGTTCTCTTTCCTATTAAAGAATTGCTGTACTCATCTTCTTCATCTTCTGGATGGAGCTTCTTCTTTTTTATATTTCTTCGCATCGCCTCGTACTTCATCTTATAAGCAAATGCTTTTTCACTTGGCAAGATGATGTCTCTCTGAAGATTGGCATCTACCATAGTTACAATGGCATCGTCATATCCCATCTTCCTTATAATGACCGGAACTATTTTTAATCCCAGCATCTGGGCAGCATGTTTTCTCCTGTGTCCGGAGATGATCTCATAACTGCCATCCTTTAATGGTCTCACCAGCAATGGTGTGAGGATTCCACAGTTTTCAATGCTTTCCTTTAACTGGATCATTGGATAATCTGCTGTCACCTTGAATGGATGGTCCTTGAATGTGCGTAATAGATTGATATCCATTTCCACAATCTGTTCCTGTGTAGTCTGTTCTGACATGTTTTTTCCTCCTGTCTGTGTCCTAAACGAATCATCAAAAGGTCCACTGGACCTTTTGGCTGATATGCTATGGCAAAAAAGCTCGTTCAGGTTGATTTTTCATAATTTAACCCAAACGAGCTTCATATCTGCTCCCGGAATGATCCGGATATGTTATTTTTCATTTCCATTTTGGACTCTAACGAACCCAGGCTTTCCCCAACGATTAGCATAGCTTTCCCTTTTGTGGGCGTTAGCAAATCGAACTCCAAATCTTTCCCCTATTTTAAGTGATGTTAGCAGGGTACCGGATTCCGTTAGCAACTTGCTAACAGATCAGCGAATTTAGTTAACAGAAGTTTTTGACCAAGAAAAAAAGTGGAGATGGTCCAGCATTATCTGCTATCCATTTCCACTTTAGCGCATTAAAGTGCCCCCTGCGGGAATCGAACCCACAGCTAGAGCTTAGGAGCAAGGCACTCGGCATCTTCCTCTGGGACTATTTATGTTTTATACTGTCTTTGAAAACCCCTGATTTACGGGCTTTCTTAGCTCTCGTGGGCACTTCGCTGTCAGCTTTTATATCGTCCTTGAAAGCTCCCGTTTCAAGCATAAATGTTGGCATTTTGTTGGCATGAGCTAATAAAGTTCTCAGTACCGGATTGCCAGTCACTGTGTAGACGGCGCTCAAATCCTGCGCCAATCAATCTATCGGCTACCGACTCCGTACTTTCGCGGAATTGGTAACTCTATTAAATTTTCATCTGTTATAAATGGTCTACTTCTATATTATACAGCAAAACTGAGGCGTTGTGTATATAAATTTTACGTCAATGGAATACTATTTGGTCTATAACGCTGATGCCTGGCTATTTCGTAAGCGCTCAGCAGACAACTTACATAAGTACTGAGTTGGTAGGCAAGTTGGCACCTATTTGTTTATAACTTCTATAGGCAATTGTTCTTTTATCTTATCAACTACCCAATCTTGCAAATAGTAACTATTCAGTATGTTCTTAGAATACTTCTCAACGCCATCCGCAGTCAACGTAATCAAAATCTCTGTAAAAAACTTTTCCCAACTTTCATATTTTTCACATTCGACATATTCAGGAATATTATCTAAAATCTGAATTAATTTTTCGGACTTAAGAATACCAGATTTCAAAATCAAATATTCAAATGATTCTGGAAGCCATAATGAAATTCTTCGTTCTGTTTGTATCTGAAATGAACTTATGCAAGTTTCAATTAAAGAGCCAAAAGCAGCCCCATCAGCTATTACCAATGTATCTCCTAATCCCAGTTCTTTTACACATTTAATGAGATTCCCATTTCCATTAGAACTGGTAACATTACTATTCTTAAATGCGTGCATCCAGAACTGATATCCTGAATTACTATCCTCTGTAACAACATTCTGAATTTTGTTATTTTCTATAATAGGATAATTGCTATAGATCTCTTTGAATTCATGATAGGATTCTTTTATATCTGTACGCTTTCCATCCGTAATAATTTCATAAATTTCGTGAATGCTATAAGGCAGCATCTTCAATGGTGCACGAGTTACAAAAACAAAATAATTTCCAGATTCTTTTACATAACTGGCAAATTCCTTTGTAAATACAAATTCATTATTTTCTTCAATAAAAATAACTGTATTTTTTAACGGATATAATGCATCCTTCCAATCACGTCCCACTTCATCTCGAATATATACATAATATGATGCATTTGTAGAAACAGCATATCCTGACTGCCTTCCAATTCTCAAGTATTCATATAAAATACGTAAAAGAGTAGTCTTTCCTGTTGCACTGTCACCTTTTATAATGGTAATATTTCTTCTAATGGAAAATTCAAATAATACTTTTTTACTCTTAGCCTTAAACCAGTAACTTCCTTTCATCTTCCATCTCCTCTGCTTCCAATAATCCTTCTACATATTCTGCAGAATTGCATACAATCTTCCCTGTATTCATAATTTGAATTTTAAATTCACCTTCAAACCGCATTATATGTTGCAAATATACTATCAGATCCTTTTTCTCTGCAATCTTTAAAATCCACTTTGCGCAGTTATCTCCACAATTAGACATGTTGTAAATAAAAGAATCATCCTTCAACATAAGAATCAAAACTTTCACACCACCAGACAACTCGCGTGGCGTTATGGCTCCCAGTATAGGACTGTCAATAACATGTGAACTGATAACTGTGCAATGATCCACATCCTGAATCATTTCTTTTACAAAACTATCTTCAATCCATTCATCTTCATATACATTATCAAAATACGAAGGTGCATCTTTCATGTATTCGATATTGGCATAGTACCATATTTTTAACATCCTATCACGACCTCTCTGTTCTTAATATATTCTTTATCAATATCTATCTCTATAATTGATTTTACTCACTTTTGAAATCTGCGCGTTTTATCCTTTAGTTAAATATATAACTGTTTACGCACCATTATTGATGTATATTCAAGCCAATTCTGTCCCTTACACATATTCTAATTATAACGATTTTTATCTTTCATGAAAAGTCTAATTCTCCAGATTTTATCTTTGACTACACTGGAGATTGGCTTAGATTTCTCCAGCAGATATTTCCAATTTTTATGTTTTATATACCTGTTTCCGTAATTTTATTTCTGATATTGCATTATATATCTTCATATTCTGCTTTTTAAATCTTCATGTCAAATCTCCAACCACAATCATCATGGTAAATCATTTGTTTTGTCATGCCACCATCAATACAGATGTTTTCACCTGTGATAAAGCCTGCTTTTTCAGAGCAAAGAAACAGTACCATATTGGCAATATCCATAGGATTTCCGACACGATGAACCGGCTGCTGCACTGCATCTGCTCCTGTATATTCGGTAAAGTCAGTATCTATCCATCCCGGAGAGATTGAATTGACTCGTACTCTTCCTGCAAGACTGACTGCCAACGCATGAGTTAATGCTGAAATCCCACCCTTGGCTGCAGTGTAACTCCATATAAAATTCTCCCCCAAAATCCGCTTTCTATTTCTGTTGCCACAACATTGTGTATTCTTTTTCACCAGTAGCTTCATCTAAACCTTCACATTGAATATCGAACCCTTCTCTTTGGTAAAAAGAGATGGCTCTGGCATTCTTCTGGTATACGTTTAATCGTAACCTAATTTTTTTATTCTTGATATAGTCTAATAAAAGTTTACCTATACCACATGACTGCATTTCATTAGAAACAAAAATCCCTTCAATGTATTCGTTACTTAGTCCTACAAATCCCTGAATCATTTTATTATCTTCATACACATAGACTTCCGCTTGTGACATCGTTTCTTTCACTAATTCATAATTACTTGTCCAATATTGCTCAGGAATAAAATCATGTGCTTTTAAATTGGTCTTTAACCATATGTCAGCAACTCTATTAATATCTGTATTCTGCATCTTTCTGATCATAACGATTATCCTCCATCAGCTCCCGATTTCAGAGCTTCATTTCTAATACTGATTTTACCGTACTTTTTAGGCTCAGTCCATCTTTTATACCCAAGCAATATCGCTTCCATTTCCTTTCTGCCGGACTGTTAGTCCCTTTTCTTGAAAAAATATAAAAAATAGAGCACATAGATAGATTCTACATGCTCTTACGCTTTATATTCTGTTTTTATATCTTATTCTCTTTAGACGAATTTTTTTTGATTCTGTTTATTACACCAGTTTACAACTTTATAATTAATAGACTTGCTGACGAATCAGCTGTTTTAAAGCCTTTATGATAACATTTGATTTTATATGTGTTTCGATGTTTCTAACGAAATTGGTCAAAAATATCTGGCTGCGAATGCCCTGACTTAATTCAAAACGAAACTCCTGTACACTTTTTGTACGGTATTCGGAAAACTGCTCATCCTGATAGGGTAAGATCTTCATTGCACAATAACAGATATTGATCAGATTTACCAGCATTTCAATACCCTTGCAGCTTCGTACCATATAACTGCAAAGTGACCAGAAGGTTTTCTGCTCATAGTAGCTTGTTTCAATATTCCACCGGAACAAGTACAAAAACAGCGGAATATATTTCATCCTGTCATTCTTCCATACAGGTATGCAAAGCATAATATTTACAAAGCAGTGTCCATTCAGATAATTGGAACCATTATGTGCAGCATGGTCAAAGAGTTTTGAAACATTCTCAAACCGAGTTCCGGCCTTTGCTACCATGGTATCATCCACACAAAGAAATATTGGCTGTGTTGCCAGTGAATCCGGTATCATTCTCAAAGCAACTTTAGCTGTGATATTCATAAAGTGGGAATAATCAACTTTTGCATAGGAACATGCGTGGTAAAAGGTATTGAGGGATTTTGTGGTAATCCCAGACAAAAAGTGCTGATATAAAAATCGAATGGAATGTACAGATTCCAATGTTAGTATTGATAAAACGAGTAAAAACAAAGTATCTGCTGTTGGAGCAAACTCATTATACATCAGAAAGCCCTGTACGATATTTTTTATGAAAAAGTTGTAAAGTGGTGTAAAGATTAATGATCTTTGTATTGGCACCGAAAATATATTTATTTCTCCGCAGCTTTTCTTCCAGGATGGGAGAGTGCCGCGGAGAATTTTTTGCGAAGAAAGAATTGCTATAGCTTTTGTAATTCCGGGAAAACCTTTATCTAAGAAAAAAATACAATATTAACATGAATATCATGAATATAATATTGGAGGCTGTGAATATTCCCAAATACTTCCCTCTCAGATTCCTGTTTTCTTTTGCAATATATTTGAAACTTATCAGGCTTGCCATGGATGCAATCAGAGTGCCGAGACCTCCAATATTGGTTCCGACAATTAAAGCCCGATAATTATCTGTAAAGCCGGATAAAAGAAGCGCAGCGGGAACATTGCTCATAATCTGACTGGCAAGAACAGCAGTAAGTGTTTCCCTTCCTGCCATGATTCTTTCCAGAAAACTGCTGAATTGCGGAATCCTTCCAAGGTTGCCGATAAAAATAAATAATGCGATAAAGGTGGCAAGCAGGGAGTAATCCACCCTGCTTATATTTTCCCTGTTTCTTAGCAGCATATATATAAGAACCAATACAAGAGGAATCTGGTATGGAATGATACGTGCAACAGTGAGCAGGCAGATTGTAAATAAGATCAGGTAAGCGGCCAGGTATTCCATGTTAAGTTCTTTTCTGTCAGAGAATCCCAAAAGAGTTTTATCTTTTTCGGAACCGCATACGTGAGGTGCTTTGGCAGCGGCTACCTGTATCCATATCAGAAGAAGGATAAGTGCTGTGGCGGAATAGGGAAGCATCAGGGTTATTAATTCTGCCGCGGACATCCCTGCTCTGGCATATAGATAAAGGTTCTGCGGATTTCCGATTGGTGTGAGCATGCTTCCGAGATTAGCAGCGATTGTCTGCATGGCTACTATTTTAAGAAGCCAGTAATTGCCCAGTTCCTTTGGCAGTTTATGCACAATGATCAGTGCAAGAGGAACAAAAGTAATCAATGCCACATCATTGGTGATCACCATTGACAGGAAGAAACATAAGAGTACCAACAGCCTGATCACACCCACAGTTCCCGATGTTCCCATCAGCAATTTTTTGGCGAGTATATCAAAAACACCAACAGCCTTCAAACCAGCTACAATTGCCATCAAACAGAAGAGGAGCCCGAGAGTCCTGAAATCGATATAAGTAAAATAAGCCTTATCCGGTCTGACCCAGAACATAGAAAGAAGCGCCAGGATCACTGCAATTGACAAAACGGTTTCTTTCCTGAAAAAAACATATAATTTTTGTAACATAATATTTCCTTTCCGGTCTGATACGACCGCGTATAAGTATATCACAGAAACATCCAGAAAAAAAAGAATCTAAACTGGAACTGGCAGCCTCCATGATCCGGCAGGTTATGCCTGAATTTCACATCAAAGATCATATCATCATCCTTTGTGACAGCTGGTACACAAAACAGAATCTGGTATCCATCGTTGATGAATATCCGAATCTGGATCTGATTGGCAATGCAAGGATTGATTCTGTCATGTATGATACATCTTTCTATTGAAACAGATTTTACGTTTTCCAATGAAAAGATTGGTGATTATTATACCGGTGTCCGCCGGGTTCTCGCTAAGATCTTTGGCAATAGGGAAGTACTTGCCTATGTCACTGCCACAGAAAAAGAACATGGTACAAAACGACTGTTTTTCAATACCATTTTCCCGGAAGATCTGCAGATTTTCTGTGCATGGCAGAAAAAAGCACCATTGAACCAGACCGGAAGTGACCGTATGAAATACATTCCACTGTTGCTATATTCGTTACGCTGGAATATTGAAACAAGCTACTATGAACAGAAAACGTTCTGGCCTTTTTGTAACTATATGGTGCGAAGCTGCAAAGGGATTGAAATGCTGGTCAATCTGATTAACATCAGTTACTGTGCCATGACAAAGGCCTTAAAACAGCTGATTCATCAACAAGTCTATCATTTATAAAGTTGTAAACTGGTGTTTATTATACAGAAATCTCTCTATTTTTTCTCCAAGGATTTAGCCAAGGTAGATAAAAGTGCTGCCATTTCCGGATTGGAAAGAACCTTGGCTAATAATTCCGCATCAACATCCGTTGGAAGTTCAACAGTCTTGCCGGCAGCATGGGCATGCATACTCGGATCCAGATCTTTTTTCTCGTAAAAAGCTTCTTCAAAGAGCTCTGCATTCTTCCTGCGGTCGTCATCAATAATATGAGAATACACATCCGTAACCATATTGATCTGTGAATGACCGGAATCTCCCTGTACAGCCTTGATATCTCCGCCATTTAACTTCAGCTTATAAGTGACACTTGTATGGCGAAGGCTGTGAAACACAACCGGTGGAAGATTATGCTCTTTCTGCTCTCCTCCGGAAATACCAGAATCACATCTTTTCCATGCAACGGGCCTTTTTGTTAATTCTGCCTGCATAATACATACATTCTGAACAATAATGCTCTCTGAAGGTTTCCTCATCAATCACCGGTAACTGTTCTCTGATCTCTTTTCGGATTTCTTCTGCTTTTAAATATGGCTTCATCTGTTTATCCCCTTTCCGTTTGCCACTTATTTTTACTGGCAACACAAGGGTATGGCAGAAGTTCCCCTCTGCCACACGACTTCTATTGTCAGTTACCCCGGAATATACCGGGGCAATCTTTTTTTCATACAGTGCTCGTTTGTCTTGTTCACACGTGTATCCCATCTCAGGGAACACCCAGTCCGTTAGCGCCATCGCAGGCAGCCTCAACCATATCGTGTATGGTCTCCAGGATCCTCACTCCTCCTGGCCGACATCATTCGGAAGTATCATTATTAATTCGCCGCTTTGCTCAGAAAGCCATCGCCGTAGCAATGTTTCAATGCAAACCTCTGTTTCTCTTCATCCTCGGACCGATTGTCCTTGGACTTATCCGGAATCCTATCTGGCAGGACTCCGGCGGACTGGCAAGCTCATTCAATTTTCAAAGTCTTGAGTCGGCTTTTCGATCCGAATTTCTGATCTGTAGCCTTCTCAACTTCTAAATACAAAAAAGTTTGGGAAAGTTTAGGGAGAAATGAAAAAAGATTAGAAAAAACAAAAACGTCAGTGGAATACTCCACTGACGCCCTTACAAATACTATTGATTTTTTCTTTTATTATTTGTCGATAACTTTACTTATGATGTCGGACATATGGTCAAGACTGGATTGTCTATCAGCTAATGCCTCCTCAAAGCTACTGTCACCATACACATCATTTACCTGCTCTTCCGTCCAAACATCACCTACCTCTTCCATTTTTTCAATAAATTCGTTGATTTCCTGTTTGTTCATAGTGTTCATTCTGTACCCTCTCTTTCCTCTTTCACTCTTTTTGACTTCATGTTCATTATTGAGCTTGTTGTTAATTGATAATTCAAGTATAATAAACTCTATACGAGAAATACACGTCTTGCATGAGGACTTAAATATTGATAATCCCCATGTTTAGCGATATACGGGGAGGAAATTCTCATGGGTAAGCAATCCACCAGGGAAAACAAAACAATTTACCAGCTTTGCCGAGAAGCGGCAGGACTTACAAGAGCAGAGGCCAGCGAAAAAATGGATGCTGTCTCTGATTCAAAAATTGAAAAATTTGAATATGAAACACAAGAACCTACGCCTTATGATATCCTCCAGATGGCAGATGCCTATAAAAGACCAGAGCTTTGCAATTATTATTGCTCTCACAAATGCGAGATCGGCCATCGTTATGTTCCAGAAGTAGAAATGACTGATCTGTCAAATATCATTTTGGAGACAATTGCCAGTTTGAATGAAATCAATCCTCTTACTGGTCGTCTGATCCAGATTGCCCGTGACGGTAAGATCAGCGATGATGAAATGAAAGATTTTGCTTATATCAGTAAAAAACTTGATGAAATTTCTTTAGCCATAGACTCTTTGAATCTTTGGGTGGATAAGACCGCCGGAGAACAGGGGCTTAATCTTGAGCTCCTAAATGCCGAGAGAGAAAAATTGAAATAATCCATAACGCCAAGAAAGGCAATGAACCATTTCTGACTCATTGCCTTTTCCTTTACATACGCTGTAATTAATTGACGATACTTTCTGTTTTCTTCCTCCTGATCGATTATAAATGTGACGTCACCAATGCTATAATGCCACCAATAATCAATAATGGAAAAGCAATGTACATCAGTCCACCTATAACCATACCAATCAATATCACCGGAAAGAAAATAACTGTACAAAGTAGTTTCATAATTCCCCAGGACGCTTTTAATCCAAATATAAAAAATTTTCCAACAAACCAAATTATACAAATTGTGAATAATAACGATAACATTTTTTACTCCTTCTGACATGTGTCTTTCATTTTTTCTGTTCTTTTTCTGCTAAATATTCAGATGTGTTCTTTATACCAAGTTTATTGCTGAACGTCAGATTTTTCTCCATCTTTTCTATTATCCGGATTAATCGAATTCTCTGTGCTGCTTCCATCTGATCACCCCATTTACATTCTGCTTTTTTGTTGATATTGTTACTATAACAAATTTATTTTTCACAATACACATCCACCATGAGGAATTGCATCTTTATATTTCTCAAATTTTGAGAATTCTCTCTTTATAATTCTCTATACAAAGTATATATCTATCTATGTTGTTTCTATTATAATAAACATATCCGAGTAACACTATGAATTATTATTAAAGGTAAAGGAGTCAGTAGTAATATGCGAATTGAAAATTTACAAAATGAAAACAGAAAATATGCAAAAAGCATCGGAAACTTCCATGTGCTTGAATATGTGCAGGATGCCAGCGTTTCACCTATGAATGCAATGAATGAGTATTTTATGAGTAAAATGAATGTCAGAAGAAGACAGGTTGTTATTGATATTGATAAAGACCATTCAGCTGTTATCCAGGCTGGTTCCATGCAGTGGATGGGTGGTAATGTACAAGCCACATCTGGTGTAAAAGGCATCGGAGATTTCCTTGGAAAGGCACTCAAGGGTGCGGTTACAAAAGAAACCGCAGTTAAACCGGAATATGTTGGCGAAGGCTGTCTGGTACTGGAACCAACATATAAATACATTATTCTTGCAGACATTGGAAAATGGGGTTCGGCCGGAATGACAATTGAAGATGGCATGTTCCTGGCTTGTGATGCAAATGTAAAAAGTAAAGTTGTAGCCAGAAAGAACCTTTCATCAGCAGTATTAGGTAGCGAAGGCCTGTTTAATCTGAGTTTGCAAGGAAATGGTGTAGCTGCACTGGAGTCTAATGTTCCCGAAGATGAATTGATTGAAGTCATATTGGAAAATGATGAACTGAAAATCGATGGAAACCTTGCTGTATGCTGGTCATCAAATCTTGAATTTACCGTAGAAAGATCTACAAAAACACTTGTCGGATCTGCAGTTAGCGGAGAGGGTCTGGTAAATGTTTACCGCGGAACAGGACGGGTACTGATGTGTCCGGTCGCACCGACAACTTCCTTGTTTGAGTCCACCAACACCATGGCAGCTAAAGCTGCTGCTAAATCCAGTAATACATTTGGAAAATAAGCATAAAATACATTCTCACGTAAACAACAAACAATCACTTCCAAAGAGAAACAACATTTAAAGATATTTGAAAAAATCACCTTCAGACTATTTTTTTATAGTCTGAAGGTGATTTTAAAATTCCCAATATACACCAGCTTTACGGCAGTATCTCAAGCCAGTATCCATCTGGATCTATAATGAAATAGATTCCCATTGTTTCATTTTCGAAACAAATGCATCCCATCTCTTCATGCTTCTTATGCGCTGCCTCGTAATCCTCTGCCTGGAATGCCAGGTGGAATTCGCATTCACCCAGATTATATGGCTGTGGATGATCTTTAAGCCAGGTAAGTTCCAACTCAAAATCACTTACATCATTGCTCAAATACACAATGATAAAATCATCGGTAGTCTTTCTTCTCACTTCGTGCAGATCAAGGGCCTCGTTGTAAAATTTAATAGATCGGTCCAGGTCTGATACATTGTAGTTTTCGTGAATCATCTTAAACTTCATAATTCTTCTCCTTTTGCACATTCTGTGTTTTTAATACGTGATTTATATTGCGGATATTCCGTAATAAACCGCTTAATTACATTGGCATCATTCCAGTAATGCATTGGAAAAATGACATTGCAATCTACATTTTTAAGGAAATACAGGATCCCGTCGGCATAGTGATTTCCCTGTCTCGGATCTAAAGGGACAAATGCAGCATCAAAATGCATACCCTTGATTTTCCTGATCTCCGCACGATATGCTGAAGTAAGTCTCTGGTTATCAGCTTTTGGCTCACCATCCCAATACCAGTCATTTAAGTCACCGGCATGATAAATGGTGCCTTCCTTTGTTTTGACAATAAATGCTACACCACTATCGTTAGATAGCAATGTATCGACTTGGGTGCCATTATCCAGATTATAAGTCTGATCATGATAAACATATGTGATCTTCATATCTGACAAGTGTTTTCTTTTGCGTATATCTTTCGCCAAAATTGCCTGATATGTCATGCCCATATCATCAAGGATCTCAAAAATCACAGGATTAAAATGATCCTTATGAAAATGACTGCAAAAAACAATTACTTCTTTTTTCTTGTCAAGAAGTGGTAATTCACCCTTATAATAGTCAAAAATATAGTAGCAATCTTTAGTTTCAATTAAAAATCCACTGTGGTTAATGTAAGTAATTTTCATCACCTTTATAAAATAACTCCTTTTTCCCTATAAGCTTACAGACGAATACCTGGCGTTCATCCACGACCCAGAAGATGTCTAATATTCTTTTGCAATTTCCTCTGTTATCTCATATATCTCTTTGAATTTTTCTAGCTCCTCCGGAGATCTGATCAGCATGATTTCTTCGATTTTTCCGGTCCGTATGTCTTTGAACCCTGCTACTTCTTCTCCAGTACAAATGCTTGCACGAATAACTGGTTTCATATGTTCTCTGTCATATGTTTTTTTCACGATTTTCTTTTTGAATAATCCCATGCTACCTCCCAATCTCCGAATATCTTCGACAACAAGATCAACTATCTAATTCCTGGAACATTTTTCTGCATCGATTGCCAGTACAAACATCAGCGCATCCAATGCATTTCCTGGATCCTGCACATCAATAACATATGTATCAGTCATATGAAACAGTTCTTTACTAACCCGTGCAATTGAATAACCGCTTCGATCAAGAATGCTATAGTCCCATTCCATAAAGGTTCCATCAATATGCCATCCATTGTAATCAATATTATAATGTGGCGTCAGGAATGAGAATTCTTTGCTCAGGCATCCAATATAACTGCCGTTTTTATAAATTTCAAATTTAGGAAGAAAAGTAAGTACTTTCTGAACAACCATTCCTACTTCATTTCCATAGGCATCATAAATTACAAGTTTATGTCCCCAGGACAACTGGCCTTTTATTACATAAACAGTGTGGCCTGCTTCATCATAGATATCATAGCTGTCAAACCATGAAAACAGCCTTTGTTTAAACAATAACTTCATAACTTTTCACCGCTCTCTCCAACAGATATAATTGGTTCTTTATAAGTATCATAATACCATACCGGAACACCTTAAAAAATATGTAAATCGAAGAATTAACCCATCTTATTTCACGGATTATGATAAAACACATATTACCAGCTATAAACCTCTACTTGTTCACAAAAAGATATAAAAAAGACCATCTACTGCTTGTTTACGGTAAATGATCTTTTCATTGCAATATTTAATTAAATATCATACTGAGCCGATTGTCATCCCTGCAAACTCGAAGTTAGCGATTTCTTTTTCCGGTATTCTCTGTCCCACGGATTTCCTCATGATAGAAATAATCTACGATCACCGGATGTCCCTGCGGGACTCTGCCATAAGGCATTTCATTATCCACAAAGGCACAATCATACTTCTTAGCCATTTTCTCAGCTTTTACTTCAAGTGCCTCAAAGTAGCTGCGGTTATGCTTGTTATAGATCTCGTCGTAAAGTGGTACAAGATCAGGATATTTTCCGGCGATATAATCCATAATTGTCTTTTTGAAACCGCCTCGAAGATTGAGATTTTCGAGCCAGAACAGATCGCACTGATCCTTTACCCGCTCAAAGATTGCTTCAAAATCCGTGATACCGGGGAATACCGGGGATACGAAACAGACTGTACGGATACCTGCCTTATATACCTGCTTCATAGCAGCGATACGGTGCTCAATGCTCGAAGCAGAATCCATATCGTTCTTGAAATTTTCATCTAGTGTGTTGATCGACCATGAAACGGTTACACGTCCAAGCTTCTTCAACAGATCAATATCCCGTAACACAAGATCCGACTTTGTGCAGATCAGAATATCTGCGTCACTGCCGATCAGCTGCTCCAGAAGTTTTCTGGTATTCCCGAATTGCTCCTCCTGTGGATTGTAGCCATCTGTCACAGAACCGATGACCACCCGCTGTCCGGCATATTTCTTCGGATTTTTAATTTCCGGCCAATGCTTCACATCAAGGAAAGTGCCCCATTCCTCCTTGTGCCCGGTAAAGCGCTTCATAAAAGAAGCATAGCAATACTTGCAGGCATGTGTACAGCCCACATAGGGATTGACCGAGTAACCGCCTACCGGCAGACTAGACTTAGTCATGATGTTCTTTGTTTCCACCTCACGAATGAGGATTCCATTTATTACTTCTTCCATGATTTCTGTACCTCTAACACTTTATTAAATTCTTCCGGCATTTCCTGAATCATATTTTCATCCCCTATGATAGGGACAAGGTCTTCCTTCATAAACACCGGAATGCCGAGCTTATGTGCCTGGTCCGTCAGAGACCATGCCCATTCCGGCTCCGTATGAATCTTCCTGCTCTGAGCTCCGGTCATGGTGCCGACAACGATCCAATTGATTCCGGAAAGGTCAACTGTGCCGGGATCATCGAATAACGGCTCAAAGGTAACATGGTAATGTTTTGCTCTGACATTTTTCCGAAGGGCGTCGATACGCCACCGTTCTGCTTTCCTCGTCACCGTAACGCCAAACCATGCGTTTTCCAGATCGGTATCAAAATCCAGCAAATCAGGTCGCTTGGTAAGGAACAGGAACTGATGCTGTGGATTTTCACGGATCTTTGCAAATACCTCGTCTCTCCATTCCGGCTTCCATCCAGAGAAATCGCTCATGCCGGTAAGAAGAAAGTTCTGCGAACGTTTCTTTTCCATCATCTTGAGCTTACCCGGAAAGAATTCAGGGTCAGCGAAATCATCAATCATATGCCAGCGTTTCACGTTGTTGCGGGCATAGCAATATGTACACCCCACTGTGCAGCCAATGACGATATTCATGTTCTGAATCTGATCTTTGATACAAATACTCATGACTTCTGCCACTCCTCAAGATTCTTTCTGATGCGGTCGAGGCATTCCTCAAACCGGGTAATTTCTTCCTCTGAAAAACCTTTGTAGTAAATACTGCCCATCTCATCAGATACAGAATCGTACTCGCCCTTTAAGGTATGTGCTTTCTCAGTCAGAAACAGGAGTGTTTTCCTTTTGTCCGTTTCAGACTGAACACGGCTTATCAGCCCTTGATTTTCCATTCTTTCCAGCATCGTAGTAAGAGATGTTATCGCTAATCCGCATTTAGTCGAGAGTGACCTGATTGAGATACCATCCTCCTGCCACAACACATAAAGAATACGTCCCTGGGCTCCATTAAACGCATCAATATTCTTTTCACTGAGAATCTTCTCAAAAATCCGGTCTCCAAGCTGTTTTATTTTGGTGACAAGAAATCCTCCATTCATTTCCATACAAAATCTCCTATATAGTAGTTTATCAAAAACATACTATATAGGAGCTTTATTGTCAAGAGTTTATATGTCTTAATAGGTAAATTCCATTTTTTTCAATTCTCCAAACTTGAATTGTTCGAGTTTTTCAAATACTAACGTCCTTAATTTTGTTCAATAATTGATTTATAGTAGTTACCAAAGTCAGCAAGTGAATTAACAATTGGAAGCATTTTTGTTCCGAGTTCTGTTAAGCCGTATTCAACTCTCGGTGGCTGCTCATGGTAATCGTGGCGATATGCCAGCCCATCACTCATCATTTGTCTTAAACTATCTGTCAAAACCTTTTGTGAAATACCATCTATACTTCGTTGTAGCTCATTGAATCTCCATGGACGCTCTTTCAAGTTACGCAAAATCAGCAGTTTCCATTTTCCTCCGATAAGAGATACTGCTGTTGCAACTGGGCATTCCGGTAATTCTTCTTTTGCTCGCATAATTCTCGTCGAGTAGACTTTGTCTCGACTTTTTCACATCCTTTCACCATATATTGTTTTGCGATGAGAGGTTCAAGTCTCAAAAGCCCCTCACAGAACCGCACGTGCCCTATTAAGGCATACGGCTCTTCAATAAGACATTTACCTAATAAGCACTTTTCAGATATATCCTTGGATACTCCATTGGATGTATCTTTAGGATATTCATATATTTCTTCCACGTCAGCCAATACGTTTGGTCTCTGCGTCTCTTGCTTTTCCATAACTCCTGTCTCACATATTTGTAATACTTTTGCAAACCTATGTAGTTCCCATAGATTCCATAGTATCTGTAATGCCCCGTCAGTTTCACATTCAACGCTTCTATGGTATCGGCTATGCTTTCGTGCATATGCTCCCATAACCATTTCTTGACTGCTTCTCTTTTCATTTTCAGCTTCTTCCTGCTTGTTCTATGCAGTACACAGTACTTGCCCCAGTGACTTGTCGCATTGTAGTGTGTAAAGCCGAGAAAGTCAAAGAATTCCTTTGTTCCCTTGTATCTGCCAAATGGTAGAATTCTGCTTTTATCCTCTGCAATTTCAAGACCGAATTTACGCAGTCTTTCTATCAGAAGCTGATAAAACCTTTGTGCTTCATTCTCGTATTGGAACAGACATACAAAATCATCTGCGTAGCGTACCATGTACATTTCTCCCTTAAACTCATGCTTTTTCACATAATCAAACCATGTATCTAAGGTATAGTGCAGATACACATTTGCCAGCACTGGCGAAATCAGACCGCCCTGTACTGTTCCAGCTTCTGTATCCAGTCGCTTACCATCCTCCATAACTCCCCCTATCAGAAATCTCTTGATATATCTGATAAAGTTCTTATCTGCTATGTCATGCTCAAGAAATTTTATCATCCACTCATGGTCTAGGTTATCAAAGAATCCCTTGATGTCTGCATCTAAAATGTAATTGACCTTGTCTGCCATGATGTGTTTGTTTACTCTTTGAATGGCATCGTGACAACTTCTGTTTGGACGAAACCCAAATGAAAACTCCTTGAACTTAGGCTCGTAAATCGCTTCCAGTATCTCTTTAAAGACGCCTTGAACGACTTTATCCTCAAATGACGGAATGCCGAGTCCTCGCATCTTGCCACTACCTTTTGGGATATAAGCTCTGCGCACGGGATATGGCTTATAAGAAAACTTCTTCATTCTGACAAGCAGGCTCTCTATGTTTTCTTCTAAGTTCTCTCCATATTGCTCCTTGGTTATTCCATCCACTCCTACTGCTTTCCCTTTGGGTTGTTTGCTGTAGGACTCTTTGAGTGTGTCACTGTTGACATATTTCATTAGCGACTGAACTCTGCCATATCTTTCTACGAGACTGGCTATTTCTGCTTTCTCTTTTTCCATAGATTTTATGCCTCCTGTGCTCTCTATGTTTTGATTGCAAAAGCAACTTATTGTCCGTCCCTTCCCTCCAGCGTCATTACTGCTTTCATCAGTACTATGGACGAATCCGACTCCTCGATGGTCTTCGTTCATACTCACCATTGCATTGGTCGATATTCCCTACTGTCTCATGTACAGAACCATCCAGGTCTCCCAGGTATGTCAAATATAACGATATCAGGTATGCCATGCTCTAGGACTCCGGTGTGTTTTCATAGTCTCGCTTTAACGACTAATCCTTGTTGGTGACCCAAGGAGGTAGCAGACCACCCCACACAATTGATATTTCTAACGAAGCTCAATCACTTCACGCTTACGCATTACGGCTTTCCTGTTCCCTGCCCTACGCTTAAACACCATTGTTAGCCTTTGGCGTTCCAAGGACTCGGTACTGGCGACTTGCTAAGTCTTACCAGACTGGATTCCCACCAGTTATATATTTGGCACCGAACTGGCGCACACCTCCAAGTCTATTGTAACACATTCATTTTTGAGTGTACAGTTACAAAAAGGTGCGTACTTGTTTTTGTATGTGTCTCACACTATACTAATACCAAGCAACCAGAAACTACGAATTAACTATGGAGGTATTATTATGGCAAATTACACAAAAACAACTATTGGAAAGGAAAACCGAATTGAGTTGCATGAAAAGTTGTCTTTAACAGGTGCAGAAATCAGTTTAAACGAACTACCTGCAGGAGCAAATGTCCCATTTGTTCATTCTCATAAAGAAAATGAAGAAATCTATGGAATTCTTTCAGGTAACGGCAAAGCCATAATTGATGGAGAAGAAATTAGCCTTTCAACTGGAGACTGGCTAAAAATCGCACCTGCTGCAAAGCGTCAGTTTTTTGCATCCGATATTTCTGGAATTACTTATATCTGCATTCAGGTAAAAGAAAATTCTCTGGAACATTTTACAGCAGAGGATGCCGTAATCGGCTAATTAAAAGTATTTATTTACAAAAATGCACAGTTCCCGATAAGCTAAGAACTGTGCATTTCTTTTTTGTTCAATATTACGTTTTCTCAATTTTTCAAACAAGAATTTACATGTTTCTCATTGTATTGCTCGCCCTATTATAAATACAATTTATTTTCCTTCCTACCGGAACAAACTTTCTTCATTTTCAGTCCGGCGATAAAACTGACAAGCTTACTGTAATTTCTTGCTTTCTTCGGACAGACTGCTACACAGTGCATACAAGAAATGCACTTATCCTTATCGGTCATCTTCGGATTGTCCAATGCAATGGCACCTGCCGGGCATTCTTTTGCGCACAGACCGCAGGAAGTGCATTTTCCATTTGCAACAGGTTTGAGCGGAACACCACCATATTCTCGATATGGTCTGTTTCCCGGAAATGCAGGTGTACTTTGTGCTTCGCTGTTTTGCATAATCTTTGCGGCAAATTCCAGCAATTCCTTTTCATCCTGCTGATCCGGGCGTCCGGTTCCAAATTGGTGCATCAGGGAATGCTCTGCGACAGCCTCCATTCCTGCGATACATACAAATCCTGATGCCTCCAGAACATCCTGTAGTTCCAATAGAGTATCATCAATCATACGGTTTCCAAATACTGCCACAAGAATTGCTTTCGTACCATCTGCCTTTACTTTGCGGAACATATCCGTTACAACTGATGGAATACGTCCACCATAAGACGGTACAGCAACCAAACATAGATCCTTTTTTTCAAATTTCACCTTCATGAGTTTATCTGGTTCCTTAATTAGGTCGATTTCTTCAGCATCCAGCTTCGTCCCTTTCGCAACAATATCTGCTACTTTCTCTGTACCCCCTGTCGGGCTGAAAAATATGTTATAAAATCTCATAATGATCCTCCTACTGATTCCGATTTGTTTATTGTCCTTTTATAACGGTTGACAAATTGTTTTCAATAGTCTTTATATGTTTGAAAGGAATTCTTCTATCAAACTATTTATCATCTCCGGTTTATCTGTATTAGAATTATGACCGGCCCCTTCAATCCACTTTAAAGGAATTTTCGTTTTTCGATGCCATTCTCTGTTATACCTTATACATGAACCGGCATGATCCTTTGTACCACATATCAACAGGGAAGGACATTTAATTTCATATGGCAGATCCTTTTCCATTGCCTCTGCCAGAATACGAAATCCATGCCCGGCAATTTGGGCATAACGATGTTGATCACCATCATAGACCAGCATCATTTCCTTCATCAGGTTTCTGCCATAATCAGAAGTTGCAACTCCCTCAGTTCCGGATTTCAAAAGCAACTTCCATGGGTAATGTGCATATACTGGTTCCATTCTTTTCAGAAGCCAGATCTCCACTGCTGTCAGCTTATAAGTAACGCTGCTATGACGAAAGCTGTGAAATACAACCGGTGGGAGATTATAGTCCTCGATCAGTTTCTTTAAAGGACCACGGATTGCTCCATCTCCGAGAGGAAGACCAAAGGTACTTGCCATAACCAGGTTATAGTCCATATATTCATCACCAAGGATTTCTTTCATTTCATCCTGTTCCGCTTTCCAGTCTACCAACATATTAGCGACACTCTTTGGTAAGAATATCTTACGCACACTGCTTTCTGTCTTTGGTGTTTTCAGAATACGGACCGTAGAATTCTTCTTATGATTTGTCGGGAATACCAACAACACATCTTTTCCATCCAATGCATTCAACGATTCTTTTCTTATACGCTGTGATTCTTTGTTAATGAAGACATATGCACGGTTTTCTTCAATTGCCTCAGGAGAAATATCTACACAATCCCAGGTAAGACCAAGCAGCTCACCAAGTCGCAGGGAACATGAAAAAGATAGATTAATTGCGAGCTTTAATCGTTCATCTTCACAGACACTGAGCGCATACATCAATGTATCCGCTGTCCAGATGTCTCTTTTTTGTGATTTATGTTTTGGTACAATCGCATGAGTACAGGGATTCTTCTCCATCAGTTCCCATTTCACTGCCTGTTCAAAACAGTTCCTGAGCAGCTTATTAACATCCCTGACCGTACTGGACGATACAAATTCATTTCGACTGGTTTTATTTAATGGATTGATAACGGCACGCCTCTTCAAAAGACTCTGATAATATCTTTCGATGAATCTGGTATTGATCTCTGAGAGTTTCGTATCACCAATGATCGGAAGAATATAGTTATTGATAAGAGAGACATTTCCTTCATATGTAGAAAGCGCCCAGTTTTCTTTGCCATAAAGTGCAACATATTCTGTAATAAGCTCATCCAGTGTTTTGCATTTACGGACGACAAATGATCCCATCTCTTTTTTATATTCAATTTCTTTTTTTCTTCTCTTTGCTTCGGCTTTTGTTTCATAGGTTTCCCATTTCTGTTTTCTCTCGCCTTTTTCATTCGTATAAGAATAGATTACATTGAATTTTCCGTTTCGTTCTCTTATTGATGCCATATTATTGCATGCTCCTTTCCAAATCTCTTTGTTCCATCCAGTCCTCAAATTCATCCCGAAGGATCCTAACTCGACTGCCAACTTTTATTACTGTGAACTTTCCTTTATCCGCCCACTTGTTGATCATGCTTCTGCTGACCTTTGCCAGATAGGAAGCTTCATCAAAAGTAAGATACTTTATATTTCCATTGCTTCCTCGTATTCCGGTCTGTGATAATTTCTTCCGCCGGAAATTGGCCAGGGCAATATTTTGTTCCTGTGCAAGTTCTTCATAATCATTCGATGGATCCAGCTTATACCGATCCTGACCTTCCAGGAATTTTTGAAAACTCTCTTTTGTGATCCTT
This sequence comes from Blautia sp. HA8986, assembly GCF_056504635.1. Classification (NCBI taxonomy): domain Bacteria; kingdom Bacillati; phylum Bacillota; class Clostridia; order Lachnospirales; family Lachnospiraceae; genus Blautia; species Blautia sp. HA8986. Next base: position 2,558,938 of record NZ_JBWLUQ010000001.1, read on the forward strand.
TTCTTTTCTGCAATCACAATGAATTCAAAAAAATGACTATACTTCGGATTATCAAGAATTGTATATACTGCGCTTCTGGTTGTTCCAAGTAGCTGTGCCATCTCAGGCATTGTAATTGTTGCATCTTCCAGAAGAGCGTCTTTTTCTCTGTCTTCCTTTGTTCGATACCGGGACTGGCTTTTATACCAGTTCTGAAAAGATTCTTTTGGTATTCGTTTCCAGTAATCGACAATAACAGCTTCCATTTGATTTTTCTTGAGTAAATCATAAACAAGATAATCATCAACGCCCAACAAATCCGCGACTTCCTTAACAGAATAGGACCAGGATTTCAATTCTTTCCCTGGCTCTTCTCCAGTAACTTTATGATATTTAATCTGATTGGCGTACCATTTTTCAAAGCTGGCAATATTGATTCGTATCTTTCCGGCAATCTCTTTAGATTCAAAAACATTTTTATGTACCAGCCAGTATCGATCTGTCTTTTTTAATCCCAGCAGCTTTCCCATTTCCGGCACGGTCATCCAGGTTCTCTTTTGTGTTGGACGCCGTTTGTAAGGACTTTCTTCTGAAATCTTCGAAATGATTTCTTCCACATCGTCCATTTCCGGAATTCCTTTTTGTTTCATAATTGCTGTTGCCATTTATTCTTCACTTCCTGTCTTTTTTAGTGTTAGTGTTTTTTCTTATATCATATCTCAAATCCAGATAAAAATTTAGGATGTCGATGTAGACAAAATCTGTCTGATCAACACCCTGTTTTTTACTGCTCCAAGTTATCGAGCCAGTCGTCAAAACTCTTCTTAGAGATGCGATACTTTCCGCCATCCAACTGGATCCACCGGAATTCTTTTTTCTTTAAAAGGTTATAAATAGTAGGTCTGCTGACTCCTAAGATTTCCTGTAACTCTTGTACTGTATAACATCTTTTCTCTAACATTTCTTTATCCTCTTTTCTTTGAAATATGAAAGAAAAATTATTCCTTCATATAACGAAACGCTCAGAGGTTGTTTTACAGTGGTCAAAAGCAAATTTTTTTACTTTTTTCTTACGAGTTTTCTTTAATGCAACTCGTAACATTAGATTTTTACATTTTTCATGAAATTAAGTAAAGAAAAAGAGCATATGGAATTGAATCCATACACTCTATGATTACTGAAACTTTATTTCATTTTTAATTCAACAAACTTGAATTTGTTAATTAGAATTGCTCTCAAAGCAACAATTATCTTAACATTCCCCAAATACACTCCAGTAATGTTAGTGCAAGGATAATGTTAATAACACGGAAATGCCGTAGATAAAACTTCTGAATCAGTGCGCCCAAGCCAGTCCAAGTACAGGTTGCGATCGTTCCGATTGTTGCAATAACCAGCTCAAAAAACAGCAAAGCCGGAAAAGAGGACATATATCCTACAACATAACCCGTTAGTGCGGTAACTCCGAACATATAGATCTTCACATTGACAAATTGCAGCATGAAGCCTTTCAGAAACGATGCCGATTGCTCTGCGTTTTCTGTTGACGGCTTACTGAAAGCAATATGAATCGCAAGCCACAGGATATAGGCTGCTCCGATGTACTTCAGCACTTCCATTACATTTAGAAGCAAAGAATTAACCCCATATACAAAAATTGCGCAGTACCGCCATAGGCATAATCATCAACCACCTTTCTGCTGTTATTATATCAGCAAACAGCGGTACATACATAACACCTATTTTATATGATTATCCATAGCATACGACTATGGATTGGCTGGAGCATATTTCCATAATTCTTCCAGATAGCTTTTTCCAAGTTCATTTAATTCCTGATTTTCATTCAGCACATATCCAATATGCATTGTTTCATTTTCTGCAAGCGGAACGGAGATGATATTTTCTCCATTCAAATATTTCGGGAAAATGCCACTTGAAATAGTATAGGCATTCATTCCTTTCGGGCCGCCGTCACGGGCCTGTGATTGCCTTGCGGTAAATGACAAGGGAAATGATCGCAGTAATCGCTTCCGTGATCCAAAACGCATTCCAGACGCCAACCGCTCCGAAAAACCTGCTGAGTAAAAACGCAGCCGGGATGATGACCACTACATACCGGCAAAGGGAAATCAGTAAGGAGGGAGTTCCTTTCCCAAGTCCCTCCAATGCGCCGGAAGATGTAACAGAAACCGCCGAGACGATAAACCCAGCCCCGATGATGCGTAAGGCGGTTTCCCCGGCCTGAATCGTCGCTTCTGTGTGGGTAAACAGCCCCATCAACTGTCCGGGGATCAGCAGACATATTACTGTCCCAAACACCATAATGATACCACTCATGCACAAAACGATCTTAAAGATCTGGCTGACCCGTTGGTGTTCCCCCGCGCCGTAGTTATAGCCGATCAGGGGGCGCATCCCCTGCACAATGCCATTCGCTGGAAGATAGACAAATGTCTGCAATTTGTAATAGATTCCCAAAACCAGAATATACACTTCGGAATATGCCGCCAGAATCGCATTGAGCGCCGAAATCAAAAGAGACGGAAGCGCGAGATTCAGGGTTGCGGGAATGCCAATGGAGTACAGCTTTATTACCATCTTTTTGCTGGGGAGAATGTACTGCCTGCGGATATGCACGCGAATTGGCCGCGCAAGATAGACTACAAGGTAAATCGTCAGCGTCAGAGCCTGTCCGATGCCGGTCGCCAGCGCAGCGCCTTCGATTCCCATTTCCGGGAATGGTCCATAGCCAAAAATCAGAACGGGATCTAAGACAATGTTTGTGATGCACCCGCACATCAGGCTTATCATGGTCGTTTTCATGTTTCCTACTGCCTGGAACAATTTCTCAAACGTCATGCTGACGGTAACAATGAGTGTAAAGGCGAACGCAACGACAGAATAGCGGACGCCAAGTTCAATGACCGCTTCGGATGAAGTGAACATCCGCAGGAAAACCGGCATGATCGTAATACAGCAGACTGTCATAACAACGCCATGAATCACGGCAAGCACAAGTCCCTGCGTGGCTGCCTGATCCGCTTTTCTGTGATCCCCCGCGCCCAGATACAAGGCGATCACTGCATTGATCCCAACGCCAAATCCAATTCCGGCAGCATTGATAAAATTTTGAACCGGGTAAACCAATGATAATGCCGTCATAGCCTCCTCGCTGATCTGCGCGACAAAAAAGCTGTCCACAATGTTGTAGAGGGAGTTGACCAGCATGGATAACACCATCGGCAGGGACATGGATAAAATCAGCGGCAATATCGGTTTCTCTTTCATGAAAGTGTCGTTCATAATTCCTCCTTCGCAAAACACGTTATGAGATATTTTTGCGTCGATGCCATGCCATCATCACAAGTGCAACGAGCAAAGTGGCGGTTTCCGCAAACGGAAATGCAAGCCAGATTCCGTTCAGCTGGAACAATTTGTCCAGACACCACAGGGCAGGCACAAGGAAAAGCATTTGCCTGCATAATTGGATTGCCATGCTGGACCCTACTTTTTCTGTGGTCTGAAAATAGGTGGAAATCATCGTAGAAAGGCCGCAAAACAGATAGCTTGCCGCCATGATCCGCATGGCGGAGATTCCAAAGGAGCGCATGGCTTCCGACGCCATAAACAATCCCAGAATCTGCGCCGGAAAGAGGAGGACAGCCAACGTCCCCAGTATCATCATGCCGGTGACCAAAACAGTTCCATATCGGAAAGCTGAATGCAGCCGTTCGCTGTTGCCTGCGCCGTAGTTAAACCGCATGACAGGCAAACAGCCTTGAATCAAGCCGTTTACCGTCATAACAATCAACTGCTGCACCTTAAAATATGCGCCGAAGAAAGCGATCGCCGTATCGGAATACGCCACCAAAAACAGATTGACAAAGGTCACCACAAACGAACTGAGGGCGTTCATGATAAAAGATGGCAGGCCAAAGGCAAAAATACGGTAGATCATCTGCTTTTTCAAATGAAAGCCTTTGATTTTTACCTGCACTTTCTGCTTTTTGCCCAGCAGTAAAGCAAATGCCAAAATCATGGACAGCAGATAGCCTGCAACGGTAGCTACCGCAGCGCCGCGGATTCCCATAGCCGGGAAAATACCAATCCCAAAAATCAGAATGGGGTCGAACACGAAGTTAACGACCACGCCCGCAATCTGGAACCACATGGGAGCGACCATGTTCCCGGTGGCCTGTATCATCTTCTGGATGGCGATATGCACCATATTGGGAATTTGCATGAAGGAGCACACACTCATATAGGCGATGCTCAGCTGATAAATTTCTTCATTATTGGTGAATGCCCGAAAATAGGGTTTCATAATCAGTAATGACATAAGGTTGAGCAAAGCACCTATTCCAAAAGCCAGTAACAATCCATGTGTGACAGTTGCATTTGCCTCATCCTGCTTTTTCTGTCCAAGATACCCTGCTATCAGCACATTCACACCGACACCGATCCAGATAGACGCTGCATTCATCAATGTTGTAATCGGGAATGACAGAGAAACAGCGGTCAATGCATTCTCACTCAACCGCGCCACAAACGCGCTGTCTATCAGGTTATAGGAATATTGCAGGAACATGGAAATCAGCGGCGGTATCGACATTTGCCAGATGAGCTTTCCAACAGGAGCGACCGCCATTTTATTATTGGTCTGCATACTTTCCCTCCTCTCCACAAAGTGTCCGGCAGCTTCCATCCTCCGTTCTGCCAGATTTTCCAGTATGCAGACAACAAAAAAGCCACACGGCTATCACAAGATAGCTGTGTGGCAAAAAGATGACCGAATCCGGAAAAGTCCACTCAAATTTTACGCTCAGTATTATAGCATTCTTTCAGGAGACTTTCAAGCATTAATCATTACGGAATTGTGGCGCCATATTTATTGTTTTATATGTTATTTCTCTATTAGTTCTGCAAACTTGAATTTATCTATTCGCATAATCAATCAAAATCTTTTTGCAACTACTGCAACGATAAGCTTCACAATGAGGGATTCCGCCTGAACCTTTACTCAATTCCAAATCGTCCGATTGTTTAATACGAAAAACTTTTGTCACATTATCAACTGCAAAAGTAATGTCTCGTGAGCTCATCAGGTATCCTCTTATCATTTCTTCACCACAATATGGACATTTCATGCTGCTTTACCTCCTATAAATTCCGATTTTAATGTCTCTATTATACCATAATGATACTATTATAAAAAAGGAAAAAGAGCTCCTTCGAGCTCTTTTGATTCAGTTCTGTAAACTTGAAGTTATAAACATCTTTGCAAATATACCATATCTATTAACTGTACACCACACTCATAAATTGGGTGGTCATAATTGTCCGTAAAGAAATTCGGAATATTGTGAGATCGGACAAATCCGCATTTTTCATAAAACGGTACGGTCAACGGGCTGTCACCTGTTCCAACCTGCAAAATAGAATATTCATCTGCATATTTACTTGCAAGGAAGTCAATCAATGCTTTCCCATAGCCCTGTCCTTGATTCTGAGGATCAACTGCAATATTTTTAATTTCAAGTATTCCATTATCTTCATCAGTAACGACACATTCAGCTTTTACATTACCATCTTCAAGTACATACATAGTACCTTTTTCAAGATAGTGATCAATCATATTTTCCTGCGCATCAGCTAATAACAATAATGCTATAAATTGCTTTTTATTCTCATTCACTTCTCGGATTTTCATATTTATTACTCCGTCAAACTTTTGTTTATTTCGTTCTTAAGTTCATCTTTATTCTCGTATGTTCTCACTATCGGAATCGTACTCTGTCTGTTCTACATAATCTGCGGAACAGTCTCGTTTATACGGATAAAAAAATAAACTGAGCCACGGCTGTTCCAACATGAAATCAGCCGTGGCCTTATTTATATCATTTCACTCTTTTTTGAAATAGAACAACACCACAGCAACAACTCAAATCGACTTAAAATTCCAGACTATTCGCATTCAGCAAGAAATACTTCATTCCCATGATGACAAAACCTTCATCATTTCTCCAAGGCTTTTTGCTGCCATTTACAATGACGATCTTCTTGAAAGAGTCCGGGATATTACGCAGAGAATTGAACTCCTGCGTCTGTTTTTCTTCCGAAGTCATGTCATATGCAACCTGGATATAGTATCTCTGATTTCCTTGATTCACCACAAAGTCAACCTCCAACTGCTTGCGAACACGTTTGCCCTCTTTATCCTTATCGAAGATATCCACGACACCCACATCAACATTGTAGCCACGGATCAGCAGCTCGTTATAAACAATGTTCTCCATGATATGAGTAGGCTCCTGCTGTCTGAAATTCAGACGTGCATTTCTCAGTCCCAGATCAGTAAAGTAGTATTTCAGATTTGCACCGATATACTTTCTGCCCTTAATATCGTATCGGCTTGCCTTGGAAATCAAAAAGGCATCTGTCAAATGGTCGATATGCTTGGAGATGGTTTTATTAGCATAAGTCATCTGGCGCTCACTGGCAAAGGTATTGGCAATCTTCGAAGGGTTGGTCGGTGCGCCGATTGCAGATGCAAGCACATCAACCAGAATCCCAATCTCATCCACGTTCTGAATCTTATTTCTTTCAATAACATCCTTCAGATAGACATTTGCAAAGATGTTCTTCAGATAGTCCGCTTTCTGTTGTTCGCTCTGGAAACTTACGATCTGCGGCAATCCTCCGTAGATCATGTAGTCATCCCAGGCATCATCATAATCGCCGTCATAGACAGAATAAAACTCTGCAAAGGAGAGAGGGTAGATTCTAATCTCATCACCTCTGCCACGGAATTCGGTCACAATGTCGCTGGACAGGAACTTGGAATTACTTCCGGTGACATACACATCAATATTGCTCATGCGGAGCAGGCTGTTCAGCACTTCCTCAAATCGTGGCATGAACTGCACTTCATCCAAAAGGAGATAATACTTCCCGTCGTCTTTCATGGCATCCTTGATGTACTTGAAGCATACCTTGGGATCTCTTAATTCCTCGTTCTCAATACCATCCAATGCAATTTCAATAATATGATCAACATCAACGCCGTTCTCCAGTAAGTATCTCTTAAAGATGGTAAACAGCAAAAAGGATTTGCCACATCTACGAATGCCGGTAATCACCTTTATCATTCCATTATCTTTTCGCTCGATCAGCTGCTGTAGGTAAGCGTCTCTTTTAATCTCCATCGTTGCACTCCCCATTTCCGTGCATCTACACACTTTTTAGTAATGAAATTCTATCACAGAACGACCTGAATTTCAATATGTATTCCCATTTTATGTGCATCTACACACTTTTATGTAATGTTAATAAATATATTTTCAGATTTTTTTGATTGCAGTGTCTATAATCGACTACTCCAATCGTTATTATAGGTAAACAACAAAAAGAAGATGGTTCCGATGTTTCATTAAATATGTTCGTTAGTCTTTTACGCAAAGGATTATATCTCCTCTGCGCCCTAATACTTTTCGGATTCAGTTCAACAGTCGAGTAGACTAAGACCTCTCAATCTTAGCCCCTCATAGATCCGTACGTGCGGCTTTCCCGCATACGGCTCCTCATAGTAACATTCGCTTCAATATAAACAATAGTACGTTTTTATTTCCAGCATAATCAGTATAACAGTTCAAAGTATCAGGGGTATCTCAAATACCTGCCGTAAAGTATCACTGATTCCTATAAAAGTATCATCATTTGATACTTTTTAAATTGACATAAAAATACACCGGAACTCACCAGCCCGATGTATGATCTTTCTATTTATTTAATGTGCCATGATCTTTCTCATGTTGAGCAATTGCCTGACGAATCAGATACAGCACTTCTCCATTGATAGAACGCCCCTCAAATTCAGCAAGACTTTTCAGTTTTCCGTGCGTCTCAGAATCAATCCGAAGACCAAGATGTTTATCTTTTTCCATATGGCTTCCTCTCCATTTGATAAGTACAAAATAAGTTCATAATACAAGTACATTTTAAGTACAAAACATGGTAAAATGGTTTAAATGAACTTGTTTTAAGTACTCTATATTTTATTATTAGGGGAGAGCATCAAAAATATGAAGAAAGAAAAGCGATATTATCAAATCCGAATGGATTATTTCTGGCTTTCCATTCTGGCAGTCATAATACTGCATGATGTTTCATCGTTTTAAATTCTTCATCGGTTAATTTTTCTGGTTTTTCCAGAATCTCATTCCCGATTGCGACCTTTCCTATGTCATGTAAAGCTCCGGCAATATACATTTTCTGACAGATATCCTCATCAAATCCCATGAACCTTGATATTTTTTCCGCACCTTCCGCAACACCCATTGAGTGGTTACTTGTAAAGGGTGATTTATAGTCCACAATATGGGCAAAAAGATCTGCAATAGCTTTAATCTGTGCAAAATTAAGTTCCAGCTTTATTCTGGGTACTTTCTTCCACAACATAGTATCCAGGGTTTCATTATCAATCATATGAATTTTTTCATCTGAAAAAGCATTAAAAAAAACTTCCACGCAGAAGGAATCAAACAATTTATCTTTTGACTTTATTACAAATTCTTCTGTTCTTTTCCACTCATCCGAATCTGATTTCATAGATCGGCAAAATATATCTATCGTATCACACATATGGATAATCCTTGCAAAAAACGGTACTTCATTCCATTGTTTTCCAAAAGGTTCACTTCCATCAGCGTTTTCATGGGGGGGGGTACAGTATGACATTAGATACATCATTATGAAACGGTATATTTTTCAGAATTTTTTCTCCTATGGTACAATGCCTTCCCAGCTTCGTCACCCCGTTACGTAAAGCGTCATTTTGAAGCTCTTCCTGAATATATTGTGCCACTGCATTGTCGTGCAGCAATGCACACTCTGCCAGATCCTGCAGGCTTTGACCCTGTATACCCATTTTTTTCAGCAGTACAAACCGCCATATATGCCACACGTTTAGAATGATTGTTTGTTACTTTAATCAGCTCTGCCTCTACACAGTCCAATGCATATGAGCAGGCTGCTAATAACCCCAGCACATCAAATTTCATTTTTGATCTTGTCTCCTCCTTTGTTCTGTTTTCTGAGAAATCTGGAATATGCTTACCATGACAAATTTCTCAACCTCGGATCAATAAAAGCATATGTTTTGTCTTTTCTTTAATTTTTCCATGACCGTTGGATATTTTTTATAATCTGTGTGAGGTAAGGCCTGGGCAGCTACCATCTGTTCCAGAAAATCATCCACTTCCGCAAATTGTATATAAGTCATTTCTTCCAGTATCTGATCAATATCTGCAAGAAGTTCTTTGTTCAGCAAAAGCTTTTGTGCTCCTTCCAGCGAAGAATTTCCAGCATTGATCATCTTCTCCCGTTCCATGTCAGGATACATCCCAATGGTAATGGCTGATTCCACAGATACATATTTTCCAAAAGAGCCGGCTACATAAAATCGATCTGCCTGATTCAGTTCAAGTCCAGATTCCCGGAGCATGATCTCAACCATTATATGTGCTGCGGCTTTGGTAAGAATAAATTCGTCGATATCTTTCTGATAAAAATACAGACCCGGAGCATATTCTATGCAAAGCTGACCTTCTCGTTTCTGAATAAGATTCGTTTTTTCAGGAAAAAACTTACCACGAATATCTATCCAGCCTTCTAAAAAAAGTTCCGCAATCAGATCGACAATACCGGAACCGCAGATACCCTTAGGGCTAATTTTTCCTGAAGAGTTACCAATTACATGAACATGGATTTTTCCACCTCTTATCCTCACGCTGTCCACTGCTCCGGCATCTGCCCTCATCCCGGTGTGTACTACACCGCCTTCCAATGCAGGCCCCGCCGCACCGGCGCCGCAAAGAAGAAAATCTTTATTTCCTATCACAAGTTCACCGTTGGTTCCAATGTCAAAGAAAACACTGATTCCATCCTTTTTATATAATTCCGTTTCAATCATTCCACTGATGATGTCACCACCCAGATAATTAGACTTCGCCGGATAACAATATACATAACCATTCAGCGGAATGTCCAGATCTTTTGCCGGCTGGAATCCCGGACGGTCTGCATGAACAGCATGTGGCGTATAAAAGACACAGAAAGCATCTATTCCCAAAAGAAAGTGGATCATGGTGGTATTGCCTGCTACTACCATAGACAGACATTTTCGTGACACCGGATGCTTTACATCCAGCTTATCCATGCACTCTATAATAGACTCAACTGTAGCAAGCCGTATCTCTTCCAGTTTTTTCCTGTCATCTTTGCAGAAAAAAATACGTGATAAAATATCGGTTCCCCACTGAATCTGTTTATTAAAGCAGCTCTCTTCTCCCAATATCTCACCACTATTACAATCTAAAAGTCTCACCACTACCGTTGTACTTCCAAGATCCACAGCCAGCCCATAATGCTGTCTGGCTGTATCTCCGCTTTCTATATCAACCAGCTCCCATTTTTCTCCATTCCAGGAAAGCGAAACGGTTATTTTCCAACCTGCACGATCAAGTAATGGATATAGTTGTCTCAACATGCGAACCGGAATATGAACCTCCTCTTTCACGCCCTCCGCGGATAAAGCTTCCAGAATGCGCTGCTGGTCTGAACGCTGATCCTCTTCGGTTGGAACAGAAAGATCAAGATATAATTTTCGGCTAAGCCCTCTCATAGTATTCATCTCCCTACAATTTGTGCATTTTTTATTCTGTAAAAAAAGAAGGTCATCCGTTATATCACATACTTGACATCCTTCCTTACCTCCGCTTTCTTTATCACTTTTTCAAAATCTGATGCCGGATGTTTGCACAAAGGACATACAAAATCATCCGGTAATTCTTCTCCTACATACTCATATCCACAGATCCTGCAACGCCATATTGTCTGACCATCTTCTGTTTTTCCTACTGCCTGTGGCTTAGGTTTTATGTGATTCTGATAGTACTCGTATGTTACAGAAGGGATATCACTTAAGACTTCCATGTCTGTTATTTCACCAATAAACATCGTATGGGAACCCAAATCTTCTGTTTTATTAACACTTACAGAAATATACGCATTTGTTCCTTCTGTGATATAGTAAATTCCATTTTCGCCCCTTGCACATTTTTCAAATTTTTCAAACTTATTCATATCCCGCCCGGATTGAAAACCAAAATGTTTAAATAATTCAAACTGGGCACTCTGGCTTAATACTGACACTGTGAATTTTCCGGTTCTTTGGATCATTTCATGTGTATAATTTGCTTTATTTACACAGATACTTAATTGATTAGGTTCTGATGCCGCCTGGATTGCAGTGTTAATGATACAGCCATTATCCTCTTGGGCTTCTCTGCAGGCAGTACAAATAATCCGTAACTCAGCTTATACATCGCTTTTTTATCCATTCTGCTCCTCCTTCATCTTCTCCCTGCATCTCGGACAAATGCCTTTAAAGGAAATATCATATTCCAAAAAATCAATTCCATGCGTATCATGAATTCTTTTCATTAAATCCGGTATTTCCTCCATATCTACATCCGATACCTCACCACATTTTATACATCTCACATGATAATGATTTTTCAATGTGATATCGAACCGATTTGCTCCATCTGGCACTTCAACCTTTCTCAGAGCACCTTCTTCTGACAGTATATCAAGATTTCTATATACTGTTCCTTTTCCAATGGTAGGATATTCTTTTTTTAGAAATTCATATACTTCATTTGCTGTAACATGCCTTTTCATTTCATATACAGCATTTTTCACAAGATCTTTCTGAATTGTATTTCTTCTATTAGTCATTTGCCCTCCTTATTAGGATTTATTCTTAATTAGAAGTATATATCAGAAGTTTTAAAATGTCAATATAAAATTAGTAATAATTACTATTATTGAAATAATAGCACTTTGTAAATGTCCCTTTTTCGCACAATCTTATTCCATAATTTTTCGTTCAAAAACATATTCTATTTCAGATGATAAATCTCTTCTAAAATTGTATCCAAGTCTGTCAAACGTTTGTACGTCTGCAGGATTTTCAATTTCTTTTTCTGCCATATATCTGACCATCTCACCACGAGCCATCTTAGCATATGTACCTTTTGTTACCAGTTTATCCCCTGATTGTTCACAAAACGTAACCGTAATATATTTGTCTTTATCTGATAAATATTTTTCTATACATTTCGAGTATTCTTTTGATACAAGATTAATGATAATCCTGCTGTCATCAAGCACTGAACGATATAATCTTTCACCCCAATAGTCATATAGATTTTTGGTATCTTCTATTTCAGCTTTCGCCTTCATCTCCAGGCGATGCCTTCTTTCATCAGCATAATCATTGTATCAGGATAAAGTTCACAAAGTATCCGCAATACATTCCCATAAGTTCATGTCATTATTGAAATTGTACATATTTCAGTATGAAAAGTTCACCATTCAAATTCTGATTATTATTTCTCCACATACTCTTCTGCCATATGTACTGCCATAGCACCATCTGCCACTGCTGTTACTATCTGACGAAGTAACTTTGTTCTGACATCTCCTACAGCATAAACACCCGGAATACTCGTTTCAGTGTTTTCACCTGCCACAATATATCCTTTATTATCCAGTTCTATCTGATTATCTAAAAAATCTGTTGTCGGTTTTCTTCCTATACTCACAAACAGGCCGTCACATTCTATAATGTTTTCTTCTCCTGTAACTGTATCTTTCAACCGCACACCAGTCAATCGTTCTCCATAAATCAGTTCATTTACTGTATTGTTCCATCGAAACTCTATATTTTCAGTTTTCATCAGCTGGTCATGGTAGATTTTCGTTGCACGTAATGTATCTCTTCGATGAACAATGATGACTTTCTTAGCAATTCGACTTAAAAGAACAGCATCTGATACAGCAGAATTTCCACCACCAACAACCACCACGATCTTATCTTTATAAAACATACCATCACAGGAGGCACAATAAGCAACCCCATGACCTATCAATTCTTTTTCTTTAGCGAGACCAAGTTCTCTTGGATTTGCTCCAGTAGCAATCACTACTGTTTTCCCAATATAAATTCCCGAACTAGTTTCTACTCTCTTAAGCTTTCCTGTTAAATCCATATTAAAAACTTCAGCATATTCACTTTTAGCGCCAAATTTTTCCGCCTGTTTTTGCATTTTCTCTGCCAATGAAAATCCGTCAATTCCATTTTCAAAACCAGGATAGTTATCAATCTGCCAGGTCAATGACATCTGACCACCTGCAGATAATTTTTCTAAAACAATGGTATCAAATCCTGCTCTGGCTGCGTATAATGCTGAAGTATACCCTCCAGGTCCTCCCCCCACGATAATCATATCGTAAACATGATTTTCATTCATACAGCAGTCCTCCTTTTATTTTTCCAATGCTTCATTAATAAAATTCTCTATCATTATTTTTGATTCAGGTGCAACAATAGAATCTATTGCCTTTCCATTTCGATATAAAACCAGCGTAGGAATCACCTCAATCTTTTCAGCTTCTGCAATCTGTGGTTCTTCATCAATATTCACTTTTCCAGCAATAAGAATATCGCTGTATTCTTCACTTATTTTTTCATAAGCCGCTCCAATTCTACGGCAATAACCACACCAAGGTGCCCAGAAATCAACCAAAACCGGTTTTTCCTTATGAATTAATTGTCCAAACTTTTCTTTATTTATATTTATAGATGTCATATTTTTCAACTCCTTCTCCTATTTGAACTTAATATACCCCAAATAAGTGCTTGCTTCCGTGATGATATCACAGAAAAGATAATTTACTTTATTACACTTCTTTTTATTTCTATTTATGGCATATGCCAGTTATATAATTGACGCATCTAAAAAAAGCAAGTATACTATGTTCGTAAAGGAGATAACGGTTATGAACTTCGAAAATTGTTTTCCACTATGGAATGACTTAAATACAGCACAGAAAAAAATAATTTCAGACAATTTAATCACACAGTATGTAAAAAAAGGGACAATCATTCACAATGGAAACCTGGATTGTACTGGATTATTACTGGTTAAATCCGGGCAGCTTCGAACTTACATACTTTCAGATGAAGGACGGGAGATTACACTTTACCGTCTGTTCGATATGGATATGTGTCTTTTATCCGCCTCATGTATCATGCGGTCTATTCAATTTGAAGTAACCATTGAAGCAGAAAAAGATACGGATCTTTGGATCATCCCTGCTGAAATCTATAAGGGCATCATGAAAGAATCTGCTCCTGTCGCAAATTATACCAATGAGTTAATGGCTACCCGTTTTTCTGATGTCATGTGGCTGATTGAACAGATTATGTGGAAGAGTTTGGATAAGCGTGTTGCTTCATTTCTTTTAGAAGAAACATCCATTGAAGGAACAAATGAACTGAAAATCACTCACGAAACTATCGCAAACCATCTTGGTTCCCACAGGGAAGTTATCACTCGAATGCTTCGATACTTTCAAGGCGAGGGTCTCGTCAAACTCTCCCGTGGCAAAATCACAATCCTTGATCCAAAAAGACTGGAAACACTCCAAAGGTCATAAAATTGTTTTTCTGTAACATATAAAGAAGAATCCTCCATTTATCAGAATTATGAAAGTCATTCTAATAAATGGGGGATCTTTTTATATAACGAGAAAATTATAAAAATATTATGATTATTTTTAATAATCCATACCACATGCATATGCCTTTTCAATCAGCGCACGGTCATTGACAACTGCATCATAGAAGCGGAATCCGCCGGAGAAGTTGTATGTTTCATATCCATTTCCTTCCAGAATACGACTGGCAATATAACTTCGCAGCCCACTCTGGCATATCAGGTAAACAGGCTTTCCCTTCTCAATTTCATTGATACGTTCCCTTAGTTCATCTACAGGAATGTTTTTGAATCCATCCATATGCCCCCTGTTAAATTCACCTACAGTTCTCACATCCAGCAACACAACACTTTTATCTCTAGAAATCTTATCCATATCTTCCAGATGCCATTGTTTTAAGGTACCTTTTGCTATATTGTCTATCATGAATCCTGCCATATTTACAGGATCCTTGGCAGAGGAATAAGGCGGTGCATATGCGAGATCCAAATCCTTCAGCTGGGTTGCCTTCAGCCCTGCATGGATTGCTGTTGCCAGCACATCAATACGTTTATCAACTCCTTCATATCCAATAATCTGAGCACCAAGCAAACGATAGCTCTCTTTTTCAAAAACCACCTTCATGGTCATCACTTTTCCACCAGGATAGTAACCGGCATGACTCATAGGAGAAAGAATTACTGTATCTACATCTAACCCTGACTTTTTGGCATTGGTTTCATTGATACCTGTAGTGGCTGCTGTCATATCAAACACTTTTATAACGGAGCTTCCCTGACTGCCCAGGTAACGACTATCACCGCCACAAATATTATCAGCGATGATTCTGCCCTGTTTATTGGCTGGTCCTGCCAAAGAAATCAGCGCATCATTACCCGTAACATAATGTTTTACCTGAACTGCATCACCTGCAGCATAAATATCCGGTACAGAGGTTTCCATTCTGTCATTCACTACAATACTTTCCTTGATGCCAAGTTCCAGACCGGCTTCTTTTGCTAATACTGTGTCTGGTGTGACTCCGATTGCCAGAACTACCATATCAGCCTGAAGGGATGGATTATCTTTCAACAGGACCTCCACTCCGTTGTCTTTTTCTTTAAATCCTTCTACTGTATAGCCCAGTACCAGTTTTATCCCATGCTTTCTCATTTCATTATGGATCATGGATGCCATATCCGGGTCAAAAGGGTTCATCAGCTGCTTAGGCCGCTGGACAATCGTAACATCCATGCCAAGCTCCCTCAAATTTTCTGCCAGTTCCAGACCAATAAAACCGCCACCTGCCAATACAGCCGATTTTGGATGATTCTTATTTATATATTCCTTTATCCGAAAAGTGTCTTCTACAGTACGAAGTGTAAAAAGTTTATCAATACCTACTCCTGGAAGTCTCGGCTGTGTTGGCTTTGCACCTGGAGAGAGGATCAGCTTATCATATTTTTCTTCAAATATCTCACCATTCTCTAAATTTTTCACTGAAACCGTTTTACGTTCCGGATGTATGGAGATAACTTCATGATGAATTTTCATGTTAATACGGAAGCGTTTAAAAAAACTCTCTGGTGTCTGTAGTGTAAGTTCTTCCGGGTCTGTGATCACGTCTCCAATATAATATGGAAGTCCACAATTTGCATAGGATATGTATCCGGATCTTTCAAACACAGTAATTTCAGCATGTTCATTCAGTCTGCGTATTCTTGCTGCGGCTGTAGCTCCTCCGGCTACACCTCCTACAATTATTACCTTCATCTTATTTTTCCACCTTTCCTGAGTAAGCTGCAATGCCACCGATATTATTTACTTTAGAATATCCCATTCGTTGCAGTATCCCAGTTGCCTGGCGGCTTCGTGAACCGGAATAACAGTATACAAACAGTGGGATATCCTTATTCTTCGCTACAGAAGCAATATTGTCAAGTTGCTGCAACGGCACATTTTTACTTTCTGGTATATGTCCTTCCTGATATTCCTGCGGTGTACGTACATCCAGCAGAACTGCATCATCAGTCCTTTTATATTCTTCTATGCCTTGATTAATATTCGACTGTTTAAAGAGATCAAAAAATCCCATTAGAACACCCCCTAAAGCATTTCTAAAATCGCATTCTTAGGTCTCGCCCCTGAAACCTGCTGTACAATCTTCCCATTCTTCATAACCACTAAAGTTGGAATGCTCATAATACTGAACTTATTTGCCAGTTCAGGCTCTTCATCTACATTAATCTTTCCAACTTTAATATCTCTACGCTCACTTGCAATCTCCTCTACAATAGGTACTACCATACGGCAAGGCGCACACCAAGATGCCCAAAAATCTAAAAGAACGGGTTTATCGGAACTCAGTACTTCGTTCTGAAAATTATTTTTATTGATATTAATAGCAGACATTTTACAGTCCTCCTTATCTTTTTCTTTTTGTAGATTTATTATGGTCTTAATTTCATTTATTTTCCGTGATTACATCACCATACCTCATTAACTTAACTTCTTGCCATACCATCTACACTTAATATAACACCTGTAATGTAACTCGCCTCATCTGAAGCAAGAAACACAAACGCATTGGCAATATCTTCTGGCTGTCCAAGACGACGCAATGGAATTCTTTCAATCATAGGTTCGATAACTTCCTTTGGCACGGCCTTCATCATATCAGTTTCTGTAATCCCAGGTGCAACAGCATTAACACGAATACCTTTAGGTCCTAGTTCTCTTGCTAATGATACAGTCAATCCGTTTACTGCAAACTTCGATGCCGGATAAGCAAACCCACTTGGCTGTCCCGAAATACTCACCATGGAAGAAGTTGAGAGAATGACCCCCTTGCCTCTTGCCACCATACATTCTGCTGCTACACGAGTAGTATTAAATACTCCTTTTACATTTAGATCCATGACTTTATCAAAAGTCTCCTCTGTATAATCCATAAATGAGGTGTTTTCTGAAATCCCTGCATTATTTACCAGTATGTCGACACATCCATATTTTTCAGTTGCCTCTTTAAAAGCCTTTCTGACAGACTCCATGCTTGCCAGATTTGGACTAATTCCAGCAACTATTGCATTGGGATATTTTTCTTTTAATTTATCTACAGCAACATCTGCCGATTCCTGTGAACTTGCTGCCAACACAACTGAAGCACCTTCCTTCAAGAATTTATCAGCTGTAGCAAATCCTATACCACGGCTTCCACCCGTAATGATTGCAACTTTATCTTTTAATCTCATTTAGACTACCTCCTTACTTTGTTTGTAGTTACATTATAAGCAAAAGGTAAATCATTTTCTGTGATATCATCACAATCACAAACTATCGCAATAAAAAAGCCCTGTTGCTCACACGCACCAGGGTTTTTGTTTATCTATCCGTATTTAAATAATCAGAATTTTATTCAACTTCTGAAAACTGATCTTTTCCAACATTACATAATGGGCATTCAAAATCTTCTGGAACGTCCTCCCACTTTGTTCCTGGTGCAATACCACCTTCAGGATAACCTTCCTCTTCATCATATTCCCATCCGCAAACGTCACATACATATTTCATTAGTTTGTTCCTCCTTATAAATATATTAATACAAAGCATATATTACTGTTGTATCTGAATTATTTTGTAATCTTAGCACGAAAGTCAAGTGTTTTTAGCATTTCCAGAGTCCATGAAGATTGCAGTATGCGTATACTTCTTCTACATACTCTCCATCACAGAGGCAGAAATCCGCAATAGGTTCCTGTCCTGGAATTAGCTGTTTTCTATAAATACCCTGATTTGTATTTAGTGTAATCCATTCAATGAAATGATTATCAAGCATTGGATGTTTTGTTTCACCGACCACAACATGTACATGCTGTTTGTCCACTGTATATACAGGTACATGCTTCTCAACAGCAGCATCTGTCACTCCAGCTTTTAACTCATGCATAGCCTCTCCGCAGCACATTACTGGTACGCCTTGATTCTTTACCATTTCAATAATGTTTCCACAATGATTGCATACAGAATATTTTACTTCCATCTTTTTTATCTTCCTATGTTTAAAATTTAAAATCCAATTGTTTCTATAACTTTTTTCAAAGCATCCGCCGATTTCTTAAACTTTAATGCTTCTTTACCAACTGATGCGGAACCAACAAAGCCACAGCCTATCATTACTGCTTTTTTTAATAATCACTTTCTTCTTTGTAATAATCTCCTTCTCTTTAATAGTTCTCTTCACGTACTTCGAAATAACTCTGTGGATGGTTACATACTGGACATATCTCAGGTGCCTTTGTTCCTACCACAACATGTCCACAGTTACGGCATTCCCATACCTTAACTTCACTCTTTTCAAACACCTGTGCAGTTTCAATATTCTTAAGAAGTGCACGATATCTCTCTTCGTGGTGCTTCTCAATCTGTTTATTGTCAATAAATAATAGTAATAATTACTATTATTATAATAATCAATATTACTGATTACATTTCATTTAAAATAATCATTCAATCATCATTTTTTCCGTTCAAAAACATATTCTGCATCTGATGATAAATCAGAGCGGAATGAATAGCCTAGTCTATCAAATTTCTTAATATCCTCAGGATTTTCAATTCTGTTTTCAGCCATGAACCTAACCATTTCACCACGGGCCATCTTAGCATATGTACCTTTTGTCACCAGTTTATCTCCTGATAACTCACAAAATGTAATCGTAATGTATCTATCCTGTCGTGTCAGATATTTTTCTATGCACTTAGAGTATTCTTTCGATGCCAGATTGATTATAATCCTGCTGTTATCAATCACTGAGCGGTATAATAACTCTCCCCAGTACTCATACAGATTTTTTGTTTCTCCTATTCCAACCTTCGCCTGCATTTCCAAACGATAAGGTGTCACACCATCCCTTGGTTTTAGCACACCATAAAATGCAGATATTATTCTCAAATGATTTTGTACATACTCGAACTGACTGTCCTCAAACACGGATGGAGCCATATATTGAAAAGCAATTCCTTCATATGATAAGACAGCTGGGGTAAGTAAATGATAAAGATCCATGTTTTCCAATCTATTGAAGTTCTGTTCTGTAATTTTGTCATTACATTTCCAGATAGTCTTCAGTTCTTCTTTTGACTTACTTTTCAACCAACTTTGTATCTCTGTCGTCTTTTCAATAAATTCAGGCAATCCATCCGGCGCTATGCTGTCAGTATCTGTAATCATCTTTTTAGCAGGGGATAATATTATCTTCATTAATCTAATTCCTTGAGCATATTTTCAGGATCATCTGCAGCCTTGACTTTATCATTTGCCTTTACAATAATCCCCTGTTCATCAATAAGATATGTGGTTCTTACTACTCCCATAGAGACTTTGCCATAATTTTTCTTTTCTTTCCATACATCATATGCTTCAATAACTTTCCGCTCTGGATCTGCTAAAAGTGTAAATGTCAATCCATATTTTTCCTCAAATCTCTTATGAGAGGATACAGAATCCTTACTGACTCCAAGAATAACTGCTCCTTTTTCGGTAAACTGAGGGTATCGCTCAGAAAACCCACATGCCTGTTTCGTGCATCCCGCTGTATTATCCTTGGGATAGAAATATAAAATCACTTTTTTTCCTGTATAATCCGATAATCTATGTATTTTCCCATTTTGATCTGGCAACTCAAAATCCGGTGCCTTAACCCCTACTTCCAACATTATTTATCCCTCCCTTTCTGTATCTTTCTCTTTATTCGCCTTTTTCTTCCTATTCCCGGTAATCATTTTATGACCTGTATATATCGCCATTACCATACATAACATAGAACTTAAAGCAAAGTATTTGTGACTTGATTTTTGCTTTTTATATCCAGTGTAAAAAGTCCCAAGCATTGTGATCAATGCTCCTACTGACCAATATTTATGTGCTTTCATGTAATTCCTCCATTTTTTCAGTGTATTCAATTCTAATTATACGCTACCATATTCCTATGTCAATTTGATAATAGAGCATTCCTATAAAATTTTTCAAAATATCATTGTCAAAACTATGTATTGTTATCCTTTAATTTTTCTTTGAAATAATTGACAAAAAGCTTGCTTTCAGGAGATTACTATTTAATCTCATTTCCATCTATATATAGTTGAAATTTATCAGGATTATTGACAACATCATAGTCCTTTCCGTATTCTACAGGTCTATATTCGGCTGTCATTACCGATTCCCCGTCTTCAATATCCTCTTTCCATAAATAGATGTTCATATCAATGCTCGTCGCATATCCTCTGTCTGTGGAGAATTTTGTCGAATGAAAAGAGACTTTACAACTTAAAATTGGATAAAAAGGACAAAAAAAGAAGAGCTGCTTGCTCTTCCCATATAGTAGTAGTAAAATAATATGTCATGCCAGCGCAATATATTACCTAGAATATCGCTATAACAGGAAAGGGACTGCATTGTGACAGCCCCTAGTTTACTTCATCATGTTGTCTACATTCTGAGTGAACTCATTCCCTGGTTTATTTTAGCATCGATCTGGATTTTGTTTCATAAAGATAAATTTTGCCACAGAGCGGTCGTATGTTTTAATGTGTCCAAACAGCCAGTCGATTACATTTTTCTGTACAAGTTCACTGAACTGATCTGTTGGTCCTTCATACTCCTGAAGGTATTCATACAGTTCCTGAATTGTCTTTTTAAACTCTTCATGTTTTTCATAATGTTTTTCACGCTCTGGATAACCGGATTTTTCCTGAAGCTTTTCCTCTTCTTTGAAATGAAAGTCAGTATATTCATCCAGATAATCCAGCATTTTGATTGCTTTTACTTTGCTGTCGCCATTTTGACAGGCAGTTACAAAGTTCTGGATACGGTCGATCAATTCTTTATGCTGGGTATCAATTGTTTCATTTCCTGTTACTAAATTGTCATCAAAGGTAATGTTTAAATCGTAAGTCATAATTTGACCTCCATTTCTTTTATATGTTCTCTTAGGATCTTTTAATGTCTGACAGTTTCGTACCTGCATTTTCTGCTTAGTCTTCTACAGGAACGAAAACATCTTTTCCTAATCCGCAGATTGGGCATGTCCAGTCATCTGGAATATCCTCAAATGCAGTTTCTGGATCGATACCAGCGTCTGGATCTCCTACTGCCGGATCATAAATATATCCACATGGTTCACATTCATATTTTTTCATAGTCATTTTCCCTTTTCAATGTCGATTTATTTTTGTTACCAAGTTTCTAGCAATTTTTCTAACACTTTGTTTCTTGTATATCTGTATTATACATGATAATTATTCTTTTGTCAATAATAGTAATTATTATCATTTTTACACTTAGCATAAACTTATATTTGAATTGCACATTTACATATTGTATATATCATGGGAATAGTTGAATAAAAAAATGAACTCTATTCATTAAAGACAGAGTTGCTGGAAATTATTTCTCTACAACAACTTTCTTCGTCTTTAAGTCCTTGAAACACAATACTTTCCAATCAGATTCATCCAACTGTTATATTTATTCTTTTCACACACTTTTCGGCAAATTTCATTTTCCATCAATACACAGAACATCTTATCATAATCAAATGCCCAAACAGCACCATTCACATGGTTTTCCACTGCTTTCTGATCTATGTTCTTTAAACGTGTGACCATTTTTTCAATTTCTCCATTTCTCAAGTTACCGATATTTTTGCAGATAAACCGAAAGAAATTCAACGTTGCATATTCGTCATGCCAATGGAACTCTTCTGGATTGTTTTTAATTTTACTGACTCGCTGCTGTTCTTTGATTATCTGATCAGCTACACCTTTCATCGAATCTTCGTATCTCATATTACTCACCTACTCTTCCTCAACACCCAGTGACGGTTTAAATCTTTTATCCTTTGCCTGCGGTACCACGATCTCATAAAAATAAAATCCTAAATATCCAAGTGCCTGCTTCTTCATTTTATAAAAAGAAGTCCTGCCTATTCCTAGCTCCTGCTGTACTTCCACATCTGTCTTACATAAATTAAAAGGTAAATATGTTCAAACATAAGGCCTCGGAATCTTAATGATTTCTGGGGTTTTCTATTATTGGGATAAGACTATTTATAGCAATTTAAACCGAATTATGATAACATAAGGCAAAGATAAATCGGAATTTATAAAGGAGAATATTGATGAAACTATTTTTATGTTCGCATTTTTCAAGTGTAGGAAGTCTGATAAAGGAAGAAATTGAAAATAAGAAAGTCGCATTTATTCCAACAGCTTCGCTGCGTGAAGGCTACACCGGTTATGTCGGCTCGGCTCGAAAATTATTCAAAAAGTTGGGAGCAATCGTAACTGAAATTGATATTTCAACGGAGGCTTATTCAACGATACAGTCTGTTTTTGAAGATGCAGATGTGATATATTTTACCGGCGGAAATTCTTTTTTTCTTATGGACCGGCTCCGTAAAACGGGAACTGATGGGCTACTGAAAAAGGAATTGGCAAATGGAAAATTGATGATCGGCGAGTCGGCAGGCGCAATTATATGCGCTCCAAGCATCCAATATATCGAGCAAATGGATGAAAAGCCAGAGGACTACTCACAAGA
The DNA here is from genome assembly GCF_056504635.1 of Blautia sp. HA8986. Taxonomy (NCBI): domain Bacteria; kingdom Bacillati; phylum Bacillota; class Clostridia; order Lachnospirales; family Lachnospiraceae; genus Blautia; species Blautia sp. HA8986. Next base: position 2,582,123 of record NZ_JBWLUQ010000001.1, read on the forward strand.
AGATGATGCAGGGCTTGATTTGATTGATTTCTATGTTCTTCCGCATTATCTTACAGCACCATTTAAGAAAGTTACCGAGAAAATAATGACTGAGTTTTCGGATTTGAATCTATGCCCAATTAACAACCGTCAGGGAATTGTAATTGATGGTGAAGGTTCAAAGGTTATTTGCAAAGACTAATTTGAAAATTCCAGTTGATATTTCACTTATTTTAGGATATTTAATAACTGTTATATTTGATTATCAAATTCCTCATAAACCCTTGAAAATACTAAGTTTGTAGCAAGTGAACTTTCCCTTACTCTTTCCCTTGCGTTATATTCTCCCATTGGCTTTCATGAACCTTAATATGGGAAAAATTAAGGGAAAGAAAATTTCATAACACAGTATAACATATAACAATAATGACATGGTGAACTGATTGAAATGTTTTCGATATTTAACTCTGTAACTGATGATTAAAAGAAAATGGAGATAAGATACGATGAGAACAATTTATGCAGAATACAACATAAACCACGATAGTATTGATGTTTACACAAGTGCTGGATATATGCTTCGCATTGATTGCTGGGAAGCTGAAAAAGATTTAAAAATCACATATGGATCAGAATGTGCGCTTACTTCATTGGCTGTGGATGAACCTTTGGAATATGCGAGATTATATCTTAATGGTAATTTACAGATGTGGGTGGATGCAGAAGATTCACTTGAATTATAGGCAATTTAAACAAAAGTTTATATCTGATTTTTGATTGGAAAAATGAACGAGATGCAAACAAGGCAAGAGACTCGTTAACACAGATATTTTTTACATAATCAAAGTGGCAGGGGAGAAATCTCTGCCGCTTTTCTTCTTAGTAGGACCATTCATAATTCATTTATTGATATTATTCCTTTGAACGAGTATCCTCCTACGCCACCATGTTTGTTTTAGAATATTATTTGCACGAAAAATGGCGGATTTGAAACCGCCATCAAGTTTTTTATCCTTTTTGTTTAGGAAAGCACACTACAATTTCAAAAACATTATTATTTAGAGAAGCACTGATAGAACCGCCCATTTTTACTGTTAAATTCTTTGCTATTGTGAGACCCAAACCGGTTGTTTTGCGGGAACGGGATAAATCTGTTGTATAAAAACGATTAAATATTTTGTCTATATCAGATTCATTTATGCTGTCTGTAAAATTCTGAAAAGAAAAATGGTAATTTTCATTATCATCATAAGATGAAAAATGATAATCACTTTTCCCATGTGACAAGGCATTAGAAATGATATTTTCAAAAATTCTGGTTACTGCTTTTTCATCTCCATAAAATGGAAAAGAAATCTCTGCAATACTTAATACTGGAATGATTTTGCGTTCCTCAAAAGATTTAAAAAAGGAAACTGCAACAGAGCGTAAAACAGCATTTAAATTAAATGTAGTATAAGAAAAATCCATTTCATCAGCCTCTATTCGTGCAAATTCAAACAACTGATTTAGTAACTGATTTAAAACATTCAATCTTTCGTTTATAATAACTGCTGCATCTAAATCTTCCTCGGACAACTCAGGTGATTGTAGAAGCATTTGTGTATAGCCTTGAATAGCAGTCACAGGTGTTCTAAGATCATGGGCTAAATTTGTAATTGTTTCTTTGATTGCCTCATCCTTTTTTTGTAATGAATATACTTGTTTGTGGTAAACTCGAAGCAATTCATTTAAAGCATTTACAAGATCGGTTATATCGGAAGAAGGAAAATCTAATGTCAATTCCGCATGGGTAAATGAATGTAAAAGTGTTTGCAATTTCTGGCTTAACCGGGTTACCTCCCTACGATGAAACAAGTAAAATGATAAAACAATAATAAGAGATAGTGTCACAATGATAGCATATATTTGAAGTACCACACTCATAACATTATCCCTCCCTGCATTATGTAATATCTCTTTTCTTGAAAATTGTTCCTATAACTCCACCAAATATAATCATATAGGCGAAGAAAATGATAATTGCGGTTGGAAGCCATTGAACTGCCATATCTATTCTTGTTTTATTGATATTACTAATTGCCCAAAAAATTGTGATGTTATATCCTAAGCCCAAAATACTTTCCAATCCATGAAGAACCAGATAACCAAAAAATATAAGCAAAGCATTAACTGCCATGCTAACTGAACTGTTTCTTATGAGAAAAACAAGTGAAATTGCGAGCGTTGATACAGCCATATGATATAATGCCTCACAGAATATGTAGGACACTATATTGCTAATGTTTGTAAAAGTAAAACCGCTTATTCCAAAAAAAATTTTATTACATAACAAACCAATTAAAAAGGCAGACACCAAAAAAAAGGATGATACAATCCAGCCAATTACCAATTTTGAGAAGAAGTAACTCCATCGTGACAGACCTTTTTCTATATAATGTTTTACAGTCCCTTGACGAAAATCATTTGAGAAATAGTAGCTGCAAAAAATAATCAAAGGGAATACAACCGGGTAATAATTAAAAAAAGAATCCCAGTAATTTGCAGAAACTTTTGTACCTACCAAATATTCCCTCATGCCAATTGTTGCTTTTTGTGCATAAGCACATAAGAATATCCATCCTGTCATCATAAGAAAACATACTTTCAAGACTTTTCCATGTATTGTTTTATAAAAATCAGCTCTAATTAAATTAAGCATTGACTATGCCTCCTCTCATTTTTTCATTAAAGTAATCTTCCAGTGACTCCTTTGTTACAGTACATTCATCAACAGAAATTCCATGATTAACCAGTAAGGAGTTTACAATTCCGGGATTGTCTACATATTCAAAAATCCGAATATTATTATCGGAAAGAATTTCGTAGTTTTTAGTATGGAGATTTTTCTCTATTAAAATAGCGGCCTGTGCAGTATCTGATGCCTTAATTTTTAAACAACATTGACATTTTTCATTTAATTCTTTTGCAGTAATTTCTTCAATCAGCTTGCCATTTTTAATAATGCCGTATTTCGTTGCAATTTTTGACAATTCCCCCAAGATATGACTGGAAATCATAATGGTAATATGTTCTTCCCTATTTAGTTTTAATAAGAAATTCCTCATATCTTGTATTCCAGTCGGATCTAAGCCATTGATAGGTTCATCAAGAATCAGAAAATCAGGATTTCCCAGCAAGGCAACGCCAATGGCTAAACGCTGTTTCATACCTAACGAAAATTTTTTGACAATTTTATTTTCATATTGTGACAAACCCACCTGCTTTAAAATTTGTTGTACAGATTCTTTGCTTGACAGTCCATATGCTTTTCTAAATACTTCCAAATTTTGTTTTGCGGTTAATTCTGTATAAAGTGCCGGAGATTCAACTACGCAACCCATACGATAACGCTCGGTTTGAGGAACAAAATTTCCAAATAGTTCAATAGAACCTTCTGATGGTTCGACCAAACCTGCAATCATTTTCATTAAAGTAGACTTACCAGCACCATTTTCTCCAATCAAGCCATATATTTCGCCTTTTTGAATAGAAATGGATACTTTATCAACAGCATAATAATTTGTGTATTTTTTAGATACTGTGTTCGTTCTTAGTATATATTCCATGATATATCCCTCCTTGTGATTTTAGTGTAAGGGATAAGTTTAAGTAAATTATTTTCTAAATCTAAGGATTTCATAAAGATTATATGTCCATCTTAAACCCAATTCCCCAAACCGTTTTAATATACGATTTACTATTATCTATTGCAGCAATTTTTTTGCGTAAGTTGCTGATATGAACATTGATAGCATTTTCAGTTCCCTCTAAAGCTTCATTCCATAATTGCTCATAAATCATATCTTTCGTAAATACTTGTTGCGGATGTCCCATAAGCATTTTCAATATAGCAAACTCATTTTTTGTAAGGGGCAATTTTTGATTTTTTAGAGTGGCCTCCATTCCTATTGTATCTAAATTTAAATCGCCACAACATAACAAGGAATTTGATGTATATTGATTTTCATAAATCCGTCGTAAAATCGTTTCAATCCTTGCAAGTAGTTCTTCTATATCGAAGGGTTTCGTTACATAATCATCAGCACCGTTTTTCAATAAGAAAATTTTACTTTTAGAATCTTCTTTTGCAGATAGACCGATTACAGGTACATTTTTTGTTTTCTTTATTTCTGCTAAAACTTGTTCACCAGAAAGACCGGGAAGCATTAAATCCAAAATAATCAGATTAACTTTTTGCTTTTCAAGAAAAAGAAGGGCTTCTGTTCCTGAATAAGCAGAATATGTTATATAACCATTTTTCCGAAGATATTTAACAAGCATATCATTGATGGCCATATCGTCATCAACTATTAGAATTGTGTAATTCATATAAAATACCTTTCTTTAACATTGATCAATTTGCAGAATATAATTTTATGGCATATTCGTATCAACTTTATCACAATCGTTTGCCATATTCAATCATGTGGCTATTTGATAGTGAAATAAAATACTATTTAACATCAAATTTCACTACATTCTCATAATTCAACCCGAAATGTACAATGATATAGGGTGATATGAGAATGAACCAAGATGAAATCAGGTTTGACTTTCATGGGCTCGGGCTGGCAATCAAACAAGCTAGAGAAGAAAGAGGCTGGACACAGGCCTATGTGGCGGAGCTAGTCAGCAAGACAGACCGCACGATTATGAATATTGAAAACAAGGGACAACATCCCAGCTTCAATTTATTTTTCAAACTCGTTACCATGTTCGATATTTCCGTAGACCAGTTTTTCTACCGGGAAGAACAGCGGGACGAACACAGTTGCAGAAAGCACATTATGTTAGTTTCCAATATTATTTACATTGCTGAAACAATGAAACAGACATATCCTAATATAAATTGAAAAGGAGAGAGTATAATAGCAGGGGACGATGTGTGTTTTATCCCCTGCTCGTATACGTTTTTTATCATATTTTCATCAATATAGCTTGGTATCTAACTGATTTTTCAAATAACATCTAAGTCCAACATATACTCCCTGCAAAAGTATAAAAAGCAATAGAAGATTTATTGACATTATTTTTTTGATTGATTCTCCAAAAAAAATAATGACAGAAGCACTCGTCAGTATCATCAGTAGGGTAATAACATCCCAACAGTTTTTCTTATATAATTCTATAACCTTTATTTCTATCAGTATCGCCAGTATCCCTGTCCCTGCCACACATATTCCTACAATCAATATTAGCAATAACCAATATATGATTCCGGCTATAATCTCATTTGGAATTTTTGTGCTGATCTGTGCCGCAGATTGCCCAGCATCAATCGTCCATCCGATAAAAGTCTGTATGAATGATGTTAAATCGTTGAAAAATAATTTACAATCGACAAGGAACATATCTGACTGTACTGCCTGAAAAAGAGTGGTTGTCAACGAATACCATGCAAGAAGGAACAAGGTTGTTTGGAACATTACCGTTTTTGCTTTATACTGTCCTGCAAGTCGCTCTTTTTGTGTTTCGTATTTTGCTTTTGCATTCTGATAGGCTGTCCGGTTACAGGCTTCACATTTTTCATAGAGTACCGGCTTTTCTACCGGTATTTCTACGATTTTCTGATGTGTCCGGGCATAATCCCGTTCCTGTGTTAAATAGCATATTTTATCTTGACATTCCTCTATCATGACGTTTGCGCTTCGCAACTTCTCTTTCTCGATCCGCAATGCTCTGTCTGCCAGCTTCAAGTCGTTCTTTAATGCTTGAATATTCCCGGCTCTGTTCTCTTTGTTTAATTTCTCGTTCAAGGTCAGAGATTCGCTGAGCTGCGTCTTCAGTTCCACGATAAGCTGTTCTTTCTGTTCTAGTTCTTCTTGTATCTCCTCGGTCAAGAGCAGAAGTTCTTCCAACTGTTCTGCGTTCTTTGATTCTCTGGATTCGTTCATCTATATCACGTCCTTTCCTTATTTGCTGTTCCAGTTCAGCAATTCGGTGTTCTGTTTCAGTAATAAACTGTTTTCGCTGTTCAGATTTTGTGCCAATTTCTGCCATTGCTGATTTTCGTTTTCCAAAAGTTCTATCTTTGTTTTCTGTTCTTCCATCTTGGAAAGCAGTTCCTCGGTATTTGGCAAAATGTTGAGCAGCTCGGATAACTCGCTGTTTAATTTTTGCAATTTCTGATTCTGTTCCTGCATAAGAGAGAGCTGGATGTCCCGGTTCTGCATTTCCAGAATCATTTCTGCCATTAGGTTCTGCTGTTCTTCGATTTGACCAATCATGGATTCCATTAAGGGTATAATTTCCCGGCTTTCTTCTAATGTCATTTAATCGCTCCTTCCATAATGATAATGCACCCGATACTTTTCCAAAGGTGTCCAGTATCCTTTGCAATAACGTGTTTTGTTGTTTTATGATTTGATTTTCCGCTACTTTCCACGAGCCTTTTATTTCCTGCCCGGCAAGAAACTTTTGTTCAATCTTTCTTGCGTCAGCTCCTTCATGGATGGTAGGAATCTGGAGTTTTCCCTGCTTTTCATAAGAACGGTGATCAACCTGATTATGCAAAGGCAGATGTTCGTTACACACCTTTGCCCATTCACTCCGCCACAGTTCACAGTTTTTTGGATTGTTCCATCCAGTAGCATCGGTCAGCACCCGTTTCCATTGCAGGCGGTTTCTTGCTCCAATCTTCTGAATTCCGTTTTCGTCTAATACAGGGATACGGATTCCATGACGGTCAGGGTTTTTCTTATCCTGCCACCAGTTCGGATGGGATTCATCAATCACGATATTTCCGTTTTTATCTCTGACAAAATCCCAATCCTTGACTTCTTTCTTTCCCCAAGAATGATCCGGGTTAAAAGGGCGCATAGTCAGAAGCAGATGGACATGGGGGTTGCCATCCCCTTTATCGTGGATACTCCAATCAGCACACATTCCCTTATCCACAAATGTTTTTTGGATATAGTCGGCTGTGTATTGAATCTGTTCCTGTCTGCTCCATTCTTTTGGGAGGGCAAATTCAAATGACCTACCAAGTTGGGCATCTGCACTTTTTTCAATCTTCAATACCTCATTCCATAACCTTTGTTTCTGAAATGTGATTTTGAATTTTTTTAAGGCAGCTTCTTTATCTTCTGACCTTTTGTATCGGACAGATTTTTGAAAGCGTTTTATATTTTCTTCTGGTACTATCTGCCATTCAGGAGGTGCGTTTTCGCACATCATCAGTCGGGTGTAGACCACTTCTTTTTTAGATGTGTAATAACTGATTCGCCCGGTTTCCTCATTTTTCATCACATCCCCATTGAGATATGCGGAAGCGGAGATAATAGATTTCCCTTTACTTCGTCCGACTATTTTGACTGTGTAATGAAAAATCGCCATGTCTGGATTCCTCCTTTCTGCACATCCGGCATAGATTTCCGGCAACATTGCTTTCAGTTTTAGAAAAAGCAGCATTGACGGAACGCCCTCTGCGTAAGAGTGCCCTGCGCATAACAGCCTGCATGGAATGCGCCCCTCTGGCGAAGAGTGCCTCCTGCGGCATGAGCAGGTCTGGCTGAAAGCCCCGCCGACGGAACGAGCCCGGCAAGCGTGAGCGCAGACCGGTTGCCACTTGTGGCAAACTTATTTGGACGACCTCTGGTTGTCCATAAGTGCGCCCTTCATGAAAAAGCAATGAAGGGAATGAAAAACTCATCCCCTCCGTCATTACACTTCCTCCATATCGGTATTTGTTTCTTTCTGCATTGCCTTTGAGAAAAATTTTCCATTGGCTTCCTGCTTTTTCAGAAAACCAATCAGCTTTGGGATGTCTTCCTCCTCAATAGGCGCACCAAGAACGGATTCCACCGCACCGCCAACCTGACAGAGCCTATGGGTTCGTTTTTTACTTTCTTCGGCTTTCTTTCGTTTCAGAAGTTCTTTCTTCTGTGCTGCATATCGTTTTGCTTTTTCAAGGCTTTCCTGTTCCTTCTTTTCCATTTCAAGCATTCGTTCTTCATAACTTTTTGTTGATTTTGCCATTATTACATTCCCCTTTCTTTTGCAAACATAAGTTCTTGGTTGCGTATCAGAAGAAGCACATGGTATAATCTTCTTGCGTGTAGGTATATCATGGCTTCGGTCTGATAGAACCTTTGGCGGTTTCTTTGGAAGCCGCCTTTTTAATTTGCCGCAGTTCTTGTTACGGCTTTTACATTTCCTCTATCCCTCAAATCACGACCTTCATTCGCTTCCATAAACATTTCCAGAATATCGGTTTTAATCAGGACTTTGCGACCAACCTTTAATACTGGAAGTTTCTTCCATTCTACAAGCTGTCTTAAGGTATTTCTGCCGATTCCCGTATAGTCAGCAGCTTCTTCGATGGATAATGCAATTTTTCTTTGCGTCATATAATCACCTCCTTATAAATTGCATTATGCAATTCTTGTGATGTAAGTATATCCTTTTCATATCTTTTTGTCAAGCGTTACGAAATATTAAAAACAAACTTTGTATTGCATATTGCAATTTTGGAAAAACAATGCTATAATTCATACATACCGAAAAAGGAGGCAGTCAGCATGAAAGATAAAGAATTACGCAAGCTGATAGGCAGCAGAATAAAACAGCGCCGTCTGGAATTGAATCTGACACAGCCTTATGTCGCAGAAAAGATGGGTGTTACTGCTTCTACAATCCTGCGTTATGAGAATGGTTCGATTGACAATACGAAAAAAATGGTGCTGGAAGGTCTTTCGGAAGCACTCCATGTATCTGTGGAATGGCTCAAAGGGGAAACAGATGAATATGAAACCGACATTACGGATAAGAGAGAGTTACAGATTCGTGATGCGATGGGAGATATTCTGGAACAGTTACCGCTTGCCCTTACCAAAGAAGAAGATGCTTTTTCAAAAGATTTATTACTGCTGATGTTAAAACAATATGGTCTGTTTTTGGATTCCTTCCAGTTCGCCTGCAAAAACTTCAAGGGAAATGCAGGTCAGACGGATATTGCCAAAACAATAGGGTTTGAATCGAATGAGGAATATAATGAGATTATGTTCTTAAGGGAAATCACTCCTACCATCAATGCTCTTAATGAGATGGCGGACGTTGTAAGGCTCTATTCCAAGAAACCAAAAACAGCAGAACAAAGGCTTGCAAATCTTTTATCAGAAGTCTTATACGAAGATTCCGAATCGGTATAGTAAGACAACCGGAGTTATGATATACTTACACGCACGAAGCATTTCATCAGTTCCGATTGTCTAATATCGAAAGGAGATATACGATTATGGCAAAAGGATCTGTAAGAAAAAAAGGAAAGAAATGGTACTACCGCTTCTATGTAGAGGACGCAAGCGGCAATCTTGTTCAGAAAGAATGCGTTGGAACAGAAAGCAAAAGTGAAACTGAAAAGCTGCTCCGTCAGGCAATGGATGATTATGAGAAAAAGAAATTTGTTGCCAAAGCGGAAAATCTCACAGTCGGACAACTTCTGGATGTGTGGGCAGAGGAGGAATTAAAAACAGGTACGCTCAGCAATGGTACTGTGGAGAATTACCTCGGAACAATCCGAAATATTAAGAAACACCCATTGGCAGAACGGAAATTAAAAAATGTAACCTCTGAGCATTTGCAATCCTTCTTTGATTTGCTTTCCTTTGGGGGAGTTCATCCCGATGGAAAAGAGAGAAAGGGTTACAGCAAAGATTACATCCATTCTTTTTCCGCAGTCATGCAGCAGTCCTTCCGCTTTGCAGTATTTCCAAAACAGTATATTACGTTCAATCCCATGCAGTATATTAAACTGCGGTATCAGACGGACGAAGTTGATTTGTTTTCGGATGAGGACATGGACGGAAATATCCAACCAATTTCACGAGAAGATTATGAAAGACTGCTTGCGTATCTTCAAAAAAAGAACCCAGCCGCAATACTTCCAATCCAGATAGCCTATTATGCCGGGCTTCGTATTGGAGAAGCTTGTGGTTTGGCATGGCAGGACGTAAATCTGGAAGAACAATGCCTTACCATAAGACGCAGCATCCGATATGATGGCTCAAAGCGCAAATATATCATCGGACCAACTAAGCGGAAAAAAGTGAGGATTGTTGATTTTGGAGATACGCTGGTAGAGATTTTCCGTAATGCCCGGAAAGAGCAGTTAAAAAATCGAATGCAGTATGGAGAACTTTATCACACGAACTACTACAAAGAGGTCAAAGAGAAAAACAGAGTGTACTACGAGTATTATTGCTTAGACAGAACAGAGGAAGTCCCGGCAGATTATAAAGAAATTTCTTTCGTCTGCTTAAGACCTGATGGCTGTCTGGAACTTCCGACTACTTTGGGAACGGTATGCAGAAAGGTAGCAAAAACATTAGAGGGATTTGAAGGCTTTCATTTCCACCAGTTACGTCACACCTATACAAGCAACCTTTTAGCAAATGGAGCTGCCCCAAAAGATGTGCAGGAATTGTTGGGACACTCAGATGTCAGTACCACAATGAACGTCTATGCTCACTCCACAAGAGATGCGAAACGAAAATCGGTTCGGCTTCTTGATAAAGTGGTGGGCAATGACTAAAAAATTTCCCTTATTTCCCTTGTGATTATCTCATAAGGGCAAAAACAAGGGAAACTACATATCATTTTACTAATGGACAGGCGGGAAAGCCTGTAAAATGGGAAAGTTAGAGGGATAATTATATAAATTCCAGTTTGCATATTTCTTAAAAAGATGTATGATATAAAAAAGCTCAGGAGGTTCAAATGAAATCACATAAATACTGGTCCATCGGTGCGCTGGTTTCCATGATCGGAACTTGCTACACCGGCTATAAGGATATGAAATCAGCACATAAATATTTTGCATTCAGTTCACTGATCTGCATGGCTATGGCCATTTACTCAGGTCATAAAATGATTTCTGGCAAATCCAGAAAAAAGAAAGAAGCTGCAGCTGAAGAATCTGCAGAATAATAAGAGGAATAGGGGAGTATTCCATTATATATAAGCCTGATGGAAAGGGGAGATTCCATCAGGCTCTTTCAGATCTACTCTTCCGTTTCTGGAAAAGACGGCTTATATCGTTTGTTTGCAGATTGTGGCACTACGATTTCAAAAAAATAATATCCCAGATACCGGAGAGCTACTTTTTTCTTCCGGTAAAAACTTGCCCGGCTCATCCCCAGTTCAAGCATAATTTCCATATCTGTCATTTTTCTATGTCTGCAGAAGCAGCCATAAAGCACATCATAATATTCGGTTCCAAAATTCGGGGTAAAATATTTTACCAATGTCATTGCCCGGTTGACCATATCGCAAAGTCCATAGATTAGAATGATATTGTTTACTTCTTTTTTCAGTTTTCCTAAATTCATGCGGTAATCGTAAGAATCCATATACTGAAGAGCATAAGCCATGTTCTCATTGATCTTTTCCTGACACTCCTGCTCTAATTCATCCAGAACCATCTGATTTTCCAAAATCAAGTCCTGATAATTGTTCATCAGTTCCTTGATTTTTCCATAGTACAGGTTCATTCTTTCTTCTGTATGGCGTGCTGCATTTAAGGTTACTTCTTTAAACGATCTGATCGCATAATCTCTTTCTGTCATTATCAAAATCTCCTTTTTCGTATTGAATCGTCTTTCTCTGACGTTCTACACTCCCATCCCTGTGATTTTGACGAAAGCTCAATAAGAATTATTCTTGAGCAGGGCCACATCTGCATAGACAATATAGTGGGTATATTGTTTCATGGACATAAATGTAATGCCCTTATATGTCAATCTGAAAAGAGCAAAAGGGAAAGGTCAGCTCTTCTGCAGATCCTGTTTTCTTTCTTAAATCTTTACGCACTCTTGCGTTCCATAAACCACTTATCAAATTCATAATATAAATGGCATTCCTTACCATCTACCAATACCGTATACATGATTCCAGTACCCCCTGCCTTACGGCTCGCACATCGTTCTTTTGATTTTACTTTATCAATGATGTACTTCGTTCCATCTTCCCAGATAAATTCTACGGGCATCATAACACCATCGGTACTAAATTTTACGGTTACTTCAACATATACTTTATAACTTTCCAAAGAACTTACCTCCCATTAAAATATCCTACTGGATGTACAGTGTGGGATTTCTGTGCATCCAAACTTGATAAGACTTTATCCTGATACATAAATGCTCTCTGGACACTGTGATAACCAAACCGTCGTCTGATTTCATCTACTGCTCTGTCTAGCTTCTCCTGTTTTTCTCGACGTTGTTCATTCATAAATAAATCTAACTGCACCGGTACTGTTCCCATTACCAGATCATCAGCACGAATGCCAAGGCTTCTGATCGGACGTGACCAATGATAATTTTCCTTGAATAGCTGATAAGCTGCTTTCATAATCTCATCTGTAATGTCAGTGGGTTCTTGAATTTTTTTCTGTCGCGAAAAATGATACAGATCATTGTCCCGGATAGAAATTGAAACTTCATTACATTTAAAACCATGTTTCCGCAATCTGGCTGCAACACTTTCTGTCAATGCCATCAGAATAATCTGTACATCTTGATCACATTCCAGATCTCTCGGTGTTGTCGTACTGTTACCAATAGATTTGATCGGAGCATGATATGATTCTGCTGTAACCGGCGAATCATCCCATCCGTTTGCAAATGAAAATATCACAAGTCCCATTTTTCCAAGCTGCCGTTCCAGAAAATTTGGATCTGTTCTTGCCAATTCTCCAATCGTGCGAATACCATATTTCTGTAGAGTTCTATTCGTTGATCTTCCTACATATAGAAGATCTGATACCGGAAGTTTCCAGATTAGTTCACGGTAATTCGTCCGATTAAATTCTGTAATTCCATCAGGCTTCTTATAATCGCTTCCAAGTTTTGCAAAAATTTTATTCCAGGAAATTCCAATGCTTACCGTAATACCCAGTTCTTTCTTTACCCTTCTGTTAATTTCTTCTGCAATTTTTCTTCCATTACCTTTCAGTAAAGAACTGTCAGTTACATCAAGCCAGGCTTCATCACATCCATACGGTTCAATTTGATTCGTATATTCCGAATATATTTCTCGCAACATTGAGGAAAACTTCAAATATAAATCCATCCTCGGAGGCACAAATATCAAATCCGGGCAAACCTGCTTTGCCTGCCACAATGCCATGCCAGTCTTAACGCCGCTTCTCTTCGCAATATAATTCGCTGTCAATACAATTCCATGCCTCGCTTCAGGATCTCCTCCTACAGCTAATGGCTTACCAACATATTCTGGATGATATAGCATTTCCACACTAGCATAAAAACAGTTGGCATCACTGTGCAATACTACTTTTTCCACATTTTCACCTCCCTTTTAGAACATGTGTTCTTTTTTCTATACAGGCATTATATATCGTTTTTAAATCTTTGTAAAGTAGCAAATATGTTGATTTTCTGGATTTTAACGCTATTATTGTTGATTTTTTATCTGTTATGGGTTATAGTATATATAGGGAATAAATACCTGCATATGGAGGTGTATGATGATAAAGAAAGATTTTGGATCCATTATTGCTAATAAAAGAAAATACCGAAAACTGTCTCAACCACAACTGGCAGCTCTTCTGTGTGAAAGAGGCTTAGATGTAAAAGCTCATTCTATCAGTAAATGGGAAAAAAATGTAAACCTGCCAAATGTTTTACAATTTTTTGCCCTCTGTGAGATTCTTGAGATTTCCGATATAAATAGAACATTCCAGATTGGAACGGATGAGAAACTTTTCTCCAAATTAAATGACGAAGGACAAGCCAAAGTTCTTGACTACATGAACCTATTAATGAAAAGTGGGGAATACATTCGAGAAGAACCAATCATTTATCAATTTCCACGAAGAACTCTCAGTCTCTATGATCTCCCGGTTTCAGCTGGAACAGGACAATTCCTTGATTCCGACCGTTTTTCCGAAATTGAAGTTGGTGATGAAGTATCTTCCAGTGCTGACTTCGGTGTCCGGGTATGTGGTGACAGCATGGAGCCTCTCTATCTGGATGGACAGATCATCTGGATTCATAAACAAGAAACACTTGAAGAAGGAGAAATCGGTGTCTTCTTCCTTGATGGTGATGCTTATGTAAAGAAATATCATCAATCCGATTCCGGTATTCAGCTTATTTCTCTAAATAAAAAATATGCCCCTATCCAAGTCACTTCCGGATCCACCTTAAAAACTTTTGGAAAAGTAGTTGGCTAATTTTAAAAGGCTGATGGTTCAGAACGAGGACCTGGATTATTTCGGACTCTGCAGTTCATTGAATGCGACTCCGGAACTAATGAGCTTTAAATTATACAGCCTGACAAAACGAGGCCAGGCTTATCATATGCCGATGGAGATTCAGAGCAATTTCCTGGCGAAATAAAGTAAATAAAGATCCTGTTCTATATATCATAGTATGAACAGGATCTTTTTATAATGATTTATTTTCTATCTAAAATTTTATTAAACCGACTAAAGACTCCATAGTTTGTGTGTTTGACTTACTGTTTATATCTATCTTCTCCTAAATATTTTTCTAGTCATTGCAATATAAAATTGCTTATACAGTCTCTTCCTTAAGAGTCCTGGTATTCTGGATAATATACAGAGCGACCGATATGACCATCATTATAGCGCACAAACCAATCAACAGATCTGATACCATCGGTGTAATGTGGAACCATATAATATGCACCGCTGCAGTTCCATATAATAAAAAGGTTACTATCTTTCCATGCCAGTCTGCACCATGTACTTTTCCTGTCTTTCGTATCACAAGACATCCACTGACTACCATATACAGCTCCTTACCTGCCATTATTACGATTAAAAGAAGCACATGCGGAAAACGAGTAAACAGACAGATTAACATCGCTGCCTGTGTCAGCTTATCAGCCACCGGATCAAGTATTTTTCCTAAATTACTAATCCTATGGAATCTTCTTGCGATATATCCATCAGCAAGATCCGTAAGACCAGACAGCAATAAGATTTCACCAGCTAACAGAGGATTTTTCTTTACACAATAACTCCATATAATTACCGGAATCAGACAAAGCCGAAAAAAAGAAAGAAGATTAGGAACCGTAATAATTCTATTCAAATTTTCTTCCTGATTCACTTCACTCTGCATGTACGGTCATCTCACTTTCCTTTTTTTTAGACATAAACCAATAAAATATAACACAAAATGCTAAAGCAAACACAACACCAAAAACATTTTGAATCACTCTAAGACTAACCGCTCCTTGTAGTCCATAAGTCTCTGCAGCAATGGCTAAAGCACCAAATGTGTTAAATACTGCCTGCCAGCCATATTGTGCTGAAAATCCTACACCGATTCCACCAAGGATTCCTATATATGCATAGATTGACGAAGGAAGCAGAAAATATAATACTGTAAAACATATAACACCTGCAATATTTCCGACAATCCTTTTACGGACTCTGTAGTGCATATCTTCCATAAACGGCAAAATCGCGGACATGGCCGCAATACCAGCCCACATTGCACGTGGCATATTACAAAGTTCTGCAATGCAAAGGACAATCGGTACGCATAAAATCTGACATATCTGCCATTTTGTTCTGGAAGAAGTGATATCAAATTCTTGTATCAGATCTTTCAGATTTCTTTTATAAGTTCTGTTTTTATGATTTCGATAAAATACGAAGCAGGTAAGTGCTGCACCTAAAGCCATTCCGACTAATCGCATCTGATAGCTTTTTCCCGTAACATCATAACCATATAGCAGCAGATACCCAAGAACCAATGTAGATTGATTAAACATGAATGGATTATGGCATCCGAACAGAATCAACACAGCCAGTGCCGCAATATTTAACAGCATTCCCAATACCGGTGAAAACTGATTTGCTAAATGCGGACATACAGTCATAATTACAAAGAACAAAGCCAAAAGCATCGTAGATTGTCCGATGTGGATCCCCAGATCCGCATTTCTAAACACCATGAGACATAATAAGACTACTACACCTACAATGCTGTTCTCCTTTCCAAATAGGATGCTGAAAATACTAACAAAGAAAAAACAAAATGCCATTGTAACAGCTACCTTCACCAGATATACCCACATATGATATAATTTTTCTTTTAGTGTTTCACTCTTTTTCAACAGGTTTTTAGAACCTGCCTGATTTAACTGCAACTCCTGATAAAATGTCATATAAATCCTCCCATCTTCTAATTTATCTTAAAACTATATAATCTCATCTTTCTGCTTTGGCAGCTCTATAACAAATCTGCATCCACCATATTCACGGTTTTCTGCTTTGATTGTCCCTCCGGCACTATCTACAATCCGTTTTACAAGTGTAAGACCTAGGCCATTTCCTTCTGCTTTATGAGATCCATCTACCTGATAGAACTTGTCAAATATTCTGGATTTTACATCATCCTCTATTCCTGGTCCTTCATCTTCCAGAATGAACTTAACAGAATCCTGTTCTTGTTTCAGAAACATCGTAATTGTCCCCTTTGAAGGGCTGAACTTAATCGCATTATCCAAAAGATTTATCCAGATATGCATAAAAAGTCCTTCATTCCCAGTATATTTAACTTTCTCCAATTCTACCTGAAAACCAATTTCTTTTTCTGTCCATTTTGTTTCCAATGAAAGAAATGCCTGGCGGATCTGTTCATCCAGACGATATTCTGTTTTTTTCATTGGTATATTCTGATTCTCTAACTTGGATAACAGCAAAATATTACCAACCAATCCAGAAAGTCTTTGGGTGTTAAATAAGATTTTTTCTACATATTCCTCTTGATCCGGAGACAGTTCTTCTCCCTGAAGCAGCATTGTATATCCTTCAATGGCATTAATCGGGGTCTTAAACTCATGAGAAACATTAGATACAAAATCCATCTGCAGCACCTCTGTTGCACGAAGTTCTTTTGTCATAACGTTAAAACTTTGATAAGATTCTCCAACTTCTGCTATACGGCTGTTCGTTTCCAAATGCTGTTCAAAATCTCCCTGAGAAACTTCCTTCATTGCTTTACTAAGTCTGGTAATTGGTTCCAGTAACTTTGCATTGATAAAGGAAGTGATCAGCCCTGCAATCAATGTATTGAAAATCAAAAGCCAGCCAAGCACAGGTATGCTGCCCGGCAGATTAAAAAAATGATTCAAAAAAGCAAAT
This sequence comes from Blautia sp. HA8986, assembly GCF_056504635.1. Lineage (NCBI taxonomy): Bacteria > Bacillati > Bacillota > Clostridia > Lachnospirales > Lachnospiraceae > Blautia > Blautia sp. HA8986. The sequence continues at coordinate 2,599,287 of NZ_JBWLUQ010000001.1, forward strand.
AATAAAGCAGATATGACTGTTGAAAATACAAGTGCCAGCCAGATTGCACCAGTCAGACAGGATCGGATCCGCAATCCTTTTTCTTTCTTTTGTTCCATTATTTTTTCACCACCTTGTATCCAATTCCACGCATTGTTACGATTTCAAAATCAGGGTTATCTTTAAAACGCTCTCTGATTCTTCCTATATGTACCTCTATCGTATGTGGGTCTGCCTCCGTCTCGTATCCCCATACTTCATCCATCAACTGTTGTTTTGTAAATGTTCTGCCTGGCGAAGCTGCAAGCTTATATAAAAGCAGGAATTCTTTTTTAGGCAAAACAAGACTTTCCTTATCAGTTGTAACCGTCATTGCATCATAATCAAACTCTGTTGAACCGATCACAATTTTGTGTTCATTCAGTATCTGTGCACGGCGAAGCAGTGCTCCGACTCTTAAAACCATTTCATTCACATTTACCGGTTTTACCATATAATCGTCACTTCCCGAAAGAAATCCCTGGCGCATATCATCAAAGGAACCTTTCGCAGTGATCATAAGCACTGGTATCTGATATCCTGCTGAACGAAGTTCTGACACCAGTTCATAGCCATCCATAACCGGCATCATAATATCAGAAATGATCAGATCAATATATTCCTTATCCAATACTTCTAATGCCTGTGCTCCATCCGATGCACTTTTGACTTGATATCCATTCTTCTCAAGCACTTTTTGGAATAGCTGGCTTAATTCTTTATCATCTTCTACAATCAATATTTGAAACACGTTTTCCTTCCTCCTTAATTAAAACAGATACCTTGCCCATCCAAGCAGATGCTGTACCAAAAATATTTTTCTCTGACGTTTCTTTGTTAATTCGATTGGCTCTACATGATATGGATCATTATAAGTTCCGCCTTCTAATATCTGGCGGGACACTTTTTCATACTCCATCATGCCCTCTTCCAACTGTTTATTAATATCTTTACTGCGAATTACAAGCATCAGTTCCGTATCCAGATATGCACTTCTCATGTCCATATTAAAGGAACCGATTACAGACAGATCATCGTCAATCAGAATACTTTTTCCGTGGTATGAATAACCGCCTTCATATTCCCAGATATTAATTCCTGTACTTAAGATTCTATTTCTGTTTTTCGCATAATCGGCAGACCCAAATGGATTCCCATTATTCGCAACTGAATTTGTCATGATAGAAAAATCTGAAACGTTCTCTGCAATCTCCTCCCATGTATTATACATCATATCATTACAGATAATATATGGCGTGTGGATCTTCACACGATTTTTTGCATTTTTCATCAATTCTCCCAACTGATACCACACTACTGGTTCTTTGGAACCTGTGTGAATAGGATTTGACACTAATGTAATCTTTTCTGTCTCAAAAGTTTCGTCCGTATAATCGGTCTCGCAGATTCTTTCCTTATTCTCTTCAAAATATTTCTGATAGCTGTTCTGCAGCTCTAAAACTGCGTTCTTTACAGATTTTCTATTTGCCAGTTTTTTATTGTTATGAAAATAACCACTGTCTTCCTGATTCCATATGGTTTCAAAATACTCTGACAACTGGTTAACTGAATTTTCTTTCTCAGGTTCATCGCAAACCACTAACACGTCTCTGTCATAGTTCTTATGTCCCGGAAAATCACCCAGGAAATAATTGTATGTATTTCTTCCCCCAAGAATATATCTCTTTCCATCTGCAATCAAATATTTATCATGCATTCTACCCATCATTTTCCACGGTTTCAACGGATTGGCCTTATTATACAGTTTAATTTCAACATTCTCATGGGAAGATAATCCATAGAAATACGGATTTCCTTCCATATCAATCCAACTCTCCATTCCATCTACTAACAGACGAATATGTACACCTCTGTCTGCCGCATCATGCAGTGCTCCTAAAATCAATTTTCCACTTTCATCGGATTGAAATGCAAAAGTAGAAAGAATAATTTCCTTTTTTGCATTCTTGATCAAACGCACTCTTTGTAAAAGCGCTTCTGGATTCTTCTCTATGATTACTGCCCGTTCTGTATTTTCACTGCATTCGTTCCATGACCCATTTTTTGTTTCTTTTTTGGTTGTATTGGACACTTCCGGCTGCTTTTTATATGCAACGCAGATTCCGAGCAATTCATAAAAAGCCACACATAAAAAAATTGCCAGTATAACAAGAAGGATTTTACATATTTTATGCTTTTTCATTGTACATCACCTGATTCCTTTTTATTTCATACTTATACAATACAAAGTCAATCTCAATTTAACCTCAACAAGGTTTGTTTTTTTCATCCATGCAAAATCTTCTTTGTACAACAGACTGTTAGATATAGCAAAAACGGCCTTTCAAAAACAGTTAACTTCTAAATCAACTGTTTTTTGAAAGGTCGTTTCATCAGATTCTTATAGCAATCCAGCAAATAATCTCATAAATAATTGTCCCAGTCGCAAATATGCACTTCGTCCGGTTTGATATTGGTCTGTCACATCACGACATTCTCCCATCGTTCTTATCAGATCATTTTTTATTTCCACAACTGCCTGACAATCTGCCATAAAACAGCCGTTTTCAAAATGGTGATATAAACTTCGATAATCCAGATTAATTGTTCCACAAGTTGCCATACAGTCATCTGCTACACTCATTTTTGCATGACAGAAACCAGGAGTCCACTCATAAACACGAACACCATGTTTAACTAATCCATGATAAAAAGAACGAGTTATATTATAAATAAATTTTTTATCAGGGATACCAGGTGTGATAATTCTTACGTCTACCCCTCGCTTAGCAGCCAGACATAACGCATGCGTCATTTCATCTGTTATGATTAGATATGGAGTCATAAACCAACAGTATTTTTCAGCTTTATTTATCATACTGATATAAACTTCTTCTCCTACTTGCTCATTATCCATAGGGCTGTCTGCATAAGGTTGAACAAACCCAGTTTGCTGTGCCGCATAATCATAGTGGAAAAGGTATTTACTAAAATCAGAATCATTAGCATCCTTATCACTTACTGCATTCCACATTTCCAAAAATGTCACCGTAAGCGACTGAACAGCATCTCCTTCTAAACGAATACCTGTATCTTTCCACTGTCCATACGGGTGTGTGTAATTAAAATATTCGTTTGCTAGATTATATCCACCTGTAAATCCGACTTTTCCATCAATAACTGTTATTTTTCTATGATCACGATTGTTCAAAAACAGATTTAAACCTGGCATAAACGGATTGAATACACGGCAATGAATTCCTATTGCCTCCATCTTTTTCACAAAATCTGTGTTAATAAAGCCTATAGAACCCATATCATCGTAGAATACTCTAACTTCCACACCTGCTTTTACTCGCTCTTCCAGAACATCTTGAATCTTATGCCATGCTTCAGCGTCTTCTATCGCATGATATTCCATAAAGATAAACTTCTGTGCTTTCTCCAAATCCTTAAGCTGTGCCTCTAATCCTTTCACTGCTTCATCAAAATACACAATATCCGTATTCTGATAGATTGGATACTGCGAATTTCTTTGTATGTAACTTGCTATATTTCCTGCTTTCGGAATTGTTTCTTTTATTCTGCTCAAACACTCCTGACTGTCCGGAAGCATTGGTAACAATTTGCTATCAATTTCTGCATATCGCTCACGCATTTTATGTGTGCCACCATTCAAACCAATCAACAAATACAGGCCTACACCCATAATTGGGAAAATTAGAATTAAGATGACCCAAGGCATTTTCATAGAGGATGTCTTATTTGATGCGTACAATCCCAAAACCAAGATCCCACTCAAAATCCTTGTAAATAAATTTATGATTTCTGCATATTCATTCAAGCGTGTTACGATAGTAATAATAAAAATCACTTCTAGAAGAATGCAGATTATGGAAAAACACAGCCGTTTTACCCCATTTTTTGTTTTTGCTTTGCCCTCTAAAGTATCTTGTTTCATATATATTCCACCTTCCTATTTGCTCAGTTTTCTCCCTAAATTTCGTGGAACATACCAATTTTGTCTTTTATTCTCTGCATTTCATTATCTGCTTCAATGATAGCTCTTGCAGAATGAAGTAATTCTTCACTTATCTCATCATAGCCAGGCATTTCTTCAATTCCTTTTTTATAGCGAAGTTGATGTTCCAATGTTGCCCAGAAATCCATACCATTGGTTCGAATCTGTAATTCTACACGCATAGGTGTTTTACCCTTAGCAAAAAATACTGGTATTTCAACAATCATATGATAGCTTCGATAACCATTCGATTTTGGATTTTTTATATAATCTTTTATTTCAATAACTTTAATATCATCCTGTTGGGTAATCAAATCTGATATCATATAAATATCGTCAATAAACGCACAAACTATTCGAACGCCTGCTACATCATTGAGATATGTCTGTATATTTTCTGTTGTAAATTCATATCCCATCTTCTGCAGTTTATCGTAAATACTATTGGGCTGCTTAATTCTTGTTTTTATAAAAGAAATAGGATTTCGATTGTTCTCAACTGAAAATTCATCATCCAAAACCTCAAGTTTAGTTTGTATCTCCCGAATAGCACAACGATACATCATCATTAAATTATAAAATTTTGTAGCATTATTTAAAAACTGTAGTGATTCCGGACTAGCCATCCTGAGTTTTTTTACTTCATCTTTTGTCATGAAACTTTCCTTTCTACCTCATCCCTGATTTCAAAACATTATTTATTTTGATAGTTGATTCGTTCTCCTTGAATTACTGGATAACAAATCATTTTATCACTATCCAGATTTTCTACATGCATATCTACTGCACTGATCTGATGGTTTTCATAAGTATTGTAATAATAAATACCTTTTGTAACATTACAACACGACGTATACAATGTGATTTCATATTTTCCATCCGCTACTTCGCAACATCCTCGTTGCTGATCCACAGATCCGAGAATGTGGAAGAATTGGCTAACGCTTTCTTCCTCTGATTCACCTGAAATTGCATTTACCTTTGTAAAAGCTACACGTACAAAGCGAGAGGAAGATGAGAGATCTCCCGGAAGACCTAATCCTCCCATACCTCTACTATATGCATCAAGAGCCAAATTTTCGCAGAAAGTATTTCTGGGCTGTTTAGGAGATAAATACATATAATTATTTAGTTGAAACATCTGCTGTGGAAATGGCGGATTATTCGTAAGCACTCCTACTGGATTGTCATAAATATGCAAACCATCTGACATAGATTCTACCGTAATTGACTCATTCTCATCAGAAATGATCCAGTGTAATTGTGCTAATGGTAATTGCTCGCTGAAAGGAGTATTAACAATATTAATTCGTTCAAGAAGCTCGCGAACTTCAACTAAAGAAGAACACTGACTTAAAATCCACGGAATAAATTCAAACTGTGCAATATTTTCCACATCTGGCTTAATCGCGGCATAAACAGCATTTCCGACAAAATTCAGTCCTGCCATTGCCACTCCTTTTTCATTCATAGCATCATAATACAAAGGATAATCTTCTGCAACATGAGCCATTCCAATAATTGCATAATGATTTTTCATATCGCCAACATGGCGAAAATTAAACGCATAATTACGTGGTGTAATTACTATCTGATCACCATAAGAGAATTCATAATCAAGGGTTCGTCCAAAGTAAAAATCTTTTGTTTTATAAGTTGCTGCTGTACACATGATCGTTTATCCTCCTAAATAGATTGAAATATGTCAATGAGTTTTTTCTTGAACAATATTATAGCACAATTCTTTTATTTTGTTCCAACTTCATACATGATCATAACATGTAAACTTTAAACTATTTTCCTAGATTATTTCTCCATCAGTTTTTCAAACCAGGTATCCATAGCTAGGATGAATTGACTTACGTCTGGCAATTCTTGCAGCATTTCGTTTAGGGTTTTGTGCTTCACATATTTCTGCACATACACCCAACAGGCAACGCTACTGGCTTCTGATACAATGTCAGCTATGGTTTGGCGCATAAGCTCTTCAAATTCAGCAATTTCTTCTTTCGGAACAACATCATACAGTGTTGGTGCCTGATGACTTATTTTTACTCCATTTTCATTTGCATCTTTAAGCAGATTCTTAACTTTTTCTCTTGAATCCTCCGGTACTTTCATGTATTCCCACATAAATGCTACCACATCGGCTGGTGTGTCTTTTTTAAGTGGTGGTAGCTGAATATAATCATTGTTTTCGCTCATTTTCATATCCTCCTCACGATATAATAAAATCAATAATACATTCTCTTGTCATGTCCAGTACAGTATCTACGAACACTCCTGCAAACAGGATCAGATACAGAATAACACTCAGCGCAAACAGGAATGCAACCTGTACCCAGTCATGGTAACAGTATGCAGTTGCTATAATCAACAAAGTGAATATAAATCCAAGGATTCCTCTGACAACCGCATAAGTCTGTACTGTCATCTTTACTGCCAGGCCGATCACAAAAAGGATCAGCCATACCGGCAGTAATAATATCTTCCCAGCAAGTTTTAAAATAAACATGTGCACCTCCTATCTTACCAGTCCTGGCATATCATGGTTCTCCTGATTGTCTGTTTGGCTCAGTCATCTTGACTCCTTTCCTCCAGGATTCAGGAACTAAAAAATGCCTGCCTGTAACTTTTATAGATAGTAAAGTTCCAAACAGACATTGCTGTTTGACTATTAGCTGTAGCTAATAGAATTGAATACTGTTTCAGCTAATTTATGTTTGCAGATTTGGGAGAGATTGTTTCTTTTCCCGCCTTTTCTCTGATTTACATCCCCGAATAAGGGGTGACAACGGAGCGGAACCCAAATGTTAGCTGGACTTCCTAAAACCCATGCTTGCAAACCGGTAATTTTGATTAGCTGTCAGCTAACAAAAATCAGATTGCGTTAGCTGGAAATTGATCATTTTGAATGGAATTTTGTGTCACGAACGTGATTTGAAAATAACAAAAGCGTTCGTTGTCAGCTAATCCAGCTAACATTTTCGAACGCTTTGAAGCCCGTCGCCAAGAGGATTTGAACCTCCGACCCCTCGCTTAGGAGGCGAGTGCTCTATCCAGCTGAGCTATGACGACACATGCCGCAAACCCTTGATTTTACTGGGTTTCTGGGATTTTTTCCTTCGGCCATATATAAGATTATCAACTCTTTTTCGAGTTGTCAATCCACAGATTTTTTTGATTTGGTAACATTAGAACGTTCCCCAATTTGGTGAATGCTTTGTTGTCACCATTAGCATTTTTCAGAATAGATTCGAACTGAAAGTTGTTTTTCATTTTTTCCCTTTGGGGAATGCCTCGGCTTTCTCTTAGGAGTCGAATACTCTATCCAACTGAGCTATATAAACATATATGGTTGTGAAACACACTCGAACATATCGAGAAGTTTCACAACCATTATTTTACTATATTTGTTTTGAAATTACAAGAATTAATTCTAAGACATTGAACTGCTGTTACGATGCCCAAAAATCCCAGTACTTTACGGAATCATTATCTCAAACAGTTTCGTTTTTAATAGTGCAGCTGTCCCTGCAGCCAGATCGTTCCTTTGAAGCGGCGGCCAACTACAGGCTCACCGAGGAGATCTTTGCTGTTAATGCAGACATCAAACTGCATATCATTGCTTTCAATAGTCATCTGGCAAATTTCTTCACCTGTCAGGATATTCTTAAATTTCATAATATCAAGAATCTCACCAAGTACATTATACTGATCACATTCGATTCCATATGGCATGAAATAGGAGTCTACAATCGTTAGAACATCGTCTGTAACGATTCTCTGGGAGATCATAGAATAAGTATCCATATCCTCCATTGTAAGGCTCTCCATAGCCTCCTCATCGCCATTACGTGCTGCTGCAATCAGATTGGTTCTGTTTTTTGCAAGCTCGCGCTCTACCTTTACAGCTTCCTTATCCTTCTGAAGCGGAAAAAGGATCTTTCCTTCTGACGCCAGCCCTGAAACAGTAACTGGTCTGTCTCCGGAATCCATCCCCCTGCATTTCCCCTTCATATATTCTGCCGGATTCTGCAGATAAAAGATCATTGTCACACCAATTCGCAGATCGTCGCATGCACCTGCATAGGATTCCTTCTCAGCATGACGTTCAACAGTAACTTTTTCCCTGGATGTGATCCCTGTTCCCCTGAAAAACGGGAAATAATATTCCACGTGAAACTCACCGTTCTCGTCATACTGCCCGCAAACGCTGATTCCACAGTCGCAGCCGTAATTCTTTGAAAACTGTACAAATATCCCTTCCGGATGATTCTCCACACAAACTTTCTCGTCATAGTTCGCGATCACATCACGGATGATCTCTTTTATTTCACTTCTTCTGGTAATCTGTGAAAAGCCAACTGCCTTTAAATAACTGTGCACAAGAACACCTCCCTGAAAAAGCCTGCATCTTTCTTACGCGCGTGTCTTTTTCTCAATCTTGGTCATACCGCCCATGTATGGCTGCAGAGCTTTCGGAATGCTTACAGAACCGTCTGCATTCAGGTTATTCTCCAGGAAAGCAATAAGCATTCTCGGAGGTGCTACTACTGTATTGTTTAATGTATGTGCAAGATATTTCTTACCATCTTTGCCATTTACACGGATCTTAAGACGACGAGCCTGTGCATCACCAAGGTTAGAGCAGCTTCCTACCTCAAAGTATTTCTTCTGACGTGGGGACCATGCCTCAACATCGAGAGATTTTACTTTAAGATCAGCAAGATCACCGGAGCAGCACTCGAGTGTACGAACCGGAATGTCAAGAGAACGGAACAGGTCTACTGTGTTCTGCCACAGTTTGTCAAACCACATTTTGCTCTCCTCCGGCTTGCAGACAACGATCATCTCCTGTTTCTCGAACTGATGGATACGATAAACACCTCTCTCCTCAAGTCCGTGAGCTCCCTTCTCTTTACGGAAGCATGGAGAATAGCTTGTAAGTGTTTTCGGAAGCTCCTCCTCCGGAATGATCTGATCGATGAATTTTCCAATCATGGAATGCTCACTTGTACCGATCAGGTAAAGATCCTCACCCTCGATCTTGTACATCATAGCGTCCATCTCAGCAAAGCTCATAACGCCTGTAACAACGTTGCTTCTGATCATGAAAGGCGGTACGCAGTAAGTAAATCCACGGTTGATCATGAAATCTCTTGCGTAGGAAATTACTGCTGAATGAAGACGTGCAATGTCTCCCATCAGATAATAGAATCCATTACCTGCAACACGTCTTGCGCTGTCAAGATCGATTCCGTCAAAATTCTCCATGATATCTGTGTGATACGGAACTTCGAAATCCGGAACAACCGGCTCACCGAATTTCTCGATCTCTACGTTCTGACTGTCATCTTTACCAATCGGTACAGAAGGATCAATGATGTTCGGGATAACCATCATATCCTTCAGAAGCTCTTCCTCAACCTCTTTTTCTCTCTGGGAAAGCTCCTCGATGCGGGTTCCGGATGCAGCAACCTGTTTCTTAACCTCTTCAGCCTCTTCTCTTTTTCCCTGACCCATAAGAGCACCGATCTGTTTGGAGATCTTGTTTCTCTCTGCACGGAGAGCCTCAACCTCCTGTTTGATTTCTCTGTTCTCTTTATCAAGTTCGAGAACCTTGTCAACCAGCTCCAGTTTACTGTCCTGGAACTTATTGCGGATGTTCTGTTTTACAACCTCCGGATTCTCTCTCACAAACTTAATGTCTAACATGATATTCCTCCTGTATTAAAAATATTCTTATTTTTATAAATTTAATTATTCCTTCTCGATCTCGCCAAGTCCGAAGTTTACTGCCTTTCTCAGTGCCTCAACTTCTTCCTGACTAAGTACAACGTAAGATTCTCCCTTTACGATTTCCTTTAAATAAAGGAAACAGTTGTCACGGCTGTGAACCGCATTCAGGATCAGTCCTGTGTTGTTCTTATCAAGAAGAGCCAGCGCAAAACTGAGTTTTCCTCCTACATCATCAAAAGCATCATACTTCTCAATACCGTATTTACTGAACATTACATTCAGATTTTTTTTAATAAAGCTGATGTCATGATCATGATCTTCCTTTGCCTCATACAGCCGGTCGATCTGTGCAAATTTTCTTACAAAAACTTTTTCCAGCGACTGTGCATCTCCACCTCTCATAAACAGCTTGTACTTCCGTTCCAGACGGCTCAGACGCATATTGCTGCTCACCACATTGATCAGAAGAATAATGGTGAGGATCAGCAAAATAATGATCACAATCCCTGAATCAATTCCCATACTTTCAAAAATCCCGCTCATTCTGCCTCCTATTTAATAGACTCGAACAGATCAATGATCCTCTCCAGTTCATCTCTGGAATAATATTCAATTTCGATTTTTCCTTTATTGTTTTTCTTCCGCTGAATAGATACCTTTGTTCCCATAATACCTTTCATTTTTTCTTCCAAGCTTTCATAGATGGCATCTTCCGCTGTATTTCTCTCTGTTTTTGCTTTTTTCGCAGGAGAAACCAGGTTTTTTACAAGTTTTTCTGTCTCACGGACACTGAGTTTTTCGTCAAAAACCTTCATAGCTGTATTTTCCTGAAGACTTTCATCCGAAATACCAAGCAGTGCTCTGGCATGCCCCGCTGAAATCATATCTGCAATGACCATTTCCTGAACTTTAACTGTAAGTTTCAGAAGTCTCATGGAGTTGGTAACTGCCGTTCTGCTTTTGGCTACACGCTCTGCAATTTCATCCTGTTTCAGGTGAAACTCTTCCATCAGACGCTTATAAGCCATTGCTTCCTCTATGGGGTTCAGATCTTCCCGCTGAATATTCTCAATCAAAGAGATTTCTACAATTTCCTGCTCCGTGAACTCTTTTACCACAACAGGAACTTCTTTAAGTCCTGCCATCTTGGCAGCTCTCCAGCGACGTTCACCTGCTATGATCTCAAAGTAATCTTTCTTATCTGATACAAGCAGTGGCTGAAGTACTCCATACTGTTTGATCGATTCAGAAAGTTCCAGCAAAGCATCCTCATCAAAATGTCTTCGTGGCTGTTTCAGATTCGGTTCTACACTGGAAATTTTCACAAGACGTTCTGCAGCCGGTTTCTTCTCCGATACCGTTTTGTCTTTTTTTACTGCAGATCTTGTCTTTTTTGATGTTTCATTTGCCGCTCCACCGACTTTATTAGGAATCAGTGCATCCAGACCTTTACCAAGACCTCCTGTTCTTCTTGCAGCCATTATTCACCCTCCCTGTTAATAACTTCTTCTGCCAGGAGACGATAGCTCTCAGCTCCTGTTGATCTTGAGTCATACAGATTAATAGGTTTTCCATAACTAGGTGCTTCTGCAAGACGAACATTTCTCGGAATGATCGTTTTGTATATATTCTGATCCAGGTTTTCTTTTACATTCTCTACGACCTGAAGTGACAGATTTGTTCTGGCATCATACATGGTAAAGACTACACCTTCGATCTTCAACCGTTTATTCAATCGGTCTCTTACCAGTTCGATTGTATGTATCAGCTGTGACAAACCTTCCAGTGCATAATATTCACACTGAATCGGAACCAGTACGGATGTTGCTGCTGTCAGAGCATTGATCGTCAGCATGCTCAGTGAGGGCGGACAATCCATGATTATGTAATCATATTTCCTGCGAAGTTTGTCTGTGATCTTTTTCAAAATGTACTCTTTATCTTCAAGATCTACCAGTTCGATTTCTGCACCGGAAAGATTCATATTCGATGGTATCAGATCTACATTATCTACTACGTTTTTTATAATGGTATCTTTGGTCTCCGCTTCTCCAAGCAGCAGCTCGTAAAGGGTATTTTCCACTGCATTCTTGTCTGCGCCAAGTCCACTTGTTGTGTTTCCCTGCGGATCTATGTCAATCGCAAGAACCTTTTTCCCTTTCTCAGCAAGACAGGCCGAGAGATTGATTGCCGTTGTTGATTTTCCAACCCCGCCTTTCTGATTGGCAACTGCAATGATTCGTCCCATTTTACCCCTCCTTTTGTTGTTTTTTAAGGGATTTTTACTCATTGGATACCATTATAACACTTTTATTTTTAAACCGCCACATAATGTTTCACGTGAAACAATAGAAAATGGGTTTTGAATTATTTTATTTATTGTGTAGTATACCCAAAGTTCAGGAAGCTTAAACGTCAGGTATTGCTTAGTACTTTTTACTCCCCTACAAAGGATTTATTAATTGGAAGCAAATAGATAAAATTATCCGTATTCAGTAAAAACATTTAGTTTTTCAAATTAACGTGCTATAGCATTTTTTGATTAATGCCTCGAAAAGAAGTTAGACAGGCCATGAAGTGCAAGAAAGATATTCTCAGACATACAAACGGACATCGAAAATATCTAACGCAGCAATTTATGATCTACGCAGCTGAACTTGCGGCAGTAGATGCAGTAATTTCTGGAAGTGCTATAAATATTCCTTAACAGCTATTCATAACATTCTCTCTATTCTTAGCCAAATCAGGAAAATCCCCTACTGCAATTGCGAAAAGCAATAAACAATGGAAAACATATTCCGTAAAGATTATTTTTCTATAAAAATTTGTCAGATTCCTTATAATACGGCAAAAACAGTAGATATAGTAAATGGAAACTCTCATTTTTTAGGTTATATCGAAAAGTGAGAGGATTGACGTTTTTTGTAAATATATATAATATTTGGAAACTATATCGTGCTATTTTTCCTTATTTTACAACCATTTTTATGTGTATATCATTCTTTTTTCAATTTACAGTGAACTCCCCTTCTCTCTGTCCCGGTTTCATTTTGTAATATTAGATTAGATATATATGCTTAAGTTCTAGCAAAACATATTCCTGTATTCTGTTTTCTTACAGACTCCCTGATGTAATCATCTCGTAATTTGTGTTTAAAAGGCATATTCCATCCCATTCCAGGGATTATTTTATATAATCAGGCCTTTTCACCATGTTCGATAGTCGGCTTTTCTTCAGCTAAGCTGATCGCAATACGCAAATCACTGTTTTCTCTGTAAAAAAGTCAGCTCTTGGCGCAAAATCAGCTATTCCAGCGTATGCAAAACATATAAAAAGTGCTGCGTAATGTTTTAGTTTGGCATAAAACTATCCGTTTCAGCGTATATTTATATTCTCAGAGACTGTTTTAAACTATTTGGAGCGAAATCAGAATTCTGTTGTGTGTATTTTCAGGCCCGTTTTTCACATGTTTTTCTCACAAATGGGTATTTACCTGCCGTTTTGCATTGATATGTGCTATATTCCGGTGTTTCGCGCATTTCGCTTTTGCGTGCATGTGCACATTATTGTATTTAAGCCATTTTTGTCTTTTTCTATAAAGGTACTGTATATTGTACTTTTCTTATATTCAGTACTATAAATAGTACTTTATATTTTTTTGATTAATTTATTTTATTGTTTTCAAACTTATGTATTTTCTCTTTCGTCATGTTCACTCATGTATTCGTAATCCTTATTTCGCGCTTATTTATGTTTGATCTGATATACATTTCAACAAAAGTACTATATATTGTACTTTGTCAGGCAGATAAAATCTTCCACACTTATCACTTGCTCATAACCGAATAACTGATATGTAATAACTCTTGTCACAAGGCAAATTTAGAAAAAATCACTACAAACTTATTAGTTTTCACCTAACCCACATGAAATGTCTTCAGACATATTAGCCCTCTACTTTATCCTCTCTACTACGTGGATTGAGATTGCTCCTTACCTACAGGTCAATGATTTTCTGCGAGCCCTGCCATCTGCTTACGCGGATTACAGATTTTTCTGTGTCAACACAGTTATTTCGCAAATAATTCGAATCTTGAATGATAAAAAACTTTCAGGGGTTTCCAGCTAATAGTTATCCACTATGCTGCAAACAACATTTGGCTGCTTACATTTCTTGATTTAACACCAAGCCATGGACTGATATCCGGGATGTACATGGGGTAAGTATTCTTTTCATCTGGCGAAATTGTTATAAGCAGAAACGAGTTGAAGGTGTTTCTGATGATATCCAGCTTTCCGGATTTGCAATTCAGGATAGCCCGGGAAATTTTCTGCTGTACAAAAGAGGGAGAGGAGTCCGGTTCAGTAAATCCTGATAGAAGTTTTCTCGGACGCTTCTGATCTTTCGGTTATTCAGTTATTCATCCAGAATCCCTCTTATCTTTTCAAGCTGGAGCTTGAAATAGAAGAAAAAGCCCCCAAGAAAGGTGAACATAGATTGCAGTGGAATTGATGTTTTTATGTCTCATAAAGACTTTTAAAATAATCATATCTGATCCGTTCCGTCCTTGTAATGATAAGTAATAAATGCATGCCGGAAAGTACGGCAGATAAAGCGGCATTCCATCCTGGTTCATTTTCATGGAAACTAAAATATCAGCAGAATAATCCGTAATAATATAGTCAGTAAGATCGCGGAAAAAGATCGTCTCACGTTATTATTTTAAATAATCGTCCATAATGGAACCTCCCGAAATCGAATGACATATTATAGTGTTTCAGGAAATTACTACATCAAATTCAGCTATGTAGAACATGAATCGCTGCGTTAGACATTTTATACAAACATACGTTTGTCTGTAGTCATTTTTCTTGCACTTTATGCCTTCCCAACTTTCTTTCGATACATTAATTCCTGGAATTGCTATAAAATGAAATCAAAACCATTTGCAGACGGAAAACGATAAAAAAATATATAAAATTGAAATATGCGGTTGTTGAGTTAAAAAATCCATGATAACATAAGCATAGCAGTTTTCTTGTATTGTTTTAGGTTGTCTTTTGATGATTCAACAATAAAACATATATATAAACTGCTGCTTTTATTTAAGAAAAAATAGAATTTCAGGAAAAATCCGTCGTTTCACGTGCTTAGATCTGTCCGCCGCGCTAGTGTTTTAGTACAATATGTACATATGCACCATATAAAAACATATAGAAGAGCTTATATCATTCATATAACTTCTATAATTAATTTATACAGTGTTAAACTGATAAAATTATCCGTATTCGTCACACAGTTCTTCCTGATACAGACAAGCTTCCTCTCACCGTTTATTACTTTTAGCCTCTCACAGGGGACTTTCCTGATTTAGTTAAACTAACACACTTAAACTTATACACTTAATTTGAAAGGAATTTTCATACATGAATCCAAATAATAAAGACCTTACAAATGAATCTCTTCAGGGAAATGAAAAAATTGAAACTGCTATTGCTGCACTTCAGCAGGAAACCACTGAGGAAATGCTTGCTCACGTTCTTACTATAATCCGTCGCAGTATGAAGGAAAATAAACAACTGATTATTGCTGTAGAGCCTCCCAAAGGTGATGGCAAGATCAATCTTCAGACTATCCGGACTAACGATGGTAAACAATGGTTGGCTGCATTCACCAGCTTTGACGAAGAGCTCAAAGGTAGTGACAAGATCATGTCTACTTTTACTGCCGAAATTGACAAGATTTTTCTCACTGCATTACAGGAACCATCTATTGAAGGTGTTATTATCAATCCATGGAACCGCACCATCATGTTAAACAAATCCTTAATCAATATTATCCTTGGAAATCCTGTGTAATATTCCCATGTTTCACGTGAAATATAATGGCACAACAGCACAAAAACGTAATAACTGTTCTTGTCCTTATACAAACTGTTACTGTATTTTTACCGAATCAGAGAAGTCACTGCTTCAATTACGAAAAATAAACAATGAGTAGCAACTTGCTTGTATCAGGAGAATCTTGTACTCCTCCCGATAAACTACGAAGCAGTTATCCTGTGTAGAACAGTGTAGCAACTGCGGATGATTTTATCCGCTTAACTTTGTTTCACGTGAAACATATCTGTTAACTATCTGTTTATTCGCTGTTTATTCGCTTTTTCAACCAGCATATTACTGTTTTCTCATTAGTCAGTAACACGCACATCACAATGTACCATACTCTTTTTACACACAGCATATAAAATAGTGTTTGATTTGCAAATCCCTCCACTACTGCTTATTATATTTGCAATTATAGTAATGAGCTCCCTGGATCGATTAATTCTCATTTTTCTCCACCTTCGATTCAAAAAAGTACCTCATACCAGACCACATTACTGTTTGTTCCGTTCTCAGTAACACTCTTCGAGACGCACAGTAACACAGCCACTATTCATAGCTGTTCCGCGCTTACAAAAACATTGTAAATTTTAATCTAATAGCGTATAATAAAGCCTAGAATATTCAGAAATTTTGTTACGATTTCAGGAGGTTTTCAATGAAAAAAAATGGACACAGATTACTCACCCTTGCTGCTTTATTAGGCACAGCTGCAGGAGTTATTCATATTGCCAACCGTTTCATAGATGCCACATCCCAGCTTAAAGATATGCTGGAACAGCTACACAGCAAGACATATGAATGGCGTTTTGGAAGAATTCATTACACCAAACAAGGACAGGGCTCCCCACTTCTCCTTATTCATGATATTATGCCAGGTGCATCTGGTTATGAATGGAACGCTGTAGAAAAACAGCTGGCAACAGAGCATACTGTTTATACTATTGACCTCTTAGGCTGCGGACGTTCTGAAAAGCCAGATATTACTTATACCAATTTTGTATTTGCGCAGCTGCTCTGTGATTTTGCCAAGAATGTTATTAAAGAAGAAACTGATATAATTGCCAGTGGCTTTTCCGGTTCTTTTGCAATTATGGCATACCGAAATAATTCCGATTACTTCCGCAAGATCATGCTTGTAAATCCACCAAGTCTCAGTTCACTAAAACAGGCCCCTTGCGAAGATAACAAGTTATTTAAACATATTATTGAACTTCCAATTTTCGGAACACTGATCTATCATATGGTATCCGCACGAGAATCTATCAGCAGTTTATTTATGGAGAAAATGTTTTATAATCCGTTCCACGTGACAGATACTCTTGTAGATACTTATTACGAAGCAGCTCACAAGGGTGGTTCCAGTGCCAAATATCTGTATTCCAGCTATATTGGAAAATACCTTAATATCAGTATTAACAATGCAGTTGCTTCCTCTGATGCCTGCATCTATATTGTTTCCGGTGAAAAAGAAAGCTGTTATGCTCTGATATCCGAAGAATATCAGAAATTGAATTCTTCTATCGAAGTTGCAGCAATTCCCGAAGCAAAGCACCTTCCTCACCTTGAAAATCCGGAACTTTTCCTAGAGCAAGTATCCATTTTCATGTAAAACATAGCTCTTTTAACAAAATTCAGGAAGTCCCCACCCACTGTCTCAATCACCAAAATAATAAGCAGCGAGTGAGGACTTTCGCTTTCCTGTACTCCTCCTGATAAGCTGTAAATCAGTTATTCAATTCAGTATAGAACTACTTAGCAAATGCAGAAATTATCTTGAGCAGATATGCTCAGATTCGCAATTCATCTCACTACCTGAAGAAGCAGGAGAGAATTCTTGCTAGACTTTATTAAAACTTCATTTATTTAAAAAAGCAGACACTCATTTTTTTTGCATTGAATGTCTGCTTTTCCTAGCTTACATATTCTTCTGTTCTGTCTTGATATCTTTATATTTATATCTCAGCTATGAAATATAAAATACTTTGAGACAAACTCTATCATTCTTTGTTTCACGTGAAACATTTCATCCAACAGGTATTCGTAATTCATTTCAGTGCCTGTTCCAAATACATATGCGTAGTGTTATCGATCAATTTATGTGTCAGTTCTGCCATATGCTGTGTGGACTCCTGGTTATCAGAGGACAACCAGGTTTTAATCATTCCTACGCATCCATTAAGACAGAAGGCATAGGCATACTCAATATCTCTGTTATCCTTAGGCATTCTGCTGGACAGACGATGCAGCACTGTTTCAGCGATTAACTTCTCAATTCTACTAACAAACGCCATATCACCATTTTTTCCAAGCAATGCAATACAAATATCCTTATTATTATCCAGGATCGTAAAAATCTGCTCGATAAACGGGTAAGAACTCTCTTTATTATTAATAGGATCTAATGGATAATCATCAACTAAATGTGAAACCTCATCCATCAGTTCTCCCTCTATAGATTCCAGCATCTGATAAATATCGGTATAATGAAGATAAAATGTTGAGCGGTTGATATCAACCTCCTCTACCAGTTCTTTCACCGTGATTTCTTTAATACTCTTTTTCTGCATTAACCGAGCCAGACCTGCACGAAGCTGTGCCTTAGTTTTTCGTACTCTTCTATCAACTTTTTCCGCCATTTCAATTTCCCCCAATCATTAAAATGATTTATGCCATCAGAATATAAAAAATATTACAAAGAATTCTCACATGACATAAAATAGTTTCTAACAGGCAGAAACAAGCAGATTAACACTTCCTCTGCCTGATTATCTTCCTTGTCATCTGCACTTAAAAATAAAATCAAAACCCTTTTTTTATTTATAATACAGTTTATATTTCATAGACATTTCTCACATTTCTTGTCTATTAATGTACATACTGCAAATATTTAATGGTTGTATCTGTGGTATGTGTTTAGTATAATACATCACGTAAAGAAAATCAACACTTTGTTTGATAATGGATTTAAAAGCTATTAAACAAATCTAAAATGATTAATAGATTCCACACCCATTACTGGAACAAGGTTTGATTAGTCAACTAATCTTTATATATAAAACTTAATAAAGAAAGGGATAGGTATTATGATCAAGAACGAATGGAAGAGCTTACTTCGTAATAAGCTTATGCTTGTCGTAGTAATCGCCATTATCGTTATCCCGATCATCTATGCAGGCCTGTTTCTGAAATCCATGTGGGATCCTTACGGAAGCGTGGATAACCTGCCGGTGGCCGTGGTAAACGAAGACAAACCAGTTGAATACAATGGCAAGACGCTAAGTATAGGTAAGGATATGGCGGATGAGCTGAAAGACAACGACTCAATGGCATTCAACATTGTAGACAGCAAGACAGCAGAGGATGGACTGGCAAATGGAACCTATTACATGGTTATCACCATTCCTAAGGATTTTTCCGCAAATGCAGCTACTGTAATGGACAAAAATCCAAAGCAGATGGAATTAGCCTATCAGACCAACCCCGGAACCAACTATATTGCTTCCAAGCTCAGTGAAACAGCAATCCTGAAACTTCGCGATAGCATCGCAGCTCAGGTTACTGAAACCTATACTGAAACCGTTTTTGATTCTATTACAGAAGCCGGAGACGGAATGCAGGAAGCTGCTGACGGATCCGGAAAGATCAAAGATGGACTTGATTCAGCCGCTGACGGAAACAAAACAATCACCAAAAACCTGAAGAAACTTTCCTCCAGTACTCTTACTTTTGTAAGTGGTGCTGAAAGCCTCACCGAAGGTCTTAAGACATATACCGATGGTGTTGCGCAGGTAAATGACGGTGCCAAATCTCTTGATGACGGTGCTAAACAGCTTGACAGTGGTGTTTCTACTCTTACTGCAAAAGTTCCGGAGCTGACATCTGGCATCAATTCTCTGGATGAAGGCGTTCAGCAATATACCGCAGGCGTGGATCAGCTTAATGAGAACTCTGATACACTGAAATCCGGTGCAGGCAGCCTGGAATCCGGTGCTAAACAGCTTAACAACGGCGTTTCCACTCTCACTTCAAAAGTTCCGGAGCTAACATCCGGTATTGATACTCTGGACAAAGGTATCCAGCAGTATACTGCAGGTGTGGATCAGCTCAATGAGAACTCTGATGCACTGAAATCCGGTGCAAGCAGTCTGGAATCCGGTGCTAAGGCATTAAGTGAAGGTATTAATAATCTTTCCGACGGAGCGACCCAGTATGTAAGTGGTGCCGACTCTCTTGCTGATGGAACAGCAGCTTATGTAAAAGGTGCTGAGCAGTTAGCAGCTGGCGCAAAACAGCTCTCCGGACTGGGGAAACTTGGAGATGTTTCCAACGGTATTTCCCAGCTGAATCAGGCAGTTACAAACGGCTCTGATAAATCCACTTCTCTTGTAGATGGAACTCAGCAGCTTGAGGATGGACTGAAAACACTGAACAATACAGTTTCTTCTTTAAAAGACAGCACTACAGAAGAATCTATCAAGAAACTGGCTGCTGGTCTTTCAACAGCCAAAAAAGGTATGACAGACGCTTCTGACGGAATGACAAGTGCAGCTACCGGAATGACAAATGCCGCTGCCGGTATCAACAGTGCAGCTGAAGGTATCAACAAAGCGGCCACAACCATCTCCGGCACTGCAGATACACCTGGCGCAAGCAATTACATTGATCAGGCTGCCGGTATCATGACTCAGGTAAGCAATGGTCTTTCCACTGAGCTTCCTGCTGCTGTACAGCAGGTCGGCGATCAGTTCTCAACTGTAAGCCAGCAGATCAGTACGATTCTTTCCGGATACGGTGAAACTACTGGTGAAAGACTTACAGATGCCAACACAAAGATCGCTACAGCACAGAGCACTATGACCAATGCCGCAGCTGCTCTTCAGGCTATTCAGCAGAGCGCATCTGAAGATGGAACAATTTCTGCAGAAAGCCTGAATGATGTTATCAACACACTGAACGGTGCTGCCGGTGGAATGACTGCTGTAGATGGTACATACATGAGCAGTTATTCTGATCAGGTTTCACAGGTTGCAGCTGGTGTAAATCAGAGCCTTTCTGATACACAGGCCACACTTAACAGCAAAGTTTCCGAAATTACTGCAGCAACTGATGGACTGAACAAAATTTCCGCTGGTCTTGGACAAATTTCCGCTGGTCTGACTGAAGGTGCTAAGAACCTGAATACAGGTGCTGATACACTTTCCGCCGGTGCTAAGTCCATGACAGATGGTGCAACCGCGATGAACGCAGGTGCTGAAAAAATGAACGCAGGTTCAAGCCAGATTCCAGATGTTCCTTCTGATCTGCTCACACAGCTTTCTACTGGTGTAAATCAGCTTTATGAAGGTGCTAAAGCAGTAAACAACGGAACAAAACAGGTTTCTGCCGGTCTGCAGACTCTGGAAACAAATACAGCTTCTTTCCCGCAGGCAGCAGCCGGAATCAAGGCACTGAATACAGGATTTGATACATTAACTGCTAACGATGAGAAACTTACTTCAGGTGCTAAGAGCCTGAAAACAGCCGGTAAACAGATCTCCGGTGCACTTCCGCAGGTTAAATCTGGTGCAAGCCAGCTGGCAGAAGGTACTGAAACACTGACAGACGGAATCAAAACATATACCGACGGTATTGCAACACTTGCTGCAAACAGCTCCGCTCTTACAAACGGTACCAGCCAGCTCTCTTCTGGAGCTAAATCTCTTGCAAGTGGTGCTACTACTCTTGCAAATGGTACTAAGGCATTAGCAAACGGTTCCAGCTCACTGACAGCAGGAATCACAACATACACTGATGGTGTTGCAAAACTTGCATCAAACAGCTCCGCTCTTACAAGTGGTACCAGCCAGCTCTCTTCCGGAGCTAAATCTCTTGCGAGTGGTGCTACTACTCTTGCAAACGGAACTAAGACATTAGCAAACGGTACCTCTACTCTTCTCAGTGGTACAGAAAAGCTTGTAAGCAACAACACCACTCTGAACGATGGTGCCAAGAAACTGGCAGATGGTGCTTCTCAGATCCAGAGCGGTTCTTCACAGCTCTATGATGGTTCCAAGAAACTTGGAAACGGCATGAAAGAACTTCAGGATGGTTCTGAAACATTATCAACAAGTCTTAGTGATGGAGCTCAGACAGTAAAAGACAATACTGCAAGCTCTGACACAATTAAGATGTTTGCAACTCCGGTTGTAAGCGATGAAACAAAACTTACTGATGTTCCGAACAACGGACACGCAATGGCTCCTTATATGATGTCTGTAGGTCTTTGGGTTGGTGCTCTGGCATTCTGCCTGATGTATCCTCTGGCTCAGTATAAAGGTAAGCTGAAATCCGGTTTTGCATGGTGGGCAAGCAAAGCCTCCGTACTTTATCCGGTTGCAATCCTTCAGGCAATTTGTCTGATCCTTCTGTTACATCAGTTTAACGGATTTACGCCGGCTGAGATGGGAAATACAATTCTCTTCGCCTGCCTGGCAGCAATGACATTTACATCTATGATGTACTTCTTCAACATTACATTTGGCAAGGTAGGAAGTTTCCTGATGCTGGTATTCATGGTAGTTCAGCTTGCTGGTTCTGCCGGAACTTATCCGGTTGAGATTTCTCCCGAATTTGTTTCCAAGATCCACGCATACCTGCCATTCACTTACACTGTTGATGCATTCCGTGCAACGATCAGCGGTGGCAGAAGCATTACCACTTCCGTTGTTGTTCTGGCTGTACTGTTTGTGATCTTCACGATCCTGACAATCCTCCAGTTCAATCACATGGCCAAGAGAAAGAAAGAAAACAAAGTTGTTCTTTTCGACTGGCTTGAAGAAAGAGGTCTTGCTTAATAACATGTAACTGACAGAAGCTCCCCCGAACCTTCTGTTAGATATAACAAAACCTGTATGGTGGTGAAAGCCACTGTACAGGTTTTTTATCCATAAAAAAGCACTACCAACAGTACGTATTATCGTTTCCATCGGTAATGCTTTTTTATTATTTCTTTTATTCTGCCTCAGCAGTTGTGGTTGGTGTTTCCGTTGCTTCCGCGTTACCGTTTACCAGAGTTTCGTATGCTGTGAACATTTCTTTTACTGTCATTTTATTTACAAGGAATACTTTGTTGTCAACGACAGCTGCATAATAGTTTGTGTCATATGAGTAGAAGGTAACGGTTGTCTGGTTGTTATCTGTATCTGTGAAAACAACTTTCATTTCTGCGTCTGCAGCCGGTGTATAGCTTTCAGTCAAACGTTTCTGACCCGCCATGTTTACAAGCTTGTTGTAGAAAGTTGTAAATGTTGTGCTGTCAACCTCATTTCCATCAAGCTTATAGGTTGTTGTCTCTGTTTCATTTCCACCATCGTCTGTTGATGTTTCACGTGAAACATTTACAGTGTGTGTATCACCTGCGTAAGTAACCTGGAGCTGATCCAGAGTTTTTACTGACTGATAATTTACAATCAGTGACCAGAGGTCGGAAGCTTTTTTGTCAATTATTGCACTTAATGTGTCGGTAGACATTGTGTAAACCTGTTTGTTATCTATTGTTACATACCTGCTGCCATCATCTGCATTGTCACCTACGCAGATCACAAGCTGTTTATCTACTGTTGTTGTCTCAGTGGAGTCTCCAGTATCTGAACTGTCCGCAGCATCTTCACTTTCAGAACTATCACCGGAACTGCTATCATCAGATGCTGTACTGTCAATGCTGTCACCGGAATTATCTTCAGCGGAATCTGTATTGTCCTCTGTAACGCTCTCAGACGCCTCAGAATCGCTTTCAGACTCATCACTGCTGTCGTTCTCCGCCTCTTCCTGATAATCCACTGTAATGGTCGCATACGGCTTATCGAGGCCATACCTGGAAAGATCTTCGGCATTGTAGTCTGTAAACTGATCATATGCCAGGCTTCCAAGTCCGGATGTTACATTTCCGGCTGCAGTTGTATCTGCTGTTTCTTTATCGCTGCCATCTGTAGAAACATCCCAGGTAGCTCCATCAGAATTTTCCTCAAGGATATAAGAATCTTCATCCTGGCTGACCTGTACTTTCTTCACTGTAGAAGAATCAATGGTTGGGAAATCTTCTCCCTGTGCATAGTCATAAAGAGAATTCATAAACGGCGTTACTGTACTTGAACTTACCACATAAACGGTACTGTCTTCATCATCCTTTGCAATGTAATACTGATTCGTAGAAGTATTTTCATCTCCGATGTTGAATTTCGTTGTTCCGTCATCTGTTGTAACAGTCACGGAATTGGACGGAGAATCCAATCCATATTCCGTGAGGTCATCCACGTTTTCAAGAACTCTGTCTGCCTCCACCTTTTCCAGAGCGGAGGCTGCGGAATCAAGCGTTGTCTGATTTACAGGGAAAGCAGTCTCATCTTTTTTTACCCAGGAGTCATCTTTTTTCTCAAAGACCGTATCCTTCTTGTCTATGATAAATTCCAGGGATTTGATATCATCCGTTTTCGCAGAATACACTTCTGTTTTGCTTCCCTCTTCACTGCTGCTCTCTGTGCTCTCTTCTTTTGTCACGTAGGTGTTTAATCCTACGTAAACACCTCCAAGAACTGCAAGAACAACAACTGCCGAAACAAGTTTTGTCGATTTTTTCATTATGCTTTTCTCCTTCTGAGCCAGATCAGGAATCCTGCAACAAGGAATACGCCAGGAATCAGACCAATGGTGCAGATCTTCCAGAATGCCGCATCATAATCAGTAACTGTCAGGCTTGTAGACTGCAGACTCTTGGATGAAATAGAAACAGAGCTGCTTTCATCTGTGCTGGTCATCCAGCTTAAAGACTCCAGAAGAAGTTTCTCATTTCCACCGGATACCATCTGATTTACCTGGCTTTCCATCAGGTTTGCTGTGGAATAATAAACGATCTGTGTTTCTTTGTCATCATCCAGTTTTTCAGTGATAGCTACGCCAAGATCAAACGGTCCATTAACATCATCGTCCTCTTTTTCAATCTGACTGCTCTGCATGTTAGTCTTAGAGTAAGCCTGGTCAGAAGTTGTCAGGATACTGTCAATAGTTACTGTATCTCTTACATCGTCTGTTTTCTGGATTCCCTGTGCATACGGTGCAAGTACATAAGATCCTGCTGAAGCTGTCTCAGAGCTTGCATCTGTGCTGTTTACAGTCGGTACCAGATAATATGGCATCTGCATTCCGTAATGCTGGCTGTCACCCTCAAATACGATTCCTTCTGCACGTTTAACGCCATAGCTGGCAAGAACAGCATCAAAATTCGGCAGATCATCCTGTGTGTAGTCAGAGAAGATCATTGCCTTTCCACCAGCTTCCAGATAATCCAGGATCTCTGTTTTTTCCTCTTCGGAAATATCACTTGTCGGGGATACGATCATCAGGCAGTCTGCATCATCCGGTACTTTTCCTTCTGTGAGAAGATTCAGCTCTTTGATATCAATGTTGGCTTTCTGGATGTCTTCCTTGAAGCTGGAATCCAGATCTTTCTCACCGTGTCCGGATAAGGTGTACATGATCGGAAGATCCTCGGAAGTTACATATCCGATGGCACTTGTAATCTGTCCTTCACCGTCAAAACCTGTTGTTGTCTGCTGCCAGGTATTGTAATCTACAGAAGTAGAATACATGTCATTATAGCTGATAACCTTGTTCCGGTCTCCGCAAACTACGATCAGACTGTTTGCTGCAAGATCATCTGTTGTATATTCCGAAGCAAATTTCGGATTTACAACCGGATCTTTTACTTCAACTTTGATATGTTTAGATTCATCTTTATATCGTTTCAGAAGATTTGAAATGGTGTCATCCTCAGAACCGCTCTGTGCAATCTGGTAGATAGTAACATCTTTATCCAGTGCCTTCAGCACTTTTTTTGTTTCATCGCCAATAGTGTAAAGCTTGGATGAGCTTACATCAAGCTGTGAATATTTGGATGGGATCGCACCTACGATCATATTGATCACAACTACGATCACAATAAAGATCGCTGCCATTGCCATGCTGTAGGAGCCGTTTTTGATATGTTTTTTACTGATGGTTCCTACCAGTTTTTTCGGATCTGGTTTATGTTTTTTCTTTTCAGATTCTTCCTGTGCAGCTTCATTTATTGCTGCCTCACCTTTATTTTTCTTGAATTTATCACTGAATTTCATTTCCATTCACCCCCTAGTTCCAGCGTCTCTTCTGAATGGACTGCATAGTAAGGAACAGGCAGATCGCAACAACAGAAATAAAATAAACAATTCCTGTCACGTCAAACACGCCGTTTGTAAAGTTGTCATAATGTCCGCTCAGATTGAATACATTCAGCACTTTCTGGATTCCTCCCTGGAAAATACTGGATTTCACAACGTATACGATAACAAGGGCAATTTCTCCTGCTGCTCCGATCACTGCAGAGATCAGAATATTTTTTATCATGGTATAAATGATAATCGCAACAGCCACGATCAGAAGTCCGAATGCAACTGCTGTTGACATGGATGTCTGTGAAAAGAATGAAGAAATTCCGTTCATCATATAAAAAGCAAACAGAAATACAAACGTAAGTACTGCTGCAATTACCTGGCTTTCTGTAAGTGCTGACATAAATACACCGATGGCCAGATTGGCGCATCCCAAAAGGAAAAATCCCAGGATTCCGGTGTATGCTGAAGCAAAGGAAACTGTTCCGAATTTACTCATGATCAGTGGATAAAAACACATGATCACAACCGGGATTGCAAATACTGCAACCAGTGCAAAATATTTTCCCAATACGATATCCCATACAGATACCGGTGCGGTTAGAAGAAGCTGATCTGTTTTTTGCTTGCGTTCTTCTGCAAGTACACGCATGGAAAGGATCGGCACACCGATCAGGAACACAAATGTCAGTGCACTTAACGTATATTCAAATTTTGAGTAGCCGCCTGAAAGCTGATATGCGGAAAAATAAATTCCCGTCAGCACCAGGACAAAAAATATAAAGAGATATCCAACCATGGAGGTCAGATAGCTTTTCAGTTCTCTTTTAAAAATCGCTGTCATGACTGATCCCCCTCTTTCTCGTCTGAAGCTTTCTCCGTTTCCTCAGATTTTGTTTCTTCGTCTTTATGTTCGTCTTCTATCGGCTTCCATTGAGATTTCTTCTTGCTCGCTGAAGATTTCTTTTCACCTTCAGTGAGTTCAAGGAAGACATCCTCAAGAGATACTCTCTTAACCTGCATCTCGTAGATCGGACAGTCTGCTTTCGCCATGGCATAGAATACTTCTTCCCTGATATCCACATTTTCTTCAATGGAGACCTTTGTTTTCCACAGTTCCTCATCTGTGTCGCAGGACATTTCCACACCTGTAACACCTTCAATGGTTTCCAGATTTTTGCGGATCGTATCTTTTTCGCCTTTTACTTTCATAAGAAGGCTGTTTGAACCTGCTGCCAGACGTTCCAGATTGTCCGGTGTATCGCTGGCCACCAGTTTTCCATGGGAAATAATGAGGACGTAATCACATACGGCTCTAACCTCGGAAAGAATGTGGGAGCTTAAGATAACGGTATGTTTTTTCTTCAGACTCTTGATCAGGTCACGAATCTCAATGATCTGTTTCGGGTCAAGTCCAACTGTCGGCTCATCCAGGATAATAACTTCAGGATAGCCCAGGATCGCCTGTGCAAGACCTACTCGCTGACGATAACCTTTGGAAAGATTTTTGATCAGACGGTCTTTCATGTCTGTGATCTTTACCATATCCATGACTTCTTTAATCTGTTTTTCTTTCTGGTTTCTTGGGATTTTTTTCAGATCAGCCGCAAATTTCATATATTCAAGAACTGTCATATCAAAATAGAGTGGCGGCATTTCCGGCAGATAGCCGATACATTTCTTAGCTGCTTCCGGTTCTTCCAGAATATCATGACCATCGATCATTACTTTTCCTTCTGTGGATGCAATGTATCCTGTGATCATGTTCATTGTTGTTGATTTTCCTGCTCCGTTGGGACCCAGAAATCCGTAAATTTTCCCCTTTTCGATTTGAAAGGAAAGGTGGTCAACAGCGGTATGGTCGCCATACTTTTTGACCAGATTACTTACTTCAATCACTTTACTCTCCTCCTTTAAACATCTTTTTCAATAGAAAATGCCCCTGGATGAAACAGAGAATGGGGGAATCCAGGGGCATCTCTATCATTGTATAGTGTAAAAGTAATTTGTGATAAAAGTAGGATAACTTTGTGATAATTTTGTGAAACTGCTGGACAAAAAAATCTCCTGTCGTACAAATTTCATTGTTGTTCGACAGGAGATTTCAATTTAACCGAATAATTCCTTGCAGTTATTCGGTACAGAACTGCATAGCAAATTCGACTTGTATATATTCATCTGAACTCAGCGATCATGCAAGTGGCTCTCTGAGCGGTGTACCGGCTTTTCTTGGATATTTGCCAGGTGTATTCTTTACTTTTTCGATAATTACCAGAGAGCGGCTGATCTCGGAGCCCGGAAGGTCAAAGTACCGGATGTCACGAATCTTTCCGCCGAGAATCTTTATTGCTTTCTCTGCTGCTTCTGCTTCTTCCTTTACGGAACCGGATTTATAGGACACAAAAACTCCTCCGACTTTTACATATGGGAGACAGTATTCGGATAAGGTTGCCAGGCCGGATACTGCTCTGGATACGCAGAGATCATATTTTTCTCTGTAGGATTTGTTTTTGGCATATTCTTCTGCTCTTCCGTGGATGGCGGAAATTCCGTTAAGTCCGAGAAGTTCGAAGGTTTCCTCCAGGAATTTTACCCGTTTGTTCAGGGAATCCAGAAGGCAGGCTTCCACCTCCGGAAAAGCGATCTTCAATGGAACACCCGGGAATCCTGCTCCTGTTCCAATGTCCATGACAGTTTTTACCTGGCTCATATCTACAGCCTTGACACAGCAGAGGCTGTCCAGGAAATGTTTCACGAGAACCTCATCAAATTCTGTGATTCCGGTTAAATTCATGACTTTATTTTTTTCTATCAGATATTCGTAAAACCGGATAAACTGGTGTTTCTGTGTGTCATTTAGAGTAATTCCAAGTTCTTCACAGCCTTTTTCCAGGATTTCTAAATTGTACATGTAGTTTCCTCTCTATTTCTTTATGTTTTTGTTGTTCTGATAAGATATATCTTTGTTCTTAATGCTTATGTCCTGATCTGCTTTCCAGATATACAAGAAGTACGGAGATATCAGCAGGGGATACACCTGAGATTCGGGATGCCTGTCCAATGGAGATCGGTCTGTAAGATTCCAGTTTCTGACGGGCTTCGATACGAAGACTTCCTACATCTTCATAATCAATATCTTCCGGAATTTTTTTCTGCTCCAGTTTTTTGAACTGTTCTACCTGCTTCATCTGACGGCGAATGTAACCGTCATACTTGATGTTAATTTCTACCTGCTCGCATACATCTTCCGGAAGTTCCGGCCTTTCTTTATCAATTGGCGCAAGTACATGATAATTAAGCTCAGGTCTGCGGATCAGTTCTGCAATAGTAGTTCCGGATTTCAGAAGTGTGCTTCCCTGAGATTCCAGAAGACTCTGTACTTCTGCAGAACCACCTACAGTTGTATGTTCTACCCTCTCGATCTCTTCCCGGATCATACGCTCTTTTTCCTGTAATTTATGATAGGTTTCATCGTCGATCAGGCCTACCTCCCAGCCTTTTTTGCGGAGACGGAGATCTGCATTATCCTGGCGAAGAAGCAGACGGTACTCTGCACGGCTTGTCATCATTCTGTATGGCTCATGATTTTCCTTTGTTACAAGGTCATCGATAAGAACACCGATATATGCTTCTGAACGATCCAGAATGAGCTGTTCTTTTCCTTTTACTTCCATTGCTGCATTAATTCCTGCGATAAGGCCCTGAGCGGCTGCTTCTTCGTATCCGGAGCTTCCGTTAAACTGTCCGCCGCTGAAAAGTCCTTTGATCTTTTTGAACTCCAGTGTTGGATAGAGCTGGCGTGGATTGATGCAGTCATACTCGATAGCATAGGCATTTTTTACGATCCTGGCATGTTCCAGTCCTGGTACAGAATGGTACATTTCATACTGAACATCTTCCGGAAGGGAACTTGACATTCCACCAATGTACATTTCATTAGTGTAAAGACCTTCCGGCTCGATGAATACCTGATGACGTTTTTTATCTGCAAAACGTACTACTTTATCCTCAATGGACGGACAGTATCTTGGGCCGGTTCCTTCAATCATACCGGAGTACAGCGGGGATCTGTCCAGATTTGCACGGATGATTTCGTGTGTTTTTTCGTTTGTATAGGTCAGCCAGCAGGATTTCTGCTCGATCTGTACGGATTCCGGGTCTGTTGAGAAGGAGAACGGAACTACCTTTTTGTCTCCGAACTGTTCTTCCATCTTGGAATAATCAATGGTGTTTCCGGCGATTCGGGCCGGTGTTCCTGTTTTGAAACGGAACATTTCGATTCCCAGTTTTTTCAGGGAATCAGTGAGATAATTGGCTGCCTGAAGTCCGTTTGGTCCCGTATAGTTGCTTACATCGCCGTAGATGCAGCGGGCTTTGAGGTAGGTTCCTGTACAGAGAACGACTGCCTTTGCATGATAAGTAGCTCCTGAAAAGGTTTTTACGCCCGTGATGTGTCCGTCTTCTGCCAGAAGTTCGGTTACTTCGCCCTGGCGAATGGTTAAATTCTCTGTGTTTTCCAGCGTTTTTCTCATTTCTGTGCTGTAGGCCTGTTTGTCTGCCTGTGCACGGAGAGAATGAACTGCCGGTCCTTTAGACTGATTGAGCATTTTGGACTGAATAAATGTTTTGTCTATATTTTTGCCCATTTCACCGCCGAGAGCATCCAGCTCACGGACAAGATGACCTTTGGAGCTGCCTCCTACGTTGGGGTTGCAAGGCATTAAAGCAATGCTGTCTACGCTGACTGTGAACATAACGGTTTGCAGACCCAAACGGGCACTTGCTAATGCAGCCTCGCAGCCGGCGTGGCCTGCGCCTACTACTATGATGTCGAAAAACTGTTCCAGATTTTTCATGCTTTTTCTCCTCGTATATATTTTTATTTTTTCTTTATTTCTTTATAAATTTGATTAGTTTATTTTCCCCTGACAGGATGCTTATTTTTTTATATGGACACTATTTTCCCATACAAAATTTAGAGAATATCTCATTAACAAGATCTTCCCCCAGTGATTCTCCAAGGATCCTTCCCAAACTCTCATAGGCATCTGTCAGATCTATGGAATAGAAATCTTCGGGCATTCCGCTTTCTATACTATTTTCTACCAGAGAAAGACTTTCCACAGCTTTTAAAAGCTCCTGCCTATGCCGTTCATTTGTGATATAAACTTCATCATTGAAGTTGATCTCTCCACTGAAGAACATTTCCCGGATTTTTTCTTCCAGGTCTGTAATTCCGGTTTCTTCTTTTGCCGAAATCGGTATCACTGGCTGGTCTATTTTACTTTTTAAATATTCTATATCTATAGCCGATTTAAGATCTGTCTTACTGTAGAGGACAATTGTCTTTTTCTCTTGCAAAATTTTTATGATCTCTTCATCGTTTTCATCCAATGGTACTGAGGAATCTACTACATAAAGTATCAGATCTGCATCTGCTGCCATTTCTTTTGCCTTGGATACGCCGATCTTTTCCACGATGTCTTCTGTCTGACGAATACCGGCTGTGTCTGCGATCTTTAATGTGATTCCGTTCAGGTTTATATACTCTTCCAGTACGTCTCTGGTGGTTCCTGCAATATCTGTTACGATGGCTCTATCTTCTCCCAGAAGCAGATTCAGCAATGATGACTTTCCTGCATTTGGCTTGCCCAGTATCACTGTTCGGATACCTTCCTGCATAATCTTTCCGTCTTCTGCTGTCTTCAGGAGTCCCTGTATTTTTTCTTTTTCTTCTGACACGATTTTCTCTAATTCTTCAGAATATCCTGTCAGATCATAATGTTCCGGGTCATCTAATGCCGATTCAATGTACGCAATATGGTACAGTAATTTCTCTCTGATTTTCTGTACTGTTTTTCGGACTGAGCCTTTTAATTGGCCTACAGAATTTTTTAATGAGTACTCGTTTTTGGACTGTATTACATCCATAACAGCTTCTGCCTGAGACAGATCGATCCTTCCATTGAGAAACGCTCGCTTGGTAAATTCTCCTGGTTCGGCAATTAGGGCACCATTTTTCAGTACTGTCTCCAGTACTTTTTTCATTGCCAGAACGCCTCCATGACAGTCAATTTCTATTGTATCTTCACCTGTATATGTCCGTGGACCTCGCATGGCCATGACCAATACCTCGTCTATCATTTCCTCGCCATCATATATATATCCGTAATGAATCGTATGGCTTGGGACATTCTCCAGAGATTTTTTTCCACCCTTGGAGTGGTACACTTTTGATGCAGTCTCAAAAGCTTCCGGCCCGCTGATCCTGACAATTCCGATTCCCGATGCACTCATAGCTGTGGAAATCGCAGCAATCGTTGTCTCTTCCATTATTCACTCTCCTCTCAAAAGTTCCTGCCAACAGGATTGCTCCATAATCCCGGCACAAAAAAAGTTATTCCGGAAAAGCTTTTTACACGCAAAAAACACGTATTATTCACGCTTTCACCTAGAATAACATCTTCTGTCAGTTTCTATATTTATAAATGTGATCTCTGCATTCCGGATGTCCGCTGCAGAAATACAGAAATATCGTTACTGTTCACTGATAATGTTTCCCTATCTTTCTTCGTAAGCAAAGGTCACAGAAAAACTGAGAACAATGTAAACAGTAACGAAATATTTTTTATTATTTCTCTTCAATGATTATAAAGAATTGCTGTGGAGATTGCAATGATAATTTTTAATTTCCCATTAAGCTTTCACCTGTTTTAAGAGATTTAATAGCTGTTATACCCTTTTGTAAATAATCGGAACATCATATCCGAAGGTTCTCTTTCCATTCACTTCCATACTTTCCGATACCTCCAGACACGCATCTGAGAATTTTTCCCACAGTCTGAATGTCACAACCGGAGTAAATTGGCTCACACTGCCGCCTTCCCAAAAACCATCCTTTTCCTGGTATAATGCCGGTGTAAACTTCACAGATTTTCTGAGTTCACTATAATCTACGATCTTCATAGAATTATAAGAAAACGTATTTTTATCTTCTCCTTCCGGAATTTCATAGGAAGACAGCATAATTTTATCGTTATTATCTGTAATAAGAAATAGATGTGGTGATGCGTGACGTCTTCCGGCCGTCTCATAATAGCTTTCTTCTACAATAAATATTCCAGTAAAATCTTCAGGAATATTTTTTATTTTATCATTGCATACTGTATTTACATGTTGTGCATACGGAAATATTTTCCCGGCTTCTTTCATTTCTGTAAATTGCTCTTTATTATCAAAATGTCCCGTCATAAGCTTTACAAATTTTTCAATTTTCATAATGATGACCTGCCTCTCTCGTGCCCGTCAGGCACACTAATCAAGCGGATATTCGCAATCCATATTCGCCACCTGGCTCTGCACCGATAAACCACTTCGCAGTTTATCAGTAAAAAAAGCCGTATCCACAGAGCTTTCGCTCCGGATTACGGCTTATATTTTTTACCACTGAATCAGTAATTATTTCTTTTCAGTTTTACCACTACATGTCTGTAAGGTTCTTCACCCTCACTGACTGTCTCTACATAGCGGTTGCCCTGCAGAGATGCGTGGATGATTCTTCTCTCGTACGGATTCATCGGTTCCAGAACTACCGGTTTTCTGGTTTTCTTCACCTTGAAAGCAATTCCTCTTGCAAGGTTTTCCAGAGTTTCTTTACGGCGTCTTCTGTAATCTTCTGTATCAAGTTTTACTCGGATATAAGTAGACTCTCCTTTGTTTACCACAAGGCTTGTCAGATACTGAAGAGAATCCAGTGTCTGTCCTCTTTTTCCAATGAGGATACCCATATCCTCACCTTCAAAATCTACATCAAGAGAGCCATCTGCAGTGTTATATTTGGATGTAATCTCCACTTCTCCAAGATCCATGGAACCAAATACATCATGAAGAAATACAACTGCTCTCTCCTCAACCTCTTTGATCTTCTGCGGATCTGTAAGGATCTCCACCGGTCTTCCCTGCTTCGGTGCCTTTTCACGTGTTTCTTTTGGCTGACGCTCCTTAGGAGCTCTTGGCTGTTTCTCACGTACAGGCTTGGCTTTGCCCTGGAAATCTCTTACCGGTTTTTCCTTCGGTGCTGCAGCCTTTGCAGGTGCTTTCTCAACTGTTTTCTCCATCTGTACAGTTTCTGTCTTCACCGGTTTCTTCTCCTTTACAGGAGCTACTTTCGGTGCAGATTCTTTCTTAACATTCGGAGTAAACGGCTTGTCTAATTCCTTCTCATCCTTAACAGCATCCAGTTTCACGGACTCTACCAGAGCATCGATTTCCTGCATATCAGAAACTGGCTCGATTCTGCGAACTTTGATCACGGCAGGTTTGCTGCCGATTCCGAAAAATCCGGAGCTGCCTTCACTGATAACCTGAATATCAAGCTGGTCACTGGAAGTTCCAAGCTCAAGACACGCTTTTGTGATAGCTTCATTCTTTGTTTTTGCTGAAAACTGAATGTAATCCTCCATTACGAACCCCTCCGTTCCTGATTATTTCTTCTTATTTCTCTCGTCAAAGTCTCTTACGAGATTAGCTTTGGCTGTGATGCTTCCTGCTTTTGCATTTCTTGACTTCGCATAAGCTTCATCAACCTTGCGTGCTCTGTCTGAAGCACCATTGTTTCCGCTGTTACCCTTATCAATTACAGGTTTATTGATATTCTTGGCGGACTGATGAGCCTGATTTGTGATCTTCTGAGGCGGAAGTCCTTCCTTCGCACGCTTCGCTTCGATCTTCTTCATATTCTCATTAACCAGATCATCAATGTTCATCTTATCAAGATGACGGTTGATCGCAAACTGCTGAGCACTTCGTACAACAGCACTGGCGATCCAGTAGATACCAAGACCAACCGGGAATGTGAAGCAGAAGAATGCAGACATCAGCGGCATAACCATGTTCATGGTCTTCATGGAGCTTGCCATTGCACTGGCCTGATCATTTCCGTCTGTCGGCTGTGTTGCTGCCTGTGGCATAAGCTTCAGGTTAAGCATCTGAGTTGCCCATGCAAGAACCGGGATCAGAAGTGCTATGATCGCAAGTAACAGAGAACCATGATTTTTGAGGAACTCCATGATATAGTACAGTGGCTGGTCTGCGATATTCAGTCCACAGAATCCCTGCATCTTGGAAATCTCATGAGAAGTACTTGTGATCATATCAGAAAAGCCTGAAAACTGATCCATCTTGGCCAGCTCTTTCCACTGTTCAGGAGAAAGTGCATACAGAAAATCAACAATAGAGTTACTTGTAGCATTTCCGGCACTGTCCATAACGAGACGTACTCGTGTCATGGAATTATCTGTAATAAACTGCTGCAGGATATCCGTGTATCCGTTTACAGCTACCAGCTTGTCAACTACACCAGTAAAAATGCTCTTTACACTTCCAACGTAAGCAGGAATTCGGTAGATAACCTGATACAGTGCAAACAGAATAGGCATCTGAATGGCTAACTGTACACAGCTACCGGTGGGAGAAACACCATATTTCTGATAAACAGCCTGGGTTTCTTCATTCATTTTCATCATGGAGTCCTGATCTTTTTTACCCTGATATTTCTTCTGGACCTTCTGGATCTCAGGCTGCATGATCGCACTTAACTTGGAAAATTTCTGCTGCTTGATCTGCAGCGGTGTCATAAAGGCAAAGATAAGAATACTGAAGATAATGATACAAAGACCAATGTTCTGGATTCCGAACAGGCCGTCAAGCATCTTATATATGCCATCCATGATCCATCCCATCACAGACGCGATCTGTCCGATAATAGGAGTTCCGGTTTTTGTTGCTAAAAACAGTTCCAAATTCATTTCCTCCTAGACTTCTTATTCAATTGTAAAAGTCCAATGGTAACTGCTCCACCCCTGGGAAAAAGAGGCCAGGCAGTCCAAAATAATTCATGGCACAGGGTCATAGCCTCCATGGGAAAAAGGATTGCATCGCAGAATCCTCCATGCCGCAAGAAGGCTTCCCCTGAATGCGCCATATTTTTCGATTGCTTCCAAACCATATTGAGAACATGTGGGAATATAAGGACATTTCGTTCTCTTCATCGGCGATATATATTTTTGATAGAGTCTTATCATCTTAATCAGAAATTTCTTTATCATGTTCATTCCCTGTTATGTGATGCTTTCTTGCAAGATGCAGAAAAGCACTCTCGATCTCGTGAAAGCCTTTGCCCTTGGCAGAAGCTCTCGCTACTACTACAATATCAAGGTTACTGTCAAAATCTGTTTCGTTGAGACGATAACTTTCTCTTATCAGTCTGGTGAGTCTGTGGCGAACCACACTATTCCCTACTTTTTTACTTACAGATATTCCCAGACGATTCTTCTTGTGCTGATTCTTCAGCACGTACATCACCAGAAGCCGATTTGCGTATGATGTTCCGTTCTGATATACAATTTTAAAATCTTTATTCTTCTTTAAGGACTCTGATCTGATCAAACGAATCCTCCTTAATTAAATTCCGTCTGCACGGATATTTCTCCGGATAGAAGAAAAGACCACATAAATGCGGTCTTGCAGCTTATGCTGATAACTGTTTTCTTCCTTTTAATCTTCTTGCAGCTAATACTTTACGTCCGCCCTTTGTGCTCATGCGAGCTCTGAAGCCGTGAACTTTAGCTCTGGATCTCTTTTTTGGCTGAAATGTCATCTTCATAGGTAAAGCACCTCCTTTATCTATTCTTAATTAATTGTTATGAAATAACTTATCATTCAGAACATCGTTTCAATTATATAAATAAACCTCCTTTTCGTCAAGTAAAAAATGCGAAAAAACCTATAAAATCAGGCATTCTTATAACTACCACCATCTCGCGGTTTTTTATTTTTACATTTATGTGGAAAGTGCATATGGTTTACGTAACATTATCCACATTTTGTGGATAACTTGTGGATAACTAGTGGATTACCGGGAAAACTATCCACTTTTTTCAAACATTTTTTCACCTTGATGTCAAAAAAAGCCTTTATATGCGGTATTTTGACAGTGGATTATTTTATACACATAATTCTTCCACATTATCCACGCAGTTTCTACTTATGGAAACCAATTCACCTGTTATCCACAGTTTTCCACCCTAATCCACATCAATTTCCCCAGGATATCCACAATGTTTTCCCCAAAATCTCAACGTTTTCCATTGCGAAAACCCCATTTTCAGTGTAATATATAAAAGGATATCTGTCTCCAGCCACAGGCTGGGGTTATTATAATACTCATGGGAGGAAAAAATGAACACTGTTATTGAAAAATGGGAGGAGATCCTTAACACTGTCAAATCTGAATATGAGGTGACTGATGTCCCTTTTAATACCTGGCTTAAACCGCTGAAAGTCTATGAGGTTGACGGAAATCTGATAACAGTCATTGTTCCCTCTGAGCAGGCAGGCATCGGTGTTAATTACATCAGTAAACGTTATAAAATACCACTTCAGGTTACGATCTGTGTACTCACAGGCATGGAAGAATGCGAGGTTCGCTTCGTCCTGGAAAAAGATCTCCCCAAGAAAAACGAAAAAAATACTTCCTATGATAAACAGGTTCAGGATACACGTTACGAAGAAGCACATTTAAATCCAAAATACACTTTCGACACATTCGTTGTAGGAAGCAACAACAAATTCGCTCAGGCAGCAGCTCTGGCAGTTGCGGAATCACCGGGAGATACTTACAATCCGCTCTTTATTTACGGAGGAGCCGGACTTGGAAAGACTCATCTTATGCATTCCATCGCTCATTTCATACTGGAACACGACCAGAACAGCCGGGTTCTCTATGTAACCAGTGAGGAATTTACCAACGAACTGATCGAAACCATTCGAAACGGAAACAATACTGCAATGAGTAAATTCCGTGAAAAATACAGAAATATTGATGTTCTTCTCGTCGATGATATTCAGTTTATTATAGGAAAGGAATCCACACAGGAGGAATTTTTCCATACTTTCAACAGTCTCCACAGTGCCAAGAAGCAGATCATCATATCTTCAGATAAACCACCGAAAGATATGGAGATTCTGGAAGAAAGATTCCGTTCAAGATTCGAATGGGGTCTGATCGCAGACATTACACTGCCGGATTATGAAACACGAATGGCAATTCTTCATAAAAATGAGGAGATGAACGGTTACAACATCAGTGAAGATGTCATCAAATACATTGCAACCAACATCAAATCCAACATTCGAGAGCTGGAAGGTGCCTTCAATAAGGTT
Organism: Blautia sp. HA8986; assembly: GCF_056504635.1. NCBI lineage: Bacteria > Bacillati > Bacillota > Clostridia > Lachnospirales > Lachnospiraceae > Blautia > Blautia sp. HA8986. The sequence goes on from NZ_JBWLUQ010000001.1 coordinate 2,637,361, forward strand.
ATGGCCGGAGCTAAACTTGAGAAAAAAGAGGTCACTCTTGAACTTGCCGAGCAGGCACTGAAAGATATTATTTCTCCAGATGAGAAAAAAGTGATCACACCGGAATATATTATCTCTGTTGTCTCCGAACATTACGGAGTAACACCAGCAGACTTAAGCGGAAACAAACGAAACTCAAAAATCGTCATGCCTCGCCAGGTTGCCATGTATCTTTGCCGTGAAATTATTTCCACACCACTGAAAAATATCGGAAAAGCACTTGGAAACCGTGACCATACAACAGTTATGCACGGCATTGAAAAGATCGAAAACGAATTGCAGAACGACGATAACTTAAAAAATACCATAGATATATTGAAAAAGAAGATTAATCCACAAGGTTAGGAAAGTTTTCCACATTACTGGTGTATAACGTGTTGATTGTATGTGGAAGGATGTGTACAACTTTTTTGCAAAAAAGCGGCGGTAATTTTATCCCCGGTTTATTCACATCCGAAACTACCACTTTTACACAAAGTTATCCCACCTGAAAACCCTTGAAAACATCAGCCTTACGGGAGTTTTTCACAAAATCTGTCCCCCTACGGCGGTTACGGCGGATTTTTTCTATAAATATATTTATAAAAACCACAATTTATCCAAAAAAGGAGTTATACACATTATGAAAATTATCTGCTCCAAATCAAGTCTGTTAAAAAGTGTAAGTATCGCACTCAAAGCAGTTCCATCAAAAACCACCATGCCAATACTTGAATGTATCCTTATGGATGCAACAACAAATCAAATTAAATTTACCACCAATGATATGGAACTGGGAATTGAAACTATCGTTGATGGTATTATTGAAGAAAAAGGAATGGTCGCTCTTGATGCAAAGATTTTTTATGAAATCATCAGACGACTTCCAGATAATGATATTACTATTAAAACTGATGATAAATATACAGCAACCATCACCTGTGAAAAAGCAAAATTCAATATTCCAGGAAAATCCGGAGAAGATTTTGCCTATTTACCAATGATCGAGAAGGATGAACCACTTACAATTTCTCAGTATACGTTGAAAGAAATGATCAGACAGACCATTTTTTCTATTGCTGTGAATGAAAACAACAAGCTGATGACAGGTGAACTTTTTGAGATCAAGGATAACTGTTTGAAAGTAGTTTCTCTGGATGGCCACCGTATTGCGATCCGAAAAATGCCACTTAAAAAAGAGTATTCTGACCGGAAAGTGGTAGTTCCGGGAAAAACTTTAAGTGAAGTAAGCAAGATCCTGTCCGGAGAAGTGGATGATCAGGTAAGTATTTACTTTACAAAAAACCACATTCTCTTTGAATTTGATCAGACTATGGTAGTTTCCAGACTGATTGAGGGCGAATATTTCAGAATTGATCAGATGCTTTCCAGTGATTATGAAACAAAACTGAAAATTAACAAAAAAGAGTTCCTGGATTGTATCGATCGTGCGACACTTCTTGTCCGCGAGGTTGATAAAAAACCAATCATTATCAACATCACAGATGATGATATGGAGCTGCGTATTGATTCTGCAATGGGTTCCATGAATGAGGAGATCGATATTGAGAAAGAGGGTAAAGATATTATGATCGGCTTTAACCCGAAATTCCTGATCGATGCTCTTCGTGTTATTGATGATGAGACCGTTACAATTTACCTTGTAAACCCGAAAGCACCTTGCTTTATCCGTGATGATGAGGAGAATTATACTTATCTGATCCTTCCGGTAAACATCAACCAGAATCAGGGAAGATAGTAATTGTGCATTATAATGTATATGTCCGCGTGACACGTACACGCAAACAGCATTATTGAAGCATATGTAACTGAAAATATAGCTGCCAGGTGGTATTTTAAAACTACCCCTTTTTGAAAAAAGTCTGAAGGTGGTAGTTAAAACTGCCCCCAAATCTGATCAATATAGAGGATTTTTTACTGGCGGTAATTTATTGCAGGGCAGATATTTAAAATCTGCCTGATATTTTGAGAGGAAAAAGAAGTGGAAATCAGAATTAAAGATGAATTTATTAAGCTTGGTCAGGCACTGAAGCTGGCGGGGGTTGTGGAAGACGGTGTTGAGGCGAAATATGCTATCAATGACGGCCTTGTTCTGGTAAACGGCGAGGTTGAAAACCGCCGCGGCCGCAAGATCCATCCGGGAGATACCATTTCCTACGATGGAAAAGATATTTATGTGATTGGGTGAAGGAATGTACATTGAATCCATCAGACTGAATAATTTCAGGAATTATGAATTGCTGGAGATGAATTTTGATCAGGGGACCAATATTCTCTATGGCGATAATGCCCAGGGAAAAACAAATATTCTGGAAGCTGTTTATCTGGCCGGGACAAGTAAATCCCATAAGGGGAGCAAGGACCGGGAGATGATCCGCTTCGAGAATGAGGAATCCCACATCCGAATGATGGTGAAAAAGGGCGATCTTTCATACAAAATAGACATGCACCTCCGGAAAAACAAAGCGAAAGGAGTTGCCATCAACGGGCTGCCGATCCGTAAGGCAAGGGAGCTTCTGGGAGTGGTAAACCTTGTGTTTTTTTCTCCGGAGGATCTTAATATTATCAAGAATGGACCGGGAGAGAGAAGACGTTTTCTGGATTCGGAGCTCTGTCAGCTGGATGGTGTTTATATCACGGAGCTGGCCAGCTACAATCACATTGTGAACCAGAGAAACCGTCTTCTCAAAGACTGTTATGCAAATCCGGGACTGAAAGATACACTAGATATCTGGGATACACAGATGCTTGGTTATGGAAGGAAGATCATTGAGAAACGAGAGGAATTCGTTGAAGAACTTAATGAGATTGCAAAAGGCCTCCACAAGGGTCTGACAGGAGGTTTGGAGGAGCTTGAGATCCTGTATGAGCCAAGTGTGACAGCAGGAGATTTTGAGCAGAAGCTTGTGCAGAACAGAGACCGGGATCTGAGGATGAAGCTTACTTCCGTGGGACCGCACAGAGATGATTTCTGCGTGAAGGTAAATGGTATTGATATCCGGAAGTATGGTTCGCAGGGACAGCAGAGGACAGCAGCACTTTCACTGAAGCTCTCGGAGATATATCTGGTCAAAAAAAAGATCAGGGATACGCCGGTGCTTCTGCTGGATGATGTGCTCTCGGAACTGGATAGTAACAGGCAGACATATCTTCTGGAAAGTATACATGATATACAGACACTTATCACCTGTACAGGTCTGGATGATTTTGTCAGTCATCAGTTTGAGATCAACAAGGTTTTTCAGGTGGTAAAAGGGCACGTTTATATGCCTAAAGGGTTTTGACAAGGCCGTAGGCATATGTTAAACTGATTCTGAATATGGAAAGTTGGTGAATATTTTGGATAAAGAGGAGTTTCGCGTCAAGCTGGGTCAGATTAATAAACTGGTTGAAGCCCAGGATTACAAAGGTGCCATGCAGATTGTTGACAGCATTGAATGGCGTCGTGTGAAGAATGTCCGTACCCTTTGCGTTGTAGGCGAGATTTACGCTGCCAACAAGCGCTATGAGGAGAGCAAGGAAATTTTTCTTCTTGCGTATCACAGAGCACCGATCGGTAAGAATATTCTTTACCGTCTGATAGAAGTTTCACTTAAGATGGGACAGATCAGTGAAGCCACAGAATTCTTTGATGAATACAGAGAAGTGGCAGGCAGTGACAACAGCCAGTATATACTGAAATATAAGATTGCCAGAGCGAAGAACGCATCTCTGAATGAGCAGATCCGTATTCTTGAGGAATACAAGGAGAAGGAATTCACAGAACGCTGGTCATATGAGCTGGCTAAGCTTTATTATAAAGCAGGAGACAAGCAGAAATGTCTGGATCTATGCAATGAGATGGTTCTCTGGTTTAATGATGGCAATTATGTGATGAAGGCTCTTGACCTGAAGCAGAGAATGGGTGTTCTTACTGGTGAGGAGAAAGAGAAATATGAGCAGCAGTTTATTCCGAAATTGATTCCGCCGGAAAAAGCCCAGGAGATCAGGGAGAGTAAGGAAACAGCAGCTGCTGATACAGAATATGAAGAGGCCAGACCGGTCACAGATACGATTCAGGTGGATGATGAGCGTGATCTGAGCAGTGCAGAGACATTACAGGAAAAAATTTCAAAAGGTTTCCGGGATATTTTCGGTGGACATAAGAAGTCCGAAGAATCTGAGGAACTGGAAGAAAATACTGCAGATGAAGAAAAAGAGAATGAGCAGGATCTGAATGTTTCGGATTCGGATACAGAAGAAGATACACCGGAAGCTGAGGCTGCTGCCGCAGAAGAAACTGAAAAGGCAGAAATTGAGGAGGATTCGGAAGAGGCGTCCGAGGAAGAGCCGGAAATCGCAGACGGTGAGGAAATGCTGGTATCGGGTATTGATAATCTGTCAGGGGGAACGGTACAGCTTAAGACGGAAGAACTGCAGGATAAAGAAGAAGAGAAGGCAGAGAAAGACCAGCCGGATTTCTCCGCTACAATGCGCATGCCTGAGCTGAAGATTCCGAAATCTATGATAAATGTAGATCCGGAGAATGCAAGCAGTGCTGCTGATATTCCGGATGCGTCAGGAATTTTTGGAAACATTGATGATATTGCTGCTTCAGTAGGCGAGAAAAAAGATTCTGATAAAGGATTTAATCTGGAAGATACGATTCTTGCAGCTGCAACAGAGCAGGGAATCAAAATTCCAAAAGAAGATGTAACTCAGGATGCACAGACTGCAGAAGTTACATCTGCTGAGGAAGAGAATGATCTTGACCTTGCAGAGGATCCATTTGTTCCGGAGGAGCCGGATGCAGCAGATATCGAGGATATCATGGCGCAGATTTCCGCACAGCAGGAAGCAGATACGGAAGAACATACACTTAACCGTGTTCCGGATGTTGTGTTTGATGAGGACGAAGAGCCTGTTACAGAGGAGGATCTGCAGGCTGCAGAGGCTGAATTTCTCAATGGACCGGCCGGAGTGCAGAAGCCGGACGAGCCAGATGCAGATCTGGATGAAGAGGATGATGGATTCGATGAGATCCCTTCTCTGGAATTAGAAGAAGATGAAACTGAAGAAGCACCGGGAATTGCAGCAGAAAATGGTATCACAGACGATACAGCAATTGTTACGGAGGAAGAAACTCCTCTTGATGAGGAAGAGGAATACAGTGCAGAGGATTTCAGTTCTGCGGATAAATTTGAAGCAGAGCCGGAAGACGAGGACGATGAAGATGAAGAAGATGATTTCATTGCCAGCCTTCTGGATAACAGAGCTATGGAAGAGGATGATGAGGAAGAAGAACTCAGCGAGGAAGAGCAGCTTGAGAAATTCATCGAGACCATCCAGCCGGAGAGGGATCCGAATAAGATCATTTCCAGAAAGAAACAGCTCACTGATGAAGAAAAGCAGCTTTTCACATATTTTGTAGCAGTTCCAGGAATGAAAGAGCAGCTGCTTGATGTGCTCTGTGATGTACAGAAGGGTGCTGCTGATAAGACTTCCCAGACAGGTAATGTGATCATTATGGGTGGCAGGGAAACAGGAAAAACAAGGCTGATCTCAAGTCTGATCCCGGCAATCTGTAAAGAACTGAATATTGAGGCATCCAAGGTTGCTTATATATTCGCAGAAGATCTTAACGGCAAAAGCATGTCAGATATTGTATCCAAGCTTGCAGGAGGTTTTCTTGTTATTGAGAATGCAAACCAGCTTTCCCAGGAAACAGCAGATGAGCTTGATGAAGTGATGAACGGAAATACGAAGGGTATGATCGTTATTCTTGAGGATGAAAAGATCGGAATGCGTAAGCTGATCGCAAGATATCCGAAGCTTGCGAAGAAGTTTACATCCATGATCAATATACCTGTATTTACAAATGATGAGCTTGTTAATTTTGCGAAGGTCTATACAATGGAAAACGGATTCCGAATTGACCAGATGGGCATGCTTGCGCTGTACAATCTGATTGGAATCAACCAGAAAGAAGACCAGCCGATGTGCATCGGAACCGTGAAGACAATGCTTGATAACGCAATGGCAAAAGCACAGGGCGGATTATTTAAACGATCCAAGAAGAGAGTGGACCGTGATGGTTATACTGTACTTCTTGAAAAGGATTTCAGCTGATAATAATAAACAGAAAAGCAGAGGTAAAGAAATATGACCAGACCTTATCTGGGCAACCCGAAATATACCATTGAAGTCCTTCAAAAGTATCATTTTGTTTTCCAGAAAAGGTTTGGTCAGAACTTTCTGATCGATGAACATGTTCTGGAGAAGATCATAGATTCTTCAGGAATCACGAAGGATGATTTTATACTGGAGATCGGTCCCGGAATCGGAACCATGACCCAGTATCTTGCGGAAGCAGCAAGAGAGGTTGCTGCTGTAGAGATCGACAGTTCCCTGATTCCGATCCTTGAAGATACTTTGAAGGATTGGGATAATGTAACTGTGATCAATAATGATATCCTTAAGACGGATATTAAAAAGATCGCAGATGAAAAGAATGGCGGTAAACCGGTAAAAGTAGTGGCGAATCTGCCGTATTACATTACAACTCCGATCATCATGGGACTTTTTGAGAAGAATGTTCCGGTGGATTCCATCACTGTTATGGTGCAGAAAGAGGTTGCAGACCGTATGCAGGTTGGACCTGGCACCAAGGATTATGGAGCACTTTCGCTGGCTGTGCAATATTATGCGAAACCGGAGATCGTGGCCAATGTGCCGCCGAATTGTTTCATGCCACGTCCTAAGGTTGGGAGTGCAGTTATTAAACTGACGCGTTATGAGAAGCCGCCGGTGGATGTTTATGATGAACGTCTCATGTTCAGGCTGATCCGCGCATCTTTTAACCAGAGAAGAAAGACTCTTGTAAACGGAATCAAAAATTCCGGAGATTTTGCCCTGAGTAAGGAAGAAATTGAGAATGTGTTCGAAAAGTGCGGACTTCCGCTGAATATCAGAGGAGAGGCACTGACTCTGGAACAGTTTGCAATGCTTGCCAACTGTATTTATGAAATGAAAAAATAAACAAACGTTTTAAGATACAAAAAGAACCCGGGCAGCTGTTCCGGGTTCTTTTTGCGTGGTGCGTATGGACGTTGGAGAGGAATCCATACGCACATATATAACTTGTCATAGAAAGGAGGTTGTGCCTGATCTGTCAGACACAAGTAAGTAATGAAAAATTTACAATATTTATTATAAGAAAGAAATGTTAGGAAAGTTTGTTGGAAATATGAAAATATTGTGAATATATTTTCCGGCACAACATAAAGTCTGACCTGGAAATTGTGAAAAAAGGAAAAGCTGGCTTTACAAGGTGTGGGGGAGGTGTGTTATACTGGGGAGCGTCAAAAGGAAACAAATTTATTGAAACAGAGAATAGTTATAGTTTAGGTATACAGGCAGATGCCTATATGGAGGATGAATATTATGAAAAAAATGAACAGGATCACAGCACTGGTTGTTGCAGGTATTATCTCCTGTACTTCACCGATGATGGTTATGGCATCTGATTCCGGTTCAGTTATGAGCCAGGCTGAGGAAATTCTTAAAAATAACGAAGTTGAATCTCTTGCAGCTGACCCGGACAAAGTAAGCGATATCATTGTTTATGTGAAAGGACTTTTTGATTCCAATCAGATCACAGACGATGAGATCTCACAGGGAATCGATGAAGCAGCAGATTATTATGGAGTGTCACTTTCCGATGATGATAAGAGCTCACTGGTAAATATAATCAGCAAGTTCCGCGGAATTGATGTCAGCGATGACCAGATCAAGAAATATGTAAATGATGCATACAGCACTCTGAAAGATATGGGTGTCACAAAATCAGATGTGAAGAATATTTTCCAGAAAGCAATTCAGTTTGTTAAGGGAATGCTTTCCCGTCAGTAAGAGGCAGGTGTTTTAAATGTCACTTTTATTAGGACTATTATTACTGGTTTTATACAAAATGTACAAAATGTACAATATTTAGGACTTGAGATAGAAACATGAATGTGGCGTTTTTATAAAAAAAGAGGAAAATGACGAAGAAAATTGTGCAAATAAGCTAAAAGTTCACGAGCTGTTCATAAAATGTTCATATTTGTCTGCTACTATAATAACAGTTCGAAAGAACACTACGAAAGACGCTGTAATGGTGTGTATCTGTATCATTACACATACAATTTTTTTCATAATAATCGCCCCGGTAAGCCACTACCGGGGCACTCCTCGTTTTATGGAAAAAAATACTTTAAATATTAAAAAAATAAGCTTCTGCAGGAATGCAGGGGCTTTTTTGGTTTATGATGTACTAAAAAAACATGGCGCGGGCTGATGGCTCATGCTATAATAACTAAGATGAGGATAAAATCGGCAGCAGGCATAAAGCGTCGGCTGGCAGTAAATGATAAATAGATAAAGGTGAACAGGAGGTCAGGAAATGGCGGAGTCTATGAAAGATTTTGAGCAGGAGCTCGAGGCTTCTTTTAAAAAAATTGATGAAGGTGACATTATCACCGGTACAGTTGTAAGTGTTGATGAGACAGGTGTTGTTCTTGATCTTAAATATTATACAGAGGGATTCATACCGGCAGAGGAATTTTCCAGGGAGCCGGGGTTTAATCTGAAAGAGGCAGTACAGCCGGGCGAGGAGATCCAGGCAACTGTTCTCCGTAAAGACGATGGCCAGGGCAATATCCTGCTTTCCAGAGCGGAGGCAGCAGAGGTTCTGGCATGGGATAAACTTGCTGAACTTCAGAAATCAGGAGAAGCACTGGAGGTTGTTGTGAAGGGAATCGTAAACGGCGGAGCTATTGCCTATGTGGAAGGCGTACGTGGTTTTATCCCGGCATCCAAGCTGGCTCTGAGCTACGTTGAGGATACGGAAGAGTATCTGAATAAACCGCTTACCGTGCGGGTTATTGATGTTGATAAAGCGAAGAAGAGACTTGTGCTTTCTGCGAAAGAGCTTCTTCGTGAGAAGGCGGACGAGGACCGCAGAAACAAGATATCCAATATTGAGGTTGGTTTTGTAACAGAAGGAACTGTTGAGAGTCTGCAACCGTATGGTGCTTTCGTTGATCTCGGAAATGGAATTTCCGGGCTGGTGCATATTTCACAGATCTGCGAAAAAAGGATTAAGAAGCCTTCAGAGGCAGTAAATGTAGGCGACAAGGTCAAAGTTAAAGTTATTGCCATCAAGGACGGAAAACTGAGCTTAAGCATTAAAGAAGCATCTGATCTGATGGCGAAGGAAGTTGAGGAGGAGATTTTTGAGCTTCCTGAGTCCGGTGAAGAGGCAACAACATCCCTTGGTTCACTTTTTGCAAATATCAAGCTGGACTGAGAAATGTTCACACTACATAGCAACGACACTTGGATGAAAAAGGATGGATGTGAATGAAAAATCAGGAGAGAATATTTGTAATCGGACATAAGAATCCGGATACGGATTCCATTTGTTCGGCCATTGCCTATGCTGACATTAAAAACAGAACCACACAGAACAAGAAATATATCCCGAAGAGAGCAGGCCAGATCAATGAAGAGACAAGATATGTGCTGAACCGTTTTGGCGTACAGCCTCCGGCTTATCTCGGAAATATCGGAACCCAGGTTAAAGATATGGATATCCGTATCAGCCCACCGGCAGATAAGAGCATGTCTCTGAAGAATGCCTGGGATATGATGCAGGAGAACAGCATCGTATCTCTTCCGATCCGCGATAAAGATGGTTGCCTGGAAGGTCTTGTGACCATCGGAGATATTGCCAAGACCTATATGGATACAACAGATAGCTACCTCCTTTCCAATGCGAGGACACAGTATCAGAGGATTGCTGAGACTGTAGGAGGCGAGGTTGTAGAGGGAAACAGCCACGGATATTTTGTTAAGGGAAAAGTTCTCGTTGGAACAGCCAATCCGAAGATGATGGAGGGCTATATTGAAGAGAATGATATGATCATCATGGGAGACCGTGAGGAAGATCATCTTCAGGCTATCAGCCAGAATGTAAGCTGTATTATTGTAGGACTGAATATTGTAGTTTCCGAGAAAGTAGTGAAGCTTGCACATGAGAAAAGTATCGTGATCATCCGCTCACCGTATGATACGTTCAATATTGCGCGATTGATCAATCAGAGTATTCCGGTAAATTATGTTATGAAACGTGATAACATGGTTACATTTAACACTGAGGATTTCACTGATGATATTCAGGAGGTTATGATAAAAAACCGTCACAGGGCATTTCCTGTCATCAATCCTCATGGCAAATGTATCGGAACGATTTCCAGACGTAATTTCCTGGATATGCACAAGAAGAAGGTTGTGCTTGTTGATCATAACGAGGTGGATCAGGCAGTTGATAATATTGAGAAGGCTGAAATTCTTGAGATCATCGATCATCATAAGCTTGGAACTCTGCAGACTATGACACCTGTTGCTTTCCGTAATGAGCCGGTTGGATGCACAGGAACGATCCTTTATGAGATCTATGGTGAGCAGAGACTGGAGATTCCGGAAAAGATTGCCGGACTTCTCTGCGCTGCGATCATTTCTGATACGCTTATGTTCCGTTCACCGACCTGCACGCAGAAGGATAAGATCGCTGCCAGTGCGCTTGCCCTGATCGCAGGAATCAACATTGAGAAATTTGCAAGAGAAATGTTCTCAGCAGGAAGTAATCTGAAAGATAAGTCTCCTGAGGAGATCTTTTATCAGGATTATAAGAAATTTATCGGTGAAGGCAATGTTTCCTTTGGCGTGGGACAGATCAGTTCCATGGATAGCGAGGAGCTGAAGGAAATCAAGGAGAAGCTGATGCCGTTTATGGTAAGTGAATGCGGACGCCATGATATCACAAGAGTTTACTTTATGCTGACTAATATCCTGGAAGAATCCACAGAGCTTCTTTTCTATGGAGAGGGAAGCCAGCAGATGGCTGAGATCGCTTTTGAACGGAAACCGGATGGAGATACTTTTTGCCTGAAAGGCGTGGTATCCAGAAAGAAACAGCTGATCCCGGCTATGATGGAGGCTGCTCAGCTTATGAACAGCGATTACGCATAAGGAGGCCGGAGAAATGGCGAAACAGATCTGGAAGCCGGGAAATATGATCTATCCGCTGCCGGCTGTGATGGTCAGTGTTACAGATGGTGAAGGCAACGATAATATCATTACAGTTGCGTGGACAGGAACTGTGTGTACGAATCCGGCCATGGCTTATATTTCAGTCCGACCCTCCCGTTATTCATATGACATGATCAAAAAAACGGGAGAATTTGTTATCAATCTGACAACAGAAAAACTGGCTTTTGCAACGGATTTCTGCGGAGTGCGTTCAGGACGCGATGTTGACAAATTTCAGAAGCTGAATCTTACAAAAGAGAAAGCACAGTATGTTTCTGCACCGCTGATCGGGGAAGCACCGGTTTCTATTGAGTGCAGAGTACGGGAAATAAAAGAACTGGGATCCCATGACATGTTTCTGGCAGATGTACTTGCGGTTCATGCAGACGAAGCATACATGGATAAAAGTAATAAATTTCATCTTAACGATGCAGGGCTTCTGGTTTATTCTCATGGGGAATATCTTGCAGGTGGCCGGAAAGTCGGAACTTTCGGCTACAGTGTGAAGAAGAAAACGAATAAACGGAAGAAATAAAGGTAAAGTGACGATCGTTGAGATTTAATTGCAGTTATGCTAAAATGAAAGGACACAGTATGAATAATATTACGCTGATTGGAATGCCGGGTGCTGGAAAAAGCAGCATCGGCGTTGTGCTTGCCAAGGTACTGGGATACCAGTTTATTGATTCTGATCTGATCATCCAGAAGGAAGAAAAGAGAACATTAAGTGAGATCATTGAACAGGATGGACCGGAGGGATTCAAGGCGGTTGAGAACCGTGTGAATGCGTCCATTCAGGTTGAGAATACAGTAATTGCCACAGGTGGAAGTGTGGTGTACTGTGATGAGGCAATGCAGCATCTGAAATCAGAGGGAGTTGTTGTTTATCTCAAGATTTCACTGAAGCTTCTGTCTAAACGTCTTGGGGATCTTAAAGGACGTGGAGTTCTCCTGAAAGAGGGACAGACGCTTGAAAGTCTGTATGAAGAACGTGTATCTTTATATGAAAAGTATGCAGATATCATTGTTGATGAAGAGGATAAAGATCTGGAGGGAAGCCTTCAGCTGGTGCTTCAGGCACTGAAACGGGGAGAGAAGTAGTTTACAAATGCGAAATATGTGTTATAATATACAACTGACCTAAAAGACGGGTTCAGGGAACGTGTGTTTCCATTTATACTAAGTGATGAAAATAACTATAAGTTGCGGGAAAATTTCAGTGCTGCTCATACAATGAACAGCAGCAAATTTTCTGCTCATAGAGGAGTAAATAATAGAGGTGTGTTATGGAACAGTATGTGATTAAAGGCGGCAATCCTCTTGTTGGAGAAGTGGATATTGCAGGTGCGAAAAATGCTGCTCTTGCAATATTATCAGCAGCCATTATGACTGATGAAACTATATTAATTGAGAATCTGCCGGACGTAAGAGATATCAATGTTCTTCTTGAAGCAATCTCTGAGATCGGTGCTCAGGTAGAACGTGTAGATAAATCTACTGTAAAGATCAACGGTTCTACCATCGGCAATCTCAGTGTGGATTATGAATTTATCAAGAAGATCCGCGCATCATATTATCTTCTGGGTGCATTGCTCGGAAAGTATAAACATGCAGAAGTTCCGCTTCCGGGCGGATGTAATATCGGCAGCAGACCGATCGACCAGCATCTGAAAGGATTTCGTGCTCTTGGTGCTGAGGTGGATATTCTCCATGGTGCTATCGTTGCCAGGGCTGAGAATCTTCATGGAAGTCATATCTTCCTGGATGTGGTTTCTGTCGGTGCGACTATCAATATCATGATGGCAGCTTCCATGGCAGCAGGCCGTACAATTATCGAGAATGCTGCAAGAGAGCCGCATGTTGTTGATGTTGCCAATTTCCTGAACAGTATGGGTGCTAATATCAAGGGTGCAGGTACTGATGTGATCCGCATCCGTGGTGTTGAGACTCTTCATCGTACAGAGTATTCTATTATTCCGGATCAGATCGAGGCTGGTACTTTTATGTTTGCAGCAGCAGCTACAGGCGGTGATGTTACAGTACGCAATGTTATTCCGAAGCATCTTGAAGCTACAACAGCGAAGCTTGAGGAGATCGGCTGTGAGGTTGAGGAGTTTGATGATGCAGTTCGTGTACGTGCGCCACATACACTTCATCGTACTCATGTAAAAACTCTGCCATATCCTGGATATCCTACAGATATGCAGCCACAGATCGCAGTTACCCTTGCACTTGCTGAGGGTACAAGTATTGTTACTGAGAGTATTTTTGAGAACCGTTTCAAATATGCAGATGAGCTTTCCCGTATGGGAGCAAATATCAAGGTAGAGGGGAATTCTGCTATCATTGATGGTGTGAAGAAGCTTACCGGTGCGCGTGTCAGTGCTCCGGATCTTCGCGCAGGTGCTGCACTTGTTATTGCAGGCCTGGCAGCAGAGGGTGTAACGGTTGTTGATGATATCGTTTATATTCAGCGAGGATATGAGAATTTTGAGGAGAAGCTGAGAAGTCTCGGTGCTGAGATTGAGAGAGTTTCCAGTGAAAAAGAGATCCAGAAATTCCGTCTTCGTGTTGGATGAGATTTTGAACTGAATATGTGAATATTTGGAAGAGAGCTTTTGGGCCTTAGGGTCCGGAGGCTCTTTTTTTGATACAACGGAAGTTCTTAAAAAAGAAAGGAATAAAAAAAGAAGGAAGGTAATAAAGAATATAGTACACGTTAATGCACACACAGGAAAGCGGGCAAGGTATGAAGAGATTGAAGAATGTTAAGATGAGAAAAATCCTGGCATTTATGGTGTCTTTGGCGTTGATGGTGTCCTGTATGCCAAGCGCATACACAATCTCCGCGGATGAAATATTGGGAGATGAGACGGAGGAGTTGTTTTCAGATGATGAAGATACTTCCGTATGGACCGCTGAAGAAATCACACCTGATGTAAAAAACAGTGAAGGTCGGGAAACAGAGCAGCAGGAAGAGCAGCCGGTGGAGAATCCGGACAGGCGGGAAGAAGAAAAAGCAGCAGAGAATCTGGAGAAAGATCCTGATGAAGCAGAGGAAGAAAGTTATCAGGATTCTGAGGAGGTTGAAGAGTTAGCTGAAGAAGCAACGGATATGGAGCAGGAAGAACCAGTTACTTATACAAGGACTGTGGATAATGTGATTGTAACAGCAACTGCTGCCAGCGGAGTCATTCCGGAAGACGCAGAGTTTGTGGTAACATCGGTTGAAAAAGAATCAGAACAGTATTCCGAAGTAGCGGCACAGCTTGAAAACAAAGCTGAGAACGAAGAGTATTCCATCGCAGGATTTCTGGCTTATGATATCTATTTTGCAGGCAGCGACGGACAGAAGATCAATCCGGAAGATGGAAAAGTTAAGATTTCGATGGAATATCAGGAATCAGCGGAACCGGAGGAAGTGAATGAAGCACAGCAGGCATTTGACATTGCAGTAATGCATCTGGTTGAAGATGAGAATGGAAATGTACAATCTGTTGTAGACATGACCCAGGACGGAACAGCAAATGTGGAGGCTAATACAGAGGGGGAAGTTCAGAAAGCTGAGTTTGAGACGGAGAGCTTTTCTGTATTTACGATTACATGGAAGAGCAGTTCCAATACATTGAGAATTCAACTGATCAATACGGCAGGAGTTTCACTCGGAAATAATCAATCCCAAAACCTGAAAAGCAATAATGAGGTTAAGGTAAGTTCAATAGCTCCGGCAGTTACAGGATATTCTTTTTATAAAGCAAAGATAAGCTCAACAGCGACGGATGAGGGAACTGAAATCAAGAGACTTCGTTATTCCGGTGGAAGTAATCAATACAACAGTGCAGATTCCAATGGTAACTGGAATAATGTCAATGGTACCGTATATTTCATTTATGCGAAGAATATGGAAACAGTTGAAACAGTGGATCATACCGGGGATGGAATTACAATGAGAATGAAAAACCTGGTAGGAGATAATATTTCAGAAGTACGTGCAATAGGTGAGAGCATGAACTCCTTAATAGATATAGGGGGATCATATGGTGATGGAAGTATAAAAAAGAATTTATTGAATAACAAAATACCGAAATCATCTGAATATCCAACAACAGTGAAGAATGGAAAAAGCCTGGAGTCATTATTTAATGGAAAAGAAGTGAATCATTTATTTTTGAAATCTGTTTATGATGCGACAGGATATTATGAGTACAGCAGTTTCAGAAATTATGCTTATCTGGGAGATAATTCCGACTTTACGGTTTATGATGTAATTGGAACCCCGAGTAATGAAAACAGGTATTTTTATCAACGTGGAAATTTCATGCCATATAATGCAATCGCGAACGGAGGTTTTTCAACTAATACGAATTTATATGATGAAGATGGACGGGCATTAAGTAATAAAGAGCAGGCAAAAGGTAAAGAACTTTATCTGACCCAGGGAACAAATGATTATTATTTCGGTATGTACATGGGAGCAAATTTTCTTCAGCCAAAAGACGGTAAAGCTACGCTTCCGGATGGAGCAACCAGGCAGGACATGATTTATGAGTTCAATGGCGATGATGATATGTGGATTTACATTGATGGTGTACTGGTTCTTGATATTGGTGGTGTACATGATGCTCATTCCGGTAAGATTAATTTCAATACAGGTGTTGTAAGCTGGAAGGACTGTAAAACCGGACAGACACCTGTTTCATCTGAGACTACACTGAAAGCAATATTTCAGGCAGCGAGAGTATTCCCGGATGGAACAGACTGGAATGATGATCTTGTTAAAAATTATTTCACAGGAAATACATTTAAGGATTATACGACTCATAAATTCAAGATGTTTTATATGGAGCGAGGTGCAGGAGCTTCTAATCTTCATGTGAAATTTAACATTCAGGTCATTCCGAGCGGACAGGCTGAAGTAAGAAAAGAGCTCAGCAACACTGACAAGGAAAAATACAGCAATGTAAAGTTTGCATTCCAGGTATATGCGCAGAAAATTCTGAGCACGAATACAAATGGAAATGAGATATATTCAGATAGTGAATATGAGCTTTTAAAGAGTGCAGTAAAAGGAAATGCGGGTAAGCCGACTGGAACTCCGATTGATTTTTTTGACGGAGAGAATGTTAATGGAAAAACGTATGATGGTGTGTTTTATTTAAAACCCGATGAATCTGCAATTTTTACAGGCCTGAAGGCCAACCGAAAATATTATGTAAAAGAGGTTGGAGTAAGATCGGAAGAGTATGATCAGATTACGATCAATAATACCAGCTATACAGAGTTTGATGAAAACAATGAACAGACAGGTGAAGTAAAAGATATTATGACTGATACGAAACAGGTCAGTGAAAGACCTGTTGTAGTTTACACAAATAACTGTTCAGCAGCAAACAGGCGAGAGCTTCGGATCACCAAGAGGATGAATCCGGATGTGAACACGGATGATACGTTTTCTTTCAAAATAGAGCTTGGTCCTGATAAAGATCATTTACAGCCTTATGTAGGAGAATATTATCTGAGAGATAGGGCAGGAAATTATTATGCTTATGATGAGAATCAGGATCTTGTAAATAAAGGACAAAGTCCTGCTGTATGCGGAACGACTGACAATGGAATTATTCCAGGAATCAGAAAAGATTATACAGTTGCAATTACCGAAATTATTTCAGGCACTTATTACAGGGTAACAGAGGAAGAACTTGATACACAGAATAAATATAAAGATCCTTCATATGAGATTAAAAATAAGGTAATGGAAGGAGATACAGGACATCAAAACGAAACTTCTGCAGTTGGAAATGAGGGAATTATTAAACTGTATTACAATGCAGAGATGACCGTTACGAATACTCCATATAGCAAGATTAAAGTGAATAAGATATGGAAGGCCGGATCTTCTGAAATAGCCGGAGCAGTTCCTGTTTATGCAGGTCTGTATCAGAAAACAGTAAAAGGTGACGTAGAGATATTAACACCGGTAACTGATAAATATCTGGAACTCAATGAAACGAATAAGTATTCCGGAATATTTGATAGACTGGATCCTGCAATTGAATATGTTGTAAAAGAGCTTCGACCGGCAGCAGAGCTGGAAACAGCGGATTTTATTATCGGCACAGATAAAACAGGATATGTAAAAACTGACTCAGCAATGATGATCGGAGATATCGAGTATGAAGTAAACTACAGTGATCTGGCAGTCGATGAAAGTGATGCAACACAGAAAAATATTACAATTACAAATAAGAGGTATGGATCCATAACAATCATTAAGATTGACAGTGAAGATCAAAAAATCTTTCTTGAAGGTGCAGAGTTCAAACTTCAGAAGGATGGACAGGATCTAAAGGATGAATCTGGAGATGTAATTACAGTAACAACTGATTCCAATGGCAGAGCGAAATTTGACAGACTGGAGCCGGGAATTTATACAATTACAGAGATTAAAGCTCCGGATGGGTATTCTATTACGGGTAATGTAATTCAGGTAACTCTTGGAAATGATGAAGGTCAGTTGTTGGATGTAGTACAGACAATCAAAAATTCAAAACTATATTCGTTACCAAGTACCGGTGGCCCTGGTATCTATGGGTTTACAATCAGTGGTGCAGCGATTCTTGCAACTGCATTCCTGTTGTTTATAAACAGTAAACGAAAGGAGGAAGAAGCTGAAAGGTCGTAACCCATTAATTGTAAATATGATAATACGAAGGAATGGAAAAGAAAAAATGCAGAGAAAGAAAGGAGCAGTCATATGAAGAATCTGTTTAAGAAGCTTGGGGCATTACTGGTAGCGGCAGTTATGGTGCTGTCGCTGTGTACGGCAGCGTTTGCAGATGGGCAGGAACCTACGGATGCTGACAGAGCAACTATCACAGTTAAAAATGTGGAAGCTGGGTTAACAGTAACTGCGTATCAGATTACGAAAGCAAAATATCTTGAAGGAAAAGGTTTTCAGGGATATGAAAAAGCAGATGCCAGTTATGCAATTGCTGATATTTTAAAGCCTACACCTGATGAGATTGCAGCTTTAGCAAAGATAGTTCCGAATGATGGTGCCGGAGTACAGCTTACAGGAAATGGAACTACTTATACAGCAAGTGTTGCTCCGGGATATTGGATCGTACTTGTAACAGCTGGTACCAATACCACACCGGCAAAGATTTACAATCCAATGCTTGCAGGTGTGTACTACAGCAGGAATGGTACTGATAACCGGATGACATCTGATCCGATTGATGCATCTGAGCGCTGGGATTTAAAAGGAACCACAGGTTATATGAAATCCAATAGTGTAACAGTTGATAAAGTAATTGTAAATCCGGGATCTGAAAATGCAAAAGGTGATGATGTGGCAATCGGTGATGAGGTAAGCTATAAAATCACTGCAACAATTCCGGAATACAGTGCAGAATACAATACAGATACATCTAAGGTAGAGTATATAATTCACGATACATTAGACGGACTTTCCATAAAAGCCGGCACTGTTGAAGTAAAAATTGATGGTACGGCAGTAGCAGAAAATGAAGATAAATTTACAGTAACTGCACAGGGACAGAATTTGCAGATTGCTTTTAAGAAGGGGTATATCCTTGCTAATGGCGGAAAAACTGTAGAAGTAAATTACAAAGCAATTTTAACGGATGATGCAAAAGTAAATTTTGATCCGCATACCAATACTGTATATGTAGAATATACCAATTCTCCATCAGGTACTGCAAATGCAAAGACAGAGGAAAAGAAAACATATCATTATACATTTGCAATTGATGGAAATATCAATGGAACAAGTACAACAAATAACAGAAAAACAACAGAACTTGTAAAAGTTGATGAAAATGGAAAAGTTATTTCTACCAGGAGTGAAACTGAAATTGACGAATCAAAGGAAACACATGCAGGTGTTGGTGCAACCTTTACTCTTACAAGTAAAACTGATCCTGACAAAGTATATACAGCTATAACAGATGAGAATGGTTACATGTACTTTAAAGGACTTGATGCCGGAGAATACACCCTTGTCGAGACAGTAGCTCCTGAAGGATTTACACTTGATACAAATCCACATGACGTACTTATCAGCGCAAGCTATAATGCTGACGGAACTCTGGCAAGCTACACAATTACAATTGATGAGAATCCCGGATCAACATATACAGCAACTTATGATAACGGTACTATTACAAAAATTGATGGAACATCTTCTGTAACATATATCCGGAATACCAGAATGGGCGAACTTCCATCTACAGGTGGCATGGGAACATATCTCTTCACTATTATCGGTGTTGTAGTTATGGCTGGTGCAGCTGGTGCTTTCTTTATCAGCCGCAGAAAAGAGTCTGATAATCAGAATTTGCAGTGAAATACAAAATAGTATAAATAAGTGCTCAAGTTATCGCCTGGCCTCTTCGGAGGCCGGGAATGAATACAGGGACAGTACATACGAATCTTTTCTGAACCTGAATGGAGATGGAATGATGGGATATGAAGAAAAAGAAGAATTTTGTATGGAATATCTTTTTTGCACTGGTATTTCTGGCGGGAGCGGGAGTATTTCTGTATCCGACAGTCAGCGATATGTGGAACCAGTACAGAAATGTAAGGTTAGTCAGCAGATATGATGAAGCAGTAACAGATCTTTCGGATAATGAATACGAAAAACTGTGGAATGAGGCGAAAGAGTATAATGCAGAACATCCGGTGAATTCTATTGTAGATGCTTTTGGGGAAAAGGATGATTATGTGCTGACCCAGCCTTATGACCAGGTACTTGATCCAAATGGAGAAGGCCTTATGGGAAGTATTGAGATTCCGAAGATCAATGCAAAACTTGCAATCTATCATGGCTTGAGCAAAACAGTTCTTGAGAAAGGTGTAGGGCATGTGGAAGGAACCAGTCTTCCTGTCGGAGGAAAAAGTACACATGCAGTTCTGGCAGCACACAGAGGACTTCCCAGTGCAAAACTTTTTACTGATCTGGATCAGATGAAAAAAGGAGATATTTTTATCCTGCATATTCTGGGAAAAAATCTGGCCTATAAAGTTGATCAGATCAGGACAGTTCTTCCTGAAGAAACCGGCGAACTGGATATTGTGGAAGGCGAGGATCATGTGACGCTTGTTACATGTACGCCATATGGTGTGAACACACACAGACTTCTTGTACGGGGAATACGGACAAAATATGCAGAGGGGGAAATTAGAAATGATGAAACCATATCTCACAGGCTTGCTGTGACAGATCCGAGGAAAGTTCTGGCTGGCGGCTTTGCAGTACTTATTGTTCTGATTCTGCTGATTTATCTGAGTGTTCGTTACAGGGACAAAAAACGCAGATTAAGGCAGCTTTCAGAAAGGAAGGATGAGGCAGAGAGCGATGAAAAATAAAAGAAAGCAGGGGAATAAATTTCAGAGTCTTCTGGCTGTTCTGATGCTGATGGTAATGCTGGCCATCAGTGTTTTGCAGCCGGTTTTTGCACAGAACTATGAGGCAGGAAAAAAGGGCGATCTGACGCTGATACTCCGGGAAACGGATGAAGAAGGAAATCATACACCGGTGGCAAATGTGGGGCTGACACTTTATAAAGTGGGAAGTATTGATTTTGACGGAAATGTACATTTTGTGATTGATGGTGCTCTGGGAGAAAAAGGTATTGATTTCAATGCACTCAGCACAGCGGATGACTGGTTTGCGGCAGCGGAAAAACTTGCCGGTATTATTGAAGAGTCCGGAGTCAGCGGAGTACAGGATTTTTCCAATGAACAGGGGAAAATGACCTTCACAGGGCTGGAAGAGGGAATGTATCTGGTTGTGCAGAGTGATAACAGCAGTAAGGTCACAGTTTCTCCGATGCTGATCTCGATTCCTTTTGCAGATAGTGAACAGGGCTGGCTTTATGAGGTGCAGGTTTATCCCAAAGTAGCTGTAAGGGATGAAAAAAAGATACAGGTAACAAAAAGAGTTTACTATATAGATGAAAATATGGATCCGCAGCCAATGGTTGAAACAGATGCAACTTATAGGATCGGTATTTTTCTTGATAAAGAGGGAACCATTCCATTCAGGGATGATTACAGCAAAGATATCCGGATAAAAGGTGCTTCAAGCGGAACTGCCGTATGGATGGATGTACCGGATGGAACTTATTATGTATTTGAGCTGGATGAAAATCAGAAGCCGCTTCAGCAGAATAACAGGATTGATATATCTGATGCAGATGAGAAAAAAACATTCTACTATAATGTTACAGGTGCAAATGAAGAGGAGACAGATCAGACAGTGATCGGCAGCGAAAACAGTGCGGTGGAATCGATATCTTATGTGAATAATTATTATCTGGAGCTTCCGGATGATTTCTACAGTTATGGACATATCAGTATTATAAAAAAAGTTATGGCTGACGGAAAGGAGACAACAGCAGATAATACTTTCTATGCAGGAATTTTTGAGAAGGATGAAAATGACGAACTGGTATTGCTGAAGAATATGAAGCTGAAGCAGAATGGTGTTGTTACAGCTGAGTTTGCATTGCCGAATCATGAAAAAGATGCTGAGTTTACTTACACAGTTCTTGAGACAGACAAAGATGGAAAGCCGGTTATAAAGGATGCTTTTCCATATATAGTAAGCGGTGAGGGTGATGTTGTTCTCACAGATGAGGGACAGTATAACGGGACGATCACGATTACCAACAGTATAGTTCCGGAACAGACAGTTACTCCGACACCGAATCCATCGGCAACTCCGATACCACGCAGCAGTGAGACACCTGTTCCAGGAAATCATCATACACCGGGTAGAAGTACTCCTTCCGGTGGTACTTCAGGGAATCCTGTAAAGACTGGTGATGAGACACCGGTTGGTGTATGGGCAGGTATTCTGGCAGCAGCAATTGTAATTGGTGGGGCAGCAGGCTTTGCAGTGAGAAGAAGGAAGAAATAAAAAAATATTCTTGACATTTGGTAAAGAGAAGTATATTGTATGTGTTGCAGTAATTTCATAAAAGATGGCCTTTTATTCAGAGTGGTGGAGATACAAAGGATCTGCGAAGCCACGGCAACCCCGGGAAATCCAGGAAGGTGCCAACCTGAGCGAGTAATCGAACAATAAGAGGATTGTTTACAGAATTTAAACAGTCCGCTTGTACGGGCTGTTTTTTATGTTTATAATCGTTGACTGACTACAAAAGGAGAAAAAAATGGAAAAAATTTTATTTACATCTGAATCTGTAACTGAAGGACATCCTGATAAAGTCTGCGACTCTGTTTCTGATGCGATCCTTGACGCTATGATGGAGCAGGATCCGATGAGCCGTGTTGCATGTGAGACTGCTACTACTACAGGTCTTGTACTTGTTATGGGTGAGATCACAACTAAGGCTAACGTTGATATCCAGAAGATCGTTCGTGATACTATCCGTGAGATCGGATATGACAATGCTGATTATGGTTTTGATGCTGATACATGTGCTGTTATTACAGCTCTTGATAAACAGTCCGCAGATATCGCTATGGGTGTTGACAAGGCTCTTGAGCAGAAAGAGGACAGCATGAATGAGGATGAGCTGGATTCCATCGGTGCCGGTGACCAGGGACTTCAGTTTGGTTATGCTTCCAATGAAACTGAGGAGTATATGCCATATGCGATCAACATGGCTCACAAGCTTGCACAGCAGCTGACAAAGGTTCGTAAAGACGGTACTCTGAAATACTTAAGACCGGATGGAAAAACTCAGGTTACAGTTGAGTATGATGAGGCTGGAAAACCGAAAAGAATCGATGCTGTTGTATGCTCTACACAGCATGATCCGGATGTTACCCAGGAGCAGATCCATGAGGATATCAGAAAATATGTTTTTGATGCGATCATCCCGGCTGATATGGTTGACGCTGATACTAAATATTTCATTAACCCGACAGGTCGTTTCGTAATCGGCGGACCTCACGGTGACAGTGGTCTGACAGGACGTAAGATCATCGTTGATACTTATGGTGGAACTGGACGTCATGGCGGCGGTGCTTTCTCAGGTAAGGACTGCACAAAGGTTGACCGTTCTGCAGCTTATGCAGCTCGTTATGTTGCCAAGAACATCGTTGCAGCAGGTCTTGCTGACAAGTGCGAGATCCAGCTTTCCTATGCGATCGGTGTTGCTCATCCTACTTCTGTCAGTGTTAATACTTTCGGAACAGGTAAGCTTTCTGAGGCTAAGCTTGTTGAGATCGTTCGTGAGAACTTTGATCTTCGTCCGGCTGGTATCATCAAGATGCTTGACCTTCGCCGTCCGATCTAC
This sequence comes from Blautia sp. HA8986, assembly GCF_056504635.1. NCBI lineage: Bacteria > Bacillati > Bacillota > Clostridia > Lachnospirales > Lachnospiraceae > Blautia > Blautia sp. HA8986. The sequence continues at coordinate 2,660,808 of NZ_JBWLUQ010000001.1, forward strand.
AAACAGACAGCAGCTTATGGTCACTTTGGCCGTACAGATGTAGATCTTCCATGGGAGCATCTGGATAAGGTTGATGCACTGAAAAAATATCTTTGCAACAGCTATGAATAAAAAATAAACAGGCAAAAAAGATAATAATAGTTCCAGGAGAACAAAGAGCAAGAAGCCCCCGGTAGTGCCATACCGGGGGCTTCTTGCTGCCCTTTTTTATAGAAAATTTAGAGATAGGAAAAATACTTTATGTTATAATATCGTTATATGAGTAAATATGAAACCGGTTGTCCGGTTTTTGTGACAAAGGACGGAGATATAACATGAAGTTAAAAACACGTATTATAGTGGGCTTTGTTGCGGTTATCCTGGTTCCGCTGATCCTTTTTTCTGCAAGTCTTTATGGCTTCAGCCAGACACAGGCCAGGCATATGCAGGAGAGCAGCAGCCAGACATCGGATTCCGATGAAATGGTCTATGATATCTCTCTGGCTCAGTCATCCAGCAGTCAGGTACGGCTGATGGCCAAGGATATGATTCTGACGGCAACGATCATTCTTGTTTTTACAGCATTGTCTGTAGGTTTATGGATCTACAGAAGTATTGCAGTACCATTGGTGAAGCTTCGTAAGGCAACCCGGAATATTAAAGAAGGTAATCTGGATTTCGTACTGGAGGTAGAAGGAAACGATGAATTTTCCCAGCTTTGCCAGGATTTTGAGGAGATGAGGAAACGTCTTAAGGAATCCACAGAAGAGAAGATCCTGATGGACAAAGAGAACAAGGAACTGATCAGCAATATTTCCCATGATCTGAAGACTCCGATTACAGCAGTTAAGGGTTATGTGGAAGGTATCATGGATGGTGTTGCGGACACACCGGAGAAGATGGACAGGTATGTACGCACTATTTATAACAAGACCAATGAGATGGATCATCTGATCAATGAGCTGACTTTTTACTCCAAAATCGATACCAACCGTATTCCTTATACATTCAGTAAATTGAATGTTGAGGACTATTTTTCTGACTGTGCGGAGGAACTGGGACTCGAGATGGAGACCCGGGGAATTGAACTTGTGTATGCCAATTATGTGGAGAAGGATGTTCAGGTCATCGCAGATGGCGAGCAGATTCGCCGTGTGATCCACAATATTGTAAGTAATGCCATTAAATATATGGAGAAACCAAGGGGAATCATCCAGATTCGCGTAAAGGATGTGGGAGATTTTATCCAGGTGGAGATCGAGGATAACGGCAAGGGAATTGCAGCCAAGGATCTGCCATATATTTTTGATCGTTTTTACAGGACAGATGTTTCCAGAAATTCTTCCAAGGGAGGAAGCGGAATCGGTCTTTCCATTGTGAAGAAGATCATGGAGGATCATGGAGGAAAGGTCTGGGCTACAAGCCGTCTTGGAATCGGAACGATTATGTATTTTGTACTTAGAAAATATCAGGAGGTACCCGTAAATGAGTAAAATTTTGATCATAGAGGATGAGGAAGCAATCGCGGATCTTGAGAAAGATTACCTGGAGCTTTCCGGTTTTGAGGTGGAGATTGAGAATCGGGGAGACACAGGCCTTGTGCGTGCAATGAAAGAGGATTTTGATCTGATCATTCTGGATCTGATGCTTCCGGAGGTGGATGGCTTCGATATCTGCAGACAGGTCCGTGAGGAAAAGAATACTCCGATCATTATGGTTTCCGCGAAGAAGGATGATATTGATAAGATCAGGGGCCTGGGACTTGGTGCAGATGATTATATGACCAAGCCATTCAGTCCAAGTGAGCTTGTAGCCCGTGTAAAGGCACACATGGAGCGTTATAATCGTCTGGTTGGCTCTAACGTGCATAAGAATGATGTAATCGAGATCCGTGGAATCAAGATCGATAAAACTGCCCGCCGTGTGTGGGTAAATGGTGAGGAGACAACTTTTACAACCAAGGAATTTGACCTTCTGACTTTCCTGGCAGAGAATCCGAACAGAGTATTTACCAAAGAGGAACTTTTCCGGGAGATCTGGGATATGGAGTCAGTGGGTGATATTGCCACAGTTACGGTGCATATCAAGAAAATCCGTGAGAAGATCGAGTTTAATACGGCCAAGCCTCAGTATATTGAGACGATATGGGGCGTTGGGTATCGGTTTAAGGTGTGATGTCGGGCAGCCTGAGCTTGTAAAATAAATATTTGGACGCAAAGCGGAATGTGAATTGCTGCTTTGCATATGTCATATGATACGTGGGAGGGAGAATGTCGCAGTAAGGATATTCTCCCTTTTATGGCACTCCTGGAAATTATTGCATCAGATTCAGCTGTGCAGAACATGAATGGAGCTTCATGATCAATCACAATTGACAGTGACAGACCGGTAAGTTTCGGGTATAATTAGACAAACTGTGATATAGATATGAGAAAAGGGAAACTGGAATGGGGAAAGGAGAACTATGGAAGACAGATTATATAAGAAACTGGAAGCGTACGGTAAGAGTGATTTTTACCCGTTTCATATGCCCGGACATAAGAGGAATCCGCTGACCGTAGACGGTGATTTTCCGGTGGAGAGGGATATTACGGAGATTAATGGATTTGATAACCTGCATCATGCGGAAGACATTCTGAAAAGGGCTCAGGAGAATGTTGCCCGGATCTATGGTGTGCAGGAGAGCTTTTTCAGCATTAATGGAAGCTCAGGGGCAATCCTGGCGGCTGTGTCTGCTGCTGTGAAGAAGGGCGGCCATATTCTGGTGGCAAGAAATTGCCATAAGGCGGTATACCATGGAATTTACCTGCGTGATTTGGAAGCCACATATATTTATCCACATGAAGATTCCAGACTGGGGATAAACGGTGGAATTTCACCAAGCCGTGTGGAAATGTATCTGGCAGAGAACCCGGATATTGAAGCTGTGCTGATCACATCGCCAACCTATGACGGAATCGTGTCAGATGTGGCGCGGATCGCGGAGGCTGCACATAATCATGGAGTACCATTGATCGTAGATGAAGCCCATGGTGCACATTTTTGCTTTTCGGATTATTTTCCGATGTCTGCCGCGCAGCTTGGCGCGGATGTGGTGATCAACAGTGTACATAAGACGTTGCCTTGTCTGACTCAGACGGGAGTGATCCATCTGTGCAGCAACAGGGTTAGCAGGGAAAAACTGAAGCGATTTCTTGGAATTTACCAGAGCAGCAGTCCGTCGTATATTCTGATGAGCAGTATTGATGCGTGTATGGATAAGCTGGAGCGTGAAGGTGATGAGATGTTCCGTGTATTTACGGAGAATCTGGAAAAAGCACGCGTTCGTCTTGGAAAGTGCAAGTATATCCGTCTGGTTACGCCGGAAGTGTGTGAATACCGGAGAGTTTTTGATTTCGACAGATCCAAGATCCTGCTTTCCACAGTAAACAGTTCGCTGAATGGGAGACAGCTCCATCGGATCTTGAGGGAAGAGTTTCATCTGGAAATGGAGATGGAGGCAGAGAATTATGTGCTTGCACTGGCTGCGGTTGGTGATACAGAAGAAGGATTTCGAAGACTTTGCGAAGCTGTTGAAGAAATTGACCGGCGGGAATCGTTAAAATACAGAAAAGAAATTGCAGAAACAGAATCTGTCAAAAATGGAAAAATGAAACAGATAATGCGGATTTCCCAGGCTATGGATGCAGATAGTGAACGATATCAGCTGGAGGAGTGTATCGGAAGGATTTCTACGGAGTTTGCGTATCTTTATCCACCGGGAATTCCGTTGATCGTTCCCGGAGAGCAGATTTCTGGACATTTTGTAAAAAATGTGAGAAGATACCTGGAACAAGGCTTTGAGGTTCAGGGCCTGAGTGATCAGACAAGTGAGACGATATGTGTAGTCTCAAATGATGTATAAGTGTGCATCGGTTATATGACCACAGTGATGATTTGTACGAGTCTGATTACAGAGTGAGCAGTGAAAAATAGAGACAGAGGGAATAAAGTGGGGAAGATTTTTTATATTATGGGAAAAAGCTCTTCCGGAAAGGACAGTATTTACAGAAAACTGGAAGCGGATGAGGGGCTTGGTCTGGAGAGACTTGTAATTTATACTACACGCCCGGTCCGTGACGGAGAAAAAGAAGGAAGAGAATATTATTTTACAGATGAAAAGAAGCTGGAAGAGTTCAAAAAGAATGGAAAATTGATCGAGTCCAGGACTTATGAAACGGTTTACGGACCGTGGACGTATTTTACAGCAGATGACGGTCAGGTTGCTGCCGGAAATAAAAGTTATCTGGGAATAGGAACCCTGGAATCTTATATGCAGCTTCGTGAGTATTATGGTGACGATGTGATGTATCCGGTGTATATTCAGGTGGAGGATGGTGAACGTCTGGAGCGTGCACTTGCCAGAGAAAAGACTCAGGAGAATCCGAAATACGAGGAGATGTGCAGACGTTTTCTGGCAGACCAGATGGATTTTTCTGAAGAAAATATTCTGAAAGCAGGTATAGGCAGGCGTTTCCGGAATCATAATCTGGATGAATGTGTGAAGGAAATTGGAAATTATATAAAATCTGTACAATAGGGAAAAATAGTTTTTTTTATACAGAAGATTATGTTATAATTAGATGAAAGATGTCTTCCGGACATGGAGGAGGGCACAAAAGGCAGAAAGAGGTGATTCTTATGGCAGGATTTCATGACATCATCGGCCATGACGATATAATCAGGCATTTAAAGAATGCGATAGAGACAGGGAAGGTGTCCCACTCTTATATTTTTACAGGGGAACCAGGTTCTGGCAAGAAGCTTCTTGCAGGGACTTTTGCGGCAGCACTGCAGTGTGAATCGGGAGAATCTGAACCATGTATGACCTGTGATTCCTGTAAGAAGGTGATCGGCAAGAATCATCCGGATATCATCACAGTGACTCATGAGAAACCTGGCAGCATCAGTATTGATGAGGTGAGAGAGCAGGTGATCCATGATGTGGATATCAAGCCGTACTGCAGTCCATATAAGATTTATATCATTCCGGATGCGGAGATGATGACAGTACAGGCTCAGAATGCTATTTTGAAAACTATTGAGGAGCCGCCGGAATATGCGGTGATCCTGTTGCTGACAAGTAATATCGACAGTCTTCTTCCTACGATCCGTTCCAGATGTGTACGCCTGGATCTGAAAGTAGTGGATGACGGTCTTGTAAAGAAGTATCTGATGGAGCATCTTCAGGTGCCGGATTACCAGGCTGAGATTGACGCATCTTATGCCCAGGGAAGTATCGGCAAGGCGAAAGAAGCTGCAACTTCTCAGGAGTTTGCAGATATGACTGCCAACGCACTGAAGATTCTGAAATATGCCAATACCATGGAAGTTTATGAGCTTACAGAAGCGATCAAGACTCTGACCATGGATAAGAATAACATTAATGATTATCTGGATATTTTTCAGTTCTGGTTCCGCGATGTTCTGATGTTTAAGGCAACAAGGGAAATTGACAACCTGGTATTTAAACAGGAAATTAATTTTATCAGAGAGCAGGCCAGTGAGCGTTCTTATGAGAATATCGAAAAAATCCTTGAAGCATTGGAGAAGACTAAGGTTCGTCTCCGTGCCAATGTTAATCTCGAACTTGCCCTGGAGCTCCTGTTCCTGACAATTAGGGAGAAATAGAATGGAAATGGTAGTTGGAGTAAGATTTCGAAATGTAGGAAAAATATATTATTTTAATCCTAAGGACTACAAGGTTAAGGTAGGCGATCACGTTATCGTGGAGACTGCCAGAGGCGTGGAGTACGGACGTGTTGTTCTGGAACCGCGTGCTGTGAAAGAAGACGAGGTGGTTCATCCGCTGAAAGAGGTTCTTCGTGTTGCAACTAAGGAAGATGAGGAGCATGAGGCTGAGAACCGTCTTAAGGAAAAAGATGCTTTTAAGATCTGCAAGAAGAAGATCCGTGAGCATGGTCTTGAGATGAAGCTTATTGATGCAGAGTATACTTTTGATAATAATAAAGTGCTGTTTTATTTTACAGCTGACGGACGTATTGACTTTCGCCAGCTTGTAAAGGATCTGGCGTCCGTATTTAAGACCAGGATCGAGCTTCGCCAGATCGGTGTACGTGATGAGACCAAAATCCTTGGTGGTATTGGTATCTGCGGAAGGACACTTTGCTGTCATACTTATCTTTCTGAGTTTGCACCGGTTTCTATCAAGATGGCGAAGGAGCAGAATCTTTCCCTGAACCAGACGAAGATCTCCGGTGTATGCGGAAGGCTGATGTGCTGTCTGAAGAATGAGCAGGAGACTTACGAAGAGCTGAACAGGAATCTTCCTGGTATCGGAGATATAGTTATAACACCGCAGGGTATTCAGGGTACAGTTCAGAGCGTGAATGTTCTGCGTCAGATGGTGAAGATCGTGGTTGATGTCAATGATGAGAAGGAGATTCAGGAATATCCGGTTCGAGACCTGAAATTCCGTCCTAAGAAGAAAAAGGGAAAAGGCGGCGACCACGAAGAGAAAAAGGGAGATACAAAACCAAATGAAAAATGATCTGGTTAAGTGCGGTGAGCGGGTGGATGATCTTCAGAATGGTTATTTTGTGATCCAGGATCCGAAGAAATTCTGCTTTGGTATGGACGCTGTGCTGCTTTCCGGTTTTGCCCGGGTAAAAAAGGGCGAGACTGCGCTGGATATGGGAACCGGCACGGGAATCATTCCGATCCTGCTTTCCCAGAGGACTGAAGGGAAGCATTTTACCGGCCTGGAGATTCAGGCAGAGTGTGCTGAGATGGCTGACCGCAGTGTGAAATATAACTGTCTTGAGGACAGAATACAGATCGTTGAAGGTGATATTAAAGAGGCTGCCGGGATTTTTGGGGCAGCTTCTTTTGATGTGGTGACATGCAATCCGCCGTATATGATCGGCCAGCATGGACTGACGAATCCGCATATGCCAAAAGCGATCGCGAGACATGAGATCCTTTGTACTTTTGATGATGTAGCGAATCAGGCTGCAAGAGTTCTGAAAGACAGAGGAAGATTTTATCTGGTGCACAGGCCGTTCCGGCTGGTGGAATTAATGGCTGCACTGACTAAGTATAAGCTGGAGCCTAAGAGGATGCAGCTGGTGTATCCTTATATTGACAAAGAACCGAATATGGTGCTGATCGAAGCCTGCAAAGGCGGAAATTCCAGGATCCAGATCGAACGCCCACTGGTGGTTTATGAGAAGCCCGGGGTTTATACGAAGGACATTCTGGAACTGTATCAGATGGTGTGAGTGCATGGTGGAATAATCCGCCAGTCAGGCAGATGATGAAATAGAAAAAAGAGGAAGATTATGAATAAAACAGGAAAACTCTACTTATGTGCAACTCCGATAGGCAATCTGGAAGATATCACTTTAAGAGTTTTAAGAACACTTAAGGAAGTGGACTTGATCGCTGCGGAGGATACCCGAAACAGTATCAAACTTCTGAACCATTTTGACATAAAAACTCCAATGACAAGCTACCACGAATACAATAAGATCGATAAGGGTCACGTCCTTGTGGAAAAAATGCTCGCGGGTACTGATATCGCTCTGATTACAGATGCCGGTACTCCCGGCATTTCAGACCCTGGTGAAGAGCTGGCAGCTATGTGTTATGAAGCTGGAATCGAAGTAACATCTCTTCCGGGTCCGGCAGCCTGTATCACAGCTCTGACATTATCAGGTCTGCACACCAGAAGGTTCGCTTTCGAAGCTTTTCTTCCGGCAGATAAGAAAGAGAGAAAAATCATCCTGGAGGAGCTTTCCAATGAAACGAGAACTATAATCCTCTATGAAGCTCCTCACAGGCTTGTACGGACGCTTGGCGAGCTCAGGGAGGCACTTGGCAACCGCCGTATGACTCTTTGCAGGGAACTGACAAAAAAACACGAAACAGCGTTTCGTACAACCATTGATGATCTCATTGATTTTTATAAAGATGAGAAGCCGCTGGGAGAGTGTGTTCTTGTGATCGAGGGCAGGAGCCGCAGTGAAATGGAAGCGGAGAAACGTGCTTCCTGGGAAGAGATTTCCATTCCGGAGCATGTGGCCATGTACGAGCAGCAGGGGAATTCCAGAAAAGACGCCATGAAGCTTGCAGCGAAAGACAGAGGTGTTTCCAAGCGGGATATTTATAAGGCGTTGCTGGAGGAAGATTCTGCTGAGTAAAGAACATATTGTGCCTGCACTTTGAAATTGCATTTAATAAGATACTTTTTTGCCTGTATTTCCAGTGATTTTGCGTGGAAATACGGGCTTTTTTGTGCTATAATTACTTAGTATTCGTATGTAAAAAAATATTTATTTTACAGGTATAAATGACAGTTCCGGAGCGAGTTTGAGAATTGCTTTCTGCAAAATGATTCTGCAGAGAGAGGTTCTGCAGAAACGAATTTTCAAACACGCCTGGACAGATAAGAACAGGAGGAATGACATGGGCGCAGAGAATACAGAATACGGCGCGGATCAGATCCAGATTCTGGAGGGACTGGAAGCCGTACGTAAGAGGCCTGGAATGTATATCGGAAGCACCTCCAGCCGTGGACTTCATCATCTCGTATATGAGATCGTGGACAATGCAGTCGATGAAGCACTGGCTGGTTTTTGTACGGAGATCCATGTAGATATCAATCCGGATAACTCCATTACAGTTACAGATAATGGTCGTGGAATTCCGGTAGGTATCAATCATAAGGCAGGTATTCCGGCAGTTGAGGTTGTATTTACTATTCTTCATGCAGGTGGCAAGTTCGGCGGTGGAGGATACAAGGTATCCGGCGGACTTCACGGTGTAGGTGCATCTGTAGTAAATGCACTTTCTGAGTGGCTTGAGGTTACGATCCACCGTGATGGAAAAGAATATAAACAGAGATATGAGCGTGGCAAGACCATGTATCCGCTGAAAGTTACAGGGGATTGTGATCCGAATGTTTCCGGAACAAAGGTAGATTTTCTTCCGGATAAGGAAATCTTTGAAGACACCATTTACGATTACGATATCCTGAAACAGAGACTTCGTGAGATGGCTTTCCTTACTAAGGGACTTCGTATTGTGCTTGAGGATAAGCGAGAAGGACAGGAGAGGGAAAAGGTATTCCACTATGAAGGTGGTATCCGCGAATTCGTAAGCTATCTGAACAGAAGTAAAGAAGCTCTCTATCCTGAGATCATTTACTGTGAGGGAGAGAAGGATGGCGTAGCTGTAGAAGTTGCCATGCAGCACAATGACTCATACACAGAGAACACTTACGGTTTTGTAAATAATATCAATACACCGGAGGGCGGTACACATATCACCGGTTTCCGTAATGCGATCACCAACACATTTAATGACTATGCACGTAAGAACAAGCTTCTTAAGGACAGTGAGCCGAACCTCAGCGGTGATGATATCCGAGAGGGTCTTACAGCAATCATAAGTGTCAAGATCGGAAATCCGCAGTTCGAGGGCCAGACCAAGCAGAAGCTCGGAAACAGCGAAGCCAGAGGTGCAGTAGACAGCGTTGTGAGCAAACAGCTGGAGATTTTCCTGGAGCAGAACCCGACAGTTGCCAAAGCTACCGTTGAGAAATCTGTTCTTGCACAGAGAGCCAGAGAAGCAGCCAGAAAAGCACGTGACCTTACAAGAAGAAAATCTGCACTGGACAGCATGTCTCTTCCGGGAAAACTTGCAGACTGCTCTGACAAGAATCCGGAGAATTGCGAGATCTATATCGTAGAGGGAGATTCCGCGGGCGGTTCCGCCAAGACAGCGAGAAACCGTGCCACACAGGCAATCCTTCCCCTTCGAGGTAAGATCCTGAATGTTGAGAAAGCACGTCTGGATAAGATTTACGGAAACAAAGAGATCAAAGCCATGATCACTGCTTTCGGAACCGGAATTCACGAAGATTTTGATATCTCCAAACTTCGTTATCATAAGATCATCATCATGACTGATGCCGATGTTGACGGTGCGCATATTGCGACACTGCTCCTTACATTCCTGTATCGTTTCATGCCGGAACTGATCAAACAGGGATATGTATATCTTGCTCAGCCGCCACTCTATAAAGTGGAGAAGAACAAGAAAGTATGGTATGCGTACGATGATGATGAACTGAACAATATACTTACCGAGATCGGACGTGACGGAAACAACAAGATCCAGCGTTACAAAGGTCTGGGTGAGATGGATGCAGATCAGCTTTGGGAGACTACTATGGATCCTGAGAAGAGAATCCTTCTTCGTGTGACCATGGATGAAGCTGCCACATCCGAGATCGATCTGACATTTACCACTCTTATGGGAGACAAGGTAGAGCCAAGACGTGAATTTATCGAAGAAAATGCAAGATTTGTTAAGAACCTTGATATCTAGGAGAATAAAGAATAATGGAAGATAATATTTTTGACAAAGTCCACGAAGTGGATTTGGAAAAAACTATGAAAGAATCTTACATCGACTATGCCATGAGTGTTATCGCTTCACGAGCTCTGCCTGATGTAAGAGACGGCTTAAAGCCGGTACAGCGCCGAGTGCTGTATTCCATGATCGAGCTGAATAATGGTCCTGACAAGCCCCACAGAAAATGTGCGCGTATTGTCGGTGATACAATGGGTAAATATCATCCGCATGGTGACAGCTCCATCTATGGTGCACTTGTAAATATGGCGCAGGAATGGTCAACAAGATATCCGCTTGTTGACGGACATGGAAACTTCGGTTCTGTAGATGGTGACGGTGCAGCTGCCATGCGATACACAGAGGCACGTCTCAGCAAGATTTCCATGGAGATGCTTGCTGACATTAACAAAGACACTGTTGATTTTCAGCCGAACTTTGATGAGACAGAACGTGAACCGGTTGTACTTCCGGCACGTTTTCCGAATCTGCTTGTAAACGGTACAACAGGTATCGCCGTAGGTATGGCAACCAATATTCCGCCGCATAATCTTCGTGAGACAGTTAATGCCGTTGTAAAAATCATCGACAATATTGTGGAAGAGGACAGAGAGACAGCTATCGAGGAACTTCTTGATATAGTCAAGGGACCGGACTTCCCGACAGGAGCAACTATCCTTGGAACAAGAGGAATCGAGGAAGCATACCGTACAGGACGTGGCAAGATCCGTGTCCGTGCAGTGACAAATATCGAGACTTTACCGAATGGTAAATCACGTATCGTAGTTACAGAGCTTCCGTATCTTGTAAACAAGGCACGTCTGATCGAGAAGATTGCAGATCTTGTCCGGGACAAAAAGATCGATGGAATCACAGACCTGAATGACCATTCCAGCCGTGAAGGGATGCGCATCTGTATTGATCTCCGTAAGGATGCCAATGCCAACGTGGTCCTGAATCTGCTTTATAAACATACACAGCTGCAGGATACTTTTGGTGTGATCATGCTTTCGCTTGTTCCGAATCATGGAAGCATGGAACCAAAGGTTCTGAATCTGAAAGAGATGCTGGAGTATTATCTTGAGCATCAGGAGAACGTAGTTCGCAGAAGGACACAGTATGATCTGAATAAAGCTCAGGAGAGAGCTCATATTTTGGAGGGTCTGCTGAAAGCACTGGATAATATCGATGAGGTAATCCGGATTATCCGTGGTTCCCGCAACGTACAGATCGCGAAACAGGAACTGATCGATCGTTTTGAGCTGACAGATGTTCAGGCTCAGGCAATCGTGGATATGCGTCTCCGTGCACTGACAGGTCTGGAAAGAGAGAAGCTGGAAGCTGAGTATGCAGAGCTTATGGAGAAAATCCGTAAGTTCCAGGCAATCCTTGCTGACCGTAAGCTTCTTCTCCGCGTTATCCGTGAGGAAATCTTGGCTATTGCTGAGAAATACGGCGATGACAGAAAGACTTCCATCGGATACGATGTATATGATATTTCCACAGAGGATCTGATCCCGAGAGAGAATACGGTTATCACAATGACAAAGCTTGGTTATATCAAGCGTATGACTGTAGATAATTTCCGCAGCCAGAACCGCGGCGGCAGAGGAATCAAGGGAATGCAGACTATTGATGATGACTACATCGAAGAGCTTCTGATGACAACAACTCATCATTATCTGATGTTCTTTACCAATACAGGCCGTGTTTACAGACTGAAGGCATATGAGATTCCGGAAGCCGGTCGTACAGCGAGAGGAACAGCGATCATCAATCTTTTGCAGCTTGCCCCGGGTGAGAAGATCACTGCAGTGATCCCTCTTCGTAAGTATGAAGAAGGCCATTATCTGATGATGGCAACCAAGAAGGGTCTTGTAAAGAAAACTCCGATCAAGGATTACGAGAATGTCCGTAAGACAGGTCTTACAGCGATTGTTCTCCGTGATGATGATGAACTGATCGAGGTTAAATCAACAGATAATAATAAAGATATCATTCTTGTTACCAAGGATGGACAGTGTATCCGATTTAAGGAGACCGATGTCCGCAGTACAGGACGTGCATCTATGGGTGTAAGAGGTATGAATCTTGGTGATGGTGATGAAGTTGTTGCAATGCAGCTGAATACACAGGGTGATTATCTTCTGGTAGCATCTGAGAACGGAATGGGCAAACGGACAGCAATGAATGAGTTTATTGTCCAGAACCGTGGCGGTAAAGGTGTGAAATGCTACAAGATCACAGAGAAGACCGGAAATGTAGTTGGTGCAAAGGCTGTTAATGAAGAGAACGAGATCATGATGATCACAACAGAGGGTATCATTATCCGTCTGCAGTGTGCAGATATCTCTATTCTCGGCAGAATTACGTCTGGTGTGAAGATGATCAATCTTACAGATGGCGTAACCGTTGCAAGTATTGCCAAAGTAAGAGATAAAGATCCGGAAGCAGATACAAAGGCTGACAGCGAAGGAACAGACAGTGAAGAGTCCGCAGATGAAACTGCAGCAGGCAGTGAGGAAGAATAAGATCGAGGATGAGTCATGGCGACAACAACAAAGAAAAAACGCAGAAAAAAACCTGTGAAAAAACTGAAATACTCTAATAAAAAACTGAATTTTGTCCATATCGTGACACTGGCAGGAATCATTTTGATCCTGCTGGTGATCATCCTCGCAGCACGGAGCTGCGGCGGCATCAGCCACAGAAATCCTAAAGGAGTTGTGGAAGGATATATAAAGGCTGCTGTTGCAGGTAAGGACAAAAAAATGCAGGAATGCTACAGTGCGGATAAAGTATCGGATGAAGCGAAAACAGAGATATCATCTACGATGAAATATTTCCAGGCTCACGAAGCGAAAGATGTAAATATTGAAAGTTGTGAGACGATTTCTGAGAGCAAGACTTATTCTTATGTGTACATTCGATATAATCTTGTTCTGCAGAATGATCAGGAATATCCGTGCATCAGTACTTATCTTGTGAAGGCTCAGGATAAGAAATATTATCTGTATTCACCGTCAGATATTTCAGATAAGATCAGTCAGCAGGCAGCAGCCGATTATCAGAAATTTATGACAACGAAGACTTATACAGATTATACCAAGGCTTATGAAGTCTTTCTGAAAAAGAATCCGGGTTATGAGGATAAGATCGCATCGAAACTCAACGGATAAGAAACAGGCAGGAGGACATAAGTTATGAAGAGAATTTTGCTGATGGTGTTCAGAAATCTTATTTTTGTTCCTTACTGGTGGATCAGGCTTTGCTGGTATGCATCGCATACAGATGATTATCCGGAAGAGAAGAAGTATGCGTTTCTGAAGCATGTAGATGATTATGCGATCAGGGGCGGCAATATTTATATAGATGTGCATGGTGCGGAGAATATCCCCAGGGAAAACGGATTCATGTTTTTTCCGAATCATCAGGGCTTGTTTGATGTACTTGCGATCATCAAGGCCTGCCCGGTTCCTTTCTCAGTGGTAGCTAAGAAAGAAGTAGCAGACATCCCGTTCCTGAAGCAGGTTTTTGCCTGCATGAAGGCATTCATCATTGACAGAGAAGACCTGAAGCAGTCCATGCAGGTGATCGTCAATGTGATTCGTGAGGTGAAGGCAGGACGGAATTATCTGATTTTCCCGGAAGGAACACGAAGCAGGAACGGAAATCATCCCGGACCATTTAAAGGCGGCAGCTTTAAGACAGCTACCAAGACCAGATGCCCGATCATTCCTGTGGCATTGATCGATTCCTTTAAAGCTTTTGATACCGGTTCCACTGAACATATCACTGTGCAGGTGCATATCCTTCCTCCTATGTATTATGAGGAATATAAGGATATGCATACGACAGAGATCGCTGAAGAAGTGAAGCGACGGATCGAGAAAGTGATCGAGGAGAATATCTGAGAAAGTAAATATATAGCAGAGCGGATATCCGCTTTACTGAAAAGACTATCGTAACTGTTGTACAAATGGATACGATGGTCTTTTTTTGTGGAAAAACAGTTTCAGAATTATCTGTAAATAATGAAGATAAAAACGGAATATTCTAAATGCAGCTTGACCGGAATGGTGTGGAACTTTATAATTTTATATATAAATGTGACAGGAAAGAGGGAGGAATTGTATGAAGAAAAAGTATATTGCATGGCTGATGGCAGCGGCTATGACATTGACAGGGAACAGTGCATCAATGGTAATGACATATGCACAAACTGAAAATGCAGCATCAACACAAACAACAGTAAAACTTGTAGAAAAAGGTTCCTGCGGAAGTAATGCTACATACAGACTGTATTCGAACGGGCATTTGAAAATCCAGGGAAAAGGAGAGGTCAGGACTTACGATTTTTCAGAAAAAGCAGCAAAAATAAAAAAAGTAACAGTTGCATCCGGAATCACAGGAATTGGCAGCTATACTTTTAACAGATGTCAAAATCTGAAAAGTGTTTCACTTCCAAAAACTCTGAAAAGTATTGGAAACAGCGTATTTACAGATACAGCGATTACCAGTATACAGCTTCCTTCTGGATTGAAAAGTATAGGTGCGTATGCTTTTTACAGATGTAAGCTTACAAGTCTGAATATACCGGAATCAGTAACAATGATCGATGAATATGCGTTGAGTTACTGTGATAATCTGGCTTTTGTCAGTGTTACGGGGAGTGTGAAAGAGATACCGGAATCCTTATTCGAGGGCGATAAAAAATTAAAAAAAGTTACTTTGAAACAGGGAGTTAAAAAAATTGGAAGAAATGCTTTTTGTGGCAGCGGACTGACGAGTATGACATTTCCGGAAAGTCTGACAGACATTGAATCACAGGCTTTTTCACTCTGCCCGAATCTTGCGAAGGTGACATTTCCAGGTAAACTTACAGAAATAGGGTCCAGTGCATTTTATGCCTGCAGAAAGCTTTCAGCTGTTACGATACCAACCAGTGTGAAGCGGATTGGAACAGAAGCTTTTAATGACTGCCGGGCCATGAAAAAGATCATATTTCTCAACGGAAAGACAATATTGGATGGAAAGCCGATGGGCTATAATTGGGAAAATGAAAAAAACAGAGCTCTTGTCATAGTAGGAAAAAACGGTTCTACAGCACAGACTTATGCGAAGAAAAACGGACTCAAATTTCAGGGCAGTGTAGCTCTGATAAAAACAACGAAACTTACCGGCGTTCCGAAGACAAAGATTTTATCCAGAGGAAAAACCTTCACCATCAAGGCAGTGGCGACACCGAAGAACACAGATGAAAGGATCACCTACAAATCTTCCAACACAAAAATTGCAGCAGTAACATCCAAAGGTGTTGTAAAAGGCCTTCGAAAAGGAAAAGCAACCATCACAGTTCAGAGCGGATCAAAGAAAATGACCTGCAAAGTAACAGTAAAATAGACAGAAAAGACAAAGGCATAAAATACTATGAAAAAAACTGAAAAAAGAATCCGGGCGGATCTGCTGCCCGGGATTCTTACAATGATCCTTTTGCCGCTGGTGGCGAAGGGACAGAAAACAGAAGTAGATCTGGGAAAATATTCCTGGTTCCCGGACGGAAGTTTTCAGTATGATTTCTTTATGTACTGGAAAAGCATCGTTTTTCTGATCCTGGTGGCAGCAATGCTGCTGGTTCTCATAGAGCGAAGTCTGCTCAGGGGGATCCGGATCAAAAACTGGAAATATTTTATTCCATTATATGTATACGCGGGGGTTACAATTCTTTCCACGATTTTGTCTGCTGACAAAGCATTATCGTTGAAAGGAATGTGGCAGCAGTATGAATCTGTATGGGTACTTCTGGGATATCTGGTGACAGTTTTCTACTGTGTTCAGGTGACAGAATCAGAAGAAGATGTGAAAAAAATACTTTGGGCACTGGCAGCAGGAACTGTAGCTCCGGCAGTTATCGGTCTTACACAGATGGCAGGAAAAGATTTCTTTTATACATCGGCCGGCAAAGGCATCCTTTCAGCAGGGCTGGATTCCGCAGCAAAGGATGCCATGAGTTATCTGTATTCCGGAAGCGGAAATTCCACTGTATATATGGCATCCTATACGCCGAATTATGCAGGTGTGTATCTGGTGATGGCTTTGCCGGTGATTGTGATCCTGACTATAACAGCAGCCGGTAAAGCCGGCAGGATTTTTGGCGGCAGCCTCAGCATTATTCTATGTATTTGTTTATATGGAAGCGGTTCAAGAACCGGACTGGCAGTTGGATGTATTCTTGCGATATTGGCAGTATATTTCCGGCAGTCACAGAGTGGCAGACAGAGAGGCACGCAGACAGGTACGGGCAGTAAGGACGGAAAAAACAGATGGGCGTATACGGGAATCGCTGTTCTTCTGGCTGTTGTTCTGTTTGTTGGTTATGATCTGGCCGGCAGCCACAGACTCATAAATGGAATTAGAGATAGTTTACATAAGAATACCTACGATATGCAGGAAATCCAGCCGGGTGAGAATGGAATCACAGTGAAATATAAAGGCAATACCCTGGAACTGATGCCGGAAACAACAGAAATAGGGCAGATGCTTAATGCTGTTTCCAATAAAAAAGACAAGCTCACGGCAATCTGGGACACAGACAGCCAGTGTTTCCGGTTCAGAGATACTGTTTATGAAGATCTTGCTTTTGACACTTACAGTCAGGATCAGATTTCTTATATTATGGTCAATCAGGGAGATATCACTTGGAATTTCTTTAAGGAACCAGGTGGGGAAAAATATTTCTACCTGAACCAGTATGGAAAATCTGATGAGATCCAAAATGCAGCAGCAGTTCTGAAAGGATATGAGAGAGCTTTTTCCGGTCGAGGATATATCTGGGGAAGAACGATTCCGCTGATCGCGAAGCATCTGTTGTGGGGAAGCGGTCCGGATACGTTCGCGGCAGAATTTCCGCAGACGGATTACGTGATGAAAGCAAATACGAGTCT
The DNA here is from genome assembly GCF_056504635.1 of Blautia sp. HA8986. NCBI lineage: Bacteria > Bacillati > Bacillota > Clostridia > Lachnospirales > Lachnospiraceae > Blautia > Blautia sp. HA8986. Next base: position 2,678,147 of record NZ_JBWLUQ010000001.1, read on the forward strand.
CAGTATGTACCAGCAGCTTCCGACCAGAGCCCACAATATGTATCTGCAGTCAGCATTGCAGACAGGTGTGATATCTGCTATCTGTCTGATAATATTCTGGCTGCGGTATGTGATATCTTTTGTGAAAAGATTTCGGAAGAGTACAAGAGATAAGGTCAGCTTCTGGGAGCTGGGGATATTCTTAAGTGTTACAGGATTTTTATTAATGGGAATAATGAATGATTCCAACCTTGCGGCGGCACCGGTATTCTGGTGCCTTCTGGGAACAGGGATCGCAATGGAAACCTTTCACGGCCGTGCGCTGTGAGAGGTTTTTTTGCTTTTTTTATGAATTTAATGTGGCAGAATATAATGCTAAATAGTATAATTAGACTAAAAATACAACTTATAAGGAGGAAGATGTATGAAAAGAAAAAGACTGGCATTGCTGTTGGCAGCTGCATTGACAGTTACCAGTGTGGATGGAACGGCTTTTGCAGTAAGCGGTGCGGATTTTTCATCAGAACCTGTGCTGGATGAGGCAGAGGCACAGCCAGAGGAAGCTGCGGCAGAACCAGCGGAGGAGAATGTGGAAGAAGAATCTTTTGCAGATGAAGCTTCTCTCACAGATGAAACAGCAGAAGCAGAGACAGAAACGGAAAGCACAGAGGAATCACAGGAACTTACTCAGCCGGAGGAGGAACTGACACAGGAGCCTGTTGAAACCGTGGAACCGGAAGAAGCTGAAGCAGAGGAAGAGCTTCCGTTCAGTGCCGGGGATGATGAGGATTTTGAGGACGAGGAGACTTCATCTATTATTCCGGAAACTGTACAGGAACTGGAATTGGATCAGAGCTATGATGTGGATATTGAGGAAGCGGATCAGTGGGAATGGTTTTCATTTACTGCGGCTGAGGATGGAAACTATAGTTTCAGTTCGGAAGATTCTGATGATGGAGATCCTATTGTATATGGATATGATACCAAAGCTGTGGGAAGCGAATGGGACTATACATTTTCAGATGATGACGGTGGCATAGGGTGTAATTTCAAGCTTATCTTTAAGGCAGAAAAAGGAAAAACCTACTACTTCCGTGTAGGACAGCAAGGCAGTCAGACAGGTTATTTTTCAGTAAACATGAAGAAACTTGTAACCCCTTCTTCTGTACAGCTGAATACTGAGAATATCGTAAATCCGGAAATTATCGCCGGATTAGATTACGGACAGCTGTATGGATTGGAAGTAACTCTGCAGTATGATAATGAAAAACCTTCAGATACGATAACATTTAAAAATGACTACATTATAGATGATGCTTACGGAAACCGCATAAGCTACAGATTTGAGTCAGAAAACGGTGCTGATATATATAATGCAGGTTCAACTTTAAATGTGGGAACCTACAATATTGTAATTTTATGTAATGATGAGCCAGTTGCTACAGAAAGCACCTATAAAGTAAAAGCTGTGGAGCCTGGTGAGCTTCAGGAACTTCATATTGGCAGTGATAACGCAGTTAAAAGTAATACGATCAAATACAGCTGGTATAAGTTTGTAGCTCCTGAAACAGCTACATATGTAATCTCTCCGGTAGAGACCTGTAATATATTTAAAGAAACCCAGGAAGGACCAGAGTATATAGAATATGATGTTAGTAATTCAAAATGCGTGGTTTCATTGGAAAAAGGGACTGCATATTATATTGGATTACAGGGAGAAATCTGGTCAGACGACGAAGATGATTATGTAAATCAGTGGAACCTTACAGTGGAAGAACGGCAGGAAGTTTCTTCTGTTGCATTTTCTGAGGAATCTATGACTTATATAAAAGGTCTGGATAATGTTAATATGTACAGACAACCAGGAAGCCTTACCGTTAATTATAAAAACGGACAGAGCGAGCAGGTAAAAGTATATCTTGGACAAAGTGCATATGACCGTTATGGAAACCGGATCACTCCAAAGGTTACAGACAGTAATGGAAGCGAGATTACAGAATGGTATGATGATGATGGTGTTGCAATCGAATTGCCGGAAGGTTCCTACAAACTGACATATATCTGTGATAAGGTAACCAGTGCTGAAATTCCATTCACTGTACAGAAACCGGATTTTAACAGTTATGCTAAAATTACAGAAGGCGAAAATCATATTAAAGTTGCTGTATCTGGAAAGAGTTCTCCAACCTGGTATGCTTTCGAAGTAGAAAAAACAGGCAGGTATCAGTTTAAAATTCAGGAACAGGATGGAGTAGACAGAGATCTGAACTGGAAGAAGCTTAACGAAAACGGAGATCTTGAGGATTATTCACCAGACTGGGATGATTCTTACAGAAAAGTGGAAGCAGGAAAATATTTAATTTCCTGGGAGATATGGGAAGAGGATGCAAATGCCAGCGAAGATGCAACAGTTCTTGTTAAGAGAGTACCGGAGATCAGTTCTGTAAAAATAAAATCCTACAGCCCGACAGATCTGACTTTCATAGAAAGAGTACAGAGACCATGGCTTGATGATCTGACAGCGGAAGTTACATATGATGATGGAACTACCCGTGAACTGGATGCGGAAAATAACGATGATGAATATGGCAGATGGATGTCTTACGATCTTTTCAAAGCAAAAGATGCCAGCGGTTATTATGAGTCTGTAGATGATTATGAAAATCTTCCGGCAGGTGACTATGTATTCAGAGTAAACTTTGGCGGTGTTTACGCAGAAGACATCCCTGTAAAAGTTGTTTCTCTTGATGAATCTGTGAAACAGGAAGTTACAACAGGAACAACGGAAGTCAAGAATCAGGATAAGCTTGTCCTGAAATATAAAGCTCCTGCAGATGGACGTTATGAGCTTGAGACGAATGTTCCGATATCCACGATCAAGTTCCGCACTGCTAAAGATAGAGGCCCGACTGATTGTGTGCTGGAGAATTACAGAGCATATGCAGACTTTAAGAAAGACACAGAATATTATCTGTATGTAGATGCAGATGAATATTGTCCGGAACTGAAAATAACAGTTTCTTCCGTAACAAGACCGGCTGAAATGGAGACAACTGCATTAAAGAAAAACTATATTGCAGGTGTGGAATACTTTAAAGAAGAGAACATGCAGACAACCGTAGGATTCGGGGAAAACAAATCCAGAACTGTAAAAGGTTCCGATCTTGTAAACGGATATTATCTCCACTACCAGGTAAAAGACAGTGAAGGTAAGGAGCATTCTTATTATGAACCTCTGACAGTAGGTGAATGGACAGTTACACCTTATCTCAGTGCAAGTATCCAGACAGGAAGTGCCATTGCTGTAGAAATGTCCAAGCTTCCTGTTAAATCCGATACGATCACCGCTAAGAAACTGGAAATGGACAAGCTTCCATCCCTGGAAAAAGATGTCTGGAAACAGTTTGAGAATACAGGATATTCCGACAGATATTATTCATTCACAGCTCCGGAAGACGGAAAATATGTATTTGAATGCAGTAATGAGCAGGAAAGATACAACAGAGGAGTTGGAGTATTCTATTCAGACGGTGAAAAAGGATACAAAGATGAAGGCTACAGCATTAATCTGAAAAAAGGCGAAACATGCCTTGCTGTTATTTATACCAGCGCAGAGTGTAAACTCAGAGTTGTAAATACAGCAGCAACAGAAACTCCGGAAGAAGTAAGCAGTATTGCACTTACTGAAGGACTGAGAAAAGCCATCACTTACACAGGCAAAGCTATTCCTTGTACTTTCACTCCGGAAGAGGATGGATATTACACAATGGAGTCCGAATCTCTGGATGGATCATATTTGGACACTTATGTTGAGCTGATGTGTGACGGAGATGAGATCGGAGAAGATGATGACAGTGCAGGAAATGGAAACTTTTGCCTGATAAAGAAGCTTGAAAAAGGCAAAGAATATACATACCTGCCAAGAACTTATAACGAAGATACAGGTTCCTTTATCATTTCTTTCCATAAGACAAATATTGTTCCGATTAAGAACATTGAGATCGTGCCAAGAGAAGGCGTAGATACCTCTGCTCTTACAGTTATGGATGATATCAGAAATTACTATAATGTGAAAGTAACTTACGAGAATGGAACTACAGCAATAACAGACTGGTGGAACCAGAAAGATGAGTATAGAAACGATATTGATAAAGAAGTTATTACTCCGAAGCAGACAGGAACTGAAAAAGAACTGACTTATACAGTAACAGTAAAATATAAGAATCTTGGATCTGATGACGAGAAAGAAAAGAAAGAAAATATTACTGTAAAAGGAATTCCATCACTGGAAGAACTTAAAGAAGCAAATGATTATAAAATAACCACTTTCGATCGCCAATATTATCGTTTTACACCTTCATCAGAAGGACAGTACATAATATCTCTGAAACAGGAAGATAATGATTATAATAATGTAAATGTCTGGACTTACGGAAAGCTGTACGATAATCAATGGGAAACCTGCATTGTAGAGAAGGCTTATGAAGGTGAGAACAATTATTCTGTTCAGCTGGAAGCAGGTAGAGAATATCTTGTGTCTGCATTGGGTGAAGTTAATAATCCCGAGGCAAGCTTCCAGATCAGGAAGGTAAAGAAAACATTAAAAGGTCTGGAACTGGTGAAGGCACCGGAACAGGCAAAATGCCTTCCAAATGATGTAAATGCTGTTTCCTATAAAGGACTTCAGGTAAAAGCACTCTACACAGACGGAAGCACAGAAACTATTACATATGGAAATGCAGATTCCTCCGGAAGATATATTTATCAGGGAACTGTGAAATGGCTGGACGATGGAACTGGCATAGCATATGCGAACCTTGGAAAATATCAGGTAAGTTTCCCGCTGAAAGCAGATTCCTGGAGTAATGTTCCGGAACTGAAACGCGATAAAGCTACAACTGTAAAAGCTGTTCGCGGTGATATGGTAACACTGAAATTTGTTCCTGAAAAAACAGATAATTATCGGTTTACTGTAGATGGCGGTTATGTAGTAGAAGGGGTTGTCGGCGAAGATCCGGATGACAGCTGCAACAATCCAGGCAACTGCAATTTGAAAGAAGGCAAGATTTATTACATCCATGTACATGCTTATAAAGAAAATCCTTCTGTAACAGTTGTATATGCAGACTGTATCTGGGACGTAACATCCGATACAAAAGCAACCTGTACAAAAGAAGGAAAGAAGGTTGAGACCTGCCGTAAACACGGAGATACAAGAGTGACAGTTACACCGGCACTTGGCCACAAGTGGAACAGTGGTGTGATTACAAAGAAAGCAACCTGTACTGCAGACGGAGTGAAGACTTACACCTGCAGCAACTGCGGTGAAAAGAAAACAGAAGCTATTGCAAAAACAGGACATAAGTTCAGCAGCTGGAAGAAGATCTCTGATGCAACTGTATTTGCTAAACAGAAACAGAAGAGAACCTGTTCTGTCTGCAAGAAGCCAGACTACAGATATGTTGGAAGTAAGGTGAAAGCAACTATCAAGCTGAACTTAACATCCATCACTTTGCAGCAGAAACAGAGCACAAAAGCAGTCAAAGTAACTATGGCGAAAGGTGACTCCGTGAAATCCTGGACTTCCAGCAACAAGAAGATCGCAACAGTCGATAAGAAAGGAACGATCAAAGCTGTAAAGAAAGGAACTGCAAAGATCACAGTAACACTGAAGAGTGGAAAGAAAGCAACAGTAACAGTTAAAGTACAGACTTCCAAAGTTGCGACATCCAAGATCACAGGCCTGAAATCAAAAGTAACTGTGAAGAAAGGCAAGACTCTGACCCTGAAACCAGTCCTCAGCCCGATCACAAGCAAGGATAAGATCACTTACAAAACATCCAATAAATCCGTTGCAACAGTAAGCAGCAAGGGTGTTATCACAGGCAAGAAAAAAGGAACTGCAAAGATCACTGTGAAAGCAGGAAAGAAATCTTATGTAGTAACAGTAACCGTAAAATAATCAATAAAAAACAGACCGGATTACCATTGGGTGATCCGGCCTGATTTTTTGTGTGACAGTAAAAATAAACCCCCTGCTATGCAGGGGGAGGGAAGATCTTTAGATATAAGTAATCTCCTGTGTTAAAATAAATGTAGGTCTGCAAACCACAAATATTAAATCACAGGAGGTTCATAAAATGAACGTAAATAGTTTAGCTCATACTAAATGGGAATGCAAGTATCATATTGTTTTTGCACCAAAATATAGAAGACAGGTAATCTATAAAGATATAAAAGCAGATGTAGGACAAATATTAGGATTATTATGCAGAAGAAAAGGAATAGAAATAATAGAAGCAGAGTGTTGTCCGGATCATATACATATGCTAGTAAGAATACCACCTAAATATTCGGTATCAGAAATAGTAGGATATTTAAAAGGAAAAAGCTCACTAATGATATTTGAAAAACATGCAAATTTGAAATACAAATATGGAAATAGACATTTCTGGTGTAGAGGATATTATGTAGATACAGTAGGAAAAAATACAGCTGCAATAAAAGAGTATATTCAGAATCAATTAAAAGAAGATTTAGAATATGACCAGATGTCATTAGTAGAGTATATCGACCCGTTTACGGGTGAGCCGGTGAAGAAAAACAAGAAATAAACTGCTTGGAGCAGTAGTAGGAAATAAAAGCAAACCAGCAAGCCCCTTTTGGGGCAACGCCGGAATAAGGAAGCACTGAAATAGCCCCTGGAAGGGGCTGCTGTAAATGTGGTGCAGTTGGCAGACTGTCAGTGCGCCTTCCGGGCGCAAGCAGGGAATAGTCCCTTATAGGGACAGAGCAAGCCACCCGCTAAGCGGGTGGTCTTGACTTGTCTGATTCTACTTAAGTACTGGTAAAAAATGTATTGTTTTGGTACAATTTATATAAAATCAGAGGGAAAATGTGGACTTTGCATGTTATGGCGGGAGGAAGCTCTAACAGCAAGATCGCAACAGTAACCAGCACAGGAAAGATCACAGCAAAGAAAGCCGGAACCTGTAAGATCTATGTGAAAGGAAACGGAATCATGAAAGTTGTTACAGTAACAGTAAAAAAATGATTCCCGGATCTGCAAACCAAGAATTTCAAAAATAAAATACTGAATACCGGCCAGGGGGCTGTTCAAACGAACAGCCCCTTGCAGCTTTTGCAGAATAGAACTTTTTGATTATAATACTCTCATTTAATAATTTTTATATGGGTTCATATCTATTCTGGTGAGAATAGGTTCAATGTATTTGGAAATATTTAGTTGTTACTTATAATCCGTTGCCTTAAAAGTCACATAAATATATCATTATTTCGAGGTGAGATCTTTATGAACTTGCAAACAAATTTAGGTATTGCTATTAAAGAATTCAGAAATAATCTTGGTCTTAGCCAAGAAAAATTTGCGCTTTCAATTGAGATGGACAGAACATATTTGGCATCTGTAGAAGCCGGGAAAAGAAATCTGTCCTTAGCTAACATTGAGAAAATTGCCAGAGGATTAAATACCAATGTTTCGGAGCTCTTTGCAAAAGCAGAATCGTACAATTGATATAAGGCTAAAGGGAGCATACGTTATGAATGATTTTATCATGGATATTATTTCCAGCCATTATAATAATGATAGAATGCAGGCAGCAAGAATATATCAATATGCTTATTTACTGCAGTATCTTGACAGGAAAACTCAATCAGTAGATAAATCTTCAAAAGCAAGGGGATCATTTGCAAATCTATATGCCATTTATGTTCTTGTTGAAGATTACATAAAGAATGGATATATGAATCCATCAAAAAGATATTCGGAATATCCAGGCATGATGTTTACTGACGCACTTGCCCGTACAAGGGAACTTCCATTTGGTGAGAAGCTTCAAAATCATGCTTTGAATAATAGATGTAATGATGAATTCAGAAAATTTTTTATGTCAGAAACTGCAGAGATTCCTATTAGACGGAATTTAGATACTAGAAGATATTGGATTAATGAAAAGCTGCTTGAAGTCCAAATATCGCCTGCAGATATAGTAAATATTGCTCCACTGTGTATTGAGATAATTAATAAATATGTTGAGCTGAAAATGAAAAGATTTTCATGTTTCTTTAATGATTTAAATGACTTGAAATTGACTGTTTCTACTAATCCGCAGAAATCTGTCAGCTTTATATCAGAAACACTGAATCCAAATTCGGATGCTCGTATTTTTGAAATTGTATCCTATGTAATCATAAAGTATTATTTCATCGACCAAATGATGAAATACACATTAAATGGAATAACCCAAGAAGTACCCTTAACAGTATTTAAAGTTGGAAGGACAAATGCTAATGATGGCGGTATCGATTATATAATGAAACCTTTAGGAAGAGTTTTTCAAGTAACGGAAGTATTGGATTTCAATAAGTATTTCTTGGACATAGACAAATTGATTCATTATCCGATTACCTTTGTTATAAAGCAGGATATCACTCCTGAAGAAGCTTTAAGACGAATTAAACAAATGGCTCTTGAGAAGTATTCAGATATCAATGTATTAAATCAATATCTTTCTTGTTTTGAGGAAGTCATTACTATTCCTACTCTCAAAGCAATGCTCGAATTAAATATATTTAAAGGATATCTGCCTAATATGATAGATGAATTAATCACACAATGTAAAGTTGAATATAATATTGAATGAAAAAAATTAGCCTCGTTCCGATATGTGGTTCGAGGCTAAAGCTTTATATATCAAAAAGTGATAATTGAATATTGTTATTTTTAATATGGCTTTTCTTTGAGGTATTGTTTGTCTTTCTGCTTTTGTCCTTTTGCAGAATTTCTCCTTTATAAGTCTTTGAAATTCCAGTTCTACGAATACCTATTTTGAAATACTCTTTATTTATATCCATACTGATTGCTCTTCTTCCGAGTTTGACAGCTACACCTGCTGTTGAGAAGCTGCCACCAAATGGATCCAATACAATTTCATTAGGATTACTTGATGCCTGGATGATTCTTTGCAATAACATTTCTGGTTTTTGAGAAGGATGATTTTCATATTCATCCATCTTGAATCTCACTCTGGGAAATTCCCAAACATTACCTGGCACTTTTTTGGTATTATATGGCTGAGGTGGATTTTTACGATAGTCTATTAATCCTCTCTTGGCACCGGTCTTGGCTTCAACCAGGATATCTTGATAATTAAATGTATATTTAGCTTTATCAGTTTTGGTAGCCATAAGAATTGGTTCATATAAAGAACCAAATTTCTTTTTTGACTGAACACCGGAACTATCATATGCCCATACAATATCATTTACAATATTATAGTGTTCTTGCAGATAGATGGAAATATATGGAATATTTTGGGTTGAATTCATCAGATAAAAAGTTCCATTATCCTTTAATACTCTAAAACATTCATCAATCCAAGTATAACACCACTCTAAGTATTTGTGTCTATCCTTCCAGGAATCACTGTCATTGCCAAAATCTTTACCGAGATTGTATGGGGGATCAGCAAAAATCAAATCTACTGAATCTGCTTCCATCTTTTTTAATGATTCAATACAATCATTGTAAATAACCAACGAATTATTTGATTCAAGATATTCAAAATCTATATCATGAAATAATTCAATCATAGCTTCCTCCTCTAATCTGTTGAGATTCTTCCACTTTTAAGCCATTCCTCCAATTCAGATTTCTTAAACTCCCATAATCTGCTGATGTTTTATGAGCAGGAATAACGGTTTTTTATTCAATTCTGAATGGCATCTTAAACATTTAGCAGTAGGTTTCAATACCAATATCATTATCTTAAATATTCATAAAAGCAATTTCTACTTGAATGATAATAACGCATATGTTCTAGGATTTCAATGTATTTTCACATGCACGGTTAAAGTTCAGACAGGTAAAGTAACAATGTCAAAGATCGTCCGTGCAGGAAAGCAGAATAAATGTAATAAAACGTTTTCGCAAAATAACATTGACATTTTATATGATACTTATTATCATATAAAACATATTTATTTACTATGAAATAGGAAAAAAGCAAGCAGGAAAATTTTTCCGGGGAGGAATGGAACATGTCGATCAAGAAAATAGCAGAGAAAGCAGGGGTTTCGCCGGCTACAGTTTCCAGGGTTCTGAATAATCCCAATTATAAGTGTTCCGTTTCAGGACTTCGGGATAAGATATGGAAAACAGCTATTGAGATGAATTACGTGCCAAATGAGGCAGCCAGAAATCTGAAACGGGGCGTTTCTGCAAAGCAGGAGAAGACATGGTATATCAATATTCTGATGACAAGAACCGATTCCTCACAGACAGATCCTTTTTTTTCGGAGCTGCTGCGGGTAATTGAGAGTGAAATCCATGATAAGAACTGTATTCTTTCAAAAGTGTGGTATATGTCGGTGTTCTCCGATGACCGTAAGTGCCGCAGAGAAAATCTGGATCGCCTGATTGACGAAATGTATGGTGAAGTGGAGGGGAAGAGGGACGGTCTGATTATTATCGGAAGATGTAATAAGGAAGCTTTGAAAAAGCTGAATAAAAAATATAAAAGTGTAGTTTCGGTGAACCGCAATTCTACGAATTATGAGGTGGATGAAGTTCTATGTGATGGAAAAAAAATCGCATCAGCAGCGGTTGAATATCTTATATCGCTTGGACATAAGAATATCGGGTATGTCGGACAGTGCCACAGCGAAGACCGCTACAATGGATATCTGGAGACTTTGAAACGGCATGATCTGGATGTGATCCCGGAGTATGTGATCGAGACGAAACAGACTGAAGCTGAGGGTTATGAGGCTATGGAAAAATTTCTCCAGTCTGATGATATGCCTACAGGAATTTACTGTGCCAATGATATTTCGGCTATTGGAATGCTGAAGTGTTTAAATAAATTCCGGAACCGATATTATATGCCTTCTATTATATCCAGTGATGATATCCAGGAAGCGCAGTTTACAAAGCCAATGCTCACAACAGTAAGTCTGCCAAAGGAAGATATGGGAAAATTTGCTTTGTATCTGCTGCTGGACAGGCTGAAGGGCGAACATTCCGGCGTGGTCCGGATGGAGCTGGAAGGCAGACTGGTAATCCGAAACAGCTGCAGCAGTGTGGAAGACAGTATGTGGAGCGATTATTGCATCTGATAAATTATGTGAAAACGTTTTCAGATATTCCTATTTAAATAATAGGAATAATATGGTTTAATGTATTCAATTCAAATAAAGGAGTACATAGATCATGAAAAGAAGACGGATCGCAGGAGTCTGTATCGCACTGGCAGCAGTTGTGCTTGCAGGAACTATTGCAGTATCAGGTAATAATACAAAAGATAAAAATCACGTGGAGATCATTAATGTGTCATATGACCCGACAAGAGAATTTTATGAGTCATATAATAAGATCTTTTCAGAATACTGGAAGGAAAAAACAGGCCAGACAGTTGATGTGATCCAGTCTCATGGCGGTTCCGGCAAGCAGGCACTTGAGATCGCAAACGGACTTCCGGCAGACGTGGCAACACTTGCCCTGGAATATGATATTGATGCGATCCAAAATGCCGGCATGATCGACAGTGGATGGATCAATGAATATCCGGATGACAGTGCTCCGTACACTTCAACCATTGTATTTCTGGTGCGAAAAGGCAATCCAAAGAACATCCATGACTGGGATGATCTGACAAAGAATGATGTGGGAGTGATTACACCGAATCCGAAAACTTCAGGTGGTGCCCGCTGGAACTACATGGCAGCATGGGCTTATGCCAATGCAAAATATAATGGAAATGAAACAGAGATGAAAGCTTTTATAAAGAAGCTTTATCAGAATGTCCTTGTTCTGGATTCAGGAGCAAGAGGCGCAACAACTTCTTTTGTGGAAAACGGTCAGGGTGATGTGCTGATCGCCTGGGAAAACGAAGCATTTCTTTCTGTGAGGGATAATCCGGATGATTACGAGATCGTAACACCGAGCATCAGTATTCTGGCACAGCCGTCCGTTGCAGTTGTAGATGAGAATGTGAAAAAGCATGATAACGAAGCTGCGGCGCAGGCTTATCTGAAATATCTGTATTCCGATGAAGCACAGGAGCTGATCGCTGAGAATTATTACAGACCGGTAAAGCAGAAGATTTTGAAAAAACATGCAGATACTTTTAATCTGAAAGTGAAGCTGACAACTATCAAAGATTTCGGCGGCTGGGATGAAGTGCAGAAAAAGCATTTCGCAGATGGCGGAGTGTTTGATGAGATTTATGAGGAATAAGATGTTATAGCTGTCGGAAACTGACAGATAAGAATTGCTCTTTGGCGATGCTGTTAATGGCATGGAAATGCATATAAAAAATGATGATACAGACATAGCAGAAAGAGAAAAGAGGGGAGACAGAAATGAAGAAACAACAGAGTAAACGGGTGATACCAGGCTTTGGACTGACAATGGGAGTGACTTTGGCGATGCTGAGTATTGTGGTTCTGATTCCCCTTGCATCTCTGGCAGTTTATTCAGCGCGGCTGGGATTTGGAGAATTTATCCAGGTGATCACGAGACCTAGAGTTTTGTCCGGATTTTATGTAAGCTTTATTACCGCATTTGCGGCGACAGTGGTTAATGCCATTATGGGACTGATCCTTGCGTGGGTGCTGGTGAGGTATGATTTTCCGGGAAAAAGGATCATGGATGGAATGATCGAGTTGCCATTTGCGCTGCCAACAGCAGTTGCCGGTATTTCACTGACATCACTGACATCCGATAAAGGAATTGTGGGAAGTTTTTTTGCAAAGTTCGGAATTAAGATCGCGTATACCAGGATCGGTATCACGGTGGCTCTGATCTTTGTGGGAATTCCGTTTGTAGTCCGTGCTATTCAGCCGGTACTGGAGAAACTGGACGGGTCCTATGAGGAGGCGGCACGTGTTATGGGTGCAAAACCATTCACCATTTTCCGAAGAGTAATTTTTCCCGAGCTTCTGCCGGCAATGCTTTCCGGGGCGGGACTTGCTTTCGGACGCTGCCTGGGAGAATATGGAAGCGTTGTTTTTATCGCAGGAAACAAACCCTATTATACAGAGATCACGCCGCTGATCATCATGTCAAAGCTTCAGGAGTTTGATTACGAAAGCGCAACATCTATTGCACTTGTCACACTGGCAGTTTCATTTCTGATCCTGTTTGGCGTGAATCTGGTGCAGGCAAGAAATACGAAACGTATCAGAGGGAGGGACGCATAATGGATGAAAAAAAGAAGCAGGCTTCCGGGCCGGTGAAATGGATCCTCATCGGGATCTCCGTACTCTTTCTTTTTGTAATGCTGGTGCTTCCGCTGGTTGTTGTTGTGACCCAGGCACTGAGCAAGGGATGGGAGTGCTATGTGCAGGCGGTAACAGATGAGTACACACTGAAAGCACTGGTGCTGACCATTGAAGCAACGGCTGCTGCAGTTGTATGCAATACGATCTTCGGATTATGCGCAGCATGGGCTATGACCAGATTTCATTTCCGGGGAAAAAAGCTCCTGACTACTTTGATCGATATTCCGGTTACGGTATCACCGGTTATCGCAGGTCTTATCTATATTCTGGTTTTTGGAAAGCAGAGTCCGCTTTATTCTGTACTTGAAAAAGTGGGAATTCAGATTGTATTTGCTGTTCCGGGAATTATCCTGGCAACGATTTTTGTTACGTTTCCATTTGTGTCCAGAGAGATCATTCCGGTGCTGGAATCTATCGGATCAGATGAAGAAGAGGCAGCTGCTCTGATGGGAGCAAAGGGCTGGAGGATTTTTACCAAAGTAACTTTTCCGCATATTAAATGGGCGTTCCTTTACGGTGTAGTATTGTGTACGGCGAGAGCAATGGGAGAGTTTGGTGCAGTGTCTGTGCTGTCCGGACATCTCCGTGGAAAAACAAATACGCTTCCGCTTCATGTGGAGATTCTTTATAATGAATTCCAGTATGTTCCGGCTTTTGCGGTTTCTTCAATTCTGGTGATCCTGGCGGTGATCCTTCTGATTGCGAGAAATGTTCTGGAGCATAAGGGAAAGGGGGAAAAAGGCGATGTACGTTGAATTAAAAAATATCAATAAAACATATGGAGATTATAAGGCTTCTGACAATGTAAGCTTTGGCATCGAAAAAGGTAAGCTGATTGGTCTTCTGGGCCCCAGTGGAAGCGGAAAAACTACAATTCTCCGTATGATCGCCGGTCTGGAGCAGCCGGACAGCGGGGAGATCATCATTGACGGAAGAGTGGTCAATGATGTTCCGGCCAGTGAGCGTGGTATTGGATTCGTGTTCCAGAATTATGCCCTTTTCCGGTATATGACGGTGTATGATAACATTGCTTTCGGCCTGAAGGTACAGAAGGCAGATAAGAAATATATTAAGCAGCGTGTTACGGAGCTGGTAGAGCTGATCGGGCTGAAAGGGCTGGAGAAAAGATATCCAAGTCAGCTGTCCGGTGGTCAGAGACAGCGAGTTGCTTTTGCGAGAGCCCTTGCTCCGAATCCGCAGCTTCTTCTTCTGGACGAGCCTTTTGCGGCTATTGACGCAAAGATTCGTACAGAGCTTCGAAGCTGGCTGAAGGATATGATCGAGAAGCTGGGAATCACCAGTATTTTTGTTACCCATGACCAGGATGAGGCTATTGAGGTAGCAGATGAGATCATCATTACCAACCGTGGACGTATCGAGCAGAAGGGAACACCGCTGGAGGTTTACCAGAATCCGGATACAGCGTTTACTGCGGGATTTTTCGGTCAGACTTCTGTGATCGATGATTACCAGGTGTTCAATCACTTTGAGGAAGTTCCGGGTGGTGAAAAAGCTATTGTGCGGCCGGAATTTGTGAAGGTGACGAAGAAAAATGAGGAGCAGAAATATAAGAGTTCTGCAACAGAAGGCGTCGTAGAACGAGTAGCATTCCGCGGCAGCAGCCTGGAACTGAAAGTTCGGGTAGGAGACACTATGTTAAGTGCCAGAAGAAGTCTGGACGAAGAACCCGTCCGGGAAGGCGAAGTTGTGGATGTGTTTGTGCAGAGAATCTTCGTGACGAAGGGGAATGAAGCAGTGCTGCTGCATAATACGGCTATGGTTGAGGATTGGTTGGTTATATAAAAAAATGCCGCGGGAGCGGCATTTTTTTATGAGCAAGTAGCGTTAGCGGATTGCGAATATCATATGATGAGGGCGCGGGAGCGGCATTTTTTTATATATGTGAAATTTTCACACCGTAATATTCTGCAAGAGAATCCACCAGGTCATCACGGATTTTTTTGTGGTCATTGCCATCCAGGGACATGACACAGGATACCATCTGATGTTTTTTGTCAATGATGCAGTATTGGCCGTAATTGCCGGACAGGATCAGAGTATCTTCCATAGGTCCCATATATATGAAATATCCATAACCATAGCTTTGGTAATCTGGATGTTCCGTCAGTGGATTGTAAGAATCAATGTGTTTCTGACAGGCATCAATAACGAATTTTTTTGGGACGATCTGTTTTCCGTTCAGGGAACCCTCATGCAGAAGCAGATGTCCAAAACGAGCCAGTTCATCAATTGTTAGATACAGTCCGTTAGCTGCCATGCAATGTCCTTGAGGGCAAAGGGTCCAGTCAGGATTCGGAATACCAACCGGTTCAAAGAAACGATATCGCAGATAATTCAGCAGACCCGTTCCGGATTTCTCTTCCAGAAGAACAGACAAAATATAGGAACAGAAATTGCTGTACACGAAATGGGTACCTGGTGTATAGGGAAAAGAATCATTCTGGAAAAAATATCTTACCCAGTCTTTTTCTCTGTATCGTTCCGGACCGTCGCAGAAAAAGAGAGGATCTTTCTGACCGGATGACATCGTAAGCAGATCACAGATCTTTATTTTGTAAAGATTTTCGGAAGGATCAGATGGGAAATATTTTTCAAACCAGGGATAAATATATTCATCAAGAGTGATCAGTCCTTCGCGTTCTGCGATACCAGCAGCCATGGCAACAAAAGGCTTGCTGATAGACCATATATTTAATCGGGTTTTTACCGGAAAAAGCCTGAATTCTTCTTTTAAAACATCGTTTTTATATATCTGGGCATAGATAATATTGGAATGATGCTGTTTAGATTTTTCAAGAAAAATATCTAAAATTTCCTGCATGATAATCCCCCCTGTAATTATTATTCGTAAAAAAGATCAAAGTCTGAGTAAAGTTCTTCTAGGTCATGAAGGCGTGTACTGATGGACTTGCACTTGCTTTTTCGGATTTTTGCAACAATGCTGTCAAAAAGACAATAGAGACAGGAAAAGGAGTTAAATCCCATTTCATTGAGATTGATCTCTGTAATAACCGCATGATCCGCCAGAGACCATGCCGGTGATGAAATACTGTCTGTGATGGCAAGGATCTTTGCACCATGGTTTTTGGCAACCTGTGCGTATTTCAGTGACCATTTGGTATAGCGGGCAAAAGAGAGCAGAAGAACAACTGTATCCTCGGATGCTTCTGTGAGATATTCGAAATTGGAATCGTAAAATTCGTGAACCACCTTGGTATTTCCAAGAAGCTGATTCAGCAGAGTTCCCATCCAGAGTGCTGCACTGTAAGAGGAACGGGCACCGACAATCAGACGTTTTTTCGCATTGGTCAGATGAGTAACGATCTGATCCATATCTTCCTGATTCAGGTGGGAAGCCCAGTTTTCCATGGAATGGAGCTCTTTTGCAATGATGTTCTGATAGAAATTTCCGTTATCCAGTGTGTCATCTGATGTAGTTGTGGGAATGGAAAGGATGTCATTCTGTACAGTTCTCTGCATTTCAGAAAAACTTTCAAAACCCAGAGAATAAGCAAGGCGTATGATAGTGGTTTCGCTTACGGAAATTTCCTTGCTGAGTTTCGCAAGGGTGGAATAACTGAAAGAATCAAGGTGTTGTAATATATATTCGGCAACTTTCTTCTGGCCAGCAGAAAGAGAAGATATTTTTTCACGGATCAACTGTTCTACTTTCATGAAAAACCTCCTGTTTTGTGTAGTTTGTATAATGAATTATAACAGGCGCAAAGTTTAATTACAATATAATAGAGTAAATAATTCTTCTGAAACAAAATAAAATGTAAATAATGCACAATTAAAAAGATGGATTTTTAATGATATTGTCAATAGAAATTCTGAATTTTAAATGATAATATAGCATTAAATAATTCATATGACGTCAGAAAAAGAATTAAATACACTACCAATATTACGATTTATATGCAAGGGGGGCTTTTATGTCATCAACAGCAAAGGAAGTAAAAGAAAAAACAGGTTATCTGAAACGAAGTGATCTTTATACGATCGGTGTAGGACAGGCAATTGGTTCAGGAGTTCTGACATTGATCGGTCCGGCAATTCTGCTGACAGGACAGTCAGCGTGGCTGGCGTATGTAGCTGCATGTATCTGGGGATTTATGATGATCGCACCGATTCCGTGGATCACATCTACATTGAAACTTGGAGGAGGATTTTATTCTCTGGTAGGAGATATGGCCGGCAAACGAGTTGCCGGTATGTATGCAGTAGGATTTTTGCCACAGACGATCAATCTGGCGACTTATGGTGTGGCAATTGGTATGTATGCAAATTCCCTGTGGCCGCAGATTAATGCGAAATGGTTTGGAATTGCAGCCCTGAGTGTGTTCTTTGCCATCAATCTGTGTGGTGTGGATGTAATGGCGAAGGTACAGAAAATTCTGGTTATCCTGCTGTTTGTTGCACTTGGTCTGTTTATTGTTCTGGGATGCCTCCAGCTGAAAAATCCGGTGTTTGAGTTTACAGCACCAGACTTTTTCTCCAATGGTCCATCCGGATTCTTTTCCGCAATCATGCTGTATGTATATTCAACAAACGGATATTCCTGCATTATGAATTATGGTAAACAGGCAAAAGAGGCACATAAAGATATTCCAAAGGCACTTCTGTACTGTATTCCGACACTGATGGTTGTATATGGCGGTGTTGCAATTGTAGCAAGTGGTGTGCTTCCTCTGGATCAGGTAGCCGGACAGCCGCTTACCCTGGTTGCAAAAAATATTTTAAATCCGGCACTTTTCACAGTATTTATGATTGGTGGTCCGGTACTTGCACTGTCTTCATCCATTAATTCAACAATTTCCAATAACTGTATTCCGGTTGCACAGTCCTGTAAAGATGGATGGCTTCCGAAATCATGGGCAGCTCAGAATAGAAGAGGGGCTTACTGGAAACTGATGACATTTACTTATCTTATGGGAATATTACCTGTGTTACTGGACTTTTCTATCAGTGATGTTGTAAATAATATTATGCTTCTGGCATCAGCACTGGCATTTCTGCAGATTTATGCTTATTTCCAGCTTCCGAAAAAACATGCAGAAGCATGGGAAAAATCACCAATGCATATTTCTAACGGAAAATATTATTTCCTCTGCTGTTTGAGCCTGTTTGCATATATCTGCATTTTTATCAATTCTTGCAGAAGCCTGAAACTTCCGGTAGTAATCATCAGTCTGATAGCCATTGTAGTATGCATGGCTTACGGATGGTTTAGAAGTGTAAGTCCTGATGTAAAGATGGAAACAAGTGTGTGGGAGGATTAATGTTTATGAATAAAGACCAGAACCTGATCAATGAATTTGCTATCAAAACTTTAAAAGAAAATCTCAATGTTATGTATGCGCAGATATGGCGTGAAGGACAGTTAACGGCAGAATATAAAAGAATGCCGGTGAAAACACGCCTGAATACCTGGTCTGCATGCAAAGGCGTGGTATCCTGTGCAGTGGGAATTGCACTGGATGAGGGATTGATTCAGCTGGATGAGAAGATCGTTGATATTTTTCCGGAGTATGTTCCAGAAAAAACAGAAGGATATCTTGGTGATGTGACTCTGGAAAATATGCTGACAATGACTACCGGTCTGGAAAGCTCGCTGTTTTTCTGTGACTGGCCGGAACGTTATACAACGCCGGACTGGATCAGATATTTCTTTGAAAATGCGAAGGTTGTAAATAAACCAGGAACTCAGTGGCTGTACAGTAATTTCAATACTTATATGATCAGCTGTGCTATTGAAAAACGTGCGGGTGTCAATCTTCTGGAATATCTGAGAAATCGATTTTTTGAACCATTGGGAATTGGAAATCCGGACTGGACTTTGTGTCCGAAAGGTCATGTACATGCGGCGAATGGTCTTTATGTAAATATTGATGAGTTCACCAGATATGGACAGATGATTCTTCATAAAGGAAAATACAATGGAAAACAGTTGGTGCCGGAAGAATATATGAAAGTTGCGACTTCCAATCTTGTAGACAATTCAGCGGCAGGAAGCCCGGGAAATCTATATTCCGGTTTTGGATATGGATATCAGTTTGTAATGAATCCGGAAGCTGGTTCCTATCGATCTGATGGAAATTATGGTCAGTTCTGTCTGGCGTTTCCTGACAAGGATGCAGTAGTAACTGTAATGTCTCTGGAGGGGGATTTCCAGAAAATAGGAAATCATCTATGGACTACAGTGGTTCCGGAATTGTAATATATTCTGGTTGACAAATCCGTGGGGAAAGCATAAGCTAATCCCATCTTCGACAGTTGAATAAAAATAAAGTGGCAGAAACTCTTGATTTTACAAGGGCATTGAAAAAGGGCGTGTGAAAAAATGAGAAATCATTTTGGAGCACGCTTCTTTCTATGCTCTTTTAAGCCAAATCGTAGAATTGAGGAGAGATTCAGAGAATACTTTCCCCTCTCATCATAAATTCGGTTGTTTTTGAAATTATGCGGTTGTTTTTACTTTCATTCTTTTGTACCACCGGTCATTTTTCATGATTTCAAAAGTTCCTTCTGCCTGAATGAAACGATTCGTTCTGAATAATGCTCCCTGAATACTTTCCAGATTACGGATCACTTCTTGGTACATTACCGTCAACTCCTGATTGACCCGTACTGTACGGTTTCCTTTTGCCTTTTTGTATTTCTCTGCATAAGGACATCCGCTAC
Organism: Blautia sp. HA8986; assembly: GCF_056504635.1. Lineage (NCBI taxonomy): Bacteria > Bacillati > Bacillota > Clostridia > Lachnospirales > Lachnospiraceae > Blautia > Blautia sp. HA8986. Next base: position 2,698,133 of record NZ_JBWLUQ010000001.1, read on the forward strand.
AGGATATTTTGGATAAAAGCCATAGGTCTCATGAAATTTTTTCATGAGAGGAATAAAACAGTCCATATCTGAACGGTACCTGGATTTTTCAGTTGCTTTTTTCCATACCCAGGAATGCTTGTTTGCATTTGCTTCAAATTTTGATTCATCTATATATAAGTGCTGCAGATCGACGTGCTCGGCTTCAAAGATTTTTTGTAGGCTATGTTTTTTTACAGCTCCTTTTTCTGCCATTGTAAAAACTGCCGAATTTCACCGAAAGCCCCGATTCGGCGAAAAATATCATAGCAGGAATATTCCCCATAATGTATACTATATTTGTTAGGAAATCCAGATACACCACAAAGCAGAAAGGAAAAAAGCGTATGAAAAGAAATTGGAAAAAAGCTTTATGTGGCATTTTGACAGGTTTTATGCTTGCGACGGCGGCACCAGCTACGGTTCCGGAGCTGATCAGCGTGGCAGAAGTACAGGCGGCAGTAACTGTAGCAGCGCCGGCCATGTCTTCTATTAAGATCGTCGGAAAGAATAAGATCATTTTCAGCTGGAAACAGGTAAAAGGAACAGCCGGATACCGTGTATACCGCAAGTCCGGAAACAGCGGATGGAAAGTAGTAAAAACCATCACAGGAAGTAAGAATGTTACATTTACCGACACAAAAGTAAGCACCGGAGCACGTTATACTTATACGGTAAAAGCTTACCGGAAATCCGGAAAAAATATAATCTGGAGTAGCTATAATAAAAAAGGCCTGACAGCGATTGCAGGGCTGAATTCTCTTACCCTGAATAAGACCAGCCTGACACTGACACCGAAAAAAACTTATACACTGAAGATCAACGGCACCAGTCTGAAACCGTCATGGAAGAGTAGCAACACAAAGGTTGTCAGTGTAACTTCAGCCGGAAAGGTCACCGCAGTAAAAACAGGAACAGCGAATATCACAGCGATCCTTGGCGGCAGAAAATTCACCTGCAAGGTTACTGTAAAAAATCCTGCATCGGCTAACGCAAAACTGACGCAGAATTATGCCAAACTGAAAAAATATATCAGTCAGAAAGGCAGATATATCGAAGACGGAAGTCAGTTTATAAATGTCAAAGTAAATGAAGAAAGTACTCTGATGATCGGCTATTTGAAGAAAGAAGATAAGATAGATATTGGAATGCTGATTTCTGTGCCTTCAGATGGAGTCCTTGCCGGACTGGATATTATCGGAAACTGTGTGAAATCTGATACGGTCAGTGTGAAGTCCGCCCTGTCTTCGGATGGAGTCTTTGTGCTGCTGACTTCTTCCACAAAAGCATCTGCTTATAAAGGTCAGAATCTGACTTTCCTGTATACAAACGGAAAAAAAGCGATGACAGATCTGCAGGATTCTTCCAACATTATGATGAAAGCGACAATGATAGCAGCAAATGCTTATCTGAAAAAGAATTTAAACCTGACAATGAATGATCTGGGATTCACTGCTTATAAATAAAAGTTACTGTTCACTCCGTTCTCAGCAACACGCTTCGCGATGCACAGGATTTATGCTAATCGCATAAATCCGCGCGGTATGTCTCGGGTTTTCTGTGACCTTCGCTCACAAAAAACACCTCGCGGAATATTACCAGTGAACAGTAACCAAATAAAACCAAAATTTATTATTCTTGACATGAAGCAGAATCGGAATTATACTAAACCGTGTAAATAACAGGGGAGCTTGTGATGGCAGGCTGAGAGGAAGTCTTCAACTTCGACCCTTATACCTGATTTGGATAATGCCAACGTAGGAACGTATAAGATGAATTTACGGGAGATACCTTGGTGTATCTCCTTTTTTATTGGATGCGGATGTTTTATCCGCCTGAATATACGTAAGATCAGGATTTACAGAGAAATATTTTACAATTAAACATGGGAAATTTTGAGAGTGAACAGAGTTCATGAAGGGGTGCACCACCGCGGGTGTATTTCTTTGTGAACTCTTTTTTTACGGATTGCGAATATCCGATTGACCGGAAGAGATTGAGAATTACTTCTGACTTGGCGAAATTTCCGGAAAGGAGCGATTATGATCACAGTAAATGGTGAAAGCAGAACACTGGAAAAGCCGGTGACAGTAACTGAATATCTGGAAGCATGTAACTATGTTCCGGTGCAGGTGGTAGTAGAGCTGAATGAAGAGATCATCAAGAGAGAGACTTACGACACGACCGTGCTGAAAGACGGAGACGTTGTGGAAATCCTGCAGTTTATGGGCGGCGGAAGCTGCTGAGACAGAAAGAATAAGAACGGATACAGAAATTCCTGTTCAGAAGTCTGAAGATGGGCAGGAATATCCGGCTGTGGGATGGGCAGAATCGCAGAAAATTGCTGCCTTGAAATTGAATAGCTGAGCAGTTATTGCAGCTGAAATACAATGCAGATAAATAACAGAAAGGTGGACATAAAAAATGACAACAGCAAACACAAATGAAGACAAATTGATCCTGGGAGGCCATGAGTTTACTTCCCGTTTTATCCTTGGTTCAGGAAAATTTTCCCTGGAGCTTGTAAAAGCATGTATTGAAAAAGCAGGAACTCAGATCGTAACACTTGCCCTGCGACGTGCAAATGAGGGTGGACTTGCGAACATTCTTGACTATGTGCCGAAAGATGTTACACTTCTTCCGAATACATCCGGCGCCAGAAATGCACAGGAGGCAGTCCGCATTGCAAGACTTTCCCGCGAGCTTGGCTGCGGAGATTTTGTAAAGATTGAAGTCATCCACGATTCCAAATATCTTCTTCCGGATAACTACGAAACTATCAAAGCAACCGAAATCCTTGCAAAAGAGGGCTTCGTAGTCATGCCGTATATGTATCCGGATCTGAATGCAGCCAGAGATCTGGTAAATGCAGGAGCTGCCTGCGTAATGCCACTTGGCTCTCCGATCGGTTCAAACAAAGGAATCTGCACAAAAGAATTTATCCAGATCCTCATCGATGAAATCGACCTTCCAATCATCGTAGACGCTGGAATCGGCCGCCCGTCACAGGCATGTGAAGCAATGGAAATGGGTGCAGCAGCGGTTATGGCAAATACAGCTATTGCAACTGCAGGAGACGTTCGTGTTATGGCGGAAGCCTTTAAGAAAGCTATTGAGGCAGGAAGAAGTGCATACCTTTCCGGCATGGGAAGAACTCTGGAAAGAGGTGCAAGTGCGTCTTCACCGCTGACAGGATTTCTGCATGAGTAAAATTGATAAATGAATGATTGAACGCAGAACACTAAGCGGGGGACAGGAGCTGCCTGTGCAGTGAATCGCAGGTATTGTCTGGTTTTAATTGAAATTGAGTTTATGGATATGCATCAGTGAGAAACAGAACATTGCTGCAATATATGAGAGGAGCGACATAAGAGTAATGGCAGAAACAGTACAGGCCAGTCAGCAGGACGGCCATTTTAATGAAAGTATCGTAAATGAAGAAATTCTGGAAGATATGAAAAAGAACCGTATCGATCATATGAAATACCTTCCGGATATGGAGCAGCTGGAAGAATCTGATGTAATGGATCAGGTTATTTCTGCAATGAATGCATATGATTATGATAAATATACAGAAGCAGATGTACGAAGGGCACTTGCTCATGACAACCGTACGCCGGAGGATTTTAAAGCCCTGCTTTCGCCAGCAGCACTTCCACTTCTGGAAGAAATCGCACAGGCTGCACGGATCGAAACAAGGAAACATTTTGGAAACAGTATCTGCATGTTTACACCGATCTATATTGCAAACTACTGTGAGAACTACTGCATTTACTGCGGATTTAACTGTCATAACAAAATCCGCCGTGCACAGCTGAATGCAGATGAGATCGAAAAAGAAATGGCAGCCATTGCAGAAACCGGACTTCAGGAGATCCTGATCCTTACCGGTGAGAGCAAATCCAAATCCAATGTAGAATATATCGGAAAGGCCTGTGAGATTGCCCGGAAATATTTCAAGGTAGTCGGCCTTGAGGTATATCCGATGAATTCTGATGAGTACGCATATCTTCACAAATGCGGCGCAGATTATGTAACTGTTTTTCAGGAGACCTATAATTCTGATAAGTATGAGACACTGCATCTGGCAGGACATAAGAGGATTTTTCCATATAGATTAAATACTCAGGAGCGTGCGTTAAAAGGCGGCATGCGAGGCGTTGGTTTTGCGGCACTTCTGGGACTGGATGATTTCCGGAAGGATGCTTTTGCAACCGGATATCACGCATATCTTCTGCAGAGAAAATATCCACACGCAGAGATTGCTTTTTCCTGCCCAAGACTTCGTCCGATCATCAACAACGACCGGATCAATCCGAAGGATGTCCACGAACCGCAGCTTCTGCAGGTAGTTTGTGCATATCGCCTGTTTATGCCGTTTGCAAGCATTACCGTATCTACCAGAGAGTGCGAGCGTGTCCGTGATAATCTGGTGAATATTGCTGCAACAAAAATATCCGCAGGTGTCAGCACAGGAATCGGAAGTCATGTAGATGATATTGAGGATAAAGGTGATGACCAGTTTGAGATTTCAGACGGAAGATCTGTGGATGAAGTTTTTAATGCACTGAAAGATCATGGTCTGCAGCCGGTGATGAATGATTATATCTATCTGTAAAGAAAAAATTTATGTTCTTGGGTATGCGACAAAGTGGATTTTGAACATTCGCTTAATATAAACCTGGAACGATTACATAGGTGTCAGGGGATAATTTTTGTGGAATATGTGGAAAACCATCCACTCGAAAAAGCGATTTTTCAGGACGGGTGTGGATAACTGTCTTGCAAGGCTGATTGCGTTTTCACAAAAGCTTTCAACGGCGATAAATATATGTAAAAAAGAGTGAGAAATATATGGATAACAGCTGAAAATCAGTATAAAAACCTGTGAAATTAGCAAAAAGATCCCTGTTTCTGAAATCTCCTGAAAACGGTTTCCAATCTAACAGTTTTCATATGGACTTACTCATGTTTATAATAGCCCCAACAACAAAACACGAGGCAAACACAGGAGGTAAGTATTATGAAAAGAAGATGGAGATCAGTAGTAGCAGCTTTTGCAGCAGTAGCGGCACTTGGAAACCTTACAGGAGTGACAACCTATGCGGCGGACAGCGTCAGCATTACAAATGTATCTTATGATCCGACCAGAGAGCTTTACGAACAGTACAATAAGATTTTTCAGGAACACTGGAAAGAAAAAACAGGCCAGGATGTTGAGATCACGCAGTCCCATGGTGGTTCCGGCAAGCAGGCACTTGAGGTTGCCAACGGACTGGAAGCAGATGTGGTAACACTGGCACTGGAGTATGATGTGGATGCGATCCAGGATGCAGGACTCATCGATGACGGGTGGGTGGACAAATTTCCGGAGGACAGCTCTCCATACACTTCGACTATTGTATTTCTTGTGAGAAAAGGAAATCCCAAGAATATCAAGGACTGGGATGATCTGGTAAAGAAAGATGTAGGTGTGATCACACCAAACCCGAAAACCTCCGGCGGAGCAAGATGGAATTACCTAGCAGCCTGGGCCTATGCAAAAGATAAATATAACGGAGACGAAGATAAGATTAAAGAATTCATCGGAGATCTTTACAAAAACGTACTTGTCCTTGATACCGGAGCCAGAGGTGCAACAACTTCATTTGTAGAAAACGGACAGGGAGATGTGCTGATCGCCTGGGAAAATGAAGCCTATCTTTCCGTAAAAGATTATCCGGACGACTACGAAATCGTAACACCAAGCATCAGCATTCTTGCACAGCCGTCAGTAGCAGTAGTCGATAAAGTCGTAGACAAAAGAGGCACCAGAGATGTGGCAGAGGAATATCTGAATTATCTCTATTCCGATGAAGCACAGCGGATCGCAGGTGATAATTATTACCGTCCGTCAAATCAGGATATTCTGAAGGAATACTCAGATGTGTTTGACCTGGACATCAATCTTGTCACCATTGATGATTTCGGCGGATGGAAAAAGGCACAGGAAACACATTTTTCAGATGGAGGGATTTTTGATCAGATTTATGAAGGATAACCGATAGAAGATATGATCAGATAGAACAACACAAAGGAGCTGCAGAACAATGAAGACTCAAGTTCTGCAGCTTCTTTTGTGTAAATATGATGTGCCTTTTGCAACGGAGATACAGCTATGAATCTTCCGGTCTGCAAAATAACGGCAGAAGGGGCAGGGGGATCAGGTATGGCTTCCTTCGGTCAGGGAACAACCATCCATCATACGGATTCCGTTTATGGTATCCAGATAGGTGTCATACATTTCCTTCCATTCGTCAGAGGCATCCTCGGAGTACTGGCTGATGGTGGACAGAAGATCGTATTTTTTGCGGTACCAGTAATCTCCGTTTTCATCCTGCCAGATGTACTGACCGTCATCGGTTGGCGGGTCAGAAGCGAGGACTGGGACTGCAGATATGGAAAGAGCGATCGCACCTGTTAAAAGAAATAAGATTTTTTTATGCATAGGCACCTCCTGATAAATTGTGCAGCAGTTGTTCAGTTACTGTCTACGGATCATAAATTTTTACAAAATAATCTCCAGCAGAGAAACGATCAGAGCCCGTATTTTTTCCAGCATCAGCACGGTAAAGATAATGGCAAACACGAAGAAGGCCGGCATACCGCCATGATATCCGCCGCTGGTAAAAAACATCACCGGAAAAACGATGAGAAAGATCAGGCTGATCACAGTGCCTCCCAAGGCGAGAATGTTGAACAGCCGGACGCGGAAATCAAGGGTGGGGCTGTAATTCCCGTAATTGCTATAATTGTACCATGCTGCTGTATAGTTGTGTACACAAAAAAATACATTTAATCCAGTTTTCCTATTGACATACTATGAATAGTAGGCTAATATAAGTGTCAACAAAAGAAAGGGAAGAGGCTATGAACGAATACGGCTTTAATACAGGGCTGCTTCACGGCACCAATGAGAAATATCCACAGGGAGCCACACAGGTTCCGATCTATCAGAGCAGCGCATTCCGACATGACAGCGCGGAAGACCTGGAGAAAATTTTTGACAATAAAAAAATGGGCTTCTCCTATACAAGGATCAACAATCCTACGGTAGAGTCCTTTGAGAAAAGAGTGACTATGCTGGAGGATGGAATCGGCAGTGTGGCCTGTGCTTCCGGAATGGCAGCACTGACCAATGCATTTCTGAACATTCTTCAGGCCGGAGATGAGATCGTAGCGGCCTGCGGACTGTACGGCGGAACTGTGGAGCTGTTCGATGATCTGAAGCCTTTCGGGATTTCCGTAAAATATGTGAAAGAGAATAAGCCGGAAGCTTTTGAGGCAGAGATCACAGAGAAGACGAGACTTGTTTTCGCGGAGACTATCGGAAACCCCAAGCTGGACGTTACCGATATCCAGGCAGTTGCAGAAGTGGCACATAAGTATGACGTACCACTGATCGTAGACAACACCGTGGCAACACCGTATCTGATCCAGCCACTGAAGCTTGGAGCTGACATCGTGGTTCATTCCTCTTCCAAATATATTAATGGAAGCAGTGATGCCATCAGCGGCATTCTTGTCTGTGGTAAGGGTCTGAAATGGGACCCTGACCGATATCCGGGACTTGCTCCATACCGGAAATTCGGACCATTTGCATACATCGCCAAACTTCGAAACGGACTTTTCCGGAATACCGGCGCGTGTCTTGCTCCGCAGAATGCTTTTCTTAATAATCTGGGACTGGAAACCCTGGGACTTCGAATGCAGAGACAGTGTGACAATGCACTGGAGCTTGCGAGATTTTTACAGAGCCTTGGTGGTGACATTGAAGTAAATTATCCGGGACTGGAAGAAAGCCCTTATCACGAAATTGCAAAAAAGCAGTTTAAGAATGGCTACGGAGCTATTGTAACCGTAAGAACCGGAAGTAAGGAGAAGGCTTTTTCCATTATTAATTCATTGAAGATTCCTCTGATCATCTCCAACATCGGAGACACGAAGACACTGGTCATTCATCCTGAATCCACCATCGCGGCACACATTTCCGATGAAGAGAAGCTGCAGTCCGGAGTATTCGAGGATCTGATCCGTATCAGTGTGGGAATTGAAGATATTGAAGATTTAAAAGAAGATTTCAAACAAGCGATAGAAAATAACCGATAAAATCTGGTACACCGAAAACGATGTACCAGGAGCTGCACCAGCAGAGAAATGGAGAATTCGTTATGGCAAAAGTAGATTACGCTACATTAAAAAAAGGTGGTTTCATGAGACAGAAGCAGAAGAATAATTTTTCTCTTCGTCTTGCCTGTGTAGGCGGTACGCTTACAGCAGAGAATCTTAAGAAAATCGCAGAAGTGGCTGAGAAATACGGTGACGGATATGTACATCTTACTTCCAGACAGGGAGTTGAGATTCCGTTCATTAAATTAGATGATATTGATGATGTAAAAGATGATCTTGCGAAAGGCGGATGCAAGCCCGGTGTCTGCGGACCGAGAGTCCGTACAGTTACAGCCTGCCAGGGTAATGCTGTCTGTCCAAGCGGAAATATCAACAGCTATGACATTGCGGTGAAATTAAATGAGAGATATTTCGGAAGAGAGCTTCCTCATAAATTCAAATTCGGTGTTACCGGATGTCAGAACAACTGTCTGAAGGCAGAGGAGAATGATGTAGGAATCAAGGGAGCAGCTCAGGTCAGCTGGAAAGAAGACGCATGTATCCACTGTGGTGTCTGCGAAAAGGCCTGCAGAGAAAACGCTATCTCCTTTGAGGATGACAAGCTGGTGATCGACACAGAGAAATGTAACTACTGCGGCAGATGTGCAAAATCCTGTCCTGTAGATGCATGGGATGTAAACGAAGCATATATCGTTTCCTTTGGCGGAACGTTTGGAAATCACATCAGCAAGGGACAGGAATTCCTTCCACTGATCACCTCTGAGGAGCAGCTTTTCAGAGTGACAGACGCAGCAATCCAGTTCTTTGATGATCATGCAAATCCGGGAGAACGTTTTAAATTCACCATCGACCGGGTAGGTGCTGAGAAACTTCAGGAAGTTTTGAAAGGAGCATACAATGGCTGATATTAAGATTGATGATACAGTAGATATTACCGATGTGGTCTGCCCGGTAACCTTTGTAAAAGCAAAGGTAGCACTTGAAGAGCTGGATGACGGACAGATCCTGGCGATCAAAATGAACGATGGCGAGCCGGTACAGAATGTGCCGAGAAGTGTGAAGGAAGAAGGACATCAGATCCTGAAGCTCGAGGACAACGAAGACGGAACTTATACACTGATCGTAAGAAAAGTTGAAGAATAGGAGAACAGAGAAATGACAATCACAGTTGCAGGAAATAAAAAAGAGTACGAAGATGGACTGAAGCTTACAGAGCTTATTGAGAAAGAGGATATCGAAAGTCCTGAGTATGTAACCGTAACTATCAACGATGAATTCATCAGCAAGGCAGACGTTCCGGAGACAGAGGTAAAGGACGGCGATGTTGTTGAGTTCCTGTACTACATGGGAGGAGGCGCAAGATAATGGCTTTTACAAATGAGCAGCTTGAGCGTTACTCCCGCCACATCATTCTGAAAGAGGTCGGAGTAAAAGGCCAGAAAAAGCTTCTGAATGCCAAGGTTCTTATCATCGGAGCCGGCGGACTTGGAGCACCGGCAGCCCTTTACCTTGCAGCAGCAGGTGTGGGAACAATCGGAATCGTAGATGCAGATGAGGTAGATATTTCCAATCTTCAGAGACAGGTCATCCACACAACTGCAGATGTTGGCAAACTGAAAGTAGAGTCTGCGGCTGAGACTATGAAAGCCATCAACCCGGACGTTACCGTAAATACATATCATACATTTGTAGATTCCAGCAACATTATGGATCTGATCAAAGATTACGATTTCATTCTGGATGGAACAGACAACTTCCCTGCAAAATTCCTTATCAACGATGCCTGTGTAATGGCCGAGAAACCTTTTTCACATGCAGGTATCATCCGTTTCCAGGGACAGCTGATGACCTACGTCCCGGGACAGGGACCATGCTACAGATGTGCATTCCAGAGCCCGCCACCAAAGGACGCCGTACCGACCTGTAAGCAGGCTGGCGTGATCGGAGCCATGGGCGGCGTGATCGGAAGCCTTCAGGCAATGGAAGCGATCAAGTACATCATCGGACAGGGTGATCTTCTTACAGGAAGACTTCTCACCTACGATGCACTGAAGATGACCTTCCGTACCGTGAAGCTTCCGAAGAATCATCATTGTCCGGTATGCGGCGATGATCCGACGATCACAGAACTGATCGATTATGAGCAGGCTGTGTGTGAACTGAAACACTAAAGAACTGTCTGCGGGTGCAGACTCTGTAAATTAAGTATAGAAACCCATTGGAGGCCACGAGATGCTGAAATTAAAAAAAGAAGATTACGAAAAAATATTAGACCACTGCAGAAAGGGACTTCCCAATGAGTCCTGCGGCCTTCTGGGCGGGATCATTGAGGGCGATGTAAAAACCATCGAGAAGGTGTATCTGCTGACAAACATCGATGAAAGCAACGAGCACTTTTCCATGGACCCGAAAGAACAGCTGAGCGCGATCAAAGATATCCGTCAGAACGGATATCAGATGATCGGAAACTTTCATTCTCATCCGGAGTCTCCGTCAAGGCCTTCCGAAGAAGACAAACGACTTGCTTTTGACCCGAACATCGAATATCTGATCCTCTCCCTTATGGATGCAGAAAACCCGGTGCTGAAGGCCTTCGGCGTAGACAAAGAAAAAAATGTAACTGTACATGAGATTCAGATAACAGAGTGATGAGTATGAAAAACAGATTAAACACAAAAGAAATTACAACCGATGTGCTGATCATAGGCGGAGGTACCGCAGGCTGCTATGCAGCGCTGGTTCTCTCAGAACAGAAAGCCGGCAGGGTACTGATCGCAGAAAAAGCAAATATCAGACGAAGCGGCTGTCTGGCAGCCGGTGTTAATGCCATCAATGCTTACATCGTAAAAGGCCGCAAACCTCAGGATTATGTAGATTATGCCACAAAGGATGCTGCCGGTATCGTAAGGCAGGACCTTCTTCTTACAGCAGCGGAGAATTTCAACGAAGTTACCGCAAAAATGGAGAAGCTTGGGCTTGTGATCCTGAAGGATGAAAATGGCGATTATGTTGCCAGAGGAAACCGTAACATCAAGATCAACGGTGAGAATTTTAAACCTCTTCTTGCTGATGCAGTTCATAAAGCTGAGAATGTAGACGTTCTGAATTATGTAAATATCACAGACCTTCTTGTGAAAGACGGACAGGTTTACGGAGCGGTTGGTTTCTCTATTATGGAAGAAACCGCATACATTATCCGGGCAAAAGCAGTTCTTGTTGCAACAGGTGGAGCGGCTGGACTTTATAAACCGAACAATCCGGGATTTTCCAGACATAAGATGTGGTATCCGCCGTTTAACACAGGCGCCGGATACGCAATGGGAATTCTGGCAGGTGCGGAGATGACGTCCTTTGAGATGCGTTTTATCGCACTTCGCTGCAAGGATACCATTGCTCCTACGGGAACCATCGCACAGGGTGTTGGCGCAAAACAGATCAATGCAGCAGGCGAGATCTATGAGACAAAATATGGACTGACCACAAGCGAGAGAGTTTATGGAACAGTCCGGGAAAATCAGCTTGGTCACGGACCGTGTTACCTGAAGACTACAGGGATCACGAAGGAACAGGACGAAGATCTTCTGAAGGCTTATCTCAACATGGCACCGAGCCAGACTCTGAAATGGATCGAAAGCGGAAAGGACCCCAGCGAGCAGGATGTTGAGATTCAGGGAACAGAGCCGTATATCGTAGGCGGTCATACAGCCAGCGGCTACTGGGTAAATACAGGCCGTGAAACCACGGTAAAGGGGCTGTATGCTGCTGGTGATGTTGCAGGCGGATGTCCGCAGAAATATGTGACAGGAGCTCTTGCAGAAGGAAAGCTTGCAGCATTGGATATGGTGAAACAGTTTGGTGCAGGAACTCTGAAAGAGGCTGATATTCAGACAGAGGCGGCGATCAAGGTTCAGGAAGAGAAGATCCTTTCCCGGTATGAAAAGTTCCGTAATGAAGATGCACCGGCATTTTCCATTGAGGAGCTTGAGGAAGCTATGCAGAAGGTCATGGATGAATATGCGGGAGGAATTGCTTCCAATTATCAGTTTAATGAGAAGCAGCTTGCTCTTGCAGATGAAAAAATCCTTCAGCTTCAGGCTCTTGCCGAAAAAACAGCGGCAGCAGATATGCATGAGCTGATGTTTGCATACGAACTTCGTGAGCGTCTCATTGTGTGCCGTTCACTGATCGCTCATCTGAAAAACCGCAAAGAGACCAGATGGCATTCTTTCAACGAAAATCTGGATCATCCGGAAACAGATGAGAAATTTTATAAATATGTAAATTCGAAACTGGAAAACGGCGAGATCAGGATGATTTTCCGTGACATTGTAAAGGAGGACACATATGAGCATACGAATTGATCAGAAAAAATGTGTTGGTTGCAGAAAATGCAGTGAAGTATGTCCGGGAACTCTGATCGTCATGGAAGACAAAAAAGCCGTGATGAAATATCCGAAAAACTGCTGGGGCTGCGTTTCCTGTGTAAAGGAATGTAAAGCCGGCGCCATTGACTTTTTCCTTGGTGCGGATATCGGTGGTAACGGAAGTATCATGAATGTAAAAAGCGAAGGTGATATCCTTCACTGGATCATTACAAAAACAGACGGTTCCACATCCGTGATCGATGTGGATCGACGAAATTCGAATAAATACTAGAAAACAGGTGCTGCCGGTTTTGGCGGCCGGAACAGGAGGATGAGATCAGATATGAGTGGATTATCACATTTGGATGAGCTGGAAGCGGAGGCAATTTACATCATCCGTGAAGTTGCAGCAGAGTGCGAAAAGCCGGTAATGCTTTATTCTATAGGAAAAGACAGTTCTGTAATGCTTCATCTTGCGATGAAAGCTTTTTACCCGGAGAAACCGCCATTCCCGTTTCTTCATGTAAACACAACATGGAAATTTAAAGAGATGATCGAGTTCCGTGACAAAACCGCGAAGGACCTGGGAATCGAAATGCTTGAGTACATTAATCAGGATGGTGTGAAGCAGGGAATCAATCCTTTTGACAGTGGTTCCGCATACACAGATATTATGAAAACACAGGCTCTGAAGCAGGCCCTTAAGAAATATGGTTTCACAGCTGCATTTGGCGGTGGTCGTCGTGATGAGGAGAAAAGCCGTGCAAAAGAGCGTATCTTTTCCTTCCGTAATGCAGAGCAGGCCTGGGACCCGAAGAATCAGCGTCCGGAGATGTGGAAACTTTATAATACTGAGATCAATAAAGGTGAAAGTATCCGTGTTTTCCCGATCTCCAACTGGACTGAGACTGATATCTGGCAGTACATTAAGAGAGAAAATATCCCGATCGTTCCTCTTTATTTTGCAAAAGAGCGTCCGATTGTATACAGAGACGGAAATATTATCATGGTGGATGACGACAGAATGCGCCTGAACCCAGGTGAGGAGCCGCAGATGAAAAAGGTACGTTTCCGTACACTCGGATGCTATCCACTGACAGGTGGTATCGAGTCTGACGCGGAGACACTGGACGAGATCATTGACGAGACTTTAAGCTCTGTGGAATCTGAGAGAACTACACGTGTTATCGATTCCGACGGCGGAGCTGCCAGCATGGAAAAAAGAAAGAGAGAGGGGTACTTCTAGGATGAGCGGATTACTGAAATTTATCACTTGCGGAAGTGTAGATGATGGAAAATCTACACTAATCGGTCATATTCTTTATGATTCCAAGCTTTTATATGCGGATCAGGAAAAAGCCCTTCTTCTGGACAGCAAGGTAGGTTCCAGAGGAGGCGCCATTGATTATTCTCTTCTTCTGGATGGTCTGATGGCAGAACGTGAGCAGGGAATCACTATAGATGTTGCGTATCGTTATTTTACAACAGATAAGAGAAGCTTTATCGTTGCGGATACTCCAGGGCATGAGGAGTATACAAGAAACATGGCGGTTGGAGCTTCCTTTGCTCAGCTTTCCATTATTCTTGTGGATGCGAAGCAGGGTGTTCTGGTGCAGACAAGGCGTCATGCACGTATCTGCGCTCTGATGGGTATTCATCATTTCGTCTTTGCTGTTAACAAGATGGATCTTGTTGATTACAGTGAGAGCCGTTTTAATGAGATTGTAAAGGATATTAATGAGCTTTCTGAGACTCTGGGGCTTCAGGATGTTGTGATCATTCCTGTCAGTGCTACAGAGGGTGATAACGTAACGAAGAAGTCTCCGAATATGCCCTGGTATATGGGTAAAGCTCTTCTGGAGCATCTTGAGACTGTGGATGTTTCAGAGGCTGAGAATGTCAGTGAGTTTTATCTGCCTGTTCAGCGTGTTTCTCGTCCGAATCATGAATTTCGCGGCTTCCAGGGCCAGATCGAGAGTGGCCGGGTTCGTGTAGGTGATATCATCACAACGCTTCCAAGCAACGAGACAGCGGCTGTTAAGACGATTCTGGTGGGCAGTGACAATCGTGAAGAGGCTGTTGCAGGCCAGGCTGTTACGATCCAGCTGGATAAAGAGGTGGATGTAAGCCGTGGCTGTGTTCTTACCAATAGTGATGAGATTCCAGTGGCAAAGGGCTTTGAGGCTACGCTTCTCTGGATGGATGATTCCAGGCTTGAAGTGGGCAAGGAGTATCTTGTGAAGCTTGGTACAAAAAAAATCGCAGGTGTGGTTAAGAGTATTGAGTTTAAGACGGATGTAAATACCGGTGAGCATCTGCATGCAGATACAATCGAGAAGAATGAGATTGCTTTGTGCAGGATCGGTCTTTCTGATAAGGTTGTGCTGGATGAGTTTAAAAAGAATAAGACTCTTGGTGAGCTGATCCTGATCGACCGTGTGAGCCATATGACTTCTGCATGTGGTGTTGTGGAGTCGGTTGATACTGAGGGAGAGAAGCCTTATTTCCAGAAGGATGACGTGAAGGTTGGCGGTTATATTTTTGAAGAGTTCTATTTTAACCTTGAGAATGCACTGCTTTCCAAAGCGGATAAAGAGGTTAAGACTTATCATGTAGGGGATACTGTGCCTGTTGAGGGTGACAGCTTTGAATATCCGGGCTATTTTGATATTGTTTCTCTGGAGGATAATGCGGCTGTTCTGATCCGTGATAAAAAGGTACTGGATATTATTACGTTAGACAAGTATGCCTTTATGGGACTTCCTGTTGTGGATGAGAGAGGCTTTGCCCTCGAAATCCGCAGCAATGCCGATTACCAGCAGTTCCTGGATGAGTTTAAATCAACTGATAATAAGTCAGAGTTCCATAATAAGTGGTTCAAGTTTGAGACCTACAGAAAGATTGTCTGCACAGATAATTTCTGGATGATCTGATAAAAAAATATATCAATAATACTGAGAGGCCGCATAGATGTGCGGCTTCTTTTCTGATGGATCTAAAGGCTGTAAAGCCATTAGCACTACAGTATATCCATTTTTCGATTCCATATCTATCATAGTAGAATAAAATTAATGTAAAAAAATAAAAAAAAGTGTTGACAAAACATAGCACCTTCAGCTATAATAAACCATGCGTTTCGGATGAAAACACAGAAGAAATGCGCTCCAATTTAATGAGAAATTATAAGTTCGGAGTCTGGAGAAGTACTCAAGAGGCCGAAGAGGTGCCCCTGCTAAGGGTATAGGTCGCTAACGCGGCGCGAGGGTTCAAATCCCTCCTTCTCCGTTATTTTTTTGAAAAAAATAAATTTTTCAAAAAAATGAAAAAACTTGTTGACAAATGCTTGCAGACATGATAAAGTAAACAAGCTGTCAGCGAGACAGAGATTCATCAAAAAAGAGTTTGGAAAAAGTTGAAAAAAGTACTTGACAAACGATTTGAGATGAGATAAAATAAACGAGCTGTCTGAGAGACAGACGCAACAAACCTTGATAACTAAACAGTGAAACACATACGATTCTCGAAAATTTCTTTACATTTAAAGAACGGTTTAAACAAACCAAAAGCAGTAAAAACGAGAGATAGCCAAACGGTTGTCTTGAGTAAAAGATTCAAACACTTTATCAGAGAGTTTGATCCTGGCTCAGGATGAACGCTGGCGGCGTGCTTAACACATGCAAGTCGAACGGGAAACCTTTTATTGAAGCTTCGGCAGATTTAGATTGTTTCTAGTGGCGGACGGGTGAGTAACGCGTGGGTAACCTGCCTTGTACAGGGGGATAACAGTCAGAAATGACTGCTAATACCGCATAAGCGCACAGAGCTGCATGGCTCAGTGTGAAAAACTCCGGTGGTATAAGATGGACCCGCGTTGGATTAGCTAGTTGGTGGGGTAACGGCCCACCAAGGCGACGATCCATAGCCGGCCTGAGAGGGTGAACGGCCACATTGGGACTGAGACACGGCCCAGACTCCTACGGGAGGCAGCAGTGGGGAATATTGCACAATGGGGGAAACCCTGATGCAGCGACGCCGCGTGAAGGAAGAAGTATCTCGGTATGTAAACTTCTATCAGCAGGGAAGAGATTGACGGTACCTGACTAAGAAGCCCCGGCTAACTACGTGCCAGCAGCCGCGGTAATACGTAGGGGGCAAGCGTTATCCGGATTTACTGGGTGTAAAGGGAGCGTAGACGGATGGACAAGTCTGATGTGAAAGGCTGGGGCTCAACCCCGGGACTGCATTGGAAACTGCCCGTCTTGAGTGCCGGAGAGGTAAGCGGAATTCCTAGTGTAGCGGTGAAATGCGTAGATATTA